>NZ_JAFCKS010000020.1 GCF_018129995.1 Bradyrhizobium sp. SZCCT0153
AGAATCTTGTAGCGCAACCTTCGCACAGTGGACCGTGGGTGCCAGCCGGCACCCGGCCTTCCCTGCGCCCTCTGACAAAAGAGGGCGACACGACGAAGCAAAGCTCGGGCGAGACACGCCGCGAGGCTGCAGCGTCATGTTTGCTTTTCAAAAAGCACGCAAATCTTGTCGAATTCGATCGGGATCGTGACGGTTCAAGCGCGACCAAACGTCGTGGTTTCCGTCAGAACTTGGCGCGGCAAAAATATTGGCGCAATAATGCCGCTCTACGTTGTGGTCCGGAATCAACCGACCCACCCCTCTGGAGGGCGACAAAAGTGCTCGCTCGCGCCGCGGCCTCGGCCGTCGTCATGATTGCTTTGACCGCCTTTGATGGTGCAGCCGCACAAACGGCCAACCAGCCGCCGGATACCATGGCAGCGCGGGTGGAAGCCTGCACGCCGTGTCACGGCAACAAGGGCGAAGGTACCAGCGACGTCTATTTCCCGCGCCTTGCCGGCAAGCCGGCCGGTTATCTCTACAACCAGCTCCTCGCCTTCCGCAGCGGCCGGCGCAAATACCCGCCGATGAACTATCTGCTGGAGTTTCTGCCGGACCCGTATCTGGAGGCGATGGCGGAATATTTCGCCAGCGAGCATCCGCCGCTGCCGCAGCCCGCGCCGAGCGAGGTCAGCAAGGACGTGTTGGCGCAGGGCGAGCTGCTCGTGACCAGCGGCGATGCGGGGCGCAACATTCCGGCCTGCGTCAGCTGCCACGGCCCGGGACTGACGGGCATGCAGCCCGGCATCCCCGGCCTGCTGGGCCTCCGCTCCAACTACATCAGCGCGCAACTTGGCGCGTGGCGCTACGGCACCCGCACCGCCAGGTCGCCCGACTGCATGCAGCTTGTGGCCGGCCACCTGACCGAAGCCGACGTCACCGCGGTCGCAGCCTGGCTCGCCACGCGGCCGGCTCCCGCCAACCCTGCTCCCGTCCCGAAAGGCACCTACGCGCTGCCCTTCGGCTGCGGCAGCCAGCCCAACTGACGAGGCGGATGATGGGCTTCAAATTGTCGATCACGCTCCTCGCGCTCGTAGCGCTCACCACAGCTGCGCAGGCGCAGGACAAGACGGGCGATGTCATCGCGCGCGGCGAATATCTCGCCCGAGCCGGCGACTGCACCGCTTGCCATACCGCGGCCGAGGGCCGCCTGTTCGCCGGCGGACGTCCGATGCCGACCCCGTTCGGAACGATCTACACCTCCAACATCACGCCCGATCCGGAGACCGGCATCGGCAAGTGGAGCGCAGACGATTTCTACAGAACCATGCACAACGGGCGCTTCCCGGATGGCGGGCTGATCTATCCGGCGATGCCGTTTGCGTCCTACACCAAGGTCACGCGCGCCGACAGCGACGCGATCTTCGCCTATCTGCGCTCGGTCGCGCCGGTGAACCAGAAGAACAAGCCGCACGAGCTGCGTTTCCCTTACGACAACCGTCAGCTCATCCTCGGCTGGCGCACGCTGTTCTTCAGCGAAGGCGAGTTCAAGCCGGATCCGAAAAAATCGGCGGAATGGAATCGCGGCGCCTATCTGGTTGAGGGCCTCGGCCATTGCGGCATGTGCCATTCGCCGATCAACGCGCTCGGCGGCACCTCGCAATCGGACGCCTTCAAGGGCGGGCTGATCCCGATGCAGAACTGGTACGCGCCCTCGCTGACGTCGAATCGCGAAGCAGGCCTCGGCGACTGGAGCATCAAGGACATCACCGATCTGCTCCAGACCGGCGTCTCCATGCGCGGCGTGGTCTACGGTCCGATGGCCGAGGTGGTGCACAACAGCCTGCAATATCTCAACGACGAGGACACCAGGGCGATGGCGGTGTACCTCAAGGGCATCGCGGAGCCCTCGCCTTCGCCGCCGGCAAGCTCGGCACTGCCGACCACCGAAAGCAGCCTGCTGATCAGCCTCGGCAAGACCGTCTACGACAAGAGCTGCGCGAGCTGTCACGGCACGCAGGGCGAAGGCAAGCCGCCGCACTGGCCGCCGCTCGCCAACAACCAGTCGATCGAGATGCAGTCGGCGGTCAATCCGATCCGCATGGTGCTGAACGGCGGCTATCCGCCGGGGACCAAGGGCAATCCGATGCCGTATGGCATGCCGCCCTTCGCCGGCCTCCTCTCCGACAACGAGGTCGCCGCCGTCGTCTCCTACATCCGCACCGCCTGGGGCAATCGCGGCACGCCGGTCTCGGCGCGCGAGGCCAACGAGCTGCGCTCCGCACCGCTGAACTGAGAGGCGCCGAGGAAACGTCATGTTCAATTCCGATCCGCCGACCAGCCCCGCCGCCGCCGATCAGGCTGTCGAGGAGGTCGTGGCGCAGGGCCCGTCCGGCGCGATCGTGCTCGCCGGCATCGCCACCGCCTGCGTGGTCGCGATGTGGTTCGCCTTCTATCTGTTCGTCTTCCTGCCGCGCGGGTCGCTGCAATGAGCGCCGAGGAAACCCACGGCAACGGCAGCGCCAGCACCGAGGTCGCAGCCCGCGTCGAGCGGCGCTGGGCCACCATCGCGGCAATCATCATCGTGATGATGGCGCTGCTGGCGGCATTCGCGGGCATTCATCGCGCGACCATGCCGCAGCCGCGCGTCGAGACCACCGATCCCTCGCGGCTGCATCTGAGCGGCGAGTTCGTCGAGAGCAATCTTGGCAGCGTGCTGGAGGCCAACGGCAACGTGACGGTGCGCGCGATCGGCCAGCAATATTCCTTCACGCCGGCCTGCATCGTGGTGCCCGCCGACACGCCGATCACGCTGCGCGCCACCAGCGCCGACGTCGTGCACGGCATCCTGATCCAGGGCACCAACGTCAACACCATGCTGGTTCCGGGCTACATCTCCGAGCAGCTGATGCGCTTTACAAAGACCGGTGACTATCTGATGCCCTGCCAGGAGTTTTGCTCTTTCGGCCACGAGGGCATGTGGGGCAAGGTCAAGGTGATCGACAAGGCCGAGTTCGCGAACCGCGCGAAGGGTGGCGGGAGGCTGAGCTGTGTTGGTCAATAGGAAGCTCATTCTCGCCCATTTCTGGCTGGCCTTCGCCGTGTTCGGCATCGCGCTCACGCTCGGCGCCTGGCAGATGTTCATTCGCAGCCCGATCGGCACCTGGCTGTCCAATCCCGAGCTCTATTACCGTTCGCTGACCGCGCACGGCACGGTGATGGGCTACGTCTTCCCGACCCTGGTCGCGATGGGCTTCGGCTATGCCATCAGCGAGGCCGCGCTGCAGCAGCGCCTCGTCGGCGTGCGCTGGGCCTGGGCCGGCTTCTGGCTGATCGTCATCGGCAGCATCATGGCCGTGATCCCGATCGCGCTCGGCCGTGCCTCGGTGCTCTACACGTTCTATCCGCCGCTGATCGGCAACGTCTTCTACTATCTCGGCGTCGTGCTGGTCGTGGTCGGCTCCTGGATCTGGGTCGCGCTGATGTCGGTCAATCTGCGCATCTGGCGAAAGGCCCATCCCGGCGCGCCGGTGCCGCTGGCGATGTTCGCCAATGTCGCGGGCTCCTATCTGTGGGCCTGGACCGCCGTCGGCGCCGCGCTCGAGCTGTTGCTCCAGATCATCCCGGTGGCGGCGGGATTGAAGAACACCATCGATGCCGGACTTGCGCGCATCTTCTTCTCCTGGACGCTGCACGCCATCGTCTATTTCTGGCTGATGCCGACCTACATCGCGTATTACACCATCGTGCCGCGCGCGATCGGCGGCCGGGTCTATTCCGACACGATGGCGCGGATCTCCTTCATCCTGTTTCTGGTGGTGGCGATGCCGATCGGCATGCACCACACCTTCGCCGATCCGCAGGTCGGCGCCGGCTTCAAGTTCATCCATTCCGCCTTCACGGCGCTGGTCACGCTGCCGACGTTTCTGACCGTGTTCACGATCTGCGCCTCTGTCGAGATCGCCGCGCGCCTGCGCGGCGGACGCGGGCTGTTCGGTTGGATCACGGCGCTGCCCTGGGACAATCCGATGATGCTGGCGCTCGCCTTCTCCTTCGTCATGCTCGGCTTCGGCGGCGCCGGCGGCCTCATCAACATGAGCTACCAGCTCGATACCTCGATCCACAACACGCAATGGATCACCGGCCATTTCCACCTGATCTT
Source organism: Bradyrhizobium sp. SZCCT0153 (assembly GCF_018129995.1). Classification (GTDB taxonomy): domain Bacteria; phylum Pseudomonadota; class Alphaproteobacteria; order Rhizobiales; family Xanthobacteraceae; genus Bradyrhizobium; species Bradyrhizobium japonicum_G. The sequence continues at coordinate 4,142 of NZ_JAFCKS010000020.1, forward strand.
CGGCGGCGCCATCGTGATCATGTATTTCGCGATCGCCTATGATCTCTGGCCGCATCTGACGGGGCGCGAGCTGGTCGATCTCCGCCTGATCCGCACCCAGCTCTGGCTGTGGTTCGTCGGCATGATCGTCACGACCTTCCCGTGGCACTGGGTCGGGATTCTGGGCATGCCGCGCCGCATGGCCTATTTCGACTTCGGCGATCCTGCGATCGCGCCGCAGGCGCTCTCGGTCACCCTGTCGGCGATCGGCGGCTTCATCCTGCTGGCGTCGGGCATCATGTTCATCGTCATCCTGGCTCGCGGCATGCGTGCGCCCCAGGCCGACGCCGGTGCCAATCGCTTCGCGCTCGCCGTGCATCAGCCGGCCACCGTCCCGGTCGCGCTCAACACACACGCGTTGTGGGTGGCGCTGATGATCGGCCTCACCCTCACCAATTACGGCTATCCGATCCTGAATCTGGCGCTGAGCGAGGGCACCTCGGTGCCGGCCGTCTATGTGGGAGCGCAGTGATGAGCACGCGCGAGCTCTTCACCCTCACCAATCGTCATTTCAAGGCGAGTGTCGGCATCTTTGCCGCTATCTTCGTCGTGACGGCGATTGCCGGTTTCATCGTGCTACCGTTCGCACAGCCCTGGGTTCAGTTCGCCAACGTCTGGGATGCGATCTGCAGCGCCGCCGGCGTGCCGCAGCGCGCGGCAAGCGTGGCGACGCCGGAGCAGAGCAAGCGCCTCTCGGAGGTCGTGCTCACGTCGAACACGCTGTCACGCCCGAGCCAGGAAGCGATCGGCCGCGGTGCCACCCTGGCTCAACGCTGCGCGATCTGCCACGGCCCGACCGGCGTCAGCCGCGCGGATTCGCCCAACCTCGCCGGCCAGTACGCTGCCGTGATCTACAAGGAGCTGCACGATTTCCGCACCGGCGCGCGCACCAATGCGGTGATGTCGCCGTTCGCCGTCAATCTGACGGATCAGGAGATCGCGGACCTCTCGAACTATTACGCCGATCTGCCGCGGCTGCCGGCCTACCACCCGACGCCGCAGCTGCCGAAGCCCAATATCGTGATCTATGGCGCGCCGATGCGCGGGATCGCGCCGTGCGGCTCCTGCCATGGCAGCCTCGACAACAAAACCGGCAGCCCGTGGCTCGAGGGCCAGTCGGAGGCCTACATGAAGGCGCAGCTCCAGGCCTTCGCCTCCGACGAACGGCGCAACGACATCAGCCAGCAGATGCGCAACGTCGCACGCGCGATGACGCCGCAGGAGATCGAGCAGGCCGCGGCATATTACGCCTCGCAGCCGCCGGATATCGTGAAGGCGGTGGATTGAAGTGAGGAGTTCGTGCGGCGTGGATCCCGGCTCTGCGGAGCAGCGCTACGCGCTGCACCGCGTCCGGGACACGAGAGTATGCCTGGCCGGAGCCTACGACGATGCCAGCTTCGGCCGGCCGTAGATCACATCCGCCCGCTTCTCGAATGCGGTCGAGAAGCGCGCGAACGCGGCGTCGAACATCGAGCCCATCAGCAGCGCCAGCATGCGGCTCTTGAACTCGTAGGACAGGAAAAAGCCGACGTCGCAGACGCCACTGCCCTCCTCCTGGCCTTTGGGCTCGAACGTCCAGCGGTTTTCCAGATTGCTGAAGGGACCTTGCAGATATTCGACCAGGATTTTCAGATTGGCGCGGTCGAGCGTCACGCGGCTGGTGAAGGATTCCTTGACCAGCTTGAACGACACCGTCATGTCCGCGACCAGCACCTCGGTGCCGTCGGGCTTTGCCATGCGCTGGCGCACCTTCAACGCGCTGCACAGCGGCACGAATTCCGGATAGCGCTCGACGTCGGCGACCAGATCAAACATCTCGGACGCGCTGTGATTGACACGGCGCTTGCTCGAAAATTTGGGCATGGCGGTTCAGCGGGCGCTAGCTGCCCGCGCGGCCTTCAGTCTCGCAAAGTCCTCGCCGGCATGATGCGACGAGCGGGTGAGCGGGCTCGCCGACACCATCAGGAAGCCCTTGGTATAAGCGACCTTTTCATACGACGAGAACTCGTCCGGCGGCACGTAGCGCATCACGGCGTGATGCTTGCGGGTCGGCTGGAGATATTGCCCGATGGTCAGGAAATCGACGTCGGCGGAGCGCAGATCGTCCATCACCTGCTGCACCTCGTGGCGCTCTTCCCCGAGGCCGACCATGATGCCGGACTTGGTGAAGATGGTGGGATCGAGCTCCTTGACCCGTTGCAGAAGCCGGATCGAATGGAAATAGCGCGCGCCCGGTCGCACCGTGAGATAGCGCGACGGCACGGTCTCGAGATTGTGGTTGAAGACGTCGGGCTTCGCAGCGACGACGATTTCGAGCGCGCCCTCCTTGCGCAGGAAGTCGGGCGTCAGAATCTCGATCGTGGTCGAGGAGCATGCGGCCCGGATCGCGCGAATGGTCTGGGCAAAATGCTCGGCGCCGCCATCGGCGAGATCGTCGCGGTCGACCGAGGTGATGACGACGTGCGCCAGCCCGAGCTTGGCCACGGCCTCGGCGACATTCTGCGGCTCGGCTGCGTCCAGCGCGTTTGGCATGCCGGTCTTGACGTTGCAGAAGGCGCAGGCGCGGGTGCAGGTGTCGCCCATGATCATGAAGGTCGCGTGCTTCTTGTCCCAGCACTCGCCGATATTCGGGCAGCCCGCTTCCTCGCACACCGTGTGCAGACCGTTGGCGCGCACGATGTTGCGGGTGTCGGCATAACCGCGGGTGTTGGGCGCGCGCACACGGATCCAGTCCGGCTTCGGCGGCGAAGCGGAGTCGGGCCGGTTCACCTTTTCAGGGTGGCGCGGGCGCAACGGGTTCGAGATGGTATCGACAATAACGACCATGGGATGTCCGGTCTGACCAAGTCCTACCTAGTCGGTCTGGCGGCCTGCCGCAACCCGGCTCGCCCCGCTTCAGGGAACATGGCAGATATGGGCAATATCCTGCTCTGTTCTCAGGCGATTCTCATCTCGAATGGCTCCAGTCTCGAAAGCCTCCAGACCGCGGCTCGGCAAAGTCCTGAAGCGCAGCTTTTTTGCCCGCAGCGTCCACGAAGTTGCGCCCGACTTGATCGGGGCGACCATGCTGGTCGGCGGCGTCGGCGGGATCATCGTCGAGGTCGAGGCCTATCATCATACCGAGCCGGCGGCGCACTCCTACAACGGACCGACGCCGCGGAACCAGGTGATGTTCGGCCCGCCCGGCTTTGCCTATGTCTACCGCTCCTACGGCATCCATTGGTGCGTGAACTTCGTCTGCGAGGAGATCGGCTCTGCGAGCGCCGTCCTGATCCGCGCGCTGGAGCCGACGCATGGGATCGCTGCGATGCGCCGCCGCCGACATCTCCAGGAGGTGCACGCGCTGTGCTCGGGTCCGGGCAAGCTGACCGAAGCGCTCGGCATCACCATCGCGCACAACGCCCTGCCGCTGGACCGGCCGCCGATCGCGCTTTATGCGCGGACGGAGGACGTCGAAGTCGCGGCGGGCATCCGGATCGGCATCACCAAGGCGATCGAGTTGCCCTGGCGCTATGGCGTCAGGGGCTCGAAATTCCTTAGCAAGCCGTTCCCGAAATAAGCTCAGGACGCCTGCTTGAGCCGTTCCAGCGCCTCGAGCAGCTTGGCCTTGCGGGCGAGCGCGGCCTCACGCTTTTCGCGCTCCTCCTCGACGACCTCCTCGGCCGCGTTGGCGACGAATTTCTCGTTCGCCAGTTTGGACTCGGCGCGCTTGATGTCGGCGTCGGCCTTGCCGATCTCCTTGTCGAGGCGCGTGCGCTCGGCGGCGACGTCAATCACGCCCTTCAGCGGCAGCGCGGCCACCTCGCCGCGCACCAGCAGCTGGACTGCGCCATCGGGCGCACGGTCGGCGAAGGAGATGTCGGAGAGCCGGGCCATGCGCTTGATGACGTCGCTCCAGCGCGGCGCGCGCTCCCTGGTCCCGGCCGAAGCGCCCGCGAGCACCAGCGCCGTTAGCGTTGCCGGCGGGATGTTCATCTCGGCGCGCACCGAGCGGATCTGCGTGACGAGGTCGATCACCCAGCCGATCTCGGCCTCGGCCGCGGGATCGGTGAAATCGGCATGGTCGAAGATCGGAAGCACCCAGGCCGGCGAGACGAGCGCGTCGGCCGGTCCGGTCGTCGCAGCGAGCATCGCAAGCTGCTCCGGCGTCGGTGCTGCCGGCTTCAGCGGCCATTGCGCCAACGCGAGCAGACCGTCGCGTTTGGCCGTCACCTCCCAAAGCTCCTCGGTGATGAAGGGCATGAAGGGATGCAGCAGCTTCAGGATCTCGTCGCGCGCCCAGGCGACCATGGCGCGGGTCTCGGCCTTGGCAGGGCTGTCCGGACCGAGCAGCACCGGCTTGGCGAGCTCGACATACCAGTCGCAATAGACGTTCCAGACGAAGCGGTAGATGCTGCCTGCGGCATCGTTGAAGCGATAGGCCTCGATCGCCTCGGTCACCTCGCGCGTGGTGTGCGCGCTCTCATGCGCGATCCAGCGGTTCAGCGTCTCCTTCACCTTCGCCGGCTCGAACCCCTCGGGCACGGCGCAATGGTTCATCTCGGCGAAGCGCGACGCATTCCAGAGCTTCGTCGCGAAATTGCGATAGCCCTCAACCCGGCTGGTCGCGAGCTTGATGTCGCGGCCCTGCGCCGCCATCGCGGCCAGCGTGAAGCGCAGCGCGTCCGCGCCATATTCGTCGATCAGGTTGAGCGGATCGATCACGTTGCCTTTCGACTTCGACATCTTGGCGCCCTTCTCGTCGCGGACGAGGGCGTGGATGTAGATCGTCGAGAACGGCACCTCCTTCATGAAGTGCAGGCCCATCATCATCATGCGGGCGACCCAGAAGAAGATGATGTCGAAGCCGGTCACCAGCGCATTGGTCGGGTAGTAACGCTGCACTTCGGGCGCCTCTTCAGGCCAGCCGAGCGTAGAGAACGGCCACAGCGCCGAGGAGAACCAGGTGTCGAGCACGTCCTCGTCGCGCGTGATGAAGCCCTCGCGCTTGTTGCGGTCGAGCGCCATCTCGCGCCCCTGCTCCGCCGTGATGACCTCCTGCTCGACGTAATAGCCGAGCGCGTGGCTGACGGCCTCCTCCTCGGTCTCGGCGACGAACACCTTGCCGTCAGGGCCGTACCAGGCGGGGATCTGGTGGCCCCACCAGAGCTGACGCGAGATGCACCAGGGCTGGATGTTCTCCATCCACTCGAAGTAGGTTTTTTCCCAGTTCTTCGGCACGAAGGCGGTTTCGCCCGATCGCACCGCCGCGATCGCGGGCTTGGCCAGCGTCTTGGCGTCGACGTACCACTGATCGGTCAAATACGGCTCGATCACCGTGCCCGACCGGTCGCCATGCGGTACCATGTGGGTGTGCGGCTCGATCCGCTCGATGAAACCGAACGAGTCCAGCCGCTCCACGATGCGCTTGCGCGCGGCGAAGCGGTCTAGCTTGTTGAATTCCTCGGCGAACTGCGCGGCGCCTTCGGGCAGGTCGCGCAGATAATCCTCGTTGTCGACGAGATCGAGACAACCTTCCCGGTCGATCACGCTGATGCGGCCCAGGCCGTGGCGATTGCCGACCTCGAAATCGTTGAAGTCGTGCGCCGGCGTGATCTTGACCGCGCCCGAGCCCTTTTCCGGATCGGAATAGTCGTCTGCGACGATCGCAATCTTGCGGCCGACCAGCGGCAGGATCACGTTTTTGCCGACCAGCTTCAGATAGCGCTCATCCTCCGGATGCACGGCAACGCCGGTATCGCCGAGCATGGTCTCGGGGCGCGTCGTGGCGACGACGATGAAGCTCGTGGGATCCTCGGGGCTGAAAGTCTTGCCCTCGATCGGATAGCGCAGATACCAGAGGCTGCCCTTGACCTCGGTCTGCTGCACTTCGAGATCGGAGATCGCGGTCAAGAGCTTGGTGTCCCAATTCACCAGCCGCTTGTCCTTGTAGATCAGGCCGTCGCGGTGCAGCTCGACGAACACCTTGATGACGGCCTTTGACAGGCCCTCGTCCATGGTGAAGCGCTCGCGTGACCAGTCACAGGAGGCGCCGAGGCGCTTGAGCTGGTTGATGATGGTGTCGCCGCTCTCGGCCTTCCACTGCCAGACCCGTTCCAGGAATTTCTCGCGGCCCATCTCGCGGCGGCCGGGCTGCTGGCGCTCCATCAGCTGCCGCTCGACCACCATCTGGGTAGCGATGCCGGCATGGTCGGTGCCGGGCTGCCACAGCACATCGCGGCCGCGCATGCGCTCGAAGCGGCACAGGATGTCCTGGAGCGTGTTGTTGAGGGCGTGCCCCATGTGCAGCGAGCCCGTCACGTTCGGCGGCGGGATGACGATGGTAAAGGGCACTGCGTCGCGGCGGTCGGGGCGGCCGGCCTTGAAGGCAAGGCTGTCCTCCCACACGACGGACATGCGGGCTTCGATATCGGCGGGCTGGTAATTTTTCTCGATCATGGGGGCTAGAAAGCCGCGCGCGGGGGGCAAGTCAACGAAAAGGTCAACGGAAAGCCAGGCGGGAACAGGGCTTTCCGGCCGGTCGGGAGGCCGAATATGACGCGCAAGCGGGGCTTTATGAGGGCTCGACGGCCCGGTCTACCTGCCGCCGCGCGAGACCCGCTCGATTTCGGCCTTGACGATGCGCTCTACGAGGCCCGGCAGGTTGTCGTCGAGCCAGGATTTCAACATCGGACGCAGCATCTCCTTGACCAGATCCTCCAGCGTGCGCGCATTGCTGCTGAGCACCGTGTGGGCCAGGGAATTGAAGGCGGATTCGACCGCCGAGACCGTCGACTGCGCCAGGATCGGCTGCTGGGGCGGCACCGGCGGCGCATCGAAGTCCACGGCTGTGTAGGACGGCGACGGCGGCGGACGCGGCGGCGGCGATTCGGCGAATTCGAGATCGTCGCGCGGCTCGACCTTGCGGAAGCTCGGCGGCGGCGGAGGTGGCGTCGGGTCCATCGCCATTTCGTCGGTCAATTCGAGCACGTCGGGCTCGGGCTCAGGTTCGGGCTCCGGCTCGGGGGTACGGACCTCGGGCGCGGGCGTGGCCGCGTCGAGCCCCGCCAGCAGCGCGTCGATATCGTCCTGATTGTTGGACGCATCCGCCGCAGGTGCGGGTGGCGGCGGTGGTGACGGCTTGGCGGCCGGAGGCGGTGCGGGCTTCTCGGCAGCCGGTTTGGCCGGTGCGACCTTGGACGGCGGAATATCGTTCATCGCCTGCGGCTTCGGCGGCGCGGCGGGGGCTGCGGCCTTCTCCGGCTTCGCGACCTCGGCCGGCGGCGGCTTGGCCTCATCGTCGGCAATGATGCGCCGGATCGAGGCCAGAATCTCCTCCATTGAGGGTTCTGTGACCTTTGCAGGCTGCGTCATCTCCGACTCCACATCATCAACGCCCTCGCATGCGTTGTTTTACACCAAGCACGACAGGATTGGCCGGTTCCGGATCGGTGGCCCGACATTTTCGTCGTGGCAGCCCGACTTGTCCCCAGATGACGGCTCAACGTGCAGCGGTGCGCCCCTGCCCTCGGCACTCAAGCTTTACGCACACGGCATCGGATGCAGGGCGAATCGACCTGCACCTTCTTGGCAAGGCTATGTCAGGGATTTTGACGATTGCAAGCAAAGCGCCGGTCGGCATCGGCTGTTCGCGAGGCCGACCGGATGACTACGGGACTTTAGCGCCCGTCAGGAATGCGCACGCCGGCCCAGCTGTCGCGGACCTGCTGGTAGTGCACGCTGGGATCGTAGACAGTGGTCGCAAGACCCAGCACCTGCGGCGCCAGGCGACCGACCGCGTTGAGCACCGAATAGGACGCCACCACGCGGTCATGCTGGGCGGTGACGAGCGCGACGCGCGCGTTGACCAGGGCCTGTTGCGCGTTGAGCACGTCGAGCGTGGTGCGCTGGCCGGCCTTGGCTTCTTCGCGGACGCCGTTCAGCGCGATCTCGGAGGCCGTGACCTGCGCCTGCGCGGACTGCACCTGCGCCTTGCCGGCTTCCAGCTGGCCCCAGGTCTGCACGACGTTGGCGCGGGCCTGATCGCGGGTGGTTTCAAGGTTCAGTCGCTGCTGCGCCAGGTTCTCTTTCGACTGGCGGATGAGCGCATATTCGGCACCGCCCTGATAGATCGGCACGGAGGCTGTCGCGATAGCTGAAGCGGTCGTCGTTCGGAAGACCGTCAGGGTCTGCTGGTATGACTGGGTGATGCCAGCCTGGAGAGAGACCGTCGGCAGCAGCGCGCCTTCGTTGATCTTGACCTGGAGATAGTTGACGTCGATGCCGAACATCGAAGCCGTAACGCTGGGATTCTCCACCAGGCCGAGATTTACCGCGGAGGCGAGCGTCGAGGGCAGGAAGCGATCGACCGGCGAGCCCGGAGCGAGGTTCGTCGGCTCGTTCCCGATGATCCGGCGGAAGTTCGCGCGCGTCGTCGTGAGATTTGATTCTGCCGTCAGCGCCTGGGTCCTGCCGGCAGCCAGCTGCGCTTCGGATTGCGCGACGTCTGTACGCGTCACCTCGCCGACGTTGAAGCGATCGCGCGTTTGCTTGAGCGTCTGTTCGAGCACGCGCACGTTGCTGCGCTGAACTTCGAGAGTTGCCGAGTCGCGCAGGTAGTCCATATAGGTCGTGGCAGCCTGCAGCAGGACCGTCTGCTCAAGCACGCGCAACGCCTCGCGGGACCCCGAGACCTGGCTCTCCGCCGCGCGCGTCCGGTTGGCAGTCTGATTGCCGTTATAAAGTGTCTGGTTGATGGTCAGGCTGGCGCTGTTGGGCTGAAGGGGATCGGAGCTGTGGATCGGCAGGCCCTTCTGCGTCTGTTGGATATCCTGATATTGAGACCCGCTGCTGAGGGTCATGTTGACCTTTGGGCGATAGCCCGACAAGGCCTGCGGCACGTTTTCGTCCGTCGAGCGCACCTGGGCACGCTGCGCGTTGAGCTGCGGATTGTTCTGATAGGCGCGCACCAATGCGGCCTCGATCGTGTCCGCCAAGGCAGGCGCGGGCCCGGCCAGCGCCGTGAGCAGGACCGAAACCGCAGCTCCGGTGAAGAGCTTCACCCCATGCATCCGTGAAATTCCGTTCATTCTAACGCCAGGTTCGTGCCCGCGAGCCTGGTTACCGTATCCGAGTGGAGTCGTTGCCCCGTCGCAACATAGGACGCGGTCAAGCGCGACGGAACTACCTGAGGGTGGTTCTCGGTCGAAACTCTTTACGTGCAGCATCCCGGCCACACTTCTGATTCAGAACGGGATTTTAACGGGCCAAAGCGCCGCAAAGGGCCGTCAGAAGACGAAGGCGGCGGCCCGTTCCAGCCCGGGAAGGACCGGGGCTGAGGCATCGAACAACGCCCGATGGCCGAATTCACCGTGGGTATGGGTCACGATCATGGCCCGCGGCGGCCTTGATTCGGCAGACACCCCCACCAGCCGCCCGCCTTCCTTGAGCTGGCCAAGCAGCCCTCCCGGCGTCACCTCGGTGGCACCGTTGAGGACGATCACGTCATACGGAGCGGCAGAGGGATCGCCGTCGGTGCAGGCTGCGGCCTTGCAGGTGACATTGGCGAGCCCGAGACCAGCGAAGGCGTCCCTGGCCTTCGCGGCCAAAGCCGAATCACATTCCGTCGCGGTGACCTGACGCGCGATCTTTGCAGCCAGCGCGGCGAGGTAGCCCGTGGCGCAGCCGACCACCAGCACGTTGTCGCCCTCGCCGATCTCGGCAGCCTGAAGCAGCTTGCCGGTCAGTTGCGGCTTGATCAGGAAGCGCTTGGCGCCGCTTTCGCTCACGTCGAGATCGAGGTCGAGATAGGCCAATGCCTGCCTGCTGGCCGGCACGAAGGCCTCGCGTGGAACCGAGAGCATGGCGTCGAGAACACGACGGTCGGTGACGTCATTGGTACGCACCTGGCCATCGACCATTTTGAGGCGCGCGGTCGAGAAACCGGACATTAGCGAACCCTGCAAGGCGGACAATGCCGCGGACCAAAGTTGGCGGCATCTTTGGAACATGCCCGGCGAAAACGCAACATGGCCGTTGGCCCCGAGGATCGTGCCTTCCGCTTCTCTCCAGGTCGAGGGCGAGATGCTTATTCGATCGTGACCGCGAGGCGGCCGATCAGTGCGGCGACTTCATCCAGCCGAGCCGAATCGTGGGTCTCGACCGCGCGCGCAAGACAGGCGAGGCATTCATCGTCGCTGAGCTCGGGGACGTCTGCCGGCTGAATCGAGGGGGCCATTTGGGAACGGTCGGCCTTGATGTCTGGCATGGGGAATCAGCTCCGTAAAAATCCGCCGCTTGCGAAGCTCGATTTGAATTGAGTCGATTTGGCGCCGCGCTGACGGCGCGAGGGCGCCCGCGCGCACACTTCTGCTTGAACGCGATTCTGTACGGCATGCGGGCCGCCGGACCTGAGGGATTAGCGCAGGAGATCGCGCGTCACATCAGGACGCGACCGCAAACCACTGAAAATGCGATTGAATTTGGCTCCCCGGGCTGGATTCGAACCAGCGACCATCCGATTAACAGTCGGATGCTCTACCGCTGAGCTACCGAGGAAAAGGGCGAACCCGTCGTTCGCGCGCGGCTGCGTATAACAAAGCCGCTTGCGCTTGCAAAGGACCAATTCGCCATCTTGCACATTGCGTCGAGAAAGGGCCTCAAGGTCCCTCCTCCGACGACGTCAGGCCAGGTTACTCGGCGACGAACGAAGTGGTCTTGGTGCCGGGGTCGTAGCGCAGCCGCAGCGCGGTGAACTTGCAGAGGTTGACGTTCTTCCACAGCACGGTCTCGTCATAGTTCTGCCAGTCGACGCGGAGGTTCCAGACGCAGCCCTCGTCGTCCTCATCGAACTCGACATAGGTGCTCGCCTGGTTCTGCAAAACCTTCTCGAGCTCATTGTCCCATTCGTCCAGGCCATCGTCCGGCGCGTTGAAGCCAAGGAATTTGATGGCGTAGCCGGTCTCGTTGATGACGGAGACGTTGCGGGCATCGGCTGCGAACGACGGCGCGGTAGCCATCGACAGAGCGAGGGCAAACAATCCCGACAGAAAATACTTCATGTGAGAATTCCCCGATCGAAACGGGCTTTCGGCGCCTGACGTCGATCGGCGCAGGCGCCGCGGCAACAAAATGGCGTTGCCTCACGAGATTCATCCGGAGCCCGTTCTTATCGATTCGAATTCTCCGCAGCAATGAACCGGCATTCATAGGTCGGCGGTGCCTGGCTTCTCCGTTGCAGGCGCCGGCACCGCTGCACCATTGCTCTTCCCCGTCACGGCGCCGACCAGCGCCTGCACGGGATCATCGCCCGGCGCAAAGCCGCTCTGGCGCAGGATCTCGTCGATCATCGGACGCAGCGCGTGCACCTTGAGGAGCTCGCCGGCGAGCCCTTCGCCGAAACCGACATTGCCGCCGGTGCCGCTACCATTGCCGCCGAACGCACCGCCGGTGTGCAGGATCCGGACGTCCTTGAGGTTACCGATCGGCCTGACCACCTCGGCCAGCGCCGAGGGCATCGTCTCGATCCGCCTCTTGGCAAGCTCGAAGTCGATGACATTGGCGCCGAGCTTGTTCTGCGCCTCGTTCTTGAGCGTGATGATGGCGGCCTCGGCCTCACCGATATTCCTGACGCCGACCGCCTTGATCTTGTTGGACTCGGCTTCGGCGGTGGCCAGCGTCTTGGTGGCCTCGGCGCGGTCCAGCGCCGCCTTCTTCTCGGCTTCGGCCGCCACGATCACCTCAGTCGACTTGCGCTCGGCCTCGGTGCGCGCGGCGAGCACCTGGGTGAGACGCGCGCGGTCGGCGACCTCGACGGCCCGCGCGGTCACGACCTTTTCCTCCGCGGAGACGGCGATCGCCTCGGCCGTCTTGGCTTCGGCGACGGCCTCCGAGGTCTGCTTGCTCTTGGAAGCGATCTGGATCTCGTTCTCCTGGGTGGCGATCTGGATCTCGCGCTGCGCGTCGGTCTTGCGCTTGTTGATCGCCAGATCCGACTCGATGACGGCGGTTTCCTTGACCTGCTTGGCGCCTGCCTCCTTCTCGGCCACGGCGCGGTCGGTATCGATGCGGGCATTCTCCTCGGTCAAACGGGCGGTTTGCGTCGCCGTCGCGACTTCCGCGCGGGTGCTCGCGGTCTTGTTGGCGATGTCGCGCTCCTGGGAGAGCTCGGCCTCTTTCTTGGTGCGCTCGATGGTGAGGGTCTGCTGGCGCGCCTCGAGGTCCTTTTGTGCGATCGCCACCTCGTTGTCGCGCACGATCGAGTTGCGGTCGCGCCGGCGCGTCTCGGTGACGGTTTTCAGCTGGGTCAGACCTTCGGCGTCGAAGAAGTTCTCCGGATTGAAGAACTTCACATCGGTCTGGTCGAGCTTGGTCAGCGACACCGATTCAAGCTCGAGCCCGTTGGATTTTACGTCCGACTCCACGGTCGCCTGCACGTGCTTGACGAAATCGCTGCGCTTTTCCTGCAGTTCCAGAATGCTCATGGTGGCCGCCACTGAACGCAGGCCGTCGACGAATTTTGCCTCGACCTGGTTACGCAGCGCTTCGGCATCATTCGTCAGCGCGCCCAGCGTCTGGCTCGCGAGCGCAATGCTCTCATCGTCGGGGCGGACGCGCACGTAGAACTCGGCGACGATGTCTACGCGCAGGCGATCCTTGGTGATCAGGGATTCCCGTTCCTTGCGCTCGACGGTCAGCCGCAGCGTCTTCAGATTGACGCTGGCGTAGGAGTGGAAGATCGGCAGGATCATGGCGCCGCCGTCGAGCACGACTTTCTTGCCGCCGAGGCCGGTGCGCACGAACGCCTCGTCACGCGTGGCGCGCTTGTAGAGAATGGTGAAGACGATCCCGAGGACGACGATCAGCGCGACGCCGATCACGGCCGGGACTGCGATGTCGAACATGACTTTCTCCAATAAATGACTTGCTAGCTGCTTAGAGTAGGTTTGGACGGTTTGAGTTCATCCTCGGCCTTCACCGCCACGAAGCGGGTGCCGGCGCGATCGACCAGGAGAACCATGGTTCCCTGCGGCAGAGGCGATGACGCCGGCGCGGCGACCGCCCAGACGAAATGGCGGTTGCCGTGGACGTCGGCGACGCTGACGCGGCCGGGCGGCCCCTGATCCAGCGGGCCGATGACGACCTCACCAACGCGGCCGACGAGATCGCCGAGGCCGACCGCGTAGCTTTCATCCTTGGGAATGACCCGCGCGATGGTCCTGCTCGCTGCGCGGACCAGCGGAACCGAGACGACCACCGCTCCGACCGAGGCCAGCGTCGCCGGCAAGGGCCCCGCCACCATCCGCGCGATGTCCTGGATCAGGAAGCCGGTGATGGAGAAGACGCCGAGCAGCAGCAGCAGAAAGATCAGCAGCGGCACGCCGCCGACATTGATCCAGGAAATGGCGTTGATGACGCCATTGTCGCTGGGGTGACCGAAATCGATGTTGGTGCCGAGGATCTCGCTCAAGGAGGCCCCGACCAGCATCGAGACCACCTCGATCGAGCCGACGATGAGGATCATGGCCGCCGCAATCGCGAACGGCCTGACCTCCGGCGACATGACGTGTTCGAGCAGAGCGCTCATGACACAGTACTCAGGAGCGCGACTTCAACCGCGCCAGCCTCGCTGCAATCTCCTTGTCGCGATGCAACGTGCTGAGCTCGTCGATGTCGCTTGAGAACGGGATGGCCGCGGGAACGCCGGTGGCCCGGGCCACTGCCCTGCCCGCACGCAGCGCTTTCGCCGCTGCAGAAGCTCCGCCGGGCTTCCGTGGTGACGTGGAATCCTGCTGGCTCGCGGCCGCCTCGCTCTTTGCAAGATCGGCGCGGCGCTGCTCGGCATCCTGGAGCGCCGACAGCACGGCACGCAGCGATGTGATGCTACTCTCGATCTTCTCGTTGTTCTCGTCGATGGCGCGGGAGAGCACCTCGAACTGCGCCTCCATATCCATCTGTCGCGCGATGCCGGCACGCGCGAGATCGTCGCGACTGTCGGCGATCGCGCCCTCGATCTTGGGAGCAAGATCGGTCATCTCGCGCTCGATCTCGGTGCGGCGGGCGTTGAGGCGGTACTCCTCGGCGCGGGCTGCGGCGAGCGCATCGCGCGCCTCGCTTTCGGCGCGCTCGATCTCGCGGATGGCCTGTCCGACCACCCCAAGCTTGTTCTTGCCTTCCGCCTGCTCGATCGCGTCATAGGCGATCCCGGCGATCAGGCGCCCGACCCGGGACAGGAAGTTGTCGGGGGCGGCAGCAATGGTATCCATGGCATTCTCCTCCTCTGGCAGGCTGTTCGGCGTGACGCCGTAGTGAACCTCGAAACCGTCGTCGGTGCGGATGAGGTGCGCGGGCACGCTCTGCCCCCAGCCCTCGGCGTAGCCGACATAGTCGAACGGCACGCTGAAGCGCCCCTGCACGGTCGCAATCGAAATGGTGGCGGGACCCTTGATCTTGGCCAGCTTGTCGTCGAGCGGCAGCCGGCGGCCCCCCGCTGCGCGATAATCGGCGCGGTCGCGCAGACCCAGCGTCACCAGCCGTGAGGGCAGCGCAGTCTGTTTGCGGATCGGGTCATAGGCATGGGCGTGAAGCAGCACGACGTTGGAGCCCACATTGTGGTTCCGCGCGACCTCATCCAGGATCTCCATCATGCGGTCATAAGCCCTGAACGTCGCCTCCAGCGCGGCCTTGGTGGCCGGGTCAGGGGCAAGCCTGTAACGCAGCGCGGAGGGCGCGTTTCGGGGCGATGGGCTCATGAAAAGCACTAAAGCACCATTTTGGTGCTTTAGGAAGGGACGACCTGATCACGTTCCACTGATCCTGATGTACTCGTGGATTAGTCGCGGCGCCCGGCGCCGCCGTTCAACGCGCTCCATCACCTCTTAGATCACCGCCGATCAAGACTTCTTGCACGCGCGGGTTGCAATTTGAGGTAAATGTGCGGCCGATCGCACGACACTGAATTGCGAGGCACCGCTCTCTCCACGTCATTGCAAGGAGCTCTTGCGACGAAGCAATCGAGAGTCTTTCCTTGGAGGGATTCTGGATTGCTTCACCGCGCTAGCAATGACTGCGTTTGACGCAACAGCTTTCTCCGTCAACTCGCATCTCAACTCGCAGATACGGCTTCGCGTCCTCGCGGCGTGTCTCGCCCGAGCTTTGCTTCGTCGTGTCGCCCTCTTTTGTCAGAGGGCGCAGGGAAGGCCGGGTGCCGGCTGGCACCCACGGTCCACTGTGCGAAGGTTGCGCTACAAGATTCT
>NZ_JAFCKS010000021.1 GCF_018129995.1 Bradyrhizobium sp. SZCCT0153
TGCGTGCTGGTGTAGAGCGAGTAGTTGGCGGTCGTCACGGTGATGGAGCCGATCGTGGGCGTGCCACCGACGCGCGAGTACGACGACACGAGGCTGAAGCTCGTGGGCGTGGTGCCGGTCGTCGTGCTCAGCCAGTTCACCCCGTTGAAGGTCGCCGCATTGGCTGTAGCCTTCATCTGCTGCTGGATCTGGGTGACGTCCGCCTGGATCTTGCTGCGGTCGATACCTGCCGTCTTGGCTTCGACCAGCAGCGACTGCAGCTTGGTCAGGCCGGAGTCCTTGTCGCCGATAACCGTGGTCAGAGCGGTATATTCGGTGTCGACGGTCGCGGACGACAGACCGAGCGAGTCGGAGACTGCCGAGAGCGCGGCGTTGTCGGCTCGCATCGAGGTCGCGATCGACCAATAGGCGGCGTTGTCCGAAGCGGTCGCCACGCGCTGGCCGGTGGAGATGCGGGTCTGCGTGGTGGAGAGCTGCGAGCTGACAGACCGCAGGGTCTGGAGCGCCGTCATGGCGGTCGAGTTCGTAAGCAGGCTTGACATTGCGAATGTCCCTTTATGTACGCGTTACATTTTCACGTGGGACATACCGGGCTTTCACCGGTACGGAGGGGCGGCATCATGCCTTTGGACTGACGTGGGTGGGGTCCAACCCGCCGTGACGCATTGCTAGCACGCCGAATCTTGCCCGCAGATTAAGATCGGCTTGAATTGCTTAGCAATATCATATGGTTAATATTACTTTTCGCTAACCATACCCGGCCTACGACCCGCGATCGCGGCTCTTACGAGAACGACCGCACCAGTCCGGAAGCCAGCAGATTCCAGCCGTCGATCAGCACGAAGAACAGCATCTTGAACGGCAGCGCGAGGATCGTCGGCGGCATCATCATCATGCCCATCGACATGGTCAGCGTCGCCACGATCATGTCGATGACGAGGAACGGCAGGATGATGAGGAATCCGATCTCGAACGAGCGCCGGAGCTCTGAGATCATGAAGGCCGGAATGATGACGCGCATGTCGATGCGCTTGTCGTCGAACTTCTTGCGAAAGCTCTCCGCGGCCAGCGCCTCGAAGGTCTGGAGATCCTTGTCGCGGACATGGGCCAGCATGAACTCGCGGAACGGATCGGTTATCTTGAGGTAGGCCTCTTCCTCCGAGATTTCGTTCTTCATCAAGGGCTGGACGCCGGTCTCCCAGGCACGGTCGAAGGTCGGCGCCATCACGTAGAAGGTCATGAACAGCGCGAGACTGATCAGCACCAGGTTGGCCGGCGTGGTCTGCAGGCCGAGGCCGGCGCGCAGGAACGACAGCGCCACCGCGAACCGCGTGAAGCTCGTCACCATGATGAGCAGTCCCGGCGCCACCGACAGCACCGTGATCAGGGCCATCAGCTGGATGATCCGGCCGCTGGTCGAGCCGTTTCCAGGCGGCAGCAGCGAATTGAGGTCCGGAATCTGGGCGAGCGCCACCTCGGGCAGCACGACCAGAACCAACGCGAGCAGCAGGACTTTCAATCTCACTGAATCACCAATGTCTCAATGATCAATTCGCGGACCTTGCCCGACGAGCGGATGTTGGCGCGCTCAATCAGGTCGTCGCGCAGATGCTGGAGCCCGCGCGCGCCCTCGAACTGTCCAACCGATGCCGACCTCAGATACGTCACGATGTCCTCGCTGATATGGGCCGCCAGGATGCCGGCATCCTCGTCGCTCATGCTCTCGGTCACCATGGAGGCTTCGATACGAGCCCAGTTGTTGGCGGGCGCGCCGAGATTGGTCACGATCGGGGACAGTTTCCTGAGCCGCGCGCTTCCGGCGTAGCTCGAGGCGATCGGCGGCGGCGTGGCGGTTTTCTTCGCATCGGCGACGCGTTCGGCGGCCGCGAACAGATGCAGGCCGGCGAGCGCGCCGGCGCCGATCGCGACGAGGGTCAGCACTACGATGGCCGCAATCAGGCGCATCATGTCCCCTGCCTTCGCGGCGCGGCCCGACCGGCGCGAGTCTCAGAATGGTGCCACGGCGTCATAGATCCGGTGTCCCCATCCAGGCTGCTGCACGTCAGACAGATTTCCGCGACCGCCATAGGAGACGCGCGCCTCGGCGATCTTCTCATAGGAGATGGTGTTGGTTCGCGAGATATCTCGCGGACGCACGATGCCGCCGACGTTGAGCACGCGCATCTCCGTGTTGACCTTGAACTCTTGCGAGCCGCTGATCATCATATTGCCGTTCGGCAACACGTCGGTGACGATGGCGGCAATCGACAGCTTGATGTCTTCGGTACGATCGATCTGACCATTCCCCTTGATCTGGGTGTTGGTGTTCAGATTGGCGCTGGTCGAGCCCTTGTCTTGCCATCCAGCAACGTCCATCAGCCAGTCCAGCCCGAACTTGATCTGCGAATCGCGCGAGCGATCGGTCTTGTTGTCGAGCTTGGCCTTGTCCTGCATCGAGATGATGATCGTCACGACGTCGCCGGTGCGCCGGGCACGGGGATCGCGATAGAGATCCGTGCCGTCGTCCCAGGTCGAGCGATAGCTGACGGGCGTGCGCATGCGCGGCGTCACCGGGATCGGATCGGCCTGCGCCCGCAGGCCGCTGCCCACGGGCGACAGTCTCGGGCCGGTCAGGATCTCGGCGGGATCGCCGATGCATCCGGTCAGCATCAGGAGCGGCAGGATGAGGATCAGATTCTTCATCTATTTGGTCTTTCCGTCATCCACGCGACGCATTCCACCGAGCAGGTCGGCGAGGTGCGCCGCGCGCGCCGTATCCATCTCGTTGAAGATCGCGCTCGAGCTCCTCGGGCTGAGCTTGGCGAGCACGGCCGCGGCCGTCTCGTCCGCCATGCCGGCGATCTGCGTCGCCGCGGCGTCCGGCTTCATGCGCGAATAGATCTCGACGACCTGCGCCTCGGCTTTCTTCAGGAAGTCGTCGCGCAACGCCATCCACTTCTCGTATTCGGCCCGCTTTGCCTCGACCTCGGCGATCCGCTCGCGGAGCTGGATCTCGGCCTTCTCCAACTCCTTGAGCTGCCAGGCCAGCCTCGCATCGACCGCGGGGTCGGTGACATTGCTGCAGAACAGAGCGACTTCGCTGTCCGCAGGCACGGCAGCCTGTGCCGGCGCGGGCTTCGGCGGCGCCGTGACGCTGCCGGGCTTGGCCGGGCGCACCGGCGCGGCTGCGGGTGCTGGCGCCGGTGCGGGCTTCTCGGAAACCGGCACAGCTCCCGTGACGGCGGGACCGGAGTCTTCGGCTGCCCACGCCGTCGCCCGGACCGACGCATTGTCGACCGAGGCCGGCGGATTCGGCTTCTGCGGCCCGGGCGCGCGGGCGCGCGCGAAGGACAGCAGGTTGAGCGGCTTCGACGGCTTGGCCTCGTCCAGAGCAAGCACGGGCGAGGCGCTCGCGAGCATCGAGGCCGCGACCAGGACGAGGAGTTTGGCGTTGTGATCCAGCTTCAACATCGGGCCGCGTGCGATTCTCGGTCGAGACCTCAGCATTGAGCGACCAAGCTTGCACGACGCTTGTGCATCATTGCACGATGACATCGGCCTGGAGAGCGCCGGCCGTCTTGATCGCCTGGAGGATCGCGATGATGCCGGATGGCTTCAGGCCGATCTGGTTCAGCCCGCGCACCAGGCGCTGGAGGTCGACGCCGCTGAGGATCGCCACTTGCGATCCGGCCTCGTTGGCCTCGACCATGGTTTGTGGTACGACCACCGTCTGCCCCTGCGAGAACGGCGCCGGCTGCGACACCACGGGCAGCTCGGTGACGCGGACCGTCAGATTGCCGTGCGTCACCGCAACGGTCGATATCCGCACGTCGCGTCCGATCACCACCGTGCCGGTGCGCTCGTTGATCACAACCCGCGCCGGCGTGTCCGGCTCGACAGTGAGCTCGCCGATTTCGGCCAGGAAGCGGACCGGGCCGATATGGCGCGGCTTCGAGAGCACGATGGTTCGGAAGTCGCGCTCAAAGGCGATCTGCGCGCGGTAGCGCCCGCCCGCGAAACGGTTGATGGCGTCGAGGATTCGTGTTGCGGTGACGAAGTCGGGGTTCCTCAACTCCAGCACCAGAAACTCCATCTCGTGGAGACTTCCCTGCACCTCGCGCTCGACCAGCGCGCCGTTCGGAATGCGGCCGGCAGTCGGCGTGCCCTGGCTGACGTTCTGGGCCTGGCCTCCGACACTGTAACCGGCGACCGTAACCGCTCCCTGCGCGACCGCGTAGACGGCGCCGTCCGCCGCGCGCAGCGACGTCATCACCAGGGTGCCGCCGAGCAGCGAGGTCGCATCACCGAGCGACGACACGGTCACGTCCATGCGCTCGCCGGCACCGATCGAAGGCTGCAGGTCCGCGGTCACCATCACGGCGGCGACGTTGCGCGTGCGCAGCGTCGTCGGACGCGGTGGATTGTTCGTGCTAGTGGTCTCGTTCCTGACATTAATGCCCATGTTCTCGAGCATCGATTGGAGGGACTGCTCGGTGAACGGAGCGTTGCGAAGCGTGTCGCCGGTGCCGTTCAGGCCGATGACGAGACCGTAGCCGACGATCTGGTTCTCGCGCAGTCCCTTGATATCCGCGATGTCCTTGATACGAACGGCGGCCTGGGCGCTGGCGGCCGAAACCAGGAGGACGAGGGCAAGCAGGAATCTCGTCATGACCCGTCCACGACCTTGACGGTGCCGTCCGGCTGGACCACGCCCCTGATGATCACGCCCGTATCGGTGTTTCGCACCGGAATCAGCGCACCGGCCCCACCCGATTGCATCGCCGAGCCGTAAGTGACGATGGACAGGCCGCTGTCTTCCACCACGACCTTGACCATGGCGCCGCGGGCGACGGTCCATGGATCTTCCACCGAATTGGTCGGGATCGGCTGGCCGGGCAGCAGCGTGCGGCGCGCCATCCGGCCGACCAGGATCTGACGTTGCTCGATGAACATGGCAACGCCGAGCAAGTTCGGCGCGAAGGCGCGTTCCGTGATGAAGTCGTCCCGGATCAGCTCGCCGGCGCGGATCGAGACGGCCGGCACGGGAAGCCGCTTCTCCTCTGCCGCAGCGACCTGCGCCGAGACGAGAAGCAGCAGCACGGCGGCCAACCCGCGCACGATCAGGCCCACCCTGTTCAACATGGACACACCGGAACTAGCGAAGGCCCTTCGATACGGTCGAAGCCATTTCATCGGAAGCCTGGATGACCTTGGCGTTCATCTCGTAGGCGCGCTGGGCGGAGATCAACTCGGTGATTTCCTTGACGGGGTCGACGTTCGAGGCTTCGAGATATTGCTGGTTGATCTTGCCGTAGCCGGCATCGCCGGGCAGACCGACGACCGGCGTGCCGGACGCCGTGGTCTCGCGATAAAGATTGCTGCCCAGCGGTTCGAGGCCGGCCTCGTTGGCGAAGTTGGCCAGATTGAGCTGACCGATCTGCCGCGGGTTCACTTCCGTATCAAGCTTGGCAAACACCTGTCCGGTCTGGTTGACCGTGACCTGGACCGTTCCCTGCGGCACTGTGATGGCGGGATCCAGCAGGTAGCCGTCGGTCGTGACGAGCTGACTGTTGGCATTGGTGTTGAACGAACCCGCACGGGTGTATTGTACCTCGTTGTTCGGGCCGAGCACCTGGAACCAGCCCCGGCCGTTGATCGCGAGATCGTAGGGGTTACCGGTCTGCGTCAGCGCGCCCTGGATGTGCAGCTTGCGGATCGCCGCCGACTTGACGCCGAGGCCGAGATTTGCGCCTTCCGGGATCGGCGACGAACCGTTGACGTTCGCGACGCCCTGCATGCGGTCCATCTGGTAGAACAGATCGGTGAATTCCGCGCGCGCACGCTTGTACGACGTCGAGTTGATGTTGGCGATGTTGTTCGCGATGACTTCGATGTTGGTCTGCTGGGCGTTCATGCCCGTGGCCGCGATGGCGAGCGATTTCACAATGTCATTCCTTCAGGTCAAATCGACATACGGACGACTTCTTGGTAGGCCTGCACGACCTTGTCGCGAACCGCGACCGCCGTCTGCAGGGCCTGCTCGGCCGACATCAGCGCCTCCACGACGCGCCGCGTCGATTCCTTGCCCTGCATCGCCGAGATCGACGCCGCTTCGCCCGCCTTCAGCGTCCCGATCGCGTCCGTCGTCACCTGCTTCATGACTGATTCGAATCCGACATCGTCGGTGGACTGGATCGCGGTCGGAGCGGTGGGCGCGATGGACTGCGTCTCGGTTGCACGGCTCGCCGCCTGCCCGGCGGAGACCGCGGTGGATGAAATCGCCTCAAGCATTGTCAGCTCCTCAACAGGTCGATGGTCATTCCCAGCATCGACCTCACCTGTTTCACGACCTGGAGATTGGCTTCATAGGACCGATTGACTTCCCGCATGTCCGCCATCTCGATCATCATGTTGACGTTCGGCAGCTTGACGTAGCCGGCCTTGTCGGCAGCCGGATGCCCGGGCTCGTACTCCACGCGATACGGCGTGGTGTCGACCCCGATCTCCTTGACCTTCGCCAGCTGCGCGCCCGAGGCGCGGTCCATGGCGGCGTCGAAAGTGATGGTCTTGCGCTGATAGGGATCGGCGCCGGCCGTGCGTCCCGTCGACGTGGCGTTGGCGAGGTTTTCCGAGACGATGCGCATGCGCGTCGACTGCGCTTCGAGCCCGGAGCTCGCGACCGTCAATGAGGCTTGCAGTGAGTCCAGCATGTCAATTCACCTCAGGTCTTCGCGCTCGACAGCAGCATGCGGTGAAACGACCGCACCACCGCCGAGTTCATCGAGTAGTCGCGGCTGACGTCGCTGCCCTTGATCATTTCCTGCTCGAGACTGACGGAGTTGCCGGAGTGGACCACGTCCCAGCTGTCCTTCTTCGCGATCTTCCGCGTGTCGGTCTCGGCTGCAGACAACTGCATGTGCGAGGGCGACGTCGTCGCGAGCCTCACCGGCATGCTGTCGAGCACCTTGTTGAACGGTTCGACGTCGCGCGCCTTGAAGCCCGGCGTATTGGCATTGGCGACGTTCGTAGCGATGGTCGACTGGCGGAGTTCGAGGTACCGCGCCTGCGACGATGCGAGTTCGAAGAGATAAAGCGGTCCCACGGCAGTCCCATTCTGGTCCATTCGGAGAGAGCTTATGGCGGCAAGCTTTCGTCAGGCTGATGGAGCAGAAGCCGTCCTCGGAATTCTACTGGACCTTCTCGGTCCGCGGCGCCTGCTTGGACTGCAGGAAGTAGATGATCTCGGCAACCGGCCGGAAGAACTCCGCCGGAATGACCTGGTCGACCTGAACCGCCTCGTAGAGCGCGCGCGCCAGCGCCTTGTTCTCGATCACCGGAATTCGGTTCTGCTCGGCGACTTCGCGGATCTTCAGCGCGATCACGTCCATGCCTTTGGCCACGACGATCGGCGCCGGGTTTTCCTCGCGCTTGTAGCGCAGCGCGATCGCGAAGTGCGTCGGATTCGCGATCACCAGCGTTGCGCGCGATGCGGAGGCGATCATGCGCTGGCGCGAGCGGTCGCGCGCCAGCGAGCGCAGGCGCGCCTTGATCAGCGGATCGCCTTCGGCCTGCTTGTGCTCGTCCTTGATCTCCTGCTTGGTCATGCGCAGGTCGCGCCGCCAGTGGAAGCGCGACCATGCGAGATCGATCGCGACCAGGACGATGGTCGCGATGCAGATCGCCGAAACGATCCGCATCGCGATGTTGAGGATCATCTCGGGAAGCGCGACCGGATCGGTGTACATCGCCTCGAACGCCCTGGCTTCCGACGAGCGCAGCACGAAGGCGACGACGACGGTCACCGAGGCGAGCTTGAACAGCGACTTGGCGAACTCGACGAGACCCTGCGCTCCGAAAAGCCGGCTCCAGCCCTTGAGCGGAGAGATTCGCGACAGGTCCGGCATGATGCGTTCCAGCACGACGCGCGGCGCATTCTGCAGCAGCGAG
Organism: Bradyrhizobium sp. SZCCT0153; assembly: GCF_018129995.1. Classification (GTDB taxonomy): domain Bacteria; phylum Pseudomonadota; class Alphaproteobacteria; order Rhizobiales; family Xanthobacteraceae; genus Bradyrhizobium; species Bradyrhizobium japonicum_G. The sequence continues at coordinate 7,948 of NZ_JAFCKS010000021.1, forward strand.
GCTGCAAGGCCGAACACCGCCAGGGTGACGACCAGCGGCACCAGGAACCGCAATGCCTGAAGGCCTACCACGGTGAGGAGATTGAGCGCGTCGGCCCCGGTGCCGAGCGGGAAACCGTCGGGATCGTCGAGAAAGCCCATCAGCGTCGGCGTCAATTGCTGCACGCCCTGGCCGATCAGGAACGCCTGGATCACCATCAGCGCAGCCATCGAGGCGAAGATCGACGCCTCCCGAGAGACCGGGATTTTGCCCTGTTCGAGCGCATCGCGGACTTTCTTCTCGGTCGGTTCTTCTGTCTTGCTCTCCTGATCGGATGTTTCTGCCATGCCCGTTCAGCGGTCAGCGGAAGACCAGCTCATCCTCCTGTTCGGGGTTGAGCTCGATCTCGCCCTTCTCCGCGAGGTCGAGCGCGAGGTCGGTGATGACGCGGCGCGCCTCCAGCACGTCGCGCTGGTTCGACGGCTCGCCGATGGCGAGTTCGTGCTCGACGACGCGGCGGACGCGCGAGGCGACCGCAGACAGGATCAGCTCGCGGAAATGCTTGTCGGTGCCCTTCAGCGCGACGACGATGCGATCGGTCGGCACTTGGTCAAAGATCATGGTGCGCGCCTTCGGCGCCAGGTTGATCACGTCGTCGAAGGTGAACAGCAGCTCCTTCAGCACTTCGGCCGACTTCGGCCGCTTCTCCGACAGGCTCTTCAGCATGTCCTCGATGTGGCCGCGTTCCATCTTGTTGATGATGTCCGCGACGCGGGCATAGGTGTCCGCGCCGAGGTTGCGGGCGAAATTCAGCGTCAGATCCTCGTGCAGCGTCTTCTCGAGAACTTTCATGGCGTCGTCGACGATCGGCTTGAGGCTGAGCACGCGCCGCATCAGCTCGTTGCGCAGGCTCGACGGCAGCTGGCTCATGACCTTGGCGGCACAGGCCGGCTTGACTTTGGACAGGATCAGCGCGGCAGTCTGCGGATGTTCCTTGGACAGATAGGTGGCGAGCGAGTTTTCCGACACCGACGAGACACGGTCCCACACCGACCGGCTCGAATTGCCGAGCAGATCCGACATGATCGCCGAGACCTGGTCGGCGGGAAGCACGTCGCCGAGCACGGCCTCCAGGCCACCGAGGGTGCCGAGGATGTTGGCGCCCATCGAGAATTGCTGGGCGAACTCCTCGACGATCGACTCGAGTTCCTGCGCCGTGATCGGCCGCAGTTCTGCGGCGGCCTTGGTGACGATACGGATATCCTGCGGCTCGAACTGCGCGAGCACGCTCGCCGCCGCCTGCCGGCCCATGGCGAGCAGGAGCGCCGCGACCTTTTCCGTTCCGCCCAGCGTGGCAACGCCTCGTTGCTTGATGGGGGCGATGCCGACCTGTGCCGCCATGGTCAGCTATCACCCTGCCCTAGCGGCCCGACGATCTCCGTGAGCGAGACGCCGAAGCGTGAATTGTCCTCTTCGACCACGACCACCTCGCCGCGGGCGACGACGCGGCCGTTGACGACGACGTCGACGGGTTCGCCGACCCGGTGATCGAGCGGAACCACCGCGCCACGGCCGAGCTTCATCAGGTTCGCCACCGGAATGGTGGCCGAACCCAACACCACCTGCATGGTCACGGGAATGCGCAGGATGGCATCGACATTGGCGAACTTGCCGGTCTCCTCGGCAGCGCGCGCGGCGATCTCCGCCAGCCGCTCCAGCGGAGATGTGTCGGTATGCCCCTCGTCGGTTGCAGATGCTGACTCGTAGTCGAAGGATTGCGCCATTTGGTATCGCCTCTTGGTATTTCCGCTCCCGGAGCGCCGCGACGTTCCGATCGTATTTGTTCCGCCGGCTTCGACTTCAATGCTTGTTCACGTCGGCGCCGCCCGCGGTCACCGTGGATGCGAGCCCGCTCCTCGCGTCGAGCGCAGCGATCGCCTCGTGGGCCTGGTCGATCTTCGTGCTCAGCACGCTGGCGAGCCGCCCGAGATTTGCGGTAGAATCGTGGGCGGCGGTGATGACCGTGTCGAAGGCGCCCGCGGTCTCGTGGACGATGGTCGAGAATTCACCCTGGTAGCTGCGCAACCGCGCAAGTTCGCGGTGCATCCGGGTCACCCGCATGCTGGTGAAGGCGAGCGCAATCAGCAGCACCGCATCAACGAGATAGGATATCATCGACGAACTCCCGTTTCTGATCGACGGGATCTGCCACCTGCATGGCGTAATAGCCATCAAGCTGGCCGATCTGACACCAGAACAGCACCTGGTTGTTGCTCTCGAGCCGCGCCAGCGTGCGCGGCGTGGCTTCGAGCTCGAGCACTTGCCCGACCTGGAACTTCACGACGTCGCCGAGCGAGATCATCTTTTCGTCGAGCACCGCGCTCAGCGTCACCTCGGTGCGATGAACCTCGCTCTCCATCTGTTCGCGCCAGCGCGGATCGGCTGCGCGGCCGTCGCTGACGACGACGGTGGCAAGCTTCTGCCTCAGCGGGTTGAGCGCGGAGTGCGGAATGATGAGGAACATCTGCCCGCCGCGGTAAAGCGCCTGCAACATGATGTTCGCGCAGATCGACATGTTGCCGCTCCGCCCGATCGCCAGCGAGGCCATGGCGGTCTCGACCCGCTCCACGCGGAAGGTGACGTTGGAGGTGCCGGCGAAGGCGGATTGCAGCGCCTTGGCGAACCGCTCGAACAGCGCCTGGACCAGGCGGATCTCGATGTTCGAGAAGGTGCGCTCGACGTCGAGCGGCGGCTCGGCGCCGTCGGAGCCGAACATCGCCTCGACCATGGTGAACACGAAGTCGCGGTCGAGCATGATGATGATGCGGGAGTCCCACTGCTCGGCATAGAGCACGGCCGCAACCGCGTTGGCCTCGTAGTCCTTGATGATGACACCGACGCGGTCGTTGGTGATGCCATTGACGGAGAAATAGCACGGCGTTCCGGCAATCGGCTGGAGGCTGTCCGTGCACGATGCCGCCATGCGATCGAAGATCACATTGAGCATCGGCATCCGCTCGATCGAGATGCCGGCGGCGTCCAGCAGGTAGTTCGGCAGCTGCTTGCGCTGATCGACGTCGAGGTCTTCCATCATCATGCGCGGGCGGCCTTGGGTTCAGCCTCGGTCACCACGGCCTTGGGACCCGCAATCGTCTCGTTCTCGACGACGTCGATCGACGGCCGCTCGTTGCTCGAGATCATCTTGCGGCCATGCTCGACGGCGATCTGCGGCATGGCGCCGTTCATGAACGCCAGCAGCGTCTGCTTGACGATGATGTAGGGCCGGCAACGCTTCTCGCGCGTCATCTTGACCTTCAGCGCGAAGGGTGAGATGAGGCCGTAGGACAGGAAGATGCCGGCAAAGGTGCCGACCAGGGCGGCGCCGATGAAGCCGCCCAGCAGCTTCGGCGACTGGTCGAGCGCGCCCATGGCCTTGATGACGCCAAGCACTGCGGCGACGATGCCGAGCGCAGGCAGCGCCTCCGAGACCACCACCAGCGCATGGTAGGGCATCAGCTTGCTCTTCACGATGGTGTGGATTTCCTCGTCCATCAGCGCCTCGATCTCGTGCGTGCGCGCATTCCCCATGATGATGAGGCGGACGTAGTCGCAGATGAACTGGAGCAGCGACGGATCGCCGAGCACGCTCGGGAACGCCTTGAAGATCTCGGAGGAGGCCGGGTCGTCGATATGCGCTTCCATCTCGTTACGACCCTTGCCCCGCAGCTCCCGCATCAGGGCATGCAGCGCGCCGAGTAGGTCGAGATAGTAGCGCTGGCCGGGCACCGCCCCCGTCACAGCCTGCACGCACGCCAGCCCGGTATCGGCGACCACCTTCCACGGATTGGCCATGATGAAGGTACCGGCCGCGGTGCCCATGATGATCACGAACTCCCACGGCTGCATGAGCACGGCCAGATGCCCGCCCATGGCGGCAAATCCGCCCAGCAGTGCCGCTACCGTGATGACGATCCCCACGAAACTGCCCAACGCGCCGCTCCATCACCGATCCCATCGGGAATATCTAGTCGGCGAGCCTTGCGTGGAGCTGGCTATCCGGTCGCCAGCCTCGCACAAGCAATTCACGGCAGCTTGGGACGGTGCCGCAAGGGCGGCCAGAGGGGCGTGTGTCATGCTATCCACCATCGCGGACTACACCAGATTGACCAAGGACATGGGCAAGTCGCTGACGCAGGTCGCGACGCAGCCGGACGTCAGCCGCGACACCGACTATTTCCTCAGCCACATCGGCAGCGTGAAGACCATCGACGATTTCCTGAAGGATTATCGCCTCTACTCCTATGCGATGAAGGCCTATGGCCTCAGCGACATGACCTACGCCAAGGCGTTCATGCGCAAGGTGCTGACGGAGGGCGTCTCGGACAAGGACGCCTTCGCCAACAAGCTCTCCGACACGCGCTACCGTGAATTCGCCACGGCCTTCAATTTCGCCGCCCTCGGCGACCAGGCGACCCAGAGCACCCAGGCCACGACCGGCACGGCGACCCAGTACGTCACGCAGACCATGGAACAGAAAGCCGGCGATCAGAACGAAGGCCTGCGGCTGGCGCTCTATTTCACCCGCAAGGCGTCCACGATCACCAATGCCTACCAGATCCTCGCCGACAGGGCGCTGACGCAGGTCGTCCAGACCGCAATGGGCTGGTCGTCGACCATCAGCTCGTCCGACATCGATGCCCAGGCCAAGATGATAACGGACAAGATCGACCTCACCGATTTCCAGGACCCGACCAAGGTCACCAAATTCGTCCAGCGCTTCGCGGCGATGTGGGATGCCACCCAGGCGCAGAGCGATAGCTCGACCAACCCCGCGCTGGTCCTGATCGGCGGCGCGTCGGCGTCGGCCAGCGTGGACACGGACCTCCTCACGACCCTTCAGAACATCCGGTTCAACAGGTAAGTCATGCAATCGGCTCTCTATGTGGGATTGTCGGCGCAGGTCGCCCTCGAAAAGCGCCTCCAGACGATCGCCAACAACGTCGCCAACGTCAACACGGCGGCGTTCCGCACCGACGTGGTGAAATTCGAGACCGTGCTGTCCAGGGCGGGGGCGAACCCGGTGGCTTTCTCCTCGCCCGGCGACAACATCATCTCGCGCGAGCAAGGCAGCATCACCGAGAGCGGCAACCCGCTCGACGTCGCCGTGGTCGGACAGGGCTGGATCGCCTTCGCCGGCCCGAACGGAACGGTCTATACGCGCGACGGCCGCCTCCAGATCGCGCCCAACGGCGACCTTCAGACCGTGGCCGGCTTTCCCGTCATCGATTCCGGCGGCGCGCCGATCACGCTCGATCCGAACGGCGGGCCGATCTCGATCGCGCGCAGCGGCGCGATCACCCAGGACAACAACGAGATCGGCACCATCGGTCTGTTCAACATTCCCGCCGACGCCAATCTCGACCGCTACGGCAATTCGGGCGTCACGCCCGACCGGCCTGCGACCGCCATCGCCGATTTCTCGCGCGACGGCTTCAAGCAAGGCTATGTCGAGGGCTCCGGCGCCAATCCGATGATGGAATTGACGAAGCTGATCGCAGCTTCGCGCGCCTTCGACGGCACCAATTCGATGATCGAGGGCACCGAGAGCTCGCTCCAGAACGCAATCCGGACGCTGGGCGAACCCGGCAAGTAGACTGCGCCTCGCGCGCAATGAGGTTGGACGGTTTCCTTGAACGCTCTTCGGCAACTCGAGTGGGCGCTGCTGGAGCTTCAGCAGAGCACTCCCCTGGCAAGCGTCAGCGGCGCGATCTCCGAGATCGCCCCGACGCATTTCCGCGTCTCCGGCCTGTCGCGCTTCGTCAGGCTCGGTGAACTGATCGGCGTCAACTCCGGCGGCAAGCCCCAGATCGGCGAGGTGATCAGGATCGACAGCGAGGGCATCATCGCCAAGCCGTTCGATCGGCAATTCGCCGGCGGCCTCGGTTCGGTCGCGTACCGGATGCCGCCCCTGTCCTTCGCGCCCGATCCGAGCTGGAAGGGCCGCGTCATCAACGCGCTCGGGGCGCCGCTGGACGGGCAAGGCCCGCTGACGCCGGGATCGCGTGCGGTCTCGGCAGAGGCGGAGGCGCCTTCGGCCATGAAGCGCGCGCGCGTGCACAAGTCGCTGCGCACCGGCGTGCGCGTGATCGACCTGTTCGCCCCGATCTGCGCCGGCCAGCGCGTCGGCATCTTTGCCGGGTCCGGCGTCGGCAAATCGACGCTGCTCGCGATGCTGGCCCGCAGCCAGGGCTTCGACACCGTCGTGCTGGCCCTGGTCGGCGAGCGCGGCCGCGAAGTGCGCGAGTTCATCGAGGACGTGCTGGGCACCGACCGTCATCGCGCCGTCACGATCGTGTCGACGGGAGACGAGAGCCCGATGATGCGGCGGCTGGCACCGAAGACAGCCATGGCGGTCGCCGAATATTTCCGCGACCGCGGCGAATCGGTCCTGCTCATGGTCGATTCGATCACGCGCTTTGCCCATGCCGCCCGCGAGGTCGCGCTTGCGGCCGGTGAGCCCGCGGTGGCGCGCGGTTATGCACCCACCGTCTTCACCGATCTGCCGCGCCTTCTGGAACGCGCCGGACCTAGCGAGGAGGGATCCGGGACGATCACCGGGATTTTTTCCGTGCTGGTCGACGGCGACGATTACAACGAGCCGATCGCCGACACCATCCGCAGCACACTCGATGGGCACATCGTGCTCAGCCGCCACATCGCCGACCAGGCGCGCTATCCGGCCGTGGACGTTCTGGCTTCGGTCTCCCGCCTCGCCCATAACGTCTGGGATCCCGAGGAGCGCGAATTGGTGAGCAAGCTGCGCGCCATGATCGCCAAATACGAGGACACGCGCGACCTTCGCCTGATGGGCGGATACCAGTCGGGACGTGATTCGGGTCTCGATCAGGCGGTCGACATGGTTCCGAGAATCTACGGCGCGATGCGGCAGGACGCCTCGGCTCCGCCAAGCGCCGATCCCTTCCGCGAGCTCCGGGACATGCTCAGGGGCGACTAGCAGGACGAGACGGCGCGCGGCGCCCCCGCAATCGCGCCTTGCTCATTGTTTCGACAGGCAATTGCGCATGCCGCCACGCTCCCGGCGCATGCGCGCGCAGCCGCCACCGGTTTCCATCGCCAGCGCTTCCACCGTTCGGTTGAGCGAATCGGGGCAGCTGATGCCGAAGCGACGGGGCCGGCGATTACTCGATCCGCGCCGCAACAACCGCAACGTGCAATTCCTGTGAGTTCCCTTGGCGATTCTCCGTCAGAACGCACAGGTTGTGGATGACGTGCCGAAGCACAGCGTCATCATGCACAAGCTTCGATCAACCTGCATCAACGACAGACAACAAAGTGCCGTGCAATCAAACCGTCGCACAGTTAAGTGCATGTAACTCGTCGAACGTTGTTCACCATCATGTGTCCCGAAGAGCGGGATTGTCTTGAACGTTACATTCGATTGCAGAGACATCCAGTCTCCGAGAGTGTCTCTACTTGATTTTGTTGAGAAGCTCATTCATCGTTTCGATGGAAGATAAGAAACGTCTGCGTGTGACTTGAACTTCAGGGGCTTCGGTTGAACTTCTCCGATCCATCGTCTGCTGGCGACGGCAACTCGGGCTCCCGTGCGGCGACGACGCCATTGGCATGCCATCAGCGACGCAATCTCTTGCTCCTGACGACGCGACGCCCATTGGTCCCGGTCGTGTCCGCTGCAGTCCGTGCCTTCGAGCAAGACCCGGGCGCGACGTGCTCTTTGGACGCCACAAATCGTCTGACGCCCCTCGAAGAATTCGAGAGCCTGGGCGCATGGCGGCTTCGGGACGCCGCAGACGAAGCTCCGGGGACGAGGTAAATTCATGCCAGTGGCACGAGAAGCCGTGGAGCTGCTGGTTCAGGCGGCGAGGGCCTGGTATTTCGAAGGCAATCAGCATGGATTGCGCGATCGGGAATGGATGGCACTGCGCTTTCTCGGCCGCGCCAACCGGTTTTCGCGTACACCGTCCGCGCTGGCCGGCTTCATCGGCGCCACTAGGGCGACCGCATCGCAGATCGTGAAGACGCTGGAGAGCAAGTCCTACCTCGTGCGAAAGCCGTCGCACGAGGACAAGCGGTCCGTCGTGCTCCACGTCACCGCGCAGGGCGAGAAATGCCTGAACCAGCACGATCCGATCAATCACGTGCTGAACGCAGTCACGGCGCTTGGGACGGACGAGTGCGTGAGATTGCGCGACTCGCTGCGGGAGATCCTCAATCACCTCGACGCAGCACATCAACGCCTCGATGCCAGCATCTGCCGGGACTGCATGTTTCTCGCCGAACGCAGCCCCGGCGCCGGCCCGGGTGCCGGCAAGGGGCGCACAACGGCCGAATTCATGTGCCGGCTGTATCGCGCCCCGGTCTCGCTCGAGGAGACCGAACTGCTCTGCACCAGTTTTGAGCGTACCCGCGACCGCCCGAAGATCGAGGGACACCTCGACCGCACACGCATGGCGAGCCAGGGGTGAGACGCGCAACGACGGAGCAGAATCCCTCGTGGCAGTCTGGATTTTTTCGCTGTGCTCGCAATGACGGGGCATGAGGCGGCAGATATGCTCTTCCAACTCGCATCTTGAATCGCAGGCACGCCTTCGCATCCTCGCGGCGCAATTCGCCCGAGCTTTGCTTGGTCGCTCCACCCTCTTTGAGCCAAGAGGGCGCAGGGAAGGCCGGGTGCCGACTGGCACCCGCGGTCCGCTGCGCGAAAAGCACACGCAGAGAAAACCGCACAGCAGCATACAGGTGTAGCCAATCACTCGGCCTTCCCTGCGCAGTGGTTGGACGGCTTATGCCGTGCTC
>NZ_JAFCKS010000022.1 GCF_018129995.1 Bradyrhizobium sp. SZCCT0153
GCCCTTCGCGCCAGTGCTGCCAGCGTCCGCCACAACCCATCCCGCGTTTCGTGACGATCGCGATACGCCCCTCTGACTGGGGATGAGGTGGCGCAGGAATACGCCAAAGCCGAATTTCGGTAAAGTGGAATCTTTTCGTCGGCCGGCGTCGACCCATCGATGGCGTGTTTTGCCCGTCGGGCAACGCAAGAGATTGTGGCCCGCACGAGCGCAGCCATATCCGGGACGGCGACCCGCGGATCGACGAGAAGGCCGCACCGGCGGTCAATGTGTCGAAGGTCATCGATGCCGCCAATCCCGCAGCGCCCGTCGTGGAGTTGACCGTGAGCGCGAAGCTGAAGCCGTCGGATGCCGATGCGGTCAGGCAGCACGTGCTCGATCACGCCAGCGCGCTGCTCGCGGCGGCGCGAGGTCTCAGCCCCGCGGCGGTCTGCGCTTGGCCACATGCCGGCGCGGCGAGCGGGTCACGCGAGGACGCAGACGAGTGGCTGCGGCGGCGCGGCGGGGCTTTGTCGCCGCCTGCGGGCCGCGGGCAAGATCCATCAGCATGCGCAGCGCCTCGACGACGGAGCGCTGACGGACGGCGGTGCGGCCGATCGCGCCGAAACGATGCTCGCGGTGGACGATGCGGCCGTCGCGCGCGGCGACCGCGAAATGGACGAGACCGACCGGTTTGCCCGGCGTGGCGCCGCCCGGACCGGCGATGCCGGTGATGGCGACCGCGAGATCGACGCCGGCACGCTCCAGCGCGCCGACCGCCATGGCGGTCGCGGTCTCCTTGCTGACGGCGCCAAAATTGGCAAGCGTCCCGGCCTCGACCCCCAGCATCGCGCGCTTGGCGTCATTGGAATAGGTGACGAAGCCGCGATCGATCACGTCGGACGAGCCGGGGATGTCGGTCAGTGCGCCTGCGACGAGCCCGCCGGTGCAGGACTCGGCGGTCGCGATCGTCAGCTTGCGCATCCGGCACAGATCGAGCAGCGAGCGGGAGAGGGCGCGTGCGTCGCTGCCGGCCATGGACTAGGCGCTCCAAGTCTTCTCGTTAAACGGCAGGCGGATGGTGGCGCTTGCGGTGGCCGCGATGCCTTCCTCGCGGCCGGTGAAGCCGAGCCGCTCGCTGGTCGTCGCCTTCACAGCGACGCGGGAGATGTCGACACCGGAAATCTCGGCGATGCGCGCGCGCATGGTGTCGCGCAAGGGGCCGATCTTCGGCCGCTCGCAGATCATCGTCACCTCGAGATTGGCGACGCGGCCGCCCCGCGCGGTGACACGTTCGATAGCGTATTTCAAGAACTGGTCGGACGAGGCGCCCTTCCACTTGGCGTCGCTCGGGGGAAAGTGCGAACCGATATCGCCATCGGCGAGCGCGCCGAGAATGGCGTCGACCAGCGCATGCAGGCCGACATCGCCGTCGGAATGCGCCAGGAAGCCCTTGCTGTGCGGCACGCGGACGCCGCAGATCATGACATGGTCGCCCTCGCCGAAAGCGTGCACGTCATAGCCCGTGCCGGTCCTGATGTCGCCGAGCAGGCTGGCCAGGCGCGCTTCCTCGCGCACGAAATCCTCGGGGGTGGTGAGCTTCATATTGGCAACATCGCCTTCAAAGGTTGCAACCGTCAATCCCGCCCATTCGGCAATCGCGGCATCGTCGGTGAAATCGCTGCGCCCGTCCTTTGCCGCCCGACGATGCGCCTCGAGGATGACGTCGAAACGAAAGGATTGCGGCGTCTGCGCGATTCGCAGGCGAGCCCGGTCCGGCGTGTCCTCGACTTGGCCGCTCGCGCCGGTGACCTTGATGGTGTCGGTGACGGGAACGACGGGGATCGCGGCGCCGGTGCGGCTCGCCGCCTCGATCGCGCGCGAGATCACGCCGTCCGAGACGAAGGGCCGCGCGGCGTCGTGGATCAGGACGATGTCCGGCTTGTGCTTTGCAAGCGCTTCGAGACCGGCGAGAACGGAAGCCTGCCGGGTCGCGCCGCCATTTGTCGGCGGCTCGTGCTTGAGTCCTGCGACCGCCGCCGTGAACATGGCGCTGTCGTCGGGGTTCACCACCGGCTGCACCGCGAACACCTCGGCGTGACCGCTGAAGGCTTCCATGGCGCGATAGATCACCGGCACGCCGCCGATCTCGCGATATTGCTTCGGCCCACCAGCACCTGCGCGCAGGCCGCGTCCGGCCGCGACAAGAACGACTGCGGTGCGCTGTGATTTCGCCATAGGACTCAAATACTCAGTTGATAATGAGGAGAACTCGGGAGTGGGGTGATGGCCGCATGCCTCTAGCACGACAGGCCCGCAAAAAAAGGGGGTTTCCCTGGATTGTGGGAAACAGCATTTTGTTGCACTGCACTTGAAAGATTTGCAGAACTGTCTAAACTGTAGGCATGACGCTTGACTGCACAAGAATTGTGCGCAAGATAGATCATGGCAGGCGCGATGAGGCCCTGCCTACGCAACGAGACCCCTGTGACCGGCTCGGCATTATCTGGCTCTAAGCCGTTGAAAATAGGCGATATTGATGTCGCCGCCCCGGTCTTCCTGGCGCCGATGTCGGGGGTGACGGACTCGCCCGTCCGCAGGTTGGCCGCGGAGCTGGGGGCCGGTTTGGTCGTGTCCGAAATGACCGCCAGCGACGAGCTCGCCAATGGCCATCGGATGTCCCGGTTGCGCTGCAAAGCCACGGGAATCGGCCCGCATGTAGTCCAGCTCGCCGGCTGCGAGACGCATTGGATGGCAGAGGGCGCCCGGATCGCCGAGGCCGAAGGCGCCGATATCATCGACATCAACATGGGCTGTCCGGCCCGTCACGTCACCGGCGGCCAGTCCGGCTCGGCCCTGATGCGTGACCTCGACCATGCCGTCAGCCTGATCGAGGCGACGATCGCGGCGGTGAAGGTGCCGGTGACGCTGAAGATGCGGCTCGGCTGGGACGACCTCACGCGCAACGCGCCGGAACTGGCGCGCCGCGCGGAGGCATCCGGCGTCAAGCTCGTCACCGTGCATGGCCGCACCCGCTGCCAGTTCTACAAGGGCGAGGCCGATTGGGATGCGATCCGCGCCGTGCGCGAGGCCGTCTCGATTCCGCTCGTCGTCAATGGCGACATCACGTCTTACGAGAAGGCGCTCGCGGCGCTGGAAGCCTCCGGCGCCGATGCCGTGATGATCGGCCGCGGCGCCAATGGCCAGCCCTGGCTGCCCGGCCAGATCGGCCGCCGCCTGAAGGGCGGGGCAGCGGAAGCCACGCCGTCGCTCAAGACGCAGCTCCATTACGTGCGCACGCTCTATGAGGGTGTCTGCGCGCTGTACGGCCTGCGCATCGGCCTGAGGCACGCGCGAAAACATCTCGGCTGGGCGCTCGACGTTGCGGCCGATGTGAGTCGTGCGCCGGCCGAGACGCTGAAATCCTGGCGCCAGAAGATCCTCACCTCGGAGGATCCGGGCCGCGTCCACCAGTCCCTGCAAGATGCCTTCGACGACTTCGCATGGAGCGCTGCTGCATGAGCTCAGCCGTTGAACATCGTCGGCCGCTTCCGTCCGACAGCGACGCCATCCTGGACGCACTTCCCAATCCCGTGCTCATGATCGGGCCGGACGGCAAGATCGTCGCCGCCAACATCGCGACCGAAGCCTTCTTCGAGATCTCGACGCAGTTCCTGAAGCGGCAGTCGCTGAAGGAGCTGGTGCCGTTCGGAAGCCCGTTGCTGGCGCTGATCGACCAGGTGCGCTCGTCGAATTCGCCGGTCAACGAATACAAGGTCGATCTGGGCACGCCGCGCATGGGCGGCGACCGCCAGGTCGATCTCCACGTCGCGCCGCTGACCGAGCGGCCCGGACATATCGTGGTGATGCTCCAGGAACGCACCATCGCCGACAAGATGGACCGCCAGCTCACCCATCGCAGCGCCGCGCGCTCGGTGATCGCGCTGGCGGCGATGCTGGCGCACGAGATCAAGAATCCGCTCTCCGGCATCCGCGGCGCGGCGCAGCTTCTGGAGCAGCAGGCCTCCTCGGAAGACCGCATGCTGACGCGGCTGATCTGCGACGAGGCCGACCGCATCGTGACGCTGGTCGACCGTATGGAAGTGTTCGGCGACGAACGTCCCGTGGTCCGTGGCCCCGTCAACATCCATTCCGTGCTCGATCACGTCAAACGGCTGGCGCAATCGGGCTTTGCCCGCAACATCCGTTTCGTCGAGGACTACGATCCCTCGCTGCCGCCGGTGCTGGCGAACCAGGATCAGCTCATCCAGGTGTTCCTCAATCTGGTCAAGAACGCCGCCGAAGCCCTGATCGACGTTCCCGACGCCGAGATCCAGCTCACCACCGCGTTCCGTCCCGGCGTGCGTCTGTCAGTCCCCGGTCAAAAATCCCGGGTATCTCTGCCGCTTGAATTCTGCGTCAAGGACAATGGACCAGGCGTGCCGGACGATCTTCTGCCCAACCTGTTCGATCCCTTCGTGACCACCAAGCAGACCGGCTCGGGTCTGGGCCTCGCCCTGGTCGCGAAGATCATCGGCGATCACGGGGGCATCATCGAATGCGAATCTCAGCCGCGCAGGACCACCTTCCGCGTGCTGATGCCGATGTATTCCACATCGGTGAAACATGCCGATCAAAGCAGTCGCGACGGCTCTGCCGGGAAGTCGTCGTCTGCATCACAGGGGGCAAAATGAGGATTAACGATGCCCGCAGGTAGCATTCTCGTTGCTGATGACGACACCGCCATCCGCACGGTTCTCAATCAGGCACTATCCCGCGCCGGCTACGAGGTCAGGCTCACCGGCAATGCCGCGACGCTGTGGCGCTGGGTCAGCCAGGGGGAGGGCGATCTCGTCATCACCGACGTGGTGATGCCCGACGAGAACGCGTTCGACCTGCTGCCGCGGATCAAGAAGATGCGGCCGAATTTGCCCGTCATCGTCATGAGCGCGCAGAACACGTTCATGACGGCGATCCGCGCCTCCGAGCGGGGAGCGTACGAATATCTGCCAAAACCCTTCGACCTGAAGGAGCTGATCGCCATCGTCGGCCGCGCGCTGGCCGAGCCGAAGGAGCGGATCTCGTCGCCGGACGAGGACGCCGAGATGGAGGCGATCCCGCTGGTCGGCCGCTCGCCGGCGATGCAGGAAATCTACCGCGTGCTGGCGCGGCTTATGCAGACCGATCTCACCGTGATGATCACGGGCGAGTCCGGCACCGGCAAGGAGTTGGTGGCGCGCGCGCTGCATGATTACGGCAAGCGGCGCAACGGCCCGTTCGTCGCGGTCAACATGGCCGCGATCCCCCGTGACCTGATCGAGTCCGAACTGTTCGGCCATGAGCGCGGCGCCTTCACCGGCGCCAACACCCGCGCCTCGGGCCGGTTCGAGCAGGCCGAGGGCGGCACGCTGTTCCTCGACGAGATCGGCGACATGCCGATGGAGGCGCAGACGCGCCTGCTGCGCGTGCTTCAGCAGGGCGAATACACCACCGTCGGCGGCCGCACTCCGATCAAGACCGACGTGCGCATCGTCGCGGCCTCCAACAAGGACCTGCGCGTCCTGATCCAGCAGGGCCTGTTCCGCGAGGATCTGTTCTTCCGCCTCAACGTCGTGCCGCTGCGGCTTCCCCCCTTGCGCGAGCGCATCGAGGACCTGCCGGACCTCGTGCGGCACTTCTTCACGCTGGCCGAGAAGGACGGCCTGCCGCCGAAGAAGCTCGACACGCTGGCGCTGGAGCGGATGAAGCAGCACCGCTGGCCGGGCAACGTGCGCGAGCTCGAGAACCTGGCGCGGCGCCTCGCGGCGCTCTATCCGCAGGACGTGATCACCGGCTCCGTCATCGACGGCGAGCTGGCCCCACCCACGGTCAGTGCGGGTGCCGCCGTCCAGCAGGGCGTCGACAATCTCGGTGGCGCGGTGGAGGCGTATCTGTCCTCGCACTTCCAGGGTTTTCCGAACGGCGTGCCGCCGCCGGGGCTCTATCACCGCATCCTCAAGGAGATCGAGGTGCCGCTGCTGACGGCTGCGCTCGCCGCCACCCGCGGCAACCAGATCCGCGCAGCCGACCTGCTCGGCCTCAACCGCAACACGCTGCGGAAGAAGATCCGGGATCTCGATATCCAGGTCTATCGGAGCGGGGGCTAGTTTTTCGAACCGGACGGTGGCTCAGCTCCCCTACCAAAGCGGAGCTGAGCCTGTCCGGATCGCGCTGGCCGTTGTGGCTGACGCGGTGAGCAGAAGTCCGATCCGGGCTGAAATGTTCCTCTGGAACATGCAAAAGGTCATTCGGCCTGGGGCGCGCGTCCTCAGACCTATCTGACCAGCCGGGTTGAAACCGGCATCGTGGAGGCGAGGTTCACCGACCGCGCCTCCAGGCTCGGGCCGTTGACCAAGAGGTCAGCGGCCACGATCAGCAGCAGCACGGCCGAAACCATCATCGCGAGAAAGAACCTGTCCATGCGGGATCAAGCCGGAAGGACGGGAATCCGTTCCGCCGGCTGGCGCCGGCCCGGCATGCCCTGTGGATGCGCCGGTCCGCCGTGGCAGATGCGCCGCGGAATTGTCGCAATTCGGCAACTTTTACGGGTTTCGAGCAGATTCAACGACTTACCAGGCCACTATTTTACCAGTTTTCGTCATCCGTTCGCATGTTTTACCAGCCCGCGTTCACGGGCTGTCCGTCTACTTGACGCGCTTAATGCTGGCCCGGCGTTCGGCGATGCGCTCTTCGGCATAGCACACGCGCTCTGCGCCACGATCCTCCAGATAGACTTCGAGCTTCGCGGTCGCGGTCTCGCCGAGCCTGACCTTGTCGGCCTGCTTCACGTAGAACATCGCCATCTTCGGCGACTGGTGGCCGAGCACGGCCATGATCTCTGGCACCGAGCATCCGGCCAGCGCCAACTCCATCCCGGCGTTCTTGCGGAGCCCGTGCATCGAGTAGTCGGCAAACTTGAGCTTCTTCTGGACGAGGTTTCGGATCGCCGTTCCCAGCGTCCCGGCGTGCTTGTAAGGGCGCTTCCAGTTGCTGGTGAAGATGTAGACCGCATCATAACGCGTCATCGTGTCCAGCATCTTCTTGAGCGGCGCCGGGCAATGAATCCAGATGCGCTCGCCCGTCTTCTGCTGGACGACGTTGATGCGCCGGCCGTCGTAATCGTCCCATCGCATGTTGACGAGGTCACTGCCGCGCTGGCCGGTGTAGCGGAGCCCGCTGATGATCTCGACGAGATGGCGCCTCGCCTTGGTGACAGCCGCGTCGTAGACGTTGTCCGGCCAAGCCAAGATGCCGACCCCGTCGTGCTCATAATGTTGGATTGCGCCGATAGTCGGACAGAGCTTGTCACCCGGCCTGAACTCGGCGAAGCGCTTGGCGAAATGCCAGAGGTTGGTGATCAGGCTGCGCTGCTGATCCGCGACCGCGCCGCCTTTCTGATCTGCGATCCCGCTGGTGTAGACGTCAATGTTGCGTTGGTTGAGATCGTGCAGGATGGCGGTGCCGATTTCCTTCTTCATCAAATCTAAGGCGAAGCCGTAATTGTATTGGGTGCCCGGCGAGAGCTTGAGCATGCCGAAGTCGGACGTCTTGTATTTGTCAATGAACCAGCCGACCGAGCCGGGCCGGAAGATGATCTTGGGATCGATCTTGTAGTCTCGCGGATTCTTCCAGCGACCGAGCTGATCCTTGCTGCGGGGAGCGGGGCGCGGCGCGTTCGCCTGCTTCACCGCGCGCAGGAGCGGGTCATAGGCCTCGGCGAACTCCTCGGAGGTCTCATCATCGGGAAGGCGCGTCAGCTTTCTGTTGCGCGGGTCCCGGAAATAGACGTAACAGGTGCCGTTCGCCTGCGGCTGGCGATAAAGATATTGCCGTTTGCCGTCCTTAGCCTTCTTCGCCATCGGTGATCCCCATCAGTTCATCCATGGTGTTCCGCACCTTACGGATGCTGGCGCGTTTCAATTCCTCGAAAGCATCATCGAGGTCATGCCTGTCCCAAACCGTCATGCCCTTGATCTTCGTCGGCGCCGGCATGGCTCGCTCTTCGACGAGCCGGAGAAAGCTGCTCTGGCTCATGCTGAGGTAAGCTGCCGCGTGCTCCAGTCTCATTGCGCGTGGCGGATAGGACGTTTCAACTCGCTTGGTGCCCATACTCCTGACAGGGGCTAGAAAGGCGGCGACGCCGCGATGATGGTGTCATGGGCTCAGCCCTTCGGCTCGATGCCGAGGCGCCGCAAGGTCAGCTCCACGGCCTCGGTGGCGGCAAGTCTCGCAATGTCTTCGCCTGTCGTGGTGGGCGGGCCGGAGGATGATTCCTGAAGCCGGTGCACCAGCTCGGCGTTGAAGCTGCGCTTGTTTCGTCGCGCATCGGCCGTGAGCTTACGTCGCAAGGCCACCGGGAGCCGCACGTTCACCTGAACCACGTCTGCGCTCTTTTCCGTCACGGTCCCTCCAGCAGACTGCTATAGATTGTCTAGCAGACTGCTATCATTGTTCCCATGCTGATGCCAAGGACTTTCGGGGGGTTGCGAACCAAGAATTTGGCCCGCCGCACGCGCTCGCAATGCGACGTAACGCGACGCAACGGCAATGTAACGGCGTATCGCGAACCGTCAGAAAACCTTGCGATTTAAGGGGTCTTCGAGCTTTTGCCGCCAACAATTTATCTTGCTTGAAACCGGAATCATCGATAGGGGCGAATGATCGCCCATGGCGATGGTGCCATGCGCGGTCCCCGATCAGGGCCGGAGTTGCGTATGGGCCGTCACCAGATTCCCCCCAGCCAAGTCATCGAAAACCCGTTGCGGCGCGCCGTGCTGCATCACCTCAGCCGTGTCGGAGGCCACGCCCCCACCATCGAGACCTGCCGCGCGCTCGGCATCGTGCATCGGGGATCGCTGACGTGGAGTGCCGACATCCTGGTGCGCGCTGGAATGATCCGGCGCCATAGGATCGGCGCGGGCAGCAGGCGCTCAATCATCCTGACAATCACACCGAGAGGCCGCGCCGCGATTGCGGGCGGCGACGTTTTGCCTCAAGCACTGGAGCTGTCTGCGTGAAAAAAGAAGCGCCGGCCTGCGGAAACAGGCCAGCGCGGATGTCGTCAACGATCACAAGCAGCGACGATATAAAGCCGACACCGGCCCCCGCGCAATACTCATCGCAAGCCCAATTGCGCGATGGCATTCACCTCGCCGCCATTTGGCGCGGCCCGCGTGATCGATCGCGGGCCGTTCAATTCGCGCTGAAGGAATTCAACGGCCATCAGCTCCTCGACGTCCGCCAATACGAGTCCTCATCGGGCTTCATGATCCCGACGAAGCGGGGCCTGACGATCTCGGTGGCCCAACTCGGCAAGTTCGCTGCCGCTGCTGGTGCGGCGTACCGGCAGGCGATCAAGCTCGGCCTGATCACGGCGGGGTCGTCGTCATGAGCACTCGACCGATTGTCGTCAGGGGCGCAGAGGGACAGCGCCAATGGGCACAGGCCTTCTTGAAGACGGCTCTGTCCGAGAAGTATCCCGCGCGTGCCATTGCACTCGCGATGGCACTGATGGAGCTTCACTTCAACCGCAGAACCGGGAAATGCAATCCGGGCTACGAGACGTTGATGGAGGAACTGGGGTGTTCCGAGCGAACCGTTATACGCGCCGCCAACGATCTGGCGACGGGTGGGTGGATTGCGCGCCGTGCTCCCGAACAGCACGACTATGTCGACTTCACCCTGACGATTCCATCGCAGCCAGGGGTGACAGCAGTTGTCACCCCTGAACAGGCTCCAGAGGTGACAGAAATGGCCTCTAGAGGTGACACATGCTGTCACCCGTTTAATGAAGAACACTTGAACACTAGAAATCGGGGTCCCCAATTTCGTCCTAGGCCGGGGGTGCATGATCTCGCTCGGAGCGAGGCCGAGAGCCGCGCGGCAAATGAGCGGATGCGGAAATGGCAGCGCTCATCCGTGAGTGTCACAGAGGGAAGCAGCTCGTCCGGTGCAGCGGCGTGATGTGGCCCGTCGCCCGCAAGGGCGCGGAGAGGGCGGCCGTCACGCCGCGATCAAGGGCACTGAGATGATCTGCGCCATGACGTCCGCCTTCGGCTACCATCACGGCAGAGTCCCGATGAAGGAACCAAGACTCGCGGCTTCTACGGAGTCTGTAGCCGCGCGCGCGAGAACTTCGCGAGGTGATGCACGCGAAGTTCAATCCGCCATAATCATTCCGGCCCGTAACGGCGTCACGGGCTTGGCGAAGCACGATGGCGGGCATAGGTTCGCCACCATGGCCCCGCTCAAGAACCTCAAGCACGAACGCTTCATCCACTTGCTCCTCGAAGGCAGCAAGCACGGCTGGAACGCCGCCGAAGCCTATCGACGCGTCTACGGCGTCGAAGGCCACGTCGCCGAGAGTGCCGCATCGCGGCTGTTGAAGAATGTTGAGTTGCAAGCCCGCCTTGCCGAACTGGCGGCTCCGCAGGAGCGAAAAGCGCGGGTTACGGTGCAGTCGCTCCTCGGCGAGTTGCAGACTACCATCGCCGATGCCAGGCAGGCCAAGCAGCATTCCGTCGTCGTGCAGAGCCTCGCGCTCGCGGCCAAGCTCTGCGGCATGCTGACTGACAGGATTGAAGTTGGCGCGCCCGGTGAGTTCGGCACCTGCAAGACGAGCGAGGAAGTCATCGATGCGCTCCTCGGTGATCAGGCGCCGAACATGGTGCTGGCCCAACTCGACGAGCTGAGAGGGCTGGTTACCGCCCGAGCTGCCGCTGGAGCCCGCGTCGTGGACGCCAAGCCGATGCAACGTTGAACGAGGCCCGGCGCGTCATGGGCAGCGCTCGGCTATTGCGCTATCGCCGACGTCTTGAAGCGGCTGGCGTGGACGGCGCCGCCCCGCGTCTCGTTCGAGGAGCGGCTGACATCATCCCGTCTCAGAGTGCAGTCTTCGAGCGAAAGGGCATCCGTTGGGGTATGCCGTAGCGGACGGTCGAAAATCGTCAAATAATGCGTCCGTTAGGGTTTACGATGATCAACGGACATGCTTTTATTCGGACACCCTCTCAACGGACACAGGTGTCCCATGGCAACCATCCTCTACGCACGGGTCTCCACAGCCGAGCAGACCCTCGACCATCAGCGCACCCAGGCCGAGGCGGCTGGCTTCCGCTTCGATCACGTACTGTCTGATCACGGCGTCTCTGGGGTCTCAACCCGGCTTGCTGAACGCCCTGAGGGCCGCAGACTGTTCGATCTGCTTCGGTCAGGCGACACGCTGGTCGTTCGCTGGATCAACCGGCTTGGCAGGAACTATGACGACATCACCGAGACCATTCGCGAGTTCATGCGTCGCGGCGTCATCATCAGGACCGTGATCAGCAATCTGACATTCGACGGTGCCACGAAAGACCCGATGCAGAGGGCCGTGCGAGACGCGCTGATTGCGTTCATGGCGGCGTCCGCACAAGCTGAGGCCGAGGCCACGAAGGAAGCCCAGCGGGCCGGGATTGAGCACGCCAAGGCCAACGGCGAATATCGTGGCCGTAAGCCGAGCTTCAACCGCAAGCAATTGGCGACGGTGCAGAACCTGATCGGCCAAAGCGTGAGCGTGATCGCAAGAGAGTCCGGCCTCAGCCGACAGACGGTCTATCGCATCCAGTCCGATCCGGTCGCCGCAGCGGCTGCGCTCACGACATGGGAGTCGTCGCCGGGGTAAACTCGGCGCCCCCCTCGGGGGGGGGGATCGATAGCCCCTTTCCAAGGGGAGCCGTACTCCCCCCGGCCACCTCAGTTCCCGGCGTCGTCCTTGATTAAATTAAGCCCGGCTCGGTGACGTCCCTCTCCATATTTTTTGAAAAAAATCCGAGATCGTGCCGGCCGGCTCTGGATCGAAGCCGAGACCAAGATCGGCGAGGAGCTTCATCTGGACCCACCGCAGCAAGTCCAGACCACCCGCCAGATCGCGCCGCAGCCCCGCCCGTGGGTTATTGCGCGTGCCGGCGCTCAAGTGACAGGGCGCGACGTCATCTGGCGGCCTGCGGGCTTCTCTGAGGTTCGTGCTGTTGGACCCGAACGGCCGACCACATCGAGCCGGACGTGCGCGGCTACATCCGGCGCGGTCACCGACCTGTTCGCTATGGGCCAAAACCGGACGTGGTCAGAAGCCGTCAGCATCCCGCTCAGCATGATGTGAAAGCCCATTAAGTGACTTCCGAAGTCGTAACATCCGATGCGCCGATTGAAGCGCGCCAGGATTGCCCACGCAAAAAGGTTCCGCCGCCATGCTCGATTTGCCAAAAAAACAATTCGATCAGCCTGAGCAGTATTGCTCACAACTGTGGTGTGCGGTGCGCGCATGTTACCGCGACCACCTGAGGCCCTACCGCGATTGAGAGTTCGATAGCGCTCCGGCCTCAATGTTCAGGAGACGGGCCATGATTCAGGGGCAAGCATGGACATTTTCGTCCATCGTCAAAACCTGGAGCACTATCGGCGGCTGTTAGCCGAACCCAATGTGGCAAATGATCCAGTTCGACACAAATCGATCATTCGGCTTTTGGGCGACGAGGAAGCCAAGGAGACGAAATCCTATGAACAACGATAGCTGGGCACGACTGCGGGTTGCTGCGCTAATTTATTGCATGGTGAATGCGGCCGTCTTTGGTGTCGGCATGGTCGCTATTTTGAGCATAGCCGCACTGATGTCCCACGCCTTCTTTTGGATACCCGCCGTTGTCGCCAGCAGCTTCGTCATCTCAGCGCCGTTGGCATGGTTCATCGCTCCTTGGATGATGATGCGCTTCATCAGGGCTAATTCCACCGGGCACACATAATCGAGATCGAGCGGCGTACTCTCCACGAAGCCTACGCATCGGCCGCTAACTGCTGAAGTATCGTCGTGAGTTGACCGGGATCGTAGGGCTTAGGAAGAAAGCGCCCACCTTCGGGCAAGTCGTCTGGCCGCACATTGAAAGCCTCATATCGGAACAATGCCATCTGCAAGAACTTGGCAATCTGGAGGTTGCCAATGCCCCGCTACTTTTTTGATGTTGAGGATGGCCACAGGGTTTTTGATTCATCCGGGTTTGTTTGCGACGACGATAT
>NZ_JAFCKS010000003.1 GCF_018129995.1 Bradyrhizobium sp. SZCCT0153
ACCAGGCGGAAGATGTTATCCAGGATCTTGGCGTTGTTCGGCTCCTGCTCGAACTTCACCAGCTGGTTGTCCACGGTGTCCAGGCTCTCGCTGGTCTCCGTCAGAAACTCCCGCAACAGATCATCCATGAGCTACGCCTTACTGACCTGGACCTTTACGCCTGAGCCGCGCTTGGCATGGACGGAAGCCCTACCCTGGATCGTTAGACATCCCTTTTCACGGTCCCGTTAATTTCATCCTCCGTGCTAATACGGATATTGAAGACAAGTTTGCGGTTCGGCCGCATGAGACAGCGTTTTTTAACAAGATCGGCACTGCGCCGCGAGCGCGAGACGCGTTGGGTAAACGTGCCGATAACGGCGGGGCGAGACCCGCGCGAAAGGCCTGCGCGTCAAGGACGATATGCGCGCCTTCGCGCAATTGGATCGCGCCGCCTGCAAACAGGGGCGCTCGCGCCACCGTCGCTTCGTGGCGTGCCGGGATCCCCAAGGCCAGCCATTGCGGTAAACGAAGGGTTACCCCGCGTCCGAGGCGGTTGGTGCCGCGCTAACCCAGCCGTGCGGCGGAGGCGGCGTCGGCATCGGGACGGTGCTCCGACAGACAATCGTTGATGGCGGCGAGCAGGGCATGCGGCGTGAACGGCTTGCGCAGACAGCGCGCCGCACCGAGCTCCAGCGCCATCCGGAGGAAATCGGGGGCCGGCGAATTCAGATTTGCGAAGGCGTAGCCGGACATCGCGATCAGCGGAATGGCCGGCGCCCGCTCGTGAAAGAGCCGGATCGATTCGAACCCGCGCATGTGCGGCATGAAGATATCGATGATCATCAGGTCGAACTGTTCGTGTTCGAGGGCGCGGAGTCCGGCTTCCCCTCCTTCGGCAATCGTCACCCGGAAATTGTTGCGCTGGAGATAGATCTCGATGGCCATGCAGACCATCGGGTCGTCGTCGACAACGAGAATATGGCGCAGACCATCTGTCCCCATTTGAGCTTCCCGTTTCGGCGATTCAATCATCGAACCGTGGGGCACGCCTTTCTCCTTTGCTTTCAGCCGAAAAATGGATGGTCGCGAGGTTCGTTGGCCGAACGGGGAAGACGAGGGACGCAAGATCTGCCGCCACCCGGCGCCAGGGATCGGAGCAATGTTGGAGGGCTGTAAGCGCGCGCCCAACGAATGAGGCCGCGCGGTTCGGCCGGCGTCCGATGGCACCGCGGATGCAATGCTTCCGGCTCATGATGGCCCCCTTGCCGCCTCTTCCTGCGATCCTCGCAGGATTGGCACGCAGGCTCATGAGCGAATCAGCGCGCTATTCTCATTTCCGCCGCAAATGCCTCAGGCTGTCTGCCTCCCAACGGGTATATGGATAGCGACGCAACCTGTATAATATGTTTTGGCCATCGCGCAACTGGACGCCGAACAGAGCGCGATGCCGAGCATTTATCGAACGCGCCGGATCGACCTGATGACCGCGAGCGACCAGCCGCCCAACCTGTTGCTGCAACTGCTCGACGCGGCTGATTTGAATCTGCTGAGTCCCCATCTCGCGACGGTCGAAATGGTCAGGGAATCTGTCTTGAGTGAAGCCGGTGCCGCGCTGAGACACATCTACTTCCCGCACGGCGGATCGGTATCGATCACGGTCAGCCTTTCGGAAGGACAGACGATCGAAGTCGCGATGCTGGGCCGCGACAGCGTCGTGGGCGGCGGTGCGGCGCTTGCCGACGGCATCGCGCTGGCCGACGCCGTCGTGCTGTTCCCCGGAACCGCTTCCATGCTCGAAATCACGGCCTTCCGCACGGTTGCTGCCGCAAGCACGGCGTTTCGCAGCCTGATGGTCCGCCATGAGCAGGCCATGCTCGCGCACGCGCAGCAATCGTTGCTCTGCAACACGCTCCACCCGATCGAGGCACGGCTGGCGCGCTGGCTGTTGCGGGCCCGCGACCTGTGCGACAGCGAAATCCTCCCGCTGACACAGGAGGTGCTGGCGCAGATGATCGGCGTGCGGCGCAACGCCATTTCCCTGGTCGCACATGCGCTCCAGCGTGCCGGCGTCATTCGCTACACCCGCGGCCAGATCGAAATCATCGATCCGCTGGCGCTGGAGACCACGTCCTGCGATTGCTATTCGGCGGTGAAGGCCAGCCACGCGCGCCTGGTCGGAACCTCGCGGTGATGCCCGCGACGCGATCAGCCCGTAAGCCGAAGCGCACGCAGCAACGCAGCGGCGATCATCGTGGTCGGACATCTTGTCCCAATTGCCAATATATCCCGGCGGGAACATGATGGAACTTGCCCGCACGGGAAGCGACGTCGCCTGCGGCGAGTCGCAGGTGCAGGAGACGGGAGGCGGCTTTGGAAACGATGGTGCGTCCCTCCAACGGTTTCCTGTCCGCCCTTTCGGCAGACGATTATGAACTGATCCGTCCGCACCTGCGTACGGTCGATCTGCCGCATGACGCGGTGCTGGTCGAGACCGGCGAGACGCTCAAGCGCGCCTACTTTCCCCATCGCGGCGTCATCTCGCTGGTGGTGGAACTCGCCAAGGGAGAGCATGTGCAAGTCGCCATGATCGGCCGTGACAGCCTGTTCGGGGCTTTCTCGACCCTGGGCGATGCATGCGCGCTGAATACGGCAATCGTGCTGGTACCCGGCGTCGCGACGGTGGTGGATCTCGACCGGCTGCGCGTCGCGGCCGATCAGAGCGCCACCTTGCGGACGCTGCTCACGCGCCATGGGCTGGCGGTCTACGTGCAGATCCAGCAGACCGCGGGCTGCAACGCCGCCCATCCCGTGGAGTCGCGGCTGTCGCGCTGTCTGTTGCACACCCATGACCTTTCGGGCGACTACCGGCTGCTGCTGACCCAGGAGGCGATGGCGCAGATGATCGGCGCGCGGCGCAACAGCGTGTCGCTGGTCGCCAATAGCCTGCAGCAGGCCAATTTCATCCACTACAGCCGCGGCCACATCCAGATCCTCAATCTGGACGGCCTGCGCCGGACGGCGTGCGAATGCTACGCCACCGTGAAGGCGCAGTATGACCGGCTGCTCGGCCCGCGCTGACCGGCGCGTCGTGGTAAACCGGCGGCTAATTGCGGCCTGCAAATACGGGGCGTCCCGCTACCGGAACTGAAATTCGAATGCCGTAGACACGAGCGTGCCTTGCGCCGGTACGGGCCGCGCAGCGGGCCAATCGTGATCGAGGCAGGCAAAGCCATGTTTGAAGTATCCGTCGCGCCGGCGCAGACAGTGCTCGATGCCGAGACTGCACGCGAGCCGGGCGCGTACGAGGCGCTGGTGCGCGAGATCGGCGAGGATGGTGCCGGGGAAGTGCGCGACGTGTTCTGGAGCGAGACCTGTGCGCGCCTGCAACTGTTCCGTGCGCTCTGGCTTGCGCAGCATCGCGCCAGGATCGCGCGCGAAGCGCATTCGCTGAAGAGCGCCGCGGGAACGTTCGGCTATGTCAGGCTCGCTGCGCTGGCGCTGCGGTTGGAGAAGACCGCCGAGAAGCTCGGCGACGCCGAATTCCGCGACCTCCTCGACCTGATGGACGCCGCCTACGCCGCCGCGCGCGCGCAGGAGCCGGAGGGCTAGATTCCTGTTTTGACGCGTTTTCTTCACGCGAACCGGCATCCATTTCGCTCGAAAACGCTCCAACCCCTCGCGCGTGCAAACCCGCCGTACTTCTACGGTTTGGGATTTTCACAGATGGCTAATCATAGGTAGCGATAGTCGCGGGAAACCAGGAGGGTTTCCATGTTCACATACGAGACCGCGGATCAGAAAGAAGTTCGTCGCTTCCGCATCGCGCAGTTCAACGGCCGGATGGCGACGGTGACCGCTGGCGCATCGACGGTGACCGGCTTCGTGCGTTCGGTGGTAGAGCAGGAATCGAGCATGCCGCCGCGCTGGACCATCACCATCATTCCCAACGCACCGAAGGAAGAGCTTAAGCCGCTGCGCCCCTCGCCGCGCACGCGTCCCTTCGCTGAAGATTATTTCTGAGCGCGATCGGATTCCCGGGCTTTCTCGAGCAATCGCTCAAGCGCGGCCCACGCCGCCGGCGGACGGCACAATACGAGACCTTCAGTCGATCGCATGCAGCAGCGCCGCACGGACGAGGTCCGCGGTGTTGCGCGCACCGAGCTTGCGCATCGCCTCCGCGCGATGGCTCTCGAACGTACGCGGACTGATCTGCATCCGAAGCGCACCCTGCTTGTTCGAATAGCCCTCGCTGATCAGCCTCAGCACCTCGCGCTCGCGCTTGGTCAGCCGCTTCTGGCCCGACAGGCCGAGGAACTCGGCGCTCGGCACGCGCTGCGACTGCGGCGCGCGCGCGGCTCTCGATTCGGCGTCCTCGGTCCTGGACGGGACCGGCGGGCCGCCCGTGTGAGGACCCGCAAGCTGCTTGACCAGGCCACAAACGCGCTCGGTCTGCGTCAGCGCATTCTCCACCACCCGCTGCAAATAGGCGCGGTCACCCGTGACAGGCGCGAGCTGATCGCTGTGATGCTTGATCTCGCCCATGTAAAGCAGCAGCGCCGTGAGGGGGCCGTTGAGCTCGCGGGCGATGGCCGCGGCCATCTCGTCGGCCGCCTTGGCCCCAGCCGCGTTCAGGCGGACGAAATCGAGCTCTTCAGCTGGAGAAGCGCCGCTTTCGTACCGTTCCGACGGCCGCGAATCGGTGGCCGTATCATTCTGTGACCCCATGTCACTCATTTAGCGGAACCGGAGGCGATCTGTGGTTAACTTTTTGCTCCGTAAGACTACGGTGATTTCGACAGTTTTGCGCTCAAACAACGGCGTCGGCACAATTTGTGCTTGCGCGGGGCTGTCGCCGTCCCCGCAAAGGTTGAGATTTCCGCTCAAATCTTGAGCCGCGAGGTGGAAAGCCGCTCCACCACCCAACCCCGCCCGACGCCGGTTCCCCGGATTTTACGAATTAATTAACGGCGGCTTGCTTTCTTAGCACGATTGAGAGCGCGCAAATGCCTCCACGCATTGGGCCCGCGAGCCTTGCGGGAAACGCTGCGAAAGACTGCGTGCCATGAACGAGATCGACCGCCTGTCGGAATTCCTGCAGAGGCTCACGCCGCTGTCGCGGAGCTGTCTGCTCAGCGAACTCGAGCGGCTCGAGCTGTGCGGCATCGACATGCCGGGCTCGCCCGAGATCCAGTCGCGCCTGCGCGCCGAGTTTCGCAAGGACGGATCGACCCAGGCGCGCGCCACCAGTCCCTCGCGCTATTTCTTCGCGCCGCTCGAGCTGCTCCTGATCGACGGCGCACCCGAGCATGCCAATATGGGGCGGATCTCGCGCAACACCCTCACCCCGATCTGGGAATGGATCTGCCGCGACCTGCTGCCGACCATGGCGCGCGACTACATCAAGGCGATCAATGACCAGGTCACCGCCAACAATCCCAAGGAAGTGCTGAAGATCGCATCGACCTTCCAGACCAAGGTCGTCAAGGTCCTCGAGAGCACTTTCGCTTCGGCGGAGAGCACCGAGTTCGCGCGCGGCAAGCTCGCGCAATACACCGCCTCGCGCACCGCCTTCGACGACGTGAAGAAGATGCAGCACGTGCTGCGCGCCGGCGCCGCACTGCCCAAGTTCGGCGAAAAGCTGCCCGAGAAGATCGCGAAATTCGACGACGGCCTCGTTGATCAGATCACCGCGCGGCTCGATGCCTTCAAGAAGGCGAATCCCGAAGCGCTGCCCTTTGCGCTGGCGCTGGTGGCGAGGCGGTTGAAGACGCCGTGGCAATTGGTGCGCCTTGCCACCAAGGCCGCCGCGAGCAAGAGCGCCGCCGACGTCGCCGCCACGCCCTACGCCTGTGTCGTCCACATGGCGCTCGACCAACTCGACGACAAGCGCCTCGCCTTGCGCATCGCACTCCGGCACAACCGGGTGCTGGTCGCGCGCGACCTGCTCGCCGAGATCTACGACACCGAATACGCGCTCAAGGTGCGCATCGACGGCATCGAACATTGCGAATGGGGCATCCGCCTGCAGCAATTGATGGACGCGATCGCGGCGCTGGTGTCCGCCGAGGTGAGCCGCTTCCCTTCCAATGTCGGCCACATTCTCGGATCGCGCCGGCTGCGCAGCCACGACACGCTGGGCGGAAAGCTGTCCTATCTGGCCTGGAAGGGACGCGATGCGATCGAGGACGGCGCGGCGGCGTTCCGCAAATTGATCGGGCAAACCTGATCTTGTGCCGCGAGCGCTAGCGCGGCAGGCAAAGGAAGCGGTCGAGAAATCGTCCCGACAGCACGAATCTGAACCACCAATACAATAGTCGCCGCGTCGTCATTGCTGCGATCCTTCGACAGCCCACCACCGGCTGTCGCGAGCATTAGCGCAGGTGCAGCAATGCGCATGTGACGTGCTTCACATTTGCCGCCGGCGCATTGTCGCGGAACTGTCACGAGCCAGGCGGCAATATGCGCACGTCGCGCGAAGATGAGTTCTTCGATCGCGTCGCTCGCTTCCATGCTCGGGCGCATACGGCCAATTGAGGCCGGCATTATTCAATTGGGCGAAGTGCGCGCAGGCCCGTCCAATTGCAGGACACCGGGCGCGCGGGTCGTCGAACCGCGCGTCGCGAAATCCCCGCATGATTGTCGCAGGCCTGCACGCCACGCGTGTCCAGACGTGAAAACTTCGCGAAGGAGATCCGAACAATTTTAGGAATGATGCGCGCTTTAACGTTACCCAGATAATCCAGCATTCGGCTGAAGCCTTCCATATTTGAAACTGCTCACGTCGCTAACACCGTCGCGGAACGGGAGTGGTTTGCGATGAACGACGAAATTGTTGAACTCGCCGCACGAAGGCCAAAAACCTTCGGACGGCGAAAGGTAACGCCGCGAGCATGCGTTGCCGACGGCAAGCGCCATTTGCGCGCCTTTCTCGCCGAAGTGCTGGAGGATCTCGGCTTCGTCACCACCGAATGCGCCAGCGCCGACGAGCTGCAGGGCGTGCTGACGCGCGAATTGCCCGACCTGATTCTGCTTGGCATCGCCGCCGACGGCATCGAGCCCGGCACGTTCCTGGAGACGCTGGTGCGCGAGGCCTTCGACGGCAAGGTTCTGGCCGTCGGCGCCCGCGAGTCGATCATCGTTCGGGCCGTGCAGCAGGTCGGCGAGGAATACGGCCTTGCGATGCTGCCGCCGCTGACGACGCCCTTTGCCGCGGAGACGTTGCGCGAGCGCGTCGCAATGCTGCTGCCGGACGAGCCGGCGCCGAGCCCGGCCGTGCACGTCGGCGAGGCGCTGCATGCCGGCTGGCTCGAGCTCTGGTACCAGCCCAGGATCGACGCGCGCACGCTGGTCCGCAGCGGCGCCGAGGCGCTGGTGCGGATGCGTCATCCGACCTGGGGCGTGGTGCCGCCGGCCTATTTCATCCCCGAGGCGCACGACCCGCATCTGCGCGACCTCTCGGAATTCGTGATCGAGCGCGCCGTGCAGGACTGGCACTATCTGCTGGAGCGGCAGAGCCCGGTCGATCTCTCGATCAACCTGCCGGCGGCGTATCTGAAGGAGCCGCAGGCCGTGCGCGATCTCTGCCGCCGCATGCCGACGCATCCGGCCTTCGGCGGGCTGACGATCGAGATCGACAGCGAGGAGGCGATCCGCGATCTCGATCTCCTCGTCGAGGTCGCCCGCGAAGTGCGTCTGCACAATATCGGCCTGTCGGTCGACAATCTCGGCGCCAACTGGCCGTCGCTGATGGACCTCGGCAAGATTCCCTTCATCAAGCTGAAGGCCGACCGGCACTTCGTCACCGGCAGCGGCAATGACCGGCTCAAGCGCACGGTGTGCCGCCACATCGTCGAGCTTTCGCATGGCTATGGCGTGCACGCGGTCGCCGAGGGCGTCGAGAGCCGCGCCGACCTCGTCGTCGCCAGCGAACTCGGCTTCGACCTCGTGCAGGGTTTCCTGTTCGGAAAGCCGATGCCGCTGAAGAAGTTTGCAAGAAGCACGTTGACGCGGACCGTGATGGGGGGCGAGTGAGGCCGCCCGCCTCAGGCAAACCGCCGCGCGAAGAAGACGCAGGTGACCACCAGCGCGGTCGCCGCGATCATGCTCCAGGCGACGGGCTCGTGCAGCAGCAGGCCGGCGAGCGCAAGACCGAAGAACGGCTGGAGCTGCTGCAACTGGCCGACACGGGCGATGCCGCCGATCGCAAGTCCGCGGTACCAGAAGATGAAGCCGACGAACATGCTGAAGACCGACACGTAGGCGAGCCCGATCCAGGCGGGCGCACCGACGCCGCTCCAGTCCGGCGGCCAGGTCCAGACCGCGAGCGGCACCATCAGCGGCAGCGCCAGCAGCAGCGCCCAGGAGATCACCTGCCAGCCGCCGAGCCGGCGCGACAGCGCGGCGCCCTCGGCATAGCCGAGCCCGCACAGCACGATCGCGGCGACCATCAGGAGGTCGCCGCGAAGCGATGCGGTGTCGTCGTTGGACAGGGCGAAGCCCGCGACCGTGGCGCTGCCGAGCACGGCGAACAGCCAGAACATCGGCTGCGGCCGCTCGCCGCCGCGCAGCACGCCGAAGATCGCGGTGGAGAGCGGCAACAGCCCGATGAAGACGATCGAATGCGCCGAGGTGATGTGCTGCAGCGCGAGCGCCGTCAGCAGCGGGAAGCCGACCACGACGCCGATGGCGACGATGGCGAGCGAGGCGAGATCCTTGCGCTGCGGCCACGCCTGGCGGAGCAGGCCGAGCACGGCCACGCCGATCAGCGCCGCGATCACCGCGCGCACCGAGGTCAGGAACAGCGCGGAAAACCCGCCGACCGCGACGCGCGTCGCCGGCAGCGAGCCGCTGAAGATGATGACGCCGAGAAGCCCGTTGCCCCAGCCGGTGGCGGAAGAGTGCATGTTGGTCTCGCTTGGTGGATGGTGATCCGATCTGGAGAGGCCAGCCGGGGTGGCGTGAGGATTACCCTTAAGCCTTTCGGGGCGGGACGCCAAAAAAGCTCGAAAACAACCCCATGCACAGTAGGCGGCGGATGCAGGATCAATGACTTACGCGGGGCCCGGACTCGTTTGACCGGGCGGCGATCCTAGTGTCGGAGGATTCGGATGACGTCGCGC
The DNA here is from genome assembly GCF_018129995.1 of Bradyrhizobium sp. SZCCT0153. Taxonomy (GTDB): domain Bacteria; phylum Pseudomonadota; class Alphaproteobacteria; order Rhizobiales; family Xanthobacteraceae; genus Bradyrhizobium; species Bradyrhizobium japonicum_G. The sequence continues at coordinate 9,102 of NZ_JAFCKS010000003.1, forward strand.
GTCGTTTGACTCGTCGGACAACACAGGAGCATGATGTCATCATTGCAGGGCCCGTGAGAGCAACGGACATCAGTGAACCTGCCGCAGCAAACGCAGGCGATTTTCTCTTCGGACGCGCCCGATCATTCCGGCTTCACGTTGCGGTTCGTCCGCAGCATCGGCGGCAAATCCGAGAAATGAGCGCGCACCCATTGGATGTTGATCTTGCTCGCCCCAACAGTTGGATGCAACCGACGACAGCGCGTGAGCCGAATGGGACGGTGTTCGATCTACCGCGCTTAGAGAAGCACCTCTTATGTGACAGCGATGGCCGTTCCCGGAGCATTTCAATTCATGGGAGGGTAGTGTTGTCGCGGCCGAATTGCAGCGAGAAGGTACTATCGCTTGGTATCGCAACCCGGACCGAGCAAGTCAGGATTCTCTAGGAGTGACATACAAAGACGGCGACGAAATTAAAATCGTGCGGCCGGACTTCATCTTCTTCTCCGAACATGCTGACGGAACTATCCGTGGCGGACATCGTCGATCCGCACGGGATTCATCTTGCAGACGAACTGCCGAAGCTGAAAATCCTGGCAGAATATGCCAGCGCGAATTTGCGTACCTGCCACCGAACAGAGGCAGTGGCGAAGATTGATGATAACGACCGCGCACTCGACCTTACCAAAGATAAAGTCCGGGCGGAGATTCAAGCGGCCACTTTTGCCAGGTCGCTTTATGCCGGCAACTTTGCGAACGACTATACCCTGCCTAGTTGCTGGCTCGGCCCCGAGCATCTCGAAGTAAGGAAGAAGCGATGAACGACCCTGTCACCCACCAAATGGCGGTGGAAAGGCTGCGCGCCGCTGGGGCGGTTCAGGTGGCCGACAAGCTGGCGGCCTTCCGCAACGTGGACGGAGGGCTCGGCGGCTGGGACGGCTTCGTCCGGAAGCAATTTAGCCAGCGGATCGTTGCGGTCATTTGGCCCGAGGAAGGACCGGCACCGAAGCCCCACCTAACACGACCAGCACTTGGATGAACCGAACGCCTCTCGCGAGCCTTGCCCACATGGGGTCAGGTCGGAGGTTGAACAGGAAAAGTCGCAAGGGATTAAATCAGTATGGCGGAGAGGGAGGGATTCGAACCCCCGATAGGCTTGCACCTATGCCGCATTTCGAGTGCGGTGCATTCAACCACTCTGCCACCTCTCCTGAAGGCGCCAAGGTAGGAGCAGGGCCCCTGTGGTTGGGGGCGTTAATAGGCGAGGTTGGCGGGCCAGACAAGGCGCCAAAGGGGAAAATCCGCTGCCTCTTTCATCCCTGTGCTGGAGCCACTTACGTTCCGATGGATCGGAACGGGGCTCCAGATTCTTGTTTTGGCGCGCTTTCTTGACGCGAACCGGTCTCCACTTCGCTCGAAAACGCTCTCGTCGCCGGAAGGAATTGCCATGGAGCATCTCACGATCAAGGCCAACGGCGCCAATTTCCACGTGGCCCGCGCCGGACGGGGCAAACCGCTGCTTTTGCTGCATGGTTGGCCGGAATTCTGGCTGACCTGGGAGCCGGTGATGGCCCGGCTGGCCGATCGCTTCATGCTGGTCACGCCCGATCTGCGCGGCTTCGGCGGCAGCGACAAGCCAGAGGGGCCTTACGGGCCCGATGGCCATGCGGCGGACGTGCTGGCGCTGATGGACGGGCTCGGCATCGCGCGATTCGCCGTGGTCGGCCATGATGTCGGCGGCGCCGTGATGCAGCCGCTGGCCCGGCAGGCACCGGAGCGGATCGCCGGGCTGTTCTTCTTCGATTTCGTCTATCCCGGCATCGGACCGCGCATGGCGGCGCCCGACCGGCTCAACCACATCTGGTATCAATCTTTCCACCAGATGGAGATGGCGCCCGCGCTCGTGGGCGCGAGCCGCGAGACCTGCCAGCTCTATATCAGCCACTTCCTGAAGGGCTGGGCGCATCGAAAGAATGCCTTCGACGACGTCCTCGACGCCTTCGCCGACAATTTTTTCAAGCCGGGCAACATCGCCGGCGGCTTTGCGCATTATCGCGCGTCGCATGCCGGGCGTGTCGCGATGATGAAGGGCGAGGCGTCACGACTGCCGCCAATCGACGTGCCGACCTGCGTCCGCTGGGCCGAGCACGATCCGCTGTTTCCCTATGCCTGGACCGACCGGCTCGGGGAGACCTTTGGCAATGTCGATGTTGCGATGTTTCCCGACGTTGGACACTTCCCGCATCGGGAAGATCCCGATCGCGCGGCAGCCGAGATCGCGGCGTTCTTTCAGAGAATCGGCTGGGGTTGAATTCGGGGAAGCTGGAGCGGATGGGTGAAGTCGATCGCGCTTGGCCGACGGCAGCGCTCTCTCCGTTCCCTCCCCGCTTGTGGGGGAGGGGCAGTGAGGGGGGTGCCACACGGGAATTCTCTTCGTCGCGCATCCGTCCCGCCACGCCATCAACGACCGTCACCTTTTCCTGGGCTACCCCTCTCCCTAGCCCTCCCCCACAAGGGGGGAGGGAACGCACCTTTGTTAGGGCGCGAGTCCCGTCTCATCATGCTCTCGAGCAGGGGTGGGACCGCCAGACGCGGTAAACACTGGCGGTCCCGTGCCGCTCATTGAAATACTGGCTGGGAAGGGCGGCTTCGCCAGCCAGGTGAGGCGACGATTCGACCCTAGCGTGCGGGCCGTGCGCCGCAACGCAATCCGGTCCTTAACCTAACCAGTCAAGGTTACTCTGGAGCCGGTGTCTCCCCCATCGAGAACTCCCGCGTGGAGAGACCCTCACCCGCCGCGCGCGGGACGATGCTTCGCATCGCCCGAGGCGCGTCCGCCTCTCCCGCGAGCGGGAGAGGCGGAGCAAGCCCGCGGCCGGTGATCCAACCTGAAGCATTCTCTTCAGTCACCCTTGCTCTTTTTCTTCCCGTTGTCCTTGCCGTTCTCGGTAGAATCCTTGTCCTTGTCCTTGCCATTGCCGCCGTCCTTGCGGCGGTTGGTGAAGCGGGCGTTGCCGAGCCCGGTGCCGATGGTGAGCACGCCCCAGCGGTCGACGTCCTGCATGAACGGCACCTCGGACAGGCCCTGAACCACGCCGTCATTGTGCATCAGGATCGCGGTGTCGTGCTCGCCGATCTGCGGAATGCCCTCGATCAGGCTCGCCGGCAGGTTGAACTTGCTGCTCTCCCAATTGCCCGGCAGGTTCTGCGCGCCCTTCTCGATCGAGCCGTCCGCGTTGATCACGCCGGGACAGGCGATGCCGATGAAGGGCGCGAGCTTGTAGCCTTCCTTTTCGGCCTCGGCGATCAGCGCCTTCAGCATCTTGGTGAGCCGCTTCACCGCGCCTTCGCGCGTCGGCTCGTCGTCGGCATGACGCCACAGGTCGGAGTTCACGACCTTGGCCTTCGAGAGGTCCTTGGCCTTCTTCCAGCTGGTCTCCACCAGGCCGCAGCGGATGTTGGTGCCGCCGATGTCGACGGCCAGAATGCTGTCATGGGCCTCGAAGATCCAGGACGGCGCCAGATGCAGCGCGCCGAGCAGGCCGGCTTCATCCGGGTGATGGCGGATCGGCGTCATGTCGATCTTGAACTCCTCGGCCTTGAGGATGATCTCGGTGCGCGCGATCGCGAGCTCACCCAGCCGGGAATCGCGGAATCCACCGCCGACCACGATGCGCTCGGTCTTCCCCCAGGCCTTGGACTTGAGGAAACGCCGCGTGACGTAAGCGAGCTCCTGGGCGAAATCCTCGATCGCGCTGTGCACCACCGCGGAGGCCTCGGTGTCGTCGCCGGCCAGCATGGCGTCCAGCGTCTTCTTGCTGACGTTCTCCGAGGGCTCCTTGCCGAACGGATCCTCGCCGGTCTTGCGCAGCGGCTTGCGCCAGCGCTCGAGGATCTTGCGGAACGCGCCCCTGCTGGCGCGGTCGCCGAGAAAACCGTCCTCGTCCTTCATCTCGATGTTGAAACTGTCGACGTCCACCGAGGGCAGCCGCTCCGCCCCGTGATGGGCGATGCCCGTCGTCGTCTTCACCAGCTCGTCTGTTGCCATGCTAAGCCCTGCCCGCGCGAGAATTCGCGGGGACAACGACGAGGGAACCCGTTGGTTGCAGCGCGGACCGGGATTCGATTGCGGGCATGCGAACGGCCAAATCCTTCAAATCCGGGCCGTTTTCGGCAGTTTTCCTTGACTCGGCGGGGATCGCGGCTATAAGTCCCACAACCGGCGCGGGGCGTTTCTCGCGCCGCTTGTTTTTGCGTGGGTTTTCAAAGGGATAACTCCCGCCCGCACAAAACTCGCATAAACCCATAGCGACTGACAAAAAGCCGGCCCGGACGAATTTCGTCGCGAGGCCGGGATTTGAACACGGAGAAAAAACGATGTTCGCAGTCATCAAAACCGGCGGCAAGCAATACCGCGTCGTGCCGGATGATGTTCTCGAAGTAGGCAAGATCGAAGCCGAAGTCGGCACGATCGTGCAGTTGAACGAAGTTCTGCTGGTCGGCGGCGACACGCCGGTCCTGGGCATTCCGACGTTGGCCGGTGCGTCCGTGGCCGTCGAGGTGCTCGACCACAAGCGCGGCCCCAAGGTCATCGCGTTCAAGAAGCGCCGCCGCAAGAACTCGCGCCGCAAGCGCGGCTACCGCGACGAGATCACGGTGCTTCGCATCAGCGAGATCCTGACCGACAACGCCAAGCCCACCAAGGGCCCGCGTCCGAAGCGGGAAAAGGTCGTCAAGGAAAAGGCAACCGAAGAAGCCGCCGCATAATTTGGTCACGCGCAATCACGAATTGATGCGTGGAAAATCGTGAAATGATTCCGTCAAGGAATTGATCTAGACATACGCAGGATTTCGGAGACGAGCCATGGCTCACAAAAAAGCAGGCGGTTCATCGCGCAACGGTCGCGATTCCAAGGGTAAGCGCCTCGGTATCAAGGCGTTTGGCGGGGAAGTCGTCATTCCCGGCAACATCATTGCGCGTCAGCGCGGCACCACCTGGCATCCCGGCCTTAATGTCGGCATGGGCACGGACCACACTCTGTTCGCCAAGATCGAGGGTCGCGTCACGTTCCAGGCCAAAGCCAACGGCCGCACCTTCGTATCGGTGCTCCCGCTCGCAGAGGCGGCTGAATAGACGGCGGATCAAATCTGGAGTCCGCCGGGTCCTTGACCGAACCGGCGGAGTCCTGAAGATCAAAAGATCGAAGGCTCCAGGGGAGGCAGGGAAACCGGCCTCCCCTTTCGTTTGCGTCCTCACTTTTCACTTAGTGACTTCGACGGAGCCGGACATGTTGCAGGATTTTTCGAGCGTGACCTTGCGGGAGGCGAGACCCAGCGTCGTCGCCACCGAGCGGCTGACCTTGCGGCGGCCGACACTCGCCGACGTCAGGACCATCGCCCTCCTCGCCAATGACCGCCGTGTCGCGGAGAACACCCGCCGCCTGCCGCATCCCTATTCGCAGGACGACGCCGTCGAATTCGTCCGCGCCACCGCCGCGCTCGGCAGCGAGACCGTGTTCCTGATCGAGCACGACAGCGGACCGGTCGGCATGGTCGGCATCGACTGCTCGACGCCCGACAATGCCGAGCTCGGCTATTGGCTCGGCGTCGAGCATTGGGGCCGGGGCTTTGCCACCGAGGCCGCGCGCGGCGCGATCGACTTCTTCTTCGAGGAGTTCGAGGACGAGCACCTCCATGCCGGCGCGCGCGTCACCAATCCGGCGTCGCGCAACGTGCTGGAGAAGTGCGGCTTCCAGTGGAGCGGGGTCCAGCTGCACCGCTTCCTGGCGCTGGGCTCCTCCACGCCCGTCGACTGCTTCCGCCTCTCGCGCGGGGTGTGGTCGTCGCTGAAGAGCTGGAGCAGCGCGCGACGGGTGAGGTAGGGCGTTTACCCTCCCCTGGAGGGGGAGTGTCGGCTCACATTGAGCGCAGCGAAGATGTGAGACGGGGTGGGGTGACGGTCTCTGCCCGTCCAACAGTGCCCGTGCGGAGAGATCACCCCACCCCGCTCGCGCTTCGCGCGATCGACCCTCCCCCTCCAGGGGAGGGTAAGAGCTACGCCGGCGGATTCACCTCTGCACTCGGGCGCCCCAGATCGCGCTCGCGCAAGTAGATGTAGAAGCCGGCGCCGATGATGATGACGGCGCCGACGATGGTGGCGATGGACGGCACGTCGCCGAACACGACGAAGCCGAAGATCACGGCCCAGACGATCATCGAATATTGATAGGGCACGACGACGCTGGCCGGTGCGAGCTTGAGCGAGCGGTTGACGCAGAACAGCGCGGTCACCGAGATGCACCCCGCCAGCGCGAAGATCGCGAGGCTGCCCGATGTCGGCGGCACCCAGTGGAACGCCGACAGCACCGCGCCGAGCAGGAACGTGCCGACGAATTGCGAGGACGCCATCACGATGTCCGGCGTCTTGCGCAGGCTGCGCGTGATCAGCATCAAGGTTGCGAACGACAGGCTGCCGCCGAGCGCGATCAGCGCCGGCAGGCTGACGGTCTGCGCCGACGGCCGCAGCGCGATCAGGACGCCGCAGAAGCCGATCAGGATCGCCGTCCAGCGCCGCCAGCCGACCTTCTCGCCCAGGAACACCGCCGACATCGCGGTGACGAAAATGGGACCGGCCAGATAATAGGTGATGACGTCGGCAAGCGGCAGATAGACGGTCGCAAGGAAGAAGGCGGCGACCTCGAGCGTCGACAGCACGACGCGAAAGAGCTGCAGGCGCGGCCGCTCCAGATGCAGGAACTGGTGGCGCTGCCGCCAGACCAGCGGCGACAGCAGCAGCAGCGCCGCGCAGGCGCGCAGGAACAGCAATTGCCCCACCGAATACGTCCCGACCAGGAACTTGCCCATGGCATCGCCGAACGAGAACATGAAGATCGACAGCACCATGAGTGCGATGCCGGCCAGGCGCGCGGAGCGATCATCATAGGCGGAGAGGTTTTTGAAGAGAGGCATTGCTGTCGATCGTGGAAACCCGTCATTGCGAGGAGCTCTTGCAACGATGCAATCCGGACTGTGTCCGCGGAGGCGATCTGGATTGCTTCGCTTCGCTCGCAATGACGGGCGGAGAGAGCGTTCGGAAACCGGCGAATAGAGTCGTCTGCGGTCGTTTTAATGACGTGGGCAGCCGGGACAAGCCCGCTTCGCCGAATTGAACGGATTGTCGCACTCTTCGCGCCGCGGTAGCGATAGGCCGCCCACGAACAGAGAGCTTGGACATGACCGATTTCGATCCGACCCGGCATCGCATGATCCCCGCGCAACGCTGGTTTGAGGATTTCGTGGTCGGCGAGCGCTTCGTGCTGCCGAGCCGCACCCAGACCTCGGCGGTGTTCGCGGCATTCCAGACCGCGAGCGGCGACACCCATCCAGTGCATTACGACGTGGAGTATTGCCGCAGCCGCGGCATGCCGCATCTGCTGGCCCACGGCTTCCAGACGCTGATCCACACCGCGCCCGGCGCCGGCCTGTTTCCGTTCATGGTCGAGAATTCCCTGGTCGGCTTCCTCGAGCAGTCGAGCCGGTTCCTCAAGCCCGTCTTTGCCGACGACACGATCTATCCTGCGCTCGAAGTCACTGAGCTCGTGCCGGGACGCACGACCGGGACAGTCACGCTCAAAAGCACCGTGTTCAACCAGCGCAAGGAGCTGGTGCTGGAGGGCGCGCAGAAATTCCTGATCCGGCGGCGGCCCGCCTGACGTCGGCTTGGACGTCGGCTTGGACCTCGTCTTGGACCTCATCTTGGGGTTAAGCACGGGGCGAAAATCGCGGAAATTCGGCCGGTTTGCGGGTCAATCCGGGTTGCCGCGCGGGACCGGCTAGCCTACCTATGGCCCATGAAATTCCTTGACGAAGCAAAGGTCTATATCCGCTCCGGTGACGGCGGGAACGGCTGCGTGGCGTTCCGCCGCGAAAAATTCATCGAATTCGGCGGCCCCTCCGGCGGCAATGGCGGCCGCGGCGGCAATGTCGTCATCGAGGTCACTGATGGGCTCAATACGCTGATCGACTACCGCTACCAGCAGCATTTCAAGGCCCAGAAGGGTGAAAACGGCTCAGGCTCGGACCGTCACGGTGCCAACGGCAAGCCGATCACGCTGAAGGTCCCCCTGGGCACGCAGATCTTCGACGAGGACCGCGAGACCCTGATCCACGACTTCACCAATGTCGGCGAAAAATTCGTGCTCGCCGAAGGCGGCAATGGCGGTTTCGGCAACGCGCATTTCAAGACCTCGACCAACCGCGCGCCGCGCAACGCCAATCCCGGCCAGCCCGGCGAGGAGCGCTGGATCTGGCTGCGGCTGAAGCTGATCGCGGATGCCGGCCTCGTCGGCCTGCCCAATGCCGGCAAATCGACCTTTCTCTCCAAGGTCAGCGCGGCCAAGCCGAAGATCGCCGACTATCCCTTCACCACGCTGCATCCGCAGCTCGGGGTCGTGAATGCCGACGGCCGTGAATTCGTGCTGGCCGACATTCCCGGCCTGATCGAGGGCGCCCATGAAGGTGTGGGTCTCGGCGACCGCTTCCTCGCCCATGTCGAGCGTTGCCGTGTGCTGCTGCATCTCGTCGATGCAACCTGCGAGCATGCCGGCAAGGCCTACAAGACGGTGCGGAAAGAGCTCGATGCCTATGGCGGGCTCCTGACCGACAAGATCGAGATCGTGGCGCTGAACAAGATCGACGCGGTCCAGCCGGACGAATTGAAGAAGCAGAAGGAGCGGCTCAAGCGCGCCGCCAAGAAGACGCCGCTGCTGCTCTCCGGCATCACCGGCGACGGCGTCAAGGAAGCCTTGCGCGCGCTCGCCGACGTGATCGGCGAGAGCCCGGTCTCCGCCAAGGCGAAGAGCGCAGCCGAAGCCGAGCCCTGGTCGGCCTGATCCGGCTCCACTTGTCTTCGCGCCCTCGATGACGCAGCATCAAGCAATCAAGAAACGGCAGGGGCGAAGCATGGCGCGCGCGAAGAACGTTCTCTGGATCATGTGCGACCAGCTTCGCTACGATTATCTCGGCTGCACCGGCCATCCCACGCTGAAGACGCCGAACATCGACGCGATGGCCAAGCGCGGCGTGCTCTTCAGCAAGGCCTATGTGCAGTCGCCGATCTGCGGTCCGTCGCGGATGTCGTTCTACACCGGACGCTACATGCGCTCGCACGGCTCGCACTGGAACGGCTGGCCGCTGCGCGTCGGCGAGCCCACGCTCGGCGACCACCTGAAGAAGATCGGCGTGCGCAACGTGCTGGTCGGCAAGACCCACATGGCGCCCGATCTCGAAGGCATGAAGGCGCTCGGCATCCCGCCGGAATCGATGATCGGCGTGCACGTCGCCGAATGCGGCTTCGAGCCCTATGAGCGTGACGACGGCCTGCATCCGACCGGCCGGCAGCGCCCGAAATACGACGAGTATCTGCGCAAGCAGGGCTTTGAAGCCACCAACCCGTGGGAGCACTGGGCCAATTCCGGCGCGGCCGATGACGGATCTTTGCAAAACGGCTGGCTGCTGGTGCACGCCGACAAGGCCGCGCGCGTGCCGGAAGAGCACTCCGAGACGCCGTACATGACGCGGCGCGCGATGGACTTCATCAGCGAGGCCGAGACCGACGGCAGGCCGTGGTGCCTGCATCTGTCCTACATCAAGCCGCACTGGCCCTACATCGCGCCCGAACCCTATGCCAGCATGTATTCGACATCCGACATGATTCCGGTGATCCGCTCCGAGCGGGAGCGGCAGAATCCGCATCCGGTGTTCGGCGCCTATATGGACATGCGCTACTCCCGCAACATGGCGCGCGACGAGGCCCGCGAGAAGGTGATCCCGACCTATATGGGCCTGATCACCCAGATCGACGACCAGATGGGCGTGCTGATGAAGTTTCTGGAGGAGCACGATCTGCTCGACACGACGATGATCGTGTTCACGTCCGATCACGGCGATTATCTCGGCGATCACTGGATGGGCGAGAAGGATCTGTTCCACGAGCAGTCGGCGAAGATCCCGCTGATCATCATCGATCCCTCGAAGGAGGCCGACGCCACCCGCGGCACGCGCAGCGACGCGCTGGTCGAAGCCATCGACCTCGCGCCCACCTTCGTCGATTATTTCGGCGGCAAGGTGCCGGGCCACATCCTCGAGGGTCGCTCGCTGCTGCCGCTGCTGCGCGGGCCGACGCCGGCCGATTGGCGCAAGGTCGCGTTCTCCGAATACGATTATGTCATGCAGGACGTGCGGCTGAAGCTGAACCAGCCGATCGAGCGCTGCCGCCTGTTCATGGTGTTCGACGGCCGCTGGAAATACATCCACGCGTCGGGCTTCCGCCCGATGCTGTACGACCTCGAAACCGATCCAGAAGAGTTTCTGGATCGCGGCGACGATCCGGAGTGCGCCCCGATCATCGCGCGGTTGCAGGCCGAGCTGTTCGACTGGGCACTGCATCCCAACGATCACATCACCACGCCCCGCGAGAAGATCGCGGCCTATGCCGATAACCAGCTCCAGGTGAAGGGCGGGATCCTGATCGGCATCTGGGACGAAGCGGAGCTGGCGTCGATTCGTGATGGGATCGAGCAACGCGCGAAGCTGTGAGAGAGGGACAAGCTCTCTCAATTCGTCATGCCCGGGCTTGACCCGGGCATTCACGCCTTACGGCAACCGCGGATACAGGTGGATGGCCGGGTCAAGCCCGGCCATGACGACTGAGTATGCGGCGCCGCCGAAACTCAATTCTCGATCTTGTACCCCGTCGCTTTCACGATCGGCTGCCAGAACGCCGTGTTTGCGGCGAGCTCCTTGGTCAGCCCGTCTGCACTGCTGCCGACCGGGATCAGGCCGATCGCGGTGAGCTTTTCCTTCACCTCGGGCTTGGCGAGTGCGGCGCTTGCGGCCGCACCGAGCTTGCTGGCGAATTCCGGCGGGCTGCCGGCGGGAAGCCACATGCCGTACCAGGCGTCCGCGACGAGATCGATGCCGCTCTCCTTCAGCGTCGGGACCTCCGGAGCGAACGGCGAACGTTCCGCGCTCGATGACGCGATGATCTTCACGCCCTTGGCGCGATGCTGCGGCAGCGCGTCGGCCAATGTGACGATGCCGAACGACAGATGGCCGCCGATGAGATCATTGAGGATGGGTGCGCTGCCGCGATAGGGCACGCGGGTCAAGGGAATGCCGAGATCCTTCTCGAGCTTGGAGCCCATGAAATGCGGAATGGTGCCGTTGCTCGGCACGCCGAACGAGGTCTTGTCGGGATGAGCCTTCAGCCACGCCACGAAGCCTTTGAAATCGGCAGCATCGACCGCCGGACCAATCACGACTGCGAATTCGAACCGCGCCAGCAGCGACACCGGCATGAAATCCTTCGCCGTGTCGAAGCTCGGCGTCGTCTCCACCATCGGCAGCAGGTACATGGTGGGACCGGTTGTCACCAGCACCATGCTGCCGTCGGGACTTCCGCCCTTCACCGCCTTGATGCCGATCAGGCCGTCGCCGCCGGTGCGGTTTTCGACCACCATGGTCCGTTGCAGCATCGGCGCCATCTCCTGCGCGATCAGACGACACAGCGTGTCGCCGCCCGCCCCGGCCGCGAACGGGAAAATGATCTTGCTCAATCCGGCCTGCGCTTGCGCTTCGCCCGCCTGCGCCAGCAACGGCAGCCCCAGACACCCAGCCATGAATTTGCGGCGATCCATACGTCTCCCTCCCCAGCCCATTATTGGTTGCCGGCATTAGACCCGGGCCAGCGCCCAAGACAAGGCCCAACACGAGGTGCAAGACCAGATGGAAGACAAGGCCGACCTTGGCCCCGTTTACCATTCCGTCCGCCTTGCGCCGGCCATCGTCCTGCTGCAAAAGCAGGCCTTGCCGGCGCCGCTTTCCGCTCCGCCGTTTCCGATGCAGAGCAATTCGTCACACGCGCCAGCACATACACACATGGCCAGCCCCGAACTCAGTCAATTCCGCCGCATCGTCGTCAAGGTCGGCTCCGCGCTGCTGGTCGATTCCGACAAGGGCGAGGTGCGGGCGTCCTGGCTCGCCGCGCTCGCCGACGACATGGCCAAGCTGCACCGCGAGGGCCGCGACGTCCTCGTCGTCTCCTCCGGCTCGATCGCGCTCGGCCGCAGCCGGCTCAAGCTGCCGCGCGGCCCGTTGAAGCTGGAGGAGAGCCAGGCCGCCGCCGCGGTCGGCCAGATCGCGCTGGCGCGCATCTGGTCGGAGGTGCTAGGGGCCCACGGCATCGGCGCCGGCCAGATCCTGGTGACGCTCCAGGACACCGAGGAGCGCCGCCGCTATCTCAACGCGCGCTCCACCATCGGCAAGCTCTTGGAGTGGCGCGCCATCCCCGTGATCAACGAGAACGACACGGTCGCCACCACCGAGATCCGCTACGGCGACAATGACCGCCTCGCCGCGCGCGTCGCCACCATGGCGAGCGCGGACCTCTTGGTGCTGCTGTCGGACATCGACGGGCTCTACGACGCCCCGCCGAAGAACAACCCGAACGCAAAGCTCATTCCCGTGGTCGACAGCATCTCCTCGGAGATCGAGGCCGTGGCGGGCGACGCCGAGTCCGAGCTGTCGCGCGGCGGCATGCGCACCAAGGTCGAGGCCGCCAAGATCGCCACCACCGGCGGCACCCATATGCTGATCGCCTCCGGCAAGATCGAGCATCCGCTGCAGGCGATCGCCGATGGCGGCCGCTGCACCTGGTTCCTGACGCCGGCCAATCCCATCACCTCGCGAAAGCGCTGGATCGCGGGCACGCTTGAGCCGAAGGGCACGCTGACGATCGACGCCGGCGCCGTCGCGGCGCTGCGGGCCGGTGCCAGCCTGCTGCCGGCGGGCGTGATCAAGGTCGAGGGCCAGTTCGCCCGTGGCGACGCCGTGATCGTGCGCGGCCCCGACATGAGCGAGATCGGCCGCGGCCTGATTGCCTATGACGCCGACGACGCCGAGCGGATCAAAGGCCGCTCCTCTCCGGACGTGATGACTATCCTCGGCATCAGCGGCCGCGCAGAGATGATCCACCGCGACGATCTGGTGGTGGGCGGGTAAGGGCCGGCACGGCCCCTTTGGCTGATCTTGCTGGGCAAATGACGCAGCCGTCGTGCGGCCGGGGAGACCAGCCATACCCTCCCGACCCTTCGCAAAAGCGGGATTTCCGTGCTAGGACACCGCCTTAGCAAAAGGTTGAAACTCCCATGGCCGCCCCCCTCAAAGCCGTTGACGGCAATGCCGACCTCCAGGCGCTGATGTCCGATCTCGGTACCCGTGCCCGCGCCGCCGCGCGCGTGCTGGCGCTGGCGCCGCCGGAGCAGAAGAACCGGGCGCTCGAGGCCATGGATCGGGCGATCCGCGGCAATGCGGCGGCGATCCTCGCTGCCAATGCCGAGGATGTCGCGGAGGCCCGCGCCTCCGGCAACGCCACCGCCTCCTTCATCGACCGCCTCACGCTGACGCCCGCGCGCGTCGAGGGCATGGCCGAGGGCATCGGCATCGTGCGCGGCATCGCCGATCCGGTCGGCATCGTCACCGAGAGCTGGCAGCGGCCGAACGGCATGACCATCGAGCGCGTGCGCGTGCCGCTCGGCGTCGTCGGCGTGATCTTCGAGAGCCGGCCCAATGTCGCGGCCGATGCCGGCGTGCTGTGCCTGAAGTCGGGCAATGCGGTGATCCTGCGCGGCGGCTCCGACAGCTTCCGCTCCTGCCGTGCCATCCATGACTGTCTCGTCCAGGGCCTGCGCGAAGCCGGCCTGCCCGAAGCCGCGATCACGCTGGTGCCGACGCGCGATCGCGCGGCGGTCGGCATGATGCTGTCCGGATTGAACGGCGCCGTCGACGTGATCGTGCCGCGCGGAGGCAAGAGCCTCGTCGCGCGCGTCGAGCAGGAAGCGCGCGTGCCGGTGTTCGCGCATCTCGAAGGCGTCAACCATGTCTACATCGATGCCAGCGCCGACCTCGCCATGGCGAAGTCGATCGTGCTCAACGCCAAGATGCGCCGCACCGGCGTCTGCGGTGCAGCCGAGACGCTGCTGGTCGATCGCGCTGCTGCCGCAACGAGCCTGAAGCCGCTGGTCGAGATGCTGATCGAGGCCGGCTGCGAAGTGCGCGGCGACGACGCCGTGCAGAAGGCGGATGCGCGGGTGAAGCCTGCGAGCGCAGAGGATTGGGACACCGAATACCTCGACGCGATCATCGCGGCGAAGGTGGTGGATGGCGTCGACGGCGCGATCGCGCATATTCAGAGCCACGGCTCGCATCACACCGATGCGATCGTGAGCGCGGATCAGGCGGCTGCAAAGCGGTTCCTGAGCGAGGTCGATTCCGCGATCGTGCTGCACAATGCCTCGACGCAGTTCGCCGATGGCGGCGAGTTCGGCTTCGGCGCCGAGATCGGCATCGCGACCGGACGATTCCACGCCCGCGGGCCGGTTGGCGCCGAGCAGCTGACGAGCTTCAAATATCGCGTTCACGGCACCGGGCAGACGCGGCCGTAGACGACGCAGGGCACGGGGCATTGAGCAACAATTTCGTCGTGCCGCGTTCCGTGGCGCAAGCGATCCCGCCCTCGACACCGGGCATGCGCGTCGGCCTGCTCGGCGGCTCCTTCAATCCGCCGCATCAGGCCCATCGCGCGATCAGCCAGTTCGCACTGAAGCGATTGCAACTCGATCGCGTCTGGTGGCTGGTAACGCCCGGCAACCCGCTGAAGCAGAACGGCACGCTGCACGAGCTCGGCGAGCGCATGCAGGCCGCGCACGACGTTGCCAACGATCCCAGGATCGAGGTGAGCTGTCTCGAATCCGTCATTCGCACGCGCTACACTATCGACACGATCAACACCTTGCGCCGCCGCCTCCGCGGCCTGCGCTTTGTCTGGATTATGGGCGCCGATAACCTCGCTCAATTCCACCGTTGGCAGGACTGGCGGCGCATCGCCGGCCAGGTGCCGATTGCAGTCATCGATCGGCCGCCACAGAGTTTTCGGGCCCTCGCCTCTCCCGCCGCCCGGGCGCTCGCGCGCTACCGCCTGCCCGAGAACAAGGCACCGCTGCTCGCGGATCGGCCGGCCCCGGCCTGGGTATTCCTGTCCGGATTGAAGCTGAATCTGTCCTCGACGGGCTTACGGAACCCGGACGGGAGCTGGAAAGGTACGACGTGAGACCGAGTGTGCGAACGGAGTGTGGGTTTGGGGCTCTCTGGCATATTGAAACCCTTAACCCCACATGATGTAGTGTAACCAGTGAGTGCCGGATTCGGCGTTCGCGATACAGTGAAAGGAATGGTCCCTGACCACATCTGTATTGTCCAAGTCTGTTTTACCCAAGGTTGCCAAGCCTACGCGTAAAACATCGACCCAAGCTGCGGCCTTGAAGGCGCAACCCGACGCCGACAAGACGCTGAGCCTGATCCTCTCCCGCCTCGACGACATGAAGGCGGAAGAGACGGTCACCATCGACCTTCGCGGCAAATCGGCCTACTCCGACTACATGATCGTCACCACCGGCCGGGTGAACCGGCACGTCGGCGCGATCGCGGAGAACGTCGCCAAGGGCCTCAAGGAAAACGGCATCAAGAACATCCACGTCGAGGGCTTGCCCAATTGCGACTGGGTGCTGATCGATTCCGGCGATGTGATCGTTCACGTGTTCAGACCCGAGGTCCGCGAGTTCTACAATCTCGAGAGATTGTACACGCAGGGCCCAGGGGCGGCGAAGGCGATCTAGAGCGACTGGCCGATTTCGAATCGGTTGACGCGCATGCTAGCGTCGTGCGCGCGCGGAATGCGCGCGGTCCTGAAAACGCGACCTTGAAAACATCATGCGTGTTGCTGTCATTGCGGTGGGCCGGCTGAAGCAGGGCCCCGAACGGGAGCTTGCCGACCGCTATTTCGAGCGGTTCGACGAGGCCGGCCGCAAGCTCGGATTCCGCGAGCTCGCCATCCACGAGATTCCTGAAAGTCGCGCCCGCGACACCGCAACGCGGATGGCCGAAGAGGCTGCGGCGATCTCCGCGCATATTCCGGAAAAATCGATCCTGGTGGCGCTGGACGAGCGCGGCCAGAACCTGGATTCCACCGTATTCGCACGGCATCTCGGGCGCTGGCGCGACGAGGGTGCCGGTCATACTATCTTCGTCATCGGAGGGGCGGACGGACTTTCGCCCGAATTGCGCCGTAAGGCCAAGCTCGCGATCGCGTTCGGCTCTGCGACCTGGCCGCATCAAATGGTCCGCGTCATGCTTCTGGAACAGCTTTATCGGGCCGCCACCATCCTGGCCGGCCATCCCTATCACCGCGCGTGATGCGCGCCACAACGAGCACCTTTGCCTAAAGCGATGCGAGCGCCGATTCTCAACCTGCTGCTGATCGGAAGCCTCGCGGGCGCAAGCCTCGCTAGCACAAGCCTCGCTGGTACAAGCCTCGCGCAAGCTCAGACGGCGACGACGCCGCAGACAGCGGCGGTCTCGCCCGATGCGATCAAGCAGCGCGAGCAGGAGCTGGAGGCAGCGCGCGCAAGCAGGAAGAGCGCGGAGGAAGCGCAGGCCAAGCTCAAGGCCGAGATCACCTCGCTCGGCCAGGACCGCACCCAGCTCAATCAGCAATTGATCGACACCGCCGCGAATGTGCGCTCAGTCGAGACCAAGATCGACGAAGCCGAAGCGCGGCTGCGGTCGCTGAACGGCCGCGAGCAGCAGATGCGCAGCTCGCTGGATTCACGCCGCGCCGACATCGTCGAGGTGCTGGCGGCGTTGCAGCGCGCCGGAAGGCGCTCGCCTCCGGCGCTGCTGGTGCGCCCCGAAGATGCGCTGCAATCGCTGCGCACGGCGATGCTGCTCGGCGCCGTGGTGCCGGACCTGCGCGGCCGCGCGGAAAAAATCGCAGGCGAACTCGGCGAGCTTGTGGCCCTGCGCAAGAACATCGCGACCGAGCGCGACCAGCTCGCCGCCGACCGCGACAAGGTCCGCAGCGACCAGACCCGGCTCACGGCCTTGATCGACGAGCGGCAGCGCCAGCAGGCGTCACGGGAAAAAGACCTCGACGCCGAGAGCGCGCGCGCGATCGCGCTTTCAAGGCAGGTGGGCGACCTCCAGGGGCTCATCGCCAAGATGGAGCAGGATCTGCAAAGCGCCGCCAAGGCGGCCGAGAAGGCCGCCGAGGCTGCCAGGCAGGCCGAGGCCAAGGCGGCCGCCAGCGCCAACGCCGGCACAAAGTCCGGTCCGGCCGCATTCAAGGATCGCTCCCGGACCACCCCTGCGATTGCCTTCGCTGTGGCCAAGGGCCTCCTGCCTCTTCCGGTTAACGGTAACAAGATCAGGGATTTCGGCGGTTCCGACGGGGTCGGCGGGGTCCAGAAGGGCATTTCGCTGGCCACCCGGCCGGGCTCCCAGGTCACGACGCCGTGCGACGGCTGGGTGGTCTATGCCGGCCCGTTCCGCAGCTATGGACAACTCTTGATCCTCAATGCCGGTGGCGGGTATCATGTCCTGATCGCCGGGATGGAGCGCATTTCGGTAAACATCGGACAGTTTGTGCTCACGGGGGAGCCGGTCGCGTCCATGGGGTCGACCTCTCAAGTCGCCTCCATTCTCGCCACGAACGCGAGTCAACCTGTGTTGTATGTCGAGTTCCGCAAAGACGGCACTCCAATCGATCCAGGCCCATGGTGGGCCGCAAATGAAGGCGAGAAGGTTCGCGGATGATGCGCAAGACTTCAGTTATCCTCCTCAGCGCGGCCACCGGTGCTGCGCTGACGCTGTTCGTGACCCAGCCGCGCGCGGTCTTCATGGGCTCCAGCGCGCGAGCCGCCACCGCGGACACCTATCGCCAGCTCAATCTTTTCGGCGACGTCTTCGAGCGCGTGCGCTCGGACTATGTCGAGAAGCCCGACGACACCAAGCTGATCGAATCCGCGATCAGCGGCATGCTCACCGGCCTCGATCCGCATTCGAGCTACATGGACGCCAAGAGCTTCCGCGACATGCAGGTGCAGACCCGCGGTGAGTTCGGCGGCCTCGGCATCGAAGTCACGATGGAAGACGGCCTGATCAAGGTGGTCTCGCCGATCGACGACACCCCGGCGTCGCGCGCCGGCGTCATGGCCAACGATATCATCACCAATCTCGACGACGAGGCGGTGCAGGGCCTGACCCTGAACCAGGCGGTCGAGAAGATGCGCGGCCCTGTCAACACCAAGATCAAGCTCAAGATCATCCGCAAGGGCCAGGACAATCCGATCGACGTTACCCTGGTGCGCGACAACATCCGCGTCCGCTCGGTGCGCGCCCGCATCGAGGCCGACGACATCGCCTATATCCGCATCACGACCTTCAACGAGCAGACCACCGAAGGCCTGAAGCGCGAGGTTGCCAACCTCTCGAATCAGATCGGCGACAAGCTGAAGGGCTACGTCATCGACCTTCGCAACAACCCGGGCGGCCTGCTCGAGGAAGCGGTCACCGTCTCCGACTCCTTCCTGGAGAAGGGCGAGATCGTGTCGACCCGCGGCCGCAATGCCGAGGAGACGCAGCGCCGCACCGCGCATGCGGGCGACCTCACCAAGGGCAAGCCTGTCATCGTGCTGGTCAATGGCGGCTCCGCCTCGGCGTCCGAAATCGTCGCGGGCGCGCTTCAGGACCACAAGCGCGCGACCATCGTCGGCACGCGCTCGTTCGGCAAGGGCTCGGTGCAGACCATCATCCCGCTCGGCTCGGGCAATGGCGCGCTGCGTCTGACCACGGCGCGCTACTACACGCCGTCGGGCAAGTCGATCCAGGCCAAGGGCATCGTGCCCGACATCGAGGTGCTCCAGGACGTGCCGGACGAGCTGAAGTCCCGCACCGACACCAAGGGCGAGGCTTCGCTGCGCGGGCATCTCAAGAACGACGGCGACGAGAAGACCGGATCGCAATCCTATGTCCCGCCGGATGCCAAGGACGACAAGGCGCTCAAGCTCGCCGACGACCTGCTCCACGGCATCAAGAACAGCGCCTCCGCGGCACCCGCGGCGGGCGGCGACAACAAGGGCACGACCGACAAGCCCAAGGCGGCAAACTAGCTCGGCGCCCCGCGGGGTCCAATCAAAAGGGTGGCTCCGGGAGCCGCCCTTTTTGTTTGGAGCCGCCCGAACTCCCGGCATCCCCGGCCTATCCCGGCCTGCCGCCGCTTGACCTCGGCGTGGTATCGTCGGCGCGAGTGATTCGGGATCGCGCATGACTGAAACGGCCGATGATCTGAGCGCCCCGCTCGGACAGGACAAGCCGCGCCGGAAACGCCGGCTGCGGCTGCCGTTCACGGCCATGCAGGCGCTCGCCGTCATGCTCGGCTTGTTCCTGGTCGCCTTTGCCGGCTTCGCCATCTTCAACAAGGATCCGTTCGGCGGCGAGCCGATGACGCGGATCGCGATCCGCGATCCCAAGGCGGCGGACGAAAAACCGGCCGTCGCTGGCCATGGCCAGGACAGCAAGCAAGAAGGCAAGCACGAGACCAAGGAAGCGCCGAAGCAGGCCGGCGAGCAGAAGACCGTCACCATGATCGACGGTTCCACCGGCACGCGCCACGACGTGGTGATCGGCGGCGGCGCTTCCGCCGACAAGGGCGAGGCGGCCTCCGCGCCGCCGCCCGTCATGGCCGGGATCGACCCAAAACTGCTGGAGAAATCACGCTACGGCATGATCCCCGTGGTCGCCGAGGGCCTGAAGCCGTTCAACGTCTATGCGGCGGATGCCGACCGCGCCAAGGCGGCGAAGATGCCTGTCGTCGCGATCCTGATCGGCGGCCTCGGCGTCGGCGCCGCCAAGACCACCGATGCCATCATGAGGCTGCCGCCGGCGGTGACGCTGGCGTTCACGCCTTATGGTTCCGATCCCGGAAAACTCGCCGAGCGGGCCCGCGCCCAGCGCCACGAGATCTTCCTCCAGATCCCGATGGAGCCCTACGACTTCCCCGACAACGATCCGGGACCGCAGACGCTGCTGACCTCGCTGAGCGCCGACCAGAACATGGACCGCCTGTACTGGCATCTGAGCCGGATGCAGGGCTATGCCGGGATCACCAATTTCATGGGCGCCCGCTTCATCGCGACGGACGCGGCGATGCAGCCGATCATCCGCGAGGCGGCCAAGCGCGGCCTCGGCTTCTTCGACGACGGCTCCTCGCCCCGCAGCATCGCGCCCCAGGCCGCGGCAAGCCAGGCGATGCCGTTCGGCAAGGGCGACATCGCGATCGACGTGGTGCCGACCCCGGCCGAGATCGACCGCGCCCTGAACAAGCTCGAAGCGGCGGCGCGCGAGCGCGGCGCGGCCATCGGCACCGCCTCGGCCCTGCCCGTCTCGATCGAGCGCATCGGCGCCTGGACCAAGACATTGGGCGACCGGGGTATCCTATTGGTGCCATTGACAACCGCGATGCTGAAATCAAAATCCAGCTAAATCAACGGATTGGTACGGCACGGGTCTCGCGGGGCCTGCGCGAGCCTTACCGACAGCATGGAAGAGGTCTGGCGGAATGGCGCGTTACGAGGATCTGCCCTACCGGACCTGCGTCGGAGTGATGCTGATCAATACGAAGGGCCTGGTGTTCATCGGCCGCCGCGCCGGCGGCATCGAGCATGTCGACGACACCCATGTCTGGCAGATGCCGCAGGGCGGCGTCGATCCCGGCGAGGACACCTGGGACGCCGCCAGGCGCGAGCTCTATGAGGAGACCAGCGTGCGCTCGGTCGAACGGCTCGGCGAGGTTCCGGACTGGCTCACTTACGACATTCCGCGCACGGTCGCGGGCCGTGCCTGGAAGGGCCGCTACCGAGGCCAGCGGCAGAAATGGTTTGCGGTCCGCTTCACCGGCAAGGACAGCGAGATCAATGTCGAGAAGCCCGGCGGCGGCGGCCACAAGGCCGAATTCGTCAGCTGGCGCTGGGAGCCGATGAAGAACTTGACCGGATTGATCATCCCGTTCAAGCGCCCGGTCTATGAGCGCGTGGTGAAGGAATTTTCCGCGCTGGCGGAGGATTAGTTCGCGTCGTCGTTCCGGGTTGATGCTAATGCATCGCCTGGGCTGACGACGAAAGATCCCGCGCTTGACCGACCAGAAACCCTACCGCCCCAACGTGGGGATCGCCCTCTTCAATGCCGATGGCCGCGTGCTGATCGGGCATCGCTTCAAGGGCGACGGACCCGAGATCATCCTGCCGGGTCTCGACTGGCAGATGCCGCAGGGCGGCGTCGACGAAGGCGAGGACCTGCGCGATGCCGCGCTGCGCGAACTCTGGGAAGAGACCAGCGTCAGAAGCGCAGCCTATCTCGGCGAGACCGACTGGCTGACTTACGAATTCCCGCCCTACGACGGACCACAGACGCACCGGCTGGCGAAATTCCGCGGGCAGCGCCAGAAATGGTTCGCGCTGCGCTTCACCGGCAGGGACGACGAGATCGATCCGCTGACGCCGCGCAACGGACAGCCGGCGGAGTTCGACGCCTGGCGCTGGGAGCGGCTCGACCGCGTCGCCGACGTCGTGGTGCCGTTCCGCCGCGACGTCTACCGCGCGGTGGCGCGAGAGTTCGCGCCCTTCGGAAACTGAAATCGCGAAAACAACCCCATGCACAGTAGAACCGGGGTTGAAATCATGAGCGAATTTTCACTGGAAATTTGCGTGTGAGGGAGGCACCATGCTCTCGCCAGCTCGAACGTCGCCGCTTGCTCCGCTGCGTTCCCTCCCCCCTTGCGGGGGAGGGAACGCACCGTCGTCGGGGCGCGAGTCGGGCCCAATCACTGCAACCCTAGTTGACCGGTCCCACCGTGAACGGGCCGATCGCGATGACGTGGCAATTGCTGTCGCGCCTGGCGCAGTCGGCGAGCGCGGAATTGACCGCTGTCTGCTCGTCCGCGGCCTTCAGGCCGAGGCCCGGCCGGCCCGCGGTGCCGACCGCGACGGCGTTCCAGCCCATGCCATCGGCGAGCTTGCGCACGACCTCGTCGCGCGCATCGGCGACGATCGAGGCGTTGGAGGCGGCATGGAAGAAGCCGGTGATTTTGAACAGGGTCGGGATCGGCACGACGAAATTTTCGTCGACCGCGACGACCAGGCAGGCCACGCCGGCGATCGCGCCGCATGATTCCAGGGCGCGCCGCGCGGCATCGTCGGCGGTTGATGCGCCCATCACCATGAAATACTGACCGCCCGGGCCGAGCGCGACCGAGCGCGATTTCGCCGCGGGTACGAACGTGTTCTCGAGCCGGACCTTCGCGGGATCGCGCACCATCGGAAAATCCCTGGAGGCGAAGGCGCGCTCGGTCATGGCATCGTGCCGGATGAACGGCTGCGGCGGCATCGGCGGCTTGCCGTGCGTGTAGACGACATTGTTGCCGACCGCATAGAGCTCGCAGCGCCGCGGCGACTGCGCGGCGTCCGCGCGCTTCTGGCACTGCTCGATCGCCGCGTTGCGCGCGGCCTCCTCGTTCGGCTGATTGAGCGCGGAGCCGGTGTAGCCGCCGACGTTCAGTGCAAAGGCCTTGTAGTCGCCGGCGGCGGAATATTCGCCCGCGAGATAGCCGCGCACGCGGTCGCCGATGAAGGGCACCATGTCGGCCGGAAATTTGCCGCCTGAGGTGGCGGGCGCCGAGGGCATCGGCGCCGGACCTGCCGCAGCCATTTGCGTCGGCATGGGCATCGGCGCTTTCGCTGACATGGTGGGCGTCGGGCTGAGGGCCGCCGCGCTCGGCGCAGGATTTGGCGCCGTCGCCGCGGCGCTCGCCGATGTCCTGGTGGTCTCGAGCTTGGCGAAATAGAGGAAGCCGCCGACGCCGATGGCGACGACGGAGACGACACCGACCACCAGCGGCCACATCCAGTTCGGCGCGGGCGCGGCCTTCGCCACCTTCTTGATCTGCGGCGTTGCGTAAGTGCCGTTCTCCCGCCGCATCGCCACCATGTAGGCGTGCACCGGCGTCGGGATGTTCTTGACCTCCTGCGCGCCGATATCGGCGAACTGCACCGACAGCTTGTTGGCGACCTGCTCGTGCACGGCGCGGGAGACGCAGATGCCGCCGACCTCGGCGAGACCTTCGAGCCGGGCGGCGATATTGACGCCGTCACCGAGCAGATCGCCGTCGCGCTCGACCACGTCGCCGATGGTGATGCCGATGCGGAACGACATCTGCCGGCTCGGCGGATAGGCCATGTTGCGGGTTCGCAGGGATTCCTGGATGTCGATGGCGCAACGCACCGCATCGACCGCGCTCGGAAATTCCGCAAGCACGGCGTCACCGGCCGTGTTGAAGATGCGGCCGCCGGCCTTCGCAATGAAATCGTCGACGACCTCGCGATAGGAGGCGAGACGCCGCAGCGTCTCCTCTTCGTCTTCCGCGACCAGTCTCGAGTAGCCGGCAATATCGGCCGCGAAAATCGCTGCGATCTTGCGTTTCATCTGCGACCGGCCCCCGGAACAAATTTCGCGAGCGCAGAATGCCGCTATCGACCGCGCGGTGCAACAAAGTTTCAGCGCCCGCCACGGCCGTGACGAGCGCTGAACTTATTCAGGAATTTCTCATTCGAGCCCCGGAGCAGTGCGCCGGGGCTTAGTGCATGGCCGTGGAGTTGAGCTGCTGCTGAATGCTCTTGAAGTGATCGAGCCGCGCAATCGCCTGATCGAGCTCGTCGCCTTCGTGCTCCTTCAACCCTTCTTCCATCTCCGAGACGGTCGCGGCGAACTGGGCGCGGTCGAGCTCCGCCATCGATGTTGCGACGTCGGCGAGCACGGTGAGGCCCTTTTCGGAGACTTCGGCGATACCGCCGAGCACGATGATCTTCTCGTGCTTGCCGCCGCTGGTGATGGTGAGAATGCCGGGCCGGATCGCGGCCACGACCGGCGCATGTCCCGCCAGCACGCCGAAGTCGCCCTCGACGCCGGGGATGTCGACCTGGTCGACTTCACCCGAAAATGCGAGCTTTTCCGGCGAGACGAGATCGAAATGGAAGGTGGCCATGGGAAACCTGCGAGTAGTGAATAGCGAATAGCGAGTGGCAATTGAACGGGAGCAGCGTCTGTTCGCTACTCCCTATTCGCCATTCGCCAGGTCAGGCGGCTTCCGCCGCCAGCTTCTTGCCCTTCTCGACCGCCTCTTCGATGGTGCCGACCATGTAGAAGGCGGCTTCCGGCAGATGGTCATACTTGCCTTCGCAGAGGCCGCGGAAGCCCTTGATGGTGTCCGCGAGGTCGACGAACTTGCCGGGCGAGCCGGTGAAGATTTCGGCGACGTGGAACGGCTGCGACAGGAAGCGCTCGATCTTGCGGGCGCGGGCCACCGTCAGCTTGTCCTCTTCCGAAAGCTCGTCCATGCCGAGAATGGCGATGATGTCCTGCAGCGACTTGTAGCGCTGCAGCACCTGCTGGACCTGGCGCGCGGTGTCGTAGTGCTCCTGGCCGACGACGAGCGGCGAGAGCATGCGCGAGGTCGAGTCGAGCGGGTCCACCGCGGGGTAGATGCCCTTTTCCGAGATCGCGCGCGACAGCACCGTGGTGGCGTCCAAATGCGCGAACGAGGTCGCAGGCGCCGGGTCGGTCAAGTCGTCGGCAGGAACGTAGATGGCCTGCACCGAGGTGATCGAGCCCTTCTGCGTGGTGGTGATGCGCTCCTGCAGCGCGCCCATGTCGGTGGCAAGCGTCGGCTGATAGCCCACCGCCGAAGGAATACGGCCGAGCAGCGCCGACACTTCCGAGCCCGCCTGCGTGAAGCGGAAGATGTTGTCGACGAAGAACAGCACGTCCTGGCCCTGGTCGCGGAAGTGCTCGGCGACGGTCAGACCCGTGAGGCCGACGCGGGCGCGGGCGCCCGGCGGTTCGTTCATCTGGCCGAACACCAGCGCGCACTTCGACTTCACGCTCGGATCCGGGTTGTGCGGATCGGCGTTGACCTTGGACTCGATGAACTCGTGATAGAGGTCGTTGCCCTCGCGGGTACGCTCGCCGACGCCGGCGAACACGGAATAACCGCCGTGCGCCTTCGCGACGTTGTTGATCAGCTCCTGGATCAGCACGGTCTTGCCGACGCCGGCGCCGCCGAACAGGCCGATCTTGCCGCCCTTCGCGTACGGAGCCAGGAGATCGACCACCTTGATGCCGGTGACGAGAATTTCAGCTTCGGTCGACTGGTCGGTATAGCTCGGCGCTTCCTGGTGGATGGCGCGCCTGCCTTCGGACTGGATCGGGCCGGCTTCGTCGATCGGCTCGCCGATCACGTTCATGATGCGGCCGAGCGTGCCCGCGCCGACCGGAACCGCGATCGGCTGGCCGGTGTCGGTCACTTCCTGGCCGCGCACCAGACCTTCGGTCACGTCCATCGCGATCGTGCGCACGGTGGACTCACCGAGATGCTGCGCAACTTCCAGCACGAGGCGGATGTTGCCGTTCCTGGTTTCGAGCGAATTGAGAATGGCCGGCAGGTGGCCTTCGAACTGAACGTCGACGACGGCGCCCATGACCTGGGTGACGCGACCGACCTGGTTAGCTGCTGTAGCCATGAAGCTCTCCTTCGAAATTCTGTACTTGAACGACCGTCGTTTGGTTCGTGCGTCAGACCGCCTCGGCGCCGGAGATGATCTCGATCAGCTCCTTGGTGATCTGGGCTTGACGGGTTCGGTTGTAGATCTGGGTTTGCTTGCGGATCATTTCGCCCGCGTTGCGGGTGGCGTTGTCCATCGAGCTCATCTGCGCGCCGTAGAACGAGGCGTTGTTTTCCAGGAGCGCGCGGAAGATCTGCACCGCGATATTGCGCGGCAACAGGCCGGAGAGGAGTTCGTCTTCCTCCGGCTCGTATTCATAGGACGTCGTCGGCGCGTTCGCTGCCTTTTCCTCGACGACCAGCGGAATGATCTGCTGTGCGGTCGGGATTTGGGCGATCACCGACTTGAACTGCGCGTAGAACAGGGTGCAGACGTCGAACTCGCCGTTGTCGAAGCGGGCCAGCACCTTCCTGGCGATGTCCTCGGCGTTGACGAAGCCGAGTTGACGAACGCCGCGCAGGTCGAGGTGCTCGACGATCTGCTTGTCGTAGAGACGGCGGAGCTGCTCATAGCCCTTGCGGCCGACGCAGAAGAATTTGACTTCCTTGCCCTGCGCGATCAGCGCCTGGGCGCGCTCGCGCGCGAGGCGCACGATCGAGGAGTTGAAGGCGCCGGACAGGCCGCGCTCGCCGGTGCAGACCAGCAGCAGGTGGACCTGGTCCTTGCCGGTGCCGGCCAGCAGCGCCGGCGCGCCGGGCGAACCGGCGGCAGCGCTGGCGATGTTGGCGATCACCGCGCTCATCTTGTCGGCATAGGGCCGCGCCGCCTCGGCCGCTTGCTGGGCGCGGCGCAATCTGGAGGCCGCGACCATCTGCATCGCCTTGGTGATCTTCTGCGTCGCCTTGGTGGAGGCGATGCGGACGCGCATGTCTTTAAGTGACGCCATTCTTCGTTCACCCCGGCGGTTCGACGCGAGCCGAACCGCTAGCCTGTCCCTGTCGCAATGCCCGACCGGGCGCCGGGCACGCTTCTTGTTGTCTTGCCTCTTGCGAAGCGGTCATGGCCGGAACGACCGGCCATGCTTGCTATCAGGCGAAGCTCTTGGCGAAACCTTCGACCACCGACTTCAGCTTGGCGGCGGTGTCGTCCGAGAGGTCGCGGCTGTCGCGGATCGCGTTGAGGATGTCGGCGTTCTTGCCGCGCAGCAGCGACAGCAGGCCGTCCTCGAACGCGCGCACCTTGTTGAGCGGAAGCGGATCGAGATAGCCGTTGGTGCCGGCCCAGATCACGCAGACCTGCTCTTCCATCTTCAGCGGCGCGAACTGCGGCTGCTTCAGCAGCTCGGTCAGGCGCGAGCCGCGGTTGAGCAGGCGCTGGGTCGAGGCGTCGAGGTCGGAGCCGAACTGCGCGAACGCCGCCATTT
Organism: Bradyrhizobium sp. SZCCT0153; assembly: GCF_018129995.1. GTDB lineage: Bacteria > Pseudomonadota > Alphaproteobacteria > Rhizobiales > Xanthobacteraceae > Bradyrhizobium > Bradyrhizobium japonicum_G. The sequence goes on from NZ_JAFCKS010000003.1 coordinate 36,006, forward strand.
CGCGGTACTGCGCGAGCTCGCCCTTGATCTTGCCGGCGACCTTCTTGGTGGCCTTGGTCTGCGCCGAGGAACCGACGCGCGACACCGACAGACCGACGTTCACCGCGGGACGGATGCCCTGGAAGAACAGGTCGGTTTCCAGGAAGATCTGGCCGTCGGTGATCGAGATGACGTTGGTCGGAATGTAGGCCGAGACGTCGTTGGCCTGGGTTTCGATGACCGGCAGCGCCGTCAGCGAGCCCGAGCCCTGGTCCTTGTTCAGCTTCGCCGCACGCTCGAGCAGGCGGGAGTGAAGATAGAACACGTCGCCCGGATAGGCTTCGCGGCCCGGCGGGCGGCGCAGCAGCAGCGACATCTGGCGATAGGCGACGGCCTGCTTGGACAGATCGTCATAGATGATGACCGCGTGCATGCCGTTGTCGCGGAAATACTCGCCCATGGTGCAGCCGGTGAACGGCGCGATGTACTGCATCGGCGCCGGATCCGAAGCGGTCGCGGCGACGATGATCGAGTATTCGAGCGCGCCCTGCTCTTCCAGCACCTTGACGAACTGGGCAACGGTCGAGCGCTTCTGGCCGATCGCGACGTAGACGCAATACAGCTTGATGTTCTCGTCCGGCTGCGCGTTGAGCGGCTTCTGGTTGAGGATGGTGTCGAGCGCGATCGCGGTCTTGCCGGTCTGGCGGTCGCCGATGATCAGCTCGCGCTGGCCGCGGCCGATCGGGATCAGGGCGTCGATCGCCTTGAGGCCGGTCGCCATCGGCTCGTTCACCGACTTGCGCGGAATGATGCCGGGCGCCTTGACGTCGACGCGCATGCGCTTGTCGGCCTGGATCGGGCCCTTGCCGTCGATCGGATTGCCGAGCGCGTCGACGACCCGGCCGAGCAGGCCCTTGCCGACCGGCGCGTCCACGATGGCGCGGGTGCGCTTGACGGTCTGGCCTTCCTTGATCTCGCGGTCGGCACCGAAAATAACGACACCGACGTTGTCGGTTTCGAGGTTCAGCGCCATGCCGCGGGTGCCGTTCTCGAACTCGACCATTTCACCGGCCTGGACGTTGTCCAGACCGTAGACGCGGGCGATACCGTCGCCGACGGACAGCACCTGTCCGACTTCGGAGACTTCAGCTTCCTGGCCGAAATTCTTGATCTGGTCCTTGAGGATCGCGGAAATTTCCGCGGCGCGGATGTCCATCAGCCTGCCTCTTTCATCGCGTGCTTGATCGAATTGAGTTTGGTGCGAAGCGAACTATCGATCATCCGGCTGCCAAGCTTGACCACGAGGCCACCGATGATCGAGGGATCGACCTTCACGTTGAGCGCGACGTCCTTGCCGGTCACCGACTTCAGGGCAACCTTGAGGGCGTCGAGATTCTTGTCCGAGAGCGCCTCCGCCACGGTGACGTCGGCCGTCGCCTCGCCCTTGAACCTGGCGACGAGGGCGCGGTAAGCGCGGATCACGTCGCCCACCACGAACAGGCGGCGGTTGGCGGTCAGCACTTTGAGGAAATTGGCGGAGATGCCGGCGATGCCGGTCCTGTCCAGCACGGCCGAGAGCGCCCTGGACTGGGCCTCGGCCGCGAACACCGGGCTGCGGACGAGGCGCTTCAGATCGGCGCTCTCGTTCAGCAAGCCCTCGAATTTGTCGAGATCGGCCTTGACCTCGTCGACCACTTTCTGGTCGCGGGCCAGTTCAAACAAGGCCGTTGCATAACGGCCCGACACACCGGAAACGGACGTATCTTCTGCAGCCACAGACGCGCTCTTTTTGCTGTCAAACTCGCAAGGGAAAAACCGTCGCCACGAAGCGGCGCCTAGCGATCCAAGCCCTTGGAATTCAAGCGGGACTTCGATTTTCGACCCCGCACGGGAAGTGCCGGGCTCGTTAAAATCGCGGCTTTGCTAACATAGCAGGCGCGCACGTGCAACATGACGCCAAATTAAAGGCACGACGTTCTGTCGCCAGTTCGTCGCAGTGCCCGAGGCGCGACGACGATCGGCATGACGATCTGCCATCCGGCGGAATTGAGGCGGGCCCGCCAGCGGTGCCTGTCCAATTCGTTCCTGCCATCAGCGCATAGCGGCCATGAACACGGATCACTGAGGCGTGACTTCGGCCCCGCCGGCTGCACCCGCCGAATACTTACCCAATTCTAAACACTGAAAGCGATGACTTCGTTTTTCAGTATTTGTAAGTAATCAACATGTTAATAAATCGCTAAATACAAGATTACGGAGCATCGGCCGAATATCGGTCACCGGTAACAAGATATTTCATGACGACACGGAACGGATTTACTGCCCAATTCACGCCTCATTAGGAATCGAAACGCCATCCCGCTCACAAACTCATGGGGGCTCCACTTGCCACATATGTGGCAATACTAGCTTAGGGACCACTAAATGCTGTCTTTGAAGACGCTGGGCTCTGTGACCCGGCCGCGTACGGCGATCGCTTTCGTTGCCGCCACTCTCCTCGTCGGTGGAACTGCCACCGAAGCTTCCGCCAAATCCAGGCATCACCACCGGACCTCTCAGCATCATCACCGCCACCACGCCCAGAACGATGCCAACACGACCTCCGATTGGCGCAACGCCAACGCGTCGATGACGCCGTCGTCGGGTAGCGGCCACAGCTTCTCCGGAATGGCCTCCTATTACGGCAACGAGTCCGGCAGCCGGACTGCCTCGGGCCAGCGCTTCAACCAGAACGCCATGACCGCGGCGCATCGTTCGCTGCCGTTCGGCACCAAGCTGCGCGTCACCCATGGCGGCTCGAGCGTCATCGTCACCATCAACGACCGTGGCCCCTTCGTCCGCGGCCGTGTCCTCGACCTCTCCACGGGCGCTGCCCGTGCCATCGGCCTCACCGGGGCCGGCGTCGGCCGCGTCACCGCGGAAGTCGTCTCCTGACGGCGCGAGACGCGCCTCACCACACAAGCGCAGTTCCCGTCATCGTCCGCATGGACATGTGAGCGCGGGATCGGCGCGGGTGAAACAAGCCCGCCGTCTTGGGGGACGGCGGGCTTTTTGCTCGTCCGCCGTCATTGCATTGCGAGCAATGACGAGGGGAGCATTTTTATGATCTCTACAAAAAGCTCTGCGGATCGACGTCCACTTCGAGCTTCTGATTTCCCTTCGGCTTCGGGCACACGGCGAGCCAGTTGCGCAGGTAATCCGACAGATCGAAGCCGCGTGCCGATTTCACCAGGATGCGGAAGCGGTAGCGCCCCTTGATGACGGCGAGCGGGGCTTCCGCCGGGCCCAGCACCACCACGCGCTCGTCGCGCGGCGCCAGCGCGACGAGGCGGCGGCCAAAAGCTTCGGCGCTCGGCCGGTCGCCGGCGGAGATGATCAGGCTGGCGAGGCGTCCGAACGGCGGATAGAGCGTGCGTTCGCGCAAGTCGATCTCGCTGTCGTAGAAGGCCTCGCGGTCGCAGGCGATCAGCGCCTTCATCACGGGATGATCGGGCTGGTGGGTCTGCAGATAGCCGACGCCGCGGCCCTGCTCGCGGCCGGCGCGGCCGATCACCTGGTTGAGCAATTGCCAGGTGCGTTCGGAGGCGCGCGGATCGCCATTGGACAGGCCGAGATCCGCATCGACCACGCCGACCAGATTCAGCCGCGGGAAATTGTGGCCCTTGGCGACGAGCTGGGTGCCGATGATGATGTCGACGCGGCCTTCCGCGATCTCGGCAAGCTCGCTGCGCATCGTCTCGATCGAGGTGATGAGATCGCTCGACAGCACCATGGTGCGCGCCTCCGGGAACAGCGCCGCCGCCTCTTCCTGCAAGCGCTCGACACCCGGCCCGACCGCGACCAGCGATTCCTCCGCCGAACAGTGCGGGCAGATATGCGGACGCGGCATCGAGAAGCCGCAATGGTGACAGACGAGGCGCTGGCGAAAGCGGTGATCGACCAGCCAGGCATCGCAGATGGTGCAGGCGAAGCGATGGCCGCAGGCGCGGCACAGCGTCAGCGGCGCATAGCCGCGGCGATTGAGGAACAGCAGCGCCTGCTCGCGCCGTTCGATCGCGTTCTTGATCTCGGAAGCCAGCCGCGGCGAGATGAAGCGGCCGCGCGCCGGCGGCTCGCGGCGCAGATCAATCGTCTCGATATGCGGCATGTGCTGGCCGCCGAAACGCGACGGCAGCGCGATGCGCTGATAGCGGTTCTTGCGCGCATTGACCTCGGATTCGACCGACGGCGTCGCCGAGGCCAGCACGATCGGGACCTTTGCGACATGCGCGCGCACCACCGCCATGTCGCGGGCGTGGTAATGCACGCCCTCGTCCTGCTTGTAGGCCTGGTCGTGCTCTTCATCGACCACGATGAGGCCGAGATTGGCGTAAGGGAGAAACAGCGCCGACCGCGCGCCGACCACGACCGGCGCGCTGCCCCCGGAGATCGCGGCCCAATTGCGCGCACGCGTGCGCGGCGTGAGCTCGGAATGCCATTCGATCGGCCGCACGCCGAAACGCTGCGCGAAGCGATCGAGGAACTGGCCGGTCAGCGCGATCTCCGGCATCAGGATCAAGGATTGTTTTCCGCGGCGGATCGCCTCGGCCACGGCTTCGAAGTAAACCTCGGTCTTGCCCGAGCCGGTGACGCCGTCGAGCAGCGCAACGTGGAAGGTGCCGTTGGCCGCGAGCGCGCGCATCGTATCGGCAGCAGTGCGCTGGAGCGGCGAAAAATCCGGCCGGGCGAAATCCGGGTCGGGGGCCGGTGGCGGTGCCGGCGGCGGCATCGGCTCGACCGTCAGAGTGCCTTCGTCGACGAGGCCGTCGACCACGCCGGCCGAAACACCCGCCTCCCTGGCGGCCTCGGACTTGCCGTGCAGCAGACGGTCCGACAGCACCTCGATCAGGCGCTGCCGCGCCGGCGTCAGCCGTTTTGGCGGATCGCCGGCCAGCCGGACGCCGGCGCGCACCCGCTCGGGGCCGAGATTCTCGCCCATCCGCAGGCACATCCGCAGCACCATGCCGCGCGGGCTCAGCGTGTAGTTGGCGACCCAGTCCACGACCGCGCGCAGCTCGGGCTTCAACGGCGGGATGTCGAGCTTTTCGCTGACCTCCTTGAGGCGGTTGTGCAGGCGCGGATCGGGATCGGCGTTCTCGGCCCAGACCACGGCGAGCACCTCGCGCGGGCCGAGCGGCACGCCGACCAGATCACCCGCCTTCAGCTCCATCCCGCGCGGCACCTTGTAGGAATAGGTCTGGTCGAGCGCGACCGGCACCAGCACGTCGACCATGCGGGTCGCGTTTGCGGAAGCGGGGCTGCGCGGTGTGTGATCCATGGATGGAGAATCGGAACCCGGGGCTTCAAGGCTAGCGGCCTGAGGCCGCCTTAGCGAACGATAAACGAGTGTGATGCGATATACTGGGTGGAATCACCACGTCCAGAGCGCATGAGCAAAGCGGCCGCCCCACAGATCGAGCTCGCCAGCGCCGATCCTGACATCGCGCAGCAGATGACGCGCTGGCTGTCGCATCTCGGCTCCGAGCGGCGGCTGTCGCCGAAGACGCTGGAGGCCTATGGCCGCGACCTGCGGCAGTGCCTGAATTTCCTCAGCAATCATTGGGGCGAGCGCGTGACGCTGAAGCGCTTCGCCGCGCTGGAAGCCACTGACATCCGCGCCTTCATGGCGATGCGCCGCGCCGACGACATCGCCGGCCGCTCGCTGATGCGCGCGCTGGCGGGCCTGCGCTCGTTCGGCCGCTTCCTCGAACGCGAGGGCAAGGGCAAGGTCGGCGCGCTCTCGGCGATCCGCGCGCCGAAGGTCGCGAAAAGCCTGCCAAAGCCGCTGCCGATGGCGTCGGCCAAGCGTCTAGCGGATGCCGACGAGCGCGCCGGCGAGGACCGCGAGACCTGGATTCTGGCGCGCGATGCCGCGGTGATGGCGCTGCTCTACGGCTCGGGCCTGCGCATTTCCGAGGCGCTGGGCTTGAAGCGCCGCGAGGTGCCGCGGCCCGGCGAAGGCGACGTGCTGATCGTGACCGGCAAAGGCAACAAGACCCGCATGGTGCCGGTGCTGCAGAACGTGCTCGCGCTCGTTCAGGAATACGTTTCGATGTGCCCGTATCCGCTGCCCGCCGAGGGGCCGATCTTCGTCGGCGCCCGCGGCGGCCCCTTGAGCCCGCGCATCATCCAGCTCGCGATGGAGCGGCTGCGCGGCGCGCTCGGCCTGCCCGACAGCGCGACACCGCACGCGCTGCGCCATTCCTTCGCCACGCATCTCTTGTCGCGCGGCGGCGATCTGCGCGCGATCCAGGAATTGCTCGGCCATTCCTCGCTCTCGACCACGCAGATCTACACCGGCATCGATTCGGAGCGCCTGCTCGAAGTCTATGCGAGCGCGCATCCGCGGCGGTGACACACTGACGTCATAACTTGCTTGCCTCTTGCGCGGCGCCCGCGGTTCGGTCAATCGTGGGGAACCGACAGGAGGGATCTATGAGCGCACATGAAAGCATGGAGCACGCCGAACACGCCGAGCACGCGTCCGGCTCGAACAAGAAGATCGCGCTCCTGATCGCCGTTCTGGCGCTGTTCCTGGCGATCTCGGAGACGCTCGGCAAGGGCGCCCAGACCGAATCGATCAGCAAGAACGTCGAGGCCTCCAATCTCTGGGCGTTCTTCCAGGCCAAGAGCATCCGCCGCACGGTGGTGCAGACCGCGGCCGACCAGGGCAAGCTCATCCTCGGCGCGGCGAGCGACGAGGCCAACAAGGTGGCGGTGCAGAAGCAGATCGAGGACTGGCAGAAGACCGCGGCGCGCTACCGCTCCGAGCCCGAGACCGGCGAAGGCACCGAGCAACTCGCCGAGAAGGCCAAACATGCCGAGCACGAGCGCGATGAAGCCACCGCCAAGTACCATCACTTCGAGCTGGCGTCGGCGGCCTTCCAGATCGGCATCGTGCTGGCGTCGGCGACGATCATCACCGGAATGCTGGCGCTCGCCTATGTCGCTGGCCTGCTGACGCTCGGCGGCGTCGCCATGACCGCGCTCGGCCTGTGGTTGCCACATCTGCTGCATTTGCATTGAGACGCTGAGGCACATGACACGCCCTTCGCCAGGCCGGCACCTGAGGATTTGGCGGAGACGCAGGTTCAGGAACCGCACTTACCGCGCTTCGTGCACGCTCTTGCGGAAGCGCTGGATCAGGCGGAGGGTCCGGGAGGACCAGCCCTCGCCGTTACCGGAGATCAGCTCGCGGATGCGCTGCTTGATCGGATCGACCAGTTCGGCGGCCTTGGCGCGGAGCTTCAGCACCAGATCATAGATCCGCTCGAACCAGTGCATCTCCAGCAGCTTGTCGCGCGTCACGTCGAAGACGAAGGCGGTGACGCCGACGCCGAGCAGCTTCGCGAACAGGATCGTGAAGATCGCGCTGGTCCAGTATTCATGCGTGAGCAGCCACAGGCCGACCAGCTTGAGCGGAAACAGCGGGATGATGGGGACCGCGAACACGATCAGCGTCATCGCCGGCGACAGCGCATCGACGCGATCCGACAGCCATTGCTTGAACCGGGCGAGCGGAATGATCGCAACGACCCGCGCCACGATCGGTTCGAGATGGTCCCACAGCCAAGCTTCGATCAGGAAGACGATCGCAAGCAGGACCCAGACCGGTTGAAGGAGGCGGCGCAGCATATGTTGTCCCGCCCGATTCGGCTCGGAGCGTCGCCTACATATGGATGGCCCGCTTGCCGACTGCAAGCGCCGCTTCCTTGACGGCCTCCGAACGCGTCGGGTGCGCGTGGCAGGTGCGGGCGAGATCCTCCGCACTTCCGCCGAATTCCATGAGAACGCAGGCTTCGTGGATCATTTCGCCGGCCTCGATGCCGATGATGTGCACGCCGAGCACGCGATCGGTCTTCGCATCTGCGAGAATTTTCACAAAGCCGTCGGTGGTCTGGTTGACCTTGGAGCGGCCGTTGGCGGTAAAGGGAAACTTCCCGACCGTATAGGCCACGCCCGCCTGCTTCAGCTCCTCCTCGGTCTTGCCGACGGAGGACACTTCCGGCGTGGTATACACGACGCCTGGGATAACGTCGTAGTTCACGTGGCCGGCCTGGCCGGCGATGATCTCCGCGACCGCGACGCCTTCATCCTCGGCCTTGTGCGCAAGCATCGGGCCCGCGACGACGTCGCCGATGGCATAGACGCCCTTGAGGCTGGTGGCGAAATGCGGATCGATCTGCACCCGGCCGCGATTGTCCAGCGCAACGCCGGCTTCCTTCAGGCCCAGCCCGTCGGTGTAGGGCACGCGGCCGATGCAGACGAGCACGACGTCGGCTTCCAGCGTCTCCGCGGCGCCGCCGGCGGCGGGCTCGATGGTCGCCTTCAGCGTCTTGCCCGAGGTGTCGACGGCGGTGACCTTGGCGCCGAGCTTGAATGCAAAACCCTGCTTCTCGAGGATGCGCTGGAATTGTTTTGCAATTTCGCCATCCATGCCTGGCAGGATACGGTCCAGGAATTCGACGACGACGACCTCGGCACCGAGCCGCTTCCACACCGAGCCGAGTTCGAGGCCGATCACGCCGGCGCCGACGATCAGGAGCTTGCCGGGGACCTTGTCCAGCGACAGCGCGCCGGTGGATGAGACGATGCGCTTCTCGTCGATCTCGATGCCCTTGAGGCGCGCGATGTCCGAGCCGGTGGCGATCACGATGCTCTTGGTTTCGATCACCTGCGACTTGCCGTCGGCGGAGACTTCCACCTTGCCGGTGCCGAGGATCTTGCCGGTGCCCTTGAGCACGTCGACCTTGTTCTTCTTCATCAGGAACTCGACGCCCTTGACGTTGCCGTCGATGCCCTGCTGCTTGAAGTTCATCATTGCCGGAAGCTCGAGTTTCGGCGCGGAGACGCTGACGCCCATCTTGGCGAAGGAGTGCCCGGCTTCCTCGAACATCTCGGACGCGTGCAGCAGCGCCTTGGACGGCATGCAGCCGACATTGAGGCAAGTGCCGCCGAGCGTTGCGTTCTTTTCCACCACGGCGACTTTCATGCCGAGCTGCGCTGCACGCACCGCGCAGACATAACCGCCCGGTCCGGTGCCGATGACGACGAGATCGTAGGTAGCCATGAGAGAAAGTCCCGTAGGTTTAGCGTGATGAGGATGTGTCAGCGTCCGCGCGGCGCGTCAGCGTCCGCCGGACACATCGAGAATGGCCGAGGTGACGTAGGAGGCATCGTCCGACATCAGCCAGACGATGGCATTGGCGACTTCATCGGCGGTACCGACGCGCTTCATCGGCACCATATGGGCCAGACGATGGTGCCGATCGGGCTCGCCGCCAGAGGCGTGGATTTCGGTGTCGATCAGGCCGGGGCGGATGCCCGCGACGCGAATCCCCTCGTTGGCAACCTCGTAGCCGAGGCCGATGGTGAAGGAATCGATCGCGCCCTTGGAGGCGGCATAGTCGACATAGGTATTGGGCGCGCCGAGCTTGGCAGCAACCGATGACAGATTGACGATGACGCCGCCGTTGCCGCCGTGCCTGGTCGACATCCGCTTCACCGCCTCGCGCGCGCAGAGGATGGAGCCGGTGACGTTGACCGCCATGACGCGCTGGATGCGCTCGGCCGACATCTCGTCGACGCGCACGCCGCTGGTCCCGACGATACCGCCGTTGTTGACGAGCGCGCCGAGCGTGCCGAACTTGTCGGCTTGCTTGAACAGTTCGACGATGTCGCTTTCCTCGGCGACATCGCATTTCACCGCGATGGCCTTGCCGTTGCTGGCCTCGATCAGGCTGACCACCTCGTCGGCGGCGGTCTTGTTGCTGGCATAGCCGACCACGACACGGAAGCCGCGCGCGGCCGCAGCAATGGCAGTCGCGCGACCGATGCCGCGGCTGCCGCCGGTGATGACAACGACTTTATCCGTCAAGCTTGCCTCCATCTTTCGACAAACGCCGCCGCCCCTTCAGGCGACGGCGTCTTCAAGGCATCAGGGATCAGAGGTCCAGCACCAGCCGCGCCGGATCTTCCAGGCTCTCCTTGACGCGAACCAGGAAGGTGACGGCTTCCTTGCCGTCGATGACGCGGTGATCATAGGACAGCGCCAGATACATCATCGGGCGGACCTCGATCTTGCCGCCGACGACCATCGGCCGCTCCTGGATCTTGTGCATGCCGAGAATGCCGGACTGCGGCGCGTTGAGGATCGGGGTCGACATCAGCGAGCCGTAGATGCCGCCATTGGTGATGGTGAAGGTGCCGCCCTGCATCTCGTCGATCTTGAGCTGGCCGTCGCGGGCGCGGCGACCGAAATCGGCGATCCCCTTCTCGATGTCCGCGATCGACTTGTTGTCGCAGTCGCGGACAACAGGCACGACGAGACCCTTGTCGGTGCCGACGGCGACGCCGATGTGGTAATAGTTCTTGTAGATCAGATCGGTGCCGTCGATCTCTGCGTTGACGGCCGGGATGTCCTTCAGGCCCTGCACGACGGCCTTGGTGAAGAAGCCCATGAAGCCGAGCTTGCTGCCGTGCTTCTTCTCGAACGCGTCCTTGTAGTGCGCGCGCAGCGCCATGACGTTGGTCATGTCGACCTCGTTGAAGGTCGTGAGCATGGCGGCGGTGTTCTGCACGTCCTTGAGGCGGCGCGCGATGGTCTGGCGCAGCCGGGTCATCTTGACGCGCTCTTCGCGGGCGGCGTCATCGGCCGGCGAGGGCGCGCGGACCTGAACCGCTGCGGCGGGCTGGTTGACCGGGGTCGGCGCCGAGGCCGCGCGTTCGATCGCAGCTAACATGTCGCCCTTGGTGACGCGGCCGTCCTTGCCGGAGCCCGGAACGGTCGAGGCGTCGATGCCGGTCTCGGCCGAGAGTTTTCGCACGGAAGGGGCGAGCGGCGCATCGGCCGGCGGCGCCTTCGGCGCCGGCGCAGCAGCAGCAGCAGCGGCCGCCGGAGCAGCGGCAGCGGGCTTGGCCGGCGCAGCAGCCGGCTTGGCAGCGCCAGCGGCGCCTTCGGTGATCTGGCCGAGCAGCGCACCCACGGCGACCGTCGCGCCATCGGCAGCGATGATCTCGCTCAGCGTGCCGGCGGACGGCGCCGGGACTTCGATGGTGACCTTGTCGGTCTCGAGCTCCACCAAGGGCTCGTCGACGGCGACGGGATCGCCGGCCTTCTTGAACCAGCGGCCGATGGTGGCCTCGGTGACGGATTCGCCGAGCGTCGGCACACGAATTTCAGTCATGGTCTTTTCCTTAAGGAGATCGCCAATGCGGTCATAAGTGCGGATGTCATCGCCTGCGAAAAGCAAGCCATCCGGCAAGCCGCAACGTTCGCATTCACGACGACGTCACGACTTACCGGATGCCCCGCTCCGGTGCGCGATTGCGCACAAGGCGGGGCATGACGCAGTTCAAAAAGTTCAGCTCAGTGCTTCGTCCAGGAACGCCTTCAACTGCGCCTGATGCTTGGACATCAGACCGGTCGCGGTCGCGGCGGAGGCGGCGCGGCCGACATAACGCGGACGCCGGCTCGCACCGTTCACCTGGTTCAGCACCCATTCCAGATAGGGCTCGATGAAGTGCCAGGCCCCCATGTTGCGGGGCTCTTCCTGGCACCACACCACTTCGGCCTTCTTGAAGCGCGACAGCTCGGCCACCAGCGCCTTCAGCGGCACCGGATAGAGCTGCTCGACACGCATCAGGTAGATGTCGTCGATGCCGCGCTTCTCGCGCTCCTCGTAGAGGTCGTAATAGACCTTGCCGGAGCAGAGCACGATGCGACGGATCTTCTCGTCCGGGACGAGCTTGACCGGCTCGCTCGGCAGCATCTGGGCGTCATCATAGAGGATGCGGTGGAAGGTCGTTCCCTTCGCGAGCTCCTCGAGACGCGACACCGCCCGCTTGTGACGGAGCAGCGATTTCGGCGTCATCAGGATCAGCGGCTTGCGGATCTCGCGATGAAGCTGACGGCGCAGCACGTGGAAGTAGTTCGCCGGCGTGGTCGGATAGACCACCTGCATGTTGTCTTCAGCGCACATCTGGAGATAACGCTCGAGCCGCGCCGAGGAGTGCTCCGGTCCCTGGCCCTCATAGCCGTGCGGGAGGAGGCAGACGAGACCGGACATGCGCAGCCATTTGCGCTCGCCCGAGGAGATGAACTGGTCGAACACGACCTGCGCTCCGTTGGCGAAGTCGCCGAACTGCGCCTCCCAGAGGGTCAGCGTGTTCGGCTCGGCGAGCGAGTAGCCGTATTCGAAGCCGAGCACGGCTTCTTCCGACAGCAGCGAGTTGATGACCTCGTAATGGCCCTGCTCGTGGCCGAGATGGTTGAACGGCGTGTAGCGGCTCTCGTCTTCCTGGTCGATCAGGACCGAATGGCGCTGCGAGAAGGTGCCGCGCTCCGAATCCTGGCCCGACAGGCGGACGTGGTGGTTCTCGTTGAGTAGCGTGCAGAATGCCAATGCCTCGCCGGTCGCCCAGTCGATGCCGGTGCCGCCGTCGATCGCCTTGGCACGATTTTCCAGAAAGCGCTGGATGGTGCGATGGACGCGGAAACCGTCCGGCACCTTGGTGATCTTGCGGCCGATTTCCTTGAGCTCGGCGATGTCGACGCCGGTGACGCCGCGCCGCGCATCTTCTTCCTGGTCGGCGATCTTGAAGCCAGCCCATTTGCCGTCGAGCCAGTCGGCCTTGTTGGGCTTGTAGCCGGAGCCGGCTTCGAGCTCGGCATCGAGCCGCGCGCGCCAGTCCGCCTTGGCCTTCTCGACCTCGCCCTCGGTCAGCACGCCTTCGTTGATGAGGCGGCGGGCGTAGAGCTCGAGCGTCGACGGATGGGCCGCGATCTTCTTGTACATCACCGGCTGGGTGAAAGCCGGCTCGTCGCCCTCGTTATGACCGTGCCTGCGATAGCAGAACATGTCGATGACGACGGGCTTGTGGAATTTCTGCCGGAACTCGGTCGCGACCTTGGCCGCGAACACCACGGCTTCCGGATCGTCGCCGTTGACGTGGAAGATCGGCGCGTCGATCATCTTCGCCACATCCGACGGATAGGGCGAGGAGCGCGAGTAACGCGGATAGGTGGTGAAGCCGATCTGGTTGTTGACGATGAAGTGCACGGAGCCGCCGGTGCGGTAGCCCTTCAGGTCGGACAGACCGAAGCATTCCGCGACCACGCCCTGGCCTGCGAACGCGGCGTCGCCATGCATCAGCAGCGGCAGCACCGAGATGCGCATGTCCGGCGGATCGCCGTGCTGGTCCTGCTTGGCGCGGACCTTGCCGAGCACCACGGGATCGACGATCTCGAGATGCGAGGGATTGGCGGTCAGCGACAGATGGATGCGGTTGCCGTCGAACTCGCGGTCCGAGGACGCGCCGAGGTGATATTTGACGTCGCCGGAGCCTTCGACCGCATCGGGGTTGGCCGAACCGCCCTTGAATTCGTGGAACAGGGCGCGATGCGCCTTGCCCATCACCTGGGTCAGCACGTTGAGGCGGCCGCGATGCGGCATGCCAAGCACGACCTCCTTCACGCCGAGATTGCCGCCGCGCTTGATGATCTGCTCGAGCGCGGGGATCAGCGATTCGCCGCCGTCCAGACCGAAGCGCTTGGTGCCGGTGAACTTGGTGTCGCAGAATTTCTCGAAACCTTCGGCTTCGACCAGTTTCATCAGGATGGCTCTGCGGCCTTCGCGGGTGAACGAGATCTCCTTGTCCGGCCCCTCGATCCGCTCCTGGATCCACGCCTTCTGCGCGGCATTGGTGATGTGCATGAACTCGACGCCGAGCGTCTGGCAGTAGGTGCGCTCGCAGATCGCGGTGATCTCGCGCAGGCTGCCATATTCGAGGCCGAGCACGTGATCGAGGAAGATCTTGCGGTCGAAATCGGCTTCGCTGAAGCCGTAGGTGCGCGGGTCGAGCTCTTCGCGGTTACGCGGGGCTTCGATGCCGAGCGGATCGAGCTTGGCGTGGAAGTGGCCGCGCATCCGGTAGGAGCGGATCAGCATCAAGGCGCGGACGGAGTCGCGCGTGGCCTGCAGCAGGTCGGCGGAGGAGAGGCCGCCACCCTTGTCGCCACTCTTGGCCTGCGCCTTGGCGGCAATCTTGGCGCCGACCACCTTCTCGACCTCGGCCCAGTTGCCGTCTAGCGCGGAGGTCAGGTCGTCCTGCGGGGTCAGCGGCCAGTTGGCGCGCTCCCAGGACGGGCCTTCGGCATTCTTCCGGACGTCGCCGGGCTGGTCGTTCAGGCTCTTGAAGAACTCCTGCCACTCGGCGTCGACCGAGGACGGGTCCTTCTCGTAGCGGGCGTAGATTTCGTCGATGTAGGTGGCGTTGGTGCCCTGCAAAAAGGAGGAGAGGGCAAAGGCTGCGTTCGCGTCTTGGCGAGACATACTTGAGTTCCTGGCGATTTCGGTTCGCGCATAACAAACGGCGCTGGCGTCGAGCCTCCCGGCAGAGGCTCGACGCGACAGGCACCATTTACCCTATTTGCTGCGAAACTTCGCCCGGAAAAGTACGAAGAAGTGAACTAGCCTTTCAACTTTTCGGCAAGCGTATGCCCGAGGCGTGCGGGAGACGGCGACACTGTAATCCCTGCGGATTTCATCGCGTCGGTCTTGGAACCGGCGTCGCCCTTGCCGCCCGAAATGATCGCGCCGGCATGGCCCATGCGGCGGCCGGGAGGTGCGGTGACGCCGGCGATGAAACCGACCATCGGCTTCTTGCGGCCGCGCTTGGCCTCGTCCTTGAGGAACTGGGCGGCGTCCTCCTCGGCGGAACCGCCGATCTCGCCGATCATGATGATGGATTCGGTCTTGGGGTCGGCCAGCAGCATTTCCAGCACGTCGATGAACTCGGTTCCCTTGACCGGGTCGCCGCCGATGCCGACCGCGGTGGTCTGGCCGAGGCCTTCCTGCGAGGTCTGGAACACGGCTTCATAGGTCAGCGTGCCGGAGCGGGAGACGATGCCGACGCTGCCGGTCTTGAAGATGTTGGCCGGCATGATGCCGATCTTGCATTCGCCGGCGGTCATGACGCCCGGGCAGTTCGGCCCGATCAGGCGCGACTTGGAGCCGGCCAGCGAGCGCTTCACGCGCACCATGTCGATGACCGGGATACCTTCGGTGATGCAGACGATCAGCGGGATCTCGGCGTCGATGGCTTCGCAGATCGCGTCGGCCGCACCCGGCGGCGGCACGTAGATCACCGAGGCATCGGCGCCGGTCTTCTCACGTGCCTCGCGCACGGTGTCGAACACCGGCAGGCCGAGATGCGTCGCGCCGCCTTTGCCCGGCGAGGTGCCGCCGACCATCTTGGTGCCATAGGCGATCGCGGCTTCGGAGTGGAAGGTGCCGTTCTTGCCGGTAAAGCCCTGGCAGATGACCTTGGTGTTCTTGTCGATCAGGATGGACATGAGGTCTGCTTTCGCGAAACTAACGAGTGAGAGGTCAGTGGATGCGGCGGTAGACGCCGGTGAGCACGTCAGCCCAGCCTTCCGCGTCCGGCGAGAACTGGATCTTCAACGAATAGGAATCATCGTCGATGATTTCGTAGACGTGGCGCGCATTGCCGCGGAGCGAACCGCGCACCAGCGTCAGGGTCTTGCCGACCCACCCGCCCGAAGCGGGCGAGGGCGGCGTGTAGCCGAGCGAGTCGTACCAGAACAATTTGTAGGTCCGGTCCTCGCGATCGAAGGTGAAGATGCCGTGGGTGGCGAAGCTTTGCTTGCCCTCGCGCGTCTGCACCGAGTCCTGGATCAAGTAGAACCCGTTGAGATCCATGTGCGCGACGACGTGAGACGTGGCCGACCCGCCTTCCGTCCAGCGCGACGGAAAGACCACCTCTTCGCCATTCCATTCGCCGGCGAACGCGGCGAGACGCGCATGCTCTGCAAGCGGGGACGATGCAGCGAGATGGTCCTGGGTCATGGCCTCAGCCTCCCTTGACGGCCTTCACGATCTTCTGTGCGGCGTCGTCGAGATTGTCCGCCGGCACCACGTTCAATCCGGATTCACGGATGATCTTCTTGCCGAGCTCGACATTGGTGCCTTCGAGGCGGACCACCAGCGGAACGCTGAGGCCGACCTCGCGCACGGCAGCCGTGACGCCCTCGGCGATCACGTCGCACTTCATGATGCCGCCGAAGATGTTGACCAGGATGCCCTTCACGTTGGGATCGGCGGTGATGATCTTGAAGGCGGCCGCGACCTTTTCCTTGCTGGCGCTGCCGCCGACGTCGAGGAAGTTCGCCGGCGCCATGCCGTAGAGCTTGATGATGTCCATCGTCGCCATGGCGAGACCGGCGCCGTTGACCATGCAGCCGATGTTGCCGTCGAGCGTGACGTAGTTGAGGTCGTATTTCGACGCCTCGATTTCCTTGGCGTCTTCCTCGGTCTCGTCGCGCAGCGCGAGCACCTCGGGGTGACGGAACAGCGCGTTGTCGTCGAACGACACCTTGGCGTCGAGCACGCGGAGCTGGCCCTGCTTGGTCACGACCAGCGGGTTGATCTCCAGCATCGACATGTCCTTGGCGACGAAGGCCGCGTAGAGCTGCGCGGTGAGCTTCTCGGCCTGCTTGGCAAGGTCGCCCGACAGCTTCAGCGCGTTGGCGACCGTGCGGCCGTGATGGCCCATGATGCCGGTCGCCGGATCGACCGAGAAGGTGACGATCTTCTCGGGGCTGTTGTGCGCGACGTCCTCGATGTTGACGCCGCCCTCGGTCGACACCACGAACGAGACGCGCGAGGTCTCGCGGTCGACCAGGATCGAAAGGTAGAATTCCTTGTCGATGTCGGAGCCGTCCTCGATGTAGAGGCGGTTGACTTGCTTGCCGGCGGGGCCGGTCTGGATCGTCACCAGCGTGGCGCCGAGCATCTGCTTGGCGAATTCGGCGACCTCGGCGGCCGACTTGGCGATACGGACGCCGCCCTTGTCGCCGGCGGAGGCTTCCTTGAACTTGCCCTTGCCGCGGCCGCCGGCGTGGATCTGGCTCTTCACCACCCAGACCGGGCCCGGGAGGGCCTTGGCAGCGGCTTCCGCGTCCGCGGGCTTCAGGACGGGAACGCCCTTGGAGATCGCCACGCCGAACTCGTTCAGCAGCGCTTTGGCCTGATATTCATGGATATTCATATGGTCGCTCCCTGAACCCGCGGGCGGTGACCTCTTGGGCCCACCTCAGTCTTGTGGCTGGCATACCATATACCACAGGAACTGCAACACGGATTCTTTGACATCGATCTGGACTGCCGAACCGGAAAACCCGCCAGGCCTTCAACAAGAGTTGCAGCCGGGCCCCGGAAGTGAAACCGCCGAAGACCGGTTTTTCGATCTTCGGCGGGGAATTTTGCGCTTAGCGGCCGAGAAGATCGGGGGCGATCTTCTTGCAGGCGTCCACCAGGCCCTGCACCGCCCCGACCGACTTGTCGAAGGCCTCGCGGTCCTTGCCGGCGAGCTCGATCTCGACGACGCGCTCGACGCCCTTGGAGCCGATCACGACGGGCACGCCGACATACATGTCCTTCACGCCGTATTCGCCGTTGAGGTAGGCGGCCGAGGGCAGCACGCGCTTCTTGTCACGCAGATAGCTCTCGGCCATCGCGATCGCGGACGCCGCCGGCGCGTAGAAGGCCGAACCGGTCTTGAGCAGATTGACGATCTCGGCGCCGCCGTTGCGGGTGCGGTCGACAATCTCGTCAAGGCGCGCCTGCGAGGTCCAGCCCATCTTGACGAGGTCGGGCAGCGGAATGCCGGCGACGGTGGAGTACTTCACCAGCGGCACCATGGTGTCGCCATGGCCGCCCAGCACGAACGCGGTGACGTCCTCGACCGAGACGTTGAACTCGTCGGCCAGGAAGTAGCGGAAGCGCGACGAATCCAGCACGCCGGCCATGCCGACGACCTTCTTGTGCGGCAGGCCGCTAGCCTTCTGCAGCGCCCAGACCATGGCGTCGAGCGGGTTGGTGATGCAGATGACGAAAGCGTCGGGGGCGTACTTCTTGATGCCGGCACCGACCTGCTCCATGACCTTGAGGTTGATGGAGAGGAGGTCGTCGCGGCTCATGCCGGGCTTGCGCGGCACGCCGGCGGTGACGATGCAGACCTTTGCATTGTCGAGCGCCTCGTAGGAATTCGCGCCGGTATAGTGCGCGTCAAAACCGTCGACCGGCGAGGACTGCGCGATGTCGAGCGCCTTGCCCTGCGGCACACCCTCGGCGATGTCGAACATCACCACGTCGCCCAGTTCTTTCAGGCCGATGAGATGAGCCAGCGTTCCGCCGATCTGACCGGAGCCAATCAAAGCAATCTTGTCGCGCGCCATGTGAACCTGTCCTTTAGACACGTAAGGAGGGGAAAACTGACAGGGTGGTTATCCCTTTCGCTTCCGCCGTTCAAGTCGGTGGATGCCCAATTGTCGGGCTTGCCGATGCCTCGGGCACGCAGCCCTGTCATTCCGGGCTCGCGACCAACGGGTCCGCGCAAAGCGCGGCCCGATGACGGACTCCGTCGCGAGCCCGGAATGACAGCGCTGGCAAATAGGACTTAAGTCTCCACCAGGCCCTTGGTCGAGCCGCTCGCGGTGGAATCCTTGCGGCCGTGAGGCAGCGCCAGATAGGATTCCGAGCTCATTTCGATCAGGCGCGACGCGGTGCGCTTGAACTCGTTGGCCTCGTTGCCCTCGTGGGCGAGATAGAGCGAGATCGGATTGGCATCGGCCGAGGCCATCAGCTTCACGGCGTTGTCATAGAGCGTGTCGATCAGCGTGATGAAGCGCTTGGCGGAATTGCGCCGGGAGAAATCCATCACGGGAATATGGTCGACCAGGATGGTGTGGTAGTCGTGCGCCAGCCTGAGGTAGTCGGATGCGCCTAACGGCTTCTCGCAGAGATCGGCGAACGCAAAGCGCGCGACGCCATGGGCCGAGCACGGCACGTGCAGGATGCGGCCCTTGATCGAAATATCGCGCGACCTGCATTTGGCGCCGCCCGACATCTTCGACCAGGCGCGGTCGAGCGCTGCGTCCGCGTCGCTGTCCGCCGGCGTCAGCCACATCGGCACGCCCTGGAGCTTCTCCAGCCGGAAGTCGGTGCGCGCATCGAGCCGCGCCACGTCCATGTGATCCGTGATCTGCTTGATGAAGGGCAGGAACAGCGAACGGTTCAGGCCGCCCTTGTAGAGATCTTCGGGCGCGACGTTGGAGGTCGCGACCACCACGGTGCCGAGCTCGAACAATTTTGCGAACAGCCGGCCGAGGATCATCGCGTCGGCGATGTCGGTGACGTGAAATTCGTCGAAGCAGAGCAGCCAGCTCTCCTCGAAGATCGCGTTCGCGGTCAGCGCGATGACGTCGCCATCGGCGATCTCGCCGCGCGCGATGCTCTGGCGGTAGTCGTAGATGCGCTCGTGCACATCGGCCATGAATTCGTGGAAATGCGCGCGCCGCTTGTGCTCGACGGTGCTGTGCTGGAAGAACAGGTCCATCAGCATGGTCTTGCCGCGGCCGACCTCGCCATGGATGTAGAGCCCGCGCGGCGCCTCGTCCTTGTCGCTGCTGAACAGGCGGCTGAGCAGGCCCTGCTTGCGCGCCGGCTTGTAGTTTGCGAGCCGCTGGTCGAGCGCCGCATAGGCTTCCGCGACTTCGGCCTGCGCGGCATCGGGCTCGATCGCGCCGGACGCGATCTGGGCCTGATAAGCCTCGCGGAATGAGGAACTGGGGGTCGAGAGCATGGCTCTTTACCGCCAGAGATGAGCGAAAATTGCAACTCCGTATTGGCGCAAGGGCTTATGCGCCCCCACCCGTCGCGGACAGATCGCATGCATGCACGGACCTTGGCGCGAGACGCGGCACCCGGGCCGCCACGAGGATCATTCTTGCGCTCCGCCGGGCTAGAATATACCTATTGAGGAACCAAGGAACCTCGGTATGGCGCTTAGCATCAAGGACCCCGAAACGGAGCGGTTGGCGCGAAGTCTGGCGCAATTGACCGGCGAGAACATCACGACGGCAACCAAGCGCGCCATCGAGGAGCGTTTGCGCCGGCTCGGCGGTCAAGCCCACAAAGACGCTCTGCTTCAAGACATGGCCGAGATCAGGCGACGCTGGAGCGAAATGCGCGTCCTGGATGACCGCACGCCTGAGGAAATTCTCGGATACGACGAGCATGGATTGCCGCGCTGATGGTGATCGATACGTCGGCGATCGTGGCAATCGCGCTCAACGAAGACGATGCAGCGGATATCGAGCGACTGATCGTCGACGATCCGATCCGCCTGATCTCTGCGGCAACGGTGCTTGAAGCGACGAAGGTGATCGAGACACGGCTCGGTGATGCGGGCGGGCGCGAATTCGATCTCTGGCTCGTCAAGATCGGCGCCGAGATCGTGGCGGTCGATGCCGGACAAGCCGATGCAGCACGGCGCGCCTGGCGGCGTTACGGGAAGGGGCGTCATGCCGCGTCACTCAACTACGGCGATTGCTTTTCGTATGCGCTGGCTTTGACCCGCAGCGAACCACTGCTCTTCACAGGCAAGGACTTTGCGAAGACCGACGTCAGCCGGCCGGGCGTTGCACCGCCGCGATAGCGCGCCGAAGCGAAGACCTCACGGACACAGCTCGTAGGCGTCCTCGACCACATACGGGCCGCCGCCGGTGGAGGCACGCGACGAGAACAGCACGAAGCGTTCGGCCACGAAGGCCTTGCTGGGGAAGTAGCCGCGCATCGAGAGATAGTCGGCGACATCACGGTCGGTGGCGTCGTGCAGCCGGGCCAGCGTGACGTGCGGGATGAACTTGCGCCCCTCCGGGTCGAGACCGATCCGCTGCATCATGCGCTCGAGCTCGGCCTGCAATTCCATCAGCGGCCTGCTCGGCGCGATGGTCGCGACCACAGCGCGCGGCTTGCGTCCGCCAAAACTCTGCAAGCCCTGCACCTTCACCTCGAATGGCTTGCGATCGACCCGAAACAGCATCGAGGCGATCTCGTTGGCGGACATGCCGTCGATATCGCCGATGAAGCGCAGGGTGACGTGATAATTTTCGGGATCGATCCATCGGGCGCCGGGAAGGCCGCCCCGCAAATTGGAAAGCGTCTGGCTGACTTCAGCCGGGATTTCCAGACCAGTGAACAAACGCGGCATCGTTTCGCACTCCCGATGCTTGGACATGATCCCTGGGCAGGATCATATCCAAATTTTAGAGCCGGCGACGAATCACCGGTACCCTGATTTCTATCGCGTTTGTGTGACTCTGCGAAGCATGACCCGTGAACTCACGGGATAACCCTTTCGGTTAGGGTTAGCGCTGCCTGCTTTTCAACGCCGTTGCTCAGCTATCGTGCCGATGAATGCCTCTACCGTGGGCATGATGTTGCCGACGATGATGTCGACGCCGGGCGCGGTCGGATGAATGCCGTCGGCCTGGTTGAGCTTGGCGTCGGCCGCGACGCCGTCGAGGAAGAACGGATAGAGCGGCACGCCGAATTTTTTCGCCAGATCCGGATAAATCGAATTGAAGCGCGCGGCATAGTCCGCGCCGTAATTGGGCGGCGCCAGCATGCCGCACAGCATCACCGCGATCTTGCGTGCCTTGAGGCGCTGGACGATCTCGGTCAGCGCCGCGCGCGTCAGGTCGGGCTCGATGCCGCGCAACGCGTCGTTGGCGCCGAGCTCGATGATCACGCCGTCGGTTCCGTCCGGGACCGACCAGTCGAGCCGGTCGCGGCCGCCGGAGGCGGTGTCGCCGGACACCCCCGCATTGGTCATGTCGCCCACTATGCCTTTGGCCTGCAAGGCTTTTTGAAGTTTTGTCGGGAACGCCTCCTGGGCCGGAAGGCCGAGGCCGGCGCTCAAGGAATCGCCCAGAACGACAAGCTTGACCGGTTTTGTCGTTTCCGCCCAGGCCGGGTTCGCGACCGTCATCAAAGCGAGCATCAACACGGCTATGTGCATGAACAATCCGTAACGCCTCTCGACCGCGTGTGCGGAGTTGCCATATGACCGGACCATGGACACTCGCCTCGATTCCTCTTCGCTCGCCGGCACCGCGCCGGACACCATCGCCATCTCCAACGTCAATCTGTCATTGGGTACGGGCGCGGCACGCGTTCACATCCTAAAGGATATCAGCTTGCGCGTCGGCCGTAGCGAGACGATCGGCCTGATCGGCCCGTCAGGCTCGGGCAAATCCACGCTGCTGATGGTGATGGCGGGGCTGGAACGTCCTGATAGCGGAGAGGTGGTGGTCAGCGGCACGGCTTTCAATGCCCTCGACGAGGACGCGCTGGCCCGCTTCCGCGGCCGCCAGGTCGGCATCGTCTTCCAGTCCTTCCATCTGATTCCGACCATGACGGCGCTGGAGAACGTCGCCGTGCCGCTCGAGCTTGCCGGCAATCCGGATGCCGCAAAGCGAGCGGCGCAGGAGCTGCAATCGGTCGGGCTCGGCGACCGTCTGCATCACTATCCGACGCAGCTGTCCGGCGGCGAGC
This sequence comes from Bradyrhizobium sp. SZCCT0153, assembly GCF_018129995.1. GTDB lineage: Bacteria > Pseudomonadota > Alphaproteobacteria > Rhizobiales > Xanthobacteraceae > Bradyrhizobium > Bradyrhizobium japonicum_G. The sequence goes on from NZ_JAFCKS010000003.1 coordinate 58,445, forward strand.
AGCAGCGCGTCGCGCTCGCCCGCGCGCTGGCACCCGATCCCGCCATCCTCGTCGCCGACGAGCCGACCGGCAATCTCGACGAAGCCACCGGACAACAGATCGTCGATCTCCTGTTCAGCAAACATGCCGAACGCGGCATGACGCTGGTGCTGGTCACGCACGATTCCTCGCTCGCGCATCGCTGCGATCGCGTCATCCGCCTGCGCTCCGGCCGCATCGACACGCAGTCTGCGCCGGCATGAGCATCGCGGCCGAACCGTTCGCGAAGCCCAACGGCGTCGCGCTGTCGCTGCGCTACGCGCTGCGCGAATTGCGCGGCGGCCTGCGCGGCTTCTACGTCTTCATCGCCTGCATTGCGCTCGGCGTGATGGCGATCGCCGGCGTCGGCTCGGTTTCGGCGAGCCTGAGCGACGGGCTCGCGCGTGAAGGCCGGACGCTGCTCGGCGGCGACGTGTCGTTCGTGCTGTTCCAGCGCGAGGCCAAGCCGGACGAAGTCGCCTTCCTGCGCGCGCGCGGCACGGTCTCGACCGCCGCGACCTTGCGCGGCATGGCGCGTTCGGCCGAGGGCAAGCTCGCGCTGGTTGAAATGAAGGCGGTCGACGGCACCTATCCGATGCTGGGCCAGCTGACGCTGGTGCCGCAAATGCCGATGCCCGATCTGCTCGCGGAGCGCGACGGCGCGTTCGGTGCCGCCGCAGATCCGACGCTGCTGGCGCGGCTGTCGCTCAAGACCGGCGATCGCGTCACCATCGGATCCGCGACGTTCCAGATCCGCAGCACCGTCGAGGCCGAGCCCGACAAGCTCGCCAGCGGCATCGGCTTCGGCCCGCGATTTCTCATCAGCGAGGCGGGGTTGCGCGCCACCGGCCTGATCCAGCCCGGCAGCCTGGTGCGCTGGGTCTACCGGGTGAAATTGCCTGACACCGCCAACAGCGAGCGCGCCACCGAAACCTTTATCGCGGACGCGCGCAACGCGGCGCCGCAGGCCGGCTGGGAGGTCCGCAGCCGCTCCAATGCCTCGCCGCAACTCGAGCGCAACATCAACCGCTTCACGCAGTTCCTGACCCTGGTCGGCCTCGCCGCGCTGCTGGTGGGCGGCGTCGGCGTCGCCAATGCCGTCAAGAGCCATATCGACCGCAAGCTCGAGGTGATCGCGGCCTTCAAGGCGATCGGCGCGACCGGGCGCGACGTCTTCGGGATCTACCTGGCGCAGGTTCTCCTGCTCGCGGCGATCGGCTCGGCGATCGGCCTTGCACTCGGTGCTGTCATGCCCTTCGCCATCGTCGGCCTGTTCGGCAAGCTGTTGCCGTTGCCGGTGGTGCCGGCGGTGCATGCCGACGAGCTTGCGCTGTCCTTCGTCTACGGGCTTCTCACCGCGCTCGCCTTCGGCCTGTGGCCGCTCGGCCGCGTGCACGACGTGCCGGTGGCGGCGTTGTTCCGCGACACCATCAGTTCCGAATGGCACCGGCCGCGCGTGGGCTACCTCGTGTTCATGGCCGTCGTGGTCGCGCTGCTCGTCGCGGTGGTCATCGGACTTTCTTTCGACAAGCCCATCGCCGCGGTATTCGTGGCCTCCTCCGTCGTCGTGTTCGCGCTGCTGCGCGGCATCGCCGCGCTCTTGATGACGATCGCGCGACGGCTGCCGCGCTCGCGGTTTCCGATGCTGCGGCTTGCGATCGCCAACATCCACCGGCCGGGCGCGCTGACGCCCTCGGTCGTGCTGTCGCTCGGGCTCGGCCTCGCCGTGCTCGTCACCATCACCCAGATCGACGGCAATCTGCGCCGGCAGTTCCTTGCGGCCCTTCCCGAGCACGCGCCGTCGTTCTTCTTCATCGACATCCCGAGCACGCAGGCCGCGCAATTCGACGGCTATCTGCGCCAGATCGCGCCCGGCGCGAAGGTCGAGGACGTGCCGATGCTGCGCGGCCGCATCGTCGGCGCACGCGGGGTCCGCGCCGAGGACCTCAAACCCACCACCGATTCCGAATGGGTGCTGCAGAGCGACCGTGGCCTGACCTACACCGCCGATCTGCCGAAGGGCTCCAAGGTGGTCGAGGGCGAGTGGTGGAGCGCAGATTATGCCGGCCCGCCGCTGGTCTCGATGGAGAAGAAGATCGCGGACGGCCTCGGCCTCAAGCTCGGCGACGAGGTGGTGGTCAACGTTCTAGGCCGGGACATCCCCGCCAGGATCGGCAATCTGCGCACCATCGACTGGCAGGGCCTCGGCATCAATTTCGTCCTGGTGTTCTCGCCGAACGCCTTCAAGGGCGCGCCGCACACCCACATCGCAACGCTGACAGAGGCCGGCGGCGACGCTGCGGGCGACGGCAAGATCATCAAGGAGGTCGCCGACGCCTATCCGATGGTGACGAGCGTGCGCGTGCGCGAGGTGATGGAGACGGTCGGCTCGGTCGTGACCAACCTTGCGCTCGCGATCCGCGGCGCCAGCGCGGTCACCCTGATGTCGGCGATCCTGGTGCTGGGCGGCGCGCTCGCCGCCGGCCACCGCCACCGCGTCTACGATGCCGTGATCCTCAAGACCCTGGGCGCGACCCGGCTGCGGCTGCTCGGCGCCTATGCGCTCGAATACCTCCTGATCGGGCTGGCCACCGCGGTGTTCGGCGTGATCGCCGGCAGCATCGCCGCCTGGATGATCGTGACGCGGCTGATGACGCTGAGCTTCGTCTGGCAGGCCGGCAGCGCGGCCGGCGTGGTCGCGGCCGCCCTCGTCGTCACCGTCGGGCTCGGGCTCGCCGGCACGCTGCTGGCGTTGAACAAAAAGCCCGCCACGGTGTTGCGGAATTTGTGACAAATGGTAGCGGGTGGCAACGCGATGTCGGAATCGCGCGATTCCGGCGATTAACCACGTCCGCTCGCCAGGATTGCGGGAAAGGGCGACATTCAGCCGCGCGTGGATGGTTGCAGCGGATGTGTTAGTTTCCCACATATCGAACGGGTTCGGAGTCCCGATTGTGAGCCAAATTTAATGTCGGCACACACCGGTATCCGAGATAGAATTTGACGAACCGGTGGCATGGCGACCCTCATGCCGGACCGGCCAACCAACGGGAATTCGACCATGTCGGACCTAGACCGTAACTACGCTTCTCCTTTCGGCAGGGCCGCCGGGCGTGTTGACGCCGCGACGGTCGATGCCGGCCTGCGCTCCTATATGCTGCGCATCTACAACTACATGAGCATTGGCCTGGCCATCACCGGCCTCGCCGCGCTCGGCGTCTACATGGCCGCCGTGACCGACGTTCCGACCCCGGAAGCCGTCCGCGTCGGCAAGCTGTTCCTGACGCCGTTTGGCTACGCGATGTTCGTCAGCCCCCTGAAGTGGCTGTTCATGCTCGCGCCGCTCGCCATGGTGTTCGTGATCTCGGCGGGTATCAACCGTCTCGCTCCTTCGACCGCCCAGATCCTGTTCTGGGTGTTCGCGGCGCTGATGGGTGTCTCGCTGTCCTCGATCTTCCTGGTGTTCACGCACACCTCGATCGTGCGGGTGTTCTTCATCACCGCGGCCACGTTCGGTGCGCTCAGCCTCTACGGCTACACCACCAAGCGTGATCTGACCGGAATGGGATCGTTCCTGTTCATGGGCCTGATCGGCATCATCATCGCGAGCCTGGTCAATTTGTTCCTGGCCAGCACGATGCTGCAGTTCATCGTCTCCGTGGTCGGCGTGCTGGTGTTCGCGGGCCTCACCGCCTGGGATACCCAGCGGCTGAAGAACGACTACATCTACGGCTACGCGTCGGCCGGCGGTGACGTTGCAGAGCGTGCGGCCATCACCGGCGCGCTGTCGCTGTACCTGAACTTCATCAACCTGTTCACGCTGCTCCTGCAGCTGCTCGGCCAGCGCGACTAAGCGCTGAGACGAGAGAACGGACACGAACCCCGGCCGAGAGGCCGGGGTTTTTGTTTGGGCCCGGATGCTTCCCCAAACGCCGTCATTGCGAGCGAAGCGAAGCAATCCAAAGAGCCTCCGCGGATGCATTTCTGGATTGCTTCGTCGCAAGGGCTCCTCGCAATGACGAAGTATGTGGAAGCATCGTTGCCTCTTCCAGCCGTCCCGGTAAGGCTCTAATCTCCTCCCATGTCCGCACCTGAGATCAGACCAGCCCTTGAGGCCGACCTTCCCGCCATCACCGCCATCTACCAGCAGGCTGTCCGCGAGGGCACCGCGACGTTCGAGCTGGCGCCGCCCGACCTGGCTGAAATGACGCGCCGCTACCGCGCGCTGGTCGACGGTGGCTATCCCTATTTCGTCGCCATCCTCGACGGGCGCGTCGCCGGCTATGCCTATGCCGGTGCCTACCGGCCAAGGCCGGCGTACCGCTTCACGGTCGAAAACTCGATCTACCTCGATCCGTCCTTCCACCGCCGCGGCATCGGGGCGCTCCTGCTGGAGCGGCTGATCGTCGAATGCGAGGCGCGCGGCTTCCGCCAGATGATCGCCGTGATCGGCGATTCCGCCAATGCCGGCTCGATCGGCGTGCACACCAAGGGCGGCTTCAAGATGATCGGCACCCATCCCAATGTCGGGCTTAAATTCGGCCGCTGGCTGGACACCGTGATGATGCAGCGCGACCTCGGTGAGGGCGCGAGCACGGTGCCGGGGAAGTAGAGCCTCGTCAGACCACCGCCAATTTCCGGTCGATCACCAGGAGCACGCGCTCCAGCTCGTGGCCGCGGCGCAGGATCAAGCCCGTCGCCGAAATCACACTGTACATGCCTTGCTTGCGCGCGAGCCGCGGATCCTTCTCAATTCGATAGATCGGCACTTCCGAGGCGCGGCGAAAGACCGAGAACACGGCGCGGTCTTTCAGGAAGTCGATGGCATAGTCGCGCCACTCGCCATCGGCGACCATCCGGCCGTAGAGATTGAGAATACGGTGCAGCTCGAGCCGGTTGAACGTCACGCGGCTCAGTTGAGCATTGGCAGCGGCGGGGCGCGCCGCCGCGCGCTGTTCGCTCGGATCGGCATCCTCCGACAGACTCATGGAGCGCCTCCTGTCGCATCAGCATGGTCGCGTCCGCGAAGACCGTCCCCGGAACCGCGGATCATGACAGTTGCATGATTGCGCCAACCGTTCTCCTCTGCAAGAGGCTCCTGGTTCCACCGGCCAAATCGGTTGCAAATCAGCACACACGCAACGGTGGCAATATATCGCGGCGAACCGTCACGGGATCGTTAGCAGGAATCATAGTGTCGCCGCTTTTCCGCCCAGCGACTGCCGCCCTGCACTGCGAAAAGACCTGTGTGCGTTGACCCGGTCCTTTCGGTTCCGGATTCCTCAGCCCCCAGCCCCCCGGGGTCGTCAGGATCGGGTCTGTTCGCGCCACAAGGAGGGCCAACGCGAGTTGGTCCTTTTTTGTTTATGTCCGGATGTTTCCGGCTCGACCAAGTTCTCCCCACCACTGCGCAAACTCTCGCCCCTCATCCTGAGAGCCGCGAAGCGGCGTCTCGAAGGATCGAGGCCCGAGATGCATCAGCGGGGCCTGCATGGTTCGAGACGGCGCTGGCGCGCCTCCTCACCATGAGGATTGAGAGCGGGGATTTGTCGGAGAGAAAGCGAAGCGCCGAGCGAGTTCAGTGCAGCGACGTGTAGGCCGCGCCAAGCATCGGGCCCGGTTTTTCTCGGCTGCCGTCCTGGACATAGACCACCGCGCCGTCGACGCCGTCGCGCGTGAGGTTCTCGATCGGCACCGTCCAGCTTTCCGGACGTCCGGTCCAGTCGCCCACCTTGAGCAGGTTGCGCACGACGTTGTGATAGATCACCTGCTGCCCGCGATTTTCGCCGCGGCTGATCGCGATCGGCACCGACTTCGCAATCGAGCAGATCCAGACCTCGCCATGCGAGACCGCAGGCTCCTTGCTGGCGGCCACCGAGACGTTGATCTGCTTGCCCGCCAGCGACATCGTCACCGGCACGCTCATCACGCCCACGCCCTTGTCGGTCTTGCCGATCGCATTCTCGATACCGGTGCGGTCGCTGCCGACGACGTGCGTGGAGCCGTTGACCACGACTTGCGGCGTGTAGACCTCGCGGTCGCCGCGCATGCGCGAATAGGCACGCTGCCGCGCCGAGAAGCGTGAATCCGCCAGCGTGTCCTTCCAGCCGAGATAATCCCAATAGTCGATCGGCATGCTCAGCGCGATGATCGAGGGATCGCTGGAGAGGTCGCCGATGATCTTGTCGGCCGGCGGGCAGGACGAGCAGCCCTGGGAGGTGAAGAGCTCGACCACGGCGCGAGGATCAGCCTCGGCAGGACGTATGACGGCGACGATCGCACAGATACCAAGTGCTCCCGACCAGAAGGCACCAGACCAACGTGAAACCAGATGAGAAGCCGTCATTGTTGTCATGTCGTACGCCGCACACCATTGCTCGTGAGAAGGGAAATCTTACCGCCGGATGGTCACCGTAGTCTTACGGGCGCGGCACACTCTAGCGTCCAGACAACCACCCAAAGCGAGGTATTTCGCAGGGCGGGCCCGTCCGAAGCTGCCGCAAACGCGCGAAGGCGGCCTTGTGATAGGCCGCCTTCGTTTAACCTTCTACTCACTTCGCAGTGAGCCACCGTTCACAAATCCGCGCTTATGCCGCGAGCTTGCGCAGCACATAGTGCAGGATGCCGCCGTTGCGGTAGTAATCGAGCTCGTCCAGCGTATCGATGCGGCAAAGCAGCGAAACGCGCTGCAACGAGCCGTCGCCGGAGACGATCTCCGCGGTCAGCTTCTGACGCGGCTTCAGATCGCCGATGAGACCGCGCAGCGTGACCTTCTCGTCGCCCTTCAGGCCGAGCGACGACCAGGAGGTGCCGTCCTCGAAGGTCAGCGGCAGCACGCCCATGCCGACCAGGTTGGAGCGATGGATGCGCTCGAAGCTCTGGCAGATCACGGCGCGCACGCCGAGCAGACGCGTGCCCTTCGCGGCCCAGTCGCGCGAGGAGCCGTTGCCGTATTCGGCGCCGGCGAACACCACCAGCGGAACCTGCTCCTGCTGGTACTTCATCGCGGCGTCGTAGATCGACATCTGCTCGCCGTCGGGCCAGTGCTTGGTAAGACCGCCCTCGGGGATGTTGCCGTCAGCGCCCTTCAACATGAAGTTCTTGATGCGGATGTTGGCGAAGGTGCCGCGCATCATCACTTCGTGATTGCCGCGGCGCGTGCCGTACTGGTTGAAGTCGGCGGGACGCACCTGATGCTCGCTGAGATATTTTCCGGCGGGCGAGGTGAGCTTGATCGAACCGGCCGGCGAGATGTGGTCGGTGGTGATCTTGTCGCCGAACATGGCGAGGATGCGCGCCTCGACGATGTCGGTGACCGGCTCCGGCTCCTTCTTCATGCCGTCGAAATAGGGCGGGTTCTGCACGTAGGTCGAGCTCATGTTCCAGCGATAGGTCTCGCTCTCGACGGTCTTAATCTTGCGCCAGTTGGTGTCGCCCTTGAACACGTCGGCATACTTCTTCTTGAAGATCGCCGCGGTCACGAACTTCTTCATGAAGGCGTTGATTTCCTTCGTCGTCGGCCAGATGTCCTTCAGGTACACCGGCTTGCCGTCCTTGCCTTCGCCGAGCGGCTCGACGGCGAGGTTCTTGGTGACGCTCCCCGCGAGCGCGTGGGCGACGACCAGCGGCGGCGAAGCCAGATAGTTCGCCTGCACGTCCGGCGAGACGCGGCCTTCGAAGTTGCGGTTACCGGAGAGCACGGCGGCCGCGACGATGCCGTTGTCGTTGATCGACTTCGAGATCTCCTCCGGCAGCGGACCGGAATTGCCGATGCAGGTGGTGCAGCCGAAACCGACCAGGTTGAAGCCGACCTTGTCGAGATCGGTCTGGAGACCGGAATCGGCGAGATAGGCCGCGACCACCTGGCTGCCCGGGGCCAGCGAGGTCTTCACCCACGGCTTGGCCTTGAGGCCCTTCGCGGCAGCGTTACGGGCAAGCAGCCCGGCGCCGATCAGCACGCTCGGATTCGAGGTGTTGGTGCAGGAGGTGATGGCGGCGATCACGACGTCGCCATGGCCGAGGTCGAAATTCTTGCCTTCGACGGCAAAGCGCTTCTTGGGCTCTTCGGCCTTCTTGTACTCGGTGCTGAGCGCGAGCGAGAAGCCTTCGGCGACCGACGGCAGCGCGATGCGGCCTTCGGGGCGCTTCGGACCGGCCATCGAGGGCACGACGTCGGCGAGGTCGAGCGTCAGCGTCTCGGTGAACACCGGATCAGCCGACTTGGCGGTGCGGAACAGTCCTTGCGCCTTGGCGTAGGCCTGCACCAGGGCGACGCGCGGAGCGGCGCGGCCCGAGGTCTTCAGATAGTCGATCGCGGCGGCGTCGACCGGGAAGAAGCCGCAGGTCGCGCCATATTCGGGCGCCATGTTGGCGATCGTCGCCTTGTCGGCAACGGAGAGATGGTCGAGGCCGGGGCCGAAGAACTCGACGAACTTGCCGACCACGCCAAGCTTGCGCAGCATCTGCGTGACGGTGAGCACGAGATCGGTCGCGGTGACGCCTTCCTTCATCGCGCCCTTCAGCTTGAAGCCGACGACGTTGGGCAGCAGCATCGACAGCGGCTGGCCGAGCATGCAGGCTTCCGCCTCGATGCCGCCGACGCCCCAGCCGAGCACGGCGAGACCGTTGACCATGGTGGTGTGGGAATCGGTGCCGACCAGCGAGTCGGGATAGGCGACCTCGAAGGTGCCGGTCTTCTTGCCGACCGTCATCTTCTCCTTCTTGGTCCAGACCGTCTGGGAGAGATATTCGAGATTGACCTGGTGGCAGATGCCGGTGCCGGGCGGCACGACGGAGAAGTTCGAGAACGCCTTCTGGCCCCACTTCAGGAACTCGTAGCGCTCCTGGTTCTGCTTGTACTCCTCGGCGACGTTCTTGCCGAAGGCCTTGTTGTCGCCGAAGAAGTTGACGATCACGGAATGGTCGATGACGAGGTCGACCGGCACCAGCGGATTGATCTTCTCGGCGTCGCCGCCGAGCTTCTGCATCGCGTTGCGCATCGCGGCGAGGTCGACCACCGCGGGCACGCCGGTGAAATCCTGCATCAGGACGCGGGCCGGGCGGAACGCGATCTCATGCTCGAGCGACTTCTTGCGCAGCCATTTCGACACCGCGACGATGTCGACCTTCTTGACCGAGCGGCCGTCCTCATTGCGCAGAAGGTTCTCGAGCAGGACCTTCATCGAATAGGGGAGTTTCGAAATTCCCTTCAGACCATTCTTCTCGGCCGTGGGCAGGCTGTAATAGACATAGGTCTTGGCGCCGACCTTGAGGGTCTTTTTGCATTTGAAGCTGTCGAGCGAGGTCATGTAGGAAAATCCCAATTGTTAGTTATACCCGGCAAGGGGTACTTTAACACCGTCAGCGAGTCCGGCTGGGTCGCTTGCAGGGGCAGGTTGAGTTGCTGCATCAAGTAGTTCCGGGCTTATAGAAGCTTTCTAACCGCGCCGCCACAGCCACAATCGTGCCGCAGCAATTCGCGAGCCAAAAATTCCCATGCGCTACCCCAAGCTTTCCTGAGGCCTGACTTTGAACGGATTGATACGAGGCAAGATGCAGCTGGCGGGACGCGGGGTGGTTTGCGTGCGGGGCGGGCGCGAGGTGTTTTCCGGGCTCGATTTCGAGGCCACCTCCGGCGAGGCCGTCGCGGTGGTCGGCCGCAACGGATCGGGCAAGACGTCGCTGCTGCGGCTGATCGCCGGCCTGCTCATTCCGGCGGGCGGCACGATCGCCCTGGACGGAGGCGATGCCGAGCTGACCCTGCCGGAGCAATGCCACTATCTCGGCCATCGCGACGCCCTGAAGCCGGCGCTGAGCGTGGCGGAAAATCTGTCATTCTGGGCTGATTTTCTCGGCGGCGAACGCCTTGACGCCGCCGAGAGCCTCGCCACCGTCGGCCTCGACCATGCCGCCGATCTGCCCGCCGCCTTCCTGTCGGCCGGCCAGCGCCGCCGGCTGTCGCTGGCCCGCCTGCTCACGGTCCGCCGACCGGTCTGGCTGCTGGACGAGCCGACCAATGCGCTGGACGTTGCCGGGCAGGACATGGTCGGCGGCCTGATGCGCGAGCACCTGGCGCGCGGCGGCCTGATCATCGCCGCCACCCACGCCCCCCTCGGGATCGATTCGCGGCAGCTTCGGATCGGGGGTGCAGTGTGATTCCAATGGACCCTCAGTTTTCCAAGCGGCCGGATTCCGCTCTCTCCGTTCCCGACCTCGCTGCGGGGCAGCGTCAGGGAGGGGGGTGCCGCGGGGCGTGCTCTCTCGGCTCCAGCAATGAGGACACGGGCGATCTGTTGCTGGCGGCTCACCCCCAACGAGTATCTCTCCCGGGGCTACCCCCCTCCCCCGCCCTCCCCCGCAAGGGGGGAGGGAGCGTTGCGCGCTTGGGGCGCGAAGGAAGCCCCCCATGACCGCGTTGTCCGCTCTCGTCCGCCGGGACATCCGGATCGCGCTCCGCGTCGGCGGCGGGGCGCTGATCGGCGTGCTGTTCTTCCTCACCGTGGTGGTGCTGATGCCGTTTGCGGTCGGGCCGGATCTGGCGCTGCTGTCGCGGCTGGGGCCGGCGATCCTGTGGCTGGGCGCGCTCCTGGCAAGCCTGCTCACCCTGGACCGGCTGTTCATGGCCGACCACGACGACGGCTCGCTCGACCTGATCACGATGAGCCGGACACCGCTGGAACTGGCCTGCGCCGCCAAGGCGCTGGCGCATTGGCTGGCGGCCGGCCTGCCGCTGATCGTCGCAACCCCGGTGCTCGGCCTGTTGCTCAACCTCGACATGGTCGCGACCGGCGCGGTGGCATTGACGCTGCTGGCGGGCACGCCGGCCCTGACATTTACCGGCATGATCGGCGCGGCGCTGGCGGTGACGCTGCATCGCGGCGGGCTGTTGATGGCGGTGCTGGTGCTGCCGCTGTCGATCCCGGTGCTGATTTTCGGGGTCGCGGCCTCGCAGGCCGCGATCGTCGGTCCGATGACGTTCGGAGCGCCGTTCTCGATCCTGTGCGCGCTGTCGCTGGTCAGCCTCGTGATCGGCCCGTTCGCGGCCGCGGCGAGCCTGCGGCATGGACTCGACTGAGATGGCGCGGCTGACCTTGACCCCGATCAACTTTCGCTACGCGCTTTTATGCTGATTGCGTGAGTGCCTAGCTGTGATTATCAGAATACCATGACGCTGATCGACCTCGCCAACCCGACCCGGTTCCTCGCGCTGACGGCGCGGGTGTTGCCGTGGCTTGCGGGTGCGACCGTCATTCTGCTCGCCGTCGGCCTCTATCAGTCCGCTCTCGCGCCAGACGATTATCAGCAGGGCGCGACCGTGAAGATCATGTTCATCCACGTGCCCAATGCCTGGCTGTCGATGTTCGTGTGGGGCGTGATGAGCATCGCATCTCTGGGCACGCTGGTGTGGCGGCATCCGCTCGCCGACGTCGCCGCCAAGGCTGCAGCTCCCATCGGCGCCGCCTTCACCTTCCTTGCGCTGCTGACGGGCTCGCTGTGGGGCCGGCCGATGTGGGGCACCTATTGGGAATGGGACGCGCGGCTGACCTCGGTCTTGATTCTCTTCCTGATGTATCTCGGCCTGATGGCGCTGTGGCGTGCGGTCGACGATCCCTCGCGCGCGGCCCGCGCCGCCGCGGTGCTGACGCTGGTCGGCGCGATCAACCTGCCCATCATCAAGTTCTCGGTCGACTGGTGGAACACGCTGCACCAGCCGGCGTCGGTGATGCGCATGGGCGGCTCGACACTCGACAAATCGTTCCTGATCCCGCTGCTGGTGATGGCGATCGCGTTCACGCTGCTGTTCGCGACGCTTCATATCGCGGCGATGCGCAACGAGATTTTGCGCCGGCGCGTCCGCTCCCTGCAGATGATGCAGGCGAGCCGCGTCGCGTTTTCGAGCGAGTCAAGCGCCGGTTCGCGTGCCGAAAACGCGTCAAATGAAGCCGGGGCTGCCTGACGATGTCGCTCGGTCCTTATGCGTCCTTCATCGTGACCTCTTATGCGGCTGCAGCGCTCGTGGTCGCGATCCTGATCGGCTGGATCGTGCTCGACTATCGCAGCCAGACGCAGCGTCTGCGCGAGCTCGATCGCAGCGGCATCACCCGCCGCTCGGGCCGCAGCGCGATTGATACACCATGAGCGATCAATCGAACCCCGCGCCCCCGCGCCGCACCTTCCTTATGGTGCTGCCGCTGATCGCCTTCATCGGCCTCGCCCTGCTGTTCTGGTTCCGGCTCGGCAGCGGCGATCCCTCGCGGATTCCCTCCGCGCTGATCGGCCGTCCCGCGCCACAAACCATCCTGCCGCCGCTCGAGGGATTGCAGGCCGACAATGCGCCGGTGCCGGGGCTCGATCCCGCCGCGTTCAAGGGCAAGGTCAGCCTCGTCAATGTCTGGGCGTCCTGGTGCGTGCCTTGCCACGACGAGGCGCCACTCCTGACCGAGTTCGCCAAGGACAAGCGGTTTGAGCTCGTCGGCATCAACTACAAGGATGCGGCCGACAATGCGCGGCGCTTCCTGGGGCGCTACGGCAACCCGTTCAACCGCGTCGGCGTGGATGCCAACGGCCGCGCCTCGATCGAATGGGGCGTCTATGGCGTGCCGGAGACGTTCGTCGTCGGGCGCGAGGGGACCATCGTCTACAAGCTGGTCGGCCCGATCACGCCGGACAATCTGCGGACGGTGTTGTTGCCGCAGATGGAGAAGGCGTTGAAAGCGGGGTCTTAGCCAAGCCCGTCATTGCGAGCGAAGCGAAGCAATCCAGGCTGTCTCTGCGGAAAAATTCTGGATTGCTTCGCTTCGCTCGCAATGACGAGTGGAGAGAGCTCACCCCTTACTCACATCCCCCGCATCGGCTTCGCTCGCCTCCAGCGAGACCGGCTCGAGGTGGTAGCGCTTGGTCAGCGGCATCTGGGCGATGGCGAAGATCATGGTGATCGGCGTGACGCCGAACACTTTGAAATTCACCCAGAAGTCGGTGCTTTGGGTGCGCCAGACGATCTCGTTTAGCACGGCCATGCCGGCGAAGAACAGCGCCCAGCGCAGCGTGAGGATGCGCCAGCCCTGCGGCGTCAGGTTGAACATCTGGTCGAACATGACGGCGATGAAGGAGCGGCCGAACAACAGGCCGCCGCCGAGGATCGCGGCGAACAGGCCGTAGATGATGGTCGGCTTGAGCTTGATGAAGGTCTCGTCGTGCAGCACCAGCGTCAGCGTGCCGAACACCAGCACGATGACGCCCGTCACGATCGCCATGATCGGGATATGGCGCGTCACCACGTAGGAGGCGACCATTGCCGCGACGATCGCGACCATGAAGGCCCCGGTCGCGGCGAACAGATTGAACTTCGCATTGACGAAGAAGAACACGAGCAGCGGACCGAGCTCGGTCGCAAGCTTGAACAGCGGGTGCGGCTGGGTCTTGTCCATTCTCTAGCTTTCGATTCCGGCGATGGCGCGGGCGAAGTCGCGCGCGGTGAAGGGCGCGAGATCGTCGACGCCTTCGCCGACGCCGATGAAATGCACCGGCAGTTTGAATTTCTCCGCGAGCGCCACCAGGATGCCGCCGCGGGCGGTGCCGTCGAGCTTCGTCATCACGAGGCCGGTGACGCCGGCGGTGCGATGGAACGCCTCGACCTGCGACAGCGCGTTCTGGCCGACGGTGGCATCGAGCACCAGCAGCACGGCATGCGGCGCCGTCGCGTCCACCTTGCGGATGACGCGCACGACCTTTTCGAGCTCGTTCATCAGCTCGGCCTTGTTCTGCAGCCGCCCGGCGGTGTCGATCAGGAGCACGTCGATGGCCTGCTCCTTCGCCGCCGTCAGCGCGTTGAAGGCGAGGCTGGCCGAATCCGACCCCTGCGCGCCTGATATGACCGGCGTCCTGGTCCGCTCGCCCCAGACCTTCAGCTGCTCAATGGCGGCTGCGCGAAACGTGTCGCCGGCGGCCAGCATCACCTTGCGGCCTTCGGATGCGAATTTTTGCGAGAGTTTTCCGATCGTCGTGGTCTTGCCGGAGCCGTTGACGCCGACCACGAGGATCACGAACGGCTTCCTGGCCGCGTCGATTTCGAGCGGCTTGGCCACCGGCGACAGCACCTTCTCGACCTCGGTCGCGACGACATCCTTGACCTCGTCCGCGGAGATCGCCTTGTCGTAGCGCCCGGTGCCGACGGCATCCGCGATCCGCACGGCGACCTGCGTGCCGAGATCGGCGCGCAGCAGCACGTCCTCGATGTCGTCGAGCATGGCGCGGTCGAGCTTGCGCTTGGTGACGAGATCGGCGACCGCGGTCCCGAGCGAGGACGAGGTGCGCTTCAGCCCGTTGGACAGGCGGCGCCACCAGCTCAGCTTGGGGGTCTCGGAGGTGGTATCGTTCATGGTGGCGGTGTGTTAGCCGTTCCGGCTTCCAAACGAAAGTCTTGACCGAAAGTCCTGCAATTGCTCGATGTTCCCGAATTGACCGCCGATGAAATCCTGGGCCGGGTGCTCCATCGCGACGGATTGATGCTGGTCATCGACAAGCCGGCCGGCCTGCCGGTGCATCGCGGCCCCAAGGGCGGGGCGAACCTCGAAGCATCGTTCGACGCGCTCCGTTTCGGCCTGCCGCGGCCGCCGGTGCTGGCCCACCGGCTGGACAAGGACACGTCCGGCTGCCTCGTGCTCGGCCGCCATCGCAAGGCGACCGCCTCGCTCGGCCTGCTGTTCAAGCACGGCAAGATCGGCAAGACCTATTGGACCGTGGTCGAGGGCGGGCCTGCCGAGAACGAAGGCACCATCGACATGCCGCTCGGCCGGCTCAATGCCGAGCGCGGCTGGTGGCAGAAGCCGGACCCGGAGGGTCAGAAAGCCGTCACCAACTGGAAGGTGATGGGCCGGGGCGATGGCCTGACCTGGCTCGCCATGGAACCCGTCACCGGCCGGACCCATCAATTGCGGGTGCATTCGGCTTCGACCGGCTGGCCGATCTTCGGCGATAACATTTACGGCAACGGCCCGCGCTTCGGCGAGCCGCGGCTGCACCTGCATTCCCGCGAGATCGTGGTGCCGATCTCCCGGAACAAGGAGCCGATCCGCGTCGTGGCGCCCGCCCCGCCCCACATGCACGAGAAGCTCCGCGCCTGCGGGTGGAATGGGGAATAGCCGCGCTGTCGTTCGCCTCCCCCGCCAGCGGGGGGGAGCGCACTACCTCCGCGGCGACTATCGAGCCGAAGCTCCGTGCCGCCACCTTCCCCTTGGTTTACGAAAAGTTCAGCGCTCGTCTCTAATGATAGCGGTTGCTTAGAACAAGCTTCCGTCAATCCGCTCAGGATGAGCTGCGCGTCATGTCCACGGCCGAGCTATCGATCATCGACGAGGTCGAATCCGCGCTTCGGACAGGCTCGCCGGAAAAGGGCCTGGCAACGGCCCGCCGCGTCACCGACCTTTTCCTCTCCTCCGCCGGCAATTTCGACGACGAGCAGATCGCTCTGTTCGACGACGTGCTCGATCGGCTGATCGGCACCATCGAGCTGCGCGCCATCGCCGACATGGGCGCCCGCGTTGCGCTGGCCGAGATCAGCACGCAGCTCGCGCCGATCGCGCAGGCGCCGCCGTCGGTGATCCGCCGTCTCGCCAATAATGACGAGATCCGCATTGCTGGTCCCGTGCTCCAGGAATCCGCTCGCCTCGACGAGGGCGAACTGGTGAAGATCGCGTCCAGCAAAGGCGAGCCGCACCTGCTCGCGGTCGCGGGCCGCTGGTGGCTGAAGGAGATCGTCACCGACGCGTTGCTGGCGCGCCGCTATCCCAGCGTCAGCCGGCGGCTCGCCGCCAATCCCGGCGCGCGCCTCTCAGGCAACGGATTTGCCGTCATCGTCGGACAGGCCGAGGCTGATCCGGAGCTCGCCATCAGCGTCGGCGTCCGCGTCGACTTGCCGTCCGACTTGCGCCGCCGGTTGCTGCGCTCGGCGACGGATGCCGTGCGGACCCGCCTGCTGTCGCGCGCGCCGCCGCATCTGTTCGAGGAAATCCAGAACGCGATCGCCGCCGTGACCGTTGGTGTCGAGCGCGAGATGTCGGGTGTCCGCGACTTCGAAGGCGCCAAGCGCGCCATCGCAAATCTCAAGGCAACCGGCCAGCTCAACGAAGCAACACTGCTCTGCTTCGCCAAGCAGCGACGCTATGAAGAAGCCGCGGCAGCGCTGGCGGCACTGTCCGGATCGACCGTCGAGGTGATTCGCCCGCTGATGCAGAGCCTGCGCGACGACGGCCTGCTGGTGCCGTGCAAGGCGGCGCAGCTCAGCTGGGAAACCACCGCCGCCGTGCTCGAAAGCCGCTTCGCCACCGGCGCAATGAAGCCGGCCGATCTTGCAAGAGCGCAGGGGCATTACGCAAGAATGACGCCGGAGAATGCACGGCGGACGCTGCGGTTCTGGCAGGTGCGGGCGTCGTAACAGTTAGACCGTCAACCGCTCGCCATCACTGCCGCCGATCTTCAGCGGCACGATGCTGCCTACGCGTTCGCCCGCAATCGCCACCGGCAGGTAATGCTCGGTGCGCCCCTGGCCCTCGCTCTCGATCAGCACATCGCGCGTCGTGCCGATCTCGGCTTGCAGCCTGCGCCGTAGTGCTGCTTCGCCAGCCGCACGCAGCCGCTTCGCGCGCTGCTTGATCGCATCACCCGCAAGCTGCGGCATCCGCGCGGCAGGCGTGCCGGGGCGCGGCGAATAGGGAAAGACGTGCAGAAACGTCAGGCCGCATTCCTCGACCAGATCGAGCGAGCGCGAAAACATCTCCTCGGTCTCGGTCGGAAAGCCTGCGATGATGTCGGCGCCGAAGGCGATGTCCGGGCGCAGGCGGCGGACCTGGTCGCAGAACGCAATCGCATCGCTCCGCGAATGCCGCCGCTTCATCCGCTTCAAGATCATGTCGTCGCCGGATTGCAGCGACAGATGCAGATGCGGCATCAGCCGCGCATCGTCGGCGATGGCATCGAGCAGGTCGCGGTCCACCTCGATCGAATCGATCGAAGAGATGCGCAGGCGTTTCAGCTCCGGCACATGCCGCAAGATCTGCTTCGTCAGCATGCCGAGCTTTGGCGCACCCGGCAGGTCGGCACCGTAGCTTGTGAGGTCGACGCCGGTCAGCACGACCTCGGCATGGCCGCGCTGCACCAGCGCGCGCACCTGCTCGACCACGCCGCCCATCGGCACCGAGCGCGAATTGCCGCGGCCGAACGGGATGATGCAGAAGGTGCAGCGATGGTCGCAGCCGTTCTGCACCTGCACGAACACCCGCGGCAGGCCGCTCGCAAAGCCGTCGATCAGATGCGGCGCCATCTCCTCCACCGCCATGATGTCGCTGACGGCGATCTTCTCGCTGGTGCCGAGAGCGAAGGCGTCGCGCGCCTCGCGCCAGGCTTCTCCGCGCATCTTGTCGTCGTTGCCGACGACGCGATCGACCTCGGCCATGTCGGCGAACATGCCGCTTTGCGTCTGCGCCGCGCAGCCGGTGACGACGATGCGCGCACCGGGCCGTTCGCGCTTCAATTTGCGGATCGACTGCCGCGCCTGCGCCACCGCCTCGTTGGTGACGGCGCAGCTGTTGATGACGATGGTGTCGGAGAGCCCCGCGCCCTCGGCCTCGCGGCGGATCACTTCGGCCTCGAAGGCATTGAGGCGGCAGCCGAAGGTGACGATGTCGACGGTCATCCGCCGACCGGCGCGAACAGCGCCGGATCGAAGGTGCCCTCAAATTCGAAGGTCGCCGTACCCGTCATCAGCACATGGTCGTCGCGCTCGCGCCATTCGATGCCGAGCCTGCCGCCGGGCAGCGTGATCTCGACATTGCGCTCGGCGCGCTTCAGGCGAGCCGCCGCGACCGCAGTCGCGCAAGCCGCCGAGCCGCAGGCCCTGGTGAGGCCCGCGCCGCGCTCCCAGGTGCGGATCGTGATGTGGTCGCGATCGACGATATGAGCGAGCGTGATGTTGGCGCGTTCGGGGAAGATCGGATGGTTCTCGAGCAGCGGACCGAAGCGTTCGAGATCGTAGGCATTGACGTCCTCGACCCAGAAGACCGCATGCGGATTGCCCATGCTCACGACCGAGGGCGAATGCAGGATCGGATTGTCGATCGGCCCGATCTGCAATTCGATGTAGCGGGTGTCGCGAAACTCCTCCGCCAGCGGAATGTCCTGCCAGCCGAACTTTGGCGCGCCCATGTCGACGGTGTAGAGATCGGGCGCCGGGCCCTGCCAGCAATTGAGCAGGCCGGCGCGGGTCTCGAATGTCGCCGTGGTCTGCCCGGTCCTCTCGAAGATGCGCCGCACCACGCAGCGCATGCCGTTGCCGCAGGCGCCGGCCTCCGAGCCGTCATTGTTGTAGATGCTGATGAAAGCTTCGGTGCCGTCGAACCGCGGCTTCTGCAGCACCATGAGCTGGTCGTAGGGCACGCCGCCCTGAGCCGACGCCACCGCGCGGGCATCGTCCGGCGTCACCGGCGCGGCGGAATCGCGCATGTCGACAACGACGATCTCGTTGCCGATGCCGTTCATCTTGGCAAATGCGTGGTTGGCCAGCGCGCTCATGAAAATTCCTGAATTTCGCCTGCCTTATATGGCGATCCTTGGCGGCTTGACCAGTGATTTGGCGCGATGGCCAGGACGTCTGCCATGACGTCTGTCAGGACGCCTACCAAGTCGCCTGCCAGGTCTTCTGCCATGACGCATCTGTCATGGGACGAATTCGACGCTCGCGTGTTAGAACGGCGCGGTTCGCGCGGATCCGGGACGCGCAGCCGGGTTAAGGCCTTTTGGGGGCGTAAGGCCTTGGTGGGTAAGGTTTTGGGGAGAATAGAATGAACCGTTTTCGTCGTATCGCTCTGGCCGCGCTGATCCCGGCAGCGGCCTTGTCGTTTGGCCTGTCCGCCACGCTGGCGCAAACCCCGAGCCCGGCGCCGGCTGCATCGGCAAGTCCTTCTTCGACAAGTCCTTCTTCGACAAGTCCTTCTTCGACAAGTCCTTCTTCGACAAGTCCCTCGCCGGCTCCGGCCGCGAGCGCCTCGCCGGCACCCGCGGCAACGCCCTCACCTGCGCCAGCCGCCAGCGCCTCACCGTCACCCAGCCCGGCCGCGCCGGCTGCGGCCGCAACGCCGGCTCCCGTGCAGACCGCCGATCCGTTCGGCCAGGAGACCACGCTCGAGCCCAGGAAGGTCGTGATGGTCAAGGGCACCGCCAATTGGGATTCGGCCTTCGACACGCTGATCGACGCCTTCAAGGCGCTGAACGCGCTGCTGGACAAGCAGGGCATCAAGCATGCCGGCAATTCGATGATCGTCTACACCTCGACCGACGACACCGGCTTCACCTTCCTCGCCGAGATCCCGGTCGATCAGGACCCGCAGAAGCTGCCCAAGGACATGAGCATGGGCAAATCGCCGGAGGGCAAGGCGCTGAAATTCGTCCATCGCGGCTCCTACGACAACATGGACAACACCTATGAGGCGATCACCAATCACCTCGACGACAAGAAGCTGGAAGCCAAGGACACATTTGTCGAGGAGTACCTCACCGATCCCCTGAAGACGGCCGAGGACAAGCTCGTGATCAACGTGTTCGTGCCACTGAAGTGAGATCGATGAAAAAGCCTGCCGTCCTCGCCGCCGCTCTCGCCGCCACGCTGCTGGCAGCGCCTGCGTTTGCCGATGATTTTCCCGCTGCCATCACGGTGAGCGGTGAAGCCACGGTGTCCGCCGCCCCCGACCTCGCGCAGATCGACGCCGGTGTCGCCAACGATGCCAAGAGTGCGAAGGAAGCCTCCGACGCCAACAACGCCGCAATGGGCAAGGTGCTGCTGGCGCTGAAGGGCGCCGGCATCGCCGAGAAGGATTACCAGACCTCGCGCCTGTCGCTGCAGCCGCAATACGGCCAGAACAAATCCACCGGCGCCTCGCCCGTGGTCGGCTTCCGTGCCAGCAACCGCGTCACCGTGAAAATCCGCGACGTGACCAAGGTGGCCGGCATCATCGACACGCTGGTCGGCGCCGGCGCCAACGACATTGGCAACATCTCCTTCGAGGTGACGCAGGCGTCAAAACTGCTCGACGACGCCCGCGAGCAGGCGGTCGCCGATGCCCGCCGCAAGGCCGAGATCTACGCCAAGGCCACCGGCATCACGTTGGGTGCGCCGCTGAGCGTCTCCGAGGCCGGCGCGCCGGTACCGCTGTTCAAGGCGAGAATGGCGACGGCGCCGATGGCAGCACCGGCTGCCGTCGCGCCAGGCGAGGAGACACTGTCGGTGACGGTGAATGTGAGCTGGGCGATCAAGCAGGGGCAGTAGCGGCGCTCGCAAGAGGCTTGCTGCCGCCGCACACAGCCGTCGTCCCCGCGCAGGCGGGACCCATAACCACAGGCAGTGGTTGTCGCGCGAAGCCGGTAGCTCCGAGTCTTCGCCAAACATCTCCCTGTGGTTATGGTTCCCGGGCTCGCGACTTCGTCGCGAGCCCGGGACGACGAGCTGCATGTACGGCAACAGCGGAGCTAAATCTCCGCCACCTGCCCCGGCTTCATCGCCACGAACCGCTCCTGCGGAATCTTCGCGGCATCCAGCGCCTCGGCCAATGCCTTCGCCGGTGCGTCGATCGCCTCATCCGTCAGCTGGAACGTGCCGTGATGATGCCCGAGCGCATCCTGCGCGCCGCAATCCAGGAGCGCCTTCACGGCATCCTCGGGATTCATGTGCTGGTCGCGCATGAACCAGCGCGGCTCGTAAGCACCGATAGGCAAGATCGCCAGGCGCAGCGGCCCGTGCTTCTCCGCGACGCGGCGGAAATGCGTGCCGTCGCCATAGCCGGAATCGCAAACGACGTAGATTTTCCCCGCAGGCGTCTCCAATACAAAACTCGCCCACAACGCCTTGTTGCGGTCGAACATGCCGCGCGCCGTCCAGTGCCGCGTCGGCACCAGATGCACGGCGATGCCGCCACCAAGCTCGACGCGGTCGTGCCAGTCGAACGCCTCAGCCTTGATCGACGAGTCGGTACTGCGCATCGTCACGTCGTTGCCGAGCGGCGTCACCACGCGCGGGGCAAAATTCTTGGCGAGCCGCGACAGCGTCGCGATGTCGAGATGATCGTAATGGCCGTGAGAAACCAGCACGACGTCGACCTTCGGCAGCTTCTCGAAGGCGATGCCGGGGTCGTTGTGACGCTTTGGTCCGGCGAAGCTGACGGGCGACACCCGCGATGACCAGACGGGATCGACGAGGATGTTGAGGCCGCCGGTCTGGATCAGCCAGCTGGCGTGGCCGACGAAGGAAAGCCGCACCTTGTCGCCGTCGACACGCTCCGGCGGAGTGTCGGCATGGGGGCTCGGCGCCCAATCCGGCCAGATCGCGCGCTGCCGCTTGCCGCCGAACTGCCAGCGCAGCACCTCACGAAGCGATTTCGGCGGCACGCCGTCCGGATCGAAGAAGTTCAGGCCGTCGAAATGGTCGGAGACCGGGCCGTCATAGGTTTTCATGCGGGACATCCAAAGGGATGGAACGCCGATCAACGTGCCCGCTCCGGCAAGCAATCCAAAGAGGCGGCGGCGGGTGATCGGCACGGTGCGGGTTTCAGGGATGGACGGGGCGGTAAGACATCACCGCCTATATGGGCGGGGCCGCGGGAAAAGGAACCCGTCGCCGAAAAGGTCATATTTTCAAGGTCTTGCCTTCTAAGGCGGCCCCCACCACCCCAACTTTCCTTGACTTTTGGGCCTGGGCGGCGTTTAACCCGCGCACTTTCTCGGAAAGGCTTTCTTTTCGAACCGCCGACTGGCCCCGGAGGCCAGAGGCTAACGCCCGACAGCGCTGTGCGCCCTCGGGCGCAAAGGTGTTTGGAAGATCGCGTTTCTCGCGAGCAGGACAAGGACAACGGCATTGTTCGACAATCTGTCGGAACGGCTTGGTGGCATTCTCGATCGTCTGACGGGGCGCGGTGCGCTGACCGAAAAGGACGTCGACGCCGCGATGCGCGAGGTCCGCCGCGCGCTGCTGGAGGCCGACGTCGCGCTCGAAGTGGTGCGCAGCTTCACCGAACGCGTCCGCGAGCAGGCGATCGGCGCCACCGTCGTCAAGTCGGTCACGCCCGGCCAGATGGTGGTCAAGATCGTCCATGACGAGCTGATCAACACGCTCGGCGCCGAAAGCCAGACCATCGACGTCAATTCGGTGCCGCCGGTGCCGATCATGATGGTCGGCCTGCAAGGCTCCGGCAAGACCACCACCACCGCAAAGCTCGCCCGCCGCATGGTCCAGCGCGACAAGCGCAAGGTGCTGATGGCCTCGCTCGACGTCTATCGTCCGGCGGCGATGGAGCAGCTGGCCGTGCTCGGCCGCGACCTCGACATTCCGACGCTGCCGATCGTGGCGGGACAGCAGCCGGCTCAGATCGCAAAGCGCGCACTGGAAGCCGGCAAGCTCGGCGGCTACGACGTCGTGCTGCTCGACACCGCCGGCCGCACCACGCTCGACGAAGACATGATGGCGGAGGCGGCCGCGATCAAAGCCGCCGCCAATCCGCATGAAGTGCTGCTGGTCGCCGACAGCCTCACCGGTCAGGACGCCGTCAACCTCGCCCGCGCCTTCGACGAGCGCGTCGGCCTCACCGGCATCGTGCTGACACGTGTGGACGGGGACGGCCGCGGCGGCGCCGCGCTGTCGATGCGCGCCGTCACCGGCAAACCAATCAAGCTGCTCGGCACCGGTGAAAAGACCGACGCGCTGGAGGACTTCCATCCCGATCGTATCGCCGGCCGCATCCTCGGCATGGGCGACGTGGTCTCGCTGGTCGAGAAGGCCGCCGCCAACATCGACGCCGAGAAGGCCGCGCGCACCGCCGAGCGCATGCGCAAAGGCCAGTTCGACCTCAACGACATGCGCGAGCAGCTGTCGCAGATGGCGAACATGGGCGGCATCAGCGGGCTGATGGGCATGATGCCCGGCATCGCCAAGATGAAGAACCAGATCGCGGCCGCCGGCATCGACGACAAGATCCTGAAGCGCCAGGTCGCGGTGATCGATTCCATGACGCGCGACGAGCGGCGTCATCCCGATTTGCTCAAGGCCAGCCGCAAGAAGCGCATCGCCGCGGGAAGTGGCCAGAGCGTCGAGCAGGTCAACAAGCTGCTGAAGATGCACCGGAACATGGCCGATATGATGAAGGCCATGGGCTCGGGCAAGCGCGGCCCGCTCGCCGGCATCGCGCAGGCGATGGGTTTTGGCGGCGGCATGAAGCCGCCTTCGCCGGAAGAGATGAAGGCGCTGCAGGAGAAGATGCAGGGTGGCGGCGGCGGCCTTCCGAATCTGCCGAAGGATTTGCCGGCCGGGCTGCGCCAGGGTCTTCCGAACGTTCCGGGGATCACCGGGCTGAGCGGCAAGCCGATGCTGCCGGGCCTCGGCGGTTTCCCAGGCAAGAAGAAATGAGGAATTCGTCGCGGGGGATCGCAAGCATCTCGCGCAACGCGGAATACCAATCAACCGAACAAAACGTACTTTGAAGGAGAACTAAATGTCCGTCGTTATCCGCCTCGCCCGCGCAGGCACCAAGAAGCGTCCCGTCTATCACGTCGTCGTCGCCGATTCGCGCTTCCCCCGCGATGGCCGCTTCATCGAGCGTCTCGGCTATTTCAACCCGCTGCTGCCGAAGGACAACGAGACCCGCCTCAAGCTCGACATGGACAAGGTGAAGGCCTGGCTCGCCAAGGGCGCGCAGCCGTCCGACCGCGTGTCGCGTTTCCTCGACGCCGCCGGCGTCAAGAAGCGCGAAGCGCGCAACAATCCGGAAAAGGCCGTGCCGCGCAAGGAGCGCAAGGCGCAGGCCGAAGCCGCCGCGAAGGGCTAAGGCTAGATCATGTCGGCGCTGGTCTGCGTCGCGCGGATCGGCGCCGCGCATGGTGTGCGCGGTGCGGTCAAATTGTGGACCTTCACCGAAGATCCCTTTGCCGTCAGGCGCTACGGTCCGCTTCTGTCCAAGGACGGCAAGCGCCAGTTCGAGGTCGCAACGGCGCGCGAGGCCAGGGATCATCTGGTCGCGACGTTCAAGGGCGTCACGACCCGCGATGAGGCCGAGCGCCTCAACGGCATCGAGCTCTATGTCGCGCGCGAAAAGCTGCCCGCGACCGATGAGGACGAATATTACCACACCGATCTGATCGGGCTCGCCGCCGTCACCACGGACGGCGAGCCGCTCGGCCGTGTGCTTGCGATCCATAATTTCGGCGCCGGCGACATCATCGAGATCACGCCGCCCAAAGGATCTGCAAAGGGCACGACGATGCTGCTGCCGTTCACGAACGCGGTGGTGCCCGAGGTCGATCTTGCCGGCGGCCGCGTCGTGATCGCGCTGCCGCAGGAGATCGAGGCAGAGGACACGGAGGAGGATTCCTCCCCGAGTCGTCCCGGCGAAAGCCAAGACCCATAACCACTGGCCGTGGTTTTTGGCTAAGCTGTTTGCAATGACCAATCCCCCACCCTGGCGCGCGACGGTGCTGACGCTGTTTCCGGAGATGTTTCCGGGACCGCTCGGCGTGAGCCTGGCCGGCCGGGCGCTGGCCTCCGGGCTCTGGGAGATCGAGGCGCGGGACATCCGGGCCTCCGCCACCGATCGCCACCGCAGCGTTGACGACACCCCCGCCGGCGGCGGGCCGGGCATGGTGCTGCGGGCCGATGTCCTGGCCGCGGCGATCGATGGCGCGGAGATCAACCCTGAGCGGCCCCGCCTGCTGATGAGCCCGCGCGGTCGGCCATTGACCCAGGCCCGCGTCATTGAACTCGCCGAGGGTCCCGGCCCGCTGATCGTCTGCGGACGCTTCGAGGGGGTGGACCAGCGGGTGATCGACGGACGGGGGCTGGAGGAGGTCTCGATCGGCGATTACGTCCTGTCCGGCGGCGAAATCGCCGCGCTGGCCCTGATCGACGCCTGCGTCCGGCTGCTGCCGGGCGTGATGGGCAAGGAAGCCTCGGGAACCGAGGAGAGCTTTTCGGAGGGCCTGCTCGAATACCCCCAATACACGCGACCGCAGCTGTTCGAGGGAGTCCCGATCCCGGAGATCCTGACCTCGGGCGATCACGCCAGGGTCGCGAGCTGGCGGCGGGCGCAATCCGAGGCCCTGACGGCGGCCCGGCGGCCCGATTTGTGGGCCCAGATCCCGCCCAAGCCCCCGAATCGGGCGGGACGCCAAAAAACGCCAAAAAACAAGACAGACGGGTGACAAACGCTCCGGCTTGCCTTATAGCAGCGGCCAAATCCGCAATAGCTGGATAGACGAATTTCGCGCAGCCCCCGTTGAAAAGGCTGGGCGCGCCGATGGAGATTTACCCATGAACCTGATCCAACAGCTCGAAAAAGAGCAATTCGACAAGCTCTCCGCCAGCAAGGAGATTCCGGAGTTCGGCCCCGGCGACACCGTGATCGTCAACGTGAAGGTGGTCGAAGGCGACCGTACCCGCGTGCAGGCCTATGAAGGCGTCTGCATCGGCCGCTCCGGTGGTGGCCTCAACGAGAGCTTCACCGTTCGCAAGATTTCGTACGGCGAGGGCGTGGAGCGCGTGTTCCCGGTGATGTCGCCGATGATCGACTCGATCAAGGTGGTGCGCCGCGGCAAGGTGCGTCGCGCCAAGCTTTATTACCTGCGCCAGCTGCGCGGCAAGTCGGCCCGTATCGTCGAGAAGACCGAGCACGCCAAGGCCGTCAACGAGTAAGCTCCGCTTACAGACGAGTTTCGAAAAGCGCGGGGCCAAACCCCGCGCTTTTTTTGTGCTGCAGCACGTCCACCCCCGTCATTGCGAGCGAAGCGAAGCAATCCAGACTGTCTCTGCGGAAAGATTCTGGATTGCTTCGTCGCAAGGGCTCCTCGCAATGACGACGCCGCTAAGGTCTCGCGCTTTTACGGCTGCATGCTATATAGCTTCTAGAATGTTTCCAGATCTGACCAGCCTCGCCCCCGTCAAGCACGTCGTCATCGACGATCGCTCGCGGCTGCCTGGCCGGTTCTTCGGACGCTTCGCGACCTCGGCAACGTCAGAGCTTACGCGCGCAGCCTAAAAGCTGCGCTGACGATTTTGTTGCCCGCGCGCCCCCCGCGCATATCGCTACACAACATTCCTGGAGCTGACGCTCATGTCCAAGCCGACCACATTGTACGACAAGATCTGGAACGACCATCTGGTGCACGAGGCCGACGATGGCACCTGCCTGCTCTATATCGACCGCCATCTGGTGCACGAAGTCACCTCGCCGCAGGCGTTCGAAGGCCTGCGCGCGACGGGACGCAAGGTCCACGCGCCCGAGAAGACGCTCGCCGTCGTCGACCACAACGTGCCGACCACCGACCGCACCAAGCCGAACCCCGACCCCGAGAGCATCGAGCAGATCAAGGCGCTGGCGGACAACGCCAAGGAATTCGGCATCGAATATTTCAACGAGTTCGACAAGCGCCAGGGCATCGTCCACGTCATCGGCCCCGAGCAGGGCTTTACGCTGCCCGGCACCACCATCGTCTGCGGTGACAGCCACACCTCGACGCATGGCGCGTTCGGCGCGCTCGCGCACGGCATCGGCACCTCGGAAGTCGAGCACGTGCTGGCGACGCAGACGCTGATCCAGAAGAAGGCCAAGAACATGCGCGTCAACGTCGATGGCAAATTGCCTGACGGCGTCACGGGCAAGGACATCATCCTCGCCATCATCGGCGAGATCGGCACCGCGGGCGGCACCGGCTACGTGCTGGAATACGCCGGCGACGCCATCCGCGCGCTCAGCATGGAAGGCCGCATGACGGTGTGCAACATGTCGATCGAAGGCGGCGCGCGTGCCGGCCTGGTCGCGCCCGACCAGAAGGCGTTCGACTTCCTGCGCGACCGGCCGAAGGCGCCGAAGGGCGCGGACTGGGACGCAGCAATGCGCTACTGGGAGAAACTGCGCTCCGACGACGGCGCGCATTTCGACCACGAACTGCGCCTCGATGCCGCGAAGCTGCCGCCGATCGTGACCTGGGGCACCAGCCCTGAGGACGTGATCTCGGTGACCGGCTTTGTGCCCGATCCGGACAAGATCGCGGACGAGGCCAAGCGTCTGTCCAAGCATCGCGCCCTGAAGTACATGGGCCTGACGGCGGGAACGAAGATCACCGACATCAAGCTCGACCGCATCTTCATCGGCTCCTGCACCAACGGCCGCATCGAGGATTTGCGCGCCGCCGCCAAGATCGCGGAAGGCAAGCAGGTTGCTGGCAGCGTCAACGCCATGGTGGTGCCGGGCTCCGGCATCGTGAAGGAGCAGGCCGAGGCCGAGGGTCTCGACAAGATCTTCATCAAGGCCGGCTTCGAATGGCGCGAGCCGGGCTGCTCGATGTGCCTCGCCATGAACCCGGACAAGCTGAAGCCGGAGGAGCGCTGCGCCTCGACCTCGAACCGCAATTTCGAGGGCCGCCAGGGCTTCAAGGGTCGTACGCATCTGGTGTCGCCGGCGATGGCGGCAGCGGCAGCGATCGCGGGTCACTTCGTCGACGTCAGGGAGTGGCGGTAAGCTGCTCCCTGCAATTTGAGCGATCGCGGCAAACCGCCGTTAATCGCCGGCGCCCACACTGCGTCCGCGCGAACATTTCGCGCGGACACGAGCCCATGGCCAACAAGCCTGAATATGTCGATCTGATCGGCGAGGCCACGCGCCAGCACCGGCGGCGCGCGGCGCCGCGGCGCATCGTCGCCAGGCCCGAGGCCGAGGAGACCTCGAAGCTCAGCCGCTGGCCGCCCGCGATGTTCAAGCAGTGGAAGCTGGAGAACCTGGCGCGTTGGAAATCGGCATCGTGGAAGCTCAAGGATTGGCTTTAGGCCACATGAACGAAGGGCGCCGCTGAGGCGCCCTTTTGATGTCGATCGCACTCACCAATAGCGATACGGATGGTGCCAGCGATGCCAGCGGCAGATGCGGCGCGGGCCGTAATAGGTCCAGATCACCCGGCAGCGGCGCGGATAGTGGTAAGAGGGATAGTAGCCGCCGTAATAATAGCGCCGGTGGAAGTGACGATAGCCGTAATGCGGGCGATAGCCCCAGTGGCGGTGATAGCCGCCATATCCGCCGTAGCGGACGCCGCCATAGCGATAGCCGCCGCCGTGGAAGGCCGGTGCGGCACGAACGACACCGCCGCGGAAGCCGCCGAAATGTCCTCCGCCACCGTGGAAGCCGCCTCCTCTATGGAAGCCGCCGCCATGAAAGCCGCCGCCGCCATGCCCGCCACCATGTCCACCGCCGCCGCCGTGGCGAACCGGGATGATGTCGTCGGTCGCAGCCTTCGCCGCGGGTGACGTCGCCGGATTGATCAAGGTCAGCGCTTCAGCGCGGCGCGCGGTCCCCGCCGACAGCATCAGCGTCGCGGCCGCCGCGATCCCGAGCAAGCGCAGCGGGCTCGCCCTGAGACCCAAACTCCTCAGCATGGCATCCTCCCTGAATCCGGACAGCGGCGTTGCGATGCTCGTTGCCGGCCCGCGTCATCGCTGTTCATTGACGGTCGCTCCCAACATTAAGCTAGGGACAGCGACGTGAATGCCTCATGAATGAACGACGATGTCGACGCGGCGCGGCGGCGTCACCACCACGGCCCGAAGCCGAGCACGAAGGGCGCGGGCACGCCGTAAGGATAGGGACGGTAGTAAACCGGCCGTGCGTAATAGCGCGGCGCATCGGATGCGAGGTGGCGCACAGCGTCATGATGGCGCGCGTGGCGCCGTGCACCGATGTCCATTGCGGGCGCTGATGCCTTTGACGCTGCGGCATGCGTCGCGGCAATGGAGACGCCGGGCAAGCCGAGGATCAGCCCGAGGGCCACCGCGATCCCGATCCAGTTCGTCATGATCGACCTCCGCTGCGTCCGCATGCGGCGCTGCCGGCCAACTCAGCCCCGGCGCCAGTAGCAGCTCATATGGGGCACGATCACCGTGCCGCTCGGCCGGAATTCCTGCACATAGGTGGCATTGCACTCGCGGACCGCGTCGGGACCGGGGTTGTAGCGCGGATAGACTCCATCCGGGCTGTAATAGGGCGTGACGCGCAGCCGCGCCGGGGCCCGCTTGCGCGGCGGCGGGGCGTCGGGCACGCCCGCCTGGGCCAGCCGAATCTCGCGGCCGGCCGTCTGGGCTTCGGCCACGCCGCAAATCTGCGAAAACAACCCCATGCACAGTAGCGTCAGCGCTGTTTTCGCTCGCATTTTACCGCCCACCTGAAACGTCTTTTCCGAGGCCCCACGCTCCCCGTTTTGGCGGCGCCCGTCAACCTCACCGCGCTTATAAAGCCGGATGCATCGCCGCGGAACCCGCGCTAGAACCCCGTTCCGATGAAATCGGAGCGGGGTTCTAGATTCTCATTTTGACGCGTCTTCCTGACGCGAACCGGTGTCCGCTTCGCTCGAAAACGCCATGGAGAAGCCCATGTGGACGGAATTGAAAGCGCCCTCGCTGGCCGAGATGGAAGCGACGGCCCATGACATCTTCGAGCGCCTGCCGGCGGAGTTTCGCAAGCTGTGCGAGGGCGTGATCATCCGCGTCGACGACTTCCCGACCGAGGAGGTGCTCGACGAGATGGAATGCGAGAGCGAGTTCGACCTGCTCGGCCTGTTCCAGGGCATCGGCCTGCCGCAGCAGAGTTTCGGCGACGTGGCGCGGCTACCCAACATGGTCTGGCTCTACCGCCGGCCGATCCTGGACTATTGGGCCGAGCACGACGAAAGCCTCGGCCACATCGTCCGCCACGTCCTGATCCACGAGATCGGCCACCATTTCGGCCTTTCGGACGACGATATGGCCGCGATCGAGGCGCAAGCAGACTAGACCTGCCGAATTCGGCCTAGGATTTCGGCCCCGATCGCGATAAATAACCGTTCCCCTGAACCACCCCGGGAAAGCGCAACCATGGACAAGTTCACCACGCTGGAAGGCGTCGCGGCGCCGCTGAAGATCATCAATGTCGACACCGACATGATCATTCCGAAGCAGTACCTCAAGACCATCAAGCGCACCGGCCTTGGCAAGGGGCTCTTCTCCGAGCAGCGCTACAAGGACGACGGCAGCGAGAACCCGGATTTCGTGCTGAACCAGCCGGCCTATCGCAACACCAAGGTGCTGGTCGCCGGCGACAATTTCGGCTGCGGCTCGAGCCGCGAGCACGCGCCCTGGGCGCTGCTCGACTTCGGCATCCGCTGCGTGATCTCGACCTCGTTCGGCGACATCTTCTACAACAACTGCTTCAAGAACGGCATCCTGCCGATCCGCGTTGCCCAGGAAGACCTCGACAAGCTGTTCGACGACGCCGAGCGCGGCGCCAACGCGACGCTGACGATCGATCTGCCGAACCAGGAGATCCGCGGCCCCGACGGCGGCAAGGTCAAGTTCGAGATCGACCCGTTCCGCAAGCACTGCCTGATCAACGGGCTCGACGACATCGGCCTGACGATGGAGAAGAAGGCCTCGATCGACACCTATGAGGCGAAGCTCAAGCGCGAACGCGCCTGGGCCTGAGCCCAAATTCCTGTTCGAGCCCCGGTGCCACGCGCGCCGGGGCTTTTTCTTTGCCCTCGATATCACCTCTCGTTTGAGCATGAACTTTTCGGAAAACCGCTGCACACTTTTCCGGATCATGCTCTAGGCTTCCCCGCATGCTGCCCGAGATCGTCACCTTCTGGCATGGTCCGATGGACGCCCTGCGCCAGACCTGTCTGCGCTCGCAGCTGGCTGCCGGCCACAAAATCACGGTCTACAGTTTCGACACCATTCCAGGCCTCCCCGCCGGTGTCGGCAACGCTGACGCCGAAGCGATCCTGCCGCACGCGTTCTCCGAACGATTGCGGCCGCCGCAGCCGGACGGAAGCTGGCGCGACTGGACCACGCTCCAGTTCAGCGACTTCTTCCGCATGAAGCTGATGGCGAAGGGATTGGGTCTCTGGCTCGATGCCGACGTGCTGCTGCTCAAACCCGTCATGATCGATCCGGCAAAGCCCTACTTCGCCTGGGAGCGGCCGCGCCAGCTCGGCAATTCCGTGATTTACCTTCCGCCCGCGCACGGCATCGTCGCCGCGTACGAAGAGCTGATGGAGCAGGAGGAATTGACGCCGAACTGGCTCTCGCTGCGCCATCGCATCACCTTCCTGATGCGCCGCCTGCGCGGCGGCTCGAATCGTCTCTCCGACATCCGCGTCGCGATCTTCGGGCCGGCGGCACTCACCGCGCTGGCGCGTCGCACCGGCGATTTGGCCTGCGCACTGCCGAAGCAGTCGTTCTACGCCGTGCATGCCGAGCCAAAGCTGTTCTTCGATCCCTCGAGCTATCTCGGCCTCGTCACCAACCCCGAGATCATCGGCCTGCACATCTCGCCCAAGGGTCGCGGCGGCGAGAAGCCGATCCCGGGCAGCCTGTATGCGTGGGCAGCGGAGCGGTTTGGGTAATCCTCCGCTGCAAGCCCAGTGCGATCGCATATGGCACCACCTGAGCGCGCGCCTCGTCCTTCGAGACGACCGCTTCGCGGTCTCCTCAGGAGGAGGCTAAGCGGCATCGGTGCTCGTCAAAACTATGGCCGCACACTCGGTCCTCATCCTGAGGGCCCGCCAACGGCGGGCGTCTCGAAGGATGGACACAGGGGAAGCGCTCCCATATGCGATTACCCTGCCCGCGTCCGGGACACGCGACCTGTTTTCTCGATCCATTCTCAATTTGATCCAGCGCAACGCGCTCCTGCATCATTGTGCATAACCTTGCTCCAATCGCTATCCGAATGGAGCTTCGCATGAGCACTGCAAGCAGGCCTTATCCCATCGTCCAGGACCTCATCGAGTCCTTTGCAAGCTGGCTGAAGCATCGCCGCGAGCTGAACGAGATGCGGCAACTCGATCGTTCGGAGTTCGACCGGATCGCCAGCGACCTCAGGATCGCGCCGGACGATCTGGAGGAGCTGGTCCGTCACGGCAAGCACGCCGCCGACGAACTGCCGAAAATGCTCGAACAGCTCGGCATCGATGCGGAAGGGCTCGGCCGCGCACAGCCGCTGCTGTTGCGCGACATGGAGCGTGTGTGCGCCCTGTGCAGCCACAAGGCTCAATGCGACCGCGATCTCGCCGACGGCACCGCCGCGGAGAACTATCACGGTTATTGCGGCAATGCGTCGACGCTGGAATCGCTCGATCGCGCCGATCACGCACCGCGCTGACGCGCGCATAGATTTCGTCAGGCGGTACAGTCTTCACTCCCGGATGGCGCTATAGCTAGCTCGCCTCAACCGAGAGGCGTTCGGTTCAGGCTCAAAAGCAGCAATCTGAGGCTCGTGCCGTCGGCTTCAAAGGAAGCTTCGATCCAACGGTCTTTGCTAAATGTTGGAACTGAGCGAGCGGGGCAGGTATTATGCGGAGCATCCTGACTCAAACGATACCGCATGGCTGATTTCACCAAGGACGGGACGAGGAAACGACGATGGCCTTACCGCTTGGCCGTTATCCTGCTCGCCTATCTGGTCTTGGCGTACATTCTGGTCCCCACCCTGTGGATTCACCACGAGCACGAAGCAGGGCTGGCTTCATTGCCGATGATCACCAGGACGTCGGACGATATCCCTGCCGATCCCCTGAACGTTGGACTCGTTGGCAACGACGAAGACGTCGTCCGCGCAATGAACACGGCCGGATGGTTTGCAGCCGATGCCGTGACGCTGCGCTCGAGCATCGAGATCGTCGGAAGCGTGGTGCTGGATCGGCCATATCGTAGCGCCCCCGTCAGCCCTCTCTACTATCTTGGAAAGAAGGAGCAGTACGCCTTCGAGAAGCCTGCAGGGCACAGCGCCGATCGGCGGAATCACGTTCGATTCTGGAAGGCCCTCGAGAAGGGCGATGATGGTCGTCCGGTTTGGCTTGGCTCGGCGACGTTCGATCGGGGCGTCGGGCTCAGCCACGACACGGGACAAGTAACCCATCACATCGCGGCCGACATCGATACCGAGCGAGATCTCTTGATGGCCGACTTGCGCGAGACACGTGTCGTCGGCAGTTTCTTTCAGATCTCGGGCATAGGCCCAACTCTGTTCGGCCGAAACGGGGGTGGCGACCCCTACCACACGGATGGCGAGATACACGTTGCCGTCCTGGTGCCAGGAGCAGCAAATGGGCCGGCGGATCCTCCGACCATTCCACCGCCATCTCTCATTGCTCTGAAAGATGCCATATGGCACGGCATCGCTCAGAAAGCCGAAGGCAAGCCCTAACCCTTGCTCATCGCGGCGATCGCGTCCGCGATCTCGATCGTCCGCCGGGCCATGTCGGCGTGCAGCCGCTCCACCATGGCGCCGTCGAGCCGGATCGCGCCGCGCGACACGTTCTCCGGCAATTCGAACGCGGCGATGATTTTTCGCGCGCGCGCGACTTCCTCTTCGGGCGGCGTGAAGATTGCATTGCAGGCGTCGATCTGCGAGGGATGGATCAGCGTCTTGCCGTCGAAGCCGAGATCGCGACCCTGCGCGCATTCGGTGGCAAAGCCGTCCGAATTGGCAATGTCGCTGTAGGGCCCGTCGAGGATTTCGAGGCCATGGGCGCGCGTCGCCAGGATGCAATGGGTGATCATCGGGATCATCGCGGCGCGGCCCGGCAGCATCTTGATACGCGTCTCGCGCGAGATGTCGTTCGGGCCGAACACGAAACCGGACAGGCGCCTCGATGGATCGCGCCCGGCCGCGGCCAGCTCCTCGGCATGGAGCACGGCGCGCGCGGTCTCGATCATGGCCCAGACTCTTACGGTCGGCGCGGCGCCGAGCTCGGCGAGCCGGCGGCCGATCTGGTCGAGATCCTCGATGCTTGAAACTTTTGGAACCAGGATGCCGTCCGGCGAGGCCTTGGCGGCCATGGCGACGTCGTCGGCCCACCAGGGCGTGTCGAGGCCGTTGGTCCGGATCAGGATCTCGCGCTTGCCGAAGCCCTTGGCCGCGATCGCGGCGGCGATGCCGTCGCGCGCCACCGCCTTGGCATCGGGCGCGACGGAATCCTCCAGATCGAGGATCAGGCCGTCGGCGGCGAGATTGCGCGCCTTTTCCAGCGCGCGGGGGTTGGAGCCGGGCATGAACAGATGGCTGCGGCGCGGGCGGGTCATGCAAGCATTCCTTCCGGTTTCCTCGTCTTATTCTGACCGAAGCCGATAGCATCTGGCCTGCCTATTCGAAAGGCTTGTTCGCTCCGGCGGTATATGATTAGGCATGGGCCATGATGACATTCCCGAAGCATTTGCTGGAAGGCTACCAGGCCTTCGCCACCCAGCGGCTGCCGACCGAGCAGACCCGCTATCGCGAGCTGTCGGTGAAGGGGCAGTTCCCGGAAGTGATGGTGATCGGCTGCTGCGACAGCCGCGTCTCGCCCGAGGTGATCTTCGACGTCGGCCCGGGCGAACTCTTCGTGGTCCGCAACATCGCCAATCTGGTGCCGGTGTATCAGCCCGACGGCAACGCGCACGGCGTCTCCGCAGCGCTGGAATACGCCGTGACGGTGCTGAAGGTGAAGCACATCGTGGTGCTCGGCCACGCGCAATGCGGCGGCATCCGCGCCTTCGTCGACAAGATCGAACCGCTCACGCCCGGCGACTTCATCGGCAAATGGATGCAGATGTTCATCAAGCCCGGCGAAGTGGTCGAGCAGCGCGACCACGAGACCATGGCGCAGTTCGTCGAACGCATCGAGAAGGCCGCGGTGTTCCGCAGCCTGGAAAACCTGATGACGTTCCCGTTCGTGCAGAAGGCGGTCGAAAGCGGCCAGATGCAGACCCACGGCGCCTATTTCGGCGTCGCGGAGGGATCGCTGTTCGTGCTGGACAAGGTTGCGAAGGAATTCAGGAACGCGCGAAGCGTGGCGTAGGCGGGTTCGTCAACCACGCTCGTCGTCCCGGACAAGCGCAAGCGCAGATCCGGGACCCATACGCCGCAGCAGTAATTTTGCGAAGACTCGGAGTTATCGGCTTCCCGCCAAACCACTTCCTGTGGTTATGGGTCCCGGATCTGCGCGCGCTTTTGGCGCGCTTGTCCGGGACAACGAGAGGGCTGTGACAGTCGAACGAAGGCTTACGCCGCCTTCTTCTTCGCGCTGATCAGCTTGCGGTTGATCAGGACTTCCGCGATCTGGATCGCGTTGAGCGCGGCGCCCTTGCGCAGATTGTCGGACACGCACCACAGCACGAGACCGTTCTCCACCGTCGCGTCCTCGCGGATGCGGCTGATATAGGTGGCGTCCTCGCCGGCCGCCTCGTAGGGCGTGGCGTAGCCGCCGGGCTCCTGCTTGTCGATGACGAGGCAGCCGGGCGCCTTGCGCAGGATGTCGCGTGCTTCATCGGGGGTGATCGGATTCTCGAACTCGATGTTGACGGCTTCGGAATGGCCGACGAACACCGGCACGCGCACGCAGGTCGCGGTGAGCTTGATCTTGGGATCAAGAATCTTCTTGGTCTCCATCATCATCTTCCACTCTTCCTTGGTGTAGCCGTCCTCCATGAAGACGTCGATGTGGGGGATGACGTTGAAGGCGATGCGCTTGGGGAATTTCTTCGAGATCAGTTCCTGGTTGGTGTAGACGGCCTTGGTTTGCGAGAACAGCTCGTCCATCGCGTCCTTGCCGGCGCCCGACACCGATTGATAGGTCGAGACCACGACGCGCTTGATCGTCGCCTTGTCGTGCAGCGGCTTCAGCGCGACCACGAGCTGCGCGGTCGAGCAGTTCGGGTTGGCGATGATGTTCTTCTTCTTGAAGCCGGCCGTTGCGTCCGCGTTCACCTCGGGCACGATCAGCGGCACGTCCGGATCCATGCGCCAGGCCGACGAATTGTCGATCACGACGGTCCCGGCGGCGCCGATCTTCGGCGACCATTCCTTCGACACCTCGCCACCCGCCGACATCAGGCAGATGTCGACGTCGGAGAAATCATAGTGCTCGAGCGCCTTGCACTTCAGGGTCCGGTCGCCATAGGAGACCTCGACGCCGACGCTGCGGCGTGACGCCAGGGCCACGACCTCGTCCGCGGGGAATTTGCGCTCATCGAGGATGTTGAGCATTTCCCGTCCGACATTGCCGGTCGCGCCGACGACTGCGACTTTGTAACCCATCGTTCACTCTCCGACGAAAAAGCCCGTTCCTGAAGCTGACGCTTAAACAGGAAGAGCAGCGCTTCTATGCGAGAACCGGCCTCAAGACAACGTTGGACCATGCCTGAAGGCCGTGGATGCAGTCGCCTGAGGCCAGCACGGCCGCAACCTCCCCCCAGACCCATCTGGCGCTTGCAGCCTTCGCCGACGAGGTCGTCGGCACGCTGGCGCGCCTGTTCGCCTATGTGGGGACCCTGGTGCTGTTTGCCATGCTTGGGCTTGCGGCGCTCGGCCAGCTGCCTGATCTCCGCGACGACGATGGGCCGGCGCTGAAGCCGGGCTGGAGCGTGGCCGACCGCTCGCCTGCCGCCTTCGCCCTTGGCCGGCTCGATTCATCAGAAAAAACAGCCTCTTACACCATCTTCCGGCACCTCGGGGGCGGCCGCAGGGACGTGATGCGCTGGACCGGCGAGGCCGACAGGCCGGTGGCCGCGCTCGAGATTTACCGGGAGGGCGCCGAATTCGACGTGGCGCGTCCGGCGACAGCCGACCTGGCTATCCAGATGGGCTTGGGCACAGCCGCCTCGCTCGAGCAGGCCGGCCTGATCGACACCAAATTCGGCGCTGTCGCCCTGTTCCGGCCGACCGGCACGGCGGATGGCGCGCGGGCTTGCCTTGGCTACCTCAAGCGCAGCGAGGAGCCGGCGCTCCAGATCTCCGGCTTCTCCTGCCAGGGCGATACAATGCCAGCCCGGCGCGCGGCGATTGCCTGCACGCTGAACCGGCTGACGCAGCTCGCCTCCGGCAACGAGCCGAAGCTGGCCGAATTGTTCGCCCGTGCCGAGCTGAAGCGCAGGGGTTGCGAACCCCAAGGCTCGTCGGACTGGCTGCTGGGCGCCGCAAACGCGCAATTGCGCGGAGCGCTTTGATCGGCATCAAGCTCAAGTGGCTGGTATTCATGCAACTTTTGCCGGCGCGCACGATTATTCCGCGCCGGTGTGACCCAATAGACCTAGTTGCGGCCGTCCCGGCTGGGCTAGTATGGGCGTGAAATCGACTGGCGGCCTGCCGCCTGAAGGGGACGTGATGAGCTCGAAATTCTCTGGCAAATTGGCGACGTGGCTTGCGGCGGGAGCCGTCATTGCAATGAGCCTTGCGACGCCGGCCTCGGCCGACACCAAGACCAAGCGCCATGACGAGCGCGGCCGGCATTATTACGGTCCGAGCGGCCCCAACGCGGTCTATCAGCAGGGCCGCACCCGCATCTATGTGAGCAAGCGCTCCTGGCTCGATGGCGGCACCGAGGTCAATCCGGGCGATCGCAAGTTCACCGACTATGCCTTCCCGCCGGCGGTTGGCTATCCGTCCTTCGCCCGCGAAAACCTCAACCGCCCGATCGATCGCCAGCCGCTGGCGACGCCGTCCGATGTCGGCGGCTATCCGCAGAATTTCCCGCTCTACTGAGGCGGACCGATCATCCGAATCAAAATGGCCGGGTTCTCGCCCGGCCATTTTTGTTTGTGAGAGATCCATCCGCCTTACGCGTTGGCGGCCGGGTCGTAGCGCCTGCAGAATTCCTCGATCGCCTCGGAGCGGAAATCGCCGAGGCGCTCGAAGATGAGCTCATCCGGCCAATCCCACCAGGCGATGCGGCGCAGGCTTTCCGCGACCGAACCCTCAAAGCGCTTGCGGATGGGACGCGCGGGAACGCCGCCGACGATCGTGTAGGGTTCGACATCGCGGCTGACGACCGCGCCCGCGGCGATCACCGCGCCGTCGCCGACGGTTACGCCCGGCAGCAGGATCGCGGCGTGCCCGATCCAGACGTCATTGCCGACGATCACCCGGTCGCCACGGCGATCCGCAAAGAAGTCGCGGTCGCGAGTCGCCGTCGTCTCGTAATATTCAGGGCAATAGGTGAAGCGATGCTGGGACGGACGTCCCATCGGATGATTGGGCGCGCCGATCCGCACAGAGTTGGCGATGGCGGTGAATTTTCCGATCGCGGCGTCGGCGACCTCGCAGTGCTCGCCGAGATAGGAGTAGTCGCCGAGCGAGGCATATTCGATGCGCGTGTTGGCGAGGATTTCGCAGCGCCGCCCGATCTGCGCCTCGCGCCGGCGCACCGTCTCATGGATGATCGTTTCCGCGATCTTGGGGCGGGGGGAATCCATGAAGTGGCTCCTGAGATTACGGGCAGTGCCATAGGGTGGGCAAAGGCGCTCTTGCGCCGTGCCCACGATCTCTCCCGATCGAAATAGCGGGTGGGCACGCTTGCGCTTTGCCCACCCTACGAGAGAGGTGCCTGCCTCACGCGTGAAGCTTCTGCAATTCCATCAGGATCGCTTCGCCCATCTGCGTGGTCGAGGCAGCGGTCGTGCCTTCCGACTTGATGTCGGCGGTGCGCAGGCCGCTCGCCAGCACCGCGGCGATCGCGGCGTCGACCTTGTCGGCGAGACCCCCCATGTCGAAAGAATAGCGCAGCGCCATGCCGAAGGACGAGATCATCGCGATCGGATTGGCAAGGCCCTTGCCGGCGATGTCGGGCGCCGAGCCGTGCACGGGCTCATACAGCGCCTTGCGCTTCTTGCTCTTGACGTCGACCTCGCCGAGCGAGGCCGAGGGCAGCATGCCGAGCGAACCGGTCAGCATCGCCGCGATGTCGGACAGCATGTCGCCGAACAGATTGTCGGTGACGATGACGTCGAACTGCTTCGGCGCCTTGACCAGCATCATGCCGCCGGAATCGGCAAGCTGGTGCTCGAGCGTGACATCAGGGTATTCGCGCTTGTGGACCGCCGTCATGACCTCGTTCCAGAGCACGCCCGACTTCATGACGTTGCGCTTCTCCATCGACGTCACCTTGTTCTTGCGCTTCCTGGCAAGCTCGAAGGCGACGCGGCCGATGCGCTCGATCTCATAGGTGTCGTAGACCTGCGTATCGATGGCGCGCTTCTGGCCGTTGCCGAGATCGGTGATGGTCTTGGGCTCGCCGAAATAGACGCCGCCGGTGAGCTCGCGCACGATCATGATGTCGAGGCCCTCGACCGCCTCCCGCTTCAGGCTCGAGGCATCCGCCAGCGCCGGGTAACACACGGCGGGACGCAGGTTGGCGAACAAAGCGAGATCCTTGCGCAGGCGCAGCAGGCCGGCCTCGGGGCGCACCTCGTAGGGCACGGCATCCCACTTCGGACCGCCGACCGCGCCGAAGATGATCGCGTCCGCAGCAAGCGCCTTGGCCATGTCGCCCTCGGAGATCGAGACCTTGTGCGCGTCATAGGCGGAGCCGCCGACGAGGCCGGTGTCGGTCTCGAACTTGGCGATCCCGGCCGAATTGAGCCAGTCGATCAGCCGCTTCACCTCGCCCATCACCTCGGGGCCGATACCGTCGCCGGGGAGCAGCAGCAGTTTGTGGGTCGCCATGGTCGTTTCCTCTGAGATCGAATTTCGGCCGGAGTGCTAGAGCGGCGTTGCGCGCTTGGCAAGACACCATTGCCGAGGCGCGGCTGTGCAAGGCAGGCGGGGCCTGCCACACTGCGCGGGCCGGAGTACCTCCTTGCACGCACCTGACCGCCCCCCGCCCGACGCACACCCCGCGCGGCTGATCCTGACCCTGTCGCTGGCGGCGACGGTCGGGCTCGGTATCGGGCGCTTTGCCTATGCGCTGGTGTTGCCGGACATGCGGGAGGATCTCGGCTGGTCCTACTCGGCGGCCGGTTTCATGAACACCATCAACGCCGTCGGCTACCTCGTCGGAGCCCTGGTGGCATCCCGGCTGATCCAGCGGGTCGGCTGGTCGGCCGCGATCCGCGGCGGAACCCTGGCCTGCGTGGCCGCGCTCGCCACCTGCGCGCTGACCGGGAATTTCGTCGCCCTGAGCCTCGCGCGTCTCGTGCTCGGCCTGGGCGCCGCCGCGGGCTTCGTCGCCGGCGGCGCGCTGGCCGCGACCATCGCGCAGTCGCGCCCCGAGCGGGCCAATTTCCTGCTCAGCCTGTTCTATGCCGGCCCCGGCATCGGCATTCTCTCTTCGGGGCTGATCGCCCCGTTCACGCTGCAATATTTCGGGCCGGGCTCGTGGTGGATGGTGTGGTGGGCGCTGACGCTGCTCTCGGCGCTCATGACCGCGCCGCTGTTCCTGACCCGCATCGAGAGCGGCGCGCGTTTCTCGGAAGGCAGCCACGCGTCGTTCGCGATTCTTCCCATACTGATTTATCTGGCCGCCTACTTCCTGTTCGGCGCCGGCTACATCGCCTACATGACCTTCATGATCGCCTATGTGCGCGACGGCGGCGGCGGGGCCGCGGCGCAGGCCGCATTCTGGAGCCTGATCGGTCTCAGCGCCTTCGTCACGCCCTGGGTCTGGCGCGGCGTTCTGGCGCTCGATCGCGGCGGCCTCGCCACCGCCATCATCCTCGGCACCAACGCGCTCGGCGCCGCCTTGCCGATGCTCGGGCATTCGCCGGCATGGCTCGCGGTCTCGGCGGTGGTGTTCGGCGTCGCCTTCTTCGCCGTCGTCGGCTCGACCACCGCCTTCGTCCGCTTCAACTATCCGCCGGAGAGGTGGCCGACCGCGATCGCGGCGATGACGATCTCGTTCGGCGTCGGCCAGACGCTCGGCCCGATCGTGGTCGGCGCCATTACGGATGCGCTGGGGAGCTTGAGTTATGCGCTCAATGTGTCGGCGGCGCTGCTGGCGCTGGGGGCGGTTGCGGCGCTATGCCAGCGGAAGGTGGGGCCGAAAGTTTCAGCATAAACGGTGTCGTCCCGGCGAAGGCCGGGACTACAGCTAGCTGCCGCTGAACGAATTGTACCCCTGGTCTTCCCAATAGCCGCCCTTGTAGTCGTTGGTGACCTCCATCGAGACCACGTATTTCGGGTTCTTGAAGCCGAGTTTTGTCGGCACGCGGATCTTCATTGGAAAACCATAAGCGCGCGGCAGGATGTCGTTCGCGTATTTGAACGTCATCTGCGTTTGCGGATGCAGCGCACTGCGCATGTCCAGGGGCGAATTGTAGCCGTCCTTGTCGGCGCACTGGAACCAGACATACTTCGCGCGGGTGTCGGCGCCGATCAGCTTGAGGAAGTCGCGCAGCGGCGTGCCGGTCCAGCTGCCGATCGCACTCCAGCCCTCGACGCAGATGTGACGGGTGATCTGGGTGACCTGCGGCAGCTTGTACAATTCCGGAAGCGTCCAGGATTTCTTGTTGTCGACGAGGCCGCGCACCTCGAGCTTCCAGTCGGCGGCCGAAACCTCGGGCGCATCGTCGAGATCGTAATAGGCGTTGAACGGGAACGGCTTCGTGATCGCGCTCTCCGGGAACGTCGGCGCCAGCGCGTCGGGATTGAAGATGAAATCCTGCACGGCGTCGTTGAACTTCGAGACACTCTTCAGCATCTCCTCGGCCGAGGACGAGTCGATCACGTCGCAGCCGGTGAGCAGCGTCAGCGCGCCCAGGCTGGCGCCGCCCGCGATGAAGCGGCGGCGGCTGACATCCGGCATCGTCTTGATGGAGTCCTTGATCAGCAGCCGCTTGTCGACGCCGGGGATCAGGAATGAACGCTTGGCCATGGTTCTCCCTCCGCTCAACGGCCGATGATCATCGCACGCAGGCTCTTCGGCACCAGCAGCGCGAGCAGGACATGAATGACGAGGAACG
This sequence comes from Bradyrhizobium sp. SZCCT0153, assembly GCF_018129995.1. Taxonomy (GTDB): domain Bacteria; phylum Pseudomonadota; class Alphaproteobacteria; order Rhizobiales; family Xanthobacteraceae; genus Bradyrhizobium; species Bradyrhizobium japonicum_G. Next base: position 100,221 of record NZ_JAFCKS010000003.1, read on the forward strand.
CGCAGATCGCGGCCATGCAGAAGAAATGGACGTAGCGCGCGGTCGGATAGTCGCCGAACAGGCTCACGAGCCAGTGCAGCTGCACGGGCTTCCACATCCCCAGCCCCGACAGCACGATCAGCACGCCGACCAGTATGATGCCGGCATAGAGCGTCCGCTGCACGTAATTGTAGACGGTGAGGTCGTCATGGCCGAGCTTGAAGGTCAGGGCAGCCCTGACGTCGTGGAGCACGCCCGACGGGGTGATCGGCAGCAATTTCTTGCGGAAGCGGCCGGTGGCGAAGCCGGTGACGAGATAGGCGAGGCCGTTGATCATCAACAGCCACATCGCCGCAAAATGCCAGAGCAGGCCGCCGCCGAGCCAGCCGCCCAGCGTGTAGTCGCGCGGAAAGCTGAAGCCGAACAGCGGCGAGGCGTTGTAGATCTGCCAGCCCGACAGGATCATCAGGATCATGGCAAAGGCGTTGATCCAGTGCATGACGCGGACCCAGGCCGGCTGGATGATCTTGGCCGGGGTGGCGCTGACCTGCTCGTCGGTGGCTGTGAGGCTCGACATGATGGTTCCGTCCTGAACGTCGTCTGACAGCAATTATACGCCGATGCTTCCGCTTTCGTTACGCCCCGCGCGGCATCGAATCGATATCGCCGGGCTATGGTGGTCACAAAAAAGCGAGCCGGGCACCCCCGGCTCGCCGTTTTCGTCGCATCCTGACGGGGATGAAACAGGATCGCGCGGTTTTACGTCGCCGGCATCAGCACGGTGTCGACCACATGGATGACGCCGTTCGACTGGTTGACGTTGGAGATCGTCACCATCGAGGTGCCGCCCTTGGCGTCGACGATCCAGACCTTGCCGTCCTGCTTCTTCACCGTCAGCTCCTCGCCCTCGGCGGTCTTCAGCTTCTTGCCATCGGTGAGGTCGGAGGCCTCGAGCTTGCCGGGCACGACATGGTAGGTGAGGATCTTGGTCAGCGTCGCCTTGTTCTCGGGCTTGACCAGATTGTCGACGGTGCCGGCCGGCAGCTTGCCGAAGGCGGCGTTGGTCGGCGCAAACACCGTGAACGGGCCCTTGCCTTCCAGCGTCGGCACCAGGCCGGCCGCCTTCACCGCCGCCACGAGCGTGGTGTGATCCTTCGAGTTGACCGCGTTCTGGACGATGTTCTTGGACGGGAACATCGCGGCGCCGCCGACCATGACGGTCTTCTCCTCGGCACGAACGGGCGCAACGACGGTCGCGGTGATGGCCAGCGCGCTGAAAGCGGCGGCAGCGAGATAGGCAATACGCTTCGACATGGAGGGTCTCCCGATTGAATTGTGACCGGCGATTTGCCGGCGTTTGCGTTGGGCAACAACGGCGCCTGCGACAGTTTGACGTGAGGCAGTAGCGCGTCGTTGACCGAACTACGGGAGGTTTAGCGAAGCGGTTTCGAACAATAATTTATCGTGATGAGTGAAACTAAGCGGGGGGACGTTCGTGGGGGCCGTCATTGCGAGGGGCAAGGCGACGAAGAAATCCAGACTGCTTCTGCGGAAACATCTCTGGATTGCTTCGCTTCGCTCGCAATGACGAGCTTGGAGGATCCCGCCTGCCCTCAATCCCTGTTGTGCGGCGTCTGGATGAACCCCCGATTATGCGTCGGGCTGATCAGCAGCTCGTTGATGCAGACGCGCGGCGGCATCGAGGCGATGAACGCGATGGTGCGGCCGAGATCTTCGGATTGCAGCATCTTTGCCTGCTCCTCCGCGCTCGGCACCACCGGGCGCAGCTTCAGGATCGGCGTCGCGACCTCGCCCGGCATCAGGCAGCAGGCGCGCAGGCCGTTGACGCATTCGTCCATGTTGAAGGAATGGGTCAGCGCCAGCACCGCATGCTTGGTGGTGGTGTAGGCCGGGCCCGGCATCTTCGAGACGTGGCGGCCGGCCCAGGACGAGACGTTGATGATGGAGCCGTCCTGCTGCTTGCGCATCGTCGGCAGCACCGCGCGCATGCAATAGAGCACGCCGTTGAGATTGACCTGGACCAGTCTGTCCCAGCCCTCCAGTTCCATGTCCTTCCAGCTCCGCTTGGGGACATTGATGCCGGCATTGTTGACGAGCAGGTCGATCCGGCCGTGCCTGGCGACGATCTGATCGGCCGCCTTCTGGACCTCGGCCGCGACCGACACGTCGAGCGCGATGGCCTCGGCCGCCCCGCCCGCCCCGGTGATCTTGGCGACCACGGTCTCCAGGGCGTCCTTGCGGCGGCCCGAGACAACCACCGTCCAGCCGTCGGCCGCCAGCGCCTCGGCGCCGGCTTCCCCGATCCCGCTGCCCCCGCCTGTCACCCAGGCCACCCGTTTCCCGTTTTTTGTCATGCAAACTGTCTCCGTTGCTTCATCGGGGCGGTTTTTGCTAATCCAGCCCTCGGTTTTGACCGGCCTTGTCTGATGAGCCTTGTCTGACGAGCCTTGCGGTCGAGGAAATCTTGCATGAACCAAGCAGCCAACGCCAATCTGTTTTCCCGCCTGTTCGACGGCCTGGACGATCCCAAACGCCTCGCGATCGAGACCCATGACGGCGCCCGCATCAGCTATGGCGATCTGATCGCCCGGGCCGGGCAGATGGCGAATGTGCTGGTCGCGCGCGGCGTGAAGCCGGGCGACCGCGTCGCGGTGCAGGTGGAGAAATCGGTCACCAACATCGTGCTGTATCTGGCGACCGTGCGGGCCGGCGCGGTCTATCTGCCACTCAATACCGCCTATACGCTCAACGAGCTCGATTACTTCATCGGCGATGCCGAGCCGTCGCTGGTGGTCTGCGATCCGGCCAAGGCGGAAGGCTTCGCCCCGATCGCCGCCAAGGTGAAGGCCAGGGTCGAGACGCTCGGACCCGACGGCAAGGGCTCGCTGACGGAAGCAGCCGACAAGGCCAGCAGCGAATTCGCGACGGTGCCGCGGGCAAACGACGATCTTGCCGCGATCCTCTACACGTCAGGCACCACCGGCCGCTCCAAGGGCGCGATGCTGACGCACGACAATCTGGCGTCGAACTCGCTGAGCCTGGTCGGCTACTGGCGCTTCACCGACAACGACGTGCTGATCCACGCGCTGCCGATCTACCACACCCACGGCCTGTTCGTGGCGACCAACGTGACGCTGTTTGCGCGCGCCGCGATGATCTTCCTGCCGAAGCTCGACCCGGACCTGATCATCAAGCTGATGGCGCGCGCCACCGTGCTGATGGGCGTGCCGACCTTCTATACGCGCCTGCTGCAAAATTCCGCGCTGTCGCGCGAGACCACAAAGCACATGCGCCTGTTCATCTCGGGCTCCGCGCCGCTGCTCGCCGAGACCCATCGCGAATGGTCGGCGCGGACGGGACATGCGGTGCTCGAGCGCTACGGCATGACCGAGACCAACATGAACACGTCGAATCCCTATGACGGCGAGCGCGTGCCCGGCGCGGTCGGCTTCCCGCTGCCCGGCGTCTCCGTGCGTGTCACCGATCCCGAGACAGCCAAGGAATTGCCGCGCGACGAGATCGGCATGATCGAGGTCAAGGGCCCGAACGTATTCAAGGGCTATTGGCGCATGCCCGAGAAGACCAAGGCCGAATTCCGTGACGACGGCTTCTTCATCACCGGCGATCTCGGCAAGATCGACGCCAAGGGCTACGTCCACATTCTCGGCCGCGGCAAGGACCTCGTGATTTCCGGCGGCTTCAATGTCTATCCGAAGGAGATCGAGAGCGAGATCGACGCCATGCCGGGCGTGATCGAATCCGCCGTGATCGGCGTGCCGCATGCCGATTTCGGCGAGGGCGTCACTGCAGTGCTGGTCTGCAACAAGGGCGTCGATGTCACGGAAGCCGCTGTGCTGAAGGCGCTCGACGGAAGGCTGGCCAAGTTCAAGATGCCCAAGCGCGTCTTCGTCGTCGACGAGCTGCCGCGCAACACGATGGGCAAGGTGCAGAAGAACGTGCTGCGGGATACGTACAAGGATATCTACGCGAAGAAATAGGGGCGTGCCCGGCTCTCTCGCCTCGTCATTGCGAGGAGCCCTTGCGACGAAGCAATCCAGACACCCTCCGCGGAAAGACTCTGGATTGCTTCGCTGCGCTCGCAATGACGGAATTTGCGGCGGTTACTGTCCGCCCAATAAACTCATCACAAACCTGCTGCCGACGATAAACAGATAGCCCCCGAACGCCATCTCCAGCGTCCGCTTCGACATTGCATGCGCGGCCCTCACGCCGAGCGGTGCTGTCACCAGACTCATCGGCATCACCAAGACCGCACCGATCAGCGAGACGTATCCGAGCGCGAACGGGACTTGCAGAGCCGCAACGCCTGGATAGTTCGCCGCCGCCGGCCAGCCGGCATAGATATAGCCGAGCGCACCGGGGATCGAGATCAGCACGGCGAGCGCGGACGAGGTCGCGACCGCCTGATGGATCGGACGGCCGTAGAACGTCATCAGCAGGTTGGAGAACAATCCGCCGCCGATGCCCATCAGCGTCGACAGGATGCCGACGCAGAAGCCGTAGGCACGCATCAACACGCCCTTCGGCAAATCATCGCCGAGCTTCCAGCTCTCGCGCGCGAAGATCAGCCGCAGTGCGGCTGACCAGGCAACGGCGACGAACACGATCTTGAACAGCCGCTCCGGCGCGTGGCGCGCGACCACGCTGCCGGCGACGACGCCGATCACGATCGGCAGCCACCAGCCGCGCAGGATCGCCATGTCGACCGCGCCGCGCTTGTAATGGGCCTGGAACGAGCGGATCGAGGTCGGGATGATCACGGCGAGCGAGGTGCCGACGCAAAGCGGCATGCGGACCTCGAGCGGCACACCGGCGATGCGGAAGCATTCGTAGAACACCGGCACCAGAATCGCGCCGCCGCCGATCCCGAACACGCCGGCCAGGAATCCCGAGAGCGCACCCGTTGCGATCAGCAGCAGGGCGAGCTCGACGATTTCCTTGATATCGAGTCCTGCAATCACCCCTGACCTGCCCCTGCGACTGGTCGCAACTTGTCCGATGCATCGCTCGGAAATAACTGCGCGGAAAGCTGTAGGCGATCCGGTTTCCGAGGTCGACACGTCTCGTCCCTTGGCTGGGGTGGAATGCAGGGTGTGCATATCCGCGGCAAGCCGCAAAATTGGCGCGGCGGTGGGGTGGCGGACCGGTTCGGAAGGGCGCCTGGCCCGAGCCTTGATCGGTTTGGACGGGATGGTCCGTTTAGAGGCGTTCCAACAGCGATTTCAAAGGCCATGGATGGCTATCATAAAGAATGAATCAATATTCTTTTTTTGGTGAATAGGCCAGCGCTCTGGTATACCAAGCACCCGATTGGCCTTGTTTCATCAACGCCATAGCGCTGAACCGAGGTTCGATTTATGGCGATTTGGTGATTGCGCAGGCGGAATCGACTCCGTAAATAGAGCCGACCTCTCGCGATCCCCGCGCGCCCCATGCTGGGCCGCAATAAAGCAATCGAAGCCCATGACCGCACGGATCGAACGACCGCTTTCACCACACATGCAAGTCTACCGCTGGACGCTGACGATGGCGCTTTCCATCGTCCATCGTGCCACCGGAATCGCCCTTTACGCAGGAACCCTGCTGCTGGCCTGGTGGCTGATTGCCGCGGCTTCCGGCCCTGCCGCCTACGGCCACGTCCAGGCCTTCACCGGCAGCATCATCGGCCGGCTGATCGTGTTCGGCTACACCTGGGCGCTGATGCACCATATGCTGAGCGGCATCCGGCATTTCGTCTGGGACCTCGGCTACGGCTTCAAGGCCAATGAGCGCGAGGCCCTGACCTGGGGCGCGCTGATCGGCGGCATCGTGCTGACGGTGCTGATCTGGATCGTCGCCTATGCGATCGGAGGCGGACGATGAGCGCGACCGATACGCCGAAGCGCAGCATGCGCACCCCGCTTGGCCGCGTCCGCAATCTCGGCGCCGCCCATTCCGGCACCTCCGACTTCTGGCGCCAGCGCATCACCGGCGTCGCCATGACGCTGCTGATGATCCCCGTGATCGTGATCGTCATGATGCTGCTCGGCCGCAACCAGGCCGGTGCCGCGCAGATCCTCGGCTCGCTGCCGATCGCGGTGATCCTCCTGCTCTTCATCTTCGCCAGCGCCTGGCACATGAAGATCGGCATGCAGGTGGTGATCGAGGACTACATCCATAACGAGAAGCTGAAGCTCGTCTCGATCATGCTCAACAACTTCTTCTCGATCGCCGTGGCGCTCGCCTCGACCTACGCGATCCTGAAACTTTCATCCGGAGTGTAACCCATGGTTACCGGAACATCGGCCGCAGAGAGCAATGGCGCTCCCGCCACCAACGGCAAGGCCTATCCGATCGAAGACCACACCTACGACGTCGTCGTGGTCGGCGCCGGCGGCGCGGGCCTGCGCGCCGTGGTCGGCTGCAGCGAAGCCGGACTTCGTACCGCCTGCATCACCAAGGTGTTTCCGACCCGTTCGCACACGGTCGCGGCGCAGGGCGGCATCTCGGCCTCGCTCGGCAACATGCACAAGGACGACTGGCGCTGGCACATGTACGACACCGTGAAGGGGTCGGACTGGCTGGGCGACCAGGACGCGATCGAATACATGGTGCGCAACGCGCCCGAGGCGGTCTACGAGCTCGAACATTGGGGCGTGCCGTTCTCGCGCACCGAGGACGGCAAGATCTACCAGCGCCCGTTCGGCGGCATGACCATGGACTACGGCAAGGGCCAGGCGCAGCGCACCTGCGCCGCCGCCGACCGCACCGGCCACGCCATGCTGCACACGATGTACGGCCAGTCGCTGCGCCACGCGGCCGAGTTCTTCATCGAGTTCTTCGCCATCGACCTGATCATGGACGACCAGGGCACCTGCCGCGGCGTCATCGCCCTCAAGCTCGACGACGGCACGCTGCACCGCTTCCGCGCCCAGACCGTGATCCTGGCGACCGGCGGCTATGGCCGCGCCTATGCCTCCTGCACCTCGGCGCACACCTGCACCGGCGACGGCGGCGGCATGGTGCTGCGCGCAGGCCTGCCGATGCAGGACATGGAGTTCGTGCAGTTCCACCCGACCGGCATCTACGGCTCGGGCTGCCTCGTCACCGAAGGTGCCCGCGGCGAAGGCGGCTATCTCGTCAACGCCGAGGGCGAGCGCTTCATGGAGCGCTATGCGCCGTCCGCAAAGGACCTCGCCTCGCGCGACGTCGTCTCGCGCGCGATGACCATCGAGATCCGCGAGGGACGCGGCGTCGGCAAGAAGAAGGACCACATCTTCCTTCACCTCGACCATCTCGATCCCGCGGTGCTCGCCGAGCGCCTGCCGGGCATCTCCGAATCCGCAAAGATCTTCGCCAATGTCGACGTGACGCGCGAGCCGATCCCGATCGTGCCGACCGTGCACTACAATATGGGCGGCATCCCGACGAACTATCACGGCGAAGTGCTGACCAAGAGGGACGGCGACGACAACGCCATCATCCCCGGCCTGATGGCGATCGGCGAAGCGGCCTGCGTCTCCGTGCACGGCGCCAACCGCCTCGGCTCCAACTCGCTGATCGACCTCGTCGTGTTCGGCCGCGCCGCCGCGCTCCGCCTCGCCGAGAAGCTCACGCCGAACGCCAGCCAGCCGGAGTTGCCGGCAAACTCGTCCGATCTGGCGCTCGGCCGCCTCGACCATTACCGCTACGCCTCCGGCGGCACGCCGACCGCGAAGCTGCGCGAAGGCATGCAGCACGTGATGCAGAGCAATTGCGCGGTGTTCCGCACCGGCGAGGTTTTGAGCGAAGGCCAGAACCTGATCGAGAAGGTCCACAGCGGCATCACCGACATCGCCGTGTCCGACCGCTCGCTGGTGTGGAACTCCGACCTCGTCGAGACGCTGGAGTTCGACAATCTGATCGCGCAGGCGGTGGTGACGATGAACTCGGCCGCCAACCGCACCGAAAGCCGCGGCGCCCATGCCCGCGAGGATTTTTCGGCGCGCGACGACAAGAACTGGATGAAGCACACGCTGGCCTGGCTGGACGATGCCGGCAAGGTCAAGATCGACTACCGCCCGGTTCACGACTACACCATGACCAACGACGTGCAGTACATCCCGCCGAAGGCGCGGGTGTATTGATCAAGACTCGTCATGCGCGGGCTTGACCCGCGCATCCATCTTTCCGAAGCGATGGATCGCCGGGTCAAGCCCGGCAGTGACGCGGAAAACCAGAGGCAGGACTAATGGTTGAATTCGCACTTCCGAAGAACTCGAAGATCACCGGCGGCAAGACCTGGCCGAAGCCCGTGGGCGCGACTGACGTCCGCGAATTCCGCGTCTATCGCTGGAATCCGGACGACGGCAAGAATCCGAGCGTCGACACCTATTACGTCGACACCAACGACTGCGGTCCGATGGTGCTGGACGGCCTGATCTGGATCAAGAACCACATCGACCCGTCGCTGACGTTCCGCCGCTCCTGCCGCGAAGGCGTCTGCGGCTCCTGCGCCATGAACATTGACGGCCAGAACACGCTGGCCTGCACCCGCTCGATGCACGACGTCAAGGACGGCGCGGTCAAGATCAACCCGCTGCCGCACCAGCCGGTCGTGAAGGACCTCGTTCCCGACCTCACCAATTTCTATGCGCAGTACGCTTCGGTCGAGCCGTGGCTGAAGACGACCTCGCCGACGCCGCAGAAGGAATGGCGCCAGAGCCACGAGGACCGCGAGAAGCTCGACGGCCTCTACGAGTGCATCCTCTGCGCCTGCTGCTCGACCTCGTGCCCGAGCTATTGGTGGAACAGCGACCGTTATCTCGGTCCCGCAGCCCTGCTTCAGGCCAACCGCTGGGTGTCCGATTCCCGCGACGAAGCGACCGGCGAGCGTCTCGACAATCTCGAGGACCCGTTCCGCCTCTACCGCTGCCACACCATCATGAACTGCGCCAAGGCCTGCCCGAAGGGCCTCAACCCGGCGGAAGCCATCGCCGAGCTCAAGCTCAAGATGGTCGAGCGGCAGGTCTAGACGTCGTTCATGCTTCGATCCCCGGCCGAGATGGCCGGGGTCTGCTACGGCCGGCGTCAATTTGAGTGGATTTTTCCGCCGCCGCGCGCCGCGCGCGATTCTTTGGGATTGCAACCTCCGGTTCCGGCCACAAGCCGCTTCCTTCCCGCCGCGAAATTCAAGTAAGCTCTCCGGTGGGGGACCGGAGCGACCGTGCAGGGCGCGCAACGCAATTCGCTGAAATTGCTGCAGTGGATGATGGCTGCATCCCTGGCGCTGCCGATTGCGCTGTTCGCGATCGCCTCCACGATCTCCTACGCCTCGACAAAAGACATCGCCGACCGGGAGATCGAGCGCACCCTCGATGTCGTGCATGAGCACGCGCTCAAGGTGTTCGAGACGATCGACCGCAGCCTCGCCGAGCTCAACGAGGTGGTCCGCGGCCTTCCCGACGACACCATCCGCGCGCGCGAGCCGGTGCTGCACCGGCGCCTGAAGCGGCTCACCGATTCGCTGCCGCAGCTCAAATCGGCCTGGATCTTCGACGCGGACGGAACGTCGCTGGTCAACAGCCTCGCCTCGCCGCCGCCCGCACTGAGCTTTGCGGACCGCGACTATTTCTATGCCCATGCCGACCAGACCATCGGCACATTCATCGGCGCCTCGCTGACGCCGCGCGCGCCTTATCAGGGTGCGCGCTTCTTCGGCGTGAGCCGCCGCCGCGAGACCGACGACGGCCGTTTCATCGGCGTGATCCAGGCCTCGGTGCTGCCGGAATATTTCGAGAGCTTCTATGCCAGGATCGGCACCGAGCCCGGCAGCTTCTTCGCGATGGGACGCGCCGACGGCGTGGTGCTGGCGCATTTTCCGCGGCTCGACGGCGACTTCCGGCTCGACCCGAACGGCCCGGTCGGCCGGAACATCTCCGCTCGCCCCGAGCACGGCCTCATGACCGTCGCATGGCCCTCGGACGGCATCGAGCGGCGCGTCGGCTACCGGCGCATTGCCGAATATCCGATCTATGTCAGCGCGGGGCTCGAGACCTCGGCGATCCGGGCGCACTGGTTCGCCACCATGGGCCAGCATCTGGTGTTCGGCATTCCCGCCACCGCGCTCCTGTTCCTGCTGCTGGCGCTGGCGATCCGGCGCACGCAGCATCTCCAGGCCGAGGCCGCAGCGCGGCGCGAGGCCGAGGAGGCGCTCAAGCACAGCCAGCGCCTGGAGGCGCTCGGACAGCTCACGGGCGGCGTCGCGCACGACTTCAACAATTTGCTGACCGTGATCCGCGCCTCGGTCGACCTGTTGAATCGGCCGCAACTGAGCGAGGAACGACGCCAGCGCTACATCACCGCCATCGCTGACGCGGTGGCGCGCGCGGCCAGGCTGACCTCGCAGCTGCTCGCCTTTGCGCGGCGCCAGACCCTGAAGCCCGAAGTGTTCGACGTCGGCGCCCGGATCCAGTCGCTGCACGACATGCTGGCGACGCTGCTCGGACCCGCGATCGAAATCGCGATTCGGCTGCCGGCCGAGCCCTGCCTCGTCAATGCCGATGCAAGCCAGTTCGAGACGGCGTTGATCAACATGGCGACCAATGCGCGCGATGCCATGCACGGCAAGGGCCGGATCATCTTCGAGGTCGAGGCCGCGACGACCATTCCCGACACGCTGGCGCCTGTCTCAAGCAGCCGTGACCTTACCGGCAACCATGACCTTGGAAGCAAGCATGGCTTCGTCGGCATCGCCGTCAGCGACACCGGCACAGGGATTCCCGCCGCGCGTCTCGGGCGCATCTTCGAGCCGTTCTTCACCACCAAGCAGGTCGGCCACGGCACCGGTCTCGGCCTGTCGCAGGTGTTCGGCTTCGCCCGGCAATCCGGCGGCGAGGTGACGGTCACGAGCGAGGTGGGACACGGCAGCACCTTCTCGCTCTATCTGCCCCGCGTGCCGGCGGATCTGCTGCCGCAGCGGCAGGCGCCGAGCACGGCCCCGGCGGTGGCCGGCAACGGCATGTCGGTGCTCGTGGTCGAGGACAATATCGAGCTTGCGAACTTCGCCGCCGACGGCCTCACCGAGCTCGGCTACAGCATCACGCTGGTCGACAACGCAACCGACGCGCTTGCCGAGCTGGTCATGGACGCAGATCGTTTCGACGTGGTGTTCTCCGACATCGTGATGCCTGATATGACCGGGCTCGATCTGGCGCAGGCGATCCGCGACCGCGGCATCGGCGTGCCGGTCGTGCTGACCACCGGCTACAGCGAGGCGCTGTCCCGGGACGGAAGCCTCGGTCTCGATCTCGTGCAAAAGCCGTACGCGATCGACGAGCTGTCCCGCGTGCTGCACCGGGCAGCGCGGCTGCGGCGCGTCCGGGACGGTGCGGCAGAATGAACCCCGCGCCGGAACTTGCGGGAACCGTTTGATTTTTCTGGCGTTATCCGGTCATGCAAAAGCCGGCCGAAAAGCGCAAACAGGGCAAGACGCCGCCCATTGTCGAGATCAAGGGCGAGAGCGGCGACGAGGTCGCACCGCCGCCGCCGGAGCTGCTCGAGCCCGATCCCGAGCTGTCGCCCGAGGAGGCCGAGCAGGCCCGCAAGGACTATCTGCTGACGCGGTTCTGGATCAGCGCGCGCGGCTTCTGGGCGCGCAACGGCGACCGGCTGGCATGGCTCTACTCGATCGGCCTCGGCGTGCTGATCGTCCTGACCGTCGGTTTCCAGTACGGCATCAATGTCTGGAATCGCGCGATCTTCGACGCGATCGAGAAACGGGATGCCCCAAGCGTCTTCCATCTCTCCGCGGTGTTCCTTCCGCTCGCGATCGGCAGCATCGTGCTCGGCGTGGCGCAGGTGTTCGCGCGCATGGGCATCCAGCGGCGCTGGCGCGCCTGGCTGACGGCGAGCGTGCTGACGCGCTGGCTCGGCAATGGCCGCTACTATCAGCTCAATCTCGTCGACGGCGACCACAAGAATCCGGAATACCGGATCGCGGAGGATCTGCGCGTCGCGACCGATTCGCCGGTGGATTTCCTCGCCGGCGTGACGTCCGCGCTGCTGTCGGCCGCGACCTTCATCGTCGTGCTCTGGACCATCGGCGGCGCGCTCACGGTCACGCTTGGCGGATCGTCGATTACGATTCCCGGCTTCCTGGTGATCGCCGCGATGCTCTATGCCGCAATCGCATCGGGCTCGATCCTGGCGATCGGCCGCCAATTCGTGCAGGTCTCCGAGGACAAGAACCAGGCCGAAGCCGACTTCCGCTACACGCTGACGCGTGTGCGCGAGAACGGCGAGAGCATCGCGCTGCTCGGCGGCGAGGAAGAAGAGCGTGACGGCATCGACCGCAACTTCACCAACGTCCTGCGGCAATGGGCGCGGCTTGCCGGCCAGCACATGCGCACCACGCTGGTGTCGCAGGGCTCGAGCCTCGTTGCTCCCGTGGTCCCTCTCCTGCTCTGCGCGCCGAAATTCCTCGACGGCAGCATGTCGCTCGGACAGGTGATGCAGGCGGCCTCCGCCTTCACCATCGTGCAGAGCGCGTTCGGCTGGCTGGTCGACAATTATCCCCGCCTCGCCGACTGGAACGCCTGCGCACGCCGCATCGCCTCGCTGATGATGTCGCTCGATGGCCTGGAACGCGCCGAGCAGGGCGACGGTCTCGGCCGCATCAAGCGCGGCGAAAACAGCAACGAGGCCATGCTGGAGCTGAAGGATCTTTCCGTCACGCTCGACGACGGCACCGCGGTGGTCGGCGAGACCGAGGTGGTGATCGAGCCCGGCGAGCGGCTGCTGGTCGCCGGCGAATCCGGCACCGGCAAGAGCACGCTGGTGCGCGCCATCGCGGGGCTGTGGCCATGGGGCGGCGGCAGCGTCAATTTCCATCCCGACCGGCGGCTGTTCATGCTGCCGCAGCGGCCCTACGTGCCCTCCGGCAGCTTGCGCCGCGCCGTCGCCTATCCCGGCGCGGAGGACGACTGGACCGTCGACGAGATCGGCGAGGCGCTGCACAAGGTCGGCCTCGACCATCTCAAGGAAAAGATCGGGGAAGAGGGCCCATGGGACCAGACGCTGTCCGGCGGCGAGAAGCAGCGCCTCGCCTTTGCACGGCTGTTGCTGCACAACCCCGACATCGTCGTGCTCGATGAAGCGACTTCGGCGCTCGACGAGAAGAGCCAGGACAAGATGATGAAGATGGTCATCGGCGAACTGCCGAAGGCGACCATCGTCAGCGTCGCGCACCGCGTCGAGCTGGAAGCCTTCCACAGCCGCAAGATCGTGCTGGAGCGTCGCAAGGGCGGCGCAAAACTGGTCAGCGACGTCGACCTGATCCCGCGCAAGGGCAAGCGCAAGCTGCTCGGACGTTTCCTGCGCCAGCGCAAGGTCCCGCCGAAAAAGGCGGCGTGACGTAGCCCGGATTTCGCTGCGCTCCATCCGGGCTACATTCTTTTTTCCCCACATTGGAGTCCCCGACAAAACCGGCTATGCATGCGCCGCTTGCAACGAGGGCCAGCGCTTGACGACCGACAATGCCCCTTCGTCCGCGCCATTCGGCGCGTTTGCACCTAGCGCAGGGCAGGCCGCGATCCTTCGCCTCGCGGCCCGCTCGGTGCTGAAGCGCGGCGCGTTCCGGCCCTGGATTTCGCGGCTGGTGAACCTGCTGCGCGGCGGTCCGGTCGACGTGCAATATCAGGGCGCATCGTTCCGCTTCTATCATCAGGGCAGCGCCACCGAACGCGGCGCGCTGTTCAATCCCGACTACAATCTCGACGAGCTCGACTTCCTGCGTCAGCACACGCCGGCCGGCGGCGTGTTCGTCGATGTCGGCGCCAATGTCGGCACCTTTGCGCTGGTGATGGCGCGACATGTCGGGCCCTCGGGCAAGGTGGTCGCGATCGAGCCGCATCCGATGACGTTTGAACGGCTGTCGTTCAACCAGGCCGCATCGCAAGCAACGCATGTCCGCCTGGTCCAGGCCGCCGCCAGCGACAGCGACGGCGAGCTGATGATCGAAACCGGCGGCGGCAATCTCGGCGCCACCCACGTCGTCCCCGGCACGGCCGGTGCCGAGGCCATCAAGGTCCCGTCGCTGCGGCTGACGCGCATTCTGGACGAGGCCGGCGTCACGCAGGTGGACTCCTTGAAGATCGACGTCGAGGGCTTCGAGGACCGCGTGCTGATCGGCTTCTTCCGCGACGCGACGCAATCGCTGTGGCCGCGCGCGGTGGTGATCGAGCACCTGTCACAAAATGAATGGCAGGAAGATTGTATCGCCGACATGGTCGCGCGCGGCTTTGCGGTTGCGCGCAAGACGCGGAGCAATACATTCCTGTCGCGCTGACAACGAACGGCGGAGGTTGCGATGATCGACCATATGGGCTTCCCGGTCTCCGACTATGAGCGCGCCAAGGCGTTCTACGCCAAGGCACTGGCGCCGCTCGGCTACAGCCTGATCATGGAGGTCACGCAGGAGCAGACCGGCCACGATCCGGCCGCGGGCTTCGGCGCCGACGGCAAGCCGGATTTCTGGATCGGCGGCGAGGGCGCGCTGAACAAGCCTGTGCATGTCGCGATCCTGGCCAGGGACCGCGCAACGGTCGACGCCTTCTACGAGGCGGCCATCGCCGCCGGCGGCCGCGACAACGGGCCGCCCGGCATTCGGGCGCATTATCATCCGACCTATTACGGCGCATTCGTGCTCGATCCTGATGGACACAACATCGAGGCGGTTTGCCACGCCGCGGAATAGACGGGTTCCATCGTTCGGCAGGAACATCGTTCCGCGCGCGCCGTTATCGTCCCTTGCAAGAAGGAGCACGATATGGCCAACGACAATGCCCGCGACATCGACCGCGCCTGGGATCTGATGAAGACGATCGGATTCGCGATGCTGGTGACGCGCGACGGCGACAAGCTCCGCGCGCGGCCGATGAGCGCCTGTCTCGATCGCGACGCGAACACGATCTATTTCCTCACCGATACGCGGCGCCACAAGGACGAGGAAATCGCGCGCAATCCTTCCATCAACCTGTCGTTCGCGGATGCCGGCAGCCAGAAATACGTGTCGCTGACGGGCACCGCCGTCGTCTCCAACGATCGCGCAAAGATCAAGCAGCTGTTCTCGACGCCGGCCAAGGCGTGGTGGGACAGCGCCGAGGATCCCAACATTCGCGTGCTCAAGGTCACGCCGGACGACGCCGAGTTCTGGGATTCGCCGGGAACGGTGATCTCCTATGTGAAGATGGCCGCCGCGGCGGTGACGGGATCGCGCCCCGATATCGGCGAGAACCGCAAGGTCTCGATGTGATGCCGATCGAGCCGCCCGAGATTCCGCCGTCGACGCCGGGCACTCCGAGCGAACCGCCGCCGGGGATTCCACCCGGCAATCCGCAGCCTGAAATCACGCCGCCGGTGCGCGAGCCCGGCTCGCCACCGCGGCCCGACGAATTGCCGGGCCGCATGCCTGAAGAGATTCCATCACGCGGGCCGAACGGCCCGCTCACGCCTAGCCCCGCGACGGACGCAAGTCCGCCGCGTGATCGCATGTGAGGCGAAGCATCACATGCGGGGCAATTGCAACCTGCGTCTGAATGCGCAATGAACGTCACGAGCGTGAGGTGATTTGCGTGCAGAAATAAATCGGGCCGCGACGGCTTCGCCCGCCACATTCCGGCCTAACGCGTAGCTGTTCATCCCAACACTTCGTCAAAGAACCTTCCGGGGAAGTTCACCAACATGACCAACCTTCGTTTCGTGCTGCTTGCCACCACGGCTCTGACCGCGATGCAATTCGCAAGCTCCGCATCGCATGCGCAAGGCGCGCCGCCGCTCGTCGTCGCGCAGGCGCAGCCGCAAGAGACCGGCCCTGACGGAAAACCGAAGCAGCCTCCGAAGGGACCGCCAGCGGCCGCGCCGCCCGCGCGCCCGGCCCCGCCTGCGGCTGCACCGCCGCATCCGCCCGCTGCGCCTCCGCCGGCGGCCGCACCGCCGCGCCCGGCAGCACCCCCACCACCCCCCGCGGCCCGTCCGGCGCCGCCGCCGCCCCCACCGCCGCCGGCCGCCCCGAAGCCGCCTTCGCCGCCGCCGGCAGCAGCTCCGCAGCAGCGCGCGCCGACACCTCCGCCTCCGGCACCGCCCGCAGCACGCCCGGCTCCCGCACCGCCCGCCGCGGCCCCACAGCAGCACGCGCCCACGCCTCCGCCTCCGGCACCGCCCGCGGCACGCCCGGCTCCCACACCGCCGCCCGCCGCGGCTCCGCAGCAGCATGCGCCCACGCCTCCGCCGCCTCCGGCAGCGGGTCCTTCGGGACGGCCGGCGCCTGCGCCGACGGCAACGCCCACTCCGGCACCTGCTGCTCCCGCAGCGCGCCCGGCGACGCCTGCTGCCCCAACCGCCACGCCTGCGCCAACAGCAACCCCTGCGCCGACCGCAACGCCGGCTCCGGGCAGCACGCCGCCGACTGGCCGCCCCGGTGCACCGCCCCCTGGCGGACGTCCTGGCGCGCCTCCGGCGGCAGGGTCACCTGCTCCAGGCGCAACGCCCGCTCCGACCGCGACGCCTGCCCCTGGTGGCGCTCCGACGCCGCCACCCGGCCGTCCGGGTTCGGCTCCTGCGCCCGGCGCAACC
This sequence comes from Bradyrhizobium sp. SZCCT0153, assembly GCF_018129995.1. Lineage (GTDB taxonomy): Bacteria > Pseudomonadota > Alphaproteobacteria > Rhizobiales > Xanthobacteraceae > Bradyrhizobium > Bradyrhizobium japonicum_G. Next base: position 116,832 of record NZ_JAFCKS010000003.1, read on the forward strand.
CCGTCCCCGACTGCGACGCCGGCGCCCGGTGGCGCCGTGACACCGCCGCCGGGACGTCAGGGTGGCGTGCCTCCCGCGGGCGCCCCTGCTGCCGGAACCCCGCCAGCCCAGCCGCAGGCAGGCGTCCCGCCCCGGCCGCCGGCTCCTCCCGCCGGCGTCGCAGCCCCGAGCACCGTCTCCGGCTCGGCGGCCGCAACGCCGCCGCCCGGCAGAACGCAAAATGCTCCGCCGACGGTTGCGCCCGCTTTCCGCGCCGCGCCCACGACGACCACGCCCCTGCCGCCGGCGCCGCGTCCGCCGCAGCGTGACCTGACACCGATCGCGATCGGTGCGGGCGTGGTGGCCGGCGCCGTGATCGGCGCCACCATCGCCGACCTCCACAGCCAGCGGCGCGAGGCCGTCGAAGGCGGCCGCACCGTCTACACCGAGCCGGACCGCATCATCATCCGCGATCCGGGCGGGCAGACATACGTCCGCGGCAACGATCTCTATCGCTTCCGCTACGGCGCCCGCGACATCCGCACCGACACCGTCGGCGGCGACACCCGCACCGTCGTGATCCGTCCCGACGGCAGCGAGATCATCACCGTGGTCAGTCCGGACGGTCGGCTGCTGCGGCGAATCCGCAGGGACCCCCGCGGGCGCGAGATCGTCATCATCGACAACAGCTACCGCGATCCGCAGTCGATCGGCGGCTTCTATGTCGACGCGCCGCCTCCGGTGGTCAACATTCCCTACGATCGCTACATCGTCGACGCCCAGGAAGCGTCGCCGGATGTGATCTACCAGACCATGGTGGCACCGCCGGTGCAGCGGATCGACCGTCGCTACACGCTCGACGAAATCCGCTACAGCCCCAATGTTCGCATGCAGATGCCGAGCATCGACGTCAACACGATCAACTTCGAGACGGGATCGTGGACCATCCCGCCGGACCAGGCGGCGAAGCTCCAGTCGATCGCCGATGGTCTCAACCGTGCGATCCAGGCCAACCCGCGCGTGGTGTTCCTGATCGAAGGGCACACCGACGCGGTCGGCAACGACGTCGACAATCTGTCATTGTCGGACCGCCGTGCGCAGTCCGCGGCCGAATTGCTGACCCAGCAGTTCGGTGTGCCGGCTGAGAACCTGACGTCGCAGGGCTATGGCGAGCAGTACCTGAAGGAGCAGACGCAAGGGCCGAGCGTGATCAACCGGCGGGTCACCGTCCGCAACATCACGCCGCTGCTCAACGGCGGCCAGGCCTCGCTGCCGCCGCCCCCGCCCGGCACCGCGCCGCCGCGCTGAGGCGACACCCAAATGCAAAATGGCCGGGAGCGATCCCGGCCATTTTTGTCTTCGTTGCTGCGAGGAGCGAAGCGACGAAGCGATCCAGACTATCGCTGCGGAAAGATTCTGGATTGCTTCGCCTCGCTCGCAATGACGAATGAGGCAACAGTGCCGGCTACGGCTGGCCCTTGTCGTTCTCCAGCCTGAAGATCTGCGAGCCTTCGCTGCCCGAGAGCAGGCCCGTCTCCGTGTACAGCTTCAGCTTCGTGCGCGTGTCGGCGATGTCGAGATTGCGCATGGTGAGCTGGCCGATGCGGTCGGCCGGCGTGAAGGCGGCGTCCTCCACCTTCTCCATGCTGAGCCGCTCGGGCGCATAGGTCAGGTTGGGGCTCTCGGTGTTCAGGATCGAATAGTCGTTGCCGCGGCGCAGCTCGAGCGTCACCTCGCCGGTGACGGCGCGCGCGACCCAGCGCTGTGCGGTCTCCCGCAACATCAGGGCCTGCGAGTCGAACCAGCGGCCCTGATAGAGCAGGCGTCCGAGGCGCATGCCGCTGATGCGGTACTGTTCGATGGTGTCCTCGTTGTGGATGCCGGTGACGAGGCGCTCATAGGCGATGTGCAACAAGGCCATGCCCGGCGCTTCATAGATGCCGCGGCTCTTGGCTTCGATGATGCGGTTCTCGATCTGGTCGCTCATGCCAAGACCGTGGCGGCCGCCGATGGCGTTGGCTTCGAGGAACAGCGCGACGGGATCAGAGAAAGTCTGGCCGTTCAGCGCGACCGGCTGGCCTTCCTCGAAGCGCACCACGACCTTCTCGGCCTTGACGTTGCAGTCGTCGCGCCAGAACGGCACGCCCATGATCGGGTTGACGATCTTTATGCCGCTGTCGAGGCTTTCGAGATCCTTTGCCTCGTGCGTCGCGCCGAGCAGATTGCTGTCGGTCGAATAGGCCTTCTCGGCGCTCATCTTGTAGGCGAAGCCCTGCGCGGTCATGAACGCCGACATCTCGGCGCGGCCTCCGAGCTCGTCGATGAACTGCTGGTCGAGCCAGGGCTTGTAGATGCGCAGGCCCGGATTGGTCAGCAGGCCGTAGCGATAGAAGCGCTCGATGTCGTTGCCCTTGAAGGTCGAGCCGTCGCCCCAGATGTTGACGCCGTCTTCCTTCATCGCCGCGACCAGCATCGTGCCGGTGACGGCGCGCCCGAGCGGCGTGGTGTTGAAATAGGTGATGCCGCCGGTGGAGATGTGGAAGGCGCCGGACTGGATCGCGGCGATACCTTCGTGGACCAGCTGCGTGCGGCAATCGACCAGCACGGCCTTCTCGGCACCGAACTCCTGCGCCTTGCGCGGGATCTCGTTGTAGTCGGCTTCATCGGGCTGGCCGAGATTGGCGGTATAGGCGTAGCAGCGCGCGCCCTTCTGCTTCATCCAGAGCAGCGCCGCGCTGGTGTCGAGGCCGCCCGAAAACGCGATGCCGACTTTCTCGCCCTTGGGCAGGCTTTTCAGGATCGTGGTCATGGGGCTTCCAATCGGGTCTCAAGGGGGCTGATGTCGTTTGCGAGTTGACCGCGCGAATATCAAATTTCGCACGCCTCGGCACGCATTTAATGGCTCAAATCGACGGCTCGGGGCCCGTCTTGCTGCCGAACAGGCGCTGGCGGAGCCGGTAGGCGGGCATGTTCAGCCGGGTCAGGGCGGCATCGACCGCCTCGTCCGAAAATCGCGTCCGCGGCCAGCGGTAGATCAGCGCGTAGGCGAACCAGATCACGACGAAGGTGACGAGGCCGGCGATCGAGACATCGGTGAAGAAGTGGCCGCCGAAGGCCATGCGGAGCCCGCTGGTGACGGCACCGAAGACAACCGCACCGGCATAGGCGAGCGGCCGCCATGCCGGCGGCGCCAGCGCGGCGGGCGCCAGCGTCCAGAACGCGGTCGCGCCTTCGCCCGAGAAGAACGAGCAGTTGCGCGCGCAGTCGCCGCGCGGATCCCACCACGGCACGAACTGCTGGTCGCCGGCAAACTGCGTCACCACCACCGGACGCGGCCGGCCCCAATAGGTCTTGAAGGTGAGATTGGTCAAAATGCCGGCCGACAGGATGATGGTGACCAGCAGGAACACGATCGCGCGCCCCGACACCATCAAGGGACGATCGGGCCGGATCATCTTGACCACGAGCGCGACCAGCGGCGGCAGCACGAACGCCCAGGCAACCCACATCGCGGCGTCGCGCGCGAAGGCCGCCCAGTCGTTCAGCTTGAGCGGAAACGTCTTCGTCTCAGGGTCGAAAAACAGCGCGGCGAGCTTGAGATCGAGCTCGGGATAGAGGCCGAAGACGACGCCGATCACGAGCCACAGCGCCAGGGCGATGAAGAGTCCAGTCCGGTTCATGGCGCGCGGTTTAGCGGAGTGGGGCGGAGATGAAAACCCCGGGGAAGGTCAAGACAATCAGTGCGCATCCGGCCTTGAATTCGACGGCAGCGGCGGAGGTGGCTTGCGCGGCAGCGGCGGATTGCGCCAGGCGCCGGCGTTGCGGCCGGCGATCAGCCAGTAGACGACGCCCGCGACGATGCCCGCGCCCGTCATGATCTCCAGATGCCGCCGCACGACGCCCTCGAACTGCAAGGTGTCGGAGTGGAAGGGAACGAGGCCGAGATAGCAGGCGAGCCCGACGAGGCCGCCGCCGACGGCATAGGCCAGCGCGCTGCGGATGTAGAGCGCCTCGGTGATCGCGACGATCACCGCCGCCGGCACCAGCGCAAAGCCCGAGACGAAGATGAAGCCGAAACCGAGCAGGACGTCGATCGTGCCCTCATCGACGGGACCGGCGCCCAGATCGGCGAACTCCGGAAACAGCAGCGCGACGACCACGATCATGCCGCCGACGAAACAGGCGGCGAGAAAGCCGATGAAGATGACGACGAGGCGGCCGATCAGGGACATGCTGGGAAAACTCACTGCCCTTCATTGCGAGCGAAGCGAAGCAATCCATCCTGTCTCCGCGGAAAGACTCTGGATTGCTTCGCTTCGCTCGCAATGACGAGGATGCGAGACTGCGTGCATTGTCTATCAGTCCGTCATCGCCATGGCGCGCAGCGTCTGGCGTTCGCGGGCCGAGAGCTTTTCGGTCTCCGACTTGAGCTGGCCGCAGGCGGCGAGGATGTCGCGGCCGCGCGGGGTGCGCACCGGCGAGGAATAGCCGGCGTTGAAGATATATTCGGAGAATTTTTCGATCTGGTCCCAGTCCGAGCATTCATAGGCGGTGCCAGGCCACGGATTGAACGGGATCAGATTGATCTTGGCGTGAATGCCCTTGAGCAGCTTCACCAACAGCTTGGCATCGTCGAGCGAATCATTGACGCCCTTGAGCATCACATATTCGAAGGTGATGCGGCGCGCGTTCGAGGCGCCGGGATAGTCGCGGCAGGCCTGTAGCAACTCCTTGATCGGATATTTACGGTTGAGCGGCACCAGCTCGTTGCGCAGCTCGTCGCGCACCGCATGCAGCGAGATCGCGAGCATCACGCCGATCTCCTCGCCCGCGCGCACGATGTTCGGCACCACGCCCGAGGTCGACAGCGTGATGCGGCGACGGGAGATGCCGATGCCTTCATTGTCGCCGACGATCAGCAGCGCATCGCGCACCGCATCGAAATTGTAGAGTGGCTCACCCATGCCCATCATCACGATGTTGGTGACGCGGCGGGTGCCGTCCTCGCGATCGGCCCAGTCATTGAGGCGGTCGCGGGCGACCATGATCTGACCGACGATCTCGCCTGCGGTAAGGTTGCGCACCAGGCGCTGCGTGCCGGTGTGGCAGAAGGAGCAGTTCAGCGTGCAGCCGACCTGGGAGGAGACGCAGAGCGTGCCGCGATCGGTCTCGGGGATGTAGACGCACTCGACTTCATGCGCCTTCTCGACATTGTCGCCGCTCGGCAGACGCAGCAGCCATTTGCGGGTGCCGTCGTTGGAGATCTGCTCGGCCACGACTTCGGGCCGGTCGACGGTGAAGTGCTGCGCGAGCTCGGCGCGAATGCCCTTCGAGACCGACGTCATGTCGTCGAAATTCTGGGCGCCGCGGAAATACATCCAGTGCCAGAGCTGCTGCACGCGCATCTTGCGCTGCGCAGGCGCAACGCCGATTTCGTCGAGGCGATCGGCAAGCTCGGTGCGCGACAGGCCGATCAGAGACGGCTTGGCCGGCGGCACATAGGTTTCGAGCGGAGTCTTCTCCACCAGGATTGCGTTGTGCGGCTCGGTCGTCGGTTGCATTGAATGGACCTAATGGCTTGGTCGTTCCGGGATGGTCCTGATGACCAGACCCGGAACTTCGAGATTCCAGGCTCGATGCTGCGCATCGCCCCGGAATGACGGAAGAAATCTGGAACCGGCCATATATAGCAACCGGAACCGCCGATTGCGACCGTGATACCGCCTGCAGCCTTAACGCCGGCAGTCCTATTGTCGGCAGTCTTACCGTCGGCAGTCCTGCGAGATCCGGTCCAGCGCCTGGGCGAGACCCTTCAGCGAGAAGGTATCGGTCGTCTCGGTCCCCTTGGCCGAGACGCCCTTGACCACGAGATCGGCGGATTTGCGCATGGCTTCGACCATCCGATCCTCCTCGGCCGCGTTCTTGATCCAGAGGCCGTCGCCCTGCGTGTACATGGCGAAGGCGGCGCCGCCGACCTCGGCCGAGGATTCCGAGCCCGGCTTCAGCGCGTAGCCGATCATGACCGAGACCTCGTTGTTGACCTTCTCCGCCGGCCGCGTCGAGACGAAGGCATAGGCGGGATCGCGCGGCCGATTCGGTGGATTGGTCTTCGACGACGAGGGCTTGGCCAGCGCGAAGCAGACCTTCTTGCCATTGGGCGCGGCCGAATAGGCGCCCCAGGTGCCGAACTGGCCGATCAGGGTCGGCTCGGCGCCGCCCGCAACCGCCGCGGGCGGGGCCACCGGCTTGCTCTCGGGCTTTGCGGCCGTCTTTCCGGTCGCATGGGCCGCCGACGCGGCTGATTTCGGTGCAGGCTCTTTCGGTCCAGGCTTGGGCGCCGGTTGCGCCGTCTGCGCCCGCGCGGAATCGGTGATTCCCAAGGCCGCAACGCCAATCATCAAAGCTAAATTCAGCACCCGCCACATGCTGGAGTGGTTCCCTCAATATTGTGACTGGAAGATGGCCCGGCCGCGCGTTGTCCCCGCGGCAGGGATACCCGGGAAAGTCCAATTTGGGAAGGCAGTTAAGGAGGACGCAGCATCTAGCTTTTGATGCGCGCAGCGCGCTGTTCGGCCCATTGCGCGTCGGTCCAGCGCAACAGGTCTTCGGCGCCGGAACTGCGCAAATGCGCGCCGCCGTCGATCACCACCATCTCGCCATTGATGTAGCCGGCGCCGTCCGAGACCAGGAAGCTGGCGAGGTCGGCGAGCTCGCCATGCTCGCCGGTGCGCCCCAGCGGGTTGCGCGCGGTCCAGCCCTCGTCACGGCCCTCGGGGCGGAGCTGCCCCGATGCCCCGGCGGTCGGGAACGGTCCCGGCGCGATCGCGACGGTACGGATTCCCTTCGGGCCCCACTCGACCGCGAGACTTTTGGTCATCGCCAGCACCGCCGACTTCGCCATCGCCGACGGCACGGTGAAGGCGCGACCGGTGATGGTCGAGGTCGAGAGGATCGAGAGCACGACGCCGCCATGCCTGGCTTCAATCCAGCGTTTGCCGGCGGCGAGCGTGCAATACATCGCACCGTGCAGCGTCGGCGCCAGGATCGCATCGGCGGCGCGGAACGACAGATGTTCGCTCTGCGCGATGAAGGTCGCGGCGGCATTGTTGACGAGAATATCCAGCGGTGCCTCGCGCCAGATCGCGTCCATCATCGCATCGACGGCGGCGCCATCGCGAATGTCGCAGGCGATCGCCGTGACCTTGCCGCCGGTCTGCGCGCGCATCTCGCTCGCAGCCGCATCGAGCCGATCGAGCCTGCGGCCGCAGATCACGAGCTCGGCGCCAAGCGTGAGGAAGCGGCGCGCCATCGCAGCACCGAGACCCGAGCCGCCACCGGTGACGAGGATGCGCTTGTCCTTGAGCAGGCCTGTTTCAAACATCGTTTGAATCCTTGTTCTTCTTGTTTCGTCATTGCGAGGATAGGCCCTCGCGCTGCCTGAGACAAAGAAACCGGATTGTCGGCCGTGCCTAAATCCGGCAGAAACGATCCAACTTATAATTCCACCTCGAAACGCCCCAAGGTGCCGCCATGAAAGCCATCCTCTGCTCGCAATATTGCCAGCCCGACGATCTCGTGCTCGCGGACGTACCGGATCCGGTGGCAGGTCCCGGCGAAGCGGTGATCGCGATCAAGTCCGCGGCGCTGAACTTCTTCGACCTGCTGATGATCCAGGGCAAGTACCAGATCAAGCCGCCGTTCCCGTTCTCACCGGCCGCGGAAGTCGCCGGCGTGATCGAGAGCATCGGCCCCGGCGTGACGGATCTGAAGGTCGGCGATCGTGTCGTCGCGTCCTGCGGCCACAACGGCGCGCGCGAAAAGATCGCGCTGCCGGCGGCATCGATCGTGAAGATTCCCGACAATCTCGACTTTGACCGCGCGGCCGGCATCATCATCATCTACGGCACCGCGCTGCATGCGCTGGAAGACCGCGCCAGCCCGAAACCGGGCGAGACGCTCGCGGTGCTGGGCGCCGCCGGCGGCACCGGCCTTGCAGCCTGCGAGCTCGGCAAGCTGATGGGCCTGAAGGTGATCGCCTGCGCCTCGTCGGACGAGAAGCTCGAATTCGCCAAAGCGCATGGCGCCGAGCTGACGCTGAACTACGGCAAGGAAGATTTGAAGGAAGGCTTGCGAAAACTCACCGGCGGCAAGGGCGTCGACATCATCTTCGATCCGGTCGGTGGTGCGTATGCCGAGCAGGCGCTGCGCTCGATCGCCTGGGAAGGCCGTTTCCTCGTGATCGGCTTCGCCGCCGGCGACATTCCGAAGATGCCGCTGAACCTCGCGCTGTTGAAGGGCTGCGACATCCGCGGCGTGTTCTGGGGCGCCTGGACCCGGCTCAATCCGGCCAAGAACCGCGCCAATCTCGAGAAGCTGGTGAAGTGGACGGCGGAAGGAAAGATCTCCTCGCATGTCGACCGCACCTTCCCGCTGGCGCAGACCGCCGACGCCCTGAAGGTGCTGGCGGGACGTCAGGCCATGGGCAAGGTGATCCTGCATCCGTGAGGATGCAGGGCGTATCGCAAACTCCTCTACGGGTCGGCCTGGCTTTCGCCAGGACGACGTTGGAGTGCAAGTAGCGCACTGCTACTGCGCTTCCCCCTCACCCAGCCCACGCTTCAAAACAGCACGCGCAGCCTCACGATGTTCCGTCGTGATATGGCCGGCGACCATGCGGATGGCGGTGGCGAGCACGGCGGCGTCGTCGGTGAAGCCGAGGATCGGCATCACGTCGGGAACGAAGTCGAACGGCAGGATGAAATAGGCGATCGCCCCGAGCAGCGAGGCCTGAACGTGGCGCGGCGTCTGCCGGTCGAACGCGCAGTAATAGGCGGCGAGCAGGTCTTCGGCGAACGGCAGATGCGCGGCAACGCGCTTCAGCTTGCGCCAGAAGCGGCGGCGTACGCCCTCGCGATCTTCCGCGAGCCGGTCGGCCGGCTCGAAACCGACGCTGTGTTCGGCAGCCATGTTCGGAAAACTCCCGGTTCAGCAAGGGGAGGCAGATCGCCGCATCCCGTGCTGACCACAAGATAAGGATGCCCCCGGTCGCTGCAAGACGTCAGCCTGGTGTCAGCCTGGCGATCGCGTTCATCGTCTTGGCCAGCTCGATGTCGAGCGCGGTGACGCCGCCGGCATCATGGGTCGACAGCACCACCTCCACCGTCTTGTAGACGTTACGCCATTCGGGGTGGTGGTCCATCTTCTCGGCGACCAGCGCGGCCCTGGTCATGAAGCCGAACGCCTCGTTGAAGTCCTTGAAGACAAAGGTCTTCGCGATCGCGTCGCGACCCTCGATCTCGGTCCAGCCCGATAGTCCTCCGATCGCCTGCCTGCGCGCCTCCGCCGAAAGCCGTTCTGCCATCCTCGCCTCCTTGCTTCAGGGGAACTTTACCCTAACTCCGTGCTGACACCCCGGGTTCATCCGGGATTTGCTCCATCCGCTAACCATGACGGAGATGTAACCCCGCTGGACAAGAAATTTGCTACACTTGCGGGTGTAAATCGCCGGCCAAGATGAAACTGAGCCTCAAGCGACTGTTCGGGAGATCGATGACCGGGGGATTGGACCTGGCCGAAGCGCCCAACCCGCCTTCGCCGCGATCAGCGGCGCGGAAGACGGCGCTCGTGACTCTCGCACTGGTGCTTGCGATCGTCGGAGCGCTGGCCGGCGGCTATTATTTCGCGATGCGTCCGGTGACGCTGAAGATCGCGGTCGGTCCCGCCAACAGCGATGACCTCAAGGTCGTGCAGGCGTTGACGCAGGCCTTCGCGCAGAGCAAGAGCCAGGTGCGGCTGCGCCCGATCCAGACCGACGGCGCCACCGCCAGCGCCGAAGCGCTCGCGGAAGGCAAGGCCGACCTCGCCATCGTGCGCGGCGACGTCGACGTGCCGAAGAACGCGCAAGCGGTCGCAATCCTGCGCAAGAACGTCGTGGTGCTGTGGTCGGTGCCCGGCAAGGGCAAGAAGAAGGGCGCGAAGATCACCAAGATCACGCAGCTCGCCGGCCATCGCGTCGGCGTGGTCGGCCGCACCCAGGCCAACGTCAACCTGCTCAAGGTGATCCTCCAGCAATACGGCGTCGATCCCGCCAAGGTCGAGATCATTCAGTTCCCGGCCAATGAAGCCGCCGAGGCGATCAAGGCCCAGAAGGCCGATGCCTATCTCGCGGCCGGCCCCGTCAACAGCAAGATCACGTCGGATGCGATCGCCGCATCCGCCAAGGATTTCGGCACGCCGGCCTTCCTCGCGATCGATTCGGCGGATGCGATCGCACAGAATCATCCGGTCTATGAAGCATCGGAGATTCCCGCCGGCACCTATGGCGGCTCGCCCTCTCGTCCGGACGACGAGGTCAAGACCATCAGCTTCGCGCACCACATCGTGGCGCGGAAGGCCGTGTCCGAAACCACCATCGCGGCGTTCACGCGCCAGCTTTTCGCGGTCCGCCAGCAATTGGTAACGGAATTCCCGCTGACGGCAAAGATCGAAACGCCCGACACCGACAAGGATGCGGTGATCCCCGCGCATCCGGGCGCGGCCGCCTTCGTCGACGGCGAGGAGAAGACCTTCCTCGACAAATACAGCGATTACATCTGGTGGACCCTGATGGCGCTCTCGGCCATGGGCTCGCTCGGCGCCTGGTTTGCGGGCTATCTGAAGAAGGACGAGCGCGACAACAACAGCCATCTGCGCGAGCGGCTGCTCGACATGATCCCCGCCGCACGGAAGAGCGAGACCACCGAAGATCTCGACCAGATGCAGACCGAGGCCGACGAGATCCTGCGTGACACGCTGCGCTGCTACGACCACGGCGCGATCGAGGAAGGCGCCCTCACTGCCTTCAACATCGCGCTCGACCAGTTCCACGCCGCTGTCGCCGACCGCAAGGCGGTGCTGTACAGCCAGCCGCAGAGCCCGCAACGCGCAGGCCCGCAGTTCAGGGCCGCCGGCAACGGGTAGACGCCTGCGCGCGTAATCGCTGCGTCACATTGCCTCAATATAGCATCGGACTTCACCGTTGCGGCCGCCGGGGCGGCCGTCTCCACGCGATCGAGACCGTCCCATGAACATCAAATTCTCCCGCCGCCGTTTCCTGACGACCAGCGCCGGCGCGCTTGGCGCGGTCGCAATGCCCTATCTCTCCCGCGCGGCCGACCGGCCGGCCGTGACCCACGGCGTGCAGTCGGGCGACGTCACCGTCGACGGCGGCGTGGTCTGGGCGCGCGCCGATCGTCCGTCGCAGATGCTGGTCGAGGTGGCAACGACGGAATCGTTCAAGGACGCCCGCGCGCTGCCGCCGATCGCGGCGCTGCCCGAGAGCGACTTTACCGCAAAGATGCTGATCGAAAACCTGCCGGGCGGACAGGATATCTTTTACCGCGTTCGTTTTCGCGATCTCTCGCACACCGCGGTGGAAGGCGAGCCGGTGATCGGCCGCTTTCGTACCGCGCCGGCCGACCGCCGCGATGTCAGCTTCGTCTGGGGCGGCGACGTCGCCGGCCAGGGTTGGGGCATCAATCCCGATGACGGCGGCATGGTCACCTTCGCCGCGATGCGCAAGCACAAGCCGGATTTCTTCCTGCATTCCGGCGACACCATCTATGCCGACGGTCCGATCCAGTCCGAGGTGAAGCTCGCCGACGGCAAGATCTGGAAGAACGTCACGATTCCGGAAAAGGCCAAGGTTGCAGAGACGCTGGACGAGTACCGCGCCGCGCACAAATACAATCTGATCGACGACAATGTCCGCGCCTTCAATGCCGAAGTGCCGATCTTCGTTCAATGGGACGACCACGAGGTGACCAACAACTGGTCGCTGTCGAAGGAGCTGCCCGCGACCTACAAGGTGCGCGACATCTCGCTACTGGCGGCCCGCGCGGGCCGCGCCTTCCACGAGATGTATCCGATGCGCGAAAGCATCAATGAGCCCGGCCGGGTCTATCGCCAGATCTCGTACGGCCCGCATCTCGACGTGTTCGTGCTCGACGAGCGCAGCTATCGCGGCCCCAACGGCGCCAATCTCGAAGCCGCTTACGGGCCGGCCAGCTACTTCCTCGGCCCGGACCAGATGGCCTGGCTCAAGCGCGGCCTTTTGAATTCCCGCGCGACCTGGAAGGTGATCGCCTCCGACATGCCGCTCAGCCTCGTCGTCGCGGACACGCCGAAGGGCGGCTCGGAAGCGTTCGCGCAAGGCGACGGCCCGGTGCGCGGCCGCGAGTTCGAGATCGCCGACATCCTGCGCTTCATCAAGATGGCGCCGATCAGCAACACGGTGTGGCTGACTGCGGACGTGCACTACGCCGCCGCGCATTATTACGATCCGAACAAGGCGCAATTCCAGGAGTTCGAGCCGTTCTGGGAATTCGTCTCGGGACCGCTGCATGCGGGCACCTTCGGTCCGAACGCGCTCGACAACACCTTTGGGCCCGAGGTGCGCTTCGTCAAGGCGCCGGACAAGGACAGCCAGAACCTGCCGCCATCGGCCGGCATGCAGTTCTTCGGTCACGTCAAGATCGACGGCGCCTCCGGCCGGATGACGGTGACCTTGCGCGACCGCGCCGACGTCGCGCTGTGGTCGACCACGCTCGATCCGAAGCAGGCCTGACGCCGCATCGCTAATCGGCCGCGCGGACCTGGAGCGCGGCCTCGAGCGCGTCGGTCGAACACGGCTTCTGCAGGCGCGGCTGGCTGACGAATTCCGGCGGAATGCGTGCATCGGCGCCGTAACCGGTGACGAAGACGAACGGAATCTTCAAGGAAGCCAGCCGCTCGGCGATCGCAAAGCTCTTCTCCCGGATCAGTTCGACGTCGAGCAGCGCGAAATCCGGCGCACGCTTCGCGATGGCGTCCAGCGCCTGGCTGACCGAACCGACGGTCCGCACGCCCTTGACCCCGAATCCGAGCAGCCGATCCTCGAAATCGATCGCGATGATCGGATCGTCCTCGACGATCAGGACATCGGCCGGCCAGGCTCGGTCATCTGAAAGTGCGGGTGTCATGATCTCATCTTGAATTTGGAGGTTTTCTGATCGGGACAGCCGCACCACGACGCCTCACCTAGCGCATCGAAGGGTTCCTGGAACGAAACCCACCACATCATAGTTCTCCAGTCTGTCCACTTGTGCACACAAGCGCCGGGCGGAACCCGCTATGTAAGAGGAAGGATGGGGAGTTCACGATGGATGCGCGGATCGGTAGGGCAGCCGAGGTCGAGAGCCGGCCGGCCAACAATCTCCTGAGGCGCCTGAGCCAGGCCGACTACGCCCTGCTCGGGCCTCACGTGGCGGTCGAGGATTCCGCGGCGAGCGAGCTGCTGTACAACCCCGGCGACGACGTCCAGGTGGTTCACTTCCCCTGCGGACCGTCGCTCGCGACCTTTCTCGTCCCCAATGAGGACGGCCGCGACGTCGAGACCATCCTGGTCGGCCGCGAGGGCGCGGTGGGCGGCATCGTCAGCGAGGGGTTTCTGCCGGCCTACACCCGGATCTGCGTGAAGTTCGGCGGGCCGTTTGCGCGCATTCACGTCGGCAAGCTGGAAGCGGCCAAGCTGCGCTCGGCGTCGCTGCGCAATGTCTTTGCCCGCTATGCCGATTGCTTGCTGGCACAGATCTTCCAGTCGACGGCCTGCAACGCCATTCACTCGATCGAGCAACGTACCGCCAAATGGATCCTGGCGGCGATGGAGCGGACCGGCGACGAGAACAGCGTGCCGCTGACGCACGAACAGCTCGCGACGCTGCTCGGCGTCGGCCGCAGCTATGCCAGCCGCGTGCTCCAATCGTTCAAGGCGGAAGGCGTGCTCGACACGCGGCGCGGATCGATCCTGGTCCGCAACCGCGACGGCCTGCGCCTGCGCGCCTGCCTGTGCAACGACGCCGTGAAGATGCACTTCGAGGAGGTGCTGCGCGGGGTCTATCCGACCGAGGAAACGCGCGACGCAGGGTAATCGCTCCACCCTGCTCTCCCGATAGATCCGCCCCCGGGGAGGAGGTCGGCGTGCGACGCCGTGGTCGCCGTGCTATGCTCATCCCGCATGAGCGGGGCTTTCCTTCACACTCTCTTCGATGTCGCGGCGTGGCTTGCCGCCGCCGCTGCGCTCTACTGGCTGGCGCGACGGGGCTTGCGGTTTCCGGCGCAATCCTTCGAGCTGCCCTACGTCGCCGTGCTGGTGTTCGGTGCGGGCCTCGGCGCCTACCTGTTCGGCTCCGCCAATCTGTGGCTGTCGGGCCAGAGCGGCATTGCGCGCTCGGTGGAAGGTGCGCTCGCCGGCGGCATCGTGGCGATCGAACTCTACAAATGGTCCGCGGGGATCACCGTGCGAACCGGCGCGCGGTTTGCGCTGCCGCTGGCGCTCGGCATCGCGATTGGCCGGCTCGGCTGCTATTTCGCCGGCCTCGACGATTTCACCTACGGCACGCCGACGGCATTACCCTGGGGCCATGATTTCGGCGACGGCGTCCCGCGCCATCCCGTGCAACTCTACGAGAGCGCCGCAATGGCCGTATTCGCGCTGCTCTATGTGCTGGCGGTGTTGAACCGGAACGCGTTTGTGATCACCAATGGTTTCTACCTCGTCCTGGCCTATTATGGAGCGCAGCGATTCCTGTGGGAATTCCTCAAGCCCTATGGCCCGCTGATCGGCCCCTTCACGCTATTTCACCTGCTGTCGATGTCCATCCTGCTCTACGCCGCAATCATGCTGGCGACGGCGCCCAAAGCGAGATCCATGCATGAACGCGCCGTTGCGTAAGTCGCGTCCCTACGTCTTCTGGGGCCAGACGCAGTCACTTTGCGAGACCTGCCTGAAGCTGGTGCCGGCCAAGATCCAGATCCTCGACAACGAGGTCTGGTACGAGAAGCGCTGCAACGAGCATGGCGTCCAGTCGACGCTGGTATCGACGGATGCCGCCTATTGGCGCCTGTGCAAGGAGTTCATCAAGCCGGGTGACAGGCCGCTGCAATTCCAGCAGCGCACGGAATTCGGCTGTCCCTATGATTGCGGGCTGTGTGCCGATCACGAGCAGCATTCCTGCCTGGCGCTGATCGAGATCACCGAGCACTGCAACCTCACCTGCCCGGTCTGCTTCGCGGAATCCTCGCCTGCGCGAACCCAGTTCACCCCGCTCGCCACCGTCGAGACGATGCTGGACGCACTGGTCGCCAGCGAAGGCGAGCCGGATCTGGTGCAGATCTCGGGCGGCGAGCCGACGCTGCATCCGGATTTCTTCGAGATCCTCGATGCCGTCCGTGCCCGCCCGATCCGCCACGTCATGATCAACACCAACGGCCTGCGCATCGCCCGCGAAAAGGATTTCGTGGCGCGGCTCGCCGAGAACAAGCGCGGGCTCGAGGTCTATCTCCAGTTCGATTCGCTCGAACGCGATGCGTTGATCAATCTGCGCGGCGCGGATTTGCGCAAGATCCGCCAGCAGGCGCTGGAAAATCTCGAGCATTTTGGCGTATCGACCACGCTGGTGGCCACCATCAAGCGCGGCGTCAACGATGCCGAGATCGGCGACATCGTTCGTCACGCGCTGACCTGGAAATGCGTGCGCGGCGTCACGTTGCAGCCGGTGCAGGACGCCGGCCGCAACGAGAATTTCGACAAGAACACCGACCGCATCATGCTGTCCGAGATCCGCAAGCGCGTGGTCGAAACCGGCGTGTTCGGCGACAAGGACATGATTCCCCTACCCTGCAACCCCGAAAGCATCTCGATCGGCTACGGCCTGCGCAATGGCGAGAAGGTGCTGCCGCTGACCTCGCTGATCCCGCAGGAGCAACTCGTCGCATTGTTGCCCAATACGATCAGCCCGGAGAAGCATCCGGCGCTGCGGGAGAAATTCATCGATCTGTTTTCGCTATCCTCGGGACCGCTGAACACGAGCGAACGCGTCTGCGAATTGCTGTGCTGCCTGCCGAGCTTCGAGGTGCCGGAAGGCCTCACTTACGAGAACGTCTTCCGCGTCACCATTGTGCAGTTTCTCGATCGCTTCAATTTCTGCGTGGGCAACGTCAAGCGCAGCTGCATCCATTTCGTGACGCCGCAGGGCGCGATCATTCCCTTCGACACCTACAATCTGTTCTACCGCAACGGGAAGATCGACAGCATCCGAGCCGCGCTGGCCGGGCAGACTTATCGGGAAGCAAGGCAGAAGGAGGAGGTGCCGCGGTGAGCGACGAGGGACCCATGAGCGATTCCAACCGCATGCCACCGGCACCGCCTCCGCCTCCGACCGCGCCGCGCAGCGGCTGCCTGACCGCGCTGATGGCGATCTTCGGGATCATGCTGCTGCTGCCCGGTGTCTGCGCGCTGTTGTTCGGCGGAATTTCAATATCCGACAGCGGCCGGATCGATTCCGATATCGCGCCCCTGGTGTTCCTGGGCCTGGTCGTGGGGCTGGGCGGGGTCGCCCTGATCTGGGCCGCCATCAAGGGCCGGCGCGTCTGAGCCGGGCTTTTCGCCTAACCCCCGGGAATCCCCGGACAAAATTCAGTCAACCAAGGCCCAAAGAACGCATTGTTTTTTGGCGGTTTTTGCCTATATTGCGCCGCAACGCATAGGGTGCCCGGTCGATATGGCCGGGTTTCCTTTTTGGGCGGAAAGCGCCCCGTTTCCAGTCTTCCAGCGTTGTTTCGAGAAGAGGTCCCGGTCTGACCGGCGAGATCGCGCTTAACCCATTGTCCGACTGCAAAGAAGCCCACTCATGAACCTTCGCAACATCGCCATCATCGCCCACGTCGACCACGGCAAGACGACCCTCGTCGACCGCCTCCTCCAGCAATCCGGCACCTATCGCGAGAACCAGAAGGTGACCGAGCGCGCCATGGACTCCAACGATCTGGAGCGCGAGCGCGGCATCACCATCCTGGCCAAGGCGGCCTCGGTGCAGTGGAAGGACACCCGCATCAACATCGTCGACACCCCCGGCCACGCCGATTTCGGCGGTGAGGTCGAGCGCATCCTGAACATGGTGGACGGCGCGCTGGTGCTGGTGGACGCCGCCGAAGGCCCGCTGCCGCAGACCAAATTCGTGGTCTCCAAGGCGCTCAAGGTCGGTCTGAAGCCGATCGTCGTCATCAACAAGGTCGACCGCCCCGACGCGCGAGCGACCGAAGTCATCAACGAGGTGTTCGACCTGTTCGCGGCGCTCGACGCCAGCGAGGAACAGCTCGACTTCCCGATCCTCTACGGATCGGCCAAGCAGGGCTGGATGGCCGAGAGCCCGGATGGATCTCAGGAAGCCGGCATGCAGCCGCTGTTCGACCTGATCGTGCGCCATGTCGCGCCGCCGACGGTCGAAGAAGGCCCGTTCCGCATGATCGGCACCATTCTGGAAGCCAACCCCTATCTCGGCCGCATCATCACCGGCCGCATCTCCTCAGGCTCGATCAAGCCGAACCAGGCCGTGAAGGTGCTGGGCGCCGACGGCAAGACGATCGAGCAGGGCCGCATCACCAAGATCCTCGCCTTCCGCGGCATCGAGCGCACTCCTCTCGAGGAAGCCGACGCAGGCGACATCGTCGCGATCGCCGGCCTGACCAAGGGCACGGTCGCCGACACCTTCTGCGATCCGTCGGTCGATACGCCGCTCGTGGCGCAGCCGATCGACCCGCCGACCGTGTCGATGTCCTTCATCGTCAACAACTCGCCGCTCGCCGGCACCGAAGGCGACAAGGTGACCAGCCGTATGATCCGCGACCGCCTGCTGCGCGAGTCCGAAGGCAACGTCGCGCTGCGCGTGGTTGAAGCCTCCGACAAGGACGCCATGGAAGTCTCGGGCCGCGGCGAATTGCAGCTCGCGATCCTGATCGAGACCATGCGCCGCGAGGGCTTCGAGCTCTCGGTGTCACGTCCGCGCGTCGTGTTCCAGAAGGACGAGGCCACCGGCGCCACCCTGGAGCCGATTGAGGAGGTCGTCATCGACGTCGACGAGGAGCATTCCGGCGTCGTCGTGCAGAAGATGAGCGAGCGCAAGTCCGAGCTGATCGAGATGAAGCCGTCCGGCGGCAACCGCCTGCGGCTGGTGTTCTACGCGCCGACCCGCGGCTTGATCGGCTACCAGGGCGAACTGCTCACCGACACCCGCGGCACCGCGATCATGAACCGCCTGTTCCACGGCTATGCGCCGTACAAGGGCGAGATCCAGGGCCGCCGCAACGGCGTCTTGATCTCCAACGACCAGGGCGAGGCCGTGGCCTACGCCATGTTCAAGCTGGAAGATCGCGGCCCGATGATGATCGAGCCGGGCTGGAAGGTCTACAAGGGCATGATCGTCGGCGAGCACACCCGCGACAACGACCTCGAGATCAACGTGCTCAAGGGCAAGCAGCTCACCAACATCCGCACGACCTCCAAGGACGAAGCCGTGCGCCTGACCCCGCCGATCCGCATGACGCTGGAAAAGGCGCTGGCCTATATCGAGGACGACGAGTTGGTCGAGATCACGCCGAAGTCGATCCGCCTGCGCAAGCGGCACCTCGACCCGAACGAGCGCAAGCGCGCGGAAAAATCCAAGGAAGCGGTGGCGTAAGCCACTCTTGTGTCCCGGACGCAGCGTAGCGCGTCCGGGACACGATAGCTGCACGCCTCTCCGGCTTCAGCGCATCCGGCGAACGTGCTAGAGCCCGGTCATGAGCTCCCTGCCCTCCTCCGTCGATGTCGCGATCATCGGCGCCGGCGCCGCCGGCCTCGGTGCGGCACATGCCCTGCAAAGCTCCGGCCTCTCCGTGGTGGTGCTGGAAGCGCGCAACCGCCTCGGCGGGCGCGCCTGGACGGTGCAGGCCTCGTCCGAGGTGACATTCGACGTCGGCTGCGGCTGGCTGCATTCGGCGGACCGAAACTCCTTCGTCGGAATCGCAAAGCAGCTCGGTTTCGAGGTCAACAAGGACCTGCCGCCTTGGCGCGACCGTGCCTTCGGCAACGCATTTCCGCAAAGCCAGCGCGACGATTTCATGCGCGCCATGGAGGCGTTCTACGAGCGCCTCTGGCAGGCCGCGCAAAACGGCAAGGACGAACCCGCGAGCGTGAGCCTGGAGCCCGGCAATCGCTGGAATCCCATGATCGACGCGGTCTCGTCCTACATCAACGGCTGCGAACTGAAGGACATGTCGACGCTGGACTGGGACGCCTATGAGGACAGCGACCTCAATTGGCGCGTCCGCCGCGGCTATGGCGCGTTGATCGCGGCCTATGGCGCCCCCTGCCCGGTGGCGCTGACCTGCGAGGTGACGCTGATCGATCATTCCGGCCGGCGCATCCGCATCGAGACGTCGCGGGGCACGCTGACCGCGGACAAGGTGATCGTCACCGTGCCGACCAATCTCATCGCCGATCAAGCGATCCGTTTCGCGCCCGCCTTGCCCGCCAAGGTCGATGCCGCAGCCGGCCTGCCGCTCGGCGTCGACGACAAGGTGACGCTGGCGCTCGGCGATGCCGAAGCCTTCCCGATTGAAGGCAATCTGCGCGGCGCCACCATGCGCACCGAGATGGGCACCTACCACATCCGCCCGTTCGGACAGCCCTGCATCGAAGGTTTTTTCGGCGGCAGCTTTGCCCGGGCGCTGGAAGACGCCGGCGCCGGCGCCATCGCCGCGCAAAGCATCGACGAGATCGCGGGCTTCCTCGGCAACGACATCAGGCGAAAGCTCAAGCCGCTGTACGAATCGCGCTGGGCACATGATCCCTTCGCAAGAGGCTCCTACTCGCACGCGCTGCCAGGCCACGCCGGCGACCGCGCCGTGCTGGCGGCGCCGGTGGACGGGCGGCTGTTCTTTGCCGGAGAAGCAACGTCGCCGAATTTCTTCACGACGGCGCACGGGGCCCGGGACAGCGGCGAGCGGGCTGCGAAGGAAGTGCTGGGGGTTCTGGGCAAGCCGTAACCACGAACTCCATCATTGCGAGCGAGCTACTCGATCACCCGCGCCCGCAAAGCCGCGTCCGGCACGAAGCACGAATCATACTTCCCGAAGATGCGATAGCGATTGCGCGCGACGAGGTTGTAGACCGGGTCCCGCAGCGGCTTTGGCACGGCGAACAACGCTCGCGTCCAGCCCCAGCCGGGAAGCTGCGACAGCACTGTCAGCGCAGCGTCCGACTTCATGAACACCGCGCCGCCATGGACCACGGCATTGGTGTCGGGGTCCTCAGGGTCGATGCCGAATGACCGCGCGAGTTGGATCCCATATTCCGACTGGATCGGCGTGAAGCGAAATCGCCTCGCGGTGTCGCGCGCCGCGACGAAGCGGACCCAGCGCGAGCAGAAGATGCAAACGCCGTCGAACAGGATCACGTCGTCGTCGGGCCATTTTCCCATCAGCGATTATCCAGCATCAGGAGCGCTACAAACATCAGCACGATCGCCGGTCCCGTCTTCACCAGCGCGCCGAGCGGCTCGATCCAGAGGTCGGGCGTTAGGATCGCCGCGCCGAACATATAGCCGAGCGAAGCGAAAATGCCTGCGATCAGGCCGATCGCCGCGGTGCGGCGGAAGGCGATCAGGACGCCGATGCTCATGTCCATGAGGCTGGTACCGATGGTGACGGGATCGACCAGCGCGGATGGAAAATTGTGCGCGATCAGGATGCCGGCGGCGGCGCGGTAAGAAACGAATAGCGCGATGAAGCCGGAGACGAGCCAGAACGTGACCAGGCTCGCGAAGATCAGCGCCTTCACCAAAAACAGCCGCGCGAACCATTTGTCCTGAATGGTTGCCGGATGGCGCCCGACCGTCTCAGCCAGTGTCTTCGGCTTGATGCCCGTGGCGGCAATCCACGCCGAGGGATCACCACGCACGCCGCGGCGCAGCTCGGCGATGGCGGTGGTGCGCATCGGCGCCATCCAGCCGAGATAGCTGGCGAGATCGCCGATTTTGGCGCCGAGATCGAGCATGAACGACGCCATCGCGACGCGCGGCCAGCCGGCGGTACCGAACGCGTGTCGAAACTGCTCGATGACACCGGCCATGGTGATCGGCTCGGCCTGCATCAGGTCCCAGCTCACGGACTTCACCGATGCGTCGTCGATATCGCGCGCAGCGAGCCAGGCGATGGCGGCGACGATATCCTCGATGGCGACGGGCTGGAACGGCGTCGCCATCTCCGCACGCGGCAAGTCGATGGGAAAGGCGGCGAGCGCCCGGAGCATCGCGCTGCCGCCATAGGCGGACGGGGCGACCACGAAGCCAGGCCGCAAAATGGCGTGGGGAATGCCGGAGGCCGCGATCAGACGTTCGGCCTCGCGCTTGGTGGTCGCGAAGGCGGTGCGATCCTCGCTCGCGTTTCCCGGAATCGAGATGTGCACCAGCCGGATCGCGCGGCCGCTGTCGCCGATGGACTGGAGCAGGCGCGCGACGAAATCGCTATGCACGGCATTGGTATCGCTGCCGGGACCGTCCTGGAGCACGCCGAGGCAGTTCACGACGACATCGACCGCATGCTCGCCAAGGAGACGCGTCAGAGCCGCCGCATCGAGCGAGAGGATCGGCAGCTCGATGTCCAGCGCGCTCATTGTCTGCGCGACCGACAGGCGGCGCGCCACACCGGCAACGCGAAAGCCGCGCGCGCGAAGATCGTCGGTGACGAAGCGGCCGATCAGGCCGGAGGCGCCGAGCACGAGAATGGTTCGCCGGCTCATGACCTTCCTCAAAACGGTTTTGCGATCATCAGCCAGAGGATCAGCATCGTCGCGCCGAAGCCGGGCAAGCCGAATGCGAACCAGCGGCGGAACAGCACGACATAGCGCTCCGGCAGCGCGCTGCGTTGCTCGGCCGCCGTCCGCGCGAGATCGCGCATCTCGATCTGCATGAAGACGACGGGAATCCAGAACAGGCCCGCGATCGCATACAGCACCAGCGAGGCCAGCAGCCAGCGCTCCGTGATCGAGGTCGCCGAGAGCAGCATCAGCAAGCCGCCCGTGATCGGTTGCAGGATCACGGCCGACAGCGTGAAGATCGCATCCGCGACCACCACGACCGAAGCGGTGCGCGCGATGAACGCCACGTCGTTCGTGCGATGCGCCATCAGCATGAAGAAGGCGATGCCGGTTCCGGTGCCGAGGATGACGATGGCGCCGAGCACGTGCAGGTATTTGACGAGGAAATACAGCGTCATGGCGTCCTGGTCGCCGCGGGCTTGAGCTGGTTCAGCGCGCGCGCGAGCTCGCCGCTTGAGGCTTTGACGCCCGCCTCGGTCTCGATCATCCAGTGGCCCTCGCTGCCGACGGCCGGCAAGGTGCGGAAGTCGGCCGTGCCGCCGCTGCGGCGAAACGCGTCGACCGACGCTTTCGAAAATGCCGGTGAAAAGTAGCTGTCGTTGGCCGCAACGAGCCAAACGACGGGGATGCGCGCGGCCTTGCCGAATTCAGCCGCCGCCGCAACAAGCGTGTGCGGCGCGCAGATCCGGTTGGGCTCGTCATTGGCATGGCCACCGCGCCCCGGCGCGAAGACGATGATGCTCGATATCGCCTTCGGATCGGCATTGGCGAGCGCCAGCGCGCCCCAACCGCCGGCGGAATGGCCGATCACGATGGCGGCGTCCTTTCGAATGAAATCCTGCATGCGCACATAGTCCAGCGCGCGGAAGATTTCGTCGGCAGTGACGCGGCCGGAGCGCGCATAATCCGCCTCATCGCAGCCGCCCTGGTCCTCGACATAGCCGCCGCCGGTCGCGCCATGGCCGAGCCGTTCCGGCACCAGCACGGCGAAGCCGCGCGCGACGAGGAACGCTGCCAGCGCGCGGTATTCCGGCTGCGGCATTTGCGCTCGACGTAGCCCGTTCTGCGTCGAGGCATGCGCGATCACCGCAAGCCGGAACGGACCGGCGCCCGAGGGGCGAAACAGCAGAGCATGCGCGGCAATGTCGCTGTCCGGCGATGGCACGCGCCACTCTTGCCGGCGAAACGGATCGCCCTCCGCTCCGGACGGACCAAACGTGACCTGGGCGCACACAGGCGGCGCAGTCATCAAGGCCAGCAGAGGCAGAAGCACGAGGGTGTTGAGAAGCCGCATGAATTGCCGGAGGCGGACACGAACAGCGACGGCCACACTAGTAGGAACGAATCAATATCGGCAGACTTTCTGCGCTGCCATTACCGTTCATTCGTTGCCGCAAAGCAGTTTTGCACCGACGCTTGGCATGCCGATGCCGTTCGAATTGGCGTCCTGTCTTTTTTCGGTACAACATGGTTAAATACTGATGCAGAAAGTCCACAGGTTAACCGATAATTAACGATAGGTCTTGCCGCCGGCGCGGCGACTTGGTTTGATTGCGTCCATGAGCACAACCCTGATCGAGGTCCGGCCGGCCAAAGCTGCAGACGCAACTGCGGTCGCGTCCACCCATGACGAAGCCTGGCGCTCGGCCTATCAGGGCATCATTCCCGGCTCCGAACTGGAAAAGCTGATCAACCGCCGCGGTCCGCAATGGTGGGACAGCGCGATCCGCAAGGGCAGCCGCGTCAGCGTGCTCGTGTTCGGCGACAAGATCGCGGGCTATGCGAATTACGGCCGCAACCGCGCCCGAAGCCTGCACTTCGACGGTGAGATCTACGAGCTCTATCTGCGTCCGGAATTCCAGGGCCTTGGCTTCGGCCGCCGCCTGTTCACATCCGCCCGCCGCGACTTGATGCAGAGCGGCCTGAAAAGCATGGTGGTGTGGGCGCTCTCGGACAACGATCCGGCGACCGAGTTTTACCGGGCGCTGGGCGGCCGCATGGTGGCGCGCTCCTCGGAGCGTTTCGGGCCGAAGTCGCTCGACAAGGTTGCCTTCGCTTGGACCAATTGAGCTGCTGAAGTCCGGCCGGCAGCGTTTCCCTTCCATCGATACCGCTGCCGCTTGAGCCGGTGATCGCTGGATTCATTATTTCACAAAAACACGATGGATAGGCGGGCCAAGCCCGCGTATGACAATGCCAAAATCGCTGCCGGGTGCGATTTACCCTCGGCAACAACGGAGCCTTGAATGCGTATCGATGCGGTCTCGATCGGGAAGAACGTACCACACGACGTCAACGTCATCATCGAAGTCCCCGTGGGCGGCGAACCGATCAAATACGAGATGGACAAGGAAGCCGGCACACTGGTCGTCGACCGCTTCCTCTACACGCCGATGCGTTACCCCGGTAACTACGGCTTCATCCCGCACACGCTGTCGGATGACGGCGATCCCTGCGACGTGCTGATCATCAACACCCGCGCCATCATCCCCGGCGCCGTCATGAGCGTGCGCCCGGTCGGCGTGCTGTTCATGGAAGACGAAGCCGGCGGCGACGAGAAGATTCTGGCGGTGCCGTCGTCGAAGCTGACGCAGCGCTACGACAAGGTAAAGTCGTACAGCGATCTGCCAGACATCACGCTGCAGCAGATCCAGCACTTCTTCGAGCACTACAAGGATCTCGAACCAGGCAAGTGGGTGAAGATTTTGCGCTGGGGCGGCCCCGAGGATGCCCACAAGCTGATCCTCGAAGGCATCGATCGCGAAAAGAAGAAGAAGGCGTAAGTCTTGTGTCCCGGACGCGGCGCGGCATGTCCCGGCGATGCGAAGCACCGTCCGGTGTGACGCGACGCTGAGCCGGGGCACGAGCGTCAGTTACACCGCCGGCTTCGGCAGCCCTGCAATCGCGCAGGCCGCGCGCAGCGTGTTCACCAGCAGGCACGCCACCGTCATCTGGCCGACGCCACCCGGCACCGGCGTAATCGCACCGGCGACGTTGAGCGCTTCCTGATAGGCGACATCGCCGACCAGCCGCGTCTTGCCGTCGTCCCTCGGGATCCGGTTGATGCCGACGTCGATCACGGTCGCGCCCGGCTTCAGCCAGTCGCCACGCACCATCTCAGGCCTGCCAACTGCGGCGTAAACGAGATCGGCCTGCTTCACGAGTCCGGGCAGGTCGCGCGAGCGCGAATGCGCGATCGTCACCGTCGCGTTCTCGTTGAGCAGCAATTGCACCAGCGGCCGGCCGACGAGATTGGAACGGCCGATGACGATGGCGTTCATGCCTTCGAGCGACGCATGGACGCTCTTGGTCAGGATGATGCAGCCGAGCGGCGTGCAGGGCGATAGCGCCTCGAAGCCGCCCGCAAGCCGGCCGGCATTGTTCGGATGCAGCCCGTCGACGTCCTTGGCGGGATCGATGGCATTGATCACAGCCTCGGTGTTCAGTCCCTTCGGCAGCGGCAGCTGTATCAGAATGCCGTGCACGGCGGGATCGCGGTTGAGTTTTGCAACGACGGCCAGCAGGTCGGCCTGCGACACGTCGGCCGGCAGCTTGTGCTCGAACGAGGCCATGCCGGCGGCCTGGGTCTGGGTATGCTTCGAGCGGACATAGACTTCGCTGGCGGGGTCGCTGCCGACCAGAACTACCGCAAGCCCCGGCACCAGATCGTGCTCGCGTTTGACGCGGGCGACCTCGTCGGCGACGCGGGCACGGAGTTCCGCGGCAATGACTTTTCCATCGATGATCTCAGCGGTCATGTCAGTTCCCTTGATCTGTGGATTTCGCCGCAGCGAGCTGGCGCAAGGCTTCGCCGAGCCGCGCTGGATCGCCATCGACTGCGATCTGCTTCAGCCGCGAGGTCGCCCCGGACAACAGCCTGACGCTCGCCTTGGGGACCCCAAGCGATTTCGCCAGCAGCACCAGAACGGCCTTGTTGGCCTCGCCGCCATCGGCGATCGCGCGCACCCGCACCTTGAGCACGCTGCGGCCATCGGCCAGCTGCTCGATCCCGTCGATGTCGTCGCGGCCGCCGCGCGGCGTCACCCGCAGCGCGATGCTGATGCCCGCGGTGGAGTAACGCCACGGTTCCTTGAAAGCGTCTTTGGCAACCAAGGCGCTCCCGCCTGCTCAGATCACGTTCGGGTAGATGTAATACAGAATCACCCGCTCGATGAACATGATGAGCAGGATCAGTATGATCGGCGAGATGTCGAGACCGCCGAGACTGGGCAGGAAATTGCGAATCGGCGCCAGCACCGGCTCGGTGATCCGGTACAGGAACTCCGCCACCGCCGACACGAACTGGTTGCGGGTGTTCACCACGTTGAAGGCGATCAGCCAGGACAGGATCGCGGAGGCGATCAGCAGCCAGACGTAGAGGTCGAGCACGATGATGACGATGTCGAGAACGGCACGCATGGCTTTTAAGAACTCTGGCTTTTGAAAACTCTGGCTGCGATCGGGATTGACGCCTGTTGCTAGATATCGGTTCCCCCCGGCGCAAACAAGGGAAGTCGGTGCCCGGATGGCTAAAACCGGGTGACACCCGTCCTTGACTTGACCTTGGCGGGGACTTAAATGGCGCCCGGTTGTCGGCCGCATTGACCAGAGCGGCCAGCAAACGGGGCCATAGCTCAGCTGGGAGAGCGCGTCGTTCGCAATGACGAGGTCGGCGGTTCGATCCCGCCTGGCTCCACCAGCCTTCACTCGCTTCGCGAGCTACGGCTAGGCAAGCCAGCCGAGCACTTTCGTAGCGAAGGAAGCGAAGGCTGTCCCGCCATAGCCCGAAGGGCGACGGCGGACGCTCTCCGAAAAGCCC
The DNA here is from genome assembly GCF_018129995.1 of Bradyrhizobium sp. SZCCT0153. Taxonomy (GTDB): domain Bacteria; phylum Pseudomonadota; class Alphaproteobacteria; order Rhizobiales; family Xanthobacteraceae; genus Bradyrhizobium; species Bradyrhizobium japonicum_G. The sequence goes on from NZ_JAFCKS010000003.1 coordinate 143,342, forward strand.
CTACCTCCCCGTAAACCGCGGCGGCCGTTTCTCCATGAAGCTCGCCACGCCTTCCCGGAAATCGCTGCCGTTCAGCGCCACCATCATCTCGCGATTGGCCTCGATCGTCGCTTCCGCCAGGGTCTGGAACGGCACCTCGTAGAGCTGCCGCTTGATCACGGCCATCGCGCTCGGCGAGACGAAATCGGCGAGGTCGCGCGCATAGGCATAGGTCTCTTCGCGGAGTTTTTCGGGCGAGCAGAGCCGGTTGACCAGCCCGATCCGCAATGCCTCGTCGCTGCCCACACGCCTTGCCGAGAGCAACAGATCCATCGCGTTGGCGTGGCCGACGATGCGCGGCAGCATCCAGCTGATGCCATGCTCGGCGATCAGGCCGCGCCGCGCGAAGGCGGTCGTGAACACCGTGTTGTCGGCGGCAAAGCGCAGGTCGCAATAGAGCGCATGGACGAGGCCGATGCCGGCCGTGGCGCCGTTGAGCATGGCGATAATCGGCTTCTTGATCGACGGATAGAAGCCGTAGCGGGTCTGCCAGTCCGGTCGGCGGTTCATGTCGAAAGGCGGCAGATTCGACGCGCGCCTGACGTCGCTGGGATCGAGCCCTTTCAGCGCATCCATGTCGGCGCCGGCACAAAAGCCGCGGCCCGCACCGGTGAGCACGATGACGCGGACATTGTCATCAGCGCTCGATGCTTCCATCGCATGACGGACGTCGCGCTCCATGACGGGCGTCCACGCGTTCATGCGATCGGGACGGTTGAGCGTGATGGTCGCGACCTTGTCGCTGACGTCGTAGAGAATGTGTTCATAGGCCATGGCGCTCTCCCTTTGTTCGCCGGCACGCGTTCGCCGGCACGCGTTCGCGCGCGCTCGTTGGCGGCAAGCCTAGCATATTCGAGGATGAGGCAAGGGCTTGCGCCAAGGACTTAGGCGAAGGATCTGCGGCAAGGACCTTGGCGAAGGCGCGATTACTCGGCGGCTTGCGCCAGCACCGGCCGGCGCGCCAGCCAGCCGTCGATGAAATGATCCAGCCAGGCGCGTTCTGCGGCATCGTACACCGCACGGTCCGCGAAATGATGATGCCGCTGCCGCGCGCCGGGTGCGCTGAAGCCGTCATAGCCGCGCGTGGTCCAGCGATGCATCATCGCGTAGGTCACGTCGGGATGAAACTGCACGCCGAAGGCATTGCCGGTGCGGAACGCCTGCACTGGAAAATCGTCGCCTTCCGCCAGCAATTCCGCGCCAAGCGGTAGCTCGAAGCCTTCGCGATGCCAATGGTAGACCTGTGCCGGCCAGTGCGGGCAGAGCGCGCGTCCCGCGGCGGTCGGACGGATCGGGTAATAGCCGATCTGGGTCAGCGAATCCGCATGCGGCGCGACGCGGGCGCCGAGCTGCATCGCCAGCATCTGCGCACCGAGGCAGATGCCGAGGAACGGCCGCTGCTCGCGGAGCGGAATTTCAATCCAGTCGATCTCACGGCGGATGTAGTCTTCGGGATCATTGGCGCTCATCGGACCGCCGAAGATTACGGCGCCGGCATGCTGCTCGAGCGTATCGGGCAGGGAATCGCCGAAGCGGGGACGGCGGATGTCGAGGCGATGGCCGAGCGCGCGCAGCGCATTGCCGACACGGCCGGGCGTCGAGGATTCCTGATGCAGGACGATCAGCACCGGCAACCGGTCTTCGGAGGCGGCGATGCTCGGCGTCCTTCTGGGGAAGGGCACGACTTCTGCGCCAGCAAACCTGTCCGTCCGGAACGACATCGCCTTTCCAAGTGCTATCGGTTCAGACCGCCAGCATAACTAAGCGATCGTTAATATCGTGTGAGTTTGCGCACACACGCCCGATAGTGAAGCAAGCTCCGGGCCACTACTGACGCTTCAAGCTTTTCTCTAGTGCCGCTGCCTCTGGAACCGGCTGGTGGCAGCCAGGATGAAGCCGCGCGGAAAGAAACGCAGCGCGAACGGCACAATCTTGATGCCGAGACCGGGGAGCACTGCCCGTTTGTTGGCCATCAGGCCGCGATAGGCCTGCTGCGCGACGTCGGCGGCAGGAACATTGAGAAGGGCCGTATCATGTCCGGCCCCGACGCCGGCGCGCGCCTGGAATTCGGTGGGCACCGGACCCGGGCAAAGGACCGTGACGCGAACGCCGTGCGGAGCCAGCTCCGCCCGCAAAGCCTCGGTGAGGGAAATCACATAGGCCTTGGACGCGTAGTAGACGGCCATGCCGGGTCCCGGCAGAAAGCCGGCGACCGATCCGACATTGAGAAGACCGCCCTTGTTCCTGATCAGCTGATCGGCAAAGCGTAGCGACAGATCCGTCAGGGCCCGAACGTTGACGTCGACGATGCCGACCTGCTCGACGCGGTCGCGTTCGATGGCGTCACCGAACACGCCGAAGCCGGCGTTGTTGACGAGGTTATCGAGCTCGACACCTTCGGCTGCGAGCGCGGCGGCGATCTTCTCGCCGGCGTCCGGCTCCTGGAGATTGCAGACGATCACGATCGGCTTCTTGCCGCCCTTGGCGGCGAGCTCGTTCGCGAGTGCCTCAAGCCGGTCCGCGCGCCGCGCCGTCAGCGCAAGGCGGTGTCCATTCGCGGCGAACACACGCGCCAGTTCGGTGCCGATGCCCGCCGAAGCACCGGTGATCAACGTTACCCGCTCAGTCACGATCGAATTCTCTTGAATTGAAGCTTTTTGGCCCCGCAATACCGGAACGAGAGCATAGGCCGTGCGCGACAGGCAAGCGGCGCCAGCAGCATGGGCGCCTGAGCGGGCGGCAGGACGACAGGAAAACCCGGGTATTTACGGGCGAATCCCGGACCCGCGCGGCTGGAAGCTACATTAAAGTTTTGTCATGTGGTTCGGACGACCGGCAATCGGCCGCGTAGAAAAGGGTCAGCCGCCGAGGGCGTTGTCCTTGACCTGACCACCGGCGCGGTCCGCGACCGCGTGCTTCAGGTCGATCCGGTCGCGCTGGGCGATCCCGAGAAGGTCGGAGGCGCGCCAGACCACGTTGTCCTCGAACTCGCTGACCTGGCCGTCGGCATAGACCAGCTCCCACATCATCTGGACGAGGCGCTTGCGGCCTTCTTCGTCGAGCGAGCGCATGATGACGCTGGTGAAATGATAGAGGTCCACCGCCTCGCCCTCGACCTGGGTCGCATCCGCGATCAGGCGGTCGGCCGTGCCGCGATCGAGCCCGAAATGGCTTTCGATCAGGCTGTGCAGCTTGCGCTGTTCGGCCGCCGTCGGCTGACCGTCCAGCGAGACCACGTGAACCAGCAACGCGGTCGCCGCCAGCCGATAATCGCTGTCGTCGAATGCGCGATCTCCGGCATGGGGAGCAACAATGTCGGCGATGAATTGGCGCAGGCCGTCGAGCATAAGGTCCTACCGAAATCGATGACGCCGCGGGGACGCGGCCGCTACCAGCATTATATGAGCGGTAAACTCAACCGGCGCAACGTGCGTCAGTTCCGTGCGCTGCATTACGTTTCGGCAATCTCGATGCCGGGACGCATCTACGGTATCTCGTACACCACCATCTTGTCGGCGATGCCGCGCAGCGCGGCCTGCTTCTGGATCGGCTTGATCGCGCGCTGCTGAAGCACCTCGGCGACGGCGGGCGCGTCGAGCACCGGGCCGGTGATGTGGATCTCCTGCGCGGTCGACAGGCTCTGGACGCGGGCGGCGATGTTGACGGTCTGGCCGAAATAATCCTGCCGCTCGTTGAGCATCACCGCAAGGCACGGGCCTTCATGGATGCCGATCTTGACGATGAGATCGTCGGTGCCGCGCTGCTTGTTGAGTTCGTCCATGGCCGCGCGCATCCGCAGGCCGGCGACGATGGCGTGCTCGGGCCGGACGAAGGTCGCCATCACGGCGTCGCCGATGGTCTTCACCACAGCGCCCTTCTCCGAGGAGATGATCTCGAGCAGCGCATGGAAATGCGCGCGCACGAGATCGAAGGCGGCGAGATCACCGACCCGCTCGTATAGCGCGGTCGAGCCCTTCAAATCCGTGAACAGGAAGGTCAGCGACGTGATCTGGAGCCGCTGGTCGAGACTGAGATTGTCCGCCTTGAACACATCGCGAAAGGTCTGGTTCGACAGCATCCGCTTGGCGGTAAGGAATGGCTTGCGCTTGCCGATCAGATGGTGGAGCGCCTCGGCCGCGATGAACACCGACGGCAGCACGCGCACGCCGGCCTGGTTTTCCAGCGACAGCCGCAGCGGCCCCGGCCGCATCGTCGTGGTACCCGTCGGCGCCTGCACCTTGTTGTACATGATGGCGAATTGCTGGCGGTCCTTCGTCGGCTCGCCCTGGACGTCGATGAAATGGGCGGCGTGCGTCACCGGCTCGAAGATGATGATGAAGTCGTTCGGCAGTTGCAGCGACATGGTCGCCTTCTCGCCGGCCGGCAGCTCCATCGTATCCAGCGTCACCTCGTTGGCCAGCGTCGCGAACGAATCCTTGTTGAAGTCGACGCCGGAGCTCCAGAACACCTGCTTGAAATATTCCCACACCGGAAGCGTGTCGGGATCGTGCGCGGCGATGCGCCGGACGCGCGGATTCACGGTGAATGAGACCTCGACCTGGTCGTCGACCGAGGCCTTGTAGCCGCAGGCACAGAGCGCGCAATGATAGTCGCCCGGCTTGAGCGCCTTCAGGGTCGAGTGCGCCCCCAGCACGCCGCCGCAGCCCGGGCACAGCACGTTCCAGCCGAGATCGAACAGGCCGAGCCGTGCCGAATGCAGGAAGGCGGAAATCACGCGCTCTTCGTCGAGGCCGTGCTGCCTGGCGAAGTCGAGGACATTGACGCGGTTGAGCGCGTGATCCTCGCCGTGCTCGATGAGGCGCGTAATCGCATCGACCACCTTGGCATCGGCGGTCTGCTTCAGAACGGAAAACTGGGCCTGGATGTCGCTCATGGCGCAACTCTGTCTCGGTTGATCACGCGATCGGCCAGGCGAACGCCTGTCACCGACGCGTGATGCGGAACATGGGTGAATGGTCCGGCTGGGTCGTGACGACGCCGAGCGGGATCACGGGATTTGCCGTATCGGCAAGCTCGACGCGGAACGCGCCGATCAATCGGGCCAGCGCCAGCACGGATTCGGCTTGCGCGAACGGCGCGCCGATGCAGACACGCGGACCCGCCCCGAAGGGAAGATAGGCGAACCGATCGGGCGCATCCGCCGACATGAAGCGCTTTGGAATGAACGCGTTGGGCTGATCCCACAGCTTCTCGTGCCGGTGCAGCAGCCAGGGCGCGATCATGATGATGTCGCCCTTGCCGATCTCGACGCCGGCCGCGTTGTCCTTCTCGCGCGCCGCGCGGGCGATCAGGAAGGCGGGCGGATAAAGCCGCATCGTCTCCTCGACCACCGCGCGGGTGAATTTCTGGCGATCGATGTCCGCCATGCTGTCCAGATGCTCGCCTCGGGTCTCGGACGCCACCTCCTCCTGCGTGTCCGGATCGAGCGCGAGCAGATAGAGCGCCCAGAACAACGCAGTTGCGGTGGTCTCGTGACCCGCGAGGATCATGGTCGCGACCTCGTCGACGAGCTGCTCGTCCGAAAAGCCCTTGCCGGTTTCCGGATCGCGCGCCTCGTCCATGAGATCGAACAGGTCGCGCGGCGGCGCGCCGTCCTTCTTGCCCATCGCGCGGCGCTCGGCGATCAGCACCGCGACGAATTCGGTCCAGCGCTTGCGGAAGCGCGCCCGGGCACGGTCCATCGGGGTCGGCCAGGACACGGGCAGCACCATGTCGAGGAAGTAGGGCCGGCCAAGCCGCTCGCCATATTCCATGACGAAGTTGCGCAGGGTCGGACCGTGCCGGTCCATACCGAACGAGAACATGGTGCGCCCGGCGATCTCCAGCGTCATGCGCTGCATGATCTCACGCAAATCAACCGGCTCGCTTGTGCGCGTGTCGAGCTTCGCGATGGTTTCGTCGAGCACCGCCGTCATGTGCGGGACCAGATTTGCAGTGGCGCGCGGCGTGAAGGCAGGCGCGAGGGTGCGGCGCTGAAACGTCCAGGAATGACCTTCCGCAATCAGGAGGCCGTCGCCAAGCACGGGACGTAGCATGCGGATCCCCGCCGGCGTGCGCGTGTAATTCTCGTAATTGCTGAGCAGAACATGCCGGATCGCATCCGGCCGGTTCAGGATGAAGCTGTTGCGGAGGAAGAAGCGGCCCTTGATGATGTCTTCCTCGTAGGCGCGCTGCCCCCAGGTCGCGATCATGTTGTGCCGGAGGACAGCGAGCCGGCCGAGGAACGACATGTCGTCGGGCGCACGCGGCGGGGTCGGAGGGATGATGGGCCGACGCACGCTGGCGATGTTCATTGCTCTCTCCCGCAGATGTGACCCAGGCAAATAGCTAGTAAGTCAGCTCGGCAATCGCAATCCTGTTCTCGGAGGCGGGCCAGGCGCGCGCCACAATTCGTTCTTCGCCGAACTGAGCCACGACGTTACGCCCGACCTCGCTGGCCGGAAGCCGCAGGGTCGCTGCCGAATCCGTGGGCACGCCCGGCTTCACGTCGGCCGGCTGCTTGCCGTCGAGCAGCACCACGTCCCGCGGCAGGCCGAAATAGCCGCGCGGACGCGACATGATCACGACAGCCCCGGCGTCCTTGTCCCCGGCCCCGAGCGGGCGCGCGGCGCGCAGATGCACGACGTCGGACGAGCGCGGGAAGGGCGAGCGATAGATGTGCGTCGTCGGCGCACCCGGCGAAGCGAGGACGAGTTCGAGCGACCAGGAAGGCTCGACCTGCGCCGGCCCCCAGCGGCCGTCGGCGCCGGTCTTGGCGCTGTACACCGCATTGCCCTTGCGCTCTCCGGTTTCGGGATCGACGCGGAAGACATCGACGGTTGCGCCCGCGACCGGACGATTGGTCGGCGCGCCGCCCGGCATGCCCGTCACCAGCCCGCTCAGCCTGACGCTCTGCTCCGGCACGATCGCGATCCGCGCGGGCTCGCGGCCGGCGATGAATTTGTAGATCTCGCGGAAGGCTCGCGGGTGGAACGCCACCTCGCGATGATCGAGCGCGCCGAGCACGAGATTGGTGGCGCCCTTCAACTCCGGACCTTCAACGGTGACGCCGGTCGGGGTGCCGGGCTTGCCGATGAAGCGGCCGTCGGCCTGCGCGTATTTGTCCATGCCGTCGCTGCGCAAGGTGAGGAAGGCAACACCCGGGGTCACCTCGCTCTCGCCCTCGTTCAGGCCGCGCAAGAACGTGCCGCGGCCGTTGAACTCGCTGTTGGGCTGGTCGTCGGTCGCGAACACGCCGTGATTGGGCGTGCCGCACAGGACGGCGTGGCTGACATCGCCGGCGCCACCGCTCTTGATCACGTTGCGGATCGCATAGCCGCCGCGGGAGCTCCCGACCAGCGCCACGCGGGACGCGCCGGTGCGGCGCTTCAGATCCGCGATGGCGGCGGCGAGCTCGCGGCGCTGGTCCTCGGTCGAGGAGCGGCCCGCCTGCTCGACCTTGTCGTCGCTGCGCGCCAGCGGATCGGTGAAGTTGATCGCTGCCATGCGATCTCGGGCGATGCCATTGGATTCCATCCGCCACATCGTGGTGATCCAAAGCGCGTCGTAATCGCCATTGCCGTGGACGAACAGGATCGGGGGCACCTCGGTCGTCTGTGCCGCGGGCGCGCTCTGGGCCAGCGCACCCATCCGCAAGCTCGCAACCGCGAAAGGCAGGCTGCTGGCACCTTGCAGGATCGTCCGTCGCGACAGCTTCATTTGTTCCTCCTCCGGCAAAACCACGTCTTTGCACCGCTTATACCGGCCTAACCACTGGACAGCGAAGGACTTTCGCGGGCATCACTGAACTTGCCGGAATCACCCTAAGACCACTTCTGCCAGCCCATTTGGAAGGGGATATGACCGAGCAGACGAACCGTCAGAAAATTGCGGCCGACGGCATCACCGCGCCGCTGCGCTACACCGTGTTCCGGCGCATCTGGCTCGCCAGCCTGCTCTCCAATCTCGGCCTGCTGATCCAGGGCGTGGGCGCCGCCTGGGCGATGACGCAGATGGCGGCCTCGGCGGACAAGGTTGCGCTGGTGCAGACCGCCTTGATGCTGCCGATCATGCTGATCTCGATGCCGGCCGGCGCCATCGCCGACATGTATGACCGCCGCATCGTCACCCTGGTCTCGCTCTCGATCGCGCTGACCGGCGCGAGCGCGCTCACGGTACTGGCCGGACTGAACCTGATCACCCCGGAAACGCTGCTCGCCTTCTGCTTCGTGGTCGGCAGCGGCAACGCGCTGTTCGGTCCGGCCTGGCAGTCCTCCGTCAGCGAGCAGGTGCCCCCCGATGCGCTGCCGTCGGCGGTCGCGCTGAACGGCATCAGCTACAACATCGCGCGCAGCTTCGGTCCGGCGGTCGGCGGCGTCATCGTCGCCGCGCTCGGCGCTGTCGCCGCCTTTGCCTGCAACGCGATCCTCTATCTGCCGCTGCTGGTGGTGCTGTTGCTGTGGCGGCGCAACACCGAGCCCTCGCGGCTGCCGCGGGAGAAGCTCAACCGCGCCATGGTCTCGGGCTTCCGCTACATCACCAATTCCCCGCCGATCAAGATCGTGCTGTTGCGCACATTGGTGATGGGCCTGATCGGCGGCGCCATCATGGCGCTGATGCCGCTGGTCGCGCGCGACCTGCTGCATGGCGGCGCGCAGACCTACGGCATCATGCTCGGCGCCTTCGGCATGGGTGCCGTGGTCGGCGCGCTCAACATCCACGAATTGCGCAAGCGCATGAGCGGCGAGGCCGCGATCCGCGCCTGCACCATCACGATGGCGTTCGCGATGGCCGCCCTGGCCGTGAGCACCGAGCCGGTGCTGACGGCGGCTGCGCTGGTGCTCGCGGGCGCGGTCTGGATGGCCGCGGTCGCGCTGTTCAACATCGGCGTGCAGCTCTCGGCGCCGCGCTGGGTCGCGGGCCGCTCGCTCGCGGCGTTCCAGGCCTCTATCTCCGGCGGCATCGCGATCGGTGCCTGGGGCTGGGGCCATCTCACCGACTATGCCGGCGTCGAGGTCGCGCTGCTGACGGCCGCCGGCCTGATGCTGATCTCGCCGCTGCTCGGACTCTGGCTCACGATGCCGCGCGTCGGCGCCCGCAACGAGGATGCCGATCTGCTGGCCGATCCGGAAGTCAAGCTGTCGCTCACGGCGCGCAGCGGGCCGCTGGTGGTCGAGATCGAGTACCGGGTCGCCCAGGAGAACGCGCGCGGCTTTCACAACGTGATGCAGGACGTGCAGCTCTCCCGGCAGCGCAACGGCGCCTATGGCTGGTCGATCGCGCGCGACATCGCCGATCCCGAATTGTGGACCGAGCGCTATCATTGCCCGACCTGGCTCGACTACTTGCGCCAGCGCAACCGCTCGACACAGTCCGAACGCGCACTGCATCAGGAGGCGATCGCCTTCCACATCGGTCCCGATCCGGTGCGGATCCGCCGCATGCTGGAGCGTCCGTTCGGCTCGGTGCGCTGGAAGGAGGAGACGCCGGACCAGGCGGCAAGTGAGGTGCTGCCCGTGGTCGCGACCGCGGCGGGGAGCAGCACGTAGGTTTTGTCAAACACTCTGCCGTCGTCCCGGCGAAGACAATTACTGCCCGTTATCCGTCAGCACCTTCTCACAGCCCTTGCTCAGCCGCGGACGATTCTGCTTCAGGCAGGCGAGCACGGCCTGGTCGCCATTGTTCATCACGGCGCGGCAGAAGCGCGTGACGTCGCGCGCGCAGGCATCATGTCCAGGCTGCTGTTGCGCTGATGCGCCCGATGCGCACAGGAGCAAAGAAATAACGAAAAGAAATCTGGTCATCGCGCAATGCCTCTAACCCGGAAGATGTGCGGGCGAAGCTAGTGCGACGATCCCTTAGCCGCAACGGCTTTATTGGCAGGCTGAATGGCGCCATCGCGTGGCCCCGGCTTGTGGCCGGGGCACATCGCGAGGGGAGCTGACCGACGCAACGATTATTGTGTTGCGCGCTTACTGGCTGTCCTGGGCGTCAGCGACCTTGCGTGACGCGCCCTTGGCGAGATCCTTGTCCATCACTGCGCGGCAGCCGGCGCTCAGGTCGGAGCGATGCTTCATCATGCACGCCGTGATCTTCGGGATGTTGGGGATTTCCGACGAGCACAGGCGGAAGGCGTCGCCGGTGCACTGCTGCTGCGCCTCGGACGAGAAGGCGAAGCTCGAGGTCGTCGAAACGATCGAAACGATGGCGGCAAAGCCCAGAGCCAGGCTGGTGTCGCGGATCTTGCTACTCAGGGACTTGGTGTTCAGCGAGTTGGTCATTTGAAGCTCCCATTGGCACCGCTCGGCGGGCCCGTTGTTGATGGGACCCAAGATGCTCCAACAAACTCCTTTCCACTGTGATGATGGTCACAGGCGCCCCTGTCACTGTGACATCAGTCACACAAGCCGACCTATCTGAAATTCCTCCGTAAACGCCGTCGTGTTGGTGTCACGTTAACCGCTCCTTCGCATTAATGGCTCGTCGCGCGGGAAATTCCGCAGGTTTGGTTGCGTAATTGGAAAGAGTAGCGATGCGTAATGCGTTGGGCCTGATGTTGGCCAGTGTCCTTGCGGCGGTCGTGATCGCGGCCGGCGGTTGGTTTTATTATTCCTCGCGCGCCGATCAGGCCGCTCCCAAAACAATGGCCGCCCGTACCGCCGATCCATTGCCGGCACCGGCGAAGCTCGCCGCCAAGGACGACGTCGAGACCACCGCCGCACTCGCCGGCAAGCCGGCGGCCCCCGCTCCGGCGCCAGTGCCGGCCCCGGCCATGCCGGTGCAGCAGAAACAGGTCTGCGCCAATCCGAACGCGCTGGGCGTGTCCCGCGTGGTCGAGATCGACACCACGGGCGGACCCGGCTTCGGCTTCGACCATTTCAAGCAGTTCGACTTCCTCACCGACAAGGAGGTCGTGCTGACCTTCGACGACGGTCCCTGGCCCGTGAACACGCCCGCGGTGCTGAAGGCGCTCGCGGACGAATGCACCAAGGGCCTGTTCTTCTCGGTCGGCAAGCACGCGACCTATCATCCGGAAATCCTGCGCCAGGTGCTGGCGCAGGGCCACACGATCGGCGCCCACACCTGGTCGCACGTCAATCTGAACGGCAAGAAGATGACGGAGCAGCAGGCCCTGGACGAGGTCGAGAAAGGCTTCAGCGCCGTGAAGTTCGCGCTCGGCACCAATCCGGCGCCGTTCTTCCGCTTCCCGCAGCTTCAGCACAATCCGGCGATCGTGACCTATTTCGGCACCCGCAACGTCGCGATGTTCTCGACCGACATCGACTCCTTCGATTTCAGGAAGGGCGCCACCCCGGACAAGATCATCAGCAACGTGATGACCAAGCTCGACAAGCTCGGCAAGGGCATCATCCTGATGCACGACTTCCAGAAGCACACCGGCGAAGCCATGCCGGCGCTGCTCGCGCGCCTCAAGGCCGGCGGCTACAAGATCGTGCAGATGAAGGCCAAGACGACTTTCCAGACGCTGCCGGAATATGACGAAGCGCTGCTCAAGGAATTGAAGGTGCCGACCTCGAGCGCACGCCCGATCGGAAGCGTGGTGCAAACGGTTTCGCAGTAACGAGACCACCGCTTCAATACGCGCATGGCCGGGCTTTCGCCCGGCCATTTGCTTTTCAAGGGGACGCGGCCAGCTTACCAATAGATGCCGTGGCGATGCAGCTCGCTGATGATGCGGCCTTCGGTCCAGGTGCGCTTGTGCTTCGGCTTGTCCGCCCTTGCCGTCTTCGCGGGCTTGGTCGTCCTGACCGGCACTGACGCGGTCGTCGTGGTCGCGGCGGGAGCTGTCGTCGCGACGGGCGCAGGGACAGGAGCAGGGGCAGGGACAGGAGCGGGCGCCGGGATTGCCGGCGGACGATCGACATATTTCGGAGCTTCGACGGCCGGCGCGACCTCGCTGACTTGCGTCGTCGTGGCGGTCGTCGCCGCCGTCGTGGCGGCTTGCGGAGCGGCGGCACGCTCACTCGCCGCGGACAGCGACAGGCTGCGTGCGCCGTCTGCCTGGGCAGACGCGGAACCCAGGACCATGGCGGTGATCAGAATGATCTTGCGCATATGAAATCTCCCCGTGTTGGCGTGGCCGCGACACTACGGAAGTCATGCCTGAAGTTATGTGATCGCGATCACCCGGGCCGCTGCGCGACCTCGAACGCTCCCACGGTGATACAACGGCCGCGCTCTGCGCGACCCATCTGGACCGTGCACTCGTGCGGGCTGGATGCGCCGGCAAAAACACCGGGCTTGCGAGGAGCCGCGCTTGCGAGGATCGGATGAACCTGAGTAGACGTTCGGAGCGCTGGTGCCGCAAGAGGGACTCGAACCCCCGACCCCGTCATTACGAATGACGTGCTCTACCAACTGAGCTATTGCGGCGAACCCTGCCGGGACCCAAGCAAAGCCGGTCCCGTTACGCGCGCTCCTGATATCGGGCATGGCCCGAATTGGCAAGGTGGCGCCGGCTTCGAAATGCCCCTCACGCGCCCCAGCGGGACCAGAATCCGCGCCAGCCGCCGGCCTGGGCCTTTGCAGCGTCCCTGGGCGTGCCGATTTGTTCCGTGAATTCATCGCTCGGACCCTCGTCATCGATCCCGGGATCATCCGGGGCGCGGATGATCGGGATGACGGCGGGAATCGGCGCCGGTGAGGGCTTGCCGAGGTCGGCGCGGGTCCGGAACACCGGCGTCGCCACCACCGGCGATGATTCGGCCGGCTCGGGCGCTGGTTGGACCGGCTCGGCGGGCGTGGCCGCGGGCTCTTCCTCGGCAACGGGAGGCGAATTGTCCTGTGCCGCCGGCGCTGGATCGGGCGCCGTCGCAGGCGGTTCCGCGGGGCTTTCGATTGGAACTGCGGTCACCCGCTTCGGGGGCGGGGCCGCCAGCATGGCTTCCTCGAAGGCCGATGACTCGATCATGTCGCCCTTGCCGGACGGCAGGCTTGCGACCGGCGTCTGCCACTGGAACGCGTCGAGCCGGCCGGTGACCGGGGAGACCGGACGCCAGCGGTCACTGACATAGCCGTCCGCGGTCCAGGCCGGGTCGTGGCGGGCCCGCACCGCGCGCAAGGTCCAGGCGCGGGCGCGGCCGCTGTCGCCATGCTCGGTGCGCTCGAGCTCGGCCATCAGCAGCGCAACGCGCTGGGTCGGATCGTTGACGTAAGGCGCCAGCACCGCGCGCGCACGGGCGAACTCGGACGCATCGATCGCGGCGCGCGCGATCGCGAGCTGGCCCTCGACATGGCCGGCCCTGTCGGCAGGAACCTTGGCGGCGAGTGTCTCGACCCGCTGCAAGCGCTGCCGCGCCGAATCGCCGAGCTTCACATGCGCATAGGCATCCGCGAGATCGGGATGCGGATTGGCGAGCCAGGCGGCTTCCACCAGCTTCATGGCGCGGCGCACCTGATGCGCCTCGCTCTCGAATTTTGCGGCGAGCACTGCGGCCGGGACCAGCGTCGGCGCGAGCTTGACCGCCTCCATCACGCTCTCGCGCGCGACGTCGCGATCCATCGTTTCCAATTCCAGCGCGCGGGCGGCAAGCAGCACGCCGCGCTGGCGGCGATAGGCCTGCCTGTCGATCAGGCCCGAGGACAGATTCGAATCGAGGATCGCGAGCGCGCCGCTCCAGTCGCCGCGTGCACAGCGGAAGCCGAGCACGGCATGCGAGGCCCAGGTCGAGGACGGCGACTGCTTGATCGCTTCCTCCGCGATCATCACGGCACCGACCGCATCGTCGGCGCGCTGCGCCTCGATGAACAGGCCGCGCAGGCCGAGCAGGCGCGTGTCCTCGCGCTCGGCCATGGCGCGGAAGACGCGCTGCGCCTCGTCGCGATTGCCCTCGAGCTGCGCGGACTGCGCATGCAGGAGCAGCGCGAGCGGATCGTTCGCGGCCAGCCGCCGCGCGGTATCGGCGTGGCGGCGGGCGAGCGCGGTGTCGCCATGGCCGATCGCGAGCAGGCCGTGGGTGATGGCATGGCGGCCGCGGGCGTGGCGCTTGTCGTGACGGCGGCGGCGCAGGCGTCCCGGCGCACGCCAGATCATCGTCACGAGGCTCCAGACCAGCACGACCGCCGCGGCAAAGAGGCCGAGCAGGAACACGAATCTCGGAAGCGTCGTCGTGGCGCGGAAACCGCCCGCGGTCAGGACGAGCTCGCCGGGTTGATCGGCAACCCAGGCCGCGCCGGCCGCCGCCAGCGCGATCAGGACGAGGAAGAGGACGATGCGAAGCATGGCGATCCCTATACGCGCAGATTGTTGCGCGAAGCTTTATTGAGCGGGCTTGACGAGATCCGCCATGGCATCGTCGGCGAATTTGCGTGAGGCGGCGAGCGCAGCGTCGCGGGCATCGGTCTTGTCGAGCCAGGCCTGTGCCGGGGCGCGATCGGCCTCGGGCAGCGTCTTCAGCTCGCGCCGCGCCTCCACGAAATCGTTGCGGAGCGCCGCGGCCGTCACCCGTGAGACGATGGCACCGCGATCGTTGCCGACCCCGTCGGTGCGCTCGATGCGGACGAGTTTTGACGCTCCCGCCTGGAGGCGCTCGACGATGCCGGCGCCGCCGGTCTGGGCTTCCGCCGGCGGCGACAGTTTTGGCACGATGTTGAGGAGCTCGCGGCTCAGCGCGACCGGCGTCGGAATGCCTGACGACGCGAAGGTGTCGAGCGGCTTCAGTCCATCGGGTTTGGCCGCGAGCGACCGCGCCGCGGCCAGTTGCGGCCCGTAAGCGTCTCCGTGGCGAACGGCGACGTCGAGCAGGGCCGCGGCCACCACATGGCGCAGCGCCTTGTCGTCCATCGTCCTGGCGTCGGCGATCTTCTCGCTTTGCTGCGCGAGTTCGGCACGGTCGGTCTTGCTGGCGCGCTCGAGCTGCGCGATGCGATTGGCGAGATCGGCGGAAGCAGCATCGCGCGGCGCGGATTTCGCGTCGTTCAAGGCGCTCGCGGTCTTGTCGGATTGCGCGCGCAGACTGGCGATGTCGCTGCGCAGGCTGCTTGCGGATTTCTCCAGCGCGTCGATCCGCGCCAGCAGGGCCGGATCGGCAGCGGGCTTGCCAGCCTTGGCCTCGACCGCGGCAACGCGCCCGTTCAGCGCATCCACGGTTGCGCTCGTCACTTGCGGCGCGGCCGGCGGCGCCTGCACCGCCGGCCAGCCCAGCATCCAGCCGACCCCGATCACGACCGCGGCTGCAGCAGCGCCGGAGACCGGAGCGATAACCCAGGGCGAAATCGAAGGCGATACGGGCGCGGCCGCAACGGACGGCCGCTCGGCGGCCTCGGGCTGAGGTTCGGCCTTGGTCTCCTCGAACTTGGTCTCCTCGAATTTGGCCTCTTCGAATTTGGCCTGCTCATCCCCTGCCTGGCCGGTCGCCGGCTGAGCCTCCGGCTCGCCCGCAACCTCGTGCGGCTGGGTGGAGACTTCGGTTGCCTCGAGGTCGATGGTGGGCGGAGTGCGCTTGGCACGGCCGGACTCGGGAGCCAATCCTGTGTCTTCAGGCTTGTCGTCGGCCATCGTGACGGTTCCTCACACTTACATGCCCTGAGCGGACCCGATTGCGTCGGATTCGGCCCGTTCTCTTACGCCAAACGGGTCCGCAAAGCACGCTCCAAGGTCTCAAACAAGGCATTTTCGTCCGGCATCGCGGCCACCAGAACCTGCGTGGCGCCGGCCTCGCGCAGCACGCCTGCGACCGTCTCGGACAGGCAGCATTGCGGAATTGCCAGGGCCGAGATTTCGACGCCTTCGCCTCGCGCCGCATCCAGGAAGGCGCGCGCGCTGCGCCGGGAGTAATGCAGCACCGCCTCGATCCCATGGGCGGCAAAGCCCTCGCAGACCTCGCGCGGCAACAGCTTGACCGGCGCCATGCGATAGGTGGTCTGCGTGACGACGTTGAATCCCTCGGCGCCGAGCTCGCCGCCGAGATCGCGCGACAGATCCGCGCCCGCCAGATAGAGCAGCGTACTCTTCTTCTTCAGCACCTTGGCTCGCACGCTCCGCATGACCTTGTCGCGCAAGGCCGCGGCATCGCCGCCGGCGGCGATCACTTCGGCAAAGCCGGCGTCGCGCGCGGCGGCGGCGGTATGCTCGCCAACCGCGAACAGCGGCAGCTGTGACAGATCGAGGTCCTGCAACTGCGGTGCGACGGCGCGGATCGCGTTGGCCGATGTCACGATGATGCCATCATAATCGGCCTCGCTTTCATCGTGGAAAGCGACCGGCTCGAACTTGAGCACCGGGGCGAGCAGCACCAGATGACCCCGCGCGCGCAGATTTTCCGCCGTCGCCTCATTGTCGGGATGCGGCCGTGTGACAAGAATGGACATCGCTTGTGTTCCCGAACCGCGTGGCGGTGACGCATTCACGAGGAGAGCTGCGCGTGACGATTGCGCAGGCCGACCCCGGAATGCTACCGGACGTACCAGAACTCTGCTTTACGAATGAGCGCAAGGCCGCAAATTGGATAACAATTCGCCAATGCTGGTATTGGGCATCGAGACCACCTGCGACGAGACCGCCGCGGCGGTGATCGAGCGCGCGCCTGACGGCAGCGGCAAGATCCTGTCCAACATCGTGCGGTCGCAGATCGAGGAACATGCCCGGTTCGGCGGCGTCGTGCCGGAGATCGCCGCGCGCGCCCATGTCGACTTGCTCGACGGCATCATCGACCGCGCCATGCAGGAGGCCGGCATCGGCTTCGCCCAGCTCAATGGCGTCGCCGCGGCTGCGGGGCCGGGGCTGATCGGCGGCGTCATTGTCGGGCTCACCACTGCGAAAGCGATCGCGATGGTGCACGACACGCCGCTGGTCGCAGTGAACCATCTTGAAGCGCACGCGCTGACGCCGCGCCTGACCGACGCACTCGAATTTCCCTATTGCCTGTTCCTCGCTTCGGGCGGCCATACCCAGATCGTCGCCGTCACCGGCGTCGGCCAGTATGTGCGCCTCGGCACCACCGTGGATGATGCGATCGGCGAGGCCTTCGACAAGGTCGCGAAGATGCTGGGCCTGCCCTATCCGGGCGGGCCGCAGGTCGAACGGGCGGCGAAGAGCGGCGATGCCACGCGCTTTGCGTTTCCGCGGCCGATGCAGGGACGCCCCGACGCGAATTTCTCGCTGTCGGGATTGAAGACGGCCGTGCGCAACGAAGCGAGCCGGCTCACTGAGATCACGCCGCAGGACGTCAGCGATCTCTGCGCGAGCTTCCAGGCCGCGGTGATGGACTCGACGGCCGATCGGCTGGGCGTCGGCCTGAAGCTTTTCCGCGAAAAGTTCGGTACCCCCCGCGCGCTCGTTGCGGCCGGCGGCGTCGCCGCCAATCTGGCGATCCGCGGTGCCTTGCATGACGTCGCGCGACAGGCCAAGACGCAGCTCATCATGCCGCCGCCCGCACTCTGCACCGATAACGGCGCGATGATCGCCTGGGCCGGCGCCGAGCGCCTTGCGCTCGGCATGACCGACACGATGGAAGCGCAGCCCCGCGCGCGCTGGCTGCTCGATGCCAACGCCACGGCGCCGGCCGGCTACGGCAACACGCGAGCGGGATACTAGCAATGACCGCGTTCCACTCCGTCGCGGTGATCGGGGCCGGCGCCTGGGGCACGGCGCTGGCGACGGTCGCCGCGCGGGCCGGGCGCGCCGTGGCGCTGTGGGCGCGTAACGCCGAGCACGCGACGCGGATCGCATCGACCCGCGACAATCCGCGGCTGCCGGGCGTGATGCTCGCGCCGGAGATCATGGTCACGAGCGACCTGTCCCTCGCAGCGCGCGCGGACATGCTGCTGATTGCGACGCCGGCGCAGCATCTGCGCGGCGCCGTCAACATGCTGGCCTCGCATCTGGCGAAACCGGTGCCGATCGTCGCCTGCGCCAAGGGCATCGAGCACGGCACCCATAAGTTCATGACCGACGTCATCGCTGAAGCCGCGCCGCACGCGCAGCCGGCGATCCTGTCGGGCCCAAGCTTTGCCGACGATGTCGCGCGCGGCCTGCCGACGGCGGTGACGCTGGCGGCGAAGGACGAAGCCATCGCCAGCCGCCTGGTGCAGGCACTGGGCTCGGCGACGTTCCGGCCCTATCACACGACGGATGTGCGCGGCGTCGAGATCGGCGGCGCGGCCAAGAACGTGCTGGCGATTGCGGTTGGCATCGCGGTCGGGCGCAAGCTCGGTGCTTCTGCCCAGGCTGCGCTCACGACCCGCGGCTTTGCCGAGCTGACGCGCCTTGGCCGCGCGCTCGGTGGGCGCGGTGAGACGCTCATGGGTCTTTCCGGCCTCGGCGATTTGATCCTGACCTGTTCGAGCCTGCAGTCGCGCAACTTTGCACTCGGGCTGGCGCTCGGCCGCGGCGAGCAACCGCCCGCCGGCAAGCTCGCCGAGGGCGAGTTCACAGCGCCGGTGCTAATCGAACTCGCAGCTTCGCAAAACATCGAGATGCCGGTGTCAGAGGCGGTCGCGGCGATCCTGAGCGGAAAGAGCACGATCGACGCCGCGATCTCGGGGCTGCTGACGCGCCCCTTCAAGGCAGAGGAATGAACATGGCGTACTGGCTGGTGAAATCCGAACCGTCGGTGTGGTCCTGGGACCAGCAGGTGGCGAAGGGCGCCAAGGGCGAAGCCTGGACCGGCGTGCGCAATTACACCGCGCGCATCAACCTCGTGAACATGAAGAAGGGCGACAAGGCGTTCTTCTATCATTCCAACGAGGGCAAGGAGATCGTCGGCATCGCCGAGATCATCAAGGAAGCCTACCCCGACCCGACCGACAAGACCGAAAAATTCGTCTGCGTCGATATCAAGGCCGACAAGCCGTTGAAGACACCGGTGACGATGGCGGCGATCAAGGCCGAGAAGAAGCTGGCCGACATGGCGCTGGTGAAATATTCGCGCCTTTCGGTGCAACCGGTGACGGCGGAGGAGTGGAAGCTCGTCTGCAAGATGGGCGGAATGTAATTCGCTCCATCTTCGCTACGCTATCCGGGCCTGCGGCTCCGGCAGCGCAAAGACCTCGCATGGCGCGGCGATGCCGCGCAGCGGATGCGGACCGAGCGCGACGAGCGGCATGTCGGTCTCGGCGGCGAGCGCGCCCGACACCAGCACGGTCCTGCCGAGCGGCTTGCACAATCCTTCGAGCCGGCTGGCGAGATTGACGGCGGGGCCGATCGCCGTGAAATCGAGCCGGTTGGCAGCGCCGATATTGCCCCACAGCATCTCGCCGAGATGAAGGGCGGCGCCGAACGCGAGCGGCGGCAGTCCCTGGGCACGGCGCTCTGCGTTGAGATACACCATTCCGGCTTCGGCCGCGCCCGCGGCGCGCAGGGCCGAATCGCAGGCGCGGCGCGGTGACGCCTCGACCACCGGAAAGATCGCGAGCACGCCGTCGCCGATGAATTTCAACACCTCGCCGCCGAAGGCGTGGACCGCACCGGCGATGCGGTCGAACCAGGCGTCGAGCGACGCGATGACATCGGCCGGCGGCGTGGTTTCCGACAGCAGCGTGAAGTTGCGCAAATCGGCATAGAGTAGCGCGGCCTGAATGGTCTCGCCGAGATCGCGCCGCAGGGGCGCCGCCAGCACACGCTCCGCGCTGCGCTTGCCGAGATAGGCATCGAGCGTCGCGCGCAACGTGGCACGCGCGGCAAGCACCGCAAGAGGCGTCGCGGCGAAACGCGCGGCCTGGCGCAATTGCTCGATCTCGTCCGCGGTGAACGGACGCGGCCCGATCCAGCCGAGCAACGGACCATCGGGCCGTCCGACCGCGTCTTCGTGCACCTTGCCGTCCGCGATGTCGCGCAGCCAGCGGCGGCCGGCATCGTTGGGCGGATCGGGCGCAAGGCCCCCCGGCGCGAAGCCGAGCGCCTCGATCACGCGGCCGCCGTCTGCGCGCCACAGCCAGGTCCGCTTCGCGATCAGCGGGTGCGGCACCTCCAGCGTCAGGCTGCCCGCCGCAAGCGGCACGCCGTCGGCGAGCAGGTGCGCGCCGAGATCCGCGAGCAGGCGGTCGGCGCCGGGGCTGTCCGAGGCAGCATCGACAAGCCAGGCGAGGGTCGGGGAGAGTTGCATTGTCCGATGATGGCGAAGATGGGCCGTCTTTGTCACGGGCAATCCTTGACGGGCTGCTTTGGGGCCGCCATGTGCCAGTGTCAGCCCAGGAATGATCGCCAATGACCGAGCCGTTCGTAGTGCGTCGCGAGACCCAGATCGCAGCCCCGCGCGCCACCGTCTTCGCGTATTTGACCGATCCCGAGAAGATTCTGAGCTGGATGGGCTCCGACGCCACCACGGAGCCGCATCCGGGCGGGCTGTATCTGCTCAAGGGCATCGGCCCGCGCGGCGGCGACGCCCGCGGCGCATTCCGCGAAGTCGTGCCCGTGCATCGTCTGGCCTACACGTTCGGCTGGGAGGGCGGCCAGGAAGTGCCGCCCGGCTCGAGCCTGATCGAGATCGACCTGATCGAACGCGACGGCGGCACGCTGCTGCGCATGACCCATAGCGGGCTGCCAACCGCGGAGCAGGCTGCCGCGCACGCAACGGGATGGGCGCATTATCTGGGACGGCTCACGACTGCAGCCGCAGGCGGCGATCCCGGTCCCGACAACGGCGTTTCCACCAAGGCGCAACGACGCCCAGGCTAAACCGCCGCGGTCGCCACCACCTGCTGCAAGAGCTGCTCGCGCCTGGCCTGCGAACGCTGGCCCTTCATGGTCGCGGCGAAGCGCTCGAGGATACCATCCTCGAAGGCGGTGACGATGGTGTCGTGGACGTAGCTCTTGCGGCAGATCGCCGGCGTGTTGGAGAGCTGATCGGCCGCGGCGCGGATCGCCTCCAGCACCTGCTTCTTGCGGCCACGCTGGCTGGTCGCCGGCGTGATCCGCGACAGCGATTCCACGACGACGGCAGACGCCATTAGCGTGCGGAAATCCTTCAGCGAGATCTTGATGCCGGCGATCTCGCGCAGGAACGCGTTCACCTGCGTGGTGCTGACCGCGCGCACGATGCCGTAGGCATCGCGATACTGGAACATGCGCTTGCCGGGAACGCCGTTGAGGATGCCGATGGCGCGGACGAGCTTGGCCGCGTCGCATTCCTTGCGCACCGCCTTGCCGCCCTTGGCCTTGAACGTCAGCACGAAGCAATCGTCTTCCAGCGTGACGTTGGACTTGTGCAGCGTGGTGGCGCCGCGGGTGCCATTGAGGCGGGCATAGGACTCGTTGCCGGGACGGATCGCGGTGCGCGCGATCAATTCGATCACCGCCGAAAGCGCGAATTCACGCGTCGGCTCGTCGCCCGACAGGAACGCCGAGACCTTGCGCCGGATCTTTGGCAGTGCGCCGACGAGCTTTTCCAGCCGATGCGCCTTGCGGTGCTCGCGGACCTTCTCCCAATCGGCGTGATAGCGGTATTGCAGCCGGCCCGCGGCATCGCGTCCCACCGCCTGGAGATGCGAGCTCGGATCAGCCGAATAGCGCACCTCGCGATAGGCCGGCGGTACCGCCATGGCGTGCAGCCGGCGGATGGTGCGGGCATCGCGGATGTGGGCGCCGTTGGGCCGCACGAAGGAATAGCCCTTGCCGCGCCTGATGCGGCGGATGGTCAGCTCGTTCTGGTCGCCGAGCCGCAGGCCCAGCTCCTTGGCAAGGGCCTCGACCGTCGCCGCAGGCGCCGTATCGAACAGTTTTTTCGGGCTGGGACGGACGGAACCGGCCCGTTTCGGCCATTGTCCGAGGGCCTTGGCCAGCGCGACGGCAGCAGGATCGGCCGAAGCGGGCCGCATCGTCCCGAGATTCTGCTGATCCATCATAGTCTTAAGCCTTGGCCCTATCTGTTACCGTTCAATGCCGCTGTTCTGATTTTTGTTCCAAGGGGTCGCTTGGACGGTCTCTTGGGACCCGGGTTAGCCACTTAGGGTGTTCCGAACCGCATTGCGAGTCCCGAATCGGTGAGAAGCGGTTTCTAAATACCGCCTGCGACGCATGGGCGCCCTGCACGGGCCTATTCCCAAGATCTGGGTAAAGAGCCGAAGACCGCCTCCCAGCCTGTTTCAGATTTGCGACAGCCAGCCTTTGCACCTTGATCCTCCGCATGGCCGGCGGCTCGCCGAAGGTCCAGCTTGTGCACCTTGTCGGGCCCGGTTAGCCCGACGCATAATCGATCAACGATCAAGTCGGCTCGCCGGTGACCTGCGCTCGGCTTGCCGTATCTGGAGGGAAACATGTCCGAGAAGATCTACGACGTCCCCGCGGAATGGGCCAAGCGTGCCTGGGTCGACCAGGCCAAGTACAAGGACATGTACGCCCGCTCGATCTCGGACCCGAATGCGTTCTGGGCGGAGCAGGCCAAGCGCATCGACTGGATGCACGCGCCGACGAAGATCGAGAACGTCTCTTTCGCGCCCGGTAACATCTCGATCAAATGGTTCGAGGACGGCGTCCTCAACGTCGCCCACAATTGCATCGACCGGCATCTCCACAAGCGCGCCAACCAGACCGCGATCATCTGGGAAGGTGACGATCCCTCGCAGTCGAAGCACATCACCTACAAGGAGCTGCACGACGAGGTCTGCCGGATGGCGAACATCCTGCGCACCCGCAATGTCAAGAAGGGCGACCGCGTCACCATCTACCTGCCGATGATTCCGGAAGCGGCCTATGCGATGCTGGCCTGCGCGCGGATCGGCGCGATCCACTCCGTGGTGTTCGCCGGCTTCTCGCCCGACAGTCTCGCCCAACGCATCAACGACTGCCAATCCAGGGTGATCATCACCGCCGACGAAGGCCTGCGCGGCGGCAAGAAGGTGCCGCTCAAGGCCAATGTCGACGCGGCGCTCGCCAAGGCCGACGGCGTCGACTGGGTCGTCGTGGTCAAGCGCACCGGCGGCAAGATCGACATGAACCCGACGCGCGACCTCTGGTATCACGAGGCGGCGGCGATGGTGACGACGGAATGCCCGGTCGAGCACATGCATGCCGAGGATCCGCTCTTCATCCTCTACACCTCCGGCTCGACCGGCCAGCCCAAGGGCGTGTTGCACACCTCCGCCGGCTATCTCGTGTTCGCCGCGATGACGCATCAATACGTCTTCGACTATCACGACGGCGACATCTACTGGTGCACCGCCGACGTCGGCTGGGTCACCGGCCACAGCTACATTCTCTACGGGCCGCTCGCCAACGGCGCGACCACGCTGATGTTCGAGGGCGTGCCGAATTATCCGGATAATTCGAGGTTCTGGAACGTCATCGACAAGCACAAGGTCAACATCTTCTACACCGCGCCAACCGCGATCCGCGCGCTGATGCAGAGCGGCGACGAGCCGGTGAAGAAGACTTCGCGCGCTTCGCTCCGCCTGCTCGGCTCGGTCGGCGAGCCGATCAACCCGGAAGCCTGGGAATGGTATCACCGCGTCGTCGGTGACGACCGCTGCCCGATCGTCGACACCTGGTGGCAGACCGAGACCGGCGGCATCCTGATCACGCCGCTGCCGGGCGCGACCAGATTGAAGCCGGGCTCGGCGACGCAGCCGTTCTTCGGCGTGGTGCCCGAGATCGTCGATGCCGACGGCAAGGTGCTGGACGGCGAGACCACGGGCAATCTCTGCCTGACGCGGTCATGGCCCGGCCAGATGCGCACGGTCTATGGCGATCACGCCCGCTTCGAGCAGACCTATTTCTCGACCTACAAGGGCAAATATTTCACCGGTGACGGCTGCCGGCGCGACGCCGACGGCTATTACTGGATCACCGGCCGCGTCGACGACGTCATCAACGTCTCCGGCCACCGCATGGGTACGGCCGAGGTCGAGAGCGCGCTGGTGGCGCACGAGAAAGTGTCGGAGGCCGCGGTGGTCGGGTTCCCACACGACATCAAGGGCCAGGGCATCTACGCCTATGTCACCCTGATGGCCGGCATCGAGCCGAGTGAGGAGCTACGCAAGGAGCTCGTCACCTGGGTGCGCAAGGAGATCGGCCCGATCGCTTCTCCCGACCAGATCCAGTTCGCGCCCGGTCTGCCAAAGACCCGCTCCGGCAAGATCATGCGCCGCATCCTGCGCAAGATCGCCGAGGACGAACCGGGCAGCCTCGGCGACACCTCGACGCTCGCCGATCCCGCCGTGGTCGATGATCTCGTCAAGAACCGGCAGAACAAGAAGTCGGCGTAGCAGGACTCTCGTGCCCCGGACGCAGCGCAACGCTCCTTGAGCGGTGCGCTGCACCTGCCTTGCGCGTCGAAGACTCGCGTAAACGCGCCTACGGCGCTGCCCCGCGTCCGGGACACGAAATCGCATCCCCGCCAAAGCCCCCGAGACAACGGCCGTTCACATCCTCACGCATTCGTCAGAGCGCTCTGCGGCACGCCTGCATCTTTCCGGCCGAGTGTTGTTTTCTTGTCATTTACTTTATTTCGAACATTTCCTTTGTTCCCTCTGCTGGCTGGCCCTTGGCGGCCGTGCGTGGAAACCATCCGGTTAACAGGCGCGGTTAAGAATATCGGGGCGCGGCGCCAATTGCCGGGTTTTGCGTAATTTTGGACGGTCCGTTCGGGGCAAGGGGAAAATCGATGTCAATGAGGATTGCTGTGGCGGTCGCCGCCACCGTTTCGGCAGGGGTCTTGATGTCGACGGCGGCGCAGGCGCGGCCGGAAATGGTGGGGGCGCACCTGGCCGATTATTCGCCGGGCACCATCGTGGTCAAAACCAACGAGCGTCGGCTTTATCTGATCCTCGATAACGGCCACGCCGTGCGCTATCCGGTTGGTGTCGGCAAGTCCGGCAAGCAATGGGCCGGCACCACCCGCATCGACGGCAAGTACCGCAATCCGGCCTGGTCGCCGCCCGCCGAGGTGAAGCGCGACAAGCCGACCATCCCCGACGTCATTCCGGGCGGCTCGCCGCGCAATCCGATGGGTGTTGCGGCGATGACGCTGGCCGGCGGCGAATACGCGATTCACGGCACCAACGTGCCGGGCTCGATCGGCGGCTTCGTCTCCTATGGCTGCATCCGCATGCTCAACGACGACATCACCGATCTCTATGGCCGCGTCTCCGTCGGCACCACGGTGGTCGTGACGCGCTGATCTCTGGAATCAACAAGCCGAGACACCAGAGCCGCGTCTTTCGACGCGGCTTTTTCGTTACCAGAAGCGCCAGCTGCGCGCGCACCAGCCATCGCGGTGGCCGCCATTGTAGCTCCGCGCGTAACCGCCGGCGAGCATCGCCGCAGATACGTCGGCCGTACGCTTCGTTGCGACGTTAGCGAGGATGCGCCCATATTTGTCGGGGCCGAGGTTGGTGATCGTGACATCGCCCTGGCGGAGCAGATCGCGCAGCGCAGCGCTCGCCGCTTCGGCCTTGTCGAGTTCTTCCCGGCATGAGGCCTTCATTTCCGGCGCATCGATGCCGCGCAGGCGAACGCGCGCGGCAAGAACGCGTCCATCGCGCTGGCGCACGCGGGCAAGGAAGGTATCGCCGTCGATCGTGCGAATGACATCGACCGGCTGACGAATTTTCGGATCGGCCTGCAGAATGATTTCGGCATCCCGCGATTGACCATCGGTCGCATGCGGGAAGGGCCAGTTCATCCCGTGCCGGAACGCGAACACCACGGCCACCACGATTCCGACCACGAACATCCACGGCAACAGCCCTGAGAACCGGCGGCCAAACGGCGAGCCGCTATACGAAGGCCGATAGGGATGGCTGGGGTCGAAACGCGACATCCGCGCACGCTAGGGCTGAGTCGGGCAGTCCGGCAAGACAGCTCAACAGCAAGCTTCAGAAATCCGAGGCGATGCCTTTGCGCTCCCAATCGCCGTAGCGGGTCGGTTCGGGTCCCTTCGGTCCCTGCAATTCCTTCGGCGCCGACTTGGCGCCGTCCCTGGCATGCGCAGCCGCGGCCTGCCGGCGCGCCTCGGCTTCGGCCAGCGCGCGCTGGGCGGCCGGCGTGAGCTGCTTGCGATCGGGAACGGAGGGCTGGTCACTCATCGTGTGGGTTCCTAGCGCAGGATCGGAACGCGCGCGACGTCCAATAAAGCATTGCTGAAATGGTCGTGACGGGATGTAAACGCCAGAGACCATTCTTACATTTGGCATATTCGCGTGCCAGAGATCGATTTGTCTAGGCATGCGCCCCTTCGGCGGAACTGCCGCTCGCTAAGAACCTTAAGCCGCATGCCATCTCAACGTTTCGCCCCTCCGTCCGAAGTGCCTGGTCTTGCGGCGCGGCGGATCGCCGCCGATATCGTCGACAGCGTGCTGCACAAGCACCGCGCGCTCGATGAGCAGCTCGACGGCGCTGGCGCCCATCCCGGATTGAAGACGCTCGCCGATCGCGACCGTGCGCTGATGCGCCGCCTGGTTGCGACTGTGCTGCGCCGGCTCGGCACGCTCGGCCATGTGCTGTCCCGCCTGCTCGACAAGGGCATTCCCTCCGACGCGCCGCGGGCGCAGAGCGCACTGCTGATCGGAGCCGCGCAGATCCTCTGGATGGACGTCCCCGATCACGCCGCCGTCGATCTCTCCGTTCGCCTCGTGCAATCCGACCGGCGCGCCGCGCGCTATGCTGGCCTCGTCAATGCCGTGCTGCGCCGCTGCGCGCGCGAGGGCCAGGCGCTGGTCGAAGAAGTCGCCGCGCAATCGCTGGACCTGCCGCCATGGCTGCTTGCGCGCTGGAGCGCGCATTATGGCGAGGCGACCGCAAGGGACATGGCGCTGGCGCTCGGCCACGAGCCGTCGCTCGATCTCACCGTGAAATCGGATCCCGCGCAATGGGCGAGCCGCCTGCACGGCGAGACACTGCCGACCGGGACGGTGCGGATGCTGCTGCATGGGTCGGTGACCATGCTGCCCGGCTTTGCCGAAGGACAATGGTGGGTGCAGGACGCCGCCGCCGCGCTGCCGGCCCGGCTGTTCGGCGACATCAAGGGCAAGTCCATTGCCGATCTCTGCGCCGCCCCCGGCGGCAAGACCGCGCAACTGGCGCAGGCCGGCGCGCATGTCACGGCGATCGACCGCTCGCCCGCCCGGGTGGCGCGGCTGCGCGAGAATCTGGCGCGTCTGTCGCTCCAGGCCGAGACCGTCGTCGCCGACGCCGCGGAATGGGCCGGCCCTGCCGAAGGTTTTGATGGTATCCTGATCGACGCGCCCTGCACCTCGACCGGCACGATCCGCCGTCATCCCGACGTGGCCTGGCTACGGCAGGAGTCCGACATCGCCGCCCTGACCACGCTCCAGCAGCGGCTGCTGAAGAAATCCGTCTCGCTGCTCAAGCCGGGCGGGACGCTGGTCTACTGCACCTGTTCGCTGGAACCCGAAGAGGGCGAGCAGGCGATCGCCGCGCTGCTGGCCGCGGAGCCCGCGCTTCGCCGGGTCCCGGTCGAGGCTTCCGAGGTGTCGGGGCTGAACGAGATCGTCACCGCCGAGGGCGATTTGCGTACCCTGCCCAGCCATCTGCCGAACGCCGATCCCAAGCTCGGCGGGCTCGACGGATTTTTCGCGGCCCGGCTCGTTAAATCCTGATTTTGCACCGGATTTTCCCGCCCCGTCGCTGATTCGCGCCGTTCAAGGTGGTGTCAGCCGTCCGATTTTGGGATTAATAAGGATTCGTCGGAATCCTCTCCCCCTTCAAGGCAAGGCGTGTCGGTCGCTCAACGCAGACGTATCTCGACGCTGGTGATGAACCGCTTCGCGCGGAACATGCTCGCGCGCGCGAGCGGCGGTTCCGTTGCGCTGTCGCGGGTCTGGCCCGGCCGCACCGACCGACTGATCATAGCGCCGCATGATCTTCGCACCGCGGATGCGACCCGCGCCGCCGAGATCTATGCCGGCCGCTTCGTCTTCGCCGGCAAGATCGTCAATTGTCACGGCCGCTCGATCTTCGATCTCGAGCCGCCGTCGGAGGATTGGGAGGTTGCGCTGCTCGGCTTCGGCTGGCTGCGCCATCTGCGTGCCGCCGACACCGCGCTGACGCGCGCCAATGCGCGCGCGCTGGTCGAGGACTGGATCGCCAACCCCGCCAACAAGCGTCGTGCCGTCGCCCGGCGCGCCGACGTGCTGGCGCGACGCGTGATCTCGCTGCTGTCGCAGGCGCCGCTGGTGCTCAACGACACCGACAACAAATTCTACCGCCGTTACTTGCGCGCCCTCGCGCGCGAGATCCGCTTCCTGCGCTACACCATGGTCAACATCCCGGACGGGGTGCCGAAGCTCCAGGTGCTGATCGCGTTGTGCTACGCGGCGCTGTGCCTTGCCAACCAGGCGCGCCAGATCCGCAGCGCCTCGAAAAAGCTGTCGGACGAATTGCAGCGGCAGATCCTGCCGGACGGCGGCCACATCTCCCGCAACCCGGGCGCGCTGATCGAGCTCCTGATCGACCTGCTGCCGCTGCGGCAGACCTTTGCCGCGCGCAACATCGCGCCGCCGCCGGCGCTGCTCAACGCGATCGACCGCATGATGCCGATGCTGCGCTTCTTCCGGCACGGCGACGGCAATTTCGCGCTGTTCAACGGCATGAGCGCGACGCCATCGGACCTGCTCGCCACGCTGCTCGCCTATGACGACACCCACGGCGCGCCGATGGCTAACATGCCGCATACCGGCTTCCAGCGCCTCGACGCCGGCCAGACCACCGTGATCATCGACACCGGCCCGCCGCCGCCGGCCGGCGTCAGCCACGACGCCCATGCCGGCTGCCTGTCGTTCGAACTCTCATCCGGCATCAGCCGCATCGTCACCAATTGCGGCATGCCGACCACCGGCCGCGACAATTGGCGGCCGTTCGCGCGCGGCACCCCGGCGCATTCGACGCTGACCTATCACGACACCTCGTCATGCCAGTTCGTGGAGATGTCGGCGATGAAGCGGCTGTTGCACGGCGCGCCCGTCACCAGCGGCCCCGTCGAGGTCGAGAGCTATCGCGAAATCGTGCAGAACGGCACGCTGCTCACGACCTCGCATGACGGCTACTTGGCCAAGTTCGGCGCGATCCATCGCCGCGCGCTGATGATCGCCAATGACGGCGCGCGCATCGACGGAGAGGACACGCTGTCGCCGCCGCAAGGCGGGCGCTTCAAGGGTGCCGACGCCGATTTCGCGGTGCGCTTCCATTTGCATCCGGCGGTGAAGGCGAGCCGGCTGTCCGATGCCCGCGGCGTCATGCTGGTGCTGCCGAACCGCGACGTCTGGACCTTCGAGGCCTTGGACGACAAGGTCGACCTCGAGGACAGCGTGTTCCTGGCCGGCAATGACGGGCCCCGCCGCACCGCGCAGATCGTGATCCGCCAGGATGCGCGCCAGGCGCCCTCGATCCGCTGGAGCTTCGTGCGCTCCACCGCCTCGCCCGCGGTCACCAATGCCCGCAGGAATGCGCGTCGGGAGCCGGAACTTCCGCTGTAACCGCGCACGATTCGGCCCCATCTCGTCGTTGTGAAAGCGGGCGAAAACTGCTATCGAGCCCTCGCTCGCGCGACTGGCGACCTTGGATGGAGCACCATCGGGAAGCGCGGGACATAGAAGCCGCGCGCCTGGGCATAGACACTCCTTAAGACAGAGGATCTTGCTCATGACTGACCACCCCCGCCGCGTCACCCGCGCTCTTCTCTCCGTCTCCGACAAAACCGGCCTGATCGAATTCGCCAAGGCGCTTGCCGCGCATGGCGTCGAACTGGTTTCGACCGGCGGCACCGCCAAGGCAATCGCCGCCGCCGGGCTGAAGGTGAAAGACGTCTCGGAGCTGACCGGCTTCCCCGAGATGATGGACGGCCGGGTCAAGACGCTGCATCCGAAGGTGCATGGCGGCCTGCTCGCGATCCGCGACAACAAGGACCACACGGAGGCGATGAAGGCGCACGGCATCGCGCCGATCGATCTCCTCGTCGTCAACCTCTATCCGTTCGAGGCGACCGTCGACAAGGGCGCCGGCTTCGAGGATTGCATCGAGAACATCGACATCGGCGGTCCCGCGATGATCCGCGCCGCCGCGAAGAACCATGACGACGTCGCCGTCGTGGTCGAGGCGCAGGACTATCAGGCGGTGCTCGACGAGCTCGCCGCCAACGACGGCGCGACCACGCTGAAGCTGCGCCGGCGCCTTGCCGCAAAGGCCTATGCGCGCACCGGCGCCTACGATGCCGCGATCTCGAACTGGTTCAACCGCCAGCTCGAGATCGACGCGCCCGACTTCCGCGCTTTCGGCGGCAGGCTGATCCAGTCGCTGCGCTATGGCGAGAACCCGCACCAGACTGCCGCGTTCTATGCGACACCCGACAAGCGCCCGGGCGTTTCGACCGCGCGGCAGTTGCAGGGCAAGGAGCTCTCCTACAACAACATCAACGACACCGATGCGGCCTATGAATGCATCGGCGAGTTCGACGCCAAGCGCACCGCGGCCTGCGTCATCGTCAAGCACGCCAACCCCTGCGGCGTCGCCGAGGGATCCGACCTCGTCAGCGCCTATCGCAAGGCGCTAGCCTGCGATTCCACCTCCGCCTTCGGCGGCATCATCGCGATGAATCGCGCGCTCGACGCCGACACCGCGCGCGAGATCACGAAGATCTTCACCGAGGTGATCATCGCGCCCGACGCCAGCGAGGAGGCGATCGCCATCATCGGCGCGCGCAAGAATCTGCGCCTGCTGCTCGCCGGCAGCCTGCCCGACCCGCGCGCCCCCGGCCTCACCGCCAAGACCGTGGCGGGCGGTCTGCTCGTGCAGAGCCGCGACAACGCCGTCGTCGACGACATGACCTTCAAGGTCGTGACCAAGCGCGCCCCTGATGATGCCGAGATGCGCGATCTCAAGTTCGCGTTCCGTGTCGCAAAACACGTCAAGTCCAACACCATCATCTACGCCAAGGATCTCGCCACCGTCGGCATCGGCGCGGGCCAGATGAGCCGGGTGGATTCAGCGCGCATCGCAGCGCGTAAGGCCCAGGATGCGGCGGCCGAGCTGAAGCTCGCCGAGCCGCTCACCAGGGGCTCGGTGGTGGCGTCGGACGCGTTCTTCCCGTTCGCCGACGGCATGCTCGCCTGCATCGAGGCCGGCGCCACCGCCGTGGTGCAGCCCGGCGGCTCCATGCGCGACGACGAGGTGATAAAGGCCGCCGACGAGCACGGCATCGCCATGGTGTTCACGGGAACGCGGCACTTCAGGCACTGATTGATCAGCGGTAGCCCGGATTCGCTTCGCGAAATCCGGGCTACGAAGCGCGGCTACTCTCGCACCCGCATCAACAGCCCCAGCCCCGCGACGAAGAACACGACCAGCACGGCCATGCCGGCCTTCTGGCTCGCCGTCACCGCGGTGATCATGCCGACCAGCAACGGACCGATGAAGGACGTGACTTTTCCCGTCAACGCGAACAGACCGAAATACTGCGCGATGCGGTCCTTCGGCGCCAGACGAATGAGAAGTGTGCGTGAAGCCGCCTGGAGCGGACCGCCGGCCGCGCCGATCAGGCAGCCCAGCACGAGATAGGCGCGCTCTGCGGCGCTCGAGAACAGAGGCGCGCCCGGCTGGGGGGCTGCGACCTTGACGAACAGCACGCTGTCCTTGTCGACCAGAAGGATCGCCGCCACCGCGAGCAGGAGGAGCAGCAGGCTGCCGGCAATGACGCGCTTCGGGCCCAGGGAATCGTCAAGCTTGCCGCCAAGCCATGCGCCGAACGTGCCCGCGATTGCGAGCATGATGCCGAAGGTGCCGATCTGGATCGTGTGCCAGCCGAACGTGCCCGCGGCATAGATGCCGCCAAAGGCAAACAGCGACACCAGGCCGTCGGTGTAGATCATGTTGGCGAGCAGAAATGCCGCAAGCGATTGCTGCTTCGGCAGGCTTCTGATCGATTGCTTCAGCTCCGACAGACCCTCGTGCAGCGCCTCGCGCACCGGGCGCTTCGCCGGATAATCCGGCGTGAAAAGAAACATCGGGGTCACGAAGATGATGAACCAGAGCCCGGTCAACGGTCCGGCAGCGCGGTCGCCCTGATGGCTGGCGGGATCGAGTCCGAACAGCGGCGTGAGGCCGAGCAGCGTGCGGCCGGTTTCGGGATTGGCGGCGAGCAGGCCGAGCACGATGATCAGGCTGACGATACCGCCGATATATCCGGTCGCCCAGCCGGTGCCGGAGAGCCGGCCGATCCGCTCCGGCGGCACCAGGGTCGGCATCATCGCGTTATTGAAAACGGTGGCGAATTCGGCGCCGACGCTGGCGAGCGCGACAGCGGTGAGCAGCGGCGGAATGATCGAGGGATCGCCGGGCCTGCCGATCCATAGCATGCAGGACGCGAGCACCAGCACCGCACCGAATCCCGCGATCCACGGCTTCCTGCGGCCAGAGGCATCGGCGATGGCGCCCAGCACCGGCGACATCAGCGCGATCGCAAGGCCCGCGGCGGCCATCGCAAAGCCCCACAGCGATTGGCCGGTCGCCGGATTGGGCGCAATGCTGGTGGCGAAATACGGCGCGAACACGAAGGTCGTGATCAGCGTGAAATAAGGCTGCGCGGCCCAGTCGAAGAAGATCCAGCTGACGACGGCGGCGCGCGGCGGATAGGTCCGCTCGGTGCCAGCCACGCGCGTGTCCGAGGCGATCGTCGTCACCATTGATGTCCCATCACAAACAGTTTTGCCCCTCTTGGCGCAAACGGTATAGCATTATGGCGACGCGTGTGAATTGCCGGGGCCACGACGGAAGTTTGATGATGTCGTCATTTTCGACACGGCGGACATTTCTCGCCTTCATTGCCACTCTGGCGTTCGCTGTTCCGGCCGCGACCGCGCAGGATGCGCGGCGGGCCTATGTGCCGCCCGCACTCGATACAGTGCACGCCGTTCCCGCCGAGCACGGCATGGTGGTGGCGCAGGAGAATATCTCTGCGCAGGTCGGCGCCGATATCCTGCGGCGTGGCGGCAATGCGGTCGATGCCGCGGTCGCCACCGGCTTCGCCATGGCAGTGACCTATCCGCGCGCCGGCAATATCGGCGGCGGCGGCTTCATGGTGATCCATTCCGCCGAGCGCAACGAGGACATCGCGATCGACTATCGCGAGACCGCGCCGGCTGCGACCACGCCGCAGATCTTCCTCGGCGCTGACGGCAAGCCCGACGCTGCCAAATCGCGAGATTCCGCGCTCGGCGTCGGCGTGCCCGGAACCGTCGCAGGTCTTGCGCTGGCTCTTGAAAAATATGGCTCGGGCCAGTTCACGCTGGCGCAATTGCTCGAGCCCGCGATCGCGCTTGCCCGCGATGGCTTCGTCGTCAGCGACGACATCGCCGACACTTTGCCGGGCTGGCACCGGCGACTGGCACGCTGGCCTTCTTCGGCCAAGATATTCTCGCGGCCTGATGGTACGCCGCTCGGCGAAGGCGACCGGCTGGTGCAGACCGATCTTGCCGAAACGCTGTCGGCCATCGCCACACAGGGCCCGCGCGGCTTTTATGACGGCGCGGTCGCGGACAAGCTTGTCAGGGCCATCTCCGACGCCGGCGGCATCATGACGTCGGCCGATCTGAAGACCTATCAGCCGGTGATCCGCGCGCCGGTGCGCGGCACTTATCGGGGCTATGACATCGTGTCGATGCCGTTGCCATCGTCCGGCGGCGTGGTGCTGGTGGAGACGCTCAACATCCTCGAAGGTTTCCAGCTCGCCGATTTGAAGCAGGGCTCGCCGGCCTCGCTGCATCTGCTGATCGAGGCCATGAAGCGCGCCTATGCGGACCGCGCGCGCTATCTCGGCGATCCTGCCTTCGTCAACGCTCCGATCGAGACGCTCACCGCCAAGGACTACGCCGCCAAGCTGCGGGCAACCATCTCCGCCGATCGCGCCACGCCGTCGAAGGAGCTCGTTTCCGCCGCCGCCGCGCCGCGCGAGGGCAGCAATACCACGCATTTTTCCATCGTCGACAGCCGCGGCAACGCCGTCAGCAACACCTATACGCTGAACTTCAGCTACGGCGTTGGTCTCGTCGCCGAGGGCACCGGCGTGCTGCTCAACAACGAGCTCGACGATTTCACTGCGGCGGTCGGCGCTTCCAATGCCTACGGCCTCGTCGGTTACGAGGCCAATTTGCCCGGGCCCGGCAAGCGGCCGCTCTCGTCGATGTCGCCGACGATCGTGCTGAAGGACGGCAAGCCGGTGCTAGTGACGGGCTCGCCCGGCGGCAGCCGCATCATCTCGACCGTGCTCCAGGTGATCGTCAACGTGCTCGATTACAAGATGGACGTCGCGGCCGCCGTGGCCGCGCCACGGCTGCATCACCAATGGCTGCCCGACGAGGTGCGAGTCGAGCGCGGCTTTCCCGACCCTGTCCTGTTCGAGCTAAAGGCGATGGGTCATCTCGTGGTCGAGCCGATGGGGCAGACATCGGCCAATTCGATCGCGGTGACGCCGAACGGTCCGCTCGGCGCGCCCGATCCGCGCACCCGCGGCGCGGAGGCGGCGGGACAATAGCACCTGAGCCGGGCGCCGGGCTTTTGAGACAGGCTGCGGCGTGATATCGACGCAGCCTCCGATTTCATGACGAGCTTCCATGAAACGTTTCTTTCGTATCTCAGCCGCGCTCGTTGCGCTGGCGCTGCTGACAGCCGTCGCGCTCAACTTCATCTACCGGCCGGGCGACGCGATCCGGGTCGCGACCGGCTTCGTCGCGCACAACGTTTGCAGCAAGACCTTCGTCTCCGGCCTCGACCCGCAGGCCGTGTTCGCGGAGACGACCGAGCGCGACGGCATACGCCGCCTGCGCCCGCTGATGCGGCTTGATCTCGATCGCGCAGCGAAGACGGCCGACGTCACCGTGCTCGGAGGCTTTCGCAGCCACGCGATCTTTCGCGACGGCTTTGGTTGCGTGCTGCAGCATGGGACGACCATGCCCTATCTGCCGAAGATCGACCTCGTCGCGGCGAAGACGCCGAAGGCACCACCGCTGCTGCCCGACATCGCCGACGATGCCGTGGTCGAGCCCGGCGATCCCGCGCTCAAGGCCGCGCTCGACCATGCCTTCGAGGAGCCGGCGACGCCACCGTTCCGGCGCACCAAGGCCGTGGTCGTGGTGCGCGACGGCCGGGTGATCGCCGAGCGCTATGCCGCGGGCATCGGCGTCGAAACCCAGCTGCTCGGCTTCTCCATGACGAAGTCCGTCATCAACGCGCTTATCGGCATCATGACACAGCGGGGCCAGACCAGCCCGTCGATACCGGCGCCCGTGCCGGAATGGCGCGGCGCCTCCGATCCCCGCCGCGAGATCGAGGTCGAGCATCTCATGCGGATGACGACGGGTCTCGCGCTGGACGAGACCAACAGCGGCTTCGATCCATCGAGCCAGATGATTTATCTGCACGACGACATGGCGGGGTTCGCGGTCCAGGCTGCGCTGATCGCGCCGGTCGGCCGTCGCTGGCACTATTCGAGCGGCACCACGCAGATTCTCGCGCGCATCGTCCGCGACGGCACCGGCGGCGTCGAGCGGAGCCTCGCCTTCGCCTGGCGCGAATTGTTCAATCCGCTCGGCATGCGCCACGTGACGCTGGAGCTCGACGGTACCGGCACGATCCAGGGCACCACCTACATGCTGGCGAGCGCACGGGACTGGGCCCGCTTCGGCCTGCTCTATCTCGACGATGGCGTGATCGGGGGCAGGCGCATCCTGCCCGAGGAATGGGTAGATTTTTGCGCGGCGGCCACGCTCGACGCCGACTATGGCGCCGGCTTCTGGACCAACCGCAGCGAACACGAACATGCGAAGGGCCGGGTCCGCGCCGGCATTCCGCGCGATGCGTTCTTCGCCTCCGGCGATCTCGGCCAGCGCGTCATCATCATCCCCTCGCAGCGCATGGTGGTCGTGCGACTTGGCGATTCCGTCGATCCCAGCGGGGACATCCGCGGCGTGGCACGGCTGATCAAGGAAGTGATCGAGGCCGTGCGATAGGCCTTACCGCCCCACCTGGTACGGCCCGCCCTTTTCCAGCGCTCTGGCGTAGGCCGGCCGCGCATGGATGCGCTCGAGGAACGCCATCGCCTTGGGATGGCCGAGCTCGAGCCCGCCCCGCGCCTGGGCAGCTTCGAGCGGAAAGCTCATCTGGATATCGGCGGCGGTGAACTCGTTGCCGGCGAACCACTCGGTCTTTCCGAGCTCGCCTTCCCAATAAACCATGTGCTGCTTCAGCTGCGGATTGACCATCGCGGTGAGCGCCTGGTTCGAGACCTTGCGCACCAGCGGACGAAGCAGCGCCGGCGCGCGCTTCGGCATCAGCGTGAACAGCAGCTTGAGCAGCAGCGGCTGCATCGCCGAGCCCTCCGCATAATGCAGCCAGTAGGTGAAGCGCAGCCGCTCCGGCGTGTTCGGCGGCGGGATCAGCCGGCCGTTGCCGTAAGTGGCGATGAGATATTCGATGATCGCGCCTGATTCGGCGATGGTGTTGCCGTTGTCGGTGATGACGGGCGACTTGCCGAGCGGGTGGATGGCGCGCAGCTCCTTCGGTGCGCGCATGTCGGGCTGGCGCTGATAGCGCACGATCTCATAGGGCACACCCAACTCTTCGAGCAGCCACAGCACGCGCTGCGAGCGGGAATTGTTGAGGTGGTGAACGGTCAGCATCGCGCGGTCCTTGGGGCTGGGCGTGGTCGGTCGGCCGCGCCGTTCGTGCCAGCCCGGGACCGCAATGTCGAGCCATCCGGTCGGATATTTTAACCCGGGTATATTGACGTTGATAATTTATCCGGGTATTAAATGGGCCAAAGGTCGACAAGTATGGCAATGATTTCGATGCAAAGGACTTTCACCGCCTTCCAGGGCCCGCGCCGCCTGGCGTCCGGGCCGGCAGGCGAAGTCGCGCTGGTGGTCAAGCGGATGGCACCGCGGCCGGACGAGCCCATCATCATCTTCGAGGACGGCACGGGCCGATCGATCGACTTCGATCTGCGCGGCGGGGATCGCGAGGTGCTGGCGCGGCTGGCAAAGCTCGTCCCGCCTCCGGTGGAGGAGACCGCAGCACCGAGCGAACCGCGCGGGCGCGGCCGGCCGAAGCTCGGCGTGGTCGCGCGCGAGGTGACGCTGTTGCCGCGGCACTGGGAGTGGCTCAGCGCACAACCGGGCGGCGCCTCAGTCGCACTGCGAAAACTCGTCGACGAAGCGCGCCGCGCAAGCGGCGACAAGGACCGCGAGCGGCAGGCGCGCGATGCGGCCTATCACTTCATGTCGACCATGGCCGGCAACCTGCCGCAGTTCGAGGAGGCGTCGCGGGCGCTGTTCGCGGACGACCGGCGGCGTTTCACCGGACTGATCGCGGACTGGCCCACTGACATCCGCGACCACATCGTCAAGCTCGCCTACAGCGACTGCGCCTAGGCGCACCGCTCTTTCTCTACCCCATCGACGGCCGAGCCGCGCCTTGTGCGGCAACGGCTTCGCTCGCCCTGTTGAAAGGCCAATCCATGTCCGCCGCCACGCCGCTCTGGAAAACATTCTTCCGCTTCCTCGCACCGCTGATGCTGAGCAACGCGCTGCAATCGCTGTTCGGGACGATCAGCAACGTCTATCTCGGCCAGATGATCGGCGTCGACGCGCTGGCGGCGGTCTCGGTGTTCTTCCCCGTCATGTTCTTCCTGTTCGCCTTCGTCATGGGGCTGAGCACCGGCGCCACGGTCCTCATCGGCCAGGCCTTTGGCGCGGGCGAGCGCGGCAGGATCAAGGTCGTCGTGGGCACGACGCTCGCGATCGGCCTGCTGCTCTCGATATCCGTCGCGCTCGTCGGCGGCCTGTTCAGCCGGCAATTGATGACGGCGCTCGCCACGCCCGCGGACATTCTCGACCAGGCCAGCGCCTATGCCCGCGTCATGCTGCTCACGATGCCGCTCGGCTTCGTCTTCCTGCTGATGACGGCAATGATCCGTGGCGTCGGCGATGCGCTCACGCCGCTGCTGGCGCTGGCGTTGTCGACCGCAATCGGCCTGATCCTGACGCCGATGCTGATCCGCGGTTCGTTCGGGCTGCCGGTGACCGGCATCACCAGCCCGGCATGGGCAGCCGCGATTGCCAACGCGCTGACGCTGATCGCGCTGGCGATCCATCTGCTGCGGAAGAAACATGCGCTAGCCCCGGACGCGGCAATGCTGCGTCATCTGCGGCTCGATCGCGCCATGCTCGGAAAGATCCTCGGCGTCGGGCTGCCGAGCGCCATCGGCATGGTGGTGATGGCGATCGCCGAGCTGGTGCTGCTCGGCCTCGTCAACGGCTTCGGCTCGAACGCCACCGCCGCCTACGGCGCCGTCAACCAGGTGATGGGCTACACGCAGTTCACGGCGATGTCGATTTCGATCGCAGTCTCGATCCTCGGCGCGCAGGCGGTCGGTGGCGGCGACAGGGCGCGGCTCGACGGTATCGTGCGCACCGGCCTCGGGTTCAACATCGTCCTGACCGGCGGCCTGGTGACGCTGATCTATCTCGCGCCGCGCGCCGTGCTCGGCATCTTCATCACCGACGATGCCGTGCTCGAACTGGCGAAAGGCCTGCTTCGCATCGCGCTGTGGAGCTCGGTGCCGTTCGGCCTCGCGACGGTGTTTTCAGGCGCGATGCGCGCGGCCGGCGTGGCGCTGACCCCGATGCTGCTCGCGATCTTCGCCATCGTGGCGATCGAGCTGCCGGCCGCGGTGATTCTCAGCCGCACCATCGGCCTTCAGGGTGTGTGGGCCGCCTATCCGATCGTGTTCTGCGCCATGTTCCTTTTGCAGATGGGCTATTACCTTCTGGTGTGGCGCAAGCGGGCGATCCGGCGTCTGATCTGACGCGATCATCAAGATATTATGACCATCATTAAACGGTGGACCTGTGGCGCGCGCTGCGCCACAATGGATCAAAAGCGTCGTCAGGGAGAACGATTTTGACCCGCACAGCCCCGCAGTTCCTGTTCGATTTCGGCAGCCCGAACGCCTATCTCAGCCATCTGGCGATCCCGGCGATCGAGCAGCGCATCGGAGTCAAATTCGAGTACGTTCCGATCCTGCTCGGCGGCATCTTCAAATCGACCAACAACAAGTCACCGGCCGAGACGCTCGCCGGCGTCAAGAACAAGCGCGAATTCCAGGCGGTCGAGACCGAGCGGTTCATCAAGCGCTTCAAGGTCCAGCCCTACGTCTTCAATCCCAACTTCCCCGTCAACACGCTGAACCTGATGCGCGCCGCGATCGCGGCACAGCTTGAGGGCGTGTTCGAAAAATACGTCGAGGCCGCCTTCCACCACATGTGGCGCGAGCCGAAGAAGATGGACGATCCGGACGTCGCGGCGAAGGCGCTGGCGTCCTCCGGTCTCGATGCCCAAAAGCTGTTCGCCCGCGCCCAGGAGCCCGAGGTCAAGGGCAGGCTGATCAAGAACACCGAGGAGGCGGTCGCGCGCGGCGCGTTCGGCTCGCCGACCTTCTTCGTCGGCAACGAGATGTTCTTCGGCAAGGAGCAGTTGCGCGAGGTCGAGGAGATGGTGTCGGGGAAATAGCCACTCATTCTCCAGCGACAGAATGTGACCGCGGCAGCATTCTGGATTGCTTCGCTTCGCTCGCAATGACGACTATGATAGACCGCCAATAGCAATAGCAATAACAAGGACAATCCCATGCGCATCCTCGTGGTCGGCGCCGGCGCCATCGGCGGCTATTTTGGTGGCAGGCTGTTGCAGGCCGGCCGCGACGTAACCTTCCTGGTCCGGCCGCGCCGCGCCGCCGAACTTGCGAGCGCCGGCCTCGTCATCAAGAGCCCGAACGGCGACGTGACCTTGAAAAATCCGCCGACCGTTCAGGCCGACAAGCTCAGGGACAAGTTCGACATCGTGCTGCTCAGCTGCAAGGCGTTCGACCTCGATGACGCCATCAATTCGTTCGCTGCGGCGGTCGGGCCTGATACAGCGATCATTCCGATGCTCAACGGCATGAAGCATCTCGAGATCCTCGACCGGAAATTCGGCGTCGAGCGCGTGCTCGGCGGTCTGTGCGCCATCGCCGCGACGCTGAACGAGAAGCGCGAGGTGGTGCAGCTGCAGCCGATGCAATCGATCAATTACGGCGAGCGCGACGGCAAGCTGTCGGATCGGGTCAAGGCGATCGACGAGGCGTTCAAGAGCGGCATCAATGGCGCCACCGCCAGCCAGAACATCATGCAGGACATGTGGGAAAAGTGGGTGTTCCTGTCCTCGCTCGCAGCGTCCACAAGCCTGATGCGCACCTCGGTCGGCAACATTCTCGCTGCCCCCGGCGGCAGGGATTTTCTGCTCGGCATGCTGGACGAGACCAGCGCAATCGCCACCGCGTCGGGCTACACGCCGGGAGGGCCGTTCTTCGAGCGCGTGAAGGGCAATCTCACCACCGAGGGCTCGCCGATGACGGCCTCGATGTTCCGCGACATCAAGGCTGGCCTGCCGGTCGAAGCCGATCACGTCATCGGCGACCTGATCGCGCGCGCCGATGCCGCCAAGGTGCCGGTGCCGAAGCTGCGCATCGCCTATACGCATTTGAAGGCGTATGAGAAGCAGCGGGCGGGGTAGGTCGTAACCCCGCACTCCGCATTATTTGAAGTACGCGAGATAGTGCGAGACGGCGGTGATTTCCTCGTCGCTCATGTGATAGGCGACGTCGGCCATCGCAGCGCCGCCGCCGCCGACGCGTTGACTGCTCTTGTAATCATGCAGTGCCTTGACGAGGTATTCCTCGCGCTGGCCCGCGAGCCGCGCGACGGCCTTGGTGCCGGCGAAGCTATCCGTATGACATGAGGCGCAGCGGCGGCCGACGGCCACTTGCGCGCCCTTTTTCGACAGGTCCGGATCCTTGTCCTCCGCCGCTGTCGGCGGCGCCATCGCCGCGAAATAGGCGCCGAGATTGCGGACGTCCTCGTTGGTGATTTGCTCGGCGATCGGCTGCATCTGCTCGTTCTTGCGCGAGCCGGCGCGGAAGAACACGAGCTGCCACTGGATGAATTGATCCGGCTGGCCGGCGAGCGAGGGAATGTTCTCGGTCTGCGAGATGCCGTTCTCGCCATGGCAGCCGGCGCAGACCGCGGCCTTCTCCTTGATCGCGGCGTTGTCCGCGGCGTGAGAAGCCGGCGTGAGCAGAATCGCCGCCGACAGCAGTCCGAACCGAACAATCCGCATCGATGATTTCTCCCGACTGTCGTTGCCGGGCGCAGGCCCGGCAATCCATCCCATATTCAAGGAGTTTTCTTGTTTGATGGATGCCCGGATCAAGTCCGGGCATGACGAACGTGTTCCACTACAAGCCTGCCGCACGGCGTGAAAAAGGCTGCGGCGCCAGTCGGCCACCGCAGCCTCTTTCTTACGTCGCCCTACTTCTTGCTGTAGCTGATGCGGTAGATCGCGCCGGCCCAGTCGTCGGCGACGAGGATCGAGCCGTCCTTGGCAAGGATGATGTCGTCAGGACGGCCGAGATAGCCCTGGTCGCCCTCGATCCAGCCGGAGGCGAACACCTCCTGCTTGGCGTTCTTGCCGTCGGGCCCGACGATCACGCGCATGATGCGACCGCCCTGGTACTTGTGGCGATTCCAGGAGCCGTGCTCGGCGATCAGGATGTTGTTCTTGTACTCGGCGGGGAATTGGTCGCCGGTATAGAACTTCATGCCGAGCGGAGCGACATGTGCGCCGAGGTTCAGCACGGGCGGCGTGAACTCGGAGCATTTGTGACCCATCGCGAACTTCGGATCGGGCAGGTCACCCTGGTGGCAATAGGGATAGCCGAAATGCTCACCCAACTTCGAGATCATGTTCAGCTTGTCGCTGGGCAGATCATCGCTGACCCAATCGCGCGCGTTCTCGGTGAACCAGTACTTGCCGGTGCGCGGATCGACGTCGCCGCCGACCGAGTTGCGGACGCCGAGCGCGTAGATTTCCGCATTGCCGGTCTTGGGATCGACGCGGCGGATCTGCGACACGCTGGTCGGGGGGACGCCGATGTTGAAGGGCGGTCCGAACGGAATGTAGAACCAGCCTTCCTTGTCGACCGCGATGTACTTCCAGCCATGCGCGGCATAGGACGGCATGTCGTCATAGACGACCTTGCCGTCGCCGAGCTTGTCCAGATTGGCTTCCGCGTTGTCGTAACGGATCAGCTTGTCGACGGCGATCACGTAGAGCGCACCGTCCTTGAAGGCGAGACCGGTGGGCATGTTCAGGCCCTTGAGGATGGTCTTGACCTCTTTCTTCCCGTTGTTGTCCTTGATGGCGTAGACGTTGCCGAGGCCGAACGAGCCGACGAACAGCGTGCCCTTGTCACCCCAGGCCATCTGCCGCGCCGCCAGCACGCCGGAGGCGTAGACCTCCATCTTGAAGCCTGCCGGCAGCTTCACCTTCTTGACGATGTTGGCGAGCTCGGCGTCGGACGCGCCGGTGGGCGGGCCCGAGGGCGGCGCGAGGCCCTTCTGCGCCTCGGTCTCGTCGCCAAGGAACCAGTCATCCGGCGGATGGGTCCAGAATTCCTTGGTGCCGGATTCGTACTTCTTCAGCGGTTTGCTTTTGTCCTGGGCATTGACGGTGCTGGTTCCCGCAAGAAGGGCAACCGCTGCAAGCGCCAACACGGATCGATGGATCATCGATTTCATCGCGTCACTCCCCTAAGGCAGCCGTCAGGGCTGCACATTATTTTGTTATGGCTAGTCGAGAGGCGAAGTATGGGTCTGCCCGACAGGCAGACGCAAAAAGGTTAGCACATCTGCGAGCGCTGAGAAGCGCGCCCCGTGCACTGCGGTTGCGCTCAATAAAAGTTGAGACGGATTTGCTTCAGGCGCGAGGCAGCCGACGGCAAAATGCTCTCGCTGCAACGCGGAATCGAAATGGCCCGTGGCTCATTTGCGGGCAGCCGGGGCCGGCTCGCACAAAAAATGCGAAAACAACCCCATGCACAGTAGAACGGCTCGGGCCGAGTTGCGCGCGGTGACGGCGGCCAGTCGTCTGATGCGTCGGGCAAAACGGCAATCAAGGCGCTTACGTGGCGACGGGGTAGGGCCCGCTCGCGAACACCGTGTCATGATAACCCTTCGACCCGACCTCGCGCGCCAGTGCGCTGCGAAAGTCGGTCCGCTCACGCAGGCTGTTCAGAACATGCGCGTAGTCGAACTCGGGCCGCCAGCCCAATTCGCGCCGCGCCCGCGCGTTGACATAGACGCGGTCGATCTCGGGGAATAGCCGCCAGCCACGCGCCGCATAGAGCTGCACACACTCCGGATAGAGCCCGCGCACGACACCGGCCGCGTCGCGCGCAACCGCGGCAAGATGGCGCGGCTCGAACGGGCTGGTGGCGGAGATGATGTAACGCGCAAAGCCGAGCTGCGGCGCGCGATCGACGGCAAGCAGATGGGCGCTCACCGCGTCCGCTATGTCCAGCCGGCGATAGAGCAGCTCGTTGGCCTGCGCGTTGTCCAGCGGGTAAGCCGTCCGCATCGCCGGATCGTCGTCCTCCTCCGGAAAGAAGCGCGAAGTCCTCAACACCACGACGGGCAGCCCGCGTTCGCGAAAGAACAGCTCGCACAAATTCTCCGCCATCAGCTTGGTCGTGCCGTAGATGTTCTTCGGGATCGGCGGCAAATCCTCGGTGACCCACACCGCGGCCTGTCCCGCCTCCGGCCGGAGCCGCGAGCCGAATGCGCTGGTGGTGCTGGTGAAGACAAGACTGCGCACGCCGGCCGCCGTGGCCGACTCGAGCAGATTGAGCGTGCCGGTGACGTTGGTGTCGATGAAGTCCTGCTTGCTGTGGGTCGCCACATGCGGCTTGTGCAGCGTCGCGGTGTGGATCACGGCCGTGACGCCCTCCATCTGGCGCCGCACGAAGTCGGGGTCGACGATCGAGCCAACGGCATCGGTGAAGAGCGATGGTTTCAGATCGACCCCGCGCACCGGCGACCCGCGCCCGCGCAGCGTGCGGAGAAGGGCCTCCCCGAGATGGCCTGCGCTACCGGTGACCAGAATTGTCATGTGGGATCCAACACAGCTGCCAGCAGCGTGAAAAACCACGATTCCGTCCAGATCGGCTGGATGCTCTGGCAAAAATTGGAGCGGGCGAAGGGGCTCGAACCCTCGACCCCGACCTTGGCAAGGTCGTGCTCTACCACTGAGCTACACCCGCATCCTGTGTCGGTCGCATGACTGCGCCGGCAACGGCTGTCGTATGCCAAAAGCGGAGGGCGAATGCAACAGCTACCGGCGGCATAGATTCGCATCTTCCGGCCCATATGAGGGCCCGAACCCGGCCGAATCGATCAAAAAAGCCTGGGAACCGCCGAATCGGCTGCGATGGATTGAAATTCGGCCGCCCCGGCCCAATTTTAGGGCCGACAGCGAAGCATATGAATTGGCGACGTGCTAAAGACCCGCCATTCCAGACAGACGAGGGGATCCCGTGACGATCATCGACCAGGGTAACGGAGCGGCGGGCCCGGCTGCGACCGATCTGATCAAGGACACCACCACCCAGACCTTCGTGAAGGACGTCATCGAGGAATCGAAGCGCCAGCCGGTGCTGATCGATTTCTGGGCGGAGTGGTGCGGCCCCTGCA
Source organism: Bradyrhizobium sp. SZCCT0153 (assembly GCF_018129995.1). Classification (GTDB taxonomy): domain Bacteria; phylum Pseudomonadota; class Alphaproteobacteria; order Rhizobiales; family Xanthobacteraceae; genus Bradyrhizobium; species Bradyrhizobium japonicum_G. Next base: position 187,904 of record NZ_JAFCKS010000003.1, read on the forward strand.
AGCAGCTCACCCCCGTGCTTGAAAAGGCGGTCAAGGCGGCCAAGGGCAAGGTCAAGCTGGTCAAGATGAATATCGACCAGCATCCGGCGATCCCGGGCCAGATGGGCATCCAGTCGATTCCGGCGGTGATCGCCTTCGTCAACGGCCAGCCGGCCGATGGCTTCATGGGCGCTGTGCCGGAGAGCCAGCTCAACGCCTTCATCGACAAGCTCACCAAGGGCGTGACCGCGCCGGGCGAGCCGAACGTCGCCGAAATCCTGCAAGAGGCCGAGGCTGTGCTCGCCGAGGGCGATGCCGCCGCGGCCGCCCAGATCTACGCTGAAGTGCTGCAGCATGAATCGACCAATGTCGCGGCCCTTGCCGGGCTTGCGAAGTGCTACGCCGTCTCCGGCGCGATGGAGCAGGCCAAGCAGACGCTGGCCATGGTGCCGGAATCCAAGCGCAACGACCCCGCGGTGAAAGCGGTGCAGACCGCGATCGATCTCGCCGAGCAGGCGGAGCAGCTCGGGCCCGTCGCCGAGCTGGAACAGAAAGTCGCCGCAGACCCGCTCGATCATCAGGCACGATTCGACCTCGCCACCGCTCTCAACGCGCAAGGCAACCGCGCAGCCGCCACCGAGCAGCTGCTCGAGATCGTCAGGCGCGACCGCAAATGGAACGACGACGGCGCCCGCAAGCAGCTCGTGCAGTTCTTCGAGGCCTGGGGCGGCATGGATGATGCAACCGTCGACGGACGCAAGCGCTTGTCGACGATCCTGTTTTCGTAGGGCGGGGTTATTGCTGGAGCATGATCTTGTCGGAAAACCGCTGCACAGTTTGCGCCAACGCGGTCCTTCGAATCCGGATCATGCTCTAGCAGAGTCAGCGGGGGACCAGATGCCGATCAACATCGAATATCGCGGGCCCGCCGACCTTCCGGAGATCATTCCGCTGTTTCCGCTGCCGGGCGCGCTGCTGCTGCCGCGCGGCCAGATGCCGCTCAACATCTTCGAGCCGCGCTATCTTTCGATGGTCGATGATTCCTTGCGCGACGGCCATCGACTGATCGGCATGATCCAGCCCGACGCGGCGCACTCGCCGAAGAATTCCGACAAGCCGGCGCTGTTCCGGGTCGGTTGCGTCGGCCGCATCACCCAGCTCGCCGAATCCGGCGACGGCCGCTACATCCTCGAGCTCACCGGCGTCTCGCGCTTCAAGGTGGTCGAGGAACTGGAAGTGCTGACCGCCTACCGGCAATGCAAGGCGGATTTCTTCGCCTTCGTCGACGACTTCACCGCCCGCATGGGCGAGGACGAGGTCGATCGCGAGGCGCTGCTGGTGGTGCTGGCGGACTTCCTGAAAGCCAACAATCTCAAGGTCGACTGGGAAGGCGTCGAGAGCGCGCCCAACGAGGCGCTGGTCAACGCGCTGGCGATGATGTCGCCCTATGGCCCCGCGGAGAAGCAGGCCATGCTGGAAGCGCCCGACCTGAAGACCCGCGCCGAGATCTTGATCGCGGTCACCGAGATGGATCTCGCCAAGAAGCGCACCAGCGGCGATCCGCCGCTGCAGTAAGGGCCTGAACGCTCAGGCAGCGCGGACGGCTGCTCCGGCACCTCGCCGCAGCATTCTGGCGATGTCGGATGCAGGCATCGGCCGGCTGAAATAGTAGCCTTGCGTTTCTACGCACCCTTCCTCACAGAGGATATCCAGCTGCTCCTTCGTTTCAACGCCTTCGGCGGTCGTCGTCTTGCCGAGGCTGACTGCGAAACGAAGCACCGCTCGCGCGAGATGGCGCGCCTCTACCCTCGCGCTGGACAGTTCGTTGACGAAGCTGCGGTCGATCTTGATCTTGTCGAACGGGAACTTTTGCAGAAAGCTCAGCGATGAATAGCCGGTGCCGAAATCGTCCAGGGCGATTCGCACACCGAGCTCGCGTAATTGGCCGAGTACCGCGAAAACCGCTTCGCTGTCATGCATGATCACCGTCTCTGTGACCTCGATCTCAAGTCTGTGCGGCGCAACTCCCGAACTCGACAGCGCACCGATAACGACCGGAACAATCTCCGTGCTCCTGAATTGGGCGGGAGACAGGTTAACCGCGATCCTGACATGCGCAGGCCATTTGGCGGCTTCCGCACAGGCGGTTCTCAAAACCCATTCTCCCAGCGGCACGATCAAGCCGGTCTCCTCCGCAAGCGGGATGAATTCGCTCGGCATGACCAGACCTTGCTGCGGGTGATGCCAGCGTAGCAAGGCCTCGAAACCATTGACCTTGCCGGTCACGGGACTGACGAACGGCTGGTAATGGAGCTCGAACTGGCGGCCGGCAATCGCATTCCGCATGTCACGCTCCAGGTTGCGCCGCGCATGCATGAGCGCGTCGAGTTCCGGCTCGAAGAAACGGAATGCGCCACGTCCACCACTCTTGGCCGAGTAGAGAGCGAGATCGGCGCTCTTCATGATCACGTCGGGATCGTTGCCATCGCGTGGCGCGATGGCGATGCCGATGCTGGTGCCCACCGTGACCCGGTGATCGCCGAGATCGAACGGTTCGCAAAGCGCCTTTCTGATGTTCTCGGCAAGGGCGGCGGCCTCCACGGCCGGGTTGGTCACGTAATCAATCACCGCGAACTCGTCGCCGCCCAGCCGGGCAATCAACGCGGTTTCCGCGGTGCATTCGCGCAGACGCGCAGAAACGGCGCGCAACAGGGAATCACCCGCCGGATGTCCTAGCGTGTCGTTGACTTCCTTGAAGCGATCGAGATCGAGCATGAGTACAGCCAGATCGAGGCCGCCATTGCGCGTAACTGCAATGGCATGCTCCATCCGCTCCCTGAGCAGCACGCGATTTGGCAGATCGGTCAACGCATCGTGTTGTGCCATATGAGCGATCTTGGCCTCGGACCGGCGTTGCTCGGTGACGTCAAGATGCGTGGCCACCCACCCGCCGCCGGCCATGGGCTGTCGCGTCACGCAGATCAACCGACCATCCGCGAACTCGTCGATTCTGCTCGAGACTGCATCGAACGGCAACGCGGCCAGTTTCGAGAGGAATTGCACCGCAGCGCCTTCGCTGGTGTCGCTCTTGAGGATGCCAGTCACGACGCGATGCCTGATGATGTCGACGTGCGGCGTCCCCGCTCTCAGAAGCTCTGGTGGCAGCCGATAGAGCCGGGCATAGCGCTCGTTGCAGACGACAAGTCGCTTCTCCGCATCGAACATGCACAGGGCCTCGACCATGTTGTTGATGGCTGTATCGAGCCTGAGTTTCTGGTCCTGGATTTCCTGTTGCGAATCTTCCACCTGTTGCCTGGCGAGCGAGAGCTCGCTGATGATTTGCTCGAACCTGCTGGTTCGGGTCGCAAGGCGGCGATCCGCCAGCACGCCGACGAAGCTCATCCCGAGCACAGATAGGGCCACGCCAGCAATAGCCGCGGCGAGGAAGGCCGGAGAAAGCGACAATGTATCGTTTGCCAGCGTAGGGTCTGGAACGATCTGGACGGCCCCCATGGCCGTGAAATGGTGCGACACGATGGCGAGCGTCAGCAGCAGCGCCGCAGCAAAGGTCCCCCACTTGTCCTTGCGGCCCAGGGCAACCGCGAGCGCAGCGTACCCCAGGACCATGCCGAGGACGATCGAGATCAACACCAGCCCTGGCGACCAGGTCACACGACCCGGCACCTCGAGGGCCCACATGCCGATATAATGCATGCTTGCAATGCCGGCGCCGATAATGCCGCCACCGGCAGCTGCGCGCCACCGGCCGGAATTGGCGACCGCAACGCCAAAACCGCCTGAAGTCAGGATCATCGCCGCGGCGAGCGACAGCGCTGTCAGAACGAGGCCGTAATTGGTCGAGACGCCGGGCTCATAGGCGAGCATTGCGACAAAATGCGTTGCCCAGATTCCGTAGCCGATGGCGGCGCCGGCAATCGCGATCCAGATCAACCGCGCCCAGGCTCGCGAGGCGATCGCACGATGAAAGATGCTGACCGCAACAATACTTGCAATGAAGCATACCAAGCCAGCAAGTACGACGAGTCGCCAATCGTGCTCGGCCGTAACGCAGGAAAAAACGCGGAACATCAAAATAGCGCTCCCTCGTCAATATCGTCGATGGTGAACGGGCTAAACATTCATCGCGTTAATTTTGTGCAACGCCTGATTGCATGCTTACCGGTGCGTTAACGCTGCTTGTCCAATTTGATTTGCGAAAATTTGCGCTCGAGGTGTAGCGCCATCGACGGCCGTCGAACGCGCAGTGATCGGCAACGAACGTCTAGAGGCGATTGCGAATGCGCTTGCGTCCGGTGATCATCGCGCGGATCAAGTTCTCGCGCTGGAGCAGCCCCATCAACAGCACGCCCAGCACGTGCAGCACGACCAGGACGATGACCGCGTCGGATGAATAATGGTGGGTGTCCTCGACCCACCAGACGCCGAAGAAGGTCACGGTCACCGACATCGCGCCCGTGATCGTCGAGACGGCGAGCGAGGCCAGCAGCGCCACCAGCATCAACGTGCCGGCGGGATTGAGCCCGATATAGCGGCCGGTGATGCCGCGGCGGAGATTCCAGAGGTAGCGCGGCGCGGCACGAAGCCTGACGCCGACCATGCGGAAACGCGAATAGCGGCTTCCCCGGAAACCCCAGACCAGTCGGAAAGCGAGAAGCCCGATCACGGTGTAGCCGACGATGCGGTGAAGGCCGTCATGGACGGTGGGCGTGAACCAGGCGGCCAGAATGCCGGCTGCGAGCGCCCAGTGCCAGAGGCGAAGCGGGAGGTCCCAGACCGCGACCGTCCGCGAGGTGGTTCGATCCGCGGGGGTCCGGCTGGACTCCCCGCGCGCGTCCGGTCCCGCTTCTTCGATCAAGCCCGCATCCCAGGACGTCACTTGACGCAATTCAATTGGCGATTCACTTGGCGATCGTGTGCTTCAGGCTGAGATCTTCGGGGCTGTAGAACAGCTCGTACAGCTTGCCTTCCTTGACGCCATAGACCTCGTAGCACGAGCCTTCGATCTTGGAGCGCCGCACCTCGTAACCGAGCGCCTTGGCCTTGGCTTCGGCTTCGCTCGCCGGCTTCCACGCCGCCTTGTCGAGCTTGGTGCAGTTCTTGAAACCGTCGGCCATCGCCGCCGATCCCGTGCCAATCCCGATCGTCAACGCAATGGCAACAACACGAATGACCTTCACGAACGTCTCCTCTTCTGTCGTGGACGCTACGCCTGGCGCGAAGCGGGACCGAAGGAAGCAAAGCACATGATGAAGTCAATCCGGTTCGGGGCCTGCAGGCTTTAGAGATATTCTAACGATCCGAAAAAGATCAGCGCTCTCCGTAAGCAGCATGCATTTGAAGGATCGATGCGGCCTTACGTCTCATGGGCTCGATGACGGCTCAATTTGGCGACGTCTCACCTAGTAGCCCGCAACGGCCATGGCGACGACGGCGCTGAGCGCCATCCAGCCGAAGTGCCGGCCGCGCGTGGCCCATGCGTTGGCGGCGGCGGAGAAGCCGAACACGACGGCCATGGTGGCGACGATCCAGTGGCGCGCCGGCTCCGAATCCATCCAGGGCACCGCGATCAGGAGCACGCCACCGCCGATCCAGGCGACGGTCGAGGCCTGCCAGACCAGGCGGATCAGGGTGCGGAGCCGCTCCGGCTCGATGCGGGCGCGGGCGAAGACCTTGGTCTCGCCGAGAATGCCATGGATGAGGGCCACGGCAATGGTCAGGACGCCGGCGCATTGGAGCAAGAGATCGCGCATCGTCGGAACTCCTCGAAATTTCACATCCATACACTTATGTATGGTGAGATAGGCGCTGGTGCGCCGCCTGTCAATACACTAGTGTATGGTCAGATTTCGGGAACCGGACATGACCGAACAGCTCTCCGCAGACGACTGGATCAGGGAGGGGCTCAAGGCACTCGCCAGGAGCGGCTTCGTTGCGCTGAAGGCCGATCCGCTGGCGAAAGCCATGGGCGTTTCGCGCGGCAGCTTCTACTGGCATTTCGTGGATCTCGGCGCGTTCCACGCCGCCGTGCTCAAGCGCTGGCGCGAGATCGCAGCCGAGCAGATCATTGCCGACGTCGAGGCCGCCACGGACGAGCCGCTGAAGGCCCTGCTCCGAAGATCGTTCGGCGCGCGGCTCGACCTCGAGCGCGCGGTCCGGAACTGGGCGGCGTTCGATGCGGCGGCGCAAGCGGCGGTCCGCGCCATCGACCGGCGCAGGCTCGACTATATCGAAGCGCTGCTGGCGAAGCGGGGGCTGGCCGCCGCGGCGGCGCAGGCCCGCGCGCAAATCCTGTACTGGACCTTTCTCGGCTTCGCGCTGTCCGGCGCACCGGTCCCGGCGGCGCGGCTCCAGGCCCTGCTCGACGAGGTCCTGCGGATGGTCTCCGCCTGAGCCCGCGGTGGGCGGATGCGGATTTCCATGCTAGAGGCAACCGACTGCCGGAGACACCCATGAACGCGCCCACCGAACGTCCCGAAGCCAGCGTCGATCCCAAATTGCTGGAGATCCTGGTCTGCCCGCTGACCAAGGGCCCGCTGGAGTTCGATTCCGCGAAGCAGGAGCTGATCTCGCGCAGCGCCAAGCTCGCTTATCCGATCCGCGACGGCATCCCCATCATGCTGCCGGAAGAGGCGCGCAAGATCGATTGATCCGATAGCCCTCATGGTGAGGAGGCGCGGCAGCGCCGTCTCGAACCATGAAAACCCTATTCTCACCTCGGCCTTCATCCTTCGAGACGCGCGCAAGCGCGCTCCTCAGGATGAGGGGCCAAGGCTTGCGCGATTGCTACAGCGCCTCGCCCTTCAGCAACCGCGGTATCTCGCCGGTCAGACCCGCGGCCTGGCGGATGAAGAGATTCTTGAGCGGCGGAGCGCGGTCGACGAGGCCGAGGCCGATGTCGCGAACGGTGCGCAGCAGCGTCGACTGGTTGGAGAACAGGAAGTTCAGCGAGTTGGTGGCAACGCCCATCGCCATGGTGTCGAAGCGGCGCCAGCGCTGGTAGCGCTCGAGCACGTCCGCTGCGCCGAGATCCATGCCGAGCCGCGCAGAATCGACGACGACCTCGGCCAGCGCCGCGACGTCCTTCAGCCCCATGTTGAGGCCCTGGCCCGCAATGGGGTGGATGACGTGCGCGGAATCGCCGACCAGCGCGAGGCGCTCGGCGATGAAGGAGCGTGCGACGAAATAGGACAGCGGAAACGCGCGCGGCTTGTCGAGCGCCTTCACCTCGCCGAGATGCAGGCCAAAGCGCTGCTCGAGCTCGGCGTGAAATTCCTCCTCGCTCAATGCGACGATGCGCGCAGCTTCGCTGCGCCGCTCGGTCCAGACCAGCGAGGAGCGCTTGCCGGATAGCGGCAGGATCGCGAACGGGCCCGCGGGCAAGAAGTGCTCTTCGGCGCGGCCTTCGTGATCGCGCTCGTGGCCGACGGTGACGACGATGCCGGACTGGTCATATTCCCAGCCATGGGTGGCGATGCCGGCGCGCTCGCGCAGCTTCGACCTTGCACCATCGGCGGCTACCAGCAGGCTCGCGGCAATGACGCTGCCGTCGCCGAGCGTCACGTCGATGCCTTCGCTGCGCGAATCGTAGGACGACACGGTGGTCGCGCGCAGATCGATGCCCTCGGCCTCGGCGCGCACCACCAGCGCATCGATCAGGCGGCGGTTCTCGACCATATGCGCGAAGGGCTCGCCCGGCGCGACGTCGCCGGCGAAATTCAGGAACACCGGACGGGTGGCGTCCTCCAGCTTGGAATCGGTGACGACCATGTCGAGGATCGGCTGCGCCTCGCCCCGGACGTCGTCCCAGGCGCCGATCGCCTCGAACAGGCGGCGGCAGGCGGCCACGATTGCGGTCGCGCGCGGGTCCCGGCTCGGGCGCGTGCCGAGCGCCGGATCGGCGACGATGACGGGAATCTCGGGCCCGAGCCCCTGGCGCAGCGCCAGCGCAAGCGCGAGGCCCGCAAATGCGCCGCCGCCAATGACAATGCTACCCTGTACCGACATACCCAGTTCCCGGCTAACGCTTCGCCTTTTCTTGGTCTTGCTAGCAGACTTGAGGTGGGCGAAACAGTGCGGTGAAACAAGGGCGGAAGGCCCTATTGTGTCATTCCGGAGCAGCGAATCCGGGACGGCAAGGGGAAAGCTCAATTCCATGTCCAAAAGCCTGATCGACCTGATCTCGATTCTCGACCTCGAACAGCTCGAGGTGAATCTGTTTCGCGGCAACAGTCCGAAGACGAGCTGGCAGCGGGTGTTCGGCGGCCAGGTGATCGGGCAGGCGATGGTCGCGGCGTGCCGCACCGTCGAGGGCCGGCTGCCGCATTCGCTGCATTGCTATTTCATCCTGCCGGGCGATCCGCAGATCCCGATCATCTACCAGGTCGAGCGCCTGCGCGACGGCAAGAGCTACTCGACGCGCCGCGTCACCGCGATCCAGCACGGCAACGCGATCTTCTCGATCATGGTGTCGTTCCATGCCGAGGAGGAGAGCGCGTTCGATCATCAGGACAGGATGCCCGACGTGCCGCCGCCGGAAAAGCTGACGGCGGAGGAAATAGCGAAGCAGCCGATGTTCAAGGAGATGCCGGAGTTCATCCGCCGCTACTATGAATCCGACCGTCCGATCGAGCTGCGCCCGGTCGAGCTCGGCCGCTATTTCGGCCAGAAGATCGAGGACGGCCGCATTCATGTCTGGATCAAGACCGCGGCAACGCTGCCGGACGATCCGGCGCTGCACATGTGCGCGCTGGCCTATGCGTCGGACTTCTCGCTGCTCGATGCAATCATGGCGCGCTACGGCCGCACGCTGTTCGACAAGCGCATGATGCCGGCGAGCCTCGATCACGCGATGTGGTTTCACCGCCCGTTCCGCGCCGACGAATGGCTGCTCTACGCGCAGGATTCGCCGAGCGCGCGAAGCGGCCGCGGCTTGACCCGTGGCTCGATCTTCAAGCCCGACGGCACGCTCGTGGCCTCCGTCGCGCAGGAAGGCTCCGTGCGCGAGCGCAGATGATCAGAAGCCGCGAGCGGCAGCCCCGCGGTCGACGAGTCCGAATTGCGACACGTACCAGCGGCCGTACCAGCGCAGCATCCACGGAATCGGGATGATCAAGCTACAGGCCAGCGAGAACACCACCGTACGCCACAGGACCTGCCAGCCAGTGCCGTTGAACACGATCTCGCGCCGCGTGCCCTCGGTATTGCGGCAGATCCAGCGCATCCAGAACACCAGCACCCAGGCCCAGCCGATGATGGTGATGGTCGAGATGAGCATCAGCAGATACCAGCCGACATAGCCGATCGCACTACCCTGGAACGAGATCGGCAGCCGCTCGCCGTTGGAGGAGAGATTGGCCACGATCCAGCGGAGGATCACCCAGGCGAGGAAGGCATTGATCACCGTCGCAACGAGCGGCGCGTACGAAATGCCGGTGGCGCCGGCATAGGTCAGGAGCGCGTTGGCCATCAACGCCCACCAGATGTCCATCGGCTGACCCGCGAAATCGAAATTCGGGCGGCCCGGCACCTGAATGTGCGACGTTATATATTTGTAGAACCAGACCGCGACCCACGGCGCCGGAATGACCAGGATCATGCCGATGACGAACACGATGGCCCGCCCAAGCAGACCGAACACGCTGAAATCAGCCGTCAGCGGTCCTTCGCCACCGGCGCCACCATAACCAGCGCGCCCCATCATCGGCGGACCGCCGGTCGGCACCATCGGAGGCGCGCCGCCGCCGATCAGTCCGGGAATTTCGGCGGCCTTCTGCCAGCCGGCCATGCCCTCCGACCACACCAGCGTATCCGGGCGCACAATTCCTTGCGCGATCAAGTCGCGGAATTGCCCTTCCGGGTAAGGCCCCTGCTGCTTGCCCTCGGATGCGTAGAACCAACTCGCCATGAAGCGTCCCCCCAAACATACTTTTGTACCGGCCGGGACGCTTCGGTTCACCGCATCCATGCCAAAAATGCATTGTGGAGGATGAACGGATGCCCTGTACAGAGGCGGCCGTTCACATGGCCAAACGTTTTTCCGCTTCAATCTGCAAGTTTTTTATGCCATTTGCCCGGAAAGATGCCAGATTGACGCGGCGCCGGGGACATACGGCGCGGCGCATCCCGGGGAATAGGCCTGACCATGAAACTCGTCGTCGCGATCATCAAACCCTTCAAGCTCGATGAAGTCCGCCAGGCGCTGACCGCGATCGGCGTCCACGGCATGACCGTGACCGAGGTGAAGGGCTATGGCCGCCAGAAGGGTCATACCGAGATCTATCGCGGCGCCGAATATGTCGTGAACTTCCTGCCCAAGCTGCGGATCGAGATCGCGGTCGCCTCCGATGTCGCCGACAAGGCGGTCGCGGTGATCACCGCGACGGCACGCACCGGGCAAATCGGCGACGGCAAGATCTTCGTCACGCCGATCGATCACGCGCTGCGCATCCGCACCGGCGAAACCGACAGCGACGCGCTCTAACTCGAACTACTTCGATCGCACCGGGCAACGACGCCACAGCGTGCGACGCAATCAATATGCTGGGGGAAACGACATGGCGGGATTGTTGCGCCGCGCGGCCGTTATGGCTGCGCCGATCGGATTTGCGTCGGTCATTGCCGCACCTGCCCATGCCGCGGAGTTCCAGATCAACACCGCCGACACCGCCTGGATGATCGTCGCCACCGCGCTGGTGCTGATGATGACGATCCCGGGCCTCGCGCTGTTCTACTCCGGCATGGTGCGCAAGAAGAACGTGCTCGCCACCATGGCGCAGAGCCTCGCCGCGGTGACGATGATCTCGATTCTCTGGGTCGCGTTCGGCTATTCGCTGTGCTTCGTCGGCGACGGCCCGTGGATCGGCACGCTCGACCGCTGGTTCCTCGCCGGCATGACCATGGACAGCGTCAATCCGGCGGCGAAGACGATCCCGGAAGCACTGTTCATGCTCTACCAGATGACGTTTGCGATCATCACTGTGGCGCTGGTCGCGGGCTCGGTTGCCGACCGGATGCGCTTCTCCGCCTATCTGCTGTTCTCCGTCGCCTGGTTCATCTTCGTCTACATTCCGCTGGCGCATTGGGTGTGGGGCGGCGGCTTCCTCGCCAGCATGGGCGTGCTGGATTTCGCCGGCGGCCTCGTGGTGCATCTGTCGGCCGGCACCGCCGGCCTCGTCGCTGCCAAGGTGATGGGACGCCGTCATGGCTACGGCACCGAAAATCTCTCGCCGTTCGATCTGTCGCTCGCCGTGATGGGCACCGGCCTGTTGTGGGTCGGCTGGTTCGGCTTCAACGGCGGCTCGGCGGGTGCGGCCAATTCGCGCGCGGTGCTGGCGATCATCGCGACCCATCTCGCAGCCTGCTCCGGCGCGCTGACCTGGGGCGCGATCGAATGGTCGACGCGGCGCAAGCCTTCAGTGCTCGGCATGATCTCCGGCGCGGTGGCCGGCCTCGGCACCATTACACCGGCCTCGGGATTCGTGGCCCCCTGGCACGGCATCGTCATCGGCATGATCGCGGGCCTCGTCTGCTACTGGGCCTGCACCTGGCTGAAGCACCGCTTCGACTATGACGATTCGCTCGACGTGTTCGGCGTCCACGGCATCGGCGGGCTGACCGGCACCCTGCTGGCCGGCGTGTTCGCCACCAGCGCGATCGGCGGCACCGCCGGCCTGCTCGAAGGCCATCCGCAGCAGCTCCTGATCCAGCTCTATGGGGTCGCCGTCACTTTCGTCTGGTCGGCAGGCGTGAGCTTCCTCCTGTTGAGGCTGGTCGGCCTGTTCGTGCCCTTGCGCGTATCCCGCGAGCACGAGCTCGAGGGCCTCGATATTTCGCAGCACGGCGAGGCGCTGCAATAGGCTGCAAACCAGCAGCGCGAAGCGCTAGACAGCCTGAGATCGCTTCGGGCTTGCATGACACATAAGTGTATGCTTATGTCTCGTCATGATCGAGGCAGACATCTTCAAGGCGCTGGCCGACCCGACGCGCCGCAAGGTCTTCGAAAAGCTCGCTGGCGGAAGCCTGAATGCCAGCGCCTTGCGCGATGGATTGGAGATCAGCCAGCCGGCGATGTCGCAGCATCTCGCGGTGCTGCGTGCGGCAGGCCTGGTGCGTGAACAGCGGCAGGGCCGCTTTGTGAACTACGAGGTCGATCCGGACGGGATCGCCACCATCGGGACATGGCTTGCGCGCTACCGCGCCTACTGGCCGAAACGCATGGAAGCTCTCGCCGATCTCTTGAAGGACATGGATCAATAAGGATCTGGATCAATGAGCGACGCAGTGAAGCCTGATCACCCCGACGCAGACTTGGTGCTCGAGACAGACTTGGTCCTCGAATACGACCTCGATGCGCCGCCGGCAAAGGTCTGGCGCGCGGTGACCATTCCGGCCCTGCGCGAGCGCTGGCTGCCGGATTCCGACGTTGTGGGCATCGAGCCCGAATCATCGATCGTGGGCGAAGAGGTGCGCTACCGGCTTCGCGATTCCGAGCCGCCGTTTCGCGAAAGCCACGTCATCTTCCGGATCGAACCGAACGAAGCCGGCGGCACCCGCTTTCGCATCATCCAGCAAGCCTGCGACGACCATGCCAAGCTACCGCAGGCGGCCAACAGCAATCGCTGCATGATGCGCGCGGCGGCCTGACCACAAACAGACTTTCATCACCTGCAGAAATGGAGGTCGCCGATGCGCGACATGCTTCAGCTCGTCCCTATGGTCGTCGAACAATCCGCCCGCGGCGAACGATCCTTCGACATCTACTCGCGGCTCCTGCGCGAGCGCATCATCTTCCTCAACGGCGAGGTCAACGATGCGATGTCCGGACTGGTCTGCGCGCAGCTGCTGTTCCTGGAGGCGGAGAATCCGAACAGGCCGATCAATCTCTACATCAATTCCTATGGCGGCGTGGTCACCAGCGGATTGGCGATGTACGACACCATGCAGTTCATCAAGGCGCCGGTCCATACGCTGTGCATGGGGACCGCGCGCTCCATGGGCTCGTTCCTGCTGATGGCCGGCGAACCCGGTCACCGCGCCGCGCTGCCCAATGCAAGCCTTCACGTGCATCAGCCGCTCGGCGGCTACCAGGGCCAGGCGTCCGACATCCTGATCCACGCCACCGAAATGCAGGAAACCAAGCGGCGCCTGATCCGGCTCTATGCGCAGCATTGCCGGCGCCCCGAGGAGGAGGTGGAACGGACCCTGGACCGCGACCACTTCATGACCGCGCAGCAAGGGGTCGAATGGGGACTGATCGACAGGGTTTTTGCCGAGCGCGACGCCGCCTGACGGGTCCAGCAATGGCCCTCAGCCGGATACCGGCTGAGCCTCGTTCCGCTCAAGCTGAACGAACGGTGTCGCGCATCTCGTGAGCAGAGACGCGGACGATCTCGGTATTTCGCGTCACGCCGAGGTACCGCTCCATATTCAGATACCATTCGACTGCCCGACACATGAGCAACAATGTGACGACAGCCTGTCGTGCCTGTTTTTTGACCAGGCATGACCACGGATTGAGCGCGACGTAATAGCGCACTGCACCGCAATACCCGCCAAACGCGAAAATGCCCGTTTTCATAGTCCGTTAGGCAACGCGCCCGATCTGGCACGGCATTTGATTCTAAGGGTCTCGGCTGTGCCCGCGTAGTGAACTTCTCCGTGGCGAACCAGTCGAGAAACGCCCGGCCACGTCCGGACCGGGCCCAAGCGGGGATAGGACCCATGAAAATTGTTATGGCGATTATCAAGCCATTCAAGCTGGAAGAAGTCCGTGACGCCCTGACCGCCATCGGCGTTCACGGTCTCACGGTGACGGAAGTCAAGGGATATGGCCGCCAGAAGGGCCATACGGAAATCTATCGCGGCGCCGAATATGCCGTGAGCTTCCTGCCCAAGATCAAGATCGAGGTGGCTGTCGCCTCCGACCAGGTCGACAAGACCATCGACGCCATCACGTCCGCCGCGAAAACCGGACAGATCGGCGACGGCAAGATCTTCGTCATCAATCTCGACCATGCGGTTCGCATCCGCACCGGCGAGGCCGATGCCGCGGCCCTCTGATTTCGCGCTCAACCTTATCCAATCAGGAGTGAATAAAATGACGTTCAAGCGTCCCTATGGCGCGGGATTGGCGGCTCTCGCAGTCGGCCTGTTCGCTGCGACCGCAGCCTATGCCGAGCCAACGGTCAACAAGGGAGATAACGCCTGGATGCTGACATCGACAGTGCTCGTGCTGTTGATGACGATCCCCGGCCTCGCGCTGTTCTACGGCGGCCTCGTCCGTTCCAAGAACATGCTCTCCGTCCTGATGCAGGTGTTCTACACCGTCTGCGTCGTCACCGTGATCTGGGCCGTGTACGGCTACAGCCTCGCCTTCACCGGCGGCTCCGACTTCATCGGCGGCTTCTCCAAGGCCTTCATGATGGGCGTCACCACCGATTCGAAGGCTGCGACCTTCTCGGTCGACGCCAACATCTCGGAGCTCATCTACATGTGCTTCCAGATGACCTTCGCGGCGATCACGCCCGCCCTCATCGTCGGCGCCTTCGCCGAGCGCATGAAGTTCTCGGCGATCGCTCTCTTCATCCCGCTCTGGGTCACGCTGATCTACTTCCCGATCGCGCACATGGTCTGGTACTGGCCCGGCCCGGACATGATCCAGGACGCTGCCAAGGCTCTGGCTGCTGCCACTGACGCTGCAGCGAAGACCGCGGCGCAGGCCAAGCTCGACGAGATCAACGCCGACGCCGGCTGGATCTTCAAGAAGGGCGCGATCGACTTCGCGGGCGGCACGGTGGTGCACATCAACGCCGGCATCGCAGGTCTCGTCGGCGCTCTCCTGATCGGCAAGCGCACCGGCTACGGCAAGGAGCTGATGGCTCCGCACTCGCTGACCATGTCGATGATCGGCGCCTCGCTGCTCTGGGTCGGCTGGTTCGGCTTCAACGCCGGCTCCAACCTCGAAGCCAACGGCGGCGCAGCCCTCGCCATGACCAACTCCTTCGTCGCCACCGCAGCCGCCGCGCTGTCGTGGATGTTCGCGGAGTGGATCATCAAGGGTCATCCGTCGGTACTCGGCGTCATCTCCGGCGCAGTCGCGGGCCTCGTGGCCGTCACGCCTGCCGCCGGCTTCTCCGGCGTGATGGGTGCGATCGTCCTCGGCCTCGTTGTCGGCGTGGTCTGCCTGTTCTTCTGCACCGTCGTGAAGAACGCGCTCGGCTACGACGACTCCCTCGATGTGTTCGGCGTGCACTGCGTCGGCGGCATCATCGGCGCCCTCGGCACCGGCATCCTGGTCAACCCGGCTCTCGGCGGCGCGGGCATCATCGACTACACCGCGATCCCGCCGAAGGTTGCCGATTACGACTTCACGGCGCAGATGATCTCCCAGATCGAGGCCGTCTGCACCACGCTGGTGTGGTCGGGCGTCGGTTCGGCGATCCTCTACAAGGTCGTCGATGTGATCGTTGGCCTCCGCGCCAATGTCGAGACCGAGCGTGAAGGCCTCGACATCACCGAGCACACCGAGCGCGCCTACAACATGTAAGTCTCCTCCCGGGCGCGGCCTCCTCGGGGGTCGCACCCACAACTACGGTTTGGGGCACATACCCGGCAATGTCCCGACCGTTGAGGGGCTCCAGCGCAAGTTGGAGCCCCTTTCTTTTTGGAACGGGCGCAAAAGAAAAGGATTGCCATTCCGCCCCGACGGCGCAGAAATATCGACCACAAGAACAACAATCGGGAGGTCGTCATGCGTTTGGAAGGCGGATGCTATTGCGGTGAAGTGCGCTATGTCGCCGAGGGCGATCCGATGATGCAGGCGCAGTGTCATTGCCGCGAGTGCCAGTACATCTCGGGCGGGGCGCCCAACACCTTCATCGCGATGCCGGCGGCGAGTTTCAGCTACATCACCGGACAACCCAAGCAGTTCACGCGCAAGGACCTCGAGCGCGCAGTGACGCGCGAGTTCTGCGCCGAGTGCGGCACCCATCTGGTCACCAAGGTTCCAGGCCTGCCCGCCGCGATCGTGAAGGTCGGCACCCTGGACGAGCCCGCGCAGTTCCATCCGCAGATGGCGATCTACACCTGCGACAAGCAGGAGTTTCACGCGATCCCCGCCGGCATGGCGACATTCGAGAAGCTGCCGGGGCACTGAAGGTCGAATCGAGCCCGGAAAACGGTGTGCTCCCTCTCCCGCAAGCGGGGGAGGTTGGAACAGCCGCGCATCCCGTTGTTATCCGGCCTCATTATTCCTGCTCTGGACGGAGCCGGCGACCGATGGTTAATCGCGTCTTAACCTCGCCCTATCTATGGTGAACTGAACCGCTTCCCGCCGGCGCCTTGGTGCGACCGGCTGTTCCAAGAGTGCTGGCGTCCAGAATGGCTATGATCGCTTCATCCCGTGCGCCGCTGGAAGGTGGAAGCTCCGATAGCGAACGCTCTCCCTTCGTCCGGCTGAACGAGCTGCTGGCCCCCCATCAGCCGGGTAAGCCCTTGATTAGCCTCGCCGTCGGCGAGCCGCAGCATCCCGTGCCTGACTTCGTCGGCCCGGTCCTTGCCAAGCACATCGCCGATTTCGGCCGTTACCCCGCGAACAAGGGCACGGACCCGTTCCGCAAGGCCGCCTGCGCCTGGCTGTCGTCGCGCTTCAAGCTGCCGCGGCCGCTCGACCCCGAGAACGAGATTCTCGTCCTCAATGGCAGCCGCGAGGGGCTGTTCCTCGCCGCGATCGCGGCGGTCCGCTACGTCGGCCCGCGCCCCGGCAAGCCCGCCATCCTGATGCCGAACCCGTTCTATCCGGTCTATGGCGCCGGCGCCGGCGCAGCCGGCTGCGAGCCGGTCTATCTGCCGACCACGGCCGAGAACGGCTTCCTGCCCGATCTCGACGCCATCGACGAGGCGACCCTGGCGCGCACGGTGGCGTTCTATCTGGCCTCGCCTGCCAATCCGCAGGGCTCGGTCGCCAAGCCCGACTATTTCCGGCGGTTGAAGCAGCTCGCCGACCGCTACGGCTTCGTGATCCTCAGCGACGAGTGCTATTCCGAGATCTACACCCGCGAGGCACCGGGCAGCGCGCTGGAATGCGCCGGCCCCGACTTCACGCGCGTGGTTGCGTTCCAGTCGCTGTCGAAGCGCTCCAACCTGCCCGGCCTGCGGGTCGGCTTCGCCGCCGGCGACAAGAGATTCATCGGAATGTTTCTCGAGCTGCGCAACATCGCTGCGCCGCAGGTGCCGGTGCCGCTCCAGCATGTCGCAACCGTCGCCTATGGCGACGAGGCGCATGTCGAGGAGAACCGCAGGCTCTACCGGATCAAGTTCGATCTCGCCGACCAGATCATCGGCAATCGTTACGGCTATCGCCGGCCCGACGCCGGCTTCTGCGTCTGGCTCAACACGTCAGAGCTCGGCGACGACGTGTCGGTGTGTCTGAAACTCTTCACGCAAGCAGGCGTGCGCGTGGTGCCCGGCAGCTATCTGGCGCGGCTCCAGCCCGACGGCTTCAATCCCGGCGCAGGCTACATTCGCCTCGCGCTGGTGCAGGATGGCGAGACCACGGCGCAGGCGCTGCACCGGCTGGTCGAGACTCTGGGTTAGGCGGGCCCATGAGCATGTCGGCAATCGAACGAGTCATTCCACTGGTCGGCCATCTGCCGGCGTCGATCCGCGAGGGGCTGGCGCGGCGCGCGCGCGAGCTCGCGGGTCTCGGCCTGATCGTGCTGTCGGGCATCGCCTCGGCTGCGCTGATGACCTGGTCGGTGCAGGATCCCAGCCTCAGCCACGCGACCTCGCGCCCGATCCGCAACATTCTCGGCTATGCCGGCGCGATCGGCGCCGACCTCGCGATGCAGATCCTCGGACTCGGCGCGATCATGCTGGTGCTGACGGTCGCGGTCTGGGGCTGGCGCATGCTGACCCATCGGCCGTTCGATCGCGAGGCGCTGCGGATCGGTTCGTGGATTCTCTGCACGGTGATCGCGGCAGGCTTCGTCAGCTGCTGGCCGCATGGCGGCGCATGGCCGCTGCCGACCGGCCTCGGCGGTGTCGTCGGCGACGCGCTGGTGCGCGCGCCCGCGGTGATTTTCGGGCCGCCGGGCACGATCTACCGCATGGTGCTGGGCGCGATCCTGTTCGCCGCGATGGCTGCGACCTTCCTGATGGCCTGCGGCCTTGGCGCACGCGCGCATGACGACCACCTCACGGAGATCGAGGACGACGACAAGCCGCTCGACGAGGACGAGGAGAGCGACCGCGGCTCGGTGTCGCTGGGCTGGCTGTTCCACGCGTTGATGAGCACCAAGGCGCGGCTGATCTGGCTGCTTGGCGCCGCTTACCGCTCGCTGGTCTCAAGCGGGCCGAAGACCAGGGCCGTTTCGTTCAGCCGCCAGGAGCCAAATCTCGGCGGCAGCGGCCGCACAGCACCGCCAATCTCGCCGCAGTCCGCAAACGAGGATGACGAGGACGAGCCCGAAGACGAGGACGAGGAGGAGGAAGAGGAGGAGCCGGCCGCGCGCGCCCCGCGCAAGAAGGCTGTACCGAAGGCCGCTTCCAGGAAATCCTCCGACAAGTTCGAGCTTCCGTCCGTCTCCGTGCTGGCCGCGCCGAAGGCCGGCGATCGCCAGCCGCTCAGCAAGGCCGAGCTGGAAGCCAATTCGCGCTCGCTCGAAGGCGTGCTCCAGGACTTCGGCGTGC
Organism: Bradyrhizobium sp. SZCCT0153; assembly: GCF_018129995.1. Lineage (GTDB taxonomy): Bacteria > Pseudomonadota > Alphaproteobacteria > Rhizobiales > Xanthobacteraceae > Bradyrhizobium > Bradyrhizobium japonicum_G. Next base: position 206,591 of record NZ_JAFCKS010000003.1, read on the forward strand.
GCGGCGAGATCGTGAAGGCCAATCCGGGTCCCGTGGTCACGCTGTACGAGCTGGAGCCGGCGCCCGGCATCAAATCATCGCGCGTGATCGGACTTTCCGACGACATCGCCCGCTCGATGAGCGCGCTGTCGGCGCGCGTCGCCGTCGTGCCCGGCCGCAACGCCATCGGCATCGAGCTGCCGAACGCGCATCGCGAGAAGGTGTATCTGCGCGAGCTTCTGGTCGCCAAGGAGACCGTCGACACGGTTGCGAAGCTGCCGCTCTGCCTCGGCAAGACCATCGGCGGCGACCCCGTCATCATCGACCTCGCGCGCACACCGCACATGCTGATCGCCGGTACCACCGGCTCCGGCAAGTCGGTCGCCATCAACACCATGATCCTGAGCCTGGTCTACCGGCTGCGGCCCGACCAGTGCCGACTGATCATGGTCGATCCGAAGATGCTCGAACTCTCCGTCTATGACGGCATTCCCCATCTGCTCACGCCCGTCGTGACCGACCCGAAGAAGGCGGTGGTCGCGCTGAAATGGGCCGTGCGCGAGATGGAAGAGCGCTACAAGAACATGGCCAAGCTCGGCGTGCGCAACATCGACGGCTACAACACGCGCCTGCTCGAATTGAAGGCAAAGGGCGAGGAGCCGACGCGCACGGTGCACACCGGCTTCGACAAGGAGACCGGCAAGGCGATCTACGAGGAAGAAAAGCTCTCGCTCGACCCGCTGCCCTACATCGTCATCATCGTCGACGAAATGGCCGACCTGATGATGGTCGCCGGCAAGGACATCGAAGGCGCGGTGCAGCGTCTCGCGCAGATGGCGCGCGCCGCCGGCCTGCACGTGATCCTCGCGACGCAACGTCCGTCGGTCGACGTCATCACCGGCACCATCAAGGCGAACTTTCCGACCCGCATCGCCTTTCAGGTCACCTCCAAGATCGACAGCCGCACCATTCTCGGCGAGATGGGCGCCGAGCAGCTGCTCGGCCAGGGCGACATGCTCTACATGGCCGGCGGCGGCCGCATCAGCCGCGTGCACGGCCCGTTCGCGTCGGACGAGGAAGTCGAGAAGGTGGTGCGTCACCTCAAGACGCAGGGTCAGCCGGAATATCTCGAAGCTGTCACCGCCGAAGAGCCGACCGAGGACGAGGATGGTGGCGCCGTGTTCGACGCCAGCGGTATGGGCGCGGATGGCGGCGGCGATCTGTTCCAGCAGGCCGTTGCGATCGTCAAACGCGACCGCAAGGCCTCGACCAGCTACATCCAGCGCCGCCTGCAGATCGGCTACAACCGCGCCGCATCGCTGATGGAGCGCATGGAACTGGAAGGCATCGTCGGACCCGCCAACCACGCCGGCAAGCGCGAGATTCTGGTCGAGGAAGAAGACAGCCACATGTGAGGCGAACGGCCTCAAAACGTGATCTCACACAAAATCGATATCTGCTTTTGCCCGAAACCACGGTAAAAGGGCGCCCAGCCATACAGGACGACGCGTTGATCAGACCTCCGGACATACGATTCGCTGCCACCATCGCCGCGCGAAGCGCGCGCGTGGCCGGCGTGCTTCTCGTCGCCGCCGCGATGGTGACCACGGCATCGTTCGCGCAGAACGTTCCCGTGCCGAAGCCCGCGCCGAAGGGCCGCGACAATGCTCCGCCCTCGGGGGGGCCATCGATTACCGGGGCGACCCAGACGCCGCCGAACCCGGTGATCCCGGATCCACGCCGCAACGTGCCGAGCAGCATCTTCCAGACCTTCGATGCCAACCAGAAGGCGCAGGCTGCCAAGGTCAGCGCCTATCTGTCCTCGGTCTCGACGCTGGTCGGGAATTTCGTCCAGGTCGGTCCCGACGGCAGCAAGACGCAAGGCGACTTCTACATTCAGAAGCCCGGCAAGATGCGCGTCGAGTATGATGCGCCGAGCCCGATCGACATCGTCGCCGACGGATCGTCGGTCGTGGTGCGCGACCGCAAGCTGGCGACGCAAGACGTCTATCCGCTGTCGCAGACGCCGCTACGTTTCCTGCTGTCGGACCGGATCGACCTTATGAAGGACACCAACGTCGTCAACGTGACGGCGGACGATCTCTTCATCAGCGTCACCATCGAGGAGAGGCAGGCGGTCGTCGGCACCAGCCGACTGCTGCTCATGCTCGGCGCCAAGGACGGCCAGCTCAAGCAATGGACCGTGACCGACCCGCAGGGCTACGACACCACTTTTGCGGTCTATAATCTCGACACCAGCAAGAAGCTCGATCCCAACATGTTCAAGATCGACTTCACAAATTACAGCGTCCCGTCGCCGGGATAGGTGCCGCAGGGTGGGCAAAGCGAAGCGTGCTCACCATTCAATCCAGCCCCGGAAAAGACGGTGGGCACGTCGCTTTGCGCCTTTGCCCACCCTACGATGGCTTGCTAAGACGCACTCCTCATGCGTCTTTCCCTGACAAGCTGGAACATCAATTCGGTGCGGCTGCGCATCGAACTGGTCGCGAAGTTTCTGAAGAGCGCACGGCCGGACGTGCTGTGCCTCCAGGAGACCAAATGCATCGACGATGCCTTTCCGCTGAAGCGCTTCAAGCGGCTCGGCTATGAGCACGTCGCGCTGAACGGGCAGAAGGGCTATCACGGCGTCGCCATCGTCTCGAAGATTCCGTTCGAATCGAAGGACATCCGCACCTTCTGCGACAAGGTGGATTCGCGCCACATCTCCGTGTCCTTCGGGGCGCAGGCCGGCATCGCAAAGCCGCTGGTGCTGCATAATTTCTACGTTCCCGCCGGCGGCGACATTCCCGATCCCGCGCTGAACGAGAAATTCGACCACAAGCTCCGCTTCCTCGACGAGATGAAAGCGTGCGAGCCGCTGCATCCGCGCGGCGAGGACCGCCACATCCTGGTTGGCGATCTCAACGTCGCCCCGCACGAGAACGATGTGTGGTCGCACAAGCAGCTTCTGAAAGTGGTCTCGCACACGCCGATCGAAACCGAGAAGCTCAAGGCGGCGCTCGAAGCCGGCGAGTGGGTCGACGTTGCGCGCGATCGCATCCCGATGTCGGAGAAGGTCTACACGTGGTGGAGCTACCGCTCCGCCGACTGGACCGTCGGCGACCGCGGCCGCAGGCTCGACCACATCTGGGTCTCGCGTGCGCTGAAGGACGCGGTCAGTGATTTCAACATCCTGCGCGACGCGCGCAGCTGGGAGCGTCCGTCGGACCATGTGCCGGTGACGGTGACGCTGGAGGTGTGATTTCGGCAGGCCGGTCACCCGCTCAGGACGTCAGCTTCGCACCCGCCATCAGGATATCGCTGGCGATCTGGCTGGAGCGGACCGCGAATTCGTCGCGCAGGCGCACCGCGGCGGCAGGGTCGCTCTCGAGCACGCGCTGGAACAGGCTGCGCGCGACGCGGATGACGGAGGCGTGCTCGATCGCGATCGCGCTCGACGGCCGCTTCATCGGCACCACCAGCGCAAGCTCGCCGATCAGCGCACCGGGACCAGCGATCATCTCCGCGCCGGCGCCATCGTCAACCCGGAAAGCGCCGCGCTGGACCACGAAGCCGGCATCGGCGTCGTCACCGAGATTGAACAGGATGTCGCCGCGGACGAAGTCGCGCTGCTCGGAGCCGATTGCCAGCATGCGCAACGAAGCCTCTCCCAACAGGCGCAGTGTCGGGACACGCTCGAGAAGCGCTACATCGTCGTCGATTGACATTCAGGTCCGAGGCTCGAGGGCACGCAATCTAAAACGATTCGCATGCCCCTGAAGCGTATCACGGCACCAGCTTGTAGCCACCGGCTTCCGTGACCAGGATCTCCGGGTTGGCGGCGTCCTTCTCGATCTTCTGGCGGAGGCGGTAGATGTGGGTTTCCAGCGTGTGGGTGGTGACGCCGGAATTGTAGCCCCAGACCTCCTGGAGCAGGGTCTCGCGCGAGACCGGCATCTGGCCGGCCCGGTAGAGGAAACGGAGGATGGCGGTTTCCTTCTCGGTCAGCCGGACCTTGCGCGCGTTGGCGGCGGTCAGCATCTTGGAGCCGGGACGGAAGGAGTAGGGGCCGACCGAGAACACCGCGTCCTCGCTGGCCTCGTGCTGGCGGAGCTGGGCCCGGATGCGAGCCAGCAGCACGGCAAAGCGGAAGGGCTTTGCGACATAGTCGTTGGCGCCGGATTCCAGCCCCAAAATCGTGTCGGAATCGGTATCATGCCCGGTGAGCATGATGATCGGGGCCTTGAAGCCGCCCTTGCGCAGCGAACGGACAACCTCACGGCCGTCAGTATCGGGCAGGCCAACATCCATCAGGACGAGATCGGGGGCATTGGCCTTCGCGGCGCTCGCGCCCTTGGCGCCGGTATCGACGGCGGAGGCTTCAAATTCTTCGTGCAGCGATAATTGCTCCACCAACGTATCGCGCAGATCGGTATCGTCATCCACGATCAGGATCTTGCGGGCATTGGCCATAGGGGGTCATCCTTTTGGGGCCGGCTCGGCGCGCATCCAATGCTGCACCCAGCCGCGAGGGAAGTTTAGGGGGTCGCCGTTATTATTGTTGTTCGTGTTGAAGTAGTGGGCTGTTACCGATTCACAAGCCAGAACCACTCTAACCCAGAATAACAGGGCGGTCTGATGAATGTCCTGTAATGAATTCGACATCGCATGTTTACATGAAAAGCAAAGTCGCTTCAGCTAGTTACACCATGCCCAGACGTGCCGGGCCATTATCTGCGATCCGCGTTAAGCCTGCAGCGGGGAATCCGCGCCGGGGCTGGCTGACCGTGGGGGCGCTGACCATTCCGGTCGCGCTGGGGCGGGGCGGCATTCTGGCGAACAAACGCGAGGGCGATGGCGGCACCCCGAGGGGCAGCTTCCGTCCCAGGCAATTGTGGTGGCGGGGCGACCGGCACAGTCGCCCGCAGACGTTTTTGCCGGCCCGGATCATCACCGGCGAGGACGCCTGGTGCGAGGACCCCATGGACCGCCACTACAATCAGGGGATCCGGCTCGGCGAAGGGCAGGGCGGCGACCGTCTCAAGCGGGCCGACCATCTCTATGACTTCATCATCGAAATCGACCACAACACGAGGCCGCGCATCGCCGGCCGCGGCAGCGCGGTGTTCCTGCATCTGGCCCGCGACAATTTCGGCCCGACCGCGGGCTGCGTCTCGATGACGAAGGCGGCGATGCTGCAATTGCTGCGGCGGCTGGGACCAAAAACAAGAATCATCATCGGGTGAGGACGCATGCTGGACAAGGATCAGATCGCCGCCGCTTCGCATCTGCTGGTCAAACATTGGCGCGACGGCACCAAGTTCGACGCGCTGGAGCCGCGGTTGCGGCCGCATAGCCGCGCTGACGGTTATGCCATCCAGGCCGCGCTCGAAACGCAATCGCTCGGACAATTGTTCGGCTGGAAGATCGCGGCAACGAGCGAGTCTGGACAGAAGCACATCAACGTCGCCGGACCGCTGGCCGGCCGCATCATGAGCGACACCGTGATCGCCGATGGCGGCACGGCCTCGATGAAGGGCAACGCGATGCGCGTCGGCGAACCGGAATTCGCCTTCCGCATGGGCCGCGACCTGCCACCCCGGTCCGCGCCCTATGGCGTGGACGAGGTCCTCGCCGCCGTCGGCAGCTTCCATCCGGCGATCGAGATTCCCGATTCGCGCTTTGTCGATTTCGCCGGCGCCGGCGAGGCGCAGCTCATCGCCGACAATGCCTGCGCGCATCTGTTCGTGCTGGGCGCTGCGACGACCGCGAACTGGCGCGCCATGGACCTCGTCGAGGAGCGGCCGCAGATCACGCTGCGCGGCCAGCGCTATCTCGGTCACGGCAGGAACGTGCTCGGCGACCCCCGTGGTGCACTTGCCTGGCTTGCCAACGAGCTGCGTGGCCTCGGCATCACCTTGCGGGCAGGGGAGGTGGTGACAACGGGCACGTGCCATCCGCCGCTGCCGATCCAGGCCGGCGATCAATTCGCGGTGGATTTCGGCGTGCTGGGGAAGGTGTCGGTGGGGTTCGACTAATCACCGCCGTCGTTGCGAGCGCAGCGAAGCAATGACGAATTCGAGAGTCAGTATGGCTCTCTGCCGTCGATGACGGCTCTCACCTGTGCCCGAAGATCGCACTGCCCACGCGGACATGGGTGGCACCTAACATGATGGCAGTCGCGTAATCCGCGCTCATGCCCATCGAGAGCTTGTTCAACCCGTTTCGCGCGGCGATCTTGGCGGTGAGCGCAAAATGCGCCGCCGGCGGCTCGTCGACCGGCGGGATGCACATCAGGCCGGAGATCGTCAGCCCGTAGGTGTCGCGGCAGCTCGCGATGAAGGCATCGGCCTCGCCGGGAGCGATGCCGGCCTTCTGCGGCTCCTCGCCGGCGTTGATCTGGACGAACAGCTCCGGGTGCTTGTTCTGGGATTCGATTTCCTTGGCTAACGCCTGGCAAATGCTCGGGCGGTCGACCGAATGGATGGCATCGAACAGCGCGACCGCCTCTTTCGCCTTGTTGGATTGCAGCGGCCCGATCAGATGCAGCGCGATGTCCGGGTAAACAGACGTTAACGCGGGCCACTTGCCCTTGGCTTCCTGCACGCGATTCTCGCCGAATACGCGCTGCCCGGCGTCGATGACCGGTGTAATCGCATCCGCGGCGAATGTCTTCGACACCGCGATCAGCGTGACGGACGCACGTTCGCGCCGCGCGTCCCTGCAGGCGCGCGCGATTTCGGCTTCGACCGCGGCGAGCGCGTTTGGTGAATGGCCGGTTACCGGCGCCGCGTTGGGTTCAGTCATGATGTCGCATCGGCACTGATTGTTGCGGGCCTAGTTCCAATTTTACCGAGTTCAAGAAAGAGTTTTTGAACCCTTCGCTTTACCTTGGCCCATGGGGTGGGTCGCGAAGATGGCAAACGTCAGTTTCAACCGCAAACGAGCGAAACTCAAGCAAGTTCTCGGAATCCGGGCGCGGCTTGCGTTGCTCGCGGTGATTCTGGTGGCGCCCTTGATGTTCGAGCGCATCCGTTCGCTCGAAACCACGCGCACGCGGCAGATCGCGCAGGCCGCGGCTGAATTCACTACCGTCGCAAGACACAGCGCGGACGCGCAGCGCGAGGTGATCTCGTCGGTCGAGACCATCCTGAAATCGGAAGCCTTCATCCGGGCATCGGCCGGCGGCATCAGCAAGAGCTGTGACGTGCTGCGCGCCAGCCTGCCGTCGAATCTTCCCTGGATCCGCACGCTTCTGATCGCCGGCCAGGACGGACGCATCCAGTGCGCCACCAACAACATGTATGTCGGCCTCGACCTCAGTGACCGGCCTTACTTCCAGCAGGCGCAGGAAACCGGCCGTTTCGTGCTGAGCGACTTCATCCTGTCGCGGCCGGTGCCGTCACCGACCGTGATGGCGGTCTACCCGGTATCCGCGTTCAGCGGCGTGGCGGATGCCGTGGTCCTCGCCACCGTCAACCTCGACTGGATGTCGAAGGTCATGAGCAATCTCGGTGGCCGTCCCGGCATCACCGCCGTGCTCGTCGACAGCACCGGCACCGTGCTTGCGGCGCCCGCCGACCAGCACAGCGCGATCGGCCGTCCGCTCGACAACTTGCCGCTGATGTCCGCGATCGCCGACAAGGCGCTGCGGTCGGACCAGGACGAAGGCTCGCTCTCTTTCCTCGCCGCCGACGGCTCCCGCCGCGCGGTCAGCTATATCCGCATCGCCGGGACCAATGCGCGCCTGATCGCCAGCATCGACGAGGACAAGGTGTCCGCGGCCGTGAGCCGCGACATCCGCACGGCCTATCTCCAGCTCGCTTTCGTCGTCCTGTTCGTCCTGCTCGGCGCGCTGATCGCCGCCGAGAAACTGGTGATCAAGCCGATCCAGATGCTGGCCGACATGGCCAAGCGTCTCGGCGAGGGCAATCTGTCGGCGCGCGCGGCGCGCAACCGTCTGCCGGCCGAGTTCGTGCCGCTGGCCCGCGCCTTCAACGCGATGGCCGCGCAGCTCAGCCAGCGCGAGCGCGAGCTGATCGCGAGCAACGACCGGCTCACGGTGATGGCCTCGATCGACATGCTGTCCGGTCTTGCCAACCGCCGCGGCTTCCAGAGCCGGCTCGACTTCGAATGGATGCGCGCCCAGCAATACGGCAGCGAGCTCGCGCTCCTGATGATCGACGTCGACCACTTCAAGCTGTTCAACGACACCTATGGCCATCTCGAAGGCGATTCCTGCCTGACCAGGCTCGGCGAGTCGCTGTCCGGCATCGCCGCCGACACGATGGGCTTCGCGGCGCGCTATGGCGGCGAGGAATTCTGCCTGCTGCTGCCGAACACCGACGTGGCCCGCGCCGTCGAAATCGGCGAGCTGGCGCGCGCGGCCGTGCTGAAGCTGTGCCTGCCGCACATCACCTCCGCCCACATGATCGTCACCGTCTCGATCGGCGTCGCCGCGGCGAAGCCCAACGAGAGCTTGCGCCCCGGCGATCTGATCGAAGCCGCCGACGCCGCGCTCTACGCCGCAAAACACCGCGGCCGCAACAACGTCGTCGAGCACGGCGTGCAGGCGATCGAGAACGGTGCGGCAGACATGATGCTGGCGGGCTGATCGCCAGAGCCGATTGCGTTCAAATGACTTCGGAACGGGGCTCTCGACTCTTGCTTTGACGCGTTTTCTCTACGCGAACCGGTATCCACTTCGCTCGAAAACGCTTTAGCCCGCAGCCCCGGCACGATCGAGCTCGCGCTCCGTCACCACGCGATTGCGGCCGCCGCTCTTGGCAAGATAGAGCGCGCGGTCACAGCGCTCGATCAGATCCGTGATCGCTTCGCCCGTCCGGTACTGCGCCACGCCGATCGACACGCTGATGCCGGGCAGGACCTCGCCGGTCGAGCGGCGCGTGATCGTGCATTCGGCGATCGCATGCCGGATGCGCTCGGCGATCTCGGCACAGGCGGCCAGATCGGCAGCCGGCAGCACCGCGATCAGCTCCTCGCCGCCGTAGCGGGCCGACAGGTCCTGCTCGCGCACCTTTTCGCGCAACACCTTCGCCATCAGGCGCAGCACCTGGTCGCCGACGCCGTGGCCGAAACTGTCGTTGAAGGTCTTGAAGTGGTCGATGTCGAGCATCAGCACGCTAAGCGGCTCGCCCCAATCCGCCGTAGCCTGCGCCTTGCGCAGGAATTCATCGAGTGCCCGCCGGTTCGCGAGGCCGGTCAGCGTGTCGGTCCGGGCCCGCTCCTCGGACTTCGAGAGCGAGTCTCTGATGACGTCGAGCTCGCGGGTCTTCTCCGCAAAGCCTGCCTCGAGCCGCGTCGCGCGGGCGGCGGCGCGGGCGAGCTCGTTCATGAGCTGGGCGACCAGCGCCTTCGGATCGACGCCGGCCTTGCCCTGGTCGGCGACCTCGCTGATCGCCTCCATCTGGGAGTGGTTGTCGGCGATCGCGGTCGCCAGAAACTCCTTCGCCGCGCCCATGAGAGCGTGCAGCCGCTCGGAGGTGTCGAGGACGATGGCGCTGACCTGGGGCGCGACGTAGGTCTCGAACAGATCCTGATTGGTGCGGCTGTCGAAGGGACGATTGTGGTCGATCAGGAGATCGATCGCGTTGCGCAGATCGTCATGGCTGCCTGCGAAATACTGGAACCAGACCGCAAAATTGATCGGGGTCGGCGCAATCCGCTGTTCGGCCATGCTTCGCAGCGCCCGTCCGGCGATGGAGACGGCATAGTCGAGATCGAGATCGAAGCTGTCGTCCATCGCACGCATTTGGGTCCTGGCCAGCCGCAACCTCGCATCGACCCCTTAATCACACCCCAACGCGGCCTCAGTAGTTATGCGGGGCGGTGTCGAAGGTTCCCAAGTTGCGGCAACCCATTGACCCCTTGAGGACTTCTATGGCCTAGTCCGCCGTCTTTAGACGGCCGAACCCACGAAAACCCAACGATTCCATGACCTCCGAACGCTACAACGCCCGCGACGCCGAACCGCGCTGGCAGGCCGCCTGGGACCAGCAGGCGATCTTCGTCTCCAGGAACGACGATTCGCGGCCGAAATACTATGTGCTGGAGATGTTCCCCTACCCGTCCGGGCGCATCCATATCGGCCATGTCCGCAACTACACGCTCGGCGACGTGCTGGCCCGCTTCATGCGCGCCAAGGGCTTCAACGTGCTGCATCCGATGGGCTGGGACGCATTCGGCCTGCCGGCCGAGAACGCCGCCATCGAGCGCAAGGTCGCGCCGAAGGCCTGGACCTACGACAACATCGCCGCGATGAAGAAGCAGCTCCGCTCGATCGGGCTGTCGCTGGACTGGTCACGGGAATTCGCGACCTGCGACCCCAGCTACTACAAGCACCAGCAGAAGATGTTCCTGGACATGCTCGCCGCCGGCCTCGCCGAGCGCGAGAAGCGCAAGCTCAACTGGGATCCGGTCGACATGACCGTGCTGGCCAACGAGCAGGTGATCGACGGCCGCGGCTGGCGCTCCGGCGCCGTTGTCGAACAACGGGAAATGAGCCAGTGGGTCTTCAAGATCACGAAGTACTCGCAGGAGCTGCTGTCGGCGCTGGATGGACTGGATCGCTGGCCCGACAAGGTGCGGCTGATGCAGCGCAACTGGATCGGCCGCTCCGAAGGCCTGCTGGTCCGCTTCGCGCTCGATGCGGCGACCACGCCTGCCGGCGAGAGCGAGCTGAAGATTTTCACGACGCGTCCCGACACGCTGTTCGGCGCGAAATTCATGGCGATCTCGTCGGATCATCCGCTGGCGCAGGCAGCGGCCGCGAAGAACCCGAAGCTTGCGCAGTTCATCGCCGACATCAAGAAGATCGGCACGGCGCAGGAGATCATCGACACTGCCGAGAAGCAGGGTTTTGACACCGGCATCCGCGCGGTGCATCCGTTCGATCCGTCCTGGAAGCTGCCGGTCTATGTCGCCAACTTCGTGCTGATGGAATACGGCACCGGCGCGATCTTCGGCTGCCCCGCGCATGACCAGCGCGACCTCGACTTCGTCAACAAGTACAGCCTGGGTGTCACGCCGGTGGTGTGTCCCGAGGGCCAGGATCCCAAGACATTCGTCATCACCGACACCGCCTATGACGGTGACGGACGCATGATCAATTCGCGCTTCCTCGACGGCATGACCATCGATCAGGCCAAGGACGAGGTGGCGAAGCGCCTGGAGAGCGAACTGCGCGGCAACGCGCCGGTCGGCGAGCGTCAGGTCAACTTCCGTCTGCGCGACTGGGGCATTTCGCGCCAGCGTTACTGGGGCTGCCCGATTCCCGTCATCCACTGTCCGAAGTGCGATGTGGTGCCGGTGCCACACGCCGATTTGCCGGTGACGCTGCCTGACGATGCGACCTTCGACAAGCCGGGCAACGCGCTCGATCATCACCCGACCTGGAAGCACGTCACCTGCCCGCAATGCGGAGGGAAAGCGCAGCGCGAAACCGACACCATGGACACCTTCGTGGATTCGTCCTGGTACTTTGCGCGCTTCACCGATCCCTGGAATGAGAACGCGCCGACGACGCCCGCGGTTGCCAACAGGATGCTGCCGGTCGACCAGTATATCGGCGGCGTCGAGCACGCGATCCTGCATCTGCTCTATAGCCGCTTCTTCACCCGGGCCATGAAGGCGACCGGGCACATCGCACTAGACGAGCCGTTCGCCGGCATGTTCACCCAGGGCATGGTGGTGCACGAGACCTACCAGAAGGCCGACGGCACCTATGTGCAGCCGGTCGAGGTGACGGTCGAGACCGGCGCCAACGGCCGCCGCGCCACGCTTCTTGCGACCGGCGAGGACGTCCTGATCGGTGCGATCGAGAAGATGTCGAAGTCGAAAAAGAACACGGTCGACCCGGACGACATCATCGAGACCTACGGCGCCGACGTCGCCCGCTGGTTCATGCTGTCGGACTCCCCGCCCGACCGCGACGTGATCTGGAGCGACGAGCGCGTCCAGGGCGCCTCGCGGTTCGTGCAGCGGCTGTGGCGGCTGGTGAACGACTCCGTGGAACTCGGCAAGAGCGCGCCGGCAGCCCGGCCGGCCAGCTTCGGTCCGGACGCCACCGCCTTGCGCAAGGCCGCCCATGGCGCGCTGGACAAGGTCACCACCGGGATCGAGCGGCTGCACTTCAACGTCTGCCTCGCCCATATCCGCGAATTCGCCAATACGTTCTCGGAGGTGCTCCAGCAATCGGGCCAACCGGCCCCCGACCTCGCCCCAGATTTGGCTTGGGCGATCCGCGAGGCAAGCCAGATCCTGGTCCAGCTGTTCTCCCCGATGATGCCGCATCTGGCCGAGGAGTGCTGGCAGGTCCTGGGCCACAGCGGGCTGGTTTCGGAGGTCAATTGGCCGCAAATCGAACGCGATTTGCTGGTCGAAGACAGCGTGACCCTGGTGGTCCAGGTCAACGGCAAGAAGCGGGGTGAGGTCACAGTTGCAACAGCGGCCCAGAATCCGGAAATCGAGGCTGCCGTTTTGGCCCTCGATGCGGTAAAACTGGCCCTGGACGGCAAGCCCGTCCGCAAGGTGATCATCGTCCCCAAGAGGATCGTGAATGTTGTCGGCTAGGATCCGTATCGCAGCCCGCCTGCTGGCAGTCGCCGCACTGGCGGCGCTGACAGCCGGCTGCTTCCAGCCGATGTATGCCGAGCACGCCGACGGCACCCCCGGCCTGCGCGACAAGCTCATGGGGGTCGAGCTCCCGCCGATCAGCAAGCCCAACGCCTCCCGCGAGGCCCGCATCGGCGTGGAAGTCCGCAACGCCCTGGCTTTCAAGCTCTACGGCACCGCCACGGGCATGCCGCCGACCCACCGTCTGGAGATCCGCTTCACCTCCTCCCGCTCGTCCCTGATCGTCAGCCAGACGACGGGACTGCCGACCAGCGAGAATTTGGGAATCGACGCCCAGTACAACCTGATCGAGGTCGTGTCCGGCAAGTCGGTGATGAGCGGCACGACGTTCTCGCGGGTGTCCTATGACATGCCCGGCTCCTACCAGCGCTTCTCCCGCAACCGCGCGGTGCGCGATGCAGAGGATCGTGCCGCCAACGAGATCGCCGAGAACATCAACACCAGGCTTGCCGCGTTCTTCACCGCGGGCACGTAGATCGCTCCAGTCGTTCCAAACCGTCCGGAATGACGACCCCAAGCAACGACGAACCCCAAGCAACATGGTCGCGCTGCGCGGAAAAGAGATCGACGCCTTCCTCGCCCGCCCCGACGCGGGCCGACCGATCATCCTGCTTTACGGTCCTGACGCAGGCCTCGTCCGCGAGCGCGCGGATGCGCTGATCGCATCGGCCGTCGACGATCCCAACGATCCCTTCTCGCTGGTCAAGCTCGATGGCGACGAGCTCTCCGCCGAGCCGTCGCGCCTGGTCGACGAGGCCATGACGGTGCCGCTGTTCGGCGGCCGCCGCGCCATCCGGGTCCGCGCCGGCTCGCGCAGCTTCGCCAGCGGCGTCGACACGCTGGCGGAGATGGGCGTGAGGGATTGCCGCATCGTGATCGAGGCCGGCGAGCTGCGCCCGGAATCGCCGCTGCGCAAAGCCTGCGAGCGCGCCAAGGCGGCGGTGGCGATCGGCTGCTATCCCGACACCGAGCGCGACCTTGCCAAGCTGATGGAAGACGAGCTCCGCATCGCCAATCTGCGCATCGCGCAGGACGCGCGCGCCGCGCTGATGTCGTTCCTCGGCGGCGACCGCCAGGCCTCGCGCAACGAGCTGCGCAAGCTGACGCTCTATGCCCATGGCAAGGGCGAGATCACGCTCGAAGACGTGATGGCGGTGGTCGCCGATGCTTCCGAGCTGAAGCTCGATCCGATCGTCGACGGCGCCTTCGCCGGGCGGCCCGACATCGTCGAGACCGAGTTCGCCAAGGCCATGATCGCCGGCACCTATCCCGGCGTCATCATCTCCGCGGCGCAGCGCCAGGCAGCGTGGCTGCATAAATCGGCGCTCGCGATCTCCGACGGCACGCCCGCTTCCGCGGTGCTCGACGGCGGCTTTCCGCGCCTCCATTTTTCACGAAAGCCAATGGTCGAAACCGCGCTGCGTAATTTCAGCGTGGCGCGGCTCGCAGGCATCATCGAGCAGCTCGCAACCGCTGCACTCGACACCCGCAAGCAGTCCACCCTCGCCGCCGCCATCGCCCAGCGCACGCTGATGGCGATCGCAGCGAACGCGAAGCGGCGGAGTTAGCCCGCACGCTCTCCGCGACATTGCGGGCACATCTCTCTCCCCCAGTCATTGCGAGGAGCGCAAGCGACGAAGCAATCCAGAGTCTCTCCGCCGCAAGAGTCTGGATTGCTTCGCTTTGCTCGCAATGACGAGGAAAGTGCGGGGGCCTAAAGCGCGCCCTTCGCGAGCCGCTTCATCACCTCGTCGAGCTGATCGAGGTTGCGGTAGTTGATCTGCACCGAGCCGCCGGGATCGCGGTGACTGACGGTGACCTTGAGGCCGAGCGCGTCGCTGACGCGCTTTTCGAGATCGATCGTATCGGGATCCTTGTCCTTGCCGCCGGCGCGCGCCTTTTGCGGCTTGCGCTCCGGCACGCCCTCTTCATGCGCCAGCGCTTCGGTCTGGCGGACGTTGAGGCCCTCCTCGACGATGCGCTTGGCGGCTGCGAGCGGATCGGGCACGCCGATCAGCGCGCGGGCGTGACCGGCAGTCAGCTCGCCGCTCGTGATCAAGGCCTGCACCTCGGCCGGCAGCTTGGTCAGCCGCATCATGTTGGCGATGTGGCTGCGGCTCTTGCCGACGACCTTTGCGATGTCGTCCTGGCTGCGTTTGAACTCGTTGGCGAGCGCGTGATAGCCCAGCGCCTCTTCCATCGGGTTGAGGTCTTCGCGCTGCACGTTCTCGACGATCGCGAATTCCAGCGCATCGCTGTCGCTGATGTCGACCGGCACGATCGGCACTTCATGCAGACCGGCCATCTGCGAGGCGCGCCAGCGCCGCTCGCCGGCGATGATCTCGAAGCGGTCCTGCGCGCCCTTCACCGGACGCACCACGATCGGCTGGATCACGCCGTGCTGCTTGATGGAGTCGGAGAGCTCCCTGAGCTCGGCCTCCGAAAATGCGCGGCGCGGATTGCGCGGATTGGGCTTGATGAATTCGATCGGCACCTTGCGCTGCGCGCGCGGACGGTCGACATGCTGGGCTTCGCCGCCGACGTCACCGATCAGACTCGCAAGACCCCGGCCCAGTCGCGAACGCGCTTCATCGGCCATCGCCAGCTCCCTTGGATTCACGCTGCAGCACTCCAGAACTGAATTGTCGTAGGGTGGGCAAAGCGAAGCGTGCCCACCAGTTTTGTGCGGAGGATGGTGGGCACGGCAAATACACCTTTGCCCATCCTGCGGTATCGTCAATGCGTGACGCGCAGCTCGCGCTCGCGCTGGATCACTTCGGTGGCGAGTCGCAAATAGGCTTCGCTGCCGACGCATTTGAGATCGTAGACCAGGACCGGCTTGCCGTAGGACGGCGCTTCCGAGATGCGCACGTTGCGCGGGATCATGGTCTTGTAGACCTTCTCGCCCATGAACTGCCGGACGTCGGCAACGACCTGGTTCGAGAGGTTGTTGCGCGAGTCGAACATGGTCAGAACGATGCCGTGGATCGACAGGTTCGGATTGAGCGTCGAGCGCACCTGCTCCACCGTCTGCAGCAATTGCGACAGACCTTCGAGCGCGAAGAACTCGCACTGCAGCGGCACCAGGATCGCGTCGGAGGCCGCCATCGCATTCACCGTGAGCAGGTTGAGCGAGGGCGGGCAGTCGATCAGCACATAGGTGTAGTCGGCGTCCGGCGAGACGTTGTTGTTGAGCGCGCCGATGGCGTCGCGCAGCTTGAACGCACGGCCGGGCGTGGTGCCGAGCTCGAGCTCGAGGCCGGACAGATCCATGGTCGAGGGCGCGATGTGCAAGCGCGGCACCGCGGTCGACACCACCGCTTCACGCAAGGCGGCTTCGCCGATCAGCACGTCGTAGGTCGAGCAGGAGCGGTTGCGGCGATCGATGCCGAGGCCGGTCGAGGCGTTGCCCTGCGGATCGAGATCGACGATCAGGACGCGCTCGCCAATCGCCGCGAGCGCCGTGCCGAGGTTGATCGCTGTGGTTGTTTTTCCCACACCGCCCTTCTGATTCGCCAGCGCGAGGATGCGCGGATGGCCCTGCGGGACCACTGCAGTCTCTTGCGCGGCGTTTTGCTCCTGCGGTTCGTCAATCACGCTCATCGCCAATTCCCCACTCCACCCCTGAACGTCTCACCTGCGCCGTTCGACGGACGTCAGCTCCACGATCCAGCCGTCACCGGTGCGGCTTTGGTGGAGCTCAGGCTGAATATTCCAATATTTAGCGGCTTCGGTCAATTCAGCCTCTACATCTTGACCCTTGAGAAACAACGCTTTTGCGCCATGGCGCATCAGCGGCTCCGCAAAGCCGATGAGTTGATGTAGCGGAGCCAGCGCACGCGCGGTGACGCAATCGACCGGGCCGGTGATTCTATCCACATTATCCCCGATCTCAGCGAGATGTACGACTCCCGGAGATGTGGTGACGCGGATGGCTTCGCGCAAAAAGGCGGCCTTCTTGGTGATTCGCTCGACGAGGTGGACGCTGGCGCCCGGCGTCCCGGCCATGGCGCAGGCGAGCACGACGCCGGGAAAGCCACCCCCGCTGCCGAGGTCGGCCCAGCGTTTGGCCGACGGTGCGAGAGCCACAAGCTGAAGCGAGTCGGCGATGTGCCGGGTCCAGAGATGCGGCAGGGTCGAAGGCGCAACCAGATTGGTCTTGGCCTGCCACTCCCGGAGCAGCGCGATGTAGCGATCGAGCCGGGCTTCCGTTTCATGTGAAACGGGCGCGAGCTTCAAGGCCTCGCGCTTGTCCGCGGCGATGACGGCGTCGAGTGCCCGATCGTTGGCGCTGGCCTTGTCGATGATCTTCGGCTTGGCCGGCGCTGGGTCCGGCCGACGACCGGCGCCCTCGCCCGCCCCGGGTCGTCGCGATAGCGGTTTATCCCCGCCAGGTCCGCGCTGTTTCACGTGAAACGCCTATGCGATTGCCTTGGAAGTCTTCCGTGCCTCACGCCGGAGATAAGCCGCGAGGATGCCGAGTGCCGCCGGCGTCATGCCGTCGATCCGGCCGGCCTGGCCCACCGTGAACGGCCGGGCCTTTTCCAGCTTGGCCCGGACCTCATTGGAAAGACCGGGGACCTGCTGGAAGTCGACCTCCGACAGCACCATCCCTTCGTCGCGCCGGAAGGCTTCGACGTCGGCGCTTTGGCGCTCCAGATAGACGTCGTACTTGGCATCGATCTCGAGATGGGTGGCGATGACGGGATCGATGGGAGAGAGCTCCGGCCAGATCGTCCGGACCTGGGTCCAGCCGATGTCCGGATAGGCCATCAGCTCGAACGCCGATCGGCGCTGGCCA
Source organism: Bradyrhizobium sp. SZCCT0153 (assembly GCF_018129995.1). Lineage (GTDB taxonomy): Bacteria > Pseudomonadota > Alphaproteobacteria > Rhizobiales > Xanthobacteraceae > Bradyrhizobium > Bradyrhizobium japonicum_G. The sequence continues at coordinate 224,025 of NZ_JAFCKS010000003.1, forward strand.
TCCCGGTTCAGGGACAATCCGTGCTTGATCGCCTCGTTCGGGGTGATAGTCAGCGACTTCGACAGTGCCCTGGCCGCGTTCAAGGCATCCATCTTGGCCCGATGATGCTGCGTTCGCGCACCTCCGACGCACCCCAAGGCAATGCCCTTCTCGGTCAGGCGCTGATCGGCATTGTCGGCCCGCAGCGTCAGCCGATACTCGGCGCGCGAGGTGAACATCCGATAGGGCTCGCTGATGCCGCGGGTGACGAGGTCGTCGATCATCACCCCGAGATAGCCATCGGCACGATCGAACACCGTCAGCGCGGCGCCGCTCGCGGCCAGTGCCGCGTTCAGTCCGGCCACGATGCCCTGGCCGGCGGCCTCCTCGTATCCCGTGGTGCCGTTGATCTGCCCGGCCAGGAACAGGCCACGCAGACGCCTGGTCTGGAGGGTCGGATCGAGCTCCCGGGGATCGATGTGGTCGTATTCGATGGCATAGCCCGGCCGGACCATCTTGACCCGCTCAAGGCCGGGAATGCTGGCGAGGATTGCGAGCTGAACCTCCTCCGGTAGCGAGGTCGAGATGCCGTTGGGATAGACCGTGCTGTCGTCGAGCCCTTCCGGCTCCAGGAAGATCTGATGGCCGTCGCGGTCGCCAAATCGGACGATCTTGTCCTCGATCGACGGGCAATAGCGCGGTCCGGAGCTCTTGATCTGGCCGGAGTACATCGGCGAGCGATGGACATTGGCCCGGATCACCTCATGGGTCGCGGCCGTGGTCCGGGTGATCCCGCACTGGATCTGCGGGGTCGTGATCCGCTCGGTCATCACCGAGAACGGCTCCGGCGGTTCGTCGCCGGGCTGCATCTCGACCGCCGACCAGTCGATCGTGGTGCCGTCCAACCGCGGCGGCGTGCCGGTCTTAAGCCGTCCAAGGGTGAACCCTGCGCGTTCGAAGGAAGCGGAAAGGCCCATCGCCGGCGCTTCGCCGACCCGGCCGGCCGGCCAGTTCTTCTCACCGAGATGGATCAGACCGCGCAGGAAAGTGCCGGTGGTGACGACAACTGCCCCGGCCCGAAGCGCTCGGCCATCGGCCAGGCGGAGGCCGGTCACCCGACCCTCGACCACGATCAGCTCGTCAGCCTCGCCCTCGATAACAGATAGACCCTCGCACTCCTGGATCGCGGCCTGCATCGCCGCAGCATAGAGCTTGCGATCGGCCTGAGCCCGCGGACCACGGACAGCGGGACCCTTGCGGCGATTGAGGACGCGGAACTGGATGCCGCCGGCATCGCCCACGCGGCCCATCAGGCCATCGAGCGCATCGACCTCGCGGACCAGATGACCCTTTCCGAGACCGCCAATGGCGGGATTGCAGGACATTGCGCCGACCGTCGAGAAACGGTGCGTTACAAGAGCGGTCGCCGCGCCTATCCGGGCAGCCGCAGCCGCAGCCTCACAGCCGGCGTGGCCGCCGCCAATCACGATGACGTCGAAGCTCTCTCGCTCTGTTCGCATGGGCGGACTTCTATCCCAGTGGGGGAAAAGCCGGAAGTCAAAACTGGGGTGAGGCGGGTGTTTCACGTGAAACGGGCTCCCATTGGCTGGCCGAGGGACCTTCGTGAAAACAACCCCATGCACAGTAGAAGGCCCCCTGGAATGTCTATTGTTTCACGTGAAACGAAACCAGGTTCGTGCGGCCTAAGGAATAGGTGGTTGAAAGTTTGTTGCCTCGGCAAAATGGGACTGCCCGTAGGGCTAGCGGACGGCGCGTTCCGCCATTGCGAGCGCCGCGAAGAAATCCAGAATCCCTCGACGGCGGCGGCCTGGATTGCTTGGTCGCAGGATTCCTCGCAACGACGGGTTGCGGCAGTATCTACGCTCATCACCATCAACGCGGCGTCGCAAAGTCGATCTTTCGTACGATCGTTCAGTTCCAGCGCGGTGATCGGGCGACCGGTGTTTCACGTGAAACAGCACGGAACCCGCTCTGTTTCACGTAAAACACAAACAATGGAACAAGCGCTAGTTCTACATTGAAGAACTAGCGCTACTTTCCGATGCAGAATTTCTGGAAAATCGCCCCGAGAACGTCCTCGACGTCCACCCGGCCCAGCAGCCGGCCCAGGGCGTAGGCCGCAGCGCGCAGCTCTTCGGCGGCGAGCTCTTCGCCCTCTTCAACAAGCTCCAGACTCCGGCGCAAGCTGTCCGATGCCCGGCGCAGCAGATCGCGTTGGCGGACCCGGGTCACCAATGCGCCCTCGGTCATTCCGAAGAAGTCGGACGCGAACTTGACCAGCGCCTCAACCAGCTCGGGGATGCCGTCCCCCCGGCACGCCGAGATCCCGAACTCGCCGTGCGGCCCGGCGTCACTTGCTCCGCCAAGATCGATCTTGTTGCGGACGATCCAGACCGGACCACCCGCGGGATTGCCGTCGCCGGATTTTCTCAGCGACCGCATCGCGTCCGGGGCGACGGGCTGCTCGCCCTCCACCAGCCACAGCACGAGGTCGGCGTCTTCGGCGCGCGCTCGCGCCCGGCGCACGCCCTCCTGCTCGACGGGATCGTCGGTCTCGCGGATGCCGGCGGTGTCGATCACCGTGACGGGGTAGCCGTCGAGATCGAGCTGCACTTCGATCACGTCGCGCGTCGTGCCGGCATGGGGCGAGACGATCGCGACCTCGCGGCGCGCGAGCTGGTTGATCAGCGTCGACTTGCCGACGTTCGGCTCGCCCGCGATCGCAACCACCAGTCCGTCGCGCAGGCGTTCAGCTTGTCCCTGTGCCGCAAGGACTTCTGCGATTTCCGCCTGCAGCGCTCCGATCGCTTTCACGGCCGGTGCCATCAACTCGGCGGGGACGTCGCCCTCGTCGGAAAAATCGATGCCAGCCTCGATCAGCGCCGAGGCCTCGATGATGCGCTCGCGCCAGTCGCGCGCGCGATTGCCAAGCAGGCCCTGCAACTGACGCAGCGCCTGGCGGCGCTGGCGGTCGGTGTCGGCATGAATGAGATCGTCGAGGCCCTCGGCCTCGGTCAGATCGAGCTTGCCGTTCTCGAAGGCACGCCGCGTGAACTCGCCGGGCTCGGCCGCCCGCGTATTCGGAATAGAAGAAATTGCGGCGAGGAGTGCGGCCAGCACCGCGCGGCCGCCATGGACGTGGAATTCGGCGACGTCCTCGCCGGTCGCGCTCCCCGGCCCTGGAAACCAGAGCACGACCGCGTCGTCGATCGGCGGGCCTGCGCCGTCACGAAGCAGCCGGCGGCTGGCCTGCCGTGGCGCTGCCGGCTTGCCCGCCAGCGTCGTCAGCACCAGACTGGCCTGCGGCCCGGAGACGCGCACCACGGCGATCGCGCTCGGGGCCCGGCCCGACGACAGCGCAAAAATGGTCTGGTCTCGCGGATGCATGGCCTATTTGTCCGGCTGCCGAGGAAAAGGCAAACATCCGTTTCAGCGATCGGATCGCAGAGTTTTGCTGCATCATCCGCCGCAGCAAAATCGCATATTGCGATGCAGCATCAAGGAGCAATTTGCTGCAAAAAGTGCTTCCGCTCCGATCAAAATGACCCCGCATAAGTCAAGTATTTATAAATTATATCAATAACTTAATAGATCTTAAGGGCGAGAAGGAAAAGCGTCTTCCCTTGCTGCGCCTCAGCCGCAACAGGGCCGCACAAACAAAAAGGGCGCCCGAAGGCGCCCCAATCTCATGTTGCACTGCAATCAGGTATTCATGGAGTCGAAGAACTCCGAATTGCTCTTGGTCGAGCGCAGCTTGTCGAGCAGGAAGTCGATCGCGTCCATCGTGCCCATCGGGTTGAGGATACGGCGGAGCACGTACATCTTCTTGAGCACCTGCGGATCCGTGATGAGCTCTTCCTTGCGGGTGCCGGAGCGCGAGATATCGATCGCCGGGAAGGTGCGCTTGTCCGAGACCTTGCGGTCCAGGATCAGTTCCGAGTTACCAGTGCCCTTGAATTCTTCGAAGATGACTTCGTCCATGCGGCTACCGGTATCGACCAGCGCGGTCGCGATGATCGTCAGCGAGCCGCCCTCCTCGATGTTGCGGGCGGCACCGAAGAAGCGCTTCGGGCGCTGCAGCGCGTTGGCGTCGACACCGCCGGTCAGCACCTTGCCGGATGACGGCACCACGGTGTTGTAGGCACGGCCGAGGCGCGTGATCGAATCCAGCAGGATCACGACGTCGCGGCCATGCTCGACCAGGCGCTTGGCCTTCTCGATCACCATCTCGGCGACCTGGACGTGGCGCACCGCCGGCTCGTCGAAGGTCGATGACACTACCTCGCCCTTCACCGAACGCTGCATGTCCGTGACTTCTTCCGGACGCTCGTCGATCAGAAGCACAATCAGATAGCACTCGGGATGATTGTGCGTGATCGAATGCGCGATGTTCTGCATCAGCACGGTCTTACCCGTGCGCGGCGGCGCAACGATCAACGCGCGCTGGCCCTTGCCGATCGGCGCGACGATGTCGATCACCCTTGCAGAAAGGTCTTTTCGCGTCGGATCGTCGATCTCCATGCGGAAACGCTGATTTGGAAACAGCGGCGTGAGGTTGTCGAAATTGACCTTGTGCTTGGCCTTTTCCGGGTCCTCGAAATTGAGCGTGTTGACCTTCAGCAGCGCGAAATAGCGCTCGCCTTCCTTCGGGCTGCGGATGTGGCCCTCGATGGTGTCGCCGGTGCGCAGGCCGAAACGGCGGATCTGCGAGGGCGAGACGTAGATGTCGTCCGGGCCCGGCAGATAATTCGCATCGGGCGAGCGGAGGAAGCCGAAGCCGTCGGAGAGAACCTCGACAACGCCCTCGCCGACGATGTCGGTCTCGGCGAGCGCAAGCTGCTTGAGAATGGCAAACAGCAGCTCCTGCTTGCGCATGGTGCTGGCATTCTCGACCCCGTTCTCTTCCGCGAACGAGACGAGCTCGGCCGGCGTCTTCGACTTGAGGTCCTGAAGTTTGATTTCCCGCATTGGGGTGGTCCTGTGGGGTAACCTGGGGAGGAGGGGGTGCGAGGAGGCTCTGAAATGCGGACGTGAGAAGATAAGGTCCGCAGGTCTGGCAAGGAGAGTGCCGGAGAGGCTTCAAACCTGATGCGGTGTCCGGCCTCTGAAAAGCTCAGACACAACCACATCCGCCTGCGTTGGGTGGGATATCACCAATATAGAAAATCGCGTCTCACAGCGCAAGCCGAAGCGCTGAGCGATCGTTCACGATCCTTGCCTAGAACGGCTTCACGATCACCATGACGACGATGAGAATCATCAGGACGGTCGGCACCTCATTGATAATCCGATAGAATTTCTGGCTGCGCGGACGCCGGTCGGCCGCGAAATCCTTGCACCATCGCGAAAAAAAGCCGTGGACCGCGGACATCGCCAGGACCAATGCCAGTTTTACGTGCAGCCAGCCGAACGAGAACCAGTGCCCAAACCAGGCAAGATACAGCCCGGCGAGCCAGGTGACGATCATGGCGGGGTTGATGATCGCCTTGAGCAGCCGGCGTTCCATGACCTTGAACGTTTCCGACTGCTTCGAGCCGATCTCGGCTTCGCAATGATAAACGAACAGCCGCGGCAAATAGAGCATGCCCGCCATCCAGGCGATGACGGCGATCACATGCAGCGCCTTGATCCAGAGATAGACGTCTTCAAACATTTTGCGCGTCCCGGTGCCCAGCTCAGAGAACGCTGGGGATAGTAAGACCTCGTTAAGGTCTTACCTGCACACATGTCCATCCGTAGCGCCCCTCTTACTTCTAAGAATCTTAGATTCTTAAGGTTTGAGTCTTAGTGACGGTGGATTGGACTCATGCAATTCCGTCCGCACGCTCACGCGCGCTTGTTCACATCCATCAACATATCCCGGACAGTTGCGGCGACTTGCGATAAGTCGGCCAGCTTCAATGACTTGCGCCTTTCCATCGGCAGCTTATCAAAGGGGTTGTCCGCGCAATCCCGCTTCCGTCTCGGCAGGGCGCCAGACTTGTTCCGGCGGGCAGCGGTGTGAACAAAATTGGCAGTTGTCCCGCCCCTGGTGTCGCGCAACCCTTTCCGAGCGGTTAAGGTCCACAGAAATCCACAGACCACACCGACTCCATACAAAGGGATTTTGTGCCGACCTCGAACAATTATTTCCACCTGCACCTCGTCTCCGACTCCACCGGCGAGACGCTGATCACGGTCGCACGCGCCGTCGCCGCGCAGTACGCGAATGTGACTCCGGTCGAGCACGTCTACCCGCTGGTGCGCAGCCAGAAGCAGCTCGATCGCGTGCTCGACGAGATCGAGGAAGCGCCGGGCATCGTGCTGTTCACCCTGCTCGAGAAGGATCTGGTTTCCAGGCTCGAGGACAAGTGCAAGGGAATCAACGTTCCGAGCCTGTCGATCATCGGGCCGGTGATGCAGCTGTTCGAGGCCTATCTCGGCGCCGCCACCACGGGCCGGGTCGGCGCCCAGCACGTGCTCAACGCGGAATATTTCAAGCGCATCGATGCGCTGAACTACACGATGATTCACGACGACGGCCAGCATGTCGAAGGCCTCGACGATGCCGATGTGGTGCTGGTCGGCGTCTCCCGTACCTCGAAGACGCCGACATCGATCTATCTCGCCAATCGCGGCATACGCACGGCCAATGTGCCGCTGGTTCCGGGCATTCCGGTGCCCTCGCAATTGGAAACGCTGACGCGGCCGCTGGTGGTGAGCCTGCATGCGACGCCGGAACGCCTGATCCAGGTGCGCCAGAACCGTCTCCTCTCCATGGGCGCCGATTCCAGCAGCGACACCTACACCGACAAGCAGTCCGTCGCCGAGGAAGTCGCCTTTGCACGCAAGCTGAGTGCCAAGCACGATTGGCCGCTGCTGGACGTTACGCGGCGCTCGATCGAGGAAACCGCGGCGGCGATCATGAAGCTCTACAGTGATCGCCAGCGCAACCGTCCCACTGAATAGTCTTTGGAATAATTTTCGCGATGAGTCTGTGGCTCGGCAAAGCTCCGTTGATCCTGGCCTCGCAGAGCAGCGCGCGAAAGATGCTGCTGGCCAATGCCGGTCTAGAGTTCAAGACTGTTACGGCCGATATCGACGAGCGCGGCATCCAGGCCGCCTCCGGGCTTTCGAATCCGCGCGAGATAGGCCTGCTGCTGGCGCGCGAAAAGGCCAAAGCCGTTTCGGCGCATTTTCCCGGCAGCCATGTGATCGGCGCCGATCAGACACTGGCGCTCGGCGATCGTCTCTTCAACAAGCCCGCCGGCCGTCCCCAGGCGCTGGCCCAACTGCGTGAGCTGGCCGGGAAAAGCCATGAGCTGAATTCCGCCGTGGCGATCGCACGCGATGGCGAGATCATCTTCGAGGACGTCTCGGTCGCCCGCCTGTCGATGCGGCAGATGAGCGAGGCTGAGCTTTCGGCCTATCTCGACGCGGCTGGCGATGCCGTGACCACCAGCGTCGGCGCCTATCAGCTCGAAAGCCTCGGCATCCACCTGTTCGAGCGCATCGACGGCGACCATTTCACCATTCTCGGCCTGCCGCTGCTGCCGCTGCTTGCGTTCCTGCGAGGCGAGCGGCTAGTTGCGGTGTAAATGACAGAGATGGCTGGACGCTGATGCGGATCCTCGGACTGACCGGCTCGATCGGGATGGGCAAATCGACCACCGCGAAACTGTTCGCGGAGGCCGGCGTTCCCGTCTACGACGCCGATGCCGCCGTCCATCAGCTCTATGAGGGCGAAGCGGCCCCCGCGATCGAAGCCGCCTTTCCAGGCACGACCGTGAACGGCAAGGTTGACCGGCCAAAGCTGTCGGCGCGCGTGGTGCACGATCCCGCCGCCATCAAGCAGCTCGAGCAGATCGTCCATCCGATGCTCGGCGCGTCCCGGACAAAATTCTTCGCCGACGCCGAAGCTGCCAACGCGCCGGTCGTGGTGCTGGACATACCGCTGCTGTTCGAAACCGGCGGCGAGAAACGGGTTGACGCGGTGGTCGTGGTGTCGACCTCGCCGGAACTGCAGCGGGAGCGGGTGCTGGCGCGCGGCACGATGGACGAGGCGAAGCTCGACGCGATCATTGCCAAGCAGACTCCCGACGCCGAAAAGCGCAAGCGCGCCGATTTCGTAGTGGATACGTCACACGGACTTGAACCGGTGCGGGCGCAAATCACGCACATCCTGGCCGAGGTCGTTAAGATGCCGCAGCGGCGAGCCTGATTCGCTGCCCTCAACACGGCCTCTCAAGATCATGCGCGAAATCGTCCTCGACACCGAAACCACCGGCCTCGATCCCATCCGTGGCGATCGCCTGGTCGAAATCGGCTGCGTCGAGATGTTCAACCGCATGCCGACGGGGCAGAGCTACCACGTCTACATCAATCCCGAACGGGACATGCCGGCGGAAGCCTTTGCGGTGCACGGGCTGTCGGCCGAATTCCTGGCGACGAAGCCGCTGTTCCATGAGGTCGTCGACGAGTTCATCGAGTTCATCGGCGATGCGCCGCTGGTGATCCACAACGCCTCGTTCGACATCAGCTTCATCAATGCCGAGCTCGACCGGATCAAGCGCGCCGCGATCCCGCGGGAGCGGCTGGTCGATACGCTGCTGCTGGCGCGGCGCAAGCATCCCGGCGTGTCCAACCGGCTCGACGACCTCTGCTCGCGCTATGCGATCGACAATTCACGCCGCACCAAGCACGGTGCGCTGCTCGACGCCGAGCTGCTCGCGGAAGTCTATGTCGATCTGGTCGGAGCGCGGCAGTCGCAGCTGCTGCTGGCTGCGGAAACGGAAGAGAGCCGCGCCAATGCGGCTGGCGATACGCCGCGGCGGCAGCGGCTGGTGCCGCTTGCGCCACGGATTTCGGACGCCGAGCACGAGGCCCACCGGGCCTTCATCGCAACGCTCGGCGACAAGGCGATCTGGAACGAGTACCTGCCCGCTCCAGCCGCCCCGACGGCCGGTCAGGCCTGACCGCTCGGCTGAGCGGCCATTTGCCGCTCCATGTTCTGGCGATAGAGACCGACGAAGTCGACCGGATCCAGCATCAGGGGCGGGAACCCGCCGTCGCGCACGGCGGTCGCGATGATCTCGCGGGCGAACGGGAACAGCAGGCGCGGGCATTCGATCATGACCAGCGGATGCAGGTTCTCCTTCGGCACGTTGGCGATACGGAACACGCCGGCGTAAGCGAGCTCGAACGAGAACATGATCTTGCCCGCGGTCTCGGCCTTGCCCTCGACCGACAGCGTCACCTCGAACTCCTGTTCGCTGAGGTTGTTGGCGCTGACATTGATCTGGATGTTGATCTGGGGCGGCTGGCTCTGCTGCTGGAGCGAGCTGGGTGCGTTCGGGTTTTCGAACGAGAGGTCCTTGGTATATTGCGCCAGCACGTTGAGCTGGGGAGCCTGGGCCGACTCGGGAGGGATGCCGTTACCGTTGGTCATAAGAGTGTCTCCTTACCCGATTTGGGCTGAATTTCGCGGCGGTTGGCTAACATAGGGCCGCCTCATTCCACAAGGACGAACGGTCCCGGCCGGGGAATTGAGGCTCCGCCCACAACCGTGACGTTCCACCCTGCCCTATCCACGACACTACGCCTTAAACGATTGAAGATGCGCTATTTCCGGGCAGGATCGGGTTTCCCCTTAAGGATAAAAGGCGCTACACTCGGGCTGTGCCAAAAGGCGCCATTGGCCGGGCGAGATTTCGTGCCTACATCCCACGGACCTGACGCGCGGACCTAAAATGGTGATGTAGACTTGCCGTTTCCGTATGGAACGGTCTACTGGCCGGATTGATTTTCCCGGCAACGATCCCTTCGAGACGGCCCCTTTCGACAGAAGACCAGAAAGCGAATACGACGTGGACATCTACACCATCATCTTCCTGGCGCTGGCGGTCTTCATCTTTCTGAGGCTGCGCAGCGTGCTGGGGCAGCGCACGGGCAGCGAGCGGCCGCCGTTCGACCGCAACGCACTCCAGGGCGCCCAGGACAAGAACGTCGTGACCATGCCGGGCAAGGTCATCGACCAGGCCCCGCTCGCGCCGACGGCCGAGCCGACCCCGCCCTCCGACCGCTGGAAGGGCCTGACCGAGCCGGGCACCACGCTGGCGCAGGGCCTCGACGCCATCGTCGACAAGGATTCCACCTTCGATCCGCGCCATTTCATCTCCGGCGCCCGCGGCGCCTACGAGATGATCGTGCTGGCCTTCGCCAATGGCGACCGCCGCGCGCTGCGCGACCTGCTGTCGTCGGAGGTCTATGAAAGCTTCGATGCCGCGATCAAGGAACGCGAGAAGAACGAGCAGAAGACCGAGACGCGCTTCGTCTCGATCGACAAGGCCGAGCTCGTCGGCGCCGAGCTGCGCGATCGCATGGCCCAGCTCACGATCCGCTTCGTCTCGCAGATGATCTCGGCGACCCGCGACAAGGCCGGCAACATCGTCGACGGCAGCGCCGACACGGTCGCCGACATTACCGACATCTGGACTTTCGCCCGCGACGTCACCTCTCGCGATCCGAACTGGAAGCTGGTTGGCACCGGAAGCGCGAATTAAGGCTTTCCTGAAGACCAGCGCGACGGCGCTTTGCGCAGGTGTCGTCGCGCTGTCGTCGTTTTCGCTCGGCGCCGAAGCGGCGCGGCGGCACTATCGCAGCCATCACCATCATCTCCCGGCATTGCCTGCCGCGCCGCCGCGGGCGTTGCCGTATCCGCAGCTCCCCCTGCCGTTCGAGATTCCCGGCGCGCAATACCTGCCGCTGGCCTGGGCCGATTTGAAGGGCTGGAGCGACGACGATCATCTTGCCGCCTACAAGACCTTTCGCGCGAGCTGCCGTTCGATCAACGCGCAGAATGGCGCGGCCGAACCCAAGGCCGAAATCAAGGGCGAATCCAAAGCACTTGGCGCCTCGCTGAGAGAACCTTGCCGCGCCGCCAAATCGCTCGAGCTCACCGACGACGCCAGGGCCAAGACGTTCTTCGAGGAAAATTTTGCGCCGCTGCGCATCTCCCGGCTCGGCGAGCCCGACGGTTTCGTCACCGGCTATTACGAGCCGGTGCTGGAGGGATCGCGCACGCAGACCGATGTCTACAATGTCCCGGTCTATCGCCGGCCCTCGAACCTGTTCGTGCGCGGCTACAAGCAGGATTCGGTCAGCCTGCCGAACAAGGGCCCGGTCTATCGCAAGATCGGCCGCCGCAAGCTCGTGCCCTATTACGACCGCGCCGAGATCGAGGACGGCAAGATCGCCGGCCGTGGGCTGGAGATTGCCTGGCTGAAGGACCCGACCGATCTGCTGTTCGCGCAGATCCAGGGTTCGGCGCGGATCAAGTTCGAGGACGGCGGCATGGTCCGGCTCAACTACGACGCCTATAACGGCTATCCCTACACGGCGGTCGGCCGGATCCTGATCGAGCGCGGCATCATTCCGAAGGAAGAGATGTCGATGCAGAAGATCAGGGAGTGGATGGCGCAGACCCCGGACGGCGCCAAGGAGCTGCGGCGCCAGAACCGCTCCTACATCTTCTTCCGCGAGGTCAACCTGTCCGACAAGGACGAGGCGGTCGGCGCGCAAGGCATTCCGCTCACGGCCGGCCGTTCGATCGCGGTCGACAAATCGCTCCACGTCTACGGCACGCCGTTCTTCATCGAGGGCGAGTTGCCGATCGATTCAGAACGGTCGAAGACGCCGTTCCATCGCCTGATGATCGCGCAGGACACCGGCTCGGCGATCATCGGCCCCGCGCGCGCCGACCTCTATTTCGGTGCCGGCGCGGATGCCGGCCGCGTTTCGGGCCGGCTGCGCCATCCCATGCATTTCGTGATGCTGGTGCCGAAGGGCCTCGATCCGACGGCACGCGCCGCGCGGCTCCCGGTGCCGGACCCGCGGCCGTCGGAGAAGATTGCAAAACTTTTTCCGCAAACCGATCCGGCCAAGGATACTGCGAAGGATCAGGCCAAGCCTGCGGCTGCGGCTGCGGCCGCAGCCGTGGCGCAAGGCAAAGGCGAGACGGTCGCCGTCGCCAATCCAGTCCCGTTGCCAGTGCCGCGTCCCGTGATTGAGCCCGTTCAGGAGCCGCGGCGGCCGATCAAGAATCGCCCCCATCGACAGCAATGAAGCGATCGTCCCGTCCGCCCGTGCTGGAGCCTCGTCCCTCGCCGCGCCGCCGCGCGCTGAGCGAGGAGGAGCGCGAGCTGTGGGACACGGTGGCAAAGCAGGTCAAGCCGCTGAGGAAGCATCGGGGGGCGAAAGCGCATGCGCCGCCGCGCGCAGAGCCTTCACCCGCTGCGTCCGCCACGCGGCCTGCGCCATCGCCACGTCCGATCGCCGCTGCCCCGGCGCCGCGCGCAGCGAAGCCCGCGATACCGCCGCTGGCACCGCTCGGCAAGCGCGAGCGCACAAAGCTGTCGCGCGGCCGCAGCGAGATCGAGGCGCGGCTCGACCTGCATGGCATGACCCAGATGCGCGCCCATCGGGCTCTGACCGGCTTCCTGCACCGCGCCCACCATGACGGCCTGACCTTCGTGCTCGTCATCACCGGCAAGGGACGAAGCGGCGGCGAAAGCGGCGTGCTGCGCCGCCATGTGCCGGAATGGCTGAGCCTGCCGGAATTCCGCGCCTTCGTCGTCGGGTTCGAGGAGGCAGGTATCGGCCATGGCGGCGAAGGCGCGCTTTATGTCCGGATCAGGCGGGCGCGGTATTAGACTAGAGGCGGGCGCGGTTCACCTCTCCCGCTTGCGGGAGAGGGAGCGCACTTCCGATGCGGCTCTAAAACGGCCGGACGATTCCGACGCGCGGGATCAGTGTGATGATCAGGCCGAAGATGTTCGTCTTCCGGTCCTGCGCCGGCATCGGCGGCGTCTCGCGCGCGGCCGGCAGCATTTTCACGGCGTGCAGGATCAGGAACATGCACACCGCCCAGTTCGAGATCCAGCGCGAATAGTCGAACACCATCGCGAACATCACGAGATAGGCGAGGCTGATGCCGATCAGTGCGGCGACCACGAGACGGCGGTGCATTTCGCTCGCGAGCGCGGCGATCAGGTTCGCAAAATAACGCCACAGCGGCGTGTGCAGCCAGATCAGGAGCGCGAACACGGGCACGCCGAGGATGTTGTGCGGCAGGCGGCCCCAGGTGTCTGAGATTTCCTTCGCCAGCGGCTGGTACCAGATGTAGGCGAATTGCAGCAGATCGGTGCGCGCCGGATCGGCCATCCGGCTCTTCAGATACGCGACGAAATCCGCCTCCGGGATCGGCATCGTTCCCCAGAACTGCGCCGTGAAAAACAGTGCGGAAACGAGGGCGAGGGCGGCGATGCCGAATGCAACGTTGCTGCGGCTGCAGCCGCAGGCCAGATAATGCCTGATCACCACGATCGTGACGATCGTCGGCACATACATCAGCAGATGGATGTGGTGGATCAGCACGAGGACGATCGAGAACAGCGCGGCCAGGGCGACGAACAGCAGCGAGCCCGCCGGCACCAGCAGCAGCATGATTGCCAGCGCGCAGCCATAGATGTCGAAATGGCCGAGCGTGTGCATGAAGTTCTTCAGGAAGAACGGCGAGCCCGCGATGAAGACGAACAGCGGCAGCGTCCTGGCGGTGAAGCCGAACGTCCGCTGGAACAGTTTTGCGTACAGCCCCAGCGTTACCAGCCACGTCGCGCCGCCGAGCGCGAACACCAGCCATACCGGCACCTTGTCGGTGACCAGCGCGACGATCGCCCCGATCAGCGCGCGCTTGATGAAGCCGAAATGATAGTCGACGAGGAGATGGATGTAGGGGACGTAAGGCGGCAGCTGGATCTTGTGGATGAAGACGCCGGCAATCACCGCCGCGTTGATCGCGAGCAGGATGCGCCAGGGGTTTTGCAGGATGCGTGCGGTCACGCGGCATCCATAGCGCGGTCGCCCGGAATTACAAAATGAACCGGCTCAAATCCGTATTCTTGGCGAGGTCGCCGACGTGCTTCTGCACGAACTCCGCATCGACCTTGACGGTCTCGCCGCTGCGGTCGGGGGCGGTGAAGGAAATCTCGTCCAGCACCCGCTCCATCACCGTCTGCAGCCGCCGCGCGCCGATGTTCTCGACGGTCGAATTCACCGCGACCGCGACGTCCGCCAGCGCGTCGATCGCGCTATCGGTGATGTCGAGCGTGACGCCCTCGGTCTGCATCAAGGCGATATATTGCTTGATCAGCGAGGCCTCGGGCTCGGTCAGGATGCGGCGCATGTCGTCGCGGGTCAGCGCCTGCAATTCGACGCGGATCGGCAGGCGGCCCTGTAATTCCGGCAGCAGGTCGGACGGCTTGGCGACGTGGAAGGCGCCGGATGCGATGAACAGGATGTGGTCGGTCTTCACCGCGCCGTGCTTGGTCGAGACCGTGGTGCCCTCGATCAGCGGCAGCAGGTCGCGCTGCACGCCCTCGCGCGAGACGTCGCCGCCGACCCTGCCGTCGCGCGCACAGATCTTGTCGATCTCGTCCAGGAACACGATGCCGTTGTTCTCGACCGCGCCAATCGCTTCCAGCGTCAGCTGCTCGGTGTCCAGCAGCTTGTCGGATTCCTCGTTGACGAGGATCTCGTGCGAGCTGTCCACCGTCAGCCGCCGGGTCTTGCTGCGGCCGCCGAGCTTGCCGAAGATGTCGCCGATCGAGATCGCACCCATCTGCGCGCCGGGCATGCCGGGGATCTCGAACATCGGCATGCCGCTGCCGCCGCCTTGCGTCTCGATCTCGATTTCCTTGTCGTTGAGCTCGCCCGCACGCAGCTTCTTGCGGAAGGATTCGCGGGTTGCGGCGCTGGCATTGGCGCCGACGAGGGCATCGAGCACGCGTTCCTCGGCGGCGAGCTGCGCGCGCGCCTGCACGTCCTTGCGCTTGCGCTCGCGCACCTGGGCGATCGCGACCTCGACGAGATCGCGCACGATCTGCTCGACGTCGCGGCCGACATAGCCGACCTCGGTGAATTTCGTCGCCTCCACCTTCAGGAACGGCGCATTCGCGAGCTTGGCGAGCCGGCGCGCGATCTCGGTCTTGCCGACGCCGGTGGGGCCGATCATCAGGATGTTCTTCGGCAGCACCTCCTCGCGCAAGGAACCTTCGAGCTGCTGCCGCCGCCAGCGGTTGCGCAGCGCGATCGAGACGGCGCGCTTGGCATCGGCCTGGCCGACGATGAAACGGTCGAGTTCGGAAACGATTTCGCGGGGAGAGAAGTCTGTCATGGGACCTTAGCTAGGATCAGATGCGGGCCGGGACAAGCCGCATTTTTGCGTCAGATGATCGGCGGTCCGGATTGCCATTGTTTCACGGCCTCGACCGGATGGATCAGCATCAGGACGTTGAGCGTCAGATTGTCGCGAATGTGCAGCGCCAGCATGATTTCGAACGCGAGCCCGAGCAGGACGGTCACCGGTACAGGCAGCAGGCGCGCGGCGAGGAAGCCCAGCATCATGGACAGCGTATCGGAGATCGAATTGACGACGCTGTCGCCGAAATAATCCAGCGAGATCGTGCCGGCGCGGTAGCGTTCGATGATGAACGGCGAGTTCTCGACGATCTCCCAGGCACCCTCGATCAGCATCGCGATGATCAGCCGCGCCGGCCAGGACAGAGGCAGGAAAGGCAGCCGCGCGAACAGCAGCCAGGTCAGGCCGTAGAACAGGAAGCCGTGGAGGACGTGCGAAAAGCTGTACCAGTCGGCGATGTGCTGCGAATTCTCCGAGCTGTTGACCACGCCATGCCACAGCTTGACGTAGCCGCAGGTGCAGATCGGCACCCGGCCCATCGCAAGCAGGATCGAGGCCTGCAGCGCCAGCAGCAACAGCGCGATACCGACCCAGTAGGTTGGGGGGATCGTCGTGCGTATGCTTTGCTTGGCGCCATCGGCAATGGTCATTGGGCGCGTATCATTGCAGTGAGAGGCCGTCATGCGCAACCAGAGCGATGCTGCGCTCCCTCTCCCGCTTGCGGGAGAGGGCTGTCTCCGCAGAGGGATTCCCCCGGAGGAGAAAACCCTCACCGGGCGCTTCGCGCCGACCTCTCCCGCAAGCGGGAGAGGTTACACCGCATCCCGGGCTCCGCTGTTCAGTCACAGTTCTAGCCCGCCGCCAGGGCTTCGATGGTGACGTTGCGGTTGGTGTACACGCAAATATCCGCGGCGATGTCGAGGGAGCGGCGGACGATGGTCTCGGCGTCCTTGTCGGTGTCGAGCAGGGCGCGAGCGGCGGCCAGGGCGTAATTGCCGCCGGAGCCGATCGCCATCACCCCGGCCTCGGGCTCCAGCACGTCGCCGGTGCCTGTGAGCACCAAGGAGACGTCCTTGTCGGCCACGATCATCATGGCCTCCAGCCGCCGCAAATAGCGGTCGGTGCGCCAGTCCTTGGCGAGCTCGACCGCGGCCCGGGTCAATTGCCCGGGATATTGCTCGAGCTTGGATTCCAACCGCTCAAAGAGCGTGAAGGCGTCGGCCGTGGCGCCGGCAAAGCCGCCGATGACGTCGCCCTTGCCGAGTTTCCGGACCTTCTTGGCGTTGTGCTTGATCACGGTCTGGCCGATCGAGACTTGGCCGTCGCCGCCGACCACGACCTTGCCGCCCTTGCGGACCGTCAAAATCGTGGTGCCGTGCCAGCCCGGCGAGCTGTTTGGGGAGTCCTGCATGAATGATCCTCGTTGTCCGGCCTGATTTAGGGGGTCGGGAGCGGGGGCACAACGGGCCGTTCCGGCCCTAGATTTCGCTCACCATAGGCGGAAGTGCTGCCCTGCCGGGGCGTTCCCGCAGTAGCGAAGGCGTCATTTGGCTGTTAAAAGACCGGCGTTTTCGGCCCAAAACCATAGCGAAAGCTTTCAATGCGCACCGCGACGATCAAGCGCAAGACCAAGGAAACCGATATCGAGGTGACCGTAAACCTCGATGGCACCGGCGTGTCCAACATCGCGACCGGCATCGGCTTTTTCGACCATATGCTCGATCTCCTCGCCCGCCATTCCCGCATCGACCTCACGGTCAAGGCGGTGGGCGACCTGCACATTGATCATCACCATACCACCGAGGACACCGGCATCGCGCTCGGCCAGGCGGTCAAGCAGGCGCTCGGCAACATGGCGGGCATCACCCGCTATGCCGGCGTGCACATGCCCATGGACGAGACGCTGTCGCGCGTGGTCATCGACATCTCGGGCCGCCCGTTTCTGGTGTTCAAGGCCGACTTCCCCCGCGACAAGATCGGTGAGTTCGACACCGAGCTGGTGCGCGAGTGGTTCCAGGCCTTCGCCATGAACGCCGGCGTGACTCTCCACGTCGAGACCCTATATGGCGATAACAGCCACCATATCGCCGAATCCTGCTTCAAGGGTCTGGCGCGGGCGCTGCGCACCGCCGTCGCGATCGATCCGAAGGCTGTGGGCGAGATCCCGTCCACCAAGGGCTCGCTCGGCGGCTGACATCTCCGTCCGGCGGCGAAACGCGCCGCTTGCGGTATCACTGAATTCTTGAGAACGGGGCATCACCATGCCTGTCTACACAGTTCATGCTCCCTCCCCTGCCGGAGCCGACCTGCGCGCGACCGACAAATTCGTCTTCGTACGCGACGGCTTCCATTTCTGGGCAATGATCTTCGGCCCGGTCTGGCTGCTGTGGAATCGGCTGTGGCTGGCGCTGATCGGCTGGGTGATCTTCGTCGCCGCGTTCAACGCCGGGCTGTCCACCCTCGGACTCGGCCGTTTGTCGATCTTCGTTGCCGACATCATCGTCGCGCTGCTGATGGGGTTTGAAGCGTCGAGCCTGCGCCGCTGGACCCTGTCACGCGGCAGCTGGCGCCAGCTCGATGTCGTTGTCGGGGATGACGAAGACACAGCCGAGCGCCGCTTCTTCGAGCGCTGGAGCCAGAAGCAGCACGGCATCGTCAACGATCAATGGGCCGTCGATCGTGGCGGACCGCCGCCGACCCGCAACACGCCGGGTCAGCAATTCTCGAACCCGCCGCCGCTGCCGGCCGGCGGCATCATTGGATTGTTTCCAGAACCGGGAGGGTCAAGATGAGCGTCGCCATCATCGATTACGGTTCCGGCAATCTGCATTCCGCCGCGAAAGCGTTCGAGCGCGCCGCGCGCAGCATGGAGAATCCGCAAAAGGTCTTCGTCACCAGCGATCCGGACCAGGCCTATTCCGCCGACCGTCTGGTGCTGCCGGGCGTCGGCGCCTTCGCCGATTGCCGCCGCGGGCTCGACGCCGTCAACGGCATGGTCGAGGCGATCACCGAAGCGGTGCGCGTCAAGGCGCGGCCGTTCTTCGGCATCTGCGTCGGTATGCAGCTGATGGCGAGCCGCGGCAAGGAGCATGTCACGACCGACGGCCTGAACTGGATCGGCGGCGACGTCGAGAAGATCACGCCGCGCGACGAGAGCCTGAAGATCCCGCACATGGGCTGGAACACGCTCGACGTGCTGCGCGAGCATCCGGTGCTGGAGAGGCTGTCGCTCGGCCCGAAAGGCCAGCACGCCTATTTCGTGCACTCCTACCACCTCAACGCCGCCAACGAGGCGGACGTTCTCGCGCGCGCCGATTACGGCGGGCCTGTTACCGCGATCGTCGCGAAGGACACCGCCATCGGCACGCAGTTTCACCCCGAGAAGAGCCAGCGCTTTGGCCTGGCCCTGATCTCGAACTTCTTGCGATGGAAACCGTGATGCGAGCTGCTCTTGTTACCTCCCCCCTTGCGGGGGAGGTCGAACGCGCAGCGTTCGGGAGGGGGGTAAGCCCCAACGGCCATGCCTGTGGCTACCCCTCTCCCCAACCCTCCCCCGCAGGGGGGGAGGGAGCAGACCGTCTGCGCGGAAAGGACGCTGCCGACAGATGATTCTTTTTCCCGCGATCGACCTCAAGAATGGCCAGTGCGTGCGCCTCGAGCAAGGCGACATGGCGCGCGCGACCGTGTTCAACCTCAATCCCGCGGCGCAGGCGCAGAGCTTTGCCGAGCAGGGTTTTGAGTATCTCCACGTCGTCGACCTCGACGGCGCCTTTGCCGGCAAGCCGGTGAATGCGCAGGCCGTCGAGGCGATGCTGAAGACGATCAGCATCCCCGTGCAGCTCGGCGGCGGCATTCGCGATCTCAAGACCGTGGAAGCCTGGCTCGCAAAGGGCATCACCCGCGTCATCATCGGCACCGCCGCGGTGCGCGACCCTGAACTGGTGAAGGCTGCCGCGAAAGAGTTTCCCGGCCGCGTCGCGGTCGGGCTCGATGCGCGCGACGGCAAGGTCGCGGTCGAAGGCTGGGCCGAGACCTCGCAGGTGACGGTGCTGGAGATCGCGCAGCGTTTCGAGGATGCCGGCGTTGCCGCCATCATCTTCACCGACATCGCGCGCGACGGCCTGCTCAAGGGCCTGAATCTCGATGCGACGATCGCGCTGGCCGACGCCATCTCGATCCCGGTGATTGCTTCGGGTGGCCTCGCCTCGATCGAGGACGTCAAGGCGATGCTGACGCCGCGCGCCAAGAAGCTCGCCGGCGCGATCGCTGGCCGCGCGCTCTATGACGGCCGGCTCGATCCAGCTTCTGCCCTCACCCTGATCCGCAACGCGCGCGGCTAGGAGACATCCGATGTTCAAGGTGCGCGTGATCCCCTGCCTCGACGTCAAGGACGGCCGGGTCGTCAAGGGCGTCAACTTCGTCGATTTGCGCGATGCCGGCGATCCCGTCGAAGCGGCGATCGCCTATGACGCCGCCGGCGCCGACGAGCTCACCTTCCTCGACATCACCGCGACCCATGAGAACCGCGGCATCATGCTGGACGTGGTCCGGCGCACGGCCGAGGCCTGCTTCATGCCCGTCACCGTCGGCGGCGGCGTGCGTGAGGTCAACGACATCAAGACGCTGCTGCGTGCGGGCGCCGACAAGGTCTCGATCAACAGCGCCGCGGTGTCGCGTCGCGAGTTCGTCAAGGAAGCCGCAGAAAAATTCGGCGAGCAGTGCGTGGTGGTCGCGATCGACGCCAAGCGGGTCAAGCGCGCCGGTGGCGGAGAGCGCTGGGAGATCTTTACCCATGGTGGCCGCAACTCGACCGGGATCGACGCCATCGAATACGCCCAGGAAGTGGTCTCGCTCGGCGCGGGCGAGATCCTGCTCACCTCGATGGACCGCGACGGTACCAGGCAGGGGTTCGACATCCCGCTGACCCGAGCGATCGCCGACAGCGTTCCCGTTCCGGTGATCGCCTCGGGCGGCGTCGGCAATCTCGATCACCTGGTCGACGGTATCCGCGACGGCCACGCCACCGCGGTGCTGGCCGCCTCCATCTTCCACTTCGGGGAATTCACCATTCGCGAAGCCAAGGAGCACATGTCCCGGCGCGGGCTGCCCATGCGCCTCGATGCCTGACGACTCCCGTCGATAAAAATGCTAGATCAGCCGGTGGGGACCGGCTGTCACCCGCCAAGGTCATCAGTCAGGCCGCGTTTTCCGAGTATTCTGAATGCCGCGTTTCACGATCCACGATCTGGCCCAGACCATCGACGCCCGGGCGGCGGCCGGCGGCGAGGCCTCGTACACCCGCAAGCTCCTGGACAAGGGCGCCGAACATTGCGCCAAGAAGTTCGGTGAGGAAGCAGTCGAAACCGTCATCGCAGCAGTCGAAAACGATCGCGATCATCTGATCGCTGAAGGCGCCGACCTGCTGTACCATTTCCTTGTGTTGCTCAAGGCCCGCGGCGTAAAGCTGGAGGAGGTCGAGGCCGCACTGGACAAGCGGACCAATATGTCTGGGTTGGAAGAAAAGGCGTCGCGCAAGGGCGGCAACTAGCCGAGGTGGAGAGTCGCGTCATGGATATCCGCGCACCCGAGCAGCAGTATAATCCGTACCGTGTCTACACGCGCGAGCAGTGGTCGCGACTGCGCGACGACACGCCGATGACGCTGGAGCCCGGCGAGTTCGACCGGCTGCGCTCGCTGCACGATCGCCTCGACCTGCAGGAGGTCGAGGACATCTACCTGCCGCTGTCGCGCCTGTTGTCGATCTATGTCGATGCGATGCAGCGCCTGTATTACGCGGAGCGCCAGTTCCTCAACATCCGCGACCGCAAGATGCCCTACATCATCGGCGTTGCCGGGTCGGTCGCGGTCGGAAAATCCACCACGGCACGCGTGCTCCAGGCATTGCTGGCGCGCTGGTCGCCGCGTCCCAAGGTCGAGCTGATCACCACCGACGGATTCCTGTATCCCAATGCCGTGCTCGAACGGCAGGGCATCATGCAGAAGAAGGGTTTTCCCGAGAGCTACGACCTGCCGCTGCTGCTCAGCTTCCTCTCCGACATCAAGGCCGGCCGCCGCCACGTGCGGGCGCCGGTCTATTCGCATCTGACCTACGACATCGTACCGAACCAGTGGGCCGAGATCGACCAGCCCGACATCCTGATCGTCGAGGGCGTCAACGTGCTGCAGACCGGCAAGCTGCCGCGTGACGGCAAGGCCGTGCCCGTGGTCTCCGACTTCTTCGATTTCTCGGTCTATATCGACGCCGAAGAGGCCGCGCTGCGGCAGTGGTACATCAGGCGTTTCCTGTCGCTGCGCGACACCGCGTTCACCAATCCAAAATCCTACTTCAACCGCTATGCGCTGTTGTCCGACGAGGAAGCCACCGCCACCGCGATCGCGATCTGGGAGCGCACCAACCTCGCCAATCTCGAGGACAACATCCTGCCGACCCGCCCCCGCGCGACACTGATCCTGAAGAAGGGCGCGGATCACACGGTGGCGAGCGTGGCGCTGCGACGACTGTAGAGCTCGGTGTCGCAGGGTGGGCAAAGGCGCGAAGCGCCGTGCCCACCATCCATCCGCATTGTCGAACGTGAATGGTGCGCACGCCACGCTTTGCCGACCGTACGAGATTCGCGCCTGCCACCACATCGTCACTGCGAGCGCAGCGAGGCAATGCAGAATCTTTCCGTGGTGGCAGTCTGGCTTGCTTCGTCGCAAGGGCTCCCCGCAATGACGGCGGACAGCCTTTCTACACCGCGATCTGCCGCGACGCCGCCAGCCCGGCCAGCGCCTCCTCCAGCTTCTCGCGATCGAGCGGCTTGATCAGGAATCCGTTCATGCCCGCCTCGAAGCAGGCGTAGCGATCCTCCACCAGCGTATTGGCGGTGAGCGCCAGGATCGGCGTGTGGGGGCCACCCTTGGCTGCCTCATGCGTGCGGATGCGTTTTGTCGCCTCGATGCCGTCGAGCTGCGGCATCTGGATGTCCATCAGGACCAGATCATAGGGCGTGCCGGCCGATGATGCCGCAAGCCAGGATTCCAGCGCGTCCTCGCCATGGACGGCGATGACGACGCGGTGGCCGAGTTTCGTCAGCAGCGAGCGCATCAACAGCGCGTTGATCTCGTTGTCCTCGGCGACGAGGACCGAAAAGCCCTTCGCCGGTGCCGCGCCGGTGGATTGGGCCGGTGGCTCCGGCGCCAGATCGGGCGAGGCGACCTCCGGCGTCAGCGCGAGGCGTGCGGCCAGCGAGGCCGCGCGCAGCGGCTTCACCAGGAAGCCGGTGAAGGCCGGCGAAATTTTCTCGTGACGCGAGCCCGACGTCAGCAGCACGAGGCGTTGCATCGCATGCGCCCGGGCGGCCTCGCCGAGGCGGTCGGCGATGGCAGCGCCGAGCGCACGGTCGATCAGCACCGAATGCCACGAGCGTTCCGGCAGCAGCGCTTCGGCCACCGCCGCGTCCGCCACCATGCAGGTCTGGCCACCCCAGCGCTCCAGCCGCCGCGCGATCAGCGAGGCCTCGATGCCGTCGGCAATCAGCAGGATCGACTTGCCCGTGAGGTCGGGACTGGGGAACGCCGTCTGTTCCGCGCCGATCTGCGATGACGCCAGCGGCACCGCGACCTCGAAGGTCGCGCCCTTGCCCGGCTCGCTCGTGAGCGTGATGCGACCGCCCATGCGCTTGACGATCCGCTCGCTGATGGCAAGCCCGAGCCCCGTGCCGCCATAGGTGCGCGCGACGCGCTCGTCGGCCTGTTCGAATTCGCGGAAGATGCGCGACTGCGCCTCCGGCGCAATGCCGATGCCGGTGTCGCGCACCAGAAAGCAGATCTCGTTCGGCCAGATACCGGGTTCGACGATCAGCGCGACGCCGCCGCTCGCGGTGAACTTGATGGCATTGCCGGCGAGGTTGAGCAGCACCTGGCGCAGCCGCGCGGCATCGCCGACCACCTCGAGCGGCAGGCGCTCGTCGACATAGGCGGCGATCTCCAGCTTCTTGGCCTGTGCGCGGGGCGCGAGCAGCTCGGTGATTTCCTCGATCAGGGCGGAGAGCGCGAAGGGACGCTGCTCGAGATCGAGCTTGCCGGCTTCGATCTTGGAATAGTCGAGCAACTCCTCGATCAGCGCCATCAGCGCTTCGCCGGAGGTCTTCACGGCCCTGGCGTAGGTCGCCTGCTCCGGCGTCAGCGTGGTGTCGAGCAGGAGCCCGCCCATGCCGATGATGCCGTTGAGCGGGGTGCGGATCTCGTGCGACGCCATCGCCAGGAAGCGCGATTTGGCGCGGTTGGCGGCGTCGGCCTGGTCGCGCGCGTCGGACAGCGCGCGCTCGGTCTCGGTGCGGTCGGTGACGTCGCGTCCGACGCTCTGCAATTCGGCGGGCTGGCCGGCGTCGAGCCGGACATAGCCTTCGCGCCAGGCGATCCAGCGCGCGCCGAGCGGGGTTGTGATCTTCTGGTCGTGAATACGCGTGCCGTTGCTCTCGCGGGCGCTGTCGCCCTGCTCCAGCACGTCGAAGTCGAAGCGCGTGCCGACCAGCGCGCCGCGCGCCTGCCCCGCGAGTGCGCAATAGGCGTCGTTGGCAAAGGTGACGCGGCCCTGACGATCGCGCAGTACGATCAAATCGCCCTGCTGCTCGAACAGGCTGCGCGCGCGCTCTTCGGCTTCCTTCAGTTCCCAATTGCGGTCGATCAGCGCCTCGTTGTGAGCGGCGAGCGAGCGCATCCGCTTGTTGACGAAGCGCAGCCGCATGCTGAGCGTGGCAAGGCCGAGGCAGGCGAGCGCGAACAGGAAGCTCGCGCCGATCGCAAAGGTGTTGGGATCATAGCCGGAATTCTCGGACCGGCTGCCGGAGACGAAACCATAGGCGCCGCCGAACGTCGCCGAGAAGATCATGAAGGAGCGAATCGCGAAGGCTATGCGGGGATGCTGCCGCCTGAAGCGGCGCATGCGCACCTTGATCCGGAACGTCCGACCCATCGCTACCGACCCCGACTCTTTTGCGAAATTCCGCCACCGCCGCCTGCGACGATGTCGCCTCGACCTTGCGAACAGTTTGAGGCTTCGCCGCTGCCTCCAAACAGGGTTGACGAGGTGTTAATGCGTCAGAGCGAGGCGGCCTGCAGCGGGAGAGGGCGGTGGCCGCCGCGAGCACCGACGATCAGGGCCGCGGCCTCGCGCTGCGAGAACGTCTTCGAGCGCACATAGATGCGGTAATCCGCCGGTCCCTCGGTGGAGAGATAGATCACCTGGCCGCCGTCGACGGGCTGCGCGGCAATCGAGATGAGGCGGGTCGAAGGATTGGCCTGGCAGGACTCCGATTCCGAACCGGGCCCGTCGTCGACGACGGCGAAGTCCGCCGCGTCCGCATCGTCGGTGATCTGGACCCGCACCGTGGCCCGCGCGGGGTCTTCGGTGAAGGCGACATGCATGCCGGCGGTCCAGAACAGCGACGTCAGCTCGACCGAAGTTTCGCCCAGGGCGATGCAGGGATGCGAGACCGATCCGGTCTCACTGCGTGCGAACACTACGGCCGCCAACAGGGGAATGACCGAGGCCAGGACCTTGAAACGCAACATGACACGCTACTCGCCGGGCCCTGTACGGGAACTGATGGGCCTTATGGTTTGCAGAGCGTAAAGGAAACTCGTTACCGCCGGGTTGACGCGCGCGGCCTTCAGGCCATCTGGCGCACATCCTCCGCGAGTGCGCGGTAGGACAGCGCCTCGGCCAGATGCAGCCGGCCGATCTTCTCGCTGCCGTCGAGGTCGGCGAGCGTGCGCGCCACCCGCAGCACGCGGTGATAGCCGCGCGCCGACAGCCGCATGGTCTCGGCGGCATCGCGCAGCAGCTTCTGGCCCTGTGCGTCCGGCTTGGCGATCTGTTCCAGCACGGAGGCCGGTGCTTCCGCATTGGTGCGAACACGCGGCAGGCCCGCATCCGCATAACGCGCGATCTGGATGTCGCGCGCCGCCGCGACGCGCGCGGCGACTTCGGCCGAGCCTTCGGCCGGCGGCGGCAGGATCAGATCGGCTGCGGTGACCGCGGGAACCTCGATGCGCAGGTCGATGCGATCCATCAGCGGCCCCGAGATGCGCGCCTGGTAATCGCCGGTGCAGCGGTCGATGCGGCCGCGCTTGCAGGCATAGCCGGGTTCGAACGCATTGCCGCAGCGGCAGGGATTCATCGCGGCGACGAGCATGAAGCGGGCAGGGTAGGTGACGCGGTGATTGGCGCGCGACACCGAGACCTCGCCGTTCTCCAGCGGCTGGCGCAGCGAATCCAGCACGCGCGGGTCGAACTCGGGCAGCTCGTCGAGGAACAGCACGCCCTGATGCGCGAGCGAGATCTCGCCGGGCCTTGCGCGCATGCCGCCGCCGGTGAGCGCGGCCATGCTGGCGGAATGATGCGGCGAGCGGAACGGACGCCGTGCCGTCAGCGCGCCGCCTTCGATCTCGCCGGCAACGGAGGCGATCATCGAGACCTCGAGCAGCTCGCCCGGCGACAGCGGCGGCAGGATCGAGGGCAGCCGCGCCGCCAGCATCGATTTGCCGGCGCCGGGCGCGCCGATCATCAGCAGATGATGTCCGCCGGCGGCCGCGATCTCCAATGCGCGCTTGGCGCTCTCCTGGCCCTTGATGTCGCGCAGGTCGAGCGGCGAGGCCGCGGCTTCGTGCACCTTCGGAACAGGCCGCGACAGCACTTGCGTGCCCTTGAAATGGTTGGCGATCTGGATGAGTGAGCTTGCAGCGACGATCTGGATGTCCGGGCTCGCCCACGCCGCTTCCGAGCCGCAGCATGCCGGGCAGATCAGCCCCTCCTCGCGCACATTGGCGCCGATCGCGGCGGGAAGAACGCCGGCCACCGGCGCGATCGATCCGTCGAGGCCGAGCTCGCCCAGAACGGTGAAGCCGGTCAGCGCGTCCGGCGGGATAGCGCCAATTGCCGCCATCAGCCCGAGCGCGATCGGCAGGTCGTAATGGCTGCCTTCCTTGGGCAGATCGGCCGGCGCCAGATTGACGGTGATCCGCCGGGCCGGCAGCGCCAGCCCCGAGGCGATCAGCGCCGAGCGGACCCGCTCGCGGGCCTCGGACACCGCCTTGTCCGGCAGGCCGACGATGGCCATTGCAGAGTGTGAATGCCAACACTATACGACAGCATCACACGGAGATTGCAATGGAATTGCGGAACTACGTCACCCTCGCAGCCCTTCGGAGCACCGTTAGGCTCGCATGGACCATAGCACCGGCAGCGCGGGCATTGGGAGCCCTTGGGGAACGTCTGGAGCAGGCGCTGGACGCTCAGGCGCACCGGAGCGGGGTGGACATGACCGACGTGCCGGAGCCCCTGATTGCCGACGCCACGGCTTGAGACAGTCCCATGGATGCCCCTGTGCGCTCCGAGGCCCTGACCAAGGCCTACTCCTACGTCCGCTTCTCGACACCATCGCAAGCCGCTGGCGCCAGCCTCCAGCGACAGACCGATAAGGCGAAGAAGTATGCCCTTGAGCATGGGCTTACGCTCGATACCGAGCTGAACATGATGGACCTCGGTGTCTCAGCCTACCGGGGAAAGAACGCGCACACAGGGGGCACTCGGGGGGTTCCTCAAGGCTGTCGATGCTGGATACGTCCAGCGTGGCAACTACCTACTGATTGAGAACATGGACCGGCTCTCACGCGCCGACATCCTCACGGCGCAGGGGCTGTTCCTCCAGTTGGTTGGTAGTGGCATCAACCTTGTGACGCTCACTAACGGTGAAGCCTACTCAGCCGAGCGCCTCCAACGGGAGCCCGAGGCCATCCTGTTGGTCGTGCTGGAGTTGATCAGGGCGAACAAGGAGAGCGTGCGCAAGGCACAACTGATTGGCGATGCGAAGGCGCGCAAGAAGAAGCGCCTCGTGGAGCACGGCCTTGAGGGCAAACCTTACACCCGACAGACGCCCGCATGGATCACGTGGCGTGAGGACGAAAAGCGCTATGAGCTGATCAAGGAGCGCGCTGACATCGTGCGAGAGATGTTCGACCGCATGGCGGCAGGCGATGGGCTCACCCGCATAGCCCGAGACCTCAACCAGCGCGGTGTTCCGACGTGGGGCCGTAGCGGCAACCAGAGGACGGCCGACCACTGGAGAACCAGCTACATCCGCAAGGTTCTCACCAGCACCGCGCCCATCGGCACCTTCACGCCGCACACCACGACCCATGACGAGACCACGAGGGCACGCAGAGACGAGCCTGTGGAGGCCGTGGGGGGCATGTTCCCTGCGGCGGTGGACGCAGACACGTATTGGAAGGTGCGGCGAAAGCTGAGCACCACAGCGGCCCGTGGCCGGAACGCCAAACAGCCACCGAAGTCCATCGTGTCAGGTATCGTGTTCTGCGCGACATGCGGACATGCGGTCACAAGGGTGGCCAAAGGGGACTACGTCTATCTCCTGTGCTCCAGAGCAAACATGCGGGCGACGGAGCACCCTTATCAGGCGGTTCGGTATGACACGGTCGAAAAGGCACTGAGAGAGAACGCACACCGTCTCGTCAAAGAAGCGCCACGAGGCAAGAGCACCTCCGCGTTGGAGAAGGAGATAGATGCACTGCAGGCCAATGCCAACCAAGTGGAACAGTGGGTGTTCGACTTGGCCGACCTCGCCGCACGCGACAGAAGCCCCGCAGCGAGCCGCAGACTTGGGAACGCTGAGCGAGAGTTGAAGAACGTCCAAAGGCAACTACGGGAGCTGAGGGCCAAGAGAGAGACGATCACAACGGCCAGTGTGAAGGACCGGCTCAAGGCCGTGGAACATGCGCTCACCGGCAAAGACGATGTGGCGGCTGTTAACGAAGTGTTGAGGGACGCCATTAGGCGCGTAGTGCTCGACCCACAGCAAGGGCACCTCTGGGTCCGGTGGCACCACTCCGACGAGGTGCAGGACATTCTTTGTGTCACGCGGCACATGGATTTCACGGAGATGAGAGAGACGACGCCGCCGATGCACGCGCTGTTTCCTGAGAACACGAACACCGACCACCGCAAGCAAGAAGAACGATGAAGCACCAACTCAGCAAGATCACCCCTCTGGAAACCGCGAAGGCTCTCCATGTTGCCGAGAGCCAGCTTGAGAGACCGGAGGTCACCAACGGTGCCCCAGTGTATGTCCAGGTTCGGCCGCACGACATCGGGGAGCGCTTGGAGCTGTTTCAGCCACGGAGGCCCGGCTACGGTTTACGCGAGGTAGACACGGAGTACGTGAAGAGGCTCGCCACGCGCATCACAAGGAAGGGTGAGCTGGACCCTGTGTTGGTCGTGAAGCTCGCGGGCCGATGGGTCGTGGTCGATGGGCATCACCGTTTGGCCGCCTATCGGAAGCTCAAGCTCACCACGCCAATCAAGTGTGAATGGTTTGCAGGGACAGCGCGTGAAGCGATGGACGCAGCGCTACTGCGCAACGAGAAAATCCATCTTCCGGTGGAGCAAGCCGATAAAAGCGAGGCGGCTTGGACGCGGACATTGTTGGACTGGAACGGCAAGGGCTGGAACAGCAGCAAGGCCGACATCGTGAAGCTGACCGGCGCGAGCGATGGCACGGTGGCGCAGATGCGGCGCGTGGTGAAGTGGCACGCCAATTTCAAATCAGGGGTCGAGAAGCACCCTACCGGGGAGAAGCTCTCCACTGCGCTGGGGCCCGACCTGCGTAGGTTTTCTTGGAACAAGGTCAAGACCGTGCTCTTGGACATCACTCCCCGGGAGTGGGACATGAACGAGGAGGCGGCCAAGCTCGCTCGCAATCTCGTCATGCGGATGACCACCAAGCTCTCCGACGACCCCGAGGTGACCGCGCGGGCCCTGTGGCTCTACAACCGGCACCTCTGCCCAATGCTTGTGGAGGCCTTACAAGCGGTCATGAGGAGCGAACAAGAAGCCGAAAGGGACCTTGAGGATCAGGAGGCCTATGGGCGGCTTGGGGGTGATGATTGATGATCATTCCCCCGAGCTTCCACCGGGGAGCACAGGGAAACGCGCCTATCCCGCGGGGGTGCACGTAGGACATGCGGAGGTATGCAATTGCATAGGTGGAAAGCGAGGCAAAAGCACTAATTCTAATGTGTTTACAATAGCTTGACGAAAAAACGGAGCCTACAAGGAGGCCCCCATTGTTTATAACCGGCAGAGGCGCAGTACCCTCCGCGCGAAAGTCCGAGCCGATAAGTTTATGACTATGAGGGAGCCAAGGGGCGATAAGTCATAAACCGGGTACCGGCCGCCCCCCTTGGAAGCAAGGTCGCCTCGTCGTGGGTCCGGTGACACATAGGGCCCCAAAACACCGAAAGCCCGTATCCCTGTTGAATGGTTCTCCCGTCCGTCTACAATCGCTGCGGGTAGGGGAGAAGAAGCATGAAGCAGCGCGTGTTGGTCTGGGACGAACCTGTGGAAATCGACGTCTACCAGAAGTCCAAAACCGTCTGGATTGCGACGGGTTCGTACAAGGGCAAGCATCACGAGGTCAAACGGTCCACACCCGGCGCTGCGGCGAAGGGATGGGCGGATGCTGCAAGGTATCATAGCAATTGATGCGCGCGATTTTGGTTTTCATTCTTGCATCGCTCGGCGCGACAGACGCATCGGCAGAGAACGTGAAGGTGTTTGGAATTCGGGCAGGGGCCCTCTCGGCAACTCCCGGCGCCTTCATCCCCACCGGGACCGACTTGGCATGCTACGCTTTACAAGGCGGCCAATGTTGGGACGGCAAACGTTGGAAAGCGTTGTTTCCTGCAGGCGAGCGCAAGTACGCAAAACCGACCGCTGCACAAGTGGCGTGTGCCATCATCATTGAGCCGGAGAACGATTGCTGGACCGGCTTCGAGTGGTATCACCTTCCATCCGGTCGCCTTTTTGGAATGACCGGTGGTGTTCTCTCGCCGCACCCCGGAGCGTTCATCACCGCACCTCTGCGGTGAGCTTGGTGGCGGCCAGCCCCTTTATGTCGAGTAGCTTGAACTTAGGGGGTGGGGTTCGATCAAAAAGGGGCCCGGTAACGTAGATGGGACCCAAACGTGGAGCAGACAATGACAGCGACGGTTGTCGTGATGGCGGTGTTCTGCGCCGCGATGTACGGCCTCTTCAACAAGTACGTCAACCACACGCGCGCTCTCTGTGACCTGATGATCTGGACCTTGCTGGATGAACACGTCCATCGAGCGCGACGAGACGACATGCTTGATGAAATTCAAAAGCTACAAGCCAATTCGCCGAGCGAACTGAGAAACAAGGTGCAAGACCATCTCATCGAAACGGCGCAGCGGTTTAGCGGAAAAGAACCGCCATACACCGCCGAACATCAGCTATGGAAAAAGCGGAAACAGACCCGATGACGTGGTTTTGTTGTCATTGACAACCCGCCTTTGCGAAGGCCGGCAAGCCCGGTGCGACCTGCACCTGCACGTCGACCGCACGGGCCTCGATCCCCTCAAAAGCGACGGTGGAAACCCGCTGAACCATGCCCGAACCAGCCTGCCCTCTTGCACAATCGAGGGTAGCAGAGCGCGGGAGTGTCCGCAAGAACAATACGGGAACAGGTTTGGAGGCCCTAAAGCCCTAACCCATCGTAAACGCGGTGGAGACACTACGTCTCGAATGCGAACGACCCCACTCAGCACATCCCAACGAATGTCCGCTACTCCTTGGGGTGCGGGATGGGCCGTGGTCTAACGGGTGAACAATTCAAATGCTTGCAAATCGCCGGAGAAGCGAACGACGAGTGTGTACGCGGCTTGCCAAGATCCATTTTGGCGCGGGCTCGCTGCCGCGGGACTGCACGATCACGGATATTTCGGATGGTGGCGTGAAAGTGGTGGCCGAGTTTCTGGAAGTGCCGCCGCAATTCACCATCATCTTCGCGCCGGACTATTCCCGCCAGTGCCGCCTGCGCTGGCGCATCGGCTGCGAATTCGGTGCCGAATTCACCGACTAGGCTCGTAAAGGCCGCGGCCTTAACCGGACTTTAGCGTTAATCGGTAAGCATCTCTGATCAGTCGCCGAGTGATCAGAGTATGTCCAAGCGTTTGTCCGTTGCCTGTCCTACGGCGAGATATCTGTTTTCCGCGCTTCTGATCCTTGCCCTCGGCGGTTGCCAGACCACTGGCATCGAGGACATCACCGGCGCGCTCGGCGGCAAGTCGGAAACGGCCGACAGGGCCGACGCCAGGCCGGACATGAAGCCGGACATGGACGCATTGCGCGAGCGCTATCGCGCGAGGCCCGGCGACCCCAACACCGCGCTCGAATACGGCAAGGCCCTGCGCGCGACCGGACAGCGTGCGCAGGCGGTCGCGGTGCTGGAGCAGGCCGTGCTCGCCCATTCCAGCAACAAGGCGCTGCTCGCCGGCTATGGCCGCGCGCTCGCCGACAGCGGCAATTTCCAGCAGGCGTTCGATGTGCTGAGCCGCGCGCATACGCCCGAGGATCCCGACTGGCGCATCCTTTCGGCGCAAGGCGCGGCGCTCGATCAGCTCGGCCGCAACGACGAGGCGCAGCAATATTATGCGACTGCCTTGAAGATCGTGCCCGACGAGCCGCAGGTCCTGTCCAATCTCGGACTGTCCTACATGCTCCAGAACAATCTGCCGCGGGCCGAGGAAACCATGCGCCGCGCGCATGAGCGCAATCCCGCCGATTCCCGCGTGCGCGCCAATTTCGCGCTCGTGCTGGGACTGGAAGGAAAGCAGGCCGAGGCCGAGGCCATCGTAAAGGCCGACCTGCCGCCGGATCAGGCCGCGGCGAAAGTCGCGGCGCTGCGGCAGCTGGTGGCGAAGAAGCAGCAGCGGGCGGACAAGTAGCCGGCCGCGCCACGCGCGTCAGGACGCCTTGCGATGCGGGGCGGATGCGCGCCCCGACCTGGCCTTCAGCCTCTTGAGGAGCGGCCCGAGCAGCGAGCGCTTCGGCTTCTTCACCTCGCCGCGTCCGGCGAGGCGGTTGGCCATGTTCTGGAACAGCAGCGTGGTGCGGTGGCTCTTGGAGACCTCCGCGATCATCTGGCCGTTGTTGGCCGCGGCCGAGAACAGTTTCGAATCGAACGGGATCACTGCGATCGGCTGGCTCTCCATGGTCTTGGCGAATGCCTTGACCTCGATCTCCGCCCGCTTGGGCATGCCGACCTGGTTGATGCAGTACAGCGG
This sequence comes from Bradyrhizobium sp. SZCCT0153, assembly GCF_018129995.1. Classification (GTDB taxonomy): domain Bacteria; phylum Pseudomonadota; class Alphaproteobacteria; order Rhizobiales; family Xanthobacteraceae; genus Bradyrhizobium; species Bradyrhizobium japonicum_G. The sequence goes on from NZ_JAFCKS010000003.1 coordinate 256,426, forward strand.
CGGCCGGTCGTTCGGCCGCGCCGCCTTCAGCACGCTCAGCATGTTCTTGGTGTTGCGCAAATTGGCGAGGTCCGGCTCGGCCACGATCACGATGTCGTCCGCGTTGACCAGCGCGCGCCGGGTCCAGCCCGACCACTGGTGGGGAACGTCGAGCACGATGCAGGGCGTGGTCATGCGCAGCGTGTCGAACACCGCGTCGAAGGCCTCGGCGCCGAAATCGTAGACGCGGTCAAGGGTGGCGGGCGCAGCAAGGAGGCTGAGCCGCTCGGTGCATTTGGCGAGCAGGCGCTCCATCAGCGCCGTGTCCGGCCGGTCCTGCGACAGCACCGCGTTGGCGATGCCCTGCACCGGATCCTGGTTGTAGTCGAGGCTCGCGGTGCCGAAGGCGAGGTCGAGATCGATCACGACGGAATCGAGCGCGAGGTCACGGGCGATGGTCCAGGCCACATTGTGCGCGACGGTGGACGCACCGACGCCGCCCTTGGCGCCGACCACCGCGATGACGCGGCCGGTGATGATGGTTTCGGACGCCGAGAACAGGCTGCAGATCGAGCGGACGACGTCGAGCGTCTCGACCGGGCCCACAACATAGTCGTTGACGCCGCGGCGGACCAGCTCGCGATAGGGCGCGGTGTCGTTGGGATTGCCGATCACGACCACGCGGGTGCCGGGATCGCAGACGCCGGCGAGATCGTCGAGTCCCTCGAGGATGTCGCGCGTGCCGTCGGATTCGATCACGATGACATTCGGCGTCGGCATCGTTTCATAGACTTCGATCGCCGCGGCGAGACCACCGTCCTTGGCGGTGAGATGCGCCTTGGCGAGACGGCGATCCTGCCCGGCCGCGGTCACGGCGGCGAGCGTCTGCTCGGTTTCGCAAAACGCCTGTACGGAAATGCGAGGAACCGGCGCAATGTGTTCCTCGGGGTGCTGCGGATCGTCCGCCTCTTCGTCGTGGACGCTTGTCATCTGCCTGTGTCGCTGAGTTTGGCCTTGTCAGCCTCGGGGTTGGGAGTCGCGATCGGCGTGCCCTTGCGATAGCGTTCAAAGGCGATGTCGCGACGTGCGGTATAGGCCGGAGTTTCGGTCCGCGGCTGCTCGAGGTCGGCGGGGTTGTCGATCATCGCCGCGAGATTGCGCTGGCTGGCGCAGCCCAGATTGAAATACGGCCGGTTCTCGTTGTAGCCGGGGTCGAGGATGGAGGGGCCGACGTCTTCGGGCCATAGCCCGCAGGGGCCTGCGACCGCGGCGATGCGGGAATAGCTCAGGCGAATGGTGGGCAGCAGTCCGGGATCCTCGGGCCGATAGGGGTGCTGGACGATGGCGCGCGAGGGCACGCCGCCGGATGCGAGCACGGAACGGATTTCGTGATAGGTCGCAGCCGCCGCGCGCGAATTCGCGGTGTCGACCGGCACGTCGACCACGACCGAGCCGGTGCCTTCGCGCACCCAGTCCCGGGCAATGCCGGCGACGTCCGAGTGCTGCGCGGCCGAGAGGCCGCCGCGAGCCTTGCCGACGAAGATCACGATCGACTTCTTGGCTTCCTGCACCGCGATCGGGTGGCGCTGGCGATAGTCGGTCGGCACCGTCTGGGTGACGATCTCGCCGGTGGTGTTGCAGGCGCCGAGCACGACGGAGAGCCCCGTCAGTGCCAGCGCGATGCTCAGATTGCGACGTCGATCGGCCATGGTCTTCGTCATCGCCTCATCCCCCTCTTGCCCCGTCTCTTGCCCCGCATTTTGCCCCATTCCCCGAAGCCGTCCGCTCGTCTCAGTCGATGATGAAGCCGAAATCACCGGGCGTGCCGGCGATGGGATCGACGCGGCGCGCGATGCCATAGAGGCGGTTCATGCGGCCGAGCAGCGCCGTCTGTGCATCCGAGGCCGGCGCGAAGCCGTCGTCGGGCCGGGACAATTCCTTCTGCGCGACCGCGCGCACCACATAGGGCGTCACGATCACCATCAACTCGGTCTCGTTGTTGACGAAGTCCTGGCTCCGGAACAGCGCGCCGAGGATCGGCACCTGATCGACGCCGGGCAGGCCGTTGATCGCCTGCTTGGTCTGCTGCTGGATCAGGCCGGCCATCGCCATCGAGCCGCCCGAGGGAATCTCGAGCGTGGTCTCGGCGCGGCGGGTCTGGATCGAAGGGATGGTGATCGAGCTGGTCGAGCTGGCCGACACCGCCTGTGTCACGGAGATAGCGTTCTGATTCGACAGCTCCGAGACTTCGGTCATCACGCGCAGGCTGATGCGTCCCTCGCTCAACACGACCGGCGTGAAGCTCAGGGAGATGCCGAACTTTTTGTAGGTGATCTGGGTGGTACAGACGTGGGTGACCGGATCGCAGGAATAGCCCGCAGGGATCGGGAATTCGCCGCCGGCGATGAAGGTGGCGGACTCGCCGGAGATCGCCGTCAGGCTCGGCTCGGCCAGCGTTCGCATCACGCCGGCGCTCTCCATCGCGCGCATCGTGGCGCTGACCGTGGCAACGCCCTTGGCGAGGCCGGCGACGCCCAGCCCGTTGCTGCTGACGAGCGGGCCGCCGGAGACCGAGAACGGGTTGGAATTGTTGAAATTGACGACCGCGGTGCCGGCATTCAGGCTGGCGCTGAGATCGACGCCCAGCTGCTTGACGATGTCGCGGCGCACCTCGCCGACGACGACCTTGAGCATCACCTGATCGCGGCCGCGCACGACGATGTTGTTGACCACTTTCTCGGAGCCGCCGACGAGCTTTGCGGCGACGTCGCCCGCCTGCTGCGCCTCGACCGGGCTCGACACCGAGCCGGTCAGCATCACGCTGTCGCCCACGCCTTCAATCTGCACGCCCGGCAACGACTGGCGCAGCGCGGCTCGCATGCCGTTGAGGTCGCGCTTCACCGCGATGTCGTAGGCGGCGACCTGCTGGCCGTCGGCGGCGAAGAACACGACGTTGGTCTGGCCGACCTGACCGCCGATGATGTAGGCGCGCTGCGCCGAACGAATCACCGCGTTGGCGATCTTGGGATCGGCGACCAGCACGTCCTTGACCTCGCGCGGCAGGTCGATGACGATGGATTTGCCGACGCCGAGCGACAGGAAGCGCGTCTTCGCCGGCGCGATGGTCGCGACCGAGGCCACCTCGAGATCCGGCGCCTGCATCGGCGCCTGGTCGCCGACCGGCGCATCCGCGGCGTTCGCCAGGTGCGGGACTGCGACCAGCCCCAGCGTCAGCATCACCCCCGCCCAGAACGTGCGTGCGCCATTCCCCCGAATGCGCAGCGCCGTCCGATAGTCCCCATGTCTCATCTTGGGTATCCCCATCACTTCTGTGACGTCACTTGCCGTGTCTGGACGCCGTAGCGGATCACGTTGACCCCTCCGGAACGCTTGGTTGCCGGGTCCTCGGGCATGCCGTCGGCGGCGTTGGCATCGACGATGCTCCGCAGCGCGAGCTGGAGCGTGCCGCCCTGGCGCGCGGCTGCGAGAGTTGCGACCTGGTCCGGCTTGAGCTCGAGCGTCACGGTCTTGCCGAGCACGGCGTTCTGGCCATCCTTCTCCTTCGGCGCCTGGTCGATCGCGAGCACGCGGATGTTGCTCAGGATGGCCTCGGACAGGATGAGGTCATTGCCGGCCGTCGGGCCGTTGGCGCCGTCGGGATTCTTCAGGCGGCGGGTCAGGACGATGTCGACGCGGTCGTTCGGCAGGATGAAGCCGCCGGCGCCGGTCTCGGCTGAAATCTCGGTGGAGACGGCGCGCATGCCCGACGGCAGGATCGCGGCCATGAAGCCGGAGCCTTCGGCCTTGACCAGCTTCTGCTCCCGGATCGGCTCGCCCTGCATCAACGGCACGCGTGCGATCGAGCCGGCGATCTGGCTCTGCGCCTCGGGCCTGGCGTCGCGGCGGATGAAGGCGCTGCTCGCTGTGGTCGACGGCCAGGTCTGCCAGAGCAGATCCTCGGCCTTCACGGCCTGGCCGAGCTGGATGTCGTTTTTCGCGACGAGAACCTCGACCGTCGGCAGCTTCTCGGCGACGGGAAGGGCGGGCGCGGGCTTGTTGTCGTAGCCGCTCGCCAGATACGCAGCGACGCCGCCGGCGCCGAGTGCGATGACGAGAACGACAATGCGTGCGGTGTTCATACGCTTCTACTCTTACGCGGGGCACTCGAACCGCACGTGGCGGGTTCCCCCGCGTCGATGAGTAGGGAGTAAAAGTATAAGGGGTGTTGCGAGGCCGGATGTGATCGCCCGTCACGATGCGGGTTCTGGGCAGATGGTGAATGCCGCGTTAGCCGGTCGGCCAGTGGCCCCGTATATTTACGAGCGGCGGCTCGTTCGTTCGCACGAGGCGCAGGGTGTCATGGTGAATGGGTGGTTAGTGATGCGCGCGGGCTGATGCCGCGCTGCTATGGCCGTGGGGCGGAAGCAACGTGCCACATCATGAGTGATCAGTGTCGTCCTGGCGAAGGCCAGGACCCATACCGCGTGATCTTTCGAGTGTAGAAGGCAGACTTACCAACGACGAATCTTCGCCAAGCCACGCCCAGTCGTTATGGCTCCCGGCCTTCGCCGGGAGGAGATTGGGGAGGTCGCGTGCGAGCGCCTACTTCGCCCGCTTCTGCTCGATCACGTCCCAGACCCTGGCCGCAACGTCAGGACCGCCGAGCCGCGCGATGGCGCGGATGCCGGTGGGCGAGGTCACGTTGATCTCGGTGAGGTTGCCGTTGATGACGTCGATGCCGACGAACAGCAGGCCGCGCTCGCGCAGTGCCGGGCCGACGGTGGCGCAGATCTCGCGCTCGCGCGGCGTGAGCTCGGTTTCCTGCGCGGCGCCACCGCGCACCATGTTGGAGCGGAGGTCGTCCGCAGCGGGCACGCGGTTGACCGCGCCGGCGAATTCGCCGTTGACGAGGATGATGCGCTTGTCGCCGTGCTTCACCTCGGGGATGAACTGCTGGATCACCCAGGCTTCCTTGAACGTCACCGAGAACATGTCGAACAGCGAGCCGAAATTCATGTCCTGCGGCATCACGCGGAACACCGCCGCGCCGCCATGGCCGTGCAGCGGCTTCATCACGACGGCGCCGTGCTTGTCGCGAAAGGCGTTGATCTCGTCGAGATCGCGCGAGATCAGGGTCGGCGGCATCAGCTGCGGAAAGTTCATCACGAACAGTTTTTCCGGCGCGTTGCGCACCGAGGCGGGGTCGTTGACGACCAGCGTCTTCGGGTGGATGCGTTCGAGCAGATGCGTCGAGGTGATGTAGGCGAGGTCGAACGGCGGATCCTGGCGCAGCAGCACCACGTCAAAGCCGTTGAGCGCCTCGCGTTTGGGCTCGCCCAGCGTGAAGTGATCGCCGGGCTCGTCGCGCACGGTCAGAAGCTGAACGGGAGCGACGATCTCCTCGCCGACCATCGAGAGCTTGTCGGGCGTGTAATAGGACAGGCCGTGGCCCCGCTTCTGCGCCTCCAGGAGCAGCGCAAAGGTGGAATCGCCCTTGATGTTGATGCGGGCGATGGGGTCCATCTGGACGGCGACGTTCAGTTTCATGGTCTGCCTTTCAGGTCGAGGCGTCGAATGCCGCCAACACATGGCGTGGAAGTGAGCGCGGCGCAATCAGCATGGCGTCGAATCGCAGTTCGAATTCGGCATGCTCGGGATGCGCTGCGAGCCAGCCTTGCGCGGCGTCGATGATGCGCTGCTGCTGGCGCGGGGTCACCGCGAAGGCGGCGTCGTCCAGCGTCGCGCGCGCCTTGACCTCGACGAAGGCGATCAGGTTGCGGCGGCGGGCCACGATGTCGATCTCGCCATGCGGCGTGCGGTAGCGCTTGGCGAGGATGCGATAGCCCTTGGCCATGAGATAGGCGGCGGCGCGACTCTCCGCGGAGATGCCGGTACGGAACGCGGCGACGCGCTCGGGCGAGGCGACCTTCGGTTCCGCCGGGACCTCAGTCTTCGCCATCGCCGCCCCGCAGGTCTTTGGCGAGCTCGAGCGCGCGGGCATAGACCTCGCGGCGCGGCCGGCCCGACAGCGCAACCGCATGGGCCACGGCGTCCTTGACGCTGTGCGCGGCCAGCTGCTCGCGCAGGACATCGTCCAGCGCGTCCGATGTCAGCATTTCGGAATCCGCCGCAGGCGGGGCGATCACCAGAACGAATTCCCCGCGCGTCTCCAGCGTGTCGGCGTCGCGTGCAAGATCATGCAGCGTCGCGCGCGAAATCTGCTCGTGCAGTTTCGTCAGCTCACGGCAGATCGCGGCCTCGCGGCTGCCCATGATCCCGGCGAGCTCGGCGAGCGTGTCCTGCACGCGGTTGCCGGATTCGAACATCACCAGCGTCGCATCGATGCGGGCGAGCTCCGTCAGGCGCGACCGCCGCGCGGCCGATTTCGCCGGCAAAAAGCCTTCGAAGAAGAAGCGGTCGGTCGGCAGCGCTGCGACCGAGAGCGCCGCCAGCACCGAGGACGGGCCGGGCAGCGCGTAGACCGCATGGCCGGCGGCGCAGACCTCGCGCACCAGCTTGAAGCCGGGATCGGAGATCAGCGGGGTGCCGGCGTCCGACACCAGCGCGACGGAACCGCCTGCCGCAAGCGCCTCCAGGATCTTTGGACGGGCCGCTTCCGCGTTGTGCTCGTGATACTGCTTGAGCTGCGCCGTGATGGCGTAGCGCTCGGTCAGGCGCCGGGTGATGCGGGTGTCCTCGCAGGCGATGACGTCGACGCCGGCGAGGGTCTGAAGCGCGCGCAGCGTGATGTCGCCGAGATTGCCGATGGGGGTCGCGACCAGGTGCAGGCCCGGCGCGGCCTTCGGGGCGGCAAGCCGATGGGCGTCGATGGAGAAACCGCGCGAGGCGGCGTCCGTAGACTCAGGTGTATTTATCGGGGCCGGCTTTGCGCGCATAATGAAACGAACTTAGGCATGATCCCCGAGGCTGGGAACCGGTCCTCCGAAAAAGATCGCGGCGAGGCCAGGGCGAGGCAAGGACTGAGGAAGGACTGGAATGTGATCCATTCGGCATCACATTCCAGAGGGAATGAAGCGTCAGCGCCATATTCGCGGCGGAAACGCCGCCTTGATGCTGGGTGACGGACGGTGGACAGCTAGCCAGGACTTGCGGTGGGGCCGCGTTAAGCGGTTATTATCCTTTTGTTTTAGTTAACTATTTGCCGACAATATGCCTGAATCCACGGCTTGTGTCGTGGAAAGAATGTTGTGACCGGCTGGCGACGGCCGGTCGGAAGAGAAGCTGCGATGCCGGGCCCGCGTGATCCAAAGTCTCCCATTCAGGGGCCCCGATTGTCGGGAGCGACCCGGCGCAGCGCGCTCGGCCTGTTGCTCGGCGCGCCCGTGCTGTCGGCCTGCGCCGGCGTGCAGCAGAGCCTGAGCCAGTTCTCCAGCCCGTTCAGCAGCTCCTCGGCGCCGGCCCAGCCGGCTGGCCCGCCGCAACAGGCCACGACCGCCGGCACCGGCGGGGTGAAGGTCGGGGTGATCCTGCCGCTCTCGGCCGCCGGCAATGCCGGCCTTGCCGCGCAATCGATGCGCAATGCCGCCGAGATGGCACTGGCCGAGTTCCAGAATCCGAACATCCAGCTCCTGATCAAGGACGACAATGGCAGCCCGCAGGGCGCCCAGGCCGGCGCGCAGCAGGCGGTCGACGAAGGCGCCGAGATCATCCTGGGGCCGCTGTTCGCGCAATCGGTGCCTGCGGTCGCGCAGGTCGCGCGCACGCGCGGCATTTCCGTGATTGCGTTCTCGACCGATTCCAGCATCGCCGGCCGCGGCGTCTATCTGCTCTCTTTCCTGCCGGAGTCCGACGTCAATCGCATCGTCGAATATTCCGCCAGCATCGGAAAGCGCTCCGTTGCCGTGCTGGTGCCCGACAATGCCTATGGCAATGTCGTCGAGGCCGCGGTGAAGGCGGCGGTGCCGCGGCGGGGCGGGCGCATCGTCGCGTTCGAGAAATACGGCGCCGATCGCGCCACGCCGGCGCGCACCGTGGCGCAGCAGCTCGGCAGTGCGGACGCACTTTTCATTGCCGATGACGGCGATGCCGTCGTCACAGTGGCCGACGCGATGACCGCGGCGGGCGCGAATTTGCGCAACATCCAGCTGCTCGGGACCGGCCTGTGGGACAGCCCGCGGGTCTATGCGAGCCCGAGCTTGCAAGGCGGCCTCTACGCCGCGCCGGACCCGGCCGGCTTCCGCGCCTTCTCCGGCCGTTATCGCACCAAATACGGCGCCGAGCCGATCCGCACGGCAACGCTCGCCTATGACGCCGTCGCCCTCGTCGCCGCGCTCGCGCGCACGCAAGGCACCACGCGCTTCTCGTCCGACGTGCTCACCAACCCTTCCGGCTTTGCCGGCATCGACGGCCTGTTCCGGTTCCGCGCCGACGGCACCAACGAGCGCGGGCTCGCGGTAATGAAGGTGACGAACGGTGGTGGTGTTGCGGTGGCAGGATCGCCGAAGAGTTTCGGGGCTTGATGGTTCACCTCTCCCGCTTGCGGGAGAGGTCGGCACGTAGCGCCGGGTGAGGGTTCTGTCCTCTGGGGGATTGTCCCGTTGCGGAGACACCCTCTCCCCAACCCTCTCCCGCAAGCGGGCGAGGGAGCGCACCGCCGATCTGGCTCAAATTTACGCCGCCAGATCCGCGACCACCGCATCCAGCACCGGAAAACCGCTGCTCGTTACGCGCAGGCGGCCCGTCGCATCCACGGTGATCGCGCCCTCTTCGCGCAGCAGCGCGATGCGCTTGGGATCGAGCGGGCGGCCGGAGAGCGCCCTGTAACGCTCGGGGTCGATGCCCTCGGCCAGCCGCAATCCCATCAGCAGGAATTCGTCGGCGCGCTCTTCGCTGTTGAGGAGGTCGTCGGTGACGTTTCCATGGCCGTTGGTCTCGACGCGCATCAGCCAGGCTTCCGGACGCTTCTCGGTGGCGGTGGCGTGCCTGATACCGTCGATATCGAGCCTTCCGTGCGCGCCGGGGCCGATGCCGGCGTATTCATCGCCGCGCCAATAGACCAGATTGTGCCGGCATTCGGCGCCGTGCCGCGCGTGATTTGAAATCTCGTAGGCGGGCAGGCCGAGCTTGTCGCAGGTCTCCTGCGTGACGTCGTAGAGCGCGCGCGCGACCGCTTCGTCCGGCGTCTTCAGCTTGCCGGCCTGGTGCAGGCCGAAGAACGGCGTGCCTTCCTCGATCGTGAGCTGATAGAGCGACAGGTGCTCGGCGGCCTCATCGATCGCGAGACGCAGCTCATCGGCCCACATCGCCGGGGTCTGGTCGGGGCGGGCGTAGATCAGGTCGAACGAATAGCGGTCGAACGAGCGGCGCGCGATCGCGACGGCATCGAGTGCCTCGCGTGCGCTGTGCATGCGGCCCAGCGCTTTCAGCGAGGCATCGTCGAGCGCCTGCACGCCGAGCGAGACGCGATTGACGCCGGCGCTGCGATAGCCGGCGAAGCGCGTGGCCTCGACGCTGGTGGGATTCGCTTCCAGCGTTACTTCGACGTCCTTCGCCACGCTCCAGTGCTTGCCGATGGCATCGAGCACGGCGCCGACGGTCGCGGGCTGCATCAGGGATGGTGTGCCGCCGCCGAGAAAGATCGAGGTGACCTCGCGGCCGGGTACGCGCTCGGCGGTCGCCGCGATCTCGCGCGCGAAGGCGGAAGCGAAGCGCGCCTCGTCGATCGCAGCATGGCGAACGTGGCTGTTGAAGTCGCAATAGGGGCATTTCGACAGGCAGAACGGCCAGTGCACGTAGACGCCGAAGGCTTCCTTAGCGTGGCTCAAGGCAGATCTCCGCCAGTTTCACGAAGGCACGGGCGCGGTGCGACAGGCCGAGGCCGAGCGGCGGCAGGCCATGCTTCTCGATGCTGATCATCTCGCCGAAGGTGCGGTTGTGACCGTCAGGCAAGAACATCGGATCGTAGCCGAAGCCGGCGGTGCCGCGCGGCGGCCAGACCAGCGTGCCGTCGACGCGCGCCTCGACCTCTTCGAGATGATCATCGGGCCATGCGACGCAGAGCGCGGAGACGAAATGCGCCTTGCGCTTGTCGGGCGTGGTGGCGCCGCGCTCCTGCAACAGGCGCTCGATCTGCGCCATCGCCGCGGCGAAATCCTTGGAGGGGCCGGCCCAGCGCGCGCTGTAGATGCCCGGCGCGCCGTCGAGTGCGTCGACCACGATGCCGGAATCGTCGGCGAAGGACGGAAGCTTGGTCGCCCGCGCCGCCGCGATCGCCTTGATCGCGGCGTTGCTGCGGAAATCATTGCCGGTTTCTTCCGGCTCGGGCAGGCCGAGCTCGCCGGCCGACACCGCCTCGATGCCGTAAGGCGCGAGCAGCTCCTTCATCTCGGCGAGCTTGCCGGGATTATGGGTCGCGATGACGAGCTGTCCGGTGATTCGGCGGTGCATGGGCCTATTGACTACGCGACAGCCAGTTTCTGCAAGTCCACGAGGCGTGCAATGCCCTTCTGGGCCAGTGCCATCAGCGCCAGGAACTCGTCCTGCGTGAACGGCTCGCGTTCCGCGGTGCCCTGCACCTCGATGATACGGCCGTCGCCGGTCATGACGAAATTGGCGTCAGTCTGCGCTTCCGAATCCTCGGCATAGTCGAGATCGAGCACCGGTGTGCCGTTGTAGATGCCGCAGGAGATCGCGGCGACGTTGTCGCGCAGCACCTTGGCCTTGATCATGTTGCGCGCTTTCATCCAGTTGATGCAGTCGGCGAGCGCGACCCAGGCACCGGTGATCGACGCCGTACGGGTGCCGCCGTCGGCCTGGAGCACGTCGCAATCGACCGTGATCTGGCGCTCGCCGAGCGCTTCGAGATCGACGATGGTGCGGAGCGAGCGGCCGATCAGGCGCTGGATCTCGACGGTGCGGCCGCTCTGCTTGCCGGCGGCAGCTTCGCGGCGGGTGCGTTCGGAGGTCGCGCGCGGCAGCATGCCATATTCGGCGGTGACCCAGCCGCGGCCCTGGCCTTTCAGCCATGGCGGCAGGCGGTCTTCCAGCGTGGCGGTGACCAGCACATGGGTGTCGCCGAATTTCACCAGGCAGGAGCCTTCCGCATATTTGACCACGCCGCGCTCCAGCGTCACGGGGCGCAATTCGTCGGGCGCACGGCGGCTTGGCCGCATGGGAAATCCTCCAAAACTCACGGGAAAGGCTGTTCGCGGTGCTTGTAGGTGGGGTGAGGGTGAGCGGCAAGGCCTTTTCGGTCCCCAGGCAAAGTCCAAAACCACGCTTGTCAGGGACCTCGCGGATGGACAGATTACAAGCACCTGACAGGAGTTGCCGTCTGTGGCCCATCACGATCCGATCCATCTGATCGCGCCGCGCGCAGGCCTTGCCCAGCTCAACGAGCGTTCCCGCGACATCTTTCGTCAAATTGTCGAAAGCTATCTGGCGACCGGAGAGCCCGTAGGTTCGCGCAATATCTCGCGCCTGATCGCCATGCCGCTGTCGCCGGCGTCGGTCCGCAACGTCATGGCCGACCTGGAACAGCTTGGCCTGATCTACGCGCCGCATACTTCCGCCGGCCGGCTGCCGACGGAACTCGGCCTGCGCTTCTTCGTCGATGCCCTGATGCAGGTCGGTGACCTCAATGACAGCGAACGGCAGACGATTCAGAGCCAGTTGACCTCCGTAGGCCACGCGCAATCGGTCGAGGCGGCGCTGGAGGAGGCGTTGACGCGGCTCTCCGGCCTGACCCGGGCTGCGGCCGTCGTGCTGACCCCGAAATCCAATGCGCGGCTCAAACATATCGAATTCGTCCGGCTGGAACCGGAAAAGGCACTGGTGATCCTGGTCGGCGAGGACGGGCAGGTTGAAAACCGCGTCTTGACGCTGCCGCCGGGAGTTCCATCTTCGGCGCTGACAGAAGCCGGCAACTTCCTCAATGCACGAATCCGGGGCCGGACCCTGGCCGAGGCGCGGCTCGAGCTCGAGACCGCGCTCGGAGAGGCGCGCACCGAGCTCGATCAGCTGACGCAGAAAGTGATCTCGGCCGGCATCGCCAACTGGTCCGGCGGCGACAACGAGGATCGTCAGCTCATCGTCCGCGGCCACGCCAATCTGCTCGAGGATCTGCATGCGCTGGAGGATCTCGAGCGCGTTCGCCTGCTGTTCGACGATCTCGAGACCAAGCGCGGCGTGATCGACCTGCTCGGCCGGGCCGAGACAGCGGAAGGCGTGCGGATCTTCATCGGCAGTGAGAACAAGCTGTTCTCGTTGTCGGGCTCGTCCACGATCATCTCGCCCTATCGGGATGCCGCCGGCCAAATTGTCGGTGTTTTGGGCGTGATCGGACCGACACGGCTGAATTATGCCCGCGTGATCCCGACCGTGGACTACGCCGCCCGCATCGTCAGCCGGCTTCTGGGCGGCTGACCGAAGTTCCCCCCGATCACGGGCGCTTGATTTTCGGCGCCCGAAGCACGATATCCGGGCCAGAAAACTCCTGAGACGAATGCGAAAAGAGAGCCGATGACCGATCGAGACCGGCAACCCGAAGACACGAGTGCTGCGGCCGGCGAGCCCGTGGTGTCAAAACCCTACATCATGCCCGACGATCCGGAGCCCGGCTCGGTCGAGACGTTGCAGAAGGAAGTCGCCGAGGCGCGCGACCGCATGCTGCGGACGCTGGCCGAGATGGAGAACCTGCGCAAGCGCACCACCAAGGAAGTCGCTGACGCCCGTCTCTACGGCATCACCGGCTTTGCCCGCGACGTGCTCGACATCGCCGACAATCTCCAGCGCGCGCTCGATGCCATTCCGGCCGAAACACGTGCCGCGGCCGATCCCGGCCTGACCTCGCTGATCGAGGGTGTCGAGCTCACCGAACGTTCGCTGCTCAACGCGCTGGAAAAGCACGGCGTGAAGAAGTTCGATCCCTCGGGCCAGAAGTTCGACCCGAACTTCCAGCAGGCGATGTTCGAGGTGCCCGACGCGTCGGTGCCTGCGGGCACCGTGGTGCAGGTCATGCAGGCCGGCTACACCATCGGCGAGCGCGTGCTGCGCCCCGCTTTGGTCGGCGTCGCCAAGGGCGGCGCGAAGGCCGCGCCCGCGGCCAACACCAACGAGCCAAACAGCGCGGCGAATTGATCGATCCTGATGGTGAGGAGGCGCGTCAGCGCCGTCCCGAACCATGCAGGCCGAGCTGCCGCAGCGGTGCCTTCATCCTTCGAGACGCGCGCGAAGAAGCGCGCTCCTCGGGGTGAGGGTCTTGCAGTTGTTCGCGTCGATTACGCGCCGACCGCGATGTCCGCGGACTGAATCCGCTTCACGCCGGCCTTGGCCATATCCGTCCAGGCCTTGGCCAGCGAGCCCTGCGTGTCGATGCCGCGGCAGGCGTCTTCCACCACATAGACCTCGAAGCCCGCCTTGCGCGCGTCGAGCGCGGTCCAGGCGACGCAGAAATCGGTCGCCAGCCCCGCGACGAAGACGCGCTTGATCTTGCGCGCCTTCAGATAGCCGGCAAGGCCGGTCGAGGTCTTGCCGTCGGCTTCGAGGAAGGCCGAATAGCTGTCGACGTCCTTGTGAAAACCCTTGCGGATGATCAGCTCGGCCTGCGGGATCGAGAGGTCCTTCGACAACGCGGCGCCGTCGGTGCCCTGCACGCAATGGTCGGGCCACAGCACCTGCTTGCCGTAGGGAAGATCGATGGTCTCGAACGGCTTCTTGCCCGAATGCACCGACGCAAACGAGACGTGGCCGGGTGTATGCCAGTCCTGCGTCATCACCACGTTCGCGAATGCCTTGGCTATCTTGTTGATGACCGGCACCACCTGCTCGCCTTCCTTCACTGCGAGGCTGCCGCCCGGCAGGAAGCAGTTTTGCACGTCGATCACGAGCAGCGCGGATGTCTCGTCCGGCTTGATCGATGCCGCTGCAAGAAGTGCGGTTGGCGCGAGGGTCGCCAGCGCCGTGGTCCCGAGCGCTGCCAAAATTTGTCGTCGATCAAGCATCGTTCGCCTCCCTCCAGGATGATCCAACGGAAGGGGGAGCCTAGTTCCGTTCGTACACGAACAGAAGCCCGAAAATGCAGGCGGTCCTGGCGAGTGGCCGGGCTTGTCGGCCCTAGGATTCTACCCCTTCGGCTGGATGCCGTCGCGCACGGCGCGGAAGCGGGTGAAGGCGGCCGGCCATTGGTCGCGCGGGGCGCTGGCGATGATGCGCAGCGAGGCGCCGCCGCCGCTGAAGCGGATCCATTGCACCACGGTCACCGCGGTCTTGTCCTTGCCGCTGATGCCGTCGATCCGGGTCTCGAAACCCTGCTGGCCATTGATGCGGATCGGCTCGGACATGGTGACGCGCGACTCGCGCAGGCCCGGAATCTGCAGCGCCGCCTCCTGGGCGAAGCGGGCACGGTCGTCGGCCTGCTGCGGGGTGGCGCCGATCAGGCCGAGGATCATGAACGGCTTCGACTCATAGCCCGTGGTCTCGTCGCCGTCGGCCAGGATGATGCTGCTGCCCGGCGCCAGCGTGCGGATGTCCTTGAAGTCGGCGAGATCGGTGATCTTGAACGGCATCAGCGCGATCTGCTCGTCGGCCGAGACTTGCTTGCGGGTGACGGTGCTCGCGAACATCTGCCGCACCGCCTCGTCGGTGTAGATCTTGGTCGCATTGTCCGGGATCTGCACCGCGACATAGCCGGAAAAGCCGGCGCCCGGCACGATCATCGAATAGCGCTTCACCGGGGTCTCGCCGGCCTTGCCGCTTTCGGTGGTGAAATAGGCAAGACCCGCGGGGGTCTCGATCTTGTCCTGCTTGACGCCATTGGCGCCGGCCGGATTGGAATTGAAGGCGCTCACGACCTCGCCATAGGCCGCCGGCGGCAGCTCGGTGATCAGCACCTTGACGTTGCCGTCCTCGCTTTCGAAGCCCGGGAAGGTCTTTGCCGTGCTCAGGCCGATCAGCGGCACCATGCCGAGGCGCAGGCCGGGCGGGAAGACCGCGTCGGCAGCCAGGGCCGGAAGCGCGGAGGCGACGAGGAGGGCGAGCGCGGCTAGGGGGCGGATCAGCGTCATGGGCACTCTGATTGGTTCACATTGAGGCCGTTCGATGGTCGGCCACTGGGCCGCTTTGTCGCGCGAAGCAGGCTCGCGGCTTCGGTCCGGCCGGCCGCCTTTTAGCGGCTTTGGCCTTGCCGCAACAGGGGTGGGGGGTGATCGCGGTGGCGGGGCTTGCCCAGGCCCGGACCTGTTAATAATTCCTCACCCGCAAGGGCGGTGAAGCCCGGATATGATCTGCCAAAACCCAATGTTTTCACGGCGGAAACGTAGCTTCGGTCCTTGCGGGCCCCTCCCCCCCTCCTATATGAGCGTCAACCATCGCAATATCGCGAATGTTTGATCTTAGGGGGTTTCGGTTCGGGTGCCTTCTGGGCCCAGCCAACCTGCCGCAAAAAGAAGGATATCAGGACCATGGGAAAGGTCATCGGGATCGACCTCGGCACCACGAATTCGTGCGTTGCCGTAATGGATGGCAAAAACGCCAAAGTCATCGAGAATTCCGAAGGCATGCGCACGACGCCTTCGATCGTCGCCGTCACGGACGACGGTGAGCGCCTCGTCGGCCAACCGGCCAAGCGCCAGGCCGTCACCAATCCTGAGCGCACCTTCTTCGCAGTGAAGCGCCTCATCGGCCGCCGCTACGACGACCCGATGGTCGAGAAGGACAAGAAGCTCGTTCCGTACAAGATCGTGAAGGCTTCCAACGGCGACGCCTGGGTCGAAGCCGATGGCCAGACCTACTCGCCCTCGCAGGTTTCGGCCTTCATCCTGCAGAAGATGAAGGAAACCGCGGAAGCCCATCTCGGCCAGAAGGTCGACCAGGCTGTCATCACCGTTCCCGCCTACTTCAACGACGCCCAGCGCCAGGCGACCAAGGACGCCGGCAAGATCGCGGGCCTTGAAGTGCTGCGCATCATCAACGAGCCGACCGCGGCCGCGCTCGCCTATGGTCTCGACAAGACCAAGACCGGCACGATCGCGGTGTACGATCTCGGCGGCGGCACGTTCGATATCTCCATTCTGGAAATCGGCGACGGCGTGTTCGAGGTGAAGTCGACCAACGGCGACACCTTCCTCGGCGGCGAAGACTTCGACATGCGCCTCGTGGGCTATCTGGCCGACGAGTTCCAGAAGGAGCAGGGCATCAACCTGCGCAACGACAAGCTCGCGTTGCAGCGCCTGAAGGAAGCCGCTGAAAAGGCCAAGATCGAGCTGTCGTCGACGACGCAGACCGAGATCAACCTGCCTTTCATCACCGCGGACCAGACCGGCCCGAAGCATCTGACGATGAAGCTCACCCGCGCCAAGTTCGAGGCGCTGGTCGACGACCTCGTCCAGAAGACCGTCGAGCCCTGCCGCAAGGCGCTGAAGGACGCCGGCGTCACCGCCGGTGAGATCGGCGAAGTGGTTCTGGTCGGCGGCATGTCGCGCATGCCGAAGGTCCAGGAAGTCGTGAAGCAGCTGTTCGGCAAGGAGCCGCACAAGGGCGTCAACCCGGACGAAGTCGTGGCGATCGGTGCCGCGATCCAGGCCGGCGTGCTCCAGGGCGACGTCAAGGACGTGCTGCTGCTCGACGTGACCCCGCTGTCGCTGGGCATCGAGACGCTGGGCGGCGTGTTCACCCGCATCATCGACCGCAACACCACGATCCCGACCAAGAAGAGCCAGGTGTTCTCGACCGCCGAGGACAGCCAGAACGCGGTCACCATCCGCGTCTTCCAGGGCGAGCGTGAAATGGCCGCCGACAACAAGATGCTCGGTCAGTTCGACCTGATGGGCATTCCGCCGGCTCCGCGCGGCATGCCGCAGATCGAGGTGACCTTCGACATCGACGCCAACGGCATCGTCAACGTTTCGGCCAAGGACAAGGCTACCGGCAAGGAGCAGCAGATCCGCATCCAGGCCTCCGGCGGCCTGTCGGAAGCCGACATCGAGAAGATGGTCAAGGACGCCGAGGCCAATGCCGAGGCGGACAAGAAGCGCCGCGAGGCCGTGACCGCCAAGAACGAGGCGGATGGTCTGGTGCATTCGACCGAGAAGGCGCTTGCCGAGCACGGTTCGAAGGTCGCCGAGACCGAACGCCGCGCCATCGAGGATGCCGTCAGCGACCTCAAGGAAGCGCTGAAGGGCGACGATGCCGAGGCGATCAAGGCCAAGACCCAAACGCTGGCCCAGGCGTCGATGAAGCTCGGCGAGGCCATGTACAAGCAGCAGGCCGAGGCCGACGCCAAGAAGGACGCGGCCAAGGACGACGTCGTCGACGCGGAATTCACCGAAGTCGACGACGACAAGAACAACAAGAAGTCCGCCTGATCCCCAAGAGGGTGATGATGCGGACGGCTTGGACCCCACACGCGCTAACGGCCTCCTCCCTCGCGGGGGAGGCCGCCGTGTCGGGCTCGACAGGCCAGGGCTCTGGCCTCGTTACGATCGATCAATTCCCAGTTGTTATTCTGAACGCTGCCTTGCAGTCCTCTGCCGCGAGGCGGAATGGCGCTTATATCGTCGCATGGCGACGTTGTTTCGCTCCGACTTGAATCGCGATTGGATAGACCGAGTTCATCATGTCCACGTCCACCAAGCGCTGCTATTACGAGACTCTCGAAGTCGAACGCGATGCTGACGATTCCGTCCTGAAATCGTCGTTCCGCAAGCTGGCGATGAAGTTCCACCCCGACCGCAATCCCGGGGACGACACCAGCGAAGTCAAGTTCAAGGAAATCAACGAGGCCTACGAGGTCCTGAAAGACAAGGACAAGCGCGCCGCCTATGACCGCTTCGGTCATGCCGCCTTCGAGCAGGGTGGCGGTGGCGGCGCCGGTTTCGGCGCGGGCTTCGCCTCCTCCTTCTCCGACATTTTCGAAGACCTGTTCGGCATGGCTGGACAACGTGGCCGCGGCGGCCGCGAGCGCGGCGCCGACCTGCGCTACAATATGGAAATCACCCTCGAGGAAGCCTTCGGCGGCAAGACCGCGCAGATCGAGATTCCGGTCTCGGTCACCTGCGAGGCCTGCTCGGGCATCGGCGCCAAGGCCGGCACCAAGCCGAAGACCTGCTCGACCTGCGGCGGCGCCGGCCGGGTGCGGCAGTCGCAGGGCTTCTTCACGCTGGAGCGGACCTGTCCGGGCTGCCAGGGCCGCGGCCAGATGATCGAGGACGCCTGCCCGTCCTGCTCGGGCCAGGGGCGTGTCACCCGCGAGCGGACGCTGTCGGTCAATATTCCTCCGGGCGTCGAGGACGGCACCAGGATCAGGCTCGCCGGCGAGGGCGAGGCCGGGGTCCGCGGCGGCCCGCCCGGCGACCTCTACATCTTCCTTTCGCTGGCCCAGCACCAGTTCTTCCAGCGCGACGGCGCCGATCTGCATTGCCGCGTGCCGATCTCGATGGTGACGGCCGCCCTTGGCGGCGAATTCGAGGTGCCGACGATCGAGAAGGGCAAGACCAAGGTGAAGGTCCCGGCCGGGACCCAGTCCAGCCGTCGATTCCGCATCGCGTCGAAAGGCATGCCGGTGCTGCGCTCGCGCCAGATGGGCGACATGTACGTCCAGGTCGTGGTCGAGACCCCGCAAAATCTCACCAAGAAGCAGCAGGAATTGCTGGCCGAGTTCGAAAAGCTCTCCTCCGGCAACACCCAGCCGGAATCCGAGGGCTTCTTCACCAAGGTCAAGGATTTCTTCGGTAATCGGGCGAATTGAGCCGTCTTGACCGTACCGCCTTCGGCCTATACCTGTTTATGACCATTTTCTGACACGCCGCGGTCACGCGGTCTCGTCCCGTCCGGTCCAGACATGCCATTGCCGTCGTCCGCGCGTGCGTTGAAGAAGCCTCGTCTTGACGACGAGGTGCGTTTTCTCCGGTCATGGATCGAAAAGCCCCTGCACATGGGGGCGGTGATGCCGTCGGGCAAGCTGCTGGCCCGGACCATGGCCCATTACGTCGATGTCAATTCGGACGCTCCGGTGGTCGAGCTCGGGCCCGGCACCGGCGCCATCACCTCGGCCCTGATCGAGCGCGGCGTCGATCAGAAGCGTCTCGTCCTGGTCGAATACAATCCCGGCTTCTGTGCGCTGCTGCGCGACCGCTATCCGCAGGCCAAGGTGGTGCAGGGCGATGCCTATCGCCTGCGCGACACGCTCTGGAACGTGCTGAGCGCGCCGGCTTCCGCGGTCGTCTCCGGCCTGCCGCTCGTCACAAAACCGATGCTGACGCGGCTGCGGCTCATCCGTGACGCCTTCACCGCGCTGGCGCCCGGCGCGCCTTTCGTCCAGTTCACCTATGCGGTGGTGCCGCCGATCCCGAAATCGCTGCCCGGCGTGTCCACAGAGGCCTCCGAACGGATCTGGATGAACCTTCCGCCGGCCCGCGTCTGGGTGTATCGCAAGCACTAATTCCGCCGGCATCCTTAGTTTGCGCGGCGGGCTCGTTTCGCCGAACGCATGGAAGTGGATGTCCGCACCCAAAATCCTGGTCATTCCCGGCTCGCTGCGCACCGGCTCGCACAATGCGAAGCTGGCGGCGGTCGCTGCCCATGAATTCGCGAAAGCCGGTGTCGACATCACCCGCATCTCGCTCGCCGATTTTCCGCTGCCGATCTACGACGGCGATCTCCAGGCCAAATCCGGCGTGCCCAAGCACGCCATCAATCTCAAGCGCATGATCGGCGCGCACCATGGCGTGCTGATCGTCTCGCCCGAATACAATGCTTCGGTGCCTCCGCTGCTGAAGAACGCAATCGACTGGGTCAGCCGGGTGCATGAGCTGCACGAGGCGCGCGGCGACGTCTTCCGCAACCGTGTCTTCGCGCTCGCCGGTGCCTCGCAGAGCCGGCTCGGTGCTGCTCGCGCGCTGCAGGCGTTGCGGCTGATCCTGACCTCCTGCCACGCCAATGTGATTGCCAGCCAGCTCACGCTCGCCTTTGCCGATCAGGCCTATGACGATATGGACAGGCTGAAGAACGAGGGCGATATCGCCGCGTTGAAGGAGCTGGTGCGGCAGTTGATCGACATTTCCCAACGCATGATGTGAGGTGACATGACGCAAGCCGAGATCGCCCCGAAAGACCGCCTGATCGTTGCGCTCGATCTGCCGAGCGTTGATGCCGCGGAGGCGATGATCGCGAAGCTCGGCGACAGCGTCACGTTCTACAAGATTGGCTATCAGCTGGCTTATGCCGGCGGCTTGCCGCTGATCGGCAAGCTCGCCGACAAGGGCAAGAAGGTGTTCGCCGATCTGAAGATGCACGACATCGGCAATACGGTGACGCGTGGTGTCGAGAGCGTGGCGAAGCTGGGCGCAACTTTCGTCACGGTGCATGCCTATCCGCAGACCATGAAGGGCGCCGTCGAAGGCCGCGGCAGTGCCAGCCTGAAGATTCTCGCCGTCACGGTGCTGACCTCCTACAACGACGACGATCTGCATGCAGCCGGCTATCGGCTCAGCGTCTCCGAGCTGGTCGAGGCGCGCGCGCAGCAGGCGCAGGTGCTCGGCATCGATGGATTGGTGTCGTCGCCCGAGGAGGTGGGAGCCTTGCGCAAGATCGTCGGCCACCAGATGAGCCTCGTCACCCCCGGCATCCGCCCGGCGGGTTCGGCAACCGGTGACCAGAAACGCAT
Organism: Bradyrhizobium sp. SZCCT0153; assembly: GCF_018129995.1. GTDB lineage: Bacteria > Pseudomonadota > Alphaproteobacteria > Rhizobiales > Xanthobacteraceae > Bradyrhizobium > Bradyrhizobium japonicum_G. The sequence continues at coordinate 277,025 of NZ_JAFCKS010000003.1, forward strand.
CATGACGCCGGGGCGCGCGATCACTGCGGGCGCCGATTACCTCGTCGTCGGGCGTCCGGTGGTGGAAGCCGCCGATCCCAAGGCAATAGCCGAGGCCATCCAGGCCGAGATCGCGCAGGCGCTCGGAGCATGATCCGGACCCGAAGGGCCGCGTTAGCGCAAAGTGTGCAGCGGTTTTCCGATCAGATCATGCTCAAATAGAGATCAACAACAACACAGGGAGAAGAACAATGGCAAAGGGCTACTGGATCGGACGCGTCGATGTGAGCAGCGACGAGGGCTACAAGCCCTATGCCGTCGCCAACGGTCCGATCTTCAAGAAATGGGGTGGCCGCTTCGTGGTCCGCGCCGGCAAGTTCACCACCGTCGAAGGCGCCAGCCGCACCCGCAACGTCGTGATCGAATTCCCGGACTACGACACCGCGATCGCCTGCTACAACTCGCCGGAGTACCAGGCCAACATCAAGGTACGCCAGCCGCACTCCATCGCCGACCTCATCATCATCGAGGGCTATGACGGCCCGCAGCCGTCAGACGGCTGAGGCGCGATCTCAGGCCTGCATGGTTCGAGACGCCCGCTTGCGCGGGCTCCTCTCCATGAGGGTCTGATATCCCGCCGCGAAACGCGACCTCATCCTGAGGCCCGCCGCAGGCGGGCGTCTCGAAGGATGGCCGCAGGCGACCCTGCCCGATCCCCCTCGGTTGCCGGAACTGCGTCCTCCCGCTAAAACGGCCCCGAAGAGGATCACACCATGTCGGACATGCGCCTGATTGTTGCTGGAGCCGGCGGCCGGATGGGCCGGGCGCTGACGCGGGCGATCGCCGAGAGCAAAGGCGCGGTGCTGGCGGGCGCGCTGGAGGCGCCGGGCTCGGAGCTGCTCGGCAAGGATGCCGGTGTGCTCGCAGGCCTGCCGGCCAACGGGATCAAGCTCTCGGCCGACCTCTGGGCGATGTCGAAGGAGGCTGACGGCATCCTCGATTTCACCGTGCCGGCTGCGACCCTCGCCAATGTCGCGATCGCGGCCGAGCGCGGCCTCGTCCACGTCATCGGCACGACGGGCTTGTCGGGTTCCGACAATGCCGTGATCAAGAGCGTCACCAACCGCGCCGTCGTGGTGCAGTCCGGCAATATGAGCCTGGGCGTCAATCTGCTCGCCGCCGTGGTCAAGCGCGTCGCCAAGGCGCTCGACCAGAGCTTCGACATCGAGATCGTCGAAACCCATCATCGCATGAAGATCGACGCGCCCTCGGGCACCGCGCTGATGCTGGGCCAAGCGGCTGCTGCCGGCCGCGGCGTTGCGCTCGACGAGCATGCGGCGCGCGGCCGCGACGGCATCACCGGCGCGCGCCGGCCCGGCGATATCGGCTTCGCCTCGTTGCGCGGCGGCACCGTGGCGGGCGATCACAGCGTGAGCTTCCTCGGCCCGTTCGAGCGGCTGACGCTGTCGCACCAGGCCGAGGACCGCATGCTGTTCGCTCATGGCGCATTGAAGGCGGCGCTGTGGGCGCATGGCAAGCCGGCGGGGCACTACTCCATGGCCGACGTGCTCGGCCTATCCGACATCTGAACAAAACGGAAAGCAGTTGATGAGTGAACGTCTTCTCGTGCTCGTGCGCCACGGCCAGAGCGAATGGAATCTGAAGAACCTGTTCACGGGCTGGAAGGATCCCGATCTCACCGAGCTCGGCGTGGCCGAGGCAAAGGAAGCCGGCCGCAAGCTGAAGGCGCAGGGCCTCGTGTTCGACGTCGCCTACACCTCGGTGCTGACGCGCGCGCAGCACACGCTCGATCTCATCCTCGGCGAGCTCGATCAGAAAGGCCTGCCGACGAGCAAGGACCTCGCGCTGAACGAGCGCGACTACGGCGATCTCTCCGGCCTCAACAAGGACGACGCCCGCAAGAAATGGGGCGAGGACCAGGTGCTGATCTGGCGCCGCTCCTACGACGTGCCGCCGCCCGGCGGCGAAAGCCTGAAGGACACCCTCGCGCGGGCATTGCCTTACTATGTGCAGGAGATCCTGCCCGGCGTGCTCAACGGCAAGCGCACGCTGGTTGCCGCCCACGGCAACTCGCTGCGCGCATTGATCATGGTCTTGGAGAAGCTGTCGCCCGAAGGCATCCTGAAGCGCGAGCTCGCCACCGGTGTACCGATCATCTATCGGTTGAATGCGGATTCGACGGTGGCGTCGAAGCTGGATCTGGCTGGGTAGCGCCGACACCGTAGGGTGGGCAAAAGCGTAGCGTGCCCACCATGCATCAACGATCGCAAAAGAATGGTGGGCACGGCGCGCGAAGTGCGCCGCCTTTGCCCACCCTACGAAATCTACTGCATCCCCAGCTGCCCGGCTTCCCAGCCCAGCATCGCCTGCTTGCGGGTGATGCCCCAGTGATAGCCGGTGAGCGTGCCGCTCTTGCCGAGCGCGCGGTGGCAGGGCACGACGAACGAGACCGGGTTCTTGCCGACCGCGGCGCCGACGGCGCGCGAGGCCTTCGGGCTGTTGATGTTGCAGGCGATGTCCGAATAGGACACCGCGCGGCCCATCGGGATCTTCAGCAGCGTCTCCCACACCCGCACCTCGAAATCGGTGCCGATCATCACCACACGCAGCGGCTGGTCCGGCCGCCACAGCTTGGTGTCGAAGATGCGCTGTGCCAGCGGCGCGGTGCCTTCGTGATCCTCGACGTAAGTCGCGTTCCGCCATCGCCGCGTCATGTCGGCGAGCGCGATCTTCTCTTCGCCGGGGTCGGCGAAGGCAAGCCCGGACAGTCCGCGGTCCGTTGCGATCACGATCGCCGTGCCGAACGGCGAGGGGTGGAAGCCGTAGCGCAAGATGAGACCCGCGCCGCCGTTCTTCCATTCGCCCGGCGACATCGCTTCGTGCGTGACGAACAGATCGTGCAGGCGGCCCGGGCCCGAGAGGCCCGAGTCGAGCGCCGCATCGAGGATGCTCGCTGAATCCCGCAGCAGGCCTTTGGCATGATCGAGGGTCAGGGCCTGCATGAAGGCCTTTGGCGTGATCGAGGCCCAGCGCCGGAACAGATGGTGCAGCTCGTCCGGCGTGACGCCGGCCGCATCCGCCATCGCCTCGATGGTCGGCTGTGCGCGCCAGTTTTCGGAGATGAAGGCGATCGCCCGGCGCACGGAATCATAGTCGCGCAGCGCGGCGTTCTGGGAGCCTGGCCTGGCCAGGCGCTGGTCATGTATCGCGAGTGTCATCATGACCGCAAATGTAGGAGAGGGGAGGCTTCGAAACCACCCGATTTCCGACAGCGCTCAGGTCACCGGATTGTAGGTCGGGCCGCGCTTGGCGGCGTTCAAGGCCTCGATCAAGCCTTTGTAGAAGCTTGCCTTTTCGTCCGGTCCGAGAAAGCGGGCGATCTGGATCTGGCGGCCCCGCGAAATCAGATAGAGATGCTCGATGCCAAAATCCTCGTCGACTTCCGTGTCGAGCCGGACCCAGAGCGGATTGAAGGTCCATTCGGCGACCTGGCCGCGATGGCTGACGCGCCGCACGCGCAATTCGGATGTCGTGACCACGATCTCCTCGCGGGCGCGCGCGCTACGGAAATTGGCCTTGAAGGCCCACCAGATCACCAGCACGTCGAGGCCGAAGAAGCCGAACACCGGCCATGCCCCCATCATCAGGAAGACGAGGCCGGTGACGAAGCTGACGGCGCTCAGGAACAGCATCACGGCGAGGAAGCCGGTACGGTTCAGCGAGCGGTGCGGGGTCAGCAGCGCGGAGAAGATCTGCACTTCGCTGTCGCGCTCAATTTCGTTGCCTGTGCTCATCGTCCCTCAGTATATCCCGATCATGGCGAAAATCACCCGCAAGCCGGCCCCGCGCAAAAAGCCCGTGCCGAAGAAAAAGGCAACGGCAACGGTCGCGAAGCCCAAGCTTCCCGCTAAAAAATCGGCGCCGGCCAAAAAATCCCTGAAAGCGACAAGGCCCAATTCTATCAAATCTATCAAACCTTGGACGCCGGCCGAGATCCACGAGGTCTTCAGCCGTTTTCGCAAAGCCAACCCGGAACCGAAAGGCGAGCTCGAGCACGTCAACCCGTTCACGCTGCTGGTCGCCGTGGTGCTGTCGGCACAGGCCACCGACGCCGGCGTCAACAAGGCGACGCGCGCCTTGTTCGAGGTCGCCGATACGCCGCAGAAGATGCTCGACCTCGGCGAGGAGTCCTTACGCGACTACATCAAGACCATCGGCCTCTACCGCACCAAGGCGAAAAACGTGATCGGGCTCTCGGCAAAACTGCTCAGCGAGTTCGGCGGCGAAGTGCCGCGCACGCGGGCCGAGATCGAATCGCTGCCTGGTGCCGGGCGCAAGACCGCCAACGTCGTGCTCAACATGGCCTTTGGCGAGCACACCATGGCGGTCGACACGCATGTCTTCCGTCTCGGCAACCGGACCGGCCTTGCGCCCGGCAAGACGCCGCTGGAGGTCGAGCTCGGTCTCGAAAAGGTGATCCCCGCAGAGTTCATGCTCCACGCCCATCATTGGCTGATCTTGCATGGCCGCTATACTTGCCTCGCGCGCAAGCCGCGCTGCGAGGTATGCCTGATCAACGATCTCTGCCGCTGGCCGGAGAAGACGGTCTGAGGTAACGGCAAGACTTGCGTTCGGGCAAGGTCGCTTGGGGGCAAAGTCGTTTTGAGGGATGTCGTGAGTCAGCAGGAACAAGTCTCGTCGCCATCACCGGTCGCCGCGCCGGCCCCGCCGCCGAAGCCCACGCAGCCGCCGGCGAGCTCGCTGTGGAGCCGGCTCGCGATCCCGCTGTTCGCGGTGATCGTCGCGCTCGGCTTCGTCGCGCTGGCAACGCAGCGCTTCGACGAATGGGTCGGCAACGCGGTGATCCAGACCACCAATGACGCCTATGTGCGCGCCGAGCTGACACAGCTTGCGAGCCGCGTCTCCGGCGAAGTACTGACCGTTGGGGTCACCGACTTCCAGCGCGTCAAGGCCGGCGATCTGCTGGTTCAGATCGATCCTGCGGACTATCAGGCGCAAGTCGCGCAGTCCGAAGCTGCGGTCGCCGCCGCTCAGGCCGCGCTCGACAATCTGGCCAATCAGGTCGAGCTGCAATATGCGACGATCGCGCAGGCGCAAGCCGCGCGGCTCTCGGCCGAAGCCCTGGAGGTCGAGGCGAAACAGGAGCAGGAGCGCCAGCAATCGCTGTCGCAGAGTGAATCCGGCACGCGGCAGCGGTTCGAGCAGGCGGTCGCGGGCTATGCCAAGGCGCAGGCCGACGTGCGCGCGAGCCGCGCCGTGATCGCCGCCCAGCAGCATCAGCTCGAAGTCCTGCAGGGCACCAGGAAGCAGCGCGCCGCGGATGTCGAGGCGGCCAAGGCGGCGCTTGCGGGCGCAAAACTCAAGCTTGGCTATACGAAGATTGCGGCGCCGTTCGATGGCGTCGTCGGCGAGCGTCAGGTGCAGCCCGGCGACTACGTCAACATCGGCACCAACCTCATCAACGTCGTGCCGCTGCCCAAGGTCTACGTGATCGCAAACTACAAGGAGACCCAGCTCACGCACGTGGCGCCGGGCCAGCCGGTCGAGATCACCGTCGACAGTTTCCCGCGTGAGACGCTGCGCGGCAGGGTCGAGCGCATCGCACCGGCGACGGGCTCGCAAGTCGCCTTGTTGCCGCCGGACAATGCGACCGGCAATTTCACCAAGGTGGTGCAGCGCATTCCCGTCCGCATCCAGCTCGACGACAACCAGCCGATCACGGCGCGGCTGGTGCCGGGCATGTCGGTCGTCACCAGCATCGACACGAAGGCCGCGAATGGCGGAAAGTGACGATGCCGGCCGCGGACCCCTCTCGCGCGGTGGCGTCGCGCCACAGCCCCTGTTCGCCGTCGCGGCCGTGCTGCTCGGCTCGTTCCTCGCCAATTTCGACAGCCGGCTGACCACGGTCGGGTTGCCCGACCTGCGCGGCGCTTTCTCGCTCTCGTTCGACGAGGGCGCCTGGCTCTCCACGGCCGGCATCGGCTCGCAGATCTTCATCGCGCCCGCGGTGGCCTGGCTTGCCACCGTATTCGGCCTGCGCCGCGTGCTCGGCATCCCCAGCCTCGTCTATGCCGGCGTGTCGCTGATCATCCCGTTCGTGCACGATTATCCGACGCTGCTCGCTTTCAGCGTCGTGCATGGCCTGCTGCTCGGCACCTTCGTGCCGGCGACGCTGATGATCGTGTTTCGCAATCTGCCGATCCGCTGGTGGCTGCCGGCGATCTCGATCTATTCGATCCGCGTCGGCTTCGCGCTGGACACGTCGAGCTCGCTGGTCGGCTTCTATGTCGACCATCTCGGCTGGCAATGGCTGTACTGGCAAAGCGTCGTGATCGCGCCGCTGATGGGCCTGATGGTCTATCTCGGCACGCCCAACGAGCCGGTCAATCGCACGCTGCTTGGCGAGGCCGATTGGGGCGGCATGCTGCTGCTCGGCGCCTCGGTCTCGATGATCTATGCCGGGCTCGACCAGGGCAATCGGCTGGACTGGCTGGGATCGGGAACGGTGATGGCGTTGCTGGCCGCCGGTGCGGTGCTGTTCGCAGGCTTCCTCGTCAACGAGTCCCTGGTCAGGCAGCCATGGGCGCACGTCAACGTGCTGTTCTCGCGCAATATCGGCCTGGGGCTGGTGCTGATCCTGCTCTATACGCTGACCAGCCTGTCCAACGCCTCGCTGGTGCCGAATTTCCTCGGCGCCATCGCCTTGCTCAGGCCGGAGCAGAGCGGCCTTTTGCTTCTCACCTGTGGCGCGTTGCCGATGCTCGTGCTGGTGCCGCTCTCGATCTGGCTGCTGCGGCATTTCGATACGCGGACGGTGGTGGTCGTGGGATTTGCCTGCTTCGCCGCCGCCAATCTCTGGGGCACGCAGCTCAGCCATGACTGGGCGCGCGAGGATTTCGCCGGCATCGTGCTGCTGCAGGCGATCGGGCAGTCGCTGACCCTGCTGCCGCTGATCATCACGCTGCTGTCCAACTCCGATCCCAGCCGCGCGACCTCCTTTGCCGCCTATATCCAGATCATGCGGCTCGGCGGCGCCGAGATCGGCGTGGCGCTGATGGGGACGTGGCTGCGCGTCCGCGAGCAGGCCCATTCCTTCTATCTCGGCCAGAATCTCGGCGTCGGTGATGTCGATGTGGTTCGCATGCTGAAGCAGCTCGCCGACCATTTCGCGGCCCATGGTGCGGGCTCGGCGCAGGCCCGCGCGGTCGGCACGCTCGCGGGCCTGGTCCAGCGCGAGGCCAATGTGCTCGCCTATATCGACGGGTTCTGGCTGTGCTTCTGGGTGGCGATGGCCGCGCTCGGCTGCATCGCGCTGCTCACCCGCGCGCCGCCCGGCCCGTTCACGCCGGCGCCGTTCGGCTTCGCCAGGATGCTGTTGCGCAAATTTGGAGTGCAGGTGACTTAAGTCAGCGTCACCGCATCTGCCGTGCCGGCTCGATCAGCTCGGGCCGTGGACCCGACAGCCGCTTGTGCATGTGGACCATGAAGGCCATGCCGAAGATCGGCGTCGCCAGATTGACGATCGGGATCGAGACGAAGGCCGCGATGATCAGGCCGGCAGCGAAGATGGTCGCGGCATTGTCGCGCCGCATCGCCTTGGCTTCCTCCGGCGAGCGGAAGCGCATCGCGGCGAGCTCGAAATATTCGCGTCCCAGCAGCCAGGCCGTGGCGAGGAAGAAGATCAGGAAACCGGCGCCGGCCAGGAACACGAAGGGCAGCGCGATCAGATAGACCAGGATGGTCAACAATGCGGTCTTGACGCCCTCGTAGATCGCCTGGCCGACCGGCAGCGCGACGCCGGGACGCTCGGCGGGATAATGCTCGCGCTCGACATGGTCGGCGACGTCGTCGACGAACAGGCTCGCCACCAGCGAGGTGATCGCCGGCATCAGGAACACTGCGCCGAACACGACGCCAAGGCCCGCCGCGATCGAGACGATCCAGGCCAGGACCTCGAGCGAGCCGTGCCAGCCGGGACCGAGCAGGCCTTCGAGCCAGACCTCGCCATAGGTCGCAAACCAGCTGAGCAGCCGCTGCAGGCCGATCGCCAGCACGATGATCAGCACCAGTGCGACGCCGATCGACCGCCACAGGATCGAGCGCATCGGCGGCGAGATCATTTGCGACAGCGCCTTGACGGCGGCATCCAGCATGGGAGTACCTCTCGGGAAAACCACCCGCGAGAGGTAGACATACCCGGAAGGTTCAGCAAGAGGCCGAGCCTTCCGGGAACGCTCTAGCTCACCCTGATGACGAGGGCATAATTCTGCGGCGCGAGGGCGATGGAATGCGCGATGACGGAGATCACGGCTTCGCCGGGCGGCAGATTATCGAAGATGACCTGCTCCACGTTGTTCCTGCGGTCGAAATCCGTCGAGCCGGCCGGCATGTTGCCGTGACGTTCCTGCTTGTTGGCGACCACGACGAGGTCGAGGTCGCTTTGCAGGCCTTCGCCGGGCGGATCGGTCCAGACCAGCGTGATCTTCAGGCGACGGCCTCCCGCGGGGATCGTCACCGTGCGGTCTTCGCGGTCGCCGGCGTCGAGCTTCTTTTTCTCGTCGAAGAACTGCAAGGTTTCCTTCGCAGCGAGCGGGCCGACCACGGCCTGGACGTCGACCCGGCCGAAGCCCTGACTGTTGTTTGCGACGGAGCCGGCCTCCGACGGATTGTATTGTCCGGCAAGACTGCGTGCTCCGTTGATGATGAGCGCCTTGAGCAGCGCCGCGCTCGGCGACTTCAGTCCGTGGCTCTTTCTCAGGAACGCCCGGACCACGGCAACACACCCGGCGACCAGGGGGGTTGCCATGCTGGTGCCGCCCTCGAACATGTAGAGCGGGTCCTTCGAGAGCTGCCATCCCTCCGATTGCGTGGTGCGGGAGCGCGCTGACAGGATGAACGATCCCGGCGCCACGACGTCGGGCTTGATGCGTTCGTCGTTGGTGGGTCCCCGGCTGCTGAACGCCACCATCCCTTCGGGATTGTTGGCCACGCGATCGGATCGAATGGGAGTGGCTGGAAAATCGTGTGGCCAGGCCGCTCCGTAGGTCATGGTCTGGTTGGGGCGATTGTTCTCGCAGGCGCCGATGGTGAGGCAGTTCTTGGCCGTACCGGGCGGTGTCACGGAGTTGGGGTCCACCTGACCGTTGCCATCCTTGTCGCTGCCTTCATTCCCCGCGGCGAAGCAGATCAGCATGTCGCGATGCGCATAGACGAACGTGTCGAGCTCGTTGGCCTGGGAGTCGTATACGCCGAAGTTTCCGACGCTGCCCCAGGAGTTGGAATGGATTCGCGCCTTGTCGGACTTGTAGGGCGGGCCGAACAGCGCATCGAGGCTGTCGGGCAGGCCGCCGAGATTGCCGCCGCTGTCGAGCACGGATTGCAGGACCAGCTTGGCGCCGGGAGCGGTGCCGCGGATCGGGCCGTCGCTCTTCGACACGCCGTCGCCCAGGGCAGAACCCGCAACATGAGTGCCGTGGCCGTCCGGATCGTCCTTGCGTCCGGGACGGCCGAGCGCATAGAGCTTCTTGACGCGCCCCTTGAAGGCCGGGTGCGTGTTCGTGGTCGATCCCTTGTCGAAACCGGTATCGGCGATCGCGATGATCTCGCCGGTGCCCTCGCCACCATTGCCCGGCGCCGCCGCGGGAACGCGAAGAATTCCCCGCGCGATGTTGTTGAACAGCTTGCGGGGAAACACCTTCTCCACACTGCGGACCTCGTCGAGCGCCGCGACGTCGGCAAGACGGCGCATCTTCAGCGTCACGCGCACCTTGGCGGTGCCCGGGACGACGTCGTCGAGATGCACATGCGCCGCTTCAGCGATCGCCTTTGCGGCGGCCTTCACGCCGATATTGCGGTGGAGCATGACGTCGACGGTCACGCTGGTGCGATCGAGCGCCGCCGGCTTTGCGGCAAGCGCGCGCGCCGCGGCGACCCCGCCGGGTTGAGTGTCCAGATTTCGCAGCGCCGGCGCGATCTTTACGATGCCCGGATAAACGTCTGCCCACGTCACGAACGGCAGCTTCCGGACCTTGTCGAGCCCGGACGCCGGAAAGTGACAGATGACGGCGCTGCCCGGGACGGCTTCCAGGATCTTGGCGCCCGCCTTGGCAAGCTGCTTTCTGCGCTCGGCATTGAGCGGCTGGTTGGTCTGCACGATGATGTAGTCAGATTCCTTCGCATTAGCATGATCCAGCGAGAGCGCTGCGCGTTCCGCATGCGGAGCCGAAGGATCGATCGTGATGCCGTTGATCGTGATCTGTGCCATGGCCGTTCTGCTCTCCCTGAATCATCATCCGTTTTTGTTGTCCGCGATGGCAAAAGCGCCGGCTCGAGGCCACGCCGCGATACGCGTCTCCGCAGCTTGACTTCGACAAGCGTCTTTCATTGGTCGGCCAAGTCGGCCGGCGGTTACAATCCTAGATCGAATTTATTGGTGTCGAATGGGTCGGGGCTATTGACCGATCACGTGCCGGTTCGGGCCGCAGACGGTTCCGTCGTTCAATAAAGGCAGTTCTGGAAAAAAGGCGCGCAGTATCTGAACCAATCCAGACTTCAGACTACACCTAGAGTTGAGGCGCGACAATCCGTCTTCCGGCCGCAGGCGGAGCACGTCGTGGCAAGCTCGGCGACGCCGATCCCGCCGCCGGCTATCGGATCTTCCTCAACGGCATCGGCACGACGACCGCGGCACCAGCTGAGTGCCATGACGTGCGGAACGTCACACCGTATCCAGCGGCCTGCCGCGCACGTTCGGGCCGAACAGCGCCATGGCGATCACCACGATCAGCATCGCCGCGGTAATCAGGCCGAACACGCCGGTGACGCCGGCCTCCTTCAGCATGTAGGCGACGATGAAGCCCGAGAACGTCGCGCTCAGCCGGCTCATCGAATAGACGAGGCCGGAGGCGCGCGCCCGGATCTGGGTCGGAAACACCTCGGTCTGGTAGGCGTGATAGGCGTAGGACATCGTCGTGTTGCAGGCCGTCAGCAGCACGCCGCAGACGATCAGCAGTACGGGCTCGGTCAGCTGCGCGAACGCCATGCCGAAGACGATGATGGCGACGCAGGCTCCGGCGATGATCCACCGGCGCTCGAATTTGTCGGCAAAGCTCGACGCCAGCAGCGGCGCGATGGGATAGGCGAAGGCGACGATGAAGGAATATTGCAGGCTCTTGGTGATGTTGATGCCCTTCTCCACCAGCAGCGTCGGCACCCAGTTGGCGAAGCCGTAGAAGCCGAAGGCCTGGCAGAGGTTGAACACCATGAAGAGGACGACGAGCGAGAGATAAGGCGGGCGGAACAGGTCGGCGAAGCCGACGTCCGCGGCCGAGCGCGTGGCCAGCGGTGCGGGCGGCGGCGCCGGTCGCGCCGGAGCAATGTTTCCGCCGGCGGCTCCAAGCCTTGCCAGTTCGAGTCTTGCAAGGATGCGATAGGCCTCCTCGGCGCGGCCGTGCCGCGCCAGCCAGAGCGGGCTTTCGGGCAGGAACAGTCGCAGCACCCAGACGATCATGCTGGTGGCCGCACCAATCAGCACCACCCAGCGCCAGCCGTCGATGCCGTAAGGCGCGAGCGGCACCAGCCACCAGGCGAGAAAGGCGACGACGGGCACGGCGATGAACATGATCGACTGGTTCACCGCGAAAGCGCGGCCGCGCATCCGGCTCGGCACGAGCTCGGTGATGTAGGCGTCGATGGTGATGACCTCGACGCCGATGCCGATGCCGGCGAGGAAGCGCCAGAACAGCAGGCCTTCCGGGGAGGTCTGGCAGGCCATGATCACGGATGCCGCGGTATAGAAGAGCAGGGCATAGGTGAAGATCGCGCGGCGGCCGAAGCGGTCGGCCAGAAAGCCGAGAAAGAAGGTTCCGACGAACAGGCCGGCAAAGGTCGCGGCGACGAAAGCCCCGATGCCGGAGAAGCCGAAGAAGGCCTGCGTCGTCGTGGAGAGCAGGCCGCTGCGAATGAGGCCCGGCGCGATATAGCCGGTGAGGAACAGATCGTAGATCTCGAAGCAGCCGCCGAGCGAGAGCAGGACGACGAGGCGCCAGACGTAAGCGGAGCCGGGCATTGCCTCCAGGCGCTGCGAGATTTCGTCCGGTGCCGCGGATGCGGTGCCGAGCTCAAAGCCAGTGCCGATGCCGACAACGCTCATGAAATCCTCCCCGGAAGAGCGCGCATCTGCGTGCGGCTCTGGTTCCCGGCGGCTTTCTTGCTGAAGCTCTGCCGGATCGCGGCCATGTTGGCGTCCGCGAGCCAGAAATCCAGACGAACATATCGATGGAAGCGTTCGAGATTTTCGAACTCGGCTAATGAGAGGCAGGACAGACGCTCGGCGGCGCGAACCCGTTTACCTCTCCCGCAAGCGGGAGAGGGAGCGCACCATCGTGTCTACTCCGCCAGCGTCGCCTGCCAGCCGCCGCTGCGCACCTGCCCGGCGATCAGCGCCAGCATCAGGCGACGCATCTCCTCCATGGCATAGGTCATCGGGCGGTTGCGCAGGCGGCAGAGATAGAGCGTGCGGGTCAGCTTCGGCTCGATCACCTCGCGCGCGACCAGGCGGCCCGCCGCGAGCTCCTCCCGTGCGAACAGCTTTGTCGCGATGGTGCAGCCCAGTCCTTCCACCAGTGCGCCGGTCATGCCTGTGATCGAATTGGCGTGCAGGATGGCGCCGCCTTCCAGCCGCTTGAGCAGCACCGGATCGTCCAGCAGCGCGCGCGAGGACAGGCCGAGACCGTAGCGAAGCAGGATCAGCGGCAGCCGGTTCAGCTCCTCGAAGCGGATCGGCGCCTTGCTCTTGCCGACCAGTTTTGGAATGCCGACGAGGAACATCTCCTCTTCGAGCACGGCTTCCGTGATCAGCTCCTTCTCCGACGGCGGATTGTAGACCAGCGCGAGATCGACATTGGACACCATCAGATGCATCAGCGTCGCGCCCGACAGGCTCTCGGTGAGCGACATCTTGAGCTTGGGATATTTGGTGAGCACCGTGCGCATCAGCTCGACGCCGATCGCCTTGACGCCGGAATTTGCCATGCCGATCGAGATGTCGCCGGCAATGACGCGAGCGCCCTCGCGCACCTCGGTCTCGGCCTCCGCCATCGCACGCAGGATGATGCGCGCGTGTTCATAGAGCCGCTCGCCGGCCGCGGTCGGCTCCATGCCGCGCGACTTGCGCTCGAACAGGGGCGTTGCGAACTCGGCCTCCAGGTTCGAAATATGATGGCTCAGCGCGGACTGCGCGACATTGACCTGGTCGGCCGCACGCGACAGGTTCCGCTGCTCGTAGACGGCGATGAAATAACGGAGCTGGCGTGAATCCATGGCAGAAAAGCGTTCTATAATCGTGAAGATAATCTTCGATAGATTATATTTTTCAGATGGCTTGTGAAGGCCTAGTCTTTGGGATGGACGAACAGGGAGACACGCATGGCCGAGACCGGACTGCCGCTTGCAGGCGTGCGCGTCGTCGAGATGACCCACATGGTCATGGGCCCGACCTGCGGTATGATCCTCGCCCAATTGGGCGCGGAGGTGATCAAGGTCGAGCCGCCCGCGGGCGACAAGACCCGCTCCCTTGGCGGCATGGGCACCGCGTTCTTTCCGCTGTTCAACCGCGGCAAGCGCAGCGTGGTGCTGGATTTCGAGCAGCCGGATGATCGCGACACCATGCACCGGCTGCTCGCGAGCGCCGATGTGTTCCTGGAGAATTTCCGCGACGGCCAGCTCGAGAAGCAGGGACTTGGCGCGGACGAATTGCGCCGCCTTCATCCGCATCTGATCATCGCCGGCCACAAGGGTTTCCTGTCCGGCCCCTACGAGCATCGCCCTGCGCTAGACGAGGTCGTGCAGATGATGTCGGGACTCGCGGCCATGACCGGCACCAAGGAAAAACCGCAGCGCGTCGGCTCGTCCGCCAATGACATCATGGGCGGCATGTTCGGCGTGATCGCGATCCTCGCGGCGCTCTACCAGAAGCGCGGAGGCAAACGTGACGGCGCCGACATCCGCATCGGCCTGTTCGAGAACTGCCTGTTCCTGGTCGCCCAGCACATGGTCGAATACGAGATGACCGGCAACAAGCCGCGCTCGATGCCGGAGCGCGAGCACGCCTGGCCGATCTACGACATCTTCGAGACCGCCGGCGGCGAGCGCATCTTCATCGGCGTCGTCACCGAAGGCCATTGGCGGAGCTTTTGCCGCGAATTTGGCCTGGCCGAGTTTCTCGATGATCCCGCCTTGCGCACCACGACCGATCGCATCCTCGCGCGCGGGCGGATCATTCCGCGCGCCGCAGAGGTGGTGAGGCAGTGGGACGTGACGAAGCTGTCCGAGAAGCTCGATGCGCTCAACATCTGCTTCTCGCCGATCAATCGGCCCGAGGATCTCTTTGCCGATCCCCATGTGCTGCGGCCGGGCGGGCTCGTCAACAATGTCACCGCCGACGGCAAACCGTTCCGGGTGCCGGCGCTGCCGATCGAGTGGAACGGCCGCAACATCGGCGAAGGCCTGAAGGTCGCGCCGCTCGGCGCCGACACCGCGACGGTTCGCGCCGAGATCGACGATCAAGACGTCACGTCAAAAACAGGGAGGCGCGCATGAGCCGGATTCAGGAGATCTACCCCGCAGACCGCGTCAGCCTGCGCGAAGTGGGTCTGCGCGACGGGCTCCAGCTCGTGAAGAAAATTCCGCCGACAGGCGCCAAGCAGCGCTGGGTCCGAGAGGAATATGCCGCCGGCGTGCGGCATTTCGAGGTCGGATCGTTCCTGCCGGCAAAGACCTTTCCGCAATTCGTCGATGTCCGCGACGTCGTCGCGACCGTCGCGGCATTGCCCGGCGCGCATGGCATCGCGCTCGCCCTGAACGAGCGCGGGGTGAACGAGGCGCTGCAATCCGGCGTCGGCGAGATCGCCTCGGTGGTCTCGGCCACGGAAGAGCACAGCCAGGCCAATGCGCACCGCTCGCGCGAATCCGCGATCGCCAATGTGAAACGTCTCTGCGACATGCGCGATGCGAGCTCCCACAAGCCGCTGGTGAATGCCGCGATCTCGATGGCGCTCGGCTGTTCCATCACCGGTGCGGTTGATCCTGCAGAGGTGCTTCGCTTGGTCGACAAATGCCTTGAGGCCGGCGTCGACTTCGTCGCGATCGCCGATACCGTCGGCTATGCCGGGCCGAAACAGGTGGCCGAGCTGACGCGCGCTGCGGTTAAGCTCGCGGGACCAAAGCCGATCTGCATCCATCTCCACGACACCCGCGGCATGGGCATTGCGAATGCGGCGGCCGCGCTCGACGAAGGCGTCCGTATCCTCGACGGCTCGCTCGGCGGCCTCGGCGGCTGCCCCTTCGCGCCCGGCGCAACCGGCAACGTCGTGTTCGAGGACCTGGTGTTCCTCTGCGAGAGCAAGGGTTTTGCGACGGGCATCGATCTCGAGAAGCTGATCGCGGTGCGCAGGATCCTGCGCGAGGAAATGCCGAACGAGGCGCTGTACGGCGG
Source organism: Bradyrhizobium sp. SZCCT0153 (assembly GCF_018129995.1). Lineage (GTDB taxonomy): Bacteria > Pseudomonadota > Alphaproteobacteria > Rhizobiales > Xanthobacteraceae > Bradyrhizobium > Bradyrhizobium japonicum_G. Next base: position 292,539 of record NZ_JAFCKS010000003.1, read on the forward strand.
CATCGCGCGGGCGGGCCTGCCGGGCGGGACCGCGGCGAAGGCGGCGTGAGGTTTTCTTCTCTTCTCCCGCAAGCAGGGGGAGAGGGGAAGTGGACCGTGCTGTCAGTTCGACCTACTCATGCCGATGCCCGTGCTTGCGCACCTTCGCCTGCTTGCCATCCCCCGTCGGGATCATCACCACGCGCCCGTAGCGCACGCCGCGTTCGGCGATGATGTGGTCGGCGAAATGCCTGACCTCGCCGGCGTCGCCGCGCAGGGCGGTCATCTCCATGCAATTGTTGTCGTCGAGATGAACGTGCAGCGTTGCCAGCGCGAGGTCGTGGTGGCCGTGGAATTCCTGCACCAGTCGTTTCGACAGATCGCGCGCGGCGTGGTCGTAGACATAGACGAGGCCGGCGACGCAAGAACCGGTCTGCGCGGTATCCTCACTGCTCTGCTGCAGGCCGGCGCGGGCGAGATCGCGGATGATCTCGGAGCGATTCTGGTAGCCGCGCGCTTCGGCCGCCGCGTCGATCTCCGCCAGGAGATCGTCCTCGATCGTGATCGTAATCCGCTGCATCAGGTCTTCTCCGCGTACGCCGAATGGAGCTGTTTTACACGGATTTTGCGACCCTCACAGCCGCGTCGCGCGCAGCCTCAGCGCATTTCCGACCACGCTGACCGAGGACAGCGCCATCGCTGCTGCGGCGATGATCGGCGACAGCAGGATGCCGAACGACGGATAGAGGATGCCGGCGGCGATCGGAATGCCGGCCGCGTTGTAGATGAAGGCGAAGAACAGATTTTGCCGGATATTGCTCATCGTCGCCTGCGACAGTTTTCGCGCGCGCACGATGCCAATGAGGTCGCCCTTCAGCAGGGTGACGCCCGCGCTCTCCATCGCCACGTCGGTGCCGGTGCCCATGGCGATGCCGACTTCGGCCGCGGCCAGCGCCGGGGCATCGTTGACGCCGTCTCCGGCCATCGCGACGATGCGGCCGGCCTTTTGCAGCCTTGTCACCACCGCGCTCTTCTGGTCCGGCAGCACCTCGGCTTCGACCTCGGCGATGCCAAGCCGGCGCGCCACCGCTTCCGCCGTGGTTCGATTGTCGCCGGTCAGCATGATGACCTTGATGCCTTCGGCAGCTAATGCCTTCAGCGCCTCCGGCGTCGAAGCCTTGACGGGATCGGCGATCGCGAACAGGCCGGCGAGCCGGCCGTCGACGGCCATGTTGATCACCGTGGCGCCGTCGCCGCGCAGGCGCTCGGCCTCGGCGTCGAGCGCTTTGGTATCGATGCCGATCGATGTCAGATATCGCGCATTGCCGAGCACGATGGTTTTGCCGTCGACCTTGCCGGTCGCGCCCTTGCCGGTCGGCGAATCGAACTGCTCGACTTCGCCAAGGGCGAGCTGCTTCTCCTTTGCCGCGCGCACGATGGCGTCGGCCAGGGGATGCTCGCTGGCGCGCTCGATGCTGGCAGCCATGCGGAGGATGTCATCTTCCGCAAATCCAGCCGAAGGCAGGATCGCGACGACCTTGGGCTTGCCCTCGGTCAGGGTGCCGGTCTTGTCGACGACCAGCGTGTCGATCTTCTCCATCCGCTCCAGCGCCTCGGCGTTCTTGATCAGCACGCCCGCCTGCGCGCCGCGGCCGACCCCGACCATGATCGACATCGGGGTCGCAAGGCCAAGCGCGCAGGGGCAGGCGATGATCAGAACGCTGACGGCGGCGACGAGACCGAAGGCGAGCCGCGGTTCCGGGCCGAACCAGGCCCAGGCCGCAAAGGCCGCGATGGCAACGGCAATGACGGTCGGCACGAACCAGCCGGCGACCTGATCGGCCAGCCGCTGGATCGGCGCGCGTGAGCGCTGCGCGTCCGCGACCATCTGCACGATCTGCGACAGCAGCGTCTCGCGTCCGACCTTGTCGGCGCGCATGATGAAGCCGCCCGACTGGTTGAGCGTGCCGGCGATGACTTTTGCGCCGCTCTCCTTGGTGACCGGCATGGATTCGCCCGTCACGAGCGACTCGTCGAGCGAGGAGCGCCCCTCCAGGATGGTGCCGTCGACCGGCACTTTCTCGCCCGGACGAACGCGCAGACGATCGCCGGCGTGGAGCGTCTCGATCTCGACCTCATGCTCGCCACCGTCGGCATCGACGCGGCGTGCGGTCTTCGGCGCGAGCTGGAGCAGCGCCCTGATCGCGCCCGAGGTCGCATCGCGGGCGCGAAGCTCCAGCACCTGTCCGAGCAACACCAGCACGGTGATGACGGCGGCCGCTTCGAAATAAACGGCGACCGCACCCTCATGGGCGCGGAAATTGGCAGGAAAGATCTGCGGCGCGAGCGTGCCGATCAGGCTGTAGACGTAGGCGACGCCGGTGCCCATCGCGATCAGCGTGAACATGTTGAGGTTGCGCGTCAGCAGCGACTGCCAGCCGCGGACGAAGAACGGCCAGCCGGCCCACAGCACCACGGGCGTGGCGAAGACCAGCTGGATCCAGTTGGAGAGGGTCTGGTCGATCCAGTTGTGCGGACCCGCGAGATGGCCGCCCATCTCCAGCACCACGGCCGGCAGCGCCAGCGTGCCGCCGATCCAGAGCCGCCGCGTCATGTCGGCAAGCTCCGGGTTGGGGCCGGTCTCCAGGCTCGCCACCTCCGGCTCCAGCGCCATGCCGCAGATCGGGCAGCTTCCGGGTCCGACCTGGCGAATCTGCGGATGCATCGGGCAGGTGTAGATCGTGCCCGCGGGCATCTCGGGCTCGCTCGCCTTGTCCTTGGCGAGGTACTTGGCGGGATCGGCGGCGAATTTGGTGCGGCAACCGGCCGAGCAGAAATGGAAGGTCTCGCCGTGATGCTCGAACCGGTGCTTCGAGGTCGAAGGATCGACCGTCATGCCGCAGACGGGATCGCGGACTTTTGCGGCAGCGGCGCCGTGGCCGGCATGATCGCCGTGCCCGCCGCAGCAGGAGGAAGCCGCGGGCTTGTCGGCGGGTGGAACAGGCTTGGCGGAGCAGCCGCATCCGGAAGGTGTTTCCGACTGGTGATGGTGCCCGTGCTCGGTGTCGTTCATTGCCTCGCTCCAGCCTTGTAATTTATACCCTAGGGGGGTATATAGGCGGCATGCGCAAGGACATCAAGGCATCTGTCGGAAAACGTCTCGGCCGGATCGAAGGGCAGGTTCGCGGCCTCTCGAAAATGGTCGAGGATGACCGCTACTGCATCGACATCGTGACGCAGATCTCGGCGGTGCGCGCCGCGCTGCGCCGGGTCGAGGAAGAGGTCTTGAAGGACCACGTCGCCCATTGCGTCGAGCACGCGATATCAAGCGGCGACAAGGCCGATCAGCGCGAGAAGATTGCGGAGCTGATGGCGGTGATCGGTCGGGCGGAGCGGTAGGTTGCCGTCATTGCCGACGGTGGAGCGAGGACGGCTACGCCGCCATCTCCTGCGCGCGTCCCCGCGCGCGGTAGATCGCGAGCTCGGTGAGCAGCACAAAATGCTCTGAGAAAGCGACGGCCATCTCCGCCGCCGCTTCGCTCATTACTTCCTCAGCCGGAATTTCATCTTGCGCCGCTTCGTCAACCGCTTCAGGAACGAGCGGCGGCGCACTGATCGTTTCTGGAAACACCCCGAATGAGCCTGCTACCTCCTCGAGCGGCTTTTGCTTGTCGGCCCAGTGCAGGGCTGTGTAGTCGAAGCCGTGCACGATGGTGGGTTTGACGACTTCGAAATAGGGCGAGATGTCGAAGTCGCGGGGCATGTAGAGCGAGGAATCGCGGATGTGCAGGATCTCGCGGCGGGCCGCGCGGCTGCCGGCCTTGGTGATCTTCGGCAGGATCGGATAGCGCACGGCGTCGAACGCCTGCGCGATCAGCGCCGAGCAGATGATCTTGGTGGGATCACCCGAGCCGATCGCGATCATGCGGCGCCGCCAGCGCTGCGGGATCGGCAGCGGAAACAGGAAGCGCATGAGATCGACGATGTTCTTGGTGTCGTAGCCGAAGCCGATGCGGTTGATCGCATAGCGGCAGACGGTGGTGCGGTCCTCGTAGGACAGCCCGACCGGACGGCAAACGCGGGTGTGATAGGGAAAATATTTCGACAGCGGCGCGGAGGTGACGCCTTCGCCGATATTGGCCTCGATCAGCACGTGCGGCTCGCCGTCGGGTTCCTGCGCCCCCTCGATCGGGCCGACATAGAGCGCGCCATGCGACCATGTCGACTGCGTCAGATATTTGATGATGCCGGAGATGCGGTTGTTGCCCTCGACCAGCAGCACGTCGCCGGGTTCGATGACGCCGCGCAGGTGCTCCGGGTCGCTCGGCGTGAACGGCTCGTAGCCCGGCACCTCCTTCGAGAGGTACGCGGCAATCAGCTTGCCGACTGAATCCAGGACCGTCCCCATTTCAAACTCCCCCCGCGGCCTTTTCCGGCCACCTTTTTCCCTTCTCTATCATGGTCGGAACGTGTTGCAATTCGGTTCATCGCTCTGTGAGATCAAGCACGATTGATTCACCATGATGGTTGCCGCGCAACATCAGATACGGCAAGGTTCTCTGGCTGTTCCCGTTCGCCGCAAGTCCCCGGAAACCATGACATGACAATCACGCGCCGCAGCTTCCTATCGGCGTCGGCGGGCCTTGTTGCGATGCCGGTCCTGCGCGCAACCGCCGCACCCCTGCCGCGCGAGGCTGACATCGTCGTGATCGGCGCGGGCGCAGCCGGAATTGCCGCAGCGCGGCGCATCATGGCGGCTAACCGCAAGGTCGTGGTGGTGGAAGCCGCAGGCCAGATCGGCGGGCGCTGCATCACCGACACCACGACCTTCGACACGCCGTTCGATCGCGGTGCACGCTGGATGCACAATCCCGACACCAATCCGATGATCCGGCTGGCCCGCAGTGCTGGGCTCGACGTGCTGCCCGCGCCGTCGGGCCAGAAGATGCGCATCGGCCGCCGCAACGCGCGCGCCGGCGAGACCGAGGAATTTCTGGCGGCGCTGGTACGTGCCAACCGCGCGATCGACGAGGCCGCGCGCGGCAAGCTCGACACCGCCTGCGCCTCGGTGCTGCCGAAGGATCTCGGCGACTGGGCCGGCGCGGCCGAGTTCATGCTGGGTGCGAGCTTCGCCGGCAAGGACCTTAAGGAGTTTTCTGCGATCGACAAGGCGCGTGCCCAGGACCGCAATGCCGCGATCGCCTGTCGCCAGGGCCTCGGCACGCTGATCGCCAGGCTCGGCGAGCAGGTGCCGGTCGCACTGGCGACGCCGGCAAGCCGAATCGCCTGGAGCAATCGCGATGTCAGCGTCGAGACGCAAGCCGGCAAGATCGCCGCGCGCGCCGCCATCATCACGGTCTCGACAAATGTGCTGACATCGGGCGCGATCAAGTTCGGGCCTGACATTCCCAAGCGCACGCTCGATGCCGCCGCGAAGCTCAGCCTCGGCAGCTACGATCACATCGTGCTGCAACTGCCGGGCAATCCGCTCGGCCTCGCGCGCGACGACATCCTCATCGAGCAGAGCAATTCGACACGCACGGCGCTGATGTTCGCCAATATCGGCGGCTCCTCGCTGTGCTCGATCGATGTCGGCGGCTCGTTCGGCCGCGATCTTTCCGAGCAGGGCGAAAAGGCGATGACGGCCTTCGCCAGGGAATGGATCACGAAACTGTTCGGCAGCGAAGTCGCCGCTGCCGTGCAGAAGGCCAGCGCGACGCGCTGGAATGCCTCGCCCTTCGCGATGGGCGCAATGTCGGCGTCCGCACCCGGCGGGCAGCTTTCGCGCAGAATCCTGAGCGAGCCGATCGGCAATCTGTTCCTCGCCGGCGAAGCCACGCACGAGACATTGTGGGGCACCGTCGACGGCGCCTGGGACAGCGGCGAGCGCGCCGCGGATGCGGCCTTGCGCAAGATCGGCGCACTCAAGGACGAGCCGGCCGATGTCCCGACGCAGTCGACGAAGAAGCGGCGCGCGCCGCGGCGGCAGGCCAACTAGCGCAAGACGCCATCCAGCACCGGCAGCCCCGCGATCACCGCCGTCGCGATCAGCGCGTAGCAAATCCCGCGAAACACCTTTTCGCTGGCACGGCCGAACAGCGATGCGCCGAACGCGACGCCGACGGCATAGACCGGGCCGACGATGAGCGAGAGCACCAGCGATTCGCGGCTGATCAGCCCGGTCGTCGCGTAGCTGATCATCGAGAACAGATCCGAGGCGCCGAAGAACAGCACGATGTTGGCGCGCGCGACGATCGGGGCGATGGGACGGCCGAGCCAATAGCCGACGATCGGCGGGCCGCCGGTCTGCGCGAGACCACTGCAGAAGCCGGAGAGGCCGCCGATGCCGACCGAGAGCCAGGCGTGGTCCTTGCCGCGATAACGCCAGCCCGACAGCAGCAGAAGCAGCAGCGCGGCGACGAAGCAGGAGATGATCCAGCGCGTGGTGACGGGCTCGAGCACGCTGAGGAAATAGGTGCCGACGGGGACGCCGACCAGCGCGCCCAGCACGATCACGGCGGTGGCCTTGCGGTCGGCCTTGCGCCAGGCATCGGGCAGCATCGGCGCGGCCGCGACGAAATCGATCACGAGCAGCAGGGCGGCGACGAGACGCGGCGCCGCGATGCTGCTCGCCAGCGGCATGAAGATCAGCGCCGAGCCGAAGCCGGAGAAGCCGCGCGCGGTGCCCGAAACGAAAGCGACGGCGCAGAGCGCCATCGCAATGGTGAGGCTCACGTCCTTGGGAAGAAAATCAGTGAGGGTCATGCTCTCGGTTTCTGGAGCATAATGTCGTCCGAAAACCGCTTCGCACTTTTCGGCATCATGCTCTCAACGTGCCGCCGGTCTTCTTCGTGACCTCGGCCACGATTTTCGCGGCGACGGCCTCGATCTCCTGGTCGGTCAGGGTCTTCTCGCGCGGCTGGATCGTCACTGCGATCGCGATCGACTTCTTGTCGTCATCGATGCCCTTGCCTTCGTAGACGTCGAACACATTGACGCCGGTGATCAGCTTCTTGTCGACGCCCTGGGCTGCGCGCACGATGTCGCCGGCCTTCACGGTGCGGTCGACAATGAAGGCGAAGTCGCGCGACACCGGCTGGAATGCCGACAGCTCGATCACGGGCTTGGCGCGGGTCGGCTTCTTCTTTGCTTCGGGCACGCGGTCGAGGATTACCTCGAACACCATCAGCGGGCCGTCGGCGCCGAGCGCCTCGAGCGCGCGCGGATGCATCTCGCCGAAATGGCCGAGCACGTTCTGCGGCCCGATCTGGATCGTGCCGGAACGGCCCGGGTGCAGCCAGGCCGGACCGCCGGCGATGATCTGCAGCGCCTGCATCGGCGCACCGGCCGCGGCCAGCACAGCGAGCGCGTCGGCCTTGGCATCGAAGACGTCAGCCTGCGCCGAGCCCGACCAGTGCCGTCCGAGACCTTCCGAGGAAGCAAAGCCGCGACGCACGCCACTTGCCGCCATGAACTGATCCTGCGGCCGATCGCCCTTGAAGATCTGGCCGACCTCGAACAGCGCGACATCGCCAAAGCCGCGATCGGCATTGGCCTGCGCCGCGGCGATCAGGCCCGCCAGCAGGGTAGGGCGCATGTCGGAGAGATCCGCCGCGATCGGGTTGGCGACTTCAAGCTCGCGCTGGCCGCCGCCGAACAGCTTTGCCGCAGCTTTCGTGATGAACGACCAAGTCACCGCTTCGACGATGCCGCGGCCCGCCAGCGCGCGCTTGGCGCGGCGGGTGCGGAGCTGGAGCGGGGTCAGCACGGATTTCCGGGCGTCCTCGCCGCGCTCGAACGGCGTCATCGGCACCTTGTCGACGCCATAGATGCGGACGACTTCCTCGACGATGTCGGCCTTGCCGTGCACGTCGGTGCGCCAGGACGGCACCGCGACCTTCACCACCGGACCCGGGCCCGCCATCATGAAGCCGAGATGGGTCAGGATGCGCTTCATCTCCGGCTGCGGGACCTCGATCCCGGAGAGGCGCTTCACTTCCGTCACCGGGAAATCGATCACGCGGTCATCGCCAAAGGCTTTGCCGACCACGACGTTCTCCGACGGCGTGCCGCCGCACGTTTCCATCACGAGTTTCGTGGCGAGCTCCAGCCCGGGCACCATGAAGGCCGGATCGACGCCGCGCTCGAACCGGTAGCGTGCATCCGAATTGATGCCGAGCTTGCGCCCGGTCTGGGCGATGTTGATCTCGTTCCACAGCGCCGATTCGATCAGCACGTCGGTGGTGGCCTCGTCGCAGCCCGAGGCCTCGCCGCCCATGATGCCGGCGAGCGATTCGACGCCGTGCTCGTCCGCGATCACGCAAGTAGCGGGATCGAGATTGTAGGTTCGGCCGTCGAGCGCCAGCAGCGTCTCGCCGTCGCGGGCGCGGCGCACCACGAGATTGCCCTTGACCTTCCTGGCGTCGAACACATGCAGCGGCCGCGCGCGGTCGTAGGTCATGAAGTTGGTGATGTCGACCAGCGCGTTGATCGGGCGCAGCCCGATCGCGGTCAGCCGCTTCTGCAGCCATTCCGGCGACGGCCCGTTCTTGACGCCGCGCACGAGGCGAAGCGCGAAGCCCGGACAGAGCGTCGCGTCCTCGACCGTGACCTTCACGGGGCAGGGGAATTCGCCCTTGATCGGCTTGATGGTCGGGTCCTTGAACTTGCCCATGTCGGCGGCGGCAAGATCGCGCGCGATGCCGTGCACGCCGGTGCAATCCTGCCGGTTCGGCGTCAGATTGATCTCGACCACGGGATCGCCGACCGCGGCCCATTCGGCGTAAGCAGCGCCGATCGGCGCGTCCGCCGGCAATTCCATGATGCCGTCATGGTCGTTGGAGATCTGCAGCTCGGCCGCCGAGCACAGCATGCCGCGGCTCTCGACGCCGCGGATGGTGCCGACACCGAGCGTGATGTCCTTGCCGGGAATGTAGGTGCCGGGGGCTGAGAACACGCTGACCAGTCCCGCACGCGCATTCGGCGCGCCGCACACGACCTGCACCGGTGCGGCACCGTTCCCGGTGTCCACCATGCAGACGCGCAGGCGATCCGCATTCGGATGCTGCTCGGCCGAGATCACCTTCGCGATGGTGAAAGGCTTCAGCGCCGTCGCCTTGTCCTCGATGTTCTCGACCTCGAGCCCGATCATGGTGAGCTTCTCGGCGAGCCTGTCCAGCGGCTCGTCGGTCTCGAGATGATCCTTCAGCCAGGAGAGGGTGAATTTCATGGCTGTCTGCCTCGGCTCTTGTCGGTGGAATTGCTTTGGTCGGTGTCAGTGTTCCCTCCCCCCTTGTGGGGGAGGGTCAGGGAGGGGGGTGAGCCGCGGGCTCCGGCGGAAGCTGCTTGGCGGATGGCCTCAACAACGCCTTCCAGGTTCGACATCACCTGCTCATTGGTGAAACGAAGAACGCGAAAGCCCTCGGCTGCGAAGAATGCATCGCAACGCTGGTCCATCTTCTGACGCTCTTCGAAATCGTGAGATTCACCATCGACCTCGATGACGAGCTTTGAGGAGAAACAAACGAAGTCAGCGATGTAATTTCCGACCGGCGCCTGGCGTCGGATGCCGACACCGTCCATGCGGTTGGCTTTCAAATATCGCCACAGCAGTGTTTCGGCGCGCGTCATCGCCTGGCGAAGCTGCTTCGCCCGGCGGCGTTGACGTTCGCTTACAACTGCGTGCGGCATCCGCGGCTACCCCCCTCCCTGACCCTCCCCCACAAGGGGGGAGGGAACGGAGAGAGCCTTCGTGTGTCCGGGCGCAGCCATCACGAGCTCAGCCCTCCCGCGAGCGTGGGCACTTCGAGCGGCTTGAAGCCGTAGTGGGACAGCCAGCGGACGTCGCTGTCGAACAGTTGGCGCAGATCGGCGATGCCGTATTTCAGCATGGCGATGCGGTCGATGCCCATGCCCCAGGCAAAGCCCTGGTATTCGTCGGGATCGATGCCGCAGGCGCGCAGCACGTTCGGATGCACCATGCCGCAGCCGAGAATCTCGAGCCAGTCCTCGCCCTCGCCGAAGCGGATCTCGCCCTTGTCGCGGCGGCACTGGATGTCGACTTCGAGCGACGGTTCGGTGAACGGGAAGAACGAGGGACGGAAGCGCATGTTGATGTGGTCGACCTCGAAGAACGCCTTGCAGAATTCGTGCAGGATCCATTTGAGGTGGCCGAGATGCGAGTGCTTGTCGATGACGAGGCCTTCGACCTGGTGGAATTGCGGCGTGTGGGTCGCATCCGAATCGATGCGGTAGGTGCGGCCCGGGCAGATCACTCGGATCGGCGGCTTCTGGCTCAGCATGGTGCGCACCTGCACCGGCGAGGTGTGGGTGCGGAGCAGCATGCGCGAGCCGTCCTCCTTCGGATGGAAGAAGAAGGTGTCGTGCATCTCGCGCGCGGGATGGCCTTCCGGGAAATTCAGCTTGGTGAAGTTGTAGTCGTCGGTCTCGATGTCGGGGCCTTCGGCGACCGAGAATCCCATGTCGGCGAAGATCGTGGTGAGCTCGTCCCAGACCTGGCTCAGCGGGTGGATGCGGCCGGCCTCAGTCGGCGCATCGCGCAGCGGCAGGGTGACGTCGATGGTTTCGGAAGCGAGCCGCGCATCGAGCGCTGCCGATTTGAGCACGTCGCGCCGCGTGGTGAGCGCCTCGGTGACCTTGTCCTTGGCCTGGTTGATCGCAGCGCCCTGCGTCTTGCGCTCGTCCGGCGACATCTTGCCGAGCGTGGCGAGGAGCGCCGAGATCGAACCCTTCTTGCCGAGGGCTGCGACGCGCACCGCTTCGAGGGCGGCTTCATCGCCGGCGGCGGCGATCTGGTCGAGGATGGATGTTTCGAGCGTTGCGAGGTCGGACACAGTCAAATCCTTGCTGCCAAATTCGGCTGGGTTGTCGCCGCCCGAAGGGCGTAACGTCAAGCAAAAAGCCGGTCATTTCGGGCTGAAGAACGGCTGGGTTGAACCTCACGCGGGGGCCCGGCACCAAGGGGGAAACGAGGAGACTTCCGCGATGCTTTCGAAATCCTGCCTTGAAGTTCTTCTTGCCGCTCTCGCCGTCGTTCTATCCGTCGCCGGGACGCCTGCGCGCGCCATGGTCTGCATGGACAAATCCATGACTCTGGACGAGGTCGCCGACGCCATCAGTGCCCAGAAGAGCTGCGAAAGCGCGATGAAGGTCTTCAAGGATTGCGAATTGACCGCGAGCGGCGACGTCGAACTCGGTGCCGCCGTCGAGAAGAAATGCGAGGCGGACTTCAAGCCCGGCCTCAACGCCGCGCAGACACAGGCCTACCAACGCGAGATGCGCGTGTGCGACGGCAAGTACCGGAACAAGTCCGGCACCATGTATCTCTCGTTCACGGCATTCTGCCGGGCGGAGGTCGCCCAGCGTTACTCGCAACGCGCGCTGAAGGCTGCGGGCCAGAAGGCCCGCTAGCGCAAGCCTCAGGCGGCCAGCGCGGCCTTGGCCTTCTCGGCGATCGCCTGGAACGCCGCGGGCTCGCTGATCGCGAGATCCGACAGCACCTTGCGGTCCACGGTGATGCCGGACTTGGCCATGCCGTCGATAAATCGGCTGTAGGTCAGGCCGAACGGACGGACGGCGGCATTGATGCGCTGGATCCAGAGCGCGCGGAACGTCCGCTTCTTGCGCTTGCGATCACGGAAGGCGTAAACCAGAGCCTTCTCGACCGCCGGCTTGGCGGTGCGGATCGTGTTCTTGCGGCGGCCGCGGAAACCCTTGGCGGCCTTGTAGACTTTCTTGTGCTTGGCGTGGGCGGTCACACCGCGTTTGACGCGAGACATGACAAATATCCTTCGAAAGATGACTTAGGTTTGGGATCGCCGCGAAAGCTGCGGCGCTGGCGGCAATGATCGTGGACGCGATCAGGCGTTCGGCAAGAAGTACTTCTTGACGTTGTCGCCGTCCGTCTTGAACAGCACGGCCGTGCCGCGCAGCTGACGGATCTGCTTCTTCGTCCGCTTGATCATGCCGTGACGCTTGCTGCGATGGGCGAACATCACTTTGCCGGTGGCAGTCACCTTGAAGCGCTTTTTAGCGCCCGATTTGGTCTTCAGCTTGGGCATTTGGCTCTCCTAATGGCCACAGAAATCCGCCCGCGAAGGCGGCTGGGCCGTCAAAATGCTCTATTAGAGCGTTGATTGTGCTCAGGTTTTTGCGAACTAGCGCAAAACCCGCACGGAACACCGCCACGGCAGCCCTTAATCAGCCGGGCGATGAAGGCTGGGCTTATGCCAGAGGACAGGCCGATTGGCAACGATGAACCGGCGCAACCTGCCCGGCGACTATCCGGAATCGCGACCTCATGTCCAAGCCTTGTCGCCCGGAGCAGGACCCAAATGGCCCCTTTTTCCCGAATGCTTTCGTCTTTGACCGATGTCGCTCGTCCGCGCCGCCTGGCGCTGTTGGCCGTGCTCGCCGTGGCTGCGTTTCCCTCGACCGCAGATGCCCGCCTCGGCGGATATGACGGCGTCTGGAACGTCACCTTCGCCACCACGCGCGGAAATTGCAGCTCCGGCTACAGCGTCCCCTTCACCGTCACCGGCAGCCGGGTCTCGTCCGCCGGCGGAGGCCGGGTCTCCGGCAAGGTCAATCGCGGCGGCGCGGTCGCTGTCCAGGTTTCCGTCGGGGCGTCCCACGCCACTGGCGGCGGCCGGCTCGCCGGCGTCGCCGGGACCGGCTCCTGGAACGGAATCATCTCCGGCGATCGCTGCAGCGGCACCTGGCGGGCGACGCGGAACTAGTGAGGAAAGCGACCGCCAAGATGGCGATCGGCTGCCTCTCCCGCAGGCGGGAGAGGTTGCAGCGGCGCTTGCGGCTTGCACCTCGCCCAAAACAAAACGGCCCGCCGGAGATCCGGACGGGCCGTTGAATTCCTTGGCCTAAAGAGCCGGGGCCTCAAGAGCCGGCGTCAGCGCGGTGCCAGCACCATGACGACCTGACGGCCCTCGAACCGCGCGTCCTGCTCGACCTTGGCGAGCTCGGCGACGTCGGTCTTGATCTTGTCGAGCAGCTTGGTGCCGATCTCCTGGTGCGCCATTTCGCGGCCGCGATAACGCAGGGTGATCTTGACCTTGTCACCCTCTTCGAAGAACCGCTGCATCGCGCGCATCTTAACTTCGTAATCGTGGTCGTCGATCATCGGGCGGAGCTTGATCTCCTTGATCTCGACGATCTTCTGCCGCTTGCGGGCTTCGGCGGCTTTTTTCTGCGCGGAATATTTGTACTTCCCGTAGTCCATGATCTTGCAGACGGGAGGGCTGACGTTCGGCGAGATCTCGACCAGATCCATGCCGGCTTCCTGGGCCATGCGGATAGCCGCGACGGTCTCGACCGTGCCTTTGTTGTCACCGGTCTGATCGATCAGCTGGATCTGCGCATTGCGAATATCGTCATTGATGCGCGGCCCGTCTTTGGCGGCAACGGGCGGGGCTTTATTGGGACGGCGAATGGGTGGTTCTCCAAAGTTGTGAAAGAGGCAGCTATCTTGCAGGAAGATACGTTTGCCGGCAAGCAATTCGCTCGTGCGAGGGGCGAAAAAGCCTCAAATGCGAGGCATTTTGGCCACGCCCGGGCACGCTGACCACATAGACACCTTGCTTCTGTTCCGCAAGCGTCCCAAAGGGCCAATGCCGGTGTCCAATGCGCCGCAAAGCAGATCCGAGCAGCTCAAACCGCACAGCCAGAGTAAACGTTCCATGACCAACGCAATTCCCGATGCCGTGCTCGACTTCATCGATGTGGGCGAGGGCCAGTCTGCGCGCAGGATCGCGGTGCGCCGCCGCGCGGGCCAACAATCTGGCCAAGGACCCGGGCTGGTCTGGCTCGGCGGGTTCAAATCGGACATGCAGGGCAGCAAGGCCGTTGCGCTGGACGACTGGGCCCGGGCGCAGGGCCGCGCTGTGGTCCGGTTCGACTATTCCGGCCACGGCGAATCCGGCGGCGATTTCGCCGACGGCACCATCGGGCGCTGGCTTGAGGAAAGCGTCGCGGTGGTCGAACGCTTCTGCGACGGCCCGCAGGTTCTGATCGGCTCCTCCATGGGCGGCTGGATGGCGCTGCTGCTCGCGCGTGAGATCGGGAAGCGGCAAGAGAAACCGCAAGCCAAGGCGTCGCTCGCAGGCCTGGTGCTGATCGCCCCGGCACCCGACTTCACCGAGGAGCTGATGTGGAAGAATTTTTCGCCCGCGGTAAAGCAGGAGATCGAGACCAAGGGCGTCTGGATGCGGCCGTCGGATTATGGCGACGGCTCGCCCTATCCGATCACGCGGAAACTGATCGAGGAAGGGCGGAATCATCTGCTGCTCGGCAGCGCGATCGATCTCGGCTGCCCGGTCCGCCTCCTGCAAGGCGCACAGGATCCGGACGTGCCCTGGCAGCACGCCTTCGCGCTGACCCATCGCCTGCCGGCCGACGATGTCGTACTGACGATGATCCAGGACGGCGACCATCGGCTGTCGCGCCCACAGGACATCGCGCGCATTCTTGCCGCGGTCGCCGAGATCGAGTGAAGTGTCTCCAAACGCGAAGCCGGGAGAAACGCCGATGACCAGCACCGAAATGCTGCGCGCCTTCTGCGATGCCGTCGAGCAGCGCAACGGCCGTGCCTTTGCCGATCTCTTCACCGAGGACGGCGTCTATCACGACGTGTTCTACGGCGCCTTCGAAGGCCGCGAGAAGATCGCCGCGCTGATTGACGACTGGTTCTATCGCACGGCGACCGATTTCCGCTGGGACATGCACGATCCCGTCACCGACGGCACCACGCTCTATGCGCGCTACACCTTCAGCTACAGATCAACCTTGCCGGAAGCGAACGGCGCGCGGGCGATGTTCGAGGGTGTCGCGATCATGACGCTGCGTGACGGCAGGATCGCTTTCTATCACGAGGTCGCCAACACCGCGCCGGCGTTCGTCGATTTGAAGTTCGCGCCTGAAAGAATCGCGAAGATCGTCGCCAGGCAGGGTGCGGAACTGAAGGCGCGGCCGGAGATGAAGCGGCATCTGCTTTAGCTGCACTACCGCTTCGACGGATTCGCCATCGGCTTGCGCTGCGCCAGGGCTGCGACCGTGGCGGTGCCGATCGGGCCCTGTTCGTCGTAGAGCCAGCATTCGCCGATCGCCACGCCATCGGTGGCCTGGTGGTTCACCACGTCGAAGCCGATCCAGTTCGTCACCGGCAGGCGGTGCAGATAGATCGTGACGTCGCTGTTGATGTAGCCGAGCCCCTTGTCGCCGGCGTTTGCAAACGGGCTGGCGAAGTCGGCTCCAACAGCGACATGGACGAAGGGCGTCATCGGCACGCCCGCGACCAGCTCGCGCACCTCGCTCATCCAGAGCCGGCGCGGACCCAGCGAGCCCATATGGCCGACGATCGGCCGTGTCGTCCATTTGCCGTTCATGCCGAGCCGCGGATCGGTCGGCTTGGGGATGTCGGCCGGTTTCGGCACGTCCCAGTTCGGCGGCGACCAGACGTTGCCGTCCGGATTCTGCGTCCGCCGCAACAGCTGGCACGAGGCGCGTGCCATGCTGACGCCGCCGGACAGGAACTCCGCTTCCACCACGCGGATGCGCAAGCCGTCGCGCACCAGCCGCGTCGTCACCTCGATCGGCTTGTCGATGGTGGGAAGCCGAAACATGTCGACGGTCAGCCGCGCCGGCACCAATTCCGGGCCCGAATGGCGCTCCTCGATGGCGAAGCCGAGCAGGCCGACGATGACGCGTCCGTGCAGCGATTTCGGATCCCAGGGACCGTTGGCGACTTCCGTCGGATGGAATGTATCGCCGTCGCGGGTGAAGAAAGGCATGTTTGTCATGGCCCGCGAGCTTGAAGGAAGCGGCGGGGAAATCAAGATGCTCAACCCTCATGGTGAGGCGCGCGGCACGCGCGTCGCGAACCATGAGAGCCCCGCTGCTGCAGCTTGGCCCGCATCCTTCGAGACCCGCGCGAAGACGCACGCTTCTCAGGATGAGGGTCGGGAAGCTGCCCGCCACTCCTCATGCACGCCGTCGTCGCGCTCGCTGTTCATCGCGGCAGACTTGATCGCCTCGAACTCATCGCGCGACAGCAGCTGCGCCAGCGCCCACACCGCCGCGCCGCGCACCAGCGGACTCGCGTCGTCGAGCAATCGCCGCGCCTCCTCAGCCAGCGCCGCATCGCCGGAATTGCCGATCGCGATCAGCACATTGCGCAGAAAGCGGTCGCGGCCGATGCGCTTGACCGGCGACTTCGTGAACAGCGCACGAAACGAAGCGTCGTCGAGCCGTGCGAGCTCGGCAAGACCCGGCGCGCGCAATGCCTCGCGCGCGGCGAGCTTTGCCTCGCGGCCTTCCTGCGCGAACTTGTTCCAGGGACATGCGGCGAGGCAATCGTCGCAGCCATAGATGCGGTTGCCGATGGCCTTGCGGAATTCGCGCGGGATCGGTCCCTTGTTCTCGATGGTGAGATAGGAGATGCAGCGCCGCGCATCGAGCTTGTAGGGCGCGGGAAATGCCGCGGTCGGGCAGATGTCGAGACAGGCCCGGCACGAGCCGCAATGATCGATCTCGGCCGGGTCGCGCGGCAGCTCCAGCGTGGTGTAGATCGCGCCGAGAAACAGCCAGGAGCCGAACTCGCGCGAGACCAGATTGGTGTGCTTGCCTTGCCAGCCGAGACCCGCGGTCTGCGCCAGCGGCTTCTCCATCACCGCCGCGGTGTCGACGAACACCTTCACCTCGGACGGTGCGGCCGCGACCAGCCAGCGCGCCAGCGCCTTCAGGCGCTTCTTGATGAGGTCGTGATAGTCGTCGCCCTGCGCATAGACCGAGATCGCCGCGCGCGTTCGCTGCTTCAGGATCGCGAGCGGATCCTGGTCGGGGCCATAATTGACGCCGAGCATGATGACGCTGCGCACGTCCTGCCACAGCCCGCGCGGATCGACGCGGCGCTCCGGCTGCGCGGCGAGCCAGTCCATGTCGCCATGGCCGCCCGATGCGATGAATTCGAGGAAATGCTGTCCGGCGCTTTCGATCGTGCCTGGTACCGTTACGCCGATGCAGTCGAAACCGAGCGCGCGTGCCTCGTTGGCCAGCGCTGCCTTCAGCTCAGTCGGGTCGGAGTTCAGAAGTCGAGGTCCACGTAGGTCCGCGATGCCGGCACGCCCGCCAGCCATTCGCTCAGCAGCGGACGGAACGACGGGCGGGATTTCACCCGCGCGTACCACGCCTTTGCTGCGTCGTCCTCGCTCCATGGCACGTCGCCCAGATAGTCGATCGCCGAGAGATGCGCCGCGGCGGCGAGATCCGCGTAGGTGAGCCGGTCGCCGGCGAGGAAGTTACGCGTCTGCGCCAGCCAGCCGATATAGGCCAGATGATAGCGCACGTTTGCCTTCGCTGCGCGCATCACGTCGGCCGAGGGCGCGCCGCCGCCATTGTCCTCGCTCATGAAGCGCTTGTAGATGCGCTCGGTGACGAGCGGGTGTGAGACTTCCTCGAAGAACTTCTCGTTGAACCAGGCCATCAGCCGGCGCACCTCGACGCGCTCGCCGATCGTTTCCGGCATCAGCCGCTTGGGGCCCATGTCGTGCCCATAGGACTCGTCGACATATTCGGCGATGATCGCCGCGCCCGGGATAGGCGGCTGCTCGTCGTCCACCAGCACGGGCGTCGCGCCCGCCGCATTGAGCAGCAGAAAGGCTTCGCGCCGCTCCCAGCTGCGCTCTTCAACCAGCTTCAGGTCGAGCCCGTATTCTCCCGCGATCAGGCGGATGAACCGCGAATGCGGACAGAACGGATGATGAAACAGCGTAAACATGAAGCCTTTGACTATTTGATGGTGCTTAAGAATCCATCAATGTTTGTGCGGCGCCACACTAGTCCTTCAAAACCGCGAAGCAAGGGTGCGATGCCGCATTTTGCGATTGCGGGAAAGAGGCGGATGGGCGAGAAGAGCCCCGTTTTTCCAGCGGAAATGGACCGTAAATATGTCAGATGCAATACGGGCAGTGATCCTCGGCATCATCGAGGGTGTGACCGAGTTCCTTCCCGTGTCCTCGACCGGTCACCTGCTGCTTGCGGAGCGCTTCTTCCATCTCGGCGAGGGCGCGTTCTGGGATTCGTTTACGGTTCTGATCCAGCTCGGCGCGATCCTCGCGATCGTCGTGTTGTACTTCAAGAAATTGTGGGACGTCGCGATCGGCATGTTCACGGGCGACGCCGATGCGCGCCGCTTCGTGATCGGCGTGCTGGTGGCGTTCCTGCCCGCTGTCATCGTCGGTCTCGTCGCCGGCAAATACATCAAGAGCATGCTGTTCAATCCATGGGTGGTCTGCTTCTCGCTGATCGTCGGCGGCGCCATCCTGCTCTGGGTCGATCGGCTCGATTTCAAGGCGCGTGAGCACGACGCCACCCGGTTTCCGCTGCTGATGTATCTCTATATCGGCATCGCGCAGTGCGTGGCGATGATCCCGGGCGTGTCGCGCTCCGGCGCCAGCATCGTGGCGGCGATGTTCCTGGGTGCCGACAAGCGCGCGGCGGCGGAGTTCTCGTTCTTCCTCGCCATCCCCACCATGATCGGCGCGTTCGCCTACGATTTCTACAAGAACCGCTCCGAAATGACGATGGACCACATCGGCGTCGTCGCGATCGGCTTCGTGGTGTCGTTCATTACCGCGATCATCGTGGTGAAGACGTTTTTGTCCTACGTCACCCGCCACGGCTTCGTGGTGTTCGCCTGGTGGCGCGTCATCGTCGGCACGCTCGGCCTGATCGCGCTGGCGCTCGGCCGCTAGAGGTCGAACGGGCCGCCGCGCCCGCGAACGGCGAGGCGAAGAGACCCTACGCGCTCTTGCGCTGGAATTGCCCGGCGGCGCGGAAGCGCCAGAGATATTGCGGGGCGATGGCTTCCATCGAATCGGCGGTGATGCCGAGACCTTCCAGCGTCAGGCCGGCGGCCTTGGCCGCATCCGACACGACATTGTCGCGCTCGAGCAGCGTGACCTGGTCAGGCGTCAGCTTGAACGCGCCCGGCGCGAATTGCAGGAAGTTGGCCTTGAAGCGGGCGAGCCCGAACGGCAGCGGCACCAGCATCCGCTCGCGGTCGGCGATCTCCAGGATGGCTTCGATGATCTCGCGCATGGTCAGGACTTCCGGCCCGCCGAGCTCGTAGGTCGCGCCCGGCCTGGCCTTGCCGTCGACGGCATCGGCGATCGCGGTGGCGACGTCGCCGACATAGACCGGCTGCATCCGGGTCGTCCCGCCGATCAGCGGCAGCACCGGCGACATCCGCGCCAGCGCCGCGAAACGGTTGGTGAACTGGTCCTCGGGGCCGAACACCACGGAGGGACGGAAGATCGTCGCCGACGGCACCGCGGCCAGCACCGCGGCCTCGCCGGCCGCCTTGGCCCTGGCGTAGTGCGAGGGCGATTCCGCGTCGGCGCCGATCGCCGAGACGTGCACCAGGCGCGCACCTGCCGCAGCGGTGGCCTTGGCCACGGCCTCGGCGCCCTTGGCCTGCACCGCGTCAAACGTCTGCGCGCCGCCCTCGGCGAGGATGCCGACCAGGTTGATCACGACATGCGAATCACGCAGCGCCGCCTCGACCGAGGCCGGATAGCGCAGGTTGGCCTGGACGGTGTGGACCTGCCCGACCTTGCCGGAGGGCTGGAGGTATCCGGCTAGTTCCGGCCGCCGCACGGCGACCCGGACCCGATAGTCGCGCCGGCACAGCGCGCGGACGACATTCCGGCCCAAAAACCCCGATCCGCCGAAAACCGTGACGAGAGTTTCCAGATTCGATGCCATGGGATCCATTCCTGCGGGAAGACTGCGTGTTATCAGGCTTGTATCGGGCCGGTTTGCGATGCGCAATCCGCATCCCCAGCCCGGGGCACGCATGAATTGACAACGGCGTCACTGAACCGTAGTAACCGCCTCCGTGCCCAACCGGCATGCCCAGGTGGTGGAATTGGTAGACGCGCTGGCTTCAGGTGCCAGTGGCTTAACGGCCGTGAAGGTTCGAGTCCTTTCCTGGGCACCATCTTTGGCACTGTTTCCCGTTCGATTCTCCCCTTGGGGGATGCTCCGCACGGTGTGTCGCAGTGTCGCGACGTCTTGTCGTAAGGTCTTGGTCGCAACGTCTTGATCGTAAGGTCTTGATCGCACCGCGACATGCGCGATGCGATCGACGTCGTCGCTTTTTTCACCCGTTTGATCTGGTCGCTCCGTCGCGGACGCCCGTGCTTGCGCGGCCGGGCTGCAATGGGTACATCGCGGGCAATCCGAATTAGCCTATTGTGCCGACGCAACCGATTCGCTCGAGGTTTTGAAACGCCATGACCGTACGCCTGCATCGCGGCGACCTGCCGGACCTCTCCCGCTACACCGGAGCGGTGGCGATCGACACCGAGACCATGGGCCTGAACCCGCACCGCGACCGGCTCTGCGTGGTGCAGCTCTCGCCCGGCGACGGCAGCGCCGACGTGGTGCAGATCCCCAAGGGCCACACCGATGCGCCGAACTTGAAGGCCCTGCTGGCCAATCCCGCCAACACGAAAATCTTCCACTTCGCGCGGTTCGACG
The DNA here is from genome assembly GCF_018129995.1 of Bradyrhizobium sp. SZCCT0153. GTDB lineage: Bacteria > Pseudomonadota > Alphaproteobacteria > Rhizobiales > Xanthobacteraceae > Bradyrhizobium > Bradyrhizobium japonicum_G. The sequence continues at coordinate 313,089 of NZ_JAFCKS010000003.1, forward strand.
TCGCAGTGCTGTACCAGACCTTCGGCGTCATGACCGGGCCGATCTACTGCACCAAGATCGCCTCCCGCCTGACCCGCACCTATACCGACCGCCACGGCCTCAAGGACCTCGTGCGCGAGGTGCTCAATGTCGACCTCTCCAAGCAGCAGCAATCCAGCGACTGGGGCGCCGACAGCCTGACCGAGCCGCAGCTCGCCTACGCCGCCTCCGACGTGCTGCATCTGCACGGCTTGCGCGAGCGGCTCGATGCCATGCTGGTGCGCGAGGGCCGCGCCGCGCTGGCAAAGGCCTGTTTCGACTTCCTGCCGACCCGCGCCTTGCTCGATCTCCAGGGCTGGGCCGAAGAGGACATTTTTGCGCATTCCTGAGCGGTTCGGCCGGCTGCTGAGGCGAGTTGCCGCCCCGTTTCGGACACTTTCGTAACGGCCTGTCGCTGGCTGCATGTTTGGGCGTTGCCAGCTACAATGGGGCGACCTTCAACCGGACACGGCGAGCGACACCTCAGGAGCCCAGGTGAATTCGGCCCATAATCCCACCTACGACGCCGCGCTTGCGGCGAAGTTTGCCAGCGCGGCGCGCCACAGCCGCCTGGTGCGGATTCTGCGCATTGCCGTGCCGGGCGCGGTGCTGTTGTCCCTGGCCGCCATTCTCGGCGTCTCGATCTTCAATCCGTTCCGCATGCTGATGCCGAAACTGCCGCTCGATTCCGGAAACATGGTGGTGTCAGGCACCAAGATCACGATGGAATCGCCGCACATGGCCGGCTTCACCCCGGACCAGCGGCCCTACGAGCTCTGGGCCAAGACGGCAACGCAGGACATCACCGATCCCGATCACGTCGATCTTCACGACCTGCGCGCCAAGGTGCTGATGGAAGATCAATCCACCCTGTTCCTGGACGCCCGTACCGGCCGCTTCGACAACAAGCAGCAGCAGCTCGACCTGCACAAGGACATCTTCCTGCGCACCTCGACCGGCTACGAGGCGCGGCTGAACTCCGCCTTCGTCGACATGGGCAAGGGCACGGTCTCCTCGGACGAGCATGTCGACGTCAAGCTGACCAACGGCACGCTGACCGCCGATCGGCTGCGGATCACGGAAGGCGGCGACGTCATTCGCTTCGAGGGCAACGTCGTGATGCACCTGGACAAGCTGGACGACCCCGCCGTTCAGCCTGCACCGCCCGAGCCCGCGCCGCCGGTGAAGACGCGTACGCCCCAGAACAAGTCTGCCAATTCAAAGTGATTTTCATGGCTCCTTTTTTCTCGCGCAACGATAACAAGCGGCGCGCCATCGGCAGCGTCGCCGCGCTCGCCGTCGGCGTCGTGCTGGCCGGTGCGGCAACCGCGCAGAGCACGATGCAAGGCGTGCCGAACGCGATGCAGGGTTTTTCGCAGAACCGCGACCAGCCGATCCAGATCGAAGCCGCCTCGCTTGAGATGCGCGACAAGAAGAAGGAAGCGACCTTCTCCGGCAATGTGAAGGTGATCCAGGGCGATACCACCATGACCTCGAAGACGCTGGTGGTGTTTTACGAGTCCGGCGGCGACAAGCCCGCCACGCCGCAGCCTGCGTCTGCCAAGGGTGCGAAGTCCGCGCCGATTCAGTCGGCGACGCCGGGTCCGGGCGGCAGTTCCTCGATCAAGCGGCTGGAAGCGCGCGGCAATGTCGTCGTTACCCAGAAGGACCAGGTGGTGACGGGCGAGACCGCCGTGTTCGACACCAAGACCAACCTCATCACCATGCTCGGCGGCGTGGTGCTGACGCAGTGCAAGAACGTGCTGCGCGGCGACCGGCTGGCGGTCGACATGACCACGGGCGTGTCGCGTGTGGAATCCGACACCGGCCGGGTGCAGGCACTGCTGCCGCAGGGCGCCGGCAGCGAGTGCGGATCCGGCAGCCCGGCCAAGCCCGGCCCGGGCGCGCCTCTGCAATTGCCCGGCGCAAGTAAACCAAAGTAACTTCAATAAGTTGGGCTGACGCCTCCCGATCCGAGGTTGAAGCTTGGCCGGCGAGACTGTATTTACCGCGAAGGGCTTTCGAAGCGGGGTCCGCCGCTTTTCGGGCGTGTTTCACTGGGCATGAGACATTCCTCAACTCATGCTGCGTCGGCAAAACGAAAGGCCGGCGCGGCAGATCGCGCGAATGTCGTTCAGGATCGTCGTGGAAGGCTAGAAGGCGGGGATGGTCGATCTCTTCAGCATGTTCCGTCGGCGCCCCGCCAAGCGCGGCCGGCCAGGATTTGCGCGTCAGGATATCACCGCGCTCGGTGACGGCGTCGGGGGGCTCGTGCCCAGCCCTGTCAGGGACACACCGTCGATTGCCCGCGACCAGCCGATGCGTGCGCCGGATCAGTTCCAGACCGATTATCAGGCCGAGCCGCAGCGTGCGCAGGCGGCTCACCCCGCCAGGTCGGCCACCAGGCCCAATGGCGCCGGCGGGCCCCAGCTCCTGAAGCGGCCGGGCTACCTCGCTGTGCATAGCGTGGAAAAGAGCTTCGGTAGCCGCAAGGTGGTGCGCGGTGTCAGCATCTACGTGCGCCGCGGTGAAGCGGTCGGCCTGCTCGGTCCGAACGGCGCCGGCAAGACCACCGTGTTCTACATGATCACCGGCCTGATCAAGCCCGATCGCGGCGCGATCGAGCTCGACGGCCACGACGTCACCAAGCTGCCGATGTATCAGCGCGCGCGGCTCGGCATCGGCTATCTGCCGCAGGAAGCCTCGATCTTCCGCGGCCTCACCGTCGAGCAGAACATCCGCGCCGTGCTCGAAGTGGTCGAGCCGTCGCGCAAGAAGCGCGAGCAGCAGCTCGACTCGCTGCTCGACGAATTCAACATCACGCGGCTGCGCAAATCGCCTTCGATCGCGCTGTCCGGCGGTGAGCGGCGCCGCGTCGAGATCGCGCGCGCGCTGGCGACGCGTCCGAACTACATGCTGCTCGACGAGCCTTTCGCGGGCATCGATCCGATCGCGGTCGGCGACATCCAGGATCTGGTCCGCCATCTCACCAATCGCGGCATCGGCGTGCTGATCACCGACCACAATGTGCGCGAGACGCTGGGCCTCACCGATCGCGCCTATATCGTCTATGCCGGTGAAATCTTGACCGAGGGCAGCCCGGATGAGATCGTCGCTGATCCGGATGTGCGCCGCCTTTACCTTGGCGAGGAATTCCGCCTCTAGCCCATTTTTCCAATTCGTCAAGCCGTGTACATCGGGCGCGGACTAGGATAAGCAAAAATCGGACCAACTTTTCGGGATCGGTTCTTGCTTCATGGCGCTTTCGCAGAGATTAGAGTTCCGGCAATCGCAGTCGCTGGTCATGACGCCGCAGTTGATGCAGGCGATCAAGCTGCTGCAATTGTCCAATCTCGATCTCACGACATTCGTGGAAGAGGAACTCGAGCGTAATCCGCTCCTGGAACGGGCCAACGACGAGCCCCCCGCGGGCGAGGCTCCCGCCGAGGCCCGCCAGTTCAGCGATGGCGAGGAGTCCGGCGGCCAGGGCGACGGACAGGGCGACGGACAGGGCGATGACGGCTTTGGCGGCAGCGGCGAGGCCTTCGAGCCGGGCCAGGAAGACTGGATGAACAAGGATCTCGGCACCCGCGCCGAGATCGAGCAGACCCTGGACACCGGCCTCGACAACGTCTTCTCCGAAGAGCCGGCCGAGGCTGCCGCCCGCAACGCCCAGGACGTGGCGCCGACCACCTATACGGAATGGGGCGGCGGCGCCTCCGGCGACGAGGACTACAATCTCGAAGCCTTCGTCGCCGCGGAAACCACGCTCCGCGACCATCTGGCCGAGCAGCTTTCGGTCGCCTTCGCCGGCCCTGCCCAGCGCATGATCGGCCAGTACCTGATCGACCTCGTCGACGAGGCCGGCTATTTGCCGCCCGATCTCGGCCAGGCCGCCCAGCGCCTTGGCGCCCCGCAGCAGGACATCGAGGCCGTTCTTGCCGTGCTGCAAAAATTCGATCCGCCCGGCGTTTGCGCGCGCAATTTGAGCGAATGCCTGGCGATCCAGCTCCGCGAACTCGATCGCTACGACCCGGCGATGCAGGCGCTGGTCGAGCATCTCGATCTGCTCGCCAAGCGCGACGTCGCCTCGTTGCGCAAGCTGTGCGGTGTCGACGACGAGGACATCGCCGACATGATCGGCGAGATCCGCCGGCTCAATCCCAAGCCCGGCATGAAGTTCGGCTCGGCCCGTTTGCAGACCATGGTGCCTGACGTCTATGTCCGCCCGGGTCCGGACGGCGGCTGGCATGTCGAGCTCAACAGCGACACCTTGCCGCGCGTGCTGGTCAACCAGACCTATTATTCCGAGCTGTCGAAGAAGATCGGCAAGGACGGCGACAAGTCCTATTTCACCGACGCGCTCCAGAACGCGACCTGGCTGGTGCGAGCGCTCGACCAACGCGCCCGCACCATCCTGAAAGTCGCAACCGAGATCGTGCGCCAGCAGGACGGCTTCTTCACCCACGGCGTGGCGCATCTGCGGCCGCTTAACCTGAAGGCCGTCGCCGACGCCATCCAGATGCATGAATCCACGGTGTCGCGCGTCACCGCCAACAAATACATGGCGACCAATCGCGGCACGTTCGAGCTGAAATATTTCTTCACGGCCTCGATCGCGTCGGCCGACGGCGGCGAGGCGCATTCGGCCGAAGCCGTGCGCCACCACATCAAGCAGCTGATCGATTCGGAAGCACCTGCCGCGATCCTGTCGGACGACACCATCGTGGAACGCTTGCGCGCCTCGGGCATTGATATTGCCCGCCGCACGGTCGCGAAGTACCGCGAAGCCATGCGCATTCCATCCTCGGTGCAACGCCGTCGCGACAAGCAGAGCGCTCTTGGTAACGTCCTCTCCAACGCAATGCCCGATCGCTCCCGCAACCCCGAGCCGGCCTGATTGCGCTGGCGCGAAATCGCGCTACTCTCCTTCCCCCATTCGCGACCGATCCAAGCACGCGCATGATCCGGAAAAGTGTGAAGCGGTTTTTCGAACGGATCACGCGCAGGGAACAACCCCGGCTGCGATGACGCGTCGTCGCAGCGGGCGCAAACCAAGCGAGGCATCACATGACTCTTCGGATTTCGGGCAAGAGCGTCAGCGTCGGCGAGGCCTTGCGCGGCCGCGTGACCGACCGGACCGAAGAGGTCCTGCGTAAATATTTCGACGGCAATTATTCCGGCCACATCACGCTCAGCAAGGACGGCTTCGGCTTCCGCACCGACTGTGCGCTGCACCTCGATTCCGGAATCACGCTGGAAGCCGATTCGAACGCGCCGGACGCCTATGCCAGCGCCGACCAGGCGCTGCTGATGATCGAGAAGCGGCTCAAGCGCTACAAGAGCCGGCTCAAGGACCGCTCCGCCCGCAAGGCCCATGTCGCCTCCGCCGCGCTCGCGGCCATGGATGCCACGAGCTACGTGCTGGAAGCGCCGGGCGAGGGTGAGGACGAGGAAGAGGTCACCGGCTACAGCCCCGTCATCATTGCCGAGGCCACCACCGCCCTGAAACCGCTGTCGGTGAGCGAGGCCGTCATGGAGCTCGACCTCAGCGGAGCGCCCTGCCTGGTATTCCAGCATGGTTCCAGCGGCCGGGTGAACATCATTTACCGCCGCGCCGACGGCAATGTGGGCTGGATCGACCCGCCGGGGGCCAAACCGGACGGCTAGGGCCGGAACCGGGCCCCGTAGCATCCGCAGGCCTTAACAATGACCGGGGCAAAGCCGCACGCAGCAGTTGGCACCGGGATTGCGTTGGAGTAGAAGCGCCCCACATCAGGATCGGGGCTAAGTCCTCTTCCTGCTTCACCTTCTTGACGCCGGCCCGGCATGGTTTCTCTCCAAGCTGGCCAATTCGGAACCTGACGGTTTAATTCACCTCGGAAAATTTCCATGCCGATTACCGATCTGGTCGCACCCGAGGCGATTCTCCCGGCATTGAAGGTCAACAGCAAGAAACAGGCGCTCCAGGAGCTCGCGGCGAAGGCCGCCGAGCTGACCGGGCAGAACGAGCGCTCCGTGTTCGAGGTGCTGCTGCAGCGTGAGAAGCTCGGCACCACCGCGGTCGGCTACGGCGTCGCCATTCCGCACGGCAAACTGCCCAAGCTGGAAAAGATCTTCGGCCTGTTCGCGCGGCTCGATCGCCCGATCGATTTCGAGGCGATGGACGGCCAGCCGGTCGATCTCGTCTTCCTGCTGCTCGCCCCCGAAGGCGCCGGCGCCGATCATCTCAAGGCGCTCGCCCGCATCGCCCGTCTCCTCCGCGACCAGGACATCGCCAAGAAGCTCCGCGCCTCGCGCGATGCCCAGGCGATCTATTCGGTGCTCGCCCTGCCGCCGGCGACCGCGGCGTAATTTCTCACTGACTGCGAGAGTGCGAGTGTTTCATCTCGCTCTCGTACCCTGGACGCGAGAGTTGAGCGCGCCGTAGCCTCACACTCCGTCATTGCCGACGCGAAGACATCATTGCGCAAATGAAAACGGGCACGCCTTCGTCTGAAGACGTGCCCGCTTGAAACTCTATTCGTGCGACGCGCGCGTGCTCAGTGCACGCTCACCGCTTGCAGCTCGTTGCTCCAGGCGTTGGCGACCGCGGCTTCGCGGCTGTCGGTCAGCATGATCGGGGTGCCGTCGGCGGCGTGGAGCGCGAAGAGCTTGAGGCCCGGCGCGATTTTCGGCGCCTCGGGAAACAGGCCCGGAACGTCTTCGGAGCGGATCTGCTTCACATAGGCGATGTGGCCTTCGCCGAGGGTTGCCAGCGTCTCCGGAGAGACGTTCTTGGCTTCGTATTCGAACGCAACGTGACCTTCACTCATGGTCTCGACTCCTTCACAGAAACTAAGCGGTCGAGTCCGCTACTCGTTCCATTATTCGTGCTCATTGATAGCGATTGTCTTAACGATCCTCTCCGGTTCCGGCCGGGCCAGATCGATCGACAACAACCCGTTCTTCAGATCCGCACCCAGCACCAGCATCCCCTCCGCCAGCACGAAGGTGCGCTGGAAGTGGCGCGCGGCGATGCCGCGATGGATGTATTGCCGGGTCTTGTCGTCCTGCTGCCGCCCGCGGATCACGAGCTGGTTTTCCTCAATGCTTACATCGAGTTGGTCGCGAGTAAATCCGGCGACCGCCAGCGTGATGCGCAACCGCTCGGGCTGGCCGTCGGACCGGTCGCACCGCTCGATATTGTAGGGCGGGTAACCGTCGGCGCCTTTGACGACGCGGTCGAGCACGCGCTCGATCTCGTCGAAGCCCAGAAGGAACGGACTGGAAAGCGTTGGAACACGAGACATAGTTTACAAAGTCCTCTCGAAGCGACTTTGGCATTTCAGGGCCCTGAAACGGCACCCCTTGGTCAGCAATATGGTCATATCCCCATGTCGGTTCAAGGACGTAGCCGGGGCTGTGGATGGACCGTCCCGGCCATCCTCGACCTTGACAAGCCGGACACGACGAATCTGCGGGCGATTTATCCCAATGAAAACAACCCCCCGGCTACTGTGCATGGGGTTGTTTTCGCCGTTTTGGTCGCGGACCTGCGAAACCGGTCAGGCCTCGATCCGCGTCCGTCCGTCGTCGCTGAACAGATGCAGCTTTTGGCGCACCGCTGCGACGCGGATTTTCTGGCCGATCGGCGGCGCCTCGGAGCCGGGAATGCGGACGATGACCTCGCCGGGCGGCAGCTCGCCCGGATTGGCTGCGATGCGCTGCTCGTCCTGCGCCCGCGTGCCGTAGACGAAGGTTTCGGCGCCGACGCGCTCGATCGCCTCGACAGTCAACGCAAGCGCGACGCCGCCGGCGGGCGTCTGGTCGGTGATGACGAAATCCTCGGGACGGATGCCGAGGATGCCGGCGTCGGCGCTGCCGAGCTGCGATTTGATCTCGTCGGCGCGCGTCGACATCAGATTCATCGGCGGCGCCCCGATGAAGGAGGCGACGAAGGTCGTGGCCGGCTTCTCGTAGATCGCCAGGGGATTGCCGACCTGCTCGACCTTGCCGCCATTCATCACCACGAGAATGTCGGCGAGCGTCATCGCCTCGAGCTGGTCGTGGGTGACGTAGATCGACGTCGTGTTGAGCCGGCGCTGCAATTTGCGGATCTCGACGCGCATCGCGATGCGCAGTTTCGCGTCGAGGTTCGACAGCGGCTCGTCGAACAGGAACACCTTAGGCTGGCGCACAATGGCGCGGCCCATCGCGACGCGCTGACGCTGGCCGCCGGACAATTGTCCGGGCTTGCGATCGAGCATGGTGCCGAGCTCGAGAATGCGCGCGGCTTCCTGCACTCGCGTCTCGATCTCGGGCTTCGGCATGCCGCGATTGCGCAGGCCGTAGGCCATGTTGTTGTAGACGCTCATATGCGGATAGAGCGCGTAGTTCTGGAACACCATCGCGATGTCGCGATCGGCCGGCTCGACCTGGTTGACGACGCGTCCGCCGATGTCGATCTCGCCCGAGCTGATGGTCTCGAGCCCCGCAACCATCCGGAGCAGCGTTGACTTGCCGCAGCCCGATGGACCGACCAGCACGCAGAACTGCCCGTCGGCGACATCGACGTCGACGCCTTTGATCGCCTCGAAACCGTTGGGATAGGCCTTGCGGACGTTGCGCAGGGTAACATTGGCCATAGGCCTACTTCTCCGTTTCGATCAGGCCCTTCACGAACAGGCGCTGCAAAAGCACGACGATCGCCACTGGCGGCAGCATCGCGAGCACCGCGGTCGCCATCGCGACCGACCATTCCGTGAGTGCGTCCTTCACATCGATGATCTTCTTGATGCCGATCACGATGGTCTGCATGTCGTCGCGCGTGGTGATCAGGAGCGGCCAGAGATACTGGTTCCAGCCGTAGATGAAGAGGATGACGAACAGCGCGGCGATGTTGGTCACCGAGAGCGGCAGCAGCGTATCGAAGAAGAAGCGGATCGGGCCGGCGCCATCCATCTTCGAGGCCTCGACCAGCTCCTTCGGGATGGTCATGAAGAACTGCCGGAACAGCAGCGTCGCCGTCGCGGACGCGATCAATGGCAGGATCAGGCCGGAATAGGAATCCAGCATGTGCAGGTCGGACGTGATCTTGTAGGTCGGGAAGATGCGCACCTCGACCGGCAGCATCAGCGTGACGAAGATGGTCCAGAACGTCGCCATGCGGAACGGGAAGTTGAAGAACACGATGGCGTAGGCCGAGAGGATGGAGATCGCGATTTTTCCGACCGCGATCCCCACCGCCATGATGAAGCTCGCCATCAGCATGCTGCCGACCGGCTCGCGCGTGGTCCTGCCGGCACCGGAGACGATGGTGTTCCAATAGGTCTCGAGCGCGTGGCTGCCGGGATAGAGCGGCATCTGGCCGTTGGCGATGACGGTGTTGTCGTGGGTGGACGCGATGATCGCGAGATAGACCGGGAAGGCGACCACGGCCACGCCGGCCAGCAGCACCAGGTGAGGCAACAGATTTCCAAATCGGCGATGCTCTACCATGGCTCAGTAATGCACTTTCTTTTCGACGTAGCGGAACTGGATCGCGGTGAGCCCGATGACGATGATCATGAGGATCACCGATTGCGCCGCCGAGCCGCCGAGATCGGAGCCGGCCTTGCCGTCGAGAAACACCTTGTAGACCAGCGTCGACGTGGATCCGTTCGGGCCGCCTTCGGTTGCGGTGTCGATGATGCCGAGCGTGTTGAAGAAGGCATAGGTGATGTTGACGACGATCAGGAAGAACGTCGTCGGCGACAGCAGCGGGAAGACGATGGTCCAGAACCGCCGCGCGGGCCTCGCCCCGTCGATCGCGGCCGCCTCGATCACGCTCTTCGGGATCGACTGCAGGCCGGCGAGGAAGAACAGGAAATTGTAGCTGATCTGGTTCCAGACCGCGACGATGACGATCAGGATCATCGCATGGTTGCCGTTGAGCACAGGATTCCAGTCGATGCCGTTGCGCTGGAGCGCGCGCGCGATCATGCCGAGCCCCGGCTGGAACATGAAGATGAACAGCACGCTCGCCACGGCAGGGGCGACGGCATAGGGGATGATCAGGAAGGTGCGATAGATCTGCACGCCCGCGATGTTGCGGTTCGCCATGACGGCGAGCAGGAGTCCGATGGCGAGCGAGAAGAACACCACGAGCAGCGAGAAGAAGAAGGTGGTGCCGATCGCGTGATAATATTCGGGCGTCTTCAGCAGGGTGACGTAATTCTCGAACCAGACGAACTCGGTCGAGAGCCCGAAGGCATCCTGCACCAGGAAGGATTGCCAGAGCGCCTGCGCCGCCGGCCAGTAAAAGAAGATCAGGGAGATCGCAAGCTGCGGAAATACCAGGAGGCAGGCGAGGAGCCTGCCTGAGAAGATCGCCCGGTTCTCCATGAAGCCCCCGCCTCAATTGTGTGATCGTGGCTGCGGCCCGTCCGCAGCCACGATGTGACGACGCTACTTGGTCGCGGTGCGCTCGAACTGACGCAGCATCTGGTTGCCGCGCGAGACCGCGGCATCGAGCGCCTCCTTGGCCGACTTCTTGCCGGCGAGCGCTGCCTCGATTTCTTCGGACCAGACGTCGCGCATCTGCACCATTCCGCCGAAGCGCAGGCCGCGGGAGTTGTCCGTCGGCGGCTTGTTGGTCAGTTCCTTCAGCGGCACTTCGAGAATCGGATTCTTCTCATAGAAGCCCGACGCCTTGGTCTTGTCGTAAGCCGCCTTGGTGATCGGCAGATAGCCGGAGACCTCGTGCAGGTAGACCTGGCGGTCCGTGTCGGACAGGAAGGTGAAGAACTTCGCGATGCCCTTGTACTCTTCCTTGGACTTGCCGCCCATGACCCACAGTGAAGCGCCGCCGATGATGGAGTTCTGCGGCGCGTCCTTGGCGTCCGGGAAATAGGGCATCGGAACCGCCGTATAGTTGAACTTCGCGTTCGCCTTGACGTTCGGATAGAAGGCCGAGGACGTCATGTAGAGCGCGCATTCGCCGGAGGTGAAACGACCTTCGCCGGTGTTGGTGCGACCCGAATAGTCGTAGCTCTTGTCCTTTTGCAGCTCGACGAGATTTTCCAGAAGCTTGGTCTCGAGCGGATTGTTGAATTCCAGCACGGTGTCGAAGCCGTCGAGCCCGTTGGCCTTCGTGCCGATCGGGATATTGTGCCAGGCCGAGAACTGCTCGATGAAGCCCCAGGTGACCCAGGACGACGAGAAGCCGCAGGTCGGGCTCGTCGCATGCAGCTTCTTGGCATCCGCGAACACCTCGGGCCAGGTCTTCGGCGGCGCGTCGATGCCGGCCTTCTTCAGGGCGTCGAGGTTGGCCCACATGACCATGCTCGACGAGTTGAACGGGAACGAGAGCATCTCGCCCTTCGCGGTCGAGTAGTAGCCGGTGATTGCCGGCAGGTAGGACTGCGGATCGAACTTCTCGCCCTGCTCCTTCATGAGATCCGAGACGGGCTTGATGGCGCCCTTGGCGGCCATCATGGTCGCGGTGCCGACCTCGAACACCTGCATGATGCCCGGTGCGTTGCCGGCGCGGAACGCCGCGATGCCGGCGTTCAACGTGTCGGCATAGCTGCCCTTGAAGGTCGGGACGATCTTGTAGTCGCCCTGAGACGCGTTGAAATCGTTGGCAAGCTTGACCACGACGTCGTTGTTCGGGCCGGTCATCGCGTGCCACCACTGGATTTCGGTCACGGCCCACGCGGGCGAAGCGCCCGAACCAACCATGGCTGCAACAGCGGCAGCCGCTCCAAAGCGTCGAAGAGCCATCAAGTAAACCTCCCTTGGGTCGTCAAAATGATCGCTTGCGCTAGCAGCGCCATATGACGTTCACATGACTGTGTAAGCGGCCGAAACGAAAGCGGCAAGCGCTGGAAAAGGGAAGCCGTCAAATAGGCGAATGCCGAGCGTGCAGCCGCCTCCGTTCGCGGTGCACATGCGCGCCCGCGCCGCAGTGCGGCATTGGATCTGTGAGGCTGACGAACAGGCCGCGGGTTCAAAACCTCTCCCGCTTGCGGGAGAGGTCGCGCGTAGCACGGGTGAGTGTTCTCTCCTCCGGGGGATTGTCCCATTGCGGAGACACCCTCTCCCCAACACTCCCCCGTAAGCGGAGGAGGGAGCGCACTTGCGCTGCCGCTCGATCTTCGTCCTATCTCAGCGCTTGCGCTCGGGGCCGCAGACGGTGCCCTTCTCGACCATCGCGTCGATCTCCGCCTTGGAGTAGCCGAACTCGCCCAGCACTTCCTGGGAGTGCTGGCTGAATTTCGGCGGCAGGCGGCGCAGGCTCGGCTTGCTGCGATCGAGCCGGATCGGCGAGGCGACACCCTTGTACCAGTCCTTCTCGATGATGTCGCCGCGATGGATCGTGTGCGGGTTCGTCAACGCCTGGTCGATCTTCTGCACAGGGCCCGCCGGCAGGCCCGCGGCAAGCAGGCGATTGCACAGCGGCTCGGCCTCGTGCTGGCTGAACACGGCGGCAAGCTCGGCCCGCAGCGCCTCGCGATTGGCGATGCGGTCCTTGTTGCGGGCGAAGCGCGGATCGGTGCCGAGCTCGGGCTTGCCGATCTCCTTGGCGAGCTTGCGGAAGGTGCCGTCATTGCCGACGCCGATGAAGATGTCGTCGGTCTTGGTCGGGAAGATCGCGTAGGGCACGAGGTTGGGATGCTCGTTGCCGGTGAGCGACGGCGGCTTGCCATGCATGAAATAGTTCGCAGTGTGCGGATGCATGATGGCAAGGCCGGTCTCGTACAGCGTCGTCTCCAGGAACTGCCCCTGGCCCGAGCGCTGCCGCTCCGACAGCGCCATCAGGATGCCGATCGCCGCATACAGCCCGGTGGTGATGTCGACCAGCGGCACGCCGATCCGCATCGGCCCGCTCTCGGGCGAGCCGGTTGCAGCGATCATGCCGGTCATGGCCTGGATGATGGCGTCATAGCCGGGATTGCCGCCGCGCGGCCCGTCGGCGCCGAAGCCGCAGATCCGGCAATGCACGAGGCGCGGGAATTTTTCGCGCAGCACCTCGCTGCCGATGCCCCATTTCTCCAGCGTGCCCGGCTTGAAATTCTCGATCAGGACGTCGGCCGTCTCCAGCATCTTGAGCAGAACAGTTCGGCCGCCTTCGGAGGCGAGGTCGAGGCCGATCGAGCGCTTGTTGCGGTTGATGCCGACGAAATAGGCCGCGTCCTCCTCGTGGAAGGGCGGGCCCCAGTCGCGCACCTCGTCGCCGGCGGGCGGCTCGACCTTGATCACGTCGGCGCCATGGTCGGCGAGAATCTGGGTGCAATAGGGGCCGCCGAGCACGCGCGTGAGATCGATGACGCGCAGTCCACTCATTGCGCCTGGTGCGGCTCCAGAACTGGCGGCTTCAGTCATGCCTTCGCTTCCCCTGTGTCGATCATTGATCACAGGCCTAGCGAGGTTTTTTTGCCCCAGCAATGGCTTGGTGCGTAGGGGCGTATGCGGTGCCGCCGCGCCATCCCGCGGGATGGCAAATCAAGAATCTGGCAAATCGAACCGAAGCGGCCGGCCCGAGGGGGATCCCGGGCCAGCCAATCCGCCGTTGGATCAGACGACCGTCAGGCGAACGTCGACATTGCCGCGCGTCGCGTTGGAATACGGGCACACCTGGTGCGCCTTCTCGACCAGCGCCTCGGCCTCCGCGCGGGCAAGGCCCGGCAACGAGACGGCGAGATCGATGTCGAGCCCGAAGCCGCCGGCCGAGCGCGGGCCGATGCCGACCGTCGAGGTCACGGAGGCATCGCCGGGAACCTTCGGGCCGCCTTGCGAGGCCACGAACTTCATCGCGCCGATGAAGCAGGCGGCATAGCCGGCCGCAAACAGCTGCTCGGGATTGTTGCCTGCGCCGCCGCCGCCGCCGAGCTCCTTCGGCGTGGTGAGCTTGACGTCGAGCGCGCCGTCGAGGGTCGCAGCATGGCCGTCACGGCCGCCGGTGGCTTTTGCGCTGGTCTTGTAGAGGACGTTCACGGACATTTTCGTCTCCTCAGGTCTTCGGGTTGGGGTGACGCTTCTATCGCAAACAATTAGATTGTGCGCAATTGAAATCAGACTGTCTCACATTTAATTGTTCGCAATTGAATGTGCCGCCTGCCGGGCCCAGAATGAGGAAAGCCCCGTGAGATTCTCCATGCCCCGGAAACATCCGGCAGCGGACCAGCCGCTTCGCCTCGACAACCAGATCTGCTTCGCGGTCTATTCCGCTGCGCATGCCTTCAACCGCGTCTACAAGCCGCTGCTGGACCGGCTCGGCCTGACCTATCCGCAATATCTGGTGATGCTGGTGCTGTGGGAGCGCGACGACGTGCCGGTCAAGGACATCGGTGAAAGGCTGTTCCTCGATTCCGGCACGCTGACACCGCTGCTCAAGCGGCTCGAGGCCGCCCATCTCGTCAAGCGCACGCGCTCGAGCGAGGACGAACGCCAGGTGCTGATCGCGCTGACGGCGCAGGGCCACGCCCTGAAGGACAAGGCGCGCGCCGTTCCGCAATCGATCCTGGCGGCGTCGGACTGCTCGGTCTCGGAACTGGTCGCGATGAAGGACGAGATCGTCGCGCTACGCGACCGGCTGAATGCGGTGATCGGGGAGTAGGGCGGTTAGCGCGGGCAATCAGAAGTATTTCTTTGCGAAAGCTCGCCCCGAGCCGGATTTAAGATATCGCTCGAATGCGACGGCGCGTGCGGCATCATCAAATGCGAAATAGGTTCGTATTCTCCAGGGACCATATTTCGACGTGTGAGGAACCTCTCCGGCATTATGCTTGGCTAAACGAGCCCGCAGGTCGTCGGTGACGCCCACATAAAAATGCTCGTGGTCGAGACTTTCGAGAATGTAGACGTACTTCGTGTCCCATACCCCCCACGAGGACAGGATACAAAACCAGTCTAAGGATGCGATTGGGAATTTGCCCAGGCCCGCCGTCGCCCTTCGGGCTACGGCGAGGCAGCCTTCGCTACGATGGGGCTTGCCCAGCCGAAGCAGGCGCAGCCTGCGAAGGCTGGTGGAGCCAGGCGGGATCGAACCGCCGACCTCTTGCATGCCATGCAAGCGCTCTCCCAGCTGAGCTATGGCCCCTTAGTCTTCCAGTTGGGTGGGTCCTGGGGGACCCGTCCCGGCCGGCGAGCCCTAAGCGACTCGCGCGGTGCACCCTTTTTCACAGATCAGGGCTGATCTCAAGTCTCTTCATCGCCGCCGACGTCACCAATGATGTCGGTCACGTCTTCGTCGCCTTCTTCCTCGTCGGGGATGAAGGTCGAATCATCGTCATCGTCGTCGTCGAGTGTCTCGTCGACCTCGATGTCGTCCTCGGATTCGGGCACCACGGCCTTGACCTTGCCGGTGTTTTCCTCGGCATCGGCCTCCTCGAGCGAGACCTCCTCGACCTCCGCCGGCTCCGGCGTGGTGTCGGCGGCTGCTGCGTGGCGGGCTTCGGCGCCGCGGGGCGCGCGCGCCGGCGCCACGGGCGCAATCGGCACGACTTCACCGGTATAGGGTGAGATCACCGGATTCTTGTTGAGGTCATAGAATTTCTTGCCCGTGGTCGGGCAAATACGTTTGGTTCCGAGTTCGGACTTGGCCACGGCAGGAATCCTGGAGATGTCTGAAAAGCGGTGCTTCACTTGGCTAGTTGGCGGCCCGCTGTCAATAGCGCATTACGGGAGAAAGACATGCCCGTGACGGCGGGGAGACCATGTGGTACCTGCCCCGGAAACCCGGCAGGGATGTTTTGGGCCTATCCAAGGACGCAATCTTGACCCATTCCGACAAGCCGACGCCGCTTCAGTCGCGCGCAAGCGGTCCCCTGACCGGGAGGGTACGGGTGCCCGGGGACAAGTCGATCTCCCACCGCGCCCTCATCCTGGGCGCGCTCGCGGTCGGCGAGACCCGGATTTCGGGCCTCCTCGAGGGCGAGGACGTGCTCAACACCGCCAAATCCATGCAGGCCCTGGGCGCCAAGGTCGAGCGCATCGGCGATTTCGCCTGGAAGGTGCAGGGGGTGGGCGTCGCGGGCTTCGCCCAGCCCAGGGCGCCGCTCGATTTCGGCAACTCCGGCACCGGCTGCCGGCTCGTCATGGGCGCCGTCGCCGGCTGCCCGATCTCGGCGGTCTTCGACGGCGATGCCTCGTTGCGCAGCCGCCCCATGCGCCGGATCCTGGATCCGTTGGAAAAGATGGGCGCGCGGGTCGTCTCCGGTGGCGAGGGCGGCCGCTTGCCGCTGACCGTCCAGGGCGCGCGCGATCCGCTGCCCATCACCTACAAGACCCCGGTCGCCTCGGCCCAGATCAAATCGGCCGTGCTGCTGGCGGGCCTGGCCGCGCCCGGCGCCACCACGGTGATCGAGTCCGAGGCCAGTCGCGACCACACCGAGTTGATGCTGAAGCATTTTGGTGCGGAGATCATCTCCGTGCCGGAGGGCCTGCACGGCCGCCGCATTACGCTCACGGGTCAGCCCGAGCTGCATGGCGCCACCGTCGTGGTGCCCGCCGATCCCTCGTCGGCGGCGTTCCCGGTCGTTGCCGCGCTGATCGTAGAAGGCTCCGATATCGTCCTGTCCGACGTCATGACCAATCCGCTGCGGACCGGTCTTTTCACGACGCTGCGCGAAATGGGCGCCTCGATCGAGGAAAGCGAGGTGCGCGGCGACGCCGGCGAGCCGATGGCGAAGCTGCGCGTGCGCGCCTCGAAACTGCGCGGAGTCGAGGTGCCGCCGGAGCGCGCACCGTCGATGATCGACGAATATCTCGTGCTGGCGGTGGCGGCCTCCTTCGCCGAGGGCACGACGATCATGCGCGGCCTGCAGGAGCTGCGCGTGAAGGAATCCGACCGCCTGGAAGCCACCGCCGACATGCTGCGCGTCAACGGCGTCAAGGTCGAGGTCTCCGGCGACGATCTGATCGTCGAGGGCCGCGGCCACGTCCCTGGCGGCGGCACAGTCGCCACCCACATGGACCATCGCATCGCGATGTCCGCGCTGGTGATGGGCTGCGCCTCCGATCGGCCCGTGACCGTCGACGACACCGCCTTCATCGCCACCAGCTTTCCGGATTTCATTCCGATGATGCGTTCGCTCGGGGCCGAGTTTTCATGATCATCGCCATCGACGGGCCCGCGGCCTCGGGAAAGGGGACGCTCGGCAAGCGTCTTGCCCACCACTATGGCTACCGTCATCTCGATACCGGCGTGATCTATCGCGCGGTGGCCTACGCCCTGATGCAGTCCGGTCATGATCTCCGGGACGAGGCGGCGGCGGTCGCGGCGGCGCTGGAACTCGATCCTGAAAAGTTCGGCAATCCCGCCCTGAAAACCCAGAAGGCCGGCGAGGGCGCCTCCATCGTCTCGGCCATCCCCAGGGTCCGCGAGGCCCTGATCAATTTCCAGCGGCAATTCGCCGCCGATCCGCCGGGAGCGGTGCTGGACGGCCGGGACATTGGAACCGTGATCTGCCCGCATGCCGACGTGAAGATCTTCGTCGTCGCCGACCCCAGGGTCCGCGCCCGCCGCCGGACCATGGAGGCCAGGGCGCGGGGCGAGGAGGCGGACGAGGCGGCCGTGCTCGCCGACATCATCCAGCGCGACGAACGCGACAAGAACCGGCCGATTGCGCCCCTGAAGCCGGCCGCCGATGCTTACTTGCTAGATAACTCCCAACTGGATATAGAGGGCGGCGTCCGGGCCGCCATCGACATTATCGAGGCCGTCCGAGCGGGCCGGTCGCGGGGTTAAGCCGCTGCCGTCATTGGAGGAAGCGCCCGCTCCCGCTCTATGAGGTCGATACCTTCGGTCCCTGTTTCGGGGCCGTCGCGATCCAGGCTCCGGACACAGATTTCCACGTATCGAACGCGCGGGCCTCAGCCGGCCCGCTTCCGCTGTTCCGCCTCCAGGCCGGAGCAGCGAGCGGTCGCTCGAAGGTCTTGCGGACCTTCCGACACTGCGCGTGCGATCCGCCCATGAACCCAACGGCCGGCACGACATCCGCAACTGGAGAACAAATGGCTTCGACTTCCGCTGATACCTATAGCCCGTCGCGTGACGATTTCGCCGCGATGCTCGACGAGTCCTTCGCAGGCGGCAACCTGCAGGAAAGCTCCGTCGTCAAGGGCAAGGTGGTTGCAATTGAAAAGGACATGGCCGTCATCGACGTCGGCCTGAAGACCGAGGGCCGCGTCGCCCTTCGCGAATTTTCCGGCCCCGGCCGTGACAGCGAGATCAAGGTCGGCGACGAGGTGGAAGTGTTCCTCGATCGCATCGAGAACGCCCTCGGCGAAGCCGTGCTGTCGCGCGACAAGGCGCGCCGCGAAGAGAGCTGGGGCAAGCTCGAGAAGGCGTTCCAGAACAACGAGAAGGTCAACGGCGTCATCTTCAACCAGGTCAAGGGCGGCTTCACCGTCGACCTCGACGGTGCCGTGGCCTTCCTGCCGCGCTCGCAGGTCGACATCCGTCCGATCCGCGACGTTGCGCCGCTGATGAACAACTCGCAGCCGTTCCAGATCCTCAAGATGGACCGCCGCCGCGGCAACATCGTGGTGTCGCGCCGCACGGTTCTCGAAGAGACCCGCGCCGAGCAGCGCCAGGAGCTGGTGCAGAATCTCGAAGAGGGTCAGGTCATCGACGGCGTGGTCAAGAACATCACCGATTACGGTGCGTTCGTTGATCTCGGCGGCATCGACGGCCTGCTGCACGTCACCGACATCGCGTGGCGCCGCGTCAACCACCCGACCGAGGTGCTCTCGATCGGCCAGACCGTGAAGGTCAAGATCATCAAGATCAACCACGAGACGCACCGCATCTCGCTGGGCATGAAGCAGCTGCTGGACGATCCGTGGCAGGGCATCGAAGCCAAGTACCCGCTGGGTGCCCGCTTCACCGGCCGTGTCACCAACATCACCGACTACGGCGCGTTCGTCGAGCTCGAGCCGGGCATCGAAGGCCTGATCCACGTCTCCGAGATGTCGTGGACCAAGAAGAACATGCACCCCGGCAAGATCGTCTCGACCTCGCAGGAAGTCGAAGTGCAGGTGCTGGAAGTCGATTCCGTCAAGCGCCGCATCTCGCTCGGCCTCAAGCAGACCATGCGCAACCCCTGGGAGGTCTTTGTCGAAGGTCACCCGACCGGTTCGACGGTCGAAGGCGAGGTCAAGAACAAGACCGAATTCGGTCTGTTCCTGGGCCTCGAGGGCGACGTCGACGGCATGGTCCATCTCTCCGACCTCGACTGGAAGCTTCCGGGCGAGCAGGTGATCGACAACTACAAGAAGGGCGACATGGTGAAGGCCGTGGTGCTCGATGTGGACGTCGAGAAGGAGCGCATCTCGCTCGGCATCAAGCAGCTCGAAGGCGACCCCTTCGCCGAGCCGGGCGATGTCAAGAAGGGCGCGGTCGTGACCTGCGAAGTGCTCGAAGTGAAGGAGAGCGGCATCGAGGTGAAGATCGCCGGTACCGACTTCACCACGTTCGTCAAGCGCTCGGAGCTCGCCCGTGACCGCAACGACCAGCGCGCCGAACGCTTCGCCGTCGGCGAGAAGGTCGATGCCCGCGTGATCCAGTTCGACAAGAAGGCCCGCAAGGTCCAGGTGTCGATCAAGGCGCTCGAAGTCGCCGAAGAGAAGGAAGCCATCGCGCAATACGGCTCCTCCGATTCGGGAGCGACGCTCGGCGACATCCTCGGCACCGCGCTCAAGAACCGCGACAGCAAGTAAGCGAGACGCAAGTTTCGCTGTCATCAAAGCCCCGGCGCGAGCCGGGGCTTTTTTGTTGGTATGGTCGTCCCGGCCTTCGCCGGGACGACGAGGAGTGTGTGGCAACGTCCCGGTCCTTCGGGGAAGTCGGCCATCGGGCCTTGTTTTCTACAAATTGGGCCGCAATTGATGTATCCAGATAAGCCAATGGTCACGCTGTGACGGCACAACGCGCGTGGTCTTTCATTTTGGAGATATTCCGATGTCGCTCGATTCGGACATCATCGTCGACCGCCGCAGGATCCGCCGCAAGCTGACGTTCTGGCGCGTGGTGGCCGCGCTGATCGCGATCGCGGCGATCGCGGGCTTCGCGCTGATCGCGACACCCGGTGCGCGCGGCACGTTCGCATCCGCCGGCTCGATCGCGCGGGTCCAGATCGAAGGCCTGATCCGCAGCGATTCCGATCGCACCCAGGCGCTGGAGCGGCTGGAGAATTCCCAGGCCGCCGCCGTCGTCGTCCATATCAACTCGCCGGGCGGCACCACCGCCGGCTCCGAGCAGCTCTACGATTCGCTGGTACGGCTGAAAGCGAAGAAGCCGCTCGTCGTCGTGGTCGAGGGCCTCGCCGCCTCCGGCGGCTACATCACGGCCATCGCCAGCGACCACATCGTCGCCCAGCAGAGCTCGCTGGTCGGCTCGATCGGCGTGCTGTTCCAGTTTCCCAACGTCTCCGAGCTCTTGAAGACCGTCGGCGTCAAGGTCGAGGAGGTGAAGTCGTCACCGCTGAAGGCCGCGCCCAACGGTTTCGAGCCGACCAGCCCCGAGGCACGGGCCGCGCTCGATGCGCTGGTGAAGGACTCCTACGCCTGGTTCAAGGGATTGGTGAAGGAACGGCGTGGCATGGATGACACGCTGCTCGAGAAAGTGGCCGATGGCCGCGTCTTCACCGGACGCCAGGCGATCGATCTCAAGCTGATCGACCAGATCGGCGACGAGAAGACCGCAGTGGCCTGGCTGGTCGAGCAGAAGGGCGTCAAGAAGGGTCTCTCCGTGCGCGATTACAAGCTCCAGCCGCGCTTCGGCGATCTGCCGTTCCTCAAGGCGGCCGCCGCCGTAACGCTGGAAGCGCTGGGTTTGGGCTCGATTGCGCATCAAATCGGGCAAACCGGCGTCGCACAGGCGGTCGATCGGCTCGGAATGGATGGAATGCTGGCCCTGTGGCAGCCGGCGGCGTCGAACTGACGGTACCAGAGCGAGCCGTCGAGGTTTTTCCCGTCTGACGCGTGCCGGGCCAGCCCGCTTTTTCGGCATTTGTCACGCATTTTCACGACGCTCAACCTTGATTTAGCGTCTTGACAGATCAAGGTATTTTCACGGAAATGGTCATCCGCACGCTCCCGGGTCCTATCTCTCGATGATCAAATCCGAACTTGTTCAGCGTATCGCCGAGCACAACCCGCATCTGTACCAGCGGGATGTCGAGAACATTGTGAACGCGATTCTCGAAGAGATCGTAGCGGCACTCGCGCGCGGTGACCGCGTCGAGTTGCGTGGCTTCGGTGCCTTCTCGGTCAAGCATCGCCCTGCACGCGCCGGGCGTAATCCGCGGACCGGCGCTCATGTGCCCGTCGACCAGAAGAGCGTTCCGTTCTTCAAGACCGGCAAGGAAATGCGCGAACGGCTGAATCGCGACCATCCGGATCCAGGCGCGCCAGACTGAGGCCGGCGTCGGAGTTTCCCGCGGTCGCGACGGTGCGGCCCGAAGCTTGATTCAAGGCGAGCGAAGCGAGATGCGAAAGTTTCTGACCGCGCTGATCGTGATTCCGCTGGGCCTGGTCCTGGTGACTTTCGCCGTCGCCAACCGGCATTTCGTCACGGTCTCATTCGATCCCTTCGTGTCCGACGACCCGTCTTTCTCGGTCACGCTGCCGCTGTTCCTGCTCCTGATCCTGGTGGCCGCCGTCGGTGTCCTGGCGGGCGGTTGTGCCGTCTGGTTCGGCCAGCGGCACTGGCGCCGTGCGGCGCGCCGGAACGATGCGGATGCACGGGCTGCCAGAACCGAATTGGCCGGTCTGCGGGCCCAGGCGGCCGCGGCAAGGCCCGAGCCCCAGCGTCTCCCCGTTCCCTCCGGGGTGGGCCTTTACGGGCCCGTCGGGCGAGACAAGCAGCGCGCGACGTTGTAGAAGCGGCCGCAACCGAAAACCCCGGTTTTCGGCCGCAGACCCGCGGCCTCCCTTTGCTTTGAGCCCATATCCCTCGAGAACATGTCCCTGCTCGTCAAAATCTGCGGCCTGTCCACGCCCGAGACGCTCGAAACAGCGCTCGACGGCGGTGCCGACATGGTGGGGTTCGTGTTCTTTCCGCCGTCGCCGCGGCATCTGTCGCTGGAACTCGGCCGTGACCTCGGCCGCCAGGTGAAGCGGCGCGCGCTCAAGGTCGCGCTGACCGTCGATGCCGACGACACGAGGCTCGACAACATCATGGATGCGCTATCGCCGGACATTTTCCAGCTCCACGGCAAGGAAAGCGTCGCACGGTTGCGCGACATCAAGCAGAAATTCGGCCGCCCGGTGATGAAGGCGCTGCCGGTCGAGACATCAGCCGATCTCGCCGTGCTACCAGGCTACGCTGCGGTTGCTGACCGCATCTTGTTCGACGCGAGGCCGCCGAAGGACGCGACTCGGCCGGGCGGGCTCGGCACAGCCTTCGATTGGCACCTGCTCGAAAACCTCGAGCTCAAACTGCCGTATATGGTTTCGGGCGGTCTGCATGCGGAGAACGTCGCCGAAGCCGTTCGCGTCACCCGCGCAGGCGGCGTCGATATCTCCTCCGGTGTCGAGAGCGCTCCCGGTGTGAAGGATCCGGAGATGATCAAAGCCTTCATTCGCGCCGCGCGCGCCACCCAAGAGTTGAGCGTCCGATGAACATCGCCAAACCCAATTCCTACCGCAGCGGCCCTGACGAGCGCGGTCATTTCGGCATTTTCGGCGGACGCTTCGTCGCCGAAACCCTGATGCCGCTGATCCTCGATCTGGAAAAGGCCTATACCGAGGCCAAGGCCGATCCGGCGTTCCAGGCCGAGATGAACGGCTATCTCAAGAACTATGTCGGCCGGCCTTCGCCGCTCTACTTCGCCGAGCGCCTGACCGAGCATCTCGGCGGCGCGAAAATCTACCTCAAGCGCGAAGAGCTCAACCACACCGGCTCGCACAAGGTGAACAACGTGCTCGGCCAGATCATGCTGGCGCGACGCATGGGCAAGAAGCGCATCATCGCCGAGACCGGCGCCGGCCAGCACGGTGTCGCCACCGCGACGCTGTGCGCGCGCTTCGGCCTCGACTGCGTGGTCTATATGGGCGCTGTCGACGTCGAGCGGCAGCAGCCCAACGTCATCCGCATGGAGATGCTGGGTGCAAAGGTGGTCCCGGTGCAGTCGGGCACACGCACGCTGAAGGACGCCATGAACGAGGCGCTGCGCGACTGGGTCACCAACGTGCACGACACCTTCTATTGCATCGGCACGGTCGCGGGCCCGCACCCCTATCCGATGCTGGTGCGCGACTTCCAGTCGATCATCGGCAACGAGACCAAGGTGCAGATGCAGGAGGTCGAAGGCCGGCTGCCGGATTCGCTGGTCGCCTGCATCGGCGGCGGCTCGAATGCGATGGGACTGTTCCATCCGTTCCTCGACGATTCCACCGTCGAGATTTTCGGCGTCGAGGCAGCGGGCCACGGGCTGACGCAACTGCATGCGGCGTCGATCGCGGGCGGCCGTCCCGGCGTGCTCCACGGCAACCGCACTTATCTCCTGATGGATGCCGACGGCCAGATCCAGGACGCGCATTCGATCTCGGCCGGTCTCGACTATCCCGGCATCGGCCCCGAGCATTCCTGGCTGCACGAGATCGGCCGCGTGAACTATCTCTCCGCGACCGATGACGAGGCGCTGGCTGCCTTCCAGCTGCTGTCGAAGCTGGAAGGCATCATTCCCGCGCTCGAGCCCGCGCATGCCATCGCCAAGGTGATGGAGCTCGCGCCGAAGCGGCCAAGGGATCACCTGATGGTCGTCAACCTCTCCGGCCGCGGCGACAAGGACGTCCCGCAGGTCGGCGACATCCTGAGGGGCAAGAGCAAGTGACCACGCGTATCGATACCCGTTTCGCCGAGCTGAAGAAGCAGGGCCGCGCGGCCTTCGTTACCTATGTGATGGCCGGCGATCCCGATCCGGCGACATCGCTCGAGATCGTCAAGGCGCTCTCGAAATCAGGCTCCGACGTCATCGAGCTTGGCATTCCCTTCACCGATCCGATGGCGGATGGTCCGTCGATCCAGGCCGCCGGGCTCCGTGCGCTCAAGGTCGGCATGACGCTGAAGAAGACGCTCGATCTCGTGCGCGGCTTCCGCAAGGACGACAACGTCACGCCGCTGGTGCTGATGGGCTATTACAATCCGATCTACATTTACGGCGTCGACAAGTTTTTGGCTGATGCCAAGACGGCCGGCGTTGACGGCCTGATCATCGTCGATTTGCCGCCGGAGGAAGACGACGAGCTCTGCATTCCCGCGCTGAAGGCGGGCCTGAACTTCATTCGCTTGGCGACCCCGACCACCGACGACAAGCGCCTGCCCGCGGTGCTCGCGAACACGTCAGGCTTTGTCTATTACGTCTCTATCGCCGGCATCACCGGTGCAGCGGCGGCGGATGCGAATGCCGTCGGTGAAGCTGTCGCGCGCATCAAGCGGCATACCAAGCTGCCGATCTGCGTTGGTTTTGGCATCCGCACGCCGGAGGCGGCGCGCGCCATTGCCGAGAAGGCCGATGGTTCGGTGGTCGGCACCGCGCTGGTCGATGCGCTCAAGAACAGCCTCGATTCGGAAGGGCGGGCGACCGCTAAAACCGTTAACGCCGTCGCCGAATTGACGGCGGCGCTGGCCCAGGGCGTCAAGGGCGCGCAACAGGCGGCGGAATAGGCCATAATTCCGCTTTTGGGGCGGCTGACACGGCGGGTTGCCGGGCCGAGGTCCGGCCGCCATATATCCCTTCAGGCGATCCCCTGCGCGGGGTCGCACATCGGAGCAAACCATGAACTGGCTTACCAATGTGGTCCGGCCGAAGATCCGCAACATGCTGCGGCGGGAGACGCCGGAGAATCTCTGGATCAAATGCCCGGATTCCGGACAGCTCGTGTTCTACAAGGACGTCGAGGCCAACCAGTTCGTCATCCCCGGCTCGAACTACCACATGCGCATGGGCGCGGTGGCGCGCCTGAAGTCGATCTTCGACAACGAGACCTGGTACGACGTTGCGCTGCCCGACGTCACGCCGGATCCGCTCAAATTCCGCGACGAGAAGAAGTATGTCGACCGCATCAAGGATGCCCGCGCGCGGACCAATCTGAACGACGCGATCAAGGTCGGCTATGGCAGGCTCGAAGGTGCCGCCGTCGTCGTCGCCGTGCAGGATTTCGATTTCATGGGCGGCTCGCTCGGCATGGCCGCGGGCGAAGCCATCGTGCGCGGGCTGGAGCTCGCGGTCGAGAAGAAATCGCCCTTCATCGTGTTCGCCGCGAGCGGCGGCGCGCGCATGCAGGAAGGCATTTTGTCGCTGATGCAGATGCCGCGCACCACCGTTGCGGTGCAAATGCTGCGTGAAGCAAAACAGCCCTACATCGTCGTGCTGACCAACCCCACCACCGGCGGCGTCACCGCGTCCTACGCGATGCTCGGCGACGTGCAGATCGCCGAGCCCGGTGCGCTGATCGGCTTTGCCGGCGCGCGCGTGATCGAGCAGACCATTCGCGAAAAGCTCCCCGAGGGTTTCCAGCGCGCCGAATATTTGAAGGAGCACGGCATGGTCGACATGGTCGTGCATCGCCACGAGCTGCGTCCGACCCTGGCGCGGCTCTGCCGCCTGCTGACCAAGGCGCCGGCACAGGAGACCGCATCGAAATCGGTGCAGCCAGTCGTCAGCCCGGCGCAGATCGTATCGGCGGCCGAGACGGCGCCGGCCGTGCCGCACGCGTGAACGCATCCTCTGACAGCGCAAAGCCGCCGCTCGGCGAATTGATCGGGCGGCTGTCGGCCCTGCATCAGAAGCGGATCGATCTCGGGCTGGAGCGGATGCACCGCCTGCTCGAGCGGCTCGGTCATCCCGAAAGCAAGCTGCCCCCGGTGATCCATATCGCGGGCACCAACGGCAAGGGCTCGACGCTCGCTTATCTGCGCGCGACGCTGGAGGCAGCCAGCCTGCGTGTCCACGCCTACACCTCGCCCTATCTCGTCCGCATCAACGAATGCTTCCGGCTCGGCCGCGCCGGCGGCGGCGTGCTGGTCGGCGATGACGAGTTGCGCGCGGCGCTGGAAGAGGTCGAGCGTGTCAATGCGGGTGAGCCTGCGACCGTGTTCGAGCTCAAGACGGCCGCGGCGTTTCATCTGTTCGCGCAGAACCCGGCTGATGTCGTGTTGCTCGAGGTCGGCCTCGGCGGGCGGCTGGATTCGACCAATGTGATCGAGACGCCGGCGGCCTGCGTGATCACGCCGATCAGCATGGATCACATGGACTTTCTCGGTGACACCTTGACGTCGATTGCCGGCGAGAAGGCCGCGATCATCAAGCGCGGCGTGCCGGTGGTTTGTGCCGAGCAGTCGGGCGAGGCGATGGCCGTGATCGAGGCGCAGGCCAAGCGCATGCGCGCGCCGCTGTTTGCGGCGAACGAAAGCTGGCACGTCAATGTCGAGCATGGGCGCCTGGTCTATTCCGACGATCGCGGCTTGATGGATCTCACGGCGCCGCGCCTGTTCGGCCGCCACCAGTTCGACAATGCGGGTCTGGCGATCGCGACGCTGCGTGCCATCCCGAATTTCAAGATCAATCAGGCGGCGTTCGAGGCCGGCATCGTCGGTGCGGAATGGCCGGCGCGGATGCAGCGCATCACGTCGGGCGAGTTGCTCGCTCTCGGCCCACAGGGGTCCGAGATCTGGCTCGACGGAGGGCACAATGCCGAAGGTGGCCGCGTTGCGGCGGCCGCGCTCGGCGATCTCGAGGAGCGGGTGTCGCGGCCGCTGGTGGTGATCGCCGGCATGATGGCCAACAAGGACGCGCGGGGCTTTCTCGCCAATTTCGCCGGCCTGACCCGTCACGTCATTGCGGTGCCGATCCCCGACACCGAGAACGCGATGCCGGTCGACCGTGTCACGGATGCCGCGCGCAGCCTCGGCATGCGCGTCGAGATTGCGCCCGGCATCGAGGCCGCGCTGCACGCCCTGGCCAAGCTCGCCTACGAGGTGCCGCCGCGCATCCTGATCACCGGCTCGCTCTATCTCGCCGGCCACGTGCTCGCCATCAACGGCACGCCTCCTGCATAGAAAGTCTCGTGTCCTGGATACGAGCTTGGGAATGCCAATGCGTTTTGCTGCGATTGCCGACGTGCACGGAAACTACCTGGCGCTGGAGGCGGTGCTCGCCGACATCCGCGTCCAGGGCATCGCCGACATCGTCAATCTTGGCGACATGCTGAGCGGCCCGCTCGATGCACGTCGGACCGTCGAGATCCTGATGAAGCTCGATGCCGTGCACGTGCTCGGCAATCACGACCGCTATCTGCTCGACCGTCCTCCGGAGAAGATGGGCTCGTGGGATCGTCCTGCTCACGCCCAGCTCAACGAAGCGCAGCTCGACTGGCTGCGCGCGCAGCCGATGACGCGGGTGTTTCGCGACCAGGTGTTCCTGTGCCACGCGACGCCCGGGAACGACGAGATCTACTGGCTCGATACCGTGCATCCCGACGGCACGGTCGCGCTATCCCCGCTCGACCGGATCGAGCAATTCGCGCAAGGCATCTCGCAATCGCTGATCCTGTGCGCCCACACCCATCTCGCCCGCGCCGTGCGGCTTCACGACGGCCGGCTGATCGTCAATCCAGGCAGCGTCGGCAGCCCCGGCTATCGCGACAAGCATCCGTTCCCGCATGTGGTGGAGGCCGGTACGCCGCATGCGCGTTATGCGATCCTCGAACTGGCGGACGGTGTCTGGCAGGTCACTTTCCGCAACATCGCCTATGATCACGAAACGATGGCCGCGCTCGCACGTCGCAATAACCAGCCGGAGCTGGCGAACGCGCTGGCGACGGGGTGGATCAAATCGTGAAAAAACAAAACGGCCGGCGTATCGCCGGCCGTTGCAGAATTCTCAGTTACTTGCGACGCGGATCAGACCGCCGACGTGATCCACTGCTGCAGCTTCGCCTTCGGCGCCGCGCCGACCTGGCGGGAGGCCATCTCGCCGCCCTTGAAGATCATCAGGGTCGGGATCGACATCACGCCATACTTCGACGCCGTCTTCGGGCTCTCGTCGACGTTGAGCTTCACGATCTTGACCTTGTCGCCCATCGCGCCGGCGA
This sequence comes from Bradyrhizobium sp. SZCCT0153, assembly GCF_018129995.1. Classification (GTDB taxonomy): domain Bacteria; phylum Pseudomonadota; class Alphaproteobacteria; order Rhizobiales; family Xanthobacteraceae; genus Bradyrhizobium; species Bradyrhizobium japonicum_G. Next base: position 341,172 of record NZ_JAFCKS010000003.1, read on the forward strand.
TCTCGTCGAGGGCGGGCGCGATCATGCGGCAGGGGCCGCACCACTCGGCCCAGAAATCAACGACGACAGGGCCGTTCGCCTTGAGCACTTCGGCTTCGAAATCGGTGTCAGAAACCTTGCCAACGGCCATGGGAGTACCTCACTCGGTTGAAAGAATCGGCGCGACCTGGAATCGCGCCAAGGATCATGGCGTCAACCTATGAACGGCCCCTTGCCGGGTCAAGGATGCTCACGTCGACATGAAGGGATGCCAGCGCCGCGTCCAGCGCGGGAGCCGAAATCTCCATATATTCAAGGGCCTCAGTCCAGAGCAGGACGGCTCGAACAGGCTTTTGGGGATAAAGCCGGGCCAGCACCGCCCGGTACAGCGCAAGCTGCCGGACATAGGCCGCTGGCGCCTCGGTTGCACTCCTGGGCGCCGCCTGGTTGGTTTTGAAATCGACGATCAAAACCTCGTCTGGACGAACGACCAGCCGGTCGATCTGTCCCGACACCAGCGCCGGGCTGCGGTCCGGCCGCTCCAGCCTGCCGACGATGGCGACCTCCGCCCGGCTGCCGGCGGCGAAGACCGGCGCAAACCGCGGTTCGGCGATCAGGGCCAGCACCTTGTCGGCCAGTGCAACACGGTCGGTCTCGGCCCAGTCCGAGGCGTTGCGGGCCATGAAGCCGAGCGCGGCCTCGCGCCGGCGCTCGGTGGCGATGTCGGGCAGGGATTGCAGCAGCCGGTGCACCAGGGTGCCGCGTTGCAGTGCGAGCGAACGGGACTGCACTGATTCGCCGGTCCGCACCGCGCGGCCTTCCTCGGCCGACTGGCCCGACGGGCGCACTGTATCGTCTTCAAGGGTCTCGCGAGGGGCCGGCATCCGCAGCCAGCCAGGCAGCGCAATCGTCTGGTCCACGAACGTGGCCGGCGTGCCTGATGCCTCGATATCCCCGGGCCGGGCAAATCGCGTCACCTTGCCGAGCGGCGTCTCGATGGTCTGCTTGTCCAGGCCCGAGCCGGCGAGGCCGGTGTCGACCAGATCGTACCAGCTCAGCTTGCGCACCGTCTTCATATTGCCGGGCATGCAACCGCCGACGATCAGACGATCGGCCGCGCGCGTCATCGCGACGTAGAGCAGGCGGCGGTATTCGTCCTCGGTTTCTTCGATCATGGCTTTGCGCGCGTCGGCGACCGGTTTGGGATCGTCGGCCTTGCGGCCGGCCCAGACCACGACCTCGCCGCCATTGCCGCGCGGCACGTGGATCAGCCGGACCCGCTGCGAGTCCGCGGGCGACGATGTGGTGTCGACCATGAACACGACCGAGGCTTCCAGGCCCTTGGCGCCGTGCACCGTCATCACCCGCACCTCGTCGCGCGAGATCTCCATGTCGCGCTTCACCTCGGTGTCGGCCGAACGCAGCCAGGCCATGAAACCCTGCAGCGAGGCCGGCGCCTTGCGCTCGTAGTTCAGCGCGAGCTCGAGGAATTCGTCGAGCGCGTCGTTGGCCTCGTGACCGAGGCGGCGCAGGATGCGCGCCCGTCCGCCGTCGCCACCGAGCAGCCAGGCGTAGAAGGCGAACGGCGTTTCCTCGCGCACGCGTGCCTCGCAGGCCTCTAGCCGCCGCAGTGCCGCGGCGAACTTCTCGCTTGTGGCTGCATGCTCGCCAAGCGCGCGGCGCAGCGATCCCTTGCGATTCCAGGCGAGCATAAACAGGTCGTCGTCATCGAGCCCGAACAACGGGCTCTTCAGGGCCACCGCGAGCGCGAGATCGTCCTGCGGAAGCAGCAGCGCGTCGGCGAGGTTCATCAGGTCGATGATCGCGACGTGCTCGGTCAGCTTGAGCCGGTCGGCGCCGGCCACCGGAACGTTGGCGTGCTTCAGCGCCTGGATCACGGCATCGAACGCATTGCCGCGCCGGCGCACCAGGATCAGCATGTCGCCATAGCGCAGCGGCCGGCGTTCGCCCTCGTGCCCCGTCAGCGTACCGCTCTCGACCAGCCGTTTGATCTCGATCTGGATGCGGCGCGCGAGCTTGACCTCGGGGCTGGTGACGGCGACGCCGTCGAACGGCGCGCGCCAGCCTTCGATGTCCTGCCGGTCGTCGGCCTCTGCAAGGTCCCACAGCTCGATCACGCTGGGACCGGCGTCGGCGAGCGCATTGTGCAGGGGATGGCCGATCTCGGGCGAATGGATGCTCTTGTAGATCTCGGGTTCACGGAAGACGTGGTCGACAGAGTGCAGGATCGACGCACCCGAGCGGAACGAATAGGTGAAGGCGACCGGGTCGAACTTCAATCCGGCCGCGGTGAACTTGCGATTCAGCTCGCGCCTGCGTGCGTCGAATTCCCGGGGCTGCGCGCCCTGGAACGAGAAGATCGACTGCTTCTCGTCGCCGACGGCGAATATCGTGCGGTTGAGCCCCTCGCGTGCGCCTTCGCCGGCCGTGAATTCCGAGATGATGTGCGCGACGATGTCCCATTGCCGCGGGCTGGTGTCCTGGGCCTCGTCGATCAGGACGTGATCGACGCCGCGGTCGAGCTTGTAATGCACCCAGCCCGACGAGACGCGGTCCAGCATCGCCAGCGTCTTGTCGATGAGGTCGTCATAGTCGAGCAGGCCGCGCTCCTGCTTCTCGCGGCGGTAGTTCGCGGCAGCCGCGGTCGCGATATGCAGCAGGGCCGCGGTGCGGTCGCGCATGGTCACCGCGCGGCGCGTCTCGATCAGTCCACCGAGGCGCTGCGCCTCGTTCTCGAACAGGCGGGCGACCGAAGGATTGTGATCGCCAAACTTCCTGGTCAGCACCGCCTTGCGCGGCAGCTTTTCGTCGGTGAGGAAAACACCGAGATAGGCATCGACCTGCGCCGCGCCGGAAAACACCTTTGCCTCGCGGAGCCGGCTGGCCTGGTCATTGTCCGACTTGCTGCCGTCTTCCAGCGCAAAGGCAATGTCGTCCCAGCGGGATCGCGGCAGGAACGGACCGTCGAGAATTTCCGTCTCGACGTCCTCGATGCGGTCGTTCGCGTCCACGCCCAGCGCCGCCGCCATCTGCGCCGCGGCAGCTTCCGCGTTGCCGGCCTCGTCGGTCCAGGCCATGAAATGATCGCGGCTCAGGCAAGCCTCGCGCACGACCTCCTTGAAAGTCACGTCGGCGGCGCTCGCCATCGCGGTCAGCAACGCGCGGCCGGTGACGCTCTCCGGATCGCGGGCGGCCTCCAGCAGCACCTTCAGATTGGCGCGCTCCATCATGTCGGTCTGGTCGCGCTCGTCGATCACGGCGAAACGTGCCGGCACGTTGGCCTCGAACGGAAACTGCTGGAGCAGTCGCGTGCACAGCGCGTGGATGGTCTGCACCTTCAGCCCGCCCGGCGTTTCCAGCGCACAGGCGAACAGCTTTCGTGCGTCGCGCCGCAGTTTTGCATTGGGGTACGGGATGCCGACGGCGCGGATCGCCGCATCGAGCGCCGTGTCGTCCAGCGTGACCCAATGACCGAGTGTGGTAAACACGCGCTCGGCCATGTTGGCGGCGGCGGCCTTGGTGAAGGTGATGCAGAGGATCTTTTCCGGCGGCACGCCCGCCAGCAGGAGACGGATCACGCGCTGCACCAGCACGTGCGTCTTGCCCGAGCCGGCATTGGCCGACACGAAGGCCGACGAAGTCGGATCGGACGCGCGGGCCTGCCTGGCGCGCACTTCATCCGGGATGGGGCGCGGAGCCTTCACCATTCCTCGATCCCCAGGCCGCCGGCCGCCGACCATTCCTTGATGCGGGCGAGATCGTCATAGGTGCCGTAGCGGTTGGTCCACATCGGCAGGTTCAGCGAGGTGTATGGCTGATTCTCGTCCTCGAAGGCGCGGATCAGCGCCTCCAGCTTGGCCCTCGCTTCTGCGGCCGCGGTGTCCGGCGGCTGCGGCTCGTCGCCTTGCTTGAATTTGAGCTCGAGGATGCGCTCCTCGCCGGGCGGATTGTTGCCGCTGAGACGAACATAGACGAGCTGGCTCACCGAGGCGCCGGCGTCGATGTCGGGAAAGCCGCCCTCGCGCAGGATCGCGGCTTCCAGCGTGAGCTGCGGCGACAGGCCCATGCGGACCTGCTTGCCGGTCGGCGGCTGGCCGGTCTTGTAGTCGAGGATGGCGTAGCGGCCGCCCTGGCGCCGCTCGATGCGGTCGGCGCGGGCGGAGAGCTGGAAGCTGCGCTCGTTGTCGAGCCGGATCGAGATCTGGCCGCGGGTCTCGGCAGCGATCGCTTCGATGGTGCCGCGCCGCGCCGTCTCCCACTCGCCGAACCAGCGCGCGATGCGCTGGAAGCGCGGCCACCACAGCGCGCGCGCTTCGGGCCGTTCCATCAACGGCGCAAAATGCTTCTCCCCGATCGCGCGCAGCACGCCGGCGGGATCGTCGGGCAGATTCGTTGCATAGGTTTCGGTGAACTCGCCGAGCGCCTCGTGGATCGCCGAACCGCGGTCGGCGGCCGACAGCGGCATGTCGACCGGATCGAGCACGTCGAGCCGCAGGATGTGCTTGGCGTAGATCGTGTAGGGATCGCGCAGCCAGTCCTCGATCGCGGTGACGGACATTTTCAACGGCCGCGTCGCGCGCGGCGGCCGCGGCTCGGGCTGCTTGATCGGCGTGACCTCGGCGGGCTGATCCAGTGCGCTCGCAAACTGCACGTATTTTTCGCCGGCGCGAATGGCGGCCTTCCAGTGCGCGTCGCCCGCGACCGCCTCCAACCGGTGCAGAAAGCGCGAGGCCACCGCCGGCGCGCCGCCGGCCTTGGCGGAATGGGTGAGGATCACTTCATCTCCGCCGAGCAGCTGCGCAAAATCGTGTGCGGAGAGGCCGATACGGCGCTCCGGCAGATCGAGGCCGAGCTCGTGCCGCATCGGTCGGCTCAGCCAGGGATCGATGCGCGGCGCCGGCGGCCAGACGCCCTCGATCAGCCCGCCGACGATGACGCGGTCGGCCTGCATCAGGCGCGATTCCAGCGGGCCGTAGATTTGCAGGCGCGCGCCCGGTCTGTCCCGCCGCCGCACCGCGCGATCGCTGAACGCGGTCTGGAACACGTCGGGATAGTCGGGCAGCGGCACCATCAATCCGCTCGTCGTGCCGCCGCGCAGGAGATCGTCGAAGGCGCTTGCGAGCGCAAGGCCCTCGCGTTCCTCGAACGCTAGCGGGATGCCCTGGTCGTCGCGCGACAGTTCGATCAGGATCTCGCGATGCCGGTGCGCGAGCTCGGCAAAGTCATACGGTTTCGACGACGCCAGGCTCTCGATCGGCGCCAAGGCTCGTCGCAAGCCATCGACCAGCGCCTGGACGGCATCGAGTTCCTCCGCCTTCAGACGCGCGCGCGGCTCCGCGCGGTGCAGGGCGGAAACCTCGCTGCGCCACAGCTTCGCCAACTCCTCGCGAAAACGATTGAACTCGCGCAGCAGCCCGGCCGTGCCCGCAGGCGGGCGCGTGCCGCGCAAGACCGCGAGCTCGAGGTCTTCGATCGCGGCCTTCCACGCGCCAGGTCGCCGTCCGAGCCGGCACAGCGGATGTTTCAGCATCGCCAGCAGCGTCGGCGGCTCCAATCCCCTGGTCGCCGCTTCCGATGCCAGACGCGCGAAAACGCCGGCGGAGGTTTCCATCAGGACGTCGCCGCCGGAATCGTCGAACGCGAGATCCCATCGGGTCAGCGCCGCCATCACCCGCCGCGCCAGCGCGCGATCCGGCGTGACCAACGCCGCCGATTTGTCCAGATGCCGCGCCTCGCGCATGGCGATGGCGATGGCGAGCGCTTCCATCTCGGGATTGGGCGCTTCGACCACAGCGAGATTGCTCATGCCGGCGGTGATCTTCGCAGCCACGTCCGGCTGCTTCAGCCGGTCGTGCCAGACTTCCGTCTTGGCCGAAGGCCGCATCGATTCGGACGCCAGGAGATCGCGACCGCCTTCCGCCGGTGGTTGGAGACTGTCGACGTCGCTGCGCTTGATGCCAAAACGATCCAGCAGCGCATGCATGGCGTATTGCGGATGGTTCGACGCCGGATGCTCGACGAATTTGCCGAGCGCATCGCGCACGCCGCCGATGGTCCGCCAGGCGTCGTCGTCGAGATCGGTGTCGAGGCCCGGCAGCACCACCGCCCCATGCGGAAGCGAAGCGACCGCGTGGAGGAATTTTGCGGTGGCCGGCATCGAGCCGGTCGAACCCGCGGCGATCACGGGTCCACGGGGATGCGCGGTCAGCCGTTTTGCTTCCGCCGCGATCAGGAGATCGCGCCGCGCGGCGGGCTCGATCCGGTTGATCTCGGCGAGGTGGCCGGGCCAGGCGATGCGCGCGATACGCAGGAATTCGAGCGAGTGCTGCCAGTAGCGATCGAGCAGGTCCGGCACCAGCCCATCGAGCGCGCTCCAGTCGACGCCGCGCGTGACCATATCGTCGATCAGGCGTGCGAGATCGGAAGCCAACGCCAGCGTCGAGGCGGGCCCGCCGACCACCAGTGGCGACAGTACCGGACCCTTGGCCCAGGCCGCGACGAGTTGCGCCAGCGTCAGCCGCCGTTCGAGCTCGCCGAGCCGCGGCGGAATGTCGAGCGGCGTTGCGCCGGAAAACTGCTCGCCTTCATCGGCAAAGGCGAGTTCGTCCTCGTCGATGTCGCCGAGCGCGACGATGCGCGGCAGCACGACGGCGTCGGCCTTCATCTCGTCGAGGAAGATCTCGCGGACGACCCGCATGGCGCGCCTTGTCGGCAGGTACAGCGTAGCGTCCGCCAGTCGCGCCGGCTCCTTGCGTGCCTCGAAGCCGTCGACCAGCCGGCCGTCGAGCAGGCTCGAGACGACCGTGCGCAGGAACGGAACTGAGATGGGAACACTGAAAACGCGCATCGGCTGCCTGATTCGGGGATCAGGCGCCAATATAGGGGGGCGGACTCAAATGGATATGGGTGCGGGGAGATCTTCCCCGCTGTTCGCCGGGCTAGAACAGGTGCTGCAGGGTGGGCAAAGGCGTACTTGCGCCGTGCCCACCATGTCTGCCGCGAATTTCAGCTTGGTTGGTTGGCATGCTTCCGCCTTCGCTCTTCGAGCCACGGCGGACAAGTCGCTTTGCCCACCCTGCGGCACCGTGTTCGAGGCGACTTACGCCACGCTCTCCAGAAATGCCTCTTCCGCCGCGTGCACGGCGTCCGGCGTGCCGACATGCATCCAGACACCGTCGAGGCGGAGGCCGAACAGCCGCTCCTGCTCGCCCGCGCGGTCGAACATCTTCGTCAGCGAGAATTCGCCCTGCGGCGCGTCGGCGAAGATCGAGGGCGACATGATCGCGGCGCCCGCGTAGACGAACGGAACGACCTCTTTTTCCTTGCGCTTGCGCAAGGCACCGTCGGGCGTCATGCCGTAATCGCCGCGGCCGCTATAGCCGATGCTGGTCGTCGTCGGCGCCATCAAGAGCAGGATGTCCATCCGCGCAGGATCGAAGTTTTCGGCGAGCCGCGTCAGGTTCGGACGTACGCCGTCGATCCACAGCGTGTCGGAATTGACGTGGAAGAACGGTGCATCCCCGAGCAGCGGCAACGCCTTGACCACGCCGCCGCCGGTGCCGAGCACCTGATCGCGCTCATCCGAAATGGTGACGCGCGGGTGCTGGCGGGATGCGGTGTGATCGATGATCTGGTCCGGCAGATAATGCACGTTGACCACCGCCTCGGTCACGCCGGCCCGGCCGAGCTTGTCGAGCACATGATCGAGCAGCGGCTGGCCGGCCACCGGCACCATCGGCTTCGGCATCTTGTCCGTCAACGGACGCATGCGCAGCCCGAACCCTGCGGCGAGCACCATGGCTTTGGTCGGTTTGACGGACATCCTTCGCTTTCTCAAGCCTGCTGATTTCGCGTTCGCAGCAATCCTAACACGAGGTTGGACCGACCGCACCGCGTCTTAACCGCCTTAACCAGCTGCGGTGACGGTTGTACGACGGGTGTTGCCGTCACGCCCCGATGGCTGTGGACCGTGCCTTTTTCTTCCTGTCACCGAGCTTGAGGAAATTGACGCCGATCTGGTCGCCATTGACCCAAGCCAGTTCGCAACGCCGATACGCAAGTCCGGTGGACGACAGCAGCAGAAAGAATTCCTTCAGATGCAGGCCCTCGACCGAGCCGTCGATGGTCAGCTTGGCGCCGCTATCGGAAACATCCTCCATGGTGCAGTCGCGCCGCCAGGTGCCGTCGATCCCCATCATCTGGGCCGCGATCCCGCGCTCGAAAACAACCCGGCTGTTGCCGCGCTGGTCCGTCTTCACCGCCATCTGCCCTGCTCCAGCCCGTAATTACCCGGCTGCCTCGGCGCCAGATTACCGGTGACTTGGCTAACAGCCGGTAAATCCGGCCCCGAAGCAGCCTTGGAGCCGCTCTTGCAGCTGCCCGCTAGGGCGCCGGCACGTTAGCGAGATACCAGTCGCGCAGGGAGCTAAGCGCGGGATGCGCCAGCGAGCGTTGGAGATAGGTCCAGATCCGCGGCTGGTGACGCAGATAATGCGGCTTGCCGTCGCGGCGGTTGAGGCGGGCGAAGGTGCCGAGCAGGCGCGTGTTCCGCTGCGCCGACATGATGGCGTAGAGCTCGGCGAAGCCGGCCGCGTCGAAGCTGGCGTCACCCGCGCGCCGCGCCTTGATGTAGCGCGACAGCAGCGTCAGCTCGAGGCCTTCCGGCACGTCGATGCGGGCGTCCTGGAGCAGCGACACCACGTCGTAGGATTGCGGTCCGAGCACGGCGTCCTGGAAATCGATCACGCCGACGCGCTCGATGCCGTTGCGGTCCGCAAGCCAGATCAAATTGGGCGAGTGATAGTCGCGGATGATCCACGTCTTCGGCGCCGCCAGCGGCTTTCGCAGCAGCTCGCGCCACATCGCGAAAAATTCCGCGCGCTTCGCCTCGCTCAGCGGCGCATCGCGATCGGGCAGGTACCATTCCGGCATCAAGCCGATCTCGATCAACAATGCTTCGGTGTCGAAGATTGGAATGGCGTAGGTCTGCCCGTCCAGCGGCAACGTCTCCGGCAGCGTCTTGCCGTGCAGCGCGGCCAGCACGTCGGCCGCGGCTTCGTAGCGCTCGGCGATCGGGCGCGGCGGATACCCTTCGATCACGCCTTCGCTGCCGAAGTCTTCCGTGATCAGGAAGCCATGGTCGAGATCGGAATGGTGGATCGCGGGCGCCGAGATTCCCTGCGCGCGCAGGCCTTCGTCGATCGCCACGAACGGTCGGACGTTCTCGGCGAGATGCACCGCGGCGCTGTAGGATTTTCCGTTGTACATCGCCGCGCCGTCGGGCCGCTGCGGAAAGTTCATGAGAATGACGATCTCGTCGTCACGCAGCAGCCGCGCATAGGAGCGGGTCGAGGCGTCGCCCGCCATTCGCTTGCGCATCGCATCCATGTAGCCGGATGCATCGAGGAATTCGCGCAGCGCCTGCAGCCGCGCGACGGCCGCGGCGGCCTTGCCGTAACCGGTGATGTCGGCGGCGCGCGCATTCGAGCCCAGCGCCGGCCGATGCGTCAGTGCGATGTCGATGCGATCCTGCGGCATCGCCGAGGGCGCGCGCTCCGGCCATTCGATCAGCACGAGCGTGGCGTCCGGGAGCGGCGACAATCCGATCTCCTCGAGCTCGCTCTCGTCCTCGACGCGGTAGAGGTCGGCATGCATCACCGGGAACGGCGGCAGCTCGTAGCCCTGCACCAGCGTGAAGGTCGGGCTCGGCACCTCCAGCGCCTCGTCGCCGGCGAGATAGCGGATCAGGCTGCGGGCCGCTGCGGTCTTGCCGGCGCCGAGATCGCCGGTGAGCGTGATGACGTCGCCGGGACCCACCAGCAGCGCGAGGTCGGCCATCAATTGCGCAGTCGCCGTCTCGTTGTGAAGCGCGACGGAGAATGTGGTTGGCGCAGTCATTCGGCGGCGTCGCGATGCGCCGCCTGGTCGGTCGGGAAGTCGCAGATCACGACCGTGCCGCGGCCGACGATCGAATCCACCCGCACCTTGCCGCCATGCAGCTCGACGAAGGAGCGCACCAGCGACAGGCCGAGCCCGGCGCCGCGGTGACGCGAGCCCTGCGAGCGGCTTTCGAACCAGTTGAACACCTTGTCCTTCATGTCGGCAGGAATTCCAGGCCCGGAATCTGTCACAGTGAAGACCACGCTGTGTTCGGTGCGGCGGGCGCTGATGCCGACGGTGGAATCCTGTGGAGAAAACCCGACGGCGTTGGCGAGAAGGTTATAGAGCACCTGCACCACGCGCTTCTCGTCGCCGATGAAGCTGCCGATATCGGGCGCAATCTCGACCTTGAGGCGGATGCGGTCGGTGGCGAGCCGGTCCTGGATGCCCTCGGCGGCGAGCTCGATGGTCTTGCTGACGTCGACCGGGCCGAGTTCCAGCTTCATGGCGCCGGCGTCGATGGTGGCGAGATCCAGGATGTTGTTGGTCAGCGCCAGCAGCGCGTTGGTCGATTTGGTGACGTAGTCGAGATATTCGGCCTGTTTCGGCGTCAGCGGCCCGGTCGAGGGATCGCTGAGGAAATGCGCAAAGCCGATGATGGTGGTGAGCGGCGAGCGCAGCTCGTAGGAGACGTGGTGGACGAAATCCACCTTCATCTGGTCGGCGGCCTCCAGCGCCTCGTTGCGCTCGCGCAGCGCGCGCTCGACGTTCTCGGTGTCGGTGATGTCCTGGAACGTCAGCATGGTGGCGCCGTCATGCAGCGGCCGGATCATGCCGTCGAGCACGCTGCCGTCCTTGCGCTCGAGCTTCAGCGGCACGTCGGCGCGGCTCTCGATCGAGGTGACGGCCTCGCGGATCTGCCGCCAGACCACGGGATCGTCGAACAGCTGATGGCACCAGCCCTCGACCGTCTGGATGTGCGGCTCGTCGCGCATGGCGTCGCTGGACAGCTTCCACATCCGGACGAAGGCCGGGTTGAACAGCTGGGCCTTGCCGTTGCTGCCGAACACGGCGACGCCCTCGGCGAGGCTGTCGAGCGTCTCGCGCTGGACCCGGATCATGCCGTCGAAGCGGCGGGCAAGCTCCAGGCTCTCGGTGACGTCGTCGAACAGATAGGTGACGCCGCCTTCCGGATTGGGCGTGGTGACGACGGAGAGCGCGCGGCCGTCGGGCAGGTACCAGGTGTCCTTGGCGGTCTCGACCGCGCGATAGGCCTCATGCAGCTTGGCCTTCCAGGCGCGGAAGTCCGGCTGCTCCGGCAGTTTCCGCGCGGCGCGGAGCTTGTCGAGGACGCTGGAATCGTCGGGGTTTGCGTCGAGGAAGGTGCGGTCGAGGTCCCACAGCCGCCGGTAGGAATCATTGTAGAAGGCGAGCCGCCGCTGACCGTCGAACACGGCAACGCCGGAGGAGAGCTGGTCGAGCGTGCGCCGATGCGCCTCCGCCATCCGCACCAGCGCCGTACTCAGCCCATTCGCCTCGCTGGCATCGATGGCAACGCCGACATTGCCGCTGCCGACATTGACGGCGCGGACGTCATAGATGCGGCGCTCGCCGCCGATCACGATCGGCAGCCGCGAAGTGAAATTGGCCGCTTCCTTCAGTCCCCGCTCCATCGCGATCCGGTCGGCGCTGTCGAGCAGTTCGAGCTTGCGCTCCTGGGCATCGGTGATGCTGGCCGCCTCGGTCGCACGGACATAGGCGGGGTTGGCGTAAGCCAGCGCGCCGTTCTCGCCCTTGGCCCAGATCGGCCAGGGTGCGGCAGCGGCGAAGCCGCGCAGCATCTCGGTCTCGTCGGAGAGCGCCTTGTAGCGAAGATTGGTCTCGGCCAGATCGCGGCGGACCCCTGAGAGTTCGCGAATCCTGACGATGGCCTGGCCGCCGATGGCGCGGCCAATGGCCTCGAGCGTATGGCCATGCGCGGTGGTCAGCGTCAGCTGGAACCCGTCACCGCGGTCGCGCAGCGCATCGACTGCGTGATCCATCTGGAGCGCGGGTTCCGGCGGCAGCCAGGTTCCAAACGCGAGCACGCGCTGCGGAGAGGAGTCGCGCGGCAGCACCAGGGAGATATCGCCGGAAACCTGCGCGCGATTGTTGCCCGCCGGCCAGGAGATCAGGATCTGCGGCTCGGCGAACAGCAGCGCGCCGAAGCGGTCGGCCTGGAGCTGGAGTTCCCCGATCCGCGCGCGCAGCTGCGCCTCGTTCTTCGCCGTACGCACGCGCGTGCGCATCAGGAGGATCGCGGCCACAACCGAAAAGCCGAGCAAGGCCAGCGCGGTGGCCAGCACCGCGAGTTCCTGCCGGTTGAAATCCAGCATCATTGAGAGTGTGTCGACGAGGTCGGCGGCTTCAGCCGGTCCAGCCGGCAGCAGCGCCGCAAGAGCGCTCCCCACAAGCCCGTCGCGCACGAGCGATGTGCACGACAGCAGCGTCCGACGCATCGACACGATCACGCCTGACATCATTGCCCCAAGATCGCACAGATTTGCGCGCGACGACCCCCGTCGCGCGCGAATCAAACGACAATACCCTCACCGTGACTCGGCCGGTAAGAGTCCAGATCGTGAACGCAAAGGGCGCCCCAAAAAAATGCAGGGCACAGCGTTCCAGTTCGCGTCGTTCTTCGGGATGATTCGGCCGGGATTGGCGCGCGTTAGCGACCGGTCGAGCCGAAGCCGCCGGCGCCGCGGTCGGTTGCCGACAATTCGGCCACTGGAACCAGCGCGGCCTGCACCATGGTCGCGATCACCATCTGCGCGATGCGCTCGCCGCGCTGGATCACGAAGGGGGCCTGGCCGTGGTTGATCAGGATCACCTTGACCTCGCCGCGATAGTCCGCGTCGATCGTGCCCGGCGAGTTCAGCACGGTGACGCCATGCTTGGCTGCAAGCCCGGAACGCGGCCGCACCTGCGCCTCGTGCCCGGGCGGCAATGCGATCGCAAGCCCCGTTGGTACCAGCGCGTATTGGCCGGGCGCGAGCGTCAGTGGCTCGGTGTCCGGAACCGCTGCCATCAGGTCGAGACCGGCGGCGTCGCTGGTCTGATAGGCCGGCAGCGGGAGGCCTTCGGCATGCGGCAGGCGTTGCAGTTCGACGGTGACTCTCGTGCTCAAGATGCCGGCTCCCGGGATTTGTCGGCCACGCTTTTTGCGATACGCGCGACCAGCTCGATGGCGACCTGTTCCTTGGTCATCACCGGCCAGGAATCAACCGCGATCTCGCTGGCCCCGCGACTTATGAGGTGCACCGTGTTGCGGTCGCCGCCCATCACGCCGGTCGCCGGCGAGACGTCGTTGGCGACGATCCAGTCGCAGCCCTTGCGGGCAAGCTTGGACTTGGCGTTGTCGATGAGGTGCTCGGTCTCGGCGGCAAAGCCGATCACCAGCGGCGGACGCCTGTCGGCCAGCCTGGAGATCGTGGCGAGGATATCGGGGTTCTCGACCAGCTGAAGCGGCGGCATGCCGGCCGAGCTCTTCTTCAGCTTCTGCTCGCCTTCATTGGCGACGCGCCAGTCGGCGACCGCCGCGGCGAAGATCGCGATGTCGGCGGGAAGCGCGGCCTGCACCTGCTCCAGCATCTGCCGCGCCGATTCAACACGCTTGACCGTCACGCCCTGGGGATCGCCGAGATCGACCGGGCCACTGACCAAAATCACCTCGGCGCCCGCGGCTTGTGCGGCGGCGGCAATGGCAAAGCCCTGTTTGCCGGAGGAGCGGTTGGCGATATAGCGCACCGGGTCGATCGGCTCGTGAGTTGGACCTGCCGTGATCAGCACGCGCTTGCCGGCGAGCGGGCGCGGTACCGGCGGCCGCAGCAGGCGCTCTGCGGCGGTGGCGATCTCGATCGCCTCCGACATGCGGCCGACGCCCGCCTCGCCCGCTTCGGCCATCTCGCCGGAATTCGGGCCGATCAGCACCACACCGTCACGCTGAAGCTGCCCGATGTTGCGGCGGGTCGCCGCATTGTTCCACATCAGCGGATTCATCGCTGGTGCCAGCAGGATCTTTCGGTTGGTCGCGAGCAGGATGGCGCTGGCGAGATCGTCGGCATGGCCGCCTGCCATCTTCGCGAGGAGGTCGGCAGTCGCAGGCGCGACGACAACCAGATCGCACTCGCGCGCGAGACGGATATGGCCGGCGTCGAATTCGCTCTGGGGATCGAACAGGTCAGTGTAGACGCGCTCATGCGAGAGCGCACTCACGGCCAGCGGGGTGACGAATTGCTGCGCCGCCTTGGTCAGCACGCAGCGCACCTCGATGCGGCGTTCCTTGAGGCGGCGGATCAGGTCGAGGGATTTGTAGGCCGCGATCCCGCCGCCGATGATCAGGGTGACGCTGGCCTCCGGAACGGAGGCGGCGCGCTGGGGGGTGGGAACGGCGGAAGGAATCGCAAACGGTGTCAGCGGCTCCTCGCGGCCCTCGACCAGTTCGCCCAGGATGATCCGGACCTCTTCCTCGACCGACCGACGGTTCTTGGCCGATCGCAAGCGGAGATAGGTTTTGACACCCTCGTCAAGCTTGCGGATGGTCAGGCTTGCCATGGCGCCCTCCAGCACGGAATGATAGCGATGCTATCACTCCAATGATTGCAGTGCAATCATAGATTCCGGACGGCGATCAGGATGCCGATGAAGGTCGCTGCGATGATCCAGAGTGCCACGGTGCGCCAGCGGTTCTTGCGGCCCTCGCTGCGGCCCATCGCGGCGATGCTCTCCGGCGACAGCCGGATGCCCTCCCGCGTCATGGTCTCGAGCTGTTCGAGCACCACGACGGAGCGTTGTGCGATGTCGGGAAGCCGCATCAGCACGCGGGCGAGGTCGCCGGTACCGGACAGTGCGCCCTGGACCCGGCCGATCGGTCCGAGATTGCGTTCGATCCACTCGCGCACCACGGGGTCGGCGACCTTCCAGATGTCGAGCCTGGGGTCGAAGGCGCGCGCCACGCCCTCGACCACCACCATGGTCTTCTGCAGCAGGATCAGCTCGGGCCGCGTCGTCATGTCGAACAGGCCGGTAACCTCGAGCAGCAGCGTGAGCAGCCGCGCCATCGAGATTTCCTCGGCGGTGCGGTTGTGGATCGGTTCGCCAATGGCGCGGATGGCTTGCGCGAAATTCTCGACCGAGTGATGCGCGGGGACATAACCCGCTTCGAAATGAACTTCCGCGACGCGGCGATAGTCGCGGGTGATGAAGCCGAGCAGGATTTCCGCGAGGAAGCGCCGCTCCTTCATGCCGAGCCGGCCCATGATGCCGAAATCGACCGCAACGAGACGGCCGGCGTCATCGAGGAACAGATTGCCCGGATGCATGTCGGCATGGAAGAAGCCGTCGCGCAGCGCGTGACGCAGAAAACTCTGGATCACCTTGCGGCCGAGATCGGGCAGGTCGACCTGCGCGTCTTCGAGACGCTTGTGATCGTTCAGCGCGATGCCGTCGATCCACTCCATCGTCAGAACGTTGTGCGTGGTACGGTCCCAGTCGACGGTCGGCACGCGAAAATCGGGATCGTCGCGCGTGTTCTCCGCCATCTCCGACAGCGCTGCCGCCTCGAGCCGCAGGTCCATCTCCATCGCGACCGAGCGCGACATGGTATTGATGACCTCGATCAGCCGCAGCCGTCGCGCCTCGGACGAATAGACTTCGGCCTTGTGCGCGACGAAGAAGAAATCGGAGAGATCGCGGCGGAAGCGCGCGGCCACATTGGGCCGCAACACCTTGACCGCAACCGACTTGCGCACATCGTCGCGCAGCACGTCGGCGCGGTGGACCTGGGCGATCGAGGCGGCGGCGACCGGCGGGCCGAAGCTTGCGAACACGTCCTTCAGCGGCCGTTCCAGCGACGTCGCGATCGCGGCCTCGGCTTCTTCCTGCGAAAAAGGCGGCAGGCGATCCTGCAGGCTTTCGAGGTCGCGCGCCATGATGACGCCGACGACGTCCGGGCGCGTCGCCAGGAATTGTCCGAGCTTGAGATAGGCCGGGCCCATCCGCGTCAGCGCGCGCGACAGCCTTGGTCCATGTTTGGGCCCGCGCCGTTCGATCAGGCGCGCCAGCTTCAGCGCGAGTTGCCCGGGCGGCGGGACGAGGCTTGGATCGACCGAGCCGAACACGCCCTCGCGCGCGAACACGAACGCGGCGCGCATCAGGCGCGCAGTGTGGGTGATGGCAGAGATCACAAACGCCAGCCCGAATGCAGCGCGACGATGCCGCCGGTCAACGTCTGCCAGTTCACGCGGGCGAAGCCGGCATCGCGGATCATGTCGGCGAAGGCGGCAGGCTTTGGAAACTTGCGGATCGATTCGACGAGATATTGGTACGACTCGGCATCGCCCGTGACCATGCGTCCGAGCGGCGGGATCACCTTGAACGAGAACAGGTCGTAGAGCCGGTCGAGGCCGGGCATCTCGACGGTGGAGAATTCCAGGCACAGGAAGCGGCTGCCCGGCTTGAGCACGCGATAGGCCTCGCGCAGCGCAAGGTCGATCCGCGGCACGTTGCGAATGCCGAAAGCGATCGTATATGCGTCGAAGCTGCGGTCGGCGAAGGCCAGCGCTTCGGCATTGCCTTCGACGAAATCGACCTGGGTCTCGAGATGCCGCTTCGCGGCGCGCTCGCGGCCCACACTCAGCATCTCGGTATTGATGTCGCAGACGGTGGCATGGAAGCCCGCGCCCGCCGCCTTGGCGGCGCGGAACGAGATGTCGCCGGTGCCGCCCGCGACGTCGAGCAGCGCGAACGGCCGGTCGCCCCTCGGCGGGTCGAGCGCGGTGATCATGATGTCCTTCCAGACCCTGTGCAGGCCACCGGACATCAAATCGTTCATCAAATCATAGCGCGAAGCCACGCTGTGAAACACATCGTTCACCAGCGTCTGCTTGTCCCCCAGGGGGACGTCCCTGAAGCCAAAATGCGTGGTTTCGCCCGGCCGATCCATTACTCTACTCCACTGGGCGGACCATAGCGCGGCCGCCGCAATGGCGCTATCACACCGCCCTCATAAGGTGAATGCCCGACCATGCCTGAATTGCCCGAAGTCGAGACCGTCCGCCGCGGCCTTCAGCCCGTCATGGAGGGTGCGAAAATCCTCGATGCGGAGGCCCGCAGGCCGGATCTGCGCTTTCCGTTCCAGCCGGATTTCGTGGCCCGGCTGAAGGGCCAGGTCGTCACCGGGCTTGGCCGCCGTGCAAAATATCTCATGGCCGATCTCGCCTCCGGCGACGTGCTCCTGATGCATCTGGGCATGTCGGGCTCGTTCCGCGTCATCAAGCCGGACAACGATGCATCGCCGGGCGAGTTTCATTATCCGAAGGGGAAGAACACCACGCACGACCATGTTCTGTTCCGGATGTCCTCGGGCGCCGACATCGTCTTCAACGATCCGCGCCGCTTCGGTTACATGAAAGTGATCGCGCGCAATGCGCTCGAGGAGGAGCCGCTGCTCCGCGACCTCGGCCCCGAGCCGCTCGGCAACGAATTCGACGCCGCGATGCTGGCGCGATCCTGCGAGGACAAGACCACGAGCCTGAAGGCCGCGCTGCTCGACCAGCGCGTGGTGGCGGGGCTCGGCAACATCTATGTTTGCGAGGCGCTGCATCGCTCGCATCTGTCGCCACGCCGCATCGCCGCGACGCTGTCGACGAAAAAAAGTGAGCCGACGGATCACGCCAAGCGGCTGGTCGGTGCGATCCACACCGTGCTGAACGACGCCATCAAGGCCGGCGGCTCATCGTTGCGCGACCATCGCCAGACCTCGGGCGAGCTCGGCTATTTCCAGCATTCGTTCAAGGTCTACGACCGCGAAGGCGAGAAATGCACGACGCCCGGCTGCGGCGGCACGATCAAGCGCTTCACCCAGAACGGCCGCTCGACGTTCTGGTGTCCGAAATGTCAGAAGTGAGAATCTGGCCTGCGGCCGCGAGGCCGTGAGTTTCTGCGAGGGTCCGGCCGGTTGGTGGCCGGATTGCTTCGTCGCGGGGGCCCTTCCGGATGGTGAAGGGCAGGCTGCCGTCTGAGCGATCGCCCCGCTCAGGACGCCAGTGTGGTGGTCTCGTCCGCTGCGAGTTCCGAGGCCGCGTGCAGCATGCCATCGGCAGCCGAGAGGACCTGGTCGATCAGGACATTGGTCGTGGCGGTGAGCTCGAGACGGGTCTCGATCCACTGCCAGAGGCCGCGGATCTCCTCGGTCGACTTGCCGTTCGGCGCGAATTCGCTCACCGCAAGGCCGCTCGCGAGCGAGTCCTGGTGGTCGTTGCGCATCACGATCAGAGGACGCGCGAGCACCTCGATGAGATCCAGCGCGGCTTCTTCGGCGAGAGCGTTGGCGGCATTGTCGATGCGCTGGCCGCGGATCGGCGTCTGGTTCAGCACGAAGCTGAAGGGCCGCTTCCAGGCCCGCGCGACGCTCAGCGTCGAGGCGGTCGCCTCGATGTCGGCGACGCTCGGGCGGGCCGGGATCAGGCAGAGGTCGGAATGGCGGATCGCGGCGGTGGTGGCGGCGCTGAGGCCGGCCGCGGTATCGACGATCGCGAGCTGGAGGCCGCTTTCGGCGAGCATTTTCAGGCGCGGCGCGATGTCGGCGGCGTGATAGATCGGCTCGACGACGAGATCATCGGCGGCGCGGCGGCGCTGCCAGTTGGACAGGGTGCCCTGCGGGTCTGTCTCGATCAGGCGGACGGTGAAGCCGGCCTGCCTGGCTGCCAGCGCGAGGCCGATGGCGAGCGTGCTCTTCCCACTGCCGCCCTTTTGGGTGGCCAGTACGATCGTGTGCATTGAAGGTGTATCCTTTGGAGTGCTTGGGTCAGGAATACGCCACGCGAACGTGCATCGATCTCGATGCTGAGCTCTTCTCGCTCAGGACGTGCCGGCCCGATCCAAAGGGGATCGCGGTGGTCCGAATCAACGGTAACAATGATGGCAGAATCGGGAATGCCAGCTAATCCGTACCATTACTGGACCCGTAATCCTGCGTGTGATGTGCTCGCCGCCGTGAATAGAGAGGGGACGAGCGGCATGAGCGGAAACTGGCGCGACCGGACGACCACGACCTTTGAATGCCAGAAAATGCCTGCGGTCTCCAGTCGCGGCATGGTCGTCAGCAACCATCCGCTGGCCTCGAGCGCCGGCGCCGAGATGCTGGCGGCGGGCGGCAATGCGATCGACGCCGCGATCGCGACCCTGTTCACGCTGACCGTGGTTGAGCCGATGATGGTCGGCATCATCGGCGGCGGCATGGCCCACATCAGGCTGGCCGACGGCAGCCATCGCTTCATCGACGGCCAGAGCACCGTGCCCTCGGCGGTGCGCGACAACAGCTACACCTCGAGGCCGGGCTCGGCGCATGACGTATTCGACACCGTCGGCAACGAGAATCTCAACGGCCCCAAGGCGGTTGCTACGCCGGGCTCGCTGAAAGCCTGGTGCGAGACGTTGCGCCGGTTCGGCACCATGAGCCTCGTCGATGTCATGCAGCCCGCCATCAAGCACGCCGCGCGCGGCTATGCGGCGACGCCGTACTTGCACGAATGCATCAGCGAGAGCGCCGCCGAGATGCGCAAGGACAGGCCGATCGCGGCGATCTATTTGCCCGATGGTGAGCCGCTGAAGGTCGGCGCGCGCGTGGTGCAGGCCGAATATGCCGAGACGCTGCGTCATATCGCCGACCACGGCGAGACCGCGCTCTACGAGGGGCCGCTCGGCGACATCCTCGCCGATTACATGGAGAAGGCCGGCGGCTTCATCCGTCGCACCGATCTGGCCAGCTACAGGACGGTCGAGCGGCAGCCGATCCGCGCGGACTATCGCGGCTGGACCATTTTTGGGCCGCCGCCGCCGGCGGCGTCGGGCGTGCACATCGCGCAGATGCTGAACATCCTGGAAGGCTATGACATCGGCAGCCTCGGCTTCGGCACATCCGAGACCATCCACTATCTCGCCGAGGTCCTGAAGATCGCCTTTGCCGATCGCGCTGCCGCCAGCGGCGACCCTGATTATGTCGGCGTGCCCGTGGAGAAGCTGACCTCGAAATCCTATGCCGACGAGCGTCGCCGCGCCATCGATCCGGCGCGGGCGCAGGCCTGGGGCGCCGGCGTGTCGCAGCTCGAAGGCGCGCACACCACGCACATGACGGCGGCGGATGCGTTCGGCAACGTGGTTGCGACCACGCAGACCATCAACAATCTGTTCGGCGCCAAGATCATGATCCCGGGCCTGGGGGCCATCGCCAACAATTACATGAACCTGTTCGATCCGCGTCCCGGCCACGCGCTGTCGCTGGCGCCGGGCAAGCGCGTGACGACCTCGATGTCGCCGATGATGGCGCTCAACGGTGGCAAGCTGCGTTACGCGCTTGGGCTGCCCGGGGGAAAACGCATCTTCCCGAGCGCGATGCAGGCGCTGGTCAATCTGATCGACCACGGCATGAGCCTGCAGGAGGCGGTCGAGGCGCCGCGGGTCTGGACCGAGGGCAATGCGCTCGAGGTCGAGCAGAAGGTGCCGGAAGCCGTGCGTGCGAAGCTGACGGGCCTCGGTCACAAGGTCCAGCCCGTTGCGACGGTCGCCGGTGGCATGAACGGCATCGCCTTCCACGACGACGGCACCATGACCGGCGCCGCCTGCTGGCGCGCGGACGGCACGCCGGTCGGTATTTCAGGAGGTCTCGCGAAGGCCGGGATCAGGTTCAGGCTGAGCTGATCGCTACTTCCGCACGCAGATCACGCGCACGACGGCGGTCTTCGCATCCGTCGACGTGCCGTTCGCCGTGACACCGTTCGCCTTCAGGAAATCGCGCACCGTCTCCGCGGAGACCATCACCGCCTGTGAGGCCGGCACCGCTGTCGCGGGTCCTGCGACCATCGCCGGCTTCAACAGCGCGACGCCGGCGAATTTGCCGTCGCCGTCGATCGCGGGGCTGCCGGAGAATCCGACCGCCGGCGGCGGAGACAGTGCGGAATCGCTGCTCGTGACCGGCGCCAGCGCACCCTTGAGGCTCGACACACCGGCTGCTCCGCCCTGGCTCTGCGGATCGGCGATGCCGACGACATCGACACTCGTCTTCGCCGCGCCATTTGCGAGGTTGAGCGGTTTCAACCCACGCGCGCCGTAGATGTGCAGCAGCGCGAGATCGTGCTCCTTGTCCTCGGCGAGACGGTCGGCGCTGCCATAGCCGGCGATGGTGATCGCAAGACAGCTATCGGTGACGAGCCGGTCGGCGATGATCGCGCCATCGTCGCTGACGACGATGCCGGTGCCGTATTCGACGTTCTTGCGCGGCGGCGGCCCGGTCTGCGGGCCCGACGGAAATGCATTGAACGCGCTCGACATCGCGATCACGACCGGCTCGACCGTGTTCTCGGTGGCCTGATCGTAGAGGATCGTCATGATGCGAACTTCGTCACCCTTGAAGGTGCCGCGCACGTAGAACTTCTTCAGGCCCTGCAATCCCGACAGCACGAAGAAGTCGGGCTTCACCACGGTGTAGTCGACCTTGCGCCCGGCCGGTTCCTTCTTCTCCGCTTCCGCAAGCTTTGCAGTGCTCGGGTTTGCCTCCTTGCGGCGGCTGAGCAGCACTTGCACCGTTCCCGTCGGCGAGGTCCATTTCGAGCCGTTGGCGTCGGTCGCCTGCTGCGGCACCAGCTTGCCGGGGATGCCGAGCCGGGCGCCGCTGGTCATCTCCGTCACGATTTTCCAGCCGACGCTGTCCTGCTTCCGCCTTGCGGTCTCGGCGAGTGCGGCGCGCTCCTGCGGATTGAGCACGCCGGTCGGCTTGCCGCCCTTGTTCTTCTGGTACTCCTTGATCGCGTCGACCATGCGCGCACTGACGTCGCCGGTGATGACGCCGTTATATTGGCCGACCCAAGCGAGGTCGGACTGCAGCGACAGCCGTTCTGCCTGCGCCATCGCATCGGCGGTCTCGGATGCCGTCTGCAAGGCGGGAGGACGGATCGGAACGGTCTGGACCACCTTCGGCTTGGTGCCGGGGACCTGCGGCGTCGTCATCTGGGCGCTCGCGCCTGTGGCAGCCGCAAACATCAGTGTTGCCGCAAGCATCGATCTCATGACAAATCCAGCCAGCCCATTGAACGCAATGCCATTGAAGCACATCTCGTTGGTCGCGAACAATGTTGGGGTGGTTCAGTTGGCGATAGAGGCCACGAACGCAGGCCCTCATCCTGAGGAGCGGCCTTGGGCCGCGTCTCGAAGGATGGCCGCGGGTGATATCGGGGCCTTCATGGTTCGAGATGCGCCTTCCGCGCCCCTCACCATGAGGGTTGAGAGAACGAAGGACGACGATGCTGAGCCCGGACGAACTCGAACGCTATGCCCGCCATATCGTGCTGCGCGATGTCGGTGGTCCCGGCCAGGCCGCGCTGAAGCGGGCCTCCGTGCTGGTGATCGGCGCCGGCGGGCTCGGCGCGCCTGCGCTGATGTATCTGGCTGCCGCCGGGATCGGCACGCTCGGCGTGGTCGATGACGACGTGGTGTCGCTGTCCAACCTCCAGCGCCAGGTCATCCACACCACGCCTGATATCGGCCGGCACAAGGTCGAGAGCGCGGCCGAACGGATCACCGCGCTCAATCCGCATGTCCGCTTCGTCGGCCACGCCACCTGGCTCAACGCCGACAACGCGCTCAACCTGATCGGCGACTACGACCTCGTGCTCGACGGCTCCGACAATTTCTCGACGCGCTATCTGGCTTCGGACGCCTGCTTCTTCGCGAAGCGGCCGCTGATCACGGCGGCGCTCGGCACCTTCGACGGCTCGCTCACTACCATCCGCGCGCATGAGACAAACGAGCAGGGCGAATTCAATCCGACCTATCGCTGCCTGTTTCCCGAGGCGCCGCCGCCCGGCACGGTGCCGGCCTGCGCGGAGGCCGGCGTCATGGGCGCGCTCGCGGGCGTGCTCGGCTCGATGATGGCGCTGGAGGCGATCCGCGAAATCGTCGGCTTTGGCGACGGCCTTGTCGGCCGCCTCCTGATGATCGATGCGCGCGCGATGCGCTTCGAGACGCTGCGTTACAGGCGCGATCCGGCCAATCCGCTCAACGGCGATGGGCCTGTGTTCGATGATCTAAGCATCCATCGGGAGTAGGCACGCCGCACGAGAGCACAAGCGATGACCGAGAAGCGGTACGTTGCAGTGCGGAACAGTCGCAACCTGCGCGTCGCCCCTACCGTTCCCGACAGGGATTGGGACGGGCCTAAATCGACACTTGCAAGTGTCTTTCTTCGTGATTGAATTCGCATCGCCGCAAGGCAAATGGATATTTCAGATTGGAGATTACTATGAAGTACATCTCGAGCTGGAAATTGCCCCCGAATTTGATCGATTCCGCGATCGAAAAATTTCTGAAGACAGGGGGCGTGCCGCCGGAAGGCGTGAAGATGCTCGGCCGCTGGCACGGAATGAACGGGACGGGCTTTGCAATTTCGGAGAGCAACGACCCGAAGGCCATGTACCAATGGTACGCCCAATGGGCCAACGTCATGGAGATCACTGTCACTCCATGCGTGGAAGACGCCGAAGCCGGCCCGATCCTGGCCGCCCTGGCGAAGCAGTGAATGCCTCGGGGCGGCCGCGGTACGCCGGCCGCTCCGTTCAAGTCTGCGCGCCCCCGGCCGCAGCGCTTTACAGCATGCTCGGCAGCACGCGATCAGGCGGCTTGTGGGCGTCGAGGAAGGTGCGGATGTTGATGATCACCTTCTCGCCCATCTCGACGCGGCCCTCGATGGTGGCCGAGCCCATATGCGGCAGCAGCGTCACCTTGCCGGCCTTGGCGAGCCGCACCAGTTTTGGATTGACCGCGGGCTCGTGCTCGTAGACGTCCAGGCCGGCGCCGCCGATCTCGCCGCCTTCGATCAGCTTGATCAGCGTGTCCTCGTCGGTGACCTCGCCGCGCGCGGTGTTGACGATGTAGGCGTCTTTCCGGATCAGCTTCAGCCGGCGCGCCGAAAGCAGATGGTAGGTCGCCGGCGTGTGCGGACAGTTCACCGAGATGATGTCCATCCGCGCCAGCATCTGGTCGAGACTTTCCCAATAGGTCGCGCCCAGTTCCTCGGCGATCTTCGGCGCGACGGGGCGGCGGTTGTGATAGTGAATCTGCAAGCCGAAGGCGCGGGCGCGGCGCGCCACCGCCTGGCCGATCCGGCCCATGCCGATGATGCCGAGGCGCTTGCCCCCGATGCGATGGCCGAGCATCCAGGTCGGCGACCAGCCCGGCCAGGGCTTTCCTTCCGTCAGGATCGAGGCACCTTCGATCATCCGCCGCGGCACGGCGAGGATCAGAGCCATGGTCATGTCGGCGGTGTCTTCGGTCAGAACCTTCGGCGTGTTGGTGACCGTGATGCCGCGGGCATGGGCGGCCTCGACGTCGATGTTGTCGACGCCGTTGCCGAAATTGGCGATCAGGCGAAGCCTGCAGTCGGGCTGATTGACGATGTCGGCGGAGATGTGATCGGTGACGGTCGGAACCAGCACGTCGGCGGTGCGCGCGGCTTCCGCGATCTGCTCGCCCGACATCGGCGTGTCGTCGAGATTGATCCGCGCGTCGAACAGCTCACGCATCCGGGTCTCGATCGAGTCCGGGAGCTTGCGCGTCACCACGACGAGGGGCTTTTTCTTCACCGACATGTCCTGCCCTCATGAGGCGATGCAAGCCGCCTCTGTCACCAAAGGCCGGCCCGTTGAGGCCTCATTAACCCGGTTGTTCGACACTGCCATTGCCGTGTCGTCCCCGGCGTTTCCTTCAAGCTCTCCCGACATTTCCGGCCGGAAAATCGGGCAAACTGGTTGTTCAGATGTCCGTCCTCTCTAGCAGAAGGCCGGGCCAAGACAAGAACCACGGGCAAAGGGCTCGGGAACACCCGCGTGGGGCGGGTCAGGGGAGAATGCGGCGCGGTTGTGGAATTGTGAGGTGAAGGCCCGGCTTGGTAGGGGTCTTCGACAGGAGACGGGTTGATGGCGTTGGGGCGTTTTTGTTCGGTGATGGCGCTCGTTTGCACCTGGTTGAGCGCCTCGGTCAGCCCCGGGCACTCAGCCAAGGACAGCACGCCCCAGACCGCCAGCGGCCTCCCCGTGCCGCGCTATGTCAGCCTCAAATCGGATCACGTCAACGTCCGCGCCGGCCCGACCAAGGACAATGACGTCGCCTGGGTCTATACCCGCGCCGGCCTGCCGGTCGAAATCACCGCCGAGTTCGAGAACTGGCGCCGGGTGCGCGATTCCGAGGGCGCCGAGGGCTGGGTCTACCATTCGCTGCTGTCGGGCCGCCGCACCGCGGTCGTCACCATGAAGCACAAGGACGAGCTTGCACCGATCTATGATCAGGCCGATCCCGAGAGCGCGGTTGCAGCAAAACTCCAGGCCGGCGTCGTCACGCAGGTGAAGAAGTGCAGCGCAAACTGGTGCCACGTCATCGGCAACGGCTTTGACGGCTGGATCCAGCAGGAGCGTCTCTGGGGCGTCTATTCGGACGAGCAGGTGAACTGACGGCCTGAAACGACAATGGCCGGGAATTCCCGGCCATGATGGTCAAATCAGCCGAGCAGGGAAACCTCAGCGCTTCTTGCGCAGCCGCACGACCATGTCGATGCGCGCGATCTCGTAACCCTCGGGCACCTCCGGCATCTTGGACAGCGCCAGATGCGGATCCTCGATATCGACCAGCTCATGGCTGTTCTCGAGGTAGTAGTGATGGTGGGTCGTCACGTTGGTGTCGAAATAGGTCTTGGTGCCGTCGACACTGACCTGACGGAGCAGGCCGGCATCGGTGAGCTGGTTCAGCGTGTTGTAGACGGTCGCCAGAGAGACCGGGACCTTGGCCAGGGTCGCTTCCTCGTAGAGCATTTCAGCCGTGAGATGACGCGCACCCTTGCCGAACAGGAGCCAGCCGAGCGCCATGCGCTGGCGCGTCGGACGAAGCCCCGCGGACTGGAGCATTTCGTTGACATCGTGCCACGGGCAGCCGGTCAAAGCCGGCTGGCGGCCGGACAGAAGGGCCGCGGAATGGACGTCGTCGTCGTGATGGGGCGCGGAATTCTCGTTCATTTCCAGATTTCGGGCACGCGTGAACAATAACTCCCTGCAATATAAGAACAGAAAGATGCAGATGCAAGTTTCTCGCAACTAGAGAGGTTCTAATCAGTCTTGGAACCTGGCGAGGACCACGTCATTTTACCTTCACGAGAGCGCTTTGCCACTGAAATCGCCTGTGTTAGAGAGCCCGCGGTTCCGCGCAGCCGATTTTGGGGCAGCCAGGCCTGAAGGCCAGGCCCGCAGTCCATCCGGGGCTTGCGGAAGCCGCGCCTGACGGTGGCAATTGGCGTTGCTCTCCGACCGAGACGGGCCCATTTTCGCCAAAACGCCGCTCCATCGGGATTAGAACAGAGGCTCGTGCATGCTGAACAGGCGCAACGGATACGAATACGAAGACCTGCTGGCATGTGCCCGCGGTGAGATGTTCGGCCCGGGCAATGCCCAGCTGCCGTTGCCGCCGATGCTGATGTTCGACCGCATCACGGACATCAGCGACAATGGCGGCGAGTTCGGCAAGGGCGTGGTGCGCGCCGAGCTCGACGTGAAGCCCGACCTCTGGTTCTTCGGCTGCCACTTCAAGAACGATCCCGTGATGCCCGGCTGCCTCGGCCTCGACGCGCTGTGGCAAATGGTCGGCTTTTATCTGGGTTGGACCGGGGGCGAGGGTCGTGGGCGGGCACTCGGCCTGAATGAGCTGAAGTTCAGCGGTCAGGTGCTGCCCGAGGCCCGCAAGGTTGTGTACAACGTCGATATCAAGCGCGTGATGCGTTCAAAGCTGGTGCTCGGTATCGCCGACGGATGGCTTTCGGTCGACGACCAGATTATCTATCGCGCGAAGGATTTGAAGGTCGGCCTGTTCAAGCAGGGCACGAGCCTGGGCTGAGCGCATCACCAAGACGACAACGAGTAAGGCGAGGCTGTCATGAGGCGGGTTGTGGTCACCGGAATGGGCATCGTTTCGTCCATCGGAAACAACACCCAGGAAGTGCTTGCGAGCCTTCACGAGGCGAAGTCGGGCATTTCGCGGGCTGAGAAATATGCCGAGCTCGGCTTCCGCTCGCAGGTGCAGGGTGCGCCGTCGCTCGATCCTTCGACGGTGGTCGACCGCCGCGCAATGCGTTTCCTCGGTCAGGGCGCTGCCTGGAATCACGTCGCGATGGAGCAGGCGATCCAGGATTCCGGTCTGTCGCCCGACGACATCTCCAATATCCGCACCGGCATCATCATGGGCTCCGGCGGTCCGTCCGCCCGCACCATCGTCGAGGCTGCCGACATCACCCGCACCAAGGGGCCGAAGCGCGTCGGACCGTTTGCAGTGCCGAAGGCGATGTCGTCCACGGCCTCCGCGACACTTGCGACCTGGTTCAAGATCAAGGGCGTGAACTATTCGATCTCGTCGGCCTGTGCGACGTCGAACCATTGCGTCGGCAACGCCTATGAGACGATCCAGATCGGCAAGCAGGACGTCATCTTCGCCGGCGGCTGCGAAGAGCTGGACTGGTCGCTGTCGGTGCTGTTCGACGCCATGGGCGCGATGTCCTCGAAGTACAACGATACGCCTGCCACCGCCTCGCGTCCCTACGACGTCAACCGCGACGGCTTCGTGATTGCCGGCGGCGCTGGCGTGCTGGTGCTGGAGGAGCTCGAGCATGCCAAGGCGCGCGGCGCGCGCATCTACGGCGAGATCGTCGGTTACGGCGCGACGTCCGACGGCTACGACATGGTCGCACCCTCCGGCGAGGGCGCCGAGCGCTGCATGCGCATGGCAATGTCGACCGTGAAGACCAAGGTCGACTACATCAATCCGCACGCGACATCGACGCCGGCCGGCGATCCGCCGGAGATCGATGCGCTCCGCAGGGTGTTCGGAAATGGCGACAAGTGTCCGCCGATCTCGGCGACCAAGGCGCTGACCGGTCACTCCCTGGGCGCAACCGGCGTGCAGGAAGCGATCTATTCACTGCTGATGATGAACAACGGCTTCATCTGCGAGAGCGCTCACATCCAGGAGCTCGATCCCGCCTTCGCCGACATGCCGATCGTGCGCAAGCGCATCGACAACGTCAAAATCGGCACCGTGCTGTCGAACTCCTTCGGCTTCGGCGGCACCAACGCCACGCTGGTGTTCAGCCGGCTGGACGTGTGAGCCAGCACCCTTCGGTTTCCCGGCCTACAATGATCGCCGCCAGAATATTGTATCGCCCACATGCGTGAGCGACGACCTCGGATAATGGGAGTTGCGAGGCAATGGAAGGTTTGATGAAAGGCAAGCGCGGTCTGATCATGGGGATCGCCAATGATCATTCGATCGCCTGGGGTATGGCGAAGACGCTGCATGCCCATGGCGCCGAGCTTGCCTTCACCTTCCAGGGCGAGGCCCTGGGAAAGCGCGTCAAGCCGCTGGCGGAGTCTCTCGGCGTGGAACTGGTGTTGCCCTGCGACGTCGAGGACATCGCCAGCGTCGATGCCACCTTCGCTGCGCTGCGCGAGAAGTGGGGCCAGCTCGATTTCGTGATCCACGCGATCGGCTTTGCCGACAAGAACGAGCTGAAGGGCCGTTACGCCGACACCAGCCGCGAGAATTTTTCGCGCACCATGGTGATCTCCTGCTTCTCCTTCACGGAAGTCGCCAAGCGTGCCGCGGAGCTGATGACGGAGGGCGGCAGCATGGTCACGCTGACCTTCGGCGCTTCGGAGCGCGCGATGCCGAACTACAACGTGATGGGCGTCGCCAAGGCGGCGCTGGAAGCCTCGGTGCGCTATCTCGCCTCCGATTTCGGACCGCGCGGCATCCGCGTCAACGCGATCTCGGCCGGTCCCATCCGCACGCTCGCCGGCTCCGGCATCGGCGAGGCGCGCGCGATGTTCGCCTTCATGCAAAAGCATTCGCCGCTCCGCCGCGGCGTCACGCTCGACGAGCTTGGCGGCTCGGCGCTGTATCTGCTGTCGGATCTCTCCGGCGGCGTGACCGGCGAGATCCACTATGTCGATTCCGGCTACAACACCGTGCTGATGCCGAGGCCGGACGATTTGAAAACGTCGGATTAGGGCGGGCCGCTACCCCGCCGCGATCTTCTCTCCGCGCTGGAACGCCGGACGCGCCATGCAGCGTGCGATATAGGCATCGAAGGCCGGGCGCGACGGCACCATCTTGAACACGCGCACCGCGAAATTCAGGCCCGAGCCGATCGTGATGTCGGCGGCCGAAAACTCCTCGCCGAGGATCCACGGCCCCTTGGCAAGCGCGGCTTCCAGCACGTCGAAGACCTGCGTCGCGCTGCCCCAGGCCGCGGTCGATGTCGGGATCTCGATCCTGGTGAAGATCTGGATGATGGCGGGTTCGATGCAGCTTGGCGAGAAGAACAGCCATTGCAGGTAACGCGCGCGGCGCGGATCGGTCACGTCTGGCGCGAGCTTCGTATCCGGATAGCGATCGGCGATATAGGCGCAGATAGCGGCGGCTTCGCCGAGCGCGGCATCGCCGTCGGTCAGCGCCGGCACCTTGCCCATCGGATTGATCTTCAAATAGTCCGGCGCCTTCTGCGCGCCCGTCGAAATGTCCGTCAGCACGCGCTCATAGGGCAGTCCGCTCTCCTCCATCAGCCAGAGCGTCGAGAACGAACGCGAGCGCGGCGACCAGTAGAGTTTGATCATGGCGCGTTTCCTTTGTTCTTCCACCGGTAATACTTCATCATGAACCCGTTCGAGGGCTCGATCTCTTCCTTCTCGAACACAAAACCCTCGCGCTCGTACCAGCGCCAGGCTTTTTCGTTCTCGCGGACGCAGCGCAGGTACATCTCGTCGGGCATTTGCGTGCGCGTGAAAGCGAGCAATTGGCGGCCGAGCGATTGCCCCTGATAGGCGGGGGCGACGAACAGCATGTCGAGATAGAGCTTCGGCAGATGCAGCGCCAGCATCGCCGCGAGCGTGCCGTTGTCGTCGGCGACGAACAGGCTCCAGCCGGCCTCTATCTCGCGGTGGATCCGCGCACGCAGGTTTGCCAGCAGGAAGGCGCTCGCTTCGCCGAGCCCGGTCGAGACCCAGCTTTCCATCCAGACGCGGCCGACCTCGTCATATTCGTCGGCGCGGGCTGGGCGGATGATCGGATGCGACATCGCCGCGTCAAGCCCGCTGACTGCGCACGGATGGCCGTGCGCGCGCCTTGCCGGCCGACAGGCACACCACTTCGGAGATTTGCAGGAGTTGCCGAGCCAGCGGGCTGGTCTTGCGCCAGACCATGCCGATGGTGCGCGACGGCTGCGGGTCGCGGAAACGCGCCAGCGAGACCGAGGCCGATCGCGTCTCCACCGGCACGGCCATCTCGGGAATCAAGGTCACGCCGATGCCGGCGCTGACCATCTGCACCAGCGTCGACAGCGAATTCGCGTCCAGCATCTCGCGCGGCGGCGCCGATTGCATGTTGCAGAAGGACAGCGCCTGATCGCGGAAGCAGTGGCCTTCTTCGAGCAGCAACAGCCGCATCTCGCGCATCATCTCCCGCGACGGCACCGGCGTGCCTTCATCGGAACCCGGCCGCACCAGCAGGAATTTCTCGTCGAACAGCGCGACCTCGGTGAGCGAGGGCTCCGACACCGGCAGCGCGACGATGGCGGTATCGAGCCGGCCTTCCACCAGTTCCTGGATCAGCCGCGGCGTCATCGTCTCGCGCACGCGGATGTCCAGCTCGGGATGCATGCGCGTGAGATTCTTGGTGATCTTGGGCAGCAGATAGGGCGCGATCGTCGGGATCATGCCGATCCGCAGCCGGCCCGCAAAGCGGTCCTGCGAGGCGCGCGCGAAATCGCCGAGCTCATCGACCGAGCGCAGGATGTCGCGGACGCGTGGCGCGAGCTCTTCGCCGAACCGGGTCAGCGCCACCTGGCGGGCGCTGCGCTCCAGCAGCAGGCCGCCGAGCGCCTCCTCGAGTTCCTTGATCTGCATCGACAGGGCCGGCTGCGAGATGGCGCTTGCCTCCGCCGCGCGGCCGAAATGGCCGTGACGCGCCAGCGCGTCGAAATACCTGAGCTGGCGCATCGTCACGTTAGCCATCAGAAAATCCTATCGCAGCGATCATTAAAGTCAACTTCCCCTGATGGAATGGGAGGCCTAGAGTGGCTTGACCTGGTCAAAGGCGCGAGTTCGACGCCACCAGAGGAGGTATTCATGGACGACACTTCAAAGTGCCCGTTTTCGGGTGGAAAACGCGTGCCGGCGAACCGCGATTGGTGGCCAACCCAGCTCAGCATCGAGATGCTGCACAAGAATTCCGGCCTGTCCGATCCGATGGGCAAGGAGTTCGACTACGCCAGGGAATTCAAGTCGCTCGACCTCAAGGCGGTCATCAAGGACCTGACCGCTCTGATGACGGATTCGCAGGAATGGTGGCCCGCCGACTTCGGCCACTATGGCGGCCTGATGATCCGCATGGCCTGGCACAGCGCGGGCACCTATCGCACCACCGACGGTCGCGGTGGCGCCGGCGCCGGTCAGCAGCGGTTCGCCCCGCTCAACAGCTGGCCTGACAACGCCAATCTCGACAAGGCGCGTCGGCTGCTCTGGCCGATCAAGCAGAAATACGGCCGCAAGCTCTCCTGGGCCGATCTGATGGTGCTCGCCGGCAATGTCGCGCTGGAGTCGATGGGCTTCAAGACGTTCGGTTTCGCCGGTGGCCGCGCCGACGTCTGGGAGCCGGAAGAGCTCTATTGGGGTCCCGAAGGCACGTGGCTGGGCGATGAGCGCTACAGTGGCGAACGCGAACTCGCCGAACCGCTCGGCGCGGTGCAGATGGGCCTCATCTACGTCAATCCGGAAGGCCCGAACGGCAAGCCGGATCCGGTCGCCGCGGCCAAGGACATCCGCGAGACGTTCGCCCGCATGGCGATGAACGACGAGGAAACCGTCGCGCTGATCGCCGGCGGCCACAGTTTTGGCAAGACCCACGGCGCGGGCGATCCGTCGCTGGTCGGACCGGAGCCGGAAGCGGGCGCGCTCGAGGATCAGGGCCTCGGCTGGAAGAGCAAGCACGCGTCGGGCCTGGCTGGCGATTCCATCACCAGCGGACTCGAGGTGACATGGACCAAGACGCCGACGAAGTGGAGCAACAATTTCTTCGAGAACCTGTTCAATTTCGAATGGGAGCTGACGAAGAGCCCGGGCGGCGCGAACCAGTGGGCGGCGAAGGGCGCCGACGCGATCATTCCCGATGCGTTCGACAAGTCGAAGAAGCACCGGCCGACGATGCTGACGACCGACCTCTCGCTGCGCTTCGATCCGGCCTATGAGAAGATCTCGCGTCGCTTCCTGGAGAACCCGGATCAGTTCGCGGACGCCTTTGCCCGCGCCTGGTTCAAGCTCACCCACCGCGACATGGGACCGATCCAGCGCTATCTCGGCCCGCTGGTGCCGAAGGAGACGCTGATCTGGCAGGACCCGATTCCGGCGGTGAATCACGAGCTGGCCAGCGATCAGGACATCGCCGCGCTGAAGACCAAGATCCTGGCTTCGGGCCTCTCGGTCTCCGAGCTGGTTTCGACCGCATGGGCGTCGGCCTCGACGTTCCGCGGCTCCGACAAGCGCGGCGGCGCCAACGGCGCACGCATCCGTCTTGCCCCGCAGAAGGACTGGGAGGTGAACCAGCCGGCCCAGCTCTCGAAGGTTCTGGGCAAGCTCGAAGCGATCCAGAAGGAGTTCAACGCCTCGGCCGGTGCGAAGAAGGTCTCGCTTGCGGACCTGATCGTGCTCGGCGGCACCGCCGCGGTCGAGAAGGCCGCGAAGGATGCCGGCGTCGACGTGAAGGTCGGCTTCACGCCGGGTCGCATGGATGCCTCGCAGGAGCAGACCGACGCTGCATCCTTTGCTCCGCTGGAGCCGCGGGCCGATGGCTTCCGCAACTACGTCGGCAAGCGGCATCAATTCCTGCAGCAGGAAGAAGCCCTCGTCGATCGCGCGCAGCTGTTGAAGCTCTCCGGTCCCGAACTGACCGTGCTCGTCGGCGGCCTGCGTGTGCTCGGCGCCAACGCGAACGGTTCGAAGCACGGTGTTCTCACCGCCAAGGTGGGCACGCTCAGCAACGACTTCTTCGTCAACCTGCTCGACATGGGTGCGCAGTGGACGGCGGCGGCTGACGGCACCTACGAGGCCCGCGACCGCAAGACCAATGCGGTGAAGTGGACCGGCACGCGCGCCGACCTGATCTTCGGTGCGCACTCGCAGCTTCGCGCCTACGCCGAGGTCTATGCCACTTCGGATTCCAAGGAGCAGTTCGTCAATGACTTCGCCAAGGCCTGGACCAAGGTGATGAACCTCGACCGGTACGACATCGCGGCCTGATCCCGATCAGCAAGCGACAAACAAAAGGGCGGCCGAGAGGTCGCCCTTTTTCGTTGGCCCGGATTGTCGTCACACGTCGAGTGTGCCGGCCTTGGCGGCTGTAAAACGTTCGCCCACGACCTTCCAGTTCACCGTGTTCCACCATGCCTTGAGATAATCGGCGCGACGGTTCTGGTAGTTCAGGTAATAGGCGTGCTCCCAGACGTCGTTACCGAGCAGCGCGCGCTTGCCGTCCATCATCGGATTGTCCTGGTTGGGCCGCGTCTCGATCGCGAGCTTGCCATCCTTGCCGACAGTCACGAACACCCAGCCCGAGCCGAACACGCGCCCGCCGGCTGCGTTGAAGTCGGTCTGGAATTTTTCCATGCCGCCCAGATCGCTGTCGATTGCAGCGAGCAGGGCACCTTCCGGCTTGCCGCCGTTCGGCCCCATGATCTGCCAGAACATCGTGTGATTGGCGTGGCCGCCCATGCTGTTGCGGACGCCGGTGCGGATTGCTTCCGGCACGGCGCCGAGATTGCCCAGCACTTCGCCGACAGGCTTTTCCGCGAGCTGCGGATTGTCCTTGGCGAAATTGTTCAGGTTGGTGATGAACGCCTGGTGATGGCGGTCGTGATGGATCTCCATCGTCTTGGCATCGATATGCGGTTCCAGCGCGTTCGCCGGATAGGCCAGCGGTTCTAGCTTGAACGGACCTGCGGCCGCCATGGCAGCCTGCGCGAACAGGAGGCGCGGGGCAGCAGCAGTCGCGACGAGGCCGGTTGCAGCGACCATGAGACGGCGCCGGGATAGGGATGACATGTGGTTCTCCTGTCTGGGGACGATCCGCCGATACGGCGGACGGCCGTGACAACAGGTACGCAGCAGCGACCATCGCCGGTTTCGATCGCAGTCATTGTGACGCTGCGGCGGAATCGCGCATTGCCATTCCGGTGATGCAGGCTGCTGACGGCCAATGAAAAGGGCGGCCTCTCGGCCGCCCCTCGTGTTTCCGATGGTCCCGAGCGATTACTCGCCGGCCGCTTCGCGCGGGGCCTTCTCGCCGTCGCCGCCCTTGCCTTCGAGGTCTTCGCCGGTGGTCTGGTCGACCACCTTCATCGACAGGCGGGTCTTGCCGCGGTCGTCGAAGCCGAGCAGCTTGACCTTGACCTTGTCGCCTTCCTTGACGACATCGGAGGTCTTCTGCACGCGCGCCGAAGCGAGCTGGCTGATGTGGACGAGACCGTCCTTGGAGCCGAAGAAGTTCACGAAGGCTCCGAACTCCATCACCTTGACGACGGTGCCGTCATAGATCTGGCCGACTTCCGGATCGGAGGCGATCGACTTGATCCACTTGATCGCGGCCTTCATCGCCTCGCCGTCGCTGGAGGCGACCTTCACGGTGCCGTCGTCCTCGATGTTGACCTTGGCGCCGGTCTTCTCGACGATCTCGCGGATCACCTTGCCGCCGGTGCCGATCACTTCGCGGATCTTGTCGGTGGCGATCTTGAAGGTTTCGATGCGCGGCGCATATTCGCCGAGCTCGGCACGGGCGTTGGTGAGTGCCTTGGCCATTTCGCCGAGGATGTGGATACGCCCATCCTTGGCCTGGCCGAGTGCGACCTTCATGATCTCTTCGGTGATGCCCTCGATCTTGATGTCCATCTGGAGCGAGGTGATGCCCGCTTCCGTGCCGGCGACCTTGAAGTCCATGTCGCCGAGATGATCTTCGTCACCGAGGATGTCGGAGAGAACCGCGAAGCGCTTGTCTTCGAGGATCAGGCCCATCGCAATGCCCGCGGTCGGCCGCTTCAGCGGAACGCCGGCGTCCATCAGCGCGAGCGAGGCGCCGCAGACCGAAGCCATCGACGAGGAACCGTTGGATTCGGTGATCTCCGAGACCACGCGGATCGTGTACGGAAACTCGTGATGCGGCGGCAGCACCGGATGGATCGCGCGCCAGGCCAGCTTGCCGTGGCCGATCTCGCGGCGCTTGGTGCCGCCGAGGCGGCCGGTCTCGCCGACCGAGTAGGGAGGGAAGTTGTAGTGCAGCAGGAACGTCTCTTTGTACGTTCCCGACAGCGCGTCGATGTACTGCTCGTCTTCGCCGGTGCCGAGCGTGGTCACGACCACCGCCTGGGTCTCGCCGCGGGTGAACAGTGCCGAGCCGTGGGCGCGGGGCAGCACGCCGACTTCGGCGATGATGTTGCGCACGGTCTTGCTGTCGCGCCCGTCGATGCGCTTGCCGGTGTCGAGGATGTTCCAGCGAACGATCTTGGCTTCGAGCTCCTTGAACACGCCGCCGATGCGCAGCTTGTCGTATTTCGGCTCCTGCCCTTCGGGGAAGTAGTGCGCGATCACCTTTTCCTTGACCTTGCCGACCGCGGCGTAGCGATCCTGCTTGACCGGAATGGCGTAGGCGGCGCGCAGCTCCTGCTCGACCATGCCGAGCATTTCCTTTTCGAGCGCCGAGTTGTCGATCACGGTGACTTCGCGCGGTTCCTTCGCGGCCTTCTCGGCAAGCTCGATGATCGCGTTGATCACCGGCTGGAAGTGACGGTGACCGAACATGACCGCGCCGAGCATGATGTCTTCGTTCAGTTCCTTGGCTTCCGATTCCACCATCAGCACGGCGTCGGCGGTGCCGGCCACGACGAGGTCGAGCTGGGTGTCGACCATCTCGTCGAGCGTCGGGTTGAGGATGAACTCGTCATTGGCGAAGCCGACGCGCGCGGCGCCGATCGGGCCCTTGAACGGAGCGCCCGACAGGGTCAGCGCAGCCGACGAGGCCACCAGCGCGACGATATCGGGATCGTTCTCCATGTCGTGCGACAGCACGGTGACGATCACCTGGGTCTCGTTGCGCCAGCCGTCGACGAACAGCGGGCGGATCGGACGGTCGATCAGGCGGGAGACCAGCGTCTCCTTCTCGGTCGGACGGCCCTCGCGCTTGAAATAGCCGCCGGGAATGCGGCCCGCGGCGTAGGTCTTTTCCTGGTAGTCGACGGTCAGCGGCAGGAAGTCGACGCCTTCGCGCGGCGACTTCGCCGCGACGACGGTGGCGAGCACCACCGTCTCGCCATAGGTGGCGACGACGGCGCCGTCGGCCTGGCGCGCGATCTTGCCGGTTTCCAGCTTGAGGGGACGTCCACCCCAGTCGATCTCGACCGAATGCTTATTGAACATAGATGTCTTCTTTCATGGGTTCTCGAAAGAAGGACGGATCGAAAAACAAAAACCATGCGCAAGATTGCGGGACGTTGATCGAAGAGGGCGATCAGCGTCCTGCGATCCTGCCATGGTTTTTGGATTTCGGATGGCGTCCATCCCTTCGGGTCATACGGGCGCCTTGCCCGTTTTGCCCAGCCGCCGGATTGCCGCTGGACTGTCAGTCGGCACGAACGCGAACACCGAACCGCGGTCTTCGCCGATCATGCCCCGGATGCGAATCGTCACTCGAGTATGATCCGGAAAAGTGCGAAGCGGTTTTCCGACAAGATCATGCTCAAACAACAATCCAAAGTGCGATTCTTATCGCGCTTTGGGCCCGCACCCGACGCGCACGCAGCCTCGATCAAAAACCTTTGAACAAACGCTTTCGTTCGAAACCACGCGCAAAAACGCGCGCCGTTGGCGCGCGCAAGAACTCTTAACGACGAATGTTGTGCTTCTCGAGCAGTGCCTTGTACCGCGCCTCGTCCCTCTTCTTGAGGTAATCGAGCAGCGAACGGCGGGTCGAAACCAGCTTCAAGAGGCCGCGACGCGAATGGTTGTCCTTCACGTGGGTCTTGAAATGGTTGGTGAGGTTGTTGATGCGTTCCGACAGGATCGCGACCTGAACCTCGGGCGAGCCGGTGTCGCCGGCCTTGTTGGCATTCGTCTTGATGACTTCCGCTTTGCGTTCTGCGGCAATCGACATCGTCAATTTCTCTCGTTGCGACCGGAGCTGGCAGTCAGGCCGGTCAGGTTGAACACACGCTTGGGGATGATTTCGCCATTGCCAACTTCAGCAAGCGCGAGAAGCCGGCCTGCCACCGTGACATAGACTGTGCCGCTACAAGTGGGCGCATCCCGTCCGCGCAACAAAACGGCCTGGCCCCGATGGAGCCTTGCCGCATCAGCCCGAGTGACGGCCAGTGCCGGGATGTCGTCCAGCGCGGTCTCAACGGGCATAAGCGCGTCGGCGAGGCTGCCCTCGCCGGACGCGGCTCTATCGCACAAAGCCTCCAGCTGATCCAGCGGAATCATGTCGTTTTCGTCAAATGGGCCGACCAGGGTCCGCCGCAGCGCGCAGATATGACCGTAAGTCCCGAGAATCCGGCCCATATCGCGGGCCAGCGCGCGGACATAGGTGCCCTTGCCGCACTCCGCCTCGAACACGGACCGGTCGTTATCCGGTTGATCTACAAGGGTTAAATGGTGAATCTCGACCGGGCGGGGAGCCAGTTCCACGATCTCGCCGTCGCGGGCGAGATCGTAGGCGCGCTCGCCCTGGACCTTGATCGCGGAATAGCGCGGCGGGATCTGCTCGATCACGCCGGTGAAGCGGGGCAGCAGGGCCAGAATGGCCTCCCGTGTCGGGCGCTGGTCGGAGATCGCGGTCACCCGGCCCTCGATGTCGTCGGTGTCGCGCTCCTCGCCCCAGCACACGGTGAACTGGTAGCGCTTGCGGCCGTCCATGACGAAGGGGACGGTCTTGGTGGCCTCGCCGAGCGCGATCGGCAGGCCGCCGGAGGCGAGCGGATCGAGCGTACCGGCATGACCGGCGCGCTTGGCGTTGAAAAGGCGCTTGAGCACGGCGACCGCCTGCGTCGAGGTCATGCCGATCGGCTTGTCGAGCACGACCCAGCCATGGACGTCGCGCCGGTCGCGGCGCGGCTGGTTGCCCTTCTGCTTGCCTGCGCGCGGATCGTTGTTGACGCGGCGCTGCTCCTGATCCGGCTGCGAATTGCCGCTCATGTCCGCAAAATTATTTTTCTGCGCGTCGCGCTGATCGGTCTCTTCGCCGCCGATCGTGCCGTGAGCCGGGTCCATCGTCATTGCTCTTCTTCCCGATCCGAATCCGGATCCTGTTCCAGGTCCTTCTGCACCGCAGGTGTTCGCAAAAGCTTCTCGATCCGTTCCGCTTCGTCGAATCGTTCGTCGACGCGGAAGCGAAGATCAGGTGCAAATTTCAGGTTAACGCGCCGCGCGACCTCGCCGCGCAGGAATTTCTTGTTGCGGTCGAGCGCAGCGATGATGATCCCGGTGTCGCGGCCACCGAGCGGCATCACATAGACTGTTGCGAGCTTCAGGTCGGGCGACATCCGCACCTCCGGCACGGTGATGATGTGATCTTCGAGGTCCGCATCATGCACATTGCCTTGCGCCAGAATCTCGGCCATCGCATGGCGAACCTGCTCGCCGACGCGCAACTGGCGTTGCGAGCCGCCCGGCGCGGAACTCTTCTTCTGATGATGGCGGGGCATCTGGAAATCACCTCGTCATGCCCGCGTTTGGGACACGGGCATTGTCATTTGTCCTGTTGAAACGAATGAGAGGCGGATGGCCGGAAAAAATCCGGCCACCGCACTCTCGCTATTTCAGCTCAAAAAGATCCGTGCGCTTCGGTAAGATTTGGACTTACAGGGAGCGCTGGATCGTCTCCACGCGGTAACACTCGATCACGTCACCGGCGCGCATGTCGTGGTAGTTCTCGAAGGCCATGCCGCATTCCTGACCGGACTGGACTTCCTTCACTTCGTCCTTGAAGCGCTTCAGCGTCGACAGCTTGCCTTCGTGCACGACGACGTTGTCGCGGATCAGGCGCACATTGGCGCCGCGTTCCACGGTGCCGTCGGTGACGCGGCAGCCGGCGACCTTGCCGACCTTGGAGATGTTGAAGATCTCCAGGATCGCGGCATTGCCCAGCATGGTTTCGCGCAAGGTCGGCGCGAGCAGGCCGCTCATGGCCTTCTTCACGTCGTCCACGAGGTCGTAGATGATGTTGTAGTAGCGGATCTCGATGCCGTTGCGCTTGGCGGCCGCAGCGGCCTCCTTGTTGGCACGAACCGAGAAGCCGATGATCGCGGCGTTGAAGCCTTCCGCGAGCGTCACGTCGGATTCCGAGATGCCGCCGACACCGGCATGCAGGATGCGCGCGGCGACTTCGTCGGTGCCGAGCTTCTCCAGCGAGCCGAGGATCGCTTCCAGCGAACCCTGCACGTCGGCCTTGATGATCAGCGGGAATTCCTTGCGGCCCGCGGTCTTCAACTGCGACATCATCTGCTCGAGCGAGCCGCGCATGCCGGAGATCGAGGCAGCCGCGTTCTCGCGCTTCTGGTGCGCGCGGTAGCTGGTGACCTGGCGGGCGCGGGCTTCGTTCTCGACCACGGCGAGACGATCGCCGGCTTCCGGCGGACCGTTGAAGCCGAGCACCTCGACCGGCACCGAAGGACCCGCCTCCTGCACCGTGTCGCCCTGATCCGAGATCAGCGCGCGGACGCGGCCCATTTCGGCGCCGGCGACGATGATGTCTCCGACACGGAGCGTGCCGCGCTGAACCAGCACGGTCGCGACCGGACCACGGCCGCGGTCGAGCTTGGCCTCGATCACGGTGCCTTCGGCCGGGCGATCCGAATTGGTCTTGAGGTCGAGAATGTCGGCCTGGAGCGCGATCATCTCGAGCAGCTTGTCGAGATTGGTCTTGTTCTTGGCGGACACTTCGACGTCGACGACTTCGCCGCCGAAGGATTCCACCTGCACCTCGTGCTGGAGCAGCTCGGTGCGCACGCGCTCTGGCTTGGCGTCGGGCTTGTCGATCTTGTTGATGGCAACGATGATCGGCACCCGCGCCGCCTTGGCGTGGTTGATGGCTTCGATCGTCTGCGGCATGACGCCGTCATCGGCCGCAACCACCAGCACGACGATGTCGGTCACCTTGGCGCCGCGGGCGCGCATTGCGGTGAACGCGGCGTGGCCGGGCGTGTCGATGAAGGTGATCTTCTTGCCGCTTTCGGGCGACAGCACCTGATAGGCGCCGATATGCTGGGTGATGCCGCCGGCTTCGCCGGAGACGACGTTGGCATGGCGGAGCGCGTCGAGCAGCGAGGTCTTGCCGTGGTCGACGTGGCCCATCACGGTCACCACAGGTGAACGCGTCTCGGTGTCGGTGGAATCCTCGATCGCGTCGAACAGGCCTTCTTCAACGTCGGACGCGGCAACGCGCTTGACGGTGTGACCCAGCTCTTCGGCGATCAGCTGCGCGGTGTCGGCGTCGATCACGTCGGTGATCTTGTGCATCGCGCCCTGCTTCATCAGCATGCGGATGACGTCGACCGCACGCTCGGCCATGCGGTTGGCGAGCTCCTGGATCGTGATCGCTTCCGGAATGATCACCTCGCGGATGAGCTTTTCCTTCGGCTCGTTCGCGGCATGGCCCTTCAGGCGCTGGGTGCGGCGGCGGAACGAGGCGATCGAGCGCTCGCGGACGTCGTCGGCATTGAATGCGGTGACGACCGTC
The DNA here is from genome assembly GCF_018129995.1 of Bradyrhizobium sp. SZCCT0153. GTDB lineage: Bacteria > Pseudomonadota > Alphaproteobacteria > Rhizobiales > Xanthobacteraceae > Bradyrhizobium > Bradyrhizobium japonicum_G. The sequence goes on from NZ_JAFCKS010000003.1 coordinate 381,945, forward strand.
AGGCGGCCGCGCTCCTTCTGCGGGCCGGGCTTGTGGGTGGGCTTGGGGGCTACCACAGGCCGCGCAGCGCCGCCGGGGCCGCGGCGGATCTGGCGCGGACCCTCGTCCTCGTCCGGTCCGGCTGCGACAGCGGGGGCGCGGCCCACCGGGCCTCCCGGCCGCTGCGTGGTCGTTCCAGGCCTCGCCGTCGTCGTTCCGGGGCGGGCCGTGGTGGTCGTCCCGGGCCGGGCCGCAGGTGCTCCGGGCCGCGGTGCAGGAGCAGCCGAGGCCGTCGCTGCAGGGCGCGCCGCGGATTGCGGTTGCTCGCCTTCGCCAAAGCGCTTCTTGGCCTCGGTTTCGGCCTTGCGCCGGGCTTCCTCTTCGTGGCGGTGACGCTCATCCTCGGCCTTGCGGCGGGCTTCGGCGGCCTCGCGCTCGGCGCGCTCGGCGTTTTCGCGGACAGCGCGGCGCTGGGCCTCTTCCTCGGCATGGCGGCGCTCTTCGACTTCGCGCACCTTGGCATCGGCCAGCGCGCTGGCGCGGGCGGAACGTTCGTCCTCGGTCAGCGTACGCAGCACCACGCCGGATCCGGCGTTGCGCGGCTGGGCGGGCGGGGCGGGGCGAGACGGCGCTGGCGCAGCCGGTGCCGGCTTTGCAACAACCGTGGGCGCCTGCGGCTCGGGGCTGCCGTCGATCCGGCGCTTGCCGCGCTTCTCGACCACGACCTGCTTGCTGCGGCCATGGCTGAAGCTCTGGCGCACAGTGCCCGTTTCGACGCGCGGCTTGAGCGATAGCGTCTTGCTCGGAACGCTCAGCTTCTTGTCGTCAGGGGTCTTGGTATCAACCATTCAGCAGTCCTAATCCTGATCTGTTAGCGTTGTGCGTTGCCGCACCGTCCTATCGGGTCGTCGTTGTCTCTCAGAAATCCTGGCCGGGCTTTTCGGCAGTCTTGTCAGCGTCCGCCATCCGGTATCGGACCAGCATCTGGCTACGTGACAGGAATGACTTGCTCGCCGGGCCCGCGAGCAGGGCAGCATGTATCACATTTGACCGGGTAAGTGCCAAATCCAATTCTATCGATTTCAGTGCGGTAACGACGGGAATCTGCGGCTTGCCACCGCGATTTCCGCCGCTTTGACGCGCCAGCGTGTCCAATTTGCGGATTCCGTCCGCGGCCCCCTCGCTGGCGTGGATCAGGACCTCGACCGTGCCTTCCCGAAGCGCGCTTTCGACCTTGCCGAAGCCGGCCACGATCTGGCCCGCCTTGGCGGCAATCCCAAGGGCTTCGGTCACGCTCCGAACCAGAAGCGCCTCGATATCGGCGGGAAGCGTCTGGGGAATGCGCAACTCGCGCTTGAAGGCCCTACCAAAATGGTGACGCCGCACGGCTTCCGCAACCACCTCGCGCGAGGCGGTGACCCACATGCCGCGTCCCGGCAGCTTGCGCTTGAGATCGGGAACTATATCGCCTTGGGGCGAGACGACGAAGCGGATCAGTTCGTCGATCGGCCGGACCTCGCGGCTGACCGCGCACATCCGCATGGTCGCGGACCTTTCGGTCCGCGGGCCATTGTCGAGATCGTGGTCAGTATCTGCGAGCATCCGAGCGGCATTCTCCTTTGCCCTTAAGCCGGCTGATCTTCAGCCGCCTCAGCCTCTTCGGCCGGCTTGGCCAAGTCAGCCTCGGTGATCCAGCCGGCCTTGACGCGCGCCTGCATGATCATGGCTTCCGCATCGTCGCGGGAGACGTCGAGACCATCGAGCGCGCCGGCGAACTTGGTCTGCTCGCCGCCTTCCTTGCGCTCGGTCCAGCCGACCAGATCGTCGGTGGCGCAGCCGGCGAGGTCGTCGACGGTCTTGATGTCGTTCTCGCCGAACTTCACCAGCATCTTGGAGGTGACGCCGGGCACGTCCTTGACGGCGTCCTCGACACCGAGCTCCTTGCGCTTGGCTTCGATCTCGGCTTCCTGCTGCTCGAGATATTCGCGGGCACGGTTCTGGAGCTCCTGCGCGGTCTCCTCGTCGAAGCCCTCGATGCCTGCGAGTTCCTTGAGGTCCACCATCGCGAGTTCCTCGACCGAGGTGAAGCCTTCGGACGCCAGCAATTGGCCGACGACTTCGTCGACATTGAGCGATTCCATGAAGACTCGGGTGGAATTCTCGAAGTCGGCCTGGCGGCGCTCCGATTCCTCCTGCTCGGTCAGGATGTCGATGTCCCAGCCGGTGAGCTGCGAGGCCAGACGCACGTTCTGGCCGCGGCGGCCGATTGCCAGCGAGAGCTGGTTGTTGGTGTCGGGCACGACGACCTCGATGCGCTCGCGGTCCTCGTCGATGACGACCTTGGAGACTTCGGCCGGCGCCAGCGCGTTGACCACGAAGGTCGCGATGTCGGGCGACCAGGGGATGATGTCGATCTTCTCGCCCTGCAATTCGTTCACCACCGCCTGCACGCGCGAGCCGCGCATGCCGACGCAGGCGCCGACCGGATCGACCGAAGAATCGCGGGAAATCACGCCGATTTTCGCGCGCGAGCCGGGATCGCGGGCGACCGCCTTGATCTCGACGATGCCGTCATAGATCTCGGGCACCTCCTGCGCGAACAGTTTCGCCATGAACTGGGGATGGGTGCGGGACAGGAAGATCTGCGGGCCGCGGGTCTCGCGGCGGACGTCGAAGATGTAGGCGCGGACGCGGTCGCCGTTGCGGAACACTTCGCGCGGCAGCATCTCGTCGCGGCGGATGATGGCCTCGCCGCGGCCGAGGTCGACGATCACGCTGCCATATTCGACGCGCTTGACCACGCCGTTGACGATGTCGCCGATGCGGTCCTTGAATTCCTGATATTGCCGGTCACGCTCGGCCTCGCGCACCTTCTGCACGATCACCTGCTTGGCCGATTGCGCGGCGATGCGGCCGTATTCCAGCGGCGGCAGGGTGTCGGCGATGGTGTCGCCGACCTGGGCGCCGGGATTGGCGCGCTGCGCATCCACCAGCGAGATCTGGTTCGAGTGGTTTTCGACCTTCTCGACCACCAGCATGTGGCGCGACAGCCGCAGCTCGCCCTTCTTCGGGTCGATCTCGGCGTGAACGTCAGTTTCGCTGCCGTAACGTGCCCGGGCCGCCTTGGCGATGGCGTCCTCCATCGCCGCGATGACGATGCCGCGGTCGATCGATTTCTCGCGCGCGACGGCATCGGCGATCTGGAGCAGTTCAAGTCGATTGGCGCTGACTGCCATGGCTAGTCTCCTTCGTCAGGCTCGATCTCGCCCCGTCGCGCGCGTTCGGCGGCCAGGCGATGCTTCTTTGTGTTGGTCGGGGCCGGCTTCTTCTTCGGCTTGGTGTTCTTGGTGATCTTCGCGCTGATCTCCGCGTGCGGCGCAGCCGGCGGCTCCAGCCCGAGATCGCGGCGCATCTTGCGCTCCTCGGCCTTGCCGCGGCGCATGGATTCCGCGATCAGCTCGTCGGTGAGCACGAGCCGTGCCTCGCCGATGTCTTCCATGGTCAGGAGAACGTCGGGACTATCGCCCGCCTTGACGTCCTCGCGATGCAGGTGCACGCGGTCGCCTTCGACGGCACCGAGCGTGCCGCGGAACCGCTTCCGTCCCTCATGGGCGACGGCCATGTCGATCTTCACCAGATAGCCGTAATAACGCTCGAAATCGGAGCGCCGCACCAGCGGGCGGTCGATCCCCGGCGAGGAGATTTCCAGCCGATAGGCGCGATCGATCGGGTCGGCGACGTCGAGCACCGGCGACAGCGCCCGCGAAATCGCCTCGCAATCCTCGAGTTGCATCGAACCGTCCGGCCGCTCGGCCATGATCTGCACGGTGCAGCCGGATTCCGCCGAAATGCGGATCCGCACCAGACGGTAGCCCATGCCCTCGAGCACCGGGCCTGCGACCGCGGACACCCGTGCCGCCACGCCCGGCTCGACCACGAGCCTCGGCTCTGCCAGCAATTCGGCATCCGTGGAACCAAGGTTCGGTTCGGTCATATCAGAGGTCAAGGCGCTCGTTGGATAAGGCTTGGGTTAAGGCTTGGTTAAGACTTTGAAAGCCCGCTGCGGAACTTTCCCGACAGCGCGTCGGCTGCATCTCCCACCAAGCCGCGTTCAGGTAATAAAAAAGAGCGGGTCCTTTCGGGCCCACTCTCACTACGCGGATCGTATGAGAAGATGAATTGGCGCTGATATAGCCCTTTCCGCCCTCCCGGACAAGGCCCATCGCAGGGCGGGCGAGGCTTTTTGCGTCCGGTCCGCGGCCCCTCGCGCAACGCTTCCTTCACCTCCGGGGGCCTAAATTCCCCGATCGTGGGGCGGCTTGGACCAAGGGCGCACCCGCGGCGTGCCCTGTACGAGTTTGCGTTTTCATGACCGTTGCCACGTCGCTCATTCCCGGACTGGACGATATCGTCAAACGCGGCGACCCGCGGCGGCGCGGCGAGATCGCGAGCGCGATCGCCCAATTGTTCTTCCAGGACGCCGAGAAGCTCCGTCCCGATCTCGTCGATCTCTTCGACAATCTGCTGATCGATCTCGTCCCGCATGCCGAGCTCGCCTCGCGCGTCGATCTCGCCGAACGCTTCTCGCGCCTGAACAACGCGCCGCGGCATCTGGTGAGCCAGCTCGCGCGTGAAAACGAGATCATGGTGGCTGGCCCCGTGCTGCGCCATTCGCCCGTGCTCGACGACGCCGCTCTCGTCGAGATCGCGCGGCTGAAGGGCCAGGGCCATCTGCTGGCGATGACCGAGCGCCCCCTGCTGTCCGCTGTCGTCACCGACGTGCTGGTCGAGCGCGGCGATCGCGACGTGGTGCGCCGCGCCGCGGGCAATGCCGGCGCGGCGTTCTCGCCCGATGGTTATTCCGAGCTGATCAAGCGCGCCGCGCAGGACGGCGTGCTGACGCTCAGGATCGGCCAGCGCAACGATCTCTCCGGCGAGCACCTGAAACAGCTTCTCGACGGCACACTCGACGTCATCCGCCGCCGCCTCTCGAGCGTGGTCAATCCCGCGCGCCAGGTCGAGATCAAGCGCGCCATGGCGGCGATCGAGGAGGCGGCACTGCCGCCGGGGCCGCGCCGCGATTTCTCCGCGGCACAGCGCACGGTGCTGGCCTTGCATCGCGGCGGCCATCTCGGCGAGAGCGCGCTGCTCAGCTTCGCCAAGGCGCACAAATACGAGGAGTCCATCGCCTCGCTCTCGGCGATGTCCGGCGTCCGCCTCTCGGTTCTCGACCGCCTGATCGCCGGTGACCGCTACGATCCGATTCTGGTTCTGGGTCGCGTGCTGAATCTCGGCTGGCCGACGGTGCGCGCACTGATCCTGATGTGGTACGGCCCGAATCGCACGCCAGCCGATGCCGATATCGAGCAGGCGCGCGTGAACTTCACGCGCCTGATGCCGGCCACTGCCGAGCGCGTCGTGAATTTCTGGCGCAACCGGCAGACGATCTAGAGCCGCTTGAATCGCAGATAGGCCGCCTTGCGGCCCTCGCGTGCAGCCTTCCGGCCGTAGCGCGTCATGGTGTAGCCGGCCCATGGCTGCCGGAAATCGTCGGCGCGCTCCGCCAGCCAGACGAAATCCACCGAGCGCGCCAGATGCGACAGCGTCCAGGCGCAGTAATCGTCGATGTCGCAGACGAAACGGAATTCGCCGCCGGCTTTCAGCACGCGCGCCATCGCGGCGATGGTCCGGTCCTGGACGAAGCGCCGCTTCCAGTGCCGCCGTTTCGGCCAGGGATCGGGATGGATCAGGTCGATCCGCGACAGCGAGGCTTTGGGCAGCCAGGCCAGGAGCTCGGCGGCATCGCCTGCGAACAGGCGGATGTTGCCGATGTTGGTCGCCTCGATCTGCGCGAGGATTTTCGCCATGCCGTTGACATAGGGCTCGCAGCCGATGAAGCCGGTCGTGGAGAAGCTCTGCGCTTCGGCCGCAAGATGCTCGCCGCCGCCAAAGCCGATCTCGAGCCGCACATCGTCCGCCGCGGGATCGAAGATCTCGCCGGCATTCGCCGGCGCCTCACCGTCGATGTCGAGCGCGAGATGCGGCAGCAGATGATCGATCAGCTCGGCCTGATGCTGCCGCAGCTTGTGGCCCTTGCGGCGCCCGAAAAAGGCGCGCTCGCTGTCGTCGCGATCGGGATCCGATTTGCGTTCGATCATCGCAGCGTCTGGTAGAGGCGATGGAGCAGCCGCGCCCGCGGCGCGAGCGACGAGACATAGAGCTGCTCATAATGGGTGTGGGCGCCCTTGCCGTCGACGCCGAGCCCGTCGAGCGTCGCGGTGTGCGCGGCTGTGAAATTGCCGTCCGAGCCGCCGCCGGTGTGGGTGTCGACCAGCTCGAAGCCGATCTCGGTGGCGAGCGTCTTCGCATGCTCGTACAGCGAGGCGCCGGCATTGCTCTTCTCGTAAGGCGGACGATTGAGCCCGCCCGTGACACTGACGGTGACGCCATCCGTCTTCGACGTCAGGGCGAGAATCCTGCCGACGAATTCGTCCGCGTCCTCAAGGCTCAGCACGCGCAGGTCGATTTCGGCATGGGCTTCTTCCGGCGTCACGTTGGGCCGCGTGCCGCCGCGCACCACGCCGACATTGACGGTAACGCCGCGGGCCGGATCGTTCATCGCTTCGAGCGCCAGGATGACATTGGCAAGCTCGCGGATCGCACTGCGGCCGTCCTCGGGCCGCGTGCCGGCATGTGCGGGCACGCCTTTGATGAAGACCTCGAATCGCCCGACACCCTTGCGGCCGGTGACGATCTTGCCGCCGTCGCGCGCCGGCTCCGTCACCAGCACATATTTGGCCTTGCGGCCTTCCGTCTCGATCAGTGTGCGTGAGGTGGGGCTGCCGATCTCCTCGTCGGAGGTGAACAGGTGGGTGATGCCGAGCGGCGAGCGATCGGCGGTGGCGCAGAGCGCACCAAAGGCATGATGTGCGATGTAGGCGCCGCCCTTCATGTCGTAGATGCCCGGACCGAACGCGCTGTCGCCTTCGACCTTGAACGGCAGGCGCGTGATGAATCCCATCGGATGGACGGTATCGAGGTGGCTCAGCACGAGGATGCCCGGCCGGTCCTGGCCCCAGGTCGAGCGCACCACGAGATGATCGCCGCAGCCATCGACGCCGGCGACACGCTCGAGCGTGACAGGCAGATCGCGGTATTGCTCCGCGACCACGGAGATCAGCTTGTTGACCTGTTCAGGCGAGTCCGTCGGCGTCTCGATCTCGACCCAGCTGCGGATGCCATCGAGAATAGTTTGGGAATCGAACCAATTGGAGCTGATCATGAGTGCATCTGTGCCCTTGTATCGCATCATCGGAGCGGATGCGCATCAAAACGCGGCCGCAAATGACGACATAGGCCAGATTTGACGCAGTCTCAAATCGGATTGAGACGGGCGTCAGCGTTTGTCGGGACCTTCGCGGGCCGCGATCTGCTCGACGAGATCGACGATCGAGCGGCGCATCTTCGAATCGGTGATTCGGGTGAACGCCTTGGTCAAAGCAAGACCTTCGGAAGTCGCGAGGAAGTCCGAGACATAGGAGGGCGATGCGCCTTCGGCGAAGCCGTCCGGGCCGGCCACGCCGCTAGGCCCGCCTTCGAACAGGAACGACACCGGCACCTGGAGTATCTCGGCGATCTGCTGGATACGGCTCGCACCGACCCGGTTCGTGCCCTTCTCATATTTCTGGATCTGCTGGAAAGTCAGGCCCAAAGCTTCACCGAGCTTTTCCTGGCTCATGCCCAACATGATGCGGCGCATTCGCACGCGGCTGCCGACATATTTGTCAACAGGGTTGGGCGCTTTCGACATTTCCTCAGCCTCCAAACACCACCTTCGGCGCAATCATCAGGAATGCCTCGGGTGTCAGCATCGTCAAAATCAGACCCTGTTATTGGGAAACATTGCGGAGAAATTTAGCAATGCCCACTGTCTTTTGCAGCCGGCGCAGAATGAGGAGGCCGCGTGCAGTCTGTCAACCGTGGGACTACGGTTGTCAAAGGATTCCGGTCGCCTCGACCGAAAACCGCTAGCGAGGTGTGATCACGGATGCCGTTTGGCAACACGTCGCCGTACCGCCAGAAGCACAGCCAGCGCGACGAGCATGGCTGCGGGGATGTCGCCCACCCTTGCATAGACGGTCGGCGGGATTGCGGCGGGCAGACTTGCATCCAAAATGCCTTCGACGCCGAGGCCGAGGCTGGCAACGGTTCGTCCCACCGGATCGATCACCGCCGAGACGCCGGTATTGGCGGAGCGCACCAGTGGAAGTCCGAGCTCGATCGCGCGCATCCGCGCCTGCTCGAGATGCTGATAGGGACCGGTCGAAATGCCGAACCAACCGTCATTGGTGAGGTTCACGATCCAGCCCGGACGCTCGTTGCGCCCGGCAACCTCGCCGGGAAAAATTGCCTCGTAGCAGATCAGCGGCAGCGCGCTGGGCGCGCCCGGCACTGGAAGCGCGTGCCGCACGGTGCCGGGAATGAAGCCGCCGCGCACGCGCGTCAGTTGCTCGAAGCCGAGCTTCTCCATCAGGTCCTGGTAGGGAAGGAATTCGCCGAACGGCACGAGATGCAACTTGTCGTAGACCGCGAGCACGCTGCCGTCGTGGTCGATCACGTAGATCGAATTATAGGCGCGCGTGATCGGCGTGCCCCGCGGCAGGTCGGGCGCGCGGACCGAGCCCGTGATCAGCACTGTGCCCTTGGGCAGAAGCTCGGCGATTTGCGCCATCACGTCCGCTTCGCGGGTCAGGAAGAACGGAAAGGCGGATTCCGGCCAGATCAGGATGGTGGCATCGCGCACGCCGGTCGATTGCGGCCCGGAGGCGCGGTCCGACAGCGCCAGATATTTCTTCATCACCTCCGCCTTGGCGGCGTAGTTGAATTTCGCGTCCTGCTGGAGGTCCGGCTGCATCAGGCGCAGCTTGGTGCCCGCGACCATCGTGGTCGGATGCAGCGACAGGCGGATCGCGCCGAAGATGCCCATGACGAGCAGGAGCGCAATCGCAGCGGCCGGAGCGCGCCACGCCGGGCGGCGATCAGGCGTGCGGTCGATCAGCGCCGCGGGGCTCGCGAAGATCGCAACGCTGAGGAACGTCATGCCCCACAGGCCGATCAGCGAGGCCGTCTGCGCCAGCGGCAGCGGCTCGGACAAGGCGTAGCCGAAGGCATTCCAGGGAAAGCCGGTCAGCGCGTGACCGCGCAGCCATTCGGCGATGGTGAGGCTTGCGGCGAGCGCCAGAATGCGCGTGGCATCCTTGGTCCAGAGCAGGCGGGCGAGCGCAAATCCGATCGCCGTGAAGATCGAGAGATAGGCCGGCAGGCCAAGCACGGCGAACGGCGTCAGCCAGGCGAATGTATCGGCATCGACGAAGAAGGCGTAGCCGATCCAGTAGAGGCCGGGGACGAAATAGCCGAGCCCGAACCAGTAGCCGGTCAGCGCCGCGGCAGGAATGCCGCGGTATCGTCCAGCACCGGCACCGTCGATCAGCCAGACCAGCACCGGGAGCGTGATGAACAGCACCGGGAAGATGTTGAACGGCGCCAGCGCCAGCACCGACAGCGCGCCGGCGGCCATGGCGATGACGGCGCGCTTCCATCCCCAGGTGAGGATGACGGCAAGCGCTATCTGCCGAAATCGCTGGAACGGGCTCACTGCGGACCGGTCCCGTCGCTTGGCGGGGTGGGCGTGTCGCTGGCCGCCGGTTGACTGCCATCCGGCGTAACCTCGCGGCGGCGGCTCTCGCGCTGGGTGCGCGGCGCGGGACGCTCCTTCCGCGTCGAGATCCGCAGCCGCTTGACGCGGCGCGGATCGGCATCGAGCACCTCGACCTCGTAATGGCCGGGGCCGGAGATGACTTCGCCGCGCACCGGCAGACGCCCGACGAAGCTGACGAGATAGCCGCCCAGCGTCTCCACTTCCTCGCCGGCCTCGCCGGTGACGAAATCCTCGCCGATCACGGTGCGGACGTCGTCGAGGCTGGCGCGCGCATCGGCGATGAAGGCGTTGTCGGGCAGCCGTACGATCGAGGGCGGCTCGTCGCTGTCATGTTCGTCGTCGATCTCGCCGACGATCTGCTCGACGATGTCCTCCAGCGAAACCAGCCCGTCGCTGCCGCCATATTCGTCGACCACCAGCGCCAGATGAATGCGCGTGGCCTGCATCTGCGCGAGCAGGTCGATCGCCCGCATCGACGGCGGCACGTAGAGCAGCTTGCGGATGATGCGCGCATCCTGAAGCGGCAGCGCCAGATCGACCGTACGCAGATCGAGACCGGCCGGCAGCGGCTTCTTGCGCTTGGTCTTCGTGGCCTCCGACACGCGGGCACGCGCGGTCATGAAGGCGAGCAGATCGCGGATGTGGACGATGCCGACGGGATCATCGAGCGTCTCGTTGTAGACCACGAGGCGCGAATGGCCGGCGCTCTCGAACCGGTCCATCAACTCACCAAGCGGGATGTCGCGCTTCACCGCGATGATGTCGGCGCGATGCACCATGACGTCGGCGATGCGGCGCTCGTGCAGGCCGAGGATGTTGCGCAGCATGGTGCGCTCGACGGTCGAGAAGCCGGTGTCGTCGGGCGTCGTGGCGTCCAGCACGACCTGGAGGTCGTCGCGGACCGATCCCGCCTTCCAGCCGAACAGCGTGCGGATGGCACGCAGCAGCCAGCCTTCCGCGGTCGGGCGCGTCATCTCGCCCGGCGTCACCACGGCCGGCAGATTGGCCGTGTTGCGCGGATTGTCGTGGATCGGTTCGGAATCCGGCATCTCAGTGCGTCCCCGCGCGGTCGGCATAGGGATCGGGGATGCCGAGATGAGCCAGGATCTCCCGTTCGAGGGCTTCCATCTCCTCGGCGTCGCCGTCGTTCTCGTGGTCATAGCCGACCAGATGCAGGAAACCGTGCACGGCGAGATGGCTCAAATGATGATCGAACGGCTTCTGCTCCTCGTCCGCCTCGCGCCGCATGGTCTCGTACGCGATCGCGATGTCGCCGAGCATGCGCGGCGCGTCGCCCGGCTTCCATTCGCCTTCCGGCTGAAGCGCGGGAAACGACAGCACATTGGTCGGCTTGTCGATGCCGCGCCAGTTGCTGTTGAGCGTGCGGATGCCGGAATCATCGGTCAGCATTACAGCCACTTCCGCCTCCGCGACGTCTGCATCGACACTCTCTGCGGCGGCCGCAACGGCGCGCTGGATCACGGCTTCGGAATCGGGCTCACGCTGCCAGCAATCGGCGACGACGAGGACCTCGGTGATGGGAAGGTTGGGGTGTGACATTCTCTTTGTTCGGAACGAAAAGGCGCCTGCGTCCGCGCCCAAATTGTCCGGTTGTTGTCGTCAGGATTTACCGGCGGCCGGCCGCTGCGGCTGCCCTTCATAGGCGGAGACGATCCGCGCCACGAGCTCGTGGCGAATCACGTCCTCGGCCTTGAAATGAACTTGCGCAATGCCTTCGACGCCGCTCAGCAGCCGGGTCGCCTCGGCGAGACCCGAGGTCTGGCCGTTCGGCAGGTCGATCTGCGAGGGATCGCCGGTCACGATCATGCGGCTGTTCTCGCCGAGACGGGTCAGGAACATCTTCATCTGCATCGACGTGGTGTTCTGCGCCTCGTCCAGGATGATGGCGGCGTTGGTCAGCGTGCGGCCGCGCATGAAAGCGAGCGGCGCGATCTCGATCTCGCCGGTCTGCAGCGCACGCTCGACGATGCGCGCATCCATGAGGTCGTAGAGCGCGTCGTAGATCGGGCGCAGATAGGGATCGACCTTCTCGCGGAGGTCGCCGGGCAAGAAGCCGAGCCGCTCGCCGGCTTCCACCGCCGGACGCGACAGGATGATCTTGTCGACCTCCTTGCGCTCGAACAGTTGCGCGGCATGCGCGACCGCGAGCCAGGTCTTGCCGGTGCCGGCGGGGCCGATGCCGAACACCAGCTCGTGGCGCTTCAGCGCCCGGATATAGGAATCCTGCGCGGCCGTGCGCGCGCGGACCGGGCGCTTGCGCAGATTGATGCTGTCGAAGGTCGATTTGGCCGACTTGGCGTCGAACTCGAACAGTGAGCCTTGCGCGATCACCGCACGGATCGCGCCTTCGACCTCGCCCTGGTCGAGGTCCTGCCCCTTCACCGCTTGCGCGTAGAGCGTCTCCAGCACGCGGCGAGCGGCGTCGCAGCCGTCGCGCGAGCCGCCGATGGTGATGTGGTTGCCCTTGGAGTCGACGACGACGCCGAGCCGCCGCTCGATCTGCGCGAGATGCTGGCCGTAAGGGCCTACCAGCGCGGAAGCGGCGCGGTTGTCGTCGAAGTCGATGACGACCTGGGTCTCGGGCGGAACCTGCATGTCGCGGTCAAATTTGCGGCTGGAAGCGATAGAAGACGAATCCGATGCGCTTTTTGGCAAGGGTTCAAGCTCCAGTGGCAATGGGCGATAAAGCGGGCTCGCGTGCCGTGGCGAGCTCACCGAGGAAACTGTAGCGTTCGAGACTGTCGATCCGGACCGGCAGGATTTGTCCGATGATGTCGGGCGAGGCCATCACATGCGCCGGCTGGAGAAATGCAGTGCGGCCCACGATCTGGCCGTCCTTGCGGGCCGGACGCTCGAACAGCACATCGACCGTTGAGCCAATCGCAGCCTTGTTGAAGGCCGATTGCTGGCTGTCGATCAATTCCTGGAGCCGCACCAATCGCTGGTCCATCTCGGCGGGGGACACCGTCTCCTGCATATCCGCGGCCGGCGTTCCCGGCCGGGCGGAGTATTTGAACGAATAAGCCGCAGCGTAGCCGATTTGCGTGACAAGCGCGAGTGTGGCGAGAAAATCTTGCTTGCTCTCGCCGGGGAAGCCGACGATAAAATCTGATGAAAAAGCAATGTCTTGGCGGGCGGACCGGAATCGGTCGACGACACGCCGGTAATCATCGGCGGTATGTTTCCGGTTCATGGCGGCCAGAATCCGGTCCGAGCCCGACTGCACCGGCAGGTGCACGAACGGCATCAAGGCGTCGAGATCGCGATGGGCTGCAATCAAGCTGTCATCGACGTCGCGGGGGTGGCTGGTCGAATAGCGCAGCCGCGCGACGCCGGGAATCCGCGCCAGATGTTCCAGCAGCCTGCCGAGCGGCCAGCTTTTCCCGTCCGGTCCCTCGCCGTGATAGGCGTTGACGTTCTGCCCGATCAGCGTGAGCTCGCGCACGCCGTTCTCGGTGAGCCGCCTCACGTCGTCGACGATCTTCGCCACGGGCCGCGAGACTTCCGAGCCTCGCGTGTAAGGCACGACGCAAAAAGTACAGAACTTGTCGCAGCCTTCCTGCACCGTGACGAAGGCGGAAATGCCGCGCGCGCGGATCGCGTCGGGCTTGGGCTGGGCGAGGAAGCCGAACTTGTCGGCGGCCGGAAATTCGGTCTCAATCGCGCGGCCCTCGTCGGCGGCGCGCTTCAAAAGCTCCGGCAGATGATGATAGCTCTGCGGTCCCACCACGACGTCGACCACGGGCGCGCGGCGCACGATCTCCCCGCCCTCGGCCTGCGCCACGCAGCCCGCGACCGCGATCTGCATCGCGCGGCCCTCGCGTGCGGCCTCGTCCTTGGCAAGGCGCAGCCTGCCGAGCTCGGAATAGACCTTTTCGGAGGCCTTCTCGCGGATATGGCAAGTGTTGAGGATGACGAGGTCGGCGTCCTCGGCGCTGGCCGTCTCCACGAATCCTTCCGGAGCCAGCGTGTCCACCATGCGCTGGGCATCGTAGACGTTCATCTGGCAGCCATATGATTTGATGTGCAGCTTGCGCGGCGGCGTCATGGAACCCGGAATGGAGGTGGGGGACAGCCCTCAGATATAGACTGGAGCGGCGAAAATCCAGCAATGAAGCCCCTTCTGGCCGTCATTCCGGGGCGGCGCCAACGCGAACCCGGAATCCAGAGGTTTTGAGGCGAGATTGCCGGGGCGGTGCTGCGAAATGGGCCAAATAGCCGAAATCAGCCCGCCAGGGCGTCCGCCTCGACCCGCCGGACCAACTCCGGCAATTGATGCATGTCGGCGAAAGTCAGGTCGGCACCGGCCCGGCGCAGGGTCTCGGCATGGCCATCCCCGCAATGTGCGCCGCCGCAGAAGCCGAACACGATCATGCCGGCCGCGCGAGCGCCGGCAATGCCGGCAAGACTGTCCTCGATCACGACGCAGCGCTCGGGCGCCACACCCATCTCCTTGGCCGCGAACAGAAACAGGTCCGGCGACGGCTTGCCGTTCTTGACCTGCGAGGCCGAAAATATGTTTGGCGCGAGACGCTCATAGAGTCCAGTGCTCCCCAAGCTCACCTGCATGCGCTGATGCGAACCGCTCGAGGCGACACAGACGTGCTGGGTCACGACATCGAGCACGTCGTGAATGCCGCGGATCGCTTCGAGCTCGGCTTCGAATGCGCGGAACAGCTCGTCCTGCAGATCACCGTGATAGGCTTCGGGCAGCTTGCAGCCGAGTTCGGCCTCGATCTCGAGATTGGCCTGCCGCGTCGAGCGGCCGAGGAAACGTTCGAACACCTGCTCCGATGTGATCGGATAGCCGTGCCTGGTCAGCACGTCCGCATGCGCGCGACAGGAGATCACCTCGCTGTCCACGAGCACGCCGTCGCAATCGAAGATGATGAGATCTATCGGCACTAAGGCATGATCCGGAAAAGTGTGAAGCGGTTTTCCGACAAGATCATGCCACTTAGGACGTCGGCGTGTCGTCGTCGAGCGGGACGCAATAGAGCTCGAGCCGGTGATCGACCAGCTTGTAGCCGAGCTTGCGGGCGATCTCCGCCTGCAGCTTCTCGATCTCTTCGGAGGTGAACTCGATCACCGTGCCGTCGCGCAGGTTGATGAGGTGGTCGTGGTGGCTGTCGCGCATCGTCTCGTAGCGCGCGCGGCCCTCGCGGAAATCATGGCGCTCGATGATGCCGGCATCCTCGAACAGCTTGACGGTGCGATACACCGTCGAGATCGAGATCTTGTCGTCGACGGCGACACAGCGCCGGTACAGTTCCTCGACATCGGGATGATCGATCGCTTCCGCGAGCACGCGGGCGATGACGCGGCGCTGCTCGGTCATGCGCATGCCGGTCGCGGCACAGCGCGCCTCGATGCCGGACGCCTTGGATGCGGAGGAAGGTTTCAGTGCGGTCATGATCTGTCTGCCTGACGGGGCGCTTTCTGCCATCAATGTTACGACAAGTCACGCCGCATCAGAAGGGCGTTCAATTGTTCCCCGTTCGGCTGGTTATAGTAGCGTTCTCGGCGCCCGACCACCACGAATCCGGCGCGGTCGTAGAGGCGCCGTGCCGGCTGGTTGTTTTCCTCGACCTCGAGAAATATTGTGCGCACGCCGTGCCCCGCGAGATGGCCGAGATGGGTCATCAGCAGCGTGCGGGAGAGGCCGCGGCCGCGATGGGCATGGTCGACCGCGATCGAGAGGATTTCCGCTTCGTCCGCGCCGATCCGCGACACCGCGAAGCCGACCGTCTTGCGGCCGAGGCGCAACCGGTGCACCAGCGTATTGCGCTCGGTGAGCATGCTCTCGAATTCGCTTTCGCCCCACCCGCGCGCGAAAGAGGCGCCGTGAAGCTGCGCGAGCCGCGCGGCGTCGCGCGCGGATGCGGGGTCGACGGCGGCCGTGCCGCCGCGCCACCATTCCGACAACCATCTCATCATGAGGTCGCGGCTCGTGCTGCGAGCGGCGGCTGCGCGACCGGCTTTGCATCGGGCGCGCGCAGATAGAACGGCCGCGCCGGATTGGCCTCGGGATCGGCCGCGGCGCCAAGCCATGCGACCCAGCCGATGTCGGGCGCGGGCTGCGCATCGACCGCGGCCGGCTGAGGTGCATCCTTTGGCCAGCGCTCGGCGAGGATATTTGCGGCATTGCCGACCAGGTGAGGCGCGCCGAATTGCGAGGCCGCGATCGCCTCGTCGATGGGGACAACGCCCGGCCGTACCAGTTGGCTGCCGTCGCCGGCCACGATCTGGAAGTAGACGTGGTCGTGCCGCGCATCGATCGCCGAAATCACCGGTGCCGTTCCGCTCTGCCCGACGACGGTGGCAGCATAGGCGGATAACGTCGTCAACCCGACGGCGGGCCGCTTTGCCGCAAGCGCAAGGCCGCGGGCCGCCGAAATGCCGACGCGGAGGCCCGTGAAACTTCCCGGGCCGACGGTGACGGCAATGCGGTCGAGCGAGGTGAAGGCCAGATTTGCCGATTGCATGACGCGCGCGATCATCGGCATCAGCGCCTCGGCATGGCCGCGCTTCATGAGAAGCTGCTCCTGCGCAAGCAGCTGCCCGGCGTCGGTGTCGAGCACGGCGGCCGCACACGCCTCCAGCGCGGTGTCGATGGCAAGGATCAGCATGGAACGATCGTAGCATCATCCGTCAGGGAATGCTCGTCGTCATGGCGGGGCTCGTCCCGGCCATCCACGTCTTTGCAGCCCCAGAACGTGGATGCCCGGCGCGTCTAGCGCGAAGACGGGCTTCGCGCTCGCGGCCGGGCATGACGGTGTGGGGGCATCCGGCCCCTGGGTTACATCGGCCGGACTTCGACCACGTCGGGCACGAAGTGCTTGAGCAGGTTCTGGATGCCGTGCTGGAGCGTCGCGGTCGATGACGGGCAGCCGGCGCATGAACCCTTCATGTTGAGATAGACGATGCCGTCCTTGAAGCCGCGGAAGGTGATGTCGCCGCCGTCATTGGCGACTGCCGGCCGCACCCGGGTCTCGATCAGGTCCTTGATCATGTCGACCGTTTCTGCGTCGGCCTCGTCGAAGAACTCGTCCTCGTCGTCAAGATCGGCATCGCTTTGCGCCGCACCGTCGGCGAGCAACGGCGCGCCCGACATGTAGTGCTCCATGATGGCGCCCAGGATCGCGGGCTTGAGCTGCTGCCATTCACCGTTCGCCTTGGTCACGGTGATGAAGTCCGATCCGTAGAACACGCCGGTGACACCGGGTACCTCGAACAGCTTTTCGGCGAGCGGCGAGCGAGAGGCCGATTCGCGGCTCGCAAATTCCATCGGACCGCCATCGACGACGACGCGGCCGGGAATGAATTTCAGCGTGGCGGGATTGGGGGTGGCTTCGGTTTGAATGAACATGGTTTTCTCCGGACGTCGCCGGTTCAAGGCCGGCGCGTGAGCTATCCAGTAGCAGATGGCGACGGCGAACGCACGGTCAAGGGGGCGGAGGGCATTCGTCCATGATTTTCAGAGGGTTAGGGCGGTGCTTACGCTGCGCGGGAGGGCAGGACGCGGCCTACGACAGCGAATCCACGCTTCCGTCGCTGAGGGCGCCGGAAATGATCGTCACCGGCACCGGGAACGTCCCCAGCGCGTTCGTCAGCAGCGAGACCAGCGGCCCCGGACCTTCCGCGCCGGGATTGGCGGCGAGCACGAGCATGGCGATGTCGGGGTCCGCGTCGATCACCGCGAGCAGTTGTTCCATCGCGGCACCCTCGCGGATCACCCGTTCCGGCGTGATCGCGGCGATGCCATTGGCGCGGCCAGCGGCGCGGTCGAGCGCGGCTTCCGCCGCTTCCTGCGCCTCGGCGCGCATGATGTCGGCGACACCCAGCCATTCCTGGGTCTGCTGTTCGGGCTCGATGATGCGCAGCATCACAACGCCGCCGCCGGCGCGGATCGCCCAGCGGCTGGCATAATAGACCGCACGGTCCCATTCGGCGGTGTCGTCGACGATGACGAGGCATTTGGGCTTGTGACCCGGCTCGAAGCAAAGTCGCTGGCTGGTCATGCATGTCCCGGCGTGTGCGCAACCGACATGCTGCCACACTCCCCCGCGCTTGGGGAGAGGAGAAGCGGCCGGCGCCGCGGCGCAGGCCGTGTTTCGTAGATGCTGCGATCAGCGCCGGCGGATGAAGCCGACGATATCCTTCGAGAGGTTCATGGTCTCTTCGGCGATGGTGCGGGCACGGTCGGCGCCATCGTTCAGCATCGCGTCGATATGGCCGGGATCGGCGACGAGGCGCTTCATCTCGCCGGCGATCGGCGAGAGTTTCGTGACGCACAAATCCACCAGCGCGTTCTTGAAGCTGGAGAACTGGCCACCGCCGAAATCGCGGAGCACGTCGGCCTTGGAACGGTCGGAGAGCGCGGCGAAGATGCCGACGAGATTGTCGGCCTCGGGGCGCGCTTCCAGGCCCTTCTCCTCGGTCGGCAGCGGCTCCGGATCGGTCTTCGCCTTGCGCACCTTCTGCGCGATGGTGTCGGCGTCGTCGGTCAGATTGATGCGCGAATTGTCGGACGCGTCCGACTTCGACATCTTCTTGGTGCCGTCGCGCAGGCTCATCACGCGGGTCGCCGGTCCCGTGATCAGCGGCTCCGGCAGCGGGAAGAACAGTCCGTCATTGGCGCCGTGGCTGCGGATCGAATCGCCGAAATCATTGTTGAACTTCTGAGCGATGTCGCGCGAGAGCTCGAGATGCTGCTTCTGGTCCTCGCCGACCGGAACGTGGGTGGCGCGGTAGAGCAGGATGTCGGCGGCCATCAGCACGGGATAGTCGAACAGCCCGACGGACGCATTCTCGCGGTCCTTGCCGGCCTTCTCCTTGAACTGGGTCATGCGGCCGAGCCAGCCCATGCGCGCAACGCAGTTGAAGATCCAGGCGAGCTCGGCATGGCCCGAGACCTGGCTCTGGTTGAATACGATGTGCTTGCTCGGATCGATGCCGCTCGCGATGAACGCCGCTGTCACCTCGCGGGTGTTACGCGCAAGTTCGACCGGCCCGCCCCACACGTCCACGCCCTGCGTGATCGCGTGCATGTCGACGACGCAGTAGATGCAGTTGTGGGTTTCCTGCATTTTCACGAAGTTGACGATCGCACCGAGGTAATTGCCGAGGTGCAGATTGCCCGTCGGCTGGACGCCCGAAAAAACCCGTTCAACGAATGCCATGGCAGCTTTCCTGCGAGATACGGGGCGTCGTTTCCAACAGCGGCGCTGCCCCGTCAAGGGTATTTCTGTGAGCTCAGGCGCCCGGATCGGGTCGGACGGGGCGCTTCAGGGCACCGGCCGCCTCGCGCCACGACGCGACGCCGAGGATTTGCAGGAGCACGCCATAGACGGAGATTCCGGCGGCGATCTGCAAGCCCAGCGCAATGAAGCGGATCAGCCCGTGGGCCTCCGAAGGCACGAGGCCCGCGCTCAGCCACAGCAGGGCGCCCATGGCGAAAGCGGCGAGCACGATCCGCGGCAGCCGCTTTCGCGCGGCAGCGTCGACCGAGAAGCCGAATTCGCCGGTGCCTTTTCGGAGCAGGGAGAATGCGCTGCTCCAGGCCCCGGCCGCGATGCTGGCCGCGATTCCGCTTGCGCCAAAGTAGTGGCCGAGCAGCACGGCGAGGACGACCGCGACCGCAAAACCCTTGGCCGTTGCGAGCAGCGGCGTCATCGTGTCGCTGCGGGCGTAGAAGGCCGGCGAGAGCGCCTTGATCAGCACATGCGCCGGCAGGCCCAGCGCCAGCCACATCAGCGCGCGTGCGGTCGCGGTGCTGTCGTTGGCACCGAAGGCGCCATGTTCGAACAGCAGCCGTACGATCGGCTCGGCCAGCACGATCAGGCCGAGCGTCGCGGGCAGCGCCAGCCCGGTCGCGAGTTCGAGCGCGCGCGATTCCGCTTGCCCGACGGCATCACGGTCGCCGCTAGCCACCGCGCGCGTCAGCTCCGGCACCAGCACCGTGCCCATGGCGACGCCGACGATGCCGAGCGGCAGCTCGATCAGGCGGTTGGCGAAATACAGCCACGACACGGCGGAGGGCGTGGCCGAGGCGATGATTGCACCTGCGATCATCAGCCATTGCGGCCCCGAGCTTGCGATCATGCCTGGGATCGCCTTGGCGAAGAAGCCGCGCATCTGCTCGTCGAAGCTCACGCGCAGCGGCGCGGCGAGGCGGGCGCTTCGCTGCGACAGCAGCATCAACAATTGCAGCAGGCCGGCGACGCCGACGGCGGCCGCCAGCATCCACGCGGCGAAGGTCGCATCGGTGTGCCACAGCATGAGTGTCGCGATCGCGGCGATCAGCGCGACGTTGAACAGCAGCGGCGAGAACGCAGTGAGTGCAAAGCGCCCCTGTGCGTTGAGCAGCCCCATCAGCACCGTGACGGGTCCCGCGAAGGCGAGGTAAGGCAGCATCAGCCGCGCGTTCTGAACGGCGAGGTCGAGCGTGCCGCTGCCGAGGAATCCCGGCGCGATGATGGTGATGATCAATGGCATCGACAGTGCAACGGCGATCGAGATCCCGATCAGGGCCGCGCTGACGGTGGCAAGCATGCGTCCCGCAAACGCGGCCGCAGCCACTTCGCCGTCGCGGTCTCTGACCCGCAGCCAGGCCGGGATCAGCGCGGCATTCAGCGCTCCCTCGCTGAGCAGGCGCCGTACCACATTCACGAGCTGAAACGCCGCCAGAAACGCATCCGCCACGGCGCCGGTGCCGAGCAGCGCCGCGATCAGGGAATCGCGTGCGAAGCCCAGCAGCCGCGAGGCCAGCGTCCCCGTCGAGACGGTCAGGAAGGAGCGGATCATCGGAACTGCATAATACCGTTGCTTGCCCGCACAGGTCCGGTCGTGATAGGCCGCGAGCTACATTTTCAGGCAGACAGGAAGCTGATTTTCCGCCGGTCTGCAATCGGGCAACGGGATCAAAGTGAATGGCTGACGTGAAATATGACGTTCTCGGCATCGGCAACGCGCTGTTCGACGTGCTGGTCAGGACCGATGAAGCCTTTCTGGCCAAGCACGGCATGACCAAGGGCAGCATGTCCCTGATCGACGAGGCGCGGGCCGTCGCCATCTACCAGGACATGGGCCCGGCGACGGAAGTTTCGGGCGGCTCGGCCGCCAACACCATCGTCGGCATCGGCAGCCTCGGCGCACGCGCCGCCTATGTCGGCAAGGTCAAGGACGACCAGATCGGCAAGCTCTACGTCCACGATATCCGCGCCGCCGGCGTCGCCTTCAACACGCCCGCCGCGAAGGACGGCCCCGCCACCGGCTGCTCCTACATCCTGGTGACGGGCGACGGCGAGCGCACCATGAATACCTATCTCGGCGCGGCACAGGATTTGTCGCCCGCCGATATCGACCCGGCCGAGGTCGCCGCGGCCGGCATCGTCTATCTCGAGGGTTATCTGTGGGACCCCAAGAACGCCAAGGACGCCTTCGTCAAGGCCGCCAAGATCGCCCATGACGCCAAGCGCAAGGTGGCGCTGACGCTGTCGGATTCGTTCTGCGTCGATCGCTATCGTGACGAGTTTCTATCGTTGATGCGCAACGGCACCGTCGACATCGTGTTCTCAAACGAATCCGAGCTGCACTCGCTCTACATGACCTCGGATTTCGACACCGCGCTCAAGCAGCTGCGCAACGACGTCAATCTCGGCGTCGTCACTCGCAGCGAGAAGGGCTGCATGGTGGTGTCAGTGGAAGACGCCGTTGCCGCGCCCGCCTCGCCGATCAAGCAGCTGGTCGACACCACCGGCGCCGGCGACCTCTTCGCCGCCGGCTTCCTGTATGGTCTGGCGCGCAACCTGCCGTACAAGCAGTGCGGCGAGCTCGGCGCGCTCGCGGCCGCCGAAGTGATCCAGCACATCGGCGCGCGCCCGCAGGTGTCGCTGAAGGAATTGGCCCAGCAGCGCGGGCTGACGGCGTAACGCTCGTCTCTCTCTCTCTCCCGTCATCGCGAGGAGCGCAACGACGAAGCAATTCAGACTGCCGCCGCGGTAAGATTCTGGATTGCTTCGCTGCGCTGGCAATGACTACGGGGTTGGCAAGCTACGCCGTCTTCGCCGCCTTCAGCCCCAGCCGCTGCTCGACCGCCTCGCGCATTACGAATTTCTGGATCTTTCCGGTCACGGTCATCGGAAATTCGTCGACGAACTCGACGTAGCGCGGGATCTTGTTGTGGGCGATCTGGCCGTCGCAGAAAGCGCGGACCTCTTCGGCCGTCAGCGTCTCGCCGGACCGAACGCGGATCCAGGCGCAGAGCTCCTCGCCATAGCGAGTGTCAGCCACGCCGAAAATCTGCACGTCCTGAATCTTGGGGTGGCGGTACAGAAATTCCTCGATCTCGCGTGGATAGAGGTTCTCGCCGCCGCGGATCACCAGATCCTTGATGCGGCCGACGATGTTGCAATAGCCCTCGTCGTCGATGGTGGCGAGATCGCCGGTGTGCATCCAGCCGTTCGCATCAAGCACGTCTCCCGTCTTTTCCTTCTCCTCCCAATAGCCCAGCATGACGCTGTAGCCGCGGGTGCAGAGCTCGCCGCGTTCGCCGCGCCTGACGATCCTGCCTTCGAGATCGACGACCTTCACCTCGACATGCGGATGAATCCGCCCGACGGTCGAGACGCGCCGCTCGAGCGGGTCGTCTGTCGCGCTCTGGAAGCTGACCGGGCTGGTCTCGGTCATGCCGTAGGCGATGGTGACCTCGCGCATGTTCATCTCGGTGTTGACGCGCTTCATCACCTCGATCGGGCAGGGCGCGCCCGCCATGATGCCGGTGCGCAGTGATTTCAGGTTGAATTTCGAGAACTCAGGATGATCGAGCTCCGCGATGAACATGGTCGGCACGCCGTACAGCGCGGTGCATCTCTCCTGCTCGACTGCGCGGAGAGTCGCGAGCGGATCAAAACCCTCGCCGGGATAGACCATGGTCGTGCCCAGCGTGACGGATGCGAGGTTGCCCATCACCATGCCGAAGCAATGATAGAGCGGTACCGGAATGCAGATGCGATCCTGTTCGGTCAGCCGCATCGCCCGGCCGGTGAAATAGCCGTTGTTGAGGATGTTGTGATGCGTCAGCGTCACGCCCTTCGGCGATCCCGTGGTGCCGCTGGTGAACTGGATGTTGACGGGATCGTCGAACTGAAGCGTCGCGCCGAGCGCGGCAAGCTGCTCGCGATGCTTGGCGCCGCCCATGCGCGCGACGTCTTCGAAGGGGATCGTGCCCGATGCCCGGGGGCCGCCGATCTGGATCACCATCCGCAGGGACGGCAGGCGCGCCGCCTGCAACTGTCCGGGTCTTGCGCTCGCCAGCTCCGGCAACAGCGTGTTGAGCATCTCCATGTATTGGCTGGTCTTGAATGCCGTCGCGGTCACGATCGCCGCGCAGCCGACTTTCTTCAGCGCGAACTCCAGCTCGCTGAGCCGATAGGCCGGATTGATCGTGACCAGGATCAGGCCGGCCTTGGCGGCGGCGAACTGGGTCAGTGTCCATTCCGGCCGGTTCAGCGACCAGATGCCGATCCGCTCGCCGCGCTCCAGGCCGAGCGCGAGAAAACCGGCTGCAAGCGCATCGACGCGTTCGGCGAATTCCGTCCAGGTCCATCGCACCCCCTGGCTGGGCGAGACCAGCGCCTCGCGCGCGCCCCAGCGCCGCACGGCGTGGTCGAGACTGCGACCGATGGTGTCGCCGAGCAGCGGCGTGTCCGAGATGCCGCAAACGTAACTGTCGGCTTTGCCTGCAGGATCGCCCGTCAAGTTCGTCTCCTCAGATTGTCGCCTCGTGCCCGAAGCCGACGGCGTTCGGGCACGAGGCTATCCGTTGCAGGGAAGGCGCGCGACGCCGCGCGCCTCATACTAAGGAGTTAGGCCGCCTTTTGCCCGCTGCCGGCATCGAGGCCGGCATAGACCCCGCGCTCGAAGCCCGCGAACGCTTCCAGGCACTTCGCGTCGGCGAACGGCAACAGCTGCATCAGGATCACGCCTGTGACGTCGCGCGCCGGATCGATCCAGTAATAGGTGTTGGCGAGGCCCGCCCAGGCGAGGCTGCCGGCGCTGCGGCCTTCCGCCGTCTTGGCGGTGTTGATCATGAAGCTGAGGCCCCACTTCTTCACCTGCTCCGGATAGAGGTCGACGTCGTTGGTGTACATCGGCGCCGCCGTGGTCAGCTTGCCCATGGCGAGATCGCCGATGTGGTTCTGCCCCATGGTCGCGACGGTCTCGGCCTTCAGTACCTGATTGCCGTTGCCGCGGCCCTTGTTCAAGATCATCTGGGTGAACTTGATGTAGTCGGCCGCGGTCGAATAGAGGCCGCCGCCACCCATGTGGAATTCCGGCTCCTGCTCGAGCTCGAACGGGATCGACGCGAGCTGGCCGTCCTCGCCGCGTGCATGCATGCCGACCAGGCGCTTGCGCATGTTGTCGGTGATCTTGAAAGCGGTGTCGCCCATGCCGAGCGGCGCGAACAGATTGTCGCGCAGATAGGCATCGAGGCGCTTGCCGCTGACGGCTTCCACGGCCTTGCCGACGAAATCGATATTGGTGCCGTATTCCCAGCGCGTGCCGGGATCGGTCATGATCGGCGTCTTCAGCGCCGCGTTCTGGCAGGTGGTGATGGCGGGGATGCCGGCCTTGTCCAGATAGACCGCAAGGTCGCCGTTCCACATGTTGTAGCAGAAGCCGGCGGTGTGGGTCATCAACTGGCGCAGCGTGATCGGCCCTTTGGCCGGCCGCAGCTTCGCCTCGCCGCGGGCGTCGAATCCTTCGAGCACTTGCGGCTTGGCGAGATCGGGCAGCAGCTCGCCGATCGGCGCATCCAGCGACAGCTTGCCTTGCTCGACCAGCTGCATCGCGCCCGCCGTCGTCACCGCCTTCGTCATCGAGGCGATCCAGAACACGCTATCCGCCGTCATCGCATCGGGCTTCGACAAATCGCGTTTGCCGAACGCACCCTGGTACAGCACGTCGCTACCGCTGGCGGCGATCGCGACGACGCCGGGAATCTCCTTGGCCTCGCTCTTCTGGCGCAGAATCTCGTCGATCTGTGCTTGGCTTTGCATACGCGTTTCCTCCGGTTTGTTTATTGTTGGAAGCGATCGATTGTCCTCCCGCGTGCTTCGCGCGGCAAGCGCATCCACGTACCTTCGCCGGTCGCGATGTCGTGACTTGACGCTTCGTCACTCACGCAGGACGAGAAAGGGCTGAACTGCAACACTCCGTCACAATCTGCGGTGGATGGCCGCAACGAGCCGTGACCTCGGATGGGCCCGGGCGATATGTTTCGAAAGTTTTCGAGCACTTGAAACATTTTGTGCGTTGCGGCGTTCAGCACCCGGCCCAATCGACGGCCGAGATTCAGATTTGATGCAAATTTGGCGGCCTTCGACCGGCCGCGAGGGGGACCTCAGATGATTTCGACCTGGAGCGAATGGAAGCGCTATCCCCGTCCCGGACGGGGCGACAATCTGGAGGCGCCGATCGCGCCCGGCATCTACGAGGTCCGGATCGCCGGCACCGGCGCACTCTATTCCTTCGGCGCGGTCGACAATCTGGCGCAGGCGCTGGCGCTGCTGCCGGTCGGCTCGAAATCCTGGTTCGGCCGCCGCCATACCTCCGACGCTCCCGATCTCGAATACCGGACGTGCGCGACCTCCTCGAAGGCTGATGCCAAGGCCGCCGCCGAGCGCATGATCGGCCGGCGCGAGACCTATATGAGCGGCGCTGCCTGAGGCTGCGGCTCCCAATTTCGTCATAGGCAGATGTGCGTTGCCGGACGGTGCATTGCGCGCCGTCTGTCCCTATATTCCGGCACGATCCGATCGTGCCCTGAGGAGTAACGCCATGACCCCGACTGCCGCCGCACGCGCCCAGCACGCCACGTCCACCCTGCGGGACAGGTTGAAGGACCCTTCGCTGCTCAAGGAGGCCTGCTACATCGACGGCGCCTGGGTCGGCTCGCCGGTCTTCGCCGTCAACAATCCCGCGACCGGCGTCGAGCTCGCCAAGGTCCCGCAGCTCGGTGCGGACGAGACGACCAAGGCGGTCGAGGCCGCCCAGCGCGCCTTCCCGGCCTGGGCCAAGCACACCGCCAAGCAGCGTTCCAACATCCTGCGCAAATGGTTCGAGCTGATCATCGCCAACCGCGAGGACCTCGCGCTGATCCTCACCTCCGAGCAGGGCAAGCCGCTCGCCGAAGCGCTTGGCGAGGTCGACATCGGCGCGGCCTATATCGAGTTCTTCGCCGAGGAAGCCCGCCGCGTCTATGGCGAGACCATCCCGACGCAGCGGCCCGATGCGCGCCTGCTCGCGATCAAGCAGCCGATCGGCGTCTGCGGTGCCATCACGCCGTGGAATTTCCCGAACTCGATGATTACACGGAAGGTCTCGCCCGCCCTTGCCGCCGGCTGCACCGTGGTGCTGAAGCCTGCCAACGAGACGCCGCTGTCGGCGCTGGCACTCGCTGTGCTTGCCGAGAAGGCCGGCATCCCCAAGGGCGTTCTCAATATTGTCACGGGCGACGCGCCGCCGATCGGCAAGGTTCTGTGCGAGCATCCGGCGGTGCGCTTCGTCGGCTTCACCGGCTCGACGGCCGTCGGCAAGATACTCTACCAGCAGGCCTCCGTCGGCGTGAAGCGGCTCGGCCTCGAGCTCGGCGGCAACGCGCCGTTCGTGGTGTTCGACGACGCCGATATCGACGCCGCGGTGGAAGGTGCGATCGTCTCGAAGTACCGCAACATGGGCCAGACCTGCGTTTGCGCCAACCGCCTCTACGCCCAGGACAAGATCTACGACGAGTTCGTGCAGAAACTGTCGAAGAAGGTCGCGGCGATGAAGATCGGCGACGGCACCGAGAGCGGCGTCACGCAGGGCCCGTTGATCAACCTGAAAGCCGTCGACAAGGTCGAGCGTCACATCGCCGACGCCGTCAAGCGCGGCGCCAAGGTCGTCACCGGCGGCAAGCGCAGCGAGCTCGGACGCTCGTTCTTCGAGCCGACGGTCCTTGCCGACGTCAAGCCGGATTCGCTGGTGGCGCAAGAGGAAACCTTCGGCCCGCTCGCGCCGGTGATCCGCTTCAAGGACGAAGCCGACGTCGTCGCGATGTGCAACGCCTCGCCGTTCGGGCTGGCGTCGTACTTCTATTCCCGCGATCTCGGCCGCGTCTGGCGCGTCGCCGAAGCGCTGGAGTCCGGCATGGTCGGCGTCAACACCGGCCTCATCACCACCGAAGTCGCGCCCTTTGGCGGCGTCAAGGAAAGCGGTCTTGGCCGCGAAGGCTCGCATCACGGCATGGAAGAATATGTCGAGATCAAATACGTGATGATGGCGGGGGTGTGAGGCCTTTGTCGGGGACGTCCCTGACGCTCGTCCACCAACTGAGCAAGTCCGATCGCAGCGCCCTGGCCGTCATCCGGCCGGGGCGCTGGCACATTTGCACCCAGCATTCGAGGTGCAGGCTCCGAGTCCCGGATGGAACCCGGCGGTTGGGCCTTGATGTTATTTCGTCCTTAAGCTCTTGTAATCCTATTGAGTTTCCCGGCATCCGGGCTGGATTGACAAGACATGTATATTGCGAAGCGTTTCATCGTGCCGATCTCGCTGGTTCTGCTTGTGGTCGGCCTGGCCGCGCTGCTCGCAGTTGTCGGCATGACCGTTTGGCTCGGCGATCGCGCGAACGAGCATTTCGATGAAGTGGTCAGATTGCGTGATGTTCGAGTCGCCGCGGTCGAGCTTCGCAGCGCGGTCCAGTCGGCGGAAGCGAGCCAGCGCGGATTGCTGCTGACCGGCAACCAGATCTACCTTTCTCCCTACGGCGCCGCAAAGACGTCGGCAAACCGGCAGCTCGATAGCCTGAAGCGGAATCTCGGCGACGACCCACAATTCAAGACGGTGTTGAAGCGGCTTGATGTCCTCACCGCCGATAAATTCGCCGAAATGGACCAGACCATCGCGCTGAAGAACGACCGAAAGGACGACCAAGCCCTCGCCATCATCAATACCAACCGCGGCAAGGCGCTGATGGATGAGCTGAACCTGTTCGTCTCGGGCATCGTTCGGGCCATGGACAATCGTCTTACGTCGGGCGTCGTGCAGCAGAGGGTGAACGCGACGAATTTGAGGTTCGCGTCGATCGCGGCGTCAGTCCTGATTGTGCTGGTCGTCGGCGCCGTGACTGTAACGCTTCTGCGTTACACCAGCGAGTTGACGCAAGCGCGCGACGAGGTTGCGGCGCTCAACGTGTCCCTGGAGGATCGGGTCAAACACCGGACGGAAGCTCTTGCGAGGGCCAACGAAGAGATGCAGCGCTTCACGCATCTCGTGTCGCACGATATTCGCGCTCCGTTGATCAGCATTGTGGGATTTTCTGAAGAGCTTGCAGAGGGCGCGAAGGATCTCGCGCAATACCTCGAGCAGTCGAGCACCGGGTCGATCGATCCGAATCTGCAGCATGCAAGGAAGATCACCAATGAAGAGATGCCCGAAGCCATCAGCTATATCCGCAAGTCGGCGTCCAAGATGGAGACACTCCTGAACGCCGTGCTCCTGCTGTCGCGGGACGGGCGCCGCGATCCAAGGCCGGAAGCCGTGGACCTCGAGCGGACGTTTGTCTCGAGCGCCTCCGCGATCCAGCACCAGATTTCGGCGGCGGGTGGAAAGATCGATACACAGTTTCAAGTCAGCTCGATCGTGACAGATCGGCTTTCGCTGGAGCAGGTGATCGGCAACCTCTTCGACAATGCGGTCAAGTATCGCGCGAAGGAACGGCCACTTCAGCTCAAGGTCAGCAGTACGACGCTGCCCGGCGATCGGGTCGCTATCGAGGTTGCAGACAATGGCCGAGGCATAGCTCCGCAGGATCTGGGGCGGATTTTCGAGCTGTTCGGCAGGGTCGGCAAGCTGGACCAGACCGGCGAGGGTGTCGGGCTCGCTTATGCGAGAACGGTTTTGAGAAATCTTGGGGGAGATATCACTGCGACCTCCGAACTGGATCAGGGCACGACTTTCCGGATAGTCTTGCCGCGCAAACTGGTTCTTCCTTCCGTGGCCGACAGCGTGCCCGCATGAAATCTGACAGACGAAATTCGTTCGCGGCCCTCATCGCCTGCACCTTTATTGCCTGTCACGCGGGCGCACGGGCGGAGGACGGACCAGCCGGCATCACCATACCTCGCGTTTTTGACCCCTTCGATCGTAATGCCGCTGGTTGCAGTCTCCCTCCGTCACTTACCAAGTCTCTTGCCTTCGCGCAGGACAATGAACGCGAATTCGTCAAAGGCATTGCGAGAGGCCTCGCGATGGCGGCAAACGACCGTGGCCTCAGCTTTTCCACTTCGATTGCAGACAACGACGCGGTCAAGATGGTCGAACAGGTCGATGGCTTCCGAGCCGCGCGAACGGGTGGGCTTGTTGTTGCGCCCGTCGATCCCGCATCGTTGGCGCCGGCCTTGAGAAGAACAATCTGGCAAGGCGCCTATGTCGGCGCCGTTGTGCCGCCGCCGGCCACGTCCCTGTTGAATGCGCCCCAATATCTCACGGGCAAGGCGCTCGGCGATGCTGCGGCGAATTACATTCGGATCAAGCTTGGTGGCAAGGCCAACGTCGTGCTGCTGACTCACGACAGCCTGCAGTTTCTCGCCCCGCGTTTCGCGGCGATGCGCGACGTGTTGAGGGACATTCCCGGCGCCGACGTCGTTGCGGACATTTCCCCTCCGACGGTGAACAAGGAAGGCGGGTACAGGATGATGCAAACGATTCTGCTGGCGCATCCAGACGTGGACGTCGTGCTGGGAGCCGACACCGTCGTCCTTGGTGCTCTGCAGGCAGTCAGGGAGGCAGGCAAGGAAAGGCCGGATCAGTTCTTCGGCGGCATCGATGGAGAGGTCGAAGCCGTCACTGAAATCAAGAAAGGCGGCCCTTACAAGATCAGCATCAGTCTCGCATCCTCGGTGTTCGGTTACGCCATGGGTCAGCATGCAGCCGACTGGCTGGACGGCAAGAGCGTTCCGCAAGCCATGGACATTCTTCCAAGCGCGCTGACGGCGGGGAATATCCGTCAATACGAAGCGGACCTGGCGAATCCCGCGGCCGTATTCAATGATCCCGCACGTCGGGATAACTACCTCAAGATGTACGGAAATATCTGCTACGACACGCGCGATCAGTACGTGAGCTTTCCGTGGTCTTCAGAAAGAAGGTAGCTTGATCACCGCCGCAGCACCGCGATCGTCCGGTTCGCGAACGTCAGCCGCTCGGCCATCACCGACACGAAGTAGGTCAAGAGCTTGTGACTGAGCGCGGGATCTTCGGTCTTGATCGCGTCGAACTGATGCGTGTTGAGCACGTATAGCACGCTGTCGACTTCGGCCTGGATCGTAGCGCTGCGCGGCGTGTTCGACACCAGGCCCATCTCGCCGATCGTGGTGTAGCGGCCGAGGCTGCGCACGCGCGTGGTGCGGTCGTCGTCGGCGGGGATCATGATGCCGACGCGGCCTTCGAGGATGAAGTGCATGGAATCGGCGGGGTCGCCGGCCTCAACGATCACCTCCCCGGCTTCGACCTCGATGCGGTGGCAGCGGCGGATCAACTCGTCGGCGTCGTCCTCGCTGCCGAGGATGCGCGCGAACCAGTCGCGCAGGCTGGCTTCTTCCTGCGCCAGCTCCCGGTGCTGCGAGATGAGCTCGTTCTCGCACCATTCCAGCGCGCGATCGAGCTCGGGGATGATGGTGACGCCCTCGCCGACGAAGTCGCTGGCGCGCAGCACCTTCTCGGCCGCGGCCGACAGATGCACCAGGATCAGCTCGACGCCGAGATCGCCTGCGCTGCGCTTGATCTGCGCAAAACTATAGGCCGCCGAC
The DNA here is from genome assembly GCF_018129995.1 of Bradyrhizobium sp. SZCCT0153. GTDB lineage: Bacteria > Pseudomonadota > Alphaproteobacteria > Rhizobiales > Xanthobacteraceae > Bradyrhizobium > Bradyrhizobium japonicum_G. The sequence goes on from NZ_JAFCKS010000003.1 coordinate 412,518, forward strand.
GAATCCACTCCGGTGACGAGCTTGAAATCGAACAGCAGATAGCGGCATTCCGGGCGCTCCCGGAGCAGCCGCTTGACGTGCTGGTAGAGCCGGTTGGCGGAACCGAAGAACAGATAGCTCTGGAGGTTGAGGCCCTGGATCTTGCCGCCATGGGCCAGCAGCACGTCCTGGTCGTCGCGCGAGCGGTCGAGCGAGGAGCGATATTCCGATCCGTCGAAACTGTATTTGATCGACTTCACCCGCGCGGCGCTGAACGCAAACGTCGCGCAGCCGATGATGACGCCGATCAGGATGCCCGGCACGAAACCCCAGACGACGATGATCGCGATGATGGCGACCAGCGATACATATTCGAGCCTTGAGAGCCGCTTGCGCGACTCGATCAGCCATTTATGGAGCTGGTCGGCGCCGAGATAGAGCAGCAGGCCGCCAAGCACGAATTTCGGCATGAAGCCGAGCAGCTCCGGCGCGACGGCGAGCATCAGCAGCGAGATGGCCGCAACCGTGAGGCTGGACAGGCGTCCCCGGCCGCCGCTGCTGAAATTCAGGATCGTGCGGCTGACCGAGATGCAGCCGGCATAGCCGGCGAGCGCGCCAGTCAGGATGTTGGCGACACCTGTGACGTTCAGCTCGCGCTCCAGATTGGTTTCGCGATGCACGGCAACCTCGACTCCCGTCGTGTTGAACAGCGTGCTGGACGCCGTGACGAAGATGACGGCGACGACATTGCCAAGCAGGTCCGGCACGGCGGACCACGGATAATGCGCGAGGTCGTCGCTGTGCCAAGGCAGCATGAAGGCCGCGGGCGGCGGGGGCTGGAAGGTCCAGCCCAGGGCACGCGCCTCCTCCGGCGAGATCCCTGCGATCCAAAACGCCAGATGTGCCGTGAGCATGCCGCCGATCAGAATGACGGGCAATCCGAACGGGCTGCGCGAGCGGTGCCACGTCAGATAAAGCACCAGCGCCATCGCGCAGGCGGCGCCCAGTTCCGCAAGCGTGACGCCATTGGTGAAGCGCAACATCGTGGCGAACTGCATGGGATGATCGGTGATCACCCGGATCGCGCCCATGATGATCAGGAGCCCGGTGGCGCCGAGGAAGCCACCTATCACCGGATAAGGTACGTAGCGGATCGCGCGGCCCATCCGCGTCAGTCCCAGTCCGCACAGCACGATCCCGGTCAGCACGGTTGAGAGGCCTAGCGTGATCAGGACGGGCGAGAGCAGGGGTGCCGATAAATTGGCTGCTTCGATGCGTTCGACCAGCGAGGCGGCCAAAATGCCCGTCACCGCGGCGGTCGAGCTGTCAGGGCCGGCAACCGCGAAGGGCAGGGAGCTTCCCAGCCCGATGACGGCCGCGAGCACCGCGGAACTGATGAAGGTCGCGGCGATGCCGTAGGACAGATAGGGCGAGAGCGGTCCCGCGAAGATCAGCAGCGCGTAGGAAAGTCCGAAGGTGACGGTCAGGACGCTGGCGGCGCTCCCGCCCAATATGTCATTCAGCGCACGCTTGAGGGCCGGATTGAGCCCGGCCGACGGAGTGAAGCCAATTGCAGGATCGGTCACGCCGTGAAACTCGCTCATGAAAATTCCTGTTCGAGACGTAGACGACTGCGAGCCTAGCGCAACAGGATTCTTGCAAGTATGAGTTATCCGACAAGTTTGAGCGATGCTGATGGCTTCAGCCGTCGGCAGGTTCCGCGCCGGTCGGACGCGCGATCTTTGGCGTGTGAACGGCCAATCATACGTGGTGGATGGAGGAGCCGAAGCGCCCGCCTTGCAATCGGTGTCGTGTTGGCGAAAGCCAGGACGCGCCGGGGAGGCATCGAGCCGGTCGGCAATGACGGAGCGAGACGAGCAGCCGGGCTAGATCTTCAGCTCGCTCCCCGTCACCCGTCGATAGGCCTCCAGATACCGCTTGCTCGTCGCCTCCACCACACTCGCGGGCAAAGGCGGCGGCGGGGCGTCGCCGTTCCAGCGGCCGGCGCGGCGCTCGACGTCGAGATAGTCGCGCAGCGGCTGCTTGTCGAAGCTCGCCTGCGGCTGGCCGGGCTTGTAGGCACTGGCCGCCCAGAATCGCGAGGAATCCGGTGTCATCACCTCGTCGATCAGGATGATGCGGCCGTTCTTGTCGCGGCCGAACTCGAACTTGGTGTCCGCGATGATGATGCCCTGCTCGCGCGCCAGTTCCTCGCCGAGCGTGTAGACCGCGCGCGTCATGCTCTCGAGCGTGTAGGCGACCTCCTCGCCGACGACTTCGCGCATCCGCGCGATGGTGATGTTCTCGTCGTGGCCGGTCTCGGCCTTGGTCGCCGGGCTGAAGATCGAGGGCTCCAGCTTCTCGCTTTCGACCAGACCCGCCTTCAGCTTCTCGCCGGCGAGCGTGCCGCTGGCGGCATATTCCTTCCAGGCCGAGCCCGAGAGATAGCCGCGGATCACGCATTCGATCGGGAACACGGTGGTGCGGCGGCAGAGCATGGCACGGCCGAGGATCTCGGCGCGGTGCGGCTTCAAGGCCGGCACGGCGGCAATGATCTCGTCGGTGTCGGCGCTGATCATGTGATGCGGCACCACGCCTTCGAGCTCGTTGAACCAGAACGCGCTGATCTGGGTCAGCACCGCGCCCTTCATCGGGATGGTCTCGCCCATCACGACGTCGAAGGCGCTGATGCGGTCGGTGGTGAGGAGCAGTAGGCGGTCGTCGTCGACGGCGTAGATGTCGCGCACCTTGCCGCGTCCGATCTTGGGCAAAGGCAGGTCGCTGGAGAGCATGGTGGTCATCGGCAAATCTTTCGCAGGCACGGCCTTCGACAGGAGATCACGGCCGCGCTGAATGGCCCGGCCAGGATCGGGATAGCCTATTCCGGCAGCGGAATGAACTCATGTTCCTGCGGAACCGCGGCGAAGCGGCCGGTTTTCCAGTCCTGCTTGGCCTGCTCGATCCGCTCCTTGCTGGAGGAGACGAAATTCCACCAGATGTGTCGCGGCCCCTCCAGCGCATCGCCGCCGAGAAACATCATCCGCGTGGCTTTGAGCGCCTTCACCGTGATGCGATCGCCGGGCCGGAAGATCAGCAGCCGGGGCCCTTCATAGCGCTCGTTCGCGATCTCGATCTCGCCGTCGACGACGTAGATCGCGCGCTCCTCGTGGTCGGGGTCGAGCGGCACGCTCGCGCCCGCAACCGCCGTGACCTCGGTGTAGAACCAGGGCGAGACCATCGTGACAGGCGAGGTGATGCCGAAGGCTGAGCCCGCGATCACGCGCGCGGTGAAATCGCGCTCGGAGATCATCGGCAGATCACCGGCACCGTAGTGCTGGAATGACGGCGCGATCTCTTCCGATCCGGCCGGCAATGCGATCCAGCTTTGCAGGCCCAGCATCTGCTGGCCCGAGGCGCGTTGCGCATCCGGCGTGCGCTCGGAATGGGCGATGCCGCGGCCCGCGGTCATCAGGTTCATCGCGCCGGGCTGGATCTCGCAGACGTTGCCCTCGCTGTCGCGATGCATGATGGAGCCGTCGAACAGATAGGTGACGGTGGCAAGCCCGATATGCGGATGCGGCCGCACGTCCATGCCCTTGCCGGAAACGAATTGCACCGGCCCGAAATGATCGAAGAAGATGAAGGGGCCGACCATCTGGCGCTTGCCATGCGGCAGCGCGCGCCGCACGGCGAAGCCGTCGCCGAGATCGCGCGTGCGCGGCACGATGACGAGATCGAGCGCATCGCAGGACATGGGATCGCCGAGCACGGGATCGTTCGAGGGTTGCCAGCTCATCGGTGGGCTCCTTTTATTGCGGCGATCGTAACAGGATTTGATGGTCCCGTCGCGACGCCTCCGCATTGCCGCGACGGTCTATTTGCCGTCATCGTGCGATATCGGCGATACCTAATCTGGAAACTGGGGCGGACGATGGTTTCTCCGATCAAGCCGGGCGCAAACCTGATCGAGGTCGACGGTCCCGGGATCGAGACTGCGCCTCATTCGGCGTGATCCATCTTGAAAAGCGCGGCCTGACGAAGGATGTTTGGTTGATTTCCACCGCGACCGATCGCATCACCAGATGACACTTGCCGCAACCGAACTTGCCTTTCGTGCCGCGTCCGTAGCGCTGCTGCTGGTGCTGGCGGCGTCACTTGTCTCGGATTTCCGCAATGTGCTCGCGGCCCGGCTCGGCGCTGCGTTCGCGCTGAGCTCGGCCGCGCATGCCGTGAGCTATTCGTTGGATGTCACGTCGCGGATCCCGCTCTGGCATGCACCGCTGATCGCATTGTCGACCGGCAGCATCGTGGTGTTCTGGCTGTTCACACGCTCCCTGTTCGACGACGAGTTTCACCTCCGCTGGTGGCACGGATCGGTCTGGGCGCTGGTGACGGCCTTCAGCTTCGCGGGCTGCGCCTGGATTGCACCCAGCGGCCATGTGCGGTTCTCGGTGACGGTGGTCAATCTGATCGTGCTCGGTTTCATCGCGCTTGCGGTCGGGCAGACGATGGCCTCCTGGCCGGCCGACCTGGTCGAGCGCCGCCGCAGCGCTCGCGTCTTCATCGTCTGCGCAACCGCGCTCTATGGCGGGCTGAACGCGGTGCTCCAGATTGCCGTCGCCGGGCACCACGTCGGCGATGTCGCCGAAACCATCAATGCCGGCGTGCTCGCCGGCACCGTTGCGGCGATCGTCTATGCCATGATGCGCGTTGACGGGGCGGACCTGTTTCCGGCCGCGGCGGAGCCCGCACCGCCGACTGCTTTCAGTCAGCCTGCGGCAGACGACACTGCCGACCAGAAGCTTGTCGATGCCCTGATGCGCCTGATGGCGGATGAGCGGGTCTATCGCCTGGAGAACATCACCATTGGCGTGCTGGCGGGCCGGCTGAAAATTCCGGAATACCGGCTGCGCCGGCTGATCAACCAGCGGCTCGGCTACCGCAACTTCAATGTGTTCCTGAACAATCACCGGATCGAGGAAGCCAAGGCCGCGCTGGCCGATCCCACCCAGGCCGAGGTCCCCGTCATTACCATCGCGATGGATGCCGGCTTCCAGTCGCTCGGCCCGTTCAACCGCGCCTTCAAGGCGGTCACCGGCGTGACGCCGACGGAGTATCGACGGCTCAAGGCCGATGCGGCTTAGATTATTATCCCGTTGAAACAACGCCAGAATTTCAAATTCGGCTAGCCCCGGTCAGTTTCGGCGAGGCCGTATTTCAAATCCGGCGAGCACGCTTCGCCCGCATCCGGCTCCTTCTCCGCCACTCGCCCCGAAGCCGGAGAAAGCCCGTGACCCGCCGCCGCAAGATCATCCTCGCTATCACCGCCATCGCCTTTGCCGGCCTCGCCCTCGGCGCGGCGCGGGCCCGCGACGTGCCGAAGGTTGCCACCGGCTTCATCGCTGACACGCTCTGCTCGGAGACGTTCGTCTCCGGCCTCGATCCCATGCGCGACCTCGCCGAGACCACCGACGCGATGCCGGGCACGGGTCTGCTCACCTGGGGGATGAATCTTCAGGTCGATCGCGTTCGCAAGGATGTCACGGTGACGCTGTTCGGCATCGGCCGCAGCCACGCCGTCTATCGCGAGGGCCTCGGCTGCACGCTCGAACACGGACAGGGGATCGCCGACGTCGCGTTGCCGCCCGACGACAAGCAGACGGCGTTGCTTCCCGAGATTGCCGGTCCGGGACTGGTGTCGCCGCAAAGCGAGGAGCTGTCAGCCGCGCTCGACCGCGCCTTCGCCGAGCCCGCACGGCCGCCCTATCGCCGCACCCGCGCGATCGTCGTCATGAAGGCCGGCCGCATCATCGCCGAGCGCTACGCGGATGGCATTGGACCGGAGACGCCGCTGCTCGGCTTCTCCATGACGAAGTCGGTGATGTCTGCGTTGACAGGCATCCTCGTGCGCCAGGGCAAGCTGAAGCTCGACGGGCCTGCGCCGGTCGCCGCCTGGCAAAATCCGGATGATCCGCGTCATGCCATCACCGTCGATCAATTGCTGCGTCACACCGCAGGCATTGCGCTCGGAAGCTCGTTGGAGGCCTCGCTCGGCTCCGTGCTCGAGCCGGTCAACACCATGAAATTCGCCGAGGATGACATGGCTGCCTATGCCGCAAGCATGCCGCTCGCGACCGCGCCGGGCACGGTGTGGAATTATCACGACGGCAACACCATCATGCTCGCGCATCTGATCCGCAACGCCGCCGGCGGCAAACCCGAGGATGCGCTGCGCTTCGCGCGCCGCGAATTGTTCGCGCCGCTCGGCATGAAGCATGTCACGCTTCAGCTCGACGGCGCCGGCACGATCGAGGGCTCCAGCGAAATGCTGGCGTCCGCGCGCGACTGGGCGCGCTTCGGCCAGCTCTATCTCAACGACGGCGTCGCCGGCGGCAAGCGCATCCTCCCCGAGGGCTGGGTGAACTATTCCGCGACGGCCACGCCGCACGCCTGGGTCGGCATCGGCGCCGGCTTCTGGACCAATCAGGGCGACAGCTTTGGCGCGAAGTTTCGCATCACACACGGCTGGCCGCGCGATGCCTTCTTCGCCAAGGGCACGATCGGGCAATACACCATCGTGATCCCGTCGGAGCGGCTGGTGATTGTGCGCCTCGGTCGCTCGCCGAACGCGCCACCGCAAGCTGATGGTGTATTCGATCTCGTCCGCGACGTGGTCGCCGCGACGCGCGAGAAGGGGAAGATGGCGGGAGTGAATTGAGCTGTCTCTCACCCTGCCAGGGGAGGGTGGAGCGAAGCCGCGCGAACGCGACTCTATTACCGCCCCAGCTCCGTCGCCTTGGCGACGCGATCGAACCGCTCCAGCGTCATGATCGCATCCGCAAACTTCTCCGCCCGCGCATTCAGCACCGGGCGGGCCAGTGTCAGGAACTTCTGCTGCATGGCCTGTGCGTCCGGGAACGAATTCGGCTCGCCGGAGGGATCGGCGTAGAGCCGCTCGTGCACGCCGTCATCGGTGGTGATGCTGACGCGGGCGCCGAACGGATGGGTGCGGCCGACCTCGAGCCGGTCGTCCTGCACGACGTCGAACTTGTCGGCGAGCGCGTCGATGGCGGCGTCACCAAGGCGGCCATAGTCGTCCCAGCCGAACGAGCCCTGGTCGAGCGCGAGCGCGCCGGTGAAGAACATCGAGAACTGGCCGCCGACGATCGAGGTCGGATGCCGCTTGGTCGCGGCATCGCCGGTCAGCGTGATGCCGTTGCGATGCAGGCCGACCTCGACGCGCTTGACCTGGTCCGGCGTCAGATTGTGCTCGCGCCGCATCGCGATCAGCGCGTCGATCGCGGCATGGGTGTAGCGGCAGCTCGGATACGGCTTGACGCCGATCTTCATGGTCTCATAGGCCTTGCCGAGCTCGGCGACCGCCTTGTCCGGATGCGCATCGTCGGTGTATCCGGCGAGCAGGCCATGCTTGCCTTCCACCGATTCCGTCGCGCCGACGAAATCGGTGCGCGCCAGCGTCGCGGCGATCACGCCGTTCATCGCGGCGGCACCGACCTGATAGCGCTTGTTCCAGGCGCCGTTGACGAGGAATTGCAGCGAGCCCGCGGCCTGGCTGCCGGAGACGCCGAAGGCGGCGATGATCTGCGGCTCGGAGAGCCCGAACAGCTTGGCCGCAGCCGCCGCCGCGCCATAGGTGCCGGCGGTGGCGGTTGGGTGGAAACCGCGCGCATAATGCGAGGTCGGATCGAGCGCGTTGCCGAGCCGGCAGCAAACCTCATAGCCCGCCACGATCGCGGTCAGCACGTCGCGCCCGGAGGCGCCGACCATCTCGCCAACGGCAAACGCCGCCGGAACCACCGGTGCGCTCGGATGCAGCGAGGAATCGGCATGCGTATCGTCGAAGTCGAGCGAATGGCCGAGCGCACCGTTGAGCAGCGCCGCGACCGCCGGCGTCCAGGTCTTGGCATCGCCGAACACGGTGGACTCGCCCTTGGTGTCGAGCGCCAGCGCTTCCAGCATCTTCAGGATCGAGGGGGTCGATTCCGCCTCGCTGCGGGCCCGGATCGCGCTGCCGAGGAAATCCAGCGTCAGCACCTTGGCGCGATCCAGCACCTCCGCCGGAATATCCTGGTACTTCAGGCTGGCGACATAGGCGGCGAGCGTTGCGGTTTCGTGGGCCATCGTGTTTCCTCGTTTTGGCGCGCAAATTAGGCGGGCTGATTGGGCCTTTCAAGCGGCCTTGCGGCCGCGGGCACCAGCTATGCTTATGGCAGGTGCAAGAGGATCGGACCGGGACTTTCGACGATGGCACTCGCAAGACAAATGTTCGACCAGGTCTGGTCGCGAAAGACGCAATTGGGGCTGGCGGTCCGGGTCACGGTGGCGGCCACCGGGGCCTATGCACTTGCCACCGCCCTACACCTGTTGTTGCCGCTCTGGGCCGTCCTCACCTCCATCATCGTGACCCAGATGAGCGTCGGACGCTCGCTGAAGGCGACGCGCGACTACATGATCGGCACGATCGGCGGCGCCATCTATGGTGGCGCGATCGCAATCCTGATCCCCTATTCCGGCGAACTCGGTCTTCTGGGTTTGCTGGTGCTGGCCGTGGCGCCGCTTGCCTTTGTCGCGGCGATCTATCCGAACCTGAGCTCTGCAACGGTGACGGCGGTGATCGTGCTCGTGCTTCCGACCATGCATCATGCCGATCCCATGGCCTCGGCGATCGATCGCGTCAGCGAGGTCTCGGTTGGCGCCGTTACCGGGCTGCTGGTCTCGTTCCTGGTGCTGCCCTCGCGCGCGGTCCGGCAGATCCGCGCCAGCGCGGCAAAACTGCTCGGATTGATCGCGGAGGCTTTCACCGAATTGCTCGCCGGCCTGACGCGCGGCCGCGACAACGATGCGCTGCACCGGATCCAGGACGGCATCGGCACGGCAATGGTCGGCCTCAATGCGATCGGCGCCGAGGCCGAGCGCGAGCGCGCCGCGCGGCTGTCGGGCGGGCCCGACACCGGCCCGTTGCTGCGCACGATCCTGCGGCTCCGCCATGATGTCGTGATGATCGGCCGCGCCACCGTGGTGCCGCTGCCGGCCGAGGTGCAGATGCGCCTCGCCGCGCCGCTTGCGGAAGTCTCGAACGCGATCGACCGCTTCCTGCGCTCGGCCGCCGCCGCCATGCGCGAGGGTGCCGGCGCGCCGCCAATCCATCCCGTGCATGTCGCGCTCCAGCATTACGCCGACGCGGTTGCCGCCGTTCGCCAGGACGGCCTGATCCGCGGCCATTCCGGCGACACCGCCGAGCGCTTCTTCGCCATCGGCTTCTCGCTGGAGCAGATGCACCAGAATCTCTGCGATCTCGACCGCGTCGTCGGCGAATGGTCGGAGGCAGCGTCCGACAAGCCCGCGCGATTGGCGGAGTGAGCTACCGTTTCGTCAGTCCCTTGCCCTGCATGCGCCAGAGCAGCAGGTCGATGCGGTCCTGGCCGAAGAACGGCTCGTTCTCGAACACGAAGGTCGGCACGCCCCAATGGCCGGATGCGGCGTGGTCCTTCTCGTTCTCCGCGATCACCTGCTCGTAACGATCCGGATCTGCGCTGATCGCAGCATCCATCGCGGCAAGATCGAAGCCGGCGGCCTCGGCGGCGCGCGCGAGATGGTCGCCCTCGTTCCAGCCCGCGACCGAGCCATCCCACAGCACGCGCGCGATCGCGTATGTGAATGCGAGCGAGCGCCCTTCCAGCTGCGCCATCGCGCCCAGCCGGGTCAGGCGGTGGATGTAGGGCTGCTCCGCCGCGACATCGAACGTCACCTTGTCCTGCACGATCGGGTCCGGTCTCGGAAAGCGGAACGGAATGCCCTCGTGCTGCGCCACGCGCGTGCTGTCGAGCACCACATAGCGAATGAAGTTCGGGCTGGCTTTCTTGAAGAAGCCGGGCACGCGGACCGCGAGCGGATAGACCGGCCGCAGGTTCACCGCCAGATCGTACTCCGCGACCAGCTTCAGCGTCTTCGGCAACGCCAGATAGCTGAAGGGACTGCGGTAGGAATAGAAGAGGTCGACGGCAAGGGGCGTTACGAGCGTCATCGCGCCGGCTCCACGATCCGCGCCATCATGCTGCGCACCACGAGCTTGTGGAAGGGCATGATGAGGGTGAGGTAACTGCGGCCGAGCAGATTGTTGGTGCGAACCAGCGTGGTCGATGTCACCTCGCGAGCCGCGGCATCGCCGGTCACGTCGACGACAAGACGAAAATCGAGATGGGAATCGTCAAAGCCCGCGACCAGCCGCTCCGGCGTCTCGCTCAGCACCGGAAACAGGCCGATCAAGCCGCCCGGCGCCGGTGCGCCTTCGCCCGATGTCTTCAAGCCGAACGGCGTTACCAGGATGTTGCGCAGGCGTATCAGCGCATCGATCCAGCGCGGCCCGTGCAGCACCATCCTCGTGCAGGCCTCGCGGGCGTTCACGGCCGCTGCGCCGATCTCCACGCGAAACGCATCGATGAACTGCGCGCCGGCAAGCAGCGTGCCGGCGTCGACATCGGGGGTGACTTCGCGGACCGTCCTGATCATCCCGCCAGTCTGCGCGTCAGCATTCGGAAGCGCAAGATCAAGAGCCCGGCATAGACGAACGTCCCGATCGAGAACCCGATCCAGACGCCGACCGCGCCCAGCCCGGCGTGGAAAGCCAGCACCCAGGCGACGGGAAATGCGACGCACCAATAGCCGATCGCGGCGAACATCAGTGTCATCCTGGTGTCATTGATGCCGCGCAGCGCGCCGCCCATGATGGTCTGGAGGCCGTCGGCAATGAAGAAGGTCGCACCGACCACCAGCAGCGTTGCGGTCAGCTCGACGGTGGCGGTGCTCTCGGCGCCGCTGCCGAAGAACAGCCGTCCTAGCTCATAGCGGCCGAGGATGATCGCGACCGTCAGCGCGGAGACCAGCGCGACGCCGAGCAGGGCCGCGACGAGCCCTGCGCGCTTCACCGCGAGCGGATCGTCGCGGCCGAAGGCCTGGCCGACCCGCACCGTCGCCGCCATGCCGATGCCGAGCGGCACCATGAACAACACCGCGGTGACCTGGAGCGCGATCTGATGGGCGGCGATCGCGGCGGTCGAGATCAGCCCCATCAACAGCGCCGCCGACGAGAACAGGCCATATTCCAGCAGCAGCGAGAACGAGATCGGGGCGCCGATCGCGATCAGCTCGCGCATCAGGGGCCAGTCGATCCGCCAGAGACGGGCGAGCGGGTGATAGTCCGCGAACGGCTTGCGCAGGCCGGCAATGGCGAGCGTTGCGACGAACGTGCCGAGATTGACCAGCGTGGTCGCAAGCCCCGCGCCGAACAGGCCGAGCTCCGGCAGGCCGAACAGGCCGTGGATCAGGACGTAGACCAGCGCCGCGTTGACGGGAATCGCCGCGAGCGTGATCCACAGCGGCGGCTGCGGCCGGTTCACCGCGCTCATCATGCTGCGCAGCGCGATGAATCCGAGCGCCGGCGCGATGCCCCAGGCCAGCCCGTAGAGATAGTGCTGCGCAAGTGCGGCCAATTGCGGTGTCTGACCGAGCGCGATCAGGATGTGGTCGCCATAGAGCGGCGAGGCCATCATCGGCAGCGAGATCAGAAACGCGACCCAGAGGCCGACGCGCAGGGAGCGGCGGATGCGCCTGACATCGCCGGCACCGAACGCCTGCGCGGCCAACGGCGACACCGCCGCCATCAACCCGAGCCCGAAGGTGAAGCTGACGAAATAGACCGTGTGCGCCAGCGCGGCCGCGGCGACCGCATCCTGGCCGAGCCGTCCGATCAGCGCGAGATCGGTCGTGATCATCGCGATCTGCCCGAGCTGCGTCAGCATCATCGGCACGGCCAGCCGCAGCGTCTCGACGAACTCGTCGGCGAGAGGATTGGGCGGCACGCCGGCTTGCGGCCGCGAAGGATGTCGGGCGGTGTCGAGCATGGGCGGCTCAATAGCACGACCGGACGACGAAAACATGGCCTCACTCGTGTCCCGGATGCACGGAGCGCGAGCCGACCCAGGATCACGAGCGCTGTCTTTGCGGTATGGGCCCCGGCTCAGCAGCGCATCACTGACGTGCTGCGCTGCATCCGGCGCACGAGATCATTTTCGGATTGGGAGGCGAAGTGCCTCAGCCCTTCCGTTCCGGCACGCGCTTGATCTTCGCGCCCAGCGCGTTCAGCCGTTCCTCGATGCGCTCATAGCCGCGCTCGATCTGGTCGGCGTTGTTGATGGTCGAGGTGCCCTCGGCGCAGACCGCCGCAAGCAGCATCGCCATGCCGGCGCGGATGTCGGGCGAGGTCATCGTCGCGCCGTGCAGACGGCTGGGGCCGGCGATGATGGCGCGGTGCGGGTCGCACAGCACGATGCGCGCGCCCATCGCGATCAGCTTGTCGACGAAGAACATCCGCGATTCGAACATCTTCTCGAACATCAGGATCACGCCCTCGCATTGCGTAGCGGTGACGATCGCAATCGACATCAGATCGGCCGGGAAGGCCGGCCAGGGCTGGTCCTCCAGCTTCGGCACGTGACCGCCAAAGTCGTCCTGGATCTTCATCGTCTGGTTCGAGGGCACGATGAGATCGTCGCCCTCGATGCGGCAGACGATGCCGAGCCGCTCGAAGCCCATGCGGATCGAGCGCAGATGCTCGACGCCGGCGCGCAGGATGCGCAGTGGCGAGCGCGTCACGGCGGCAAGCCCGATCAGCGAGCCGACCTCGATATGGTCGGGCTGGATCCGGTAGGTCGCGCCGCCCAGCGTTGCCGGCCCGTGCACGACCATGGTGTTGGTGCCGATGCCCTCGATCTTCGCACCGAGCGCGACCAGGAAGTTGGCGAGGTCCTGCACATGCGGCTCGGACGCGGCGTTGCGCAAATAGGTGACGCCGTCGGCGGCGACCGCCGCGACCAGCGCGTTCTCGGTCGCGGTGACGCTCGGCTCGTCCAGGAACACGTCAGCCCCGGCCAGCCTTGCCGCACGGAATTCGAGCCGGTCGGTCGCGGTGACCTTGGCGCCAAGCTGTTCGAGCGCCAGCACATGGGTGTCGAGCCGACGGCGGCCGATGACGTCGCCGCCGGGTGGCGGCAGCATCACTTCGCCGCAGCGGGCGAGCAGGGGCCCCGCCAGCAGGATCGAGGCGCGGATGCGCACGCAGAGCTCCGGGTCCAGATCGGCGGCGCGGATGCTCTTGGCGTGGATATGAAGCGTGTTGCGGGTGGTCCATTCGGCGGATGCGCCGACCGAGCGGATCAGTTCGACCAGCGTCTCCGTGTCGCGGATTCGCGGCACGTTCTCCAGTGTCACCGGATGCTCGGTGAGCAGGGCGGCCGCGATGATCGGCAGCGCCGAATTCTTGTTGCCGGACGGCTCGATCGAGCCCGAGAGCCGGTGACCGCCTTCGACGATGTACTGGATGGGCGCCACGGGATCTCTCGCTGTCCTGCTGGGTGGGGCGGGCTGTTTCGGGCGGAAACTACAGAGAATTGAGCGCGGTAGCAATTGCGCTGGCCGCAGCCGCCCGCGCCGATGTGCCTGCCAGACCCTCATGGTGAGGAGCGCGGGGAGGGCCTAGAACAAGCCGATGATATTCGCCACCACGTAGAGAATCGCGATGAGGATCAGTGCACCGATCATGACGAAGGAGATCTCCACCGCAATGGCGCCGGTGCCGAGGATGGCGGCCACGCCGGCCAGGAGCCGCTCCTCCCGGAAGATCAGTGAAAGGACCGAGAGCAGGATCGCAAGCAGGCCGAGCGAGATCGCGGTCGCGGATGCCGTTTCGCTCCAGCTTCTTCCGGCCGATTTTTCGATCCTGGGAGCCTGATATTCCACACCCTTCACGCGTGCGATCGCGCGATCCTTGATGCGATGGCCGGTGTCGACGATGACCTGGTCCGCCGGTGGCGGCGGAAACACCATCGGCACGACCCAATGCGGCAAGACAGCGGCCATCAGCGCCAGCACGCCGACGATGCTGCCGATGATGCCAAGACGGCGGGATGATGGCGTAGCAGTGCTGGTCGCTGACGAGCTGGTCATGGCGTGACGTTTCCCGGCCGGAACTGGCCAACGGGTTCATGCCACTTCGTCGCGATGGCGGGAGGGGAGGTTCAGCTGAGGTGTTGCTACGAAGGCGGTGCGCCCCTCTCCCGCTTGCGGGAGAGGGCAGGGGAGAGGGTGTCGCCGCAACGGGACAATCCCCAAGAGGAGAAAGCCCCCACCCGCCGCTTCGCGTCGACCTCCACCGCAAGCGCAGGGCTATCGCATATGAAGAAAAGCGTGGCGGGCAGCTTGCCTGCGGCCCATCCTTCGAGACGCCCGCCTACGGCGGGCCCTCAGGATGAGGTCGCGTTTTGCGGTGAGATATCAGACCCTCATGGTGAGGTGCCCGCCAAAGCGGGCGTCTCGAACCATGCAGGCCGAGGTCTTTCGGAAACCTCCCGCTGTCATATCCGATAGCCCTGCCCGCAAGCGGGAGAGGTTGCGGCGAGCGCTTGGCTAGCAGATCAAACGCAAAGCCAACCGGCCTCAGATATCGATCGTTGCGCTCAGCGAGTGTTCCTGGATGAAGTCGCGGCGCGGTTCGACCACGTCGCCCATCAGCTTGGTGAAGATGTCGTCGGCCTCGTCGACCTCCTTGACCTTCACCTGGAGCAGCGAACGCGCATTGATATCCAGCGTCGTCTCCCAGAGCTGTTCCGGGTTCATCTCGCCCAGCCCTTTGTAGCGCTGCAGCGTGACGCCCTTGCGGCCGGCGTCGGTGACGGCTTCGAACAGGTCGACCGGCCCGTAGACCATGTGCTCGACGTCCTTGCGCCGCAGCTTGCCGGGCCGGGCATAAACGTCCTGGAGCTTCACCGTGTACTCGTCGAGCTTGCGGGCTTCGACCGAGCCCAGGAAGGCATCGTCGATCACAGCGGCTTCCTTGACGCCGCGCACCGTGCGCTCGAACTGGAAACCCTGGCCTTCGACGTACTGGCCGACCCAGCCGCGTTCGACCTCGTCAGCGAGCGTGTCGAGGCGGGCGGCGATGTATTGCGCGGCTGCGGCGGCTTTCTCCGGGTCGCCATAGATCGCCTTGTTCAGCACGCCCGTGATGGCGGCCTGCTCGATCACCTTGCGATTGTAGCGGGTGTGCAGGCTGCGCAGGATGCCGCGGACGGCGCGGGCGTCGTCGATCAGCGAACGCAGATCGCGGCCGGTGCGATCGCCGCCGGTGCCCGGAATGTAGACGCAGTCGTCGAGCCCGGTGTCGATCAGATAATCTTCCAGCGCCCGCTCGTCCTTCAGATACTGCTCCGACTTGCCGCGGTTGACCTTATACAGCGGCGGCTGGGCGATATAGAGATAGCCGCCGTCGATGATGTCGCGCATCTGCCGGTAGAAGAAGGTGAGCAGCAGCGTGCGGATGTGGGCGCCGTCGACGTCGGCGTCCGTCATCACGATGATCTTGTGATAGCGCAGCTTCTCGATCGAGAACTCGTCGCTGATGCCGGTGCCGAGCGCGGTGATCAGCGTGCCGATCTGCTCGCTGCCCAGCATCTTGTCGGGGCGGACGCGCTCCACGTTGAGGATCTTGCCGCGCAGCGGCAGCACCGCCTGGAATTCGCGGTTGCGGCCCTGCTTGGCGCTGCCACCTGCCGAGTCACCCTCGACGATGAAGAGCTCGGATTTCGCCGGGTCCTTTTCCTGGCAGTCGGCGAGCTTGCCGGGCAGCGAGGACACCGAGAGGGGGCTCTTGCGGGTCAGTTCGCGCGCCTTTCGCGCGGCTTCGCGGGCGGCAGCGGCCTGGATCACCTTGCCGACGATCATCTTGGCTTCGCTCGGATGCTCCTCGAACCAGGCCTGGAGCGCTTCGTTGAGCACGTTCTCGACCACGGGCCGCACTTCCGAGGACACCAGCTTGTCCTTGGTCTGCGACGAGAATTTCGGATCGGGCACCTTCACCGAAAGCACGGCGGTGAGGCCTTCGCGGCAATCGTCGCCGGTCAGCGCGATCTTTTCCTTCTTCGCATTGCCCTCGGCATAGCCGTTGACCTGGCGCGTCAGCGCGCCGCGGAAGCCGGCCAGATGCGTGCCGCCGTCGCGCTGCGGGATGTTGTTGGTGAAGCACAGCACGTTCTCGTGGTAGCTGTCGTTCCACCACAGCGCGGCCTCGACGCCGATGCCGTTGGCTTCCGCGCGCACCATGATCGGTGCCGGCACGATCGCCTTCTTGTTGCGGTCGAGATATTTGACGAATTCCTCGACGCCGCCGGAATAGTGCATCTCCTCGCGCTTCTCGACCGCGTGACGCATGTCCGAGAGCGCGATGTTGACGCCGGAATTGAGGAAGGCGAGCTCGCGCAGCCGGTGCTCGAGCGTCGCGAAATCATATTCGATGTTCTTGAAGGTTTCGGTCGAGGCCTGAAACGTCACCTCGGTGCCGCGCCTGCCGGGCGCATCGCCGACGACCACGAGCGGTGCGACCGCATCGCCATGGGCGAACTCGATGTAGTGCTCCTTGTTGTCGCGCCAGATGCGCAGGCCGAGCTTGCTCGACAGCGCGTTGACGACGGAGACGCCGACGCCGTGCAGACCGCCGGAGACCTTGTAGGAATTCTGGTCGAACTTACCGCCGGCATGGAGCTGGGTCATGATGACCTCGGCCGCCGAGATGCCTTCGCCCTTGTGGATGTCGACGGGAATGCCGCGGCCGTCGTCGCGCACGGTGACGGAATTGTCGGCATTGAGGATCACGTCGACGCGCGTGGCGTGGCCCGCAAGCGCCTCGTCGATCGCGTTGTCGACGACCTCGTAGACCATGTGGTGCAGGCCCGAGCCGTCGTCGGTGTCGCCGATATACATGCCCGGGCGCTTGCGGACGGCGTCGAGACCCTTGAGCACGCGGATCGATTCCGCCCCGTAATCGCTTGGATTTGAGGGCTCGTTTTCGGCAGGCGTCTGCCGAGCAGGTTCTGTCATGAGAGGCCTTCGAAATGTCGCCCGAATCAGCCGCGCAAAAGGCGCTGATTTGCAGGCTATTTGTGCCATGAAAGACAGCTTGCGCCTAGCGCAAAGTATCTCCCGGCAACCCTTTGATGAAATAGGGATTTTTAGCCGGTTTTCAAGGCTCGCGAAGGCTGATTCTGGGGCTCGCAAAAAGCGCGATTCGGAGAGGTTTTTGAGGCTTCGCAAAGGCGGGGTTTTTGCGGGCCTGGGAGGTGTGTTCCGAGGTGCCGTTAGAGCATTGGTCCTGGGTAAAGTTGGTCGGCCTGCGGGCTCGCCGCAACCTCTCCCGCAAGCGGGAGAGGGAGCGCACCTGCTACATAGCAGCCTCAATACATCTGCAGCGGCAGCACGTCGCCGTTCGGCCCCACCAGAAGGCCCCAGGCGTCGCCGGCGGCCACGGTCAGGGTTTCGCTGCGGGCAGGGCGTCCAGGCACGCGCAGGGCGTACTGGTACTTGCCAGGCGGCAGATCGAGCATCGGGCCTTTCGGCGATTGCGGGCCGCCGGCGCCGGCTGCGATCTTCACCGTTCGATTGTTGATCGTCAGCGACGCTTCCTTCGGCCCCATGTTGCCGAGCATCACCCGGGCCTGTCCCGCCTTGGGCATGATGTCGGCCTTGGCTGCGGCCTGCGGATTCCGTTGCACCAGGCTGACCGTGGTCTCGTCCCTGGCGCGGCCGAGCTTCAGCATGGCCGGTCCCTCCGGCGAGGTGAACGCCAGCTCCACCCGGTCGGCCGTGACGGTCGCGCCGTCGGTCTTTTCCTGCCAGCCGCGCTTGGTCAGCTCCGTGCGATAGAAGGCGAGGACATCCGAGAGTTCGGCAGGAATGCTGGCCTCGAGCTCCTTGCGGAACGACTGGTCGCTGCCGGGGAATTTCGTCGAGCTGATCCCGCTCGAACTGCGCTGCGTCGGCACGGGCAGCGCGCCATCGGGATCTGCCTTCAGCGGCTCGGTCGATTTGGCCTGCACCGTCTTGGATTCCGTCGGTTTGGATTGTGCCGATTTGGTCTCGGCCGGCTTCGCCGCAGCCACGACCAGGCCGGAGCCGGTGGCGCTGACATTCACCTTCGGACCCATCTGCATCACGGTCATCGAGATCGACTTGCCGGACTTGGAGAATTCCAACACCGCCATGTTGGGCTGGTTGATGACGGAGGGCTGCTCCTTCCAGCCCGCGTTCTTCAGCGATGCGCGGTAGAAGGCGCCGAGCGCCTTCACGCTCGAATTGGAGGAGAATTCGAGCCGGCCGTCGCCGCCCTCGAACTTCACGCCCTCGGCGGTTTCGGGCAGCGGCACCGGCGTCTTGCTGTCGGCGAGCGCATTGAGCGGCGTGTCGGACAGCGCGGCGGCCTGCACCTTGCGCCTCGCTTCGTCGGCGGCGATGAGTTGCTTGGCCGCACCTAGCGCATCACCAAGAAACTTCTGATCGGCTTCCTTCTTCGCCCTGGCGCGGGCGGCCAGCGCCGACTCCTTCACCTGCACGTTCAGGCTGATCATGGTGAAATCATACTTGCGGCCGAGCCGGAGCACGCCGGTTTCCTCGGCATTGGAGACCTTGATCGCGACCTCGTCGCCGGGCGCGAGCGGCGCGCTGCCGTCTTCCTGCCAGCCGCGCGCGGCGAGCTCGCGATGATAGAAGGCGAGCACGGCCGGCAGCTCGGCCATAGCGGCCGCTGACATCTCACGCTTGTTGGAATCGGCACTGCCGAGGCTCCTCGCCGTCTTGGTCGGATTCGGCCGCGGCAGGCCGGCAAGATCGCCGTCGGCCTTGAGCTCGCTCGGCAAGGCGAAGGGCGCGACCCGGATATCGACATTGGTGCGGCCATCGTCGCGGCGCGTCAGCGTCAGCATGACCGGCTTCTGCTGGTAGAAGCCGGTGTCCTTGCTGTCCGGGTGCGCGTAGAACGCACGCAGGCCGTTGGGAACGGTCTCGTCCAGGCTGGTCGCCCAGCGTGCGGCCGTTTCCGGCGTGAGCTTCTGCCAGCCGATCGCAGCCATCTCGTTGCTGTAGAAATTCGACGTCGCATCGAGCGCGCTGGACGCAATGCAGCCGAGATAGGGCCTTGTGCCATCGAACATGATGTCGCTCGCGCCGTCGGGAAACGGCACGTTCGAATAGATGCGGTCGGTCGAGTAGTGGACCATGGACTGGTCGGGCCGGCCGAGGGCTTGGGTGAGATAGACCGAAAGGCCCTGCCGCCCCTTTTTGAAGTTCAGCGTGGTGCTCTTCTCCTCCAGCGGCCGTACATAAGGCACCCAGCCTTCGCCGCTGAGGAGTTTTTTCACCGCCGGCGATGTCACGGCTTCCGGCGTCGGCATCCGATATTCGACGCGGTAGGGATCGGGGCGCGAGGTGTCTTCCACCGCGCCCTCGAGCTGCGGCAGCGCGTGGACGTCGACGATACCTGCATCGGCGGCGGCCGCGATCGAGCAACTCGCCATCAGGAAGAGGCCGCACGCAAGCAGCCGCCAGCGTACCGGGACTTGCGTCCCGCGCGGGATCGTCGACATTGTCAAGACTCCTGGATTTCGCGCGGTCTTCATCCCTCGCGCAATTGCAGGCTGCGACACCGTCGGCGCGGCCTCAGACGACTAGTCGCGGCAGGAACCCGTGAGGTTCAATACAGCAGGAGCGGCGACCATGCCTCTCCGTCGCGCCCGACCGTGAGCTCCCAGGTATCGCCGGCCGTGAAGCTGAGGATCTGCGTGGTGGCTGGATGGCCCGGCACGTTCACCTCGTAGGAATATTTGCCGGGCCGCAGATCCAGCGACATCGCGCGGGCGCCGGCGGCGTGCTTGATGGTGCGGTCGTTGATCGTGAGCGTGGCGTCCGTATCGCTGATATTGGAGAACACCAGCATCGCCTGGCCGGGCTCGGGCATGACGTTCGCATCGGTCGCAACGGATGCGTTCTTCTGCACGAGGTTGACCCTGGTGCTGCTGTCCTTGCGGTCGAGCGCGAGCATGCCGGGTCCGAGCGGCGAGGCGAAGGCGAGCTGGACGTGATCGGCGGAGACCACCGCGCCATCGTGCTGCTCCTGCCAGCCGAGCTTGCCGAGCTCGGTGCGGTAGAAGGCGAGGACGTCGCCGAGTTCGGCGGGCACGGTCGCCTCCAGCCTGGTACGGAGCGGCGTTTCAACGCCCCTGACGACGGTGGTGTGAATTCCCCGGTAGCTGTAACGGGTCGGCGCGGGCAGCTTGGTATCGGGATCCGGCGTCAGCTCGGCCGAGAACAGCGGCGACAGACGCGGCACCCAGGCGCCGGCGCTTGCCGCGATCATGCAGATCGCGAGCAGGACAAGGCCGCACGCAAACGCCTGCCATCGTCCCGAGGCCCGAGCCCCGGTCCTTGCCGTCCGCATCTCACGCTCCAGGGGTATCGCGCGTGATGTCATCGCGCGATGGCAAAATGGGCTGCGACACCGTCGGCGCGGCCTCAGACAGCTAGTCGCCGACGCAACCGCGTGGGTTCAATGCGGCGGCTCACGGGCGTGCGCTGACCTGTCCGCTCTCGACGTCAAACACCTCGCCGCCGGCGCCAATCTCGGCGAAGGCGGCCGGGTCCGCGCCGGTCAGCCAGACCTGCGCGCCGAGCTTGCGCAGCTCGTCGAACAGCGCCGCGCGCCGGTTCGGATCGAGATGGGCGACGATCTCGTCGAGCAGCAGCAGCGGCACGATGCCGGTCATCTCGGCGACTAGCGTCGCATGCGCCAGCACCAGCCCGATCAGCAGCGCCTTCTGCTCGCCGGTCGAGGCGTCGCGTGCCGGCATGCCTTTCGGCGCATAGATCACCTGCAGATCGGTGAGATGCGGACCATCCGTGGTGCGGCCGGCGATGGCGTCGCGCGGGCGGTTGTCGCGCAGGATCTGCCGGTAGCGGTCCTCGACCGACGTTGCGGTCTCGCTCAGCAGCGCATTCTCCATCCAGCCGTCGAGCGCGATGTGCGCCGAGGGAAAGGCCGAGGCCTGCGCGCGCGCATTCAGCATGCCGGTGAGCCGCGCCGCGGTCTGGCCGCGGGTTGCGGCGACGGCGACCGCAAGCTCCGCGGTCTCGCGCTCGATCGCGTCGCACCAATGGTCGTCGTAATTGCGCGTCTCGAGCAGGCGGTTGCGCGAGCGCAGCGAGCGTTCGAGCGCGGAGATGCGGCTGGAATGCTCGCTGTCGATTGCCAGCACCAGGCGGTCGAAGAAGCGCCGCCGCTCGGAGGCCGCGCCCATGAACAGCCCGTCCATCGCCGGCGTCAGCCACACCATGCGGATATGGTCGCCGAAGGCCGTGGCGGAATTGACCGGCTCGCGGTCGATGCGGCAGCGCCGGCTCACGGAGCTGTCGGCGCGCGGCGCATCGATGCCGGTGCCGAGTGTGGCGAGCCCCAGCGCGCCCTCGACCTGGGCCGAGACCGCCCAGGAGCCGTCGCCCTGGTTGTCGGCGACGTCTTCCAGCGTGGCGCGCCGCAAGCCGCGTCCCGGCGACAGGAACGAGATCGCCTCGATGCAATTGGTCTTGCCTGCCCCGTTCGGCCCGACCAGCGCCACCATGTCAGCCGCCGTCGCGAGCCCCGCCGCCCGATAATTGCGAAAATGCGTCAGCGTCAGGCGATGAATGCGGGAGGGGGTCATGTTGGAACAGTGGCACGCTCTGCTCACCCTCTCCCCTTGTGGGAGAGGGTGGCGCCTCACGAAGTGAGGCGACGGGTGAGGGGTATCTTACCGCCCGGCAAGCTTTGCAAGGAGATCCTCCAATACAGAAGCTGGCTGCTGCAGCACGTCATTGTTCCAGTAACGCGCTATCGAGAAACCTTCCGCCGAGAGAGCCGCATCACGCGCTGCATCGGTTCGTGATACTGCGTGCTGACCGCCGTCGATCTCGATCACAAGGCGTTTCTCGAAGCAGACGAAGTCGAGAATGTAGCTTTTGAACGGAACCTGTCGGCGAAGCTTGAAGGCGGACAATCGACGATCCCTGAGCAGGCGCCACATCGCGGCCTCTGCATCCGTCGGCTCGTGCCGCATGTTCTTCGCGAATTGGCGGAGACGCTTGGGGACCGGCCGATGGGATGGTTCCTGCGGCACTAACCCCTCACCCGACTGAGTGTGTATCCGCCAGCGGAGTAGCCCTCTCCCACAAGGGGAGAGGGCGCAGCAACGTGCATCGCGCTAGGCTCTGAAAGAAGGGCCTGTCGGCGAGGGAGGAGCACCTCCCTCACACCCGCATCGGCATCAGCACGTACAACGCGCTCTTGTCGTCGCGGTCCTGCACCAGCGTCGGCGAGCCGGGATCGGCGAGCCTCAGGGTTGCAACGTCGCCTTCGATCTGGGCGGCGATGTCGAGCAGGTAGCGCGAGTTGAAGCCGATATCGAGGGCGTCGGAGGCGTATTCGACCTCGAGCTCTTCTGTCGCGCTGCCGGAATCCGGATTGGTCACCGACAGCACCAGCTTGCCCGGCGACAGCGACAGTTTCACCGCGCGCCCGCGCTCGCTCGAGATCGTCGAGACGCGATCGACCGCGTTCTCGAAATCCTTCTTGTCGACGACGAGCTCCTTGTCGTTGCCCTGCGGGATGACGCGGCCATAATCGGGGAAGGTGCCGTCGATCAGCTTCGAGGTCAGCACCACGTTGCCGATGGTGAAGCGGATCTTGGCCTGCGACAGCTCGATTGTCATCTCGGCGTCGGCGTCCTCGATCAGGCGCTGCACCTCGCCGACGGTCTTGCGCGGCACGATCACGCCGGGCATGCCGTCGGCGCCCTTGGGCTGCACCAGGTCGAGCTGGGCGAGGCGGTGGCCGTCGGTGGCGACGCCGCGCAGGGTTGCGGCCTTCGCGGAGCCTGCGGCATGCAGATAGATGCCGTTGAGATAATAGCGCGTCTCCTCGGTGGAGATCGCGAACTGGGTGCGGTCGATCAGCCGCTTGACGTCCTTGGCGGCGAGCGAGAACGAGTGCGACATGTCGCCGGCGGCCAGATCCGGGAAATCGTTCTCCGGCAGGGTCTGCAGCGTGAAGCGCGAGCGGCCGGCGCGGATCGCAAGCACGGCGCGGTCGCCGTCGGCCTCCAGCACGATCTGCGACCCGTCCGGCAGCTTGCGCACGATGTCGTAGAACATGT
The DNA here is from genome assembly GCF_018129995.1 of Bradyrhizobium sp. SZCCT0153. Taxonomy (GTDB): domain Bacteria; phylum Pseudomonadota; class Alphaproteobacteria; order Rhizobiales; family Xanthobacteraceae; genus Bradyrhizobium; species Bradyrhizobium japonicum_G. The sequence continues at coordinate 435,578 of NZ_JAFCKS010000003.1, forward strand.
GCGCCGGCACGGTGGTGGAGCCCGCGGTCGCGGTTTCCGCGGGCAGCGTTTCCGTCACCTCGAGGTCGAGGTCGGTCGCCTTCAGCGACAATTTCGCATTCTCGGCCCGGACCAGCACGTTGCCGAGGATCGGGATCGTGTTGCGGCGCTCGACCACGCGGTGGACATGGCCCAGCGACTTCAGGAGTTGCGCGCGTTCGACCGTAACCTTCATTGCACTACTCGCCCGATCCCCAAGGAAACCAAATCTGGAAAAGCCGGGCGGCGGGACGCGCGCCACGGCACCGAAGACCCCGGAAAGCCGGATCATCCAGCCGATATGACCAAAGCCGTCAGGGTCGCGCAAGGTGGCGCGGATGGCCCCCGGATTCAAGGGATTGCGAGGTAGTTCCCCACGATTTACAGGCAAAAACGAGGGCCCGCCGCCCAGGCAAGACGAAGACCGCCGCCCCGGCATGGCCGAGGCGGCGGCAGGTTGGAAGGGGCAGGGCCTAGGCGTTTATTCCTGAAGCTGGCGCTTGAGCGATTCGACCTCGTCCGATAGCGCCGTGTCCTTGGACACCAGGGCCTCGATCTTGCGCACCGCGTGCAATACCGTGGTGTGGTCGCGCCCGCCGAAGCGGCGGCCGATTTCCGGCAGCGAGCGCAAGGTCAGCGTCTTGGCGAGGTACATCGCCACCTGGCGCGGACGGACCACGTTGGCGGTCCGGCGCGAGGACAGGAGGTCGGAGCGGCTGACATTATACTGCCGCGCCACCACGCGCTGAATGTCCTCGATCTTGATCCGCTTGGGTTCCTGCGGCCGGATCAGGTCGCGCACTTCGTGCTCCGCCATCTCCAGCGTCACCGGCCGGTTGTTGAGTTTCGAGTGCGCGAGCAGACGGTTGATCGCGCCTTCGAGATCCCTGCCGTTATGGGTTATGGCGCGGGCCAGATAGGTCAGCACCTCCTCGGGCACCTCGAAAGTCGCATGATGGGCGCGGGCGGCGGCGACGCGCGACTTGAGAATGCCGTGCCGCAGCTCCTCGCCGAGCGAGCCCATCTCGACCACGAGGCCGCCGGCCAGCCGCGAGCGCACGCGGTCATCGAGGCTTTCGAGATCGGACGGCGGCCGGTCGGCTGCGATCACGACCTGGCGGCCGGCGTCGATCAGCGCGTTCAGCGTGTGACAGAATTCGGCCTGGGTCGACTTGCCCTGCAGGAACTGGAGATCGTCGATCACGAGCACGTCGATGCCGCGCAGCGCTTCCTTGAAGGCGAGCGCCGTCTGCGTCTTCAGCGCGGCGACGAAGCCGTACATGAACTTTTCAGCCGTGAGATACAGCACCTTGCGCTCGTTGCCGGAATTACCGGCCCAGGTCACAGCCTGCAGCAGATGCGTCTTGCCGAGGCCGACACCGGCATGGATGTAGAGCGGGTTGAACATCACGGGGTCGCCTCTGCGACCTTCCGCGACCTGGCGCGCCGCCGCATGCGCCAGCGTGTTGGAGCGGCCGACGACGAAGCTTGCGAAGGTCAGGCGCGGATCGAGCGGCGAGCCGCCGAGCGCATCGTGATTGGCCGAGACCGGCGCGGTCGCGGTCGAGCGCAGCTCCGGCGCAGGCGTGCGGCGTGTTTCGACCGGCGCGGGCGCTTCCTTCTGCTGAACGACCGGACGCACGGCCGAGCGAACGGTGAGATCGATGCGATGCACTTCCGGCATCTCGGCCTGCCAGCACGACAACACGCGCTCGGCATAATGGGCCTGGATCCAGCTCTTCAGGAAGCGGGTCGGCACCGACAGACGCACGCTCTCGTCCTGCACGCCTTCCAGATCCATCCGCGCAAACCAGCTGGTGTAGACGTCCTCGCCGACGTTCGAGCGCAGCCGACTCTTCACGCGCGACCAGCGATCCTGTTCCGGTGTTGTCATCATGTGAGAACTTTTCTTGAGAGATAAGGTTGCGTGGTGAGCGCCATGCAGAGTTCCTGCCATCAGGGTTTCTGCCATGGCGCGACCTCAAGCGATTTCACCTGCAGACATGGCTCGACCGTTCGGCGGAAACGCCGCGTCCGATCAGCAATGTCAGAGATGGAGGGGTCGCGAGGTCAGCGCGTACTCGGCGCTCCGTTGCACGCGGGAGGCTTGATGTCCGACGAATCTAAAACGGCATAGTTGAAAGTCGAGGTGTGTTTCAATACCGCGTTGAGTCCGTAAGACATGATACCTCCCCGTCCTGCCGTGATTGCTCACGACAAGGTCCTGCGTGTCTAAACGGCAACCGCGTTGTACTCCTGCCGCGGATGCCTGCCCGTGTCCTAGTCGTCCGCTCGGCTTCGCCATCATGCCTGTCGAGGCAGCTTTCACGACGTCTCTCATATGCGAGCGAAAAAATCCCGCTTGGAGACATTCAGACAAAGAGCTACCGTTCCCACATTGCTGTGGGTTTTGAACCGACAATCGCTTGTTGAAGCGTCGCCTACGTGCACACCGCCGCCGATTTGCACGCTCGCCCCGTTTTCCGATACCGCGCTGGTCTCAAGATCGTGGGCGCCGCTGACGTCTTAAGGAATACACTATGCGGAAAGACTCGCAACGGAATTGATTCACACTTTAGGCATCAAAAAACTTGACCTCGGTTAACGCCGCGCGCGACTTGTGCACAGGCTCCAGAGCAAGTTTTTGGATTCGTGCACAGAATCGAAGATGCCGCGCCTCATGTGACAATTCTCGGTCACCGCCAAAAAATTTTTACAAAAGCGTCACGCGCGCGACGCGCGGGCGAATTTTCCAAACGCTTGAGGTCACTATGTCGATAAGTGATTAGCGAGACATCGTTTTTTGAGTCTCGTTTCACAGGGTAACTCCAGCGGTAGATTCGATCCGGTGAATCTACGGTGTGCAGAACTCGCAGGCACGCGAATTCAACTTGAGCCCGCCTCGCAGGGACTTTTTGCACCGCGGTGGAAGTTTCCACTGTTGCAAAATCACCCGCAGGTAAAACTACGGACCGCATCATGGTGCGACGATGGAGGTCTTCCAGTCGAAGATCGGTCGTCGCGTGACGGCTTGCTTGTTCATGGCAGGCAACAAAAAAGCCCGGCGCGATGCCGGGCTGTTTGACGCGTGCGATGTGCGATCTGATCGCCCGATCGAACTCGACCGGACGGTCTGTCGGATCGCCTGCCGGATTACTTGGCGAGCTTGGCGATCTGCGCGGTGAGCCGCGAGACTTTGCGGCTGGCATTGTTCTTGTGAATGATGTTGCGCTGGGCGGCGCGCATCAGAGCCGGTTCGGCATTCGCCAGCGCCTGCACGGCAGCGGCGCGATCGCCGGTCGCGATGGCTTCTTCGACGTTTCGCACGGCGCCGCGCATCTGGGTGCGGCGCGACTTGTTGACGGCGGTGCGGCGGGCGATCTTGCGCGTCGCTTTCTTGGCGGAAGTGGTATTGGCCATGGTCTCAATATCCTTTGCGGGTACCGGTCGCGTCTTGGTCGGGTAGCGCCGGCTTGCTTGACCGCGTAATCGACGCTCGGATTTAGGGTGTTCGGTTGCTGGCTGTTCCCGGAACATGAGCGACGGCCTTGCGGCTGTCTCTGAGGCCCAAAGAGCCTGTAAGCTCAAGGAGCCTTCAACTGCTCAAAGAACAGCGGCGGCAGGATTGCGCCCGCCGCCAGTTGGCGCCCTTATAGAGAGGGTCTTTGGCACCGTCAACGCTTTCCCGGACCGGAAAACCGGCCCCATGCGGCCCGAATGGGTGCCGTAACGCCCTGAAGTGGTTGAATTTCTGCCGTCTCCCTTGTATTGGCTGGCGGCGTTCAGGGGGTCGTCCGATCGGACGACCATATAAGGTGAGGCATGATCCGCGGCTTTTTCCGACTGATTGGGCTGTTGCTGCTCGCCGGCGGGTTCATCTTCATGGTCTATGACGGCGCCCGCTGGGTCGCCGACCAGACCCTCAAGTTCACCCGCTTCGGCCAGTTCTGGAACGACATCAATCAGGCCAGCCAGACGGCGTTCCGGACCTGGGTCGAGGCCAAGGCGCCGTGGCTCTGGACCTCGGTGATCCGCCTGGTGCTGGATCAGCCGGTGTTCGCCGTCCTCGGCATTTCGGGCATCCTCCTGATGATCCTGTTCCGCCCGCGCAAGCCGCTGATCGGCTATTCCCGGGATTGAACTTTCAATTCCCGGGATTGAGGGCTTTCAATTCCCGCGATTGAGCCTCGCGCTGGCGGCCGCGTAACAAGGCTGCCCCTTGCTGCGTAGATGCCTATATTCCCAACTGATCGCGAGCACGCCGCCTGAGCACTCGACCTCTCGAGCTGGCCCAGGCGACGGACAGCTCGTTTCCAGGAGATCCGTCCATGCTGTTCACGCGCAAGACCACCGCATTGCCGAGCGCCAAGGAAGCGCTGCCGGGCCGTGCGCAAGCCATTCCGACCGCGACCACCCATTTCGTCAACGGTGCCAAGCTCGCGCCGCCTTATCCCGCGGGCCTCGAACAGGCGGTGTTCGGGCTCGGCTGCTTCTGGGGCGCAGAGCGCAAGTTCTGGGAGCTCGGCGAGGGCGTCTACGCCACCGCCGTCGGCTATGCCGGCGGCCACACGCCGAACCCGACCTATGAGGAGACCTGCTCGGGCCGCACCGGCCACACCGAAGTGGTGCTGGTCGTGTTCGATCCGAAGAAGATCTCCTACGAGAAATTGTTGAAGACGTTCTGGGAGAGCCACAACCCGACGCAGGGCATGCGTCAGGGCAACGACGTCGGCACGCAATACCGAAGCGCGATCTACACCTATTCAGGCGCGCAGAAGACAGCGGCCGACCAATCGAAGGCGCTCTATCAGAAGGCGCTCGCCGCAAAGGGTCTCGGGGCCATCACCACCGAGATCGCACCGGCCGGCGAGTTCTATTTCGCCGAGGATTATCATCAGCAATATCTGGCGAAGAATCCCGCCGGCTATTGCGGCCTCGGCGGCACCGGCGTGTCCTGCCCGATCGGCGTGGGTGTGAGCGCGTAAGCGTAAACGTTGAAGCGGTGATGTGCTTACCCTCCCCTGGAGGGAGAGGGTCGGCTCACATTGAGCGCAGCGAAGATGTGAGACGGGGTTGGGTGAAGATCTCTCCACGTCCACACTGCCCGAGCGGAGAGATCACCCCACCCCGCTCGCGCTTCGCGCGATCGACCCTCCCCCTCCAGGGGAGGGTTGAAGCCCCGCTCAACGCTTTATTAACCATAACCGGTGCATCAGTGGAGCTGTCTCGTTTCGAGGGATAGGTCCGGTGCCAGTTGCACGCGCGTTTCGATGGTCGATCTCGGCAGCGTCCTTGGTAGCGTTCGCCGCGCTTGCGCTTGGCGGCTGCATGCAGACCGCCGGTCCCGTCGCGGTGATGCAGCCGCGCGCCGATCTCGACTCCATGGCCTATGGCCAGCCCTACGGCACGCCGCAGCCGGTCGTCGTCGCCGATGGCGGCGGCGCCATCGGCGCGCTGCGCACGTCCTTTGCCTCTTCGCCCGCGGCCATGCCGGTCGGCTATGCCGCACCGATGGCGGCGCCGGTCCGCTACGACGCCTCCTACCATCTCGACGCCGGCGACAAGCTGCGCGTCGTGGTGTACGGCCAGGAAGGCCTCACCAACAGCTACGCCATCGACGCCGGCGGCTCCATCACCATGCCGCTGATCGGCGGAGTGCCCGCACGCGGTCGCACTCCGGCAGGACTCGCCGGTGAAATCGCCGCGCGGCTGCGCAACGGCTATATCCGCGAGCCCTCGGTCGCCGTCGAGGTCGAATCCTATCGGCCGTTCTTCATCCTCGGCGAAGTCTCCGCGCCCGGACAATATCCCTACGTGCCGAACATGACGGTCGAAAGCGCGGTCGCGATTGCCGGCGGCTTCTCGCCGCGCGCCAAGCGCGACGTGGTCACCGTCACCCACACCGAAGCCGGCGGCTCGATGCGCGCCGTGGTTCCGCTCGGCACGCCATTGGCACCGGGCGACACCGTGTTCGTCGGCGAGCGCTGGTTCTAGCTCACCGCCTGAAATCCAGTCGCCCGTTCGGGAAACATCCATCGATCCTGACGGCATCGACCACGAGCCCGACCCATGGCCGCATGATGGCCGGGTTGGTCAGGTTGATATATTTCCCGACGAGACGATCCGCGCCCTGGCGGGCCGCATCGATCAGCCCGTGCCGGCGGCCATGGTCCCAGTCGAAGCGAAGATAGATGCGCTCGCCTGCGACCCGCACCTCCGCGCGCCCCACTTTCCACTGCTCCGGCGTATCGCCGGCAATGGTCGGATCGGCGCCGCCATTCCAGCGGCTCGCCCAGACCCCCTCGAGCTGATCGGAGGACGTCGGCATCGATGCCCAATGCGCCGCGTTGCCGTCGGCGGCATCGCCGGCGAGCATGGCGATGGAGGCATAGTCCATGACCTCACGATCGTTCGGCTCGGGCACGTCCATAGTGCCGAACGGATTGCGGATGACGACGTTCGTATTGGCCTGTTGCATGGTGATCTCCCGGCGATAGAGCTGGCTTGATCAGCCAGCTCTATCGCCGCGCGCCATGATGCAGCCACCCGTTTCCTGCTTGAGGTGTCATTGCCGGGCTCGACCCGGCAATCCATCGACCTGACGAAAAAGCTTCGCTTGATGGATGCGCGGGTCAAGCCCGCGCATGACGGGCGGCTATTTCAAATGCTTGGCGAAAAACGCCATGCTGCGCGGCCAGGCGATGTCGGCGCTGGCCTTGTCGTAGCTCGCCCGCTCGTCGCAATGGAAGCCGTGCTGCGCGCCAGGATAGATGAAGACCTCCACGTCGGGCCGCTTCGCCTTGACGGTCTCGACGTCGGTCAGGGGAATGCCGGCATCCTTCTCGCCGAAATGCAGCTGCGTCGGCACTTTCGGCGTCTCGTCGGCAAAGCGCACGACGGCGCCGCCATAGTAACCGATCGCGGCCTTCAGGCCCGACAGCCGCGTCGCCGCGACGAAGGCGATGCTACCGCCCAGGCAGAAGCCGATGATGCCGACCGGCCCGACGCTCCTCACAGCATCGATTGCTGCCTGCGTATCGCGCAGCATCGCGGCCCAGTCCGGATTGGCGACGAACTTGCGCGCTTCCGCGATCTCGTCGGGCGAATAGCCCGACTGGAAGTTCGGGGACGTCCGGTCGAAGATCGACGGCGCGATCGCGGCATAGCCTTCACCGGCGAGGCGGTCGCAGACCGAGCGGATGTGATGATTGACGCCGAAAATCTCCTGAATCACCACCACCGCGCCCTTAGGCGTGCCTGAGGGATCAGCGCGATAGGCGCCGAGCTGAAAATTGTCGGAGGCCGTCAGCTTGATGTCTTGTCCCACGCGGGTTGTCCTTCTTGGTTATTACGAACTCTAGTCTCTCCCCTCATCCTGAGGAACGCGCCCTTCGCGCGCGTCTCGAAGGATGAAAGGCCCGTGACGCTTCAGCGGGGCCTTCATCCTGCGAGACGCCTGCTTCGCAAGCTCCTCGGGATGAGGGGAGGCAGTCGCGCGCGCACCTCACTCCCACATCCAGTTCACGCCGTAATCTTCCTTCCATCCCGCCAGCCGTCCATGACGGAACTGCAGGAACAGGCGGTGACGGTAGGGGATCAGTCCGCTGCCACCGATGTTGCGAAGGGCGAGATAGATCTCGTTGCCGGGGCGTCCCCGCACGTATTGCAGGGGTTGCCCGAGCGCGCGTGCGGTCTCTCCGGCATCCATGCCGAAGGCGAGCGGCGTGTTGTTCGACAGGGTCGCGACGAAAGGCAGGCGGGGCGGTGGCCCGCCGAATGGCTCGGCCTGCGCGGATAACGATAGCAACACCGCGCCCGCAGCCAACATCGCTCGCTTCATGGCCTCGCGTCCTCGTCCAGCCGTCCTGGGCCTGCAAGTTCTTCAGGCAAGTTCTTGAGGCAAGTTCTTCAGGAAAGCCAGCACGGCGTCAACAAAAGCCTGTGGCTGATCGATGTTGACGGCGTGTCCGGCCGCGGGGATCACGACTTTTTGTGCGCCGGGAATTTTTGCCGCCATGTAATCGGACGCGGCGAGGAACGGCGTGTCGTCGGCGCCGACCACGATCAGCGACGGCACGTTGATGTCGGGCAACGATTCGATCACGCGCGCATCGCGCTGGGTCAGCATGCCGCGCGCGGCGAGCGCCAATCCCCTGGCGTTGCGGTGGCTCGCGGTGGCGCGCTCGCGCGTCGCCGATTTGAGCACGTCGAGACCTTCGCGATCGAGCCTGTCGGCGGTGCCGAACGCCCGGGCGTTCCAGGCCTCGCGCGCGTCGTCCTTCTTGAAGCCGGGACCGGTGTCGATGATCAGCAATGCGCAGGCGGCTTGCGGATGTGCGCGATGGAAAGCGAGCGACATGTAGCCGCCGAGCGAGAGCCCGCCGATGATGGCGCGTTCAGTCCCGGTCGCATCGAGGATCGCAGCCATGTCGCCGACGGTGAGCGCTTCGCTGTAAGCGCCGGGATCATCCGGATAATCCGACTGGCCGTGGCCGCGCATGTCCCACAGGATCAGCCTGTGGTCCTTCGCAAGCGCATCGACCTGTCCATGCCACATCGCCGAGGTCGAGGAATAGCCGTGGGTGAGCAGCAGCGGCGCCCCTTCGCCATGAACCTCGTAGTAGATTCCGACGCCGTCCCGTTCGATCCTTGGCATTGCTTCCATCCTTTCTCGCTTCTTGTTCATTGCAGCCGCGACCACGCTGCGCCCTCTCCCACGAGGGACATCCAATTCGGCGATTAGCTCAAACTCGCTTCGTCATACCCTAGCCTGCCAAGTTACCTGGAAGAAACCGCCAATGCCGCGACAGCTTTCATGCCTTACGCGCACTCTGTTGCGTTCAGGCGCTGCATCGGCGCCGTTGTCGCGACGCACAACGCGCAAACGCCGGCTTTGCTTCGATCGATTCCAAATTGCATTTGCTTCGGCACGCGAACCCGATCATTCTTGCGTCAAGGCTGGCGCCGGCCCGGTGGGCGTCCGCCATTTCAAGTTGCCGCCGTAAGCGGCTTCATGCACCGGCAGGGGAAGACGCCTATGCCAACTCTCACCATCAACGGGCGGAGTATGTCCGTGGATGCGGCGAACGACACGCCGCTCCTCTGGGCGATCCGCGAGCAATTGCAGATGACCGGCACCAAGTTCGGCTGCGGTGCCGGCCTGTGCGGTGCCTGCACCGTGCACGTCAACGGCGAAGCGGTGCGCTCGTGCCAGACCATGGTCGGCGATGTCGCCGGCAAGAAGATCACCACGATCGAAGGCCTTGCCGCCAAGGGCGATCATCCCTTGCAGAAGGCGTGGATCGCCGAACAGGTTCCGCAGTGCGGCTACTGCCAGTCCGGGCAGATCATGCAGGCGGCCTCGCTGCTCGCGAAGAATCCCAATCCGACCAAGGAAGAGGTCGTGGCGCACATGGACGGCAATCTCTGCCGTTGCATGACCTATTCGCGGATCCAGAAGGCGATCATGCGGGCTGCCACCGAGATGCGCACCGCGTCCGCCTCCGGCAACGAACGGAGGCCCACATGAATAAGCACATCAAGGCGGTCACACCCGAGACGACCGATCTCAGCCGCCGCTCGTTCCTCGTCGGCACCGCCGCGACCGGCCTCGTGCTCGGCTATGCCGGCGTGCCCGGCATCGGTGAGGCGCTCGCTGCGCCGTCGACCTTCGAGCCGAGCGTCTGGTACGCGATCGCGCCCGATGGTCTGGTCACCGTGACTTGCGGCAAGGCCGATATGGGCCAGCACATCGCCTCCACCATGGCGCAGATCGTGGCCGAAGAGCTGGGCGCGAAGTGGAGCGACATGCGGGTCAACCTCGCCTCCAACGATCCAAAATTCAACGACCCCGTGCTGGGGGCGCAGATCACCGGCGGAAGCTGGTCGACCATGATGAACTTCGAAGCCATGAGCCGCGCCGGTGCGGCCGGTCGCATGGCGCTGACGGAAGGGGCGGCAGCTTCCATGGGCGTGCCTGCTTCGGAGCTCGTGGTACGCGATTCCGTGATCTCGCATCCGAAGTCGAAGAAGCAGATGTCGTTCGCCGATGTCGTCAAGAGCGGCAAGGCGACAAAAACCTTCACGCCGGACGAGCTCAAGGCGATCAAGCTGAAGACACCGGATCAGTACACCATGATAGGCGTGTCGGTGCCGCAGCTCGACATTCCCTCCAAGACCAACGGCACGGCCAAGTACGGCATCGACGTGATGCTGCCGGGCATGGCCTATGGCGCGGTGGTGACACCGCCGGTGCGCTTCGGCGCCACGGTCAAATCGGTCGACGACTCGGCTGCGAAGAAGGTGCCGGGCTTCATCAAGGCCGTCACCCTCGACGACAAGACCGGAACGACCTCGGGCTGGGTCGTCGCGGTCGCCGCCACCTATGCCAACGCCAAGAAGGCGGCGCAGGCGCTCAAGATCGCCTATGACGGCGGTCCGAATGCGAAGGTCTCGAGCCAGTCGCTGCTCGACGAGGCGATGCGGCTTCAGAAGCAGGAGGATTCCGGGCAATTCTTCGTCAAGGACGGCGATCCCGCAGCTGCCTTCGGCTCGGCGGCCAAGGTGCTGGAGGCGGAGTACACCACCAGCATCAACATCCACGCGCCGATGGAGCCGATGAACGCCACCGCGGAGTTCAAGGGCGACATCCTGCACATCTATTCGGGCAACCAGTTCGCGACGCGCTCCGGTGCGATCGCGGCGGGTGCCGCCGGAATCGATCCGAAGTTCGTCGTCATGCACCAGATGTGGCTCGGCGGCGGCTTTGGCCGCAGGCTCGATGCCGACATGATGGTGCCGGCGGTGCAGGCGGCGAAGGCCATCGGCAAGCCGGTGAAGGTGATCTATACGCGCGAGAACGACATGACGATGGATTTCTCGCGTCCGCTCACCTACCAGAAAGTGAAGGCCGGCGTGGACGGCGACGGCAAGCTCGTCGCGCTCAGCCACGACGTGGTCTCGGCCTGGCCGACCGAGCGCTGGGGAATCCCCGATTTCCTGACGCCCTCGGTCGACAAGAAGGGCCCGCTTGACAGCTTCACGGTGAACGGCGCCGATTTCTTCTACACGGTGCCGAACCATCATGTGCGCGCGATCAAGAACGAGCTCGCGCACAACGCCACGCCGTCCGGCCAGCTCCGCTCGGTGGCGCCGGGCTGGACCTTCTGGGCGGTCGAAAGCATGATCGACGAGATCGCGGCCGCCACCGGCAAGGATCCGGCGCAGTTCCGCATCGCGCTGCTCGACGGCAAGGGCAAGAACGACGGCGGCGCGCAGCGGCTGCGCAACACGCTGCTCGCCGCGATGGGGCTGTCCGGCTACGGCACGAGGCAACTGCCGAAAGGCGAGGGGATGGGCGTCGCCTGCGTGTCGTCGCAGGAACGCGCAACCGCGAGCTGGACGGCCTGTGTCGCCCACGTCGCGGTGGCGCCGTCGGGCGAGGTGACCGTGAAGAAGCTCACGGTCGCAACCGACGTCGGCACCCAGGTGCATCCCGACAACATCCGCGCCCAGGTCGAGGGCGCGGCGCTGTGGGGCCTGTCGCTGGCGATGTACGAGAAGGCGACGCTCAAGGACGGTGGCATCGAGCAGACCAATTTCGATAGCTACACGCCCTTGCGCATGAGCCAGATGCCCGAGGTCGCGGTCGCCGTGATCGCCAATGGCGAGAAGGCCACCGGCGTCGGCGAGCCCGCGGTGACGGTGGTGGCTCCCGCCATCGGCAACGCCATCTTCAACGCCTCCGGAGCCCGGGTCCGGGCCCTGCCGATCACGGCCGAGGCCGTGAAGGGTGCGATGAAGGCGTAAGGCGGGCCTGCAATTTTGTAACGCGAGATGATCCGCCGGGGGGCACCTCCCGGCGGGTTTTTCGTGAAAGGAAACCCCAGTCATTCCAAGGAGAAGGCTACTGTGCATGGGGTTGTTTTCCGTCATTTTCGATGGGCCCCCTTGCGGAACCGGATCCGTAAAATTGCGTGCAATTCCGGAAGGCTCCATTGAGCACGCCTCTTAAGGGCCGGAGAACCTGATCCGGCTTAGGCTGACGCCAAATCCAGTCCCGTGCTTTTGGGGAAGCCATGAACGCGCCAGCCAAATCCGCCGCCAAACGCCGGCTTCTGCTCGCCTCCGACCGGAGCGACGAGAGCACCGAGCTCGCCAGCATCCTGAAGGCGGTCGGCGAGGTCTCGACGGTGACGACGCAGGAGATTCCCGAGCAGCCCTCGCGCGATCTCTCCGGCCTCGTGGTCGACATCAACCTGCGCTCTCCCGAAAGCGTGCAGCGGGTGCGCAACAAGCTGCGCGGCGATGCCTATCGTTCGATGCCGCGGCTGTTCGTGCTCGCCGATGCCCTGCATCACGGCACCATGCAGGCCTGGGCGCTGGGCGCCACCGACACGATCTCGCGGCCGCTTCAGCCCGACGCTATCCTGCAGCGCATCCGCGCCGCCTTCCCCGACACCGCCGTCTACGACGCGACCGATCGCGGCAAGACGCTCAACCGCGGCGTCGAGGCGGCGCATGCGGTGCTGAAGAAGATGTTCGATAAGCTACCGCTCGGCGTGCCCCTGACCTTCGACGACGTCATCGCCGCCGAGACCAAGATCCTGAAGGCGATCAAGCACTCCTCGCTGCGCGAGTGGCTCACCACGGTGGGCTGCCACCACGTCGGCAGCTACCGGCACTGCCTGTTCGTGACCGGCTTTGCGGTCTCCTTCGCGCAGCACCTCGGCATGCGCGAGGACGACCAGCGCCGGCTGACCCGCGCCGCGCTGCTGCACGACGTCGGCAAGGCCTTCGTTCCCTCCGCGCTGCTCGACAAGCCCGGCAAGCTCACCGACGAGGAGATGACCGAAGTCCGCCAGCATCCGCGCCGCGGCTATGACGCGCTCGCCGCCCAGGGCGGCTTTCCGCCGGAGATGCTCGACGTCGTGCTGCATCACCACGAATTCCTCGACGGCTCCGGCTATCCCAACGGCCTGTCGTCGAACCAGATCAGCGATATCGTGCGGGTCACTACCATCGTCGACATCTACGCCGCGCTGGTGGAAAAGCGCGCCTACCGCATGCCATTCACCCATTCGCGTGCGTTCGCGATGATGGAAGGCATGGGCGGCAAGCTGGATCAGCAGCTGTTGCAGGCGTTTCGTCCGGTGGCGCTGGGGTCGTTCTGAGTTTTGTCGTCCCGGCCCTCGTGCGCAATTGCGCACCAGGCCGGGATGACATCCTCACCCCACCATCTTCCTCAGCTCCGCCTTCGCGACCTTCTCCAGCGTCGAGCGCGGCATGTCGTCGACCAGCCTGATCTCGCGCGGCACCTTGAAGTCGGCAAGGCCGGTGCGGCAGGCCGCCATCACGCGATCATGCAGATCGGGGGCTGCGCCCGCGACGCCGCCCTGCGGGATGATGAAGACGACCGGCACCTCGTCCAGCATCGGATGCGTCTTCGCCACCACGGCGGCCTCGCGCACGCCGGGGACGAGTGCGATCACCTGCTCGATCTCGGATGCCGCCACGTTCTCGCCGCCGACCTTGAGCATGTCCTTGCTGCGGTCCCCGAAGCGGATGTAGCCGTTCTCAAGCCGCACCACGCGATCGCCGGTGAGAAAGAAGCCGTGCTCGTCGAAGCTTTCGCGCGTCGCCTTCTCGTTGTGCAGATATTCGGCGAACAGCGACAGGCCGGCGATGCCCTTGATCGAAAGATTGCCGGTGTCGCCGACCTCGGTCGGCCGCCCGTCATCGTCGGTGATGCGGATCTGGTATTCGCTCGCGGCGCGGCCGATCGACATCGGGATGTTGGGCTGATCGACCTCGCCGACGATGCCGTGGGTGATGGTCTCGGTCATGCCCCACCAGCCGATGATCTTGACGCCGAAGGCGGCGAAGGCCGGCGGCTCGTTGATCGCCGAGCCCCACAGCCGGAATTTGTGGTCCGTCGGGATCTCCTGCTCGAGCAGCGCCTTCATGCAGAACGGAATCGTCGAGGTCCAAGTCGAGCCGTGCTCGCGCGCGGCGCGCCAGAACCGGCTGGCGGAGAAGCGGGGCTGGATCACGCAAGTCGCGCCGACCCACAGCGTCGCCAGCATCGAATAGGCCAGCGCATTGGTGTGGAACAGCGGCAGGTAGGCCTGGTGCACGTCGCCGGCGTGCAAATCCTCGTGCGCGGCGTTGACCTTGGCGCCCCACAATGCGTTGGCGTGGGTCCACAGCACTGCCTTGGGGCGCGATGTCGTGCCCGAAGTATATTGCACGCTGCACGGCGCGAAAGGATCGGTCGCGCGCCTGGGACGGTCGGCGCTGTCGGCGAACAGCGATTCGAAACTGTCGCCGCGCGAGATCGCCTGCGCCGGTGCCGTGCCCGCATCGTGCGAGGTCACCGCCATCCAGCGGATGTTGCGGCAGTTCTGCGCGACGATCTCCGCATAGGCCGGCTGCGTGATCGCGGCGACCGCGCCGCAATGATCGGCGAAATAGTCGATCTCGGCCGGTGCCGAGCGGGTATTGGTGGTGACCGCGATGGCGCCAAGTTCGACGCAGGCGAACCAGGCCAGCAACGCCTCGATGCAATTGTCCAGGTGAATGAGCACGTATTCACCTGGCCTGATGCCGCGCCTGGCAAGCCCCGCCGCGAGCGCGCCGACCCGCTCGTGAAACTCGCCATAGCTCCAGTGCCGCGCGGGCGCGTCGAACGGCGCCCAGATCAGGAACGGATGTGAGCTGCGCACCTCGGCCCGCAGCTTCAGCAGCCAGGGCACGTCGAGCCCGTCGAACGGACCGACGATTCCGGCCGTGGCTTGTTGAATTGGCATGGTTCCTCCCGTGCAGCCTGCATCTTGATGGCGGCTGCCCTTTGATGATTGCGTCTTCCTGCCATCGGATGGCGCGGGGAGCAAATCGGGGCAGTCTCTCCGCCGACATTGCGAGGAGCCCTTGCGACGAAGCAGTCCAGTCTGCCGCTGCGGGGGCATTTCTGGATTGCTTTGCTTCGCTCGCAATGAAGGTACTTGGGACGCCAGCGAACGCCCCGAACGCGCTAATCCGCGTACGACGAAATCTCGATCAGGCTCCCATCGGGGTCCCGGCAATAGACCGAGCGCAGCGTGCCGCGGGCGCCCTGCTTGGGAGCCGGGCCCTCCTCGATCGCGACGCCATGTGCCTGCAAATGCGCCACCACCTCGTCGGGCGTGGCGGAGGTGAGAAAGCACAGATCCTCGCTGCCGGCGGTCGGGTGGTCGGCGGTGAACCACTCCACCTTGTCGGCGTCACGCGGCCGGACGTTGATCTTCTGGTTACCGAATTGCAGCGAAGTCCGCGGCGCTTTGCCGCCGCCGGGGTCGAACAGCTTGACTTCCATCCCGAGAATCCTGCCGTACCACGCAGCGGTCGCTGCGACGTCGGCGACGTTGATCACGAGATGATCGAGGGCTTCGACCTTGACCGGCATGGCTTATCCTTTCGTCGTGATATGCCCCGTGCACTTTCCGCCTGCGGCAAGCTTTGTTACAACTGCCTCGACGCCTCTTTCAAGCTATCCGGCTTTCAAGAACAACACGTGGGAGAACCCTTGAGATGATCACTCGCCGTACCGCGCTGAGCCTGCTCGCCGCCAGTCCGCTTGCAGCCAGCCCGCTGTCGAAGGCTCTTGCCGCCGATTATCCGGCCCGGCCGGTGAAATGGGTGGTCGGCTATCCGCCGGGCGGGGCCACCGACATCCTGGCGCGGCTGATCGGCCAGCGGCTGTCGGAGAAGCTCGGCCAGCAATTCGTGATCGAGAACAAGCCGGGCGCCGGCAACAATATCGGCACCGAATCGGTGATCAATGCCGAGCCCGACGGCTACACGCTGCAGCTGGTCAATCCGGCCAACTACATCAACGCCTCGCTCTATACCAATCTGAAATTCAATTTCGTGCGCGACATCGCGCCGGTCGCCTCGTTCCAGCGCGTGCCGAACGTGATGACCGTCAACAAGGACGTGCCGGCCAAGACCGTCGCCGAGTTCATCGAATACGTGAAGGCCAATCCCGGCAAGGTCAACATGGCCTCGTCCGGCAACGGCACTTCGGTGCATCTGTCCGGCGAGATGTTCATGGCGATGACCGGCTGCAAGATGCAGCACGTGCCCTATCGCGGTGCGGCACCTGCGATCACCGACATGCTCGGCGGCCAGGTCCAGGTGATCTTCGACAACATGCCCTCGATCATCCAGCACATCCGCTCCGGCAGCTTGCGCGCCATCGCCGTCACCACCGCGGAGCGCTCGCCACAACTGCCCGACGTGCCGACGATCGGCGAGACCGTGAAGGGCTATGAGGCGAGCGCGCTGTTCGGCATGGGTGCGCCGAAGAACACGCCCAAGGAGATCATCGCCAAGCTGAACAGCGAGGTCAACGCGCTGATGAAGGAGCCGGACATGACCAAGCGCCTGGTCGAGCTCGGCGGTGAGCCGCGGGTGCAGACGCCCGAGGCGTTCGGCGAGGAGATCAAGGCCGAGACCGAGAAGTGGAAAAAGGTGGTCGAGTTCGCCGGCTTGAAAGTCGATTAGCGATGTTGCGATGACCGGGAATGGAGCCCTGCCGCAAGGCAGGGCTTTTTTCTTGCGTGCCTTGCCGCCTTGATCCGGAATGAAACGGTGCGGCGAAACGCGCAGCTGTATGGCGCGCATGAACCCGGCCTTACCGCTTCGCCTCGGCCTGCTCGGTCCCGTTGCACGAGATCAGCACCGTATATGACCGCGCATTGCCGGCGATGTCGGTGGTCTTGAATTCGCCCTTCGGCTCCGCGGTCTGGTAGGGCACCACGGAGTTGTCGAGGAAGTCGCGCAGCGCACCGGTCTTGATTGCGAAGTTGATGTTTTCAGGGATGTTGCCGGTCGCAGCGGCGATCCGTAATCCGTCGAGCTTGCCCGTGACCACGCCCACGATCTGTCCGCTGGTATCGAACAGCGGGCCGCCGCTATTGCCGGGCTGCACGGGCGCGCTGATTTGCAGGAAACGCGAATCGTTGCGCAGGCCGCTGAGCGAGCTGACGATCCCGGTCGTCACGGTGAAATCCGACGTCAGCAGCCCGTGGAAGGGAAAGCCGATCGCGACGATGGAATCGCCGGAGCGGATCGAACGGTCGCGAATCCGGGCGAAGTCCTTGAACGCCGTCGCCGACGGCGCCTGCAGCAGAGCGAGATCGTTGTTGGCATCGCTCGACACCACGCGCAGCACCATCGCCGCTTCGCCGGTGAGATTGCCCTTGATGTCGCCAACGCAGCCGTCAATCACATGATTGTTGGTGACGACGTGCCCGTTGGAGCTGACGACAAAGCCTGTGCCGCTCTTGGTTCGAGCAGACTTGCTGCCGGTTGCCGGTGATGCCTGCTTGTCCGGCGCGGCCTGCGGCTTGGCGGCAATCCTTGTAAAGTCGCCGGCCTTGTCCAGTCCGTCGACTTTAACTCTGGTGACACAATTGGTCACCGCGGCCACCAAAGGCGCCGTTGATGTCAGGCTGAATTGAAAGGGTGTGCCCCTCGCCACGGCTACCATCAGGCTCGCCTTCTGGAGGGCGCGAGCGACGTTGGCGGGCAGAACTGCGGAGACCATGACCTCGGAAAACGCCGTCCCGAAGAGCCTCGCCTCGGTCTGGCCATCGAAGGTTACGTCGATCGTCAGGTTCTCGCCCTTCTTGAAGCGAAATGCTGGATTGGCAAAGCCGAGCAGCCAGGAGTTGTTTGCATCCTGGCCAACAAGCAAAGTGACGCCGTTGGCGTAAGGTGTGCTTGCAGCGCAGTGTGAGAATGCGCCGGTCGAATCATTGGAAAAGGCGCCGCCGTTCCAGTTGCCGACGTGGATGGAGCCGAACGGCCCCGCCGCATGCGCCAAGCTGACGACGGCCAATTGCAACGAAGACGCGACGACGAATGACTTGAGCCACATACCAGCCCCCCGGAAATGCTTTTGCCTCCATCTTATCCGTGGGAGGTGGTGCCACGCAACCGCCAGTTGTCTGTTCGGGCGCAGTCTCCTTGCCGCGAGTTTCGGGCTTGCATTTACTTTGCCTTGCCGTATACTTTGCAATACAAAGTGAGGGGATCAGCGGTCCCGAAAAGCGTGGGCGGAGTGGGGCTTGGCGTTGCCAATGCGCGATCTCGACAAGGCACTGGCCGACATCGTGGCGATCCGCAGCCAGATCGCGGCGGGCACGGCGTTCCGCGGCTACGGCCCGGCGACGATGGCCGCGACCGGCGCGGTCGCGCTTCTCACCGCGATCCTGCAATTCTGGCTGCTCGGCGATCCCACCGGCGAGCCGCTCGGCTTCTTTCTCGGCTGGTTCATTGCCGCCGTGCTCTCCGTCCTGGTGATCGGCATCGAGATGCGCGCGCGCTCCCGCCGGCATCATTCCGGCCTTGCCGATGCCATGATCCACCAGGCGGTCGAGCAGTTCCTGCCCGCAGGCGTTGCCGGCGTGCTGCTTGCGGTGGTGGTGTGGAAGTTCGCAGGCGAGACGCTGTGGCTGCTGCCGGGCCTGTGGCAGATCCTGGTGTCGCTCGGCATCTTCGCTTCCGTCCGCTCGCTGCCGCGCACCGTCGCGCTGGCCGGCGCCTGGTATTTCGTATCAGGCTTTGTGGTGGTGGTGCTGGCGAGCCGAACCCATACGCTGTCACCATGGACCATGGGACTGCCCTTCGTGATCGGGCAGTCGATGATGGCGGGCATTCTGTATTTCGCGTCCGGAGACCATGATGTCGAAGATTGACAGCGCACCCTTCTCTTACGAGGGACTGGATCGCGTGATCCACGAGAAGGCGAGGCTCGGCCTTCTGACCTCGCTGATGGCGCATCCTAAGGGTCTGGCGTTCGCCGACCTCAAGCAGCTCTGCGGCCTCACCGACGGCAATCTCAGCCGGCATCTCGGCGTGCTCCAGGAAGCCGGCCTCGTCGAGGTGACCAAGGGTTATGAGGGCAATCGTCCGCACACGACCTGCCGCCTCACCAAGGCCGGCCGCCGCCGCTTCCTCGACTATCTCGCCGTGCTCGAGCGCCTGGTGCGCGACGCGGCGAAAGCCGCCGGCCGCGAGGCGCCGCCGCTCGGCCGTCTCGGCATCATTTCGACCTGATCCCCCTTTTTTTGACCGGAGACTTTGCGATGCAAAGTGGCGCTATGTCCTGCGACGAAAAGCTTCACGTCGGTATCATCATGGACGGCAACGGACGATGGGCGACACGCCGCAACCTGTCGCGCGTACGCGGCCACGAGGCCGGCGTCGAGACGATCCGCCGCATCGTCGAGGCCGCGCCCAAGCAGGGCATCGGCACGCTGACGCTCTATGCGTTCTCCACCGACAATTGGCGCCGGCCGAAGGCCGAAGTCGCCGCGCTGATGACGCTCTTGCGCTTCTATCTCGCCAACGAGGTGCAGAGTCTGGTGAAGAACGGCGTGCGTCTCACGGTGATCGGCCGCCGCGACCGCCTGCCCGACGGCATCGCCAATGCGATCGCACGCGCGGAAGACGCCACTGTGCAAGGCAGCACGCTGCACTTGCGCATCGCGGTCGACTATTCCGCGCGCGACGCCATCCTCGCCGCGGCGGCGAAGGCGGCGGCGCTGACGAGCCTCACCCGCGAAGCCTTCTCGCAGCTCGTCACCGGCGAGGCGGGTTTGCGCGACGTCGATCTCATCATCCGCACCTCGGGCGAGAAACGGCTGTCGGACTTCCTGCTCTGGGAAGGCGCCTATGCCGAGCTGCACTTCACCGAGCGGATGTGGCCCGAATTCGACGCGGCCGATCTCGCCGCGGCCCTGGCCTCCTTCCATGGCCGCGAACGCCGCTTCGGCGGCCTCCAGGCGATCATGCCGGAAGAGGTGCCTTCACTCTCTCGGGCGTGACGCAGCGCGGGGCGCGAGGCCGCGTGAGCGCGGCCCGTATGTGACGCACGGCCCAGGGCGACGTATTGTTCGTTTTCGGCCGCAAGATTGGCAGCACCGTCCAAGCGGCAATTGCGCGGTCTCGGCTAGGTGTGCATTCGACGCAACCTGCCGAGAGCCTCGCGCATGTCACAGCTATCTCTGGATGCCGCTGTCGAGCCGAATGAGACGAGAGATGCACTCTGCATCAGGGTCGCCAATGCCTCCGATGTTGAAAGCCTCTCGATCTATTTCACGGGCCTTTCCGCGACAACGCGCAACAGGCGCTTCATGGGCGCGCGGGCGGACTTTGCCGTGGTCGCGGCCGAGTGCCTGACAAAGACCAGCGGTCCCGATCATTTTACGCTGCTCGCCGAGCTCACGCAGGAGGGGCAGAGCGCAATCATCGGCGAAGCGCTCTACGCCTACGATGCGACCGCGCGGCACGGCGAGTTTGCCATCTCGATCGCCGACGCCTTCCAGCGCAAGGGCCTTGGCTTCCAGATGATGACCGCAATGGAGCGGCGCGCGAGCGATCTCGGTCACGAGATGATTGCGGCCGAGACTGCGCGGGCCAATACCGAAATGCGGGGTCTTGCGAAGAAAGCGGGCTTCGCCGATACCGGCCTCGGTGACTGGCAGTCGGTCCATCTCGCCAAGCGCCTGTCGCGGGTGCCGTAGCCGCGTTGATTTGCCGCGTGGCACGGATCGTGCTCTAGTATGTGCTCTGGTATCGCCGGGTATCCCCGGCGATGGGAGCTTTCGCAAGATGCGCGCAGTTCTGGATCATTGCACCGGCGGAACGGAGCGGCCGGTCGCGGCCGGCACGCTCGTCGTCACCGAGGGCGGCACCAGCAGCGGTCACCTCTACGTGCTCGTGGAAGGCAGGCTCGAAGTGCTCAAGGGCGACACGGTGGTCGCGACCATCGTCGAGCCCGGCGCGGTGTTCGGCGAAATGTCCGTGCTGCTCGGGCTGCCGCATACCGCAACGGTGCGCGCCGCCAAGGATTCGGTCATCTACGAGTTTGAGGACGCGGCGTCATTCCTCATAGAGAAGCCGGAGGTGGCGCTGCTGCTCGCGCGCACGCTGGCCCAGCGGCTCAACGTCGCCAACACCTATCTTGCCGATCTGAAGCGGCAATATGCCGGTCATGGCACTCACCTCGCGATGGTCAGCGAGGTGCTTCAGAGCATGATCAACCTGCCGCCGCTTGAGGTCTCGCCAGGCTCGGATCGACAATCCGATCCAAGGATGTGAGCCAGTCCGGCGGCTCCTCGACATGGCAAGCCGGTCGCTTCAGCGGCGCGGCGAGATCGATCCACTGCGCTTCGCCCGCCGCCAGCCAGAATGCCTTGTTCGCATCGAGGTCCAGCACGATATGCGTCGGCGGCCGGCCCGGTTGCAGGCCGGTATTGAACACCCAGGTCTGGCCCAGCCGGTCGAACCACGAACCGTCGGGGATGAAGGGCGACTGATGCACGTGGCCCGAGATCACCATCGAGGGCTGGTACTGCATGATCCATTGCACCAGCTCGACATCGCCGAAGAAACGCTTGCCGCCCCAGCTCGTCGGTGAATTCGCCGGCGGCGCATGATGCACCCAGATCCAGCGCTGCGGCCGGCTGACGGCGGCGTCGCGCAACTGGTCGGCGAGGCGCTGCTTGACCATCGGCCCATCCCACCACGGGCACACCGTGAACAGCGTGTCGCCGAGGGTGAGGTCGTCGCCGTCGCAGGCAATGCCCAGCTCGCGCACCTCCGAGATCCAGCGCGAGATCTTCTCGCCCTCCGCATTGCGCTCGTCGAGGTCGTGATTGCCGGAGCAGAGGATGACGCGGGTGGTGTCGGCAAGAAGCGTCAGGTACTTCTTCACCACCACGATCTGCGCGCGGAAATCCACCATCGAGCCGATGTCGAGCGCATCGCCGGCGAAGATCACGAGGTCGAATTGCGGAGCCGCGCTGACCAGCCAGTCGAGCTGCGGCAGTGAATAGTGCAGGTCGGCCACGACCAGGCAGCGCATTGAAAATCCGTTTGCGAGATTGAAAATGTCTGGGAATTGCAAAATGTCGTAAGGCAAGAAGCAGACCAGCACGGCCGCCGCCTCCCGTCAATCGCGGGGCTGGACCGGTTCGTCGAATTCTGATGTCGTGTCTGAAGTCTTGGCGCACCCTCACCCGCTCGTGTCCGCATGACCTCTTTCAAGACCATCCGTGCCCGCGCCGAGAAGCGCAAGGGCGGACCCAAGGCGCTGGACAGGCTGATGCCCGACAAGCCCGACCTGAAGAGGCTGGCGAAGCTTGGCGACGACCGCATCCTCGCCGAGATGACGAGGCGCGTGTTTTGCGCGGGCTTTGCCTGGAGCGTGATCGAGACGAAATGGGACGGCTTTGAGGACGCGTTCCTGCGCTTCCAGCCGGCCGAGCTCACCTTCCAGCCCGAGGATTATTGGGAGGGCCTGCTGCGCGACGCGCGCATCGTGCGCAACGGCGCCAAGATCATGTCGGTGCGCGACAATGCCGCCTTCGTGCAGGCGATCGCGAAAGAGCACGGCAGCTTCGGCAGATTTCTGGCGAAATGGCCGCCGTCCGACGAGATCGGCCTGCTCGATCTCCTCACCAGGCGCGGCAGCCGTCTCGGCGGCAACACCGGCCAGATGCTGCTGCGCTTCGTCGGCTGGGACGGGTTCGTCACCTCGAAGGACGTGGTGGCCTGCCTGCGCGATGCGGGTCTCGACATTGCCGAAGAGGTGAAATCGAAGGGCGATCTAGCCAAGGTCCAGGCGCAGTTCAACGCCTGGGCCGAGGAGACCGGTCTGTCCTACACATATCTGTCACGTATCTGCGCGCTGTCGGTGGGCGAGAACCGAAGCGAGTAGCGGGTCACTGGAAATCAGGAGAACAGGAATGGCCAAAGCCTATTGGATCGCCGCCTACCGTGCGATCAAGAACCCCGACGCCATGGCGGCCTATGCCAAATTGTCGCGTCCGGCGATCGAGGCGGCCGGCGGCCGTGTGCTGGCACGCGGGATGCCGGCCGCGGCCTTCGAGCTCGGTCAGATGGAACGCGTCGTTCTCATCGAGTTCGACAGCGTCGAGAGCGCCAGGGCTGCCTATGCGAGTCCGGCCTATCAGGCCGCTCACGACCTGCTCGGAGACGGTGCCGACCGCGACATCCGGATCGTAGAAGCCGTCGACTAGCGCTGTCCCCGCGCAGATCTTGTGTATCCTGTGGCGATCTCGTGCCGCGCGCGCGGCAGATGCGGCGCGCGATCACGAAATGCATTTCTGTCGGAACATTTGTGCGCAGCACCCGTTCGGGAGCTTGAGCCAGGCGAACATCGGCGCAGGGAACACCCGCTCTGGCTCGGCTCAATGAAACCGACATGACAGAAACGGAGCAGCTCATGAAGCTCACATCCGAACAGGTGAAGCAGACCGTCAACCAGCTCGGCGCTCAGGTGCTGCCCGACGAGCATCCCGCCATGCCGCAGCTCAACAGCATGTTCGGCGAGCACACCTTCTTCGTCGACGAGATGGGACTGAAGGTCCTCGAGCCCGCGGCGTCGCCCGGTGCCGACCGCGAGAGCGGCGAAGTCGTCAGCCTTGCCGACTGGGGCGATTCCGACCTGACGCGCCTGATGGCGCACGAACCCGAGCCGACCGGCGTGATCGTCGTGTTCGGGCACATGAGACATTGATCGGCTCGGCGGATCGACC
Organism: Bradyrhizobium sp. SZCCT0153; assembly: GCF_018129995.1. Classification (GTDB taxonomy): domain Bacteria; phylum Pseudomonadota; class Alphaproteobacteria; order Rhizobiales; family Xanthobacteraceae; genus Bradyrhizobium; species Bradyrhizobium japonicum_G. The sequence goes on from NZ_JAFCKS010000003.1 coordinate 459,205, forward strand.
TTCGGTGGCGAGTCTGAAAATCCCGCCACCGTCCCTTCGCACAGCGAGCGCGCTGTGCGGCTTTCTGCATTCGCCGAGAGTCCCGTCGGTTCGGCCCAGATGCCGAACGTCGGCTGCGGCTCCGTTGAATTGAGGTTCCCGACCATCCATGTTGGATGCATCAAAGAGCAATCTCAGGCTTGTGAGTGGCAAGCATGGGCACGCGATCTAATATGAATCTGCGGAGGACAGCCAATGCAATACAGCTCCGAGTTCATTCAGACCATGCGTCGGGCGCTAGAGGCCGTGATGGCGAGCGTGCCCTCTGATCAATCGGTCTTCGGCCTGAAAGCGGCCGTAGCCGAATGCATCCTGAAGGCGGCCGCACACGGTCAGACGTCGTACGACGGACTGGTGACGTCGGCTTCCGACCAGATCCAGGCGATCATCTCGATGCTGACCTGAGCGTGTCCTCGGCTGAGCAGACGATGCCTCCAACGCGAGCTATCACAAGGACAACTCGGGTGAGGGTGCCTCCAGCGCGCAACGGAAGAGACTGGCGCACCCGACACGATTCGAACGTGTGACCTTTGCCTTCGGAGGGCAACGCTCTATCCAGCTGAGCTACGGGTGCAACGAGGCTTCATGTAGCCGATTGGCGAGGGGCGGGCAACCGCTTCCCGCTGCACCCCGCTAGGCCGTTTTGCGCCGGAAAGGCGCCGGAACCGCCGCGGGATCCCGCCCGAGGCCGGCGAATTCGGCGAGCACGCGTTCGGCGCAGATGACACGGTTGCGCCCGAGCCGTTTGGCCGCATAGAGCGCCTCGTCGGCCGCGCCCAGCAGTCGGTCGGGGCCGCCGTCGGATTCGCCCGGAATGTGGCTGGCGACGCCGACGCTGAGGGTGACGTGGTCGGCGGCCCCCTCGGCGCCGTGGGCGATCCGCAAGGCCATGACGGCGCTTCGGATCTCGTCGGCGATGGTGCAGGCGGCGTCGCAATCCATGTCCGGCAGGATCAGCGCGAATTCCTCCCCGCCATAGCGGCTGGCGAGGTCGAGCGGGCGCACGGCATGGCGGCTGACGACGGCGGCGACCGCGCGCAGGCATTCGTCGCCGCTCTGGTGGCCGTGCCGGTCGTTGAACAGCTTGAAATGATCGACATCGACGAACAGCAGCGCCATCGGCTTCCGCGTCCGCTGGGCGCGGGCCCATTCGCTCATCAGCATCTGGTCGAACGAGCGGCGGTTCGACAGGCCGGTCAGCCCGTCCTTGGTGGCAAGCTCCTTCAACGTCATCTCGGCGCGCTTCTGGTCGGTGAGGTCGCGCAGCGTCTCCACCACGGCGATCAGGTGGCCGGCCTCGTCGTGGATCGGGCCGGCGTCGATGGCGAGATAGAGCTGGCTGCCGAGCTTGGGCATCACGCACCAGTTCTCGGCGCTGAAGCCGAGTCCGTTATGGCCGCGCGCCGCATATTCCGAATAGAACTCGGGAAGTTGTTCGGGACGGTCGAGCGCGACGAGATCGGCGAGGCAAGGGCGCCTGGTCTCGTAGAAGGCCTGCCAGTGTTTCGTCGTGCCGATCACCTCGGAGGCGGCGACCCCGGTCAGCCGCTCGCAGGCCCGGTTCCAGATCACGACGCGACGCTTCGGATCGATCACGAAAGTCGGCACCACCAGATGCTGCATCAGCCGCACGGCATAGGAATCCGCAACGTCGACGGTCTGGGCTGAAGTTTTGCTCGGCTTCGCCATCTCAGGCCACCGCCGCCACGGGCAAAGCATCGCCCGGGCCGAACAGTTTTCGCACCTCGTTGGCCGGCTTCGGTTTGCTGAACAGATAGCCCTGCATCTGGGTGCAGCCGAGCGCGCGCAGAATCTCGCGCTGGGCCTCGGTCTCGACGCCCTCGGCGACCGTGGTCATGTTGCTGGCGGCGGCGATGTTCACCACCGCCTGCACGATCACGGGCGCGCCGCTCGTCTCCGCGATGTCGGCGACGAAGCAGCGGTCGATCTTGATCTTGTCGAACGGGAAACGCTTCAAATAGCTCAGCGAGGAGTAACCGGTGCCGAAATCGTCGAGCGCGATGCGCACGCCGATCGCGCGGAGCTGGTGCAGGATCGAAAGCGCCGCCTCGTCGTCGCGGATCAGCACGGCTTCGGTGATTTCGAGCTCGAGCCGGGACGGGGCGAGCCCCGAGGCGGCGAGCGCGCCGGCGATCCGCAGCGCCAGCGTGTCGCATTTGAGCTGTACCGGCGAGACGTTGACCGCGACGCGCACATGCCCCGGCCAGGTCGCGGCCTCGTTGCAGGCCATGCGCAGCACCCAGTCGCCGAGCTCGTTGATCAGGCCGGTGTCCTCGGCGATCGGAATGAACTCCGCCGGCGATACCATGCCGCGCTCGGGATGCCGCCAGCGCAGCAGCGCCTCGCAGCCGGCGACTTCGCCCGAGCGCAGGTCGACCAGCGGCTGGTAGTGGATCTCGAAACCGCCGTCGACCAGGGCCTGGCGCAAATCCTGCTCCAGGGAGAGGCGCGCCTTGGCGCACGCATCCATCTCCGGCTCGAAGAAACGGTGGGTGCGGCGTCCTTCGGCCTTGGCGCCGTACATCGCGAGGTCGGCATTCTTGATGAGCTGGTCGAGATCGTTGCCATCCTGCGGCGCCAGCGCGATGCCGATGCTGGCATCGGTGGAGAGCTGATGGCCGAAGCAATGATAGGGCCGGCGGATCGCCTCGTAGATCCGCGTCACGAACGACAGCACATCGGCAGACGATTCGATCCCGGTCTGGATCACCGCGAATTCGTCGCCGCCGAGCCGTGCGATCAGGTCGCCCCTCTTGAGGCAGCCGCGGAGGCGGCCCGCGATCGCCTTCAACAGCTCGTCGCCGACGTGATGGCCGAGCGAATCGTTGATGCCCTTGAACTCGTCGACGTCGATATAGAGCAGCGCGAACTGTCCGCCGCCGGGGACCTTCGCCAGCTCGCGCTCGATCTGCTCGCGGAACAGCGTGCGGTTGGGCAGGTCGGTCAGCGCATCGTAATGCGCCATATGCGCGATCTTCTCGTCGGCGCGACGGCGCTCGGTGACGTCGTCGACGACGCTGATGAGATACTGCGGCTCGCCGGACCCATCGCGGATGCTGATCCGCGTCGAGGTGATATAGCGCATCCCCTTGGTCAGGCTCGGCCAGGGATGCTCGTCCTTGAACAATCCAGTGTCGGTGGCTTGCAACGCGTCGCTGTCGTCATCGGTGACGCGTCTTGCCGTCTCCTCCGGGTAGACGTCGAAGGGCGTCTTGCCGACCACGGTTTCCCGCGACTGGCCGAATTGCTCTTCGGCGGTCCGGTTGATCAGGAGATATTGCCGCGTCCGGGCGTCCTTCACCGTGATCTGTGAGGGGATATGGTCGACGATCTCGCGCAGGAACGTGTAGTTGCGGTCGCGTTCCTGCTCCAGATTGCGCCGCTCGGTGATCTCCTCGATCGTCGCGACCCATCCGCCCTGCGCAAGCGGGGTGTTGATGACCTGGAAGGCGCGGCCGTTGGGCAATTGATGGGTCCGGGTGGCGACCTTGCCTTCGGCGACGCCGCTCATGACCTCGGCGCAAAATTCCTCGACGTTGCCGCTGAACGCATTGCACTCCTTGCGGTGGTGCATCGCTTCGTGGATGTGGCAGCCGGGTTTGATGACGTCGTGGGAGAGGCCGAACATGTCGGCATAGCGGCGATTGCAGGTGACGATGTACCCATCGGCATCGTACAGGATCAGCCCCTGGGACATATTGTTCAGCGCAGTGTCGAGCCGCTGCCGCTCCGCCTCCAGCCGCCGCTGGGCCTCGCGGTTCTGCCGGTTGATCTGACGGATGATCAGGAACAGGATCAGCGCGATCGCGGCCGCCGAAAGCGTCGCTGTGGTGATCATGAAGCCGGTCTGCTGCCGCCAGTCGGCCAACGCGGCGCTCGTGGTGCTGGTCGCGACGATGACCAGCGGGAAATGCGAAAGCGACGCCCCCGAGCCGAGGCGATCCTCGCCGTCGATCGGACCCTTGACGCGCAGCGTGTGCCGGCCGCCTTCGGCCAGCATCTTGCGCATCAACGGCGCGTCCTTGAAGTTCCTGCCGATCAGCTCCTCGACATGCGGGTAGCGCGCCAGCATCTTGCCTTCGCGGTCGAACAGCGAGATCGCCGTGCCTTCGGCAAGCGCCACGGATGCGAAGTAGTTCTGGTAGCTGTCCGGATCGATCCGTCTGACCATCGCGCCGAAGAAGGTGCCGTCCGCGCCGTTCAGCCGGCGCGCGACGACCGTGGTCCATTTGCCGATGATGAAGCTGCGGACCGACTCCAGCACCACCGGTTCGGCCATCGGATTCGATTTGAACGTCTGAAAATAGGCGCGCGAGGAGATGTTGATCTTGGGCAGCGGCTGGGCCCGCGACCAGTTGATCAGCTCGCCGTCGGCATCGTAGATCGCGATGTCGCCGAGATAGGACACGGAGCTGATCTTGCTGCGCAGCATCTGGTTCGTCACCGGTCCGGACATGCGCTCACGGAACATCCCGGGCGAGGTGATCTCCGGCAGGTTCATCTGCCCGATCACATCGGCGGCGACGACGTCGGAATCTTCGAATTGCTGATCAAAGTGCCGCGCGATCAGCTGCACGGTGTTTTCCAGCTCGCGCTCGCGGTTGGCGAGGGTTCGTTCGCGAAATTCGCCGACCGCCATGGCGGTCACGGCGAAGATCCCCGCGACCAGCAACACGCCGCACAGGGTCAGCCACAGCACCGGTCCGCGCCGAATGACGGCCTCCCAGCCGTTCCTCGCGGCTAGGAATATTCCGGCTGCAATGCCTGCAATGACCTGGAGCATTCCCCCCTCCCTGGAGGGACAGGAATACACCGCACAAATGGCGCAAACCTTAGCAAAACCAGTTACCTAAGCATTAATCTCGTTGCGCGATCACGGTCTTATCCAGCGCGCCGCTGCATTGCATCATCAACAGCGGTTTAAAATGAATAGCGCCGCTCTTGTCGGCGCCGCAACGGTGAAGGCCCGGGAGGTTACCGCCGATACCCGCTCGCCCGCGAATAGCCCTGGCGGTTGTGCTGGTGCGGCCGGCTTGCGACGCTCGCGCGCGCCTCGCTCGAGACGGGCGTTGCGAGCTTCAACTCCTCCAGGAAGATCGGCCGGGCGAAGTAATAGCCCTGGGCGTAGCGGATCTTGGTTGCGGCCTGGAGATAGGCGAGTTCCTCGTAGGATTCGATGCCTTCGGCGATCACGGTCATCCCGAGCGCTTCGCTCAGGGATTCGATCGCGCGCAAGATGCCCTGGCTGCGCGGGCGTTGATGGATGTCGGTGATGAAGGAGCGGTCGATCTTGATCTCGTCGGCGGTGATGTCGGCGAGCGCCGAGAGCGACGAATAGCCGGTGCCGAAATCGTCGATCGAGATGCCGACGCCGAGCTTGCGGAACATCGGCAGGATCTCGGCCTGGAAATGATTCTTGGCGACGAAGGCATCTTCCGTCACCTCGATCATGAAGCGTTGCGGAAAGCCGGTGTCGTCCAGCGCCTGCGCAAAGCTGCGCATGAATTCGGGGTTGCCGGCCTGCTTGGCCGCGACGTTGATGCTGATGGTCGCTTCCGCGCCGAAGCTCTCGTTGATCAGGTCGACCGATTTGACGATCTCGGCGAGCACGAGATGGGTCAGCTCGTCGATCAGCCCGAGCTCGCCCGCAAGATTGATGAACGAGCCGGGCGCCTGGATCACGCCCTCGTCGTCGCGCAGCCGCACCAGGGCCTCGATGCCCTTCACGGCCTGGGTGCGGATGTCGACCTTGGTCTGGAAGGCGCAGCAGAAGCGCTTCTCGAGGATCGCGAGCCGCAGCGACTGCTCGATCTTCGTTCGCGCCAGCGCCTCGCGCTCCATGCCGGAATCGAAGAAGGCCGCCGTTCCCTTGCCGTTGTTCTTGATGCGGTACATCGCGATGTCCGCATTCTGGCGCAGCGTCTCGAAGCTGCGTCCGTGATCGGGATACAGGCTGACGCCGACGGAGGTGGAGGCGAAGACTTCCGAATTGTCGATGAAGAACGGCGCCGTCAGCCGCTCCAGCGTCGACTGCATGAATTCGGCGACTTCCTCCTGGCTCTGGATCGGGGAGAGCAGCAGCAGGAATTCGTCGCCGGAGATGCGCGACAGCATATCCGAATCGCGCAAGTCGCGCCCGAGCCGCTTCGACAGCTCGACCAGCAGCGCGTCGCCGACGGCATGGCCGTAATAGTCGTTGATGTGCTTGAAATTGTCGACGTCGAGGAAGGCGAGCGCAAAGCGTTCGCCGCCGCGACTCTGCGCGAGCAGGCTGGCGGCGCGATGTTCGATCACGCGCCGCGAGGGCAGGCCGGTCAGCTCGTCGAAATAGGCCGAGCGGAACAGCTGGTCCTCGAAATTCTTCTGCTCGGTGATGTCGGAGGAGGCCGAGATCAAGAGCTCGCGTCCGTCGAGGCGGACCGGACGATGGGTGGTCAGCAGCACCTGGCGTGCGGTCCCGTCGTGGAGCGCTTCCTCGGAGACGACCGGCCGGCCGGAGTTCAGGGCCTGGCGGCAGGCCTCCCGGCGCGGCGCGAGGTCGGGTGAGGGACGGCTGCCGTCCATGCCGAGCTGGGCGGCGGCGACATCGTTGACCAGGAGAAGTTCGCCTTGCGCGTCCTGCACGGTCAGGCCGGCAGGCAGCATTCTAACGATTTCCTTGAGAAATCCGAGTTCGGCTTCGCTCGCGCCGGAAGATCTGTTGTCGTTCATAGAAGTCATGAATCTTGTTGTTTCAGCGCGCCTTTGCAATGAGCGCGATCTTGCGCGGTTCCCTCTTAGGTTTGGTTAAGGGGTCCGGAGAAATACGGGGGTGTTTTGCGGCGATGCGACGCGCGCAGTCCATCGTCATTAACAGAGCGTCAACGGCGCGTGCGAAACCGCGAGCAGACCGCGCGATCGGTTTTCGCCCGCGCTGTGTCTAGCCGCCCTGGGGGATACGGCATTGCATGATGCAATGAAGCCCTGTCCTGAGATACGACACCTCGGCCTTGCCGTCGAAGGCTGACAGCGCCGACTTCAGCAGCTTGGTGCCGAAACCCGGCTCGGAGACCTTGTCGACGCTCGGGCCCTCGGTTTCATCCCAGGTGACGGTCAGGCGGTCGTCGCTGACGGTCCATGACACCTGCAACAATCCGCGCGGCGCGGAGAACGCGCCGTACTTGCCGGCGTTGGTGGCGAGCTCGTGAAACATCAGTGACAGCGTGACCGCAAGCTTCGGCGGCAGGAACAGCCGGTCGCCGTTGAGGGTGAAACGGACATGCCCGTACGGTCCGAGCTCGGAGATTAGGAGATCGCGGATGTCGCAGCCGGCCTTGTCGATCCGCGAGATCAGATCGTCGGTGGCAGCCAGCGACCGCAGCCGCGGATCGATCCGGGCCCAGACTTGCGGCTGGTCGTGCAGCACCTGATGCAGCACGGCATGGACCGTCGACAGCTTGTTCTTCAGCCGGTGCTGCAGCTCGTCGACCAGTAGCTTGCGATAGTCTTCTTCCTCGATAAGGCGTCTGGAGATCCGGCGTTGCTCGACGAGGAGCGAGCGATAATGCTCGACGCCCCAGATGGTGAGCGCGCAGACCGCCCAATAGAGCGCCAGCAGGGCAAAGCGCGCGCGATCGGCGAAGGCATCGCCGAAATTCACGACGACGCCGAGCATGCCGCCGGCCAGCGCCGTGATGACGCCGATGCGAAAGCCGCCGAACGCGGCCGCAAAGAACACGGCCGGGAAATATGGCGTGAAGTAGACGTCGGGCCGCACATGGGCGAGGGCCCAGCGCGCCAGCGTCGCAACCAGCAGGCAGGCGACCGCAAACGCAAGGCTCAGACCGAGCGATGGCGGGGCCACGCCCTGCCAGCCTTTGCGGAATTCGTCGATCAGCTTCCCCATGCACAGCCCGGTTGCGATATGCGTTCGAAAATCGAGCGGTCGCCATGAATGTTACGCATGTGGCCGGCGCAAGCAAAGCTTGCCATGTCGGAAGCCGGCAGGAATAGTGGCTGCTGCGGCGCCGACTGTCGCGGCGCCGTCATCGATCGGTGTCCGCCATTTGGCGTCAAATGGTTCGAAAACAGGAACATTCCATGGGCAGGCTGGATGGCAAGGTCGCGGTGATCACGGGCGCGACGAGCGGGATCGGATTGCGCACCGCAGAAGTCTTCGTTGCCGAAGGTGCCAAAATTGTGATCGCGGGGCGGCGTATACCGGAGGGCGAGGCGCTGGCGAAGCAACTCGGGGCGACTTGCGTCTTCCGCCAGACCGATGTGACGGTCGAAGCGCAGATGCAGGCGCTGATCGCGCTCGCGGTGGAGAAGTTCGGCCGGATCGACTGCCTGTTCAACAATGCCGGCGGTCCGGCGCAGACCGGCGGCGTCGAAGCCCTCGAGGTCGAGCGCTTCGACGCGGCGATGGCGACGCTGGTGCGCAGCGTCATGCTTGGCATGAAGCACGCTGCGCCCATCATGAAGAAGCAGGGGTCCGGCAGCATCATCAACAATGGCAGCATCGCCGGCCGCCTCGCCGGCTTCTCGTCCTCGATGGTCTATGGTGCGGCCAAGGCGGCGGTGATCCATCTCACCAAATGCGTGGCAATGGAGCTCGGCGAGTCCAATGTCCGCGTCAACTCGATCTCGCCCGGTGCGATCGCGACCGGCATCTTTGGCAAGGCGCTCGGCCTGTCGACGGAGGCTGCCGAGAAGACGCCGGCGGTGATGCGCGATGTCTACAAGACCGCGCAGCCGATCCCGCGTGCGGGCCTGCCGGACGATATCGCCCATGCCGCGGTGTTCCTGGCCAGCGACGAGTCCAGCTTCATCAACGGCCACGACCTCGTCATCGACGGCGCAATGACCGGCGGCCGCAACTGGAGCCAGCAGCAGCAGGGCTACGTGGCCTTGCGCAAGGCGTTCGATCAGGGGGCGGGGTAGGTCTCGTACCCCGGACGCAGCGCCGCAGGATGGGCAAAGGCGCGCTCTTCGCGCGCCGTCATTGCGAGGAGCCCTTGCGACGAAGCAATCCAGAATCCCTCAGCGGAAAGATTCTGGATTGCTTCGCTTCGCTCGCAATGGCGGCTGTGGCTAAACCGCCTTCATCCGCACCCGCAAGCCATCCCGGGGCTTCGGGATCGGCCACATCTGCCAGTCCGGCTTGTAACCGGGCTCCAGTGACACCTCGATGTTCTGCAAGAAGTGCCGCGCGAAGCACTTGGCCTGCATGTAGGCGAAGTGCAGGCCGAGGCACATATGCGCGCCGCCGCCGAACGGCACGAAGGCGAAGCGGTGGCGGTTGCGCTGGGCTTCTTCGCCGAAGCGCAGTGGATCGAAGCGATCCGGCTCCGGCCAGATGTCCTTCATGTGGTGCGTGTAGAGCGGATTGACGCCGATTGCGGTGCCGGCGGGAATGGTGAAGCCCTTGAAGGTGAAATCGCGCATGGCGCGGCGCGGCATCGAGGGCACCGGCGGCTTGATCCGCAGCGCTTCCTTGAACGCCATCTCCGACAGCGGCATTTTTTCGAGGTCGTCGAAGCTGCTCGGCGCATCGGGCGCGAGCCCCAGCGCCAGGACTTCCGCGCGCAGTCGGTCCTGCCAGTCGGGATTTGCGGCGAGCTCGCCGATGAAAGACGTCAGCGACGAGGTCAGCGTGTCGTGCGCGGCCATCATCAAGAAGCTCATGTGGTCGATGATGTCCTGCTCCGAGAGCAGCGCGCCGTCTTCATGGGTGGCGCGGCAGAGCTGCGAGAACAGATCATCGCCGCCCTGATTGCCGCGTCGCAGCGGAATCTGCTCGCGGAAATAGGCGACGATGCGCTTGCGTCCCCTCACGCCGGCCGCCATCTGGGTGCCGGGCAGAGGGCGGCGGATCGGGGCGACTGCGGCGGCGACCATGTCGACGAAGGCGCGGTTGATCTCGTCGACCTCCGGCCCGATGTCGGCGCCGAGGAACGAGGCCGCGGCGAGATCGAGCGTGAGCTGCTTCATGGCCGGATAAAGCTGCATCTCGCCCGGCTGGCCCTTCCACTGCGCGACCCGCGCCGCAATGCCGCGGTCGAGATCGCCGAGATAGGACTTCATCGGTCCGGACTTGAACGCGACCGAGAGCGCCTTGCGATGCAGCCGGTGCTCGTCGAAATCGAGCAGCATCAATCCGCGCGGAAACAACAGGCCCAGCACCTTGTTCCAGCCATGCGTCGACGAGAACAGCTTTTGCTGGTCGAACATCACGAGCTCGTTGGCTTCCGGCCCGAGCAGCACGACATTGGTCTCGCCGAAAAAATGCGTGCGGTAGACCAGGCCATATCTGGCGGCGTTCGCCTCGATATGGCCCTTGGGATCGGCCAGCACCTGGAAAGTCTTGCCGATGATCGGCCAGCCTTCGTCGCCGGGGATGTGCGTCAGCTCGTTGCGCTTGGGCGCGGTGAAGCCGAGCGCGGGCGAAGCGACATTCTGCATCGACATGACGATTGCTCCGGTTGGCTGACCGAACGGACATCGCGCGACCGCGGCATTATGGCGGCCCGCGCCGCGTTGACCGCATCAACCTATCACAGGCCGGCATCTCCTGCTCGTGATCGTTGCGTGTCAGTTCGACGAGGCTTACCGCTTGGCGGCTTCCTTCTGCAGATCCGGGGCGTTGACGGCGGGAATGGCGACGCGGCCGGGGCCGGTCACCTTCAGTGCCTCGGCGGCCTTCTCGTTCTCCATGATCTTGGCCATCACCGCCTGGCCCGCGCGCTCGAAGATCGCGCGGTTCTCGATCACGAATTTTTGCGACCGGCGCAGGCCGTCGATATAGCCGTTGATCTCCGGAACCACATAGCGCGCCACCATGTCCCAGCTCCGGCGGGTGGCTTCCGGATTGGCCCAGTCGTGCACGAAGCCGATGATTGCGCCGACGCCGCCCGAGACCTGCATCACGTTCTTGATGGTTTTGACGAGATCGTCGGGCGTTCCGATGGTGGAGGCTGCGCCCTCGACGAAAGCGGTCTTGTCCACGGCCTCGTCGGGCGAGGCGAAGGCGGTGAGGCCCGGTCGCTGCAGCGTGCCGACATTATATTCGTTGTGCCAGCGCATCAGCCCGGCCCCGGCCTCCTTGCGCGCCTGCTCGCGGGTCTCGGCGATGTGAAAGGTCAGGAGCACGCGCCAGTCGGCGCGGTTGACACGGGTGCCGTGCTTTTTCGCCGCGTCCTCGGCAAACTGCCATTGCTGCTGCAGCGACATCAGCCCCTGCGTCGTCATCGAGCCCAGCGAGATGATGCCGATGCCGTATTTGCCGGCGAGTGTCATGCCCGAGGGCGATATCTGCGAGGCCACGACGAACGGCATCTCTTCCTGTAGCGGCAGGATTTGCAGAGCGGCGTCGTTCATGGTGAACCAGTCGCTCTTGGCGGTGACGCGCTCGCCGTTGAAGAGCCGACGGATCACGCCGATCGCCTCGTCCTGGCGATCGCGCTGCGTCATCGGATCGATGCCGAGCGTATGCGCGTCGGAGGCGAGCGCGCCGGGACCGGAGCCGAAGATGGCGCGGCCGCCGGTCATGTGGTCGAGCTGCACCATGCGCTGCGCGACGTTGTAGGGATGGTGGTAGGGCAGCGACACCACGCCGGTGCCGAGCTTGATCCGCTTGGTGCGCTCGCCGGCCGCGGCCAGAAACATCTCGGGCGAGGCGATCATCTCCCAGCCCGAGGAATGATGCTCGCCGCACCAGAACTCGTCATAGCCGAGGCTATCCAGCTGCTCGACCAGGTCGAGATCGCGCCGGAACTGCAGCATCGGATGCTCCCCGATCGGGTGATGCGGGGCAAGAAAGGCTCCGAACTTCAGGCGCGCCATGGCGTTCTCTCCGGCTGGATTTTTTGTTTGTTGAGACGGTGAGGCTAATTGCTGAAGACAGCGAAGGCAATCGCACGATGTCCCGCATGGCGGAATGCAGGCATGCAATGACGAGGCGAGGTGCCTCGTCTCCCTCTCCCCGTTCTTACGGGGAGAGGGTTGGGGTGAGGGGCTCTCTCCGCAGATGAGATCGTCGTGAGACCTGTACCCCCTCACCCGGAATTCAAACTGCGTTTGAATTTCGACCTCTCCCCCCAGGGCGGGGAGAGGTGAAGGAAGATCACCTTGTCATCCTGTTCCAGGCGTCCAGCCCGGCGATCTTGTACGCCTCCGCCAGCGTCGGATAGTTGAACGTGTTCTGGATGAAATAGTCGATCGTGCCTTTGAGGTTGAGCACGGCCTGGCCGATATGGATCAGCTCGGTGGCGCCTTCGCCGAGAATGTGCACGCCGAGCAGGCGGCGCGTCTTGGTCGAGAAGATCATCTTCATCATGCCGCTGTTCAGCCCCATGATGTGGCCGCGCGAGGTCTCGCGGAAGCGCGCGATGCCCACCTCGTAAGGAATGCCGCGGGTGCGCACCTCTTCCTCGGTGAGGCCTGCGGTCGAGATCTCCGGCACCGAATAGATGCCGTAAGGGAAGAACTCCGGCGGTGCCATCGGCTCCATGCCGAGTGCGTGGCAGGCGGCGACGCGGCCCTGCTCCATCGAGGTCGAGGCCAGGCTCGGAAAGCCGATCACGTCGCCGGCGGCGTAGATATGCGGCACGCTGGTCTGCAACGTCACGGGATCGACCGAGATGCGGCCGCGATGGTCGACCACGATGCCGGCGGCTTCCAGATTGAGCTGGTCGGTGGCACCGACGCGCCCCGCCGCGAACAGCAGCATGTCGGTGGTGACATGCCGCCCGTCGGACAAATGCGTGACGATGCTCCCCTGCGCGTTCTTCTCGATCGAGTTGACCTTCGAGCCGAGCCGCAGCGCGACGTTGCGGTCGCGCAATTCGTGCATGAACTCGTCGATCAATTCCTTGTCGATGAAATCGAGGAAGGTCGGCCGCGGCTCGATCAGGGTCACGGGCACGTCGAGCGCGCTGAAGATGGTGGCGTATTCGACACCGATCACGCCGGCGCCTATCACGGCGAGGCTGCGCGGCAGCTTCGGCAGCTCGATGATCTCGTCGCTGTCGAGCACCGTCGTGCCGTCGAAAGGTACATAGTCCGGCCGGAACGGACGCGTGCCGCAGGCGAGCAGGATGAAGGCGGCCGACACCGTCTTGGTCTCGCCGATGGCGCTGGTGATCTCTACCTCGTGCGGCGAGACCAGCCGCGCCTCGCCATTGGCGGTGCGGACGAGATTGCGGCTGAACTGATGCTCGAGGACCTCGACCTCGTGGTCGAGCGTCTTCTGGAGCCGGGTCATCAGATCGCTCGCCGCGATGTCCTGCTTCACGCGGTAGGAGCGGCCGTAGAAGCCGCGCTCGCGCCAGCCGGACAGGTTCAGCACGGTTTCGCGCAGTGTCTTCGAGGGGATGGTGCCGGTGTGAACGGAGACACCGCCGACGCGCCGGCCCTTCTCCACCACCAGCACGGCCTTGCCGAGCTTGGCACATTGCACCGCGGCCCGGCGCCCTGACGGGCCCGAGCCGATCACCACCATGTCGTAGTCGTACATCGGAAGACTTCCGAACCCCGCGAGACCAGCGGAAACCGACATGCAGCAATCGGGCCAAGGGAGCAAGGGCGCGGCAAGAGGACAGCAAGGCCTACCTCGGAGGTAATCGCGCGGACGACGTCGATCTGGGAGCATCGCGCGCAAATAAATCCCGAGAGGTTTGCGCGCCGATGCATCAAATCGTCACAAAGCAGATCGATTCGTCGCGCCGCTGGTGGGTGCTGGCAATCGTCGTCGCCGCCCAGTTCATGTTCGGTGTCGACGCCTTCGTGGTCAACGTCGCCATCCCCACCATCGCGGTCGAGCTGCAAGCGACGCCGGCGCAGATCGAATCCGTCATCGCGATCTATCTGATCGCCTATGCCACGCTGGTGGTCACCGGCGGCCGCCTCGGCGACATCCACGGCACCAGGAACGTCTTTCTGGCCGGCGTGCTCGGATTCACCCTGACCTCGCTCTGGTGCGGTCTCGCGCGGTCAGGCGCGGAGCTGATCGTCGCGCGGCTGGCGCAGGGCGCGACGGCGGCGCTGATGGTGCCGCAGGTGCTGGCGACGCTGCATCTGTTGTTCACGGATGAGCAGCGCGGCCGCGCCTTCGCCATCTATGGCATCGTGCTCGGGCTCGCAGGCGCCGCCGGCTTCCTGCTCGGCGGCCTCCTGATCACGATCGATCTCGCCGGTACCGGCTGGCGCTCGGTGTTTTTCGTCAACGTGCCCTGCGGCCTCGTCATCGCGTCCGCTGCCTGGCGCATCATGCCGTCGGTGCCGCGTCGCGCCGGCACAAAGCTCGATATCAAGGGCAGCGTCGTGCTGTTCGCAGGCCTGTTGTGCCTGATCGGGCCGTTGCTGTTCGGCCACGATGTCGGCTGGGCGCCGTGGCTGTGGGCGGTGATGGGAAGCGGCGGCGCCATCCTCGCAGCATTCCCAAGGCTCGAGCGCGCGGTGGCGCGCGGCGGCGGCATGCCGCTGATCGATCTCACGCTGCTGGCGGATGCGGCCTTTCTGCGCGGGCTTGGCGCGGCCTTCTTCTTCTTCGCCGCCAACCTCTCGTTCTATCTCGTCATGACTCTGTTCATGCAGCGGGGGCTGAAGATCCCGCCGCTCGCAGCCGGCATGGCGTTCATTCCGCTCGCGCTCGCTTTCGTCGTGGCCTCGCGTCACAGCGGCGCGCGAGCGCGCCATCGCGGTACCAAGGTCCTGATCGAAGGCTGCGCGCTTCAGCTCGCGGGTCTCGCTGGGCTGGCGCTTGTCGCGTTCTCTGTCGATGCGCCGTCTGCGCTCCTGCTCGCGCTCACCATGATCATTTTCGGCTACGGCCAGGGGCTCGTCATGGCGCCGCTCTCCGGCGCGGTGCTTTCGACAGTCAAACCCGTCGCCGCAGGCTCAGCCTCCGGCATGTACGGCACGACGGCGCAGATCGGAAATGCGGCCGGAGTGGCCGCAATCGGCGCCGTCTTCTTCACGATCGAAGCCTTGCAATCGCCGCGCGCAGGCTTTCTCGTCTCGCTCGCGTTGTTTGCGGCATTAATCATGATCTGCGCCGCATTTCTGGCGTGGATGCGCCGCGCATCTGCACGAAGTTGAGGCACTGCTGTTAATGCGTGCGGATTCCTGCAGTTTTTCCGCGGATTTCCCTCGATTTTCACCGGATTGACAGCGCACGGTCTTTTTATTTTGCAACGCAGCAACTATCTGGTTTGGCTGACGTTGTACGTCGCCTGCCAGGAGTTGCCGTGTCGCTCGCCAGAAATGTCGATCTCTTGAAACGTCTGCCAAGGCTGGACGGACTGCGCTTTGCCGATTTCGGCCGGAGCGCGGATGCGCCCAGTCCTTTGGTAGAGGTCACCAATTTTGGCGACAATCCCGGGGCCTTGCGCATGTTCGCGTTCGTGCCGGCGCAGCTGCAGAAGCCGCGCGCGCTCGTCGTCGTGCTGCACGGCTGCGGCCAGACCGCAGCAAGTTACGACCTCGGCGCGGGATGGTCGACGCTGGCGGAGCACTACGGCTTCGCGCTGCTGATGCCCGAGCAGCAGCGGGTCAACAACGGCAACACCTGCTTCAACTGGTTCAGTCCGGAAGACACCGCGCGCGACAGCGGCGAGCCGCGTTCGATTCGCGAGATGATCGCGCATATGGTTCAGGCGCATCGCATCGATCCCGGGCGCATCTTCATCACGGGCCTCTCCGCCGGCGGCGGCATGACGTCGGTGATGCTCGCGACCTATCCTGAGGTCTTTTCGGCCGGGGCCGTCATTGCCGGGCTGCCCTACGGCATCGCCTCGAACCTGCGCGAAGCGCTGGACGGCATGTTCCATTCCCCGGCGCGTCCCGCGCGCGAGCTCGGCGATCTCGTGCGCGGCGCCTCGCAGCATAGCGGGCCCTGGCCGAAGATTTCGGTGTGGCACGGCAGCGCCGACCGCACCGTCAATCCCGGCAATGCCAACGAGATCGTCAAGCAATGGCTCGATCTGCACGATCTGCCTGACATGCCGATGGCGGAAACCGATGTCGACGGCTATCCGCGCCAGACCTGGTGGAACAAGGACGGCGAGACGCTGGTCGAGTCCTACGCCATCACCGACATGGCGCACGGCACGCCGCTCGGCCTCGCCGACAACGACCAGCGCTATGGCATCGAAGGCGCCTTCCTGATCGAGGCCGGCATTTCCTCGTCCTACCACATCGCAAAATTCTTCGGCCTGACCGGCTGGATTCCCGACGCGTCCAAGACGAAGGCGGAGCCAAAGCCGACGCCGGTCCGCTCGCCCGCGCCGCACCTCGCCCGCTCGATCCGCGCGGCGGTCGCCGAAGCACCGGCCGAGCCGAAGCGCGAGCAGGCTCGCGGTCTCGATCTCGGCCAGATCATCACGCGCGCGCTTACCGCCGCGGGATTGATGAAGTAATCTACGCCGTCGCGTCGATCATCTCGATCGGCGTTGCCGTCACCTCGCCGCGGGCGACCTTCCGCGTCATCTCCTGATAGGCCTTGAAGAAGTCGCGCGATTGCAGCGTTTTTTGCGCGGCATCGTCGGCGACGCTGGCGAGGTGGAAATAGCTGTTATCGTCGCGATTCTTCAGGACGCGATAGCCGATCCGCCCCTTGAGCTCCGGATCGGCGTCGATCGCCTTGATGAAGCGGCCGATCTGCTGGTGCCAGGCCTCCGTCGTACCATCCTTGAACTCGTATCTGATCATGAAGTGCTTCATGTGACGCTCCCTGTTCGCATTGTGCGTCATCATCTGCGCGCTGGATGCGATCCTGCAAGTATGGACAAAATTGATAGTATGGACTTTTTCGGCGTCGCTCCTATCCTCGGCGGCAAGGCTGCAAGGGCAAGGCTGCAAGGGCAAGGCTGGCGCAGGGAGGAGACGACATGGCGAAGGCGAGAGCGGCTCCGGCGCGCAGCTGTCCGGTCGCGGCGTTTCAAAAAATGATCAGCGGCAAGTACAAGCTGCGCATCGTCTGGGACCTCAAGGACGGCCCGCGCCGCTACGGCGAGATCAGAAGCGGCCTGCTGCGTGGCATGGAAGGCAGCGCCGAGATTACCCCGCGCGTGCTCAGCCGCGAATTGAAGGCGCTGACCGAGAGCGGCCTGATCGACCGCAAGGATTTTGGCGAAGTGCCGCCGAAGGTCGAGTATCGCCTCACGCGCAAGGGCAAGAGTTTCGTCCCGGTCGTCGCCGCGATCCGGCAATGGGGCGATCGTAACCTCGGCGAATCCGCCGCGCTCGTGGACGCCGCCGAGTAACGCTTACATCTCGCCGGTGATGAACGGATTTGTCATCCGCTCCTGGCCGATGCTCGAGCCGGCGCCGTGGCCGCAGATGAAGCCGACGTCGTCGCCGAGCGGCAACAGCTTGGTCAGAATCGAGTTGATCAGCGTGGCGTGACTGCCGCCCGGCAGATCGGTGCGGCCGACCGAGCCTGCGAACAGGACGTCGCCGACGTGGGCGAAACGCAAGTCCTTGTTGAAGAACACCACGCTGCCGGGAGAGTGGCCGGGGCAGTGAAAAATGTCGAACGTCAGGCCGCCGATCGCCACGCTGTCGCCTTCCGCCAGCCAGCGGTCCGGCGCGAAATTGCGCACACCGGTCATGCCGAAGCGCGCGCCGCTCTCGACCACGTTGTCGAGCAGGAACTTGTCCGCTTCATGCGGGCCCTCGATCGGCACCTTCAGCGCGTCGCGCAATTCGGCTGCACCGCCGACATGGTCGATATGGCCGTGGGTCAGCCAGATCTTCTCCACGGTGACGCCGGTCTGCTTGATCGCCTCCAGAATCTTCGGCACGTCCCCGCCGGGATCGATCACCACGGCCTTCTTGGAAGGCTCGTCCCAGATGATGGTGCAGTTCTGCTCGAACAGCGTCACGGGGACGATGATCGCGCCGGCCTTGGCTTGCGAGGACTCTTGCGAGGATTTTTGGGTGTCATTTTGCTCGGTCATGGCGCCACAATGCCGATTTTTGGCCTATGGCCAAGCAAAAGATTCGTGGCCCGGACCGGGAACAGCCGCCCCGGCCGTCACACGGCCGTCCCAATTCGCCCGCTGGTTTGAACCCGCGGCGCTGCTCACGCGTTCTCTCGCGCAGGCAAGATGATCAAGTCAGATTTTCGGGTGGGTTTTCCGGCATGGCTCAGGGCGATGACAATTGGTGGCGCGACGGCATTTTCTATCAGGTCTATCCGCGCTCGTTTCAGGACTCGAATGGTGACGGCGTCGGCGATCTCGCCGGCATCCTCCAGCGGCTGCCTTATGTGAAGTCTCTCGGCGTCGATGCGATCTGGCTGTCGCCGATCTTTCCCTCGCCGATGGCCGATTTCGGCTACGACATCTCCGACTATACCGGCATCGAGCCGCTGTTCGGCACGATGGCGGATTTCGATGCGCTGCTCGGCGCCGTGCACGACAGCGGCCTGAAGCTGATCCTCGATCTCGTGCCGAACCACACCTCGGACCAGCATCCCTGGTTCGTCGAGAGCCGCTCCTCGCGCGACAACCCCAAGCGCGACTGGTACGTGTGGCGCGACCCGGCGCCGGGCGGCGGTGCGCCCAACAACTGGGTGTCCGAGTTCGGCGGCAGCGCGTGGCAGCTCGACGAGACGACGGGTCAATATTACTACCACGCCTTCCTCGCCCAGCAGCCGGACCTCAACTGGCGCAATCCGGACGTCCGCGCCGCGATCTACGATGTGATGCGGTTCTGGCTGGAAAAGGGCGTCGACGGCTTTCGCGTCGACGTGATCTGGCACCTGATCAAGGACGCCGAATTCCGCGACAATCCGCCAAACCCGCATTACGTCGAGGGCCGGCCGCCGAACGAAAGGATCCTGACGCAATATTCCACCGACCAGGCGGAGGTGCATGATGTGATCGCGCAGATGCGGCGCGTCACCGACGCGTATCGCGCCCGCGTGCTGATCGGCGAGATCTATCTGCCGCTGCACCGGCTGGTGGCCTATTACGGCAACGACCTCACCGGCGCGCAGATGCCGTTCAATTTCGCGCTGCTCTCGACGTTCTGGAGCGCGCGCTCGATCGAGAAGATCATCGAGGATTACGAGAAGGCGCTGCCGAGAGGCGCCTGGCCGAACTGGGTGCTCGGCAATCACGACCGGCCGCGCGTCGCCAGCCGCGTCGGCCCGGAGCAGGCCCGCGTCGCCGCCATGCTGTTGCTGACGTTGCGCGGCACGCCGACGCTCTATTACGGCGACGAGATCGGCATGCACCAGCTCGCACTCGCGCCTGCGGACGTGCGCGATCCCTTCGAGAAGAACGTCCCCGGCATCGGCGTCGGGCGCGACGGCTGCCGCACGCCGATGCAGTGGGATTCCTCCAACTTCGCCGGCTTCTCGGAGGTCAGGCCGTGGCTGCCGCTGCCCGAGGATCATATCCGCGAGAACGTCGTCAATTTCGAAGCCGATGCGCGCTCGCTCCTCGGCCTGTACAAGCGCCTGATCGCGCTGCGAAAGGCCTCTCCGCCGCTGGTTTCGGGCGACTATCATCCGATCGCGGCGCAAGGCGATCTCCTGGTCTATCGCCGCGAGGCCGCGGGCAGGGCGGTCATCGTGGCGCTCAATCTCGGCCCCGAACCGATCGCGGTGACTACCAGCGCGATCCGTTTCGGCAGCGAGATCCTGCTGTCGACGTTTCTGGACCGCGAAGGCGAGAAGCTCGAAGGCGTACTGGATCTGCGCGGCAATGAGGGTGTGATCGTGGCGCCGCCCTAGCGGTCGTCCCGCAAAATCAGAGCGGTAGCCGCCGCCATCTCCCCGTCATTGCTTCGCTGCGCTCGCAATGACGATCGTGGAAGCAGCGGAGCAAACTCCAGCATCTCGAAATTATCCCGGATGCTTGTTGCCCGCACTATTCTCGTCGATATCACTCCGCTTCAGCAGATAATCCAGCCCGCCGACGCGATACCAGCGATAGCCGTAAGGCTCCAGCACGACGCGATGCTGGCCGCGCTTGTCGGCGTGGCTGTGGTCCTCCGCGAGCAGGTTGATGAGGTGCGCGCCGGCATCACCAGGCAGCCCTGCCGAGAACGCGATCTCGCGCGGCTTGTCGCCGAGATTGTGCACGAACAGCACGGAGTTGTTGCGCCAGTCGTAGCGCATGATGAACACGGCGGGATCGCGCGTCGCGATGATCGCGAAATCGCCCCAGCCGATCTCCGGTACCTCCTTGCGCATACGGACGATGCGCTCGGTCCAGTTCAGCATGGAATTGGGATCGCGACGCTGCTTGGCGACATTGACGTGCTGGTAGCCGTAGGGGCCCTTGTCGATGACGGGGCATGCCGGCTTGTCGCTCTTGGTGAAGCCGCCGTGGGGCTCGGTCGACCATTGCATCGGCGTGCGCGCGCAATTGCGTTCGGGCAGCGACAGATCATCGCCCATCGCGATCTCGTCGCCGTAGCGGATCACGGGCGTTCCCGGCAGCGTGCACATCAGGCTGTAGGCGAGCTCGAGCCGCCTGCGGTCCCCGCCGATCATCGGCGCGAAGCGGCGGCGAATGCCGCGGTCGTAGAGCTGCATGTCCTTGTCGGGGCCGAAGCGCTTGAAGACGAGATCGCGCTGCGCCTTGGTCAACCGCCCGAGATCGAGCTCGTCATGATTGCGCAGGAACAGGCCCCATTGCGCGGCGGCCGGCCGCGGCTTGGTCGCCTTCAGCGCCTTCGCCAGCGGTCGCGCGTCGCCGGACGCCAACGCATAGAACAGATGCTGGTTGACGTGGAAGTTGAACATCATGTGCATGCGGTCGCCATCGCGGCCGAAATATTCCATGTCGGTTTCCGGCAGCACGTTGGCCTCGGCGAGGATGATGGCGTCGCCCTTCCGCCATTGCAGGAATTCGCGGAACGCGCGCAGCATGTCGTATTGCTCGACCGGCTTCTTCACCTTGGCGCCCTTGGTCGCGATCACGAACGGCACGGCGTCCATGCGGAAGCCGGAGACGCCGAGCTGGATCCAGAAGCCCATGATCTTGAGGATCTCGGCCTGCACGTGCGGGTTCGAGGTGTTGAGGTCGGGCTGGAAGTCGTAGAAGCGGTGAAAATAATACGCACCCGCTTCCTTGTCGCGCGTCCAGGTCGATTTCTGCACGCCGGGAAACACCATGCCCTTGTTGGCATTGGCCGGCTTCTTGTCCGACCATACATACCAGTCGCGATAGGGCGAGTTCCTGTCGCGCCGCGCCTCCTTGAACCAGTGATGCTGGTCGGAGGTGTGGTTGACGACGAGATCGATGATGATTCGGATGCCGCGCTGCTTGCAGCCGTGGGCGAACTCGACGAAATCGCCGAGCGTGCCGTAGCGGGGATCGACGCTGTAATAGTCGGCGATGTCGTAGCCGTCGTCGCGGCCCGGCGAATTCTGGAACGGCATCAGCCAGATCGTGGTGATGCCGAGCCCGTGCAGATAGTCGAGCCGGCGCAGCAACCCCTTGAAGTCACCGACGCCGTCGCCGTCGGCATCCATGTAGGTGCCGACGGACAGGCAATAGATCACGCCGTTCTTGTACCAGAGATCGTCGATCATGCGCCGCAGCCTCGATGGTCCCCGCCGAGGTGCGGCGGCTGCGTGATAAGTGCGAGGAAGGAGGGAGGTTCCCGCCCCGGCGAGGGCCGGGACGACACGGTGGATGGAATCGGCTAAACTTGCCCCATGGACAACCCCGCCCGTAACATCGCCCTGGTGCCGCCGCCGGATCGCCGTCAGTCCGAGACGGCGCTGGCGATCGCGCGCGGCACGGCACGGTTGCTGCGCTCGCTCGGCTTCTCCTGCATCAGCGAATTGCCGCTGCCCTCGGGCCGGCGCGCCGATCTCGTGGCGCTCAACGAGCGCGGCGAGATCTGGATCGTCGAGATCAAGTCGTCGGTCGAGGATCTGCGCGCGGACCAGAAATGGCACGAGTACCGCGCCCATTGCGATCGGCTGTTCTTTGCCTTCACGCAGGACCTGCCGTGCGAGATCTTTCCTGAAGGCACCGGCCTGATCATCGCCGACCCCTATGGCGCGCACATGCAGTGCGAGGCGCCCGAGCACAAGATCGCTGCGGCCACGCGCAAGCGGATGACGGTGCGTTTCGCGATGGCGGCAGCGTTGCGGATCAACCGCCTGGTCGATCCGCAAGGGCATGCGGATTTTTGGGAATGAAGTCGCAGGGTGGGCAAAGCGAAAGCGCGCCCACCATTCAAGCCGCTCGAGATGGAAGCAGAGGTGGTGGGCACGGCGCTACGCGCCTTTGCCCGCCCTGCGAGACCGTTACCGCGGTGCGCGCTTCGCCAGAATCCGCTGCAGCGTCCGGCGGTGCATGTTGAGCCGGCGTGCCGTTTCCGAGACGTTGCGGTTGCACATCTCGTAGATGCGCTGAATGTGCTCCCAGCGGACGCGGTCGGCGGACATCGGATTGGTCGGCAGCTCGGATTTCTCCGCGCTCGTCGACAGCAGCGCGGCGACGACGTCGTCGGCGTCCGCGGGCTTGGAGAGATAATCGATCGCGCCCATCTTCACCGCCGTGACGGCGGTGGCGATGTTGCCGTAACCGGTCAGCACGATCGCGCGGGCGTCGGGACGCTTCTTCTTCAGCGCCGAGACCACGTCGAGGCCGTTGCCGTCGCCGAGCCGCAGATCCACCACGGCGAATGCGGGCGCGGCCTTGCCGATTTGCGCAAGACCATCGGAAACCGTGTCGCACGACGTCACCGCAAAGCCGCGCGTCTCCATGGCACGCGACAGCCGCTCAAGGAACGGCTTGTCGTCCTCCACGATGAGAAGCGAGCGGTCGGTCTGTTCGTTCAGTTCGGCGATGGCGTTCAAGGTGTTGTCCTTTGTCCTGCACATCTACATATGGCGTCGCAATCGGGCGGTGCCAAGGCCGCCAATAGTCGATCGGCCCGCCCGTGCGACGCAAGGTCGCGGCCTATCCTATTGTTTCCTCGAAGGTCTCGATAGCCTCAAAACGCTCTCGCGGCCAACTGATCTGGACCACGGCGCCGTGTTCCGGAAAGGTCCGGTTGGTAAACGAGACCTTGGCGCCGGTGCGTTCGAGCAAGGTGCGTGCGATGAACACGCCAAGCCCGAGGCCGCGCCGCTCGCCGCCGCCGTCGTCCAGGTTGCGCCGCCGCGACAGATAGGGCTCGCCGATCCGGTTAAGGATATCCGGCGGAATGCCGGGGCCGTCGTCGGAGATCACGAGCTCGATCGTGTCCTTGTTCCACCATGCATTCACCTCGACGGTGGTGCGGGCGAAATCGACCGCGTTCTCGACGATGTTGCCGACGCCGTAGAGGATCGCCGGATTGCGCGAGCCGACCGGCTCGGCCACGATCGCGACCGCGATCCGCACCTTGATGTCGACGCCGAAATCGCGATGCGGCGCCACCACTTCCTCGATCAGCTCCGACAGCTTCATGCGGTCGAACGGCGCGCCGGTGGAGGAAAGCTGGGTGATCTTGCTCAAGATGTCGCGGCAGCGCTGCGTCTGCTCGCGCAAGGTTTTCAGGTCGGCGGCAAAGACCGGGTCCTTCACCGTGTTTTGCAGCTCGCGCGAGATCAGGAAGATGGTCGCGAGCGGCGTGCCGAGCTCGTGCGCGGCCGCCGCGGCCAGGCCGTCGAGCTGGGTCAGATGCTGCTCGCGCGTCAGCACCAGCTCGGTCGCCGCCAGCGCGTCCGCAAGCTTGCGCGCCTCCTCGGTCACCTGGAACGAATAAAGGCTGGTGACGCCGATCGCGAGCACGATCGAGAGCCAGACGCCGACGAGATAGATCGGCGGCAGCACCAGCGGATCGTCGGAATCCCAGGGCAGCGGCAGATGGAAGAAGAACAGGGCGGAAGCGCAGGCCACGGCGAGCACGCCGAGGCCGAAGGTGAAGCGGGCCGGCAGCGCGGTGGCCGAGATCAGCACGGGTGCGAGAAACAGGAACGAGAACGGGTTCTGCAGCCCGCCGGTGAAGAACAGCAGGCCGGCCAGCTCCACGATGTTCAGCGCGAGCAGTCCGGCCGCCTGCATCGGCTCCAGCCGCTGCATCGGATTGGAAACGGTTTGCAGTGCCAGATTGAGCGCGGCCGACAGGGCGATGATGCTGACGCAGGGGACGATCTCGACGTTGAACTCCAGCCCCTGCGCCACGATGAAGATCGCGGCGAGCTGCCCGAGCACCGCCAGCCAGCGCAACCGCAGGATCGTGTCCAGGCGGATATGCCTCTGCGAAGGGCGAAAGTCGGAGGCGGCAATTTCGGTCATGTCGGCCAATGTGGCGGTGCCTTCTCGGTCACAAACGCGGGGCTCGCGGAACCACCCGGATTACAAGCCTTGCGCTATCAGCTGCAATAGCAGAAGAACGCCCAGCATGACCGGGAACGACAAAGCTTCAAGTCCGCCGACTGTCGCGGAGCGCAGCTCCTCTGCGGCCATTGCGGTCGATCACCTCGTCAAGGTCTACAAGCAGACGCGCGCCGTCGACGATATCTCGTTTTCGCTTCCGCGCGGCAGCATCACCGGGCTTTTGGGCGGCAACGGCGCCGGCAAGACCACGACCATCGCGATGATCATGGGCCTGGTGCTGCCGACCTCCGGCCGCGTGCAGGTGCTGGGGCATCGCATGCCCGAGGAGAGCGCGGCCGTGCTGGGGCGGATGAATTTCGAGAGCCCCTATGTCGACATGCCGATGCGGCTCACGGTGCGGCAGAACCTCACCGTGTTCGGCAATCTCTATGCGGTGAAGAACCTGTCCGACCGCATCGCGACGCTCGCCGCCGATCTCGACCTCACCGATTTCATCGACCGCGCCAACGGCAAGCTCTCCGCAGGGCAAAAGACCCGCGTCGCGCTCGCCAAGGCGCTGATCAACCAGCCCGAGCTGCTGTTGCTGGACGAGCCGACCGCCTCGCTCGATCCCGACACGGCCGATTGGGTCCGCAGCCATCTGGAGCGCTACCGCAAGGCTAACAACGCCACCATCCTGCTGGCCTCGCACAACATGCTCGAGGTCGAGCGGCTCTGCGACCGCGTCATCATCATGAAGCGCGGCCGCATCGAGGACGATGACACGCCCGAAGCCATCATGGCCCGCTACAATCGCACCACGCTGGAGGAGGTGTTCCTCGACGTCGCGCGCGGCCGGGTGAACGGGGTTCAGGAGACGGCGCGATGAACCAGGCCTCCCTCCATCGCGGCATCTCCTTGCAGCGCATCGGTGCGATGATCCTGCGCTATTGGTACCTCCTGCTGTCATCGTGGCCGCGGCTGCTGGAACTGCTGTACTGGCCGGCGCTGCAGGTGATTACCTGGGGCTTCCTCCAGCTCTACATCGCCCAGAACGCCAATTTCTTCGCGCGCGCCGGCGGCACCCTGATCGGCGCCGTCATCCTCTGGGACATCCTGTTCCGCGGCCAGCTCGGCTTCTCGATCTCGTTCCTGGAGGAGATGTGGGCGCGCAACCTCGGCAATCTCATGATGAGCCCGCTCAAGCCCATCGAGTTTCTGCTGTCGCTGATGATCATGAGCCTGATCCGGCTCGCGATCGGCGTCATCCCGATGACGCTGCTCGCGCTGTTCCTGTTTCATTTCAACGTTTATGCGCTCGGCCTGCCGCTGATCGCGTTATTCTGCAATCTGATCTTCACGAGCTGGTCGGTCGGCATCTTCGTATCCGGCCTGGTGCTGCGAAACGGCCTCGGCGCCGAGAGCATCGTCTGGACCTTGATGTTCGGGATCATGCCGCTCGCTTGCGTCTACTATCCCGTCAGCGTGCTGCCGGTCTGGCTGCAATATGTCGCCTGGACGCTGCCGCCGACCTACGTGTTCGAAGGCATGCGCGCGTTGCTGATCGAAAACGCCTTCAGGACCGATCTGATGTTGAGTGCGTTGGCCATCAACGCGGTGCTGCTGGTTGCATCTTTTGGGGCATTCCTTGCCCTTTTGCGTAGCGCCAGGAAGCAAGGGTCGCTGCTGTCAGGCGGCGAATAACGTCACTTTCTCGTGGATTCAGGCTGGTTTAACTGTCATCACCACGTAAATGTACGGAACCATGCATTGACGCAATATTACGCATTCGGCAGTATGCTGCGATGCGAAGAAGGATATAGCGATGCCTATTGGTGAGTTTGGCGGCGCCCCGCCCCTGGCTGCAGAGGGCAGTCCGATCCTGACGACGCCGATGTACTGGATGTACGAGATGGCGCACGCCTCTCTCAATCCGGCCCGTGCAGTCACCGACGCGACCAAGCTGCTGTTTCAGAATCCGCTGAATCCGTGGGCGCGCACCGAGGTCGGCAAATCGGTTGCCGCGGCCTGCGAATTGTTCGAACGCACCACGCGCCGCTACGGCAAGCCGGAATGGGGTCTCAACGACACCGAGGTCAACGGCATCCGCGTTCCCGTCGAGGTCCGCTCGGTCTGGGAAAAGCCGTTCTGCCGGCTGCTCTATTTCGATCGCAAGTTCACCCGTCCCTTGCGCAGCCCGCAGCCGCGCGTGCTGATCGTCGCGCCGATGTCCGGCCATTATGCGACGCTCTTGCGCGGCACGGTCGAGGCTTTCCTGCCGGCGCATGAGGTCTACATCACCGATTGGGCCGATGCCCGCATGGTGCCGCTCAGCGACGGCCGCTTCGATCTCGACGACTACATCGACTACGTCATCGAGATGCTGCACGTCCTCGGCGGCAATACGCATGTGCTGGCGGTGTGCCAGCCTTCCGTGCCCGTCGTCGCTGCCGTCTCGATCATGGAAGCGCAGCGCGATCCGTTCGTGCCGACGTCGATGACGTTGATGGGCGGGCCGATCGACACCCGCCGCAATCCGACCGGGGTGAACGACCTCGCCCAGGAGCGCGGCATCGACTGGTTCCGCAATCACGTCATCACCAAGGTGCCGTTCCCGCATCCTGGCATGATGCGCGACGTCTATCCGGGATTCCTGCAGCTGAACGGCTTCATCAGCATGAATCTCGACCGCCATATGGACGCCCACAAGCAGCTCTTCGCCCATCTGGTGAAAGGCGACGGCGACCTCGCCGACAAGCATCGCGACTTCTACGACGAGTATCTCGCGGTGATGGACCTCTCCGCCGAGTATTACCTGCAGACGGTCGACACCGTGTTCGTGAAGCACTCGCTGCCGAAGGGCGAGATGACCCATCGTGGAACACGCGTCGATCCCTCGAAGGTCACGCGCGTGGCTCTGATGACGGTCGAAGGCGAGAACGACGACATCTCCGGGCTCGGTCAGACCGAAGCGACGCACACATTGTGCAGCTCGATCCCCGATCACCGCCGCGTTCATTACGTGCAGAAGGGCGTCGGACATTACGGCGTGTTCAACGGCTCGCGTTTCAAGTCGGAAATCGTGCCGCGCATCCATGACTTCATGGTCTCGGCTGCGAATCCGAGCTCGTTGCAGGCTCTCGCGGCCGAATAGAGCGTTTTCGAGCGAAGTGGCGTCCGGTTCGCGTAAAGAAAACGCGTCAAGATAGGAATCCAGAGCCGTTCCGATTCCATCGGAGCGGCTCTGGGCGCGTTTTTCGGCTTTCCCGCTGAAAATCGTCGCCCTGTCGGAGGTTCCGACAGGCCAGGTTCCCGCCAGATTCGCGGTATTTAGGTAGCTTTATAGGAGTGAGTCCTCCCTCACCTCTTGGGGGTGCCGCATGCGTCCGGAGGGGGCGAAAAAAGCTGGTTCCAACCCCAGTCTGTAGGGTCTCCCGGACGCCAGACCCCTGTATATTGGGCAAATGATTTGTTTTTGCGCCGAGCGCTTTCCCTGGCGGCGGTTATGGCAGAATCCGGGCGCACTCCTGCCCCCCGGACTGACAGACATGGCCACTCGCGCGCTCCTCTATCGGCGGCCCCACGAACCCAAGACCCTCCTCATCCCCCATGGATCGCAATATTTCGCGATCAGGCTGCGGCGGCATCGCCGCGCGCGCCGTTATACGCTCAGAATTCATCCGAGCGATCGCGAAGCCATCCTCACCATGCCGCCGCGCGGCACGCTGGCCGAAGCCAAGGATTTCGCGCAGCGTCACGGCGCGTGGATCGCGGCGCGTCTCGGCCGTTTGCCGAAGGCCGCGCCGTTTCAGCCTGGCACGGTGATACCGCTTCGCGGTGTTTCCCACCGGATCGTGCATCGCGCCGGTACCCGCGGCACGGTGTGGACCGAGGTGCGCGATAGCGGCGAACGCATTCTCTGCGTTGCCGGCGGCGTCGAACATGTCGATCGCCGCGTCAGCGACTTCCTCAAGCGCGAGGCGCGCCGCGATCTCCAGCGCTCGGCGGAAGCCTATGCCGCGGAACTCGGCGTCAAGGTGAAGCGGCTCTCGATCCGCGATCAGTCCAGCCGCTGGGGCTCCTGCACCTCGGCCGGCTCGCTGTCGTTCTCCTGGCGCCTGATCCTCGCGCCGCCCTTCGTGCTCGACTATCTCGCCGCCCACGAGGTCGCCCATCTCGTCGAGATGAACCACTCGGCGCGGTTCTGGCGCGTGTGCGGCAAGGTGTGTCCGTCGATGGAGCGCGCCAAGAAGTGGCTCGACACCCACGGCAACGACCTGCACCGCTACGGGGCCGAGGATTAGGCTTCCGCTGCCAGCCTCACGGGCGAAGACAACGGAAAATGCGGCGATGCCAGCGCTTTGCGTCACGGCGCCTGATTGATCCGCCGCATCAAACCCTTCGATGGATTCAGCGCGCATCACGCCGGCAATCACCGGCTACTGTGCATGGGGTTGTTTTCGCGGTTTTGTCTTGAGGCCACCAAGGCCTCAGGCGGAAGCTATCTGTTGCCGCCGAACAGCCGGTCCATCAGCCAGCCATCAAGTCCTGCCGACGCCTCCGGCCGCACATTGGCGCGCGTGGGCGGCGGGCGATAGCCGCCATTGCTTGCCGGAGCTGTTGCGGCCGCTGTTGGCGGCGACACCTGCGAGGCGGCCTGCGCGAGGTTCGACAGGCCCCAGCCACCGGGTGAGCTCGGCAAGTTCGCTACCGGCACACCCTCGTGCGCCGCTTTCATGAAGCGCGACCAGACTTCGACCGGCAGGCCGCCGCCGGTTGCCTTCTTGGTCGGCGAATTGTCGTCATTGCCGAGCCAGACGCCGGTGACGAGGTTGGCGGTGTAGCCGATGAACCAGGCGTCGCGGTAATCCTGGCTGGTGCCGGTCTTGCCGGCGGCCGGCCAGCCGGGGATCTCGGCCTTCTTGGCGGTGCCGCTGATCAAGGTCTCGCGCATCATCGCGTTCATCATGCCGACATAGCGCGGCTCGATCACCTGGTTGCGCTCATCGGGCTGGCGCATGTAGAGCAGCTTGCCGCCGAGCGTCCTGATCCGCGTGACGACATGCGGCGCCACCGCGAGGCCGCCATTGGCGAACGGCGCATAGGCGCCGACCAGTTCGACCACGGAGACCTCGGAGGTGCCGAGCGCGATCGAGGCGTTGGGCTCGAGTTTCGAGGAGATGCCGAGCCGGTGCGCGGTGCGCACCACGTTCTTCGGCCCGACCTCGAGGCCGAGGCGGATGGCGACCGTGTTGAGCGACATCGCCAGCGCCTGCGTCAGCGTCACCGCGCCGAAATATTCATGGGTGTAGTTCTCGGGCTTCCAGCCCTTGACCTCGATCGGGGCGTCCTGGCGAACCGTGTCCGGCGTCAGACCTTGCTCGAGCGCGGTCAGATAGACGAACGGCTTGAACGAGGAGCCCGGCTGGCGCTTGGCCGTCACCGCGCGATTGTACTGGCTCTCGGAATAGTTCCGCCCGCCGACCATGGCGCGCACCGCACCGTCGGGCGTCATCGCCACCAGGGCACCCTGGCTGACATTGAACTTGACGCTCTTGGCCGCGAGTTCGTCGATGATGGCGGCTTCCGCCACGCTTTGCAGCTTCGGATCGATCGTGGTCTCGACCTTGATGCTCTCGTCGATCTGGCCGACGAGATCGTCCAGCACCTCGCCGATCCAGTCGGCGACGTAGTTGATCGTGCCGGCGCCGACCGGCTTCACGTTGTAGGAGGGCTGGCCGATCGAGGCCTGCGCCTGTGCTTCGGTGATGAACTTGGCGTCCGCCATCGCCGCGAGCACGATCTGCGCGCGCGCTTCGGCGCCCTCCGGATTGCGGTTCGGCGCGAGCCGCGAGGGCGACTTGACGAGCCCGGCCAGCATCGCGGCCTCGGCAATCGTGACATTCTTGGCCGGCTTGCCGAAATAGCGCTGCGCGGCGGCCTCGACGCCATAGGCGCCGGAGCCGAAATAGACGCGGTTGAGGTAGAGCTCGAGAATCTCGTTCTTGGAATGCTTGCGCTCCAGCCAGATCGCAAGCTCCGCCTCCTGCAGCTTGCGCGCCATGGTGCGTTCCTGGGTCAGGAACAGATTCTTGGCGAGCTGCTGCGTCAGCGTCGAGCCGCCCTGCGACACGCCGCGATGGAGCACGTTGGTGACCAGCGCGCGCAGGATGCCGACCGGGTCGATGCCGAAATGCGAGTAGAAGCGGCGATCCTCGATGGCGATGAAGGCCTTCGGCAGATAGGGCGGCAGGTCCTTCAGCGAGACGTTGGCGCCGGCCATCTCGCCGCGCTGCGCCAGCAGGCTGCCGTCCATGCCGACGATCTGGATCGTCGGCGGCCGTTTGGGGATTTCGAGCGACTGGATCGGCGGCAGATGGGCGCCGACATAGATCACGACACCGATCACGGCGATCACGCCCCACAGGCTCAGCACCGCGCCCCAATAGACCAGGCGGCCGAGACCGGCGCCGATGCGCGATTTGGATCGCCGCTTGGCGCCGCTGCGGGCCGGGGCCTTCCGCGGCGGCTCGTCGCCGGAATCCTCGCTCTTGCGCTTGGCGGACGATTTGGCTGATTTCTTCGGCTTGTCGTCGCCGCCGGGGATGCGGTCCGCCGCGCTCAGGCGCAGATCGGAGAGCGCCGCGGGCAAGCCGAACAGCGGCTCCTTCCGCCCACCCTTTTTCTTTCCCAACCCCATACGCAAACGCCCGGTCAGCCCGCCCTGCCGCACGCTAGCGGTCGCTGTTTAAGGCCCGGTTACCCGGACGTTAACGCGCGATTAGGAGGTGCGGCATTCGCTGGCCGCAGTTCCGCCTCTTCGAGGCTGGAGCTAGGATCGCCGTCATAAAACAAGAGGGAACACCGGCATGGGCCACATCGATCCGACCAAGGAAATCTTCGCGCAGTTCCGGGACAACGACCGCCCCGGTCCGATCCACATGCTCAATCTGGTGCGCCTGCGCAGCGAGGCGGCCTATCCCGACGGTCGCAAGGCGAGCGGCGCGGAAGCCTATGCGGCCTATGGCCGCGAGAGCGGCCCGGTGTTCGAGCGCCTCGGCGGCCGCATCGTCTGGCAGGGCAAATTCGAGCTGATGCTGATCGGCCCGCAAGAGGAGCGCTGGGACCATTGCTTCATCGCCGAATACCCAAGCGTCAGTGCGTTCGTCGAAATGATCCGCGATCCCGTCTATCGCGAAGCAGTGAAGCACAGGCAGGCGGCCGTGGAGGACTCGCGCCTGATCCGGCACGCGGTGCTGCCGGTGGGGAAGAATTTTGGGGAAATACCGGAGTAGACGTCGCCCAAAGCGACGATCTCTCCCAGTCATCCTGAGATGCGAGCTCTTGCGAGCCTTGAAGGATGCACGGCCAAGCTGCCAGCCGGGCCGTCGCCCTTCGAGGGCCGCTGAAGAAGCGGCCACCTCAGGCTGACGGTGATGGACTGGGCGACGCCAAAAAATCGGCGGCCCGCAGGCCGCCGATCGCAATTCAGAATTCGCACAACCGCTAACCTGCCGGGCCTGCGTCCTCCATGATCGGGCCGAACAGCTCCCAGCGCTCGCCGTTGAACTTCATCATCTGAAGCTGCTTGTTGACGCGGTAGTCGGTCGGCGAGGTGTTGGCCTTGATGCCGGGCAGGGACAGGTCGAGCTCCACGTCCTTCAGGCTGGTGGCGACCTTCATGACGTTTTCGCGGGTTAGGTCGTCGCCGCATTTCTGGAGCACGTAAGCCATCAACTGCGAGGTCGAGTAGCCGTAGCTGTTGAAGCTCGAGTCCTTGTCGCCGTCCGGATAGTACTTGGCCATGAACTCGAAATATTTCTTCATGCCCGGATCGTTCTTCCAGCTTGGATCGAGCGGATCCTTGCCATAGTTGACGCTGATCACTCCCTTGGAGGCTTCAAGTCCTGCGGGCTTCATCACGGCGCCGACCGAAGTGGCGTTGATGTCGAGAATGTGCACGGGATGCCAGTCGAGCTCGGCGATCTTCTTGATCGCCTGCGCGGCCTGTTTCGGCGTCGTGGCGCTGAAGAACAAATCGGCACCCGCCGACTTGATCTTGAGGATCTGCGAATCGACGGTGGGATCGGAGACCTCGTATGAGGCTTCCGCAACGATCATGCTGGAGGCCTTGTCACCAAGCCCGGCCTTGATGCCGTTCAGATAGTCTTTTCCAAGATCGTCATTCTGGTAGAGAACGCCGACTTTGGCGTTCGGATGGTTCTTGATGATATACTGGCCGTAGATGCGGCCTTCGACGAAGTAGTTGGGATTGAAGCCCATCGTCCATGGGAAGTTCTTTGGGTCCGTGAACTTCGAGGCGCCGGTGGCCGCGAAGAGTTGCGGTACCTTCTTGGCGTTGAGATATTTCTGCACGGCAGCGTTCGACGGGGTGCCGAGAAGCTGGAAGGTGAGCAGCACCTCGTCGCTCTCGACGAGCTTGCGCACCTGTTCCACGGCCTTCGGTGGCGAATAGGCGTCGTCGTACTGGATCAGGTTGATCTTGCGGCCGTTGATGCCGCCCTGATCGTTGATCATCTTGAAGTAGGCGGCCTGCGTCTTGCCGATCGTGGCGTAAGCGGAGGCGGGGCCGCTGAACGGGTTGGTCTGACCGATCTTGATTTCGGTGTCGCTCGCGCCCGGATCATATTTCTTCTGGGCATTGGCCGCTGAGACCGACAGCGCCAGGGTCAGCGCCGTTGCCGTGGCCAGATGCAGAATACCGTTCCTCATTCGCAATTTCCTCAATTTGTTATCGCCGATGATCGATCCGAGCACTCCTGCGCACCTGATGTCATCGCTGAGGGCGATTGTGGAGGAGGCGTTGCTGCAACGCAAGGCGGGGACGCGCCCGCAGTTCGTAGGGTGGGTGCGCCCGCGGCTACGCGAGGGGTAGTCCGCCGGTGCAACCCACCCCGCCAAGGGAGGCTAACCCGAGGGTCCCGCATCCTCGATGATCGGTCCGAACAGCTCCCAGCGTTCGCCGTTGAACTTCATCATCTGCATCTGCTTGTTGACGCGGTAGTCGTTCGGTCCGGTGTTGATCTTGATGCCGGGGAGCGCAAAGCTCGGGGTGAAGTCCTTGATGTTGGCGACCTGCTTCATCACGTTTTCACGCGACAGGTCGTCGCCGCATTGCTTCAGAACCTGCGTCAGCAGCTCGGCGACCGAATAGGCATAGGTATTGACCGTGTTGAGCTTGTCGCCTTCGGGGAAATACTTGTCCATGAAGGCGAAGAAGGCCTTCACGCCCGGATCGTCCTTCCACTGGGGATCGCCTGGCTCCTTGCCGTACTGGGTCGAGATGATGCCCTTGGAGATGTCGAGGCCGGCCGGCTTCAGCGTCGCCGAGATCGGGCTCGCATTGATGTCGAGGATATGCACCGGGTTCCAGCCGAGCTCGGCGACCTTCTTGATGGCCTGCGCCGCGAATTTCGGCGTCGAGGCATCGTAGAAAAGATCAGCCCCCAGCGACTTCAGCTTGACCACCTGCGAGTCTACCGTCGGATCGGTGACCTCGTAGGAGACTTCGCCGACGATCATGCTGGCGGCCTTGTCGCCGAGGCCGCTCTTGAGGCCAGCGAGATAATCGCGGCCCATGTCGTCGTTCTGGTAGAGCACGCCGATCTTGGCGTTCGGATGCTCCTTGAGAATGTACTTGGCGTAGATGCGTCCCTCGGACACGTAGTTGGGATTATAGGCAATGGTCCAGGGATAGTTCTGGGGATCGTTGAAGCGCGCGGCGCCGGTCGAGGCCAGCAGCTGCGGGACCTTCTTGCCGTTGAGATATTTTTGCACGGCGGCGTTGGCCGCGGTGCCGATGATCTGGAAGGTGAAGAGGACCTCGTCGCCTTCGACGAGCTTGCGCACCTGCTCGACGGTCTTCGGCGGCGAATAGGCATCGTCATACTGGATCAGATTGATCTTGCGGCCGTTGATGCCGCCCTGATCGTTGATCATCTTGAAGTAGGCCGCCTGGGTCTTGCCGATATTGGCGTAGACGGAGTAGGCGCCGGAGAACGGCACGGTCTGGCCGATCTTGATCTCGGTGTCGCTCGCGCCGGTGTCGTATTTCTTCTGGGCGAGGGCCTGGCTTACGAAGCCTTGGCTGGCGGTGAACGCGAAGGCGAGCGCCGCCGTCGTAGCTATAAAAGCTGTGCGATTGCTCATGTGGGGTTGTTCCTCCTGACGGAATTTTCCGGTCGATGGTCTTTTCCCGTTGATTGCAACGGTCGCCATCGCTGCCGAAGAGTGTGGAGGAACGTTCGCCGCCGCGCAAGGATCGCGGCACTGCGCCGTAGCGTCTCAGGCGAGAAACAATGCAACCAGGGCGACCGCCGCCGGCAGCGCCTGCACCATCAGGATGCGCGTGCTGACGGTCGCCGCGCCGTAAGCGCCGGCCACGATCACGCAGAGCAGGAAGAATGCCTTGATCTGGAATGCGAAGGCCGGATTGCCGTGGACGAGGCCAAAGATCAGGCCGGCGGCCAGGAAGCCGTTATAGAGCCCCTGGTTGGCGGCCAGCACTTTCGTGATCTCGGCCTTCTCCGGCGTGTTGCGAAAGACCTTCAGGCCCAGCGGCTGGTCCCAGAGAAACATCTCCAGGATCAGGAAGAAGATGTGCAGTGCGGCGACCAGCGCCACCAAAACATTGGCGATCCAGATCAAGTTGAGCTCCCCCAAAAGCGTCAGCTTTCGGGTGGACGTTAGCACGGCCGGCATGGCAAGTGCGATGGCATGTTCCGATGCAATGGTGCCGCAATGGCCGCGCGATCAAGCAAACTGTCTGCAAGCTTCGGCATCGATCGCCTGCCGACGCCGATCGGGATCGCGCTGCTCGTCACCGATACTGACGGCTCCTTGCGCGCGCTCGACTGGGAGGATTACGAGCACCGCATGCGCGAGCTTTTGCGCCTGCACTACGGCACGGTGGATCTGAGTGACCGGTCCGCGCCGGCGGCCATGCGGACTGCGCTGTCGCGCTATTTCGACGGCGATCTCGACCAGCTCTCAGGCATCGCATGGCGCATTGCCGGCACGCCGTTCCAGCAGAAGGTCTGGACCGCGCTGACGAAAATACCTGCCGGCACAACGATGAGCTACGGTGCGCTCGCCGCAGAGATCGACATGCCCAAGGCCATACGTGCCGTTGGCCATGCCAACGGCTCCAACCCGATCAGCGTGGTGCTGCCCTGTCACCGCCTGATCGGCGCGGACGGTTCGCTGGTGAAATACGGCGGCGGCCTCGCACGCAAGCGCTGGCTGCTGCGGCATGAAGGGGTGGAGGTTTAGGTCTCGGCGTGCTCACGCCGCCGGCTGAACCGGCTTCTCGCCCGCCATCACATGGGTCAGCGCGCTCTTGATCGCGGCCTGGCGGGTCGGCGCGTTGATCTGCGCGCCGAGGAGGTCGGTGACGTAGAACACGTCGCGGGCACGCTCGCCGAAGGTGGCGACATGGGCCGAGGCAATGTTGAGGTTCAGCTTGGAGATCGCCGTGGTCAGCTCGTAGAGCAGGCCGGGGCGATCGAGCCCGGAGACCTCGATCACGGTGTAGCGGTCGGACCATTGGTTGTTGATGGTCACTTCCGGCTCGATCACGAACGGCCGCGCCTTGCTGCGCACGGTGCGCCGTGCCACCACCTCGGGCAGGCGCAGCTTGCCTTCCAGCACGTCCTCGATCATCTCGCCGATGCGGGTGGCGCGCCGTCCCTCGTCCTCGTCGCGGTCGTATTCCCGGGAGATCGAGATCGTGTCGAGCGCGCGGCCGTCGGTCGTGGTGTAGATCTGGGCGTCGACGATGTTGGCGCCGGCCGAGGCGCAGGCGCCCGCGATGATCGACAGCAGCCAGGGATGGTCGGCGGCGAAGATGGTCAGCTCGGTGACGCCGCGGACCTCGTCGAAGCCGACATTGATCGCGAGCTTGTGGCCGGCCTGCTCGCTGGAGCGGACGAAGCGGGCGTGGCGGATCTTGCGCGGCAGCTCGACCTTGAGCCAGTAGGCCGGATAATGGCGGCCGATATAGGCATCGAGCTCCTCCGGCGGCCACTCGGCAAAGGCCATGCGGAATTCGGCGTGCGCGGCTGTCAGCCGCTTGCCGCGGTCGACTTCCGAGAAACCGCCAGTCAACACCGGCTCGGTCTCGTAATAGAGTGAGCGCAGCAGCTGCGCCTTCCAGCCGTTCCATACGCCGGGACCGACGCCGCGGATGTCGGCGGTGGTCAGGATCGTCAGCAGCTTCATCTGCTCGACCGACTGCACCACGGCGGCGAAATTCTCGATGGTCTTGCGGTCGGAGAGGTCGCGCGACTGGGCGACCGTGGACATCGTCAGATGCTCCTCGATGAGCCAGGCCACGAGCTCGGTGTCGGCCGGACTGAAGCCGAGCCGGGGGCACAGCCGCCGCGCCACCTTGGCGCCGGCGATCGAGTGATCCTCGGGCCGTCCCTTGGCGACGTCGTGCAGCAGCGTCGCGATGTAGATCACCGACCGGTGCTCGGGCCGGCTCTTGCGCATGAGGTCGCTGGCGAGCGTGAACTCCTCGATGCCGCCGCGCTCGATGTCCTGGAGGAAGCCGATGCAGCGGATCAGATGCTCGTCGACGGTGTAGTGATGATACATGTTGAACTGCATCATCGAGACG
The DNA here is from genome assembly GCF_018129995.1 of Bradyrhizobium sp. SZCCT0153. Classification (GTDB taxonomy): domain Bacteria; phylum Pseudomonadota; class Alphaproteobacteria; order Rhizobiales; family Xanthobacteraceae; genus Bradyrhizobium; species Bradyrhizobium japonicum_G. The sequence continues at coordinate 496,165 of NZ_JAFCKS010000003.1, forward strand.
ATCTTGCCGAAGGCGCGGATGAAATGGCCGAGCACGCCGGTCTCGTTCATCCGCCGCAGCACGATCTCGGCGTTATCGGAGGTCAGGATCTCCATGAACAGCCGGTTCGCTTCCGGGTTTTCGCGCATCTGCGCGTTGATCAGGCCGAGCGAGCGCGTCACGTCACGCATCGCGTCCGGGTGGAAGGCGAGGTTGTTCTTCTGCGCCAGGCGGAAGATGCGGATCAGGTTGACCGGGTCGTGCTTGAACACGTCGGGCGCGGCGACATTGATGCGGTTGTTGTCGACGATGAAGTCGTCGCTGTCCGGGACGCGCCGTTTCACGGGGGTGGGGCGCAGCCGCGCCATCATCCGGCTCAGCACCGGCGCGGGCTTGGCCTGCTGGTCCTCGAGCTTGGCGCAGAGGATGGCGGTGAGGTTGCCGACTTCCTTGGCGACCAGGAAGTAGTGCTTCATGAAGCGCTCGACGTCCTGCATGCCGGGATGCGAGGTGTAGCCGAGCCGGACCGCGATCTCGCGCTGGAGGTCGAAGGAGAGGCGCTCTTCGGCGCGGCCGGAGTAGAAGTGCAGGTTGCAGCGCACCGACCAGAGGAAGTCGGCGCAGCGGCGGAAGGTGCGGTATTCCTGCGCGTCGAACACGCCGCGTTCGACCAGCTCGTCGGTGTCGCGGACGCGATAGACGTATTTGGCGATCCAGAACAGCGTGTGCAGGTCGCGCAAGGCACCCTTGCCGTCCTTGACGTTGGGTTCGACCAGATAGCGCGACTGGCCGCCGCGGCGGTGACGTTCTTCGCGCTCGGCGAGCTTTGCCGTGACGAATTCGGACGCGGTGCCCTGGACCACTTCCTTGTCGAAACGCTCGACCAGTTCGTCATAGAGCGGCTGGTCGCCGGTCAGGAAGCGCGTCTCCAGGATCGCGGTGCGGATGGTCATGTCGCCGCGCGCCTGGCGGATCGATTCGTCGACCGAACGCGTGGCGTGCCCGACCTTCAGCCCCATGTCCCAGAGGCAATAGAGGATGGCTTCGGCGACCTGCTCGCCCCAGGCGGTCTGCTTGTAGGGCAGGATGAACAGCAGGTCGATGTCGGACTCGGGAGCCATCAGGCCGCGGCCATAGCCGCCGGTCGCGACCACCGCCATGCGCTCCGCGCCGCTGGGGATCGGCGAGCGGTAGAGATGGCGGGTCGCGGCCGAATACAGGATGCGGATGATCTCGTCCTGCACGTGGCAGAGCCGCTCTGCGCAGCGGCGGCCGTGGCGGTCCTTCAGCAGGATCGCCTGTGCTGCGGCACGCGCAGCGATCAGCTCGGCCTTGAGCAATTGTGCCATGGCGGTGCGGAACGCGTCCTCGCGTCCCTGGTGCCTTTCGGCAAGCGCATCGACCGCGGCGGTGATCCGCGCGGTGTCGAAGCGATCATCCACCTCGGCCTTCTGCTCAGTCGCGACGCTGTCCATGCTTCACCGGATATAAGAGGCGGCAGGCGCTGTCACCCGCCATTCTCTGGCTATAGTCGTTCCATGCTTGAAAAGGCCGGCATCGGGCAAAGTTGTTCCCAGGCGACCCGGTTTCAAGGGCGGGATTTTCTCGTTGATCTCTAGGTATAACTCCTTGAAAAACAATGAAGTTTCGGAGGGGTTGGGCAGGACAAACATTATACGACGCATTCTGCTGGCGGGAGCGGTGGCTCTTGCTGTGACCCAAGCGGCGAAGGCGGCGGATCCGCTCAAGGAAATCCGCAAGCGTCGCCGATCTGAAGGGCGAGCGCGTCGCGGTGACGCGCGGCGCCGATCCGTACATCTTCCTGGTGCGCGCGCTGCTGGGCGCAGGCCTGAGCGAGAAGGACATCGCGCCGGAGCTGCTTCAGCACGCGGACGGCAAGACCGCGCTGATCCGCTGCGACATCGACGAGGCTGTGGTGCTGGCCGACCGCGTGCTGGTGATGAGGCCCCGCCCGGGCCGGCTGTTCGACCGGATCGAGATCAATCTGGGCCGGCCGCGCGACTGCAATTCGCCGCTGTTCGAGAATTTCAAGCGAAGTGTGCTGACGTCACTCGACCGTTCGCTCGACCGCAGCGTGCCCGACCTTGACGCAACCCAGGGTCCCGGTCAGGCCATGTGGTGGTGACATTTTCTCTCTGGGCCGGTACATCGCAAGCCGGTACTTCGTAGAGACGAATTTTCCGGGAGAGAACAAGATGGACGCCGCCGAACTGCGCCAGATGCAGGCTCCGATCAAGGAACGCTACAAGACCGATCCCAAGACCGCGATGATCACGCTGAAGGCAAAGGGGTCGACTGACAGCGAAGGCATCGCCTGCAAGGTCGAGACCGGCCGCGCCATCGCGATGGCCGGATTGCATCCGGGCACCGGCGGCTCCGGCCTCGAGCTCTGCTCCGGCGACATGCTGCTCGAGGCGCTGGTTGCCTGCGCCGGCGTCACGCTGAAATCGGTTGCGACTGCGATCGAGGTGCCGCTCAAGACCGGCAACGTCTATGCCGAGGGCGATCTCGACTTTCGCGGCACGCTCGGCATCGACAAGGAGACCCCGGTCGGCTTCGCCGAGATCCGCCTGCGCTTCGAGGTTGATACCGACGCTCCGCAGGACAAGCTCGATCTGCTGCTCAAGCTCACCGAACGCTATTGCGTGGTCTACCAGACCATCAAGAACGGCCCGAAGGTCTCGGTGTCGATGCAGCGGATGTGACTTCTTACCCTCCCCCTCCAGGGGAGGGTGTTCACGGCCACCCATGTCCCCCGACCCCCACTTCATCCTCTTCCTTCTACTGCGCATGGCGATCGCGGCCGCGTTCGTCGTGACGGCGTCTGTCATCACCGAGCGTTCGGGCCCGGTGATCGGCGCGCTGGTGGCGACCCTGCCGATCTCGGCCGGCCCGTCCTATGTCTTCCTCGCGCTCGACCATGACGCCGCCTTCATCGCGCAGGGCGCGCTGTCGAGCCTGCCGGTCAATGCGGCGACGATCTTCATGTGCCTCACCTATGTCGTGCTGGCGCAGCGGCACAGTGTCGTGGTGAGTTGCGGAAGCGCGTTCGCGGTCTGGATCGTGCTGGCCTCAATCATCCGCCAGTTCGACTGGTCGCTCATCGCCGGGCTGGTCGTGAACTTCATCGCGTTCGGCATCTGCATTCCACTGCTGGCGGGCTATCGCCACGTGAAGATGCCGCTGGTGACGCGCCGCTGGTATGACGTGCCGATGCGCGCTGCGCTGGTTGCAACCCTTGTCGCCATCGTGGTCTCGACGTCGGGCTGGGTCGGCCCCAGGATCAGCGGCATCATCGCGCTGTATCCGGTGGTGTTCTCCAGCATCATGGTGATCCTGCATCCGCGCATCGGCGGTCCGCCGACGGCGGCTGTGCTGGCCAATTCGGCCTGGGGTCTGCTCGGATTCGGCATGGCGATCGCCGTGGTGCATGTCGGCGCGGCCAATTTCGGCTCCGCGATCGGCCTCAGCCTCGCGCTTACGACCTGCATCGCGTGGAATCTGACGCTGTGGTGGTACGGGCGCAGGAAGCGGCTGGCGTGAGCTTCGGTGTGTGGGTTAGCCGAAGGCGTAACCGACCGCGTCTGTCACTGCTTCGGCAGTTTCGCCTTCAACGCATACAACGCATCGAGCGCTTCGCGCGGCGACATCTCGTCGGGGTGCAGCGCCTTCACCGCGTCCATCAGCAGTTCGGCTTCGCTCGGCGGTGCTGCTTCGGCCGCGGCGCGCGAGGGCACCGCGAACAGGGGAAGGTCGTCGGCGAGGGCGCGCGCGGTCTGGCCGCGATCCTGGGCTTCGAGTTTTGCCAGCACCGATTTGGCGCGCGAGATGACCGCAGGCGGCAGGCCGGCGAGTTTGGCCACCTGGATGCCGTAGGAGCGGTCGGCCGAGCCCGGCAGCACCTCGTGCAGGAAAACGACATTGCCCTGCCACTCCTTGACGCGCACGGTGGCGTTGAACATCCGCGGCAGTTTTGCCGAGAGCGCCGTCAGCTCGTGATAATGCGTCGCGAACAGCGTGCGGCAGCGATTGCTCTCGTGCAGATGCTCGATCGCGGCCCAGGCGATCGAGAGGCCGTCGAAGGTCGCGGTGCCGCGGCCGATCTCGTCGAGGATCACGAGTGAACGCTCGCCGGCCTGGTTCAGGATCGCGGCGGTCTCGACCATCTCCACCATGAAAGTGGAACGGCCGCGGGCAAGATCGTCGGCGGCGCCGACGCGAGAGAACAGGCGGTCGATGATGCCGATCCGCGCGCGCGTCGCCGGCACGAAGCTGCCGACCTGGGCGAGCAGCGCAATCAGCGCGTTCTGGCGCAGGAAGGTCGATTTACCGGCCATGTTGGGACCGGTCAGCAGCCAAAGCTGGCCGGATTTTTGCGCAGGTCCCGGCGACAGGTCGCAGGCATTGGCGATGAACGGCTCGCCGTTGCGCTTGAGCGCCTGCTCCACCACGGGATGGCGGCCGGCCTCGATGGCGAAGCCGAGGGACTCGTCGACCTCGGGCCGCACGTAATTGTCGTCGATTGCGAGCTTGGCCAGCGAGGTCGCGACGTCGAGCAATGCGAAGGCATGGGCGGCGGCGCGCAGGTCATCGCTGATATCCAGTGCTCTGGCGCAGAGCCGTTCAAAGATCTCGAGCTCGAGCCCGAGCGCACGGTCGCCGGCGTTGGCGATCTTGGCTTCGATCTCCCCGAGTTCGGAGGTGGTGAAGCGAACCTGTCCCGCCAGCGTCTGGCGGTGAATGAAAGTGGCGTTCAAGGGCGCCGACATCAGCTTGTCGCCGTGCTGCGCGGTGACCTCGACGAAATAGCCGAGCACATTGTTGTGCCGGATCTTGAGACCCTTGACGCCCGTGTGGTCGGCGTAGCGCGCCTGCATCGAAGCGACCACCAGGCGCGAGGCGTCGCGCAGGCTTCGCGTTTCGTCCAGCGCGGGCTCGTAGCCCTGACGAACGAAGCCGCCGTCGCGCTTGATCAGTGGCAATTGATCGTCGAGCGCGCAGGCAAGTTCGGATGCCAATTCGCGCGACGGACGTTGCAGGGCTGCCATGACCGCGGCGATCTCCTGCGGCGGCTGGTCGATCTCGCCGAGCCGCGACAGCACCTGGTCGGCGGCGACGATGCCGTCGCGCAAGCCGGCAAGGTCGCGCGGTCCGCCGCGGCCGACCGAGAGGCGGGCCAGCGCCCGCGACATGTCGGGCGCGCCGCGCAGGATGCTGCGGATGTCCTCGCGCGCGGCCGAATCCGCAACGAAGGCGCTGACGGCATCGAGCCGCCTTGCAATTGCCGGAGCGTCGGTCAGGGGCGCTGCTAACCGCTGCGCCAGCAAACGCGAGCCGGCCGAGGTCACCGTGCAGTCGATCGCGTCGAGCAGCGAGCCGCGGCGCTCGCCGGCGAGCGTTCGCGTCAATTCGAGATTGGCACGCGTCGCCGGATCGATCGCCATTGTGGCGCCAGAGGCTTCGCGGGCTGGCGGCGACAGCGGCGGATGCTTGCCGACCTGGGTGCGGTCGACATAGGTGACGGCGGCCGCCGCGGCGGTGGCCTCCAACCGCGTCAGCTGCGCCAGCCCGTCCATGGTCGCGACGGCAAAATAGCCGCAGAGCCGCTTCTCGGCGGTGGCGCCGTCGAAGACGTCGCGGGTCAGCGGCGTCACTGCCGGCAATTCGCGCAAGGTCTGCCCGAGCTCGCTGTCGTTATAGAGCGCGTCGGTGACGATGGCCTCGTTCGGGTTGATGCGCGCCAGTGTCGCGGCGAGCTCGCCGCCCGAACATTCCATCACGGTGAATTCGGCGGTCGAGATGTCGATCCAGGCGAGGCCGAAGCGGTCGCCGCCGCCGGAGGAGCGGGCGCGCGCAATCGCCAGCAGGTAATTGTTGGCGCGTGCGTCGAGCAGCGTGTCCTCGGTCAGCGTGCCCGGCGTCACCAGCCGTACCACGCCGCGGCGCACCACGCTCTTGTTGCCGCGCGCTTTCGCGGCGGCGGGATCCTCGGTCTGCTCGCACACCGCGACCCGGTGGCCGGCGGTGATCAGGCGGTGCAGATAATCCTCGGAGCGCTCGACCGGCACGCCGCACATCGGAATGTCCGCGCCCTGATGCTTGCCGCGCTTGGTCAGCACGATGCCGAGCGTCTTCGAGGCGATCTCGGCGTCCTCGAAGAACAATTCGTAGAAATCGCCCATCCGGTAGAACAGCAAGAGGCCCTGATGCGCCGCCTTGATTTCAAGGTATTGCTCCATCATCGGCGTGACGCGCGCGGCGGCTTCTACCTGCGGCGCGGGCGTCGGTTCAGGTTCTGGCGCGGGAATGGGCTGCTGTAGTGTCATGAGCGGCGGAAACTACCCAATTTCGTCCAGCCAAACTATCGCTTTGGCCCGGGACGGGAGGTTTTCCACGTTGTCCGCACCGCGGCATGCGTGGCCGGCGTGCGCCCCCCACGGAACAAGCGCGTATCAGTCAATTGACCTGCCGCGGGCGCCCTCCTAAAACTCCGCCGTCATTGAAGAATTCTGGCCGAACCGCGGCATTCAGGGAGAACAGCGATGCGTGACGTCTTTATCTGCGATGCCGTGCGGACCCCGATCGGTCGTTTCGGCGGCTCGCTCGCCAAGGTTCGCGCCGACGACCTGGCGGCAGCCCCGATCAAGGCGCTGATGGCAAAACATCCCAATCTCGACTGGGCGCAGGTGGACGAAGTCTTTTTCGGCTGCGCCAACCAGGCCGGCGAGGACAACCGCAACGTCGCGCGCATGGCGCTGCTGCTCGCAGGGCTCCCGGATTCGGTTCCCGGCCAGACGCTCAATCGCCTTTGCGCCTCCGGCCTCGATGCGGTCGGCGCCGCTGGCCGCGCCATCCGCTCTGGCGAGATCGAGCTTGCGATTGCGGGCGGCGTCGAATCCATGACGCGCGCACCGTTCGTGATGGGCAAGGCGCAGGAAGCGTTCTCCCGCTCCGCCGAGATCTTTGACACCACCATCGGCTGGCGCTTCATCAATCCGCTGCTGAAGGCGCAGTATGGTGTCGACGCCATGCCCGAGACCGGCGAGAACGTCGCCGAGGAATTCCAGGTCTCGCGCGCCGACCAGGACGCCTTCGCGATCCGCTCGCAGCAGCGTGCCGGTGCGGCGATCGCCGCCGGCTATTTCGCCGAAGAGATCATTCCGATCACCATTCCCGGCGGCAAGGCGGGCCCGATAACGGTCGACAAGGACGAGCATCCGCGTCCCGAGACCACGCTGGAGGGCCTCGCCAAGCTGAAGCCGATCGTGCGCAATCCCGGCACGGTGACCGCCGGCAATGCCTCTGGCGTCAATGACGGCGCCGCCGCGATGATCCTCGCCTCGGAGGCGGCCGTGAAGAGGCACGGCCTGACGCCGCGCGCGCGTATCCTCGGCCTCGCCTCGGCCGGCGTGCCGCCGCGCATCATGGGCATCGGCCCGGTGCCAGCAACGCGCAAGCTGATGGAACGGCTCGGCAAGAAGATCAGCGATTTCGACCTGATCGAGCTCAACGAGGCCTTCGCCTCGCAGGGCATCGCCTGCATGCGCCAGCTCGGCGTTGCCGACGATGCGGATTTCGTCAACCCGCACGGCGGCGCCATTGCGCTCGGCCATCCCCTCGGCATGAGCGGCGCGCGGCTGGCGCTCACCGCCGTGCACGGCATGGAAAAGCGCGGCGGCAAGCTGGCGCTGGCCACCATGTGCGTCGGTGTCGGCCAGGGTGTTGCCGTCGCGATCGAGAAGTTGAATTGAGCTCTCTCCTCCCTCTCCCCGCTTGCGGGGAGAGGGTTTCAGGGATCGTGCCATGATCATCGCGCGCGAGCAGGACGTCACGGCCGCCGCCTTGGCGGTGATGGAGCGAACCTCCGATCCGCGGATGCGCCAGATCATGGTCTCGCTGGTCAAGCACCTGCATGGCTTCGTCCGCGATGTGCGCCTGACCGAGAAGGAATTCCGCGACGCCACCGCGATCGTGGCCGAGCTCGGCAAGCTGACCACCGACACGCATAATGAAGTCGTGTTGATGGCGGGCTCGCTCGGGGTCTCCCCGCTCGTCTGCCTGCTGAACAACGGCGATCAGGGCAATACGGAGACGGATCAGTCGCTGCTCGGACCCTTCTGGCGGTTGAACTCGCCGCGGGTAGAGAACGGCGGATCGATCGTGCGCTCCGAGACGCCGGGGGCGTCGCTGTTCGTCAACGGCCGCGTCGTGGACAAGGCCGGCCGGCCGATCGCCGGCGCCGAGGTCGATGTCTGGCACGCCTCACCGGTCGGGCTCTATGAGAACCAGGATCCCGAGCAGGCCGACATGAACCTGCGCGGCAAGTTCACGACCGATGAGGATGGGCGCTTCGCTTTCCGTTCGGTGATGATGATCGGTTATCCCATCCCGACCGATGGCGTGGTAGGCCGCCTGCTCAAGGCGCAGACCCGGCACCCCTATCGTCCCGCACACCTGCACGCTTTGGTCTTCAAGCCCGGATTCAAGGTGCTGATCTCGCAGGTCTACGACCCCGCCGATCCGCATATCGACAGCGACGTGCAGTTCGGTGTGACACAAGCGCTGATCGGCCATTTCCTGCGCCATGATTCGCCGCATCCGACCGAGCGCGATGTCGCGACGCCCTGGTATTCGCTCGACCACACCTACCGGCTCGAGGCCGGCGAAGCCGTGCTGCCGCGTCCGCCGATCAAATAGGCCGCTTGTGCCAGGCACCGGGCGCAGGGGGACTGCCAAACTCGCTTCCCCAAATTAGTTATATCCTATAATGATTGACGGAAGCGTTGACCGGCCGATCCGAAATGGCCGGGGAGGAGTTCGCCCATGACATTCATCTATCCCGTCGACAGCAACAAGGCGCATCCGTTGCCGCTGTCGCCCGAGTACAAGAGTTCGATCAAGCGCGCGCCGAACAAGCCCTTGATCCCGATGCGCCACACGCTGTCGGAATTGACCGGCCCCGTCTACGGCCACGAGACCTTGCGCGAGGGCGACAGCGATCTCACCACCCAGCATACGGGCGAGCCGATTGGCGAGCGCATCATCGTGCACGGCCATGTGCGCGACGAGGACGGCCGCGGCGTGCCGAACTCGCTGGTCGAGATCTGGCAGGCCAATTCCTGCGGCCGCTACGTTCACGTCCGCGACCAGCACCCGGCCCCGCTCGATCCGAATTTCACCGGCGCGGGCCGCACCGTCAGCGATGCCTCCGGGTACTATCGTTTCGTCACCATCAAGCCCGGCGCGTATCCCTGGGGCAATCATCACAACGCTTGGCGCCCGGCCCACATCCATCTCTCGGTGTTCGGTCATTCCTTCGTCACGCGGCTCGTGACGCAAATGTATTTCCCGAACGATCCCCTGTTTCCGTTCGATCCGATCTTCAACTCGGTGCCGGACGAGAAGGCGCGGGCGCGGATGGTCTCCGCGTTCGACCTCGAGAACACCCAGCCCGAATGGGCGCTGTGCTACCGCTTTGACATCGTGCTGCGCGGCAAGAACGCCACGCCTATGGAGAACCATTAAGTGCAGGACAATGTGAAGGACAACGGGATCACGCCATCGCAGACGGTCGGCCCGTTCTTCAAATACGGCCTGACGCCGACCGGCGAATACGCCTGGAACGACGCGTTCACCAGCTCCACGCTCACGCCTGACGTTACCGGCGACCGCGTCCGGATCGAGGGCCGCGTGTTCGATGGCGACGGCGTCGTCGTGCCTGACGTCATGCTCGAGATCTGGCAGGCAGACGCGCAGGGCCGCTTTGCCGACCCGCAGGACAAGCGCGCGTTGCCGAATGCGAGCTTCCGCGGTTTTGCGCGCTGCGGCACCGACAAGGATGGCAACTACGCTTTCGAGACCATCAAGCCGGGCGTGGTGCCGGATCCCGACGGCAAGCCGCAGGCGCCGCACATTCTTCTTGCGGTGTTCGGGCGCGGCATGCTGCGGCATCTCTATACCCGGATCTATTTCAGCGACGAGGCCGGCAATGCCGCCGACCCGGTGCTCGCGCTGGTACCCGCCGACCGCCGCGCCACGCTGACGGCGGTGCGCGAAGCCGGCAAGGCGGTCTATCGCCTCGACCTGCGGCTTCAGGGCGACAACGAGACGGTGTTCTTCGACGTGTGAAACGACGGAGTTTGTTGGCCGTCCATGTTGAGATGCCCGGGGCCGCCCGGGCATTCGCGTTTTGGCTCACAAGTTATTGGTATCTCGATATGGGCCTTCACCCGCGAGCCCGCGACCTCCGGTATCGTACGTAGCTCTCGCTGCCAGTTTCCGACAGCTTCATTCAATGTCCGTTGAGGACAACGGGCTACGAATAGGACAACTCATACTGCGGGTCCTTTCATGAAGCTTCGTTTGTCGATCTCCTCAGCGATCATTCTCTTCGGCGTTCTGCTCGTCCTCGGCTTTGTGGCTGTCGTCGCCAGCAGTGCTTACGCGCTTCGCGAGCTCAAGGTTGGTGGGCCGCTCTATTCCGACATCAAGCTCGGCAATGACCTCGTCGCCGATATCCTGCCGCCACCCGCCTATGTGCTCGAGGCCTATTTGGAAGCGACGTTGGCGATGCGCGAGCCGGATCAGCTTGCTGTTCATGGCGAGCGGCTCGTTCAGCTGCGCAAGGACTATGAAGATCGCAAGGCGTTCTGGAGCACTTCCCCGCTGGCTCAGGATCTGAAGACCGTGCTTGTCACGCGATCGGACACCGAAGTGCAGAAGTTCTGGAAACTCGTCATCGACCAGCTTCTGCCGGCACTGAAGAGCAAGGACGAGGCCGCTGCCCAGCGTATCTATGCCCAATTGAAAGACGTCTACAGCGCTCACCGCACCATCATCGATGGCATCGTGGCGGGCGCCAATAAGCAGAACGCAGATATGGAGAAGCTCGCGGCCGATCGCGACTCGTCAATCTCATATGTCGTGCAAGGCGTGTCCGCCGCCGTTCTCGCGCTGATCGCTGGAGGCCTCGCGTTCGTCGTCCTCGGGGTTGTCCGCCCGATTGTCAACATGACCGGCGCGATGCAGAAGTTGGCGACGGGAGACTTGACGGCGGAAGTACCCTACGCCGCCCGTCGCGACGAGGTCGGTTCCATGGCGAGTGCGCTTGCGGTATTCAAGCAGAGCGCGCTGGACAATGCCCGGCTGCGTGACGAACAGGTACGGACAGAAAAGCAGGCGGCCATAGCCAAGCGTGAAGCGCTCTTGGGCATGGCGGAGACAGTCGAGCGGGAAACCGGCGCGTCGGTCGAGATGGCTGCTGCGGCAACGCAAGGCGTGGAGCGGACCGCTTCCAACCTTTCGGGGATCGCCTGCGAGCTGTCGACGGAATCGCAAGCCGTCGCCGCTGCATCCGAGCAGGCGCTGGCCAGTGCGGAAACCGTATCGTCGGCGGCCGAGGAGCTGACCGCGTCAATTCGCGAGATTTCGAGCCAGCTCGCGCGCGCAAGCCAGGTGACGAAATCAGCCGTCGCGGGCCGCGAGCAGGCGCGCACGACCATCCAGGCCCTGTCGGGTTCGGTGAAGAAGATCGCGGAGGTCACCGATCTCATCGGCGGCATCGCCGGCCAGACCAACCTGCTGGCGCTGAACGCCACGATCGAGGCGGCGCGTGCGGGTGATGCCGGACGCGGATTTGCCGTGGTCGCCGCCGAGGTCAAGTCGTTGTCCAACCAGACGGCCAAATCGACCGAGGAGATCGCGCGCCTGATCGCCGAGATCCAGGCATCGACTCAGGCGGCCGTTGCCGCCGTCGAGGATATGGGCAGCCATATCATCGAGATTGATGGCGTTGCGACTTCTGTCGCGGCCGCGATGGAAGAGCAGGACGCCGCGACGCGCGAGATCGCTCGCTCGATCTCGGAGTCGGCGTCCGCGGCCAAGGAGGTCTCCACCAAGATCGTCCATGTCAGCCACAATGCCGATTCGGTCAACGAGCGTGCCAGCGAGATGCGTGAGGCAATCTCCAGCGTGTCGGCGAACCTGGCGTCGCTCAAATCCGTCCTGGTCCGCACGGTCCGCAGCTCGACGGCAGAGGTCGATCGTCGTTCGGCGCGGCGCTATCCGACCGATCTGCAGGTGTCGGTGACCGACGCCAGGCAGGCCGTGCACGCGACGACGCTGGTCGACCTTTCGGAAGGCGGCGCCTGGGTTCGTTGCGCGCCGCAAATCCATGTCGGGGAAACCGGCCTGCTGCAAATCAGGGGCTTGGCGTCGGCGCTGCCATTTACCGTTCGAACTCACGATGGCGAGGCCGCACATGTTGCGTTCAGGCTGGACGCCGCTCAGAGTGCCGATCTCGCTGGCTGGCTCGCCCGCAATTTCGGCGAGGCCGTTGCGGCCTGATCGCGACGCACGAGGTAGACAGCCGGTCCATCGGCTTGACCTGCCTTCGCAGGCGACGGCGAGACGGGACTTCGACGTTCGGGATGAGGCGCTCCGGCGGTGTCAGTCGCCGGCAGGCTTTCTCATCCGGCGCAAGCGAGGCCGGTGTGTGGCGAATCACACCTGAGATCGTTCTCTTTCGCGCTTATGTGTCAGTCTCGCTGACTCAAACCTGATCGCTTGAGGGCCTACTTCCCGTAGTTTTGCGGAGCATTTCTCTTGCTGTCGCTCCCGCGGGCAAGTCCGTATTTACCGTAACGATCTAGGATCACCGAATCTGATGCGGGGCTCCGGATCCTTCCATGAACATTCGCTTGTCATTGTCCTCCGCGATCATCGCGTTCGGAATCGCGCTCGCCATCGGCTTTGCCGCCGTGGTTTCGACCAGCCTGTACGCCTTGAAAGAACTGAAGGTCGGCGGGCCGCTCTATTCCGACATCAAGCTGGGCAACGACCTCATCGCGGACATCCTGCCGCCGCCGGAATACGTCATCGAGGCCTATCTCGAGGCCACCCTCGCCATGCGCGAGCCGGACCAGCTGGCGGCCCATGGCGAGCGCCTGGTCCAGCTCCGCAAGGACTACGACGATCGCAAGGCATTCTGGGTCGGCTCCAGCCTTTCTGCCGACCTGAAGACGGCGCTGGTGTCGAAGTCCGATGCCGAGGTGCAGAAGTTCTGGAAGCTGTTGTCCGACCAGCTACTGCCGGCCCTCAAGGCCAAGGACATGGCTGCCGCCGAGCGCGCCTATGCGCAGCTGAAGGATGCCTACACCGCGCATCGCGCCGTCATCGACAGCATCGTCGAGAGCGCCAACAAGCAGAATGCCGACATCGAGAAGCTGGCCGCGGAGCGCGACAGCTCGATGCTCTATGTCCTCCTCGGCGTCTCGGCCGCCGTGCTCACCTTCATCGCCGCCGGCCTGCTCGGGGTTGCCCTCGGCGTGGTGCGCCCGATCGTCCGCATGACGGGCACGATGCAGAAGCTCGCGACCGGCGATCTGGCCGCCGACATTCCGTTCGCGCACCGCCAGGACGAAGTCGGCTCGATGGCGGCCGCCCTGCTGGTGTTCAAGCAGGCCGCGGTCGAGAATTCCCGCCTGCGCGAGGAGCAATTGCAAAAGGAGCAGGACGCGGCGCTTGCCAAGCGCGGAGCCCTGCACCAGATGGCCGAAATCGTCGAGCGCGAGACCGGCCGATCGGTCGACACCGCGAGCGCGGCGACAAAAGGCGTGGAGCACGCCGCTACCGGCCTATCCGAGATCGCGAGGTCGCTCTCCGCGCAGTCGCAGGCGGTCGCCGCGGCCTCCACCCAGGCCCTTGGCAGCTCGCAGACCGTCTCGGCCGCGGCGGAAGAGCTCAGTGCCTCGATCCGCGAGATCGCGACCCAGGTCGCGCGGACCAGCACGGTCACCAAATCGGCGGTCGCCGGTCGGGAGCAGGCGCGTTCGACCATCCAGGCGCTGGCGGGCGCGGTGAAGAAGATCGCCGAGGTCTCCGACCTCATCGGCGGCATCGCGGGGCAGACCAACCTGCTGGCGCTCAACGCCACGATCGAGGCGGCGCGCGCTGGCGAGGCCGGCCGCGGCTTCGCGGTGGTCGCCGCGGAAGTGAAATCCCTGTCCGACCAGACCGCCAAATCCACCGAGGAGATCGGGCGGCTGATTGCCGAGGTCCAGGCCTCGACGCAGGCCGCGGTGGACGCCGTCGAAACCATGGGAGGCCATATCGTCGAGATCGACGGCGTTGCCACCTCGGTTGCCGCGGCGATGGAAGAGCAGGACGCCGCGACGCGCGAGATCACGCGGTCGATCTCCGAATCGGCGTCCGCCGCGAAAGAGGTCTCGGCCAAGATCGGCAATGTCAGCCGCGACGCCGCCTCCGTGAACGAGCGGGCCGCGGAGGTCAGGCAGGCGATCGCCGGCATGGCGGCCAATCTCGAAGCGCTGCGGTCGGTCGTGGTCCGGACGGTGCGCGCCTCGACAGCGGCGGCTTGAGCCGGCGGCTGCGGCCGCTGGCGCCCGGCAGCGCGGTTGTGCAGAATGGAGCAACGCGACGGGGGTCGGGCGCTCATGACAGATTCACGATTGCCGGAGGCGGCGGACGCCGCACATCTCACCGCGGCACTGCGCAAGGCCGGCGCGCTGGACGCAGGTGCCGTGCGCGAGGTCAAGGTGCTGCATGAGCGCGACACGGTCGTGTCGCATATCACCCGGCTCGGCCTGCGCTATGTCGGGGAATCCGCCGGCTCGCCGCAGTCTCTGATTCTCAAGACGCCGCATGCCGCGTTCGCCAAGCCGCTGGCGAATGCCGGTCGCCACGAGGTGGCCTACTACACACAGCTTGCGCCCAGAATGCCGGCGCAGCTGGTGCCGCGCTGCTTCGACGGGAATTTCGACGAGGAGAGCCTCGCCTGGCATCTCCTGCTGGAGGATCTCACCGACAGCCACGAGATCGCGAGCCAATGGCCGCTGCCGCCATCGCGCGGTCAGGCGCTGGCCATCGTCACCGCGCTCGCGCGCTGGCACGCGGCGTGGTGGGACCATGCCGGTCTCGGCGAGACCGCCGGGACCTGGGCGAGCACGGACGATACAGCCGCAGATTTGGAGACGTTCGCATCCCATTACGACCGGTTCGCCGATCAGCTCGGCGATCGTCTCAGTGAAGAGCGCCGCACGCTCTACCGCCGCTTCATCGATCAGTCCGACCGGCTGTTGCGGCGCTATCATTCGCACCGCCACCTCACCATCACCCATGGCGACGCCCATATCTGGAATTTTCTGCTGCCGCGTGCCGGCGTGACGGACACCGTCCGTATCTTCGATTTCGACCAGTGGCGGATCGGCGTGCCGACCCGCGACCTCGCCTATATGATGGCGCTGCATTGGTATCCGGAACGCCGGCAGGCGCTCGAGCGCCTTCTGCTCAACCATTACCACGACACGCTGATCGCGCACGGCGTCAGCGGCTATACGCGCGGCGCGCTCGATCAGGACTATCGCTGGTCGGTGCTCTGGCACATCACCAAGCCGGTCTGGCAATGGAGCATCAATATCCCCCCGGTGATCTGGTGGAATAATCTGGAGCGCGTGATGCTCGCTGTCGACGATCTCGGCTGCGAAGAGTTTTTGGGGTAGGGGTGCTGAACCTGCGCTTCGCTTGTCCAGGACGACGGCGGAAGTTGTGACCCCCCTTACTCCATCACCGCATGCTCCGGCCCCGCGGCCTGCTTGCGCAGAGTGGCCTTGGTCGAACCGATCAAAAGAGCGAGCGGGATGGTGCAGAGGATGAAGACCATCACCAGCTGGTAGTCGTGTGCGAAGGCGATGATCTGCGCCTGCACGCTGACCATTCTGTCTGCCATGGCGCGGCCGGCGTCGGTGGAGAGGTTGATCATGCCGCTGACGTTGGGCATCTGCAACGCGTGGTTGAACGGGTTTATGTCCTCGGAGAGGATCGCATAGGTCCGCCGCGTGCCCTGGGTCAGCTGGGCGATGACCACGGATATGCCGACCGAACTCGCGACGTTGCGCATCAGGGTCAGCATCGCGGTGCCGTCGGTGCGCAGATTGTTCGACAGCGTCAGGAACGCCACTGTCGAGAGTGGCACGAAGACGAGGCCGAAGCCAAAGCCCTGGATGACGCTCACGGTCACGATCTCCGGTACCTGGGTCAAATCGGTCCAGCCGGTCATCTGGTAGAGCGAGCCGGCGGTCAGCGTCAGGCCGGAGATGATCAGCGTGCGCGCCTCGAAATAACGCATCATGCGGCCGACCAGCATCATGGCGAAGAAGGTGCCGAAACCGCGGCTCGCCAGCAGCAGGCCCGCGGTGATGATGGGATAGCCGATCACGTTCTGCATGTAGGGCGAAGCCAGCGCCATGGTCGAGAACAGCACGAGCCCCATCACGACCATGAACATGCAGCCGGTGACGAAGTTGCGATCCCGGAATAGCGCGAAGCGGATGAACGGCGTCGAGGTCGTGAAGGAGTGCGCGAGGAAGTAGTAGAAGGCGACGGCCGAGATGATGAACTCCGCGAGAATCTCATTGGATTCCAACCAGCCCAGCTGCTCGCCGCGGTCGAGCGCAAGCTGCAGCGAGCCGATCGCCACCGCCAGCGCGGCGAAGCCGAACCAGTCGAATTTGAGGCTGAGATTCCTGTCTGTCTCGTCCATGAAGACGATCAGTCCGAGCACGGTGATGAAGCCGAACGGCAAGTTGACGAAGAACACCCAGTGCCACGAATAGGTCTCGGTCAGCCAGGCGCCGAGTGAGGGGCCCATGATCGGGCCCATCATCACGCCCATGCCCCAGATCGACATCGCCTTGGCGCGCTCCTGCAGCGTGTAATAATCGAGCATCACCGATTGCGACAGCGGCACCAGGGCCGCGCCGAACACGCCCTGCAGCAGCCGGAACAGCACCATCTGGTTGATGTCTTGCGCGAGGCCGCACAGCACCGAGGCCATGGTGAAGCCGGCTGCGCAGATGATGAAGATGCGCTTGCGGCCGAAGCGGTTGGCGATCCAGCCCACCGGCGCCGTCATGATCGCGGCGGCGACGATGTAGGAGGTCAGCACCCAGTTGATCTGGTCCTGCGAGGCCGACAGCGTGCCCTGCATGTAGGGCAGGGCGACATTGGCGATGGTGGTATCCAGCGCCTGCATGATGGTCGCGGTCATGGCGCAGATCGTCACCATGTTCCGGCGCAGGCCGGGGACCATCAAATGGGCATTGGGGCCGGACACCGGATCAGTCCTTGTCCTGGTTCGCCGTTGCCGACAGGCCTAACAGGCCGGCAAGCGAGCGCTGATGGCCGGTGTCGATGGTGGCATAGACGCTCATGCCGGCCTTCAGCTTCCGCACGTATTTGTCGGTTTCGTCGAAATAGATCCGGATCGGCACGCGCTGCACCACCTTGACGAAATTGCCGGTGGCGTTCTGCGGCGGCAGGATCGCGAATTGCGCGCCGGTGCCGGGCGAGAGCGAGCCGATCTTGCCCTTGAAGACGTGGTTCGGGAACGCGTCGACCTCGAGCGTGACGGCCTGCCCTTCGGTAACGTGGGTGAGGTCGCTCTCCTTCGGATTGGCGTCGACCCAGGGATGGGCGACGTCGATGATGGAGAAGACGGGCGTGCCGGCTGTGACGAAGCGGCCGAGCTGGATCTGCTCGACCTGTGTCGCCACGCCGTCCATCGGAGCGCGCAGCACGGTGTGGTCGAGGTTGCGCTGGGCATCGTCCAGCTTGGCTTTCGCCTGTGCGTAGGGCGGGAATTGCTCCAGCGGCAAGGCGGGGTCGCCGAGCAGCTGCGTCTTGGCGTTGGAGAGTTGCTGCTTGATGTATTGCGCCTGTGCGCCGGCGGTGACCAGAGCATTCGAAGCGTTGTCGAGATCAAGCTGCGAGCCGAAATTGTTCTTCACCAGCGCCTGCTTGCGCTCGACGTCGCGCTGCTTCAGATCGATGCCTTGCTGGGCAAGGTTGAGCATGTCGCCATAGATCTTGATGTTGGCAACGAGATTGTCATAGGTCGACTGCGCCTGCATCAGCTGCGCCCTGGCCTCGTCCACCGCGAGGCGGAACGGCACGGGGTCGATCTCGAACAGCTCGTCGCCGCGCTTGACCGACTGGCCTTCCTTCACGACCACCTTCAGGATCTTGCCGGAGATGTCGGGCGTCACCAGCACTTTCTGGGCGCCGACATAGGCGTCGTCGGTGCCGACATAGCGGCCGCCGTTGAGATAGAAGGTGATGCCGCCGATGGCGACGACGATCGGCAGCACGACCAGGAGGAGGACGCGGCGATAGCGGCGCAGACCCGCCATCAGCCGGCGGCGCGGATCGGTGCCGGCCTTCTTGGTCGGCTTGCCGCTGTCGCTCTTCTGCTCAGGCTGGAATTTGAGAACCTGGTCAGCCATAGCGCTGCTCCTTACGCGCTTGTTCCGCTCCGCTGGTCTGGATCGCGTTACGCACGTTTTCCTTGATGGATTCGAGTTGGGTGAGAAGACGGTGAGCGTCCGCCGGATTGATGCCGTCGAGCGCGTTGGCCGTAAGCTCGGACTTGAGGCCGCTCATCTTGCCGAGCAAGGTCCGGCCGGCCTTCTTCAAGTAGAGCCGTTTGACGCGGCGGTCCGAGGCGTCGTTGCGGCGCTCGATCCAGTCGCTGTCGCAGAGCTTGTCGATCAGCCGCGTCAGCGTGATCGGCTGCATTTCCAGAAGCTCGGCGAGTTCCGATTGTTTCATGCCCTCGCTGCGCTCGACCTTGGACAGCACCGCCCATTGCGCGCGGGTGATGCCGAAGCGCGAGGCCTCCTTGTCGGCGTAGACGCGCAACAGGCGGTAGAGCTCACCGAGCGTGAACAGGAAGTTCTGGTCGACCGACCCGCGGGTCATAAGCTTTGTCTCCTATAAGCTCGCATATGATAAGCAAGCTTATGATTATTTCACGGCGGGTTAGCGGGACGCTGTCCCGCCGCGAAAGCATGGCTGGTGGCCAAGACCCCCGGTCGCGCTTTGGGTTCCATCGGCGAAATGCTAGAAGTCAGGCCACATGACCCTCGCAAAGCCGGCATTTCCGACGCCCGACCACGATCACGGCCGCTGCACCGCGGACGCGCTGTCGCATGCCGAGGCCGTTTGCGAGCAACGCGCGCAGAAATTCACGCCGATCAGGCGCCAGGTGCTGGGAGCGCTGCTCTCCAGCCATCGTCCGCTCGGCGCCTACGAGGTGATCGACGAACTGGCTAAATCGATGCCGCGGCCGGCGCCGATTACGATCTATCGTGCTCTCGATTTCTTGATGGCCAACGGCCTCGTGCACCGCATCGAAAGCCGAAATGCCTATCTGGCCTGCGCCGCCCACGATCATGACGCGACGTCGGCGGTGACGTTCCTGATCTGCGAGCGCTGCGGCCTCGTCGGCGAGATTCCGTCGGCCTCCTTCGCCAGGGACCTCAACTCCGCCGCGCGCAGCTCAGGCTTCGCCCCCAAATTGTCCGTGGTGGAAATCACGGGCGTCTGCGCCCATTGTCAGAAAGCTGCATAAGCAACAACGGCGCAAAGCCGGTTTTTCGGGAAGACATGTCCTCACCACAAGCCATACCGTCCACCGGGCGCCCTCTCAGTGCCGGCGCCATCGCGCTGATGCTCATGCTGTGCCTGACCTGGGGGTTCAACCAGATCGCGGTGAAGCTGGTGCTGCCGGACATCCCGCCGATGCTTCAGGCGATGATCCGCTCGATGGGCGCGTTGCCGGTGCTGTTCATCATAGGCAGCTTGCGCGGCGTCAAATTCTTCGAGCGCGACGGCACCTGGAAACCGGGCCTCATCGCCGGATTGATGTTCGGCATCGAATTCGTGCTGATCTTCCAGGGGCTGCGCCTCACCCCTGCGTCCCGCGCGGTGGTGTTTCTCTACACCGCTCCGTTTTTCGTCGCGCTTGGCTCCTATCAGGTGCTCGGCGAGCGGCTCGGCGGCACGCAATGGCTGGGGCTCGCCATCAGCTTTGCCGGCGTCGCGCTCGCCATCGGCGTGCCGCAGCCCAATGTCGATTCCCACGTTCTGCTCGGCGACCTCATGATCGTCGGCGGCGCGGCGCTGTGGGCTGCGACCACACTGGTCGCCAAGAGCACGCGGCTGCGCTTCGCCGCGCCCGAGAAGGCGCTGGGCTATCAGGTCGCGACCTCGATCCCGATCCTGGGGCTGGCAGCCTGGCTGTTCGGCGAATCCATAACCCACACGCCGTCCCCGCTGTCGCTCGGCCTGATGGCCTTTCAGGCGATCTGGGTGGTGGGAACCACGTTCACGCTTTGGTTCGCGTTGGTGAAGACCTATTCGGCCAGCAAATTGTCGGCTTTTACCTTCATCACCCCTTTGTTTGGCGTGGTGGGTAGCTATTTCATCATGCACGACACCTTGAGCCTGACTTTCGGGGCGGCGGCCGTCCTTGTAATTGCTGGGCTTTTTCTGGTTAACCGTCCCAGCCGAACGGCTGTGGCGCCGCCTGATGCATTGCTGAACGTCACCAAAACCTGATATTTGGACGCCATGAACAAGCTCGAAAACCCCATCGATTCCGACGTCGCTGGCCCCGCGCCCCGGCACAGGACCACCCAGGTCAAGGTCGGCGACGTCGCCGTCGGCGGCGGTGCGCCGATCGTCGTGCAGTCGATGACCAACACCGACACCGCCGATATCGACGGCACCATCGCCCAGGTCGCAGCGCTCGCGCGCGCCGGATCCGAAATGGTCCGCATCACGGTCGACCGCGAGGAGGCCGCTGCCGCCGTTCCGCACATCCGCGACGGCCTGCTCAAGCGAGGCATCACCACGCCTCTGATCGGCGACTTCCATTATATCGGCCACAAGCTGCTCGCCGCCTATCCGGCCTGCGCCGAGGCGCTCGCCAAATATCGCATCAATCCCGGCAATGTCGGCTTCAAGGACAAGCGCGACACCCAGTTCGCCGACATCATCGAGATCGCGAACAAGAACAGCAAGCCGGTGCGCATCGGCGCCAATTGGGGCTCGCTCGACCAGGAACTGCTGACCAAGCTGATGGACGAGAACGCCGCGTCCGCCAACCCGCGCGACGTGCGCGCGGTGACGCGCGAGGCCATGGTGCAGTCCGCGCTGCTCTCGGCCGCGCGTGCCGAAGAGCTCGGCATGCCGAAGGACCGCATCATTCTGTCCGCAAAGGTCTCGGCGGTGCAGGATCTCATCGCGGTCTATCAGGATCTTGCCAGCCGCTCCGACTATGCGATTCATCTCGGTCTGACCGAAGCCGGCATGGGCACCAAGGGCATCGTGGCGTCCTCGGCCGCGCTCGGCATCCTGCTGCAGCAGGGCATCGGCGACACCATCCGCATCTCGCTGACCCCGGAGCCGGGCGGCGATCGCACCCGCGAGGTGCAGGTCGGCCAGGAGCTCTTGCAGACCATGGGTTTTCGCACCTTCGTGCCGCTGGTCGCGGCCTGCCCCGGTTGCGGCCGCACCACCTCGACCACGTTCCAGGAGCTGGCGCGCTCGATCCAGGATTTCATCCGCGACGAGATGCCGGCCTGGAAGACGAAATATCCCGGCGTGGAAGAACTCAACGTCGCGGTGATGGGTTGCATCGTCAACGGCCCCGGCGAATCCAAGCATGCCAATATCGGCATCTCGCTTCCGGGCACGGGCGAAGCGCCGGCCGCCCCGGTGTTCGTCGACGGCAAGAAGTTCCGCACGCTGCGCGGCCCGACCATCTCCGCCGACTTCAAGGCGCTCGTGATCGATTACATCGACCAGCGCTACGGCCAGGGCGCCAAGGTGCCGGTGACCGCGGCGGAGTGATTTCACTCAGCTGTAGCCCGCGCTCTGCTCGTCGCCCCCGCGAAGGCGGGGGCTCGTAACCACAGGCCGTTGTGGTTATGGTGAACTGTCACTCCGAATCATCGTCAAACCCAATTCTGCGGTTATGGGTCCCGGGCTCGCGCTTTGCGCGCCCCGGGACGACGGCTGTGCTTGCAGCGCAGATTGCGTATCTGTCACCGCGCGCTACGATGGCTCTCAATCAACAATGATTGGGAGCAACACCCATGAGCTCACTCGCCGGCAAGCAGGGCCCGCGCTACCGCCACACGGCGGAAGACGGCACGCCTTACGAAACCATCGCGGTCGAAAAGCTGACCCCGATCATCGGCGCGGAAATATCCGGCGTAGACATCGGCAAGCTCGTCTCGGACGATGCCCGCTCCAACCGGCAGATGGACGAGATCCACCGCGCGCTGGCCGAAAACCTCGTCATCTTCTTGCGCGACCAGCACATCACGCCGCAGCAGCATCTCGCCTTCGGCCGCAAGTTCGGCGAGCTGCATTTCCATCCCGCCGCCCCGCACGAGGACGAAGACCCGGCGCTGATGAAGATCTATGCCGATGCGAACTCGCCGCGTGCCAATGGCGAGGGCTGGCATTCCGACGTGTCCTGCGATCTCGAGCCGCCGATGGGATCGATCCTCTACATCAAGCAATGCCCGCCGCGCGGCGGCGACACGCTGTTCGCCAACATGTATGCGGCCTATGAGGCGCTGTCGGATCGGATGAAGGCCTATCTCGACGGGCTGACTGCGCTGCACGACGGCGAGCCGATCTATCGCGGGCTCTACGCCAATTACGGCGTCGCCGACCGTCCATCCTATCCGAGTGCCGAGCATCCCGTGGTGCGCACGCATCCGGTCACGGCTAAGAAGGCGCTCTACGTCAATCGCGGCTTCACCCGCCACATCAACGGCGTCCCGCGCGACGAGAGCGATGCGATGCTTGCCTACCTCTATCAGCACGCGGAAAACCCGCTATTCCAGTGCCGCTTCCGCTGGACCGAGAACGCCATCGCGTTCTGGGACAACCGCTGCACCCAGCACCGCGCAATGTGGGACTATTGGCCCCATACGCGGTCCGGCACGCGGGTGACGGTGAAGGGCGAGAGGCCGGTGTAGACGCCGCTTCTTGCGTTGACGTCCTCCTGCTCCCGCGCCAATCTTCCCAAAAACAAATCGGGGGGATCAGCCATGCTCCGAGCCGAGGACAACAAGTTCCTGACCGAGTCCGGCCCTGGAACGGGCATGGGCGAATTGTTGCGCCGCTTCTGGATTCCCGTGCTCCTGTCGAAGGAGCTTCCCGAACCCGATAGCGAGCCGAAGAAGATCATCGTCCTCGGCGAGGAGCTGCTCGCCTTCCGCGACTCACGCGGCGTCGTCGGAATCATCGATCAGTACTGCCCGCATCGCGGCGCCAATCTCTGGCTCGGGCGCAATGAAGAATGCGGCATCCGCTGCGTCTATCACGGCTGGAAGTTCGATACCGAAGGTCGCTGCGTCGACATGCCGACCTCCTATCCCGATCTCAACGCCAAGGATCTCATCCGCATCAAGTCCTATCCGGTGCGCGAATGGGGCGAGATGATCTGGGCCTATATGGGCCCCGCGAATGCGATGCCCGAGCTGCCCGATCTGGAGATGGCGCTGCTGCCGGCCTCGCACCGCTACGTCAGCAAGAAATGGCAGGATTGCAACTGGGTGCAGGCGCTGGAAGGCTCGATCGACACCGCGCACTTCACCTTCGCGCATCTCTCCTTCGACAAGGAGGAGAACGAGATTCTGGACATCAAGAAGCATTTCGTGAACCCGATCGCGCGGATGTCGAGCGATCACATGCGCTGGATCGCGGAGGACCCGCGGCCGGTGATCAAGATCGCCCCGCACGACGCCGGCCTCACCATCGCAGGCGGCCGGCTCACCGGCGGCGACAACATCTACTGGCGCATCGCGCAGTTCCTGATGCCGTTCCACGCCTATGCGCCGAGCGCGATGCCGGGCGAGAACATCTTTGGCCAGACCTTCGTTCCGGTCACGGACACCAATTGCTGGATCTACACTTATGCCTGGAATCCGGATCGTCCACTGACGCAAGCCGAGCGCGACGCCTTCGACCGAGGCAATGGCGTGATCGCGGAAGTCGACGACAATTACGTTCCACTGCGTCACAAGGGCAACGACTATCTGATCGACCGCAAGCTGCAGAAGACCAGGAGCTATACCGGCATCAAGGGCGTCTCCGAACAGGACGCCGCCGTGCAGGATAGTCAGGGCCCGATTGCCGACCGCACCCGTGAGCATCTCGGCCCGACCGATCTCGGCATCATGCATTTCCGCAAGACAGTGATGGAGCTGGCGCGTGCGCTCCAGCAGGGCGTGCCGCCGCCGCAGGCTGCGCATCAGGATCGCTACGCCGTGCGCTCCGGCGCCTGCGTCACCAGCAAGGCCAAGGACCTGCCCGCGGTGATGCTGGAACGCTTTGGCGACGTCGCGGGATTCGTCGGCCACCCCAGGATTGCGGCAGCGGAGTAGGACTTGAGGCGATCGCGGAGCATCATCGCAATTCTCGTCTCGCCGCTCGTCGCGTCGATCGTGCTGTCGCCGCTCGGCAGCGGTCAAGCCGTTGCGCTGCGAAAAATGGTAAAACCGAAGCCGACGCAATCCGCGGCCAAATGCGAGATGTCGAAATTCCGGATCGTCGTGGATGTCGGGCACACGCCGGACTCCTACGGCGCGTTGAGCGCGCGCAACGACACGGAGTTCGGCTTCAATTTCCGGCTTGCAAGGTTGATCACGGGCAAGCTCAAGTCCGAAGGCTTTGGCGCAACCCGCCTGCTCGTCACGGACGGCAAGGCGCGGCCGAGCCTGTTCAAGCGCGTCAGTGCCGCGAATGACGGCCGGGCCGATCTCTTCCTGTCGATCCATCACGATTCGGTGCCGGACAAGCTGCTCGAGACGTGGGAGTTCGATGGCGCGAACAGCTATTTCAGCGACCGGTTTTCAGGCCATTCGCTGTTCGTGTCGGAGCGGAATCCGCACTTCGCCACCAGCCTGATGCTGGCCCGGATGATCGGCAGGCAGTTGAAGGAGCAGGGACTGCATTATGCCAGCCAATACACCCTGCCGGTGATGGGCCGCTACCGGCGTCAGCTGCTCGACAAGGATGTCGGCGTCTACCGTTACGACGGGCTCGTCGTGCTGTCGCAAACCCGCAGCGCCGCCGTGCTGCTGGAGGCCGGCTCGATCATCAACCGCGACGAGGAAATGACGATGAACTCGCAGGAGCGACAGGACCAGATTGCGGACGCCGTGGCGGTAGCGGCGCGGGAGTTTTGCGGGAAGCGGTAGTCGGTTTTGCTTGCGATGACAGAAGCTACAGCGGTGTCCCCCGATACTCCCGGTTCGCCAAACTCGCTTCCTCCAGATCCAGATCGCGCTCGATCCGCCGACGCGTCTCGTCGGTGATCTGGCCGTCGCGCAGCAGGTCGTGGATGAATTTGCGCTCGGCGGCGATCAGGTCGCGGGTCAGCGCGGTGCCGGCGGTGGAAACGTCATGGTGGGTGGGATCGAGCGAATCGGGAAGCTGGTTGACGCGGATCTCGTGGCGCGCGCGCAGGAGCCGCATCACCTCGTCCGACACGTCCTTTTCCCCGGTCAGCGCGTCGAGCGACTTCAGCGCCGCGTCGAGGGCCTGGCGCCGGGCCGCGATTTCGGCCTCGTGCTCGGCGACATGCTCGTTGCGGCCGGCGTCCGCGACGCCGAGCCAGCCCACCACCGGTGGCAGCGTCAAGCCGACCCCGATCAGCGTGACGAAAATGACGCCGAAGGCGACGAACAGGATCAGGTCGCGAAACGGAAACGCCTCGCCGCCCGGCAGCGTGAACGGCAGCGCCAGCGCTGCCGCCAGCGACACGGCGCCGCGCACGCCGGTGAACGCGAGCACGAACGGCCATTGCCATGGCGGCGACGGGTCGCGCGCGCGCAGCGACTTGCTGAGCATCCGCGGCAGAT
Source organism: Bradyrhizobium sp. SZCCT0153 (assembly GCF_018129995.1). GTDB lineage: Bacteria > Pseudomonadota > Alphaproteobacteria > Rhizobiales > Xanthobacteraceae > Bradyrhizobium > Bradyrhizobium japonicum_G. Next base: position 521,907 of record NZ_JAFCKS010000003.1, read on the forward strand.
AGGTCGCGGGATAGAGCCAGGCGAAGCGTGCGATCACGACGACCGCCAGCACCACGGCGGTCGCGATCATGATGTCGTCGAGCGGAAACGCCTTCGACTTCTCGTAGAGCGCGCGCATCTGGAATCCGGTGAGCAGGAACAGCAAGCCCTCGATGAGATAGATCACGAGGTCCCAGAAGAAGATGCCTTGCAGCCGGGTCGATGCCGAGATCAGCAGCGGGCCGTTCCAGCTCACATAGAGGCCGCAGGCGACCGTGGCGATCACGCCGGAGCCGCCGAGATGCTCGGGCAGCCAGTAGGAGACGTAGGGCGTGATCAGCGACAGTGTCAGCTCGACCTGTGGATCCCCCGACCATTTGCGGAAGCGCAAGGAGAGCCAGCCGACGCCGATGCCGAAGGCGATCTCGCCGGCGATAATGAGCAGAAACTCGCCGCCCGCCAGAGGCAGCGAGAAATTCCCGACCATGATCGCGGCGAGCGCGAAGCGGTAGAGGATCAGCGCGGTGGCGTCGTTGGCGAGCCCTTCGCCTTCGAGGATGACCATGAGCCTGCGCGGCAGGTGCAGTCGCCGCGCGATTGCGAGCGGCGCCACCACGTCCGGCGGCGCGACGATGGCCCCCAGCAGGAATCCGACCGTCCAGGGCAGCCCGATCATATAATGAGTGGCGGCCGCCACCAGTGCTGCGGTGAAGATCACCGCGCCGACCGCGAGCAGCACGATCGGGCGCAGATTGTTCCTGAACTCGCGCCAGCTCATGGCGACGCTGGCCGAGTAGATCAGCGGCGGCAGCACCATCAGCAGCACCAGTTCCGGCGGCAGTTCGACCGGCGGCATGCCCGGCACGAAGGCGAGGCCGACGCCGGAGAGCATCAGGAGAATGGCGGGCGCAATGTTGAAGCGGCGCGCGACAAGTGCCGTGCCCGCCAGCACGGCGAGCAGGATGAGAAAGGTCTGAAATTTAGCGGCGATCATGGCCTGTCTTGGCCCGGAAGCAACCGCAAGGTCAATGCGCGCGGCTCACGCCAGCCGCTCGGCCACCATGCGGCCGATGCGGGCGAACACGGCTTCGATCCGTGCCGCACTCGGCGTGCCGCCCTGGGTATAGGCCACGATCAGGACCGGTGTATCCGGCTTGGGCCAGACCACCGCGATATCGCCCGAGGCGTCCTTGCCGTTGTTGCCGGTCTTGTCGCCGATCTTCCAGCTCGCGGGGAGCCCGCCGCGCAGCCGGTTCGCGCCGGTCTTGCAGCCCACCATCCATTCGGTGAGTTGAGCACGCGAGGCCGGCGACAGCGCCTCGCCCGTCACCAGCCGGCGCAGATTGCCGGCCATCGCCACCGGCGTCGTCGTGTCATGGGGATCGCCCGGCGGGGAACGGTTGAGCTCGGGCTCGTTGTGGTCGAGCCGCGAGGTGGCGTCGCCAAGCGACCGCCAGAACGCGGTGAGTGCGGCCGGACCGCCGATCCGCGCCAGCAGCAAATTGGCACAGGTGTTGTCGCTGAGCTCGATGATCGCCTTGCACATGTCGGCGACCGACATCGCACGGGCCGCGAGATTCTGCTTGGCGACCGGCGCGTAGTCCAGAAGATCGGCCTGGCCGTAAGGGATCATGGCCGCAAGCTGCTCCTCGCCGCGATCGACCCGCGCCAGCACGCAGGCCGCGAGCGAGGCCTTGAAGGTCGAGCACATGACGAACCGCTCGTCGGCGCGCCAGGCGATCGTCGCGCCGGTCGCAAGGTTCTCCGCATAGACCCCGATCCGGCCGCCGCTGTCGCGCTCATAGGCCTCGAGTTCCGGCAGCGTCTCCGCGGCGAGCGCGGGAGAGGCGGCAAACCAGCACAGCGAGGCGAGCAGAGAACGGCGGTCGAGAGGCATGGGGGGCCTTTTGAGAGAGACGGGCAGGTGGAGATGCGGTGTGCACGCCATCCGTGCAACGAGTGCGCCCGATTTCGGGCAACGAAAGATCAGGCCCCTCATTCCCTCAGGTCATACCGATAAGACTTGGACACGATCTGCCAGCCGTCGGCGAGCTTCATCGCCACCAGATAGTCGGTGAAAAACCGCGGCGGCAACTGGCACCGGACCTTGATGAAGGCGGTCTTGTCGTCCGAACGGTCGATGGTGACGATGAAATCCTCGCGCGGCTTGCCTTCGGCCTTGCCGGAGGGACGCTTGCGGACGCGGTCGAGCCAGTCGGGCACGGTCAGCACCTGGAGCTCGCCCTTCTCGACCCAGCGTAAATCGGCGGAGGGATGAAAGATGGCGCCGAGCTTTTCGGCGTCGCCTTCGTAAAGTCCGTCGAAATAGGATTGCACGACGGCTTCGACGCCCGAACGGTTCTGGCTCATGGGTCATCCCTTTGAATGATGGCTCGGGGTGAACTTAGTCGTACATGTCAAAATGCGCTATGGTGTCCGTACCATTTGCGCAAGGACGCTGTGATGACCGGATCAGAGAATGCGAACGCTCCCATCCTGACCGGCGAATGCTATTGCCGCGCGGTGCGCTACGAGGTGGCTGACGCGTTCTCCTATGCGATGAACTGCCACTGCTCGAATTGCCGCCGCACCACCGGCGCCGCCTTCAAGCCGTTCGCCGGGATCGAGCGGAGCAAGCTGCGCATCGTCAGGGGTGAGGACCAGCGCACCATCTATGGTGACGACACCACCCATGACGCCCACTGTGCTCGCTGCGGCTCGCTGCTTTATTCCCGGGTGCGCGAGGGAAAATGGGTCCATGTCGCCATGGGAACCCTGGTCGATGCCCCCTCGATCCGGCCGGGCGCCCACATTTTCGTGGGCTCGAAGGCGCCCTGGCACGAAATTACAGACGAGCTACCGCAATATCGGGGGCATATTGGAGATGGCTGAGGGAACCCGGCCCGCGCGTGCGCCCGTCAGCGAACCCCGGCAGGGCTGGCACGACAAACAAAAGGGGCCTTTTGCGGCACCCCGCGGGCGCGGCCTTCGTGACCTCCATCACAAGCACCCGCGCCGGAACTTGCTAAAGCGATCCCAAGGGGGCCCGTACGGCCCTGAACTCGGAAGTCGTGTCATGCGCCATTTGCTCAGACTTGGTCCGCTTCTCCTCGCTCTCACGCTGCTGTTCGGCGCCGGGCCTGCGTTCGCCGGAAAGCGCGTGGCGCTGGTGATCGCCAACTCGGCCTATCAGCACGCGCCGTCGCTCGCCAATCCCGTCAACGACGGCACGGTGATGGCCAGGACGCTGAAGGAGGCCGGCTTCGACATCGTGGATTCCCGGCATGACCTGTCGGCGCTGGAGACGAGGCGTGTGTTGCGCGAATTCGCCGACGCAACCCGCGATGCCGATATCGCCGTGGTCTACTATGCCGGCCACGGCATCGAGGTCGAAGGCTCGAACTATCTGATCCCCGTCGACGCCAAGCTCGAGCGCGACACCGACGTGTTTGACGAGGCGCTGTCGCTCGACCGCGTTCTGGTCGCGGTCGAACCCGCAAAACAGCTTCGCCTCGTGATCCTGGACGCCTGCCGCGACAATCCGTTCGGCAAGACCATGAAGCGCACGATTGCCTCGCGCGGTATCGGCCGCGGCCTCGCCCAGGTCGAGCCGACCAGCTCCAACACGCTGATCGCCTATTCGGCCAAGGCCGGTTTCACGGCGCAGGACGGCGACGGCGCCAACAGCCCCTTTACCGTGGCGCTGTCGAAGCACCTGACGACGCCCGGCCTCGACGTCCGCCGCGCCTTCGGCTTCGTGCGCGACGACGTGCTCAAGTCGACGGGTAACAAGCAGGAACCGTTCGTCTACGGCTCGCTCGGTGGCGACGACGTGCCGCTGGTGCCGGTCAAGGTGACGGCTGCCGCTGCGCCCGCGCCGAATCCTCAGGCCGACATCCGCCGCGATTACGAGCTCGCGCTCCAGGTCGGCAACAGGCCGGCATGGGACGCGTTTCTCGCCCAGCACCCCGACGGCTTCTATGCCAGCCTCGCCAAGCTTCAGCTCGAGAAAATCAGCGCCGAGCAGGTCCATGCGGCGGCGACGGAAAAGGCCAAGCAGGCCGAGGCTGAACGAGATCGTCTTGCCGCGCTTGGCGCGCAGAAGGATGCGCAGGCCAAGGCTGCGGCCGATGCAAAGGCCGCGGAGCAGGTGCAACTCGCCGCGCAGAAAGCCAAGGAACAGGCACAGCAGCAGGCGGCCGCCGCCGAGCAGCAGCGCGTCAATCTCGCCGCAACGGCGCCGAGTGCTGCGCCAGCCAGCACGGCGAGCCCCTCAGGCACCAACGTTGCTTCGCTGACACCGGCCACTGCGCCGGCCGATCTCAACCGTTCCGTGCAGACTGAGCTCGGCCGCGTCGGCTGCTTCTCCGGCGCCGCCGACGGCAACTGGAACACGTCCGCGCAGCGGTCGCTGTCGCAGTTCAACCGCTATGCTGGCACCAAGCTCGACGTGAAGGTGGCAAGCACCGATGCGCTCGACACCGTCAAGTCAAAACCGTCGCGCGTCTGCCCGCTGGTGTGCGAGCACGGCTTCAAGGTCGACGGCGACAAGTGCACCAGGATCGTTTGCGGCGATGGCTTCGCGCTGAACGACGACAACGAATGCGAGAAGAAGCGTGCCGCAAAGCCGACGACTTCCAAGCCCGCGACCTCGCGACGTGACGACAGCGAGGATCGTCAGGCAAAGAAGCGCGTGCAGACGGGCTCCGCCGGAGGGTATGGCTCAGGCATCGCGGGCGCCGCGGCCGGCGCTGGTCGCGCCTCGGGCGGCAGTGGTCAGATTTATTGCAACGATCTTCTCTGCCGTCCGGTCCAGCGCGGCTGCCACCTCGTATATCGCGGTGGCGGCGGCCCTCACGTTGATGCCAATGCCGAGGTCTGCAACTGAGGGCACTGCGTCCCTCGACATTGTCCGGCGAAGCCGTGACAATGTCGCTGGGATCAGGTCGCGATCGCGCTCGCCGCGATGTTTACCGTCAGCGCCAGCAGCGCCGTGTTGTAGATGAAGGATACGATGCCGTGCGCCGTGGCGGTGCGGCGGATGGTCTTGTCGGTGATGCCGACGTCGGAGACCTGTGCGGTCATTCCGATCACGAACGAAAAATAGACGAAGTCCCAATAATCGGCGTGATCTTCCTTGTCGCCGCTCGGAAACTGAAGACCGCCCGGCTCGGCGTGGCGGTAGTAATCATGCGCGTAATGCAGCGCGAAAGTCGTGTGCACGGCGGCCCAGGACAGCGCGATGGTGGTGATCGCGATGGTCAGCTCCGCCGCGCCGCGATGGGTGCCAAGTTCGACCACGATCGCTGCGATGCTGGCGAACGCGCCGATTGCCGTCACCAGCAGGATCACGAAGCGGCCGTCGTCCTGCATCGCGGCGCTACGGCGGATGTGCTCGTGGTCGTTGCACAGCATCATCGCATAGACCAGCACGAGATAAACCGCGATCAGCGCATCCCAGCCGAGCACGAGCCGCGTCGTCAGCCGGGGTGAGCCCGGCGCGAGCAGGCAGACGAGGACGCCGATACCGAGCGAGATGAACGTCCGCGGCCGGGCGTAAATCAGCCGCATCGGCCGCGACATCTGGCGGAAGCGGACGAGGGCGGGATCCTCTTTGTTGCCGCCCGTCATCGCGTGGCTAGTTCTTCCGCTCGGCCACGAAGCGCGCCGCGGCTTGCAGCACTGCGGCGCGGTCGCCGAAGATTGACACGGCGCTGTCGGCTCGCGCGAGCAGGTCGCGCACGCGCTGCTTGGCGCCCTCGATGCCGAGCTGGGTGACGAAGGTGGTCTTGCCGAGCGCGGCGTCCTGGCCCGACGGCTTGCCCAGCGCAGCCGCGTCGCCTTCCACGTCGAGCAGGTCGTCGGCGATCTGGAAGGCCTCGCCAAGTGCGCGGCCGTAATCGTCGAGCGCCTGATATTCCTTTTGCGAGGCCTGGCCGAGGATCGCTCCGGCGATGCAGCCATAGCGCAGCAATGCGCCGGTCTTCATCTGCTGGAGACGGGCGACATCGACCGGCTCGCGGTCGCCGAAACGGCCTTCCCCGGCAAGATCGAGGATCTGGCCGCCGACCATGCCGCCGATGCCGGCGCAGCGCGCCAGCGCGCGCGTCAGCAGCAGCCGCACATTGGCGTCGCGGTGGATCTCGTCGCGGGTGATGATGTCGAAGGCGAGCGTCAACAGGCCGTCGCCCGCGAGGATCGCGGTCGCGTCATCGGTCTTCTTGTGCAGGGTGGGGCGGCCGCGGCGCAGGTCCGAATTGTCCATCGCCGGCAGATCGTCATGGATCAGTGAGTAGCAGTGGATGCATTCGAGCGCGGCACCGGCGAGCAGCGCCGCCTCGCGCGGCACGCCGAACACGGCCGCGCTCTCGACCACAAGGAACGGTCGCAGGCGCTTGCCGCCGTTCAGGCTCGAATAGCGCATTGCGTCCATCAGTCGCTTGGGCCGGGCGATCTCATCGGGCAGGATGTCGTCCGCCAACAGGCGCCCGAGCAGGGCCTCGGTGTCATCAGCGGTCTTGTCCAGACGTTTGGCGAAATCGGACGGGGACGTGCCGGTCATCAAGAAGGGCTCCAGAACCAAAATTCGGCGGGACAATCCTTTATGCGCCCGCTTCAGTCAATCGTTTGGAAGGGCTAAAAAGCGCTGGAAAAGGCCCGAATTATCACAGACTTAATGGCGAGAGCCGTGGCCGCGTTTCATTTTGCGCCGGGAAGGTCGATTTGCGCATCGTCAAAATCCTGCTGGTAGCGCTCGCGGTCGTGGCTCTCGCGCCCTATGTGATTGCGCCGTTCTACCGCACCGGCCATCCGGTTTCGACGCTGATGGCCTGGCGAAGCTTGCGGGGCGCGCCGATGCATCGGGAATGGATCGATCTGGCGGCGATGTCGGCCTCACTGCCGCGATCGGCGGTGGCGGCCGAGGATGCCCATTTCTGCAAGCATCACGGCATCGATTGGGGCGCGCTGCGCGAGGCGATCGACGACGCGAACGAAGACGGTACGCCGTTCCGGGGCGCCTCGACGATCACCCAGCAGGTCGCAAAAAACCTGTTCCTGTGGCAGGGGCGGGACTTCGTCCGCAAGGCGCTGGAATTCCCGTTGGCGCTGTGGATCGACTTCGTCCTGCCCAAGGCGCGGATCCTGGAGATCTACCTCAACATCGCCGAGCTGGGACCGCAGGGCCAGTTCGGGGTGGAGACCGCCAGCGCCTATGCCTTCGGCAAGTCGGCGGCCAACCTGTCCCCCCGGGAAGCCGCCCTTCTGGCCTCGATCCTGCCGAATCCGGTCAAACGCAGCGCCAGGACCCCTGGACCGGGTGTCAGGCGCCTGGCCGGGACCTATGTTGCCAGGGCGCAGGCCAGCTCGCTTTCGACCTGTTGGCGGGAAAATCGCTGATTTCTGGCCCTTTCCGGACGTATTTTCCGGTCCAAGAGCCTAGCTTTAGGGCCAGCCTTCCTCTATAAGCGCGGCCTTGATCGGCATTCCGCTCGCCCCGTTTGGGTGCTGAGCCGTCCTGTGGACGATGCCCTGATGACACCAATCCCTAGAGGATATTGAAATGGCCGTTCCGAGAAGAAAAACCTCGCCGTCGCGCCGTGGCATGCGCCGCTCGGCAGACGCCATCAAGAAGCCGACCTATGTGGAAGACAAGGACTCCGGCGAGCTCCGTCGTCCGCATCATCTCGACCTCAAGACCGGCATGTACAAGGGCCGTCAGGTCCTGAAGAAGAAAGAGTCCTGAGTTAAGGATCTTTCTCCGGGCGGGATCATTTCGCCTGCCTGATTTCGGCCAACCCATGAGATATGACGGTGACGGCGGCGGAGCGAATGCTTCGCCGCCGCATTGTCCTGTCTGGATATCTTGATCGAGAAGGCATTTCGCCGATGGTCGGTTTCCCGCTGCTCCTGATCCCGCTCGCGGTCTACAATATCATCGCCTTCCTGATGCCGAGCGTGTCCTTTACGGACGTGCTGTTCAAGGTGCCCATGATCACGGGCGAGGCCTGGCCGGTCACGCTCGCCGACGTGATGCTCGCGCTCGGAATCGTGCTGCTGCTGCTCGAGGTGGTGAAGGGCGCGCGGCCGGGCGCGAGATTCCTGATGGATCATTTGCTGTCGCTGATCGTGTTTGGCGCGGCTGCGGCCGAATTCGTGATGTGGCCGAAATTCGGCAACTCCACCTATTTCCTGCTGGTGCTGCTCGCGATGGCCGATTTCCTCGGCGGCATCGCCCAGCGCACGCGCCGCCGCGTCGCCTATGCCGGCGAGACGACAGCGCCCGCTTCGCGCAAGGCCAGGCGTCAGGCCGAAGCGCCGGCCGATGAAGCCGTCGCCGAGCCCAAGTTCGAGCCGCTGATTGCGCCGCAACCGGCACCGGTGGCGCCGCCCGCGCCCACTGCGCAGTCGGTCGCCGAATCCGTGCTGATGGACCACCCGGCGCCGAAGCCCGTCCAGAGCATGCCTTCGCCGGATTTGCAGCCGGGCAACGGCACGCCGCCGTCTCCCGACGCGCCGCCGCGCTGATCGGCCTCAAGCCACCTGTCGCGTCCGCGCGCTGACGCTTCCCAGCGGATGCTTGCTGCCATAGGCCATCTGCGCGTCTTCGGAAGACGCGCAGCGGAGCCGGTTCGTCTGCGGCAGGTGCTCGGCATTGGCGATCAGCTGGGTGACGAAGCTCGAATCGGGGCGCGACAGCGGCGCCTTGTTGGCCAAGCGCAGAAGCGGCAGCAGCGGCACCAGGGCCGTGCCCGTGCCGTTGTCCGCCTGGACCGATCGATCAGTACTGAACATCGCAATCACCGTTGGTCCGGCGAGCCTGTCGCGTTTCGGAACGCTGGCGCCGGTGCGTGTCACGTACTCGCAAGGCCTATGCCGGCCGGGCCGGTTTGGTTCCGCAGGCCTGCAGAACGTGGTTTCCAAATTGTTTATGAACTTTGCCTAGGGTCAAAGGCGAATCTGGCTCTATCCTGTGCCGACCCAGGACTCTCCGCTGTCCCGAAACGAGGCGATTTTGACCCCCGCATTGCCGCAAGCCTCCGACATCCTGGCTGCTCTCGGCCAGGCCGTGTTCGCCTGGGACGTCGCCAGCGATGCCATCGTCTGGGGTGATCAGGCCAGTGCCATCTTCCCCGGCATTCCCGCCGAGCGGCTGGCCACCGGCGCCGAGTTCGCCAAGCTGATCGAGCCCGCGCAATCGCTGCGGACCGCGGCGCTGGCGCAAACCTCCGCCGTACATGGCGCCGACGGCACGCCCTACCGGGTCGAATATGGCGTACGCTTGAGCGCCGCCGATCCCGTGGTCTGGATCGAGGAGACCGGGCGCTGGTTCGCCGGGCCCGACGGCCGCCCGGTGCGTGCGATCGGCTCCGTCCGCATCAACAATGAGCGCCACGCCCGCGACGAGGAATTGACGAAGCTGGCCCGGCTCGATCCGCTGACCGGCGAGCTCAATCGTTCGCATCTGATCGCGGCGCTGGCCGAGGCGATCGAGGAGACGACCCGCTTCCGCTCGACCGCGGCCTTCATGCTGGTCGGCATCGATCATCTCGCCCGCGTCAACGACGCCTTCGGCTTCGACGTTGCCGACGCCGTGATCCTCGACGTCGCCAAGCGCATTCGCGCGCGCCTGCGCGGCGGCGACGTGCTCGGGCGCTTCTCCGGCAACAAGTTCGGCCTGATCCTCAAGAACTGCACCGTCGACGACATGAACGTCGCCGCCGAGCGCTTCCTCGCCGGCATCCGCGACGAGGTTGTGCCGACCAAATCCGGCCCAGTCTCGGTCACCGCCTCGATCGGCGCGGTCAGCGTGCCGCGCTATGCCCGCAACACCGACGAGGCCGTCAATCGCGCCCACGAGACCCTGGACGCCGCGAAGCGGCGCCGCGTCGGCTCGTTCGCGGCCTGGCGCCCGGATGCCGCGCGCGACGCCCAGCGCCGCGTCAACATCCGCGTCACCGACGAGATCGTCACCGCGCTGAACGAGCGCCGGATCAAGCTTGCCTATGAGCCGGTGGTTGCTGCCGCCTCGCGCGAGCGCGCGTTCCATGAATGCCTGGTGCGGATGGACCAGGGCGACGGCCAGGTGCTGCTGGCGCCCGACATCGTGCCGGTCGCCGAACGACTCGGCCTCATCCGCCTCGTCGATCATCGCGTGCTCGAGCTGGTGGTCGCCGAGCTCGCGGCCGCGCCCGACATCTGCCTCAGCCTCAACATCTCGCCGGATACCACGATGGATCCGGACTGGTGGGCGGGCATCGAGTCTCTGATGCTGGCCCATCCCGGCGTTGCCGAACGGCTGATCGTCGAGATCACCGAGACGGTCGCGATCCAGGACATCGACGACGTGCGCGGCTTCGTCACCCGGCTGAAGAATTTCGGCAGCCGCATCGCCATCGACGATTTCGGCGCCGGCTACACCTCGTTCCGGAATTTGCGCAAGCTCGGCGTCGATATCGTCAAGATCGACGGCGCCTTCGTGCAGAACATCACCCATTCGGCCGACGACCGCGCCTTCGTGCAGACCCTGATCGATCTCGCCCGCCGCCTCGACATCAAGACGGTCGCCGAATGGGTGCAGGACGAAGAAGCCGCAAACATGCTTCGCGACTGGGGCTGCGACTACATCCAGGGTCGCCTGATCGGGCTGGCGTCGGCCGAGCGGCCGTGGGGCACGCCGCCGGATAGCGCGCTGCCTGCGGCGGGGTAGGGACCGCGCTTCGCGCGGCTGCGAGCTAACCCACCCAACGCAGATCCTTACGCCACGCGTCGAACCGCGTTCAGCGTCTCGATGGCGCGTCCGACCTCGGACGCCGGACACGGCCTGCCGAAATAATAGCCCTGCACGGCGGTGCAGCCGCATTCACGGACGAAGTCGAGCTGCTCGATCGTTTCGACACCCTCGGCCGTGGTCTCGACGCCGAGCACTGAGCCGAGGCTGGCGATGGTGCGGACGATGGCAATGCTCTCCGGGCTTTCGCCGAGCGTGCCGACGAAGGAGCGATCGATCTTGATGCGGTCGAACGGAAACTTGCGCAGATAGCTCAGCGAGGAATAGCCGACGCCGAAATCGTCGAGGCTGACGCGCACCCCTAACGCGCGAAGCTGGTGCAGGATCTCGATCGTCGCCTCGCTGTCGTCGAGCAGCGCCGTCTCGGTGACCTCGAGCTCGAGCCGCTGCGGCGGCAGGCCGGCTTCCGCAAGTGCGCTCGTGACCATCGCCACCAGCCCGCGCGAGCGGAACTGCACCGGCGACAGGTTCACCGCGACGGTGACATCGGGCCAGGACACGGCGGTCGCGCAGGCGGTGCGCAGCACCCATTCGCCGATCGGGACGATCAGTCCGTTCTCTTCCGCGATCGGAATGAATTCGGCTGGCGAGACGAAACCGCGCGACGGATGCTTCCAGCGCAGCAACGCCTCGAAGCCGGTCAGCTCGGTGGTGTCGAGCCGCACCTGCGGCTGGAATGCCAGGTCGAACTCACGTGCCTCGAGCGCGCCGCGCAGATCGTGCTCCAGCGCGTGCCGGCTGCGCGCCTCTTCCTCCATCTCGGGCTCGAACAGCTGAAAGGCGCCGCGCCCCTTGGCCTTGGCCTGGTACAGCGCGAGGTCGGCGCATTTCATCAGCTCGTCGGCATCGAGCCCGTGATCGGGCGCGATGGCGATGCCGACGGAGACGCCGACATGGATCGACTGGTTCTCCAGCGGCGGCGGGTGACCGATGATCTCCACCAGGCGGCGTGCGAGCTTTTCCGCCGATTGCGGCTGCGGTCCGCGCTGGAGGACGGCGAATTCGTCGCCGCCGAGCCGCGCGACGGTGTCGTGCTCGCCGACATTCTCCTTCAGCCGCGCCGCGACCCAGCGCAACAGCCGGTCGCCGGCCGCGTGGCCGAGGCGGTCGTTGACGGTCTTGAAATTATCGAGGTCGAAGCACAGCACGGCCATCGCGCCGCCGGCGATCGCGACCTGGTTCAGTCCCTCGCCCATCTTCTCGCGGAACAGCGTGCGGTTGGGCAGGTCGGTGAGCGAATCGTGCCGCGCCATGTGCGCCACGCGAGCCTGGGCCTTGTGGCGCTCGGTGACGTCCTCGTAGGTGACGACCCAGCCGCCGTGCTCCATTCGCTTGTGATTGAGCTTGATGATCCGGCCGTCGCTCAAATGGCGGTGCAGCGTGTGCTCGCCCTCGCGCAGCCTCTCGACATAATCGGCATAGAGCCGCGCGGCGGTGGTGTTCGGATGGGTGCCGAGCTCGCAGCTGTGCTCCATGATCTCGCGCATCGAGACACCTGGCTTCACGACGTCCGGCGACAGGCCGTACATCTCGATGTAGCGGCGGTTGCAGACGATCACGTGCAGGCTCGAATCCAGCATGCAGAGGCCCTGGCTCATGTTGTTCAAGGCCGCGTCGAAGCGCCGATACTGCTCGCTCAACTCCTCGATTGCGTGCTCGCGCTCGGTGATGTCCTCATAGGTGGCGACGAAGCCGCCCTCGGCCAGCGCGCAGTAGCGCACCGAGATCATGGTGTCGTTCGACATGCGCCGGCGCATCGGCGAGGAATCGCGGTTGGCGATCCTCGCGCTGGCGGCTTCCAGGAGCTGCTGCGGACTATATTCGGAGGAGAACGCACCTTTCGCCATCGAGCGCTCGATCAACTCGGCGAGATGCGTCCCCGGTTTGGTCTCCTCCGGCGACAGCCGATAGATCTTCCGGTAGGTGGTGTTGCAGACACGCAGGCGCATCCCGCTGTCGTAGAAGGCGAGCCCGTGCGCCATGTTCTCCAGCGCCGCATCGAGAATGAAGTTCTGCTGCCGCAGCGTCTCCTCGTATTGCAGCCGCTCCGTGACGTCTTCATGCACCGTCACCCAGCCGCCGTCCGGCAGGAAGCGGGAGACCGCCTGCACCATCCGCCCGTCATAGCGCATCACCAGCAGGGTTTTCGCCTTCCTGGCGCGCACGTCCTCCAGCCTGGCGTCATGGAACTCGTCGGCCGACATCCCCGGCAAATTGCCGCGCGACAGCCAGTGATCGATGGCCGTGCCGTGCGTGGCGCCCGGCTTCACGATTTCGGGGTCGAGATTGTAGAGCTTCAGGAAACGTTCGTTGCAGACGACGACGCGACTGTCGGAATCATACATGATGAGACCGTGCGACATGTTGGCAAGCGCGTGTTGGCTGCGCTCGGTCTGCACGCGCAGCTCCGCCTCGAGCCGTGCGAGGCGGCTGACGTCGTCACAGATCGTCATCCAGCCGCCGCCGGGGAGCGGCTTCAGCTCGAGCGCCATGACGAGGCCGCTCGCGAGCGTCTGTTCAGTCCGGAACGGCTGGCCGGCCGCGATCCGCGCCATGCGCGCTGCATAGAGCGCATCGACTTCCCCTGCGGGGATGTTGCCGAGCGTCGCGCTGTGGGCGAGCACGTCGCGGTAGCTCGTGCCGACCCGGACGGTCTCGGCCGACATGTTGAACAGGCTGAGATAGCGCTGGTTGACCAGCACGATCCGGTTGGCGGCGTCGTAGACGCAGACGCCCTGCTCCATGTGATCGAGCGCAAGCTGGCTCAGCCCGACCAGGGCCTGCGGGCCCTCTTCGCGGCGTGCACCAAGCTCGTTGTCGCGGGTCGACGTCATGGGATCGGCAGGTCTCGGCGGGCAATAGACTTAACGCAGCGTAATTCAGCCGCCGAGGGTAGCGAAGAGGCGGGAAAATTCCCTTAAGCGCAGTAGTTTACGGAGGGTGACCAGCAAGGCGGAGAGTGGGCCGTACAGACTACGCTCATGCGGGCTACAGGAGGGCGCGACCTCCTACGGTCCGTACAGCACGAGTTCCGTATCCGTGAGGTCGGCGAGCTGCGGCCGGTGCGGACCCTTGAAATATTTGCGGCCGCGCCGCTCGGTGTAGATGCCGACGAGGCCGGGAACCGGGCCATTGGAGTCGACGGCGACCGAGATCTTGCCGAGCCGCAGCAGCAGCCGGCCGATGCGCCCTGCGCATTCGACGTACTCGGCAGCGTTGCGGCAATAGATCAGCTTCATCGCGGGCGGCGCAATGAAGCCGCGGCGGATGCGCACCGGTTGCAGGATGAAGGGGAACGTTCCCTTCGGGGTACGGCAGACGAGGCTGAGGCAATTGTAGCGCGCGTGCCGCGTCAGGAGCTCGGTTTCGACTTCGGAAAGTCCATCGATCGTCTTGGCGTGCTGCGAGATGACCTCGATCTTGCTCCAGCGCGGGACGCGTGCCAGCGCGGGTACGGAGAAGAATATGCCACGGCAATAGGCGCGAAAGCCTTGCGTCTCGATGATCGGCCAGGTCCAAGGCGCCGGGCTGATGTTGAGATAGGTGACGTCCTTGTGCCGCTGGGCGATCTTGGTCAGGAGCGGCGCATAGTTGCGGTAAGCCGGATCGACGTACCAGCTCGACAAATTGCACTGGATGGCTACCTCGTCGCCGGCCTTCCGCGTCGTGTAGATCAGCAGCAGCACGCCGACCGGCGTGCCGTCATTGTCGAGCATGTAGCCGAAGCGCGGGTAGCCTTCCGGCACCGGCCGGAAGGCCTGCCGGCGCAGGCCCTGGATCCAATAGTCGCGCGAGCGGCCCACGAAGCCGCGCGTCAAAAGGTCTGCGACCGCCTCGACGTCGGCCTCGGTGATCTCGCGGCATCGGACCTTGGTGTGGATCACGCTCGTCTTTCCCGTGGAAATGACAGGCCTCGTTCCGTTAGCGCCAGCCTTCGCCATGAGCATCGGCCGCGACGTGCGGCTGCATGCCCATGAGCTCGCGCACCTTGGCGGGCCAGGCGGAAAGATCAGTGCCGTGGGTGTGGAACATCGCGACGGCCAGGCGGTCCATGCCGAAGGCGACGCAGCCCGTGTGGGCCGGCTCGCCATCGGCGTCCTGGATGCCCCAGGTCGTGCCGAAATGCTCGCGGTGATAGTTGAAGCTCATGCAGGCGGTCGGCTGCTCCTCCGAGCGCAGCGGGATCAGCAGCTCGAACTTGAGCTGCTGCTGCTTCTGGCTCACCGCCTTCATCTGGCCGACGCGGCCGAAGAAGGGATCGCTGGCATAATCGACGCGGAAGGTGAGACCGAGATCGGCCGCGATCGCCTGCGCGCGCACCATCCAGCGCTCGCGGAAATCGGCGACGTCGTCGGGGCTTCCGATGCAGACATATTCGCGCATCCGGAACGATTGCAGCCGGTCGAGGTGCTTCGACGGCTCACGGCGGAAGCAGTCGGCGGCGACGTCGAAGCGCAGGCCGCCCTTCGGCAACTGGCCGCGGCTCGCCGCGATCGGATAGACCGGATAGCAGGCGGCGGGCGACAGCACGAGGTCGGCGGGCGACAGCGAACTGGTCCAGTCGCCACCGGCATCGAAGCGGCTCACCGCGGCGTTGATCTCGCGCTCGGTGCCGTGCAGGCCGCAGACGCAGCCGAGCAGGTTCGGAAAGCTCTTGAGATAGCCGGATTTTTCCAGCTGGGCCCGGCTCATCACCGGCGGGAAGCGCATCACCTCGGTGCCGGCCTCGCGATGGCTCGTGATCAGTGCGGCGAGCTTTTCGACAACGCCCTCATAAAGCGCGGTGCGGGCGTAGACGCCGTCCGAACCCATGGGGTGAAACAGCTTGTCGGCGAGATGATCGAGCGGATCGATGGCTTGCGGGGCGGTCTCGGGTGAATCGGGAAGAACAGCAATGTTCATATTCGACTTCCTGCTATTTGAAATTATTGTTGTTGGTCGAGAAGATTTGTCGGTCCGTAAGGCACGTCAGTCCCGAAAGCTTTTCAATCGCGAAGGCTGGTTGGCACGCCGCTCATCAACGTCGAGGTCGCAGCATTGGCCAGAATGCGGTCATTGTTGATCATGATCGGCGACGACAGCACGTCGCGCAGGTGGCGGCCCATGGTGAACTCACCGTCGTTGCGGTAGCCCGAAAGACCGGCCGTGCGCATCGCATGCATCACGGTCTCGACTGCGAGCTCGGAGGCCTGCACCTTCAACAGAGTGATCGAAGACTGGAAGTCGAGTGAACTCAGGGCGCGTTCGTCATGCTCGGCGTTGGCGAAGGCGTCGATATTGGCCGAGATCAGCGCGCGCAGCTTGGCCAGCGACATCTTCGCGGCGGTGAAATGCGCCGCGGCCGGGGGCATCTGGCCGCCGGAGCCGCGCGCCGCCTTGCGGACGAAGGCCTGCGCGCGCGTGACCGCGGCAGCGGCGATGCCGGCCCAGGCGGATGACCAGCACAGATGCGCGAAGGGCGTCATGGTCTGGGCGTGGATCTTGTCGTAGGATTCAGGGAAGACGCGGTCGGCGGGGCAGTCGACCCTCAGCTCGAAACCGGTCGAGCAGGTGCCGCGCATGCCGAGCGTTTCCCATCCCTGCGTCTGCTTCAGCGAATAATCGTCCCTGGCGAGCGCCAGCAGCACCTGGTCCGAGGCGGCGGCCTCGGTGGCGCGGCGGGCGATGGTGACGAGGCCGTCGGCCTCGGCGCCGTAGGAGATGACGGTGGCGTCGCGCACGAGCGAGACGGTGTCGCCGGCGTGATCGACGGCAGCCGCGCTGGCGCGGATGTTGCCGCCGTTCTGGCCTTCGGTGGTGGAGGAGGCGAGCAGCCACTGGTCGCGTGCGACGCGCCGCATCATGGTTTCCATCCAGGGAATGCCGTGGCCGTGCCTGACGACACAGGCGACCTTGGTCGTGTGCATCGCATAGACCATCGCGGTCGAGGCGCAGGCGCGTCCCAGCGTATAGCAGATGTCGGTGACGTCGTGGATCGAGGCACCAAGCCCGCCGAACTCGACCGGGACCATGACGCCGAGCAGCTTTTGCTCGCGCGCGATCTCGAAAGCCTTGTGCGGGAATCGGGCGTCGCGATCGACCCCGTCTGCGTCGGCCGCCGCCGCGGCGGCGGTTCGGGCGGCGCGCTCGATGAGGGAAGGACCCTGCTCGAGAAAGCTCGTCTGCGTCTCGTCGACAGTGAGAACTGCTTCACGCACGTTCATGCTCGTCCGCCTCCGGTTTGCCGTTCGAGATCGCCGGCATCATTCGCGATGCCGCTTAAAGCGATCTTCCGACCATCTTTGCTTGTGATTGGAGGCTACGGATTTAATTCAAATTCGTCGATGAAATACAGGGTAAACGATCTGCAATTCCGAATGAACAGTTAAGGTCGGGTTGTTTGCATCACCCAAGTTTCCGCAATCGCGTTAGGAATCTGGAAGAAGCTCGAATTCCAGACAATCTGAGTCATCGTTTACTAAGAAACGCGAAGTAATGGTACCGACCATTGCAGGATCGTCGCGTCGTGCCCATCGTACCCGGCAACCGGTCCGACCTTATGACAGACAAACGGGAATTTGCCGATGCAGGCCTTCGATACTGACGTGCGCAATCGCATCATCAAGCTGGTGAAGGGTATCCTCGAGCAGAACTCGCTCGTCGCCGACGTCACGCCGCAGGCCAAGCTCGTCGACGTCGGCCTGACCTCGATGGACATGGTGAACCTGATGCTCGGCGTCGAAGCCGAGTTCGACTTCACCATTCCCCAGTCCGAGATCACGCCGGAGAACTTCCAGTCGGTCGAGACGCTGGAGCGCATGGTCGCGACCCAGCTGCAGCCGGCGACCGCGGCTTAGTCAAACGCTCGTCTCTTCCGGACTGCAAGACCGCTCCACCCCCGTTCCAAAACCGCCGCAAAACTGGCATAGCTTAACCTTGTCGCAGGTAGCTGACAGAGTGGAGCAGGCATGACGCAGGCGGTATTGGGCATCATCGGCGGCTCCGGCATCTACGATCTGCCGGGGCTTGAGAATGCTCGCGAAGAGGTGATCCAGAGTCCCTGGGGCGAGCCGTCGGCGCCGCTGCGGCGCGGCTCCATTGCCGGCCTGCCGATCGTATTCCTGCCGCGCCATGACAAGGGTCACCGGCTGTCGCCCTCCGACATCAACTATCGCGCCAATATCGACGTCCTCAAGCGCGCCGGCGTCACCGACCTGATCTCGCTGTCGGCCTGCGGTTCCTTCAAGGAGGAGATGCCACCCGGCACCTTCGTCCTCGTCGACCAGTTCGTGGATCGCACCCACAAGCGCGAGAGCTCGTTCTTCGGCCGGGGCTGCGTCGCCCATGTGTCGATGGCGCATCCGGTGTCGCCGCGCTTGCGTATTCACCTCGCCGCGGCCGCCGAAGCCGAGGGCATCGCGTTCGCGCGCGGCGGCATCTATGTCTGCATGGAGGGGCCGCAATTCTCCACCTATGCGGAAAGCATGACCTACAAGACGCTGGGCTATTCGGTGATCGGCATGACCAACATGCCCGAGGCGAAGCTCGCCCGGGAGGCCGAGATTTGCTACGCCACCGTCGCCATGGTGACGGATTTCGACTGCTGGCATCCCGATCATGACGCGGTCACCGTTCAGGACATCATCCGCGTGCTGACCACAAACGCGGACAAGGCGAAGTCGCTGGTGGCGCGGCTCGCCAAGGATTTTCCGCGCGAGCATGAGCCGTGCCCGATTGGCTCGGACCGTGCGCTCGACACCGCGCTGATCACTGCGCCAGAGGCGCGCGATCCCGAGCTCCTGAAGAAGCTCGATGCCGTGGCGGGGCGCATCCTGCGCGGTTGAGACGAAAGGCAGAATGCCATGAAGGTCGACGGCAAGCATTTCCGCAGCATCTGGCGCGAGCATGATGGCTGGTCGGTCGGCGCGATCGACCAGCGCCGGCTGCCGCATGAGTTCGTGGTCGCGCGGCTTACCTCGTGCGAGGACGCGGCGGTCGCGATCCGCGACATGCTGGTGCGCGGCGCGCCGCTGATCGGCGCCACTGCGGCCTATGGCATGGCGCTCGCGATGCGCGAGGATTCCTCCGATGCCGGCCTGAAACGCGCCTACGACAGGCTCGTCGTGGCGCGGCCGACTGCGATCAATCTGAAATGGGCGCTCGACGAGATGCACGCGAGTCTCGCGCCGATTGATCCGCTGGAGCGGGCGGAAGCTGCCTATGCGCGCGCCGATGAGATCGTGGAACAGGATGTCGAGATCAACCGTGCCATCGCCGGCAACGGCCTGAAATTGATCGAAGCGATTGCGGCGAAGAAGCCGGGCGAGACGGTCAATGTGCTGACCCATTGCAACGCAGGCTGGCTCGCCACCGTGGATTGGGGCACGGCGACCGCCCCGATCTATCTCGCGCATGAGCGCGGCATCAAGGTCCATGTCTGGGTCGACGAGACCCGTCCGCGCAACCAGGGCGCCTCGCTCACCGCCTGGGAGCTTGGCCATCACGGCGTGCCGCACACCGTGATCCCCGACAACACCGGCGGGCACCTGATGCAGCATGGCATGGTCGATCTCGCCATCGTCGGCACCGACCGCGTCGCTGCCAACGGCGACGTCTGCAACAAGATCGGGACCTATCTGAAAGCGCTCGCCGCGCACGACAATTGCGTGCCGTTCTACGTCGCGCTGCCGTCGCCGACGATCGATTTCGCCGTTGATGACGGCATCCGCGACATTCCGATCGAGCAGCGCAGTGGCACTGAGGTCACCGATATGACCGGCCGCACTGCGGATGGCAGGCTGGAGACGGTTCGGATCGTGCCGGAGGGCTCGCCGGTCGCGAACTACGCCTTTGACGTCACCCCGGCGCGTCTCGTCACCGGCCTCATCACCGAGCGCGGCGTGCTGAAGCCGGATCGCGCCTCGCTCGCGGCGGCGTTCCCCGAACGGGTCGCCGCTGCGGCGGAGTGAGAAGTTTGGCGATGAGCGTCGATCCAATCTCGTCATTGCGAGCGTAGCGAAGCAATCCAGAGTCTTTCCGCGGAGGCAGTCTGGATTGCTTCGCTGCGCTCGGAATGACCGGGATGATAGACTAACCCAGCGTCAACCCCGTGGCTGCCTCGAGCTCGGCGATCGCCTGCGTGCCGCTGGTGACCTTGATCGTCGTCATTCCCATCTCGCGCGCGGGTTTCAGATTGACGCCGAGATCGTCGAGATAGACGCAATTGTTCGGATCGACCTGCAGCGTCTCGACCATCAGCTTGTAGATGCGCGGATCGGGCTTGCGCAGCCCGATCTTCGCGGACTCGATGACGTGGTCGAACAGCACCATCACCTCAGCGACGTAGAGTGAGCGCCCGGTCATGCTGCCGATCGCGTTCGCGGGCAGATTGTTGGTGATGCAGCCGGTCCTGAATTGCGCCTTGATGCGCTTCAGCGCCTCTACCATCTCGGGGCGCAGATCGCCCTGGAGCAGCGGCAGCACGTCGCGCCCGCGTACCTCCGCGCCAAGCGCGAGCGACTCGGTGGCGAACAGTTGGTCGAAGGTGTCGATATCGACCTCGGCGCGCTCGAACTTCGCCCAGGCGTTTTCCAGGTGATTGGCGGCATTGGTGCGCCGGATGATGTCGACGGGCAGGCCGCGCTCGGCCTCGAATCGCGTGAACGCCTCGAATGGCGAACTCGTCAGCACGCCGCCAAAATCAAAGATCACAGCTTCGATCGTCAAGGTTCCGCCCTCGTCAATTCCTTTCCAAGAGGGCTAGCATGCGATATCGGCAAGGGCCAGTCTGAAGCAATCCTTCGCCGTCACCGATGCCGTCGTCAGAGCGTGTTCCCATGAAAAAGCCGGTCATTCTCATCATAGCCACGCTGCTGCTCGCGGCCCCCGCCCATGCGATCGTCGGCGGCGGCACGCCGCAGGCGGATGGTGTCGCGCGCGCCGTCGTCACCATCGTCGGCTCGCGCGGCAACTTTTGCACCGGGAGCTTGATCGCGCCAAGACTGGTGCTTACCGTCGCCCACTGCGTGCAGCCGGGGGCTGATTACAAGATTATCGACCGCGGCGCCGACGGCCAACCGCAATTGCTGAATGTGCGCACCGTCGCGATCCATCCGAACTTCAACATGCAGGCGATGCAGGCACATCGCGCCACCGCCGACGTGGCGCTGTTGCAACTCGATATTCCACTCAAGGGAAAATCCACGGTGCCGGTCGGCATGCCGAATATTCCGATCCGGATCGGCAGCCGCTTCGTGGTTGCCGGTATCGGTGTCACCGTGCGCGGTGACGGCAAGAGTGGCGGCACGATTCGTGTCGCTGCGCTCGTCGCCACGGGTCAGCCCGGCGCCTTCCAGATCCGGCTGGTCGATCCCGTAACCAACGGTGTTCGCGACGGAATCGGTGCGTGCACGGGTGATTCCGGCGGTCCCGTGTTCGAGGACAAGCCGAACGGTGCCGTGCTGGTCGGCGTCATCAGCTGGTCCACGGGCCCGAACGGCGCTGCCGGTTGCGGCGGGCTGACCGGCGTCACGCCGCTCACGCTCTATCGCGACTGGATCTTGCAGACCGCGCGGAGCTGGGGTGCGGCGCTGTGATTTGACCGCGAATTGATCTATGTCATTTTGTAGCGGAAACGCGACGAGCGATGCTGCCCGTTGCGGAGGAAGCGCGTTGCCCGGACAAGGGCGGCCACAAAAATAAGCAAGGCATAGAAGCAACAATGAATGTCGCTGTTCGCAGTCACGCTACGGCCAAACAGGCTTCTGAACATTTCGACGTGTTGATCGTCGGCGCCGGCATCTCCGGCATCGGCAGCGCCTATCACATGACAAAGCAGCTTCCGGGCGCGAGTTTCGTCATCCTGGAAACGCAGGCGACGTTCGGCGGCACCTGGACCACGCATCGCTATCCCGGCATCCGCTCCGACAGCGACCTCCACACCTTCGGCTACAGCTTCAAGCCCTGGGTCGGCCCGCCGATTGCGACCGCCGAGGAAATCCTCGCCTATATGAACGAGGTGATCGACGACAACGATATCGCCCGGCATATCCGCTACAAGCACAAGATCAATTCCGCGAGTTGGTCGAGCGAGAACAATCTCTGGACCATCGAGGCGGTGACGACCGACACCGGCGAACCGAAAACCTTCACCGCCAATTTCCTCTGGATGTGCCAGGGCTATTATCGCCATTCGGAAGGTTACACGCCGGAATGGAAGGGCACTGATAGCTTCAAGGGCCGCATCGTCCATCCGCAGACCTGGCCTGACGACATCGACCTTGCGGGCAAGAAGGTCGTCGTGATCGGCTCGGGCGCGACCGCAGCGACGCTGGTACCGAACATCGCGGACAAATGCGCGCATGTCACCATGCTGCAGCGCTCGCCGACCTATTTCCGGCTAGGCCGCAATGCCATCGAGATCGCGGAGGAGCTGCGCCGGCTTCAGGTTGACGAGAAATGGATCCACGAGATCGTTCGCCGCAAGATCCTGTTCGAGCAGGACGCGTTCACGAAGCTCTGCATCTCCAAGCCCGAGCAGGTCAAGAAGGAGCTGATCGGCCAGATCAGCGCGGTGCTCGGTCCTGACTACGACGTCGAGACGCACTTCACGCCGAGCTACCGGCCGTGGCGGCAGCGCATCGCCTTCGTGCCGGATGCCGACCTGTTCAAGGGCATCGCCAGCGGCAAGGCCTCCGTGGTCACCGACGAGATCGAATGCTTCGTCGAGAACGGCATCCAGCTCAAATCCGGCGAACTGCTCGAGGCCGACATCATCGTGACCGCGACCGGCTTCAATCTCGCCGCACTCGGCGACATCGCCTTCGAGGTCGACGGCAAGCCGCTCGCCTTCGGCGACACCGTCACCTATCGCGGCATGATGTTCACCGGTGTGCCGAACATGGTGTGGGTGTTCGGCTATTTCCGCGCGAGCTGGACGCTGCGCGTCGATCTCGTCGCCGACTTCGTCTGCCGGCTGCTCGGCCACATGAAGGCGAAGGGCACGAAGAAGGTCGAGGTCAAGCTCCGCGCCGAAGACCACAACATGCCGATCCTGCCCTGGATCGATCCGGAAAACTTCAATCCGGGCTACATCATGCGCGACATGAACCTGTTGCCCAAGCGCGGCGACAAGCCGGAATGGCAGCACAGCCAGGACTACTGGACCGAGAAGGACGAGATTCCGAAGACGGATCTGGACGACAAGGCGTTCGTGTACGGGTGAGGGGGCCGTGCATGTGAGGGCCGGTCGCGATTGCCACAAACTCCGCTGTCGTCCCCGGGGCGCGAAGCGAGCCCGGGACCCATACTCCCAGGGAGTGGTTATAAGACGAGCTGATAACTTCGAGTCTTCGCCAAATTTCTCCCTGTGGCTATGGATCCCGGATCTGCGCTCCGCTTCGCTGCGCTTGTCCGGGACGACACTGTTTTTTGGGTAGGTTGCGTCTCGACTCATTCGCAGTATCGCTACGAATTCCGCCGTGTCGCATTCGCCGCAATCGCCGCGGCCGCCGTCCGGTTCTCCACGCCGAGCTTGGCGTAGATCTGCTCCAGATGCTTGTCGACCGTGCGCGGGCTCAATCCCAAGATCTGTGCGATGTCGCGGTTGGTCTTGCCCTTGCTGAGCCAGGCCAGCACCTCGCCCTCGCGGGTGGTGAGGCCGAGCTCGCTGGTGAATTCGGGCGGCAGCGCAGTGCCGGACTCCCTGGAGAGGCGCAGCAGGAACTCGTTCGGGGCGGTTTCGCCCATGTAGTAGAACCGAAGTTGCGGATTGTCTGGCAGGGAGGCCGTCTGCGACTTCGCGCTGCCCTTGCCCTTCGCCTGCCCCAGCCATTGCAGCAGTGAGGGCGGCAGGACGAAGTCGTCGGCCTGTGTGCCGTGGTGGTCGGACAGCAGCTTCTGCGCCTGCGGCGTCGCCCAGAGCACGTGACCCTGGCGGTTGACCGCGAACAGGAAGCGGCCGGACACGTCGAGCGCAGCGCGCGCGCTCTGGGTCAGCCGGGCATTGCCGAGATGGACGCGGATGCGCGCCAGCATCTCCTCGATCACGATCGGCTTGGTCACGTAGTCGACGCCGCCGGCCTCCAGCCCGCGCACGATGTGCTCCGTTTCGGCAAGGCCCGTCATGAAGATCACGGGCACATTGGCAAGGCCGGCGTCGCGCTTCAGGCGCCGGCAGGTCTCAAAGCCGTCGATGCCGGGCATCACCGCGTCCAGCAGCACGATGTCGGGCGTGATCTGGTCGACGATGCGCATCGCCGAGGCGCCGTCGAGCGCCACCATTACCGTCATTCCGGCGCCGTCGAGCGCGTCGGTGAGCAGCCGCAGCGTCTCCGGGGAGTCGTCGACCACCAGCGCGACGTCGCGCTTTTTCGGCTCAGTGCTCATACGCATGCAATGTTTTCAATGTGGCCATGTACTGGTCGAGGTCGAAGCGGTCGACCAGCGATCGCATCTGCGCGACGAAATCGGCATGTTCAGGGTGCTCGCTGCCGATCTCGTCCAGCTTCAATTGGATGCCTTTGACGTAGCCGATCTGGCCAAGCCCGATCAGTGCCTCGATGTGCCGCACCGGCGGCCGCGAGCCGCTCTCCGGCTGCCACAACGGCACGAGGATCTCGTCCGAGCCGTATTGCCACTCGAGCTTGAGGAGCTGGCGAATCGTCTCCAGCAATCGCGGAATGTCGATCGGCTTCATCAAATAGCCGTCGTGGAAGGGCTGCGCCAGCGGCGTGCCGTGGGCTTCGAGCGCACTGGCCGACACCATCAGGATGCGCGCCTGGTGATGGCCGCTCGCGCGCAGCGTCTCCGCGACCGTCCAGCCGTCCATGCCCGGCATGGAAATATCGAGCAGGAACAGATCGGGCCGGCAATGCTGCGCCAGCGCCAGGCAGCCCGGCCCGTCGGGAGCGCTGAGCAGGATGAAGCCGAGCGGAGTCAGTACCTCGCGCAACAGGTCGCGATGAACGGGGTCGTCGTCGGTGACGAGAATGGTCTTGCGCGCGCCGTGATAACCGGAGACCGGAGCCTCCACCGGCGCGATGCGCCTGGGATTGGTGACCTCCGAGAGCAGTATCTTCACCTTGAAGGTGCTGCCGCGGCCGACCGTGCTGGCGACCTTGATGTCGCCGCCCATCACGCCGGCCAGCAGCCGGCTGATCGTAAGCCCCAATCCCGTACCGGTCTGTGGCTGCGAAACCCCGAGCGCGCCGCGCTCGAAGGGCGCGAAGATCCGTTCGAGATCGTCGCCCTGGATGCCGGGGCCGGTATCGATCACCTCGAACTCCGCGACGGGGCTGCGATAGTGCACGACGAACTGTACGCTGCCGGTCTGGGTGAATTTGATCGCGTTGGACAGCAGGTTGATCAGCACCTGGCGCAGCCGCTTCTCGTCGGCATAGACGACAACCGGCAGGTGCGGCGGCCGCCTGAATACGAAGTCGATGCCCTTGGCGGCGGCCTGAAGACGGAACATGCCGACGAGCTGGTCGAGGAACTCGCTCAAGCGCACTTCGTCGCGCGAGAGATAAAGCCGCCCCGCCTCGATCTTGGAGATATCGAGGATGCCGTCGATCAGGCCGGAGAGGTGATCGGCGCTGCGGCGGACGACGCGGACCTGGTCGCGCGGCTTGGTGTTGAGCGTCGAATCCTGTTCGAGAAGCTGGGCATAGCCGCTGATCGCGTTCAGCGGCGAACGCAGCTCGTGGCTCAGGCCCACGACGTAGCGGCTCTTGGCGAGGTTGGCGGATTCGGCGACCTCCTTGGCGCGCTGGAGCTCGGCGTCGGTGCGCTTGTGCGCGTCGATCTCCTGGATCAGCAGTGTGGTCTGCCGTTTGGTTTCGGCCTCCGCCGCGCGGCGGCTTTGCTGTGCCAGCACGAACAGCCAGGCGACCACGCCGATGATGATGCTGAGCGAGAAGAAGACCTTCCAGAGCACGTTGGAGACGAGCGTGTTCTCGCCATGAATGCTCGCCGAGGTCTGGAGATAAATCAGCCCGAGCACCAGCGCGACGAGGCCGGCGGAGACGACGAACACGCCGATGTAATGGCCGAACTGCGAGTTGATCCGCTGATAGATCGGCTGCGGCAAAATCCTGCTGAGCGCGTCGGCGAACTGTACCTGCGCGCGCGCATGTGGCTTGCAGAGGTCGTGGCAGCGCGCGTCGAGCGAGCAGCACAGCGAACATATGGGACCGGCATAGGCGGGGCAGGACGTCATGTCCTCGGGTTCGAAGCTGTGCTCGCAGATGCAGCACTGGATCGACTCGATGTTGGCCCAGCTCCGCTTCGGCTTGCGCGCGATGTAGTACTTACCGTCGGTGAGCCAGGCGATCACCGGCGCGGTGACGAAGGCGACGGTGAGCGCGACGAAGGCCGCGAGCGCCTTCATGGTCGGCCCGAACAGGCCGTAGAACGCCGCGATCGAGACGATGATCGCGAGCGTCATCGCGCCGACACCGACCGGGTTGATGTCGTAGAGATGCGCGCGCTTGAACTCCATTTGCGGTGGACGCAGGCCGAGCGGCTTGTTGACGACGAGATCGGACACCAGCGCGCCGACCCAGGCGATTGCGACGTTGGAGTAGAGCGCAAGCGTCTGCTCGAGCGCCTTGTAGACGCCGATCTCCATCAAGAGCAGCGCGACCATGACGTTGAACACCAGCCAGACGACGCGCCCGGGATGGCTGTGGGTGAGGCGCGAGAAGAAGTTCGACCAGGCGATCGATCCGGCATAGGCGTTGGTGACGTTGATCTTGAGCTGCGACAGGATCACGAATACGCCGGTCAGCGCGAGCGCGAGATCCGGCTCCGACAGCACGTATTGAAATGCGACCAGGTACATATGCGCGGGTTCGGCGGCCTCTTCCGGCGGCACACCGTGGCTCAGCGCAAAGAAGGCGAGGAACGAGCCGGCCAGAAGCTTTAGCGCGCCGAGCACGATCCAGCCCGGTCCCGCGCTCATCAGCGCAATCCACCACGACGCCCTGGAGGTGCGGCGGTCGCGTGGCAGAAAGCGCAGAAAGTCGACCTGCTCGCCGATCTGCGCCACCAGCGAGAAAACCACCGAGGAGGCGACGCCAAACAGCAGCAGATCAAAATGTCCGCCGAGGTCGCCGTGCTCGCCGGCAAATTTGTGCCATTCCGTGAAGGAGTGGGGATTGGCCCATGCAATCGCGGCAAAAGGCAGGATGTGCAGGACGACCCAGAGCGGCTGCGTCCAGAGCTGGAAGCGGCTGATCAGCGTGATGCCGTAGGTCACGAGCGGGATGATCGCGACCGCGCTGATGAGGTAGCCGATCGGACGCGGAATCCCGAGGCACATCTCGAGCGCGGTCGCCAGGATCACCGCCTCGACCGCGAAGAAGATGAAGGTGAAGGAGGCATAGATCAGCGACGTGATGGTCGAACCGATATAACCGAAGCCGGCGCCGCGGGTGAGCAGGTCAATGTCGATGCCGCATCTGGCGGCATAATAGGCAATCGGTACGCCGCAGCAGAAGATGATGGTTGAGACGACGAGGATCGCGGCAGCGGCGTTGGTGACGCCGTAATTCAGGGTGATGGTGCCGCCGATCGCTTCGAGCACCAGGAACGAGATCGCGCCTATGGCCGTGTTGGCGACGCGGGCGGCGGACCAGCGGCGTGCGCTCTTGGCGGTGAAGCGCAGCGCGTAGTCTTCCAGCGTCTGGTTGGCGACCCATTGGTTGTACTGGCGCCTGACGCGGTCTATTCGCTGCCGCCCTGCCACTGAAACCCCGCTCCCGAACTCGCCGGACCTCTCGCAAATCCCGTACCAAAAGCCTACGTCGCTATTTTGCGGTGCAGTATACGCGATCTTGCGTATGCTTGCGGTGCACAAATTCGAGCCATCCTCTCAGGACCAATCGCGTGTCCTCGAACAAAAGTGGGGTGCTCATGTCAGACGAAGCAAACAAGGGCCTGTTATCGCCGCTCCGGCGCAAATTATTGATGGGAATGGCCGCCGTGCCGGCCATCTCGATGCTGCCGCGGGCGTCTTTTGCGCAGACGCCGGCCACCTCGGCGGTCAATACGACGGGCCTTGCGGTCACCGACACCGAAGTGACCGTCGGCATCCTGCATTCGGCGACCGGCACCATGGCGATCTCCGAGACCGGCTCGATCGAAGCCGAGAAGCTCGCCATCGAGCAGATCAACGCCGCCGGCGGCGTGCTCGGGCGCAAGATCAAGTTCATCCAGGAGGACGGCGCCAGCGACTGGCCGACCTTCGCCGAGAAGGCCAAGAAGCTGCTCGTCAACGACAAGGTCGCGGCGATCATGGGCTGCTGGACCTCGGCCTCCCGCAAGGCCGTGCTGCCCGTCGTGGAGCAGTACAACGGCATGCTCTATTACCCGACCTTCTACGAAGGCCTCGAGCAGTCCAAGAACGTGATCTACACCGGCCAGGAAGCGACCCAGCAGATCCTCGCCGGCCTGGACTGGATAGCGAAGGAAAAGGGAGCGAAGTCGTTCTTCTTCATCGGCTCCGACTACATCTGGCCGCGCACCTCGAACAAGATCGCGCGCAAGCACGTCGAAAACGTGCTGAAGGGCAAGGTCGTCGGCGAGGAGTACTATCCGCTCGGCAACACCCAGTTCAACTCGGTCATCAACAAGATCAAGCTGACCAAGCCCGACGTGATCTTCACCGACGTCGTCGGAGGATCGAACGTCGCCTTCTACAAGCAGCTCAAGGCTGCCGGCATCGACCTGTCCAAGCAGGCGCTGCTGACGATCTCGGTGACCGAAGACGAGATCGACGGCATCGGCGGCGAGAACATCGCGGGCGCCTATGCCTGCATGAAGTACTTCCAGTCTCTCGACAATCCGAACAACAAGGCCTTCGTGCCCGCGTTCAAGAAGATGTGGGGCGAGAAGACCGTGATCGGAGACGTCACCCAGGCTGCCTATCTCGGCCCGTGGCTGTGGAAGTTGACGGTCGAGAAGGCCGGCTCCTTCGATGTCGACAAGATTGCG
Source organism: Bradyrhizobium sp. SZCCT0153 (assembly GCF_018129995.1). GTDB lineage: Bacteria > Pseudomonadota > Alphaproteobacteria > Rhizobiales > Xanthobacteraceae > Bradyrhizobium > Bradyrhizobium japonicum_G. The sequence goes on from NZ_JAFCKS010000003.1 coordinate 550,648, forward strand.
GCGGCTTCGCCCGGCGTCGAGTTCAAGGGCGCGCCGGAAGGCTATGTGCGCATCCACGAAAACCATCACCTCTGGTCGAAGACCCGGGTGGGACGCGCCAAGCTCGATGGTCAGTTCGAGCTGATCTACGAGACCGCCGATCTGGTCGAGCCGGATCCGTTCCCCAAGGGCTACCAGTAAAAGTCGCGGCGTCAGCCGCGGCTTCCCTCAAGATCACACCGCTCCCTGGCGTGGATTGCAAGTCCATACCCAAGACCCCCGCGTCGCGAACCTGCTCGCGACGCGGGACCCTATCCCCGACGGAGGACATCGATGTTCGGCGACTATTCGCTTGGTGATCTTGGTTCCATCTTCGTCATGCAGGGCTTTGCAGGACTGATCCTGTTCTCGGTCTACGTCCTGATGGCCCTAGGGCTCGCGATCATCTTCGGCCAGATGGGCGTCATCAACATGGCCCATGGCGAGTTCATGATCCTCGGGGCCTACGTCACCTGGATGACCTCGAATTTCTTTCAGACCTATTTGCCGAGCCTGTTCAGCGGCTATTTCTTCCTCGCCATGATCCTGGCCTTTGTCGCGTCCGGCGCATTGGGGATGCTGGTGGAGTGGGTGCTGATACGGCATCTCTACAAGCGCCCGCTCGACACCCTGCTGGCCACCTGGGGTCTCAGCCTGATGCTGCAGCAGGCCTATCGCTCCGTGTTCGGCGCGCGCGAGGTCGGCGTCGAGTTGCCGCAATGGATGCTTGGCTCGCTGCACGTCAGCGACAGCATCGAGGTGCCGATCAACGGTGTCTTCGTGATGTGTCTCACCGTCCTCATCACCGTCTGCGTCGCCTATGTGATGTACAAGTCGCGCTGGGGCCGCCAGGTGCGCGCTGTGGTGCAGAACCGCATCATGGCCGGCGCGGTCGGCATCAACACCGAGAAGGTCGACCGTTACACGTTCGGGCTCGGTTGCGGTATCGCCGGCGTCGCCGGCAGCGCCTTCACCATGATCGGATCGACCGGGCCGACGTCGGGTCAGCTCTACATCGTCGATACCTTCCTCGTCGTCGTGTTCGGCGGTGCCGCCAGCCTGCTCGGTACCATCGCGTCGGCATTCTCGATCTCGCAGACGCAATCCACCCTCGAGTTCTTCATGTCGGGCTCGATGGCCAAGGTGCTCACGTTGCTCGCCGTTGTCGGAATCCTGATGCTGCGGCCGCAGGGGCTGTTCGCCCTCAAGGTCCGCAAGTGAGAAATGGGGCTGATGCCATGACCGACAATCGGTTCTTCAATCGATCGGAGCTCATCGGAATTCTGGTGCTCGCGGTCTTCCTGGTCGTTGTCCTGCCGCTCACGCTGGATGTCTTTCGGCTCAACCTGGTCGCAAAATATCTGACCTATGCCTTCGTCGCGCTGGGGCTGGTGATCTGCTGGGGTTATGGCGGAATTCTCAGCCTCGGCCAAGGTGTGTTCTTCGGGCTCGGCGGCTACTGCATGGCGATGTTCCTCAAGCTCGAAGCATCGAGCGTCGAGAACACCAAGATCCAGTCGACCCCCGGCATCCCGGACTTCATGGACTGGAATCAGATCACGTCGCTGCCGCTGTTGTGGCAGCCGTTTCACAGTCTCACCTTCACCATCCTCGCCATTATCCTGGTCCCCGGCATCTTTGCCCTGATCATCGGCACGGCGATGTTCAAGCGCCGGGTCGGCGGCACCTACTTCGCCATCATCACCCAGGCAGTCGCGGCCATCCTCACCATCCTGATCGTGGGACAGCAGGGCTACACTGGCGGCATCAACGGCATGACCGATCTGCGGACGCTGAAGGGTTGGGACATCCGGCCCGATCACGCCAAGATAGTGCTGTACTTCTTCGAAGTTGGACTCTTGCTCGCCTGCATCATGATCGCGCAGTTCGTCCGGCACTCCAAGCTTGGACGTATCCTGGTTGCGATGCGCGAGAAGGAGGACCGGGTCCGCTTCTCCGGCTATAGCGTCGCGAACTTCAAGATCTTCGCCTTCTGCATCGCCGCCGTGTTCGCCGCGATCGGCGGCGCCATGTTCGCGCTCAACGTCGGCTTCATGTCGCCGTCCTTCGTCGGCATCGTGCCCTCGATCGAGATGGTGATCTACACCGCGGTCGGCGGCCGGTTGTCGATCCTTGGTGCAGTTTACGGCACGCTGCTGGTCAATTTTGCCAAGACCAGCCTGTCGGAATCCTTTCCCGAATTGTGGCTGTTTGGATTGGGCGGGCTGTTCATCACCGTCGTGCTGGCCTTCCCGAACGGCCTTGCGGGGATCTGGGGCGACTATGTGCAGCCGCGCATCGATCGTCTGATCTCGTCGCGCAAACCGAAACCCGAAGGCTGGACCGACAATTCGGTCGCCGACGGTGCCCCGGCGGAGTGAGGAGATCATCATGCTCGTAGGTCAACAGCCCAGGGAATTCCTGCTCGCCGTCGAAGCGCTGACCGTGTCGTTCGACGGGTTCAAGGCGGTCAACGATCTCTCTTTCTACGTCGATGAGAACGAGATCCGCGTCATCATCGGCCCAAACGGCGCCGGCAAGACCACCGTGCTCGACCTGATCTGCGGCAAGACCAGAGCGACATCCGGCTCGATCCAGTTCCGCGGCAAGGAGCTAACCCGGATGAAGGAAAACGAGATCGTCAAGACCGGCGTCGGCCGCAAGTTCCAGAATCCTTCGATCTATGACGACCTCACGGTGTTCGAGAATCTGGAGATCTCCTATCCGCGCGGCCGCTCGGTGTTCGGCGCGCTGACCTTCACCCGCGATGCGGCCGTCCGCGACCGCGTGCACGAGGTCGCGGAGATGATCTTCCTCCAGGATCGGCTGAACATGAGCGCCGACCTGCTCAGCCACGGCCAGAAGCAATGGCTCGAGATCGGCATGCTGCTGATCCAGGATCCGGACCTTTTGATGCTCGACGAGCCCGTCGCCGGGATGAGCGTGTCCGAGCGGGCCAAGACCGCCGAACTGCTCAACCGCATCATCAAGAACCGTTCGGTGCTGGTGATCGAGCACGACATGAAGTTCGTCGAGGACATCGCGCACAAGGTCACCGTGCTTCACCAGGGCCAGATTCTCTCCGAGGGGACCATGGACAAGGTGAAGAACGACCCCAAGGTCATCGAAGTTTACCTGGGACACTGAGGAGAATCTCGATGCTGGCTATTTCCGATCTTCACGTCGCTTACGGCCAGAGCGAGGTGCTGCACGGGCTCAACGTGAAGGTCGCCGCGAACGAGATCGTGGCGATCATGGGCCGCAACGGCATGGGCAAGACCACGCTGATGAAGTCGCTGATGGGTATCCTGCCGGCGAAGAGCGGCTCGGTCAGCATGGACGGCGCCGAGCTCGGCGGCCTGCCGAGCTACGAGCGGGTGGCCAAGGGCCTCGCCTATGTACCGCAGGGCCGCATGATCTTCTCGACCATGACGGTGAAGGAGAACATCGAGACCGGCCTCGTCGTCTCCGGCGGGACCGAAGTGCCCGCTGACATCTACGAATTATTTCCGGTGCTTCTGGAGATGAAGGGCCGCCGCGGCGGCAATCTCTCGGGCGGCCAGCAGCAACAGCTCGCGATCGCGCGCGCGCTCGCGACCAAGCCGAAAGTGCTGCTGCTGGACGAGCCGACCGAGGGCATCCAGCCGTCGATCATCAAGGAAATGGCGCGCACCTTGAAGCGCATCCGCGACGAAAAGGGGCTCTCGATCGTCGTGTCCGAACAGGTGCTGAGCTTCGCGCTCGACATCGCCGACCGCGTGCTGGTGATCGAGAACGGCGAGATCGTGCGCGACGATCCGCGCGATGCCGTCGATGCCGCGCAGGTCTCGAAATATCTGTCCGTCTAACCAACCGTGTAAAAGGGGAGCTTCTCGATGCCAGAGACACTGATCAAGGTCGATCTCACCAAGTCGGCTTACGAAAATGACATGGTGCATAACCGCTGGCACCCCGATATCCCGATCGTGGCCTGGGTCAATCCCGGCGACGATTTCATCATCGAGACCTATGACTGGACCGGCGGCTTCATCAAGAACAACGATTCCGCCGACGACGTGCGCGACATCGACCTGTCGATCGTGCACTTCCTCTCCGGTCCGATCGGCGTCAAGGGCGCCGAGCCCGGCGATCTCCTCGTGGTCGACCTGCTCGACGTCGGTCCGATGAAGGAGAGCCTCTGGGGCTTCAACGGCTTCTTCTCCAAGCAGAACGGCGGCGGTTTCCTCACCGACCATTTCCCCCTGGCGCAGAAGTCGATCTGGGACATCAAGGGTCTCTACACCTCGTCGCGTCACGTCCCCGGCGTGAACTTTGCCGGCCTCATCCATCCCGGCCTGATCGGCTGCCTGCCCGATCCGAAGATGCTGGACACCTGGAACAAGCGCGAGGCCGAGCTGATCTCGACCAACCCGACCCGCGTGCCCGGTCTTGCCAATCCGCCGTTCGCGCCGACCGCCCATGGCGGCCGCGCCAAGGGCGACGTCAAGGCCAAGATCGGAGCCGAGGGCGCCCGCACCGTGCCGCCGCGCGAGCATGGCGGTAATTGCGACATCAAGGACCTCTCGCGCGGCTCGAAGATCTACTTCCCGGTCTATGTGCCCGGCGCCGGTCTCTCGATGGGCGATCTGCACTTCAGCCAGGGCGACGGCGAGATCACCTTCTGCGGCGCGATCGAGATGGCCGGCTGGCTGCATCTCAAGGTCGAAGTGATCAAGGACGGCATGGCGAAGTACGGCATCAAGAATCCGATCTTCAAGCCGTCGCCGATCACGCCGAACTACAAGGACTATCTGATCTTCGAGGGCATCTCGGTCGACGAGCAAGGCAAGCAGCACTATCTCGACGTCCACATCGCCTATCGCCAGGCTTGTCTGAACGCCATCGAGTACCTGAAGAAGTTCGGCTACTCCGGCGCCCAGGCCTACTCGATCCTCGGCACCGCGCCGTGCCAGGGCCACATCTCCGGCGTCGTCGACGTGCCCAACGCCTGCGCCACGCTGTGGCTGCCGACCGAGATCTTCGACTTCGACGTCATGCCGTCGGCGGCGGGTCCCATCAAGCACATCACCGGCGATATCCAGATGCCGATCTCGCCGGACAAATAGTCTCCCTGCGCGACGGGATGCGGGACGGCACGGATTTGCCGCCCCGCATCCGCCGCGGGACTTCTCGAAACAGGCAAAAGCGTGGGGATGATGCGATGCCGGTCTACGAATATCTCTGTGACGATTGCGGTCCGTTCAAGGATCTGCGCCCGATGGCGGAATGCGACGACCCGCAGGAATGCCCGCATTGTGAAACCATGGCGCCGCGCGTGATCCTGACCGCACCAAATTTCTTCTGCATGCCGGCGGAGACCCGCAAGGCGCACGCCGTCAACGAGCGCAGCACGCATGCGCCGCAAACGCTTGCGCAATACAAGGCCTCGCATGGCCCCGGCTGCGGCTGCTGCTCGTCGGGCAAGACCGTGAAGGACAAGAGCGCGCCGGACAGGAAGAAGCCGGCGCGGCTGGTGACCAAGACCAGGAGCGGAGCAAAGGGCTTTCCCACGGCGCGCCCCTGGATGATCAGCCACTAACGCGCGCGGCAACCCAACACGAACAAGATACAGGAGCGCTCAAGATGCTTCACGGCGATATTTCCAGCAGCAACGACACCGTCGGCGTCGCGGTGGTCAACTACAAGATGCCTCGCCTGCACACCAAGGCCGAGGTGCTCGACAATGCCCGCAAGATCGCCGACATGCTGGTCGGCATGAAGGCCGGCCTGCCCGGCATGGACCTCGTGATCTTCCCGGAATACTCCACCCAGGGCATCATGTACGACTCCAAGGAGATGTACGAGACCGCCTCGGCGGTGCCCGGCGAAGAGACCGCGATCTTCGCCGAAGCCTGCCGCAAGGCGAAGGTATGGGGCGTGTTCTCGCTGACCGGCGAGCGCCACGAGGAACATCCGCACAAGGCGCCCTACAACACCCTGATCCTGATGAACGACAAGGGCGAGATCGTCCAGAAGTACCGCAAGATCATGCCCTGGGTACCGATCGAGGGCTGGTATCCCGGCAACTGCACCTATGTCTCCGACGGCCCGAAGGGGATGAAGGTCAGCCTGATCATCTGCGACGACGGCAACTTTCCCGAGATCTGGCGCGACTGCGCCATGAAGGGCGCCGAACTGATCGTGCGTTGCCAGGGCTACATGTATCCGGCCAAGGAGCAGCAGATCCTGATTTCCAAGGCGATGGCCTGGGCCAACAATGTCTATGTGGCGGTCGCCAACGCCGCCGGCTTCGACGGCGTCTATTCCTATTTCGGTCACTCCGCGATCATCGGCTTCGACGGCCGCACGCTTGGCGAGTGCGGCGAGGAAGATTACGGCATCCAGTACGCGCAGCTCTCGAAACATCTGATCCGCGATGCGCGCCGCAACGGCCAGTCGCAGAACCATCTCTACAAGCTGGTCCACCGCGGCTATACCGGCATGATCAATTCCGGCGAAAGCCCGCGCGGTGTTGCGGCCTGCCCCTACGATTTCTACAAGAACTGGATCGCCGATCCGGAAGGGACGCGGGACATGGTCGAGGCCATGACCCGCTCGACCCCGGGGACCGACGAGTGCCCGATCGAGGGCATCCCGAACGAGGCAGCGGCCAGCAATTACTGAGCCGTTGCGGATGGCGCAGGGCGGGTAGCATGTTTGGCGCACCCGCCCTTCATCGCGAATGATGTGAACGACCGTACACAAGGCCGGACCCCCTGGTGCACCTTCGCACGCGTGAATTGAGAGCCGGGCGCGGCAACGCGTGGCGCGGTTGCAACATGAGCTGTTGAATCTGCCTAAGTTGCAGCCTCCTTGGCTGATTCTTGCCTTGCCGTAGTTCTACTGGCCGTACCCATGCCCTACGTTCCGCGCGGCGCCGCTGAGAGCGCCGGGGGCAGGGGCTGAGCGTGGGAGCTGGATTTCCATCGAGCGGGCAGGGTTGCTCGCGCCGGGGTGTTGCCCCGGTTCGCACGGCATTCTGGCTTGGCCTCGCCTTGAGCGCGGCCGCCGCGACAAATCCCGTAGCAGCGCAGCAGGTCTTCAACGGATCGCAGACCACGCCGAACGGTGCCATCAACGGTGGCGGCGGGGTGTGGGACACCACCACCACGAACTGGACGGATGTCTTCGGTTCGACCAGCAGCGCCTACGATCCCGCGTCAGCCGGCACGATATTCGGCTACTCGGGAGTCTTGACGCCGGCCACGGCCGGCACCGTGACGGTCGCGCCGAGTGGCGTCCAGCTCACCGGCCTCGTTGGCTTCGACGTCACCGGCGACAATTCGGTCTACACCATCCAGGGCGGCGACCTTCGGCTAGCCCCGGGCGGCACCACGTTCTTCACCAACGATGTCACCGGCACGGCGGATCCGTCGGCCGTGATCGCCTCGCGCATCACCGGCAGCGGCGGGATCAACGTCCAGGGACCCGGTATCCTGGCGCTGCTCGGCGCAAATATCTATACCGGCGACACTTTCATCTGCTCCTGCGCGGCGTTGCAGCTTGGTGACCCGACGCATACCGCGAGCATCATCGGCGCCGTCGTCAACGACGGTCTCTTCAACGTCGTCAATGCCGACACGTCGGGCATCACGTCGCTCCTGAACAGTTTCTCCGGCACGACGATGTTTCTCAACGCAACATCCGCCGGCTCTATGGTCATTACCAACAACGGCCAGCTGTACTTTGGCGATCCGTTCGGAACCGGGACCGACACCGCCACGGCCGGCCGGGCGACCATCACCAACGATGGCGGCTTGATCGGCTTCTTTGGCCGGACCAATGCAGGCTCCGCCAGCATCACTAACCAGAACGGCGGCACCACCGCGTTCATCGATCAAGCCTCGGCGGGCTCGGCGACCATCGTCAACAAGGACTTTGGCGGCACGAGCTTCGGCGCCGTGCCGGGAAGCACCGCGACCGCCGACAACGCAACAATCATCAACGATGTCGACGGCCAGACCGCTTTCGGCGGATTGTCGACGGCCGCCAATGCCACCATCATCACCAAGGACGGCGGCGCGACCAAGTTCTATGACAATTCCACCGGCGGCAACGCGCGCTTCATCACCACCGGCACGGGCATCGTTGACTTCGGGATCAGCCGCGGCCTGAACGGTGACGGCCGCATCACGGCCGGTTCGATCGAAGGCAATGGCACCTACTATATCGGGGGTGGCAACACGCTCGTCGTCGGTAGCAATAATCGCTCGACGCTGGTCGACGGTGTCATCGGCGACTACGATCCCTGCGGGTGCGGTTTCATCGGCGCCGGTTCCCTCGAAAAAGCAGGCAGCGGAACGCTGGTCCTTTCGGGCACCAATACCTATACCGGCACGACGACCGTCAATGGCGGCATCCTGCGGGTCGATGGCGACATCTCCCAATCGAGCCTGACCACCGTGAACGCGGGCGGAGCGCTGTTCGGCGCCGGGATCGTCGGTAATACCACCGTCGCTGCCGGCGGCATCTTCGCGCCCGGTGACGGTGGTCCGGGCTCGAGCGTGCTGGTTCTGGGGGACCTCGCCTTTCAGTCCGGTGCGGTCTACCTCGTGCAGGTCGGCAGCGGATCCACCGCGAGCTTTGCCAATGTTCTCGGCAATGTTGGCCTGAACGGCACCGTCGGCGTCTCGTTGTACGCTGGCAGCGCCATCTTGCCGCAATACAAGATCATGCAGTTTTCCGGCTCTGCCTCCGACAACTTTGCCGGTGTCGCCGCTCCCGGCGGCCTGATTGGCACGACGACCGTGGATCCCAGCGGCACCGTCTATCTCAATTTCACGCTGGACTACGCCGCGAAGTACGCCCTCAACGTCAATCAGAAGAACGTTGCCGCGACGCTTCAGAATTTCTTCAACGCGAATGGCTTTCTGCAAGCCGAATTCGCAGGCCTCGGCCCGAACGGCCTGACACAGGCTTCCGGCGAACCGGCGACGGGTTCGCAGCAGACGACCTTCAACGCGATGAACCTGTTCCTCGGCTTGCTCACCGACGTGTTCGGCTCTGGGCGCAGTGGCACGCCTGGTGCGACGCCATACGCCGACGAGATCAGTGCGAACGCCTATGCCGCGACCGGCAAGGCCGCGCGTGACAAAAGCGCGCGCGACGCCTTTGCCTCGATCTCTCGCAAGGCACCGGCTCTGACGTTCGAGCAGCGCTGGGACGTGTGGGCGGCCGGCTATGGCGGCTCGCAGACCACCGATGGCAAGGCCGGCCTCGGTTCGAACAACACCACCAGCAGCGTCTATGGCACCGCCGTCGGTCTCGACTACCGCTTCTCGCCTTCGACGATTGCTGGCATCGCGCTTGCCGGCGGCGGCACCGGCTTCAACGTCAACGGGCTTGGCTGGGGCCGCTCCGACCTGTTCCAGGCCGGCGCGTTCGTGCGTCATACTGTGGGACCGGCCTACATCATGGCCGCGCTGGCCTACGGCTGGCAGGACGTCACGACCAATCGCATCGTCACCGCTGCCGGGGTCGATCAGTTGCGTGCGCAGTTCAAGGCCAATGCGTTCTCGGGCCGTATCGAGGGCGGCTATCGCCAGGCCACGCAGTGGATCGGCCTCACGCCCTACGCAGCGCTCCAGGCCACCATGTTCAGCCTGCCGGGCTATTCGGAGTTCGCGGTGGTCGGCAACAATACCTTTGCGCTCAACTATGCCGCCAAGGACATGACCAGCACCCGCACCGAACTCGGCCTGCGCGCGGACAAGTCATTCGCCGCGGCCGGCGGCCTGATGACCTTGCGCGGCCGCGTCGCCTGGGCCCATGACTACAATCCGGACCGCGCCGTCGGTGCGGTGTTTCAGACGTTGCCGGGATCGGCGTTCGTCGTGAACGGGGCCGTCCAGGCGCGCGATTCCGCATTGACCACGGCGGCGATACAGATGAGCTGGATGAACGGCTGGTCCGCGTCGGCGACCTTCGAGAGCGAGTTCTCGAACGTCACCCGCTCCTATGCCGGCAAGGGCGTCGTGCGTTACGCGTGGTAGGCGCTACCGCTTCTTCTGCGCCGGCTTGCGCGGCGGGCGCGGTGCGGCGGCGGGTGTGGGCGTCCCGCTCATCTTGTTGGCGGCCTCGCTGACGTCGAGCAGCGAGCGACGGATGTCGTCGAGGTAGCTCGCCGATTTCTTCTTCATGGTGTCGGCGAGCTCGCGCAGTCCCTGAACCTTTTCGAACAGCTCGTCGGCCTTGCCGTCGACGAAGCCGGGCACCACGCCTTCGATCTTCGTGACAGCCTTGTCGAAGCCCACGAAGGCACTGTCGACTTTGGCCATGACGGAATCGATTTCGTCGCCCTTGCTCTTGAGATCGGCGGTGTAGGTCTCGAACGTGCGCAGGCCCTCCTTGATCGCCGGGGCATTGCTCACGATCGTGCGGTCGACACTGTGCAGGGTGTCGACGATGGATTCGGCATCGCTGAGATCGGCGGTCAGTACCGGGACGCCGTCCGAGTCGAGGGGTACCGGCGGGGCGGAGGGGGCGCCGCCGATCAACGACACCGCGGCGACTCCGGTGAGGCCCTGGAACTCGATGCCGGCCACGGTATCCTTGCGGATCGGCGCGGCGTTATCGAGCGATACGAGCGCCACGACCTTGCGGGGATTGTCCAGCTTGATCGACAGGATCTGGCCGGCGGGCACGCCGTCGAAATTGACCGGCCCGCCGCGCCGCAATCCGCTGGCGGAGCCGCCCTCGAACACCACGCGCAACTGGCTGCGGCTCTGGAGGGTGCGCCATTTCTGCATGCCGAGCAGGCCGCCGAACGCCACGGCGATCACCGCCAGCGTCGCCGTTCCGATCACCAGATTGCTCGCGCGTGCCATCAGGGGCGATTCTACGGCCAAAGCAGGAAAGTTGGAAGGAGCCCGAATGGCCGCGATTCTAGGTAAGGCAGGTTAGGGAAGCGTAACCCGCCTTCCGCGACGTCAATGTCCGGCCGCACGCTTTGCCGCGGCATTGTTCAGGACGATGAGGGCATCGACGGCGACGCCCGTCCTGGCATTGATCAGGAACGGATTGATGTCGATCGAGGCGATCCGGTCGCCGGCATCCGCGATCAAATTGGACAGGCCGACCAGCGCCTTCACGGCGGAAGCCTCGTGCAAGGCCGGCTTGCCGCGATAGCCGCGCATCTTGATACCGGCCTTGGTGCGACCGATCAGGAGTCGCGCTTCGGCCTCGTCCAGCGGCGCTCCGGCGAGCGCCACGTCCTTCATCAGCTCGATGTCGATGCCGCCGGTGCCGAACAGCACGACCGGACCCATCTCGGCATCGAGCGAGGCGCCGACCACGAGCTCGAGATCGGCCTTGACCTGCTGCGCGATCAGGATGCCGTCGAGCTTCGGCTTGCCCTTCAGCTTGTTCACGCGCGCGGTGATGTCGCTGAACGCCTTCTTCACCTCGGCCGCGGTGGTGAGATTCAGCACCACGCCGCCGATGTCGGATTTGTGCAGGATCTCGGCGCTGACGAGTTTTGCCACGACCGGGAAGCCGATCTGCTTGGCGATCTTCACGGCCTCGGCTGCCGTCTGCGCGATCGCCTCCTTCGAGATCGGGATGCCGTAGGCTTTCAGGAGCTTCTTCGAGGCGACCTCGTCGAGCGCGGCGCCGGTTGCCGATCTCAGCGCCTTCTCCAGCACGGCACGCGCGGCAGGCTTTGAGCTCGAGGCGATGTCAGGCACCTCCTTGCGAAGCTTGGCATAGGCAAGCAGCGACCTGATCGCGGTCACCGCGCGGTCCATGCCCTGCATCACTGCAAGATGCGGCAGCGATTTGCGCAGGGACTTGGTGAACTCGGTGAAGCCGATCGACATCGCGCTGATGTAGATCACCGGCTTACCGGCCCGGCTCGCCATCTCGTTGACGATGCGCAGATTGCGCTCACGCAGCTCGTGCGGCGCTTTCGGCAGTTCGGCATCGATGATGACGATGTCGATATCGGGATCCTCGATCATCAGCTCGATCGACTTCATGTAGACGGAGGGATCGACCACCGCGGCAAAGCCGGCGTCGAGCGGATTGCCGACGATCGAGCCTGGCCCGAGCATTTTCGCAAGCTCCGAGCTGACATGCGTGCTCAGCGGCGCGAAGTTCAGATCTTCCGCGTAGAAGGCATCGATCAGCATGCCGCGCTTGCCGCCGGACAGCGTGACCGCGGCGAGCCGGTCGCCTTTGGGCACGACAGAGTGAACGAAGCATTCGGTGGTCTCGATCAGTTCGTCGAGCCCGCCAACCCGGATCACGCCCTCGCGCGTTGCAACGGCATCGAATGTCTCGATCGAGCCTGCGAGCGCTCCGGTGTGCGCCATCGCCGCCGCGCGGCCTCCCTCGGACGCGCCGAGCTTGAGCGCGATCACCGGCTTGCTCGCGGCACGTGCAGCCTTGCAGGCCTCCCGGAACGCCTTGGTGTTGCGCACGCCCTCGAGATAGACGACGATCACCTTGATGCTCGGATCCTCTGCGAAATAGCGCATCAGGTCCGGCGTCTCGAGGCCGGCTTCGTTGCCGGTTGTCACCATGTAGCCCACCCCGACGCCGCGATCCTCCAGCGCCTGGCGGATCGCCATGACGATGGCGCCGGATTGTCCGGCGATCGCCACCGCGCCCTGTTCCATGGTGACGATCCGGTCGTCGATATTGGTGAAGAGCTTTTCGCCTGCGCTCAGATTGCCGAGGCAATTCGGGCCGGTGACGGCCAGGCCCGTCTCGCGCACGGCCGCCTGCAGTTCGGCCGCGAGCTTCTGGCTCTCCTCATCCTGCAACTCGCTGAAGCCCGAGGTGACGATGGTGGCCGAGCGCGCGCCGGCCGCTGCGGCATCGCGGATCACTTGCACCGCAAAGCGCGCCGGCACCAGCACCAGCACGTGATCTGGCTTCTCCGGGAGGCTGGCAAAATCCTTGAAGCAGGGGACGCCCCAGATGGTCTCTCGCTTGGCATTGACCGGATAGAGTCCGCCCTCGAAGCCGTATTTGACCAGATTGTTCCAGATGCGCTCGGCATAGTTGCCGGGCTTGTCGGTCGCGCCCACCAGCACGATGTTGTGCGGGTGCAGCATGGCGTGGATGCCCTTGACGATGTCGCTGGCGTCGGGCGTTGGAGACCATGGGCGCGAAGAACCGGACGCAGCAGATACGCGAGCTTCCATGGCGTGACCTCACCTGTTGTTCTTGTTGGCGGTGCGTCACTCTGTTCTATGGCGAGTTCTTCGGACTGGCAACCACATGGTATGCCGCGTGATGGAATGAGCGATGCATCGCACTTATTCATCTTTATCGACGCCAATCAGGACGCCATGCAGGACATAACGTTCGGGCCCGGGCGTCACCGCCTCGAACGGCCAGCACGTGGTGAGCACGAGTTGGAAATCCTGCGCCGTGGGATCGATGCCGGATTCATCGAAGCGGACGATGGCCGAGGCGTCCGCGCGATAGCGGAACTGCCTACCGTCGCGACGGGTGATCTCGATGATATCTCCGATGGCGACGTTTCGCAGGAAACGGAAATGCGTGTCGCGATGGCCGGCATAGACGGCAACACCGCGCTCGCCCGCGTCAGCCGTTTGGAGGATATGGCCGGGACCGAAAGCGAGCGCCTGGCCGCTCGTGCCTTCCAGCACGATCGCGCTGGCGCCGATCCGCTTTACCTCGATCCGCGCGACGGGCCAGGTGTCGGCCCATGACCATGGCTTGACCACTTCGCCGGTCGCAACACTCCTGTCGAACGCGCGCTGCAGCAGCACCTGCGCGAGCCAGGCCTTGGCGTGGATGTAGGCGCCGTCGCCGAACAGGAGGATGCCTATCAGCGCCAGGACCAGGGGAGAGACGAAGCGGGTCATCGGTGTCTCTCGTTCGTCATTTCGAAAAAGGCGCGCGCGGCCGTTGGTGTGGGACGGGCAGCCGCGCGCGCTAACAGAGGAGTTTGGGGGGCTCCTCTCTCAAGCGGCGTCAGTGAGCAAGGTCTGACGCCGGTTGAACACGAACAGGACCAGGGCAAGCACGATCAGGACCAGGCCTGCGATCATCTTCAGCTCGGCCGAGGTTGCGGTCTTGGGCAGACGGATCGCATCGGGTGAAGCTGGTGTCGGCCGCCTTGCCGTCGGTTGATTGCGCGCATCGGCATGGCGCTCGCGCAACTGATCCGGCACCTGCGGCCGCTCGCCAAAGACCTTCTCGAAGTCCCAGCCGGCCGGCAGGTTGATCGGCAATTCGCTGAGCCTGAGCGGCTCGCCTTCGGGACGGCTCGGCGTCTTGTCGACCGCGACGAGGCTCGTCAGTCGCGTGACGATCTGATGGTCGAGCGCCAGCGCCAGGATCGCCTTGTCGGCCTGCTCCGGCGTGAGTTCCCGTATGGTGCGCGCCACTTCGGCGTCGCCGATCTTGCGCTTCGCCCACAGCTTCGACGGGCCCTTGCCTTCGGCTGCGCTCTGCAGCGGCAGCGTCACCGACCACGGACGGTCGCCGACGCGTCCCTTGATCTCGATCGAGCCCGCGAGCTTGTCGAGTTTTGCCGCCAGCACCAGCGGCTCGTCGCGATAGACATCCGGAATGATCGCCGGTGTCACGTCGGCCTTGGCTTCGGAGAACCTTACACTGAGGCCGGTCACCGCCGGGTTCTCCAGCTTGGCGAACAGACCGCGCATGCGTTCCTCGACCTGCTCGACGGAGCCGATATGGGTGAAGGCACCGCGGCCGAGCTCGGCGGCGCGCGTCATCAGGTAGGTGTTGGGCGCGGAGCCGATGCCGACCATGAACACACGTGAGCGGCCGCGCATCGCCGTGATCGTTTCGAACAATTGCTGCTCATTGCCGATGGCGCCGTCGGTCAGGAACACGACCTGGCGAACCATGCTGGTGTCGCCGAGCTTGTCGGTCAGCGCTGCACGCATCGCCGGCACCATCTCGGTGCCGCCACGCGCCTGCAGCGCATCGACGAACGAAGTCGCCTCGCGGACATGCGTGCCATCCGCCGGCACCGAGGTCGGAAACAGCACGTCCATGGTGTCGTCGAAGCGAATGACGTTGAAATGATCGGTCGGCTGGAGACGAGCGAGCGCATAAGTGAGGCTGGCCTTGGCCTGTACGATCGACGTTCCGCCCATCGAGCCGGAATTGTCGATCACGAACACGACTTCGCGCGGGAGCGGCTTCTGGGTCGCCTGCTCGGTGGTGGGCGGTGTAACGAAAGCGAGCAAATAGTCGGCATCGCCGACATGCTCGCGGAACAGGCCGACCGACGGCGCCTTCTCCGCGGCCGGTTTCCAGGTCAGCTCGAAATCGCGGTCGGCGGGGACAATGCCGTCGGAGAGCGTGACGATTCGTGTCGTGCTGTCCGGGCTCTCGATCTTGACGTTATGGTGAGGGCTCTTGACCTCACCCAGCGCAAACCCGGCCTTCAGGCGCACCGTGATGCTGGTCGGATTGACCGGCGCATTCCGGGCAGGATCCAGCACCGGCGGCGAGATGCGGTTGCGGTCCGGCACCGGGTCCGACGTCGTCGCGCCCCAGCCGGAGCCATCGTTGCGGAAGTCGACGCTCTGCACGATCGGCGCCGGATTGTAGCGTGGCCCGACCACCAGCGGCAGGCGCAGCGAATATTCGTTGGCGGATTGCTGCACCGGCTCCTGATATTCGATCTGCACCAGCACGGTTTCGCCGGGGCCGATATTGGCGACCGAGTTGGTGAAGATGTTCGGCCGCTCCTGCTCGGTGAGCGCGGCCTTCTGGCCGGCGCGTCGCGCCTCTTCGTAGATCACGCGCGCTTGCTGCCGCTCCTTGATGTCGCCGACGATGACGCGGTCGCCGACCACCATCTTCAGCGTATCGACGGCCCCGCCGGTGGGAAGCGGATAGACATAGGTCGCCTCGACCCAGTCCTTGGTCGGGTTGCGGAATACCTGCGTGACGCGGGCGCGCAACGTCGGGCCGGAGACCGTGACGTCGATATCGATGCCGAGGCGGATCGCTTCGATGGTGGCGCCGTCTTCTTTGAGGAGGAGGGTGCCGGATCGGGCATCGCGGGGCTGGAGCAGGCTGGCCTGCTCCGTCGTCGCCGACCAGCCCGGCTCGAAGCTCACCAGCAGGGCCACGAAGGCGACCAGCATCACCGCGATGCCCTGCGCCAGAAGGAACAGTCCGACCACAATGAGTCTGCCCAGCCAGGGGTGTTCGTTGCTGTCGACCGCGTCGTAATTGTCCATTTGGCTTGCTCCCGAAGGTGTTTGACGTTGCAGAGCATCGGTCGGGAGCGGGCGATTTCGCGAGCAGAATGATCGGCAATGTTCCGCCGCGGCCGGCCTGGATCGGCCGCCGCCGGGATGGCCAGGTGCGGTTTTGTGCTGGTTTGTCCGCCCTGCTAGGATGGCCGTCCTGGAGCAGGGCCACGATGCAGATGCAGGACAAATTCACCGACAAGCAGCTCTCGGACGAGCAGAGCCGCGAGGTCGCGGAGACTATTCGCGAGGAACTCGCCAGACGCCGGATCTCCCGGCAAGCGCTGGCCGAGCAGGCCAAGCTCAGCCTGTCGACGCTGGAGAAGGTCCTTGGCGGGCGGCGGCCGTTCACGCTGGCGACGACGGTGCGGCTGGAGCAGGCGCTGGGCGTCTCCTTGCGCAAAAGCGTCGTCGTGATGACGCCTCCGGCCGCAAGCGATGTCGCGCCCGACAGCCTTGGCTCCTACGCCCATCGCGCGGTGACCTGGCTCGAGGACGTCTACATCACGCTGCGGCCGTCGTTCGGGGACAAGGACGCGATCTTCGCCTACCGCACCGAGATCGTCTGGGAGCCGAGGGTCTCGTCACTGGTGTTCCGCGAAGGTGAGCGAACCGATGCCGCCTATGAGCACACCGGCGAGGTCGCAGTGCCGCATCAGTCCGGCTTCATCTATCTCGTCATCATAAAGCACGGACAGCATCGCGTGATCACGGTGTCGCGGCCGACGGTTGCCGGCGAAATGTACGGCATCATCTCGACGCTCCGCGCCGGGCCCGGCTCGCAGCTGACGCCGATCGCTGCGCCGATCGCCTATGTGCCGCTCAGGAATGTCCCGAAGCCGTCGCTGGGACGGGTCGCGCCTGATGACGCCAACCATGCGCTTTATCGCGGTCACTTGCGCCGCACGATCGACGAGTCTTTTGCGCTCTTCCTGCCGGGATAGCTCGCCCGCCGAGCGCACATAAAAAATAGCGGCCTTTCGGCCGCTATTTCGTTGAGACCTGTCCAATCGAGGTGAGCTAGCCTCCGGTCTCGGCGGTGATGATGTCGCCGAACAGCTCCCACTGGCCCTTCTTGAACCGCCACATCTTGAGCTGCTCGATCGGCGCGAAGTCCGTGGCGGAGGTGTTGATCTTGATCCCCGGGATCAGCGTGTCGGGCACGAAGTCCTTGAGGCTGGCCGCCTGCTTCATCACGTTTTCACGAGTCAGGTTGTCGCCCGACTGCTTCAGCACCTGCACCATCGTCTGGGCTGCTGCATAGGCGTAAACGAGATTGGCGTCGGAAATGTTCGCGCCGGGCATGTACTTGTCGATGAAGACCATGAACTTCTTCATGCCCTCGTCGTCCTTCCACTGCGGATCCGACGCGTCCTTCAGATAGCCGGCGGACAGCACGCCTTCGGAGGCCTCGAGGCCGGCGGGCTTCATCACCGCACCGATCGACACCGAGACGTCGGTCATCAGGTGCATCGGCTTCCACTCCAGCTCCGCGATCTTCTTGATGGCCTGCGCCGCGAACTTCGGGGTCGCGATGTTGACGAAAACATCGGCGCCGGTGCCCTTGAGCTTGACGATATGGGCGTCGATCGAAGGCTCCGAGGTTTCGTAGCTCTCTTCGGCCACGATCAGCTTCGATGCCTTGTCGCCGAACACGTCCTTGATGCCGGCGAGGTAATCCTTGCCGAAATCGTCGTTGGCATAGAAGATCGCGACCTTGGCGTCCGGCTTCTCCTTCAGGATGTATTTTGCGAAGATCTGTGCCTCGACCCGGTAGCTGGGCTGGAAGCCCATGGTCCAGGGGAAGTTCTTGGGGTCGTTCCACTTGCTGGCGCCGGTGGCGAGGAACAGCTGCGGCACCTTCTTGGCGTTGTGATATTTCTGCACGGCGGTCTGGGTCGGCGTGCCCAGCGCGTTGAAGATCAAAAATACCTCGTCGCTCTCGATCAGCTTGCGGACCTGCTCCACGGTCTTGGGCGGCGAATAGCCGTCGTCATAGGAGATCCAGGTGATCTTGCGGCCGTTGATGCCGCCCTGGTCGTTGATCATCTTGAAATAGGCTTCCTCGGTCTTGCCGATGACGCCGTAGGCGGAAGCTGGACCGGAATAGGCGTCGACGTTGCCGATCTTGATCTCGGTGTCGGTGACGCCGGTGTCGTATTTCTTTTGCGCCTGGGCGGATTGGGTCGCAAGCAGCGTCATCGCTGTTGCTGCGGCAAGCAGTGTCAGTTTCTTGTTCATGAAAATTCCTTGGGGTTTCTTTGGGTTTCTTCTGGGCAGGCACGCAAAAAAGAAAAGCGCCCGCAAGGGGCGCTCCGATCAGGCGTTGGCGGCCTTCTTGTCGACTTCCGAGGCCGCCGAGAATTCCTTGCGCAAGGTCGGTTTGTGGATCTTGCCGGTTGCGTTGCGTGGCAGCGCATTGACGAAGCGGATCTGGCGTGGGCATTTGAAACGCGCCAGATTGGCCGCGCAATGCGCGATGACATCGGCCTCGGTCAGCTTTTGTCCCGGCTTGACCGCAACAATGGCAAGGCCCACTTCACCCCATTGCGGATCGGGAATGCCGATCACGGCGGCTTCGGCGATGGCGTCGAGCTGGTGCAGGACGTTCTCGACCTCCGCCGGATAGACGTTCTCGCCGCCGGAGATGTACATGTCCTTCCGGCGGTCGACGATGTAGTAGAAGCCTTCCTCGTCGACGCGCGTTGCGTCGCCGGTGTGCAGCCAGCCGTCGGTGAAGGACGTCTTGTTGGCCTCCGGCCTGTTCCAGTAGCCGGGCGTGATGTTCGGCCCCTTCACCCAGAGCTCGCCGAGCTCGCCGACATCGGCATCGTTGCCATCGGGCCGCACGATGCGGACCTCCGTGTGCAGCACCGGCTTGCCCGCGGAGCCGGCTTTGCGCGCGGCATCTTCGCGATCCAGCACCAGCACGGCCGGCGAGGTCTCGGTCATGCCGTAGCCTTGCTGGAGCGCGACGCCGCGCGCTTCCCACGCTTTCAGCAGCGGCACCGGCATCGGCGCGCCGCCGACACCGCCGACGATCAATCGGCCGAGATCGGTGGTCGCGAAGGCCGGATGCTGCGCCATGAACTGGTAGTTCGCGGGCACGCCGAAGAACGCGTTGATGCCCTGCGCGGGATCGTTGATCAGGCCGAGCGCCATGCCGGGATCGAAGGCGCGCATGATCATCGCGGTGCCGCCGGCATGCAGCACCGGATTCGTGTAGCAATTGAGTCCGCCGGTGTGGAACAGCGGCAGCACGGTGAGCAGCACCGAAGACGGTCCGATGCAGGCCGGGCCGCCGAGATTGACGCAGTTCCAGAAGGTCATGCCATGGGTGATGGTCGCGCCCTTCGGATGCCCAGTGGTGCCCGACGTGTACATGATGGTCGAGACGTCATCGAGCGTGACCTCCTCGATCGCCGCGAGCGGTCTTGCGGCCGCGATGCCGGCTTCATAGCTCCCGCCGGGACCGAGCAGCAGGCTGGTCGCGATGCCGCAGAGTTTTGCGACGGCAAGCGCCGTCTCGGCCAGCTCGACGTCGTGGATCATCACCTTCGGCGCGCAATCGCCGGTGATGAACTGAAGCTCGGGAACGGTGAGACGCGTGTTCAGCGGCACGAAGATCGCGCCTAGCCGGCCGCAGGCAAACTGCACCTCCAGCGTATCGGTGGTGTTCAGCGCCAGCACCGCGACGCGGTCGCCGCGCGAGACTTCCAGCGTGTGACGCAGGAAGGAGGCGAGGCGCGAGATGCGGGCGTCGAGTTGCGCATAGGTGAAGCGGCGCTCGCTCGCCAGATCGATCACCGCAACCTTATCAGGTGTCCGGCGGCGATGGTGGGCGATCCAATCGTAGTAACGAACGGCCAAAAATCCCTCCCTCGGCGGTCTTGTGCCGCCTGCGCTCTATTGCCGTGCACCATGCCCGGCGTGGCCAAGGGAGGCCAGCCGGAGTTTTGTGCACCACTTTTTTTGACCCGGAGTTGGCCTGTGAGTGACGAAAATCGTCTTGCGTTGAGTTGCTAGATTGTCGCCATGGCCGCAGCCAGCCACTCCGCGCAAGTGAACCGCCAATGTTCCAGCGATGGTGGGCGAGATGAATCCGTCAACGAGGCAGGAGTGCGATGACGAGCCCGTTCTACACCGCCGAGCATGACGCTTTCCGCGACGTCATGCGCCGCTTCGTCGAGAAGGAGATTACGCCGTTCGCCCATGAATGGGACGAAGCGGGTGAATTTCCCCGCGCCCTCTATCGCAAGGCGGCCGAGATCGGCCTGTTGGGACTTGGATTCCCCGAGGAACATGGCGGGATCGCCGCCGACCAGTTCATGAAGATCGTGGCGAGCCAGGAGCTGGCACGGGCGGGCGCCGGCGGCATCAGCGCGAGCCTGATGAGCCACACCATCGGCTCGCCGCCGATCGCGCGGGCGGCGCGCCCGGAGGTTAGGGCGCGCGTGCTGCCGCAGGTGCTCGCCGGCGAGAAGATTTCCGCTCTTGCGATCACCGAACCGGGCGGCGGCTCGGACGTCGCCAATCTGCGGACCAGGGCTCGGCGCGAGGGCGATCACTACGTCGTGACCGGCGAGAAGACCTTCATCACCTCCGGGATGCGCGCCGATTATCTGACCGTTGCGGTGCGCACCGGCGGCGAGGGTGCCGGTGGCGTCAGCCTGCTCCTGATCGAGGGGGATACGCCCGGCCTGTCGCGGACAAAACTGAAGAAGATGGGTTGGTGGGCCTCCGATACCGCGACGCTGCATTTCGACGACTGCCGCGTGCCGGCCGAAAACCTGATCGGCGAGGAAGGCCAGGGCTTCAAGATCATCATGCAGAATTTCAACAGCGAGCGCATCGGCATGGCGGCGAGCTGCACCGCCTTCGCGCGTGTCTGCCTCGACGAGGCGATTGCCTACGCCAAGGAGCGCAAGACGTTCGGCAAGCCGTTGGCGCAGCACCAGGTCATCCGCCACAAGATCGTGGACATGGCGCAGAAGGTCGCCGCAAGTCAGGCAATGCTGGAAATGCTGGCATGGCGCCTGGAGCAGGGCGAAAGCCCCGTCGCCGAGATATGCATGATGAAGAATCAGGCGACGCAGACCATGGCGTTTTGCGCCTCGGAGGCCGTGCAGATTTTCGGCGGCGCCGGCTTCATGCGCGGTATCAAGGCCGAGCGCATCTACCGCGAGGTCAAGGTCAACGCCATCGGCGGCGGCACCGAGGAGATCATGAAGGATCTGGCGTCGCGGCAGATGGGGCTGTGAGTATTCTTCCTTGCGCCATTCCGGGGCGCGAGCGAAGCGAGTGAGCCCGGAATCCATAACCACCAGCCGTGGTTATGGATTCCGGGCCTGGCCCTTCGGGCCATCCCGGAATGACGATGGAGAGAGAATGCTATTCACCGCCGACCACGACGAGATCCGCCGGAGCTTGCAAAAATTCATCGCGGGCGAGATCAACCCCCATGTCGATGAATGGGAGAAGGCCGGCATCTTCCCGGCGCACGAGCTGTTCAGGAAAATGGGCAGCCTCGGCTTTCTCGGCCTCAACAAGCCGCTCGAGTTCGGCGGCTCGGGTCTCGACTATTCCTACGCGCTGATGATGGCGGAAGAACTGGGCGCCATCACCTGCGGCGGCGTGCCGATGGCGATCGGGGTGCAGACCGACATGGCGACGCCGGCGCTGGCGCGGTTCGGCTCGGACGAGGTGCGGCGCGAGTTTCTCAGCCCCTCGATCTCGGGCGACTTCGTTGCCTGCATCGGTGTCTCCGAGCCGGGCGCGGGCTCGGACGTCGCCTCGATCAAGACCAACGCGCGTTCGGATGGCGACGACTACGTCATCGATGGCGGCAAGATGTGGATCACCAACGGCACACAGGCTGACTGGATCTGCCTGCTCGCCAACACCGGCGACGGGCCCGTTCACCGCAACAAGTCGCTGATCTGCGTGCCCATGAAGACCAAGGGCGTCACCGTCGCGCGAAAGCTCGACAAGATGGGGATGCGCTCCTCCGACACCGCGCAGATATTCTTCGACGATGTCCGCGTGCCCAAGCGCAACCGGATCGGCGAGGAGGGCAAAGGCTTCACCTACCAGATGATCCAGTTCCAGGAGGAGCGGCTCTGGGGCGCCGCCGCCTGCCTGAAGTCGCACGAATACATCATCAATGAAACGATCGAATACACGAGAAACCGCAAGGCGTTCGGTAAGTCGATTCTCGACAACCAGGTCGTCCACTTCAAGCTCGCGGAGATGCAGACCGAGGTCGAGCTGTTGCGCGCGCTGATCTATCGCGCCGCCGAGCAGCTGGTCGCCGGCGAGGACGTGACGAAGCTTGCGACCATGGCCAAGCTGAAGGCCGGCCGGCTCGGCCGCGAGCTCACCGACGCCTGCTTGCAATATTGGGGCGGAATGGGCTTTACCAACGAGACGCCGGTCAGCCGCGCCTATCGCGACGGCCGGCTGACCTCGATCGGCGGCGGCGCCGACGAGGTCATGCTGATGGTCCTGTGCAAGATGATGGGCACGCTGCCCGGCAGCAAGGGAAGTTCCTGATGATCACGCTCTATCACTGCGACGCCGCGCGCTCGTTCCGCCCGCTCTGGATGCTGGAGGAGATGGGGCTGCCGTATGAGCTCAAAATGCTGCCGTTCCCGCCGAGGGTCTTTGCCAAGGATTATCTCGGCATCAATCCGCTTGGCACGATCCCTTTCCTGATCGACGGCGAGACGAAGATGACCGAGTCCTCCGGCATCTGCCACTATCTCGGCATCAAGCACGGGCCGACGCCGCTGATGGTCGGTCCGGAGGATCCCGCCTATGGCGCCTTCCTGAACTGGATGTATTTCAGCGACGCCACGTTAACCTTCCCGCAAACGCTGGTGCTCCGATACACCCAGCTCGAGCCGGAGGAGCGCCGCAATCCGCAGGTCGCCGGCGACTACGCCAAATGGTTTCTGGGCCGGCTGCGCGCCGTCGAGGCCGCCACCGCAAATGCCGAAACCCTGTGTGCCGGCCGCTTCACCGCCGCAGATGTCGTGATCGGCTATGCGCTCCGCCTCGCCGACAATATCGGGCTGGCCAAGGATTTTGGGCCAAATGTCGCAGCCTATTGGGCGCGTTTGCAGCAGCGCGACGGCTTCAAGCGCGCGGTTGCTGCAGAGCAGAAGGCCGGGATCGAGCAGAACATTGTGCCGAGGGTAAGGGCCTAAGACTTGTCGTCCCGGCGTAAGGCCGGGACGACGATTGTTGAAGGGTTCCGGATGCGGTTCGACAGCCGCCCGGGAATGCTGACCTTTTGCGCGCCATGACAGCGCTATCCCGCCGTGACACCGCCCGAATTTAGGCTAAGGTGATCTCCGTCCGCAGCGGCCAAAGAGCCGCGCGAGGAGGATCCCCATGGAAGATAACGGTCGCGAATCCGACCATCTGATGCTGATCACGCCGGAGCGGGTGTTCTATGCCGGCCTGCTCGGCCGCCCCCGCAAGCGGACGCCCGGCTGCTGTCACGTCTACGTGGCGGTCAAAGGCAGCCTGCATCTGACGATCGACGACGCCCTCGCCACCGGCGAGCTGTTCGTCACCCTGCCGAACCAGCGGCATTCCATCGCCAGCGACTACCGCACCGCAATCAGCGTGACGCTCGAGCCCGAGAGCTTGCCGGATGGCGTGATCGAGGCTCTGGCTGAGCGGCTGACCGGACCGGACAAGGCCGTCTATGCCCGCAAGATCCTCGCCGCTTATACGTTGCTGCGCCAGCGCCGCTATAACGACATCACCACCGCCGAATTCGACGAGATGTGTTTTGGCGAGGCGCTGCCGCGCCGCGTGCTCGACCCGCGCGTGATGCGCGCAGTGGCCCGCATCGGCCGCTTCTCCGGAGAGCCGGTGACCGCGGATACTTGTGCGGCCGAAGCGGGGCTCTCGGCGTCGCGCTTCCTGCATCTGTTCAAGGAAGAGACCGGCATCTCATTCCGGTCCTTCCGCGCCTGGAAGCGCGCGCGGCACCTGCTGCATTTCGCCAACCAGGACCTCAACCTCGCCCATCTCGCGCAGGACATCGGTTATCCCGACTCGACCCATTTCAGCCACTCGATCCGCCGCTTCTACGGATTGAAGCCGCGCGCGATCTTCGTCGGCTCGCGCGACCTCGCGATCTATCGCAGCAGCGAGACGGTACGGCTGGCGGAGGCGAGCTAGCGTCGCTCTTGCAGGGCGGGCAAAGCGAAAGCGTGCCCACCGCCTGCGCAAGGTCTGGAGAGATGGTGGGCACGGCGCAGGAGCGCCATTGCCCGCCCTGCAGCATCTCGCTTTCCAGCTTCTCCGCGCAAGAAGCCGCATGCCGCGCATCACATGATCGCAAGCGTTGAATTCTCAACGTGCGAGATATCTAGGGCATGAGCGACAAGGCCGTCATCACCTGCGCGCTGAACGGTGTGCTCACCGATCCGAAGCAGCACAACGTGCCGGTCACGCCTGAAGAAATGGCGCGCGAGGCCAAGGCTGCGTTCGATGCGGGCGCGTCCATCATGCACATCCATCTGCGTCAGCAGGCGCCGAACAAGGGACATCTGCCCTCCTGGGAGGTCAGCGTCAGCAAGGAAATCCAGCAGGCGATCCGCGAAGCATGTCCCGGCGTCCTCATCAATCACACATCCGGGGTATCAGGGCCGAACTACAGCGGCGCGCTCGAATGCATCCGTGAGACCAGGCCCGAGATTGCGGCCTGCAACGCCGGTTCGCTGAATTATCTGAAAGTGAAGGCCGACAACAGCTGGGCCTGGCCGCCGATGATGTTCGACAACGCGGTCGAGAAAGTGAAGGACTATCTCGACGTCATGAACGCGGTCGGCACCATCCCCGAGTTCGAATGTTTCGACGTCGGCATCGTGCGTTGTGTCGGCATGTACACCCAGGTCGGCATGTACAAGGGTCCGCTCGAATATAATTTCGTCATGGGCGTCGCCTCCGGCATGCCGTCGGATCCGGAGCTGCTGCCGATCCTGCTCAAGCTGAAGCGCCCCGAAGCGCATTGGCAGGTCACCGCCATTGGCCGCGAAGAGATCTGGCCGCTGCATCAGCGCTGCGCCGAGCTCGGCGGCCATCTGCGCACCGGCCTCGAGGACGCCTTTTATCTCGCCGACGGCAAGAAGGTGACGTCGAACGGCCAGTTGATCGAGGCCATCGCCGCCTGCGCCCGGCGCGCGGGCCGTGAGATCGCGAGCCCGGCGGAAGCGCGAAAGATATTTGGGACGAATCGGTAAGGTATCGCCTCATCCGTCATTGCGAGCGAAGCGAAGCAATCCAGAATCTTTCCGTTGAGGCAGTCTGGATTGCTTCGTCGCTTCGCTCCTCGCAATGACGAGCAGGATCAAGTCATGTCCATTCTCGAAAACACCGTTTCCCCTGGCAGTGCCGGCTACCGCGCCAACCGCGACGGCATGCTCGGACTGATCGACCGCATGCGCGCGCTGGAAGAGCGTACGCGCGCAGCCTCGGCCGCGGCAAAGGAGCGCTTCCACAAGCGCGGGCAGCTGCTGCCGCGCGAACGCGTCGCGCTGGTGCTCGATCCTGGCGCGCCGTTCATCGAGCTGTCGACGCTGGCCGGCTACATGTTCGATGTGCCGGATGCCGACAAGAGCGTGCCGGGCGGCGGCGTCATCGCCGGCATCGGCTTCGTCTCGGGAGTCCGCTGCATGGTCAGCGCCAATGATTCCGGCATCGATGCCGGCGCACTGCAACCCTATGGCCTCGATAAGACGCTGCGTGTGCAGGAGCTCGCGCTAGAGAACAAGCTGCCCTACGTGCAACTGGTCGAAAGCGCCGGCGCCAACCTTTTGCGCTACCGCGTCGAGGATTTCGTCCGCGGCGGCAACATCTTCCGCAATCTGGCGCGGCTTTCGGCGGCGGGGCTGCCGGTCGTTACCGTCACGCACGGCTCGTCCACTGCCGGTGGCGCCTATCAAACGGGCCTGTCCGACTACATCGTCATGGTGCGCGGCCGCACCCGCGCCTTCCTCGCGGGGCCGCCGCTGCTGAAGGCCGCGACCGGCGAGATCGCCACGGAAGAAGAACTTGGCGGCGCCGAGATGCACACGCAGGTCTCCGGCCTCGGCGACTATCTCGCCGAGGACGACCGCGATGCCCTGCGTATCGCGCGCGAGATCATGGCGGCTCTGGAGTGGGAGCGGCCGGGCCGGGCGGAAGCTGATCACAAGCCGCCGCGCTACGACCAGGACGAGCTGCTCGGTATCATGCCGATGGACCACAAGCGCCCCGTGGACATGAAGCAGGTGATCGCACGCATCGTCGACGATTCCGATTTCACCGAGATGGCGCCGAATTACGGTCCGGCCACCGTCTGTGGCCATGCACGCATCGAAGGGCAGGCGATCGGCATCATCACCAACAACGGCCCGCTCGATCCGGCCGGCGCCAACAAGGCAACGCATTTCATCCAGGCCTGCTGCCAGACCCGCACGCCGCTGCTGTATCTGAACAACACCACCGGCTACATGGTCGGCAAGGCCTATGAAGAAGCCGGCATGATCAAGCACGGCTCGAAGATGATCCAGGCGGTGACGTCGGCGACGGTACCGCAAATCACGATCTATTGCGGCGCCTCGTTCGGCGCCGGCAATTACGGCATGTGCGGCCGCGGTTTCCACCCGCGCTTTTGCTTCTCCTGGCCGAACGCCAAGACTGCCGTGATGGGCGGCGAGCAGGCCGCCGAGACCATGGCGATCGTGACGGAAGCCGCCGCAGCCCGCCGCGGCAAGCCGATCGAAAAGGACAAGCTCGACGCCATGAAGGCGCAGATCATCGGCGTGTTCGACGGCCAGATGGACGTGTTCTCGACCAGCGCGCGCGTGCTCGACGACGGCGTGATCGATCCGCGCGACACCCGCGCGGTCCTGTCTGAGGTACTTGCGATCTGCCGCGAGGGCGACGCACGGACACCTCAGCGCATGCAGTTCTCGGTGGCCCGCCCATGAGGAACGGATCAGTGCAGCACCGGCCGTACTTCAGGGTTCTGATCGCCAATCGCGGCGAGATTGCGCTGCGGGTGATGCGCAGCGCGCGCCGGCTCGGCCTTGGCGTCATCGCGGTCTATTCGGATGCGGATAGCGATGCCCTCCATGTGCGGCAGGCCGATCAGGCCGTGCGCATCGGCGAAGCGCTGCCGGCGCGGTCCTATCTCAACATTCCCGCGATCATTGCCGCGGCGAAAGCCAGCGGCGCGGATGCCGTGCATCCCGGCTACGGCTTCCTCGCCGAGAACGAGGATTTTGCGCAGGCCTGCAAGGACGCTGGCCTCGTCTTCATCGGCCCGTCGCCACAGGCGATCGAGGCGATGGGCAACAAGGCCGGCGCCAAGGAGATCATGAAGAAGGCCGGCGTGCCCTGCGTGCCCGGCTACCAGGGAGCCGACCAGGGCGACGATGTCATGCTTGCGGAAGCCAGGAAGATTGGCTTCCCCGTGATGATCAAGGCTGTCGCCGGCGGTGGCGGACGCGGCATGCGGCTCGTGACCGATGTAGCTTCGTTTCCGGATGCGCTGCGCAGTGCACGGTCGGAGGCCAAGGCCGCCTTTGGCGATCCGACCGTGATCCTCGAACGCGCCATCCAGAATCCGCGCCACATCGAGATCCAGGTCTTCGGCGACAGCCACGGCAACGCCATCCATCTCGGCGAGCGCGACTGCTCGGTACAGCGGCGACACCAGAAGCTGATCGAGGAGGCGCCGTCGCCGGCGGTGACGCCGGAGTTGCGCGCCAGAATGGGTGAGGTCGCGGTCGCCGCCGTGAAGGCGCTGCGCTATGAGGGCGCCGGCACGCTGGAATTCCTGCTCGATACGAACGGCGAGTTCTACTTCATGGAGATGAACACGCGGCTCCAGGTCGAGCATCCCGTGACCGAGGCGATCACCGGGCTCGATCTCGTCGAGCTCCAGCTGCGCGTGGCGCGCGGCGAGACATTGCCGGTGAAACAGCAGGACATTCGCTTCGAAGGCCATGCCATCGAGGTGCGGCTCTGCTCGGAAGATGCCGCACAGGATTTCATGCCGCAGTCCGGCCGCATGGCGCTCTGGCAGGTCCCGGAGGACATCCGCGTCGAGCATGCGCTGCAATCGGGCTCGGAGATCCCGCCGTTCTACGATTCCATGATCGCCAAGGTGATCAGCCACGGCGCCACGCGCGAGGAGGCGAGGGGACGGCTGATCGTCGGGCTGGAGCAACTGACAGCATTCGGCGTCACCACCAACCAGGCGTTCCTGATGGCCTGCCTGCGTCATCCCGGCTTTGCCAGGGGCGAGGCGACGACGGCCTTCATCGGCGCGCACCGCGACGAGTTGCTGGCGCCGCGCGCCGACGCCGCATTCGAAACGGCGTTGGCGGGCTTGCTGCTCTACGTGACAAATCCGCGCGCGCCGTCGTGGCACAGCGGACGGAGCCTTGCGGCTACGTTCCCTCTGCCCGCGAAAATCGAAATCGCGGGTCACGCGTGTGAGCTCGAGGTCACCCGCGAGCGCGATGGCGGCTACACCGTTGCCGTCGACGGACGGCAAGACAGGTTCGAGATCGACCAGCTCGATGCCGACGCGATCCGCTTTCGCCATGATGGCGTGATGGACAGCGCAAGATTCCTGCGCGGCGGGAACCAGCTCTACCTTCAACACCGCGGCATTCCGCTTGCGGTCACCGATCTCACCCTCGCCGCGCCGAAGGCTGCCGCGAGCAATGGCGGCGACGGAAAAGTCCGCGCCGCCATGAACGGCCGCGTCGTCGCGGTCCTGGTGAAGCCCGGCGAGCGCGTCACTGCCGGCCAACCGGTGCTGACGCTCGAAGCGATGAAGATGGAGCACGTCCACAAGGCCGGTATCGACGGAGTCATTGCCGCGATCGACGTCGCGGAGGGCGAGCAGGTGACGACGGGAAGGATCGTGGCCGAGATCGGGGCGGGGTAGGCCGGCACGACGCTATCGTAGGGTAGGCAAAGGCGCATAGGGCCGTGCCCACCAGTGCCGCGATTGCCATGGAATGGTGGGCACGCTTCGCTTTGCCCGTCCTACGGGATCGAGTTCGGTCGCCCCGTCCCCTCATTGAGCAAACACGCCACCTGATGACGATCACCGGTATCCACCAGCGCCGGCCGCTCCGTCCTGCATCGCTCCATCGCAAACCGGCAGCGGGTGTGGAACGCGCAGCCGGAGGGTGGATTGACCGGGCTCGGCACGTCGCCGTCGACCAGCGGCACGAGCTTCTTCGCGAGCGGGTTCGCAACCGGCACCGAGGCGAGCAGGGCCTGCGTGTAGGGATGGCGCGGACTGCGGAACAGCTCGTCCTTGTCGGCGATCTCGACGATGCGTCCGAGATACATCACGGCGACGCGGTGGCTGATATGGGCGACCACGGCAAGGTCGTGCGCGATGAAGAGATAGGAGAAGCCGTGCTGGCGTTGCAGGTCGATCAAGAGGTTGATCACCTGGGCCTGGATCGAGACGTCGAGTGCGGAGACCGGCTCGTCGCAGACGATCAGACGCGGCCCGAGCGCCAGCGCGCGCGCGATGCAGATGCGCTGGCGCTGGCCGCCGGAGAATTGATGCGGGAAATTGCGCATCTGGTCGGGCCGAAGGCCAACCTGCTCGAACAGCCTTGCTGTGCGTGCCTCCAGCGCCTTGCCGGTCGCGAGCCCGTGCACGGCGAGCGGCTCGCCGACGATGTCGCCTGCGGTCATGCGCGGATTGAGCGAGGCGAACGGGTCCTGGAACACGATCTGCATCGAGCGCCGGTGCGGGCGCAGCGCCGTCTTTGAGAGATGGGTGATGTCCGCGCCATCGAGGCGGATCTGGCCCGAGGTCGGCTCCACCAGCCGCAGCACGCTGCGTGCCACCGTCGATTTGCCGCAACCGGATTCGCCGACCAGGCCCAGCGTCTCGCCGACTCCAACTGAAAACGAGACGCCGTCGACGGCATGCACGGTGCCGACCTGCCGGCGCAACACGCCCGCGCGCACCGGATAGTGTTTCGTGAGATCGGTGACCTCGAGCAGCGCCTCGGTCATGCCACCTCCGCCACGTCGGCCGCGCGCCAGCATGCGGCGAGATGGCCGCCGCCCCAATCCGTGAGCGGCGGATATTCGGCCTCGCAGCGCTTGATCGCGAGCTTGCAGCGCGGCGCAAAAGCGCAGCCTTTCGGCAGCCCGACCAGCGACGGCACAGTGCCGGGAATTTCGTTCAGCCGTTCCTGCGCGGCGACACCCGACGCCGGCACGGCCGGGATCGAGGCCATCAGCCCGCGCGTGTAGGGATGCATCGGCGCGGCGAACAGCGCCTCGACGCTGGCTTCCTCGACTTTCCTGCCCGCGTACATCACGATCACGCGCTGCGCCGTCTGCGCGACGACGCCGAGGTCATGCGTGATGAGCACGAGCCCGGTGCCGAGCTCCTTCTGGAGGTCGAGGATCAGCGCCAGGATCTGCGCCTGGATGGTGACGTCGAGCGCGGTCGTCGGCTCGTCCGCGAGCAGCAGCGCCGGCCGGCAGGCCAGCGCCATCGCGATCATCGCGCGCTGGCGCATGCCGCCGGAGAGCTGGTGCGGATATTCCCGTGCGCGCCGCGCCGGTTCGGGGATGCGCACCAGGCGCAGCATCTCGACCGCGACGTCGCGGGCCTCTTTCGACGACATGTTCCGATGCAGCCGCACGGCCTCGACGATCTGGTCGCCGATCCGCATCACCGGATTGAGCGAGGTCATCGGCTCCTGGAAGATCATGGAGATGCGGTTGCCCCTGACAGCGCGCATCGCTGCCTCGTCCAGTGCCAGCAGATCGGTGCCTTCGAGCGTGATCGAGCCGCCGACGATGCGGCCGGGCGGGTCGGGTACCAGCCGCATCAGCGAGAGGGCAGTGACGCTCTTGCCGCAGCCGGATTCGCCGACGATGGCCAGCGTCTCGCCGCGCCTCACGGTGAACGAGACGTCGTCGACCGCCCTGAACAGGCCGGAATTGGTGAAGAACACCGTCTTCAGATTCTTCACCTCGAGCACGAGATCGGATTTTTCCGCCATCAGCCGCGCTGCCGGGGATCGAGGATGTCGCGCAGGGCGTCGCCGAACAGGTTGGCGCCGAACACGGCGAGGCTGATCGCGATGCCCGGGAAGATCACCAGCCACGGCGCGGTGCGGACATATTCGGCCGCGGATTCCGACAGCATGCGGCCCCAGGACGGATAAGGCTCTGGAATGCCGAGGCCCAGGAACGAGAGCGAGGCCTCGGTCAGGATGGTCGAGCCGAGTTGCGCGGTCGCAAGCACGATCAGCGGCGCCAGCGTGTTCGGCAGCACGTGGCGCAGTGCGATGCGCACTTCGCTCATGCCGATCGACTTGGCGGCCTCGACGAATGGCAGTTCGCGCAGCGCCAGCGTGTTGGCGCGGACGACGCGCGACACGGTCGGGATCAGCGGAATGGCGATGGCGATGATGACATTCGGGAGCGACGGGCCGAGCGCCGCCGTCATGATCAGGGC
Source organism: Bradyrhizobium sp. SZCCT0153 (assembly GCF_018129995.1). GTDB lineage: Bacteria > Pseudomonadota > Alphaproteobacteria > Rhizobiales > Xanthobacteraceae > Bradyrhizobium > Bradyrhizobium japonicum_G. The sequence goes on from NZ_JAFCKS010000003.1 coordinate 582,439, forward strand.
CAGAACCAGCAGCGGCAGCGCCTGGAGAACGTCGGAGATGCGCTGGAACACAAGATCGACCCAGCCGGAGAGATAGCCCGAGGTCAATCCGACGATGACGCCGATCGCGCCGCCGAGCGCGGTCGAGCCGATCCCGACCGCAAGGGAGATCCGCGAGCCGTGGATTATGCGGCTGAAGACGTCGCGGCCGAAGGAATCGGTGCCCATCCAGTGCGTCAGGCTCGGGCGCGCCAGCGCGCCGGCGGCGTCGATCGTCAGGGGATCATAGCGCGCGATGAAATCGGCGAAGATCGCCGTGACCACGAACAGTGTCATGATGACGAGGCCGGCCGCGCCCAGCACGTGCCGTTGCGCCAGAAACAGCACACGCCGCCAGCCGCCGGCAGCATGCGCGCCGGCGCGTCTCAGTTCGAGATCATAGTCGATCGTAGCCAAGCAGCTCTCCTAATCCGTGTACCTGATCCGCGGATCGAACACGGCGTACAGCATGTCGACGATGAAATTGGCGCTCACCACCACGACGGCGATCAGCATCACGAGGTTCTGCACGATCGGATAGTCGCGCCAGCGGATCGCCTCGACCAGGAAGCGGGCGACGCCGGGGATGTTGAACACGGTCTCCGTCACAATGAGGCCGCCGATCAGGAACGCGGCCTCGATGCCGATCACGGTGATGACGGGCAGGATCGCGTTCTTCAGCGCATGCTGATAATTCACGGTGGCATCGGAGGCGCCCTTGGCGCGCGCGGTGCGGATATAGTCCTGCCTCAGCACCTCCAGCATCGAGGATCGGGTGATGCGCATGGTCAGCGCGGCGCTGCGGAAGCCGACGGCGGCGGCGGGCACGGCGTAGGTGGCGAACGCCTCGAGCCAGGTCTGTGGATTTGGATTGAAGATCGGCATCCGATTGAACATCGCCACCGACGCGGTGAGGATGAGCAATCCAAGCCAGAACGAAGGCAGCGACAATCCGCTCAGGCTGACGACGCGGAGCGCGTAATCGAGCCGCGTGCCCTGCTTCACCGCGCTGATGACGCCGAGCGGAATGCCGATCGACGCCGAGAACAGCAGCGCCAGCCCGGCAAGCCGCGCGGTGATCGGAATCCGCGGCAAGATCTCCTGGAGCGCCGGCTTCTCGGAGACGTAGGAGTAACCAAAGTCACCACGCAGAAAACCGCTGATCCAGTGCCAGTATTGCAAGATCAGCGGCTGGTCGATGCCGAGCTCCTTTTCCAGATTGGCCTTGTCGGCGGGATCGACATAGCCGGCCGCGGCAAACAGGATGTCGACGATGTTGCCGGGCACGATGCGCAGCAGGAAGAAGATGACGACCGAGATCCCGAACAGGGTCACGAGCATCAGAAGCAGGCGCCGCACCAGATAGGCAAACATCCTTCGCCCTCCGCGAGCCGCTAGTCTTCAGCCTGGCGCGCTACTTGTCGAGCCACACGTCCTCGTAGCGAAAGCCGTTATAGGAGCTGTTCGACATGATCGTGACGCCCTTGACATAGGGCTGCCAGCAGGTACCGGCCCGGGCATGGAAGATGATCGGACGGGCGACGTCCTCCTGCAGCTTTTTGTCGATATCCCAGACCAGCGGCTTGCGCTTGCCGATGTCGGTCTCCTGCGACTGCGCGTCGAACAGCTTCTCGATCTCCTTGTTGCAGTAATTGGTGTAGTTCCGTTCTGAGCCGCAGGAATAGTTTTCGTAGAAGGATTGGTCGGGGTCGTCGACGGAATTGCCGGTCAGATTGAGGCCGAGCATGTAATCCTTGCGCGCGACTTTCGGGAACCAGTTCGCGGTCTCGACGACGTCGAGCTCGCCGTCGATATAGATGCTCTTGAGCTGATCGATCAGGATCACCGCGGGGTCGCGATATTCGGCGATATTGCGCGTCGAGATTTTTACCGCGAGGTGCTTGTCCGGGCCGTAGCCCGCCTTCTGCATCAGCTTCTTCGCTTCCTCCCGGCTCGCGTTCACGTCAGGGCCATAGCCCGGAATGGTCGCCAGCTTGTCCTTGGGCATGCCCCAGATGCCCTGAGGTGGCGGCAGCATGGTGCCGCCGATATCGGCCTGGCCTTCGAACAGGATATCGACGAAGGCCTTCCGGTCGAGTGCCATCGCCATCGCTCGGCGGATATCGATGTTGTCGAACGGTGGGGAGGTCGAATTGACGATGATGTTGGTCGAGACATTGGTCGGCTCGACGACGCAAACCGCGTTCGGCGCCTGCGACTTGATGTCCTTCAAGAGCGGAATCGTGATGTGCGTCGGGAAGGTCATGTCGAACTTGCCGGCGACGAAGGCGAGAATCGCGGTCGAGCGGTTCGTGATGATCGTGTACTCGATGCCGTCGAGATATGGCAGGCCCTTCTTCCAGTAGTCAGGATTTCGCGTCAGCTTGATCGATTCGTTGGCCTTGAACTCGACGAATTTGAACGGCCCGGTTCCGATCGGATGGGTGCGCATGTCCGCCGGCGAGACGTGACAGGGATAGACCGGCGTATAGCCGGACGCGAGCATCGCCAGCAGCGAAGGTTGCGGCCGCTTCAGATCGAAGGAGACCTCGAAATCGCCGTTGGGCGTGACGTCGTTGACTTCGCTGTACCAGGCCTTGCGTGGATTCTGCCGCAACTTCTGCTGCGATTTGCCCATCAGGAGATCGAAAGTGCACTTGACGTCGGCCGATGTGAACGGCTTTCCGTCATGCCATTTGACGCCCTGACGCAGCTTGAACGTCAGTTTCTTGTTGTCGCTGCTCCAGGACCAGCTCTCGGCCAGATCAGGCCTCAGGGTATCAGGGCTGTTCTGCGCGATGTGCTGGTCATAAATGACGAGATTATTGAAGACCCCCATGAACGGCACGTTGACCGAATAGGTCGCACCTTCGAGGATGGAGGCGTTGGCCGGACTGTCGCGATGATACATCCGCAGGACACCGCCCTGCTTGGGCTCGCCGGCGAGCGTAGTGGTTGAGGCCGTCAGCACAGATAGCGCCGCCATCGCGGCGAGCGCCCATACGCTCCGCATGCTCATCCTCCCTGGACATCGGCCTTTTGCGGCCTGTTTGTCGCGACGATAGCGACGCGGGCCCTGCGAAGCAACCCGCAAGGGCGGCAGCGCTCTCGACAATTCGGATGACGCGAGGCCGCAGGAGGTTCACACATTTCATAATGTGGGAGTGCAGGTGCGAACGGATGGTTCCTGTGCCGAGCCGCCGCGACAAGCTTCGCTGTCGTCCCGGGTCCGCGCCGACGTTGGTTCTGGATGACAGTGAAGTTTGTGGTTGTGCCTGTCACACGATCCTTGACGTCTTGTTCCCCCAATACCGGTCCCGCAGCAGGCGCTTGTAAAGCTTCCCCGTCGGCAGCCGCGGCAATTCCTTCTCGAAATCCACCGAGCGCGGCACCTTCTGCCGCGACAATGACGCGCCGCAGAAGGCGATCAGCTCCTCGGCGAGCGCCTCGCCCGGCACCACGCCCGGCATCGGCTGCACCACGGCCTTCACCTCTTCGCCGAGATCGGGATTGGGGACGCCGAACACCGCGGCGTCCGCGACCTTCGGATGGGTGATGAGCAAATTCTCGCATTCCTGCGGATAGATGTTCACCCCGCCCGAGATGATCATGAAGGTCGCACGGTCGGTGAGGTAGAGGTAGCGATCCGCGTCGACATAGCCGACGTCGCCGACCGTGCTCATGCTGCCGTCGGCCGAGCGCGCCTCTTTCGTCTTCTCCGGATCGTTGAAATATTCGAACGGCGATCCAGTCTTGAACCACACTTGCCCCGGCGTGCCGGTCGGGCACGCCTGCATGTTCTCGTCGAGGATATGGAGGTCGCCGAGCAGCACCTTGCCGACGGTGCCGCGATGGGCGAGCCATTCCTCGCTGTTGCAGGCGGTAAAGCCGAGGCCCTCGGTCGCGCCGTAATATTCGTGGATGATCGGGCCCCACCATTTGATGATGTCGTCCTTGACCAGCGCCGGGCAGGGCGCGGCGGCGTGGATCGCGATCTCCAGCGAGGACAAATCGTAGCGCTTTCGTACCTCCTCAGGCAGCTTCAGCATGCGCGAGAACATCGTCGGCACCAGCTGGGTATGGGTGATGCCCCACTGCTGCACGAGCTGCAGGTAGCGCTCGGGATCGAAATTCTCCATGATGATCACGGTCCCGCCCATGCGGATCGTGAGGTTGACCGCCGCCTGCGGCGCCGAGTGATAGAGCGGCGCCGGCGACAGATAGACCATGCCCTCGCGGTAGTGCCAAAGCTTTGTCAGGAAATCGAACAGCGGCAGATTGTGCTTCGGCGGCTCCTCCGGTAGCGGCCGCAGGATGCCCTTGGGCCGTCCAGTCGTGCCCGACGAGTAGAGCATCGCGGTGCCGAGCCATTCATCCGCAATCGGCGTCTTCGGCATGTCGGCGGTCACCTCGGCAAGTCCGACGATGCGGTCGCTCTCCCCGGGGCCGTCGGCGACGATGCAGAGCTTGATGTCGGGGCAGGCCTTGATCGCCTCGCGCGCGATGTCGAGTTTCGCCGCAGATGTGATCAGGATCTTCGACTGGCTGTTGACGAGGAGATAAGCGAGCTCGCCCGGCGTCAGGAACGAGTTGATGCAGGTGTAGTACAGCCCGGAGCGCTCGCCCGCGCCGCAGGCTTCGAGGTAGCGCGAATTGTTCTCCATGAAGATCGAGTAATGGTCGAGCCGCTTCAGGCCGCGCTTGCGGAACAGATGCGCCAGGCGATTGCTGCGCGCGTCGAGCTCGCGATAGGTGACCGCCTCGCCTGTTCCAGCCATGATGAAGGCAGGCTGGAGCGGGCGTAGGCGGGCATGCTGACCTGGGTACATCGATCCTCCGGCTTTGAATCATGCGGCGAGAAGCAGGATTTCGCGCAACTGCGCCGGGCTGTCGATCTTGCGCGGATTGCGCGGCACCCAGGGCGTGCGCATCGCCTGTTCGGCGATGGCGTCGAAATGCTCGGGCGAGACGCGCACGTCGGCGAGGCTGCGCGGCATGCCGAGCGAACGGATGAAGGCATCGAGCACGTCGGCGGCGTTGTGGCCGGGAAAGCCCATCGCGGCCGCGACGATCATCTGGCGCTCGGCATTCGCGCTCGCGTTCCATCGCATCACGGCCGGCAGCATGATGCAGGAGGTGTGGCCGTGCGGCACGTCGAAGGCCGCGCCCAGAACGTAGCCGATGCCATGGCTCGCCCCCATCGGCACGCCGGCTGCGAGCGCGCCCATCGACAGCCAGGTGCCGATCTGGGCGTCCATCCGCGCGTCGAGATCGGAAGGGTCGGCCTTCACCCGCGGCAGCGAGTCGGCCAGCATCGCGAGCCCCTTGACCGATTGCGCGTCGGCATAGGGATGGGTTTCGCGCGAGCAGATCGCCTCGACGCAATGATCGATGGCGCGGATGCCGGTCGAGAGGAACAGCCATTCCGGCGTGTGCACGGTGATGGCGGGATCGAGGATGGTCGCCCGCGGCACCGTCAGCGGGTGCCGCAGCATCTGCTTCACATGCGTGCTGCGGTCGGTGACGCCCGCGATCGATGAGAACTCGCCGCCGGCGATCGTAGTCGGCACGCTGATCTGGCGCACGACCGGCGCAGTCATCTCGGGCGCGACGCCCTTGTGCACCCGGATACGCTCGATGCCCTCGATGTCGTCGATGCCGTTGGCGAGGCAGAGCTGCACCGCCTTGGCGCCGTCGGTGATCGAGCCGCCGCCCACCGTGACGATCAGATCGGCGCCCGCCTCGCGCGCCGCATTGGTGGCCGCGATCACCGCTTCGCGCGGCGTGTGCGCCGGCATCGCGTCGAACAGGCCGGCGCAGCGCGCGCCCAGCGCATCTTTGATCTTCGTGATCTCGTCGGTCTGCCGGTTCAGCGTGCCGGAGACCATGAGGAACGCACGGCGCGTCCCCAGCCGGTCCATCTGCGCGACGATGGCCGCGGCCGCCGGGTGACCGAACACGACCTCCTCGATCGCGCCGTAAACGACACGTCCCTGGTGCACGCCTGTCCTCCCGGACAATTCGTCTTGCTTTTGTGAGGATAATCTAGCCGAGCCGGGCGCGCCCGTCATGTGCGAAGACGCTGGGGCAACTCTTGCCCTACCCCTCCAGGGCAGGGCTATCGCATATGACAGCGGGAGGTTTCCGAAAGACCTCGGCCTGCATGGTTCGAGACGCCCGCTTTGGCGGGCTCCTCACCATGAGGGTCTGATATCTCACCGCAAAACGCGACCTCATCCTGAGGGCCCGCCGTAGGCGGGCGTCTCGAAGGATGGGCCGCAGGCAAGCTGCCCGCCACGCTTTTCTTCATATGCGATAGCCCTGCCCTCCAGGGGAGGGTGACACCTTCAATGCGGCTCGAGCGCAGTCGACCATCCATCTGTCAACCCGCCATCCGGCCGGGGCGTCGTTCAAAGCAATGCGCGCGCTTTGGTCTTGAAGAGTTCATCATTGCCACCCATCTTGTGGCGCCCGCGGGGAGAAGAGTATCCTGCTTTTTCCGCGGCTTTTATGCGAGGACCTGGGATGGCTGGACCGGACGGAAGCGAGCAGTTTGTCAAAAAGCACGATTTCGTTTCGCCTCGGCCCTACACAATTGCCGGGCTTCTCGCCGCGGCGTTCGCGCTCACCGGTTGCGGACAGCCGACTTCGCAGGCGGGCGCCCCGCCGCCAGCGCCGGTCACCGTCGCTCAGCCGGTCAAGCGCACCGTCACCGATTGGGATGAGTTCACCGGCCGCTTCGAGGCGGTCGAGGAGGTGCAGGTGCGCCCCCGCGTCGGCGGCTTCGTCAACTCCGTCGAGTTCCAGGACGGCGCCATCGTGCACCAGGGCGATCTGCTCTACGTGATCGACCCGCGTCCGTTCGAGGCGGTGGCCGAACAGGCCGACGGCCAGCTGTCCGATGCGCGCGCCAAGGTGGAGCTTGCCAAGCGCGAGCTCGACCGCGGCCTGAACCTGGTTCAGACCAGCGCGGTCTCGGAGCAGGTCGTCGACCAGCGCCGCCAGGCCCTGCAGGCCGCACACGCCGCGGTGTCGCAGGCCGAAGGTGCGCTGAAGGCCGCCCGGCTCAATATCGAGTTCACGCATGTGACCGCGCCGATCACCGGCCGCGTCAGCCGCCATCTCGTCAGTCCCGGCAATCTCGTGCAGGGCAGTGACAACGGCTCGTCGACGCTGCTGACGTCGATCGTCACGCTCGATCCGATCTACGTCTATTTCGACATGGATGAGACCACGTTCATGAAGTACAGCAAGCTGTGGTTCGAGGGTAAGCGCCCGAGCTCGCGCGATACCGCGAACCCCGTGCAGGTGACGCTGGCCGGCGAGACCAAGCCGTCGCATGACGGCTCGATCAACTTCCTCGATAACCGCCTCGACGTCTCGACCGGCACGCTGCGCAGCCGCGCCGTGGTCAAGAACACCGATCTCTCGATCCTGCCCGGCCAGTTCGGCCGTATCAGGCTGATCGGCAGCGCGCCCTACGAGGCGCTGCTGATTCCGGACGTGGCGGTCGCGACCGACCAGTCCCGCAAGATCGTGTTCGTGGTCAAGCCTGACGACACCGTGGAAGCGCGTGCCGTGGTGCTCGGACCGCTGGACGAAGGTTTGCGCGTGATCCGCGAAGGCCTGAAGCCGGACGACCGCGTCATCGTCAACGGCATTCAGCGCGCCCGCGTCGGCGCCAAGGTCGCCCCGCAGACCGCGCCAGCGCCGGGCGGTGGCAAATCATGAACCTGGGCCGTCTCTCCATCAACCAGCCCATCCTGGCGATGGTGCTGTCGATCGTGCTGCTGATCGTCGGCGCGCTCGCCTACACCACGCTGCCGGTCTCCGAATATCCGCAGGTGGTGCCGCCGACCGTCGTGGTCACCACGCAATATCCGGGCGCGTCGGCGCAAACCGTGTCCGACACCGTCGCCGCTCCGATAGAGCAACAGATCAACGGCGTCGAGGACATGCTGTATCTCTACAGCCAGGCGACCTCGAACGGCCAGCTCACCATCACCGTCACCTTCAAGCTCGGCACCGACCTCGACAAGGCGCAGGTGCTGGTGCAGAACCGCGTCGCGATCGCGCAGCCGCAACTGCCCGACGAGGTGCAGCGCAACGGCGTCGTCACCCGCAAGAACTCGCCCGACATCCTGATGGTCGTGTTCATGCTGTCGCCGGACGACACCTTCGACCAGCTCTACATCTCCAACTACGCGCTGCTCCAGGTCCGCGACCAGCTGCTGCGGATCGACGGCGTCGGCGACATCCAGATCTTCGGCGCACGCGACTATTCGATGCGGCTCTGGCTCGATCCCGACCGGATCGCCAATCTCGGCCTGACCTCGGCCGAAGTGCTCGCCGCGATCCGGGCGCAGAACGTGCAGATCGCGGGCGGCCAGATCGCCGAACCTCCGATCGCCGACCGCGCCTTCCAGCCCAATCTCACCTTCACCGGGCGCTTGAAAGACCAGAAGCAGTTCGAGGATATCCTGATCAAGGCCGGCTCTGATGGCCGCACGGTGCGCCTGCGCGACGTCGCGCGCATCGAGCTCGGGGCGCTGGCGTATTCCACCAACAGCTTCCTGCTGCGCAAATCGGCGGTCGCCATGCTGGTGACGCAGCGGCCGGGATCGAACGCGCTCGCCACGGCAAAGAACATCTCCGACACCATGACGAAGCTCAAGGAGAGCTTTCCGAAGGGGCTCGACTACAATATCGGCTACAACCCGACCGAGTTCATCGCGCAGTCGGTCCACGAGCTGATCAAGACCATCTACGAGGCCATGCTGCTCGTGGTGATCGTCGTGCTGGTGTTCCTGCAAGGCTGGCGGCCGGCGATCATTCCGATCATCGCGATCCCGGTCTCGCTGGTCGGCACATTTGCAGTGATGGCGGCGCTGGGCTTCTCCATCAACAACCTTACCCTGTTCGGCCTCGTGCTCGCCGTCGGCATCGTGGTCGACGACGCCATCGTGGTGGTCGAGAATGTCGAGCGACATCTCGAGCACGGCATGAGCAGGCGCGATGCCGCGCTCAAGACCATGGAGGAGGTCGGCGGCGCGCTGGTCTCGATCGCGCTGGTGCTGTGTGCCGTGTTCGTCCCGACCGCGTTCTTAGGGGGCATATCCGGGCAATTCTTCCAGCAATTCGCCGTCACCATCGCGGTCGCGACCGCGATCTCCTGCTTCTGCTCGCTGACGCTGTCGCCGGCGCTGGCCTCGCTTCTCCTCGTTCCGCACGAGGAGAAGCGGCCGCCGGCGCGCTGGAATATCCTCGCCCGCGGCTGGAGCGCGTTCACGGGTGCCTTCAACCGCGTGTTCGACCGGCTGGCGCACGGCTATGCCGGTGTCGCCAATTTCGTCATCCGGCATTCTGTGGTGATGATCCTGATCTATGTGGTCCTGATCGGCAGTGCCGGCTGGCTGATCGGGACCACGCCGCAGGGCTTTATTCCGGCGCAGGACCGCGGCTACGTCATCATCTCCGTGCAATTGCCGGGTGCGGCCTCGCTGGCGCGCACCACCGAGGTCGTGCGCGAGATCGAGCGGATCTCGCTGGATACGCCGGGCATCGTCCGCGTCGCGGCCTTCGCCGGCTTCTCCGGCGCCACGCGCACGCAGGCCGGCAACGCTGCGGCGCTGTTCCCGGTATTCGAGGAGCCCGAGGCACGAATCAAGAAGGGGCTTACCGCAAATGCCATCACGGTCGAGCTGCGCAAGCGCCTGGCAGCGATCCAGGGCGCCTTCATCATCGTGATTCCGCCGCCGGCTGTGCCCGGCATCGGCACTGGCGGCGGCTTCACCATCCGCATCCAGGACCGCCAGGGTCGCGGGCCTGAACTGCTCGCCGCAGCCACCGACGAGCTCGTCGCCGCGGCGCGCAAATCGCCCTTGCTGCTCGCTCCGACGGTGTTCTCGCCGTTCTCGGCCAACACTCCGCAGCTCTTCGTCGACATCGACCGCACCAAGGCGCAGAAGCTCGGGGTGCCGATCGCCAACATCAACGACACGATCCAGACCTATTTCGGATCGACCTATGTCAACGACTTCAACCTGTTCGGCCGGACCTATCACGTCACCGCGCAGGCCGATTTCCCGTTCCGGAAAGAGCCGACCGACCTCGCGCGGCTACGCACGCGCAACGCCTCCGGCGACATGGTGATGCTCGGCAGCGTGGTCGACTTCAAGGATGTCTCCGGCCCTGACCGCGTCGCCCGCTACAATCTCTATGCAGCATCCGAGCTCCAGGGTGAGCCAGCGCCGGGCGTGAGCTCGACCACGGCGCTCAACACCATCAAGAAGCTTGCGGACGATACCTTGCCGAGCGGCTTCACTTTCGAATGGACCGACCTTTCCTACCAGCAAATCACCGGCGGCAATGCCGGCCTGCTGGTGTTCCCGATCTGCGTGCTGTTCGTCTATCTCGTGCTCGCCGCGCAATATGGCAGCTGGACGCTGCCGTTCGCGGTGATCCTGATCGTGCCGATGTGCCTGCTCGCTGCGACCATCGGTGTGCGCATCATGGGGCAGGACGTCAACATCCTCACCCAGATCGGATTTGTCGTTCTCGTGGGGCTCGCGGCGAAGAATGCGATCCTGATCGTTGAGTTTGCGCGCGACATCGAAAAAGAAGGCAAGCCGCGGCTGGAGGCCGTGATCGACGCCTGCCGCCTGCGCTTGCGGCCGATCCTGATGACCTCCTTCGCCTTCATCCTCGGCGTGCTGCCGCTGGTGATATCGTCCGGCTCGGGCTCGGAAATGCGTCAGGCTGTCGGCGTCGCCGTGTTCTTCGGCATGATCGGCGTCACCCTGTTCGGTCTTCTGTTCACACCGATCTTCTATGTGGTGGTGCGGAACCTGGCCGAGGGGCGGAACGACAAGAAGCCGGAGGTCGTGGCTCCATAGGGCCGGGGTTGACCACTGGCGTATCGACCACCTCGGTGTCGGGACGACGCCGTTTGCTTGGCGCTTCCTCCAACTAACGACCAACATGAAATGGATGGGCAGGCCCGGGGTTCTTCATTAGTATCCGCGCGATTTCAAAACAGAAAACTGCTGGGAGCCAACGAATGAAATCAGCACTTTTGGCCGCTGTCGCAACCTCTGCCCTGTTGCTGGCGGCGCCAGCCTCCGCGCAGGGCGTCAAGATCGGCATCCTCAACGACCAGTCCGGCGTCTATGCCGACTACGGCGGCAAGTACTCGGTCGAAGCCGCCAAGATGGCGATCGAGGATTTTGGCGGCGAAGTGCTCGGCCAGAAGGTCGAGATGATCACCGCCGATCACCAGAACAAGCCTGACCTCGCCACCTCCATTGCACGCCGCTGGTACGACGCCGACAATGTCGACATGATCACGGAACTCACGACATCGTCGGTGGCGCTGGCCGTGCAGGACCTGTCGAAGGAAAAGAAGAAGATCGACATCGTGGTCGGCGCGGCGACCTCGAGCATCACCGGCAGCGCCTGCTCGCCCTATGGCTTCCACTGGGCGTTCGATACCCATGCACTCGCGGTCGGTACCGGCGGTGCGCTGACCAAGGCCGGCGGCGATACCTGGTTCTTCCTCACCGCGGACTACGCCTTCGGCTACGCGCTGGAGAAGGACACCAGCGAGATCGTCACCCACAATGGCGGCAAGGTGCTCGGCTCGGTCCGCGTTCCGCTCAACTCGTCGGACTTCTCCTCCTTCCTGCTGCAGGCGCAGAGCTCGAAGGCGAAGATCGTCGGCCTCGCCAATGCGGGCCAGGACACCACCAACTCGATCAAGCAGGCGGCCGAGTTCGGCATCGTCTCCGGCGGCCAGAAGCTCGCCGGTCTGTTGATGACGCTTGCGGAGGTGAACGGCCTCGGGTTGCAGGCGGCGCAAGGCCTGGTCCTGACCGAAGGCTTCTATTGGGATCATGACGATGCGTCGCGGGCATTCTCCGAGCGCTTCTTCAAGCGCACCGGGAGAATGCCGAGCATGATCCACGCCGGCACCTATTCGGCGACGCTCAGCTACCTGAAGGCGGTGAAGGCCGCCGGCACCAAGGACACCGAAGCGGTCGCCAAGAAGCTGAAGGAGCTGCCGGTCGACGACGCCTTCGCCAAGGGCAAGGTGCTGCAGAACGGTCGCATGGTCCACGACATGTATCTGTTCGAGGTCAAGAAGCCCTCGGAATCGAAGAAGCCGTGGGACTACTACAAGCAGCTCGCCGTGGTCCCCGGCGACCAGGCCTTCCTTACCGCCAAGGAAAGCGGCTGCCCGCTGACCAAGTGAGGCGGGGACCGCGCTAATAGCTCCGCCGTCGTCCCGGCCTTCGCGCCGGGACGACACTGAGTGTGTTGAGGTTGCTCGAGCCTCACACCAGCCGCAGCACCACTGCCCCCAGAGCGCCTGCCCACAACGCAATCGCGGCGATGCCCTGGATCGCAAAGCCGGGGCCGCGCCTTGCGGCGGCCTTCGAATAGCCGATGAAATAGACGATGCGGCCGATGATCCAGACCGCGCCGATTCCGGCTGCGACGGCGTCGCCGATATGGATCGCAAACAGCCAGAGCGCCGGCAGGAAGATCGGCAACCATTCCAGCGTGTTCATCTGGATGCGGAAAGCGCGCTCGAAATCGGGATGGCCTGTCATCGCCGGCACCCTGACGCCCGTTTTGGTCCGCGACCGCGAGACATTGATGCAGGTAAAGAAATAAAATGCGATCGCCAGCAGCGTGACGAGGGCAGTGAGATGATACATGGCGAATCCCTTTGAAGAGGTCGCGGTTCAATACCCGGTCAGCTCGAGATAGCCAACGCCGTCATGCGTGCCGGCGAAGCTGATCGGTCCTTCCCAATAGGAGAAGCCGGTCCCCATCCAGGCCTTGGGATTGAGCGGCTTGCAGCGGATCGAGAACGACCGCGAGGGAATCGCGATCTGCCATTCCACCGGCAGCTTGCGTCCAGCAACCTCCGCCGTTGCGCTCGGAAACATCTGGATGTCGTTGCCTGCAATCATCTGCGTGCCGCCTGCGGCGGTGATCCAGTTGCCGAACGGATAATTCCGGCCGTCCTTCTGCCGCAGCCGGTACAGCATCAGCTTGTCGCCGGATGACAGGTGCAGCGACAGCCAGTCCCAGCCGGTCTGGTCGGCGTCGAGCGGCTGGCTGCTCCATTCGCGGTCCATCCAGGCCTGGCCGGAGACATCGGCCGGCTTGTCGTCGATGGTGAGCGTGCCCCGCGCGCGGTAGAACGGCTGGCTGTAATAGTACGACGCTTGCCCGCGCTCCGACTTGCGGCTGTAGCCGCCATCGCCCTGCAGCACCACGGGACGATCGGCCTCCAGTGTCAGCGCGTAGCTGAAGTCGGTACCCGCGGCCTTCAGCGTCAGCGGCGCCAGGGTGCGATCGTCGCTGCGCTCGAGACCCTTCATCTCCCAATCGTCGATCCAGGCCGCAAACGGTTTTGCCGTGACGCCGGCCTGTCCGATCCCGCCGCGGGAAAATACCTCGTTGAAGCGGTGGGTGTCCGCGCGCGTCACTGCGGCGTGCGCCATCCAGATCTGCTGATTGGCCCAGCCTTCGCCCTGCGGTCCCGGCTGCGCCGCCTGACGGAACAGCGTCCATTGCAGGCCGCAAGCCGCGCCGCTCGCGTCGACGAGATTTGCCGTGAGATACCACCACTCGATGCGAAAATCAGGATGCGGCCCGTGATCGGCGGGAAAGGCGAACGTCTTTCCCGGCGTGACCTTCGCAAAGCCGTCGGCCGTCTCGCCGAGCCCGGCATAGCCTTGCGCGCCCGCACGGCGTGCAAGCGCGAGCGCAGCGATGCCGCCGAACAAAGCGCGCCGCGAGATTTTGTCAGCGCTCATTGGCAAACACCTTGACGAGGTTCGCCGGTTGCATCCGCGCCAGCCTTATCATCGGCAGCAGTGCCGCAAGCAGCGACGCGACCAGCGCCACCGCGACCAGCCCCACCAGTTGCAGCGGAAACACGTGGAACGGCAGCCGCCAGCCGAACGCCTTCACGTTGACGATCGCGATCAGGCACCACGCCACGAGCAGTCCGAGCGGCACGGCAAGGAGCGATGTGAACAGCGCGACCGACAGCGTCTTGGTCAGCTCGATCGCGGCGAGGCGCGGCCGCGTGATGCCGATCGCCCACAGCGGCGCGAGCTGCGGCAGGCGGGAATTCGCCAGCGTCAGCAGGCTGGTCAGCAGCGCGATGCCCGCGACGCCGAGCGTGAAGGCGTTCAGCGCAGACGTCACCGCAAAGGTGCGGTTGAAGATGCGGATCGATTCCGCCTTCACCGTCGCCTGGTCGGCGACGCTGCGGTCGTCGAGCGCAAACTGCTTCTGCAACGCCGCGATCAGGCCTGGGATGTTCTGCTTCGCGACGATGAGGCCGATCCGCGTCTGCGGCGTCTGCGGAAACTGTCGAATGAGCGCGGCGACGTTGACGGCGAGCTGCCCCTTGGGGTTGCCGTAATCGGCATAGATCCCGGCGATGTCGAGCTCCCAGCTCCCGCCCGGCGCCGGGACGTCGATGACATCGCCGACCCGGACGTTCAGGCGCCGGCTCAGCTGCTCGCTGATGAAGGCGGCGTTGCCCGGCACGAGCAGGGTCCAGGCGCGCGGCGCGGCTTCCAGCAGCGGCCAGCGCTCGCGATAGAGCGGGTGATCGGGTAGGCCGAGCAATTCGACCGGCTGGCCCTGAACCTGCGTCTCGGCGCGCCCGCCCGAGAGGATCGCCTGCACGTCGCTACGCTCCTTCAGCCAGCTCCGGATCGCGACGCCTTGCGCATTGTCGGAGGCGCTGATGTAGACGTCGGCCGCGAGCCGTCCGTTGAGCCAGCCGATGAAGGTGCGGCTGAACGTTTCCACCATGGTGGAGACCCCGACGTTGACGGCGAGCGCGAGCAGCAGCGCCATCAGTGCCAGCGACAATCCGGAAAGCTGCTGGCGGCTGTCCGCCCAGAACCACAGCGCCAGCGGGCCCCGTGCGAAACGCTGGCCCGCGAGCAGGAGGATCTCGAGGAAGGCCGGCAAGATCAGTGCCGCACCGAGCATCAGCGCTGCCAGCACGCCGAAGCCCGCGATCAGCGATTGTCCGTAGTGAAGCAGCAACAGTGCGACCGCGAACACGGCGCAGGCCGCTCCGCTCTGCAGGATCAGCCAGCGGCGCTGTCGCTGCTGCCAGGCATGCGGCTGCGCGGTGGCCAGCACCGGCATCCTGATCGCCTTGATCAGGCTGGTCGCCGCCGCAACAAGCGCGCCGGCAATGCTGATGCCAATGCCGGCGAGCCACCATTCAGGTCGCAAGCTGAGCTGTCCCGGGATCTGCGCGCCGTAGAGCCCGCGCAGCGACGCCGCAACGTCGGGCAAGAGCGCAGCCGCGATGAAATAGCCGCAGGCGAGCCCGATCAGTCCGGCGATCAGTGCCAATGCCACCAGCTCGACCACCAGCGCGGTGTTGACCAGACGCGCCGAGGCACCGCAGGCTCGCAACGTCCGCAGCATCGGGAGCCGTTGTTCGAAAGCGAGGCCGACGGCGGAGTTGACGATGAAGAGGCCGACGAAGAACGACAGCAGGCCGAAGGCCGTGAGATTGAGATGGAAGCTGTCGGTGAGGCGTTCCAGCTCCGTCTCCGCATTGGGCTCGACCCGCTGCAATTGCTCGCCGACGACGCTTGCCAGCGGTGCGAGCTTGCCCCTGGGCTTGCCGATCAGCAGCCGCGAGACCTGGTCCGGCTTGTTCAGCAGCCGCTGCGCCACGCCGATGTCGACCACCAGCACATCGGGCACGAGCTGGGGCAATACGCGCAGCGGCGGCAGTTTTGCGCCGCTGCTGATCGCGGGTGCCGCGCCTTGCTGTTCCTGCAGATCGGCAAGCGTCTCTTGCGCGACCAATGTCTGGCCCGGCGCGGCAACAAAACTGCCCAGATCCGAAGCACCAAGGCGCGGCGCGTTGCCGACATCGGCCGGCAACGTCACCGGCTCGATGCCGAGCAATCGCACTGCGCGTCCGTTGATCTGGACGCGTCCCTCCAGCATCGGCGAGACCGGCCAGCCGGCGCGGCGGAGCTTGACGAAAAGGTCCTGCGAGAAAGTCGCGGTATCAGGTGCGACCAGCATCGCCGTGCGAGTGCCGCCGAACGTTGCCGCCGCGCGATCATAGGCGTTGCGGGCCTGCTGGTTGATCGCCTGCACGCCGCTCCACAGCGCGGTCGCCGCGATCAGCCCGATCAGGAGCGTCGCAAACTGCATCTTGTGGCGCCGCCAATGGCTGAGCAGCACCGCGAGGATCCACAGCGCGCGCTTCATGCGATCCGCCCCGCGTGCAAGGTGACTTGGCGGTCGAGCGTTGCGGCCAGATGCAGGCTGTGCGTCACCATCAGGAAGCCGCAGCCGGTGCGGATGACGAGATCGCGCGTCAGGGCCAGCACGTCCTCGGCGGTCGACTCATCCAGATTGCCGGTCGGCTCGTCCGCGAGCAGCAACGATGGCCTTGTCGCCAGCGCTCGGCCGATCGCGACCCGTTGCTGCTGTCCGCCTGATAATTGTTCCGGATAACGCTTGAGCAGGCTGCCGAGACCGAGCCGCTCGATCAATTCCCTGGACCAGGCCGCATCGTGGCGGCCGGCGATCCGCGCCTGGAAGGCGAGATTATCCGCGACGGAAAGGCTCGGGATCAGATTGAACTGCTGAAAAACCAGGCCGATCCGGTCGCGGCGCAGCTGCGCGCGCCCGGCATCGGAAAGCTTGGTGACCTCGGTGTCGTCCAGCCGGATCGTGCCGCCATCGGCGGCATCGAGCCCCGCGACGAGGTGCAGCAGCGTGCTCTTGCCGCTGCCGGACTCGCCGGTCAGCGCGACGCGTTCGCCGGCCTTGAGATCGAGATCGACACCGCGCAGCACATGGACCGGCTCGCCGGCCGAAGAGAATGTCTTGGAGAGGTTTCGGATACTCAGCACGATGGATGGCGCCGGAAGGAATTAACGGAATTGCTGCGTAGCACACCTGCTGCGGAAATGCCGGGTTGCGTTGGTCTCGAAGCCGTTGTTAGCTCGCAAAACGACCAAATCAAAAAAGTGCCAAAAAGACGACGGGGAGAATCATGAGCGCTCAAGGAACGCCCAAGGTGGCGAGCGAGACGACCGGGACGCCAAAGGGAGCCTGGACCGTCACCTTTCTGCTGTTTCTGTTCATGCTGGTAAACTTCGCCGACAAGATCGTCGTCGGCCTCGCCGGCGTGCCGATCATGTCGGACCTGAAGCTCGAGCCGGAGCAGTTTGGCCTGCTCGGCTCCTCGTTCTTCTTCCTGTTCTCGATCTCCGCGATCGTTGTCGGCTTCATCGTCAACAAGGTGCCGACGCGCTGGGTGCTGCTCGCGCTCGCGGTGGTCTGGGCGCTGGCGCAGTTTCCGATGGTCGGCACCGTCTCCTTCACCACGCTCTTGATCTGCCGCATCGTGCTGGGCGCGGGCGAAGGCCCGGCCTTCTCGGTCGCCGCGCACGCGATCTACAAATGGTTTCCCGACGAGAAGCGGACGCTGCCGACCGCGATCCTGTCGCAGGGCTCGGCCTTCGGCGTCATCCTCGCGGTGCCGGCGCTGAACTGGGTCATCGTCAATCATTCCTGGCACTACGCCTTCGGCGCGCTCGGTGTCGTCGGCCTGATGTGGGTCTGTGCCTGGCTCGCGTTCGGCAAGGAAGGCCCGCTCGAGGATACCCAGGCTCTGGCGGCGGCCGAGACGAAGATTCCCTACATTCAGCTGCTCACCTCCCGCACGTTCCTCGGCTGCGTCGCGGCGACGTTCGGCGCTTACTGGGCGCTGTCGCTCGGGCTGACCTGGTTCACGCCGTTCATCATCAAGGGCCTCGGCTTCTCGCAGAGCCAGGCCGGCTGGATCTCGACCCTGCCATGGCTGTTCGGCGCCACCATCGTGATCCTGACCGGCTGGATCTCGCAGCTGATGATGGCCCGCGGCTCGACCACGCGCATCGCCCGCGGCGTGCTCGGCTCCGTGCCGCTGGTCATCGGCGGCCTGATCCTGGCCACGATGCCGTATGTCCAAGGCGCGGCCCTTCAGCTCACCTTGCTCGTGGTCGGAACGGGCCTGTGCGGCGCCATCTACGTGGTCTGCCCGCCGATGCTCGGCGAGTTCACGCCGACCTCGCAACGCGGCGCGATCCTCGCAATCTACGGCGCGCTCTACACGCTTTCGGGCATCATCGCGCCCGCCGTGATGGGCACCGTGATCCAGCGGGCCGGCAGCATGCTCGACGGCTACATGACCGGCTTCACCATCAACGCCGCGATCATGGTCGGCTCCGGTCTGCTCGGGCTGCTCCTGCTCTGGCCGAACACTGAAAAGGCCCGGCTGACCGGCGCCGCCGCGCCGCAGGCCGGCGCGTTGAAGGGCGCGGTGTCGCCGACGTAGGGTCGGTGTTTCGCCCGCTCCAATCAATAGCTTCGTCCCGGCAAAGGTCGGGACGACATCCAGTGTGTTGATGCGGGACGACGATTGAATTTGTAGCGACCTTCGCCGCTCACGAACCGGTTTTCGCCCGCCGTTCGGTGAACGGCGACAGCACCACCGTTGCGAGCATGAAGATCACGGACGCCCCGAATACCCAGTGCGGCGCGCTCTGGTCCATGATCCAGCCGAACAGCAGCGGGCTGACGATGCCGCCGAGATTGAAGCCGGTGGAGACGATGCCGAAGGCGCGGCCGGCGGCACCGGGCGGCGCGGCATTACGCACCAGCATGTCGCGCGAGGGCGCGATCACGCCGGAGAGGAAGCCCGCGGCCGTCATCGTCGCGGTCAAAGCCCAGCCCGGCAGCGTCACCAAAGCGATCAGCAGCACGATTCCCGCGTTCGCGGCAAAGCAGGCCGCGGCGACGTAGCCGTGACGCTCGGTATGGTCGGCGAGGAAGCCGCCCGCGAGCACGCCCGCTGCACTGGCGCCGAGAAACGCGGTGAGCGCGATATTGGCGGCCGAATAGGACGTGCCATAGCCGCTCATCAGCGCCACCACGCCGAAATTGTTGATGCCGGCGACCGACAGGCTGAGCAGCATGAACAGCGCCGTGAGCGTGATCAGCGCCGGGGTGATCACGGCCTGCTTCGGCGCGTTCGCTGCGCCCGGCTTTGCCTTGTGGGCACCGGCATCGGGAATGTTCATGACGACCAGCAGCAACGCCACCGCAACGCCGGTCGCACCCGCTGCGATCAAAGCCCCGACACCGCCGGACACGACAACCAGCGCGGCGACAATCGCCGGCGCCACCGCGCCGCCGAAGTAGCCGGCAAAGGTGTGGATCGAGAAGGCGCGGCCCATCCGCGCCTCGTCCATGTGCTCGGCGAGGATGGCGTAGTCGGCGGGATGGTAGACGCTGTTGGCGAGCCCGAGCAGCACGGCGCAGGCGATCAGCGAGGCGTAGCTGAGGTGCAGGCCGAGCAGGATCAGCGCGACGCCGCCGAGCGTGAGGCCGCCCAGCAGGATCCTTCGCGCGCCAAAATGATCGACGAGATAGCCGGTCGGCGCCTGCGTCAGCCCCGACACCACCGCGGACACGGTGAGCGCGAAGCCGAGCTCGATATAGCCGACGCCGAGCTGGCCTTTGAGGAACGGAAACAGCATCGGCAGGACCAGCAGATGGAAATGGCTGACCCAATGCGCGATCGAGATTCCGGTCAGCGTGCGCAGTGCACTGTCCGCCTTGCCTTGCTGCGGTGCAGCGAGAACGTCGACCATTGCAGTTCCGTTTTACGTTCCTTGGGGACGCGCAAACTATCGGGCACAGCGGTTATTTGTCCATGAACGCGGGCGCATGGCAGCTAGCGCGGGTCGGGGCGAAGGCGGAGTTTGCAGCGCGAGCAGGTGTTTAGAACGTCCGCCGTCGATCGCTGCTTACAGGGGCTCGTCATCCGGCCCGTAGCGGTCGCGCTTCGGCGTCGCGATGTCGCCGTCCTCGTAATCATCGTCGTCGGTGTCGCGCGGAGGCAGGGGCTTCTTCGCCTTGTCTTCCGCTGGCTTGTCGTCCGCAATTTTGGGCGGCGCGCTCGGCTTGCCGATCTTGGCCATGGCTGGTCCCGGATGGTGATGCGTCATCCGACCCTATCCCGAAAACATGTGGAGAGCCTGACCTATCTCAAGGGTCGCGACAACGACGTCAGCCGTGCACCACCGGCCCGCCGGCCTTCTTCCAGGCGTCGATGCCACCGGCGATATGCGCGGTGTTGGTGAGCCCGGCCTCCTTGGCGGCGGCCACCGCCATCGCCGAGCGTTCGCCGAAGGCGCAGAAGAACACGACGCGGCGGCCCGTCGCGGCCGCAACCTCGCGCAGCATGCCGCCGGGCTTCAGGCTATCCTCGACGGACGGATAGGGCGTGTGCAGTGCGCCCTCGAGCATGCCGTGCTTCATCCGCTCGTTGGTCTCGCGCAGATCGACCAGCAGGATATCGGGTCGCCCGAGGACGCGGATCGCCTCGACCGCGCTCAGCGCGCGGCCCTCCTTCTCCAGCTCCTCCTGATGCAGGCCGACATGCATGTTGGCGGGCACCGCGACGTCCATCATCTTCGGATTGGGCAGCTTCAGATTGGCCATCAGCTCGATATATTCGTCGACCGAGCGCACCTGGAGCCGCGGATTGTAGCGCTTCTCCTCGCCGATGGTGGAGACGGTGTCGCCCTTGTAGTCGTGCGCCGGGAACACCATCGTCTCGTCGGGCAGCTTGAGCAGGCGGTTGAAGATCGACTCGTACTGCGCACGCGACGAGCCGTTCTGAAAGTCGGTGCGGCCGGTGCCGCGGATCAGCAGCGTGTCGCCGGTGAAGACGCGGTCGCCCATCAGATAGGAATAGGAATCGTCGGTGTGGCCGGGCGTGTACATCACGTCGAGCGACAGGCCCTCGATCGTCACCTTGTCGCCGTCGGCGACCCGCATCGCCACAACGTCGGCCTTGGTCTGGTCGCCCATCACGGTCATGCAATGGGTGCGGTCGCGCAACTCGCCGAGGCCAGTGACGTGGTCGGCGTGGAGATGCGTGTCCACCGCCTTGACCAGCTTGAGGTCGAGCTCGCGCAGCAGCTGGCAGTAGCGGTCGACCTTCTCCAGCACGGGATCGAGGATCAGCGCCTCGCCGCCGGGGCGGCTCGCGAGGACGTAGCTGTAGGTGCCCGAAACGCTGTCGAAGAGTTGGCGGAAGATCATGGCAGGGAGTCCGGCAATGGAACTGATTTCCAAGATTCTACTATGCCGAGGGCTATAAAGAGAAGCAATTCACTGTGCAAACAAGAAAATTTAGAAGATTCTTATTGCGGTGACGAGCTCCTGTCCTGCCCTCAAACTCGACGGGGGAGGGCCCTACGGCCGCACCAGCGTATACCCGTTCTCGCTGAGGAACAGGATCTGCCCGACCCCGACCTGCACCGGCGTAGCAGCGGGAATGAACTCAGGCCGCTTGCCCGTCTCCCGCTCCATCGTATCGACCGTGTTGAGGCAGATATCGAAGCGCACGCCCTGCGCGATCAGGCTTTCCACCTGCTTGCGGCGTTCGCTGCCGGACAGCAGCAGAGCGATGCCGGGGCCGAACGCCACCACCTCGATCGCGACCTTGTCGGGATCGTAGGCCTTCAGCAAATTGTTGGCGACGCTGAGCACCAGCGCCTGCTTCTTCGCGTCGCCGTCGGAGAGCTGCAGCACGATCCTGTGCTCGGCGAACGGCTTGTCCTGCAGCGGCACCTGTTGCGCAAAAGCGAGCGGTGTCGCGGCGCAGGTGAGCAGCACAAGCGCCAGCGCGCGAAAGACGAGCGACTGCATCATCACTATTCCGCAATGCCGGGGTTGTCCTCGACGCCTTTCAACGTGACGCCGTACCCAAGCCGTTCCGGCAACGTCCGGCCCGAGCGCAGATATTTGCCGACGACGTCCCACACCGGCGCACCTTGCTGGCCGTTGATCGAGGCCCAGCCGGCGACCTTGTAGCGGTGGTTCGCGCTGAGGGCTTTGCCGTTGCCGAGCTTGAGATCGGAGATGCGGCTGCCGATCGCGGCCGTCGGCGTGCAGGTGTAGCTGAGCCCGCCGGCGCGCACCATGTCGCCGCCCTGCTGGTAGTATGGATCGGCATTGAAGAGATTGTCGCAGATGTCTTCCAGCACGTCCTTGATCTGGCCGCCGGTCATCGCCTGCACATAGGTCTCGGGATAGGTGATCGCGGTTTCCGCGAGCACATCCTCCATGGTCAGCGCCTGGCCGGACAGCGCGGTGACGCCCCAGCGAAAGCCCGGCGACAGCGCGATCTCGGCGTCGAGCTCGGTGCGCAGCGCGGTGCAGATCAATTCGTCGACGGGGCCGGAGAAATTGCCGCGGCGATAGAGCAGGCGGTCGAGCGTTGCGACCTTCTCCGACCAGTCGGTGACGTGCGGGGCGCGCAGTCGCCCGATCAGCTCGGCCATGGCGGGGTCGGGCTTGAGCAGCTCGGAATAGACCGGCAGCAGATGATATCGGACGTCGCCGACCTTGCCTTTTTCGAGCGTGAGATCGAGCACGCCCAAAAACTTCCCGTTGGAGCCGGCATTGGTGACGAGCGTCGTGCCGCCGGCATTCTTCACGGGGATGGGCTGCGGCACGGCGTCATGGGTGTGACCGCCGAGGATGACGTCGATGCCGGTGACCCGGCTCGCGAGCTTGAGGTCGACATCCATGCCGTTATGGGACAGCAGGATCACGGCATCGACCTTGTCGTGGCCGCGCAACGCGTCGACGTGCTTCTGCAATTCCTCCTCGCGGATGCCGAAGGTCCAGTCCGGCGTGAACCGTTTTGGATGTGCGATCGGCACGTAAGGGAAAGCCTGGCCGACGATCGCGACGCGATGGCCGCCGAGATCCTTGATCACAGACGGCTTGAACACGCGCCCCGTGGCCTTGTCGAAGGCGATCGCGTCGTTGAAGGCGGCTTCCTCGGTCAGGAAGACGTTCTGCGCCAGAAACTCGCCCTTGAAGCGCTCGAGATTGTCGCGCAGCACCTGCTCGCCATAGGTGAATTCCCAATGCCCGGTCATCGCCTCGATGCCGAGCAGATTGGCGACCTCGACCATGTCGCGGCCCTGCATGACATTGGCAAGCCCGGTGCCCTGCCAGAGATCGCCGCCGTCGACGAGCAGCGAACGGGCCTCGCCGACATCGCTGCGCAGACGATCGACCAGTGTCTTCAGATGAGCGAAGCCGCCGAGCTTGCCGAAGCGGCCCGCGGACTTCTCGAACTCCAGGCAGGTGAAGGCGTAGGCATCGGCACTGTTGGGCCGGATGCCGAATCGCTCGAGGAAGGCGCGGCCGACCAGGTGCGGCGGCCGGCCCGCCATCTCGCCGATGCCGATATTGACGCTGGGCTCGCGGAAATAGACCGGATTGAGCTGCGCATGGGTGTCGGTGAGGTGCAGGACCCGCGCATTGCCGAACCGTTCGAGGTCGTAGATGCCGGCGGTCTCGGCGCCGCGCGCGAGCTGCGGCAGGCCGAGCGATGCGGCCGCAAGGCCTGCACCCTTCAGGAAATCGCGGCGGCGGATCGCCATCCAGAAATTCTCCGCGCCCCTCAATGGTCGCAAGGCTGTTCCACTGGCGAACAGTCTAGCGGATTTCCATCGCCTTCCAGGCTTCTTTTTCGGACGTGGCCTGGAAGATCGACGCCTTGGCCAGCGCCTCGGCCTCCCTGGCTGCGGCCACGGCACGGTCGAAATCGCCGCCGTCCCCCGCCTTCTTCGCCGCGGCCAGCGCCGAGACGGTCACGGTCCATTGGTGACGCAAGCCGGCAGCCTCCTTCGATGCGGCGTCCGCGGCAGCGTAGGCCGCCTTGTAATCCGCCTCATTTGCCGCGCGCGCCGCCGGCGCGAGGCCCAGGGCGAGCATGGGGGCGAGCAGCATGGCCAGGACAAATGACCACTTCATGGCCGCGCTCCCGGGCCCGATATCGGCAGGCCGTTGGCGACGTAGGAGAGGAAATATTCGACGTCGCGATATTCATCCGCCTGCGGCTCCAGCGGAACCGCGCGAGTCTGGCTGTTGCAGGTGACGAAGCGGCGGCTGGTCGTGCCCATGCCGCTCCATTCGGAGCGGTAGATCGGCATCGCGTTCAGGATGCCGAGCGCCGGCGCCAGGATCTCGGCGCGGATACGTTCGCCCGGGCTCTGCACATGGCAGCTCGCGCAGGAAAAATTCATCTGGCCGCGGCGGGTGTAGAAATAACGCTTGCCGTTCTCGAATGCCGCCAGTGCGCGCGGATCATCGGGAATCTTGATGTCCATCGGCTTGCCGCGCGAGGTGAACGCCATGTAGGCGGTGAGCGAGGCCATCTCGTCCTTGACGTAGGAATAGGGCGCCTCGCCATTGGCTTCGCGGCAGCGGTTGAGCGCGAGCTCCAGCGTGACGACCTTGCCTTCCTTCGTGTCGAAGTAAGGATAGTTCTGGCGGATGCCGATGCCGCCGTTCGGGAAGCAGTCGGCATAGGTCTTGCCGTTCTTGAACGGCGTCGTGAACATGTCCTTGCCGGCGTCGAGCGCGAACTCGTAAGGCGGGAATTCCTCTTTCTCCTGCCACTGCCGCTTCATGTCGGCATTCATCGAATAGGGACCGTTGACGAAATCCTCGTGCTTCACGTTGGGGAATTTCTGGAAGAAGAAGTTCTGGAACGCTTTCGCGTCGGCCACGGGATCGACCTTGTCGGCGGCCACCACGCGCGGAGAGGTGAGGGCGAACGCGACGAGCGCGGCGCCGAGCGAGCCAAGCAGGAGGGCGGACCGGGCCTTCATCACGAGATCTTCGCGGTGGTCGTATCCGACGCACCCTTGTTGTCGGTCCAGGATACCTTGAGGTCGTCGCCCTTCCTGGCGCCCTTGAAGCTGAACTTGACGTAGGGGTCCTTGGAGACCGCGGTGCCCCAATCGGCGATGAAGACGTCCTTGCCGTTACATTCGAACTTCAGCTCCTGGATGAAATGCGCCGGGATCAGTTCGCCCTTGGAATCCTTGACGAAGCCGGAGTCCATGGGATGCTGGATCAGCGCCTGCACCTCGGTGGTGTCGCCGTTGGCGGTGGCGCGGACGCGAATGCTGGATGCCATCTCGGTTCTCCCTAGCCGCCGCAGCCGCCGACGGTGACCTTGACCTCTTTGGTCGCGCTGTAGAGCTTGCCGTCGGCTTCCACGATCGCGGTCAATTTGGTGGTCTTTGCCATCTTCAGGCGGTTGGCGACACTCGGCATGGTGCCGTCGGGAATCCTGTAGCTTGCCGCGAGCGCGTTCGGATTCTCGGCCACGAAGAACGAGATCGAGGTGACCTTGTCGAGCGTCGTCGTCACCGAGATCGGCACGACGCCGCCGTTTTCGGCGATCTCGGGGGCATCGAGCTTGACCTTGTCGGACGGCTCGGCGGTCTTGCCATAGAGCGCCTTGATCGCATCGGCCTCGTTCTTCTGCTTGAAGGCGTCTTCCGGATATTTGTCGTTGGCCGCGGCGCGGGCGGGAGCGAACGGCAGATTGCCAAGGCCGAGCAGCGCGACCGAGGCCGCGCCCTGAAGGAGCAGGCGCCGCGTCGGATGAGGGCCGGTGGTCGTGGTCATCAGAGTTCTCCTGGACAATCTCTTGGCGTGCCGGCGGTCACAGTGTTTGCAGGAAATCAACGATCGCGCTGATTTCCTGCTCGGTCAAAATCCTGTTCCGGCCGAACGGCGGCATCATGGTCTGCGGATTGCGCTTGGTCTCGTCGAAGATGATCGCGCTCAGCTCGTTGCGGTCGGGGTACTTCGCCTTGAGGTCCTTCAGTTCCGGCCCGATCGTGCCCGGCAGGTCGCCGCCCTTGATGACGTGGCAGGTCAGGCAATTGCCCTTGCCGCGGTCGAAGGCGAGCTTCTGGCCCTCGGCCACGGCGGATTGCGCCAGCGCCGGGCCGGCGAGGCCGGCGGCGAAGGCCAGCAGGAGGAGCAGGGCAGGCGTCCGGGAAAAAGCGGTCAAGGCGTCATTCCGAGGCGTTATGTCGTTGGTCTCGATCGCGGAAATAGAAGCGTTCCAAAGCACAAAGGGCATCGCCTGACAATCAAGACTATGCACGGGGCAAAATGGAGTTAATATCTTCCGCATTGCAACTAAAGAGATTGTCTGTTCGGCGGGTTTGGCCCCGAGAGTAAGGTCACTGGCGCGGGGGGCGGCTGTTTTCTCGGCGTATTTCCTGGACGTGTTTCCTCGACGTGTTTCCTAGGCGTTTGGGCGCTCATCCTGTTTTCATCGCGTTCTCGTTTTTTCAAGGGGACCTCACTTGGCGGACTATGTCGTCGAATTTGGCAGGGATGGCGGACGGGTCGAGCCGGACGGCCGGCTCGATGCGCCGGCATTTCATCGCAATCACGAACCGCTCTGGGCAGCACTGCAGAAGCATCTTGCGGGCTGCACCGGCAACGTCGTCGAGCTCGGCAGCGGAACCGGCCAGCATGTGGTCCATTTTGCCCGCCATTCGCCGGGCCTGATCTGGTGGCCCAGCGACCTCAACCAGCGCCACCTCAAGAGCATCGAGGCCTGGCGCGTTCATTCGGGCCTGCAAAACATCCGCTCGCCGCTGCGGATCGATCTCACCGATCCGGACTGGTGTCCTGAGATGAAAAGCGGACAGGCGCCGACAAGCCTTGCCGCATTGTTCTGCGCCAATGTCATCCACATCGCGCCATGGAGCGTGGCCGAGGGCCTGTTCGCCGGCGCCGGCCGCCACCTGCGGGCGGACGGCAAGCTGTTCCTCTACGGCCCGTTCAAGCGCGACGGCAAGCACACTGCGCTCAGCAATGCGGTGTTCGACACGTCCTTGCGCGAAGGCAATCCCGATTGGGGCGTGCGCGACATCAGCGATGTCGAGACGCTCGCTCGCGGGGTTGGCCTCCGTCTCGTCGATACGATCGACATGCCCGCCAATAATCTCACGCTGGTGTTTGCGCGGGCTTGAGGCGCGGCGTTGCTGCGAAGCCGCTCGGCCTCTATGGTTCGAGACGCGCCGTAAGGCGGCGCTCCTCACCATGAGGGTCTAGGACTTCGCCGCGAAACGAGACCTCATCCTGAGGAGTCGCGGAGCGACGTCTCGAAGGATGGCCGCGAAGCTCCTGCATCTCAGAACACTAGCCCGTCACGCCTCGCCGTCCCGCCAGCCGATCTTGTCCTTCAGGAACCGGAAGCCGAGCACCTCGAAGCCGGCGCGCTCCCTGTTGTCCTTGCCGTAGCCGTGGCCGCCGGCTTCCGGCTCGTAGAACCAGGCCTCATAACCCATCGCCTGGAGTTTTGCCGTCATCTTGCGCGCATGGCCGGGATGGACGCGGTCGTCGCGCCGCGTGGTGGCGATCAGGATCGGCGGATAGGTTTGGCCGGCTTTGACGTTGTGATAGGCCGAGTAGGTCTTCAGCCAGTCCCACTCCTCCGGCTTGTCTGGGTCGCCATATTCCGCGATCCAGCTCGCGCCGGCGAGCAGCCTGGTGTAGCGGCGCATGTCGATCAGCGGGATGGTGCAGAACAGCGCGCCGAACCGTTCGGGGTAGCGCACCAGCATGTTGGTGATGAGGATTCCGCCGTTCGATCCGCCTTGCGCGGCGATGCGCTTTGCGCGCGTCACGCCACGGCGGACCAGATCGGCGGCAACGGCCGCGAAATCATCATGCGACAGCTTCTTGCCGGCGAGCCGGCCGGCATCGTGCCAGCGCGTGCCGAATTCGCCGCCGCCGCGCAAATTCGCCTGCACCGTCGTGCCGCCGCGCTCCAGCCACAGCTTGCCGAGCGAGGCGTTGTAATAGGGCTTCACCGAATGGGCGAAGCCGCCATAGGCGCTCATATAGACCGGCGCATCCCCGGTCTCGCCGGCGGGACCGGTCTGAACATAGGGAATGCGCTCGCCGTCGATCGAGATCGCCTCGTGCTGCGTCACCACCAGACCGTCGGCGGTGAACGTCTTCGGCGCCTGTTTCAGCACGGTCGGACCTGCAACGCCGCGTTCCATCAGCAGCAGCGACGGCGGCGTCAGCGGGTCCTGCACATTGGCGAGCAAATCGCCATTGCTTTCGGAGGGATGGCGGTCGAGCGGCCAGATGTCGACGACGCCGATCTGCGGCAGGCCGGGAAGCGTCTCGCGGCTCCAGCCGGTGGCTGATGGCGTGCAGATCTCGAAGCGCGGCCTGAGCTCGTCGAGGATCGAGAGCACCAGCCTGTCTGCCGCCCAGAAGAAGCCCTGGACGGCGCGGCGCGGCGCCGGCTCGAACAGCACCGTGAATTCGCGGCCGCCGGCCAGAAAGACCGAAAGCGAGATGCCGAGCACGGCATCGGCCTTGTACGTCCGTCCGTCCACCGGCCAATCCGCGCGCGGCTTGACCGTGAGCCAGTCGCCCTGGGCTTGCAGTTCTATGTTGGTGGGAAGGTCCATCTTCGAGAGCGGACCGGTCTGGTCTCCGATCGAGACGCTGAAGTTGAAGAAATCCAGCATGCGGCCGAACCATATCGTTCGGTTTGATGTCATGCGATCGACATGGCAATACGCCGCCATATCGCTCGCCGAGGCTTCGAACAGCACCGTGGCCTGTTCGACCGGTTGGCCGCGCCGCCACAGCCGCACGGTTCGTGCATAGCCGGATGTCGTCGCCATGCCCTCGCCATGGGCGCTCGCCAGCAGCAGCGCGTCGGCATCGAGCCAGTCCACGCCGCCTTTCGCTTCCGGCAACGCAAAACCGTCCGCAACGAAGCTCTTCGTATCGAGGTCGAATTCGCGCAAGGTCACGGCGTCGCTGCCGCCGCGCGACAGGCTCAGAATGGCGCGCGAGCTTCCCGGCATCGTGGCGATGCCGCTCAGCAGCCAGTCTTCGCCTTCCTTCGCCGCGAGCCGGTCGACATCCAGCATGATCTCCCACGCCGGATCGGCCTTGCGAAATTCCGCCAGCGTGGTCCGCCGCCACAGGCCGCGCGGATTGGTGGCGTCCTTCCAGAGGTTGTGCAGATCGTCGCCGCGCCGGCTGACATAGGGAATGTTATCCGGGCGATCGTAGATCGCCGCGAGAATGTCGCGGTCGCGCGCGAAGGCCGCGCCGCCGAACGCGTCGAGCGTCAGGCTGTTCTGCCGCGCGACGAAATCGAGCGCCTGCTTGCCTTCGATCTCCTCCAGCCAGAGCCAGGGATCGTCGTCGGGAGCGCTGAGCGTGGGCCTGTCGTCGACGGTCATGAACGAAACTCCCGGAAGATTGCGGCGGATAGGATTTGATCGAGCGCAAGCCGTCAAGAGCGCGGCCCGCTATCATCCGTTTGATTGCGTCAGAGGCATGGCCTGCGCCCGTTTGCGCCGGTTGCCCGCCCTCCCGCGCCCCTCCATAGTGCCGGGAATCAACAGAGCCCCTTGAAGGCCCTTTGGGGCGGAAATGCCGATGCTAGACGTGACTTCAGCCAACGAGATCGTCGACGACGTCCGCGTGCGCGCCAACGTGGTGCGCCTTGCCGCCGCGCAGGCGCTGACCGGCGCCAACTCGGCGGTGATCTTCGCGACGGGCTCGATCGTCGGCGCCACGCTCGCGCCGGACATGTCGTTCGCGACCGTGCCGATCTCGATGTATGTGCTTGGGCTCGCCGCTGGCACGCTGCCGACCGGTGCGATCTCGCGCCGCTTCGGCCGCCGCGCCGCCTTCATCGTCGGCACGGGTCTGGGCACGCTCACCGGCCTGTGCGGCTCCTTCGCGATCCTGCGCGGCTCGTTCGCGCTGTTCTGTCTGGCGACCTTCCTCGGCGGTCTCTACGGCGCGGTGGCGCAATCCTATCGCTTCGCCGCCGCCGACGGCGCCAGCGCAGCTTACCGGCCCAAGGCGGTGTCGTGGGTGATGGCGGGCGGCGTGTTTGCCGGCGTGCTCGGTCCGCAGCTCGTGCAATGGACCATGGACGTCTGGTCGCCCTATCTGTTCGCCTTCAGCTTCCTGGTGCAGGCGGCGGTGGCGTTGGTCGCCATGGGCATCGTCGCCGGCGTCGACATGCCGAAGCCGGCCCCGGCCGATCTGCATGGCGGCCGTCCGCTCATGACGATCGTGACCCAACCGCGCTTCATCGCGGCCGCTTTGTGCGGCGTCATCTCCTATCCCATGATGAACCTGGTGATGACTTCGGCGCCGCTCGCCATGAAGCTGTGCGGGCTGAGCGTCAGCGATTCCAATTTCGGCATTCAATGGCACATCGTCGCCATGTACGGGCCGAGCTTCTTTACGGGCGCGCTGATAAGCCGCCTCGGCGCGCCCAAGACCGTCGCGATTGGCCTGTTGCTGGAAGCCGGAGCGGCCACCATCGGTCTTTCCGGCATCACCGCGATGCACTTCTGGGCCACGCTGATCGTGCTCGGTATCGGCTGGAATTTCTCCTTCATCGGCGCCTCCGCGCTGGTGCTGGAGACGCACCGGCCGCAGGAGCGCAACAAGGTGCAGGCCTTCAACGATTTCCTGGTGTTCGGCATGATGGCGATCGGCTCGTTCTCGTCCGGCCAGTTGCTCGCCAATTACGGCTGGTCCGCGGTGAACATGGTGGTGTTCCCGCCGGTGGTGCTCGGCCTCGTCGTGCTCTTGCTGGTCTCCAGGGCGCGCCGCCGCAAGGCGCGGCTGGAAGCGGCGATGGGCGAGTTCCCGGATGCGATCTGAGTTGGCAGGAGGCTGTCAGCAGCGTTGATACTTCGATCGCGGTCGAAGTGATTTTCTGCTCCCACGTCGATACATGATGGTCGTCATGGACAGAAAATCACAACGCGGGGGATGCGAAGGAGAAGCGCAAATGCTCGACAATCCCCGTCACGGCGCACCGATCGACGAATCCTCCCTCCGTTACGAAGGCTGGCGCATCGTCGCGGTCTGCTTCCTACTCGCGACCTTCGGCTGGGGGCTCGGCTTCTACGGCCAGAGCGTCTACGTCGCCGAGCTCCAGCGTGCGCACGGCTGGTCGGCCTCGCTGATCTCCTCGGGCACGACGTTCTTCTATCTGTTCGGCGCGCTGCTCGTCGTGTTCGTCGGCGAAGCCGTCCGGAAATATGGTCCGCGGCTCTGCCTGATCGCGGGCACGCTGGCGATGGCGGCCGCCGCGGTCGCGATCGGCGCGGTGCGCGAGCCCTGGCAGCTCTATCTCGCCGATGCCGTGCTCGCCTTCGGCTGGGCCGGCACCAGTCTGGCCATGATCACCAACACCATCAGCCTGTGGTTCGACCACAAGCGCGGCATGGCCATCAGCCTCGCGCTGAACGGCGCAAGCTTCGGCGGCATCGTCGGCGTGCCGCTGCTGGTGACCTTGATCGGCCATACCGGCTTCGCCAGTGCGATGTTTAGCGTCGCCGGCGCCATGCTGATGCTGCTCGTGCCGGTGATCCTGATCGTCGTCGGCCGGCCGCCTGATCTGCATGGTTGGCACGCGGCGACGAATGCGAAGCCGCAATCGTCGGCGCAGATCCGCAAGGCCGCGCTGCGCGACGTTGGCTTCCTCACGGTGACGATCGCCTTCGCGCTGGTGCTGTTCGCGCAGGTCGGCTTCATCGTCCACCTGATCTCGTTCCTCGATCCCGTGATCGGGCGCGAGCGCGCCGCCGTGGCTGTCGCGGTGCTGACGGCGATGGCCGTGGTCGGCCGGGTGCTGTTCTCGCTGGTGATCGACCGGATCAACCAGCGCCTCGCCTCCGCGCTGTCGTTCCTGAGCCAGGCGGCGGCGCTTCTGGTCGTCATCAACCTGCACAACGACTACGTGCTGATCGCGGCCTGCGCGGTGTTCGGCTTCTCGGTCGGCAACCTCATCACCCTGCCGTCGCTGATCGTCCAGCAGGAGTTCGATTCCGCCTCGTTCGGCGTGCTGATCAGCCTCAACACCGCGATCAACCAGGTGACCTATGCCTTCGGTCCCGGCGTCGTCGGCTTCCTGCGCGATCTCTCCGGCGGCTATTCGCTGCCGTTTTATCTCTGCATCGCGCTGGAGGTGGCGGCCGCGGCGCTGATCATGGTGCGGGGTGCGCCACACGCGAAGACTTCGTAGAGACGCGGCGCCTCGACACACTCCGTCATTGCTTCGCTGCGCTCGCAATGACGAGAGGCGAAAGCGGCGTCACGCCTCCCGCTGTCGCAGCAGCTCCTCGACGTCCAGCCGCTTGGTGATCATCGCAAGCTTGCCGTCCGGCCCGAACGGCCACTGCTCCTTCGGCCGGTCCCGATACAGCTCCACGCCATTCTGGTCCGGATCGCGCAGATACAGCGCTTCGGACACGCCATGGTCGCTCGCCCCATCCAACGCAATGCCCGCCGACAGCACGCGGTGCAGCGCGTCCGCCAGCGCGGGGCGCGTCGGATAGAGGATCGCGGTGTGATAGAGCCCGGTGGTGCCTGGCGGTGGCGGCGAGCCGCCCTTGCTCTCCCAGGTGTTGAGCCCGATGTGGTGGTGATAGCCGCCGGCCGAGATGAACGCCGCGCCCGACCCCATGCGCTGCATCAGCTCGAAACCGAGCACGCCGCAATAGAAGCCGAGCGCGCGATCGAGATCGGCGACCTTGAGGTGGACGTGGCCGATCCTGGTGCCGGCATGGACGGCTTGGTTTTGCGACATGGTGCTGCTCCGTTGATCACCTCACATAAGGCGGGCCTCGGGACAGTGCTACCGGCCCATCCCGAAACCCAGCGTTTCCGGTTGGGCAATCAAGCCAGCTCCGACACCTCGCCCTCGGGCAGGCCGAACTCGAACGTGTTCAGCGTCATCGACACCAGCGTGTAATAGCCACACAGCCCGATCACCTCGACCACGCCGCGCTCGCCGAGCAGCTTCACGGCCTCATGATAGAGGCCCTTCTCGACGCCGTGGCCCTCATGCAGCGACTTTGCCACGTCGTAGATCATCCTGCCCTTGGGGTCGTCGAACTCAGGCGTGCGGCGGTCGCGGATGGCGTCGATGATCTCGGGCTTCATGCCGCCTGCAAGCGCGAGGCGCTTGTGCGCATACCATTCGTAATGAGCGGTCCAGTGCCGCGCCGTCACCAGGATCGCGATCTCCGAAAGCTTTGCCGGGAATATCGTGTCGTAGCGCAGGACCTCGCCGAGCCGCGTGGCATGACGCGCCATGTCGGGACTGTTGAGCCAGGCCATCATCGGCGCCGGCGGCTTGCCGCGCTTGCCGGCAATCGACTCGTCATAGGTCTGCCGCTGGCTCTCGTTCATTTCGCCAGGCGAAAGAAGTTTCAGGCGCATTGTTGTTTCCTCTTTGTTTTCAAGCCTCGCCGTGGCCGCGACTATAGCCGAATGCAGCGGCACGGAAGTGGTTGAATTCCACGAGACGATGGCCCAGAGTCGCGACCAATAAGTCGATTTTGCCTGATGGAAACGACGCATGACAGATTCTGAAACGGCTGATCTCGAACAATTCCGCAGCGAGACGCGCGCCTGGCTCGAAGCCAATTGCCCGCCGGAGATGCGCAAGCCCGCGACCTCCGACGCAGACGTGTTCTGGGGCGGACGCAATACGAGGTTCTCCTCCGAGCCGCAGCGCATCTGGTTCGAGCGCATGCGCGACAGGGGCTGGACCGTGCCGGACTGGCCTAGGGAATATGGCGGCGGCGGTCTGAGCGCGGCCGAGCACAAGGTGTTGCGCGCGGAGATGGCGAAGATCGGCGCGCGTCCGCCGCTGTCGAGCTTCGGCATCTGGATGCTCGGGCCGGCGCTGCTCAAATACGGCAACGAGGCGCAGAAGCAGGAACATCTGCCGAAGATCGCGGCGGGCCTGATCCGCTGGTGCCAGGGCTATTCCGAGCCGAACGCCGGCTCCGATCTCGCGTCGCTCCAGACCCGCGCCGAGAGCGACGGCGACGACTTCGTCATCACGGGGTCGAAGATCTGGACCTCCTACGCCAATTACGCCGACTGGATATTCTGTCTCGTCCGTACCGATTCCACGGCGAAGAAGCACGACGGCATCAGCTTCATCCTGTTCGACATGACCTCGAAGGGCGTGACGACCAAGCCGATTCTGTTGATCTCAGGCTACTCGCCGTTCTGCGAGACCTTCTTCGACGGCGTCCGCGTGCCGAAGTCGCATGTGGTCGGCACCGTCAACCGCGGCTGGGACGTCGCGAAATACCTGCTTCAGCACGAGCGCGCGATGATCTCGGGCATGGGCGAGCGCGGCGTCGGTCGTCCGCTCGGCCAGATCGCGGCCGATTCCGTCGGCGCCGACGCGCAAGGGCGGCTCGACGATGCGATGCTGCGCGGACGGATCGCCACCTTCGATGTCGATGAAGCCGCGCTTGCGGCCTGCGCCGAGCGCGCGGTCGATCTGGCCAAGGCGGGGCAGGCGCATCCGGCGTTCTCCTCGGCGATGAAATATTACGGCACCGAGCTCAACAAGCGCCGCTACGAGATCCTGATGTCGGCCGGCGGCGTCGATGCGCTGGAATGGGAGAGCGAGCGCTCCAGGCAAGGCGCCCGTCCGCGCGCCTGGCTGCGCACCAAGGCCAACTCGATCGAGGGCGGCACGAGCGAGGTGATGCTTGGCATCGTCGCCAAGCGTATCCTCGATCTGCCGGGGGCGTGAGGCTTTGCGTCATTCCGGGGCGCGCGAAGCGCGAACCCGGAATCCATTCATCCACCAACTCTGCCGCTCAATGGATTCCGGGTCTGGCCCTTCGGGCCATCCCGGAATGACGAAGCAAAAACAGATTTCGAATCGGAACCACGCACATGGCCCTCGTCCTCACCGAAGAACAATCGATGCTCCGCGATTCAGCGCGTGGACTGATCAGCGACAAGGCGCCGGTGCCGCATCTGCGCCAATTGCGCGATAGCAAGGATCCCACCGGCTTCTCCAAGGAGTTCTGGCATTCCTTCGCCGAGATGGGCTTTGCCGGCTTGCTGGTGCCGGAAGAGTTCGGCGGCTCTGGTCTCGGCTTCGTCGAGGCCGGCGTGGTGATGGAGGAGATCGGCCGCACCTTGATGCCGTCGCCGTTCCTCGCCACCAGCGTGGTCGCGGCCTCGGCGCTGAACCGCGGCGGCAATGCCGCGCAGAAATCCGAGTACCTGCCAAAAATCTCCAACGGCTCGCTGCTGGCGACGCTCGCGATCGACGAGGGCGCAAAGCATCGCCCGCTCCAGACCAGCCTCCAGGCAGTGCGCGCCGGCAACGGTTTCAGGCTGAGCGGTGCCAAGGCACTGGTCGTCGACGGCCACGTCGCCGACCTCTTCATCGTCGCCGCGCGCACCGCGGGTTCGGCCGGCGAGCGCGAGGGGCTGACGCTGTTCCTGGTCAACCCCAAGGCCAAGGGCGTTGCAATCGAGCGCACCATCATGGTGGACGCGCACAACGCGGCACGGATCGAGCTTGCCAATGTCGAGGTCAATGCCGACAGCGTGCTCGGCGAAATCGATCAGGGCGCCGGCCTGCTCGATGGCGTGCTCGACATCGGGCGCGGCGCGGTCGCCTCCGAAATGGTGGGCCTCAGCGAAGAGGTGTTCGGCCGCACCGTCGAGTATCTGAAGAGCCGCAAGCAGTTCGGCAAGCTGATCGGCGAATTCCAGGCGCTGCAGCACCGCGCCGCCGAGCTCTATGTCGACATCGAGATCACCCGCGCCGCCGTGATGAAGGCGCTGCAGGCGCTGGATACTGACGTTGCCAAGGCCACGTCAGCCGTCGCAGTCGCAAAGGCGCGCGCCGGCACCACCGCCACCCGCGCGGTGCAGGAAGGCGTGCAGATGCATGGCGGCATGGGCATGACCGACCAGTTCGACATCGGCTTCTTCATGAAGCGCGCGCGGGTGTGCGAGGAATTGTTCGGCGACGCCAATTACCACACCGAGCAGCTGGCCCGGGCGCGGGGGTATTGAGGCGGGGGCGGGGCAACACGGCACCCTGCGCTCCCTCCCCCCTTGCGGGGAGGGCGGGGGAGAGGGGTAGCCCAGGAAAAGGTGCGTCCGTCGCGACAGAGCCGCACGCCTCACGTAGAGCGCGAAGGATAGAGTGTGCCGTGTGGCACCCCTCTCCCTAACCCTCCCCCGCAAGGGGGGAGGGAACGCAGCGTACGCTTTGGCACCACCGTCAACGCAATGACGGCGGTTAGACCGCCCTTACCGCATCGGCGGCGCGTACTGCACGCCGCCGGCATTCCACAGCTGGTTCATGCCGCGCGGAATCTTCAGCTTGGACTTCGCGCCGATATTGCGCTCGTACATCTCGCCGTAATTGCCGACGTGGCGGATGATGCGGACGACCCAGTCCTTGGTGAGGCCGAGTTGCTCGCCGTAATTGCCCTCGGTGCCGACGAGGCGCATCACTTCCGGCTTCTTCGACTTCAAGGCCTCGTCGATGTTCTCGGAACTGACACCCAGCTCTTCCGCGTTGATCATCGCGTAGAGCGTCCACTTCACGATCATCATCCAGTCGTCGTCACGCTGGCGCACCACGGGGGCGAGCGGCTCCTTGGAGATCATGTCCGGCAGGATCATGTGGTCGCCGGGCTTCGACAGGTTCAGCCGCAGCGCGTAGAGCTGGGAGACGTCGGCGGAGAGCGTGTCGCACTTGCCGGTGTCGTAGGCCTTCACGACGTCGTCGAGCTTGTCGAACTTCATCTCTTCGTACTTCATGTTGTTGGCACGGAAGTAGTCGGCGACGTTGAGCAGCGTGGTGGTGCCGGACTGGACGCAGACCTTGCTTCCGGTCAGGTCCAGCGACGTCTCCTTGTTGCGTGCGCGCGGAAGCATGAAGCCGGCGCCGTCGTAATAGGCGACCGCGGGGAAATAGAGGTCGTAGTCGAGCTCGCGCGCCATGCTCCAGGTCGAGTTGCGCGAGAGGATGTCGACTTTCCGGCTCTGCAATTCCTTGAAGCGCTCGCTGGCGTCGAGCGGAACGAACTTCGCCTTGCCCGGATCGTCGAAGATCGCAGACGCCACCGCGCGGCAGAAATCCACGTCGAAGCCGGTCCAGTTGCCCTTGTCATCCGGGATCGAGAAGCCCGGCAGGCCCTTGTTGACGCCGCACAGAACCTCGCCGCGGCGAACCGTGCGCTTCAGGGTGCGGGTGTCGTAGAACTCATAGATGATGGCCAGAACCGCGACCAGCACGGCAACCGCGAGCCCGATCAGCAGGCCGCCTCGAAATGTGCGCATCATGTTGCTCTCTCGAAATAATCGGGAAAAGGAGTCCGAAGGAAGGCTGAGAGCATGATCCGGGCCCGGAGGGCCGCGCTAGCGCAAAGTGCGAAGCGGCTTTCCGGAAAGATCATGCTCAAATTACAAGACTTAGATTTCGGGCTTCTGCCGGATGACCACCTTGGTGCCAACAGGGACGCGATCGTAAAGATCGGCGACGTCATTGTTGACGAGACGGAAGCAGCCCGAGGACACCTTGGTCCCGATCGTATCGGGGCGGTTGGTGCCATGGATGCGGTAGACGGTGGTGCCGAGATACATGGCGCGGGCGCCGAGCGGATTGCCGGGGCCGCCGGCCATGAAGCGCGGCAGATAGGGCTGGCGCTGGATCATTTCCGCCGGCGGCGTCCAGTCCGGCCATTCCTTCTTGTTGGTGATGTTCACCAGCCCCTGCCACTGGAAGCCGTCGCGGCCGACGCCGATGCCGTAGCGGATCGCGCGCCCGCCGGGCTGCACCAGATAGAGGTGACGCTCGGAGGTCGAAATGATGATGGTGCCCGGCGCTTCGGTCGTGCGGTAGTAGACGACCTGCTTCTGCCATTCCGGATCGAGCTGGTAGGAATCGTCGGCGACCAGGCCGGGCTCGTCGCCGCGGTCGGGCTGCTGGGCGAAGGCTTGGGGTGCGGACAGGATCAGGCCGATCGCAGCCACAAACGCCCCGGTCAGGCGACGAAAATCCGTCATTTCAAGCTCTCCCCGCTGCCACAGCGCAAATCATTCGGAACCATCAAATCTCAGGGCCATGTTCATGGCAAGTTGATGGCGCGCCCGGCTGGTATGTCACGAGAATGCTTTGCTTTTTTGACGGTATCGGGCAATGCCACAAACAGGGGATGGCGCGAAAAGCCCAGATTGCTGCCCACGATGGCGGTGCGCTCCCTCCGCCGCGGTGAGATCAACTTCGCCAATTCGCGCTGGATGCTAGCTAGATCTTGTTGTTCTCCGGCGCGATCCCGAGCCGCCGGACGATTTCGGTCCCCACGGCGCGCGCCTCGAGCCGCGAGCCGATGCGCGGACTGCGAAACCGCTGTCCGGACTGCAATCGGATCACCACGATGCAATGCTCGTCCTCGGACCGGCCACGGCGCTCGACCGTGATCGTCTTCACCTCGCGCCCCGCGATATGGTCGGCGCGCAAGCTGCCGTCGCCCCACAGGCGCTCGACGCGAATGTCCTCCGGCCGAATGATCCAGAAGGCGCCGGTCACGAGATTGGCATATCTGTGCACGGCGAAAGCGGCGATCGCACCAACCGGCAGCAGCATGATGTCGACCGGGCCGGGCGGCAGGCCGCGCCAGAGCTTGTAGGCGTAGGGAACGGCACACAATGCGACGACGATCAGCGCGACGATCCTGATATCCCTTGCGGGAAACGGCTCGAGCGGATCGCCGAGACGCATCTCGGGATTGCTGGCATCGAGCGGATTGAGCGGTGCCTCGACGTCGGGGACGTCGAACTGCGCCGCGATCCGCGCCACCGTGTCGCGCACATGCGTGACGTCGGAGATCGGCGGGGAGGTCAGGCGCTCGCCCGAAGCCAGCGTGAAGGCCAGTTGGAAGCGGGCTTTCGCCCTCTTGCTGCCGGGGACCTGCAATCCGCTGATGTCGTCCTTGGCGACGATCCGCGTGCGGAGCTTTCCGAACGGACGTTGTTGCCCGATCAGGATCTCGGTCGGCGTGATGATCCACACCACCGCGGGCGCCAGCATGATGCCGGTGACGAACGCCGCTCCCAGCAGGAGCGCCGCCACGGAGATGGTCACCTCCATGGCGTCGTGGGTGAAAAGGCCCGGCGTGAAGCACAGCGCGACGGCGGCCGCGGAGCCGGCCATCACTAGCCGCTGCGCGATCGAGGAGCCTTCACGAAGGCGGATGTCGTTGCTGGTGGTCGCGTCGTCCATTGCGGGCGGCTGATTTCAAGGCCGCGAAACTCCACGGACGGGTCCGTGGAGTCAAGCCGCATCGGGGCCTGCCGCGTCAGCTATTGGGGTTCAGCGGCCGGGCCGATCATTTCGGCGCAAGCCACAGTCTGAGACCGAACGAAATCGCGGTCACGGCGCCCACCCCGCCGAGCCAGAGGATGGCGAACCACATCAGCCGCCGCCCGAGCTGCCCTGGCTCTGCCCTGCGCGGCATCAGTGATAACCGCTCCCGGCCCGGACCTTGCCGCGAAACACCCAATAGGCCCAGCCGGTGTAGCCGAGAATCAGCGGCACCAGTCCAGCCACGCCGACCAGCATGAAGATCTGACTGTTCTGCGGCGCGGCTGCCTGCCAGATCGTGATGCTCTGCGGCACGATGTAGGGATACATGCTGATACCGAGCCCGGCATAGGACAGGGCGAACAACATCAGCGAGAGCAGGAACGGTCGCGAGTCCTGCTTTTGCGCGAGGCTGCGCATCAGAAGCGCGGTGACCCCGGCGACCGCGATCGGAACCGGCGCGGCCAGGACGACGCTTGGCCAGGCGAACCAGCGCTGCGCGTACTGGATGCTGAGAAACGGCGTGGCGATGCTGACCAGAGCAATCGCCGCGAGCATCCCGAACAGCAGATACCAGCTCAGCCGATAGGCCTTGTCGCGCAGGGCGCCCTCGGTCTTCAGGATGAGCCAGGTGGCGCCCAGCAGGGAATAGCCGATGATCAGGGCGACGCCCGTCAATATGCTGAACGGCGTCAGCCAATCCCACCAGCCGCCGGCATAGTGTCGCGCCTCGACGTGCACGCCTTGCAGGATGGCGCCGAGCGCGACGCCCTGCGCCAGCGTCGCCAGCAGCGATCCGCCGGCAAAGGCAATGTCCCAGCGGTTTCGTGTGGCCGTGGTGCGCCAGCGGAATTCGAAGGCAACGCCGCGGAACACCAGACCGATCAGCATCGCGATCATGGGTGTGTAGAGCGCCGGCATCAGCACCGCATAGGCGAGCGGAAAGGCCGCCATCAGGCCGCCGCCGCCCAGCACCAGCCAGGTCTCGTTGCCGTCCCAGACCGGCGCCACCGTGTTCATCATGACGTCGCGGTCGGCCTTGGCGGGAAATAGGGGGAACAGCATTCCGAGGCCGAGATCGAATCCATCCATCACGACATAGACGAACACCGCGAAGGCGATGATGAATGCCCAGACTGTAGCGAGGTCAATGGCGGCGATCATGACAGCGCCCCTTGTCCCGCGACGCCCGAAGCCGGCGTGATTCCGGCGGCGCGCGTCGGCATGTCGCCGCCTGGCCCCTGTTCGCCGTGATGCGGCGAGGCCGCCATCAGACGCAGAATGTAGATGGCGCCCGCCGCGAACACGATGAAATAGACGGCCACGAAAGCCAGCAACGACGAGCCGACCGCGGGCGCGGCCAGCGGCGAGACGGCGTCGGCGGTTCGCAACAGGCCGTAGACCGTGAAGGGCTGCCGGCCGGTCTCGGTGGTGATCCAGCCAGCGAGCACCGCGATGAACCCCGCCGGCCCCATCGTCAGCGCGAAAATATGCAGCGGCCGGGAGACAAACAGGGTGCCGCGCCAGCGCGTCCACAGGCTGAACAGCCCCAGCGCGAAGATCAGGAAGCCGAGCGCGATCATGATGCGGAATGACCAGAATGTGATCGGCACCGGCGGCCAGTTTTCGCGCGGTACGGTATCGAGTCCCGCGAGCGGCGCGTCGAGAGAGTGCTTCAGAATCAGCGACGACAGTTTCGGGATGGCGATCTGATAGTCGACCCTGCCGGCCGCCTGATCGGGCAGGCCGAACAGGACCAGCGGCGCGCCGTCGGGATGGCTCTGGTAATGCCCTTCCATCGCCATCACCTTGGCCGGCTGATGCTCCAGCGTGTTGAGGCCGTGCTGGTCGCCCGCCAGGATCTGGATCGGCGCGACGATCGCCGCCATCCACATCGCCATCGAGAACATCACCCGCGGACCGGCAAGATGCGGGTCGCGCAGCAGGTGATAGGCGCCGACGGCGCCGACCACGAGCGACGTCGTCAGATAGGCAGCGAGCACCATGTGCACGAGACGGTAGGGAAAGGACGGATTGAAGATCACCTTGAACCAGTCGGCGACCACGAACTGGCCGTCGGCATTCACGGCGTAGCCGGCCGGGGTCTGCATCCACGAATTGGCCGAGAGGATCCAGAACGCCGAGATCAGGGTGCCGATCGCGACCATCAGCGTCGCGACGAAGTGCAGCCGCGGGCCGACGCGTTCGAGACCGAACAGCATGACGCCGAGGAAGCCCGCCTCGAGGAAGAACGCGGTCAGCACCTCGTAGGCCATCAAGGGACCGATCACCGGTCCGGTCTTGTCGGCGAAGACCGACCAGTTGGTGCCGAACTGGTAGGACATCACGATGCCGGACACCACGCCCATGCCGAAAGCGATCGCGAAGATCTTCAGCCAGTAGTGGAACAGGTTGATGAAGACCTCGCGGCCGGTCCATAGCCAGAGCGCTTCGAGCACCGCCAGGTAGCTGGCAAGCCCGATCGAGAACGCCGGAAACACGATGTGAAACGACATCGTGAAGGCAAACTGCGCGCGTGCGAGCACGATCGGATCAAGGTTCGATAACATCGGCGCTCCCGTCCAACACGACAAGTCGTGGCGATGCGGGCGCCGATCTGGCGGCTCAGCTAAGCCATCGCGCCCGGCCAGTGCATTGATGACCCATGCCGTGCTCGCATCCTATAGGACTCTTTGTCTACCTCCACGAAATCAGCTGCTGGCGTTCAGCAGCTTTGCCACGGTGCGGTCGATCTCGTCGTAGCGGCCTTCGCCGGCGTGCTGGAACACGATCTTGCCGTTCTGGTCGATGATGTATTGCGCCGGCCAATACTGGTTGCTGTAGGCGTTCCAGGTCTTGGAATCATTGTCCTGCGCCACCGGATAAGTGATGCCATGGCGCTTCAGCGCGGCCTGCACGTTGGAGGCCGAGCGCTCGAACGGGAATTCCGGCGTGTGCACGCCGACCACGACGAGGCCCTTGTCCTTGTATTTTGCATAGAGGTCGGTGACGTGCGGCAGTGTGTTGACGCAGTTGACGCAGCCATAGGTCCAGAAGTCGACCAGCACGACCTTGCCGCGGAGATCGGCAATGTTGAGCGGCTTCGAGTTGAACCAGGTGCTGATCCCGGTGAAGTCGGGCGCGGTCTGTAGGCTCGCGGCCGCGACCTGGATCGGCGCCGCGGGCGTGGCCTCGTCGCAGATGCCCGGAATGGCGGCGCCGGTCAGGGCGAAGCCGATCAGCGAGGCAGACACGGCGAGCAATTTCAGGGTCATTGAAGCGTCCTCCGGTTGAGATGCAGGGTGATCACAGGCCGATCTGGCCGGTGGGATAGAAGCCGGTGAGCCACGCCACGATCAGCGTGTCGTATTGGAAGTAGGCGGCGACCGCGAAGGCGATCACGACGAGTCCAAAACCCTGCTGGAGCCGCGGCGAGATGCGCGAAAGACTGCGCACCCGCGTGGTCGCGGCCTGTCCGCCATAGGCGATCGCCAGCATCGGGATCGCCGCGCCGATGGCGTAGGCGATCAGCAGCGTGCCGGCCCAGGCAAGATTTTTCGACGTCGCAACCAGCGTCAGGATCGAGCCGAGCACCGGGCCGGCGCAGGGCGTCCAGACCAGGCCGAGCGTGGTGCCGAGCACCAGCCCGCCGAGCGCGCCCTCGCGTTGCGTCGTGCTCGCATTGCCGAGATCGAGCCAGCCATTGAGGCGGATCGACAGCCATTCGAACGGCGCCGGCCACAGCATCAACAGGCCGAAGCCGAGCAGCAGGATCGAGGCGGCCTCGCGCAGCACGTTCGGATCGAAATCGAATGCCTGCGTGATCGCACCCAGCAGCAGCGCGGCCGCCGAGAACGAGACGACGAAGCCGAGCGCGATCATCGCGGGCCGCAGATGCCCCGCGCGCCCGATCGAAGCACCGAGCAGGATCGGCAGCATGGGCAACGTGCAGGGCGCGGCGATGGTGAGGATGCCGGCAAGGACGGCGAAGGTCAGCTCGAGCATGGGGCACTCGTGGAGGGAGTCACGAGGGCAGTTCGGGCCGGATGTGCCGGTCGTTACGTGGCGTCACACGTTCGTGACGTGTGGCTGCGTCGCGAGGCAACTGTGCCGGCGACGACGGTGGTGCGCTCCCTCCCCCCTTGCGGGGGAGGGCAGGGGAGGGGGGTAGCCCCAAGCGAGGTCGGAGTTCGTGGCACCCCCCTCCCTGCCCCTCCCCCGCAAGGGGGGAGGGAATGAGAAAGTGGTGGCCGCCTCACTCAAGTGGGCCA
Source organism: Bradyrhizobium sp. SZCCT0153 (assembly GCF_018129995.1). Taxonomy (GTDB): domain Bacteria; phylum Pseudomonadota; class Alphaproteobacteria; order Rhizobiales; family Xanthobacteraceae; genus Bradyrhizobium; species Bradyrhizobium japonicum_G. The sequence goes on from NZ_JAFCKS010000003.1 coordinate 625,861, forward strand.
CCGACGCCGGAGCTAGTAGCCGACAGGTAAGCCCCAGATACAAAACGACCCGGAGGGGGGCATCCCGTCCGGGTCGTTGGAGGTCTTGGGAGGTTTAAGCGAAACCGTGTGTGAGCTTTATAGGAGGGAAGTTTTTCCGCCTGATGTTGTGCTTTGTTTCAATTGTTTCGTCGGCGGTAACACTTCCGTGTCCGGGGACAGGGCCGAATGGGCGGTCCTATCCCGTTGAAATCCTTGGCCTTAGGCGGCGAAACGGTCGACGCCGGCGACCTTAAGCAACTCGGCCAATTGCTTGCGGGCGTAGAACATCCGGGTCTTCACCGTGCTCTGGGGGATGCCGATGATTTGGCCGACCTCCTCCACCGACTTCTCGTGATAGTAGACGAGGGTGATGATCTCGCGATGTGCGGGTGACAGTTTTTGCACACAGGCGCGCAGGATGGCGCTGGTGTCGCTGCGGTCGAGCGAGGTCTCCGGCGTGTCGCAATCATCCGCGATCTGGCGCACGTCTTCCTGGTCGATGTCCTCGAAGCGGCGCTGGCGCATCGCGGTCAGCGCCTTGAAGCGGGCGATCGAGAGCAGCCAGGTCGAAACCTGCGAGCGGCCCTGGAATTGACCGGCGGTCCGCCACACGTCCAGAAACACCTGGCTGACGAGGTCTTCCGCCGTGGTGGCATCGCGCACGATGCGCAGGATGAAGCGGTAGACGCGCACATTGTGACGGCAATAAAGGATGTGCATCGACGTCCGGTTGCCGTCGGCAATGCTTTCAAGAAGCATGTCGTCCGAGGTCGCCTGAGCGGCAATGATGCTCTGGCTGGCTTGGGCGTTGATGGCGATGACGTTCGGCATTGACTTGGCTCCCCGTAGCGCCGCAACCGAGCGGCGTTTCCTTGGACCAAAGTGTTAATGAGCCAACGTTTCGGGACGTCTGCACGAAAAGCGGAAAATGGTTTCGTGCGCCGCCAAATTGTTTCGTGGGACAGGGCGCGACGAAACATTCGGGGTAAAAAAGCGTGTAATTTCAATGTGCGGAAAATACGGGGGTCGAGATTTGGAGGCCGTCCGAGGCGCCGGGAACGAATTTCCGTCTGTTGCGTTCGGTTGCTGCCTCAATCTCGATGTCGTCCCGGCGAAGGCTGTTGTTATCGCCGCTACGCCTTCTCGCCTGCGGGCGAGAACAGATAGCCGCCGCCGCGGATGGTGCGGATCACGGCGGGTTTTGCGGGATCGGGCTCGATCTTGCGGCGGATGCGCATGATACGCAGATCCACGGCGCGGTCGAAGGCTTCGGCGTCGCGCGCGTTGGCCAATTCCAGCAGGCGCTCGCGCGACAGCACGCGCTTCGGATTGGCCGCGAACACCTTCAAGAGCCCGAATTCGGATGCGGTCAGCGGGTGCTCGTTGCCTTCGTCGTCGCGCAAGGCCTGGGCTTCGAGATCGAGCCACTTTGTCCCGAACCGTACCAATTGATCCTTGTCCGATTTCGCAGCCGCCGTTTCCGTCGCCGCCGCCTTCACCGGTGCGCTCCGGCGCAGCACCGAGCGGATGCGCGCCATCAGTTCGCGCAGCTCGCACGGCTTTGCCACGTAATCGTCGGCGCCGAGCTCGAGGCCGACGACGCGGTCGATCGGGCTCGCCGTCGCGGTGAGCATGATCACCGGCACGTTGATGCGGCTCTTGAGGTCGCGGATGATCGAGAGCCCGTCTTCCTCGGGCATGTTGAGGTCGAGCACGACCAGATCGGGCATGCCGCCCTGGATCGCGGTGCGCAAGCTCTTGCCGCCGTCGCACAGCGTCACGGTGAAGCCGTGCATCTTGAGGTAATCGCCGACCATCTCCCGGGCCGGGGCCTCGTCGTCGACGATCATGATGTGCTGGCTTTGGGTCATGGTCTCAACATCACGGCATTTCGGTCGCGGGAAGGGCGATGGTGAAGGTCGAGCCCTTGCCGGGGCCCTCGCTGTCGGCGGTCACTTCGCCGCCATGCATGTCGATAATACGCTTGACGATCGACAACCCAAGCCCCGTCGAGCTCTCGCCCGCGGTCGGTTTTGCCGACAGCCGCTGGAACCGGCCGAACAGGCGGCCGAGGTCTTCCGGCGACAGGCCGGCGCCCTCGTCGCTGACGCGGATGACGGTGTCGCCGCCCTCATGGCTGACGACGACGCCGATCTTGCCGCCGATCGGCGAGTATTTGATGGCGTTGCTGATGAGGTTGTCGATCGCCTCGCGGATGCGGTCGGTGTCGCACATGGTGACGATGTTGGACGGCGCGGTGACGCTGATCGCCTGCTGCTTGTTGACGGCGAGCGGCTGGTTGGCCTCGGCGACCTCCTTGACCAGGGCTGCGACGTCGACCGGCTCGCGGCGGATGGTGATGTCGAAGGCATCGGCCATCGCGTCCGAGATCAGGTGATCGACCATCGTGGTCAGGCGCTTGGTGGCGTCGCGGATGTGGTCGACCTGGGCGACCACTCCGCCTTCCGACGCGCCGGTCGAGATCAGCTCCTTCAACATCTCGGTGCGGCCGAGGATGACGCCGAGCGGGTTCTTCAGGTCGTGCGCGACGGTGCCCAGAATCTCGTTCTTGAAGCCATTGGCACGCTGCAGCCGCAGCCATTGCGCCGAGAGGCGGCGGTTGGCCTGCATCAGGGCGCGGGTGCGCTGGGCGACGCGGTCCTCGAGCTGCGTGTTGGCAGCCTGGAGCTGCTGGTAGAGGATGACGTTGTCGAACGCGATCGAGAGCCGGCTGGAGAAGATCTCGACCAGCGAGCGGTCGGTCTCGGACAGCTCGCGCTCGGCCTGGAGCAGCACCACCACCTCGCGGCCGCTTCCGGTGCGCAGATAGATCACGCTGCGATGGTCGGCGAATTCGTTCTTGCGGCGCTGGAAGGCGTCCTCCACCATCTGGCGCAGCTCCGGGTCGAGCGTCTTCGACGTGGTCATGCCGATGAAGCGGCTGTAGCAGCCGCTCCCGGCGAGCACCGAGAGCTCGGGGTCGACGCCGCCATTGTCGCGCAGGACCAGTATGCCGGCGCAATCGACGTTGAGCAGCGAGGCGAGCTGGGTCAGCACGCCCTCGGCGAGCCGCTGCATCGACTTGAAGTCGTACAGCGTCGAGGCGGCGTCGATGATGATCTCGAGCCCGCGCCGAGTCTGCAACATGCGCTCGAGCTGCTGGTAGGAGCGCAGTGCCGCGGTCAGCGACGTGAACAGCTTGTCGGCGGTGAGCTCGGTCTTGGCCTTGTAGTCGTTGATGTCGTACTGCACGATCACGCGCCGCTCGGGCGCCTGGCCCGGCTGGCCGGTGCGCAGGATGATGCGCACTGTCTCGTTCTTGAGCTCGTTGCGGATGAACTCGACGAGATCGAGGCCGGCGACATCGGTCTCCATGATGACGTCGAGCAGCACGGCGGCGATGTCGCTATGCGCGGCCATCAGCTTGCGACCTTCCGCCGCGGAATGGGCCGACAGGATCTCCAGGCCCTGGCCGTTGAGGCTGTAGTCGGACAGCGCGAAGCGGGTGCCGTCGTGCACGGCCTGATCGTCGTCGATGACGGCGATCTTCCATTTCCGGGCGTCCGTATCCTCCGACGCGCTACCGGTGTCGTCGATCAGGTGGAGGACATCGTCCTGTTCGGCCATTGAGAAGTCCCGTCGGTCTCTGTGCATTGCGTGCCGCCCTTGGCGACCCGCGGCATGATAATGCGAAAAGTAGTGCCTTGTCCCAGCTTGGATTCCAGCATCATGCGGCCGCCGAGCTGCTGGGTGACGAGGTTATAGACGATATGCAGGCCAAGTCCCGTGCCACCTTCATTGCGCCGGGTGGTAAAGAATGGGTCAAAGGCCTGGCGCTGCACGTCGGGGGTCATGCCGGCCCCGTCATCGCTGAAGATGATCTCGACGTCGTCGGCCCCCCGCGGCCGCGCCGAGATCGTGATGGTACCGGCCCGGCCGTCGGCAAAGGCGTGGTTGGCGGCGTTGAGGAAGAGGTTGGTCAGGATCTGGCCGTAGGAGCCGGGGTAGCCGTCGAGCAGCAGCCCCTCCGGCATGTCGACCTGGAGCGTGGTCGGCGAGCGCTTCAGCACCGGGCGCAGGCTCGCGATGATCTGGTCGGTGGCTTCGCTCAAGGAAAACTGCCGCCGCTCGGCATGCGAGCGGTCGACCGCGACCTGCTTGAACGACTGGATCAGTTCGCCGGCGCGCTGGAGGTTGCCGACCAGCTGCTGCGAGGCGTCGCGCGAGGACTGCACGAATTCCTCCAGCTGCGAGCGGCGCAGGCCGCCTTCGCCCTTGAGCTGGGCCTCGAACATCTCGGTGCGCCGGGCAAGGCTGGACGCCACCGTGAGGCTGATGCCGATCGGGTTGTTGACCTCGTGCGCGACGCCGGCGACGAGGCCGCCGAGCGCCGCGAGCCGCTCGGCGTCGATCAGATTCTGCTGCGCGGCGTTGAGCTCGAGCAGCGCGCTCTCGGCCTTCTCCTTGGACGCGCGCAACTCGTCCTCGGTCTGGCGCTTGGCGATCGCGTTCTCGCGGAACACTTCGACCGCGCGCGCCATGGCGCCGACCTCGTCGCGCGCCGTGATGCCCTGTACCTCGCGGTCGAGGTCGCCGAGCGTGATCGCGCGCATCGCCGCCATGATCTGCTGCAGCGGCAGCCGGATCGACAGCGCGATCAGCACGCCGGCGCTGAGGATGATGCCGAGGAAGATCACCGCGATCGACAGCACCCGCCGCGAAATATCGGCGAGCGCGCGGTCGAACGTCGCCTGCGCCTTCTGCTCGCGCTGGCGCATCTTGGTCGAGAGATCGTCGATGGCGCCGATGGCCTCGGCCTGGTTGGCGTCGATCGTGTTGCGCAGCAGCTCGGTGCGGCTCGTGAGCTGCTCGGAGAGCTTTGCGAAGCCCTCGCGCAGCGCGGCGGTGCGGGTCCCGAGCCGTTGCAGCGCCATCCTCTGCAGGTCGTTGTCGGCGAGATCGATCATCACGGGGACGGTCTTCTCGATCGTCTCGGTGTTGCGGCGCGCGTCGTCTGCCGCGCCCGATGACAGCGACAGATAATAGGAATTGGCCGCGACCAGCATCGCGGTGAAGGCCTCGCGCGACTTGCCGAGCGACGGCCAGATCAGCGCGTCGCGATGGCCGGTGGCGCCTTCGATGATGGAGTAGAGGCCGGCCATGTCCTTGGCCGGTCCCTGCACCTGCTCCTCATAGGTCTTGGCGATGGTGGCCTGGACGCTGCGCAGCTCGCCAAAGCCGTTGAGGAAGCGGTCGGTGGTGCGCTCCAGCTCCTCGACCGAGCCCGACAGCATCGGGTCCTTGGCGGCGCGGTTGGTCAGCGTGCCCAGCACCGCCTCGCGCAGCAGCAGAATTTCGGCGAACAGGTCCGGGCTCGGCTGGTTGATGTAGCGGTGGATCAGATTGTGCAGCCGCCCGGTCTCGCTTTCGAGCAGCGCCAGAATCCGGTCGGATTCACGCACCTGGCGCACGTCGTCCCAGGCCGAGCCCAGCACCTGCGAGCCGTTCCAGATCAGCGCGACCAGCACCACCACCACGGCGGAATTCAGCGCCGCGATCGACAGGATGCGCCAGCGGATCGGCACCGCGCGGAGCACGCCGACGAGCCGCGCGCGCAGCCGCCCGATCGGGCTGGGCGGCCTGTCTGCGTGCTCGCTGTGTCCAAGCCCGGGCAAGAGGCCTCACTCCACCTTGCGGATGCGTTCGATCAAAGCGGCGGCGGCGGGATCGCGCTCGGCCCCGACATAGATCCCGACCATCGCGTCCTCGAACGGCTTGCGGTCGATGTCCCTGACGATGGTGACGCCCGCCTCCTGCGCCGTGCGCTGCGACTGCTCCTCGAGGTCGCGCCATTTCTCGCGCATGAAGCGGCTGGAGCGCTGGGCGGCCTCCCTGAAGATGGTCTGGTCGTCGGCCGACAGGCTCTTCCAGGCCTTCAGCGAGATCACCAGCACTTCGGGGCTCATCGTGTGCTCGGTGAGCGCGAGGTAGCCGGCATGTTTGTAATGGTCTGTCGTCACGAAGGATGGCCAGTTGTTTTCGGCGCCGTCGATCAGGTGGTTGGCAAGCCCGGCGAGCACCTGCCCATAGGGCATCTCGACCGGCTCCGCGCCGAGCGAGCGGATCATCTGGCTCATCAACTCCGACTGCTGCACCCGGATCCGCAATCCCTTGAGGTCCGCGATGCTCCTGACCGGGCGGACGCCGTTGTAGATCGACCGCGCGCCGGAATCGTAGAAGGCGAGCCCGACGAAGCCGTAGGGCTCGAAGCTGTTCAGGATCTCGCTGCCGATCGGCCCGTCCAGCACCTTCTGCATGTGCTCGATGGACCGGAACAGGAACGGCATCGCAAGCACGTTCATCGCCGGAACGAAGTTGCCGATCAGCGCGACATTGGTCCGGTTGAGGTCGATCGCGCCGGCCCGGGTCTGCTCGATGGTCTCCTTCTCCTCGCCGAGCTGGCGGGAATGAAATACCTTGATCTCGTGCCGGCCTCCGGTGCGCTCGGCGATCAGGGCGCCCATGTAGCGCAGCGCCTGCACGGTGGGGTAATCCTCGGTCTGGGTGTCGGCAGCGCGGAATTCGCGCGCAACGGCGCCCGTCGCGCAGATGGCGATCAGAAGCGCGACGAAAACCACCCCGGTCCGCGAAAATTCGGCACGGTTCAACACTGGCACACTCAACCCCTCAGTGGTGGAGTCTATGGCGGGAGCAAAAGGTTCAATGCAATCTAGCAGATGGTTAAGGGAAGGCCATCCCGCCGGGCGCCACGGCGTAATTGTGCGGCGCGGCCGGCGCGCATTCCCGGTTGAAACTGGAAATGCCGCGCCGTAAGCAGGATGCGTCGCCTTTTGCCGCGCGACACGGAAACAGCCATCGTGATTTCAGCATTGCGCTTTTTGCAGGTCGTTGCCGCCGCCGCGGCCTTTACGTTCTCCGCGCAGGCAAACGCCGCCACCGACATCGCACTGTGGCACGCCATGTCGGGCGAACTCGGCAAGCAGCTCGACAAGCTCACCTCCGACTTCAATGCCTCGCAGTCCGACTACCGCATCGTGCCGAGCTACAAGGGCAACTACACCGAAACGGTGACGGCGGCGATCTTCGCCTTCCGCTCGCGCAGCCAGCCCGCGATCGTGCAGGTCAACGAGGTTGCCACCGCCACCATGACCGCGGCCAAGGGCGCGATCTATCCGGTGTTCAGCCTGATGCGCGACCAGGGCGAGCCGTTCTCGCTCAACGATTACCTTCCCGCCGTATCCGGCTATTACACCGATGCGGCCGGCAATCTGTTGTCGTTCCCGTTCAACTCGTCGACGCCGATCCTCTACTACAACAAGACCATGTTCCGCGATGCGAGCCTCGACCCGGAGACGCCGCCGAAGACCTGGCCGGAGCTCGGTGCGGCTGCAAAGCGCCTGCGCGACCGCGGCGCCGTATGCGGCTTCACCACGTCCTGGCCGTCATGGATCCATGTCGAGAACTTTTCGGCATTTCACAATCTGCCGCTCGCAACCCGCACGAACGGCTTTGCCGGGTTGGATGCCGAGCTGACGATCAACAATCCGGTCGTCGTCAAACACGTTGCCCAGCTCGCCGAATGGCAGAAGACAAAACTGTTCGACTACAGCGGCCGCGGCCAGTCGGCCGAGCCGCGCTTCCAGAACGGCGAATGCGGCATCTTCATCGGTTCCTCGGCGACGCGCGCCGACATCAAGGCGAACTCGAAATTCGAGATCGGCTACGGCATGATGCCGTACTGGCCCGACGTGAAGGGCGCGCCGCAGAACTCGATCATCGGCGGCGCCACGCTGTGGGTGCTGCGCGACCGCCCGCGCGAGGAATACAAGGGCGTGGCGCGATTCTTCGCCTATCTGTCGCAGCCCGGCGTGCAGGCCGCCTGGCACCAGAACACCGGCTATCTGCCGGTCACCCGCGCCGCCTTCGAGCTGACGCGCGCGCAGGGTTTTTACGAGCGTACCCCGGGCTCCGCGATCTCGTTCGAGGAGATCACGCTGCATCCGCCGACCGAGAATTCGAAGGGCATCCGGCTCGGCTCCTTCGTGCTGATCCGCGGCGCCATCGAGGACGAGCTGGAGCAGGCCTTTGCCGGCCACAAGAGCGCGCAGGAAGCGCTCGATTCCGCGGTCGAGCGCGGCAACAAGCTGCTGCGCCAGTTCGAGCGCGCCAGCCCGGACCGGTAGCATGTCGCGATTAGATGTCGCTGCCGCCGCGAACGCGGTGCGCTCCCTCCCCCGCTTGCGGGGAAGGGTTGGGGAGAGGGTGTCTCCGCAACGGGATAATCGCCAGGAGGAGAGAACCCCGACCCGGCGCTTCGCGCCGACCTCCCCCGCAAGCGCGAGAGGTGCACCGTCTGCCTGGTTTGCATGGAATCAATCAAAACCCGCCTGGCTGAGCGGGCGCCCGTGACCAAAGCCACTTTGCACGAGCTCCCTCAGCTCGACGATGCAGCCAGCTTTCGCGCCTTTCGCTCGGACCCGCAGCAATGGCTCCCCATCGCACTCGACATCGCGCGTAGCCACGGTCTTAATACCAGTGCGCCGCACGTATTCTCGACCGGCACCAATCTCGTCGTCGGCCTCGGCGAAAGGCTGATCCTGAAGATTTTCCCGCCGCTGCTGCGCGCGCAATTCGTCTCCGAGCGCGGATCGCTGACGCAGCTTGCCGGCCGCCTTCCTCTGCCAATCCCCGAGATCGTCGCGGGTGGGACACGCGACGGCTGGCCCTATCTGATCATCACCCGTCTTGCCGGCACGCTCGGCTCGGAGGTTTGGCCGCAACTCGCCGAAGCGCAGAAGGAACGCCTGCTGCGCCAGATCGGCGAGACCATCGCGGCCGTGCAGTGCGCGCCGCTCGGCCCGCTCGCGCACATCGAACCACGCTGGCACGACTTCATGCGCGCCCAGATGCAGGGATGCAAGGCGCGGCACACGCGTCTCGGCCTTGCGCCCCAATTCCTTGCCGGCCTCGACGATCTCCTGCGCGACGCGGCCGCGCTGATCCCGATGGATGCGCCGCCGGTGATTTTGATCGGCGAATACATTCCGGAGAACTTTCTGCTCGCCTGCGATGACGGCCAATGGTCGCTGGCCGGACTGTTCGACTTCGGCGACGTTTTGGCGGGATGGCGCGACTACGATCTGCTCGGCCCCAGCGCCTTCATGGCGGCCGGCCGGCCGGGGAGGGTCCGCAGCCTGCTTGAAGGTTTTGGCTATGCGAAGCTGGATTTCGCACTCAAGCGCCGGCTGATGGCCCTGATGCTGCTGCACCGCGCCAGCGACCTCAACAGCCACGTCTGCATCGAGGGCTGGCAGGAGCAGGCGCGTGATCTGATCGAGCTTCAGGAGTTGATCTGGCGGGGGTGAAGCAGGTCCCGGTTCTTGCTTAATTCGAAAGCGCCCCATTTTGTCGCCTAATTTAAGAGCAAAATCGTCTCTTTGTATGCAATTGAAGGGGCTGCTTAAAATATGACCTGCGTGGCAAAAGGCCGATAATTCTTTATATATCAGCGTGTTAATGGCCGGATTAGCGTCCCGCTAAGTTTTGGCACGAACTTTGCGAATCCAGTTCCAACCAGAAACTTTTTGAGTTGGAGCCGTTTCATGAAACGCCGCGATTTCCTCAAGTCCGCCACCGGATTGGCCGCAGGCGCGGCGCTTCCGGCCATGCCGTCGGTGATTTCGTCCGCCCAGGCGGACGCGCGTTCGGAGACGCTGCTGATCGTCTCGGAGGGCGGGCCCAACAATCTCGACATCCACGGCGTCGGCACCAACGTGCCCGGCTATGAAGTGTCCTGGAATTGCTATGACCGGCTGATCAGCCACGAGATGAAGAGCGGTCCCGGCGGCGTGCCCTATTACGACCGCGACAAGTTCAAGGGCGAGCTCGCCGAGGACATGAAGATCGACGACATGTCGGTCACCTTCAAGCTGAAGAAGAACGCCAAATTCCATGACGGCGCGCCCGTCACCGCCAAGGACGTGAAGTGGTCGCTCGATCGCGCCGTCAGCGTCGGCGGCTTCCCGACCTTCCAGATGAGCGCGGGCTCGCTGACCAAGCCGGAGCAGTTCGTCGTGATCGACGACCACACCGTGCGCGTGGATTTCCTGAAGAAGGACAGGCTGACGATTCCCGATCTCGCCGTCATCGTGCCCTGCATCATCAATTCCGAGCTGGTGAAGAAGAACGCCAGCGAGAAGGACCCCTGGGGCCTCGAATACACCAAGCAGCAGACCGCGGGTTCCGGCGCCTACAAGGTGACGAAGTGGACTGCCGGCACCGAAGTGGTGATGGAGCGCAACGAGGATTGGGTCGGGGGGCCCCTGCCGAAGATCAAGCGCGTGATCTGGCGCATGGTGCCGCAGGCCGGAAACCGCCGCGCGCTCCTGGAGCGCGGCGACGCCGACATCTCCTACGAGCTGCCGAACAAGGATTTCCAGGAGATGAAGGCGAACGGCAAGCTCAACGTCGTGTCGCTGCCGTTCTCCAACGGCATCCAGTATATCGGCATGAACGTCACCAAGCCGCCGTTCGACAATCCCAAGGTCCGTCAGGCGGTCACCTATGCGCTTCCCTATCAGAAGATCATGGACGCGGTGATGTTCGGTCTGGCGAACCCGATGTTCGGCGCACCCAAGGACAAGCCGACCGAAGTGGCCTGGCCGCAACCGCACAAGTACAACACCGACATGGAGAAGGCGAAGGCACTGATGGCCGAGGCCGGCCACGCCAACGGCTTCGAGACCACGATCTCGTTCGACCTGAATTTCGCCGGCGTCAACGAGCCGCTCTGCGTGCTGGTGCAGGAATCGCTCGCGCAGATCGGCATCAAGACCACCATCAACAAGGTGCCCGGCGCCAACTGGCGCACCGAGCTGAACAAGAAGGAAATGCCGCTCTTCACCAACGTGTTCTCGGGCTGGCTCGATTACCCCGAGTACTTCTTCTACTGGTGCTATCACGGCAACAATTCCGTATTCAACACCATGAGCTACAAGTCGGCGGAGATGGACAAGCTGATCGACGGCGCGCGCACCGCCGCCGCCATCGCCGACAAGGCGACCTACGATGCCGACGTGAAGGGCTTTGTCGATCTCGCCTTTACCGACATCCCGCGCATCCCGCTGTACCAGCCCTTCGTCAACGTCGCGATGCAGAAGAACATCAGCGGCTACCAATACTGGTTCCACCGCCGCTTGGATTATCGCGCGATGGCAAAGGGGTGACGTGTCATGGGTGAGGTGAGCTCGCTCTTCAGGCTCCCTCCCCCCTTGCGGGGGAGGGTTGGAGAGAGGGGTAGCCACGAACTCAGACCTCGCTTGGGGCCACCCCTCTCCCTAGACCTCCCCCGCAAGGGGGGAGGGAACGCAGCGGCGCAAGCCGTGCGAGGTTGCTCCCAATTGCAAGGCAGAAGGAGAGCGCTCTTATGCTGACCATGATCGGCAAGCGCCTGATGTTCGCGATCCCCTCGCTGATCGGCGTCGTCATCGTCACCTTCCTGCTGACGCGCGCTCTGCCGGGTGATCCCGCCGCTTATTTCGCCGGCCCCGCCGCGACCAAGGAAGCCGTCGAGCAGATCCGCAAGAAGCTCGGCCTCGACAGGCCGCTGATCGAGCAGTTCTTCCGCTACACCAACGATCTCGCCCATGGCGATTTCGGCAACTCGCTCACCACGGGCCAGCCGGTCGCAGCCGAGATCCGCAACCGCCTGCCGGCCTCCGCCGAGCTGACGCTGCTCGGTCTCGTCGTCTCGATCGTGATCGCGATTCCACTCGGTGTGCTGGCGGCGACGCGGCCGGGATCATGGGTCGATCATCTCTGCCGGGTCACGACGACGGCCGGCGTCTCGCTGCCGGTGTTCTTCACCGGCCTCGTTCTCGTTTACGTTTTCTATTTCCGGCTCGGCTGGTCGCCCGCACCGCTCGGGCGTCTCGATGTGTTCTACAGCGCACCGCCGACGGTAACCGGCTTCTACCTGATCGACACCCTGATCGCGCGCGACTTCGAGGCGTTCCGTTCGGCGCTGAGCCAGCTGATCCTGCCGGCGACGACGCTTGCGATCTTCTCGCTGGCGCCGATCGCGCGCATGACCCGCGCCTCGATGCTGGCGGTGCTGTCGTCGGAGTTCGTCCGCACCGCGCGCGCCAGCGGCCTGTCGCCGGCAACCGTCATCGTCACCTACGCCTTCCGCAACGCGATGCTGCCCGTCATCACCACGCTCAGCATGGTGTTCTCGTTCCTGCTGGGCGCCAACGTGCTGGTGGAGAAAGTGTTCGCCTGGCCCGGCATCGGCTCCTACGCCGTGGAAGCGCTGATCTCGTCGGACTTCGCACCGGTGCAGGGCTTCGTGCTGACCATGGCGGTGATGTACGTGCTGCTCAATCTCGTGATCGACATTCTCTACGGCGTGATCGATCCGCGCGTCAGGTTGGAGGGCTGAACCATGAGCTCCGTTGCACCTGCTGTTGAACCCGCCGGCCCCGCACGCACCTCGGGACTGGTCGCGATCCTCGAACAGACCCGCTACGTTCTCGGCGAGAACAAGGTCACGGGATTTTCCTTCGCACTGCTGATCGTGATCCTGCTTGCCGCGATCTTCGGTCCCTATGTGGTGCCGTATGATCCGCTCGCCTCCGATACCGCGGCGGCGTTGAAAGCACCCTCGGCCGCGCATTGGTTCGGCACCGACCAGCTCGGCCGCGACATCTTCAGCCGCGTCGTGGTGGCGACGCGGCTCGACACGTTCATCGCGGTGGCCTCGGTCGTGCTGGTGTTCCTGATGGGCGGGCTCGCCGGCATCGCCGCCGGCTATTTCGGCGGCTGGACCGACCGCATCGTCGGCCGCATCGCCGACACCATCATGGCGTTCCCGCTGTTCGTGCTGGCGATGGGCATCGTCGCAGCCCTCGGCAACACCGTGCAGAACATTATCCTGGCGACCGCCATCGTGAACTTCCCGCTCTACGCCCGCGTGGCGCGCGCGGAGGCCAACGTCCGCCGCAATGCCGGCTTCGTGCAGGCTGCGCGACTGTCGGGCAATGGCGAATTCCGCATCCTGCTGGTGCACATTCTGCCGAACATCATGCCGATCATGATCGTGCAGATGTCGCTGACCATGGGCTACGCCATCCTCAATGCCGCGGGCCTGTCCTTCATCGGCCTCGGCGTCCGCCCGCCGACCGCCGAATGGGGCATCATGGTCGCCGAGGGCGCGGGCTTCATGGTGTCGGGCGAATGGTGGATCGCGCTGTTCCCGGGCCTTGCCCTGATGATCGCCGTGTTCTGCTTCAACCTCCTCGGCGACGGCCTGCGCGACATCGTCGATCCCCAGCGGAGGACGTGATGATTGCTTCCTCGTTCACCGGTGCGCTCCCTCCCCCCTTGCGGGGGAGGGCGGGGGAGAGGGTGGCCCCGGGCGGAATGAGAGAGCAGTGCCCGCCCTTATGCATTCTCCGGCGGAAAATCCCCAATGATTCCAATGCCATTCTACTGTGCATGGGGTTGTTTTCGACATTTTTGAGTGGGAGCCAGCCATGACCGCCCAGCCGCTCCTCGACGTCCAGGACCTCACGGTCGAATTCACCACCCGCCGCGGCATCGTCAAAGCCGTGCAGCACGTCGACATCTCCGTCGCCAAGGGCGAGACGCTCGCCATCGTCGGCGAGTCCGGCTCCGGCAAGTCGGTGACGTCCTATGCGGTGATGCGCATCCTCGACCGCGCGGGGCGGATCGCCGAGGGCTCGGTGATGTTCTCCGGCATCGACGTCAAGGCCGCGACCGAAGACCAGATGCGCGACCTGCGCGGCCGCGAGGTCTCGATGATCTTCCAAAACCCGCGCGCCGCGCTCAATCCGATCCGGAAAGTCGGCGACCAGATCGAGGACGTGCTGCGCACCCATGTGCAGCAGGCCATGGTTTCGGATCACGGCGAGAAGGCGATCGAGGCGCTGGAGCAGGTCAAGATCGCCCGTCCGCGCGAGCGCTATCACGCCTATCCGTTCGAGCTGTCAGGCGGCATGTGCCAGCGCGTCGTCATCGCGCTCGCGCTCGCCTGCAATCCGCAGCTGCTGATCGCGGACGAGCCGACCACCGGCCTCGACGTCACCACGCAGAAGGCGGTGATGGATTTGATCGTCGAGCTGACCAAGCGCAAGTCGATGTCGACCATCCTGATCACGCATGACCTAGGTCTTGCGGCGGCCTATTGCGACCGCGTCGTTGTGATGGAGAAGGGCCGTGTGGTCGAGACCGCCAAGGCCGCCGACATCTTCGCCAATCCGCAGCACCCCTACACCAAGAAGCTGATGCGCGCGACGCCCCGACTTGGCGTGTCGTTGCGCGATCTGTTGCCGGAGGAAGAGGCTCTTGCCTCTCCCCGCGCGCGGGGAGAGGCCGATGCACGAAGTGCGGCGGGTGAGGGGGGCTCTCCCAGCGCCGTGCTCGCGGAAACAGCCCCTCACCCCAACCCTCTCCCCGTGAAGGACGGGGAGAGGGAGAAGACGCCCCTTCTCCTGATCGAAAAGCTGGTCAAGGAATATCCCCGCCAGGGCGCCACTGCGACGCTCGGCAAATTGTTCGGTCGCAAGCCGCCGGTCGAGCCGGATGTTTTCCGCGCCGTCGACGGCATCAGCTTCTCGATCGGCCACGGCGAGAGCGTCGGCCTCGTCGGGGAATCCGGCTGCGGCAAATCGACCACCTCGATGATGGTGATGCGGCTGCTCGACCAGACCTCCGGCCTGATCCAGTTCGACGGCGAGGACATCGGCGCCATGCCGCCTGCCTCGTTTGCCCGGCTGCCGCAACGCAGCCACATCCAGATGGTGTTCCAGGACCCGACCGACAGCCTCAACCCGCGCTTCACCGCCGTGCGCGCCATCGCCGATCCGATCATGCAGCTCGGCGACGTCAGGGGGCGCGACGCGCTCCGCGCCCGCTGCGAGGAGCTGGCCACCATGGTCGGATTGCCGCTCAACCTGCTGGATCGGTTTCCGCACCAATTGTCCGGCGGCCAGAAGGCCCGTGTCGGCATCGCCCGCGCCATCGCCCTGCATCCCAAGCTCGTCATTCTCGACGAGCCGACGGCGGCGCTCGATGTCTCGGTCCAGGCCGTGGTCCTGAACCTGCTCCAGGACCTCAAGGCGCGGCTAGGTATGAGCTATCTGTTCGTCTCGCATGATTTGAACGTAGTGCGCTTGTTGTGCGATCGTGTCATTGTGATGCGGACGGGTCGAATCGTCGAGGAAGGCTCTTCCGAGAGGGTTTTGAGCGATCCGCAGGACGACTACACCAAGGAGCTGTTGACGGCGATCCCGCATCCGCCGTTGCCAGTACACTGAGAGTGCACTGATTGTTTGGGAGCGTGATGGCCGAGCCGCTGGACGACTATATCGACGCCGTATCCAAGGCGCTGGCACTGCCGGTCGAGCAGGCCTGGAGGCCGGCGGTTCGCGCCAACCTCGAAGTGTCGCTGCGGCTCGGCCGCCTCGTCGACGAATTCGCGCTGCCGGACGAGACCGAGCCGGCGCCCGTATTCACCGTCTGACGCCGCCATGACGACCAAGCCAGAGATGACGGCTGCCGACATCGCCAAGGCGGTGGCCGGCGGCAAATTGTCCGCGCTCGATGCCACCGAAGCCGCGCTCGCGCGCATCAAGCAGCACGACACCATCCTCAATTCCTTCACCGACGTCACCGCCGATCGCGCCCGCGCCAAGGCGCGCGCGATCGATGCGGACATTGCCGCCGGCAAGACCGTCGGCCCGCTCGCCGGCGTGCCTTTCGCGGTGAAGAACCTGTTCGACGTCGCGGGCCTGCCCACGCGCGCAGGCTCGAAGATCAACCGCGATCTTGCACCCGCCAAGCGCGATGCCACGCTGATCGAACGCATGGAAGCCGCCGGCGCCGTGCTGGTCGGCGCACTCAACATGGGCGAATACGCCTACGACTTCACCGGCGAGAACGTCCATGACGGCCCCTCGCGCAACCCGCATGACACCACGCGGATGAGCGGCGGCTCCTCCGGCGGTTCGGGAAGCGCTGTCGGCGGCGCGCTGGTGCCGATCGCGCTCGGCTCGGACACCAACGGCTCGATCCGCGTGCCGTCCTCCTTCTGCGGCATCTTCGGCCTGAAGCCGACCTATGGCCGGCTGTCGCGCGCGCGGTCGTTTCCGTTCGTCGCGAGCTTCGATCATCTCGGCCCGTTCGCACGCTCCGTCACCGATCTCGCGCTCGCCTATGACGCGATGCAGGGGCCGGATGCCGACGATGCCGCCTGCACGACCACACGCGGTCTGGAACCGACGACGCCGCTGCTCGCCAATCCGGTTTCGGACCTGCGCATCGCCGTCGCCGGCGGTTACTTCCAGAAGAACGTTTTCCCGGAAGCGGTCGAAGCCGTCAGCCGTGTCGCCAAGGCGCTCGGTGCGACGCAGGTCGTCGAGGTGCCCGAAGCCGCGCGCGCCCGTGCAGCGGCTTACGTCATCTCCACCACCGAAGGCGCCTCGCTGCATCTCGACCGGCTGCGCAAGCGCCCGAACGATTTCGATCCCGCCGTGCGCGACCGGCTGATTGCGGGCGCGATGGTGCCGGCACCGCTGGTCGACCGCGCGCAAAAGTTCCGCCGCTGGTACCGTGCGCAATTCGCCGAGATTTTCAAGTCGGTGGACGTGCTGATCGCGCCGGCAACGCCCTGCACCGCGCCAAAACTCGGCCAGGTGAATTTCACGCTCGACGGCGTCGAATTGCCGGTGCGCGCCAATATCGGCATTCACACCCAGCCGATCTCGTTCATCGGCCTGCCCGTCGTCGCCGTGCCGGTGCCGCTCGAGCCGCTGCCGATCGGCGTGCAGATCATCGCCGCGCCATGGCGCGAGGACATCGCGCTGCGCGTCGCGTACGCATTGGAGAAGATGGGCGTTGCGTCCGCGCCGTCGCCGAGAGGAATTTAAAATGGAGATCGATCTCCCCGAGGTGATCGCGGAAGTGAAGGCCGCGTTCGATCGTTACGAGCAGGCCCTCATCACCAACGACGTCGCCGTGCTCGGCGAGCTGTTCCGCAACGACCCCCGCACGCTGCGTTACGGCATCGGCGAGAACCTCTATGGCTATGAGGCGATCTCCGGTTTTCGCGCGGGCCGCTCGCCGGTCGGGCTCAACCGCCGCACTGCAAAAACCGTCATCTCCAGCTACGGTCGCGACGCGGCCGTGGCCTCCACCCTGTTTTATCGCGACACGGCTCCCGGCAAGGTCGGCCGGCAGATGCAGACCTGGATTCGTTTCCCGGAGGGCTGGCGCGTCGTCGCCGCCCATGTCAGCATCATCGACGAGTCGAAAGAGACCTGACCGTATGACGCTTGACGATCTTCCGCCCGGAGCATTGCCGGCCGAGCCGGTGGTGCCGCGCGTCGACCGGGCGCAACCCAGCGTGCACAAGGTCACGCGCGCCGAGGAGCTGCGCCTTCAGCTCGCCGACGAGATCGTGCGCGGGACCCTCGCCCCCGGCGCGCCGCTGGACGAGACCGATATCGCGCGGCGCTTCAACGTGTCGCGGACCCCGGTGCGCGAAGCGCTGCGTCAGCTCGTGGCAAGCGGTCTCGTCGAAGCGCGGGCCCATCGCGGCGCGGTGGTGGCGCAGCCTTCATTCGAACGGCTGACGGGCATGTTCGAAGCGATGGCGGAACTCGAGGCGCTGTGCGCCGGCCTCGCCGCCGAGCGCATGTCCGCGGCCGAGCGCCACGGCCTGGAAGCCATCCACGAAGAGTTGCGGGTGTTGAGCTATGCCGGCAATCCCGATCGCTTCCACGAGGTCAACGAGCGTTTCCACAACGCGATTTATGCGGGCTCGCAGAACGGCTACATCGCCGAGATCACGCTGGCGACGCGCGTGCGCGTGCAGCCGTTCCGCCGCGCCCAGTTCCGCAACCTCGGCCGTCTCGCCAAATCGCAAGCCGAGCACGACCGCGTCGTCGTCGCCATCATGCGCGGCGACAAGCAGGGCGCCGCCGCCGCCATGCGCGCGCATATCGAACTGGTGCGCGGGGAGTACGAGATCTACGCGGTGTCGGTGTAGTGACGGCGCTTCAACGAACTCCGTGTCGTCCCGGCGAAGGCCGGGACCCATAATCCCGGGGCTTAGTTGTGACGCGAAGCTGATAACTCCGAGTCTTCGCCAATTCCAATCCTGTGGGTATGGTTCCCGGCCTTCGCCGGGACGACAGCATTTGTTGGGCCCGCAGGGTTGTCCTACGTCGTCGCAGCTTCCGCCATATACGCGCGCCAGCCGCCATACGCGGTGATCTCGCGGGCTTCGCTCAGCACTTCCGGCTCGACGAGAAAGCCTTTTACGCTGCGGCCATCCGCCAAGCGAACAGTGCCGATCGCCATCGGCGAAGGGATCGCGTTGACGAACTTGCCGAAGGCGGAGGATGACAGCGACCAGATTTCCAGCTCGATCGACGCGCCCTTGCCGGCTTCGACGCGCAGCATGCCCGGCTTCGGCGGCGTGGTGTTCAATGCGTAGAGCTTGTAGTCCGGTGCCGTCTTGGTCGCTTCGATCAGCTTTCCGTTCAGCGCCTTCAATTCGCCGTTCAGCGCCATGCCAGACAGATGCGCGCCAACGACGGCGATCGGAATCTCATCGCTGCTGTCAGCGGGAAGCGGCACGAGTGTAGCCTGCGCCGCGCCCTTGGCTCCAACCGTCAGCCTGGTATCGGCGTGAAACACGCGGCCGATGCTCGCGAGCAGCGCATCGCGTCCCGCGGGAGCGAGCAACGTGATCCCGAACGGAATGCCGTCCGCGCGCATCGACGCCGGCACGGCGAGGCCACAGAGGTCGAGCAGATTGACGAAATTGGTGTAGGTGCCGAGCCGGCTGTTGAGCTCGACCGGATTGGCCAGCACCTGGGCGGTCGTATAGGCCGTCGGCGCCGTCGGCAGCACCAGCGCGTCGATATTGGCGAAGGTGCGCTCGGCGATCTTGCGCAGGCCCTGCAGGCGATAGAGCGCGGAGAAAGTGTCGGCCGCGGTCAGTCGCGCACCGGCGGCGGTGATCTCGCGCGTCACCGGATGGATCGAGTCGGGCGCAGAGGCGAGCAGATTCTTGATCACGAGGTAGCGCTCGGCGACCCAGGGTCCCTCGTAGAGCAGCCGCGCCGTCTCGTAGAACGGCTCGAGGTCGAATTCGACCAGCGTCGCGCCAAGCGCAGTCCAGCGCTTCAGTGCATCGGCGTAAGCGGCTTCCGCCTTCTTGTCGCCGAAGAAGATCAGCTGTCCGTTGCGCGGCACACCGAGGCGCAGGTTTGCCGGGAGCGGCGTAAGCGCGCCAAGCGGCCGGTCGCGCGAGAACGGATCGGCCTGGTCGGGGCCGGCCATCACGGAGAGCGCGAGCGCGGCGTCATCGACCGTCAGCGCGAACACCGAGATGCAGTCCAGTGTGCGGCAGGCCGGCACGAGGCCCGCGGTCGAGATCATGCCGAGACTCGGCTTCAGCCCGACGATGTTGTTGAGCATCGCCGGCACGCGGCCCGAGCCGGCGGTGTCGGTGCCCAGCGACAGCGGCACCAGCCCGGCGCCGACGGCGGTGGCCGATCCCGAACTCGATCCGCCGGGAATGAGATCCTCGCGGATCGAATTCCTGGGGATGCCATAGGGCGAGCGCACGCCGACGAGGCCGGTCGCGAACTGGTCCAGGTTAGTCTTGCCGACGATGATCGCACCGGCCGCGCGCAGCCGCTCCACCGCGGTCGAATCGTGCGCTGGCGCATAGGAGAAGGCGGGGCAGGCCGCGGTGGTCGGAAAGCCCAGCGCGTCGATATTGTCCTTCACCGCGACCGGGACGCCGTACAGCGGCAGGCTGGCGGCGTCCTTCGCGGCCAGCTTTTCGGCTTCTGCAATCGTGTCCTTCTCGTCACGCAGGCTGATGAACACGGCGGGATCGTTGTGGTCGCGGATGCGCTGATAGGTCCGCGCGATCGTCTGCGCCGGCGTGACCGTGCCCGCGCGATGTGCGGCCACTATCGCGGCGATCGTTTCAGGCTGATCAGCCCCCATTTCAGCCCCCATGGCGACAAAACTCCGGCAACAGGTCCCCTTACCCGGTTTGAAGCAAGCGATGTGCCATTGTGTACAGAATCCGGGCAGGGCGGATGATCGGGATACTATCGCGAGATCAGTAGGTTGGGGGATATTTCGGTGGCCCTGCGGATCATCGCGCCAGCGCCCCGTTCCGGGCATTTGCGCAAATATTGGGCAGGCAGGATCAGGTGAAGTCCGCGAGGATTCGGAGCAGGCGTTCCCGGTTGTCCCTGCCGATCTTTTCCTCGACATGCCTTTCATGCTCGGCGGCGAGCCGCTTGAACTTTGCCAGCGCCGTCTCGCCCTGCGTCGTGAGGTGCAGCGCGTGGGAGCGCCGGTCCGTCTTCGACTTGACCCGCTTCACCAGCTTGCGCTGTTCGAGGCTGTCGAGCAGATGCACCAGCCGCGCGCGCTCGATACCGAGGCGTTTGGCCACGGCCATCTGGCTGAGGCCCGGATTGGCACCAATCACCGTCAGCACCGAATATTGCGTCGGCCGGATATCGACCTCGCCGAGCGTCCTGATGAAGTCCTGAAAGATCCAGATCTGGAAGCGCCGCACGGCGTAGCCGGCGTGCCCGACCAGCGCGTCGAGGCCGATCTCCTCCGCGTCGATCGGACGCACGGCGCCGTTGCCGGCGCGTTTGCGTGGGGACGACTGGGCTGCGGTCACGTCGCGTCTCCTGCCAAGCGTCCCTTGTAGCGCCTCGGACGGCCGCGCGAAAGATTGTTGTTGACGACAACAATTGTCGTGCCCAACATTATAGCCAACGCGGCCCGCTACGAGGCTGCGGCCGATCCCGGCTTCCGGGCGAGGAGGAAACCATGACAGCCGCCCCACGCGGTGATGCTTCAAGCCTGTTCGCGACACCGAGGACCGTTGTCGAGCATCGCTCCGACGGCAGCATCGTGCTGCGGTCGCCCGAGCCCCTGCGCGAGAGTGCGCGCTGCATCGGCGACTGGCTGGAGCAATGGGCGCGGCAGAGGCCTGACGCGATTTTCCTCGCAGAGCGCAGCGATACCGAAGCGCCCTGGACCACCGTCACCTATGCGCAGGCGCTGCGCCGGGTGCGGGCGGCCGCGTCCTGGATCCTGGCGCAGGGTCTCAGCGCAGAGCATCCGCTCGCGATCCTGTCCGACAACAGCATCGATCATGCGCTGCTCGCGCTTGCCGCCCAGCATGTCGGAGTGCCCTCGGCCGCGATCTCGCCGGCCTATTCGTTGATGTCGAAGGACTTCGACAAGCTCAAGAGCATGATCGCGCTGCTCGAGCCCGGCGCGATCTATGTGTCCGCGACAAAACCGTTTGCGGCGGCGCTGGCTGCGATCAGGCCGCTGCACCAGGCGCAACTCATCAGCGGCAATGGCGATGACAGCGATGCGCTGGCTTTCCACAGCATCGCGGCAACGCCCGAGAGTTCCGATGTCGCAAAGGCCTTCGCCGCGGTGACGCAGGACACGATCGCGAAATTCCTGTTCACCTCGGGCTCGACCGGCACGCCGAAAGCGGTCGTCAACACCCAGCGCATGCTGACCTCGAGCCAGCAGGCCAAGGCGCAGACCTGGACGTTTCTCGAACAGGGACGCGACGATCTCGTCATTCTGGACTGGCTGCCCTGGAGTCATACCTTCGGCGCCAACCACAATTTCAATCTCGTGCTGCGCAATGGCGGCTCGCTCTATATCGACGGCGGCAAGCCCGCGCCCGGTCTGTTTGCAACGTCGCTCGCCAATCTGAAAAGCGTGATGCCGACGGTCTATTTCAACGTGCCGCGCGGCTTCGACATGCTGATCGCGGCTCTGCGCGGTGACGAGGAATTGCGACGCCGCTTCTTCAGCGAGGTGAAGTTCGCCTTCTATGCAGGCGCCGCGCTGCCGCAGAATCTCTGGGACGCGCTCGAACAGCTTTCGGTCGCGACCGTCGGGCGCGCGATGCCCATGGTTTCGGCCTGGGGTTCGACCGAGACCTCGCCGCTCGCGACCGATTGCCATTTCCTCGCGGAACGTTCGGGCAATATCGGTGTGCCTATACCTGGCACTGAATTGAAGCTTGTCACCTCCGGCGACAAGCTGGAGGTGCGCGTGCGCGGGCCGAACGTCACACCGGGCTATTGGAAAGCGCCGGAACTGACCAGGCAGGCGTTCGACGACGACGGCTTTTATCTGATCGGCGATGCCGTGAAGCTTGCCGATGCCGAACGGCCCGAGCGCGGCCTGTTCTTCGACGGCCGCGTCGCCGAGGACTTCAAGCTCAATTCGGGCACCTGGGTCAGCGTCGGAACGCTGCGCGTCGCCGGCATCGCCGCGCTGGCGCCGCTCGCACAGGACATCGTCGTCACCGGCCATGGCGGCGACGAGGTTCGCTTCCTGGTGTTTCCGAACGTGGTTGCCTGCCGTGCCCAAGCCGGTTTGCCAGAGACGGCCGGGGTGAACGATGTGCTCGCACATGGCAAGGTCAGAGCCGCGATCGCGCAGGGACTGGCCAGCCTCAAGCAGCAAACCGCCAATTCCTCCGGCCACGCCACCCGCGCGCTGCTGCTTGCCGAGCCGCCATCGGTCGATGGCGGCGAGATCACCGACAAGGGCTACATCAACCAGCGCGCGGTGCTGACGCGGCGCGTCGATGCGCTGGCCCGGCTCAACGACGATGCGTCGGTTGAGTGGATCGGTTGCGGCGATTGAGCCGGCAACCCTCCGCGTCGGTGTGGCGGCGGCAAGTACCTTTTCTCCACATCGTTATTACGAGCGCAGCGAAGCAATCCAATCCAGAGTCTCTCCGCGGAGGGATCCTGGATTGCTTTGCTACGCTCGCAATGACGGAGGGAGTGAAGCAGCTCGCCAAATAAGCCAGCCATTCTGCCGTATTATCTCGCTGATTCTTTTGTTGCCTAAGCAACTAATTTATGCGAACCGTTCGGGCAAGGATGACGGCGGGGGAACCGCCGCGTCGGATATCGGAGGAGACAATGCTCGGCAGGAACGGTGCCGTCGGCAACCGCCGGCGCATGCCCGGACATGATAGGTCTGGAAATGACATGCCTGGAAAAGGCATGCCTGAAACAGACATGGTCCCGCGCCCGGCGCGAGGCCTGTCAGGTCCCGGTGCCGCCCGTCACTGCGCCGAGATTCTCGTGCAGCCGGCGCAACAGATCGATCAGCACCTCGCGCTCGTCCTTGCTGAGGCAGGACAGCAGACGCCGTTCGCGCTCGAACGCTGCGACGATCACCTTGTCATGGGTGGCGCGGCCCTTCGCGGTCAGCGAGATCGAATGGGTGCGGCCGTCGTTCGGGTCGGTGCGGATCGAGACCAGCCCGCGCTTCTCGAGTCCGGCCAATGTCCGGCTGACCGGGCCCTTGTCGAAACCGATGACGTGGCAGATGCGCGAGGCGGGAATGCCGGGCTCGATCGCCAGCAGCGACATGATCCGCCATTCCGTGACGTTGACGCCGAACTGCCGCTGATAGAATGCGGTCGCACTGTTCGAGAGCTTGTTGGCGATGAAGGTGATGAACGCCGGGACGTAGCGGTCGAGATCGAGCATCGGTCCCATGTCAGCGGGCGCAGGCTTGTGGCGGGATCTGGTCGGAGACGGCGGCATATCGGGCTTCTTGATCGCGGCGGGCCCGAAGACCTAAGGGCATGCGCCGCCCTTTCACAAGATCAAAATGAGGGAGGGCGTCCATGAGCGCATCCGGATCTTCGGCAATTGGCGTCCCGCATCTCGACGTCGATCCCTTCGACATGAATTTCTTTGCCGATCCCTATCCCACGCATGAGCTGCTGCGGGAGGCGGGGCCGGTCGTCTATCTCGACAAGTGGAACGTTTACGGCGTGGCGCGCTATGCCGAGGTCCATGCCGTCCTGAACGATCCTTCGACGTTCTGCTCCAGCCGCGGCGTCGGCCTCTCCGATTTCAAGAAGGAGACGCCGTGGCGGCCGCCGAGCCTGATTTTGGAAGCCGATCCACCCGCGCACACCCGCACCCGCGCCGTGTTGTCAAAAGTGCTGTCGCCGACCGTGATGAAGCAGGTGCGGGACCGCTTCGCCGCCGCAGCCGAGGAGCGGGTCGATGCGCTGCTGGAGAAGCGCAGCTTCGACGCGATCGCCGATCTTGCCGAGGCTTATCCGCTGTCGATCTTCCCGGATGCGCTTGGCTTGAAGCCGGAAGGCCGCGAGCATCTGATTCCCTATGCGAGCCTGGTGTTCAACGCCTTCGGTCCGCCGAACCAGCTGCGCCAGGACGCGATCGAGCGCTCGGCGCCGCACCAGGCCTATGTCACCGAACAGTGCCAGCGTGACAATCTCGCGCCGGGCGGCTTCGGCGCCTGCATCCACGCCCGCGTCGACGACGGCGAGATCACCGCGACCGAAGCGCCGCTCCTGGTGCGGTCGCTGCTGTCGGCCGGCCTCGACACCACCGTCAACGGCATCGGCGCCGCAGTGTACTGCCTCGCCCGCTTCCCCGATCAATGGCAGCGCCTGCGCAACGATCTCACCCTCGCGCGCAACGCCTTCGAGGAAGCCGTCCGCTTCGAGAGTCCGGTGCAGACCTTCTTCCGGACGACGACCCGCGAAGTCGAGCTGTCCGGCGCGAGGATCGGCGAGGGCGAGAAGGTCCTGATGTTTCTCGCCGCGGCCAATCGGGATCCGCGGCGATGGGACCAGCCCGACAGTTACGACATCACCCGCCGCTCCTCCGGCCATGTCGGCTTCGGCTCCGGCATCCACATGTGCGTCGGCCAGCTCGTCGCGCGCCTCGAAGGCGAGGTGATGCTGACCGCGCTGGCGAAGCGCATTGCCAGGATCGAGATCACCGGCGAACCAAAGCGCCGCTTCAACAATACGCTGCGCGGGCTCGACAGCCTGCCCGTCACCATCACTCCGGCCTGACGAGGAGCTTCATGCCCGCCATCATTTTCATCCTTCCCGACGGCAAGTCGGACCGCGTCGAGACCGGCGAGGGCGAGAGCGCCATGCAGGCCGCGACCCGTCACGGCCTCGACGGCATCCTGGCCGAATGCGGCGGCAACGCGATGTGCGCAACCTGCCACGTCCTTGTCGACGAGGGCTGGCTCGCGCGGCTACCTGCGATTGGCGCCGACGAGGACGCGCTGCTCGACGGCACCGCGACCGAACGGCAGCCGAACAGCCGGCTGTCCTGCCAGATCCACGTCACGCCCGCGCTGGACGGGCTCGTTCTGAGACTGCCGGAGCGGCAGATTTGACGTCTCGACCGCGCCGGCAACGACCGGCGCGGCATCACATCAACCGGGGAGGGAATCATGAAACATCTGAAGTGGACGCTTGCGCTGGCCGCGAGCCTGATCGGCGGCGCCGCAAGCGCCGAGATCTCGGACAACGTCGTGCGCGTCGGCGTGCTCAACGACATCTCCGGCATCTTCCAGGACACCAACGGCATGGGTTCGGTCGAGGCCGCGCGCATGGCGGCCGAAGATTTCAATGGCGGCGGCAAAGGCATCAAGGTCGAGATCGTGTATGCCGACCACCAGAACAAGGCCGACGTCGGCAGCGCGATTGCGCGCAAATGGCTGGATGTCGAAGGCGTCGATGCCATCGTCGACGTGCCGAATTCGGCCGTCGGCCTCTCCATCAACACGCTGCTGCGCGGCAGCCGCATGACCTTCCTGGCGTCCTCGACCGCAAGCTCCGACCTCACCGGCAAGGCCTGCTCGCCCAACACCATCCAGTGGGTCAACGACACCTGGGCGACCGGCAACGCCACGGCGGCCGCGATGATGTCGCGCGGCGGCAAGGACTGGTACTTCCTCACGGTCGACTTCGCGCTCGGCAAGGGCATCGAGGCAGAAGCGCAGAAATATATCGAGGGGCACGGCGGCAAGGTGCTCGGCTCCTCAAAGCATCCGCTCGGCACCTCCGACTTCGCGTCCTATCTGTTGCAGGCGCAGGGTTCGAAGGCCCAGGTGATCGGGCTTGCCAATGCCGGCGGCGACACCATCAACGCGGTGAAGCAGGCCGCCGAGTTCGGCATCCAGCAGGGCGGGCAGAGGCTCGTCGCCTTCCTGCTCTTCATCAACGACGTCCACGGCATGGGCATCAAGGTCGCGCAGGGCCTCCAGCTGATGGAAGCTTTCTATTGGGACATGAACGACGACACCCGCGCCTTCGCCAAGCGGTTCGCTGCGCGGCCCGGCATGAACGGCAAGATGCCGAGCGGCAACCAGGCCGGCGTCTATGCCTCCACGCTCGCTTATCTCAACGCGGTCGCCGCGACCGGCAGCGACAATGCCAGGGACGCCGTTCCCGAGATGAAGAAGTTCAAGGGCAAGGACAAGCTGTTCGGCGACACCACGATCCGCCAGGACGGCCGTGTCGTGCATCCGATGTATCTGTTCGAGGTGAAGAAGCTGGAGGAGTCGAAATATCCGTACGACTATTACAAGCTGGTCTCGACGATCCCGGCGGACCAGGCGTTCCGGCCGCTGGCGGAGGGCGGGTGCGAACTGGTGAAGTAGGTGCTGCGGGCGTTGTTTCATTCGCCTCTCCCCGCATGCGGGGAGAGGCCGGGATTTGCGGAAACAACCCCGTCACTCCGACCCTTCCCTAGTTTAGTAAGGACCGGGAAGAAAGGGGCAGGCGCATCGGCTCGTCTTCAACCCTTGCTCGCCACGACCTTAGCCGCATCCGCAATGCCCCTTGCCATCGCGACGAACTCGCTCGGCATCATGATGATGGTCATCGTGTTCTGCTCGGCGCCGACCTCGGTGATCATCTGCATGCGCCGCAGTTCGAGGCCGGCGGGGTTTTGCATGATGACCTCGGCGGCTTGACGGAGTTGTTCCGCGGCGTCGAGCTCGGCTTCTGCCTTGATCAGGCGGGCTCGCTTCTCGCGTAGCGCCTCGGCTTCCTGGGCCATTGCGCGCTGCATGCTCGGCGGTATCTCGACATTCTTCATCTGTACGAGTTCTACCTTCACGCCCCAGGGCTCGGTAATCGAGTCGATCGACTTCTGCATGACCTCGGCTATGGTGTCCTGCGCCTTCAGTATCTCGTCCAGCGTATGCTGGCCGAGCACGGCGCGCAGTGTCGTCAAGGAGACCTGCACAACCGCATTCGAGACCGCCTTCACCTCGATCACGGCGCGTTCAGGATCGACGATGCGATACCAGACCACGGCATCGACCTTGATCGGCACGTTGTCTCGCGTGATGCCCTCCTGCTGCTCGACATTGGCTGTGATGGTGCGCAGATCGAGCTTGGTCTGCCATTCGAGAAACAGCCAGACGAGGTAGAGGCCCGGGCCGGCGGTGCGGTTGAATTTGCCGAGCCGGAACACGACGCTCCGTTCATATTGATTGGCGACGCGGATGCTTCCGATGAGGTAGGCGAGTGCTGCAAGAGCGATGACGGTCAGAAAGGGATGCGCGGCGAAAAGCTCCATGATGAACATGGATGCCTCCTGTTATCCATTGCGCGGCGGATTAAGTGACGGCGATCCCGGCTTTCAAGGCCACAGGCTGTCCGCCGTTGCGGATAATTTTTCGTCGTCAACCACTTGACGGTCGCATCACGACGTCGCGATCGAGCGGTGTCGATACGGTGCCTCTTGTCTCTTCCCACGAAGGGAAGAGCCTCCCTACACCACCTTGCTGCTGCCCTGCGTGATTAACCTCGCCGCCCGCTGGTCGCGGGCGTAGATCCAAAGCCAGCTCAGGGCGACGCTGAGGCGGTGGCGCAGCCCGATCAGGAAGTAGATGTGGGCGATGCCCCAGATCCACCATGCAATGGTGCCGCGCAGCTTGATGCGGCCGAAATCGATCACCGCGAGCCGCTTGCCGATCTGCGCGAGGCTGCCGGCGTGCTTGTAGCGGAACGGGCCGGTCGGCGCGCCGCGCAGGCGTGCCTTGATGGTCTCGGCGACATGCTTTCCCTGCTGCTTGGCGGCCGGCGCGATGCCGGGCACCGGCTTGCCCTCCCAGGCGTTGATCAAAACGGTGTCGCCGATCGCAAAGATCTCGGG
Organism: Bradyrhizobium sp. SZCCT0153; assembly: GCF_018129995.1. Classification (GTDB taxonomy): domain Bacteria; phylum Pseudomonadota; class Alphaproteobacteria; order Rhizobiales; family Xanthobacteraceae; genus Bradyrhizobium; species Bradyrhizobium japonicum_G. The sequence continues at coordinate 653,973 of NZ_JAFCKS010000003.1, forward strand.
ATGGCCGGGGATGGTCAGGTCGTCCTCGACCTGCACGCGCCCGGCGCGATCGCTTGGTGCGCCCAGCCACTCGGCCGCGGGCGAAGCGCGGACGCCGGCGGCCCAGATCCGGGTCTTCGCTTCGAGCAGCTTGCCGCCGAACACGACGCCCTCGCGGTTGATCTCGGTGACGGCTTGTCCCAGCACGACCTCCACGCCGATCTTTTCCAGCGACGCCTGGGCATAGGCCGAGAGGTCGTCGGGGAAGCCCGCGAGCACGCGCGGACCCGCCTCGATCAGCACCACGCGGGCCTTGGTCGTATCGATGTTGCGGAAGTCGCCGGGCAGCGTGTGGTGCGCCATCTCGGCGATGGTGCCGGCGAGCTCGACGCCGGTCGGGCCGGCGCCGACGATGACGAAAGTCAGCCGCGCTGCGCGCTTTGCCGGATCGGTCTCGCGCTCGGCGCGCTCGAACGCCACCAGGATGTGACGGCGCAGCGTGGTCCCGTCCTCCAGCGTCTTCAGGCCCGGCGCGAACTGCTCCCATTCGTCATGGCCGAAATAGGCGTGCCGCGCTCCGGTCGCGAGCACGAGGGTGTCGTACGGCACCTCGCTGCCGTCGTCGATCAGCACGCTGCGCCTCGCCGCATCGACGCCGCTCACGGTGGCAAACAGCGTCGTCACGTCACGCCGGTCGCGCATCAGGTGCCGGACCGGCCAGGCGATCTCGCTGGTCGCGAGCGAGGCGGTCGCGACCTGGTACAGCAGCGGCTGGAATAAATGATGATTGCGGCGGTCGATCAGCGTGATCGCGACCGGCGCGCCCGCGAGCCGGTAGGTCGCCTCCAGCCCGCCGAAGCCGGCTCCGACGATGACGACGCGATGCGGTGTCGTGGTCATGATGGCCCTCGAATCTCGCTGCTCTACTTATTCATTTAAGTGCGGATTGGGCGCCGCGGTCCAATAGCCGTCATCAATCGACGGATAGGGCGAATGTATCGATATACTGCGAAAAAGCGCCGCAGGCTTGGGCAGTCCTTGGCCGAAGTGAGTAGAATTATATTTCTTGCTATCCTCGATTGGGGCGAAATATGGTGCAGGGGCAGGAGCTGAGCCATTGGCGGCGCGATGAATTTTGCGTTCAATGGAGACGACCCGGGGCGGCGATCACCTCGTTTCCGGGATCAATAATAAGGAGGGGAGTGGTTATGAGGACGGCATTCTGGTTGGCGGGCGCGGCTGCGCTTGTGCTGGCAAGCCCGGCATCCGCCGGCGACACCATCAAGATCGGTTTCGTTTCGACCTTCAGCGGCCCGACCGCCGTGATCGGCAACGACATGCGCAATTCGTTCGAGCTCGCGCTGGATCACATCGGCCGCAAGATGGACGGCAAGCCGGTCGAGGTGATCTATGAGGACGACGGGCAGAAGCCCGATGTCGGCAAGCAGAAGACCGAGAAGCTGGTGCAGTCCGACAAGGTCGATTTCATCGTCGGCTACATCTGGTCGAACGTGCTGCTCGCCTCCCTCAAGACCGCGGTGGACTCGCAGACCTTCCTGATCTCGGCCAATGCCGGCCCGTCGCAGCTCGCGGGCGAGCTCTGCTCGCCTTACGTGTTCTCGACCTCCTGGCAGAACGACCAGACGCCGGCCGCGATGGGCCTCTACATGAACCAGAAGGGGGTCAAGAGCGTCTTCCTGATCGGGCCGAACTATGCGGCCGGCAAGGACATGCTCGCGGGCGTGAAGAGCACGTTCAAGGGCGAGGTCAAGGGCGAGGAATACACGGTCTGGCCGAGCCAGCTCGACTTCTCCGCCGAGCTGTCCAAGGCGCGTGCTTCGGGCGCCGAATCGATCTTCGTGTTCTATCCGGGTGCTGCCGGCGTGCAGTTCCTCAATCAATATGTGCAGGCTGGCCTCAAGGGCACGATGCCGCTCTATACGGCGTTCACCGTCGACGAGCTCTCGCTGCCGCTGCAGAAGGAGAACGCGCTCGGGGTACCCGGCGCGCAGGAATGGGTGAATGATTTGCCCAACGAGCAGAACAAGCGCTTCGTCGCCGACTACCGCAAGAAGTACCCCGGCCTCCGCCCGACCTATTACGGCGCGCAGGCCTATGACGCCGCCCAGCTCATCAACAGCGCTGTGGTCGCGGTGAAGGGCGACACCAGCAAGAAGGACGCGATCAAGGCCGAGATGGAGAAGGCCAACTTCAAGTCGCTGCGCGGCTCCTTCAAGTACGGCAAGAACCACATCCCGGTGCAGAACTTCTACCTTCAGGACGTGGTCAAGGACGGCGAAGGCCAGCTCTCGCTGAAGACGGTCGCCACCATCGTCGAGAACGACCAGGACCGCTTCCACGACAAGTGCGCGATGAAGTGAGCTGATTGTAGCCACAAGCGACGTAGCCCCTTCTCCCCTTGTGGGAGAAGGTGGCGCGGAGCGCCGGATGAGGGGTCTCTCTTCGCGAATTGGTTTCTATCGGCTTCGTCGAGAGATACCCCTCACCCGTCTCGCCGCTTCGCGGCGAGCCACCCTCTCCACAAGGGGAGAGGGTAATCACACCCTTGGCATACTGACAGGACGCACCTCGCGGGCTTGCGCCGCCAGCCTGATGCCGGCGTTGGCTGCGCCAAATCCCTGGTAGTTCCTTCGCTCGACGATCTCGAAGAAAAACCGCTCGTCGAAAATGTGCGTGTAGACCTGGAAGAACTCGCCGTCGCCCTCGCGGTCGTAGAGGATGTGGTTGGCGCGAAGCTGCGCCATCAGCTCGGGCGCAAGGTCGTATTTGGCTTCGATGTCGTCGTAGTAATTATCGGGGATATCCAGGAAATCAGCGCCGCGCTCGCGCATCGCGGCGACCGTCGCAAAGATGTCCCGGCACGAAAACGCGACGTGCTGCACGCCGGAGCCGAAGAACTCCGAGATGAAGCGCGCCGGCAGCGTGCGGTTGGCGGAGGAGCCGTTGAGCACGAAGCGCAGGCTCTGGTCGCCGTTGATGACGGCCTGGCTCTGCACGAGGCCCCTGGGATCGGCGATCTCCATCTGCGGCAGTCGCGTCAGGTCGAGAATGCCGGTGTAGAACAGCAGCCAGGACAGCATCTCGTCATAGGGCATCGACTGCGCGATGTGATCCACTGCCAGCAGCGCGTCTCCGTTCGTGTTGCTTGTGACCGGTTCGAAATCGGTGTCCCAGTTCTTGCCGGCCTGATCCAGGAAATACAGCAGGCTGCCGCCGACGCCGTGGATCGCGGGGATTTCCAGCTCGTCCGGCCCGACCGGCTGATAAAAGGTGCGCGTCTTCAGTGTTTCGGCGCGCTGCATGGCGAGGCCGGCATTGTCGACATCGAGCGCAATCGCGCAGACGCCCGGGCCGTGCGTGACATAGTGCGAATGCGCAAAGCCGTCGGTCTCGGAGTTGATGACGAGCTCGACCTTGCCTTGCGACCAGCGCTCCACCGCCTTGCTGCGATGCTTGCCGCTTTTGCGGAAACCGAGCTGCGACAGCAGGCGGGCGAGGTCGGTCGCCTTGGTCTCGTTGACGGCAAACTCGATAAACCCCGTGCCGCGGCTCCTGGCCTTCGGCGCCAAGGGCTCGCTGACGAGCTTTGGCCAGTCCGGCGCAAGCTGGTCCTCCAGCAGGATCAGCGAGCGCAGGCCGTCGACGGCGGTCTGAGCGGCCGAGCCGGCCCGGAACTGGTCGTTGAAGATCTCCAGCGACAGCGGTCCGGCATAGCCGGTCGCCGCGATCGCCGCCATGAACTCGCCGACCGGCAGATCGCCCTGGCCGGGGAAGGAGCGGAAGTGCCTGCTCCACGAGAGGATATCGAGCTCGAGCCTGGGCGCGTCCGCGAGCTGCACGAGGAAAATCTTGTCGCCTGGGATCGAGGCCATCGCGCGAACCGGAAAGCCCGGCGCCAGCGCGTGAAAGCTGTCGAGGATGACGCCGATCGCGGGGTGATCGGCGCGCCGCACGATCTCCCAGGCATCGCGGTAGTCGTGGACATGGCGGCCCCAGGCCAGCGCCTCGTAGCCGACGCGCAAGCCGCGCTTTCCTGCGCGCTCGCCGAGCTCGCGAAAATCGTCGGCCGCACGGTCGATGCCGCCGAGCGAACTGGGGGAGACGTTGGAGCAGATCAGTAGCAGATCGGTGCCGAGCTCCTGCATCAGATCGAATTTCCGCTCGGCGCGGGCAAAGTTGCGCGCGCGCTGCGGCTCCGGCATGCCCTCGAAATCACGGAACGGCTGGAACGCGCAGATCTCGAGCTTGAGGTCCCTGCAAAGCTGCCCTACCTCGCGCGGGCTCGCGCCGAACGACAGCAAATCGTTCTCGAAGATCTCGACCGCGTCGAAGCCGGCTGACGCGATGGCGCGGAGCTTTTCGTCGAGGGCGCCTGAGAGGGAGACGGTGGCGATCGAGCGCTTGTTCATGCTGCCTGCTCCATGATTCGCCCCGGTGAGATTGTCTGGCCCGTGCGCGCGGCCTCGCTGACGGCTTCGACGACGGCGAGCGTTCCCATTGCGTCTTCGGCGGAAATCAGCGGCTGTTCGAGGCCCCTGATGACCGCGCAGAAATGCCGGAGTTGCTCGGCCAGCGGATCGAAGGCGGCCGGTGCAACGGTTGCGCGCGACAGCGGCGTGTACCAGCCGGGTTGCTGCGCGTAGGACCACAGCTCCATGTTTGGCACGGACAGTGATCCCTCCGTGCCGGAGAATATGTAGCAGGGCTGGTCCTGTTTGGGATAAGCGGGGTTCTCGCCCGATGTCAGTTCCCAGCTCCACGGCGCCGGCGTCGCGTCCGACACGGTCACCGTCCCCAGCGCGCCACTCGCGAAGCGCAACAGCAGCGCCGCGGTGTCCTCGACGGCGAAGCCGCGCACCTTGTTCGAGGTCAGCGCCTGCACCTCGGCGATCTCGCCGCAGATGAAGCGGAGGTTGTCGATGTCGTGGACGAGGTTGATGAGCAGCGGCCCGCCACCCTGCTCGCGCCGCCAAGCCATCTCGAAATATTCGTCGGGCTTTTTGAGCAGCCACAACCCGACCACGGCGGTAAGCCGGCCGAGCCGGCCGGCTGCGACCGCCTCGCGTGCGGCCTTGATGATCGGATTGTGCCGGCGGTGGTGGCCCACCAGCATCGGAACGCCGGTTCGCTTGATTGCCGCGCAGAGGCGCTGCGCGGTGGCAACCGTATCCGTCACCGGCTTCTCGATCAGCGCAGACACGCGTGCGGCCGCGCAATCGAGCGCCATCGGCAGGTGCAGCGTGTTGGGCGAGGCGATGACGATGCCGTCGGGCTTTTCATGCTCCAGCAATGCGCGGTGATCGGCATACCAGCGCGTGGCGCGGGCTTGCGCATATTCCTTCGCGGCAGGCGAGGGATCCGCGATGCCGGCGAGCTCGCAGTCCGGCGACGCCGCGATCAGTTCCATATGGCGGCGGCCGATCAGGCCGGCACCGGCGACGGCGACGCGCATTCGCGCGCTCATGCTGCTGTCTCCTCCATGGCACCCCCGAGGAAGAGTTGCCCGATGCGAGGATCGTTCAATATCCGCTCGGCCTTGTCGATCATGCGGGTCTGGCCGAGCTCTAGCACGATGCCGATGTCGGAAATCTCCAGCGCCGAGCGCGCGTTCTGCTCGATCATCAGGATGGTGACGCCGCGGTCGCGCAGGGATTTCAGGATGTCGAAGGTCTGCTGCACCATCAGCGGCGACAGCCCGATCGAGGGCTCGTCGATCAACACGAGCTTTGGTTCGAGCAGCAGCGAGCGGGCGATCTCGAGCTGCTTCTGCTCGCCGCCCGAGAGCGTTGAGGCCTGCTGCGCGGATTTGCGGCGCAGCGCCGGAAACAAGTCGAGTGCCGCCTCGATCCGCTTGGGCAGATCGAGACCCTTCCCGGCGGCGACGCCGCCGAGCTCGATATTGTGGCGCACCGACAGCTCGGGAAAGATGTTGCGACCCTGGGGCACGTAGCAGATGCCGGCATTGAGCAGCGCGCGCTGGCTCAAATTCGTGACATCGCGGCCGGCGAAGCTGATCTTGCCCTCGCGCAGCTTGAGCAGCCCGAAGATCGCCTTGAACACCGTCGACTTGCCGGCCCCGTTCGGACCGATGATCGTGGTGATGGTCGCCTGCGGCACGGAAAAGGTCGTGCCGTTCAGGATCGTCATCTTGCCGTAGCCGCCGACGAGATTGTGAACCGAGAGGATCGGGTCGCTCATGGCTCGCTCTCCCTAATGTCCCAGATAGGCTTCGATCACGGCGGGATTCTTGCGGACCTCGTCCGGCCGTCCCATCGCCAGCACCTTGCCTTCCGCCATCACCATCACGCGCGAGCACAGCGACATCACGAATTCCATGTTGTGCTCGATCACGACGAAGGTGGCGTTCTTCTCGCGGTTGATCGCGACCAGGCGATCCTTCAGGTCGGCCAGCATCGACGGGTTGACGCCGCCGGCGGGCTCGTCGAGCAACACCAGGCGCGGGCCGCCCATGAAGGCCATGGCGGCGTCGAGCAGCTTCTGCTGGCCATAGGACAATCCGCCGGCCGGCTCGTCGGCGAGATGATCGAGCTTGAAGAAGCCGATCATCTGGTTGGCGGCCTCGGTCAGTCCGGCATCGGAGCGGCCGACCAGGCGCGAGGCCATGTTGCCCTGGTGCTCCTGTCCGGCGAGGATCAGGTTCTCGCGCACCGAGAGCTTTGGAAACACCTGCAACAGCTGGAAGGTGCGGCTGACGCCGAGCTTGTTGAGCTCCGCGGGGCGCAGGCCCGTGACGAGCTTGCCGTCCAGCTTCACCTCGCCGCCTGATGGCGTGAGCTGGCCGAGGATGCAGTTGAACAGGGTCGACTTGCCGCAGCCGTTCGGCCCGATCAGGCCGAGGATCTCGCCTTCGCGAACGTCGAAGGAGACGCCGTCGACGGCGCTGATGCCGCCAAAATTCTTCTTGATGCCGGTGACTTCGAGGACCGCGTTCATTGCACCGTCTCCAGCCGCGATTTCGCAACTGCGCGCAACGCGGAAGCCGCCTTGGTGCGCCGCTCGGCGAGATAGCGGTCGAGAATTCCCAGAATTCCGGTCGGCGACCAGATCAGCAGCAGCATCACCGCGACGGCGTAGAGCATCAGATAGTAGCCTTCGGTGAAGCGCAGCCATTCCGGCAGCAGCACCGCGATCATCGCGCCGAGGAAGGGGCCGAAGTAAAAGCCCGCGCCGCCGACGATCACCATCATCAGGAGGTCGAGCGAGAGCGACAGGTTGAACGGCACCGGATCGATATATTGCGTCAGTGGCGCATAGAGCGCACCGGCGACGCCGCCGAGTGCCGAGCCGATCGCGAACGCCATCAACGTGTAGCGTTTGGTATCGATCCCGAGCGACTGCGCGCGCAGCGGGTTTTCGCGCAGCGCCATGAAGGCGCGGCCCCAGGGCGAGCGGATCAGCCACCACACCGCCAGCGAGACGATCGCGAGCGAGCCGAGGCAGACATAGTAGAAGGGCAGCGGCTTGCTGGTCGCGATGCCGAGGATGTGCGGACGCGGAATGTTGGAGATGCCGTAGATGCCGCCGGTGAGCCAGCTCTCGTTGCGGAACACCAGGAAGGCCAGGGTGGAGAATGCGAGCGTGACGAAGGCGAGGTAGTGGTGCTGCACCCGCAGCGCGGGATAGCCGAGCACCCAGCCGACCGCGAAGCTCAACGCGATCGCGACGACGACCGCTACCGGCAGCGGCCAGCCATGCGTGGTCATGATCGCCGCGGCATAGGCGCCGATGCCGACGAAGGCGCCCTGCGCCAGCGAGACCTGCCCGGCGTAGCCGAGCGTAAGATTGAGCCCCATCGCGGCGATGGCCATCACCGCCCATTGGCTCAGGATGAACAGGCCGTAGCGGTTGAAATTCATGGGGACGATGATCAGGCCGGCGATGACGGCAAGGCCGAGCGCGATCTTCAGGGGTTTGGCGAAAGCGCTCATACCGTGCGCTCCTCGGCGCGGCCGAGCAATCCCTGCGGCCGGAACAGAATGACGAGGATCAGGAAGATCAGCGGCACCGCGGCGCGGTATTGCGTGGAGACATAGGATGCCGCCAGGTTGTCCAGCACGCCGATCAGCAGGCCGCCGGCGATCGCGCCGCGTACCTGGTTGAAGCCGCCGACGATCGCCGCGATGAAGGCGGCCTGTCCCAGCACCTCGCCGGAGGAGAATTTCGCGAGGTAGATCGGCGTGATCAGCAGTGACGCCAGCGCCACCAGGAATGCGTTGATCAGGAACGTCAGCAGGATCATGCGCTCGACCGGAACGCCGATGATGCGGGCCACCGTCGGGTTCTGCGCCGCCGCCTGCATCTGGTGGCCGAGCGAGGTGCGGTTGAGAAGGGCGGTCAGGCCGAAGACAGCGAGGATGGCGAGGACGAGAACGCCGATGCTTTGCAGCGATACGACATGGCCGAGAATGGAGATGTCGCCGGTCGGCACGATCGACGGGAACGGCGAGGCTTCGGCGCTGAAGAACTGTTTTACGGCTTCCTTGATGCCGATCGCCAGCGCCATGGTGGCGATCGCCAGCGGCAGCACGCCATGACGCATCATCGGGTCGACCAGCAGCATCTTGAAGGCGAGGCCGAGCAGGATCATCGACAGCAGGATGCCGAGGATGATCGCGAGCCAGAACGGCGCACCGGCATGCATCGCCGCCAGCATCAGGAACGCCGGCAGCATCACGAATTCGCCTTGCGCGAAGTTGATGGTCTGCGAGGTCTGCCACAGCAGCGTGAAGCCGACCGCGACCAGCGCATAGATCGCGCCAGTGGCAAGTCCGGCGACCAGAAGATCGAACAGATTGGACATGGGTTCTCTTTGATCGCTAGAGCCCGGGTAAACTGGTTCGACGCGAATTCAGGTCCATCGCTCCCTCTCCCCGTTCTTACGGGGAGAGGGCGGGGTGAGCGAGGAGGTCACTTCACCTTCGGCAGCACCTGCTTCACGACCTGCTTGCCTGCGACCACCTCGACCAGAAAGCTCTGGCGGTCGATGTCGCCGGTCTCGCTGAAGGTGACGTCCATCAGGATGCCCGGCTCGTCCGCGGCCTTGATGGTCAGGCCGTGCAGCGTGTCGGCGAACGCCTTGGAATCGACCTTGCCCATCTTCTCGGTGGTGGCCTTCACCATGTAGATGGCGAGGTAGCCCTTCAGGCCGTTATGGTCCGGCACGTAATTGTACTTCTTGACGAACTTGTCGCGGAACGCCTTGATCAGGTCTACCGGCGCATCGGTGGTGAGGCCGACATGGCCGCGCGCGCCGTTGGCGGCATCGCCCGCAAGCTCGATCACCTTCTGGCCGATCAAGGTGGTCTCGCCCATCAGCGGCGCGGTGACGCCCTGACGCTTCAGCTCCTTGAGGATGCGCGCGCTCTCTTCTTCATTGAGATAGACGAATACGGCATCGGGATTGGCGGCCTTGATCTTGCCGACGTCGGCGGCGAAGTCGGCCTGGCCCGCTTCGGTGGAGAGATCGGCGACGACCTTCGAGCCGAGCCGGTCGAGCTCCTTGACGACGACGTCGCGGCCGCCGCGGCCAAAATCGTTGTTGACCCAGACCACAGCGACCGACTTGGCCTTCATGTCGTCGTGGATGTATTTGGCGACCTTCGGCATCGAGGATTGCTGGCCGAACGAGGTGCGGAACAGGAATTTGTTTCCGGCTTGCGTCAGCTCGGCGGCTTCGCCGCCCATGATCTGCGCGATGCCCGCTTCGGCCGCCAGCGGCGCGGTGACCTTGACCGAACCGGAATAGCCGGGTCCGAGCAGCACATAGGGTTCGGCGTCGAGCGCCTTCTGCACCTGGGCGCGCGCGACGCCCGGGTTGGACTGCGAATCGGCATGGGTGACCTCGAGCTTGCGGCCGAGCACGCCGCCCTTGGCGTTGATTTCCTCGATCGCGAGGTCGATGCCGTTCTTCCAATTGGTGCCGACGGTGGCGCCGCCGCCGGAAAGCTCGGCGACGTCGGCGAGCTTGATCGCCTGGGCGTGGACGCTGGTTGCAGTCGCGAAGGCAAGCAGGGCGCCTGCCAGAATGGTCGATTTCATGATCTCTCCTCCCATTTTTCGTTGATGTTTGATGTTGTCCGCGGCCTTGTATCCGGCCGCTTCCGTCACGCCGCGTGATAGGCAGAACTTCGTGCCGCCATCACCTCGTCGAAAGCCTCTCCCATGACTTCGGTCGATGGGGCAAGGCCGGTGAACAGTTCGAAAGCGTCGGCGGCCTGATAGATCGCCAGCTCCCGCCCGGTCATGATCCGCGCGCCATTGGCCTGCGCGGCCGCCAGCAGCGGCGTGATCAGCGGCGAGTAGACCGCATCCGCAACCCATAATTCGTCGTGCAGCAGCGTGGCGGGGACAGGCAGGCCGCGGTTCGGCAGCATGCCGACCGGCGTGCCGTTGACGAGGCCGGTCGCGCCCTGCAGTGCGTCCTCGATGCTCGACGCCACCCTTGCGGAGCCCTGCGCGGCCAGCAGAGAAACCACCGTCTGCGCGCGCGCCGGCTCGCTGTCGAAGATGCGGATGTCGGTCACCTTCAGGCTCGCCAGCGCAAACGCGATCGCCTTGCCGACGCCGCCTGCGCCGATCACGGCGACGGCGTTGCCGGATGGCGCCAGCAGCGGTGCCACCGCGCGCGCAAAGCCGGTCGTATCGGTGTTGTGGCCGGTCAGCCGACCGTCCCTGGCGACGACCGTGTTGACCGCGCCCATGGCGGCGGCGCCAGGCGCCAGATCGTCGAGCAACGGGACCACGGCTTCCTTGTAGGGGTAGGTGACGTTGACGCCGGCAAAGCCGAGCCGGCGCACCCCTTCGAGCATCATGCGCAGCCCGGCCGCGTCGGCGCCGGCGACCTCGATGAGCTGGTAATGGCCGCGCAGGCCAAGCGCCTCGGCGGCGCGCTCATGCATGGCGGGTGATGCGGAATGCGCAATCGGCGCGCCGATCAGGCCGGTGAGGAGCTTTTTGCTGGCGGCGTATCCGCGCTTGGACATGGTTCGCTATCGTCTCGTTGGGAGCGTTCGGTCCCGGCCATTAGCGTGGAAATCCGCGCAATTCCAAGAGGACTTCCGGGTAAGACGATAGCCATTCTCCCGCCTAACACAATTACCCATTTATCGGACAAACCTAACATAATGTTATTTCTTTCGCCCGCGCGCCGGGGCGGCCTTGCCGTGGCCCCGGGACGGCTCCACCGCGCGCATCTCGGCGCGCAGCGACTCGATGAAGTACTCGACATGGAGCGACAGCGGCGCGCCGCGCTTCACCGCGATATAGGTGTCGAACCGCGTCGGCTCGGTGATCTTCAACAGCTCGATGCCGGGATAGCCGCCATGGGCGACCGTGAACTGGTCGATGATGGCGATGCCGAGCCCCGCCTTCACCAGCGCGCAGACCGTGGTGCCGAACCGCGCGCGGATCGTGATGTTGTAGTCGAGCCGGTTGCGCGCAAAGATCTCGGCCATGATGCGGCCGTAAGGGTCGTTCGGGTCGATGCCGATCAGCGGATAGCGGGTGATCTCGGCCGCGGAGACCTGCTTGCGGCCGGCGAGCTCGTGGCCCGGCGGCACGATGCAATAGAGCTCGCCCGAGGCGAGCGGCATGAAGTCGAGCCCGGAATGTTCCAGCCGGTAGCTCATCGCGACGCACTCGCCGCGGCCGAGCATGAGGTAGTCGATGGCTTCCTCGAGCTTGAGGATATTGATGTCGATGCCGAGATCGGGATAGCGGCGGCGGACGCGCTCGATCGCGCGCGGCACCATCACCTGCGAGATGCTCGGCACCGAGCCGATGCGCAGCTCCGACAATCCGCCGCGGCCGATCTTGGAGATGAGTTCGGAGAGATCGTCGACCTTCTTGTAGACGCCGTTGATCTGCTCGAAGATGTTCTCCGCTTCCGGCGTCGGGAAGTAGCGGCCGTTCTGACGCTGGAAGAAGCGGATGCCGAGCGAGCGCTCGGTGTATTTGACGAGACGGCTGATGCCCGGCGCGGACACGTTGAGCAGCTTCGCCGCGCCGCCGATGGTGCCCGTCACCATCACGGCACGGATCACTTCAACCTGGCGCAGCGTCATCATGTCGTGGGCATCCGAAAGAGGATCGTGGCGGCGATCATCTCACGGGAGCCGTGATGTCATCCAGCGGCAAGTGTGTTGATGCGGATGGAGAGGGCTGCGCTTTACCCTGTCAGATTGTCAGGACGAAAATCAGCGCGTTCGAACGGATGGCATCGTCGCGCGACTCGTTTCATCGGCGTCGTTTGCTGCAACTGCGTTCTAGCTCGCCGGGCCCTCGGGCGATGCGCTGTCTGCCGGCTTGGTGCGCTCGCTTTGCAGCACCTCGCGTGCGAACTCGATGATCTTCTGCTTGTTCGCCGTTTCGCAGACGGCAAAAAACACGCGGTTCAGTTCCAGGCCGAGCACGCTGTTGAGGGCAATGTCCTCGTCTTCCATCGTGGTTTTCCCGCTTCAGACGTCATAGGTGTAACTTGACGTCACTTCTTCCACAAGTAGATTAATCTTCGAGGTCAATGACATACCGGGAAACTACGGAAACCGTGAATTGAGGCAGTCACCGAAGACGTGCTATACTTGACGGCGAGGGTCAGGAAACGCACCGATGTCCGCCGTGGATTATGGCCGGGAGGCGCTCGACTTCATCGAGGGCCTGGGGACCTATCGCAAGGTGCCCGATGCCATGCTTGCGCTCGAATCGGCCTTCGGTCGCTTCGGCTTTGAAACCATCATCGTGACGGGGTTGCCCAATCCCGACCAGCGATTTGCGCAGATGGTGCTCGCCAAGCGCTGGCCGGCGGGATGGTTCAACCTCTACACTCAGAACAACTACGATCGCTTCGATCCCGTGGTGCGGTTGTGCCGACAGTCGGTCAACCCGTTCGAATGGTCGGAAGCGCCATACGATGCCGAACTCGAGCCGAACGCGGCCGAGGTGATGAACCGCGCCAGCGATTTTCGCATGTCGCGCGGCTTCATCGTGCCGATCCACGGGCTCACCGGCTATGAGGCCGCGGTGTCGCTCGGCGGTGTCCATCTCGACCTCAACCCCCGCAGCAAGCCGGCGCTGCACCTGATGGCGATGTACGGCTTCGACCACATTCGTCGTCTGCTGGATCCGGCGCCGTATCGGTCGACGCGTCTCACCCCGCGCGAGCGCGAGGTGATCTCCTGGGCCTCGCAGGGCAAGTCGGCCTGGGAAATCGGCGAGATCCTGCATATCACCCAGCGGACCGCAGAAGAACATCTTGCAACCGCTGCGCGCAAGCTCGGTGCCGTCAACCGTACGCATGCGGTTGCCTTGGCGATTCGCAACAAGATCATCAATCCCTAAGCGACGTACTGGGAAATTTCCCAATATCGAAGCTGCCTCTTTTCGCAGACTCTGCCCCCATTGAGAATGGATGGGGGCTTTCATGATTCACGCAATTTCAGCCGTTAATCGCCACTTATACGAAGACGTAATCGAGCAGCATTTCCGGCTGCGCCATGACATCTTCGTCGAGGAGCGGCGCTGGGAGGCGCTACGCAGGCCGGATGGCCGCGAGATCGATTCCTATGACGACGAGGACACTGTCTATCTGCTTGCGCTGGAGGGGCGCCGCGTCGTCGGCGGTCACCGGCTCTATCCAACGACCAAGCCTTCGATGATGAGCGAGGTCTTCCCGCATCTGGCGGTGGTGCGCGGCTGCCCCGCGAATCCGCTGGTCTGGGAATGGTCGCGCTATTTCGTCGTGCGTGATCGCCGCGACGGCGCGCTCAACCTGCAACTGATGGCGGCGGTGCAGGAGTTCTGCCTCGACCAGGGCATCGCGCAGGTCAGCGCGATCATGGAGACCTGGTGGTTGCCGCGCTTCCATGAGGCCGGCTTCGTCGTGACCCCGCTCGGTCTGCCGGCGCTGGTGGAGGATGCGTGGACCATGGCGGCGACGATCGACATTCGTCGGGAGACGCTCGATGCCCTGCATGATCGCATCGGCACGGCTTCGATCGTGCAACAGGACGGCCCGCGTCTGGACGCCGTCGCCCGTGCCAACCTCTGCGGCCTCGCTGCCGCGCAACGAAAGAGCGCCTGAGATGTCGAATATGATGCGGGACAGCCAGATCATGGCGCAGACCAAGGACGAGAATCTCGGCTACATGTCTGACATGGCGCTCGAGCTGGCACAGATGGCGGAAGACACCGGATTGGCGACGCTCGCCTATCTGTTCCGGATGGCGGCGCTGGAGGCCTCGACGGCCAACAGCGTGGTTGCCGAGCCGGATGACCTTCCCCGGCAGATGACGTCACACTAGGCGCATCTCGACGCGGCGACGGATTTCACACCCTCTCCCCGGCAACGGGGAGAGGGTGATCGTTTTGGGTGCGGCAGGTTGACCCATCCTGCACGGCAGCTTTCTTGCACGGGCGCACAAGGAGATTTCGATCGGATGCACCGGCATGCAACAAAGTGCATGTCTGGTGTCAAATCGCTCTTGCCTCGGAACGATACTGCCATTACCCATTTTTCTGCCTTGTAGAGGCAGGGGGAGCTCTTTCACTGATGGCGACCGTGTTCGAACATCGGCGCGAACCTGCGTGCGCCTGAAAGAGTTTTGATGCTGCTCGTCGTCGAACAGTTCTTGAACGGATTGCAGTTCGGCCTGCTGCTGTTCCTGCTGGCCGCCGGCCTGACGCTAGTGTTCGGGATCATGGATCTCGTCAACCTCGCGCACGGCTCGCTCTACATGATGGGCGCCTATTTCGCCGCGACTTTCGCGGCCTGGACCGGCAGCTTCCTGCTCGGCGCGCTGCTGGCGCTCGGCGCGACTCTGGTGCTCGGCATCGTGCTCGAGATGGGCGCGCTGCGGCATCTCTATGGACGCGACCATCTCGACCACGTGCTCGCGACCTTCGGCCTGATCCTGTTCTTCAACGAAGCCGTGCGGCTGATCTGGGGGCCGGCCGGCCTTGCGCTGCCGCTGCCGGCCTGGCTCACGGTGCCGGTGCCGATCCTGCCCGGCATCCACTATCCCGCCTATCGCCTCGCCATCATCGTCGTGGCGCTGCTGGTTGCGCTCCTGCTCTATCTCGGCGTGATGCGCACCCGCATCGGCATGCTGATCCGGGCCGGCGCCTCCAACCGCGAAATGATCGGCGCGCTCGGCATCAACATCAAGCTGCTCTACACCCTGGTGTTCGGGCTCGGCGCGGCGCTCGCCGGGCTCGCCGGCATGATGCAGGCGCCGATCCTCACCGTGCAAATCGGCATGGGCGAGAACATCCTGATCCTCGCCTTCGTCATCATCGTGATCGGCGGCATCGGCTCGATCCGCGGCGCGTTCCTCGCTGCGATCTTCGTCGGCATGATCGACACGCTCGGCCGCGCCTTCCTGCCGAACCTGTTGCGGCAGGTCTTGAGCGGCGCCGCCGCCTCCACCGCCGCGCCCGCCCTGTCCTCCATGCTGATCTACCTGCTGATGGCGATCGTGCTGGTGGTGCGGCCGGAGGGGCTGTTTCCGGCCAACCGTCGATGAAGTCTTTCACTGTAGCCAAGGCCGTGACGGCCCTGATGCTGGCGGGGCTCGTGCTGCTGCCGCTCTATTCGCAAGCATCGGGCAACATCTTCATCCTGACGCTGTTCACCCGCATCGTCATCCTGGCACTGGCGGCGGCGAGCCTCAACCTCATCATGGGTTTTGGCGGCATGATGAGCTTTGGTCACGCTGCCTATCTCGGCATCGGCGGTTACGCGGTCGGCATGCTGGCGCAGGAAGGCGTCGGAAGCGGCTTCATCCAGTTTCCGGTCGCGCTCGCGGCGTCCGCGATCTACGCACTGGTGATCGGCGCGCTCTCGCTTCGCACCCGCGGCGTCTATTTCATCATGATCACGCTCGCCTTCGCACAGATGGCCTATTACGTCGCTTCGGGGCTGGCGCGTTACGGCGGCGATGACGGCCTCACCGTCTACAAGCGCAGCGATTTCTCCGGCCTGGTCAACCTGTCGAACCGCACGCAGTTCTATTATCTCTGCCTTGCCTGCCTGTTCGCGGTGATCTTCCTGATCTGGCGCATCGTCAATTCGCGTTTCGGCCTCGTCGTGCAGGGGCTGCGCTCCAACGAGCAGCGCATGCAGGCGATCGGCTTCCCGGCCAAGCGCTATCAGCTCGTCTGCTTCGTCATCTCCGGCACCATGTGCGGTCTTGCCGGCGCGCTGCTCGCCAACAACACCGATTTCGTCAGTCCGGCCGTGATGTACTGGACCCGCTCCGGCGACCTCATGGTGATGGTCATCCTCGGCGGCATGGGCACGCTGTTCGGCCCGGTCATGGGCGCGGTGGTCTTTCTGCTGCTGGAAGAATTCCTGTCGCAGCTCACCGAATATTGGGCGCTGATCATGGGGCCGCTGCTGCTGCTGATCGTGCTGTTCGGGCGCGGCGGCATCATGGGACTGCTCGGGAGGCTCAATCGTGGCTGAGCCCTTGCTCCGCGTCGAGAAGCTGGTGCGCCGCTTCGGCGGTATCATTGCGACCGACAACGTCTCGCTCGACGTTGCGGCCGGCGAACTGCACGCCATCATCGGCCCGAACGGCGCCGGCAAGACCACGCTGATCAGCCAGCTCACCGGGCATCTCGAACCGCATTCCGGCAGCGTCTCGCTAGGCGGTCGCGACATCACTTACCTGCCGGCCTATCGCCGCTGTGCGCTTGGCCTGGCACGATCGTTCCAGATCACCTCGCTGCTGCTCGATTTCACCGCCGCAGACAATGTCGCACTCGCGGCGCAGGCGCATGCCGGCACCTCGTTCCGCTTCTTCGCGCGTGCGCGCAAGGAAAAGGGCCTGCGCGATGCCGCGCACGCCGCGCTCGATCGCGTCGGCCTGTTGCACCGTGCCGATGTCCTGGTGTCCAGGCTCAGCCATGGCGAGCGTCGCCAGATCGAGCTTGCGGTCGCGCTGGCCAGCAAGCCCAAGCTCTTGCTGCTCGACGAGCCCATGGCCGGCCTCGGCGTCACCGAATCCCAGCGCATGGTGCAACTGCTCCAGGAGCTGCGGAAGGAAGTCTCGATCGTGCTGGTCGAGCACGACATGCCCGCGGTGTTCGCGCTGGCCGACCGCATCTCGGTGCTGGTCTATGGCCGCGTCATCGCTTCCGGCGATCCGGCCGCGATCCGGGCCAACGAGGACGTCAAGCGCGCCTATCTCGGCGAAGCGCATGTGGTGACGCACCATGTCTGAAAAGGTGATGGCTGACACGCTGCTCGACGTCGAAGGCATCGAGACCTGCTACGGCCTCAGCCAAGTGCTGTTCGGCCTGTCGCTGTCGATCAAGCCGGGCGAGATGGTCTCGCTGATGGGTCGCAACGGCATGGGCAAGACCACCACCATCCGCTCCATCATGGGCCTGACGCCGGCACGTGCAGGCAGCATCCGCTTTGCGGGCGCGGAGGTGCGGACGCAGCCGTCCTACAGGATCGCAAAACTCGGCATCGGCCTCGTGCCCGAGGGGCGCCAGATCTTCCCGAACCTCACCGTGCGCGAGAACCTGGTCGCCGCCGCTGCCGACCGCTTCAACAGCGCCAATCCCTGGACGCTGGCGTCGATCTACGTGATGTTTCCGCGCCTCGCCGAACGCGCCTCCAACATGGGCAACCAGCTCTCCGGCGGCGAGCAGCAGATGCTGGCGATCGGCCGGGCGCTGATGACCAATCCAAAACTGCTGATCCTCGACGAAGCGACCGAGGGCCTTGCGCCATTGATCCGCGAAGAGATCTGGCATTGCCTGTCGCTGCTCAAGAGCCGGGGACAGTCGATCCTTGTCGTCGACAAGAACGTCGACCATCTCGCCCGCATCTGTGACCGTCACACCATCATCGAACGCGGCAAGACGGTGTGGAGCGGCACCTCCGACGAGCTGATGGCCGAGCCGGATTTGCAGCACAAATATCTGGGGATTTGAGGGTCGGATCTCATCTTTCCGCGGCGGCAATCAGGATTGCTTCGCTGCGCTCGCAATGACCGGGGGGAGATCTGTCCGCTCTTTACCAATAAATACCGTGCCGATGCAGTTCGCGGATCACGCGCGCTTCCGTGGACGGCTGGCGGCGCTTCGGCTTGGTTGTCCCGGTTGTGCTGGTCACCGCTGTGGCCGAGGGTTGCGCCGGCGTTGTTGCGGTGGGCGCTGTCGCGGTCGGCGGCGCGGTGGCAGCGGTTGAAGTCGGGGCGGTGGTCGCCGTCTGGACATTCGGCGCCTGCGTTGCCGCCGGGGCTTGCGTCGTCTGCGGCGTGGCCGTCGGCGAGGCCGGTTGCTCGGCGGCCGGCTGGCTTGCGCTGGTCGCCGCGAGGCTCAGACTACGCGGACCACCCGCATGGGCTTGTGTTGCGAGCAGCGACATCGCTGCTATCAGGATCAGCTTGCGCATGGCAACCCCGCTATCTGGTCAATCCGTCTTACCTAATTCGCATCCACCCGGGGCTAGCGCGCAAACCGATGCGTGCCGATTTCGATCAGAGTGGTCCGGCAGGACAGACGATAGATCAGGCTGAACAATTGACCCCACATGACCGAACTCCATTGTTGATCACGGATCAAAGCCTAACCCCGGTGTTTTTCCGGCGGTTTTCGGGGCGTGAGGAAAATGGCTTCGTCGCACCGCGATGTGATGTCGTTGGAACAGGTGGGACGAAGTCACCTCACGGGTGTGTGAGCTTTGAGCCGCTGCGCCCCCACCTCCAAGGGAGGTGGTCAGAGGGAGGATGTCAGAGTGAGGAGGTCAGAACATCTCGAAATATTCGCGGTGTTCCCAGTCGGTCACCTCGGACAGGAAACGGTCGATCTCGGCGTTCTTGATGTGGGTGTAATAGTCGACGAAGTCAGGCCCGAGCTTCTCCCGGAAGAATGGATCGTCCTTCAGCGCACCGACGGCATCGCGCAGCGATTTCGGCAAGAGCGGCGCCTTGGTCTCGTAGGGCGTGTCGGCCGACGGGCCGGGGTCGAGCTTGCGGTCGACGCCGTCGAGGCCTGAGAGTATCTGCGAGGCCATGTAGAGATAGGGATTGGCCGCGGGCTCGCCGATGCGGTTCTCGAGCCGTGTGGCGGGATCGCCGGCCGCCCCAAGCACGCGGATCATGACGCCGCGATTGTCCCGGCCCCAGATCGCGCGGTCCGGCGCCAGCGAATAGGAGCGGTAGCGCTTGTAGCCGTTGAGGGTCGGCGTGGTGAACACGGTGGAGGCGCGGGCGTGATCGAGCAGGCCGGCCAGGTACGCGCGGCCGAACGCGCTGAGCGGCTCGCCGCCGTCCTTCGCCATGAACTGGTTCTCGCCGCTCGTGCGCGAGACGATCGACTGATGCAGGTGCCAGCCGCTCGCGAACAGGTTCGGCAGTTTTGGCCGGCACATGAAGGTGGCGTGATAACCGTGGCGCCGCGCGATCTGCTTCACCGCCGAGCGGAACAGCACCATGTTGTCGGCGGGCTCCAGCCCTTTCTTCGGCGCGAAGGTGAATTCGCACTGGCTAGGCCCGAACTCGACCTCGACCGAGCGCAGGGGCAGCCCGAGCGCGACGACGTCGCGGCGCAGGATCTCCAGCACCGGCTCCATCTGATCGAAGCGCTGCTCGGTGAGATATTGATAGCCATGGCTGAGCAGGCTCACCGAAGGTGGCGTGCCGGGCTGGCCTGCGTCCTCGGCGCGCATATGCGGATCGTCGAGCTTGAAGATATGGAATTCGACCTCGAGCCCGGCGACGAAATCATGGCCGCGGCTTGCGAGATCGTCGAGCACCTTGCGGTAGAGCCCGCGCGTTGCGAACGGCACCGGGCGGCCGTCATTGAAATGGAGATCGCACAGCACCCAGCCCGTGGCCGGCGCCCATGGCAGCACGCGAAAAGTGGTGGGATCAGCGACCATCAGCACGTCGGCCGCCCCCTCCATCTCCTTCATGCCGAAGCCGCCGCCCGAGGTGAACACCGGGAATACCGTGCGGTGCGAGGTGTCCTTGGCGAGCATGGTGGTGGTGATGGAGCAGCCGCTTTCCAGCGAGGCGATCGCCTCCGACGCGATGATGGTCTTGCCGCGCAGGATGCCGTGCTGGTCGGGAAAGGCGAGGCGGATGACCTCGAGGTTCTTTTCCTCGACGAGGCGCCGCATGCGCGTCGCCGCGTCCTTCTGCTCATCCGACCACAGCGCATGACGCGCGACGAAAGTCACTTTGCCGCTCCTTCAGCTGCCGTAGGGTGGGCAAAGCGAAGCGTGCCCACCACGTCTGTCGTTCGCACGCGGGCATGGCGGGCACGGCGCTTTGCGCCTTTGCCCACCCTACGGGAGCCGACCACAGTCGTCACTCCGCCGCCGTCAACCGATGCACGTTGTCCGCGATCTCCTTCGGAACAGGCGCGGTCCACGGTGCGCCGCGGCGGCGCTTGACGTCGACTTCCATCCAGTAGGTCTCCCAGCCCCGCGTCGGCCCGATGCCGTCCATGGTCGCGGGTCCCTGGATGCTGCGCGCATTGGCCTCGTCCAGAAACAGCATCGGCTTCTCGCCGCCCAGAACCTTCTCGATTTCCTGCCGCAGCAGGCGGCGATACTGCACGATCGCCTTGTCGCTCGAGCCGAGATGCTCCTTGGTGCGATCCTGGATCGCGCCCATCGACTCCACCGCCCACTGGTCGTGGACGTTGATGTCGCTGCCCATGCCGGTATAGGTCGCGGTCTGCTGCTCGTGCGGATCGAAACCGTAATCGTTGCTGCGGTTTTTCCGCGACTTGTAGTCGGGCAGCTCGTACAGCTCGAGCCGCTGGTCGCGCATCTTCTGCTTGTCGACCGGGTTCGCGTAGCTGGTGAAGATCGCATACCAGTAGCAATTCTCGTCGTCGACCGGCACGTGCCATTGCGTGATCGTCATCTCCGTGCTCATGGGGATGACGAAGCCGTGCGGGAAGAGCTGGTTGGTGACGCGCACATGGGTGCGCTCCTCGTCGATCTCGCGCAGTGCGATCAGCCGCAATCCGTATTCGGTATGCTCGACATTGATGATCGGACGGTCGTATTCGCGCAGGATTTTTGTCATCGGAAGGTCGGAGCCGGCGGAGGCGCCGCGGAACTGCTTGCCGTAGGCCGTGGAGGTGTCCTCGTCCTCGAAGAAGCGATGCAGGTACGATGCGTGGGCGGGATCGATGCCGACTTCGAGTGCCTGGAGCCAGTTGCAGGCCATATGGCCTTTGAACGCAAAAGTGTGCGTGCCGGGCGCGACGAAGCAGTCGAGCTCCGGAAATGCCGGCGGCTCGCCCTCGCCGAGATAGGCCCAGAGGATCCCGCTCTTCTCCACCACGGGATAGGAGCGCTGACGGATGTTCTGGCAGAGCTTCGAGTCCTTCGGCTCAGCCGGGGTCTCGATGCACTGGCCGGTGGCGTCGAACAGCCAGCCATGGAAGGCGCAGCGCAGGCCGCCGTGCTCGAGCCGCCCGAAGGCGAGGTCGGCGCCGCGATGCGCGCAGTGACGGTCGATCAGCCCGTAGCGTCCGGTCTCGTCGCGGAACAGAACCAGGTTTTCGCCGAGCAGCCTGACCGGCCGGATCGGCCGCTCGCCCTCCAGCTCATCCACCAGCGCCGCCGGTTGCCAGTAGCTCCGCATCAGTCTGCCGCAGGGATCCTTCGGCCCGCTGCGGGTGATCAGGTCGTTCTGCGCCTGGCTCATCATGGCGAGTGCATCCTTCAATCTCGGAGTGGCGTTTGTTCGCCTATTGAACGAATGGGCGAATTATGACATGCCTTGGACCGGCAGCAAGCACTATTTTGCAGGAATGTCCGACGCCATGCCCAAGCTGAAGCGAAGCGAGACCGACGAGCGCGCGACGGATTTCGTCGAAAGCCTCGATCGCGGCCTGCGCCTGCTTCAGTCCTTCGGCACGACGGTAGGCCCGATGACCTTGAGCGATCTCGCCCGCGCCGCCGATCTTCCGCGCGCCACCGCCCGGCGCATGCTGTTCACGCTCCAGCGTGGCGGCTTCGTCGGTGGTGACGGCAAGCTGTTCACGTTGACGCCGCACGTGCTGACCCTTGCCGCCTCGTTTCTGCGCTCCAACCAGCTCGTCACGGTGCTGCAACCGGTGCTCGATCGCGCCGCGACTGCGGCAAATGAAATCGCGTCACTCGCGGTGCTCGACGGTGACGACGTCGTGTTCGTGGCGCGGAGCAGTCCGGCGCGGATGTTTTCAGGCGGGCTGGAGATCGGCTACCGGCTGCCGGCGTTCTGCACCTCGGTCGGCCGCGCCATGCTGGGTCAGCTCGGCGATGCCGAACTCGCCGCGCGCCTGAAAACAATGACGCGCGAAGCGCTGACGCCGCAGACGGTGACCGATCCCGGGGCGCTGCTGGCACGGATCGTCGCCGACCGCGGGCAGGGCTATTCGCTGGTCGACCGCGAGGCCGAGCCGCATTTCCGTTCAATCTCGGTTCCCGTCCGCCGCTACGACGATGTGATCGTCGCCGCGATCAACATGGGCGCCCATGTCGACCGCGTGCCGGCTCAGGAGCTGATCGACCGCTTCCTGCCGCTGCTGCGCGAGGGCGCCGACGCGGTCCGTTCGCAGTTGCTGTAGCTACAGCGCACTTCGCTCGGGCTGCCTGGCAGGCTATAATGCGCGGCACAAGAGAACAGGGAGGATGCCATGCACCATACCATGGTTCCCAGTGATCGCGTGGAGCACGTCGCCGTCTACGGGCGCGACGGCACGAAGCTTGGCACGATTGAGCGACTGATGCTCGACAAGGTCAGCGGAATGGTCACCTATGCCGTGATCAAGACCGGCGGGCTGCTCGGTACTCATCATCATTATCCGGTGCAGTGGAGCGCCCTGAAATACGATCGCGGCCGTCAGGCCTTCCAGGTCGAACTGACGATGGACGAGTTCAGCGGCGGTCCATGCGAGTTCGATGGCGATGAGTTCGATTGGGGCGACCGCTCGCGGTCCTACCCGCATCCGAATTACTGGTCGGTCTAGTCGCGTCGGAAGACTTGCAGCCCGGGTCAGCGGAGCGATAGCCGAGAGCGCTACACGTTGGCTTGATCGACGCGCTTACGGCCGGTTGCGCATCCAGTCGGCGAGACCGGACAGCGCGCGGTCGAGGTCTTGCCGCGCGGCCGCATCAGTCACCGTCTCCTCCAGCGCGCCGCGCATGCAGAGTAGCCACGCATCGCGCTCGGCATCGCCGATGGCAAAGCCGATATGGCGCTGGCGCAGCCGTGGATGGCCTTTTTCGACGGAGTAAAGTTTTGGCCCGCCGGTCCATTCGGTGAGATAGCGCTTCAGCACGTCCCTGATCAGGCCGAGATCGGCGGCATGCATCGCGCGAATGGCGTTTGCTTCCGGCAGGGTGTCCATCCGCTCGTAGAAGCGGTCGACCAGCCGGTCGATCGTGGCACTGCCCCCGATCCGCTCGAACATGGACGTTGCGACGTCGCTGTCGGCCATATCAAGTCCCGACCTACAGCGCCACGCTGCGCAGCCCGAAGCTGCGGGCTTCGTTCTGGAGCACCGGACGCACCGCATCGATCAGCCGCGCGGCCGCGGCGTCGACCGACAATCCCGCCGTATCCACCACCGCCGTCGCGCGTGCGTACAACGGCTCGCGGCTCAGCAGGATGTTGCGCAGCTCGGCCATGGCGGAGCGGTCGTCGGCCATCGGGCGGAGATCGCCCTGGCGGCGGACACGGGCCATGTGCTCCTCCGGCTCGGCCTTCAGCCAGATCGTGTAGAACGACGACAGGATCTGGTCGAAGGTCAGCGGTTCCGAGACGATGCCGCCGCCGGTCGCCAGCACCATCAGCTCGTTGCGCGCGAGCAGCTGTTGCAGCGCCGCCTGCTCCATGCGGCGAAAGCCTTCCTGGCCGTAGAGCGCGATGATCTCGGCGACCGAGAGGCCGTTCTGCTGCTCGACCTCCTTGTTGAGCTCGACGAAGCTCCAGCCGATCTTCTTCGCCAGCATCCGGCCGAGCGTGGATTTGCCGGCGCCGCGCAGGCCGATCAGAGCAATGCCGCAGAACGGCGCGCGCCGCGGCGCGGATGCGCTGCCGCCGGCGAGGACATCCTTGGCCTGAGCGATCTGTGCCGGCGTCGCCTTGCGCAGCAGATCGCGAAACATCTGCCAGTCGGGCGTCGGATCGGTCGAGGGGAGCAGGTCCTCGAGATGCGCGCCCATCGCGTCCGAGACGCGGCGCAGCAGCACGATCGAGACGTTGCCCTTGCCGCTCTCGAGCTGCGCGATGTAGCGCTCCGAAATCCCTGATACCTTGGCGAGCACTTTGCGCGACATGCCGCGCAGCGCGCGCATGGTGCGCACGCGCTGGCCGAGCTGTTCGAGGAAGCGGGATTCGGCGTCGGGACTGTCGGTCATGGACTACAGATCAGAGCCTTCTTTAGGGTTTAGGGGATGTCCCGCGGCGTGCTTTAATGAAACATAGTGCCTGCTAGCATTGACAGCAAGCCGCCACAGTGTCTTTGTATGAATTATAATTCTAAAATCGAGGGAGAAGTCCGTGAGCGAGGGATCCTATAACGCGGTGACCTGGCTGCTCGACCGTAACGTCGAGGCGGGCCGCGGCGGGAAGCTGGCTTTCGACGACACCGTCTCGCGGCTCACCTATGGCGAGCTTCAGCGCGAGACGCGGCGCGCCGCCAACATGCTGCGCCGGCTCGGCGTCCGCCGCGAGGAACGCGTGGCGATGATCATGCTGGACACGGTCGATTTCCCGATCGTGTTCCTGGGTGCGATCCGCGCCGGCATCGTGCCGGTGCCGCTCAACACGCTGCTGACGGCGGACCAATACGCCTACATCCTCGCCGATTGCCGCGCGCGCGTGTTGTTCGTGTCGGAAGCGCTCTACCCCGTCATCAGGGACGTCGTCGGCCGCATGCCCGATCTGGAGCATGTCGTCGTCTCCGGCGCCAAGCAGAACGGTCACAAGCAACTCGCCGAGGAGCTCGCGGACGAGAGCGACAAATTCACCACCGCCGCCACGCATCCCGACGAGCCGGCGTTCTGGCTCTATTCGTCCGGCTCGACCGGCATGCCCAAGGGCGTGCGTCACATCCATTCGAACATGCAGGCGACCGCCGACACTTATGCGAGCCAGGTCTTGGGCATCCGCGAGAGCGATGTCTGCCTCTCCGCCGCCAAGCTGTTCTTCGCCTATGGCCTCGGCAACGCGTTGACCTTCCCGATGTCGGTCGGCGCCAGCGTCATCCTCAACAGCGAGCGGCCGACGCCGGCGCGCATGTTCGACCTGATGAACCGCTACAAGCCGTCGATCTTCTACGGCGTGCCGACGCTGTTCGCGGCGATGCTCAACGACGAAACCATGAAGAGCGAGCGCGGCGGCGGCGCCCTGCGCATCTGTACCTCGGCCGGCGAGGCGTTGCCGGAATCCGTCGGCCTCAGCTGGAAGGCGCGCTTCGGCGTCGACATCCTCGACGGCGTCGGCTCGACCGAGCTGTTGCACATCTTCCTGTCGAACGCGCCCGGCGACATCAAATACGGCTCTTCCGGCAAGCCGGTGCCGGGTTATGCCGTGCGGCTCGTCAACGAATCCGGCCAGGACGTCGCCGACGGCGAAGTCGGTGAGCTCCTGGTCGATGCGCCTTCCGCCGGCGAAGGCTACTGGAATCAGCGCCACAAGAGCCGCCGCACCTTTGAAGGACCGTGGACCCGCACCGGCGACAAATATGTCCGCGACGGCGAGGGCCGCTACACCTTCTGCGGCCGCGCCGACGACATGTTCAAGGTTTCCGGCATCTGGGTCTCGCCGTTCGAGGTCGAGAGCGCGCTGATCACGCATCCCGCCGTGCTGGAAGCTGCCGTCGTGCCCGAGGCCGATCCGGAGGGCCTGCTGAAGCCGAAGGCCTTCGTCGTGCTGCGTCCGGGTGTGAAGACGACCGACTTGCAGGAAATGCTGAAGGAGCACGTCAAGCAGAAGATCGGCCCCTGGAAATACCCGCGCTGGATCGACGTGGTGGAGTCGTTGCCGAAGACCGCGACGGGAAAGATCCAGCGGTTCAAGCTGCGGGACGGGACGAATTGAGTGAGCGCATGTCGAACGTGACTGACACTGTCGCAGCGGACTCCACTGCGCTCCCTCCCCCGCAAGGAGGGAGGGCGGGGGACAGGGGTAGCCCAGCAAACGGTTTTCATTGTCGCGCGCCAGATGGTCTCCGCCACACCGGGAGTCCCCGTGTGGCACCCCTCTCCCTAGCCCTCCCCCGCAAGGGGGGAGGGAACGACGGAGCGCTTGGCCACGTCTCGTTCTCATCGCCCGAAGATTGAGTGACAGCATGACAAACCTCGCCCCCACCGGCTTCCTCAGCATCGATGGCGCCAGCCTCGAATACAAATGGCTCGCGCCGCAATCGGCTGACGCGCCGACCATCGTGTTGCTGCATGAAGGGCTCGGCTCCGTCGGCCTCTGGGGCGACTTCCCTGAAAAACTCCGGCAGGCAACCTCCGCCGGCGTCTTCGTCTATTCGCGCGCGGGCTATGGCCAGTCGAGCCCGGTGACGCTGCCGCGACGGCTCGACTACATGCATCGCGAGGCGCTCGACGTGCTGCCGAAAATCCTCGATGCGATCGGGTTCAAGCGCGGCCTCCTGCTCGGCCATTCCGACGGCGCTTCGATTGCGACGATCTATGCCGGCGCGCATCAGGACCACCGGCTGAGCGGCCTCGTGCTGATCGCGCCGCACTTCATCGTCGAGGACGTCTCGGTGAAGTCGATTGCCGAAATCAAGACGGCCTTCGAGACCACCGATCTCAAGGCAAAGCTTGCGCGCTGGCACAAGGACGTCGACAACGCCTTCCATGGCTGGAACGGCGCCTGGCTCGACCCCAAGTTCCGCGACTGGGATATTTCCGAATATCTCGCCTATATCCGTGTCCCTGTCATGATCCTGCAAGGCGCGAATGACCAATATGGGACACTGCGTCAGGTCGAAATCGCGCAGGAAGAGTGTTATTGTCCGGTAGATTTGAAAATCATTTCAGACGCGGGCCATTCCCCGCATCGTGAAGCGCCGGGGGCGACGCTTGACGCGATTGAGCAATTTGCAAGTGCGGCCCTGCGCGACGATCAGGGACTCCAGGGACGCGCCGCATGATGTTGCGGAGGCACGCCCTCAATGAGTGTGCCGTCGAACGCGAGCGGCCCGCTGCCGTGGCCGCAATGGGCCCACGTGCCGGGCGAGACCGGTGCGGTCGATGCGGACCACGAGACGCTCGACCTGGCCAAGGCGCTGGTGCCTTCGGCCTTTCGCGGCCATGTGCCGGCGCGCCATCCGGCGCTGCGTTACGGGCTCGCTCTCAACGACCGCGGCTATTTCTGGGAATCGCAGGAGGTGCTGGAAG
The DNA here is from genome assembly GCF_018129995.1 of Bradyrhizobium sp. SZCCT0153. GTDB lineage: Bacteria > Pseudomonadota > Alphaproteobacteria > Rhizobiales > Xanthobacteraceae > Bradyrhizobium > Bradyrhizobium japonicum_G. Next base: position 681,370 of record NZ_JAFCKS010000003.1, read on the forward strand.
CGGTGTGGGCCGCAGCGCCGCAAGGCGGCCGCGAGCGCATTCTGCTGCGCGCCTGCATCCACATCGCCAATGCGAATCTGCGGCTGCGCATGCAGCGGCTGCATTCGGCCGCCCGGCTGTTCGGCGAGGCGCTCGGCGAACTGCGGCCGCTGAATTCCCGCAAGGCGGCTGCGGCCGGCGATGGCTTCGTCGAGACCTTCCCTGTTCCGGCCCTGGTCGCGCTGTTGCAAGCCAAGCTCGGCCGGTCTGAGCTTTCCAAGGCAGACTGGATCGCCCTCGGCGCGATCGTGCGGTCCTGAATTGCGCGCATGAAACAAAATGCATGTCCATCCCGCTAAGGGGTAGACGGCTGTAAAAAGATGCACTATTGTGCATCTAACGCTAAAGCTCAGAACGCATAATCAAGCTCAAGGGTGGCCCATGGCCGGGGAAGATCGGCGCCTCGCAGGCGGCGCGACATTCATCGATTTCCAGACCGAGCCGTCCCGCTATCGGCACTGGAAGGTTGCGGTCGAAGGTGACGTCGCGACGCTGACCATGGATGTCGACGAGAACGGCGGTCTGTTCGAAGGCTATCTGCTCAAGCTCAATTCCTACGATCTCGGCGTCGACATCGAACTCGCGGACGCCGTGCAGCGGCTGCGCTTCGAGCACCCCGAGGTGAAGGTCGTGGTGATGCGCTCGGCCAAGAACCGCGTGTTCTGCGCCGGCGCCAACATCCGCATGCTCGCGGGCTCCACCCATGCCCACAAGGTCAATTTCTGCAAGTTCACCAACGAGACCCGTAACGGCATGGAGGATTCGTCGGAGAATTCCGGCCAGCGTTTCATCACCGTGGTGAACGGCTCGGCCGCCGGCGGCGGCTATGAGCTGGCGCTCGCCACCGACCACATCATCCTCGCCGACGACGGCTCGTCTGCCGTCGCTCTGCCCGAAGTGCCGCTGCTCGCGGTGCTGCCTGGCACCGGCGGCCTCACCCGCGTCGTCGACAAGCGCAAGGTGCGCCGCGACCACGCCGATTTCTTCTGCACCATCGAGGAGGGCGTGAAGGGCAAGCGCGCCGTGCAGTGGCGATTGGTCGACGAGATCGCGCCGAACTCAAAACTCGAAGCCAAGGTCGCCGAGCGCGCCAGGGAATTCGCAGCCGCCTCGAAACGCAAGGGCAGCGGCAAGGGCATCGCGCTCACCCCGCTCAAGCGCATCATCGACGAAACCAGCATCCGCTACGGCTTCGTCACGGTCGATATCGACCGCACGGCCCGCATCGCCACGATCTCGATCAAGGCGCCGGAGGCGCCGCCGCCGGCCGACATTGACGGCATGATGGCGCAGGGGGCGTCGTTCTGGCCGCTTCAGGTCGCGCGCGAGATCGACGACGCGATCCTGCACCTGCGCATCAACGAGCTCGAGATCGCGATGCTGGTGTTCAAGAGCCATGGTGACCGCGCCCACGTGCTCGCCAGCGATGCCTTCCTCGAAGCCAACAAGGTGCACTGGCTGGTCAACGAAATCCGGCACTACTGGAAGCGCGTGCTCAAACGCATCGACGTCACCTCGCGTACACTGGTGACGCTGGTCGAGCCCGGCTCCTGCTTTGCCGGCACGCTCGCCGAGCTCGTCTTCGCCGCCGACCGCTCCTACATGCTGATCGGCACCCGCCAGGGCGACAATCGTCCGCCGCCCTCGATCGAGCTGTCGGCGATGAATTTCGGTCCGTATCCGATGAGCCATGGCCTGACGCGGCTTTCGTCGCGTTTCCAGGCCGATCCGTCCGATGTGGAGCGCGCGGAAGCCACCATGGGTACCGCGATCGATGCCGAGCAGGCCGAAGAACTCGGCCTCGTCACCTTCGCGCTCGACGACATCGACTGGGACGACGAGGTTCGCGTGTTTCTGGAGGAGCGCGCCAGCTTCTCGCCCGACAGTCTCACCGGCATGGAAGCGAATTTGCGCTTCGTCGGTCCCGAGACGATGGAATCGAAGATCTTCTCGCGTCTCACCGCCTGGCAGAACTGGATCTTCCAGCGCCCCAACGCGGTCGGCGAGGAAGGCGCGCTGCGCCGCTACGGCAGCGGCCAGAAGCCGAAATTCGATATGACGAGAGTGTAGTTTTCGTGTCCCGGGCGCGCTGCGGCACCAAAAGCGCAACGCGCGTCTTCAACGCGCTATGGTGCCGCTGCGCAGAACCGGGACCCGGAACGGACCAGACAATAGGTCCCGGCTCAGCAGTGCAGCACTTCGCGCCGCACTGCGTCCGGGACACGAGACGGAGCAAGGAGATGCGGCCATGAACATGAACATCATGAACGTCGACTACTCGACCAAGATTCCGAACAACGTGAATCTCGCCGAAGACCGCCAGGTGCTCAAAGCGCTGGAAGGCTGGCATCCCGGCTACATGGACTGGTGGAGCGACATGGGCCCCGAGGGCTTCCAGGAATCGCTGGTGTATCTGCGCACGGCCTATTCAGTCGATCCGCGCGGCTGGGCCAAGTTCGACTATGTGCGCATGCCCGACTATCGCTGGGGCATCCTGCTCGCGCCGCAGGAGGAAAATCGCGTCGTCCCGTTCGGCGAGCATTTTGGCGAGCCGGCCTGGCAGGAAGTCCCGGGCGAGTATCGCGCCATGCTGCGCCGCCTGATCGTGATCCAGGGCGACACCGAGCCGGCCTCCGTCGAGCAGCAGCGCCATCTCGGCAAGACCGCGCCCTCGCTCTACGACATGCGCAATCTGTTCCAGGTCAATGTCGAGGAGGGTCGTCACCTTTGGGCGATGGTCTATCTGCTCCAGAAATATTTCGGCCGCGACGGCCGCGAGGAGGCCGATGATCTGCTGCGTCGTCGCTCAGGCGATGCCGACGCGCCGCGCATGCTGGGCGCCTTCAACGAGGCGACGCCGGACTGGTTGTCCTTCTTCATGTTCACCTATTTCACCGACCGCGACGGCAAGATGCAGCTGCACAGCCTCGCCCAGTCGGGCTTCGATCCGCTCTCGCGGACCTGCCGCTTCATGCTGACGGAAGAAGCGCACCACATGTTCGTCGGCGAGACCGGCATCACCCGCGTGGTGCAGCGCACCTGCGATGCAATGCGCGAAGCCGGCATCACCGATCCCACCGACATCGCCAAGGTCCGCGCGCTCGGCGTGATCGACCTGCCGACGATCCAGAAGAAGCTGAACCTGCACTACACGTTGTCGCTCGACCTGTTCGGCTCGGAAGTCTCGACCAACGCGGCGAATGCCTTCAACACCGGCATCAAGGGCCGCTATCACGAGACCCAGATTGACGACGATCACCAGCTCAAGAACGCGACCTATCCGGTGCTCAAGTTCATCGACGGCGAGATCAAGCTGGTCGATGAGCCGGCGCTGACCGCGCTCAACATGCGCCTGCGCGATGATTACAGCCAGGATTGCGTCAAGGGCATGCTGCGCTGGAACAAGGTGATCTCGACCGCTGGCTATCAGTTCCAGCTCAAGCTGCCGAATGTCGCCTTCCACCGCCACATCGGCGAGTTCAAGGACGTGCATGCGACCCCGGACGGTCTCTTGATCGACGATGCCACCTGGGCGAAGCGCAAGGACGAATGGCTGCCTTCGACGGCCGACGGCGACTTCATCTCCTCGCTGATGCAGCCCGTGACCGAAACCGGCCAGTTCGCCTCCTGGATCTCGCCGCCGAAAGTCGGCATCGACAACAAGCCCGGCGATTTCGAGTACGTGAAGATCGAGTCGTAGGCGACTTCTTCACCTCTCCCCGCTTGCGGGGAGAGGTCGGATCGCTCTTGCGATCCGGGTGAGAGGGTACAGGTGCGGCGACAATCTCACGTGAGGAGAGAGCCCCTCACCCCAACCCTCTCCCCGTAAGAACGGGGCGAGGGAGCGCACCGTCCGCGCCGCGGGCTCGCGCCGCCTACCCCGCGATCTCAAGCCCGGCATTGGCGTAGACCACGCCGCCGTCGACGGCGATGGTGTTGCCGACCACGTAGTCGCCGGCCCGCGACGCGAGATAGATCGCCACTCCCGCCATGTCCTCGTCGGTTCCGATGCGCCGCGCCGGAATACGCTTTGCGACGTCGTCCGCATGGTCGCGCGCGGCCCGGTTCATGTCGGACTTGAACGCGCCGGGCGCGATCGCGGTGACATTGATGTTGTCCTTGATCAGTTTCGTCGCCATGCGCCGCGTCAGATGGATCACGGCGGCTTTGCTGGCGGCGTAGGAATAGGTCTCGCTCGGATTGACGAAGATGCCGTCGACCGAGGCGATGTTGATGACCTTGGCCGGACGTTCTGCGCTTGCAGCCGCGCGCAGCGGTTTCGCCAGCGCCTTGGTCAGGAAGAACAGCGACTTGACGTTGAGGTCCATGACCTTGTCCCAGCCGCTTTCCGGGAATTCGTCGAACTCCGCGCCCCAGGCGGCGCCGGCATTGTTGACGAGGATGTCGAGCTTCGGCTCCAGCTTGATGATTTCGCCGGCGAGCTTGTCGCAGCCTTCGACGGTCGAGATGTCGATCGGCAGCGCGATGCACTCGCCGTGATATTGGCCTGACAGCTCTTTCGCCGTAGCCTCGCAAGGTCCCGCCTTGCGCGCGGTGATGTAGACCTTCGCAGCGCCTTGCGCGAGGAAGCCCGCCGCGATCATCTTGCCGATGCCGCGCGAGCCGCCGGTCACGAGTGCGATGCGGCCTTTGAGCGAGAACAGATCGTCGAACATGGTGCCTCCCTTTGGTTTGGCGACGTTTTGAGCGCGGCAGGGAGGGGAGTCAAGGAACCGTCGCGCGCTCCGCCCTCATCCTGAGGAGCGCGTCAGCGCGTCTCGAAGGATGCGGGCGGCCCATCCTTCGAGACGCGCTCCTTCGGAGCGCCCTCAGGATGAGGTCTGAGTGTGAAGGATCAGGCCGCCGCGATCCGGCGGAAGCCGTTCCACATCGCGGTCGCGGCGCCCGAGGTCAACACCGGCAGAATTCGCGCGTCCTGGTAATTGCCGTTGAGCGAGACGCGCGGCAGCGCGGTCATGTGGCCGGCGTTCTCGGCGAACAGCATGCCGGGCCGCGTCGTCACCGCGGTCTTGAATCCGGCGGCCGCAGCAAGGGTGAATTCGCGCGCGCCCGCCGCTCCACGGTCGCCATAGGGATAGGCGAAATGCTGCACCGTGCGGCCGAGCGCCTGCTCGATCCGCGCGCGGCTCGCCGCCATCTCCTGCGTGGCGATCTCTTCGCTTTGCCTGGCCAGGTTGCAATGGCTGACGGTGTGGGCGCCGATCGTGACGAGGGGATCGGCGGCAAACGTCTTCACCTCGTCCCAGGACAGGCAGAGGTCGCGGCACAGCGCGGCGATGTCGACGCCGTATCTCGTGCAGAGCGCCTCGATCTCGCGCTTGAGATCGTGCTCACCCGGCAGCGCGCGCAGCCAGTCGTGCAGACGGTCGAATGCGACCTGCTTGGCCGCGGGCGTGGTCGCATCGAGCCGCAGCGCCGAAGTGCCGATCTTCACCTCGATCTGCTCGGTCTTGGCGATCACGGCCTCCAGTGCCGCCCACCACAGCCGTCCGGTGCCCTCGGCGAAGTCGCTGGCGACATAGACCGCCAGTGGCGCGTCAAATTCGCGCAGAACGGGCAGCGCATGGTCGAGATTGTCGCGATAGCCGTCATCGAGCGTGAAAGCGGCGAAGCGGCGGGAGAACCGGCCCCGCACCAGCCGCTCATGCAGCTCGTCCATGCTGACGATGTCGATCTCGCGCGAGCGCAAATGGCTCAGGGCGGCGCGCAGGAATTCGGGGGTGACCTCGAGATGCCGGTTCGGCTGGAATGCGGCCTCGCGGGCCGGCCGCACGTGATGCAGCATGAAAATGGCGCCGACGCCCGACAAAAGCGGGCGCAACAGGTGGTGCGCCCCGCTGAAATAGAGTGCTTCCAGCCCGGCGCGGATGACGTTGTTACGAAGTTGTTTCATGACCGGCTGGCGGACTCTGGCATTCCACCCTCAACTTACGGAAGAACCCTTGAAGAAAAAGTTATTCCAATTGTCCATGCAAAGGCCTTGGGAGGGCCGCCATTTCCGGTTTGACAGCCTGACAAGGGTTTGTTTTGTCTCCGGTTCCAGAGTTCGGGTCGTCGAATGCAGAAGCTTTTCAGGTGGGCCAGCAAATGGTGGCCGGGGCTGATCCCCCTGGCTGTCATGTGGGGATTTGCGGCCTGGAAGAACACCTTACCGGTCGAGGCGGACCTGTCCGCCCGCAGCTCGGCGGCGCTCAAGGATACCGTTCTGGACAAGACCCGGATCGCGGTGGACGGCCGCGACGTCCGCCTGGCCGCGGACGCCTTTTCCGAGGAAGGGCGCCGGGACGCCGTGATGGCGGTGGAGATCGTCCCGGGCGTGCGCCTGGTCGACGACCAGACCCGCCTCGTTGCCGAGGCCAAGCCCTTCGTCTGGAACGCCGAGCGTGACGTGGTGCGGGTGACGCTGTCGGGCTCCGCGCCCTTGCCGTCGATCAAGGGCCGCCTGACCGAGGCGGCCCGCAAGGGGGGTGGCGGTGTCGAGGTGGCCGATCAGATGGGGCTGGCGCGGGGCGCGCCGCCGCGGTTCGAGGCGGCTGCGATGCTGCTGCTCGACCAGATCGGCAAGCTCAAGGACGGCAAGATCACGATAACGGACACCAAGGTCAACCTGTCGGGCATGGCGCGCGAACTCGGCGGCCGCGAAGCGGTCGCAGCCGCGCTCAAGAACCTGCCTGAAGGCTTTTCGATCGCCGCCAACGACGTCAAGGCGCCGCCCTACGTCTTCCAGGCCTACAAGGATCCGGTGGCCGCGACGGTGACGCTCACCGGCTACGTTCCCGACAACAATGTCCACGCAGCCATCGCCACAAGCGCGTCGCGAAAGTTCTTCAACGAAAAGGTCGTCGACAATCTCAAGGCCAGCGTCGGCGCGCCCGGCTCCTTCAACATCGCCGTGATTGCAGCGCTCGGCGCGCTGTCGCGGCTGTCGACCGGCACGCTCGTCGTATCCGACCGCGAGGTGAAGCTGTCGGGCGATGCGCTCTATGAAGGTGCGGCCAACGACATCCGCGCGGGCCTCGGCAAGGACTTCCCGAAAAACTGGCAATACAAGCCGGAAATCACGGTCAAGCCGGCGGCCGGCCCGGTCGACGGCACGGTGTGCCAGCAACTGTTCTCGGAGCTCCTGAGCAAGGCCAACATCCGCTTCGGACCCAAGCGCGCCGACATAGATCCGGATTCCGTCGGCATTCTCGATCATCTGATCGAGAATGCACTGCGCTGCCCCACCACCAATATCGAGGTCGCCGGCCACACCGATGCCGATGGCGAGGACGCCTTCAACCAGGCGCTCTCGGAGAAGCGCGCGCAGGCGGTGATCGACTATCTGGTCAAGGCCGGGCTGCCGGCCAGCCGCTTCACCGCAGTCGGCTATGGCAGCACGCGGCCGGTCGCCGGCAACGACACCGACGACGGCAAGGCGCAGAATCGCCGTATCGAATTTCTGGTGAGGTGACGATGCCCTATCTCGTCTCATTCCATCTGGGCTGGCTGATCGGCTCGCTGCTGCTCGGCTTTTGCATGGGCTGGATCTCGGTGGTCCAGCGCGGCAATGGCACCTCGAAAGTGACCGCGCGCTGGCTCGCGGTGCTCGCGATCGCTCTGGTCGGCGCTTCGCTTTCGCATGTGGTCCCCGGCCGCTTCGGCTACTGGCTCGACCTCGGCCTGATCATGTTCGCCTGCTACCTCGTCGGCTGCACCATTGGCGCCTGGCTCCGCGATCGGGTGGTCTCGCGTACCGCGCCGGCGGGCTGACCGAGTCCATATCGTGCTGGCGAAACGTCACTGACCTTGCGGCCGGGAAAACTCGTGCTGCGATGCGCTCAGTGAAAGCCGGCGCTCAAGTTGCGGTCGCGAATTCCGATGGCCTTGGCCTGCGCAGCAGACACGCCATCCCGGCACTGGATATACCGCAACACTTGCGCGTCAGTGCCCGCGGCGTGCGCGCGCCACATGTCGAGATTGAAACCGTTCTTGGCCATGCACGCCTGCGAATGCGGACTGTCGTTGCGCTCTCTGGCGCCGGCTGGAGCGGCGGCCATAACGACCACCGCGATGACGGCGCCGAGCTGAAACCTCATGGTTTCTCCCCCCTCTCATGCAAATTCTTGTTTGAAGCGACCGCTGCCGAGACCGGCGGCCGGCTATCTTGCTGCCGAGAACCTCGCCGATTGTCCGTTCGCTCGCCAGAGGCAGCGGAGAGATAACCACAGGTAGTTGCGGCGGGAGCGCTCAACGGCCCGGCCGATCGTCTCGTTGCACCGGCCCGGGTGCGGCAGGGGGCGGGCAGCCGGCAAGTCGGGTCCCCCCCTCTTTCAACAGGCGGGTGCGGCCCATAGATTGACGTCGGCTTAAGTCGTGACGGAACATTGTACGGTCGAAATCATCAAAACTTCATGGCGACTGCGCAGGATTGCCGTGGAGATTCGCGCCAGTCTTGCCGCCGAAAGCGCCAAACCGTGCATCAGGAGCCCGCAACCCTGCCTAAAATATTGAAGGCACGAGTTTTTGTTCGAATTGCCGAATTCCACTCCGCCCGGAAACGCGCTAGTGGAAGGGGAGCGGGCATGCGCGATGCCGGGGCCGGCGGCGAGGGGTCGTTGGGTACCTGCATGTCGTCCGCCTGTTCGCCGGCCACCCCGGCCGCTGAAGCGTTGTTCGAGGTCTAGATGCTGGAAGCCATCCGCAGGGCGATATCGTTTCTGCGCCAGAAGCAAATCCTGCATAAGCTTGGAGTTGTGATCAGCGTCGCGGTCATCGGCATCGCTTGCTATGTGCTCTATCACATGCTGCGAGGCATCGATTTCAACGAGGTCGTCGAAGCGATCAAGAGCACCGAGCCGAGCCAGATTGCGATGGCGGGGCTGTTCGTCGCTGCGGGCTATTTCACCCTGACCTTCTACGACCTGTTCGCGGTGCGGGCCATCGGCCACTCCCATGTGCCCTATCGCATCAATGCGCTCGCGGCCTTTACCAGCTATTCGATCGGCCACAATGTCGGCGCCAGCGTCTTCACCGGCGGCGCGGTGCGCTACCGCATCTATTCGGCCTACGGCCTGAACGCGATCGACGTCGCGAAAATCTGCTTCCTCGCCGGCCTGACCTTCTGGCTCGGCAATGCCGCCGTGCTCGGCCTCGGCATCTCCTATCATCCGGAGGCCGCCGCCTCGATCGACCAGTTGCCGCCGTGGCTGAACCGGGCGGTGGCGATGATGATCATCGTCGGGCTGGTCGCCTATGTGGTCTGGGTCTGGACCCAGCCGCGGGTGGTCGGCCGCGGGCCGTGGACCGTGATGCTGCCGGGCGGCCCGTTGACCCTGCTCCAGATCGCCATCGGCATCATCGACCTCGGCTTCTGCGCGCTCGCGATGTACGTGCTGGTCCCGGACGAGCCCAATCTCGGCTTCGTGGTGGTCGCGGTGATCTTCGTCTCGGCCACCCTGCTCGGCTTTGCCAGCCATTCGCCCGGAGGCCTCGGCGTGTTCGACGCCGCCATGCTGGTCGGCCTCTGGCAGATGGATCGCGAGGAACTTCTGGGCGGGATGCTGCTGTTCCGCGTCCTCTATTATCTTTCCCCCTTTGTCATATCTGTAATCTTGCTGACGTTTCGCGAAGTTATCATCGGCGCACGATCGAAGCGCCTGCAGCAGGCGGCGCTCAAGCTCGACCCCGGCCCGGCGCGTGAAGCCGCCTATGTGAGAGAGCGTAGCGACAGCGGCGCCTGACCGGCGCAAGTCATGAGTCTCAAGTCTTGAGTCTCAAGTCCAGAGCCTCCAGGAGAAGCCCGCCCCGATGGCGATCGACGCCCCATCTTCTCCCACCGCCCAGCCCTGGTCCGACCGGCTGCGGCACTCGACCATCATCCTGATCGCCGCAGCGCTGGCGCTGTCGGTGGTGGTTTCGCTCGACGAATTGTCGGTGATGCGGGCGGCGACGGTGTTCCTCTGCATCGCGGCTGCGGCGCTGATCCCCTGGCGGCTGCACGATAACGCGGCCTCGCGCGAGGATACCCGCCGCATCAATCCGGTCGAGAGCGCGGCGGTGGCCGCAGTCGTCGCCGGCATGCCGGATCCGGCGGTTCTGCTCGACCGTGCCGGCCGCGTCATCCACCTCAACGCCGCTGCCGCCCAGCTCGCCCCGGCGCTGCGGCGGAACGAGCTCGCCCAGTTCGCGCTGCGCTCGCCGGAGATCATCACGGCGCTGCGCGAGTCGATCGCGACCACCGAGCCGCGGCGCACGACCTATCTCGACCATGTCCCGGTCGACCGCTGGATGGAGCTGACGATCACGCCGGTGCCGGTGCCGACCTCGTTCGGCGGCGCCGACAAATGCATGCTGATGACCTTCCACGACCAGACGCCGCTGCGCCGGGTCGAGGAGATGCGCGCCGACTTCGTCGCCAATGCCAGCCACGAGCTGCGCACGCCGCTGGCCGCGCTGTCCGGCTTCATCGACACGCTGCAGGGCCAGGCCAAGGACGATCCCAAGGCACGCGAGCGCTTCCTCGGCATCATGCACAACCAGGCCACCCGCATGGCGCGCCTGATCGACGACCTGCTGTCGCTGTCGCGGGTCGAGCTGTCCGCCCATGTGCGGCCCGACACCCTGGTCGACCTGCTGCCGATCATCTTCCAGGTCGCCGACGGCCTCGAGCCGCTGGCCCGGGAACGCCAGGTCGAGGTCGAGACCCATCTGCCGGAAGCGCCGGTGATGATCGCCGGCGACCGCGAGGAGCTGCTGCGCCTGTTCGAGAACCTGATCGAGAACGCGCTCAAATACGGTGCCTCGGGCGGACGGATCATCGTGTCGCTCAATTCGGCTGCGGCCCCTGATGGAACTCCGGAAATCCGGGTCCTGGTCCGCGATTTCGGCCCCGGCATCGCGCCCGAGCACCTGCCGCGGCTGACCGAGCGGTTCTACCGGGTGGACGTCGGCGACAGCCGCTCGCAGGGCGGGACCGGGCTCGGATTATCGCTGGTGAAACATATTCTTAACCGCCATCGCGGCCGGCTTCTGATCGAAAGCGTGCCCAAGCAGGGCGCCACTTTCACCGCCTGTTTTCCCCAGGTCAGGACTGCGGCTTCAGCCTGAAATCCAAGTGATTTGAGCTGGTTGCGCGTGTCATCCGAGTGTCACGAAACCTTCGTAAAAGCACAGCCGACCGCTCCTAAAGGGACGGCACGGGGAGCGCGATCGGGCGCTGATGGCGCTTCGCTCCCCTGTATGGAGACCAGCATGAATTTCATCAAAACGATCGTCGCTGCCGGCTTGGTCGCCGCATCGACGACGGTGGCCTTTGCTGCCGATATCACCGGTGCCGGGGCGACCTTCCCGTTCCCGATCTATTCCAAATGGGCTGACGCCTACAAGAAGGAGACCGGCAACGGTCTGAACTACCAGTCGATCGGTTCCGGCGGCGGCATCAAGCAGATCCAGGCCAAGACCGTGACCTTCGGCGCGACCGACATGCCGCTCAAGGCCGAGCAGCTCGAGAAGGATGGCCTCGTCCAGTGGCCGATGGTGATGGGCTCGATCGTTCCCGTCGTCAACCTCGAGGGCGTGAAGCCGGGTGAGATGGTGTTCGACGGCGAGACGCTGGCCAGCATCTATCTCGGCAAGATCACCAAGTGGGACGACGCCGCGATCAAGAAGCTCAATCCCAATGTGAAGCTGCCTTCGGACGCGATTACCGTGGTCCGCCGCTCGGACGGTTCGGGCACGACCTTCAACTTCACCAACTACCTCTCCAAGGTCAGCCCGGACTGGAAGAGCAAGGTGGGCGAGGGCACCGCGGTCGAGTGGCCGGTCGGCGTCGGCGCCAAGGGCAACGAGGGCGTCTCCGGCAACATCGGCCAGACCAAGAACTCGATCGGCTACGTCGAGTATGCCTATGCCAAGCAGAACAAACTGACCTACACCAAGATGGTCAACAAGGGCGGCAAGACCGTCGAGCCGACCACCGAGGCCTTCCAGGCGGCCGCCTCCAACGCCGACTGGGCCAAGGCTCCCGGCTATTATGTCATCCTGACCGACCAGCCCGGCGACAAGTCCTGGCCGATCACCGCGGCGACCTTCATCCTCATGCACAAGGATGCGACCGACAAGGCGGCCGCGAAGGAGGCCCTCAAGTTCTTCACCTGGGCGTTCAAGAACGGCGACAAGATGGCTGAGGAGCTCGACTACATCCCGATGCCCGACAGCGTTGTGAAGCTGATCGAGAAGACCTGGTCCGCCGACATCAAGAGCTGAGTGCTCTGGTCCCGGACGCAGTGCCGGGATCTGCAAGACGTCCGCTCCGGATCGGCTTTGCGCCGCATCCGGAGCGCAAGACCGACAATAAGCGTATATAAAACGGGCACAGGGGATCGGCGTGGCTGAGATGGCTGTCGAGAGCAATGTAGTTGATGCCGCCGGACCGTATGATCGCGCCAAGGCGTTGAGCGCGTTCAAGCTCGGCGATGTCACCTTCTACTGGATCACCCGGCTGAGCGCGATCTCGGTGCTGCTGATCCTCGGCGGCATCATCATGTCGCTGGTCGTCGGCGCCTTCCCGGCGATGAAGGAGTTCGGCCTCTCGTTCCTGTGGACGCAGCGCTGGGCACCGTCGGCCGATCCGCCCGTGCTCGGCGCGCTCGGGCCGATGTACGGCACGCTCGTCACCTCCTTCATCGCGATGCTGATCGCCATTCCGGTCGGTATCGGCATTGCGATCTTCCTGACCGAGCTCTGCCCGCAATGGCTGCGCCGCCCGATCGGCATGGCGATCGAGCTGCTCGCCGGCATTCCCTCGATCATCTACGGCATGTGGGGCTTCTTCGTGCTGGGCCCGTTCCTGGCCAACACCTTCCAGCCCTTCATGATCAAGATCTTCGACGGCATCCCCGTGCTGGGCACAATCTTCGCGGGACCGCCGTCCTATCTCAGCCTGTTCAACGCGGCGCTGATCCTCGCGATCATGGTGCTGCCCTTCATCACCTCGATCTCGGTCGACGTGTTCAAGACGGTGCCGCCGGTGCTGAAAGAGGCCGCCTACGGCGTCGGCTGCACCACCTGGGAAGTCGTCCGCAGCGTGGTGATCCCCTACACCCGCGTCGGCGTCATCGGCGGCGTCATGCTGGCGCTCGGACGCGCGCTGGGCGAGACCATGGCGGTGACCTTCATCATCGGCAATTCGTTCCGCATCTCGGGGTCGATCTTCGCGCCGGGCACCACGATCTCGGCGGCGATCGCATCCGAATTCGCCGAAAGCGACGGTCTGCACCAGTCCGGCCTGATCCTGCTCGGCCTCTTGCTGTTCGTACTGACGTTCTTCGTGCTGGCCGCGGCGCGGCTGATGCTGATGCGGCTGGAAAAGAAGGCGGGGAACTAACGCGATGAACCCGATCTATGCACGTCGCCGCCGCAAGGACCTCATCATCCGCGGTCTTTGCTTCGCGGCTGCCGCCTTCGGCGTCACCTGGCTCGCGCTGATCCTGATCACGCTGCTGTACAACGGCCTTGCGGGCCTGAATGTTCAGCTGTTCACCGAGAACACGCCGCCGCCCGGATCCAACGAGGGCGGCCTGCTCAACGCCATCGTCGGTTCGCTGATGATGACCGTGATCGGCGTCGGTATCGGTGCGCCGCTCGGCATGTTCGCCGGCACCTATCTCGCCGAATACGGCCGCAACGACAAGCTGACGTCGGTGATCCGCTTCATCAACGACATCCTGCTCTCGGCGCCATCGATCATCATCGGCCTGTTCATCTATGGCGCCGTGGTGGTGCCGATGCGCGGGTTCTCGGCGGTCGCCGGCTGTCTCGCGCTCGCCGTCATCGTCATTCCGGTGGTGCTGCGCACGACCGAGGACATGCTGCTCTTGGTACCGAACGCGCTGCGCGAGGCGGCCTCGGCGCTCGGGCTGCCGCGCTCGCTGGTGATCAAGCGGATCGCCTACCGTTCGGCGCGCGCCGGCCTGATCACCGGCGTGCTGCTCGCCACCGCCCGCGTCGCCGGCGAGACCGCGCCGCTGCTGTTCACCGCGCTGTCGAACCAGTTCTTCAGCCTGGACCTGACCAAGACGATGGCCAACCTGCCGGTCACCATCAACAACTTCGTGCAGAGCCCCTACGCCTACTGGAAGCAGCTGGCATGGAGCGGGGCGCTGCTCATCACCCTGACCGTGCTTGCCCTGAACATTGGCGCGCGCATACTTGGCGCCGAGAGGACCGCAAAATGAGTGAACTTTCAGTATCGTCGATGAGCGCGGCCGGTGGCCTGCCCCAGACGGCAGCATTGCCCGAGGCTCCCCCCAAGGTGACGGTGCGCAACCTCAATTTCTATTACGGCGAGCACCACGCGCTGAAGAACATCAACCTGACGCTCGGCACCAACCGCGTCACGGCGTTCATCGGCCCGTCGGGCTGCGGCAAGTCGACCCTGCTGCGCATCTTCAACCGGATGTACGACCTCTATCCGGGCCAGCGCGCGACCGGTCAGGTGATGCTCGACCAGACCAACATCCTCGACGGCAAGCTCGACCTCAATCTGCTGCGCGCCCGCGTCGGCATGGTGTTCCAGAAGCCGACGCCGTTCCCGATGACGATCTACGAGAACATCGCTTTCGGCATCCGTCTTTACGAGAAAATCCCGAAGTCCGAGATGGACGGCCGGGTCGAGAAGGCGCTGCGCGGCGGCGCGCTCTGGAACGAGGTCAAGGACAAGCTCAACGCGTCGGGCCTGTCGCTGTCCGGCGGCCAGCAGCAGCGCCTCTGCATCGCCCGCACGGTCGCGGTGCGGCCCGAAGTGATCCTGTTCGACGAGCCCTGCTCGGCGCTCGATCCGATCTCGACCGCCAAGGTCGAGGAGCTGATCCAGGAGCTGTCCGAGAACTACACGATCGCGATCGTCACCCACAACATGCAGCAGGCGGCGCGCGTCTCCGACAAGACCGCCTTCATGTATCTCGGCGAGTTGATCGAGTTCGACGAGACCAGCAAGATATTCACGTCGCCGACCGATCGGCGCACGCAGGACTACATCACCGGCCGGTTCGGCTGAGGAGACAGGACATGGGTTCCGAACATACCGCAAAGGCCTTCGACACCGACCTCCAGGAGCTCACTCGCCTGGTCGCCGAGATGGGCGGAATCGCAGAGCGCATGATCGTCGATTCCGTCGATGCGCTGATCCGCCGCGACGTCGCGCTCGGCCAGCGCGTCGTCGCCATCGACGTCGAGCTCGACGCGCTGCAGAAGAAGATCGAGGAGCGCGCCGTCCTCACCATTGCGCGCCGCCAGCCGATGGCGGTGGATCTGCGCGAGATCGTCGGCGCCATGCGCGTCGCGACCGATCTGGAGCGTATCGGCGACCTCGCCAAGAACATGGGTAAGCGCGTCGCGGCGCTGGAAACGGATTTTCATCCGCTCAAGCTGTTCCGCGGCCTCGAGCACATGACCGACCTCGTGCAGCAGCAGGTCAAGTCGGTGCTGGACGCCTATGCCGCGCACGATCTGCCGGCGGCGATGGCGGTGTGGAAGGGCGACGAGGAAGTCGATGCCATCTGCACCTCGCTGTTCCGCGAGCTTCTCACCTACATGATGGAGGATCCGCGCAACATCTCGTTCTGCATCCATTTGATGTTCTGCGCCAAGAATATCGAGCGCATCGGCGACCACGCCACCAATATCGCCGAGACCGTGTTCTACATGATCGAGGGCCAGGCGATCACCGACAAGCGGCCGAAGGGCGACATGACGAACTTCGCCACGACGGTTCCGAATACCTGATCACGCAAGGAGCGACGACACCATGGGCGCACGCATTATGGTGGTTGAGGACGAGGAAGCTCTCACCGAGCTTCTTCGCTACAACCTCGAAGGCGACGGCTATGACGTCGAGACGGTGATGCGCGGCGACGACGCCGACACCCGGCTCAAGGAGCACATCCCCGATCTCATCGTGCTCGACTGGATGCTGCCGGGTCTGTCCGGCATCGAGCTGTGCCGACGGCTGCGCACCCGGCCCGAGACCAAGCAGCTCCCGATCATCATGCTCACCGCGCGCGGCGAGGAGAGCGAGCGGGTGCGGGGTCTTGCGACCGGCGCCGACGATTACATCGTCAAGCCGTTTTCGGTGCCGGAGCTGCTGGCGCGGGTGAAGGGCCTCTTGCGGCGCGCAAGCCCGGAGCGGCTCGCCACCGTGCTCGCCTATGGCGACATCGAGCTCGATCGCGACAAGCGCCGCGTGGCGCGCTCCGGCCGGCCGATCGATCTCGGCCCGACCGAATATCGCCTCCTGGAGTTCTTCCTGGAGCATCCGGGCCGGGTGTTCTCGCGCGAGCAGCTGCTCGACAGCGTCTGGGGCCGCGACATCTACATCGACGAGCGCACGGTCGACGTGCATATCGGCCGCCTGCGCAAGCTGCTCAATCTCGGCCGCGAGCAGGACCCGATCCGCACCGTCCGCGGCGCCGGCTATGCGCTGGACGACCGTTTCGCGAAGGCGGAGCAGGCGTAAGTTCAGCCGCGAACAGGCAAGTAAAAAGCGCGCCGGGCGGCGCGCATTTCCATTTTTCGATCGTTCCGGTCCCTACTGCGCAATTGCGCGCTAGCTAGTTAGGCCGGGACGATGTCGTTTGGAGCCGGGCTTCAGCGCGGCCCCGGCTTCGCCGGTGCGCGCCGGCGATCCGCCGCGGGCTGATACGCCACGCGCGAGTGCTGGGCGCAATAGGGCAGGCCGGAGAGGGCCTTGCCGCCGCAGAAGAAGAAGTCCGGGCTCGAGGGATCGCCGACCGGCCAGTGGCAGGTCGCCTCGTTCAGCTCCAGCAGCGACAGCCGCTGGCTCATCGGCACCACGTTGTCGTAGGTGACCGGCTCGGCCTCCACCTCGACCTCGAAGGCCTGCGCCAGCGCGGTGTTGCCGCGCGAGATCGGACGGGTCACCCGCATCATGTGCTGCGCGGGACGCGCCTTGCGCGGCCGGGGCGCTGCGGAAGATGGGCTCTTGGCGCGGCCCGACAGGCCGAGCCTGTGCACTTTGCCGATCACGGCATTGCGGGTCACATTGCCGAGCTCAGCCGCGATCTGGCTGGCCGAAAGTCCGGCCTCCCAGAGCTTTTTCAGCTGCTCGACGCGATCATCGGACCAGGTCAAAACCGTCATTGCACCCTTTCCCTCGCTGCGCGCCAGCCATCCTGGGGCCTCGCAGCGAATGCCTAAGCCTTAAAAACCCGTGCCGTCAGAATCCCTTAAGGCTCGCCGGGCGCGCCAATGACGCCCGAACGTTTACGCCGGTACATAAGGACTTAGAGATCAGAACCGCTGCACGAGATGTCGTATCTGACAATCCAAACGCTACAATATGGCGTGACTCCCGCGCAAGAGTCCGCCGACTCGCTTCCACATGTTCCGTGGTGAAAAACCCGCAAAATCGGCACCGCAAGACTACGGATTCTGCGTTTCGCGAGGCTTTCCGGGCGGCATTGACACCCGTCTTGCCAGGCATAAGATAGTGCTGCGTGCCGCCCTTAAAAGGCGGCACGTTTCGTTTTCCGGACCGGTCAATGGTGCGTTGCGCAATGCACATTCAGGCCGTCCACAACATTCAAGTGATCGTCATGACCAACAGCGCCGCGCCGCATTTGCTCCCTGTTTTCGCCAGGGCCGACCTCGGCTTCGAGCGCGGCGAGGGCTGCTGGCTGATCGCGACCAATGGCGAGCGCTATCTCGATTTCACTTCGGGCGTCGCCGTGAATGCGCTCGGTCATGCTCATCCCGCGCTGGTCGCAGCGTTGCAGGAGCAGGCGACCAAGCTCTGGCACATGTCGAACCTGTTCCAGAGCCCGGACGGCGAGAAGCTTGCGAACCGCCTCTGCAACGAGAGCTTTGCGGACTTCGTGTTCTTCTGCAATTCCGGCGCCGAGGCGCTGGAAGGTGTGATCAAGCTGGTCCGCCATCATCACTTCTCCAAGGGGCATCCGGAACGCTATCGCATCATCACCTTCGAAGGCGCGTTCCACGGCCGCACGCTGGCGACGCTGGCCGCGACGGGTTCTGCGAAATATCTCGAAGGTTTCGGTCCGCCGATGGATGGTTTCGACCAGGTGGCGCATGGTGACATCGAGGCCGTGAAGAAAGCGATCGGTCCGCAGACCGCCGGCATCCTGATCGAGCCGATCCAGGGCGAGGGTGGCGTGCGTTCGGCGCCTCCCGGCTTCCTCAAGGCGTTGCGCCAGCTCTGTGACGAGAAAGGCCTGCTGCTCGCGTTCGACGAGGTGCAGACCGGCATGGGCCGCACTGGCGATCTCTTCGCCTATAAGCGCACCGGCGTCACGCCTGACGTGATGTCGCTGGCCAAGGCGCTCGGCGGCGGCTTCCCGATCGGCGCGATTCTGGCGACCGCGGACGCGGCTTCCGGCATGGGGCCCGGCTCGCACGGCTCGACCTTCGGCGGCAATCCGCTCGCGATCTCGGCCGCGAACGCCGTGCTCGACGTCATGCTCAAGCCCGGCTTCTTCGATCACGTCCAGAGGATGTCGCTGCTGCTCAAGCAGAAGCTCGCCTCCGTGATCGACCGTCATCCCGATATCGTCAGCGAAGTGCGCGGCGAGGGCCTCCTGATCGGCATCAAGGCCGTGGTGCCCTCGGGCGATCTGGTCGCAGCTTTGCGCAACGAAAAATTGCTCACGGTCGGCGCCGGCGACAATGTCGTGCGTTTCCTGCCGCCTTTAATCGTCACCGAAGCCGAGATCGAGGACAGCGTCGGGCGGCTCGAGCGCGCCTGCACCGCGATCTCGTCCAGTCAGACCAAGCGGGCGGCAAGCTGATGAGCAAGTCGCCGAAGCACTTCCTCGATATCAACGAGCTGCCGTTGTCGGAGCTCAAGAGCATGCTCGCCGCCTCCTCCGCCATGAAGGCGAAGCAGAAGGCGCATCAGCCGGTCAGGCCGCTCGAAGGCAAGACGCTTGCGATGATCTTCGAGCGGCCCTCCACGCGCACCCGCGTCTCGTTCGACGTCGCGATGCGCCAGCTCGGCGGCGAACCGATCATGCTCACCGGTGCCGAGATGCAGCTCGGCCGCGGCGAGACCATCGCCGACACCGCGCGTGTGCTGTCGCGCTATGTCGACGCCATCATGATCCGCATCCTCAATCACGATGCGCTGCTGGAGCTTGCGGAATATGCGACCGTGCCCGTCATCAACGGCCTGACGCGCCGGTCGCACCCATGCCAGGTGATGGCCGACCTCATGACCTACGAAGAACATCGCGGCCCGATCGAGGGCAGGACGGTGGCCTGGACCGGCGACGACAACAACGTGCTCGCCTCCTGGGCGCACGCCGCCGAGCGCTTCAAGTTCCAGCTCAATGTCGCGACCCCGCCGGAGCTGGCGCCGAAGAAAGTGATGCGCGACTTCATCAAGGCGACCGGCGCGTCGATCGTGCTCGGCACCGATCCCGAAGCCGCCGTGAAGGGGGCCGATTGCGTCGTCACCGATACCTGGGTGTCGATGGGCGACAAGGAAGGCGAGCACCGGCACAACGTGCTCAAGCCCTATCAGGTCAATTCGAAGCTGATGTCGCTGGCCAAGCCCGACGCGCTGTTCATGCACTGCCTGCCGGCCCATCGCGGCGAGGAGGTCACGGATGAGGTGATCGACGGCCCGCAATCCGTCGTGTTCGACGAGGCCGAGAACCGCCTGCATGCGCAGAAGGGCATTCTGGCCTGGTGCTTCGACGCGGTGAAATGATCTGAACGCGTGTCGCGTTGCCGTCGCCTCACATGGCGCTGTCGTCCCTGACAAGCGTAGCTCATGGCAATGCATAGCGTTGCCGGGACCGAAGCGCTTGTCCGGGACGACAGCGAGTTCGAGGTTGCTTGGTACGGTTCAAACGGCTCCCGCGCACGCTACCCCCTTCCATTTTTCTCCTCCGACCCCAGATAAAGCGCCATGGTTTCCCAATCCCCTGACATGAAAACCGGGCCCGAAGGCCCGGTTCGCGCACCATCGGCGGTTCCGATCGATGACGCCGTGCTGCCCTACGAGGTCGACGCACTCGACGTGCGTGGGCGCCTGGTGCGGCTCGGTCCGGCACTCGACGAGATCCTGACCAAGCACGATTATCCTGCGCCGGTCGGCAAGCTGCTCGGCGAGGCCATCGTGCTGACCACGCTGCTCGGCTCGGCGCTGAAATTCGAGGGCCGCTTCATCCTCCAGGCCCAGACCGACGGTCCGGTCTCGTTCCTGGTCGTCGACTACATGGCGCCGGATCGCCTGCGTGCGTACGCGCGCTTTGATGCCGCGCGCCTCGGCGAGGCCAGGGATTCCGGCATGCAGTCCGGCGCCCTGCTGGGCCACGGTCATCTCGCCATGACCATCGACCAGGGCCCCGACATGAGCCGCTACCAGGGCCTGGTCGCGCTCGACGGCGGCAGCCTGGAGGACGCGGCTCACGAATATTTCCTGCGCTCCGAGCAGATCCCGACGCGCGTGCGTCTCGCCGTCGGCGAGGAGTGGCGCTCGAACGACGGCGGCAAGCATCGCTGGCGCGCCGGCGGCATGCTGATGCAGTTCCTGCCGAAGGCCCCGGAGCGCGCGCGGCAGGCCGATTTGCATCCCGGCGATGCGCCCGAAGGCGTCGAGGTGCACAGCGTCGCTGAGGACGACGCGTGGGTCGAAGCGCGTTCGCTGATCGAGACCGTCGAGGACGTCGAGTTGATCGATCCCGAGCTGTCCGGCGAGCGGCTGCTCTACCGTCTCTTCCATGAGCGCGGCGTGCGCGTGTTCAATCCGCTGTCCTTGAAGGCGCAATGCTCCTGCTCGCGCGAGGCGGTCGCCTCGATGCTGAAGAGTTTTTCGCCGGACGACCGCGCCGCGATGGTCAAGGACGACAAGGTCGTCGTGACCTGCGAATTTTGCTCGTCGGTGTACGAATTCACGCCGGATGAAGCGGGCGTCGAGGACGCGTAGGCACTCGGCCTGCGAGCCCTCGCGACCCGACGGGCAATACACCTGCGAGGCTGTCAATCCTCTCTGGCAAAATATTCCACTTTACCGAAATTCGGATTTATCGTAGATGTTGCCTATCCCGGCTCATCCTTGAGGGGCGATCGTACGTCGTCACGATATGCGAGCCGGGTTGCGGTGGACGCGGCAGCGTCGTGCGCGAGAGGTGCGGGCAGGGCGGGTAGTCCCTGCGAGCCCGTGGCCACGTGCGGACGAGCGACGCTGATGCGTACGGCAAAACCGTGTGGTCCTGACCGTCGTTGCTACGGTCAAGCTTTCGCGGAGATGCGCGCGAGCCCAACCGGGCGGACGGCATCGTCAATTCGCGGGGCGAGGGAGGCCAGAACGAACTCGGCTCCCGGGAGAGCACGGCATAAGCCGTCCGACCATCGCGCAGGGAAGGCCGAGTGATTGGCTACACCTGTATGCTGCTGTGCGGTTCTTTTGCGCTACATCTTCGCGCAGCGGACCGCGGGTGCCAGCCGGCACCCGGCCTTCCCTGCGCCCTCTTGGCTCAAGAGGGTGGAGAGATGGAGCAAAGCTCGGGCGAACGCGCCGCGAGACCGCAAAGGCGTGTCTGCAAGCTGAGTTGCCAGTTGGAAGCGCTCGCAATGACGAGGTTGGGGAAGCTGCGCGCCATAGACTCGGACATCGGTGGGCAAAGTGAAGCGTGCCCGCCACCTTATGCCGTGATCGAAATGGTGGACACGTTGCTTCGCGCCTTTGTCCACCCAACGGCATCCCGCTAGTTCAGCACCCGCTTGTTGTCCGGACTGTCCAGCGAGAACGTCGGTACGTCGATCTCGAAGCGCTCGCCGCTTTCGCTGACCATCTGGTAGCGGCCGGTCATGAAGCCGGAGGCGGTCGTGAGCGGCACGCCGGAGGTGTACTCGAACCGTTCGCCGGGGGCCAGGGTCGGCTGCTCGCCCACGACGCCCTCGCCCTTCACCTCCTGCTGCCGGCCGGTGGCGTCGGTGATGATCCAGTGCCGCGTCTTGAGCTGCACGGTCTCGTCGCCGGAATTGGTGATGACGATGGTGTAGGACCAGAAGTAGCGGGAGCGGTCGGCCGACGACTGCTCCGGAACAAAGTTCGGCTCGACGGTCACTTCGATCTGGCGGGTCACGGCGCGGTACATGGTTGCTATCATACCGAAATCCGCCCGGGAACCAAACGCCGGAGGCGGCCTGGGCGACATCGTCCCGCCAGAATTCGCAGGGAAGTACGCCCCCCGGGGTGTACTCACATGTGATCCGATCGCTTTGCGAGATGACGAACGGACCGGTACACTCCTTGACACGCCGCGATCTGCGGAAGGGTTTTTAGGCCCCGATGACCATTGCCGACCAAGTGACGGGATCGACGATCGCGGGAACCACGGGTGCCAAGCCCGCAGGCCCCAGGCCGCGCACCGCGGCGCCGGCGATTTCGCTACCCGCCATTGGCGAGCGCGAGCTTCGGCTCGACCTGTTCCGCGGCCTCGCGCTGTGGCTGATCTTCATCGACCATCTGCCGACGAGTCTGCTGACCTGGTTCACGATCCGCAATTACGGCTTCAGCGACGCCACCGAAATCTTCATCTTCATCTCCGGCTATACCGCCGCCTTCGTCTACGGCCGGGCCATGCTGGAGTCCGGCGTCGTCATCGCCACCGCGCGCATCCTGCGTCGCGTCTGGCAGATCTACGTCGCCCACGTCTTCCTGTTCACGATCTTCCTCGCCGAAATCTCCTATGTCGCGACCAGCTTCGAGAACCCGCTCTACACCGAAGAGATGGGCATCATGGATTTCCTCAAGCAGCCCGACGTCACCATCGTGCAGGCGCTGCTGCTGCGCTTCCGTCCCGTCAACATGGACGTGCTGCCGCTCTACATCGTGCTGATGCTGGCGCTGCCGCTGATCCTGTGGTCGATGAAATGGAAGCCTGACGTCACGCTCGGCCTCTCCGTCGTGCTCTACGCAGTGACCTGGGAATACGACCTCTACTTCTCGGCCTATCCGAACGGCTTCTGGGCCTTCAATCCGCTGGCCTGGCAATTGCTTTTCGTCTTCGGTGCATGGTGTGCGCTCGGAGGTGCGCGGCGGATGTCGCGCATTCTGGCTTCGCGGGTGACGATGTGGATCTCGATCGCCTATCTGGTCGCGGCATTCTACGTGACGCTGACCTGGTACGTGCCGCAGCTTTCCCACTTCATGCCGAAGCGGCTCGAGCAGTGGATGTATCCGATCGACAAGACCGATCTCGACGTGCTGCGTTTCACGCATTTCCTGGCGCTGGCCGCGCTCACCGTGCGCTTCCTGCCGCGGGAGTGGCCGGGCCTGAAGTCGCCCTGGCTGCGGCCGCTGATCCTGTGCGGCCAGCATTCCCTGGAGATATTCTGCCTCGGCGTCTTCCTCGCTTTCGCCGGCCATTTCATCCTGGCCGAGGTCTCCGGCGGCGCAGTCATGCATGCGGTGATTAGTCTCTCCGGAATCCTGATCATGTGGGGCGTCGCTTGGGTGATTTCGTGGTACAAGCGCGTAGCTGACAAGAGCGGTGCGAAAACCAAAATCGCCGTCGGCAACGCCGATATGGCGGGAGGGGGCTGATGAAGGCGAAGGTTCTCCTGAGCCTTGTCCTGCTATGCGGTAACCTCGCCGCGCCGCCGGCGCGCGCGGGCGATGCTGCGCCTGCCGCCTCCGCCGTGCCCGCGGCCTGCGAATTGCCTGCCTATCTGCTCACCAGCGAAAGCCAGCTTCCCAAGGTCGCCGATGCCATCAAGGCCGGCAAACCGCTCGAGATCCTGGTCATCGGCAGCGGTTCGACCAGGATTCCGGCTTCGGAGGACAGCTCTTATCCGGCGCGGATGCAGGCGGTTTTGAAAGACAAGCTGCCGCCGGCGGAGGTCGTGCACGTCTCCGTAGAAATACAGAGCAAGAAGACGGCCGAGGAGGCGACCGGATCCTTCGTTAAGCTGATGGAAGCAAAAACGCCTACTTTGGTCATCTGGCAGACCGGGACGGTGGATGCTATCCGAGCCATCGATCCCGACGATTTTCGTGGCGCGGTAACCGAAGGGGTTGCTGCGTTGCAAAAGGCAGGGGCTGACGTCGTCTTGATGAATTTGCAATACAGCCCGCGTACCGAAACCATGATCTCGGTGCCGCCATACCTCGACAATATGCGGGTGGTTGCACAGGAGCATGATATCCCGCTGTTTGATCGTTTCGCGATCATGCGGCAGTGGAATGATCAGGGGCAGTTCGACCTGTTCAGCCCGTCCCGCGGGCCCGAGCTGGCGAAGCAGGTCCATGATTGCCTTGGCCGGGCGTTGGCACAGTTCGTGATCGACGCAGCCCATCTGGAGCCGGCCCAGCAGCAAAATTGAGGTCTAGCGTTAATGAGTTCTCTCCGCCCTTTTTGCCTGACGGCATGGCTGGCTGTGCTCGCAGCAGCAGTGCTGCTGCTGACGCCGGCCTCGGAGTCGCGCGCGCAGGCACAGGCCACGCAGTCGCCGCCAGCTCCGCAGCAGTCGGCTAGTCCCGCTCCCGCTTCGCCCTCCCAGACCACCGTCGCCGCGACGTCACCCGAGCAGCGCGGCATCACGGCGCGCGCCATCGATAAGGTGAAACAGGTCGCGAAATCCGCCGGCGACATCTTCAGCCGTGTCCCCTGCCTGTCGCCGAAGGGCGTCTCGAAGACGATGGGCTCGCTGCCGCATGTCGCGGGCAAGCTCGTCGCCGGCCAGCCCGTCGTGATCGTCGCGTTCGGCTCGTCGTCGACCGCCGGCTATGGCGCGAGCTCGCCCGATTTCAACTATCCGAACCGTCTCGCCGCGCAGCTGCGTCGGCAATATCCGACCGCCGACATCACCGTCATCAATGCAGGTGTCGGCGGCGAGGACGCGCCCGAGATGATGAAACGCCTCCAGAAGGAGGTGATCGACGTGCATCCGGATCTGGTGATCTGGCAGGTCGGCACCAACGCCGTGCTGCGCAATCTCGATCCCGGCGAGACCGCCAGGCTCGTCGAGGACGGCATCTCCCGCATCCAGGCCGCCGGCGACGCCGACGTCGTGCTGGTCGATCCGCAATATTCGCCGGCCATCAACCAGCGCGCGGAGAGCGCCGGCAAGATGGTGAAGCTGCTCGGCAAGGTCGCCGAGCTCCGTCACGTCGGCATCTTCCCGCGCTTCGAGGTGATGCGCGAATGGCACGAGAAGCAATCGATTCCGGTCGAGAGCTTCGTCATCGCCGACGGCCTGCACATGAACGATTGGGGCTATGCCTGCTTCGCCCAGCTTCTCGGCGACGACATCATCCGCTCCGTCGGCCAGATCAAGCTCGGTGTCAACGTGCCCGCGGACGTGCGGACCTATCGGCCGATGTAAGGCCGCTGCGTAGCTGTGCAGGGTGGGCAAAGGCGCAAAGCGCCGTGCTCACCATCTATCGGCAATGTGATCGTGAAGTGTGGGCACGCTGCGCTTTGCCCACACTACGAGAGCTCGATCGCCTCACGCCTTCTCCAGCGCTGCCGTCAGATCCTCGATCAGGTCATCCGCGTGCTCCAGCCCCGCCGAGAAGCGGATGAACCCCTCGCTGATGCCGAGCGCGGCGCGATCCTCCGGCTTCAAGCGCTGATGCGTCGTCGTCGCCGGGTGCGTGACGAGGCTCTTGGCGTCGCCGAGATTGTTCGAGATCTTGGCGAGCTTCAGCTCGTTGAGTACGCGGAACGCCGCCGCCTTGCCGCCCTTGACCTCGAAGCCGACCAGCGTCGAGCCGCCGCGCATCTGCTTCTTCACCAGCGCCGCCTGCGGATGATCGGCGCGGCCGGGAAAGACCAGCCGCGAAATCTTCGGGTGGTCCGCCAGCACCTCGGCCACGCGCGCCGCCGTGTCGGTTTGCGCGCGCACGCGCACGGCCAGCGTCTCCAGGCCCTTGAGCAGGACCCAGGCATTGAATGGCGAGATCGAAGGGCCGGTCTGGCGCATGAAATTGTGGATGTGCTCGGCGATGAACGCTTCCGACGACAGGATGATGCCGCCCAGACACCGGCCCTGGCCGTCGATGTGCTTGGTCGCGGAATAGACCACGACGTCGGCACCGAGCGCGAGCGGGCTCTGCCAGATCGGGGTTGCGAACACGTTGTCGACGACGAGCCGCGCGCCGCCCTTGTGCGCGATCTCGGCGATCCCTGGAATGTCGAGCACGTCGAGCGTCGGATTGGTCGGACTCTCGAGGAAGAATGTCTTGGTGTTCGGCTTCAGCGCGCGCTGCCATTGGTCGAGATCGAGACCATCGACCAGCGTGGTCTCGATGCCGTAGCGCGGCAACAGGTCCTGAATGACGTAGAGGCAGGAGCCGAACAGTGCGCGCGAGGCCACGACGTGATCGCCGGCTTTCAGCGGCGCCAGGATCGCGGTCGTCACCGCCGCCATGCCGGTCGCGGCCGACCGTGCCGCCTCGGCGCCTTCGAGCTCGATCATGCGGCGCTCGAACATCGCGATGGTCGGATTGGAATAGCGCGAATAGATGAAGCCGGGGTCTTCGCCCTTGAACCGCGCCTCGCACTCCTCGGCGCTGTTGTAGACGTAGCCCTGGGTCAGGAACAGGGCCTCCGACGTCTCGCCGAATTGCGAGCGCAGGGTGCCGGAATGGACCAGACGGGTTTCGGGACGATATTGCGCGGTGGGCGCCGGTGACTTCGACATAGGACCTCCTGCGTGACCACCGAAATGGTCACAAAAAAACCGGCCTGGATAAAACCACGGGCCGGGATCACAGAGGTCCCCGGCCTGTTTAGCGACTTATTTAACGTGGCTGCAAGCCGGCCGGCTCAAATCACCACGGGATAAGTCATGCTCATATTCCGCAATGCTCTTTCCGTCAAGACGTCCATCGGATAGCCGTAAAACGCTTGTATTTCCCGCATGTCGGGATGTGTTTGACCCGGATGAGGGCCCCCGGTTGAGTTTCACGATCGCCGCCGACGCCAATGGTATCCTGCCCGACCGCATGATCGCGGCGATGGCGGAGGCAGGGCTCATCCTGCCCGCCTACGACTTCGTCGAAAGCCAGATCCAGCCGGCGAGCCTCGACCTGCGGCTTGGCGACATCGCCTATCGGGTGCGCGCGAGCTTCCTGCCCGGTCCCGGCGCCACCGTCGCCGAGCGCATCGACGAGTTGAAGCTGCACGAATTCAGCCTCGCCGACGGCGCGGTGCTGGAGACCAACTGCGTCTACATCGTGCCGCTGCTCGAGAGCCTCGCGCTGCCACCGGAGATCGTTGCGGCGGCGAACCCGAAAAGCTCGACCGGGCGGCTCGATGTCTTCACCCGCGTCATCGCCGACGGCACCCGCCGCTTCGACATGATCGGCGCCGGCTATCACGGCCCGCTCTATGCCGAGATCAGCCCGAAGACGTTCCCGGTGCTGGTGCGCGAGGGCTCGCGGCTGTCGCAGGTACGCTTCCGCACCGGTGACGCCATCCTCAATGCCGACGAGCTCGATGCGCTGCATGCCGCCGAGCGTCTCGTCGACATCGACGATGCCGATCTCTCAGGCGGCGTCGCCGTCTCCGTCGATCTCGCCGGCGAGAAGGGAAGCGGCTTCGTCGGCTACCGCGCCAAGCGCCACACCGGCGTGGTCGATGTCGACCGCCGCGCGGGCTACGCGGTGGAGGATTTCTGGGAGCCGATGTCGGCGCGTCCCGACGGCAGCCTGATCCTCGATCCCGGCGAATTCTACATTCTCGCGTCTAAAGAGGCAGTGCAGGTGCCGCCCGATTTCGCCGCGGAGATGGTGCCGTTCGATCCGCTGGTTGGCGAATTCCGCGTGCACTATGCCGGATTCTTCGACCCCGGCTTCGGCTATGCCGGCGCCGGTGGGCAGGGCTCGCGCGCCGTTCTCGAAGTGCGCTCGCGCGAAGTGCCGTTCATTCTCGAGCACGGCCAGATCGTCGGCCGCCTCGTCTACGAGAAGATGCTGGCCCGCCCCGACGCCATGTACGGCCAGCGCATCGGCTCGAACTACCAGGCGCAGGGCCTCAAGCTGAGCAAGCATTTTCGGGTGTAGCGCCAACCCAGCTTTCCGCTGTCGTCCCGGCCTGGTGCGCAATTGCGCACGGGGGCCGGGACCCTTCACCACAGGGAGCAGTTTGGCGAGGACTCAGGGTTGATCTCTCGTGCGAAAATGACGCCCTGTGGCTATCGGGCCCGGGTCGCGCTTCGCTTGCCCGGGACGACAGGGTAGGGTGTTGCGGCACCAACGATAACAACAATCCGGGAGCGCACATGACCGCTGCATCAGACACAGCGCAGCAAGCCCAGTGGAAACGCTGGCGCGCGGTCGCCGATCTCTACCATGCCTATTTCACCGGGCTGATCCTCACCGTGGTCACGCGGCGCGGCACGGCGGATGCCGCGGAGTTCGTGTTTCGCGTGTTCCGCCGCCAGCAGCAGGAGCGCTTCCTGCCGGGGCTGGAAAAGCTCGGGCTGAGCCATCTGCCGCCGGCGGTCGCCGCCGCGCAATATCACTACCTCTCCAACTGGATCGGCGGCGTGCATGTCGAATACATGCATGAGAGCGACCGCAAAGCCTGGATCCGCTATCCGCCGCCGCGCTGGATCTGGAAAGGCACCGCGATCTGCGGAGTGCCTGGTGAGGTCAGCCGCGCGATGCTGCGCGGCTGGCACGCCAACAACGGCGTGGCGCTCGGCGATACCAGGCTCGGCTTCGTCTGCACCAAGCAGAGCGTCGACGGCCAGGACGGGCTCGAAGGCTACTATCATCTCTACGACCATCCGCTCGAGCTCGACCAACGCCTTGTGTTCGCCCGGCATCTCGAAGCGCCGCTGTTCGACGCGGCCACGGCGCCGGCCTTGCCGGTCGCAAGCTGGCCAAAACCGCGACTGGAAAAGGCCTATCGCAACTACGCCATGGAATATGTCCGCACCGCCGCGCCCGTGATGGTGCAATTGTTCGGACCGGAAGATGCCGGCTATCTCCTGCACCTCACCGGCAAACTGATCGGCATGCAATATTTCGACGAGGTCGCCGCGGCGCTGGCCATGAGCCGCGGTGGCGCAGCCGAGTTCGCGTCCTTCCTCAACGCGCTGTTCGCCGCGCAGGACGACGTGGCTGACACCAAGCAATCGGAGGGTGGCTTCGAGATCCGTCAGCAGAGCTGGAAGCTGATGGACGACGTCACCGACTATCACCGCGCCTGCGCGAAGGTGCTGGAGGGGCTGTTCGAAGGGCTCGCCGCGGGATGCGGCCGGCACATCGGCGTGCATCTGCGCCCGACGGCAGGCGGACGACCGCCGCTGGCCTGGACGATCAGCTAATTCCACCATTTGAAATGCGCTGCCGCAGGGCACGCCTGCACAAGGCGCAGGAGGAATCGGCAATTGCCGTGGTAACAAGCCTCTTGCCGCGCGCCCTGCGCGCACAAATCATTGGCACACCAAGTGATTGCTGCGCCGCAAATGGCGCTTCCGCCCGGGAGACGATATGTCAGACATCGCCGAAATCCCGGTCGATGAACAGGAGCGCCCGCTGCCGCCGCCTCCGCCGCCGGTGAAGAGCGCGCTGACGGACGGGCCGATCCTGCGCACGCTGCTTGGGCTTGCCTGGCCGAACGTCGTCGCATTGTCGGCCGGCACCTGTACCGTGATCGCGGAGACCTCCTATATCGGCCGGCTCGGCGTCGAGGCATTGGCCGCGATGGCGCTGGTGTTTCCAACCGTGATCCTGACCATGACGATGTCCGGCGGCGCCATGGGCGGCGCGGTGGCTTCCGCGATCGCGCGAGCGCTCGGTGCCGGCGATCGCGAACGTGCAGGCACGCTCGCCGCGCATGCGCTCCTGATCGGCATCACCTTCGGCCTCGTCTTCATGCTGGGCATGCTGATCTACGGGCCCAAAGTGCTCGAGATGCTCGGCGGCCGCGGCGATGTGCTGACGCATGCGATCGCCTATACCCAGGTGTTTTTCGGTGGCGCCGTGCTGCCCTGGCTGCTCAACACCATGGCCGGCGTGCTGCGCGGCACCGGCAACATGAAGCTTCCGTCGTTCCTGATTCTCAATTCGGCGGCCTGGCAGATCGTGCTCGGCGGCACGCTGGGTCTGGGACTCGGACCGGTGCCGCAGTTCGGCATGCGCGGCGTCGCGGCCGGCGCGCTGATCGCCTATTGCATGAACATCGCCATCATGGGCTGGTACCTGTTCTCGGGCCGTGCCCGCGTCGTCCCGAAACTGCGCGGCCTGCGCATCCAATGGGCGATGTTCTTCGACATCCTGAAGGTCGGCGCCATCGCCTGCTTCTCGCCGCTGCAATCGGTGCTGACGATCTCGATCTTCACCCACATGCTGGCGAAGTTCGGCACCGCGATCCTCGCCGGCTACGGCATCGGCGCGCGGCTGGAATTTTTGCTGACCTCGATCGCGTTCTCGTTCGGCATCGCCTCGGTGCCGATGGTCGGCATGGCGATCGGCGCCGGCCGCACCGCACGCGCCCGCCGCATCGCCTGGATCGCGGGCGCGAGCGCCTTCGTCGCCGTCGGTGCGCCGGCGTGCCTGGTCGCGCTGTTCCCCGATCTCTGGGTCAACATCTTCACCGACAGCGCCACCGTGCGCGCCACCAGCCATCAATATCTGTCGACGGTGGCGCCGTTCTACGCCTTCATCGGGCTGGCCTCGACCATGTATTTCTCGTCGCAAGGCGCGGCCAAGGTCATCGGTCCCGTGCTGGCGCAGACCGTGCGGCTGATCTACATCGCGGCGGTCGGCTGGTGGCTGTCGACGCATGATGCCACCGCGCAAAGCTTCTTCTGGCTGGCGGCGAGTTCGATGGTCGTGCTCGGCCTGCTCTCGTGCTCCAGCGTGGTGCTGACGCGCTGGGGACCGCGCGAGACGAAGCCTGCGATCAGGCCTGCGCTTTCGGCCGCGGCTGACTAGGGCGCACGTGCCTCGGGCGCGCTTGCCGGATTTTTGTTTCCGAATATTTCCAATCATGGCTTGGCAATACCGGGTAACCGGAATGGCTCTTCGTCAAAGGCTCCGCGCCAGCTCCTGAGGACACCGTCACCGCGCGTTCACCAGAAGCACGGAAAGCCATCATGACCTCGATTTCGGCGCTCTCCTCTCACCACCACCACACATCACCATTGCAGCGGCTGCAAGATGAGCTGCAGGCGGAAGCCGGCTCCGGCACAATTAATTCGGCCGATCAGCCGGCGCTGTCGCCCGCGCTCGGCGACATCGATTCCGCCCTGCAATCGAGCAGTGCGAGCGATCAATCCAGCGGCGGCACATCGTCGCCTGAGGCTTTCAAGTCGAAGATCGACGGCCTCATCCAGCAGGAAGTTTCGGCCGGCAAGCTGACCGACCAGCAGGCCACCGAGCTGCAAGGTATCTTCAAGGCGGCGCTCTCCCATGGGCCGGGCGGGACAGGTGGGCCCGGTGGAGCAGGTGGCCCGCCGCCCGATGGTCCCGCTCGCGCCAGCGGCACGGATAATTCATCCAGCGGCAATTCGGCGTTGGACCTGCTTCAGCAATTCCTCGATTCGCTCAAAAGCCTGCTCGCGGATTCGACCTCGTCCAGCGGCACGGAATCGAGTGACACGACGAGAGCGGGCGGCTCGTCTTCGCCCAACGCCACGGACAGTTCGACGAGCGGCGATTCGGCGACGGACCTGCTCGAGCAATTTCTCCAGTCCCTGAAGAACTCGCTCGCGGATTCGACCTACAGCGCGGTGCGTTCAGGCGACCAGACGAACGCAAGCGACTCGTCGATTTCCGGCGTCCTCATCGACGATCGGATTTGATATCGGCGTCGCTTGCGTCCAGTCCGCCGGCGCGCCTCAGCGATGCTTGTGGCGGCGATGGCCGCCACCGCCGCCGACATTGGCCAGCCGCATCAATTGCGGGATCATCGCCATCATGTCGCCGCCGCCGGCGCCGCCGAGCATGCCCATGATATCGCCGCCGCCCATGCCGCCGAGCCCGGTCGGCATATAGCCGCCTCCGCCCATCGCGGTGTAGCCGCCATAATTGGGTGCGCCAAAGCCGCCGCCAAAGCCGCCACCTGTCATGCCGCCGATTCCGCCGCCGTCATTCTCCATCATGCGGCTCATCATCGGGCCCATGGTCTGCATCATAATGGCAAAGCGGCGCTTGCCCATCTTCGCCTTCATCATCTCCAGCATCGGGGCCATCTGGGTCATCATGTCCTCGCCGCCGGCACCGCCGCCGCCGAGGAACTGCGCCTTTGCCGGCGCGCTCGAAATCGAGAACATCAGCAGCACGGCGGCCGCCTGGCAGATCACCTTGTCCGCACCTCTCATGGCCTGCTCCTCGCGTGCGCGGCGCCGCCGGGAGAGCGGAGCCAACCGGACGCACGCCGCCATGGTTACGGCCGAGGAGAGGGAAGCTCTGTGAGAAAGATCACGCAGGCGGAAACGCCCGGTGGATCGCAGCGACGGCGTCCCTGGTTTGCCCCTGAACATAGGGCGCAAGCTCATTGGGTAGCATGTCGATGATCCAGAGCAGACGGCAGGCCTTGTCGCCCTCGGCGATCACCTGCACCGAGGCGCTGTAGTGCTTCAGCCGTTCGTTGTCGATCGCATAGACAAGCCGTTGCCGAGCATCGTCACAGTCGACCAGCACCTCGCGCGCCACCGATCCATTGGCGAAAGTGACTATGCGGGCATCGCCGTCGAGCGTGCAGGCCGTGACGAAGCCCGGCGCCAGCCGCTGATGCAACGCGCCGAAATCGCGGACGGCGTCCCAGACTTTGTCAGCGGAGGCGTTCAGGGGAACGTCGTTATAGACGGAGGTCATGAAAGGTGTCCTTGATCATGTTGGGTAGTCGCTACAAACGCCGTCATTGCGAGTTCCGCGAAGCAATCCAGAGATGTTGCCGCAGAGACAGTCAGGATTGCTTCGTCACAAGAGTTCCTCGCAATGACGAGAGCTAGTGGCCAAAGCTCACACACAAACCGCCTCGACGTTGTTACCGTCAGGATCGATCAGGAAAGCCGCATAGTAAGTCGGGCTGTAATCCTTGCGCGGGCCGGCGCCGCCATTGTCGCGGCCGCCGCTCTTCAGGCCTGCGCTGTGGAACGATTTGACCGCATCGTGGTCCTTGGCGCGGAAGGCGATATGCGTGCCATCCGCCTTGCGGCCCTTGTTCAGATGCAGCCAGAGC
Source organism: Bradyrhizobium sp. SZCCT0153 (assembly GCF_018129995.1). Taxonomy (GTDB): domain Bacteria; phylum Pseudomonadota; class Alphaproteobacteria; order Rhizobiales; family Xanthobacteraceae; genus Bradyrhizobium; species Bradyrhizobium japonicum_G. The sequence goes on from NZ_JAFCKS010000003.1 coordinate 714,600, forward strand.
GCCGGCTCGCCCTTCGGTCCGAAGCCGGCATAGCCGTCGCCGCTCGAGCACAGGACATGACCGAGCGGGGCCAGCACCGCGGTGTAGAAGCGCGTGGCGGCGTCGAGGTCGGCAACGCGCAGTCCGATGTGGTCGTACATGGTCGTCTCCATTTCCAAAGCGCGCCGCAATCGGCGCGCGCCGGAGACGAACCTAGTCAGTTGAGGGCGAGCTGCTCTTGGAGAATCTTGCGCTTCCCCTTCGAGGCCTGCCGGAACTTGGTCGGCGATACGCCGGCGGCGCGGTGGAAGGTGCGGACGAAGTTGGAGAGGTCGCCGAAGCCGACGTCATAGGCGATGTCGGTGACCGCGATATCGTCGTCGGCGAGCAGACGCGCCGCATGCCGCAGCCGCGAGCGCACCAGATATTGATGCGGCGTGACGCCGAGCACGCTCGAGAACAGCCGCAGGAAATGAAACGGGCTGAGGCCCGCCTGCCGCGCCGCCTGTTCGAGATCGACCTCGGCATGCGAGTTGGAGTCGATCCACAGCGCAGCTTCCACGGCGCGGCGGCGGTCGCGCGCGGTCGGCGTGGTCGGCTTGCGCGGCCTGCCCGAGACGACATCGACGAACCGGCCGGCAAGGATCTGCCCGACCTCGTCGAGGCTCAGGTCGCTGTTGCCATCTGCCGCCGTCTGGGCGAGCTCGCCCAGCACCATCAGCTCGGGCAGCGGCGGCGTCGCACCGACCTGCCAGACCTCGCGCCGTCCGCCGAGGGCGTCGACCAGATCCTCACCGAGGAAGAACGACAGGCAGACGTCGCCGCTGACATGCTCATGCGTGCAGGTGTATTCCTCGCCGGGCGCGCCGACCAGCATCGAGCCCGCCACCAGCTCGAAGAACCCGGCGCGGCAATGGCAGCCAAAGCTGCCGGCTCGGACATAGGCGATGGAGTGGCCGGTGCGGCACTCGGCAAACGGGCTGTCGTCCGGCCCCGCATCGCAGCGAAACTCGGAGACCGTCATCGAGCGCGTGGTCAGCAGCGTGGTTGCGTCCATGCCACCTATCTAGGCATGATCCGGACAAGTGTGTAGCGGTTGTCCGACAAGATCATGCCCAAAAAACAAAGCTGAGGTGCGATTGCGATCGCGCCTTAGCTGGGCCTCGGCGGGGCAACGGGCAGCAGCACGTCGAACAGCGTCTTGCTGGCGATCGGATGGGCGCCCTCCAGCGAGAGCAGCCGCCGCTTGGAGATCACCCCGCCGTAAGGCGAGAGCCGGTCGGCGTAATTGCCGGCCTCCAGCACCCGGTGGCAGGGCACGATCAGCATGTAGGGATTCTTGGAGATCGCCTGCGCCACCGAATGCGCGGCGCCGGAGGCGCCCAGCGCCCTGGCGATCTCGTGATAGGTGCGGGTCTCCCCGCGCGGGATGGTGCAGGTGTGCTCGTAGACCCGGCGGTTGAAGCCGGGCACGCCACCGGCATCCAGGCTGACCTCGGAGAAATCGGGATCGCCGCCTTGCAGCAGGCCTGCGATCCCCTCGATCGCGAGCTCGACGTTCTCGGAAGGCCGCTGCTCGCGCGCCTCGGGATGGACCTGGAAAATCCGGCGGCGGGTGTCGATCTCCCGCGCCTCCGGCAATTGCACGGCGACGATTCCGGTGCTGCTCCAGATGATGCCGCAGCGCCCTATGGCCGTGTCGAATATCGCGTAGCCACGCCCCACCATGCACACGCCCCACTCAGTGCACGTCTCTCCCCAGACACATGATCATAACACCGCCACAATCCGGCGCACCTGGAATCTTGCCAGGACGTTAAGAAGCGTCGGGCCAGTAGCGCCAAAGCGCTTGGCTGGCGGCGCCGTCTCGGCTAATCAGAGGGGCGCAAGCTGCGCATCCGCGGGCGTAGTTCAATGGTAGAACGGCAGCTTCCCAAGCTGCATACGAGGGTTCGATTCCCTTCGCCCGCTCCAACTTGAAAAACTTAGCTAAACCAAAGATTTCTGTACTGTTCTAACGCGCTCGTCCCTGTCCCGCACAGATACCCCGTACAACGGTGATACAAATCCCGACTGCCGCGGGCTTTTTACATCGATCATCTGAGCAGGCGTCCTACCAATCGGCAGGCGGCCTCACGCAGTGCTGGATACGAACTTGAGGACTCCCGGCGCGCGCCTACGCGATTGTTCAAGGAATCGTAGCGGGCGCTCCTTATTTCGCTCGGTTGGCGCGAGCGCATGGCGAGAGAACCAGCTGAAGATGAATTCCCCCATTATCATCCGCGACGCATTCCCGTTTCAAATCCCAGATGATGAGAATCCACCTCTTAAGAACAGATTGTCATTCGGCCTGCAATATTGGCTCTGACGCAATTTTGGTGCAACTCCGATTATTCTGCGCCGATCAATCTGGCTTGAAGCAGATCGATTTTCCCGCGACCGTACATTTGACGTCTGACGAGCTTGAGGCGCGTGATCTGACCCTCAGTCTGTCCGTTGGACCAGGGCAAAGTAATTGCTGCTCGAACCGCTGCTTCATCTTTCGCGACGCCGCTGGCGAACGAGGCGACGAGACTGGCGCGGGCGCGCTCGATCCATGGCATGAGGCCCGCCTCGGTCTTGCGCCGGATCATCAGGTGAAATTCGGCGATGATCTCGCGTGCCTCGATCAGGGCTGGTACGCCGGCTTCGATCGCCGCGACCGTGACGGTCTCCGCTTTCGTGAGCAGGTCCCGACCGATGGTCATGAGGCGCGCAATCGTTCTGGCCGACGGAATCCGCTGAAGGTTTTTTGCGTCGGCCTTTTCGGCCCTTCGTCTGCGGGTCGCCCACTCGCTGACGACGCGGAGCGAGCCGCGGAAGCCACGCGCCGTTAAGCGGCGCCAAAGTTCGGCCCCATTGCGACAGCCAGCAGCCCACTGATCGTCCAGCCATGGCAAATGCAGATCCAAAGAACTTTGTCGGGTCCGGAAGACGTCGGTGCGTTCGCCGCGGATCACCTGCCGTACCAGCTTCCTGCTATGGCCAGTCTGGCGCACGATCTGCTTGATGGGTATGCCGCTCTTCGACAGAGCCAGGATGGCTTCATTGGCCTCCTCGCGGCGCAGATAGCCCTCATACTGGAGGCGCTCGGCGGCTGTTAGCAGCTTGGGATCAATTGTGGTCGCGCCGATGACGATGCGAATCTGGCGCATCGATTTGCGGACGGCGTCAAGGAAGGCCCGACTGGCGTTCTCCATCAGATGCCAGCGGTCGGCGACCTGCACCGCGTGGGGCAAGGCTTTGGCCGCCGCTTCGCCATATCCGCCGCCACGATCGCGGGCGACGATCGCGATCGTGCGATGCCCAGCGAGCCAGGCTTGGGCGGTCGCGGGCTCACGATCCGGCAGCAGGGTGACTACCCGGCGCCTTTCCAGGTTGCAGATGATGCTGGCGTATCGGTGATTGCGACGCCAGGCCCAATCATCGATGCCGATAACCTTGAGCGGGTCAGCCGGCGGACGGTGACGGCGTCGGACCACGCGCAGAAGCGTGTCGTTGCTCACGGGCAACATCAGCCGTTTTGCGAGGCCTGCTGCCGGCCGGCCGCCAAGCGCCAGACCAAGGTGATGGACGATAGAGTCCAGCCTCGCCGTGCGTCGCGCTGATGGAGCCAATATCCCGTCGGAGAAACGCTCAGTGAAGATCTGGCGTCCGCACAGGACGGCCTCGCAGCGGAAGCGGCGGGCGATCACCAGGAGCTCAACGACCCGCCCGGAAAGCGGCAGATCGGTCACGCGGCGTCGATACCGGCTATGGATACGCCGCGAAACTGTCCCACACGATGGACACAAGCCGAAACTTCCGGATGGCCGGACAGTGATGACGGCCTTATCACCCTCGTAGCACGCACTCTCTACAACAAACCCAGGCGGCACCAGACTGGAGCGGTGGAGTGCTTGCTGCATGGCGCTGATTCTCCCCAATCAAAGCGCCAGACATCCTCCGAACTGCATCAAAAGTGAGTCAGAGCCAATATTGCAGGCCGAATGACAATCCGCCTCGGCTAGGCTCCGAACACGAACCGCAGGACAGCCACGACCGTCGCGGAAATGAGAGCCGAAATCGCGAGCAGCGTCCAATTTGGCCTCGTGCTTCCCCGGGCCACGCGCGCTGCGAGCGCCTTCACGGCCGTCAACATTCGTCTCGAGGAAGCCGCTGCAGATAGGCTATCCCGAAGCCAGCGGGTTCTTCGGTATCGCTCTCTCGCGCCTCCGACCTCCTGCGGAGGTGGCGCTCCAGCAGGCAGCGCCGGGTGTCGTGCTCATCGACCTCGGGGTGCCGCGCCCGGTACACCGTCCAGGCGGTCTCCGTGGCGTTCTTCAAGACGACTTCGTCGACCATACTTACTCTCTCTCTGGAGACCGACCCAGTCGCTGCCAACTCAAGGCACTCTGGAAAGTTTCCGGTTTTTCCCGGGAGTAGACGAAGGGAGGAGAGTCAGGATGCTTTGGCACGCGCCCGCGCACGTGCCGCACGGCGGCGTTGCAGGCGTTGGCTTCGGCCAACCTTTGTGAAGGCGACAAGTTTGGGCGCTCGCTCTTCGGACGACAGCTGCTCGACCGGACCATCCCGTCCGGTTTGTGGCCCGGAAGACCTGGCCTCCATGAAATCGAGTACCGTCCTGCCCTTCTCCGTAATCCGCCATCCGCCGTTCAGGCGTTCGACCAAGGCTTGCGAGAAGATGTCTAGATCCGGAACGCGCGCGGCCAAGCGCATGGTCCGCTCGGCCCAATCCCGTCCGCTCGTCGCCAGGATCGCCATGTCGCGCTTGAGGTCCGACATGACGGCGAATCCATCGGGATAACTCACCAGGATCTTGAGCACTGTGACCTGGAAATTCACCCCGACGCTCCGCTATCGCCCCATGCTCGGGGCTTGATGGAGCGCCTCGCGACTGACCTGCTTCAGGCTCTCCGGCGTGATGTTGCCCGTCGCGGCGGCTTCCAGAATTCTTGAAGCGACATGGGTCCGAGCACCGGTCTCGAAACGCGAAACCTCTTCACAGACCTCGTCGAGTACGGCGCGCAAAAGCGCCGTCGTGGCCGGATCGAACATGGGAACCCAAAACGCTAGAAGCGATAGCCTACAGCAAAGACGTATTCCGGTGGAATCAACATTGTTAATGCCCGCAGAGATCAGGCAGATGTTCGGGGTGCGCTCCTGAAAGCTTTTGCGCCGCAGCGTGGGCCGACCCCAGCGCGGCCTCGCGTGTTGTGGTCCGAACTCGAAGCTGTCGAATCACGCTGCCCCGGCGCCGAGCTCCATTGCCCTTCGCCGCCGGGCCAGCAGCAACCATTGCCTATTTTTCCCGTTATCCGCAGGGCATGCGCAATGTGAAAGGAACTCCCGATGAAGAAGATTGCAATGTCGGCGCTGCTGGTCGGCGCCCTTGGTCTGGCCTCGGTGGCCACGACCTCTCCTGCCGAAGCCCACTGGCGAGGAGGTTGGGGCGGTTGGGGACCCGGCATCGCCGGCGGCTTGGTCGCGGGCGCCGTGATCGGCGGGCTTGCTTCCTCGGCGTATGGCTGGGGCCCCGGCTATGGCTACTACGGCGGCCCTGGCTACTATCGAGCCGGCTATTACGGCGGCTCCTACGCCTACGGCTACGACGAGCCGTATCGCTGGGGCGGCGGCTACACCACGACCTACTACACGGCGCCCGTATCCTACGGCTATCGCTATCGCCGCGTCGTGCGCCCCGCCTACGCCTATTACCGCGGATCCTACCCGGTCGTTCGGCACCGCTGGCGCCACCACCACTGATGAGATCAGTCCATCCGAACGCAACCAACGCCGCGCACCCGAAGGCGCGGCCTTTTCATTGGGGCCGGCGTTCCGCTCACCAGTCGCCGAAGACCTGGACGTGCCGTTCGAAGGCCAGCCGACGTTTGGGAGTTCTTCTCGACGTCCTCGTCAGTCGCTTGACATGCTGGGTCTGCGTTTATTTCTCGATCTCGGAAGGAGGCGCCGCAGGGAGGGCGGCCATTGCCTCCCGCAGCGGCTGCTGCGGTTTGTCGGGCATCTGCTCGGCCTGCACGGTGGAGGAGATTTGAGAATGGCGGTGCTTAATGTCGCGATTTCTCTTCCGCGTGTGGCGCTGGCTAAAGCTAAAAATGCAGAAGGGGCCGCTGTTTTGAGACAACGCCCCCTCATGCTTCCGGGTTTCAAATAATTCCGAAATGAAATGGCTCTGCCAGCCCGGTATGCTATTATTTCCCGGTTAACAAATCCCTGCCTTCACAAATGTGAATCGGCCGGATCTTTTTTTCGTGGCACCGACCGACGAGATTGGCCACTTGCAGATTCCGCGGAGGCTACGGTGAGGCTGCCTCAGTTCAATCGGCCGCGCAGCGTTTTGATAAACTCGCGTAGGTCGTCCACGTACTCTTCGATGAGCCGCCGCGCTTCATCCGTCCGGGTGGCTTGGCTTCCTTCGCGTCGCTCTCTTCCTCGCGCTTGGCCATGTGCTTCTCTGTAGTTAGGAACCCCCTGCCCGTGATTGATTTGTGTCTGCGGTGACTGCCTCTCTTCAGAGGGCAAGAGCCTGTCCGGAGGCCCCAGCATCATCAAGCCCCCCGGCCCGATGCTGGGGCCGCCACGGGCCGAGGAACTAGGACGCGGACTCATTAAAGGCGCAGCCATAGCCTGATTGACGCGAGTTGAACGAAGGCAAGGTAGTTGGCGGCGAGCCTGTCGTAGCGCGTCGCCACCCGGCGACATTGTTTGATCCTGTTGAAGAACCGCTCGACCCGGTTACGAGCCCGATAGAGGTAGGGACTGAAGCAGATAGGATCGCTGCGATTGCTTTTCGGCGGGATGTTGGCCCACGCCCCCTTCTTCATGGCAAGCGCTCTGATCCAGTCGGCGTCATAGCCACGGTCGGCAAGCAGCATTGACCCGGACTTCAGACGAGACAGCAGTTTTCCCGCAAGTCGAACGTCGTGGGCTTGGCCAGGACTCAACGCCAGCCGTACCGGCAGACCATTGCTATCGACCACTGCATGAATTTTACTCGTCAAACCGCCGCGTGACCGCCCCATCGATTGGCGCTGGTTTCGCATGATGCAGGCTCCATGCTGATGCACGCGGACAATCGAGGTGTCGATCATTTGGACAGCGGCATCATGAGCAGCGGCAAGTGCGTCTATGATGCGGCTCCAGACCCCAGCCCTCCGCCAGCGAACGAAGCGGTTATAGCAAGTGGTGTACGGGCCGAACGCCTCAGGCAGATCGCGCCAGGGTGCTCCCGATCTCAAGACCCAAAAGATGCCGTTTAGGACACGACGATCGTTTACCCGAGGAACGCCACGCGGCTTGTTGGGCAACATCGGCTTGAGGGCGGCCCATTCAAAATCGGCAAGTTCGTAGCGCATGATTCGAAGCTCCATTTTGACAGCTTGAATCACAGGCATCCGACCAAACACAATGCGCCTAATTTGCCTTGCTGCTTTTTGAGCGGAGCGGACATCAACCAAGGGACTATCCGGCTGGATCAGTCAAAATGATCCTGAGTCCGCACCGGAAGATATGGCGCCGTCTATTTTTCGCCGATGATCATGGAGTTGCCACCTGGAAGGTGGCGAACCGTCGTCTTTGTGAACCCGGCCGACCGCATCCAGCCGGTGCAATCCGTTGCCGTATATCCAAACCCACCCGCCGTCCAAAGGAGCATGTTGAGAGAGGAGAGCAAGCCAGTTGTGCTTGTGCGCCGGTCGTCATCGATCAGCATATCATAGACGATGACAGCCCCACCTGTCGGGATCGATCGATACGCCTCGTCCAGCAACATCTTCTTGGCTTCAAGGTCCCAATTGTGGAGGACGCGACCCAAGACGATGACATCGGCCTGAGGCAACGGATCCTTGAAGAAATCGCCTCCCGCGAAACTCACCCTATCAGCGACGTTGCGTTCGACCGCGTACTCCTCAAATGCCGAGCACAGCATCGGGAGATCGAATCCGATCGCGCGGACGTGAGGATGTGCCAAAGCAACCTGGACCGGTAGGCAACCTTGAGCGGTGCCTACGTCGCAAAGTGTCTGATAATTCTCCCAGGGGAACTGGTGAGCGATACCTTGAGCGGCGAGCAAGCTGCCGGATGTCATCGCGGTGACGAAGGTTCGGAGTCTCGCTGCGTCGTTGTACAAAGATCCGAAGTGATCCTGGCCATGCGTTTCGGCCGCCGGATTGCCGGTCTGCAGCGACTGCGTCAGCGACCCCCATAAGACGTATTCGCGGCGGTTGTACTGATCGAAGCTGGCGCCGAGATAAGTCGGCTTTGCTCGGTCTAGATAAAAATCGCTCTCCTCGGTGTTTCGATATCGCCCTTCGTCATCTCGCGTCAGAAGACCAGTCGCGACGAGTGCATCGAAGAAGTCGCGAGCTGAGCGACCGTGGACCCGAATGCGGCTCGCGAGATCCCTCGCATCGAGCGGGCCGGCTGCGAGCTCGGAAAAAACTCCGAGTTCGACCGCGCTCAATAGAACTTTCGCCTGCCGATAGGCGCTGCCGATCTCGAAAAGCCGATCGGTACGCGGATGTTCGTGGGTCATGGGACATTCCTCCTGTCTCGGTGCTTTGCGCGTCCCTATCGCGGCGGCGCCTGGGTGTAACGGGCGAGCGCCGCGCGCTCGTCCATGACGATCTTTTGCAGTTCTGCCGGAGAGGTGACTCGTACCCGCATGCCGATCGCATTGAAGCGTCCCGCCAAGTCCGCGCCGGCGCCGATCGCGTGCAGGTCGGCACCGATGCGTTCACGCAGCTCCGCCGACATCCCGCGGGGCGCGAAAAAGCCAAGGAACGCTTCGTACTCAAGCTCCGGAAAACCCGACTCGCGCGCCGTGGGGACGTCCGGTAAGAAGGGTGATCGTTGACTATTCGTGATCGCGATAATCTTGATCTTGCCGGTTTGCGCCATCGGCAACTGGGTCGCGAGGGCAGCAGCATAGAATTGGAGTCGATCTTGCGAAAGGTCCTGCATCGCCATGCTCACCTCTCGGTATGGGACACGCGGGAGATCGATGCCGGCGCGCTTCAAAAACCCCGGCACCAGATAGTCCAGACTGCCGGGAGTTCCGCTCCAATTGAACTGGCCCCGCTTGAGGCGTGCCTGCGCCACAAATTCGGACAGCGAGCTTGTCGCCAGGGAAGCAGGAACCCCTATCGCTACGTAGACTTCAGCGGCAGCCGCAACCGGCAGCAGATCATCGGGATTGTATGGAAGGCTGCCCGCGTGCGCGAGCAGGTTGCTCGTGAGCGGTCCCCCGTTCGTATAGAGGAGAGTATGACCATCGTTCGAGTTGAGCACCGCGGTCGCGGCGATGATGCCGTCGGCGCCTGGACGATTTTCGACGATGACGGGCTTCCCCCACCGCTCCGCAAGCTTTTCGGCGAACGGACGCGCCGTGACGTCGCCACCGCTGCCAGGCGGAAATGGCGTGATGATCTTCACGACTTGGGTTGGCCACGACTGGGCGTTGCCCGGAAGCGCGGTAAACGACAGAGCGATCGTTGTCAGCAGTCCCAAAGCCAAATGCGTGGTGCGCATGACGGAACCTCCTCGTCCCGATCGCCGGCACGGCGATTTGTCGGGCTCGATGGACACTACGGAGCGATACCCTTAAGGTCCTTGTTTCAGCGTCTGAAGAGTTCTGAACAGGCATGGCGGTCAATCCGAAACCGGATCGAGAGACTGTTCGATTTGGAAAGTTTGTGCTGGATCTTGTCGAGCGGCGGCTGACCTTTTCGGGACAGCCCGTCAAGCTCCCAAGCCGGGCACTCGATATCCTCTACGAATTGGCTTCGGTCCAGGGCGAGGTTGTGAGCAAGGATCGCCTGATGGAGAAAATCTGGGCGGGCCGCGTGGTGGAGGAGAACGCGATCCAGGTGCACGTGTCCGCCTTGCGCAAGGCACTTGAACTCGGAAGCGACGGTCAGAGCTACGTCGTTACCGTTCCGGGACGAGGCTATCGCCTCGTGGGAGTCAAGAATGGTCCAGACATGCAGGCGTATTCGGGCTCTGGAGACATCCCGGCGCGCGGGACCACGGTCGCCGTGCTGCGGTTCGCCAATCTCAGTGGGGATTCCAGCCAGGATTACTTCGCCGATGGTATCGTAGAGGACATCATCACGGGACTATCCCGTATCACCGGTCTATCGGTGGTCGGCAGCACGTCGAGTTTGCTGTTCGAAGCCGGCACCGGCGACCTGGGAAGTATCGGGCGGAAGCTGGGGTGCCGCTATCTCGTGCAGGGGAGCGTGCGCAAGGCCGACAATCGCATAAGGATCACGGCGAGGCTGGTTGAATCCGACACGGGTGCTGCATTGTGGGCCGAGCGGTACGATCGCCGGTTTGACGATATTTTCGAAGTTCAGGACGCCATTGCGATGAGCCTGATCGGGGCACTCGAACCGAATCTGCGCAAGGTCGAAATCAGCCGCGTCCGACGAGAGCGTCCCAACAGTCTCGATGCCTATGATCTTGTCTTGCGGGCGATCTCATCGATGCGCACGACCATGCCGACGGGCGCTGGGGAAGCCATTCCGCTTTTGCGGAAGGCATTGGAGCTGGAGCCCGATTATTCGGCTGCTCAGGCACAGCTGGCGCGATGTTTTCAGATCAGATTCAGCCGCGGTGGACTGAGCGAGGCCGATCGCGCCACCGCCGTCCGCTATGCTCGCGCTGCGACGAGAAGTGATGACGCGACCGCGCTCGGTGCTGCCGGTCTGGTGATCTGGTTCGCTGACCCTGACTTCAGTGACGCGTTCGAGGTGTTTCGCCGGGCCCTGTCGATCAGTCCTTCAAATGTCGTTGCCTTGGGAAACAGTGCATTCGCGCATGCGTTCATGGGCGACCGCCAAAGTGCGCTTGAACTGGCGCAACACGCCCTGGAGGTCAGTCCTTTCGATACACTGATTGCTCATATGGCGATCGCGGTGACTGAGCTTTATGTCAATCGGTTTGATGAAGCTCTGAAGGCGGCGGCTCGCGCAGTCGAAGCCAATCCTTCATTCAGTGTGCCGCACGTCCTTCAAACGATCGCCCTGGTCCGGCTCGGTCGAATCGAAGAGGCGAGATCGGCCGCAGAACGTGTCTTGAACCTAGACCCCACGTTCACGATGCCAGTATGGTCAGTCACCGTACGGAAAAACGCTGCCGTTTTCGATCCAATGGCACAGGCGTGGAGTGAGCTCGCTACTTGCAGTTAATGTCTGCGCATGCCAAGTGCGACATAATGCGCCACCTCATGATCTCGGCCGCTTTCGGAGCGAAGCAGACAGGTCGAAATTAATGAGTACGCGCCCTAGTGCCACACTCAGGATGATGATGCCGATAAAGAACCGGCCCATTACCTCTCCTTGCGGACGCCCTTGAACTTCTTCGCACTCTTCTTGACGGCCATGAACTGACCACCCTTCTTGTTGCGCTTGGTGGAGGTCTTCGTCAGGGGGTTCTTCAACTGCGTGCGCTTCTTCACCGCGCCTTTGCGTGCGTTGTCGCCAGTGGGTTTGTTGACGGCCATAGGTTCCTCCTAAAGAAGACCAAGCTACGAATCGGCGGGTTGGTTCCTCTTGAACCTCAGTGACGCTTGTTGAGACGGACAAAAGGGGCCGAATGCTGGAATTGGAATGCGGAAGCTCTTTGATTGAAGACGACGAGTGCCAAGTTGTGATCGTCCTTGCCGACATTGCGATTGCTCTCCTATCGGCAGGATTAGTGGTGGACGTCCTAAGGGACTTGCTCTGACACAACGATTGCAACCTTTGCGCCCACACACCCGGAGAATGACACTTTGACGCTGCGTGCTTCGCTGAATTGCTACGGCTGAACTAAGCGCAAGCTAAACTGCCGCGTGTCCAGCACGGCATAGCGATCGACGAACTCCTGGAGATGCGAGGGGACGTCGGTTAGTTGCAGATTACAGCGGCTTTGGATTTTTCGGGCGACATCCTCAGAAACGTCTTCGGACCAGTGCTCTCCCGTGTTGAAGGCAATGACTCTGGTCGGCCGCTTGTATTCGCCCGAGATCAGATCCCGAATGACTGTTTCGAGGTCTGCGGCTTCCAGATCCGCTTCGCGCCACGCGCGTCCCATTCTCCCAAAATCATCGGCCACCAGATAAACGGTCGGCTCGCCTGCCGGGATGATCGAGGGGGTCCATCGGGACTGACGCATAAACAACTCCACACCACAGAACCGGGATTCAAGCTGCCTTTAGCGGATTAGTTCCGTCTTGAGGAACGCTTGTGGAGTTCGGAGCTTGTGCTGGGTAGAAGGGAGAAAACATGAGCCAAGAGATCCCTAAAGACGATCCGCGGAAACAGGCCGACCAGGTGACGCATAAGCAAACGGACAAGCCTTGGAAGGGCAACCCGGAGAAAGAGCAGCGTAACAAGGCCGACATCGACCTTGAAAATTGGCAGAAGACGAATACGCACTAGGAGCGCCTAATGAGAAGACTACTATCAATCGCCGTCGCAGTGCTCGCCCTGTCGACTGTTAGCGTTGCTGGTCAGCAAGCCGGCTCACCGAGCGGACGTGGGGCAGTCACCGGTGATCCCGCGGCCAGCTCGACGGCGCCAAGTACGGATCCGCGCAGCACCACTGGCATGTCACCCGGCTCGCGCAGCGGGAGCGGTACGTCCACTTCTGGCGGCAAGGATGACAACGGCGACCAGGGGCGAGACGAGATGCCGGATAGCAACATGAACGTCAGGCCGCAGAGCCAGCAGCCGGAAAAGCCGCACTGACAGCAGAAACCTTCGCTGCCAGTTTAAAGCGGCTTCGGCCTCAGCACTCCCGGCGCTCTGATCCGCAATTGGATCGGCAGCCGGGAGCATTGGGGGCTGGAGACTAAGCCGCGCCATGTTCGCGACCTACGGTCATATGAACGGACGATTCCGGCAGTCTCACCAATCCCATTTTCGGATCCGTGTGTTCTTCCGTCAGAAAACCGGCGCGGTCCAAATGGAAAGAGCCGCAGCATCTTTCGACACTGCGGCCCCGCCGGGTTTAAAAAAATTTGGTGAAATATGGACCAGCCCCGGCATCAGCGATGCTATGCGTGTGTGCCTATGGCGCAACGTAAATCGCTGATTGGGTTAACGGAACCGGGCCGCCTGTTGCAAAATGGATGGCCTAGTTTGCGGCAGCTTGATTTGGATTGATCAAACGATCCTCCGGGTTGCGCCGTATCTTTGATCATGGCCGCGCCTGAGAAGCCGCCAAGCAAACACATAGCTGAGCCAAAACCATCTCGTTCCGACGAGGCGCGGCAGATCATTGCCGAGTACGCCGATGAACTGCGAGAGTTCATCAAGAAACCCCTTCAGAAAATGAACTAAGGCCACCGCCTCAGTTGGCTGCCTCCCGCAGCCGTATTGACTAAGCTGGCGGGCCTTTCAAAGGACGCTGAGCAATATTGAACAGCGCCGGCAGTCCGGGTGTGCTGGGCTCTTAGCCGGACGCGCAGCGAGGCAGCCATCGCGCTGCGCTCCACCTCCAAGGTGGCCCTGGTCTAGCCCCGGACTGGGGCCGCTTTGTATCGGTCGCTAGTCTGGTTGTGTCCGGCCAAGCGTCTGATCTCAGTGGCCTCGTTCACGTTCCTTCGATGTGAGCAAAATTGACCATATGTGCGGTACCGAACATGGCAAACTTCCGGCATCACCGCGCGGCCCTCGGCTTTTATCGGTGATGAGAACGCCGTCAGCGCTCCCGCCTTCCTCAGGAATGGAGCAGCGCCATGCAGCGACGCCGTATCAAGCAAACAACGTCTCTTGAAGAGCGCCTTGCCGAACAAGCGCAACGCCTCCGCAGGGAAGCCAAATCGCTTCCGCCTGGTATCGAGCGGGAGCAAGCAATCCGCAAAGCTCGGCAAGTCGAAACCGGCGCTCACATAAGTGAGTGGCTAAATTCGCCCGGCTTGCAGCCGCCGAAGTGATTTCCTAACCAAAGGGGGGTGCGTGATCCCACCAGACTGTGTTTTGAAAGTTGCCATCGTAGGGCTGAGCGTCTTTTCGACGGTCCTAGCGTCTATGCTGTATTTCAATCTGTGAGGCCGCCTCATTTGGCGGCTCCTTACGATTCAGGCGACTTCTGCGGTTCCAAAAGATGCTCAAGCAAGTGCTTCTGCGTCCAACTGTTTTGATCCGCTAAGAAATCGATGAACTTTCTTGCAAATCTGGGCTGGCTGCGAATCGAAAAAAGCATGTCCTCTTTCGTGACTGACGTAATTCGGCAGTCACCTATTGCCGTGGCTGTAGCACGCCGTACTGGCACGTCATGAAGGCATGCTTCCCCAAAAAATTGTCCTTGCTGCGCTGTCCCGAGCTGATTTTCTGCGCCATGCTTAAGCGTCGTAAGCCTTACGCAACCTTCCTGAACAAAGAATACGAAGGCAGCGTCTTCACCTTGGCTGAAGATTTTTTGATCGTTTTTATAGCTGGCGGTGGATCGCCCGGTAGCGACCCCTAGAGAAGGCGATGAGCGTCAATCTGATCAGGCATAAATGCCGGTTGCATGCTGTTGCTCGCTCTCTGTCACCCGCGGATGCTTGAAAATTGCGGAAGCAGATTTCCAACACTTTTAGTTGTGCTCCGTTCCCGCCGCAGTAGTAGTATTGGCCATATCAGGTTCCGACGTCCGCACGATGGCAGTGTGGGGCGAGGCCACGGAGCGCGCGAGCTACTGCGCGTCGTGGGTGTGGAAGGTGACCGCATCGCGGTAACTGAGGTGGCCTGACGATCGGAACAACGCTGTCTGCGCGCGCTTGGGACATGTGGAGGTTACCTATGCCCCGCTACTTTTTTGACGTTAAGGACGGCCACAGGCTATCTGACGCTTCTGGCTTTGTTTGCGATGGCGATGCCGATGCGCTCATCAAGGCGGCGGTGCTCGCCATCGGCGTTTCACTCGACAAACCCGAAGACGATCCTGAGCGCCATGTCTCCATCATCAACGATGCGGGGCGCGAGATTGGCACCGTGCCTGTGTATTCCAGGCCTTCATACGAAAATCCGGCCAAGTAATTCGGTGCGCTACTCCGGACCTTCAATAGTGTGAGAGTCCAGCCACTCCCTGTTCCTGAAAAGACTGCGCAGCGACCGGGCAATCTGCCGACGATCATTCCGCTCAGTCCCAGGCGGCGTGGATCGGGCGAACCGCAGCATCTGGCGTCGTAGCTGAACGAGCTGCCCTGGGGTGTAGTGGGTGTTGTCGTTTATTTCCCGGCGTTGAAGTTGTTGAAGCGACGACATGAGTTCGTCCTCCGCTTGAGTTGGACGGGAGCGCGGCGCCCTCAGTCACCCGTGGGTGCCAAAGGTCGGACGGCTGTTCGTCAAAGTGGAACACTTTAGGAGTTCCGCCGCTGTATCGTTTTGCTCATTCTGAGCGAGCAAATGCGGATGGCGCCGGGGCCAGATATCTTGACCACCGGTGTCTGATCGGACCCATATGGGGCAGCATCAACACGCGCATGGAGCGCGTCTGCCTGGAGCAGCGCCGGATTAGCCTTATCCTCGGAGGGAGCGGAGAGCTGGCCCGCGCAAGCGGCCTCCTCCAGGTCGCTGTGCGGCCGGGCAGCGCGGGCCGCGACGCCGACGTCCAGACTTTCAATAATTTCCATTATCGTAAGTCAGGACGGCTTCGCTCAGCCCACCAGCAGATCCTTGGGTGAGGTCAACAACTGGACGTAAGTTCCGCTCTCATGCAAATCGAGCCATCCTTTCTCAATCGCATACTTGATGCCGGCGCCGAACTCCGGACCGGTAGCCTTGCAGCCGTTTGGCGAGAGGAAAGGCGAGTTGATTTTCTCGATATGGATGCGGCCGTTCACGGCTTCGACGCTGGCCGCTAGTTCGACCAGCTTACGCGCGGCGGTAGCCGGATCGGAATAGGGGCGTGCTTCGGCGTGTTTCATGCTGCGGCCTGATCTTCTTTCACCCCACGTGCCACGATTCGCAGCGCGCCGTCTGGAAGAGGCCGCTGCAGGCTCTTGGCTTCATCCCAAGAAGCGTTCAGCCAAGTCTCGACTTCCTCCGGCTTGGTCAAGATGACCGGCATCGCTTTCGGGTGAATTGCACCCACCTCGGCATTTGGTTCGGTGGTCAGGAATGCGTAAAGGTCGTTCGTGGTCTCGCCCTCCTTGACCTTCCGGACCGACTTCCAGTTGGTCCAGATGCCGGCGAAGCACGCGAGCGGACGGGTGTCGTCAAGCGCAAACCAAATGTCCCCGCCTTCGGCCTTGTTGAACTCACTGAATGAGTTGAACGGCACCACGCAGCGATGCTCTGGACCTAGCCACCGCGTCCAATGTTTGCTCTTCACGTTCCGGATGTTGGTCGTGCCGCCGTCGGGCTCCATCCGAAGCAATTCCTTGAAGTCAACTGTCTTGCCCTTAGCCTGAAGCTTTTCGGCACGCTTCTTGGTGGCATCCATCAGCGCCTTGGACGACGACGGCATGCCCCATCGTGCGGTGGCAAGTTCGCGGCCTTTGACACCAGTCCGCACTATCGGCGCCCTGTAATCCGGAAAGACGCCGGGCATTGGTGCCAAGTTGCCGACGTATTGATTGACGACACGGAACAGCGCGCTGATCGCATCTTGGTTCGTGGTGATGCTATAAAGATTGCACATCGTCAGTCAGTCTCGGCGCCTGGAATTTCAATCGTTTCGCCTTCGGCTGTCAGCAACTTCCCCTTAGGAGGATGCTTCGCGTCTTTATCTGGGAAGCACGATGTGATGACAGGATCCAACCAAGGCGAGTACAGGATTTTGCGTTTCCGGTGCATCTCGGCCATTTTGAGAGTGGCATTTTCCACAAGATGGCGAGCATGAATATCGTCGCGCGCTTCGACCCAGACAGCTTCGCGTATCGTCGAGACCGCCCATTTCTCGTCGTTGGCGCGTATATCGATTGGCGCTAGTCGGAAGATCGTCACGGTTTTCGCCTTTCTCGGCTTGCCTTGCCGGCCGAGTCCGGTTTGGCGAACGTGAGACCCACAATAAACGCCCGCTGCCGATGAGTGTAGTGTTTGCCCTCGCTGCACGGCTCGCAGAACAGCGCGTCCTCAAGCATCAAGATCGGCGTCCGTGCAGGTCGCTTCACGGCACGCAATGGCACTAACGAGAGCCGTCGACAACGTTTGCACTTGGCCTCAAGCAGATCGTACCCACCATTGATGGCCTTGCCGATTGTGGGGTTGGCCTGCTGGTCATCGATCACCGGACGCATCTCATCAGTGGCCCAAGCCCACATCAATGCATTCCAAGCTTCACATTCCAGTCTGTCGGCTTCACGGATCTTAGCTTCCGCGGCGCTTCGGATCAGCTTCGTTTGGTCAAAATAGGTGTTGTGCAGCCCGTCGGCATACCGAACGCCTTTGGCCTGAGCTTTCCTCAGATCTCCAGACAGCGGAATGGGTATGATGCGAGGAGACATCCATTATGATCACCCCGAATCGCCTCCTATGAAAAGCCACTAGGCGTGGCGGGTAAGAACAGCGCAACCACTTCTCATTGGTCAATGATGGCGATCAAGGCAACGTAACTGATTAATGAGGGTCTGCTTCTCGCTGCAGAACTCGAAAGAATATTCTCGACCCCGCCTCTCGCCGAAGTACGTGCCTCAGATTTGTCTCACGGAGAGGGCTGCCCTGGAGACAGCGGCCCTACCAAGGCTCCCGGTTGTACGCTTCCCAACTAGTAAGGGCTGAGCACACTATCGAGAAATTGCTCTTTTTCGCCAGGCGCATAACCCTGACAAGCGCCGAAATACGCTTCTGGCCTATCACAGGGGTCGGCGGCCCGGTGGTGTTGACGCGGCGCATAGGCAAAACCCGAGGCTCGACCTGATGGGTACATGTGATGATGGGGACGAAGCACCGCATGCGGGCGGTGCCCATGATGCACAGTAGCCGCGTTCGCGAACCCGCACAGGCTTATCAAGACGCTCAAGGCCAAAATCGAACGCATATCCTTCTTCCTCCAAGGAGTTTCGTCCCGCCGGGCTCAATGATTGCCGTGATGCAGCGTTCCAAAGGAACGCGGCTCCTATACGTTGGTTGGGCCATCAGCGGCAGCTTCTTTGTTGGTTCGCGACCAAGGACGGCTCGTGCCCATCGCATTTATTGACGTGGTGCAGCTATATGTCAGGAGTAACCGGAAGTTTGCATCCGAGCGCCAAACCGACGCGAATCACCCAGAGCCGACACCACGAGCGTCTCCCGCCAGGGGCCGCTCGTGACCCAAAGCGGGACGCGTCCGATGAGTGGCGAGGCAGAAAGTCTGCTCTTGTTCACGACATTTAAACCTTAAGATTTTACGAAAGAGGCTCACCACAGGCCGCAGGAAACATGCGAACACCCTTTGCACAGAAGCCACCCGTGGACTTCAGGCAATGAGGGTTTTGCCGACGAGCTGCGTCGTGTGCGTTATCGCATCCGTGGGACTTTATCTGGCCGGCGGAAACAGACCGGCCGCGACGGAGCCGGATGTCATGCCGGAAGCTGCAGCGAACATGACGGCTCCTGAGTACATGGTGACGCCGGCGTTGTACGCAGAGGCATCCGCCAGACTTGCGGCAGCGCTTCGGGCAGAAGGAGCGGAGCTTCGCTCAGTGACGTCTGCAGGTTCCGGGCCGTTGAGCACCGAAGCCGAAATCGCCGATAATCCCGTCGCGCCGAAATTGGCGTCGTTGGGACAGGATATCGTCCAGCCGCTGCCGGCAACACGCGATCCGTCCGACGATGCTCCGAAAGCGGCGTCGACACAGGATTTCCGTTATCTGGTCTACTACGTCTGGTCCGAACTGCCGCCCGCGGAGAAACCGGCGGAGATCATCTTGCGTGCGTTCAAGGACATTCCGGTCGGAACGCCGGCCGAAGAGATCAAGCGCGCTTCCGACGCGTTTGGTCTCGATTTCAATTTCATGATGGCGGTTGCCAAGATCGAATCCGGCTTCAACCCCAATCAACGCACCGGGTCGTATATCGGCCTGTTTCAATTGAGCCAATATGAGTTCGGGAAGTTCGGCTTCGGGCAGATTCGCAACCCGCGGGACAACGCCGTTGCGGCCGCCTACAAAATTATTACCGAAGGCGTCCAGTTCGAGTGGATCACGCACCGGACGCCAGACATGAGCGATCTTTACCTGATCCATCAGCAGGGCTGGGAAGGCGCCGCTGAGCACATCAGCCGGCCCGCTCGCACCGCCTGGAAATCCATGTGCGCCACCAGCGAAGGCAAGGAGAAGGGCGAGAGGTGGTGCAAACGCGCGATCTGGGGCAATGTACTCCCGGCGTTCAAGCGCATCTGGAAATCGGTGGACAACGTAACGTCAGAGGCGTTCGTCGGCATGTGGCGCGGCCGGGTCGCCGATTTCTACACGAAATATGTGGCGACCGCCGCTGCGGCGGCAAGCCAATAATCCCGTTGTCGGCAGGGCCTTGCCACGATTGCATTGCCTTAAGCCGCCATGGCGAACAGACCCAGCTGGGTAAACCAAGACCGCTCATGACCCAAAACCGTCATTGGCCATGGGCGTCGCTCGTGGTGCAGCATTCTGCTATTGTGGTTTTTCATTGTTGAATTCGGCCAATGGAGCACGCGATGCCAAACAGCAAGGAGATCGAGGCGAAGTCGCACAACCCGGTGCCGCAGGGCTATGTGCTTGGTGCCGGAGAGGGTGAACACCTGATCCATTTTCGTGATGGCGGCAACATCTTCATCAAGATCGACCCCGTAACGGGGTCCAATAATCTTGGCCTCGGCATTCAGCAAGTACCAAAGGGCTCAGGCATTCCGGCTCACCGACACCTCGACAGGGACGAAGCCTTCTACGTTCTGGAAGGCAGTGGCACGGTCACACTCAACGATGTGCGTCACTCTTGCGAAAGAGGTGGAACGATTTTCATACCCAGGAACACGTGGCATGGTTTCAGTAGTCCAGATCAGGAACTGGTTCTGCTGTGGATCATGGTGCCCCCAGGCCTCGACGGTTTCTTTCGCGAAACCTGCAGCCGACCCGGCGAACCGCGAAAAGAATTGACGCGGGAGCAGATCAACGCAATCGGTCTCAAATATGGGGCAGAATACTAGGCGGGCTCAAACATTTGCCCGCAAGCGCTAAGAGGCTGAGTCCGAAATTGGCCCATCAGCGAAGTAGCGGCGTACCTCGTTGAGGTCCGCTCAGTGAGGCAAGGCGGAATAGATTTGCTCAGGTTGAGTTCTTCGCATTTTGACCCAGAGCGGACTTCGGCCATCCTCGGAAGCTGGATCCCTACTCAATCACTCGGTCCGCCATCAGAAGCACTTGCTCAGGGACAGTCAATCCCAATGCCTTGGCCGTCCGGAGATTGATCACGAACTCAAATTTCGTCGGCTGCTCAACCGGCAAGTCCGCTGGATTCGCGCCTTTCAGAATGCGATCCACGTAGCCAGCCGCAAGTAGAAAGAGAGCCTTCAGGTCCGGCCCATAAGCCATCAATCCACCCCGGTCTGCATAAGTGTTGACCTGAAATACTGTGGGCAGCCGATACTTCAGAGCGATTGATGGCAACGCATCGCGCGGAGGGTCCGCAAGTACATAAACGACATCGCAATCGGCCGCTTTCATATCGGCGAACGCCTTTTCAAGGTCTTCCGGGTTCGACGCAACGAAGCGTTGCGCCGAAATGCCGATGGTCGCTGCTGCCTTGGTTGCAGTTTGTGCCATCGCCGGGTGCACGGGGTTGTTTGAGGTGAGTACGCCGATCTTCTGTACTTTGGGAAAGAGCAGGCGAATAATGTCCAGCGTCTTGGCCGTGAGATCTGCGAACATATTCGCTGTGCCGGTTATATTGCCACCGGGCCTGGTAAAACTCTTGACGAAGCCTGAGCCGACAGGATCGGTGGCTGGCGACATAACAATTGGAATCGTCGAGGTCGCCCGTTGTGCCGCCGCAATCGCGGGTGTCGCTTCGGCGATGATAACGTCCGGCTTCAGAGCGATGAGCTCCGAGACTAGACCGGGCAGCAAAGAGTAGTGACCTTTCGCCTCGCGCAGATCAATGATGAGGTCGCTTCCTTCCCGGTATCCCATCAACCTGAACGCTTCTCTGAACCAACCGATAATCCGCTCGCCTGAGCCAGAAGTAACCAGCCCGACGCGCCGCGGTCGCAATGAATCGGCATTTGCAACAGCAGCGATAGCAATCGAACAGGCCGTCGTAAGCACCGCGCGACGCGTTACCATTCGACTCACGAGCCTCTCTTGATGTCCAATGATCCCAAATGTTAGCACGATCATTGCGGGGATGGCTCGCTTTGTTGCGGTGCACGAGTCACTATTGGCCCATCGACGAAGTGGCGGCACCTCTCAACAAGGTCCGCTCACTGAGGAATAGCAGGCGAGATTTGCTCAGGTTGAGTTCTTCGCGTTTTTGACCCCGAGCAGACATGACGTCCAACTTTGATCCTGCTCAAAACGACCGTGGCGTGCCCCTAGAAGGGCGTTGCGCTCAGCCCCCGAGTGCGAACTATCCCCATTGGGACAAGGCCGCGATCCCCCACGGCGGCCTCTTTGTGGCTTCACACCGACGCGACAAAGAACTATATTTCCTACGCTTCGGATCGGCTGCAAGCTAAATCATCGAGTAGCGTGGATCAGGGGGTCCGATGCACCGATTTATCGCCAGGGCCAACGTAGATCACTTTATCGGCCTTCTGACCGGCAATGATCTGACGCCTGACAAACGTACCAACATTACCAAGCTTCTGATCGCCGAGTTGGATCAGCTCGCCCATGATCTGGAACATCTTGAATTTGTCGAGAAAAAAGCATCAGAGGGCCGTAACAGGGTGAGCCAAGCGAGAGATATCCGTGATGGTCACCCCTTCGGAACAATCCAGCGCGAACACGCGGAGACGCTGCTCGTAAGCTGCGAAAACTTGCAGACGGTGCTTGAAGATTTTTGTCATCGCCTGCGCGCGAAGATCAACTCGCCGGGCGGAACAATTTCGACAGGTCCTCGACGAAACCTGATACACTGATTTCATCACCGGCCGAGGTTTTGCCCGTAGGCGTCGGTAGCCGAGAGACCGATTGCGCTCCCGCCTGCAGTAGAGGGGGCGCGCCATGTGGAAATCCACGGCAGCGGCACCGTTTGATCGCAATTTGCAACTGGCGGTCATCGACACCGGCGGACAAGTCCATGCGCTGATCTTCCCCTGTCGCCGCGTGCTTCGGGGCTGGATCAATTCGCAGACCGGTTTGCCCGTGTACGTGTTTCCAACGCATTGGCGCGAATGGGACGGCCGTATAGAGGAAGCACCGATTGGCGAGCCAGAGCAGGAACGGTTAGCCATTGTTGAAGAGTACGCGGACGATCAGCGAGCGATCATCAAGAAGGATCGTGATGCTTTCAATTAGTCCCAGCTCCGACCCGTGAAACCCTTCTAGCCGTGACTTCTGCTCGTGGCCCATCGCTTCCGTTGGCGTGGTGTAGCTATGTGTCGCCTCACAGGGGTAGACCGGACGTTTGCATCCGGGCGCCAAACCGACGTGAATGACCCAAAGGAGAAGTTCATCAAATCGATGACTTCGCGATTCCAGGATGGGATCAATCGGCGAGTGAGCACATTGCCTGCTTCAGCCGTGGCGCCGCAAAATCGAGGAAGGTGCGGATTTTCATCGGCAAGTGCCGGCCCGCCTCGTAGATTAAATGAACCGACTTGGGCGGCGAGCGATAAGACTCCAACACCAGCTTGAGGCTGCCGACGCGGCGCTGGCGGTCGATCTGGTAGTCCAGCATCCTCGTTAAGCCCAAGCCTGAGACGGCAGCGTCGGTCGCCGCTTCGGCGGTGCTGACGACTAGGCGCGAACGGATTGGAAAAGACTTCTCGGCCCTGCCGATCTTGAAAGCCCAGCTTTGTGCCGAGAGCGTGTTCTCGAACGTGATGCAATCGTGATCCTTGAGGTCATTGGGGGTCTTCGGCGTGCCGCGACGCGCCAGATACGAAGGGCTGGCACAGACGACACGCCTGACGGCTCCGACCTTCTTGGCGACAAGACTAAAATCGTTCAGTTCGCCAACGCGCAAGCCGATGTCAATATGATCTTCGATCATGTTCAGTCGGCGATCCGCAAGCATCATACGCACGTCGATGTCCGGATAGTCCTTGAGGAAATCGGTGACGACAGGAAGAAGATAAAAGCGTCCGAGCGCGATCGGGGCGGACAGAACCAATTCACCTTTCGGCGTCTTGGTTTCGCTCGCGGCGTCGCGTTCGGCCTCGTCGAGATCGGCCAGAATGCGGCGCGACGCCGCCACGAAAGCACACCCCGCCTCGGTCAACGCGATCGTCCGCGTCGACCGCATCAGTAGCCGCGCATTCAGATGCTTTTCGAGCTCCGAAATCTTGCGGCTGACCGTTGCCACTGGCGCCCGGAGTTTCCGCGACGCGGCCGAAATGCTGCCGGCCTCCGCCACCGCAATCAACAAGGTCATAGCTTCGAACCGGTCCATGGCCGCGTTCCAAATACTGAAAGGGACCTTCTTAGTTTGACACTATATGCCGCGGTGCGGAACTTCCCTAAAATTGTGGCGCTCTGGCCAAGCTATCAATTCTGAGAGGTCGACATGTTGACCAAATTCCTTGCGGTTGCTGCCGCTGTGATGGCGCTGTCCAGGTCCGCCTTGGCGGAAGCCTCCGTCGATTTACACGGCACTTGGGTCCTTGTTTCGTCGGTAACCGACAAGGATGGAAAGAAGACCGAACAGTTCGGCTCCGGCGCCGCGGGCATGATGACCCTGGACGCCGGCGGGCATTTTATGCTGACGATCATCGGTCCCGATCTCCCGCGATTTGCTTCCAACAACCGCGCCGGCGGCACACCGGAGGAAAACAAGGCAGTTATGTCGATGAGCATCGCCATGATCGGCACCTATTCACACAACGCGGCCAACAAGACTTTGACCTTCGAGGTCGAAAGCTCGACATTTCCGAACTGGAACGGCACTACACAGAAGCGAATCATTATCGCGGTAAGCAAAGACGAGCTGAAATACATCACCCCAACGGCGTCCAGCGGCGGCGTCGGGACCGTTACCTGGAGGCGTGCCAATTGAGCGAGCACAACAAGCTTCGTCTCTTATTGGCCCATCGCTTCCGTTGGCGTAGTGCAGCTATGTGTCGCCTCACAGGGGTAGACCGGACGTTTGCATCCGGGCGCCAAACCGACGTGAATGTCCCAAAGGAGACACTGACGCCTCGCTTCGACAGGCCACTTCGGCTCGCGCGCGCGACCAAGACGGTTCAGTCTTCCGAGGGCAGCCCCGCTTCGATGCGCTGGATCAGCCGCTTCCGCAAGGAAGGCACCACGTTGCCGAGGACGACGAAGGTGCGGACGATGGGCAGATACGGCTCCATTGCCGCCGTCAGCTCCGCGAGAGACATGCCGGCCAGCCGCGCATATTCAGATTGCGCTGCCGCATGGGTCGCACGCGGACGCTCCGGATTGTCGGCGACTTCCGGCGCGAGCTCGGAGAGGATGACATGCAAGAACCCCAGGTCGAGGGCGGCAGGCCCGCGCATCGCGAAGGACCAGTCGACGAGCTTTGGGCCTTCCACCGTCATGATCACATTGCCGGGGCTAAGGTCGCAATGGCAGAGCCCGTCGCCGGGCGATAGGCGATCAATCAGCGCGAGGATATCCGTAGCGAGGTGCTTCGGGACCTTGCCGTCGTCGTGCCGCAACTCGCTCTCCATATACTCGCGCATGGAGATGACCTCCGGCGGCGGGGCCGTCTTGTGAAGAGACATGGCAAGAGCCGCGATGATCGCGCCCGCCTGTTCGAAAGTCACCGCGCCGGTCCGCGAGAGATGCCACAGGGTCGGTCCATCGAGACGCTGCATCACGATGCCGAAGCGCCCGTCCAACGTCACCTCGCCGAAGACCTCCGGCACCGGGACGCCGGCGGCGCGCACGGCGCGGATCATGCGCACCTCGTGCCGGCCGAGCAGATGAGAGACACCGGCCTTGAACAGCTTCACGACCTGACCGGGCGTCCAGGCGTAGGCTTCGGAGAAGGCGCCTTCACCGATCTTTTCCCCCAGTGATCCCTGCATGCCCGTTCTCCGCCGCAGAGGAAACACCAGCGGCGAGCAAAAAGGAACCCCTCCCATCGAGCCGAACATTATGATTGCTAAATGGTCCCAAGTCCGGTTGTGGCCCATCGTTTCCGTTGGCGCGGTGCAGCTATGTGTCGCCTCACAGGGGTAGACCGGACGTTTGCATCCGAGCGCCAAACCGACGTGAATGACCCCTTGCGGACATGAGTCGGCTCTTTTCGCCATTGTGGGGCGGCAATTGATCCACCTCAAACATCGGTTCCCGCCGTTCATTTAAACATTCCAACCAGATCATCAACGAAGGAATGCGGCGATGAAAACCACGCGCAGACAAATGTTTCTCGGTGTCGCTTCCGTCGGCGCGCTGGCGTTCACGACCAACGCTCACGCAGCGGATGTCACTCCCGCCGAGGCCCGCGCTATCGCCAAGGAAGCCTATATCTACGGCTATCCCATGGTTGACGGATATCGCGTCCAATACGAATACTTTGTGGATCGCCAAAATCCGGAGTTTAAAGCGCCATGGAACCAGATTCGTAACATTCCTCGCGTCTACACACCGGAGGACAAGGCAATCGTGTCGCCCAATTCGGACACGCCGTACTCCATGGTCGGTATGGACCTTCGTTCCGAACCAGTGGTGCTCACGGTGCCGCAGATAGAGAAGAAACGCTATTTCAGCGTTCAGCTCATCGATCTCTACACGTTCAACTTCAATTACATCGGGAGCCGCACGACCGGTAACGATGGCGGCAGCTACATGATTGCCGGACCGAACTGGAAAGGTGAAACCCCCAGGCGCGTGAAAAAGGTATTTTACTCGGAGACTGAGTTGGCGCTCGGCGTGTACCGAACGCAATTGTTCGATCCCGGCGATATCGATAACGTGAAAAAGGTCCAGTCCGGCTACAAGGTGCAACCACTATCGGAGTTTTTGGGCAAAGGCGCACCTAAGACCGCAGCAGCGATCAATTTCATCAAGCCGCTCACGCCCGAGACCCAGAAGACCTCACCCGAATTTCTCAACATCCTGAGCTTCATCCTGCAATTCTGCCCGACGAATCCCTCAGAGAAAGCGCTCATGGCGCGGTTCGCCAAGATTGGAGTCGGCGCGGGGAAGAACTTTGACGTGAGCAAACTCTCGCCCGAAATGAAAGCGGCTCTTGAACAGGGCATGGCGGATGCATGGGCTGAACTTGCGAACTTCAAAAAGACGCGATTTGACACGGGACAAGTCACTTCCGGCGACGTATTCGGCACCCGGCAGTTCCTGAAGAATAATTACCTCTATCGAATGGCCGCTGGCGTGATTGGCCTCTACGGAAATTCCAAGCAGGAGGCGATGTATCCGTTCTACGGTGTCGACGCCGATAAGCAGACACTCGATGGGACCAACCGCTACACTTTGCGATTTGCGCCGGGCAAGCTACCACCCGTCAACGCCTTCTGGTCGGTCACAATGTACGGAATGCCGCAGAGCCTGCTTGTGGCAAATCCCATCAATCGATACCTGATCAACTCGCCAATGCTCCCGCAGTTGCAGCGCGACGCCGATGGCGGCTTAATGGTGCACATCCAGAACGAATCGCCCGGAAAAGATAAGGAAGCCAATTGGCTTCCCGCGCCCAAAGGGCCGTTTGTGATGGCCATGCGCCTCTACTGGCCAAAAGAAGAAGCACTTGATGGCAAGTGGACTGCGCCGCCACTGAAGCGCGCAGTAGCCGTTTCTAACTAATTGGAACGTCGCCTCATGGCATGTATTCACGGCAGTAGATCGGGTTCACTGCCAGCAATGACAAAAGCCTCGGCCTCAACGCCGGGGCCTTTTTTTGCGCGATGTCGCATGTTGGCCCATCGGATGTCATTCGGCCTGCAATATTGGCTCTGACTCACTTTTGATGCAGTTCGGAGGATGTCTGGCGCTTTG
The DNA here is from genome assembly GCF_018129995.1 of Bradyrhizobium sp. SZCCT0153. Classification (GTDB taxonomy): domain Bacteria; phylum Pseudomonadota; class Alphaproteobacteria; order Rhizobiales; family Xanthobacteraceae; genus Bradyrhizobium; species Bradyrhizobium japonicum_G. The sequence goes on from NZ_JAFCKS010000003.1 coordinate 741,655, forward strand.
ATTGGGGAGAATCAGCGCCATGCAGCAAGCACTCCACCGCTCCAGTCTGGTGCCGCCTGGGTTTGTTGTAGAGAGTGCGTGCTACGAGGGTGATAAGGCCGTCATCACTGTCCGGCCATCCGGAAGTTTCGGCTTGTGTCCATCGTGTGGGACAGTTTCGCGGCGTATCCATAGCCGGTATCGACGCCGCGTGACCGATCTGCCGCTTTCCGGGCGGGTCGTTGAGCTCCTGGTGATCGCCCGCCGCTTCCGCTGCGAGGCCGTCCTGTGCGGACGCCAGATCTTCACTGAGCGTTTCTCCGACGGGATATTGGCTCCATCAGCGCGACGCACGGCGAGGCTGGACTCTATCGTCCATCACCTTGGTCTGGCGCTTGGCGGCCGGCCGGCAGCAGGCCTCGCAAAACGGCTGATGTTGCCCGTGAGCAACGACACGCTTCTGCGCGTGGTCCGACGCCGTCACCGTCCGCCGGCTGACCCGCTCAAGGTTATCGGCATCGATGATTGGGCCTGGCGTCGCAATCACCGATACGCCAGCATCATCTGCAACCTGGAAAGGCGCCGGGTAGTCACCCTGCTGCCGGATCGTGAGCCCGCGACCGCCCAAGCCTGGCTCGCTGGGCATCGCACGATCGCGATCGTCGCCCGCGATCGTGGCGGCGGATATGGCGAAGCGGCGGCCAAAGCCTTGCCCCACGCGGTGCAGGTCGCCGACCGCTGGCATCTGATGGAGAACGCCAGTCGGGCCTTCCTTGACGCCGTCCGCAAATCGATGCGCCAGATTCGCATCGTCATCGGCGCGACCACAATTGATCCCAAGCTGCTAACAGCCGCCGAGCGCCTCCAGTATGAGGGCTATCTGCGCCGCGAGGAGGCCAATGAAGCCATCCTGGCTCTGTCGAAGAGCGGCATACCCATCAAGCAGATCGTGCGCCAGACTGGCCATAGCAGGAAGCTGGTACGGCAGGTGATCCGCGGCGAACGCACCGACGTCTTCCGGACCCGACAAAGTTCTTTGGATCTGCATTTGCCATGGCTGGACGATCAGTGGGCTGCTGGCTGTCGCAATGGGGCCGAACTTTGGCGCCGCTTAACGGCGCGTGGCTTCCGCGGCTCGCTCCGCGTCGTCAGCGAGTGGGCGACCCGCAGACGAAGGGCCGAAAAGGCCGACGCAAAAAACCTTCAGCGGATTCCGTCGGCCAGAACGATTGCGCGCCTCATGACCATCGGTCGGGACCTGCTCACGAAAGCGGAGACCGTCACGGTCGCGGCGATCGAAGCCGGCGTACCAGCCCTGATCGAGGCACGCGAGATCATCGCCGAATTTCACCTGATGATCCGGCGCAAGACCGAGGCGGGCCTCATGCCATGGATCGAGCGCGCCCGCGCCAGTCTCGTCGCCTCGTTCGCCAGCGGCGTCGCGAAAGATGAAGCAGCGGTTCGAGCAGCAATTACTTTGCCCTGGTCCAACGGACAGACTGAGGGTCAGATCACGCGCCTCAAGCTCGTCAGACGTCAAATGTACGGTCGCGGGAAAATCGATCTGCTTCAAGCCAGATTGATCGGCGCAGAATAATCGGAGTTGCACCAAAATTGCGTCAGAGCCAATATTGCAGGCCGAATGACAATCTGTTCTTAAGAGGTGGATTCTCATCATCTGGGATTTGAAACGGGAATGCGTCGCGGATGATAATGGGGGAATTCATCTTCAGCTGGTTCTCTCGCCATGCGCTCGCGCCAACCGAGCGAAATAAGGAGCGCCCGCTACGATTCCTTGAACAATCGCGTAGGCGCGCGCCGGGAGTCCTCAAGTTCGTATCCAGCACTGCGTGAGGCCGCCTGCCGATTGGTAGGACGCCTGCTCAGATGATCGATGTAAAAAGCCCGCGGCAGTCGGGATTTGTATCACCGTTGTACGGGGTATCTGTGCGGGACAGGGACGAGCGCGTTAGAACAGTACAGAAATCTTTGGTTTAGCTAAGTTTTTCAAGTTGGAGCGGGCGAAGGGAATCGAACCCTCGTATGCAGCTTGGGAAGCTGCCGTTCTACCATTGAACTACGCCCGCGGATGCGCAGCTTGCGCCCCTCTGATTAGCCGAGACGGCGCCGCCAGCCAAGCGCTTTGGCGCTACTGGCCCGACGCTTCTTAACGTCCTGGCAAGATTCCAGGTGCGCCGGATTGTGGCGGTGTTATGATCATGTGTCTGGGGAGAGACGTGCACTGAGTGGGGCGTGTGCATGGTGGGGCGTGGCTACGCGATATTCGACACGGCCATAGGGCGCTGCGGCATCATCTGGAGCAGCACCGGAATCGTCGCCGTGCAATTGCCGGAGGCGCGGGAGATCGACACCCGCCGCCGGATTTTCCAGGTCCATCCCGAGGCGCGCGAGCAGCGGCCTTCCGAGAACGTCGAGCTCGCGATCGAGGGGATCGCAGGCCTGCTGCAAGGCGGCGATCCCGATTTCTCCGAGGTCAGCCTGGATGCCGGTGGCGTGCCCGGCTTCAACCGCCGGGTCTACGAGCACACCTGCACCATCCCGCGCGGGGAGACCCGCACCTATCACGAGATCGCCAGGGCGCTGGGCGCCTCCGGCGCCGCGCATTCGGTGGCGCAGGCGATCTCCAAGAATCCCTACATGCTGATCGTGCCCTGCCACCGGGTGCTGGAGGCCGGCAATTACGCCGACCGGCTCTCGCCTTACGGCGGGGTGATCTCCAAGCGGCGGCTGCTCTCGCTGGAGGGCGCCCATCCGATCGCCAGCAAGACGCTGTTCGACGTGCTGCTGCCCGTTGCCCCGCCGAGGCCCAGCTAAGGCGCGATCGCAATCGCACCTCAGCTTTGTTTTTTGGGCATGATCTTGTCGGACAACCGCTACACACTTGTCCGGATCATGCCTAGATAGGTGGCATGGACGCAACCACGCTGCTGACCACGCGCTCGATGACGGTCTCCGAGTTTCGCTGCGATGCGGGGCCGGACGACAGCCCGTTTGCCGAGTGCCGCACCGGCCACTCCATCGCCTATGTCCGAGCCGGCAGCTTTGGCTGCCATTGCCGCGCCGGGTTCTTCGAGCTGGTGGCGGGCTCGATGCTGGTCGGCGCGCCCGGCGAGGAATACACCTGCACGCATGAGCATGTCAGCGGCGACGTCTGCCTGTCGTTCTTCCTCGGTGAGGATCTGGTCGACGCCCTCGGCGGACGGCGCGAGGTCTGGCAGGTCGGTGCGACGCCGCCGCTGCCCGAGCTGATGGTGCTGGGCGAGCTCGCCCAGACGGCGGCAGATGGCAACAGCGACCTGAGCCTCGACGAGGTCGGGCAGATCCTTGCCGGCCGGTTCGTCGATGTCGTCTCGGGCAGGCCGCGCAAGCCGACCACGCCGACCGCGCGCGACCGCCGCCGCGCCGTGGAAGCTGCGCTGTGGATCGACTCCAACTCGCATGCCGAGGTCGATCTCGAACAGGCGGCGCGGCAGGCGGGCCTCAGCCCGTTTCATTTCCTGCGGCTGTTCTCGAGCGTGCTCGGCGTCACGCCGCATCAATATCTGGTGCGCTCGCGGCTGCGGCATGCGGCGCGTCTGCTCGCCGACGACGATATCGCGGTCACCGACATCGCCTATGACGTCGGCTTCGGCGACCTCTCCAACTTCGTCCGCACCTTCCACCGCGCCGCCGGCGTATCGCCGACCAAGTTCCGGCAGGCCTCGAAGGGGAAGCGCAAGATTCTCCAAGAGCAGCTCGCCCTCAACTGACTAGGTTCGTCTCCGGCGCGCGCCGATTGCGGCGCGCTTTGGAAATGGAGACGACCATGTACGACCACATCGGACTGCGCGTTGCCGACCTCGACGCCGCCACGCGCTTCTACACCGCGGTGCTGGCCCCGCTCGGTCATGTCCTGTGCTCGAGCGGCGACGGCTATGCCGGCTTCGGACCGAAGGGCGAGCCGGCGCTCTGGCTGCATCTGAACAAGGGCCGCAAGGCGGATGGCACGCATATCGCCTTCCGCGCCAAGGACCACGATGCGGTCAAATCGTTCCACAGCGCAGGCCTGAAGAGCGGCGGCCGCGACAATGGCGGCGCCGGCCCGCGCAAGGATTACAGCCCGACTTACTATGCGGCTTTCCTGATCGATCCTGACGGTAACAACGTCGAGGCGGTTTGTGTGTGAGCTTTGGCCACTAGCTCTCGTCATTGCGAGGAACTCTTGTGACGAAGCAATCCTGACTGTCTCTGCGGCAACATCTCTGGATTGCTTCGCGGAACTCGCAATGACGGCGTTTGTAGCGACTACCCAACATGATCAAGGACACCTTTCATGACCTCCGTCTATAACGACGTTCCCCTGAACGCCTCCGCTGACAAAGTCTGGGACGCCGTCCGCGATTTCGGCGCGTTGCATCAGCGGCTGGCGCCGGGCTTCGTCACGGCCTGCACGCTCGACGGCGATGCCCGCATAGTCACTTTCGCCAATGGATCGGTGGCGCGCGAGGTGCTGGTCGACTGTGACGATGCTCGGCAACGGCTTGTCTATGCGATCGACAACGAACGGCTGAAGCACTACAGCGCCTCGGTGCAGGTGATCGCCGAGGGCGACAAGGCCTGCCGTCTGCTCTGGATCATCGACATGCTACCCAATGAGCTTGCGCCCTATGTTCAGGGGCAAACCAGGGACGCCGTCGCTGCGATCCACCGGGCGTTTCCGCCTGCGTGATCTTTCTCACAGAGCTTCCCTCTCCTCGGCCGTAACCATGGCGGCGTGCGTCCGGTTGGCTCCGCTCTCCCGGCGGCGCCGCGCACGCGAGGAGCAGGCCATGAGAGGTGCGGACAAGGTGATCTGCCAGGCGGCCGCCGTGCTGCTGATGTTCTCGATTTCGAGCGCGCCGGCAAAGGCGCAGTTCCTCGGCGGCGGCGGTGCCGGCGGCGAGGACATGATGACCCAGATGGCCCCGATGCTGGAGATGATGAAGGCGAAGATGGGCAAGCGCCGCTTTGCCATTATGATGCAGACCATGGGCCCGATGATGAGCCGCATGATGGAGAATGACGGCGGCGGAATCGGCGGCATGACAGGTGGCGGCTTTGGCGGCGGCTTTGGCGCACCCAATTATGGCGGCTACACCGCGATGGGCGGAGGCGGCTATATGCCGACCGGGCTCGGCGGCATGGGCGGCGGCGATATCATGGGCATGCTCGGCGGCGCCGGCGGCGGCGACATGATGGCGATGATCCCGCAATTGATGCGGCTGGCCAATGTCGGCGGCGGTGGCGGCCATCGCCGCCACAAGCATCGCTGAGGCGCGCCGGCGGACTGGACGCAAGCGACGCCGATATCAAATCCGATCGTCGATGAGGACGCCGGAAATCGACGAGTCGCTTGCGTTCGTCTGGTCGCCTGAACGCACCGCGCTGTAGGTCGAATCCGCGAGCGAGTTCTTCAGGGACTGGAGAAATTGCTCGAGCAGGTCCGTCGCCGAATCGCCGCTCGTCGAACTGTCCGTGGCGTTGGGCGAAGACGAGCCGCCCGCTCTCGTCGTGTCACTCGATTCCGTGCCGCTGGACGAGGTCGAATCCGCGAGCAGGCTTTTGAGCGAATCGAGGAATTGCTGAAGCAGGTCCAACGCCGAATTGCCGCTGGATGAATTATCCGTGCCGCTGGCGCGAGCGGGACCATCGGGCGGCGGGCCACCTGCTCCACCGGGCCCACCTGTCCCGCCCGGCCCATGGGAGAGCGCCGCCTTGAAGATACCTTGCAGCTCGGTGGCCTGCTGGTCGGTCAGCTTGCCGGCCGAAACTTCCTGCTGGATGAGGCCGTCGATCTTCGACTTGAAAGCCTCAGGCGACGATGTGCCGCCGCTGGATTGATCGCTCGCACTGCTCGATTGCAGGGCGGAATCGATGTCGCCGAGCGCGGGCGACAGCGCCGGCTGATCGGCCGAATTAATTGTGCCGGAGCCGGCTTCCGCCTGCAGCTCATCTTGCAGCCGCTGCAATGGTGATGTGTGGTGGTGGTGAGAGGAGAGCGCCGAAATCGAGGTCATGATGGCTTTCCGTGCTTCTGGTGAACGCGCGGTGACGGTGTCCTCAGGAGCTGGCGCGGAGCCTTTGACGAAGAGCCATTCCGGTTACCCGGTATTGCCAAGCCATGATTGGAAATATTCGGAAACAAAAATCCGGCAAGCGCGCCCGAGGCACGTGCGCCCTAGTCAGCCGCGGCCGAAAGCGCAGGCCTGATCGCAGGCTTCGTCTCGCGCGGTCCCCAGCGCGTCAGCACCACGCTGGAGCACGAGAGCAGGCCGAGCACGACCATCGAACTCGCCGCCAGCCAGAAGAAGCTTTGCGCGGTGGCATCATGCGTCGACAGCCACCAGCCGACCGCCGCGATGTAGATCAGCCGCACGGTCTGCGCCAGCACGGGACCGATGACCTTGGCCGCGCCTTGCGACGAGAAATACATGGTCGAGGCCAGCCCGATGAAGGCGTAGAACGGCGCCACCGTCGACAGATATTGATGGCTGGTGGCGCGCACGGTGGCGCTGTCGGTGAAGATGTTGACCCAGAGATCGGGGAACAGCGCGACCAGGCACGCCGGCGCACCGACGGCGACGAAGGCGCTCGCGCCCGCGATCCAGGCGATGCGGCGGGCGCGTGCGGTGCGGCCGGCGCCGATCGCCATGCCGACCATCGGCACCGAGGCGATGCCGAACGAGAACGCGATCGAGGTCAGCAAAAATTCCAGCCGCGCGCCGATGCCGTAGCCGGCGAGGATCGCGGTGCCGAACTTCGCCAGCATGTGGGTGAAGATCGAGATCGTCAGCACCGATTGCAGCGGCGAGAAGCAGGCGATGGCGCCGACCTTCAGGATGTCGAAGAACATCGCCCATTGGATGCGCAGGCCGCGCAGTTTCGGGACGACGCGGGCACGGCCCGAGAACAGGTACCAGCCCATGATGGCGATGTTCATGCAATAGGCGATCAGCGCGCCGGCCGCGACGCCGCGCATGCCGAACTGCGGCACCGGTCCGAGTCCCAGACCCAGCGTGCCGCCGAGCACGATCTGCCAGGCCGCCGAATTGAGAATCAGGAACGACGGAAGCTTCATGTTGCCGGTGCCGCGCAGCACGCCGGCCATGGTGTTGAGCAGCCAGGGCAGCACGGCGCCACCGAAAAACACCTGGGTATAGGCGATCGCATGCGTCAGCACATCGCCGCGGCCGCCGAGCATCTCGAGCACTTTGGGCCCGTAGATCAGCATGCCCAGCATGAAGACGAGGCCGAAGGTGATGCCGATCAGGAGCGCATGCGCGGCGAGCGTGCCTGCACGTTCGCGATCGCCGGCACCGAGCGCTCGCGCGATCGCGGAAGCCACCGCGCCGCCCATGGCGCCGCCGGACATCGTCATGGTCAGGATCACGGTTGGAAACACCAGCGCCATCGCGGCCAATGCCTCGACGCCGAGCCGGCCGATATAGGAGGTCTCCGCGATCACGGTACAGGTGCCGGCCGACAATGCGACGACGTTCGGCCAGGCAAGCCCAAGCAGCGTGCGCAGGATCGGCCCGTCCGTCAGCGCGCTCTTCACCGGCGGCGGAGGCGGCGGCAGCGGGCGCTCCTGTTCATCGACCGGGATTTCGGCGATGTCTGACATATCGTCTCCCGGGCGGAAGCGCCATTTGCGGCGCAGCAATCACTTGGTGTGCCAATGATTTGTGCGCGCAGGGCGCGCGGCAAGAGGCTTGTTACCACGGCAATTGCCGATTCCTCCTGCGCCTTGTGCAGGCGTGCCCTGCGGCAGCGCATTTCAAATGGTGGAATTAGCTGATCGTCCAGGCCAGCGGCGGTCGTCCGCCTGCCGTCGGGCGCAGATGCACGCCGATGTGCCGGCCGCATCCCGCGGCGAGCCCTTCGAACAGCCCCTCCAGCACCTTCGCGCAGGCGCGGTGATAGTCGGTGACGTCGTCCATCAGCTTCCAGCTCTGCTGACGGATCTCGAAGCCACCCTCCGATTGCTTGGTGTCAGCCACGTCGTCCTGCGCGGCGAACAGCGCGTTGAGGAAGGACGCGAACTCGGCTGCGCCACCGCGGCTCATGGCCAGCGCCGCGGCGACCTCGTCGAAATATTGCATGCCGATCAGTTTGCCGGTGAGGTGCAGGAGATAGCCGGCATCTTCCGGTCCGAACAATTGCACCATCACGGGCGCGGCGGTGCGGACATATTCCATGGCGTAGTTGCGATAGGCCTTTTCCAGTCGCGGTTTTGGCCAGCTTGCGACCGGCAAGGCCGGCGCCGTGGCCGCGTCGAACAGCGGCGCTTCGAGATGCCGGGCGAACACAAGGCGTTGGTCGAGCTCGAGCGGATGGTCGTAGAGATGATAGTAGCCTTCGAGCCCGTCCTGGCCGTCGACGCTCTGCTTGGTGCAGACGAAGCCGAGCCTGGTATCGCCGAGCGCCACGCCGTTGTTGGCGTGCCAGCCGCGCAGCATCGCGCGGCTGACCTCACCAGGCACTCCGCAGATCGCGGTGCCTTTCCAGATCCAGCGCGGCGGCGGATAGCGGATCCAGGCTTTGCGGTCGCTCTCATGCATGTATTCGACATGCACGCCGCCGATCCAGTTGGAGAGGTAGTGATATTGCGCGGCGGCGACCGCCGGCGGCAGATGGCTCAGCCCGAGCTTTTCCAGCCCCGGCAGGAAGCGCTCCTGCTGCTGGCGGCGGAACACGCGAAACACGAACTCCGCGGCATCCGCCGTGCCGCGCCGCGTGACCACGGTGAGGATCAGCCCGGTGAAATAGGCATGGTAGAGATCGGCGACCGCGCGCCAGCGTTTCCACTGGGCTTGCTGCGCTGTGTCTGATGCAGCGGTCATGTGCGCTCCCGGATTGTTGTTATCGTTGGTGCCGCAACACCCTACCCTGTCGTCCCGGGCAAGCGAAGCGCGACCCGGGCCCGATAGCCACAGGGCGTCATTTTCGCACGAGAGATCAACCCTGAGTCCTCGCCAAACTGCTCCCTGTGGTGAAGGGTCCCGGCCCCCGTGCGCAATTGCGCACCAGGCCGGGACGACAGCGGAAAGCTGGGTTGGCGCTACACCCGAAAATGCTTGCTCAGCTTGAGGCCCTGCGCCTGGTAGTTCGAGCCGATGCGCTGGCCGTACATGGCGTCGGGGCGGGCCAGCATCTTCTCGTAGACGAGGCGGCCGACGATCTGGCCGTGCTCGAGAATGAACGGCACTTCGCGCGAGCGCACTTCGAGAACGGCGCGCGAGCCCTGCCCACCGGCGCCGGCATAGCCGAAGCCGGGGTCGAAGAATCCGGCATAGTGCACGCGGAATTCGCCAACCAGCGGATCGAACGGCACCATCTCCGCGGCGAAATCGGGCGGCACCTGCACTGCCTCTTTAGACGCGAGAATGTAGAATTCGCCGGGATCGAGGATCAGGCTGCCGTCGGGACGCGCCGACATCGGCTCCCAGAAATCCTCCACCGCGTAGCCCGCGCGGCGGTCGACATCGACCACGCCGGTGTGGCGCTTGGCGCGGTAGCCGACGAAGCCGCTTCCCTTCTCGCCGGCGAGATCGACGGAGACGGCGACGCCGCCTGAGAGATCGGCATCGTCGATGTCGACGAGACGCTCGGCGGCATGCAGCGCATCGAGCTCGTCGGCATTGAGGATGGCGTCACCGGTGCGGAAGCGTACCTGCGACAGCCGCGAGCCCTCGCGCACCAGCACCGGGAACGTCTTCGGGCTGATCTCGGCATAGAGCGGGCCGTGATAGCCGGCGCCGATCATGTCGAAGCGGCGGGTGCCGTCGGCGATGACGCGGGTGAAGACATCGAGCCGCCCGGTCGAGCTTTTCGGGTTCGCCGCCGCAACGATCTCCGGTGGCAGCGCGAGGCTCTCGAGCAGCGGCACGATGTAGACGCAGTTGGTCTCCAGCACCGCGCCGTCGGCGAGGCTGAATTCGTGCAGCTTCAACTCGTCGATGCGCTCGGCGACGGTGGCGCCGGGACCGGGCAGGAAGCTCGCGCGCACCCGATAGGCGATGTCGCCAAGCCGCAGGTCGAGGCTCGCCGGCTGGATCTGGCTTTCGACGAAGTCGTAGGCGGGCAGGATGAGCCCTGCCTCCGCCATCGCCGCGATCATGCGGTCGGGCAGGATACCATTGGCGTCGGCGGCGATCGTGAAACTCAACCGGGGGCCCTCATCCGGGTCAAACACATCCCGACATGCGGGAAATACAAGCGTTTTACGGCTATCCGATGGACGTCTTGACGGAAAGAGCATTGCGGAATATGAGCATGACTTATCCCGTGGTGATTTGAGCCGGCCGGCTTGCAGCCACGTTAAATAAGTCGCTAAACAGGCCGGGGACCTCTGTGATCCCGGCCCGTGGTTTTATCCAGGCCGGTTTTTTTGTGACCATTTCGGTGGTCACGCAGGAGGTCCTATGTCGAAGTCACCGGCGCCCACCGCGCAATATCGTCCCGAAACCCGTCTGGTCCATTCCGGCACCCTGCGCTCGCAATTCGGCGAGACGTCGGAGGCCCTGTTCCTGACCCAGGGCTACGTCTACAACAGCGCCGAGGAGTGCGAGGCGCGGTTCAAGGGCGAAGACCCCGGCTTCATCTATTCGCGCTATTCCAATCCGACCATCGCGATGTTCGAGCGCCGCATGATCGAGCTCGAAGGCGCCGAGGCGGCACGGTCGGCCGCGACCGGCATGGCGGCGGTGACGACCGCGATCCTGGCGCCGCTGAAAGCCGGCGATCACGTCGTGGCCTCGCGCGCACTGTTCGGCTCCTGCCTCTACGTCATTCAGGACCTGTTGCCGCGCTACGGCATCGAGACCACGCTGGTCGATGGTCTCGATCTCGACCAATGGCAGCGCGCGCTGAAGCCGAACACCAAGACATTCTTCCTCGAGAGTCCGACCAATCCGACGCTCGACGTGCTCGACATTCCAGGGATCGCCGAGATCGCGCACAAGGGCGGCGCGCGGCTCGTCGTCGACAACGTGTTCGCAACCCCGATCTGGCAGAGCCCGCTCGCGCTCGGTGCCGACGTCGTGGTCTATTCCGCGACCAAGCACATCGACGGCCAGGGCCGGTGTCTGGGCGGCATCATCCTGTCGTCGGAAGCGTTCATCGCCGAGCACATCCACAATTTCATGCGCCAGACCGGCCCTTCGATCTCGCCATTCAATGCCTGGGTCCTGCTCAAGGGCCTGGAGACGCTGGCCGTGCGCGTGCGCGCGCAAACCGACACGGCGGCGCGCGTGGCCGAGGTGCTGGCGGACCACCCGAAGATTTCGCGGCTGGTCTTTCCCGGCCGCGCCGATCATCCGCAGGCGGCGCTGGTGAAGAAGCAGATGCGCGGCGGCTCGACGCTGGTCGGCTTCGAGGTCAAGGGCGGCAAGGCGGCGGCGTTCCGCGTACTCAACGAGCTGAAGCTCGCCAAGATCTCGAACAATCTCGGCGACGCCAAGAGCCTCGTCACGCACCCGGCGACGACGACGCATCAGCGCTTGAAGCCGGAGGATCGCGCCGCGCTCGGCATCAGCGAGGGGTTCATCCGCTTCTCGGCGGGGCTGGAGCACGCGGATGACCTGATCGAGGATCTGACGGCAGCGCTGGAGAAGGCGTGAGGCGATCGAGCTCTCGTAGTGTGGGCAAAGCGCAGCGTGCCCACACTTCACGATCACATTGCCGATAGATGGTGAGCACGGCGCTTTGCGCCTTTGCCCACCCTGCACAGCTACGCAGCGGCCTTACATCGGCCGATAGGTCCGCACGTCCGCGGGCACGTTGACACCGAGCTTGATCTGGCCGACGGAGCGGATGATGTCGTCGCCGAGAAGCTGGGCGAAGCAGGCATAGCCCCAATCGTTCATGTGCAGGCCGTCGGCGATGACGAAGCTCTCGACCGGAATCGATTGCTTCTCGTGCCATTCGCGCATCACCTCGAAGCGCGGGAAGATGCCGACGTGACGGAGCTCGGCGACCTTGCCGAGCAGCTTCACCATCTTGCCGGCGCTCTCCGCGCGCTGGTTGATGGCCGGCGAATATTGCGGATCGACCAGCACGACGTCGGCGTCGCCGGCGGCCTGGATGCGGGAGATGCCGTCCTCGACGAGCCTGGCGGTCTCGCCGGGATCGAGATTGCGCAGCACGGCGTTGGTGCCGACCTGCCAGATCACCAGATCCGGATGCACGTCGATCACCTCCTTCTGGAGGCGTTTCATCATCTCGGGCGCGTCCTCGCCGCCGACACCTGCATTGATGACGGTGATGTCGGCGGTCGGATATTGCCGACGCAGCTGCGCGGCGAGACGGTTCGGATAGTTGAAATCGGGCGAGCTCGCGCCATAGCCGGCGGTCGACGACGAGCCGAACGCGACGATCACGACGGGCTGGCCGGCGACGAGCTTGCCCGCGACATGCGGCAGCGAGCCCATCGTCTTCGAGACGCCCTTCGGCGACAGGCAGGGGACACGGCTGAAGATGTCGCCGGCGGATTTCGCGACCTGTTTCACCTTATCGATGGCGCGCGCCGTGATGCCGCGCTGCTCGGGTGACGTCGCGGCGACGGTGGTCTGGGAGGGCGAAGCGGGAGCGGGACTAGCCGACTGCTGCGGAGCTGGCGGCGACTGCGTGGCCTGTGCCTGCGCGCGCGACTCCGAGGCCGGCGTCAGCAGCAGCACTGCTGCTGCGAGCACAGCCAGCCATGCCGTCAGGCAAAAAGGGCGGAGAGAACTCATTAACGCTAGACCTCAATTTTGCTGCTGGGCCGGCTCCAGATGGGCTGCGTCGATCACGAACTGTGCCAACGCCCGGCCAAGGCAATCATGGACCTGCTTCGCCAGCTCGGGCCCGCGGGACGGGCTGAACAGGTCGAACTGCCCCTGATCATTCCACTGCCGCATGATCGCGAAACGATCAAACAGCGGGATATCATGCTCCTGTGCAACCACCCGCATATTGTCGAGGTATGGCGGCACCGAGATCATGGTTTCGGTACGCGGGCTGTATTGCAAATTCATCAAGACGACGTCAGCCCCTGCCTTTTGCAACGCAGCAACCCCTTCGGTTACCGCGCCACGAAAATCGTCGGGATCGATGGCTCGGATAGCATCCACCGTCCCGGTCTGCCAGATGACCAAAGTAGGCGTTTTTGCTTCCATCAGCTTAACGAAGGATCCGGTCGCCTCCTCGGCCGTCTTCTTGCTCTGTATTTCTACGGAGACGTGCACGACCTCCGCCGGCGGCAGCTTGTCTTTCAAAACCGCCTGCATCCGCGCCGGATAAGAGCTGTCCTCCGAAGCCGGAATCCTGGTCGAACCGCTGCCGATGACCAGGATCTCGAGCGGTTTGCCGGCCTTGATGGCATCGGCGACCTTGGGAAGCTGGCTTTCGCTGGTGAGCAGATAGGCAGGCAATTCGCAGGCCGCGGGCACGGCGGAGGCGGCAGGCGCAGCATCGCCCGCGCGCGCCGGCGGCGCGGCGAGGTTACCGCATAGCAGGACAAGGCTCAGGAGAACCTTCGCCTTCATCAGCCCCCTCCCGCCATATCGGCGTTGCCGACGGCGATTTTGGTTTTCGCACCGCTCTTGTCAGCTACGCGCTTGTACCACGAAATCACCCAAGCGACGCCCCACATGATCAGGATTCCGGAGAGACTAATCACCGCATGCATGACTGCGCCGCCGGAGACCTCGGCCAGGATGAAATGGCCGGCGAAAGCGAGGAAGACGCCGAGGCAGAATATCTCCAGGGAATGCTGGCCGCACAGGATCAGCGGCCGCAGCCAGGGCGACTTCAGGCCCGGCCACTCCCGCGGCAGGAAGCGCACGGTGAGCGCGGCCAGCGCCAGGAAATGCGTGAAACGCAGCACGTCGAGATCGGTCTTGTCGATCGGATACATCCACTGCTCGAGCCGCTTCGGCATGAAGTGGGAAAGCTGCGGCACGTACCAGGTCAGCGTCACGTAGAATGCCGCGACCAGATAGGCGATCGAGATCCACATCGTCACCCGCGAAGCCAGAATGCGCGACATCCGCCGCGCACCTCCGAGCGCACACCATGCACCGAAGACGAAAAGCAATTGCCAGGCCAGCGGATTGAAGGCCCAGAAGCCGTTCGGATAGGCCGAGAAGTAGAGGTCGTATTCCCAGGTCACTGCGTAGAGCACGACGGAGAGGCCGAGCGTGACGTCAGGCTTCCATTTCATCGACCACAGGATCAGCGGCAGCGCCAGCATCAGCACGATGTAGAGCGGCAGCACGTCCATGTTGACGGGACGGAAGCGCAGCAGCAGCGCCTGCACGATGGTGACGTCGGGCTGCTTGAGGAAATCCATGATGCCCATCTCTTCGGTGTAGAGCGGGTTCTCGAAGCTGGTCGCGACATAGGAGATTTCGGCGAGGAAGATCGTGAACAGGAAGACGTGGGCGACGTAGATCTGCCAGACGCGACGCAGGATGCGCGCGGTGGCGATGACGACGCCGGACTCCAGCATGGCCCGGCCGTAGACGAAGGCGGCGGTATAGCCGGAGATGAAGATGAAGATTTCGGTGGCGTCGCTGAAGCCGTAATTGCGGATCGTGAACCAGGTCAGCAGACTCGTCGGCAGATGGTCGATGAAGATCAGCCACAGCGCGAGGCCGCGGAACAGGTCGAGCCGAAGCTCGCGCTCGCCAATGGCGGGTAGCGAAATCGCCGGCGCCGCGGTGCGCGGCCTGGGGCCTGCGGGCTTGGCACCCGTGGTTCCCGCGATCGTCGATCCCGTCACTTGGTCGGCAATGGTCATCGGGGCCTAAAAACCCTTCCGCAGATCGCGGCGTGTCAAGGAGTGTACCGGTCCGTTCGTCATCTCGCAAAGCGATCGGATCACATGTGAGTACACCCCGGGGGGCGTACTTCCCTGCGAATTCTGGCGGGACGATGTCGCCCAGGCCGCCTCCGGCGTTTGGTTCCCGGGCGGATTTCGGTATGATAGCAACCATGTACCGCGCCGTGACCCGCCAGATCGAAGTGACCGTCGAGCCGAACTTTGTTCCGGAGCAGTCGTCGGCCGACCGCTCCCGCTACTTCTGGTCCTACACCATCGTCATCACCAATTCCGGCGACGAGACCGTGCAGCTCAAGACGCGGCACTGGATCATCACCGACGCCACCGGCCGGCAGCAGGAGGTGAAGGGCGAGGGCGTCGTGGGCGAGCAGCCGACCCTGGCCCCCGGCGAACGGTTCGAGTACACCTCCGGCGTGCCGCTCACGACCGCCTCCGGCTTCATGACCGGCCGCTACCAGATGGTCAGCGAAAGCGGCGAGCGCTTCGAGATCGACGTACCGACGTTCTCGCTGGACAGTCCGGACAACAAGCGGGTGCTGAACTAGCGGGATGCCGTTGGGTGGACAAAGGCGCGAAGCAACGTGTCCACCATTTCGATCACGGCATAAGGTGGCGGGCACGCTTCACTTTGCCCACCGATGTCCGAGTCTATGGCGCGCAGCTTCCCCAACCTCGTCATTGCGAGCGCTTCCAACTGGCAACTCAGCTTGCAGACACGCCTTTGCGGTCTCGCGGCGCGTTCGCCCGAGCTTTGCTCCATCTCTCCACCCTCTTGAGCCAAGAGGGCGCAGGGAAGGCCGGGTGCCGGCTGGCACCCGCGGTCCGCTGCGCGAAGATGTAGCGCAAAAGAACCGCACAGCAGCATACAGGTGTAGCCAATCACTCGGCCTTCCCTGCGCGATGGTCGGACGGCTTATGCCGTGCTCTCCCGGGAGCCGAGTTCGTTCTGGCCTCCCTCGCCCCGCGAATTGACGATGCCGTCCGCCCGGTTGGGCTCGCGCGCATCTCCGCGAAAGCTTGACCGTAGCAACGACGGTCAGGACCACACGGTTTTGCCGTACGCATCAGCGTCGCTCGTCCGCACGTGGCCACGGGCTCGCAGGGACTACCCGCCCTGCCCGCACCTCTCGCGCACGACGCTGCCGCGTCCACCGCAACCCGGCTCGCATATCGTGACGACGTACGATCGCCCCTCAAGGATGAGCCGGGATAGGCAACATCTACGATAAATCCGAATTTCGGTAAAGTGGAATATTTTGCCAGAGAGGATTGACAGCCTCGCAGGTGTATTGCCCGTCGGGTCGCGAGGGCTCGCAGGCCGAGTGCCTACGCGTCCTCGACGCCCGCTTCATCCGGCGTGAATTCGTACACCGACGAGCAAAATTCGCAGGTCACGACGACCTTGTCGTCCTTGACCATCGCGGCGCGGTCGTCCGGCGAAAAACTCTTCAGCATCGAGGCGACCGCCTCGCGCGAGCAGGAGCATTGCGCCTTCAAGGACAGCGGATTGAACACGCGCACGCCGCGCTCATGGAAGAGACGGTAGAGCAGCCGCTCGCCGGACAGCTCGGGATCGATCAACTCGACGTCCTCGACGGTCTCGATCAGCGAACGCGCTTCGACCCACGCGTCGTCCTCAGCGACGCTGTGCACCTCGACGCCTTCGGGCGCATCGCCGGGATGCAAATCGGCCTGCCGCGCGCGCTCCGGGGCCTTCGGCAGGAACTGCATCAGCATGCCGCCGGCGCGCCAGCGATGCTTGCCGCCGTCGTTCGAGCGCCACTCCTCGCCGACGGCGAGACGCACGCGCGTCGGGATCTGCTCGGAGCGCAGGAAATATTCGTGAGCCGCGTCCTCCAGGCTGCCGCCGTCGAGCGCGACCAGGCCCTGGTAGCGGCTCATGTCGGGGCCCTGGTCGATGGTCATGGCGAGATGACCGTGGCCCAGCAGGGCGCCGGACTGCATGCCGGAATCCCTGGCCTCGCCGAGGCGCGCGGCATCAAAGCGCGCGTACGCACGCAGGCGATCCGGCGCCATGTAGTCGACGACCAGGAACGAGACCGGACCGTCGGTCTGGGCCTGGAGGATGAAGCGGCCCTCGAATTTCAGCGCCGAGCCGAGCAGCGTGGTCAGCACGATGGCCTCGCCGAGCAGCTTGCCGACCGGCGCAGGATAATCGTGCTTGGTCAGGATCTCGTCGAGTGCCGGACCGAGCCGCACCAGGCGCCCACGCACGTCGAGTGCGTCGACCTCGTAGGGCAGCACGGCGTCATCGATCGGAACCGCCGATGGTGCGCGAACCGGGCCTTCGGGCCCGGTTTTCATGTCAGGGGATTGGGAAACCATGGCGCTTTATCTGGGGTCGGAGGAGAAAAATGGAAGGGGGTAGCGTGCGCGGGAGCCGTTTGAACCGTACCAAGCAACCTCGAACTCGCTGTCGTCCCGGACAAGCGCTTCGGTCCCGGCAACGCTATGCATTGCCATGAGCTACGCTTGTCAGGGACGACAGCGCCATGTGAGGCGACGGCAACGCGACACGCGTTCAGATCATTTCACCGCGTCGAAGCACCAGGCCAGAATGCCCTTCTGCGCATGCAGGCGGTTCTCGGCCTCGTCGAACACGACGGATTGCGGGCCGTCGATCACCTCATCCGTGACCTCCTCGCCGCGATGGGCCGGCAGGCAGTGCATGAACAGCGCGTCGGGCTTGGCCAGCGACATCAGCTTCGAATTGACCTGATAGGGCTTGAGCACGTTGTGCCGGTGCTCGCCTTCCTTGTCGCCCATCGACACCCAGGTATCGGTGACGACGCAATCGGCCCCCTTCACGGCGGCTTCGGGATCGGTGCCGAGCACGATCGACGCGCCGGTCGCCTTGATGAAGTCGCGCATCACTTTCTTCGGCGCCAGCTCCGGCGGGGTCGCGACATTGAGCTGGAACTTGAAGCGCTCGGCGGCGTGCGCCCAGGAGGCGAGCACGTTGTTGTCGTCGCCGGTCCAGGCCACCGTCCTGCCCTCGATCGGGCCGCGATGTTCTTCGTAGGTCATGAGGTCGGCCATCACCTGGCATGGGTGCGACCGGCGCGTCAGGCCGTTGATGACGGGCACGGTCGCATATTCCGCAAGCTCCAGCAGCGCATCGTGATTGAGGATGCGGATCATGATGGCGTCGACATAGCGCGACAGCACACGCGCGGTGTCGGCGATGGTCTCGCCGCGGCCGAGCTGCATCTCGGCACCGGTGAGCATGATCGGTTCGCCGCCGAGCTGGCGCATCGCGACGTCGAACGAGACGCGGGTGCGCGTGGAGGGCCGCTCGAAGATCATCGCAAGCGTCTTGCCTTCGAGCGGCCTGACCGGCTGATGCGCCTTCTGCTTCGCCTTCATGGCGGAGGAGGCGGCGAGCATGCTCTTGAGCTCCGACAACGGCAGCTCGTTGATATCGAGGAAGTGCTTCGGCGACTTGCTCATCAGCTTGCCGCCCGCTTGGTCTGACTGGACGAGATCGCGGTGCAGGCGCGCTCGAGCCGCCCGACGCTGTCCTCGATCTCGGCTTCGGTGACGATTAAAGGCGGCAGGAAACGCACGACATTGTCGCCGGCGCCGACCGTGAGCAATTTTTCGTTGCGCAAAGCTGCGACCAGATCGCCCGAGGGCACCACGGCCTTGATGCCGATCAGGAGGCCCTCGCCGCGCACTTCGCTGACGATATCGGGATGACGGTCGATCACGGAGGCGAGCTTCTGCTTGAGCAGCAGCGACATCCTCTGGACGTGATCGAAGAAGCCGGGCTTGAGCATGACGTCGAGCACGGCGTTCGCGGCCGAGATCGCGAGCGGATTGCCGCCGAAGGTCGAGCCGTGCGAGCCGGGCCCCATGCCGGAAGCCGCGTCCGCGGTCGCCAGAATCGCGCCGATCGGGAAGCCGCCGCCGAGCGCCTTGGCCAGCGACATCACGTCAGGCGTGACGCCGGTGCGCTTATAGGCGAAGAGATCGCCAGTGCGGCCCATGCCGGTCTGCACCTCGTCGAACGCGAGCAGCAGGCCTTTCTCGTCACAGAGCTGGCGCAACGCCTTGAGGAAGCCGGGAGGCGCCGAACGCACGCCACCCTCGCCCTGGATCGGCTCGATCAGGATGCCGGCGGTCTGCGGACCGATCGCTTTCTTCACGGCCTCGATGTCACCATGCGCCACCTGGTCGAAACCATCCATCGGCGGACCGAAACCTTCGAGATATTTCGCAGAACCCGTCGCGGCCAGCGTCGCCAGCGTGCGGCCGTGGAACGCGCCTTCGAAGGTGATGATGCGATAGCGTTCCGGATGCCCCTTGGAGAAGTGATGATGGCGGACCAGCTTGATCACACCTTCCAGCGCCTCGGCGCCGGAATTGCAGAAGAACACGAAGTCCGCAAAGCTCTCGTTGCAGAGGCGGTTCGCAAGCTTCTCGCCGTCCGGGCTCTGGAACAGGTTCGACATGTGCCAGAGCTTGGTCGCCTGCTCCTGCAACGCTGCGACCAGCGCGGGATGAGCATGACCGAGCGCATTCACGGCGACGCCCGAAGTGAAATCGAGATAGCGCTCGCCATTGGTCGCGATCAGCCAGCAGCCCTCGCCGCGCTCGAAGCCGAGGTCGGCCCTGGCGAAAACAGGGAGCAAATGCGGCGCGGCGCTGTTGGTCATGACGATCACTTGAATGTTGTGGACGGCCTGAATGTGCATTGCGCAACGCACCATTGACCGGTCCGGAAAACGAAACGTGCCGCCTTTTAAGGGCGGCACGCAGCACTATCTTATGCCTGGCAAGACGGGTGTCAATGCCGCCCGGAAAGCCTCGCGAAACGCAGAATCCGTAGTCTTGCGGTGCCGATTTTGCGGGTTTTTCACCACGGAACATGTGGAAGCGAGTCGGCGGACTCTTGCGCGGGAGTCACGCCATATTGTAGCGTTTGGATTGTCAGATACGACATCTCGTGCAGCGGTTCTGATCTCTAAGTCCTTATGTACCGGCGTAAACGTTCGGGCGTCATTGGCGCGCCCGGCGAGCCTTAAGGGATTCTGACGGCACGGGTTTTTAAGGCTTAGGCATTCGCTGCGAGGCCCCAGGATGGCTGGCGCGCAGCGAGGGAAAGGGTGCAATGACGGTTTTGACCTGGTCCGATGATCGCGTCGAGCAGCTGAAAAAGCTCTGGGAGGCCGGACTTTCGGCCAGCCAGATCGCGGCTGAGCTCGGCAATGTGACCCGCAATGCCGTGATCGGCAAAGTGCACAGGCTCGGCCTGTCGGGCCGCGCCAAGAGCCCATCTTCCGCAGCGCCCCGGCCGCGCAAGGCGCGTCCCGCGCAGCACATGATGCGGGTGACCCGTCCGATCTCGCGCGGCAACACCGCGCTGGCGCAGGCCTTCGAGGTCGAGGTGGAGGCCGAGCCGGTCACCTACGACAACGTGGTGCCGATGAGCCAGCGGCTGTCGCTGCTGGAGCTGAACGAGGCGACCTGCCACTGGCCGGTCGGCGATCCCTCGAGCCCGGACTTCTTCTTCTGCGGCGGCAAGGCCCTCTCCGGCCTGCCCTATTGCGCCCAGCACTCGCGCGTGGCGTATCAGCCCGCGGCGGATCGCCGGCGCGCACCGGCGAAGCCGGGGCCGCGCTGAAGCCCGGCTCCAAACGACATCGTCCCGGCCTAACTAGCTAGCGCGCAATTGCGCAGTAGGGACCGGAACGATCGAAAAATGGAAATGCGCGCCGCCCGGCGCGCTTTTTACTTGCCTGTTCGCGGCTGAACTTACGCCTGCTCCGCCTTCGCGAAACGGTCGTCCAGCGCATAGCCGGCGCCGCGGACGGTGCGGATCGGGTCCTGCTCGCGGCCGAGATTGAGCAGCTTGCGCAGGCGGCCGATATGCACGTCGACCGTGCGCTCGTCGATGTAGATGTCGCGGCCCCAGACGCTGTCGAGCAGCTGCTCGCGCGAGAACACCCGGCCCGGATGCTCCAGGAAGAACTCCAGGAGGCGATATTCGGTCGGGCCGAGATCGATCGGCCGGCCGGAGCGCGCCACGCGGCGCTTGTCGCGATCGAGCTCGATGTCGCCATAGGCGAGCACGGTGGCGAGCCGCTCCGGGCTTGCGCGCCGCAAGAGGCCCTTCACCCGCGCCAGCAGCTCCGGCACCGAAAACGGCTTGACGATGTAATCGTCGGCGCCGGTCGCAAGACCCCGCACCCGCTCGCTCTCCTCGCCGCGCGCGGTGAGCATGATGATCGGGAGCTGCTTGGTCTCGGGCCGGGTGCGCAGCCGTCGGCACAGCTCGATGCCGGACAGACCCGGCAGCATCCAGTCGAGCACGATGAGATCGGGGATGTGCTCCTTGAGCCGGGTGTCGGCGTCGTCGCCGCGCATCACCGTCTCGACGTCATAGCCGTCGCCTTCGAGGTTGTAGCGAAGAAGCTCGGTGAGAGCTTCCTCGTCCTCAACCACCATAATGCGTGCGCCCATGGTGTCGTCGCTCCTTGCGTGATCAGGTATTCGGAACCGTCGTGGCGAAGTTCGTCATGTCGCCCTTCGGCCGCTTGTCGGTGATCGCCTGGCCCTCGATCATGTAGAACACGGTCTCGGCGATATTGGTGGCGTGGTCGCCGATGCGCTCGATATTCTTGGCGCAGAACATCAAATGGATGCAGAACGAGATGTTGCGCGGATCCTCCATCATGTAGGTGAGAAGCTCGCGGAACAGCGAGGTGCAGATGGCATCGACTTCCTCGTCGCCCTTCCACACCGCCATCGCCGCCGGCAGATCGTGCGCGGCATAGGCGTCCAGCACCGACTTGACCTGCTGCTGCACGAGGTCGGTCATGTGCTCGAGGCCGCGGAACAGCTTGAGCGGATGAAAATCCGTTTCCAGCGCCGCGACGCGCTTACCCATGTTCTTGGCGAGGTCGCCGATACGCTCCAGATCGGTCGCGACGCGCATGGCGCCGACGATCTCGCGCAGATCCACCGCCATCGGCTGGCGGCGCGCAATGGTGAGGACGGCGCGCTCCTCGATCTTCTTCTGCAGCGCGTCGAGCTCGACGTCGATGGCGACGACGCGCTGGCCGAGCGCGACGTCGCGGCGGATCAGCGCATCGACGGAATCGACGATCATGCGCTCTGCGATTCCGCCCATCTCGGCGACCAGGCGAGTGAGCTCCTGGAGGTCGGTGTCGAAGGCCTTTGCGGTATGTTCGGAACCCATGTCCTGTCTCCTCAGCCGAACCGGCCGGTGATGTAGTCCTGCGTGCGCCGATCGGTCGGCGACGTGAATATCTTGCTGGTCTCGTCGAACTCGATCAACTCGCCGAGATACATGAAGGCGGTCTTGTCGGAGACGCGCGCCGCCTGCTGCATGTTGTGGGTGACGATCGCGATCGTGTAGTTCTCGGACAGCTCCTGGATCAGCTCCTCGACCTTGGCGGTCGAGATCGGATCGAGCGCCGAGCAGGGCTCGTCGAACAGGATCACTTCGGGCCGCACCGCGACCGTGCGGGCGATGCAGAGGCGCTGCTGCTGGCCGCCGGACAGCGACAGGCCCGACGCGTTGAGCTTGTCCTTGACCTCGTTCCAGAGCGCGCCGCCGCGCAGCGCCTTCTCGACCCGGCCGTCCATCTCGGACTTCGGGATTTTCTCGTAAAGACGGATGCCGAAAGCGATGTTCTCGTAGATCGTCATCGGGAACGGCGTCGGCTTCTGGAACACCATGCCGACGCGGGCGCGCAGCAGATTGAGGTCGAGCTTGCCGTCGAGGATGTTGGTCTGGTCGAGCATCACCTGACCGGTCGCGCGCTGGCCCGGATAGAGGTCGTACATCCGGTTGAAGATGCGCAGCAGGGTCGACTTGCCGCAGCCCGACGGGCCGATGAACGCCGTGACGCGGTTGGTGCCGAGCGTCAGGTTGATGTTCTTCAGCGCGTGGTGCTCGCCGTAATAGAAATTGAGGTTGCGCACCGTCACCTTGGGGGGAGCCTCGGGCAATGCTGCCGTCTGGGGCAGGCCACCGGCCGCGCTCATCGACGATACTGAAAGTTCACTCATTTTGCGGTCCTCTCGGCGCCAAGTATGCGCGCGCCAATGTTCAGGGCAAGCACGGTCAGGGTGATGAGCAGCGCCCCGCTCCATGCCAGCTGCTTCCAGTAGGCGTAGGGGCTCTGCACGAAGTTGTTGATGGTGACCGGCAGGTTGGCCATCGTCTTGGTCAGGTCCAGGCTGAAGAACTGGTTCGACAGCGCGGTGAACAGCAGCGGCGCGGTCTCGCCGGCGACGCGGGCGGTGGCGAGCAGCACGCCGGTGATCAGGCCGGCGCGCGCCGAACGGTAGGCGATCCGCTTGATCACCAGCGAGCGCGGCAGCCCGAGCGCCGAGGCCGCCTCGCGCAGCGCGTTCGGTACCAAGAGCAGCATGTCCTCGGTCGTGCGCAGCACCACCGGAATGACGATGACGGCGAGCGCGAGACAGCCGGCGACCGCCGAGAACCCGCGCATCGGCACCACCACGGCGCCATAGATGAACAGGCCGATGATGATCGATGGCGCCGAGAGCAGGATGTCGTTGATGAAGCGGATCACCGACGTCAGCTTGTCGTTGCGGCCGTATTCGGCGAGATAGGTGCCGGCGAACATGCCGAGCGGCGCACCGATACCGACGCCGATCACGGTCATCATCAGCGAACCGACGATGGCGTTGAGCAGGCCGCCCTCGTTGGATCCGGGCGGCGGCGTGTTCTCGGTGAACAGCTGAACATTCAGGCCCGCAAGGCCGTTGTACAGCAGCGTGATCAGGATCAGCGCGAGCCAGGTGACGCCGAAGGCGGCAGCCGCGAAGCAAAGACCGCGGATGATGAGGTCCTTGCGGCGGCGACGTGCATAGATCGGGTTCATCGCGTTAGTTCCCCGCCTTCTTTTCCAGCCGCATCAGCATCAGCCGCGCCGCGGCCAGCACGAAGAACGTCAGTACGAACAGCAAGAGGCCGAGCAGGATCAGGCCGGACTGGTGCAGACCGTCGCTTTCGGCGAATTCGGATGCGATCGCCGCCGAGATCGTGGTGCCCGGCGCGAAGATCGACCCCGAGATGCGGAACGAATTGCCGATGATGAAGGTCACCGCCATGGTCTCGCCCAGCGCGCGTCCGAGCGCCAGCATGACGCCGCCGATGACGCCGACGCGGGTGTAGGGGATCACCACGCTGCGGACGACTTCCCAGGTGGTGCAGCCGACGCCGTAGGCGGCCTCTTTCAGCACCGGCGGCACCGTCTTGAACACGTCGACCGAGATCGAGGTGATGAAGGGCAGCACCATGATCGCGAGGATCAGCGCCGCGTTGAACAGGCTGAGATAGGACGGCGGTCCCGCGAAGATTGTGCCCAGCACGGGGATGCCGTCGAAGATCTTGATCATGAAGGGCTGGAAGGTGTTGGCCAGGAACGGGCCCAGCACGAAGAAGCCCCACATGCCGTAGATGATCGAGGGAATGCCGGCGAGCAGCTCGATCGCCATGCCGATCGGGCGGCGCAGCCATTGCGGGCAGAGCTCGGTCAGGAAGATCGCAATGCCGATACCGACCGGAATGGCGATCAGCATCGCGATGAAGGAGGTGACGAGCGTGCCGTACATCGGCCCGAGCGCGCCGAGCACGGGCGGATCGGCCGACGGTGCCCAGCGCTGCGTCCACAGGAACGAGAGGCCGAACTCCTTCATCGCCGGGAAGGCGCCGACGACCAGCGACATGATGATGCCGCCGAGGATCAGCAGCACCGAGATCGCGCTCAGCCGGGTGATCCAGTAGAAGGTGACATCGCCGAGCTTGAACGCGCTCAACGCCTTGGCGCGATCATACGGTCCGGCGGCATCAACTACATTG
This sequence comes from Bradyrhizobium sp. SZCCT0153, assembly GCF_018129995.1. GTDB lineage: Bacteria > Pseudomonadota > Alphaproteobacteria > Rhizobiales > Xanthobacteraceae > Bradyrhizobium > Bradyrhizobium japonicum_G. The sequence goes on from NZ_JAFCKS010000003.1 coordinate 766,380, forward strand.
CTCTCGACAGCCATCTCAGCCACGCCGATCCCCTGTGCCCGTTTTATATACGCTTATTGTCGGTCTTGCGCTCCGGATGCGGCGCAAAGCCGATCCGGAGCGGACGTCTTGCAGATCCCGGCACTGCGTCCGGGACCAGAGCACTCAGCTCTTGATGTCGGCGGACCAGGTCTTCTCGATCAGCTTCACAACGCTGTCGGGCATCGGGATGTAGTCGAGCTCCTCAGCCATCTTGTCGCCGTTCTTGAACGCCCAGGTGAAGAACTTGAGGGCCTCCTTCGCGGCCGCCTTGTCGGTCGCATCCTTGTGCATGAGGATGAAGGTCGCCGCGGTGATCGGCCAGGACTTGTCGCCGGGCTGGTCGGTCAGGATGACATAATAGCCGGGAGCCTTGGCCCAGTCGGCGTTGGAGGCGGCCGCCTGGAAGGCCTCGGTGGTCGGCTCGACGGTCTTGCCGCCCTTGTTGACCATCTTGGTGTAGGTCAGTTTGTTCTGCTTGGCATAGGCATACTCGACGTAGCCGATCGAGTTCTTGGTCTGGCCGATGTTGCCGGAGACGCCCTCGTTGCCCTTGGCGCCGACGCCGACCGGCCACTCGACCGCGGTGCCCTCGCCCACCTTGCTCTTCCAGTCCGGGCTGACCTTGGAGAGGTAGTTGGTGAAGTTGAAGGTCGTGCCCGAACCGTCCGAGCGGCGGACCACGGTAATCGCGTCCGAAGGCAGCTTCACATTGGGATTGAGCTTCTTGATCGCGGCGTCGTCCCACTTGGTGATCTTGCCGAGATAGATGCTGGCCAGCGTCTCGCCGTCGAACACCATCTCACCCGGCTTCACGCCCTCGAGGTTGACGACGGGAACGATCGAGCCCATCACCATCGGCCACTGGACGAGGCCATCCTTCTCGAGCTGCTCGGCCTTGAGCGGCATGTCGGTCGCGCCGAAGGTCACGGTCTTGGCCTGGATCTGCTTGATGCCGCCGCCGGAACCGATCGACTGGTAGTTCAGACCGTTGCCGGTCTCCTTCTTGTAGGCGTCAGCCCATTTGGAATAGATCGGGAACGGGAAGGTCGCCCCGGCACCGGTGATATCGGCAGCAAAGGCCACCGTCGTCGATGCGGCGACCAAGCCGGCAGCGACGATCGTTTTGATGAAATTCATGCTGGTCTCCATACAGGGGAGCGAAGCGCCATCAGCGCCCGATCGCGCTCCCCGTGCCGTCCCTTTAGGAGCGGTCGGCTGTGCTTTTACGAAGGTTTCGTGACACTCGGATGACACGCGCAACCAGCTCAAATCACTTGGATTTCAGGCTGAAGCCGCAGTCCTGACCTGGGGAAAACAGGCGGTGAAAGTGGCGCCCTGCTTGGGCACGCTTTCGATCAGAAGCCGGCCGCGATGGCGGTTAAGAATATGTTTCACCAGCGATAATCCGAGCCCGGTCCCGCCCTGCGAGCGGCTGTCGCCGACGTCCACCCGGTAGAACCGCTCGGTCAGCCGCGGCAGGTGCTCGGGCGCGATGCCGGGGCCGAAATCGCGGACCAGGACCCGGATTTCCGGAGTTCCATCAGGGGCCGCAGCCGAATTGAGCGACACGATGATCCGTCCGCCCGAGGCACCGTATTTGAGCGCGTTCTCGATCAGGTTCTCGAACAGGCGCAGCAGCTCCTCGCGGTCGCCGGCGATCATCACCGGCGCTTCCGGCAGATGGGTCTCGACCTCGACCTGGCGTTCCCGGGCCAGCGGCTCGAGGCCGTCGGCGACCTGGAAGATGATCGGCAGCAGGTCGACCAGGGTGTCGGGCCGCACATGGGCGGACAGCTCGACCCGCGACAGCGACAGCAGGTCGTCGATCAGGCGCGCCATGCGGGTGGCCTGGTTGTGCATGATGCCGAGGAAGCGCTCGCGTGCCTTGGGATCGTCCTTGGCCTGGCCCTGCAGCGTGTCGATGAAGCCGGACAGCGCGGCCAGCGGCGTGCGCAGCTCGTGGCTGGCATTGGCGACGAAGTCGGCGCGCATCTCCTCGACCCGGCGCAGCGGCGTCTGGTCGTGGAAGGTCATCAGCATGCATTTGTCGGCGCCGCCGAACGAGGTCGGCACCGGCACCGGCGTGATCGTCAGCTCCATCCAGCGGTCGACCGGGACATGGTCGAGATAGGTCGTGCGCCGCGGCTCGGTGGTCGCGATCGACTCGCGCAGCGCCGTGATGATCTCCGGCGAGCGCAGCGCGAACTGGGCGAGCTCGTTCCGCCGCAGCGCCGGGGCGAGCTGGGCGGCAGCGGCGTTGAGGTGGATGACGCGGCCGGCACGGTCGAGCAGAACCGCCGGATCCGGCATGCCGGCGACGACTGCGGCCACCGCCGCGCTCTCGACCGGATTGATGCGGCGGGTATCCTCGCGCGAGGCCGCGTTATCGTGCAGCCGCCAGGGGATCAGCGCCGCAGCCGCGATGCAGAGGAACACCGTCGCCGCCCGCATCACCGACAATTCGTCGAGCGAAACCACCACCGACAGCGCCAGCGCTGCGGCGATCAGGATGATGGTCGAGTGCCGCAGCCGGTCGGACCAGGGCTGGGCGGTGGGAGAAGATGGGGCGTCGATCGCCATCGGGGCGGGCTTCTCCTGGAGGCTCTGGACTTGAGACTCAAGACTTGAGACTCATGACTTGCGCCGGTCAGGCGCCGCTGTCGCTACGCTCTCTCACATAGGCGGCTTCACGCGCCGGGCCGGGGTCGAGCTTGAGCGCCGCCTGCTGCAGGCGCTTCGATCGTGCGCCGATGATAACTTCGCGAAACGTCAGCAAGATTACAGATATGACAAAGGGGGAAAGATAATAGAGGACGCGGAACAGCAGCATCCCGCCCAGAAGTTCCTCGCGATCCATCTGCCAGAGGCCGACCAGCATGGCGGCGTCGAACACGCCGAGGCCTCCGGGCGAATGGCTGGCAAAGCCGAGCAGGGTGGCCGAGACGAAGATCACCGCGACCACCACGAAGCCGAGATTGGGCTCGTCCGGGACCAGCACGTACATCGCGAGCGCGCAGAAGCCGAGGTCGATGATGCCGATGGCGATCTGGAGCAGGGTCAACGGGCCGCCCGGCAGCATCACGGTCCACGGCCCGCGGCCGACCACCCGCGGCTGGGTCCAGACCCAGACCACATAGGCGACCAGCCCGACGATGATCATCATCGCCACCGCCCGGTTCAGCCACGGCGGCAACTGGTCGATCGAGGCGGCGGCCTCCGGATGATAGGAGATGCCGAGGCCGAGCACGGCGGCATTGCCGAGCCAGAAGGTCAGGCCGGCGAGGAAGCAGATTTTCGCGACGTCGATCGCGTTCAGGCCGTAGGCCGAATAGATGCGGTAGCGCACCGCGCCGCCGGTGAAGACGCTGGCGCCGACATTGTGGCCGATCGAATAGCTGGTAAAGGCCGCGAGCGCATTGATGCGATAGGGCACATGGGAGTGGCCGATGGCCCGCACCGCGAACAGGTCGTAGAAGGTCAGGGTGAAATAGCCCGCAGCGACGAACAGCCCCGCCATCGCAATCTGGCTCGGCTCGGTGCTCTTGATCGCTTCGACGACCTCGTTGAAATCGATGCCTCGCAGCATGTGATAGAGCACATAGCAAGCGATGCCGATGACCGCGACGCTGATCACAACTCCAAGCTTATGCAGGATTTGCTTCTGGCGCAGAAACGATATCGCCCTGCGGATGGCTTCCAGCATCTAGACCTCGAACAACGCTTCAGCGGCCGGGGTGGCCGGCGAACAGGCGGACGACATGCAGGTACCCAACGACCCCTCGCCGCCGGCCCCGGCATCGCGCATGCCCGCTCCCCTTCCACTAGCGCGTTTCCGGGCGGAGTGGAATTCGGCAATTCGAACAAAAACTCGTGCCTTCAATATTTTAGGCAGGGTTGCGGGCTCCTGATGCACGGTTTGGCGCTTTCGGCGGCAAGACTGGCGCGAATCTCCACGGCAATCCTGCGCAGTCGCCATGAAGTTTTGATGATTTCGACCGTACAATGTTCCGTCACGACTTAAGCCGACGTCAATCTATGGGCCGCACCCGCCTGTTGAAAGAGGGGGGGACCCGACTTGCCGGCTGCCCGCCCCCTGCCGCACCCGGGCCGGTGCAACGAGACGATCGGCCGGGCCGTTGAGCGCTCCCGCCGCAACTACCTGTGGTTATCTCTCCGCTGCCTCTGGCGAGCGAACGGACAATCGGCGAGGTTCTCGGCAGCAAGATAGCCGGCCGCCGGTCTCGGCAGCGGTCGCTTCAAACAAGAATTTGCATGAGAGGGGGGAGAAACCATGAGGTTTCAGCTCGGCGCCGTCATCGCGGTGGTCGTTATGGCCGCCGCTCCAGCCGGCGCCAGAGAGCGCAACGACAGTCCGCATTCGCAGGCGTGCATGGCCAAGAACGGTTTCAATCTCGACATGTGGCGCGCGCACGCCGCGGGCACTGACGCGCAAGTGTTGCGGTATATCCAGTGCCGGGATGGCGTGTCTGCTGCGCAGGCCAAGGCCATCGGAATTCGCGACCGCAACTTGAGCGCCGGCTTTCACTGAGCGCATCGCAGCACGAGTTTTCCCGGCCGCAAGGTCAGTGACGTTTCGCCAGCACGATATGGACTCGGTCAGCCCGCCGGCGCGGTACGCGAGACCACCCGATCGCGGAGCCAGGCGCCAATGGTGCAGCCGACGAGGTAGCAGGCGAACATGATCAGGCCGAGGTCGAGCCAGTAGCCGAAGCGGCCGGGGACCACATGCGAAAGCGAAGCGCCGACCAGAGCGATCGCGAGCACCGCGAGCCAGCGCGCGGTCACTTTCGAGGTGCCATTGCCGCGCTGGACCACCGAGATCCAGCCCATGCAAAAGCCGAGCAGCAGCGAGCCGATCAGCCAGCCCAGATGGAATGAGACGAGATAGGGCATCGTCACCTCACCAGAAATTCGATACGGCGATTCTGCGCCTTGCCGTCGTCGGTGTCGTTGCCGGCGACCGGCCGCGTGCTGCCATAGCCGACTGCGGTGAAGCGGCTGGCCGGCAGCCCGGCCTTGACCAGATAGTCGATCACCGCCTGCGCGCGCTTCTCCGAGAGCGCCTGGTTGAAGGCGTCCTCGCCATCGGCATCGGTGTGGCCGGCGACCTCGATATTGGTGGTGGGGCAGCGCAGTGCATTCTCGATCAGATGATCGAGAATGCCGACGGAATCCGGATCTATGTCGGCGCGCTTGGGTCCGAAGCGGATGTTGGCCTTGCTCAGGAGCTCCGAGAACAGTTGCTGGCACACCGTGCCGTCGACCGGGCCGGCCGCCGGCTTGACCGTGATTTCCGGCTTGTATTGCCAGTTTTTCGGGAAGTCCTTGCCGAGGCCCGCGCGGATGTCGTTGGCCGCACCTTCATAGAGCGCATCGCCCGACAGCTTCACCTCGCGGTCGGATACGACGAGCGTGCCGGTCGACAGCCGCGACAGCGCGCCGAGCGCTGCAATCACGGCGATGTTGAAGGAGCCGGGCGCGCCGACGCTGGCCTTGAGATTGTCGACGACCTTTTCGTTGAAGAACTTTCGCGACGCGCTTGTGGCGATGGCTGCGTGGACATTGTTGTCGGGAACGTAGCCGGTGAGCGTCACCGTCGCGGCCACCGGATCCTTGTAGGCCTGGAAGACGTAGGGCGGCGCCTTGACGTCGTTGGCGGCGATCGAAAAGCCTTCAGGCAGGTTCTTGAGCGCGGCTGCGACCGCTTCGCGGCCGCCGAGTTCGCGCGCCATGCCCGACAGGTTGACCTTGGTGTCCGTTATCGTGATCTTGCCGTCCTTGAGCTTGCCGATCTGGTCGAGCAGCAGCATCGCAGCCGCCTCGAACCGCGGCGGCGCGCCCCGCGCCAGCCCCATCTGATCGGCCACCTCGACACCGCCACCCCCCTTGCGGGCCGCCTCGGTCAGGCGGCCCTTGATCGACGGCAAGGGCGCGGAGCCCGACAGCGTCACCCGCACCACGTCACGCTCGGCGTTCCAGACGAAGGGCTTGGCCTCGGCAACGAGGCGGGTCTGGTCGTCGACCAGGCGCACGCCCGGGACGATCTCCACCGCCATCACGGCGTCCCGGCGCCCTTCCTCGGAAAAGGCGTCCGCGGCCAGGCGGACGTCGCGGCCGTCCACCGCGATCCGGGTCTTGTCCAGAACGGTATCCTTGAGCGCCGCCGAGCTGCGGGCGGACAGGTCCGCCTCGACCGGTAAGGTGTTCTTCCAGGCCGCAAATCCCCACATGACAGCCAGGGGGATCAGCCCCGGCCACCATTTGCTGGCCCACCTGAAAAGCTTCTGCATTCGACGACCCGAACTCTGGAACCGGAGACAAAACAAACCCTTGTCAGGCTGTCAAACCGGAAATGGCGGCCCTCCCAAGGCCTTTGCATGGACAATTGGAATAACTTTTTCTTCAAGGGTTCTTCCGTAAGTTGAGGGTGGAATGCCAGAGTCCGCCAGCCGGTCATGAAACAACTTCGTAACAACGTCATCCGCGCCGGGCTGGAAGCACTCTATTTCAGCGGGGCGCACCACCTGTTGCGCCCGCTTTTGTCGGGCGTCGGCGCCATTTTCATGCTGCATCACGTGCGGCCGGCCCGCGAGGCCGCATTCCAGCCGAACCGGCATCTCGAGGTCACCCCCGAATTCCTGCGCGCCGCCCTGAGCCATTTGCGCTCGCGCGAGATCGACATCGTCAGCATGGACGAGCTGCATGAGCGGCTGGTGCGGGGCCGGTTCTCCCGCCGCTTCGCCGCTTTCACGCTCGATGACGGCTATCGCGACAATCTCGACCATGCGCTGCCCGTTCTGCGCGAATTTGACGCGCCACTGGCGGTCTATGTCGCCAGCGACTTCGCCGAGGGCACCGGACGGCTGTGGTGGGCGGCACTGGAGGCCGTGATCGCCAAGACCGAGCAGATCGAGGTGAAGATCGGCACTTCGGCGCTGCGGCTCGATGCGACCACGCCCGCGGCCAAGCAGGTCGCATTCGACCGTCTGCACGACTGGCTGCGCGCGCTGCCGGGTGAGCACGATCTCAAGCGCGAGATCGAGGCGCTCTGCACGAGATACGGCGTCGACATCGCCGCGCTGTGCCGCGACCTCTGCCTGTCCTGGGACGAGGTGAAGACGTTTGCCGCCGATCCCCTCGTCACGATCGGCGCCCACACCGTCAGCCATTGCAACCTGGCCAGGCAAAGCGAAGAGATCGCCACGCAGGAGATGGCGGCGAGCCGCGCGCGGATCGAGCAGGCGCTCGGCCGCACGGTGCAGCATTTCGCCTATCCCTATGGCGACCGTGGAGCGGCGGGCGCGCGCGAATTCACCCTTGCTGCGGCCGCCGGATTCAAGACCGCGGTGACGACGCGGCCCGGCATGCTGTTCGCCGAGAACGCCGGCCACATGACCGCGCTGCCGCGCGTCTCGCTCAACGGCAATTACCAGGACGCGCGAATTCTGCCGGTGTTGACCTCGGGCGCCGCGACCGCGATGTGGAACGGCTTCCGCCGGATCGCGGCGGCCTGATCCTTCACACTCAGACCTCATCCTGAGGGCGCTCCGAAGGAGCGCGTCTCGAAGGATGGGCCGCCCGCATCCTTCGAGACGCGCTGACGCGCTCCTCAGGATGAGGGCGGAGCGCGCGACGGTTCCTTGACTCCCCTCCCTGCCGCGCTCAAAACGTCGCCAAACCAAAGGGAGGCACCATGTTCGACGATCTGTTCTCGCTCAAAGGCCGCATCGCACTCGTGACCGGCGGCTCGCGCGGCATCGGCAAGATGATCGCGGCGGGCTTCCTCGCGCAAGGCGCTGCGAAGGTCTACATCACCGCGCGCAAGGCGGGACCTTGCGAGGCTACGGCGAAAGAGCTGTCAGGCCAATATCACGGCGAGTGCATCGCGCTGCCGATCGACATCTCGACCGTCGAAGGCTGCGACAAGCTCGCCGGCGAAATCATCAAGCTGGAGCCGAAGCTCGACATCCTCGTCAACAATGCCGGCGCCGCCTGGGGCGCGGAGTTCGACGAATTCCCGGAAAGCGGCTGGGACAAGGTCATGGACCTCAACGTCAAGTCGCTGTTCTTCCTGACCAAGGCGCTGGCGAAACCGCTGCGCGCGGCTGCAAGCGCAGAACGTCCGGCCAAGGTCATCAACATCGCCTCGGTCGACGGCATCTTCGTCAATCCGAGCGAGACCTATTCCTACGCCGCCAGCAAAGCCGCCGTGATCCATCTGACGCGGCGCATGGCGACGAAACTGATCAAGGACAACATCAATGTCACCGCGATCGCGCCCGGCGCGTTCAAGTCCGACATGAACCGGGCCGCGCGCGACCATGCGGACGACGTCGCAAAGCGTATTCCGGCGCGGCGCATCGGAACCGACGAGGACATGGCGGGAGTGGCGATCTATCTCGCGTCGCGGGCCGGCGACTACGTGGTCGGCAACACCATCGCCGTCGACGGCGGCGTGGTCTACGCCAATGCCGGGCTTGAGATCGCGGGGTAGGCGGCGCGAGCCCGCGGCGCGGACGGTGCGCTCCCTCGCCCCGTTCTTACGGGGAGAGGGTTGGGGTGAGGGGCTCTCTCCTCACGTGAGATTGTCGCCGCACCTGTACCCTCTCACCCGGATCGCAAGAGCGATCCGACCTCTCCCCGCAAGCGGGGAGAGGTGAAGAAGTCGCCTACGACTCGATCTTCACGTACTCGAAATCGCCGGGCTTGTTGTCGATGCCGACTTTCGGCGGCGAGATCCAGGAGGCGAACTGGCCGGTTTCGGTCACGGGCTGCATCAGCGAGGAGATGAAGTCGCCGTCGGCCGTCGAAGGCAGCCATTCGTCCTTGCGCTTCGCCCAGGTGGCATCGTCGATCAAGAGACCGTCCGGGGTCGCATGCACGTCCTTGAACTCGCCGATGTGGCGGTGGAAGGCGACATTCGGCAGCTTGAGCTGGAACTGATAGCCAGCGGTCGAGATCACCTTGTTCCAGCGCAGCATGCCCTTGACGCAATCCTGGCTGTAATCATCGCGCAGGCGCATGTTGAGCGCGGTCAGCGCCGGCTCATCGACCAGCTTGATCTCGCCGTCGATGAACTTGAGCACCGGATAGGTCGCGTTCTTGAGCTGGTGATCGTCGTCAATCTGGGTCTCGTGATAGCGGCCCTTGATGCCGGTGTTGAAGGCATTCGCCGCGTTGGTCGAGACTTCCGAGCCGAACAGGTCGAGCGACAACGTGTAGTGCAGGTTCAGCTTCTTCTGGATCGTCGGCAGGTCGATCACGCCGAGCGCGCGGACCTTGGCGATGTCGGTGGGATCGGTGATGCCGGCTTCGCGCATTGCATCGCAGGTGCGCTGCACCACGCGGGTGATGCCGGTCTCGCCGACGAACATGTGGTGCGCTTCTTCCGTCAGCATGAAGCGGCAGGTCCGCGAGAGCGGATCGAAGCCCGACTGGGCGAGGCTGTGCAGCTGCATCTTGCCGTCGCGGTCGGTGAAATAGGTGAACATGAAGAAGGACAACCAGTCCGGCGTCGCCTCGTTGAAGGCGCCCAGCATGCGCGGCGCGTCGGCATCGCCTGAGCGACGACGCAGCAGATCATCGGCCTCCTCGCGGCCGTCGCGGCCGAAATATTTCTGGAGCAGATAGACCATCGCCCAAAGGTGACGACCCTCCTCGACATTGACCTGGAACAGATTGCGCATGTCGTAGAGCGAGGGCGCGGTCTTGCCGAGATGGCGCTGCTGCTCGACGGAGGCCGGCTCGGTGTCGCCCTGGATCACGATCAGGCGGCGCAGCATGGCGCGATACTCGCCCGGGACTTCCTGCCAGGCCGGCTCGCCAAAATGCTCGCCGAACGGGACGACGCGATTTTCCTCCTGCGGCGCGAGCAGGATGCCCCAGCGATAGTCGGGCATGCGCACATAGTCGAACTTGGCCCAGCCGCGCGGATCGACTGAATAGGCCGTGCGCAGATACACCAGCGATTCCTGGAAGCCCTCGGGGCCCATGTCGCTCCACCAGTCCATGTAGCCGGGATGCCAGCCTTCCAGCGCTTTGAGCACCTGGCGGTCTTCGGCGAGATTCACGTTGTTCGGAATCTTGGTCGAGTAGTCGACGTTCATGATGTTCATGTTCATGGCCGCATCTCCTTGCTCCGTCTCGTGTCCCGGACGCAGTGCGGCGCGAAGTGCTGCACTGCTGAGCCGGGACCTATTGTCTGGTCCGTTCCGGGTCCCGGTTCTGCGCAGCGGCACCATAGCGCGTTGAAGACGCGCGTTGCGCTTTTGGTGCCGCAGCGCGCCCGGGACACGAAAACTACACTCTCGTCATATCGAATTTCGGCTTCTGGCCGCTGCCGTAGCGGCGCAGCGCGCCTTCCTCGCCGACCGCGTTGGGGCGCTGGAAGATCCAGTTCTGCCAGGCGGTGAGACGCGAGAAGATCTTCGATTCCATCGTCTCGGGACCGACGAAGCGCAAATTCGCTTCCATGCCGGTGAGACTGTCGGGCGAGAAGCTGGCGCGCTCCTCCAGAAACACGCGAACCTCGTCGTCCCAGTCGATGTCGTCGAGCGCGAAGGTGACGAGGCCGAGTTCTTCGGCCTGCTCGGCATCGATCGCGGTACCCATGGTGGCTTCCGCGCGCTCCACATCGGACGGATCGGCCTGGAAACGCGACGAAAGCCGCGTCAGGCCATGGCTCATCGGATACGGACCGAAATTCATCGCCGACAGCTCGATCGAGGGCGGCGGACGATTGTCGCCCTGGCGGGTGCCGATCAGCATGTAGGAGCGGTCGGCGGCGAAGACGAGCTCGGCGAGCGTGCCGGCAAAGCAGGAGCCGGGCTCGACCAGCGTCACCAGTGTACGCGAGGTGACGTCGATGCGTTTGAGCACGCGCTTCCAGTAGTGCCGGATTTCGTTGACCAGCCAGTGCACCTTGTTGGCTTCGAGGAAGGCATCGCTGGCGAGCACGTGGGCGCGGTCACCATGGCTCTTGAACACCAGCATCGCGATCTCGAGCTCGTTGATGCGCAGGTGCAGGATCGCGTCGTCGATCTCGCGCGCGACCTGAAGCGGCCAGAACGACGCCCCCTGCGCCATCATGCCGTCAATGTCGGCCGGCGGCGGCGCCTCCGGCGCCTTGATCGAGATCGTGGCGATGCGGGCCGTGCGGTCGATATCGACCGTGACGAAGCCGTAGCGGATGCTGGTTTCGTCGATGATGCGCTTGAGCGGGGTGAGCGCGATGCCCTTGCCGCTGCCCTTGCGTTTCGAGGCGGCTGCGAATTCCCTGGCGCGCTCGGCGACCTTGGCTTCGAGTTTTGAGTTCGGCGCGATCTCGTCGACCAATCGCCACTGCACGGCGCGCTTGCCCTTCACGCCCTCCTCGATGGTGCAGAAGAAATCGGCGTGGTCGCGGCGCACCTTGCGCTTGTCGACGACGCGGGTGAGGCCGCCGGTGCCAGGCAGCACCGCGAGCAGCGGCACTTCGGGCAGAGCGACGGCAGACGAGCCGTCGTCGGCGAGGATGATGTGGTCGGTGGCGAGCGCCAGCTCATAGCCGCCGCCGGCGGCCGAGCCGTTCACCACGGTGATGAAACGCTGGCCGGAATTCTCCGACGAATCCTCCATGCCGTTACGGGTCTCGTTGGTGAACTTGCAGAAATTGACCTTGTGGGCATGGGTGGAGCCCGCGAGCATGCGGATGTTGGCGCCGGCGCAGAACACGCGGTTCTTGGCCGAGCGCATCACCACGACCTTCACCTCGGGGTGCTCGAAGCGCAGCCGCTGCACGGCGTCCGCGAGTTCGATGTCGACGCCGAGATCGTAGGAATTGAGCTTGAGCAGATAGCCTTCGAACAGACCGCCGTTCTCGTCGACATCCATGGTCAGCGTCGCGACGTCACCTTCGACCGCAACCTTCCAGTGCCGATAGCGGGACGGCTCGGTCTGGAAATCGATGAATGTCGCGCCGCCTGCGAGGCGCCGATCTTCCCCGGCCATGGGCCACCCTTGAGCTTGATTATGCGTTCTGAGCTTTAGCGTTAGATGCACAATAGTGCATCTTTTTACAGCCGTCTACCCCTTAGCGGGATGGACATGCATTTTGTTTCATGCGCGCAATTCAGGACCGCACGATCGCGCCGAGGGCGATCCAGTCTGCCTTGGAAAGCTCAGACCGGCCGAGCTTGGCTTGCAACAGCGCGACCAGGGCCGGAACAGGGAAGGTCTCGACGAAGCCATCGCCGGCCGCAGCCGCCTTGCGGGAATTCAGCGGCCGCAGTTCGCCGAGCGCCTCGCCGAACAGCCGGGCGGCCGAATGCAGCCGCTGCATGCGCAGCCGCAGATTCGCATTGGCGATGTGGATGCAGGCGCGCAGCAGAATGCGCTCGCGGCCGCCTTGCGGCGCTGCGGCCCACACCGCTTCCAGCACCTCCTGCGATTCCCAGAAATAGCCGCGGTCGTTGAGAGCGAGCCCGTAACGCAGCGCCGGATGGCGCGCCGGCACATGGCCGCGAAAGGCCGAAGGCACCAGCGCCTTGGCCAGGTCGAGCGTCTCGTGGTCCGCATCGACCGCACCGGTCTCGCCCGGCACGTGGGCCCATTGCGGCCACGGCAGCGGGCCGCTCGCGTTCGACGGCACACTCATTGAGGGCGTGCCTCCGCAACATCATGCGGCGCGTCCCTGGAGTCCCTGATCGTCGCGCAGGGCCGCACTTGCAAATTGCTCAATCGCGTCAAGCGTCGCCCCCGGCGCTTCACGATGCGGGGAATGGCCCGCGTCTGAAATGATTTTCAAATCTACCGGACAATAACACTCTTCCTGCGCGATTTCGACCTGACGCAGTGTCCCATATTGGTCATTCGCGCCTTGCAGGATCATGACAGGGACACGGATATAGGCGAGATATTCGGAAATATCCCAGTCGCGGAACTTGGGGTCGAGCCAGGCGCCGTTCCAGCCATGGAAGGCGTTGTCGACGTCCTTGTGCCAGCGCGCAAGCTTTGCCTTGAGATCGGTGGTCTCGAAGGCCGTCTTGATTTCGGCAATCGACTTCACCGAGACGTCCTCGACGATGAAGTGCGGCGCGATCAGCACGAGGCCGCTCAGCCGGTGGTCCTGATGCGCGCCGGCATAGATCGTCGCAATCGAAGCGCCGTCGGAATGGCCGAGCAGGAGGCCGCGCTTGAACCCGATCGCATCGAGGATTTTCGGCAGCACGTCGAGCGCCTCGCGATGCATGTAGTCGAGCCGTCGCGGCAGCGTCACCGGGCTCGACTGGCCATAGCCCGCGCGCGAATAGACGAAGACGCCGGCGGAGGTTGCCTGCCGGAGTTTTTCAGGGAAGTCGCCCCAGAGGCCGACGGAGCCGAGCCCTTCATGCAGCAACACGATGGTCGGCGCGTCAGCCGATTGCGGCGCGAGCCATTTGTATTCGAGGCTGGCGCCATCGATGCTGAGGAAGCCGGTGGGGGCGAGGTTTGTCATGCTGTCACTCAATCTTCGGGCGATGAGAACGAGACGTGGCCAAGCGCTCCGTCGTTCCCTCCCCCCTTGCGGGGGAGGGCTAGGGAGAGGGGTGCCACACGGGGACTCCCGGTGTGGCGGAGACCATCTGGCGCGCGACAATGAAAACCGTTTGCTGGGCTACCCCTGTCCCCCGCCCTCCCTCCTTGCGGGGGAGGGAGCGCAGTGGAGTCCGCTGCGACAGTGTCAGTCACGTTCGACATGCGCTCACTCAATTCGTCCCGTCCCGCAGCTTGAACCGCTGGATCTTTCCCGTCGCGGTCTTCGGCAACGACTCCACCACGTCGATCCAGCGCGGGTATTTCCAGGGGCCGATCTTCTGCTTGACGTGCTCCTTCAGCATTTCCTGCAAGTCGGTCGTCTTCACACCCGGACGCAGCACGACGAAGGCCTTCGGCTTCAGCAGGCCCTCCGGATCGGCCTCGGGCACGACGGCAGCTTCCAGCACGGCGGGATGCGTGATCAGCGCGCTCTCGACCTCGAACGGCGAGACCCAGATGCCGGAAACCTTGAACATGTCGTCGGCGCGGCCGCAGAAGGTGTAGCGGCCCTCGCCGTCGCGGACATATTTGTCGCCGGTGCGGGTCCACGGTCCTTCAAAGGTGCGGCGGCTCTTGTGGCGCTGATTCCAGTAGCCTTCGCCGGCGGAAGGCGCATCGACCAGGAGCTCACCGACTTCGCCGTCGGCGACGTCCTGGCCGGATTCGTTGACGAGCCGCACGGCATAACCCGGCACCGGCTTGCCGGAAGAGCCGTATTTGATGTCGCCGGGCGCGTTCGACAGGAAGATGTGCAACAGCTCGGTCGAGCCGACGCCGTCGAGGATGTCGACGCCGAAGCGCGCCTTCCAGCTGAGGCCGACGGATTCCGGCAACGCCTCGCCGGCCGAGGTACAGATGCGCAGGGCGCCGCCGCCGCGCTCGCTCTTCATGGTTTCGTCGTTGAGCATCGCCGCGAACAGCGTCGGCACGCCGTAGAAGATCGACGGCTTGTAGCGGTTCATCAGGTCGAACATGCGCGCCGGCGTCGGCCGCTCGCTGTTGAGGATGACGCTGGCGCCGACCGACATCGGGAAGGTCAACGCGTTGCCGAGGCCATAGGCGAAGAACAGCTTGGCGGCGGAGAGGCAGACATCGCTCTCGCGGATGCCCAAGACCTGGCTCGCATAAGTGTCGGCGGTCGCCTGCATGTTCGAATGGATGTGACGCACGCCCTTGGGCATGCCGGTCGAGCCGGACGAATAGAGCCAGAACGCCGGCTCGTCGGGATGCGTGGCGGCGGTGGTGAATTTGTCGCTCTCGTCCGCGAGCTCCTCGGCGAGTTGCTTGTGACCGTTCTGCTTGGCGCCGGAGACGACGACATGCTCCAGATCGGGCATGCGGCCGACGACGTCCCTGATGACGGGGTAGAGCGCTTCCGACACGAACAACACGCGCGCGCGGCAATCGGCGAGGATGTAGGCGTATTGGTCCGCCGTCAGCAGCGTGTTGAGCGGCACCGGCACGATGCCGGCGCGGATCGCACCCAGGAACACGATCGGGAAATCGACCGTGTCCAGCATGATCATCGCCACGCGTTCCTCGCGGCGGACGCCGAGCCGGCGCAGCATGTTGGCGGCGCGCCGCGTCTCGCGCTGAAGCTCGCCATAGGTGAGCCGCGAGACGGTGTCGTCGAAAGCCAGCTTCCCGCCGCGGCCCGCCTCGACGTTACGGTCGAGCAGCCAGGTCACCGCGTTATAGGATCCCTCGCTCACGGACTTCTCCCTCGATTTTAGAATTATAATTCATACAAAGACACTGTGGCGGCTTGCTGTCAATGCTAGCAGGCACTATGTTTCATTAAAGCACGCCGCGGGACATCCCCTAAACCCTAAAGAAGGCTCTGATCTGTAGTCCATGACCGACAGTCCCGACGCCGAATCCCGCTTCCTCGAACAGCTCGGCCAGCGCGTGCGCACCATGCGCGCGCTGCGCGGCATGTCGCGCAAAGTGCTCGCCAAGGTATCAGGGATTTCGGAGCGCTACATCGCGCAGCTCGAGAGCGGCAAGGGCAACGTCTCGATCGTGCTGCTGCGCCGCGTCTCGGACGCGATGGGCGCGCATCTCGAGGACCTGCTCCCCTCGACCGATCCGACGCCCGACTGGCAGATGTTTCGCGATCTGCTGCGCAAGGCGACGCCGGCACAGATCGCTCAGGCCAAGGATGTCCTCGCCGGCGGCAGCGCATCCGCGCCGCGGCGCGCGCCGTTCTGCGGCATTGCTCTGATCGGCCTGCGCGGCGCCGGCAAATCCACGCTCGGCCGGATGCTGGCGAAGAAGATCGGCTGGAGCTTCGTCGAGCTCAACAAGGAGGTCGAGCAGCAGAACGGCCTCTCGGTCGCCGAGATCATCGCGCTCTACGGCCAGGAAGGCTTTCGCCGCATGGAGCAGGCGGCGCTGCAACAGCTGCTCGCGCGCAACGAGCTGATGGTGCTGGCGACCGGCGGCGGCATCGTCTCGGAACCGCTGACCTTCGACCAGATCCTGTCGTCGTTCTACACGATCTGGCTGAAGGCCGAGCCGGAGGAGCACATGGCCCGTGTCCGCCGCCAGGGCGATCTCCGCCCGATGGCCGACGACCGCTCCGCCATGGCCGAGCTGCGCAACATCCTGCTGAGCCGCGAGCCGTTGTACGCACGCGCGACGGCGGTGGTGGATACGGCGGGATTGTCGGTCGACGCCGCGGCCGCGCGGCTGATCGATGCGGTGCGTCCGGTGCTCCAGAACGAAGCCCGCAGCTTCGGGCTGCGCAGCGTGGCGCTGTAGGTCGGGACTTGATATGGCCGACAGCGACGTCGCAACGTCCATGTTCGAGCGGATCGGGGGCAGTGCCACGATCGACCGGCTGGTCGACCGCTTCTACGAGCGGATGGACACCCTGCCGGAAGCAAACGCCATTCGCGCGATGCATGCCGCCGATCTCGGCCTGATCAGGGACGTGCTGAAGCGCTATCTCACCGAATGGACCGGCGGGCCAAAACTTTACTCCGTCGAAAAAGGCCATCCACGGCTGCGCCAGCGCCATATCGGCTTTGCCATCGGCGATGCCGAGCGCGATGCGTGGCTACTCTGCATGCGCGGCGCGCTGGAGGAGACGGTGACTGATGCGGCCGCGCGGCAAGACCTCGACCGCGCGCTGTCCGGTCTCGCCGACTGGATGCGCAACCGGCCGTAAGCGCGTCGATCAAGCCAACGTGTAGCGCTCTCGGCTATCGCTCCGCTGACCCGGGCTGCAAGTCTTCCGACGCGACTAGACCGACCAGTAATTCGGATGCGGGTAGGACCGCGAGCGGTCGCCCCAATCGAACTCATCGCCATCGAACTCGCATGGACCGCCGCTGAACTCGTCCATCGTCAGTTCGACCTGGAAGGCCTGACGGCCGCGATCGTATTTCAGGGCGCTCCACTGCACCGGATAATGATGATGAGTACCGAGCAGCCCGCCGGTCTTGATCACGGCATAGGTGACCATTCCGCTGACCTTGTCGAGCATCAGTCGCTCAATCGTGCCAAGCTTCGTGCCGTCGCGCCCGTAGACGGCGACGTGCTCCACGCGATCACTGGGAACCATGGTATGGTGCATGGCATCCTCCCTGTTCTCTTGTGCCGCGCATTATAGCCTGCCAGGCAGCCCGAGCGAAGTGCGCTGTAGCTACAGCAACTGCGAACGGACCGCGTCGGCGCCCTCGCGCAGCAGCGGCAGGAAGCGGTCGATCAGCTCCTGAGCCGGCACGCGGTCGACATGGGCGCCCATGTTGATCGCGGCGACGATCACATCGTCGTAGCGGCGGACGGGAACCGAGATTGAACGGAAATGCGGCTCGGCCTCGCGGTCGACCAGCGAATAGCCCTGCCCGCGGTCGGCGACGATCCGTGCCAGCAGCGCCCCGGGATCGGTCACCGTCTGCGGCGTCAGCGCTTCGCGCGTCATTGTTTTCAGGCGCGCGGCGAGTTCGGCATCGCCGAGCTGACCCAGCATGGCGCGGCCGACCGAGGTGCAGAACGCCGGCAGCCGGTAGCCGATCTCCAGCCCGCCTGAAAACATCCGCGCCGGACTGCTCCGCGCCACGAACACGACGTCGTCACCGTCGAGCACCGCGAGTGACGCGATTTCATTTGCCGCAGTCGCGGCGCGATCGAGCACCGGTTGCAGCACCGTGACGAGCTGGTTGGAGCGCAGAAACGAGGCGGCAAGGGTCAGCACGTGCGGCGTCAACGTGAACAGCTTGCCGTCACCACCGACGAAGCCGCCACGCTGGAGCGTGAACAGCATGCGCCGGGCGGTGGCGCGCGGAAGATCGGCGGCGCGGGCGAGATCGCTCAAGGTCATCGGGCCTACCGTCGTGCCGAAGGACTGAAGCAGGCGCAGGCCGCGATCGAGGCTTTCGACGAAATCCGTCGCGCGCTCGTCGGTCTCGCTTCGCTTCAGCTTGGGCATGGCGTCGGACATTCCTGCAAAATAGTGCTTGCTGCCGGTCCAAGGCATGTCATAATTCGCCCATTCGTTCAATAGGCGAACAAACGCCACTCCGAGATTGAAGGATGCACTCGCCATGATGAGCCAGGCGCAGAACGACCTGATCACCCGCAGCGGGCCGAAGGATCCCTGCGGCAGACTGATGCGGAGCTACTGGCAACCGGCGGCGCTGGTGGATGAGCTGGAGGGCGAGCGGCCGATCCGGCCGGTCAGGCTGCTCGGCGAAAACCTGGTTCTGTTCCGCGACGAGACCGGACGCTACGGGCTGATCGACCGTCACTGCGCGCATCGCGGCGCCGACCTCGCCTTCGGGCGGCTCGAGCACGGCGGCCTGCGCTGCGCCTTCCATGGCTGGCTGTTCGACGCCACCGGCCAGTGCATCGAGACCCCGGCTGAGCCGAAGGACTCGAAGCTCTGCCAGAACATCCGTCAGCGCTCCTATCCCGTGGTGGAGAAGAGCGGGATCCTCTGGGCCTATCTCGGCGAGGGCGAGCCGCCGGCATTTCCGGAGCTCGACTGCTTCGTCGCGCCCGGCACGCACACTTTTGCGTTCAAAGGCCATATGGCCTGCAACTGGCTCCAGGCACTCGAAGTCGGCATCGATCCCGCCCACGCATCGTACCTGCATCGCTTCTTCGAGGACGAGGACACCTCCACGGCCTACGGCAAGCAGTTCCGCGGCGCCTCCGCCGGCTCCGACCTTCCGATGACAAAAATCCTGCGCGAATACGACCGTCCGATCATCAATGTCGAGCATACCGAATACGGATTGCGGCTGATCGCACTGCGCGAGATCGACGAGGAGCGCACCCATGTGCGCGTCACCAACCAGCTCTTCCCGCACGGCTTCGTCATCCCCATGAGCACGGAGATGACGATCACGCAATGGCACGTGCCGGTCGACGACGAGAATTGCTACTGGTATGCGATCTTCACCAGCTACGCGAACCCGGTCGACAAGCAGAAGATGCGCGACCAGCGGCTCGAGCTGTACGAGCTGCCCGACTACAAGTCGCGGAAAAACCGCAGCAACGATTACGGTTTCGATCCGCACGAGCAGCAGACCGCGACCTATACCGGCATGGGCAGCGACATCAACGTCCACGACCAGTGGGCGGTGGAGTCGATGGGCGCGATCCAGGATCGCACCAAGGAGCATCTCGGCTCGAGCGACAAGGCGATCGTGCAGTATCGCCGCCTGCTGCGGCAGGAAATCGAGAAGGTTCTGGGCGGCGAGAAGCCGATGCTGTTTCTGGACGAGGCCAATGCGCGCAGCATCCAGGGACCCGCGACCATGGACGGCATCGGGCCGACGCGGGGCTGGGAGACCTACTGGATGGAAGTCGACGTCAAGCGCCGCCGCGGCGCACCGTGGACCGCGCCTGTTCCGAAGGAGATCGCGGACAACGTGCATCGGTTGACGGCGGCGGAGTGACGACTGTGGTCGGCTCCCGTAGGGTGGGCAAAGGCGCAAAGCGCCGTGCCCGCCATGCCCGCGTGCGAACGACAGACGTGGTGGGCACGCTTCGCTTTGCCCACCCTACGGCAGCTGAAGGAGCGGCAAAGTGACTTTCGTCGCGCGTCATGCGCTGTGGTCGGATGAGCAGAAGGACGCGGCGACGCGCATGCGGCGCCTCGTCGAGGAAAAGAACCTCGAGGTCATCCGCCTCGCCTTTCCCGACCAGCACGGCATCCTGCGCGGCAAGACCATCATCGCGTCGGAGGCGATCGCCTCGCTGGAAAGCGGCTGCTCCATCACCACCACCATGCTCGCCAAGGACACCTCGCACCGCACGGTATTCCCGGTGTTCACCTCGGGCGGCGGCTTCGGCATGAAGGAGATGGAGGGGGCGGCCGACGTGCTGATGGTCGCTGATCCCACCACTTTTCGCGTGCTGCCATGGGCGCCGGCCACGGGCTGGGTGCTGTGCGATCTCCATTTCAATGACGGCCGCCCGGTGCCGTTCGCAACGCGCGGGCTCTACCGCAAGGTGCTCGACGATCTCGCAAGCCGCGGCCATGATTTCGTCGCCGGGCTCGAGGTCGAATTCCATATCTTCAAGCTCGACGATCCGCATATGCGCGCCGAGGACGCAGGCCAGCCCGGCACGCCACCTTCGGTGAGCCTGCTCAGCCATGGCTATCAATATCTCACCGAGCAGCGCTTCGATCAGATGGAGCCGGTGCTGGAGATCCTGCGCCGCGACGTCGTCGCGCTCGGGCTGCCCCTGCGCTCGGTCGAGGTCGAGTTCGGGCCTAGCCAGTGCGAATTCACCTTCGCGCCGAAGAAAGGGCTGGAGCCCGCCGACAACATGGTGCTGTTCCGCTCGGCGGTGAAGCAGATCGCGCGGCGCCACGGTTATCACGCCACCTTCATGTGCCGGCCAAAACTGCCGAACCTGTTCGCGAGCGGCTGGCACCTGCATCAGTCGATCGTCTCGCGCACGAGCGGCGAGAACCAGTTCATGGCGAAGGACGGCGGCGAGCCGCTCAGCGCGTTCGGCCGCGCGTACCTGGCCGGCCTGCTCGATCACGCCCGCGCCTCCACCGTGTTCACCACGCCGACCCTCAACGGCTACAAGCGCTACCGCTCCTATTCGCTGGCGCCGGACCGCGCGATCTGGGGCCGGGACAATCGCGGCGTCATGATCCGCGTGCTTGGGGCGGCCGGCGATCCCGCCACACGGCTCGAGAACCGCATCGGCGAGCCCGCGGCCAATCCCTATCTCTACATGGCCTCGCAGATACTCTCAGGCCTCGACGGCGTCGACCGCAAGCTCGACCCCGGCCCGTCGGCCGACACGCCCTACGAGACCAAGGCGCCGCTCTTGCCGAAATCGCTGCGCGATGCCGTCGGTGCGCTGAAGGACGATCCATTCTTCCGGGAGAAGCTCGGGCCTGACTTCGTCGACTATTACACCCACATCAAGAACGCCGAGATCGACCGTTTCCTGTCCGAGGTGACCGACTGGGAACACCGCGAATATTTCGAGATGTTCTGACCTCCTCACTCTGACATCCTCCCTCTGACCACCTCCCTTGGAGGTGGGGGCGCAGCGGCTCAAAGCTCACACACCCGTGAGGTGACTTCGTCCCACCTGTTCCAACGACATCACATCGCGGTGCGACGAAGCCATTTTCCTCACGCCCCGAAAACCGCCGGAAAAACACCGGGGTTAGGCTTTGATCCGTGATCAACAATGGAGTTCGGTCATGTGGGGTCAATTGTTCAGCCTGATCTATCGTCTGTCCTGCCGGACCACTCTGATCGAAATCGGCACGCATCGGTTTGCGCGCTAGCCCCGGGTGGATGCGAATTAGGTAAGACGGATTGACCAGATAGCGGGGTTGCCATGCGCAAGCTGATCCTGATAGCAGCGATGTCGCTGCTCGCAACACAAGCCCATGCGGGTGGTCCGCGTAGTCTGAGCCTCGCGGCGACCAGCGCAAGCCAGCCGGCCGCCGAGCAACCGGCCTCGCCGACGGCCACGCCGCAGACGACGCAAGCCCCGGCGGCAACGCAGGCGCCGAATGTCCAGACGGCGACCACCGCCCCGACTTCAACCGCTGCCACCGCGCCGCCGACCGCGACAGCGCCCACCGCAACAACGCCGGCGCAACCCTCGGCCACAGCGGTGACCAGCACAACCGGGACAACCAAGCCGAAGCGCCGCCAGCCGTCCACGGAAGCGCGCGTGATCCGCGAACTGCATCGGCACGGTATTTATTGGTAAAGAGCGGACAGATCTCCCCCCGGTCATTGCGAGCGCAGCGAAGCAATCCTGATTGCCGCCGCGGAAAGATGAGATCCGACCCTCAAATCCCCAGATATTTGTGCTGCAAATCCGGCTCGGCCATCAGCTCGTCGGAGGTGCCGCTCCACACCGTCTTGCCGCGTTCGATGATGGTGTGACGGTCACAGATGCGGGCGAGATGGTCGACGTTCTTGTCGACGACAAGGATCGACTGTCCCCGGCTCTTGAGCAGCGACAGGCAATGCCAGATCTCTTCGCGGATCAATGGCGCAAGGCCCTCGGTCGCTTCGTCGAGGATCAGCAGTTTTGGATTGGTCATCAGCGCCCGGCCGATCGCCAGCATCTGCTGCTCGCCGCCGGAGAGCTGGTTGCCCATGTTGGAGGCGCGTTCGGCGAGGCGCGGAAACATCACGTAGATCGACGCCAGCGTCCAGGGATTGGCGCTGTTGAAGCGGTCGGCAGCGGCGGCGACCAGGTTCTCGCGCACGGTGAGGTTCGGGAAGATCTGGCGCCCCTCGGGCACGAGGCCGATGCCGAGTTTTGCGATCCTGTAGGACGGCTGCGTCCGCACCTCCGCGCCCGCAAAGCGGATGCTGCCTGCACGTGCCGGCGTCAGGCCCATGATGGAGCGGATGGTGGTGGTCTTGCCCATGCCGTTGCGACCCATCAGCGAGACCATCTCGCCCGGCTTGATCGACAGCGACAGGCCGAACAGCACTTGGCTGAGGCCGTAGCAGGTCTCGATGCCTTCGACGTCGAGCAGCGTGTCAGCCATCACCTTTTCAGACATGGTGCGTCACCACATGCGCTTCGCCGAGATAGGCGCGCTTGACGTCCTCGTTGGCCCGGATCGCGGCCGGATCGCCGGAAGCGATGACGCGGCCATAGACCAGCACCGAGATGCGGTCGGCCAGCGCGAACACCGCGGGCATGTCGTGCTCGACCAGCACGATCGAGACTTCCTTCCGCAGCTCCTGGAGCAGTTGCACCATGCGCTGGGATTCGGTGACGCCGAGGCCGGCCATGGGCTCGTCGAGCAGCAAGAGCTTGGGCTTGCTGGCCAGCGCGACCGCAAGCTCGATCTGGCGACGCTCGCCATGGCTGAGCCTGGACACCAGGACATCGGCACGGTGCAACAGGCCGACGCGATCGAGCGCGGCGTGCGCGGCATCGCGCAGGCCCTTTTCCTTGCGCGCACGCGCGAAGAAGCGGAACGAGGTGCCGGCATGCGCCTGCGCCGCGAGTGCGACATTGTCTGCGGCGGTGAAATCGAGCAGCAGCGAGGTGATCTGGAACGATCGTGCCAGGCCAAGCGCACAGCGGCGATAGGCCGGCAGGTAAGTGATGTCGCGACCGCCTAGCGAGACGCTGCCGGAATGCGGTTCGAGATGCCCGGTGAGCTGGCTGATCAGCGTGGTCTTGCCGGCGCCGTTCGGGCCGATGATGGCGTGCAGTTCGCCGGCCGCAACGTCGAGCGAGACGTTGTCGGTCGCAATGATACCGCCGAAGCGGCGCACCAGCTTCTCGACGCGGAGCAAGGGCTCAGCCACGATTGAGCCTCCCGAGCAGTCCCATGATGCCGCCGCGCCCGAACAGCACGATCAGCAGCAGCAGCGGCCCCATGATCAGCGCCCAATATTCGGTGAGCTGCGACAGGAATTCTTCCAGCAGCAGAAAGACCACCGCGCCCATGACCGGGCCGAACAGCGTGCCCATGCCGCCGAGGATGACCATCACCATGAGGTCGCCGGAGCGGGTCCAGTACATCACGGCCGGACTGACGAAATCGGTGTTGTTGGCGAGCAGCGCGCCGGCAAGACCGCACATGGTGCCGGAGATGACGAAGCAGACGAGCTGATAGCGCTTGGCCGGGAAGCCGATCGCCTGCATGCGCTGCTCGTTGGAGCGCAGCCCCTGCACGACGAGGCCGAAACGCGAATTGACGATGCGCCAGATCAGGAAGATCACCGCGAACAGGCAGGCAAGGCAGAGATAATAGAACTGCGTGCGGTTCGACAGGTTGACCAGGCCGGAGAAATCGCTGCGCTTGTAGACGGTGAGGCCGTCATCGCCGCCGTAACGCGCCAGCCCCGAAGCGACGTAATAGGCCATCTGTGCGAAGGCGAGCGTGATCATGATGAAATAGACGCCGCGGGTGCGAAGCGAGAGCGCGCCGATCACCAGTGCGTAGATCGCGGACGCCGCGAGCGCGACCGGAAACTGGATGAAGCCGCTTCCGACGCCTTCCTGCGCCAGCATGCCGACCGCGTAACCGCCGATGCCGAGATAGGCAGCGTGACCAAAGCTCATCATGCCGCCAAAACCCATGATGAGGTTGAGGCTCGCCGCCGCCAGTGCCAGGATGACGATGCGGGTGAACAGCGTCAGGATGAAGATGTTGCCCGATGCTTGCGAATAGAGCGGCAGCAGCACGAGCCCCGCCAGCATCAGGGCCGTCACGGCCTTGGCTACAGTGAAAGACTTCATCGACGGTTGGCCGGAAACAGCCCCTCCGGCCGCACCACCAGCACGATCGCCATCAGCAGGTAGATCAGCATGGAGGACAGGGCGGGCGCGGCGGTGGAGGCGGCGGCGCCGCTCAAGACCTGCCGCAACAGGTTCGGCAGGAAGGCGCGGCCGAGCGTGTCGATCATGCCGACGAAGATCGCAGCGAGGAACGCGCCGCGGATCGAGCCGATGCCGCCGATCACGATGATGACGAAGGCGAGGATCAGGATGTTCTCGCCCATGCCGATTTGCACGGTGAGGATCGGCGCCTGCATCATGCCGGCGAGCCCGGCGAGCGCCGCGCCGAGCCCGAACACCAGGGTGTAGAGCAGCTTGATGTTGATGCCGAGCGCGCCGATCATTTCGCGGTTGGAGGCGCCGGCCCGGATCAGCATGCCGATGCGGGTGCGCATCACGCCGAGATAGAGCAGGAGCGCAACCAGCAGCGCCACGACGATGATGGCGAGGCGATAGGCGGGATAGTGGATGCCGGGCAGGATCGGCACCGGCACCGTGAGCCAGGCCGGCAGCGGCAGCGCAAGGCCGGCCGGCCCCCAGATCAGCCGCACGGCTTCGTTGAAGAACAGGATCAGGCCGAAGGTCGCGAGCACGTGGTCGAGATGGTCGCGTCCATAGAGATGCCGCAGCGCGCCCATCTCGAGCACGATGCCGAGCACCAGAGTCGCGCCGAGCGCCAGCAGCGCGCCGAGCAGGAAGCTGCCGGTCCAGGCCGCGAAAGTCGCGGCGAAATAGGCGCCCATCATGTAGAGCGAGCCGTGCGCGAGGTTGACGAGATCCATGATCCCGAACACTAGCGTCAGGCCGGCGGCCAGCAGGAACAGCAGCAGGCCGAACTGCAATCCGTTCAAGAACTGTTCGACGACGAGCAGCATCAAAACTCTTTCAGGCGCACGCAGGTTCGCGCCGATGTTCGAACACGGTCGCCATCAGTGAAAGAGCTCCCCCTGCCTCTACAAGGCAGAAAAATGGGTAATGGCAGTATCGTTCCGAGGCAAGAGCGATTTGACACCAGACATGCACTTTGTTGCATGCCGGTGCATCCGATCGAAATCTCCTTGTGCGCCCGTGCAAGAAAGCTGCCGTGCAGGATGGGTCAACCTGCCGCACCCAAAACGATCACCCTCTCCCCGTTGCCGGGGAGAGGGTGTGAAATCCGTCGCCGCGTCGAGATGCGCCTAGTGTGACGTCATCTGCCGGGGAAGGTCATCCGGCTCGGCAACCACGCTGTTGGCCGTCGAGGCCTCCAGCGCCGCCATCCGGAACAGATAGGCGAGCGTCGCCAATCCGGTGTCTTCCGCCATCTGTGCCAGCTCGAGCGCCATGTCAGACATGTAGCCGAGATTCTCGTCCTTGGTCTGCGCCATGATCTGGCTGTCCCGCATCATATTCGACATCTCAGGCGCTCTTTCGTTGCGCGGCAGCGAGGCCGCAGAGGTTGGCACGGGCGACGGCGTCCAGACGCGGGCCGTCCTGTTGCACGATCGAAGCCGTGCCGATGCGATCATGCAGGGCATCGAGCGTCTCCCGACGAATGTCGATCGTCGCCGCCATGGTCCACGCATCCTCCACCAGCGCCGGCAGACCGAGCGGGGTCACGACGAAGCCGGCCTCATGGAAGCGCGGCAACCACCAGGTCTCCATGATCGCGCTGACCTGCGCGATGCCCTGGTCGAGGCAGAACTCCTGCACCGCCGCCATCAGTTGCAGGTTGAGCGCGCCGTCGCGGCGATCACGCACGACGAAATAGCGCGACCATTCCCAGACCAGCGGATTCGCGGGGCAGCCGCGCACCACCGCCAGATGCGGGAAGACCTCGCTCATCATCGAAGGCTTGGTCGTTGGATAGAGCCGGTGACCGCCGACGACGCGGCGCCCCTCCAGCGCAAGCAGATAGACAGTGTCCTCGTCGTCATAGGAATCGATCTCGCGGCCATCCGGCCTGCGTAGCGCCTCCCAGCGCCGCTCCTCGACGAAGATGTCATGGCGCAGCCGGAAATGCTGCTCGATTACGTCTTCGTATAAGTGGCGATTAACGGCTGAAATTGCGTGAATCATGAAAGCCCCCATCCATTCTCAATGGGGGCAGAGTCTGCGAAAAGAGGCAGCTTCGATATTGGGAAATTTCCCAGTACGTCGCTTAGGGATTGATGATCTTGTTGCGAATCGCCAAGGCAACCGCATGCGTACGGTTGACGGCACCGAGCTTGCGCGCAGCGGTTGCAAGATGTTCTTCTGCGGTCCGCTGGGTGATATGCAGGATCTCGCCGATTTCCCAGGCCGACTTGCCCTGCGAGGCCCAGGAGATCACCTCGCGCTCGCGCGGGGTGAGACGCGTCGACCGATACGGCGCCGGATCCAGCAGACGACGAATGTGGTCGAAGCCGTACATCGCCATCAGGTGCAGCGCCGGCTTGCTGCGGGGGTTGAGGTCGAGATGGACACCGCCGAGCGACACCGCGGCCTCATAGCCGGTGAGCCCGTGGATCGGCACGATGAAGCCGCGCGACATGCGAAAATCGCTGGCGCGGTTCATCACCTCGGCCGCGTTCGGCTCGAGTTCGGCATCGTATGGCGCTTCCGACCATTCGAACGGGTTGACCGACTGTCGGCACAACCGCACCACGGGATCGAAGCGATCGTAGTTGTTCTGAGTGTAGAGGTTGAACCATCCCGCCGGCCAGCGCTTGGCGAGCACCATCTGCGCAAATCGCTGGTCGGGATTGGGCAACCCCGTCACGATGATGGTTTCAAAGCCGAAGCGACCGAAGGCCGATTCGAGCGCAAGCATGGCATCGGGCACCTTGCGATAGGTCCCCAGGCCCTCGATGAAGTCGAGCGCCTCCCGGCCATAATCCACGGCGGACATCGGTGCGTTTCCTGACCCTCGCCGTCAAGTATAGCACGTCTTCGGTGACTGCCTCAATTCACGGTTTCCGTAGTTTCCCGGTATGTCATTGACCTCGAAGATTAATCTACTTGTGGAAGAAGTGACGTCAAGTTACACCTATGACGTCTGAAGCGGGAAAACCACGATGGAAGACGAGGACATTGCCCTCAACAGCGTGCTCGGCCTGGAACTGAACCGCGTGTTTTTTGCCGTCTGCGAAACGGCGAACAAGCAGAAGATCATCGAGTTCGCACGCGAGGTGCTGCAAAGCGAGCGCACCAAGCCGGCAGACAGCGCATCGCCCGAGGGCCCGGCGAGCTAGAACGCAGTTGCAGCAAACGACGCCGATGAAACGAGTCGCGCGACGATGCCATCCGTTCGAACGCGCTGATTTTCGTCCTGACAATCTGACAGGGTAAAGCGCAGCCCTCTCCATCCGCATCAACACACTTGCCGCTGGATGACATCACGGCTCCCGTGAGATGATCGCCGCCACGATCCTCTTTCGGATGCCCACGACATGATGACGCTGCGCCAGGTTGAAGTGATCCGTGCCGTGATGGTGACGGGCACCATCGGCGGCGCGGCGAAGCTGCTCAACGTGTCCGCGCCGGGCATCAGCCGTCTCGTCAAATACACCGAGCGCTCGCTCGGCATCCGCTTCTTCCAGCGTCAGAACGGCCGCTACTTCCCGACGCCGGAAGCGGAGAACATCTTCGAGCAGATCAACGGCGTCTACAAGAAGGTCGACGATCTCTCCGAACTCATCTCCAAGATCGGCCGCGGCGGATTGTCGGAGCTGCGCATCGGCTCGGTGCCGAGCATCTCGCAGGTGATGGTGCCGCGCGCGATCGAGCGCGTCCGCCGCCGCTATCCCGATCTCGGCATCGACATCAATATCCTCAAGCTCGAGGAAGCCATCGACTACCTCATGCTCGGCCGCGGCGAGTGCGTCGCGATGAGCTACCGGCTGGAACATTCCGGGCTCGACTTCATGCCGCTCGCCTCGGGCGAGCTCTATTGCATCGTGCCGCCGGGCCACGAGCTCGCCGGCCGCAAGCAGGTCTCCGCGGCCGAGATCACCCGCTATCCGCTGATCGGCATCGACCCGAACGACCCTTACGGCCGCATCATGGCCGAGATCTTTGCGCGCAACCGGCTCGACTACAACATCACGATCCGCGCGCGGTTCGGCACCACGGTCTGCGCGCTGGTGAAGGCGGGGCTCGGCATCGCCATCATCGACCAGTTCACGGTCGCCCATGGCGGCTATCCCGGCATCGAGCTGTTGAAGATCACCGAGCCGACGCGGTTCGACACCTATATCGCGGTGAAGCGCGGCGCGCCGCTGTCGCTCCATGTCGAGTACTTCATCGAGTCGCTGCGCGCCGAGATGCGCGCGGTGGAGCCGTCCCGGGGCCACGGCAAGGCCGCCCCGGCGCGCGGGCGAAAGAAATAACATTATGTTAGGTTTGTCCGATAAATGGGTAATTGTGTTAGGCGGGAGAATGGCTATCGTCTTACCCGGAAGTCCTCTTGGAATTGCGCGGATTTCCACGCTAATGGCCGGGACCGAACGCTCCCAACGAGACGATAGCGAACCATGTCCAAGCGCGGATACGCCGCCAGCAAAAAGCTCCTCACCGGCCTGATCGGCGCGCCGATTGCGCATTCCGCATCACCCGCCATGCATGAGCGCGCCGCCGAGGCGCTTGGCCTGCGCGGCCATTACCAGCTCATCGAGGTCGCCGGCGCCGACGCGGCCGGGCTGCGCATGATGCTCGAAGGGGTGCGCCGGCTCGGCTTTGCCGGCGTCAACGTCACCTACCCCTACAAGGAAGCCGTGGTCCCGTTGCTCGACGATCTGGCGCCTGGCGCCGCCGCCATGGGCGCGGTCAACACGGTCGTCGCCAGGGACGGTCGGCTGACCGGCCACAACACCGATACGACCGGCTTTGCGCGCGCGGTGGCACCGCTGCTGGCGCCATCCGGCAACGCCGTCGCCGTGATCGGCGCAGGCGGCGTCGGCAAGGCGATCGCGTTTGCGCTGGCGAGCCTGAAGGTGACCGACATCCGCATCTTCGACAGCGAGCCGGCGCGCGCGCAGACGGTGGTTTCTCTGCTGGCCGCGCAGGGCTCCGCAAGGGTGGCGTCGAGCATCGAGGACGCACTGCAGGGCGCGACCGGCCTCGTCAACGGCACGCCGGTCGGCATGCTGCCGAACCGCGGCCTGCCTGTCCCCGCCACGCTGCTGCACGACGAATTATGGGTTGCGGATGCGGTCTACTCGCCGCTGATCACGCCGCTGCTGGCGGCCGCGCAGGCCAATGGCGCGCGGATCATGACCGGGCGGGAGCTGGCGATCTATCAGGCCGCCGACGCTTTCGAACTGTTCACCGGCCTTGCCCCATCGACCGAAGTCATGGGAGAGGCTTTCGACGAGGTGATGGCGGCACGAAGTTCTGCCTATCACGCGGCGTGACGGAAGCGGCCGGATACAAGGCCGCGGACAACATCAAACATCAACGAAAAATGGGAGGAGAGATCATGAAATCGACCATTCTGGCAGGCGCCCTGCTTGCCTTCGCGACTGCAACCAGCGTCCACGCCCAGGCGATCAAGCTCGCCGACGTCGCCGAGCTTTCCGGCGGCGGCGCCACCGTCGGCACCAATTGGAAGAACGGCATCGACCTCGCGATCGAGGAAATCAACGCCAAGGGCGGCGTGCTCGGCCGCAAGCTCGAGGTCACCCATGCCGATTCGCAGTCCAACCCGGGCGTCGCGCGCGCCCAGGTGCAGAAGGCGCTCGACGCCGAACCCTATGTGCTGCTCGGACCCGGCTATTCCGGTTCGGTCAAGGTCACCGCGCCGCTGGCGGCCGAAGCGGGCATCGCGCAGATCATGGGCGGCGAAGCCGCCGAGCTGACGCAAGCCGGAAACAAATTCCTGTTCCGCACCTCGTTCGGCCAGCAATCCTCGATGCCGAAGGTCGCCAAATACATCCACGACGACATGAAGGCCAAGTCGGTCGCTGTGGTCTGGGTCAACAACGATTTTGGCCGCGGCGGCCGCGACGTCGTCGTCAAGGAGCTCGACCGGCTCGGCTCGAAGGTCGTCGCCGATCTCTCCACCGAAGCGGGCCAGGCCGACTTCGCCGCCGACGTCGGCAAGATCAAGGCCGCCAATCCCGATGCCGTATTCGTCTATCTCAATGAAGAAGAGAGCGCGCGCATCCTCAAGGAGCTGAAGCGTCAGGGCGTCACCGCGCCGCTGATGGGCGAGACCACCTTGATCGGCCAGAAGGTGATCGAGCTTGCGGGCGATGCCGCCAACGGCGCGCGCGGCCATGTCGGCCTCACCACCGATGCGCCGGTAGACCTGATCAAGGCGTTCCGCGACAAGTTCGTCAAGAAGTACAATTACGTGCCGGACCATAACGGCCTGAAGGGCTACCTCGCCATCTACATGGTGAAGGCCACCACCGAGAAGATGGGCAAGGTCGATTCCAAGGCGTTCGCCGACACGCTGCACGGCCTGACCATCAAGGCCGCGGACGAGCCGGGCATCCTGATGGACGTCACCTTCAGCGAGACCGGCGACATCGACCGCCAGAGCTTTCTGGTCGAGGTGGTCGCAGGCAAGCAGGTCGTGAAGCAGGTGCTGCCGAAGGTGAAGTGACCTCCTCGCTCACCCCGCCCTCTCCCCGTAAGAACGGGGAGAGGGAGCGATGGACCTGAATTCGCGTCGAACCAGTTTACCCGGGCTCTAGCGATCAAAGAGAACCCATGTCCAATCTGTTCGATCTTCTGGTCGCCGGACTTGCCACTGGCGCGATCTATGCGCTGGTCGCGGTCGGCTTCACGCTGCTGTGGCAGACCTCGCAGACCATCAACTTCGCGCAAGGCGAATTCGTGATGCTGCCGGCGTTCCTGATGCTGGCGGCGATGCATGCCGGTGCGCCGTTCTGGCTCGCGATCATCCTCGGCATCCTGCTGTCGATGATCCTGCTCGGCCTCGCCTTCAAGATGCTGCTGGTCGACCCGATGATGCGTCATGGCGTGCTGCCGCTGGCGATCGCCACCATGGCGCTGGCGATCGGCATCAAGGAAGCCGTAAAACAGTTCTTCAGCGCCGAAGCCTCGCCGTTCCCGTCGATCGTGCCGACCGGCGACATCTCCATTCTCGGCCATGTCGTATCGCTGCAAAGCATCGGCGTTCTCGTCCTCGCCATCCTCGCTGTCTTCGGCCTGACCGCCCTTCTCAACCGCACCTCGCTCGGCCACCAGATGCAGGCGGCGGCGCAGAACCCGACGGTGGCCCGCATCATCGGCGTTCCGGTCGAGCGCATGATCCTGCTGACGTTCCTGATCAACGCATTCCTGGTGGCGCTGGCGTCACTGCTGATCACGCCGATCTACCTCGCGAAATTCTCCTCCGGCGAGGTGCTGGGACAGGCCGCCTTCATCGCGGCGATCGTCGGCGGCTTCAACCAGGTACGCGGCGCGATCGCCGGCGGCCTGCTGATCGGCGTGCTGGACAACCTGGCGGCATCCTATGTCTCCACGCAATACCGCGCCGCGGTGCCGCTGATCTTCCTGATCCTCGTCATTCTGTTCCGGCCGCAGGGATTGCTCGGCCGCGCCGAGGAGCGCACGGTATGAGCGCTTTCGCCAAACCCCTGAAGATCGCGCTCGGCCTTGCCGTCATCGCCGGCCTGATCATCGTCCCCATGAATTTCAACCGCTACGGCCTGTTCATCCTGAGCCAATGGGCGGTGATGGCCATCGCCGCGATGGGGCTCAATCTTACGCTCGGCTACGCCGGGCAGGTCTCGCTGGCGCAGGGCGCCTTCGTCGGCATCGGCGCCTATGCCGCGGCGATCATGACCACGCATGGCTGGCCGCTGCCGGTAGCGGTCGTCGTCGCGATCGCGTTGAGCTTCGCGGTCGGCTGGGTGCTCGGCTATCCCGCGCTGCGGGTGCAGCACCACTACCTCGCCTTCGTCACGCTCGCATTCTCCACCCTGGCCTTCCTGGTGTTCCGCAACGAGAGCTGGCTCACCGGCGGCATCTACGGCATCTCCAACATTCCGCGTCCGCACATCCT
The DNA here is from genome assembly GCF_018129995.1 of Bradyrhizobium sp. SZCCT0153. GTDB lineage: Bacteria > Pseudomonadota > Alphaproteobacteria > Rhizobiales > Xanthobacteraceae > Bradyrhizobium > Bradyrhizobium japonicum_G. The sequence continues at coordinate 798,727 of NZ_JAFCKS010000003.1, forward strand.
CGGCATCGCGACCAGCAAGCCGCTGCCCTTCTACTATGTCTGCCTCGGCTCGCTCGCGATCGTCTCGCTGGCGGTGTGGTGGCTGATCCGCTCGCCCTGGGGCCGCGCCTTCATGGCGCTGCGCGAAAACCCGCTGCGCGCGCAGTCGCTCGGGATCGATACCAAACGCTACACGTTGATGGCGTTCGCGATCGGCTCGGCACTCGGCGGCGTCGCCGGTGCGCTCTATGCGCCACTGACGCAATATATCGATCCGGTGCCGTTCAACCTGTCGCTCTCGCTCGACCTCCTGATGATGGTGATCGTCGGCGGCGCGGGCTTTTACTTCGGCCCCTTCCTCGGCGCGATGATCGCGGTGCTGCTGCCGGAATGGCTGCGCTTCACCGAAGGCTACTATCTGATGCTCTACGCCGTCGCGGTGATGCTGCTGCTGATCTGGTCGCCGACCGGAATTCTGGGAATTCTCGACCGCTATCTCGCCGAGCGGCGCACCAAGGCGGCTTCCGCGTTGCGCGCAGTTGCGAAATCGCGGCTGGAGACGGTGCAATGAACGCGGTCCTCGAAGTCACCGGCATCAAGAAGAATTTTGGCGGCATCAGCGCCGTCGACGGCGTCTCCTTCGACGTTCGCGAAGGCGAGATCCTCGGCCTGATCGGGCCGAACGGCTGCGGCAAGTCGACCCTGTTCAACTGCATCCTCGGCCAGCTCACGCCATCAGGCGGCGAGGTGAAGCTGGACGGCAAGCTCGTCACGGGCCTGCGCCCCGCGGAGCTCAACAAGCTCGGCGTCAGCCGCACCTTCCAGCTGTTGCAGGTGTTTCCAAAGCTCTCGGTGCGCGAGAACCTGATCCTCGCCGGACAGGAGCACCAGGGCAACATGGCCTCGCGCCTGGTCGGCCGCTCCGATGCCGGACTGACCGAGGCCGCCAACCAGATGATCGGCTTCTTCAAGCTCGATCATCTCGCCGACGAGCCGGCCGGCGGATTGTCCTATGGCCAGCAGAAGCTGCTCGACGCCGCCATGGCCTTCATGGGCGGCCCGCGCCTGGTGTTGCTCGACGAGCCCGCCGGCGGCGTCAACCCGTCGATGCTGGCCGACCTGAAGGATCGCCTGGTCGCGATCAACCGCGAGAAGAACGCCACCTTCGTCGTGATCGAGCACAACATGGAATTCGTGATGTCGCTGTGCTCGCGCGTGATGGTGATGGCGGAAGGCAAGGTGCTGGCGATGGGACGGCCGGACGAGGTCCGCAAGAATCCCGCCGTGATCGAAGCCTATCTGGGACATTAGGGAGAGCGAGCCATGAGCGACCCGATCCTCTCGGTTCACAATCTCGTCGGCGGCTACGGCAAGATGACGATCCTGAACGGCACGACCTTTTCCGTGCCGCAGGCGACCATCACCACGATCATCGGTCCGAACGGGGCCGGCAAGTCGACGGTGTTCAAGGCGATCTTCGGGCTGCTCAAGCTGCGCGAGGGCAAGATCAGCTTCGCCGGCCGCGATGTCACGAATTTGAGCCAGCGCGCGCTGCTCAATGCCGGCATCTGCTACGTGCCCCAGGGTCGCAACATCTTTCCCGAGCTGTCGGTGCGCCACAATATCGAGCTCGGCGGCGTCGCCGCCGGGAAGGGTCTCGATCTGCCCAAGCGGATCGAGGCGGCACTCGACTTGTTTCCGGCGCTGCGCCGCAAATCCGCGCAGCAGGCCTCAACGCTCTCGGGCGGCGAGCAGAAGCAGCTCGAGATCGCCCGCTCGCTGCTGCTCGAACCAAAGCTCGTGTTGATCGACGAGCCCTCGATCGGGCTGTCGCCGCTGATGGTGCAGCAGACCTTCGACATCCTGAAATCCCTGCGCGACCGCGGCGTCACCATCCTGATGATCGAGCAGAACGCGCGCTCGGCGCTGGAGATTTCCGACATCGGCATCGTGCTAGAGCTCGGCCAGACCCGCATGATCGACAAGGCCGAGCGGATATTGAACGATCCTCGCATCGGGCAACTCTTCCTCGGGGGTGCCATGGAGGAGACAGCAGCATGAGCGCGCGAATGCGCGTCGCCGTCGCCGGTGCCGGCCTGATCGGCCGCCGCCATATGGAACTGATCGCGGCGTCGCCGGACTGCGAGCTCGCCGGCATCGCGGATCCCTCGCCTGCCGCGAAGGAATATGCGCAAGCCCGCGCCACGCGCTGGTATGCCGATCACCGCGCATTGCTGGAGCATGAAAAGCCCGACGGCATCGTCATCGCCTCGCCCAACACGCTGCACCTGCCGATGGCGCTCGATTGCGCGGCCGCACGCGTGTCTGCGCTGATCGAGAAGCCGGTGACGGATACGGTTGCCACCGCGCAGCGCCTCTGCGCGGCAATCAAGCGAACCGGCGTTCCGATGCTGGTGGGCCACCACCGCCGGCACAATCCGATCATCAAGGCCGCACGCGAGGCGGTCGCAGCCGGCCGGCTCGGCCGGCTTACCGCCGTGGTCGGGTTGTGGCTGCTCAAAAAGCCCGACGAATATTTCGAGATGGCTTGGCGGCGCGAGCAGGGTGGCGGGCCGCTGCTCATCAACCTCGTCCACGACATCGACAACCTCCGCTTCATCTGCGGCGAGATCGCCGAGGTGCAGGCGCTGACCTCGAACAAGGTGCGCGGCTTCGCCGTCGAGGACACCGCGGCGCTGCTGTTGCGCTTCGCGAGTGGCGCGCTGGGGACGGTGACCGTGTCGGACGCGACGCCGGCGCCGTGGAGCTGGGAACTGACATCGGGCGAGAACCCCGCTTATCCCAAACAGGACCAGCCCTGCTACATATTCTCCGGCACGGAGGGATCACTGTCCGTGCCAAACATGGAGCTGTGGTCCTACGCGCAGCAACCCGGCTGGTACACGCCGCTGTCGCGCGCAACCGTTGCACCGGCCGCCTTCGATCCGCTGGCCGAGCAACTCCGGCATTTCTGCGCGGTCATCAGGGGCCTCGAACAGCCGCTGATTTCCGCCGAAGACGCAATGGGAACGCTCGCCGTCGTCGAAGCCGTCAGCGAGGCCGCGCGCACGGGCCAGACAATCTCACCGGGGCGAATCATGGAGCAGGCAGCATGAACAAGCGCTCGATCGCCACCGTCTCCCTCTCAGGCGCCCTCGACGAAAAGCTCCGCGCCATCGCGTCAGCCGGCTTCGACGCGGTCGAGATCTTCGAGAACGATTTGCTGTCGTTCGGCGCGAGCCCGCGCGAGGTAGGGCAGCTTTGCAGGGACCTCAAGCTCGAGATCTGCGCGTTCCAGCCGTTCCGTGATTTCGAGGGCATGCCGGAGCCGCAGCGCGCGCGCAACTTTGCCCGCGCCGAGCGGAAATTCGATCTGATGCAGGAGCTCGGCACCGATCTGCTACTGATCTGCTCCAACGTCTCCCCCAGTTCGCTCGGCGGCATCGACCGTGCGGCCGACGATTTTCGCGAGCTCGGCGAGCGCGCAGGAAAGCGCGGCTTGCGCGTCGGCTACGAGGCGCTGGCCTGGGGCCGCCATGTCCACGACTACCGCGATGCCTGGGAGATCGTGCGGCGCGCCGATCACCCCGCGATCGGCGTCATCCTCGACAGCTTTCACGCGCTGGCGCCGGGCTTTCCGGTTCGCGCGATGGCCTCGATCCCAGGCGACAAGATTTTCCTCGTGCAGCTCGCGGACGCGCCCAGGCTCGAGCTCGATATCCTCTCGTGGAGCAGGCACTTCCGCTCCTTCCCCGGCCAGGGCGATCTGCCGGTCGGCGAGTTCATGGCGGCGATCGCGGCGACCGGCTATGCCGGACCGCTGTCGCTGGAGATCTTCAACGACCAGTTCCGGGCCGGCTCGGCCGCTCAGACCGCCGTCGACGGCCTGCGCTCGCTGATCCTGCTGGAGGACCAGCTTGCGCCGGACTGGCCAAAGCTCGTCAGCGAGCCCTTGGCGCCGAAGGCCAGGAGCCGCGGCACGGGGTTTATCGAGTTTGCCGTCAACGAGACCAAGGCGACCGACCTCGCCCGCCTGCTGTCGCAGCTCGGTTTCCGCAAAAGCGGCAAGCATCGCAGCAAGGCGGTGGAGCGCTGGTCGCAAGGCAAGGTCGAGCTCGTCATCAACTCCGAGACCGACGGCTTTGCGCATTCGCACTATGTCACGCACGGCCCGGGCGTCTGCGCGATTGCGCTCGATGTCGACAATGCCGGCCTCGCCATGCAGCGCGCCGAAACACTGAAGACGCGCACCTTTTATCAGCCGGTCGGGCCGGACGAGCTGGAAATCCCCGCGATCCACGGCGTCGGCGGCAGCCTGCTGTATTTCCTGGATCAGGCCGGCAAGAACTGGGACACCGATTTCGAACCGGTCACAAGCAACACGAACGGAGACGCGCTGCTGGCAGTGGATCACATCGCGCAGTCGATGCCCTATGACGAGATGCTGTCCTGGCTGCTGTTCTACACCGGCATTCTCGACCTGACGCGACTGCCGCAGATGGAGATCGCCGATCCCAGGGGCCTCGTGCAGAGCCAGGCCGTCATCAACGGCGACCAGAGCCTGCGCTTCGTGCTCAACGGCTCCTCCGCCAACCGCACGCTGCCGGCGCGCTTCATCTCGGAGTTCTTCGGCTCCGGCGTGCAGCACGTCGCGTTTTCGTGCCGGGACATCTTTGCGACGGTCGCCGCGATGCGCGAGCGCGGCGCTGATTTCCTGGATATCCCCGATAATTACTACGACGACATCGAAGCCAAATACGACCTTGCGCCCGAGCTGATGGCGCAGCTTCGCGCCAACCACATCCTCTACGACCGCGAGGGCGACGGCGAGTTCTTCCAGGTCTACACGCACATTTTCGACGAGCGGTTTTTCTTCGAGATCGTCGAGCGAAGGAACTACCAGGGATTTGGCGCAGCCAACGCCGGCATCAGGCTGGCGGCGCAAGCCCGCGAGGTGCGTCCTGTCAGTATGCCAAGGGTGTGATTACCCTCTCCCCTTGTGGAGAGGGTGGCTCGCCGCGAAGCGGCGAGACGGGTGAGGGGTATCTCTCGACGAAGCCGATAGAAACCAATTCGCGAAGAGAGACCCCTCATCCGGCGCTCCGCGCCACCTTCTCCCACAAGGGGAGAAGGGGCTACGTCGCTTGTGGCTACAATCAGCTCACTTCATCGCGCACTTGTCGTGGAAGCGGTCCTGGTCGTTCTCGACGATGGTGGCGACCGTCTTCAGCGAGAGCTGGCCTTCGCCGTCCTTGACCACGTCCTGAAGGTAGAAGTTCTGCACCGGGATGTGGTTCTTGCCGTACTTGAAGGAGCCGCGCAGCGACTTGAAGTTGGCCTTCTCCATCTCGGCCTTGATCGCGTCCTTCTTGCTGGTGTCGCCCTTCACCGCGACCACAGCGCTGTTGATGAGCTGGGCGGCGTCATAGGCCTGCGCGCCGTAATAGGTCGGGCGGAGGCCGGGGTACTTCTTGCGGTAGTCGGCGACGAAGCGCTTGTTCTGCTCGTTGGGCAAATCATTCACCCATTCCTGCGCGCCGGGTACCCCGAGCGCGTTCTCCTTCTGCAGCGGCAGCGAGAGCTCGTCGACGGTGAACGCCGTATAGAGCGGCATCGTGCCCTTGAGGCCAGCCTGCACATATTGATTGAGGAACTGCACGCCGGCAGCACCCGGATAGAACACGAAGATCGATTCGGCGCCCGAAGCACGCGCCTTGGACAGCTCGGCGGAGAAGTCGAGCTGGCTCGGCCAGACCGTGTATTCCTCGCCCTTGACCTCGCCCTTGAACGTGCTCTTCACGCCCGCGAGCATGTCCTTGCCGGCCGCATAGTTCGGCCCGATCAGGAAGACGCTCTTGACCCCCTTCTGGTTCATGTAGAGGCCCATCGCGGCCGGCGTCTGGTCGTTCTGCCAGGAGGTCGAGAACACGTAAGGCGAGCAGAGCTCGCCCGCGAGCTGCGACGGGCCGGCATTGGCCGAGATCAGGAAGGTCTGCGAGTCCACCGCGGTCTTGAGGGAGGCGAGCAGCACGTTCGACCAGATGTAGCCGACGATGAAATCGACCTTGTCGGACTGCACCAGCTTCTCGGTCTTCTGCTTGCCGACATCGGGCTTCTGCCCGTCGTCCTCATAGATCACCTCGACCGGCTTGCCGTCCATCTTGCGGCCGATGTGATCCAGCGCGAGCTCGAACGAATTGCGCATGTCGTTGCCGATCACGGCGGTCGGGCCGCTGAAGGTCGAAACGAAACCGATCTTGATGGTGTCGCCGGCGGATGCCGGGCTTGCCAGCACAAGCGCAGCCGCGCCCGCCAACCAGAATGCCGTCCTCATAACCACTCCCCTCCTTATTATTGATCCCGGAAACGAGGTGATCGCCGCCCCGGGTCGTCTCCATTGAACGCAAAATTCATCGCGCCGCCAATGGCTCAGCTCCTGCCCCTGCACCATATTTCGCCCCAATCGAGGATAGCAAGAAATATAATTCTACTCACTTCGGCCAAGGACTGCCCAAGCCTGCGGCGCTTTTTCGCAGTATATCGATACATTCGCCCTATCCGTCGATTGATGACGGCTATTGGACCGCGGCGCCCAATCCGCACTTAAATGAATAAGTAGAGCAGCGAGATTCGAGGGCCATCATGACCACGACACCGCATCGCGTCGTCATCGTCGGAGCCGGCTTCGGCGGGCTGGAGGCGACCTACCGGCTCGCGGGCGCGCCGGTCGCGATCACGCTGATCGACCGCCGCAATCATCATTTATTCCAGCCGCTGCTGTACCAGGTCGCGACCGCCTCGCTCGCGACCAGCGAGATCGCCTGGCCGGTCCGGCACCTGATGCGCGACCGGCGTGACGTGACGACGCTGTTTGCCACCGTGAGCGGCGTCGATGCGGCGAGGCGCAGCGTGCTGATCGACGACGGCAGCGAGGTGCCGTACGACACCCTCGTGCTCGCGACCGGAGCGCGGCACGCCTATTTCGGCCATGACGAATGGGAGCAGTTCGCGCCGGGCCTGAAGACGCTGGAGGACGGGACCACGCTGCGCCGTCACATCCTGGTGGCGTTCGAGCGCGCCGAGCGCGAGACCGATCCGGCAAAGCGCGCAGCGCGGCTGACTTTCGTCATCGTCGGCGCCGGCCCGACCGGCGTCGAGCTCGCCGGCACCATCGCCGAGATGGCGCACCACACGCTGCCCGGCGACTTCCGCAACATCGATACGACCAAGGCCCGCGTGGTGCTGATCGAGGCGGGTCCGCGCGTGCTCGCGGGCTTCCCCGACGACCTCTCGGCCTATGCCCAGGCGTCGCTGGAAAAGATCGGCGTGGAGGTCGTGCTGGGACAAGCCGTCACCGAGATCAACCGCGAGGGCGTCGTGTTCGGCGGCAAGCTGCTCGAAGCGAAGACCCGGATCTGGGCCGCCGGCGTCCGCGCTTCGCCCGCGGCCGAGTGGCTGGGCGCACCAAGCGATCGCGCCGGGCGCGTGCAGGTCGAGGACGACCTGACCATCCCCGGCCATCCCGAGATCTTTGCGATCGGCGACACCGTTTTGATCAACGCCTGGGAGGGCAAGCCGGTGCCCGGCATCGCGCCGGCCGCCAAGCAGCAGGGAAAGCATGTCGCCGAGACCATCAAGGCACGCCTGCGCGGCGCGCCGACCGGCCCGTTCCGCTACAAGCACGCCGGCAGCCTCGCGCAGATCGGCAAGCGGCTCGCGGTGATCGATTTCGGCCGCATCAAGCTGCGCGGCACCATTGCATGGTGGATCTGGGGCATCGCCCACATCTACTTCCTGATCGGGCTGCGCCACCGCCTCAGCGTCGCCCTGAGCTGGCTTTGGATCTACGCCCGCGACCAGCGGGCGGCGAGGTTAATCACGCAGGGCAGCAGCAAGGTGGTGTAGGGAGGCTCTTCCCTTCGTGGGAAGAGACAAGAGGCACCGTATCGACACCGCTCGATCGCGACGTCGTGATGCGACCGTCAAGTGGTTGACGACGAAAAATTATCCGCAACGGCGGACAGCCTGTGGCCTTGAAAGCCGGGATCGCCGTCACTTAATCCGCCGCGCAATGGATAACAGGAGGCATCCATGTTCATCATGGAGCTTTTCGCCGCGCATCCCTTTCTGACCGTCATCGCTCTTGCAGCACTCGCCTACCTCATCGGAAGCATCCGCGTCGCCAATCAATATGAACGGAGCGTCGTGTTCCGGCTCGGCAAATTCAACCGCACCGCCGGCCCGGGCCTCTACCTCGTCTGGCTGTTTCTCGAATGGCAGACCAAGCTCGATCTGCGCACCATCACAGCCAATGTCGAGCAGCAGGAGGGCATCACGCGAGACAACGTGCCGATCAAGGTCGATGCCGTGGTCTGGTATCGCATCGTCGATCCTGAACGCGCCGTGATCGAGGTGAAGGCGGTCTCGAATGCGGTTGTGCAGGTCTCCTTGACGACACTGCGCGCCGTGCTCGGCCAGCATACGCTGGACGAGATACTGAAGGCGCAGGACACCATAGCCGAGGTCATGCAGAAGTCGATCGACTCGATTACCGAGCCCTGGGGCGTGAAGGTAGAACTCGTACAGATGAAGAATGTCGAGATACCGCCGAGCATGCAGCGCGCAATGGCCCAGGAAGCCGAGGCGCTACGCGAGAAGCGAGCCCGCCTGATCAAGGCAGAAGCCGAGCTCGACGCCGCGGAACAACTCCGTCAAGCCGCCGAGGTCATCATGCAAAACCCCGCCGGCCTCGAACTGCGGCGCATGCAGATGATCACCGAGGTCGGCGCCGAGCAGAACACGATGACCATCATCATGATGCCGAGCGAGTTCGTCGCGATGGCAAGGGGCATTGCGGATGCGGCTAAGGTCGTGGCGAGCAAGGGTTGAAGACGAGCCGATGCGCCTGCCCCTTTCTTCCCGGTCCTTACTAAACTAGGGAAGGGTCGGAGTGACGGGGTTGTTTCCGCAAATCCCGGCCTCTCCCCGCATGCGGGGAGAGGCGAATGAAACAACGCCCGCAGCACCTACTTCACCAGTTCGCACCCGCCCTCCGCCAGCGGCCGGAACGCCTGGTCCGCCGGGATCGTCGAGACCAGCTTGTAATAGTCGTACGGATATTTCGACTCCTCCAGCTTCTTCACCTCGAACAGATACATCGGATGCACGACACGGCCGTCCTGGCGGATCGTGGTGTCGCCGAACAGCTTGTCCTTGCCCTTGAACTTCTTCATCTCGGGAACGGCGTCCCTGGCATTGTCGCTGCCGGTCGCGGCGACCGCGTTGAGATAAGCGAGCGTGGAGGCATAGACGCCGGCCTGGTTGCCGCTCGGCATCTTGCCGTTCATGCCGGGCCGCGCAGCGAACCGCTTGGCGAAGGCGCGGGTGTCGTCGTTCATGTCCCAATAGAAAGCTTCCATCAGCTGGAGGCCCTGCGCGACCTTGATGCCCATGCCGTGGACGTCGTTGATGAAGAGCAGGAAGGCGACGAGCCTCTGCCCGCCCTGCTGGATGCCGAACTCGGCGGCCTGCTTCACCGCGTTGATGGTGTCGCCGCCGGCATTGGCAAGCCCGATCACCTGGGCCTTCGAACCCTGCGCCTGCAACAGATAGGACGCGAAGTCGGAGGTGCCGAGCGGATGCTTTGAGGAGCCGAGCACCTTGCCGCCGTGCCCCTCGATATATTTCTGCGCTTCTGCCTCGATGCCCTTGCCGAGCGCGAAGTCGACCGTGAGGAAGTACCAGTCCTTGCCGCCGCGCGACATCATCGCGGCCGCCGTGGCGTTGCCGGTCGCCCAGGTGTCGTTGACCCACTGGATGGTGTTGGGCGAGCAGGCCTTGCCGGTGAGGTCGGAGCTTGCGGTCGAGGACGCCAGGAAGGTCATGCGGCTGCCGCGCAGCAGCGTGTTGATGGAGAGGCCGACGGCCGAATTCGGCACGTCGACGATGGCATCGACGCCTTCGACATCCAGCCATTTGCGCGCAATCGCGCTGCCGACGTCGGCCTTGTTCTGGTGGTCGGCATACACGATCTCGACCTTGATGCCTTTGCCGCCGCCATTGAAATCTTCGGCCGCCATGCGCGCGGCCTCGACCGAACCCATGCCGTTGGTGTCCTGGAAGATGCCGGAGATGTCGTTGAGCACGCCGACGCGCACGACGTTGTCCGAGATCTCGGCGCTTGCGGCGCCGCCGATCAGGCTCGCGGCCAGCGCAAGCGTCCACTTCAGATGTTTCATGATTCCCTCCCCGGTTGATGTGATGCCGCGCCGGTCGTTGCCGGCGCGGTCGAGACGTCAAATCTGCCGCTCCGGCAGTCTCAGAACGAGCCCGTCCAGCGCGGGCGTGACGTGGATCTGGCAGGACAGCCGGCTGTTCGGCTGCCGTTCGGTCGCGGTGCCGTCGAGCAGCGCGTCCTCGTCGGCGCCAATCGCAGGTAGCCGCGCGAGCCAGCCCTCGTCGACAAGGACGTGGCAGGTTGCGCACATCGCGTTGCCGCCGCATTCGGCCAGGATGCCGTCGAGGCCGTGACGGGTCGCGGCCTGCATGGCGCTCTCGCCCTCGCCGGTCTCGACGCGGTCCGACTTGCCGTCGGGAAGGATGAAAATGATGGCGGGCATGAAGCTCCTCGTCAGGCCGGAGTGATGGTGACGGGCAGGCTGTCGAGCCCGCGCAGCGTATTGTTGAAGCGGCGCTTTGGTTCGCCGGTGATCTCGATCCTGGCAATGCGCTTCGCCAGCGCGGTCAGCATCACCTCGCCTTCGAGGCGCGCGACGAGCTGGCCGACGCACATGTGGATGCCGGAGCCGAAGCCGACATGGCCGGAGGAGCGGCGGGTGATGTCGTAACTGTCGGGCTGGTCCCATCGCCGCGGATCCCGATTGGCCGCGGCGAGAAACATCAGGACCTTCTCGCCCTCGCCGATCCTCGCGCCGGACAGCTCGACTTCGCGGGTCGTCGTCCGGAAGAAGGTCTGCACCGGACTCTCGAAGCGGACGGCTTCCTCGAAGGCGTTGCGCGCGAGGGTGAGATCGTTGCGCAGGCGCTGCCATTGATCGGGGAAGCGGGCGAGGCAGTACACTGCGGCGCCGATGCCGTTGACGGTGGTGTCGAGGCCGGCCGACAGCAGCGACCGCACCAGGAGCGGCGCTTCGGTCGCGGTGATCTCGCCGTCGTCGACGCGGGCGTGGATGCAGGCGCCGAAGCCGCCCGGCGCGAGATTGTCACGCTGGCACTGTTCGGTGACATAGGCCTGGTGCGGCGCCGAGCGCTCGATCGCGTCCTGGCGCAGCTGGTTCGGCGGACCGAAGGCGTTGAACACCAGGCTCGCATAGGGAATCAGATGCTCGCGGCCTTCCGGCTTCAAGCCAAGCGCATCCGGGAAGATCGACAGCGGATAAGCCTCGGCAAGATCGGCGATCGCGTCGAAGCTGCGCTTCTCCAGCAGCGCATCGACCCGCTCCTCGGCTGCGGCGGCGAAGCGGTCCCGCACCTGCTTCATCACGGTCGGCGACAGCACTTTTGACAACACGGCGCGGGTGCGGGTGTGCGCGGGTGGATCGGCTTCCAAAATCAGGCTCGGCGGCCGCCACGGCGTCTCCTTCTTGAAATCGGAGAGGCCGACGCCGCGGCTGGAGCAGAACGTCGAAGGATCGTTCAGGACGGCATGGACCTCGGCATAGCGCGCCACGCCGTAAACGTTCCACTTGTCGAGATAGACGACCGGCCCCGCCTCCCGCAGCAGCTCATGCGTGGGATAGGGATCGGCAAAGAAATTCATGTCGAAGGGATCGACGTCGAGATGCGGGACGCCAATTGCCGAAGATCCGGATGCGCTCATGGACGCCCTCCCTCATTTTGATCTTGTGAAAGGGCGGCGCATGCCCTTAGGTCTTCGGGCCCGCCGCGATCAAGAAGCCCGATATGCCGCCGTCTCCGACCAGATCCCGCCACAAGCCTGCGCCCGCTGACATGGGACCGATGCTCGATCTCGACCGCTACGTCCCGGCGTTCATCACCTTCATCGCCAACAAGCTCTCGAACAGTGCGACCGCATTCTATCAGCGGCAGTTCGGCGTCAACGTCACGGAATGGCGGATCATGTCGCTGCTGGCGATCGAGCCCGGCATTCCCGCCTCGCGCATCTGCCACGTCATCGGTTTCGACAAGGGCCCGGTCAGCCGGACATTGGCCGGACTCGAGAAGCGCGGGCTGGTCTCGATCCGCACCGACCCGAACGACGGCCGCACCCATTCGATCTCGCTGACCGCGAAGGGCCGCGCCACCCATGACAAGGTGATCGTCGCAGCGTTCGAGCGCGAACGGCGTCTGCTGTCCTGCCTCAGCAAGGACGAGCGCGAGGTGCTGATCGATCTGTTGCGCCGGCTGCACGAGAATCTCGGCGCAGTGACGGGCGGCACCGGGACCTGACAGGCCTCGCGCCGGGCGCGGGACCATGTCTGTTTCAGGCATGCCTTTTCCAGGCATGTCATTTCCAGACCTATCATGTCCGGGCATGCGCCGGCGGTTGCCGACGGCACCGTTCCTGCCGAGCATTGTCTCCTCCGATATCCGACGCGGCGGTTCCCCCGCCGTCATCCTTGCCCGAACGGTTCGCATAAATTAGTTGCTTAGGCAACAAAAGAATCAGCGAGATAATACGGCAGAATGGCTGGCTTATTTGGCGAGCTGCTTCACTCCCTCCGTCATTGCGAGCGTAGCAAAGCAATCCAGGATCCCTCCGCGGAGAGACTCTGGATTGGATTGCTTCGCTGCGCTCGTAATAACGATGTGGAGAAAAGGTACTTGCCGCCGCCACACCGACGCGGAGGGTTGCCGGCTCAATCGCCGCAACCGATCCACTCAACCGACGCATCGTCGTTGAGCCGGGCCAGCGCATCGACGCGCCGCGTCAGCACCGCGCGCTGGTTGATGTAGCCCTTGTCGGTGATCTCGCCGCCATCGACCGATGGCGGCTCGGCAAGCAGCAGCGCGCGGGTGGCGTGGCCGGAGGAATTGGCGGTTTGCTGCTTGAGGCTGGCCAGTCCCTGCGCGATCGCGGCTCTGACCTTGCCATGTGCGAGCACATCGTTCACCCCGGCCGTCTCTGGCAAACCGGCTTGGGCACGGCAGGCAACCACGTTCGGAAACACCAGGAAGCGAACCTCGTCGCCGCCATGGCCGGTGACGACGATGTCCTGTGCGAGCGGCGCCAGCGCGGCGATGCCGGCGACGCGCAGCGTTCCGACGCTGACCCAGGTGCCCGAATTGAGCTTGAAGTCCTCGGCGACGCGGCCGTCGAAGAACAGGCCGCGCTCGGGCCGTTCGGCATCGGCAAGCTTCACGGCATCGCCGATCAGATAAAAGCCGTCGTCGTCGAACGCCTGCCTGGTCAGTTCCGGCGCTTTCCAATAGCCCGGTGTGACGTTCGGCCCGCGCACGCGCACCTCCAGCTTGTCGCCGGAGGTGACAAGCTTCAATTCAGTGCCAGGTATAGGCACACCGATATTGCCCGAACGTTCCGCGAGGAAATGGCAATCGGTCGCGAGCGGCGAGGTCTCGGTCGAACCCCAGGCCGAAACCATGGGCATCGCGCGCCCGACGGTCGCGACCGAAAGCTGTTCGAGCGCGTCCCAGAGATTCTGCGGCAGCGCGGCGCCTGCATAGAAGGCGAACTTCACCTCGCTGAAGAAGCGGCGTCGCAATTCCTCGTCACCGCGCAGAGCCGCGATCAGCATGTCGAAGCCGCGCGGCACGTTGAAATAGACCGTCGGCATCACGCTTTTCAGATTGGCGAGCGACGTTGCAAACAGACCGGGCGCGGGCTTGCCGCCGTCGATATAGAGCGAGCCGCCATTGCGCAGCACGAGATTGAAATTGTGGTTGGCGCCGAAGGTATGACTCCAGGGCAGCCAGTCCAGAATGACGAGATCGTCGCGTCCCTGTTCGAGAAACGTCCAGGTCTGCGCCTTGGCCTGCTGGCTCGAGGTCAGCATGCGCTGGGTGTTGACGACCGCTTTCGGCGTGCCGGTCGAGCCCGAGGTGAACAGGAATTTCGCGATCGTGTCCTGCGTCACCGCGGCGAAGGCCTTTGCGACATCGGAACTCTCGGGCGTTGCCGCGATGCTGTGGAAAGCCAGCGCATCGCTGTCATCGCCATTGCCGCTGATGAGTTGCGCCTGGTGCAGCGGCCTGATCGCAGCCAGCGCCGCCGCAAACGGTTTTGTCGCGGACACATAGATCGCGCCGGGCTCGAGCAGCGCGATCATGCTCTTGAGCTTGTCGAAGTCCTTCGACATCAACGAATAGGCCGGCGAGATCGCGGCCGAGGGCACTCCGACATGCTGGGCGGCAAGCGCGAGCAGCGCATGATCGATGCTGTTGTCGGACAGGATCGCGAGCGGATGCTCTGCGCTGAGACCCTGCGCCAGGATCCAGGACGCGGCCGCCCGCACCCGGCGCAGCGCCTGCGCATAGGTGACGGTGGTCCAGGGCGCTTCGGTATCGCTGCGCTCTGCGAGGAAAATCGCGTCAGGCCTCTGCCGCGCCCATTGCTCCAGCCAGTCGCCGATGCAGCGCGCACTCTCGCGCAGGGGCTCGGGCGACCGCAGCACGATGCTGCCGTCGGAGCGATGCTCGACAACGGTCCTCGGTGTCGCGAACAGGCTTGAAGCATCACCGCGTGGGGCGGCTGTCATGGTTTCCTCCTCGCCCGGAAGCCGGGATCGGCCGCAGCCTCGTAGCGGGCCGCGTTGGCTATAATGTTGGGCACGACAATTGTTGTCGTCAACAACAATCTTTCGCGCGGCCGTCCGAGGCGCTACAAGGGACGCTTGGCAGGAGACGCGACGTGACCGCAGCCCAGTCGTCCCCACGCAAACGCGCCGGCAACGGCGCCGTGCGTCCGATCGACGCGGAGGAGATCGGCCTCGACGCGCTGGTCGGGCACGCCGGCTACGCCGTGCGGCGCTTCCAGATCTGGATCTTTCAGGACTTCATCAGGACGCTCGGCGAGGTCGATATCCGGCCGACGCAATATTCGGTGCTGACGGTGATTGGTGCCAATCCGGGCCTCAGCCAGATGGCCGTGGCCAAACGCCTCGGTATCGAGCGCGCGCGGCTGGTGCATCTGCTCGACAGCCTCGAACAGCGCAAGCTGGTGAAGCGGGTCAAGTCGAAGACGGACCGGCGCTCCCACGCGCTGCACCTCACGACGCAGGGCGAGACGGCGCTGGCAAAGTTCAAGCGGCTCGCCGCCGAGCATGAAAGGCATGTCGAGGAAAAGATCGGCAGGGACAACCGGGAACGCCTGCTCCGAATCCTCGCGGACTTCACCTGATCCTGCCTGCCCAATATTTGCGCAAATGCCCGGAACGGGGCGCTGGCGCGATGATCCGCAGGGCCACCGAAATATCCCCCAACCTACTGATCTCGCGATAGTATCCCGATCATCCGCCCTGCCCGGATTCTGTACACAATGGCACATCGCTTGCTTCAAACCGGGTAAGGGGACCTGTTGCCGGAGTTTTGTCGCCATGGGGGCTGAAATGGGGGCTGATCAGCCTGAAACGATCGCCGCGATAGTGGCCGCACATCGCGCGGGCACGGTCACGCCGGCGCAGACGATCGCGCGGACCTATCAGCGCATCCGCGACCACAACGATCCCGCCGTGTTCATCAGCCTGCGTGACGAGAAGGACACGATTGCAGAAGCCGAAAAGCTGGCCGCGAAGGACGCCGCCAGCCTGCCGCTGTACGGCGTCCCGGTCGCGGTGAAGGACAATATCGACGCGCTGGGCTTTCCGACCACCGCGGCCTGCCCCGCCTTCTCCTATGCGCCAGCGCACGATTCGACCGCGGTGGAGCGGCTGCGCGCGGCCGGTGCGATCATCGTCGGCAAGACTAACCTGGACCAGTTCGCGACCGGCCTCGTCGGCGTGCGCTCGCCCTATGGCATCCCCAGGAATTCGATCCGCGAGGATCTCATTCCCGGCGGATCGAGTTCGGGATCGGCCACCGCCGTCGGCGCCGGGCTGGTGCCGCTGTCGCTGGGCACCGACACCGCCGGCTCGGGCCGCGTGCCGGCGATGCTCAACAACATCGTCGGGCTGAAGCCGAGTCTCGGCATGATCTCGACCGCGGGCCTCGTGCCGGCCTGCCGCACACTGGACTGCATCTCGGTGTTCGCGCTGACGGTCGATGACGCCGCGCTCGCGCTCTCCGTGATGGCCGGCCCCGACCAGGCCGATCCGTTCTCGCGCGACCGGCCGCTTGGCGCGCTTACGCCGCTCCCGGCAAACCTGCGCCTCGGTGTGCCGCGCAACGGACAGCTGATCTTCTTCGGCGACAAGAAGGCGGAAGCCGCTTACGCCGATGCACTGAAGCGCTGGACTGCGCTTGGCGCGACGCTGGTCGAATTCGACCTCGAGCCGTTCTACGAGACGGCGCGGCTGCTCTACGAGGGACCCTGGGTCGCCGAGCGCTACCTCGTGATCAAGAATCTGCTCGCCTCTGCGCCCGACTCGATCCATCCGGTGACGCGCGAGATCACCGCCGCCGGTGCGCGACTGACCGCGGCCGACACTTTCTCCGCGCTCTATCGCCTGCAGGGCCTGCGCAAGATCGCCGAGCGCACCTTCGCCAATATCGACGCGCTGGTGCTGCCGACGGCGCCGACGGCCTATACGACCGCCCAGGTGCTGGCCAATCCGGTCGAGCTCAACAGCCGGCTCGGCACCTACACCAATTTCGTCAATCTGCTCGACCTCTGTGGCCTCGCCGTGCCGGCGTCGATGCGCGCGGACGGCATTCCGTTCGGGATCACGTTGCTCGCTCCCGCGGGACGCGATGCGCTGCTCGCGAGCATCGGCCGCGTGTTTCACGCCGATACCAGGCTGACGGTTGGAGCCAAGGGCGCGGCGCAGGCTACACTCGTGCCGCTTCCCGCTGACAGCAGCGATGAGATTCCGATCGCCGTCGTTGGCGCGCATCTGTCTGGCATGGCGCTGAACGGCGAATTGAAGGCGCTGAACGGAAAGCTGATCGAAGCGACCAAGACGGCACCGGACTACAAGCTCTACGCATTGAACACCACGCCGCCGAAGCCGGGCATGCTGCGCGTCGAAGCCGGCAAGGGCGCGTCGATCGAGCTGGAAATCTGGTCGCTGTCATCCTCCGCCTTCGGCAAGTTCGTCAACGCGATCCCTTCGCCGATGGCGATCGGCACTGTTCGCTTGGCGGATGGCCGCAGCGTAAAAGGCTTTCTCGTCGAGCCGGAAGTGCTGAGCGAAGCCCGCGAGATCACCGCGTATGGCGGCTGGCGCGCGTATATGGCGGAAGCTGCGACGACGTAGGACAACCCTGCGGGCCCAACAAATGCTGTCGTCCCGGCGAAGGCCGGGAACCATACCCACAGGATTGGAATTGGCGAAGACTCGGAGTTATCAGCTTCGCGTCACAACTAAGCCCCGGGATTATGGGTCCCGGCCTTCGCCGGGACGACACGGAGTTCGTTGAAGCGCCGTCACTACACCGACACCGCGTAGATCTCGTACTCCCCGCGCACCAGTTCGATATGCGCGCGCATGGCGGCGGCGGCGCCCTGCTTGTCGCCGCGCATGATGGCGACGACGACGCGGTCGTGCTCGGCTTGCGATTTGGCGAGACGGCCGAGGTTGCGGAACTGGGCGCGGCGGAACGGCTGCACGCGCACGCGCGTCGCCAGCGTGATCTCGGCGATGTAGCCGTTCTGCGAGCCCGCATAAATCGCGTTGTGGAAACGCTCGTTGACCTCGTGGAAGCGATCGGGATTGCCGGCATAGCTCAACACCCGCAACTCTTCGTGGATGGCTTCCAGGCCGTGGCGCTCGGCCGCGGACATGCGCTCGGCGGCGAGGCCGGCGCACAGCGCCTCGAGTTCCGCCATCGCTTCGAACATGCCCGTCAGCCGTTCGAATGAAGGCTGCGCCACCACCGCGCCGCGATGGGCCCGCGCTTCGACGAGACCGCTTGCCACGAGCTGACGCAGCGCTTCGCGCACCGGGGTCCGCGACACGTTGAAGCGCCGCGCGATATCGGTCTCGTCCAGCGGCGCGCCGGGGGCGAGGGTCCCGCGCACGATCTCGTCGGCGAGCTGAAGGCGCAGCTCCTCGGCGCGCGTGACCTTGTGCACGCTGGGTTGCGCCCGGTCGACGCGCGGCACCACCGGCTCGGCCGGCAATGCTCCGGGCGGAAGATCGTCAAGCGTCATACGGTCAGGTCTCTTTCGACTCGTCGATGATGCTGACATGGGCGGCGACGACGCGCCAGCCCTCCGGGAAACGAATCCAGGTCTGCATCTGCCGGCCGACCTTGCCGGGAGCCGTGTCGCGATAAAACAGGGTGGAGGCCACGGCCGCGTCGCGACCGTAGCTGGAGATGACGGTTTTTGCAGTGCGGCGGTTGAGCCCGACCGGCGAGCGGCCCGCGCGAAAACCGGAGATCGCCTCATAGCCATAGAGGTTCTCGCCGATGCCGTAACGCAGCGTGCGGGGGTCGTTGCGGAACAGCTCGCCGAGCACGGCGACGTCGTTGGTGATGAGGGCCTGCTCGTAACGATCGAACGCGGCCTTCACTTCCGCGATCACCTCGGGGAGATCGATCTCCATTTTAAATTCCTCTCGGCGACGGCGCGGACGCAACGCCCATCTTCTCCAATGCGTACGCGACGCGCAGCGCGATGTCCTCGCGCCATGGCGCGGCGATGATCTGCACGCCGATCGGCAGCGGCTCGAGCGGCACCGGCACGGCGACGACGGGCAGGCCGATGAACGAGATCGGCTGGGTGTGAATGCCGATATTGGCGCGCACCGGCAATTCGACGCCGTCGAGCGTGAAATTCACCTGGCCGAGTTTTGGCGCGGTGCAGGGCGTTGCCGGCGCGATCAGCACGTCCACCGACTTGAAAATCTCGGCGAATTGCGCACGGTACCAGCGGCGGAACTTTTGCGCGCGGTCGACCAGCGGTGCCGGCACCATCGCGCCCGCAATCAGCCGGTCGCGCACGGCGGGATCGAAATCGTTCGGGCGCTTGCGCAGCCGGTCGAGATGCAGCGAGGCGCCTTCGGTGGTGGAGATGACGTAAGCCGCTGCACGGGCGCGCGCGGCTTCGGGCACCTCGACGACCTGCGTCGCACCGAGCGCCTTGGCGACACGGCTGACGGCTTCGACCGCTTCCGGGAAAACGTTCTTCTGGAAGTAACCGCCGGCGACGGCGATGCGCAGGTCCGAAACCGGATTGGCGAGCAGCGGCGTCGTCGGTTCCAGACCGCGTGTGGTCGTGCAGGCGGCATCGTCGGCATCCGGCCCCTGCATCGCGTCATAGGCGAGCGCGAGATCGGTGACGGAGCGTGCGAACGGGCCGAGATGATCGAAGCTCGCGACGAACGGAAACGACCGCGCGCGCGACAGCCGGCCATAGGTCGGCTTCAGGCCGAAGATGCCGCAGAAGGAGGACGGCACGCGGATCGAGCCGTTGGTGTCCGAGCCGAGCGCGATCGGCACCAGCGCGCCGCCGACAGCGCTTCCCGAACCGCCGGAGGAGCCGCCGCTCATCCGCGTGGTGTCATGCGGGTTGCGCGAGGGGCCGTCATGGACGTTCTCGCCGGTGAAGTCGTAGGCGTATTCGCCCATGTTGAGTGCGCCGACCAGCACGGCGCCGGCGGCTTCCATGCGTTCGATCAGCGTGGCATCGCGCTTGGCGGGTGCAAGATCGCGGTTGATCTTCGAGCCTGCGCGCGTGGGCAGGCCCGCGACGTCGAACAGGTTCTTCACCGCGAAAGGCACGCCGGCGAGCGGGCCGACGGTCTTGCCGGCGGCAATGTCCGCATCGATCGCGCGCGCCTTGGCGCGGGCGCGATCGGCGGTGACGTCGGTGAAGGAATTGAGGATGGTGTCGTGCTGCTTGATGCGCGCGAGCGCGGCTTCGGTGGCATCGAGCGCGGACAATTTGCCGCCGGCCACCGCCTTGGCGATGTCGGCAGCCGTCATCTCTGGCTTGGTCGTCATGGCGGCGTCAGACGGTGAATACGGGCGCCGGCTCGGTCTCGTCCGGCAGCGCGAATTCGTCGACGAGGCGGCCGAGCCGCAGCGACACTTCGAGGTTGGCGCGAACCGCCGGCCTCCAGGCCTGCTCGACCGGCAGTGCCAGCGCCTTGGATACGGCGTCGATATAGTCGTCCAGCGGCTCGGCCATCACGCTCCCAAACAATCAGTGCACTCTCAGTGTACTGGCAACGGCGGATGCGGGATCGCCGTCAACAGCTCCTTGGTGTAGTCGTCCTGCGGATCGCTCAAAACCCTCTCGGAAGAGCCTTCCTCGACGATTCGACCCGTCCGCATCACAATGACACGATCGCACAACAAGCGCACTACGTTCAAATCATGCGAGACGAACAGATAGCTCATACCTAGCCGCGCCTTGAGGTCCTGGAGCAGGTTCAGGACCACGGCCTGGACCGAGACATCGAGCGCCGCCGTCGGCTCGTCGAGAATGACGAGCTTGGGATGCAGGGCGATGGCGCGGGCGATGCCGACACGGGCCTTCTGGCCGCCGGACAATTGGTGCGGAAACCGATCCAGCAGGTTGAGCGGCAATCCGACCATGGTGGCCAGCTCCTCGCAGCGGGCGCGGAGCGCGTCGCGCCCCCTGACGTCGCCGAGCTGCATGATCGGATCGGCGATGGCGCGCACGGCGGTGAAGCGCGGGTTGAGGCTGTCGGTCGGGTCCTGGAACACCATCTGGATGTGGCTGCGTTGCGGCAGCCGGGCAAACGAGGCAGGCGGCATGGCGCCGATGTCCTCGCCGTCGAACTGGATCAGGCCGGAGGTCTGGTCGAGCAGCCGCATCACCATCATCGAGGTGGTCGATTTGCCGCAGCCGGATTCCCCGACGAGGCCGACGCTCTCGCCGTGGCCGATCGAGAAGCTGATGCCGTCGACGGCGCGGAAAACATCCGGCTCGACCGGCGGCTTGCGACCGAACAATTTGCCGAGCGTCGCAGTGGCGCCCTGGCGGGGATATTCCTTGACCAGCTTTTCGATCAGGAGAAGGGGCGTCTTCTCCCTCTCCCCGTCCTTCACGGGGAGAGGGTTGGGGTGAGGGGCTGTTTCCGCGAGCACGGCGCTGGGAGAGCCCCCCTCACCCGCCGCACTTCGTGCATCGGCCTCTCCCCGCGCGCGGGGAGAGGCAAGAGCCTCTTCCTCCGGCAACAGATCGCGCAACGACACGCCAAGTCGGGGCGTCGCGCGCATCAGCTTCTTGGTGTAGGGGTGCTGCGGATTGGCGAAGATGTCGGCGGCCTTGGCGGTCTCGACCACACGGCCCTTCTCCATCACAACGACGCGGTCGCAATAGGCCGCCGCAAGACCTAGGTCATGCGTGATCAGGATGGTCGACATCGACTTGCGCTTGGTCAGCTCGACGATCAAATCCATCACCGCCTTCTGCGTGGTGACGTCGAGGCCGGTGGTCGGCTCGTCCGCGATCAGCAGCTGCGGATTGCAGGCGAGCGCGAGCGCGATGACGACGCGCTGGCACATGCCGCCTGACAGCTCGAACGGATAGGCGTGATAGCGCTCGCGCGGACGGGCGATCTTGACCTGCTCCAGCGCCTCGATCGCCTTCTCGCCGTGATCCGAAACCATGGCCTGCTGCACATGGGTGCGCAGCACGTCCTCGATCTGGTCGCCGACTTTCCGGATCGGATTGAGCGCGGCGCGCGGGTTTTGGAAGATCATCGAGACCTCGCGGCCGCGCAGGTCGCGCATCTGGTCTTCGGTCGCGGCCTTGACGTCGATGCCGGAGAACATCACCGAGCCCTCGGCGATCCGCCCCGCGCGGTCGAGGATGCGCATCACCGCATAGGACGTCACCGACTTGCCGGAGCCGGACTCGCCGACGATGGCGAGCGTCTCGCCCTTGGCGACGGAGATGTCGACGTGCTGCACGGCTTTGACGATGCCGCGGCGGGTGGTGAATTCGACCGTGAGGTCCTGGACGTCGAGGAGCGGCTGGGCGGTCATGGCTGGCTCCCACTCAAAAATGTCGAAAACAACCCCATGCACAGTAGAATGGCATTGGAATCATTGGGGATTTTCCGCCGGAGAATGCATAAGGGCGGGCACTGCTCTCTCATTCCGCCCGGGGCCACCCTCTCCCCCGCCCTCCCCCGCAAGGGGGGAGGGAGCGCACCGGTGAACGAGGAAGCAATCATCACGTCCTCCGCTGGGGATCGACGATGTCGCGCAGGCCGTCGCCGAGGAGGTTGAAGCAGAACACGGCGATCATCAGGGCAAGGCCCGGGAACAGCGCGATCCACCATTCGCCCGACACCATGAAGCCCGCGCCCTCGGCGACCATGATGCCCCATTCGGCGGTCGGCGGGCGGACGCCGAGGCCGATGAAGGACAGGCCCGCGGCATTGAGGATGGCGTAGCCCATGGTCAGCGACATCTGCACGATCATGATCGGCATGATGTTCGGCAGAATGTGCACCAGCAGGATGCGGAATTCGCCATTGCCCGACAGTCGCGCAGCCTGCACGAAGCCGGCATTGCGGCGGACGTTGGCCTCCGCGCGCGCCACGCGGGCGTAGAGCGGGAAGTTCACGATGGCGGTCGCCAGGATAATGTTCTGCACGGTGTTGCCGAGGGCTGCGACGATGCCCATCGCCAGCACGAACAGCGGGAACGCCATGATGGTGTCGGCGATGCGGCCGACGATGCGGTCGGTCCAGCCGCCGAAATAGCCGGCGGCGATGCCGGCGAGCCCGCCCATCAGGAACACCAGCACGACCGAGGCCACCGCGATGAACGTGTCGAGCCGCGTCGCCACCACGACGCGGCTGAAGATGTCGCGGCCGAGCTGGTCGGTGCCGAACCAATGCGCGGCCGAGGGTGCTTTCAACGCCGCCGCGGTATCGGAGGCGAGCGGATCATACGGCACCACATAGGGACCGAAGATCGCGGCAAGCAGGATCACGATCAGCAGTGCGAAGGAAAATCCCGTGACCTTGTTCTCGCCGAGAACGTAGCGGGTCTGTTCGAGGATCGCGACCAGTCCCGAGGTGCGTGCGGGGCCGGCGGGTTCAACAGCAGGTGCAACGGAGCTCATGGTTCAGCCCTCCAACCTGACGCGCGGATCGATCACGCCGTAGAGAATGTCGATCACGAGATTGAGCAGCACGTACATCACCGCCATGGTCAGCACGAAGCCCTGCACCGGTGCGAAGTCCGACGAGATCAGCGCTTCCACGGCGTAGGAGCCGATGCCGGGCCAGGCGAACACTTTCTCCACCAGCACGTTGGCGCCCAGCAGGAACGAGAACACCATGCTGAGCGTGGTGATGACGGGCAGCATCGCGTTGCGGAAGGCGTAGGTGACGATGACGGTTGCCGGCGACAGGCCGCTGGCGCGCGCGGTGCGGACGAACTCCGACGACAGCACCGCCAGCATCGAGGCGCGGGTCATGCGCGCGATCGGCGCCAGCGAGAAGATCGCAAGCGTCGTCGCCGGCAGGATCAGCTGGCTCAGCGCCGAACGGAACGCCTCGAAGTCGCGCGCGATCAGGGTGTCGATCAGGTAGAAGCCGGTTACCGTCGGCGGTGCGCTGTAGAACACATCGAGACGCCCGAGCGGTGCGGGCGACCAGCCGAGCCGGAAATAGAAAACGTAAACGAGAACGAGGCCGGTGAAGAACACCGGCAGCGAGACGCCGGCCGTCGTCGTGACCCGGCAGAGATGATCGACCCATGATCCCGGCCGCGTCGCCGCCAGCACACCGAGTGGAATCGCGATCACGATCGAGACGACGAGACCGAGCAGCGTCAGCTCGGCGGAGGCCGGCAGGCGGTTGCGGATCTCGGCTGCGACCGGCTGGCCCGTGGTGAGCGAGTTGCCGAAATCGCCATGGGCGAGATCGTTGGTGTAGCGGAAGAACTGCTCGATCAGCGGCCTGTCGAGGCCGAGCTTCTTGCGGATCTGCTCGACGGCTTCCTTGGTCGCGGCGGGGCCGGCGAAATAAGCGGCGGGATCACCCGGCAGAGCGCGCGTCAGCAGGAAGGTGACGATGACGACGCCGATCAGCGAGGGGATCGCGAACATCAGGCGCTTGCCGATCATGGTCAGCATAAGAGCGCTCTCCTTCTGCCTTGCAATTGGGAGCAACCTCGCACGGCTTGCGCCGCTGCGTTCCCTCCCCCCTTGCGGGGGAGGTCTAGGGAGAGGGGTGGCCCCAAGCGAGGTCTGAGTTCGTGGCTACCCCTCTCTCCAACCCTCCCCCGCAAGGGGGGAGGGAGCCTGAAGAGCGAGCTCACCTCACCCATGACACGTCACCCCTTTGCCATCGCGCGATAATCCAAGCGGCGGTGGAACCAGTATTGGTAGCCGCTGATGTTCTTCTGCATCGCGACGTTGACGAAGGGCTGGTACAGCGGGATGCGCGGGATGTCGGTAAAGGCGAGATCGACAAAGCCCTTCACGTCGGCATCGTAGGTCGCCTTGTCGGCGATGGCGGCGGCGGTGCGCGCGCCGTCGATCAGCTTGTCCATCTCCGCCGACTTGTAGCTCATGGTGTTGAATACGGAATTGTTGCCGTGATAGCACCAGTAGAAGAAGTACTCGGGGTAATCGAGCCAGCCCGAGAACACGTTGGTGAAGAGCGGCATTTCCTTCTTGTTCAGCTCGGTGCGCCAGTTGGCGCCGGGCACCTTGTTGATGGTGGTCTTGATGCCGATCTGCGCGAGCGATTCCTGCACCAGCACGCAGAGCGGCTCGTTGACGCCGGCGAAATTCAGGTCGAACGAGATCGTGGTCTCGAAGCCGTTGGCGTGGCCGGCCTCGGCCATCAGTGCCTTCGCCTTCTCCATGTCGGTGTTGTACTTGTGCGGTTGCGGCCAGGCCACTTCGGTCGGCTTGTCCTTGGGTGCGCCGAACATCGGGTTCGCCAGACCGAACATCACCGCGTCCATGATCTTCTGATAGGGAAGCGCATAGGTGACCGCCTGACGGACCTTGGGATTGTCGAACGGCGGCTTGGTGACGTTCATGCCGATATACTGGATGCCGTTGGAGAACGGCAGCGACACGACGTTGAGCTTGCCGTTCGCCTTCATCTCCTGGAAATCCTTGTTCGGCAGCTCGTAGGAGATGTCGGCGTCGCCGCGCTCCAGGAGCGCGCGGCGGTTTCCGGCCTGCGGCACCATGCGCCAGATCACGCGCTTGATCTTCGGCAGGGGCCCCCCGACCCAATCCTCGTTGCGCTCCATCACCACTTCGGTGCCGGCAGTCCACTTCGTCACCTTGTAGGCGCCGGAACCCGCGGTCTGCTGCTTGGTGTATTCGAGGCCCCAGGGGTCCTTCTCGCTGGCGTTCTTCTTCACCAGCTCGGAATTGATGATGCAGGGCACGATGACGGCGAGATCGGGAATCGTCAGCCTGTCCTTCTTCAGGAAATCCACGCGCACGGTGTGGTCGTCGATCACGACGAACTGCTCCGGCTTGGTCAGCGAGCCCGCGCTCATCTGGAAGGTCGGGAAGCCGCCGACGCTGACGGCGCGATCGAGCGACCACTTCACGTCCTTGGCGGTGACGGGCGCGCCGTCATGGAATTTGGCGTTCTTCTTCAGCTTGAAGGTGACCGACATGTCGTCGATCTTCATGTCCTCGGCGAGCTCGCCCTTGAACTTGTCGCGGTCGTAATAGGGCACGCCGCCGGGACCGCTCTTCATCTCGTGGCTGATCAGCCGGTCATAGCAATTCCAGGACACTTCATAGCCGGGCACGTTGGTGCCGACGCCGTGGATGTCGAGATTGTTGGGCCCGCCCTCCGAGACGATCAGCAGCGTCTCCGAACGCGCGTCCGCCTGGGCGGACGAAATCACCGACGGCATGGCCGGAAGCGCCGCGCCTGCGGCCAATCCGGTGGCGGACTTGAGGAAATCGCGGCGTTTCATGAAACGGCTCCAACTCAAAAAGTTTCTGGTTGGAACTGGATTCGCAAAGTTCGTGCCAAAACTTAGCGGGACGCTAATCCGGCCATTAACACGCTGATATATAAAGAATTATCGGCCTTTTGCCACGCAGGTCATATTTTAAGCAGCCCCTTCAATTGCATACAAAGAGACGATTTTGCTCTTAAATTAGGCGACAAAATGGGGCGCTTTCGAATTAAGCAAGAACCGGGACCTGCTTCACCCCCGCCAGATCAACTCCTGAAGCTCGATCAGATCACGCGCCTGCTCCTGCCAGCCCTCGATGCAGACGTGGCTGTTGAGGTCGCTGGCGCGGTGCAGCAGCATCAGGGCCATCAGCCGGCGCTTGAGTGCGAAATCCAGCTTCGCATAGCCAAAACCTTCAAGCAGGCTGCGGACCCTCCCCGGCCGGCCGGCCGCCATGAAGGCGCTGGGGCCGAGCAGATCGTAGTCGCGCCATCCCGCCAAAACGTCGCCGAAGTCGAACAGTCCGGCCAGCGACCATTGGCCGTCATCGCAGGCGAGCAGAAAGTTCTCCGGAATGTATTCGCCGATCAAAATCACCGGCGGCGCATCCATCGGGATCAGCGCGGCCGCGTCGCGCAGGAGATCGTCGAGGCCGGCAAGGAATTGGGGCGCAAGGCCGAGACGCGTGTGCCGCGCCTTGCATCCCTGCATCTGGGCGCGCATGAAGTCGTGCCAGCGTGGTTCGATGTGCGCGAGCGGGCCGAGCGGCGCGCACTGCACGGCCGCGATGGTCTCGCCGATCTGGCGCAGCAGGCGTTCCTTCTGCGCTTCGGCGAGTTGCGGCCAAACCTCCGAGCCGAGCGTGCCGGCAAGACGGGTGATGATCAGATAGGGCCAGCCGTCGCGTGTCCCACCCGCGACGATCTCGGGGATTGGCAGAGGAAGGCGGCCGGCAAGCTGCGTCAGCGATCCGCGCTCGGAGACGAATTGCGCGCGCAGCAGCGGCGGGAAAATCTTCAGGATCAGCCTTTCGCCGAGGCCGACGACGAGATTGGTGCCGGTCGAGAATACGTGCGGCGCACTGGTATTAAGACCGTGGCTACGCGCGATGTCGAGTGCGATGGGGAGCCATTGCTGCGGGTCCGAGCGAAAGGCGCGAAAGCTGGCTGCATCGTCGAGCTGAGGGAGCTCGTGCAAAGTGGCTTTGGTCACGGGCGCCCGCTCAGCCAGGCGGGTTTTGATTGATTCCATGCAAACCAGGCAGACGGTGCACCTCTCGCGCTTGCGGGGGAGGTCGGCGCGAAGCGCCGGGTCGGGGTTCTCTCCTCCTGGCGATTATCCCGTTGCGGAGACACCCTCTCCCCAACCCTTCCCCGCAAGCGGGGGAGGGAGCGCACCGCGTTCGCGGCGGCAGCGACATCTAATCGCGACATGCTACCGGTCCGGGCTGGCGCGCTCGAACTGGCGCAGCAGCTTGTTGCCGCGCTCGACCGCGGAATCGAGCGCTTCCTGCGCGCTCTTGTGGCCGGCAAAGGCCTGCTCCAGCTCGTCCTCGATGGCGCCGCGGATCAGCACGAAGGAGCCGAGCCGGATGCCCTTCGAATTCTCGGTCGGCGGATGCAGCGTGATCTCCTCGAACGAGATCGCGGAGCCCGGGGTACGCTCGTAAAAACCCTGCGCGCGCGTCAGCTCGAAGGCGGCGCGGGTGACCGGCAGATAGCCGGTGTTCTGGTGCCAGGCGGCCTGCACGCCGGGCTGCGACAGATAGGCGAAGAATCGCGCCACGCCCTTGTATTCCTCGCGCGGGCGGTCGCGCAGCACCCACAGCGTGGCGCCGCCGATGATCGAGTTCTGCGGCGCGCCCTTCACGTCGGGCCAGTACGGCATCATGCCGTAGCCGATCTCGAATTTCGAGTTCGCCTTGATGTCGGCGCGCGTCGCCGAGGAACCGATGAAGATGCCGCATTCGCCGTTCTGGAAGCGCGGCTCGGCCGACTGGCCGCGGCCGCTGTAGTCGAACAGTTTTGTCTTCTGCCATTCGGCGAGCTGGGCAACGTGTTTGACGACGACCGGATTGTTGATCGTCAGCTCGGCATCCAACCCGGCAAAGCCGTTCGTGCGGGTTGCGAGCGGCAGATTGTGAAATGCCGAAAAGTTCTCGACATGGATCCATGACGGCCAGGACGTGGTGAAGCCGCATACGGCGCCGCGGTCGCGCAGGCGCTTTGCAGCCGCACCGAGCTCCGGCCAGGTCTTCGGCGGCGTCTCCGGGTCGAGGCTCGCATCGCGGAACATGGTCTTGTTGTAGTAGAGGATCGGCGTCGACGAGTTGAACGGGAACGACAACAGATTGCCGGCCGCATCGGTGTAATAGCCGGATACGGCGGGAAGGTAATCGTTGAGCGAGAACGGCTCGCCCTGGTCGCGCATCAGGCTGAACACCGGATAGATCGCGCCCTTGGCCGCGGTCATGGTGGCGGTGGCAACCTCGTTGACCTGCACGATCGCGGGCTGGCTGCGCGAGCGGAAGGCGAAGATCGCCGCCGTCACCGTTTCGGTGTAGTTGCCCTTGTAGCTCGGCACGATGCGGTAGTCGGACTGCGAGGCATTGAAGTCGGAGGTGAGCTTGTCGAGCTGCTTGCCGAGTTCGCCCGACATGGCGTGCCACAGTGCGATGTCGGTGGCGGCGTTTGCCTGCGCGGAGAACGTAAAGGCCGCGGCGGCGGCAACGACCTGCAAAAAGCGCAATGCTGAAATCACGATGGCTGTTTCCGTGTCGCGCGGCAAAAGGCGACGCATCCTGCTTACGGCGCGGCATTTCCAGTTTCAACCGGGAATGCGCGCCGGCCGCGCCGCACAATTACGCCGTGGCGCCCGGCGGGATGGCCTTCCCTTAACCATCTGCTAGATTGCATTGAACCTTTTGCTCCCGCCATAGACTCCACCACTGAGGGGTTGAGTGTGCCAGTGTTGAACCGTGCCGAATTTTCGCGGACCGGGGTGGTTTTCGTCGCGCTTCTGATCGCCATCTGCGCGACGGGCGCCGTTGCGCGCGAATTCCGCGCTGCCGACACCCAGACCGAGGATTACCCCACCGTGCAGGCGCTGCGCTACATGGGCGCCCTGATCGCCGAGCGCACCGGAGGCCGGCACGAGATCAAGGTATTTCATTCCCGCCAGCTCGGCGAGGAGAAGGAGACCATCGAGCAGACCCGGGCCGGCGCGATCGACCTCAACCGGACCAATGTCGCGCTGATCGGCAACTTCGTTCCGGCGATGAACGTGCTTGCGATGCCGTTCCTGTTCCGGTCCATCGAGCACATGCAGAAGGTGCTGGACGGGCCGATCGGCAGCGAGATCCTGAACAGCTTCGAGCCCTACGGCTTCGTCGGGCTCGCCTTCTACGATTCCGGCGCGCGGTCGATCTACAACGGCGTCCGCCCGGTCAGGAGCATCGCGGACCTCAAGGGATTGCGGATCCGGGTGCAGCAGTCGGAGTTGATGAGCCAGATGATCCGCTCGCTCGGCGCGGAGCCGGTCGAGATGCCCTATGGGCAGGTGCTCGCCGGGCTTGCCAACCACCTGATCGACGGCGCCGAAAACAACTGGCCATCCTTCGTGACGACAGACCATTACAAACATGCCGGCTACCTCGCGCTCACCGAGCACACGATGAGCCCCGAAGTGCTGGTGATCTCGCTGAAGGCCTGGAAGAGCCTGTCGGCCGACGACCAGACCATCTTCAGGGAGGCCGCCCAGCGCTCCAGCCGCTTCATGCGCGAGAAATGGCGCGACCTCGAGGAGCAGTCGCAGCGCACGGCGCAGGAGGCGGGCGTCACCATCGTCAGGGACATCGACCGCAAGCCGTTCGAGGACGCGATGGTCGGGATCTATGTCGGGGCCGAGCGCGATCCCGCCGCCGCCGCTTTGATCGAACGCATCCGCAAGGTGGAGTGAGGCCTCTTGCCCGGGCTTGGACACAGCGAGCACGCAGACAGGCCGCCCAGCCCGATCGGGCGGCTGCGCGCGCGGCTCGTCGGCGTGCTCCGCGCGGTGCCGATCCGCTGGCGCATCCTGTCGATCGCGGCGCTGAATTCCGCCGTGGTGGTGGTGCTGGTCGCGCTGATCTGGAACGGCTCGCAGGTGCTGGGCTCGGCCTGGGACGACGTGCGCCAGGTGCGTGAATCCGACCGGATTCTGGCGCTGCTCGAAAGCGAGACCGGGCGGCTGCACAATCTGATCCACCGCTACATCAACCAGCCGAGCCCGGACCTGTTCGCCGAAATTCTGCTGCTGCGCGAGGCGGTGCTGGGCACGCTGACCAACCGCGCCGCCAAGGACCCGATGCTGTCGGGCTCGGTCGAGGAGCTGGAGCGCACCACCGACCGCTTCCTCAACGGCTTTGGCGAGCTGCGCAGCGTCCAGGCCACCATCGCCAAGACCTATGAGGAGCAGGTGCAGGGACCGGCCAAGGACATGGCCGGCCTCTACTCCATCATCGAAGGCGCCACCGGCCATCGCGACGCGCTGATCTGGCCGTCGCTCGGCAAGTCGCGCGAGGCCTTCACCGCGATGCTGGTCGCGGCCAATTCCTATTATCTGTCGCTGTCATCGGGCGCGGCAGACGACGCGCGCCGCAACACCGAGACGATCGAGAAGACCGTCCCCGTGATGATCGATCTCGCCGACAACGACCTGCAGAGGATGGCGCTGCAACGGCTCGGGACCCGCACCGCCGCGCTGCGCGAGGGCTTCGCAAAGCTCTCCGAGCAGCTCACGAGCCGCACCGAGCTGCTGCGCAACACGATCGACGCCAACCAGGCCGAGGCCATCGGCGCCATCGACGATCTCTCGACCAAGATGCGCCAGCGCGAGCAGAAGGCGCAGGCGACGTTCGACCGCGCGCTCGCCGATATTTCGCGGCGGGTGCTGTCGATCGCGGTGATCTTCCTCGGCATCATCCTCAGCGCCGGCGTGCTGATCGCGCTGTCGATCCGGCTGCCGCTGCAGCAGATCATGGCGGCGATGCGCGCGATCACGCTCGGCGACCTCGACCGCGAGGTACAGGGCATCACGGCGCGCGACGAGGTCGGCGCCATGGCGCGCGCGGTCGAAGTGTTCCGCGAGAACGCGATCGCCAAGCGCCAGACCGAGGACGAGTTGCGCGCGTCCAAGGAGAAGGCCGAGAGCGCGCTGCTCGAGCTCAACGCCGCGCAGCAGAATCTGATCGACGCCGAGCGGCTCGCGGCGCTCGGCGGCCTCGTCGCCGGCGTCGCGCACGAGGTCAACAACCCGATCGGCATCAGCCTCACGGTGGCGTCCAGCCTTGCCCGGCGCACCGAGATGTTCGAGGCCCAGCTCAAGGGCGAAGGCGGCCTGCGCCGCTCGCAGCTGGAGGAATTCGTGCAGTCCTCGCGCGACGCCTCGCAGCAGCTGGTCGGCAACCTCCAGCGCGCCGGCGAACTGATCCAGTCGTTCAAGCAGGTCGCGGTCGACCGCTCGCATGCCGAGCGGCGGCAGTTTTCCTTGAGCGAAGCCACCGACCAGATCATCGCGAGCCTGCGCCCGGTGCTGAAGCGCTCGCCGACCACGCTCCAGGTCGACATGCCGGAGGGGCTGCTGCTCGACGGCTACCCCGGCTCCTACGGCCAGATCCTGACCAACCTCTTCCTCAACGCCGCCAACCACGCCTTTGCCGACGGCCGGGCCGGTACCATCACGATCTCGGCGCGGCCGCGGGGGGCCGACGACGTCGAGATCATCTTCAGCGATGACGGGGCCGGCATGACCCCCGACGTGCAGCGCCAGGCCTTTGACCCATTCTTTACCACCCGGCGCAATGAAGGTGGCACGGGACTTGGCCTGCATATCGTCTATAACCTCGTCACCCAGCAGCTCGGCGGCCGCATGATGCTGGAATCCAAGCTGGGACAAGGCACTACTTTTCGCATTATCATGCCGCGGGTCGCCAAGGGCGGCACGCAATGCACAGAGACCGACGGGACTTCTCAATGGCCGAACAGGACGATGTCCTCCACCTGATCGACGACACCGGTAGCGCGTCGGAGGATACGGACGCCCGGAAATGGAAGATCGCCGTCATCGACGACGATCAGGCCGTGCACGACGGCACCCGCTTCGCGCTGTCCGACTACAGCCTCAACGGCCAGGGCCTGGAGATCCTGTCGGCCCATTCCGCGGCGGAAGGTCGCAAGCTGATGGCCGCGCATAGCGACATCGCCGCCGTGCTGCTCGACGTCATCATGGAGACCGATGTCGCCGGCCTCGATCTCGTCGAGTTCATCCGCAACGAGCTCAAGAACGAGACAGTGCGCATCATCCTGCGCACCGGCCAGCCGGGCCAGGCGCCCGAGCGGCGCGTGATCGTGCAGTACGACATCAACGACTACAAGGCCAAGACCGAGCTCACCGCCGACAAGCTGTTCACGTCGCTGACCGCGGCACTGCGCTCCTACCAGCAGCTCGAGCGCATGTTGCAGAC
Organism: Bradyrhizobium sp. SZCCT0153; assembly: GCF_018129995.1. Lineage (GTDB taxonomy): Bacteria > Pseudomonadota > Alphaproteobacteria > Rhizobiales > Xanthobacteraceae > Bradyrhizobium > Bradyrhizobium japonicum_G. Next base: position 831,182 of record NZ_JAFCKS010000003.1, read on the forward strand.
TCGGCGCGGGCTCGAGATCATCATCGACGCCGCCTCGACGCTGTACGACTTCAAGTCGATGCAGCGGCTCGCCGAGGGCGTGCTGACCCAGCTCGCCTCGCTGCTCAACGTCGATTGCGCCGGCATACTGGTCCTGCGCGACAATGGCGGCGTCGACCCCGAGCTCTCGGTGCTCGCCGGGAGCGGCTGCTACAGCCGCTTCATCGGCATGACCACGTCGAAGACGCTCGACCCGGAGCTGCGCCAGATGGTGGAGGACGCCTTCCAGCGCCGCAAGAACGAATTCGCCGACCATCGCAGCGTGATCTATCTGCGCACCGGAAGCGGCCGCGAGGTGGTGGTGCTGCTCCAGGCCGAGCGCGAGCTGTCCGAGACCGACCGCTCGCTGGTCGAGATCTTCTCCAGCCGGCTCTCGATCGCGTTCGACAACGTCATCCTCTACCAGCAGCTCCAGGCTGCCAACACGCAGCTCGAGGACCGCGTCGCCCAGCGCACCCGCGCCCTGATGCAGGCCAACCGCCGCCTCTCGGCGCAATGGCTGCGGCTGCAGCGTGCCAATGGCTTCAAGAACGAGATTCTGGGCACCGTCGCGCACGACCTGAAGAACCCGCTCGGCGTCATCCTCGGCCGCACCGAGATGTTGAAGGAGCTGATCTCGACCGGCGCGTCGGAAGGCGGAGTGGTCGCCCAGGTCGACCACATCCGCGACGCCACCAAGCGCCTGACCACGATGGTCGATCACCTGATCTCGGACGCGATGGCCGATGCCTTCGACATCACCATCCGCCGCGAGCCGGTCGACGTCGCAGCCCTGGTCAAGGAGGTCGCCGAGGCCAACCAGCCGCTCGCCGTCAACAAGCAGCAGGCGATCAGCGTCACCGCGCCGTCCAACATCGTCACCATGTGCGACACCGACCGCATCCGCGAGGCGATCGACAACCTCATCAGCAACGCCATCAAATACTCGCCGATCGGCGGCAAGATCGGCGTCGTCGTCAGCCATGAGGGCGGCGACACCGTCATCCGCGTCAGCGACGAGGGCGCCGGCCTGTCGCCGGAAGACCTCGGCCGCCTGTTCGGCCGGTTCCAGCGGCTGTCGGCAAAACCGACCGCGGGCGAGAGCTCGACGGGGCTTGGGTTGTCGATCGTCAAGCGTATTATCGACATGCATGGCGGCGAAGTGACCGCCGACAGCGAGGGCCCCGGCAAGGGCTCGACCTTCACCATCGCCCTTCCCGCGACCGAAATGCCGTGATGTTGAGACCATGACCCAAAGCCAGCACATCATGATCGTCGACGACGAGGCCCCGGCCCGGGAGATGGTCGGCGATTACCTCAAGATGCACGGCTTCACCGTGACGCTGTGCGACGGCGGCAAGAGCTTGCGCACCGCGATCCAGGGCGGCATGCCCGATCTGGTCGTGCTCGACCTCAACATGCCCGAGGAAGACGGGCTCTCGATCATCCGCGACCTCAAGAGCCGCATCAACGTGCCGGTGATCATGCTCACCGCGACGGCGAGCCCGATCGACCGCGTCGTCGGCCTCGAGCTCGGCGCCGACGATTACGTGGCAAAGCCGTGCGAGCTGCGCGAACTGATGGCGCGCATCCGCTCGGTGCTGCGCCGGAGCGCACCGGTGAAGGCGGCGGCGACGGAAACGGCGGCTGCGAAATCGGACAAGGATCAATTGGTACGGTTCGGGACAAAGTGGCTCGATCTCGAAGCCCAGGCCTTGCGCGACGACGAAGGCAACGAGCACCCGCTGACCGCATCCGAATTCGGGCTCTTGAAGGTGTTCGCGGCCAATCCGAAGCGCGTGCTGTCGCGCGAGCGCCTGCTGGAATTGGCCAACGCGCGCGACGCCGAAGCCTTCGACCGCGCCGTGGATCTGCGTATCATGCGCATCCGCCGCAAGATCGAGCCCGATCCCGCAAAACCCGCCGTGATCCGCACCATCCGCGGCGGCGGCTATCTGTTCTCGCCCGCAGGCGAGAAGGCGTAGCGGCGATAACAACAGCCTTCGCCGGGACGACATCGAGATTGAGGCAGCAACCGAACGCAACAGACGGAAATTCGTTCCCGGCGCCTCGGACGGCCTCCAAATCTCGACCCCCGTATTTTCCGCACATTGAAATTACACGCTTTTTTACCCCGAATGTTTCGTCGCGCCCTGTCCCACGAAACAATTTGGCGGCGCACGAAACCATTTTCCGCTTTTCGTGCAGACGTCCCGAAACGTTGGCTCATTAACACTTTGGTCCAAGGAAACGCCGCTCGGTTGCGGCGCTACGGGGAGCCAAGTCAATGCCGAACGTCATCGCCATCAACGCCCAAGCCAGCCAGAGCATCATTGCCGCTCAGGCGACCTCGGACGACATGCTTCTTGAAAGCATTGCCGACGGCAACCGGACGTCGATGCACATCCTTTATTGCCGTCACAATGTGCGCGTCTACCGCTTCATCCTGCGCATCGTGCGCGATGCCACCACGGCGGAAGACCTCGTCAGCCAGGTGTTTCTGGACGTGTGGCGGACCGCCGGTCAATTCCAGGGCCGCTCGCAGGTTTCGACCTGGCTGCTCTCGATCGCCCGCTTCAAGGCGCTGACCGCGATGCGCCAGCGCCGCTTCGAGGACATCGACCAGGAAGACGTGCGCCAGATCGCGGATGATTGCGACACGCCGGAGACCTCGCTCGACCGCAGCGACACCAGCGCCATCCTGCGCGCCTGTGTGCAAAAACTGTCACCCGCACATCGCGAGATCATCACCCTCGTCTACTATCACGAGAAGTCGGTGGAGGAGGTCGGCCAAATCATCGGCATCCCCCAGAGCACGGTGAAGACCCGGATGTTCTACGCCCGCAAGCAATTGGCCGAGTTGCTTAAGGTCGCCGGCGTCGACCGTTTCGCCGCCTAAGGCCAAGGATTTCAACGGGATAGGACCGCCCATTCGGCCCTGTCCCCGGACACGGAAGTGTTACCGCCGACGAAACAATTGAAACAAAGCACAACATCAGGCGGAAAAACTTCCCTCCTATAAAGCTCACACACGGTTTCGCTTAAACCTCCCAAGACCTCCAACGACCCGGACGGGATGCCCCCCTCCGGGTCGTTTTGTATCTGGGGCTTACCTGTCGGCTACTAGCTCCGGCGTCGGTGGCCCACTTGAGTGAGGCGGCCACCACTTTCTCATTCCCTCCCCCCTTGCGGGGGAGGGGCAGGGAGGGGGGTGCCACGAACTCCGACCTCGCTTGGGGCTACCCCCCTCCCCTGCCCTCCCCCGCAAGGGGGGAGGGAGCGCACCACCGTCGTCGCCGGCACAGTTGCCTCGCGACGCAGCCACACGTCACGAACGTGTGACGCCACGTAACGACCGGCACATCCGGCCCGAACTGCCCTCGTGACTCCCTCCACGAGTGCCCCATGCTCGAGCTGACCTTCGCCGTCCTTGCCGGCATCCTCACCATCGCCGCGCCCTGCACGTTGCCCATGCTGCCGATCCTGCTCGGTGCTTCGATCGGGCGCGCGGGGCATCTGCGGCCCGCGATGATCGCGCTCGGCTTCGTCGTCTCGTTCTCGGCGGCCGCGCTGCTGCTGGGTGCGATCACGCAGGCATTCGATTTCGATCCGAACGTGCTGCGCGAGGCCGCCTCGATCCTGCTGCTCGGCTTCGGCCTGTTGATGCTGTGGCCGGCGCCGTTCGAATGGCTGTCGATCCGCCTCAATGGCTGGCTCGATCTCGGCAATGCGAGCACGACGCAACGCGAGGGCGCGCTCGGCGGGCTGGTGCTCGGCACCACGCTCGGCCTGGTCTGGACGCCCTGCGCCGGCCCGGTGCTCGGCTCGATCCTGACGCTGGTTGCGACGTCGAAAAATCTTGCCTGGGCCGGCACGCTGCTGATCGCCTACGCCATCGGCGCGGCGATCCCGATGCTGGCGATCGCCTATGGCGGACAGGCCGCGACCACGCGGGTGCGCAGTCTTTCGCGCATCTCGCCGCGGCTCCAGCAGGGTTTTGGACTCGTCGTGATCGCCTTCGCGGTCGCCGCCTACTTCCAATACGACACGCTGATCGTGGCGTGGCTCACCGGCTTCTATCCCACCGGCCAGATCGGCCTGTGATCACCCTGCATCTCAACCGGAGGACGCTTCAATGACCCTGAAATTGCTCGCCGTGTCTGCCTCGCTGATCGGCTTCGCCCTGACCGGCGCCGCCATTCCGGGCATCTGCGACGAGGCCACGCCCGCGGCGCCGATCCAGGTCGCGGCCGCGAGCCTACAGACCGCGCCCGACTTCACCGGGATCAGCACCTGGTTCAACTCGAAGCCGCTCAACATTGCCGATCTCCGCGGCAAGGTCGTGCTGGTCGACTTCTGGACCTATGGCTGCGTCAACTGCGTCAACACACTGCCGCACGTCACCGACCTCTATGCAAAATACAAGGACAAGGGCCTCGTCGTGGTCGGCGTGCACACGCCGGAATTCCCGTTCGAGCGCTCGGCCTCCAACGTGCAGGCCGCGCTGAAGCGCCATGGCATCACTTATCCGGTGGCGCAGGACAATGATTCCAAGACCTGGAACGCCTACAGCAACCAGTATTGGCCGGCGCAATACATCATCGACCAGAACGGCAAGATCGTGTTCCAGCACGCCGGCGAAGGCCGCTACGACGAGATCGACCGCACCGTGGCAAAGCTGCTGAACGCCAGCAGCTGATTTCGTGGAGGTAGACAAAGAGTCCTATAGGATGCGAGCACGGCATGGGTCATCAATGCACTGGCCGGGCGCGATGGCTTAGCTGAGCCGCCAGATCGGCGCCCGCATCGCCACGACTTGTCGTGTTGGACGGGAGCGCCGATGTTATCGAACCTTGATCCGATCGTGCTCGCACGCGCGCAGTTTGCCTTCACGATGTCGTTTCACATCGTGTTTCCGGCGTTCTCGATCGGGCTTGCCAGCTACCTGGCGGTGCTCGAAGCGCTCTGGCTATGGACCGGCCGCGAGGTCTTCATCAACCTGTTCCACTACTGGCTGAAGATCTTCGCGATCGCTTTCGGCATGGGCGTGGTGTCCGGCATCGTGATGTCCTACCAGTTCGGCACCAACTGGTCGGTCTTCGCCGACAAGACCGGACCGGTGATCGGTCCCTTGATGGCCTACGAGGTGCTGACCGCGTTCTTCCTCGAGGCGGGCTTCCTCGGCGTCATGCTGTTCGGTCTCGAACGCGTCGGCCCGCGGCTGCACTTCGTCGCGACGCTGATGGTCGCGATCGGCACCCTGATCTCGGCGTTCTGGATCCTCTCGGCCAATTCGTGGATGCAGACCCCGGCCGGCTACGCCGTGAATGCCGACGGCCAGTTCGTGGTCGCCGACTGGTTCAAGGTGATCTTCAATCCGTCCTTTCCCTACCGTCTCGTGCACATGGTGCTCGCTGCCTATCTGACGACGTCGCTCGTGGTCGGCGCCGTCGGCGCCTATCACCTGCTGCGCGACCCGCATCTTGCCGGTCCGCGGGTGATGTTCTCGATGGCGATGTGGATGGCGGCGATCGTCGCGCCGATCCAGATCCTGGCGGGCGACCAGCACGGCCTCAACACGCTGGAGCATCAGCCGGCCAAGGTGATGGCGATGGAAGGGCATTACCAGAGCCATCCCGACGGCGCGCCGCTGGTCCTGTTCGGCCTGCCCGATCAGGCGGCCGGCAGGGTCGACTATCAGATCGCCATCCCGAAACTGTCGTCGCTGATTCTGAAGCACTCTCTCGACGCGCCGCTCGCGGGACTCGATACCGTACCGCGCGAAAACTGGCCGCCGGTGCCGATCACATTCTGGTCATTCCGCATCATGATCGCGCTCGGCTTCCTGATCTTCGCGCTGGGGCTGTTCAGCCTGTGGACGCGCTGGCGCGGCACCCTGTTTGTCTCCCGGCCGCTGCATATTTTCGCGCTGACGATGGGGCCGGCGGGGTTCATCGCGGTGCTCGCTGGCTGGATCACCACCGAGACCGGCCGGCAGCCCTTCACGGTCTACGGCCTGTTGCGAACCGCCGACGCCGTCTCGCCGCTGGCCGCGCCCGCGGTCGGCTCGTCGTTGCTGGCTTTCGTGGCCGTCTATTTCATCGTGTTCGCGGCGGGCGCCATCTACATTCTGCGTCTGATGGCGGCCTCGCCGCATCACGGCGAACAGGGGCCAGGCGGCGACATGCCGACGCGCGCCGCCGGAATCACGCCGGCTTCGGGCGTCGCGGGACAAGGGGCGCTGTCATGATCGCCGCCATTGACCTCGCTACAGTCTGGGCATTCATCATCGCCTTCGCGGTGTTCGTCTATGTCGTGATGGATGGATTCGATCTCGGCCTCGGAATGCTGTTCCCCCTATTTCCCGCCAAGGCCGACCGCGACGTCATGATGAACACGGTGGCGCCGGTCTGGGACGGCAACGAGACCTGGCTGGTGCTGGGCGGCGGCGGCCTGATGGCGGCCTTTCCGCTCGCCTATGCGGTGCTGATGCCGGCGCTCTACACACCCATGATCGCGATGCTGATCGGTCTGGTGTTCCGCGGCGTTGCCTTCGAATTCCGCTGGCGCACCACGGCCACACGAAACCGCTGGGACATTGCCTTTGCCGGCGGATCGCTGCTGGCGACGCTGGCGCAGGGCGTCGCGCTCGGCGCCATCCTGCAAGGCGTGCACGTCGAGGCGCGACACTATGCCGGCGGCTGGTGGGATTGGCTGACGCCGTTCAGCATATTGACGGGCGTCGCCCTGATCATCGGCTATTCCCTGCTGGGCGCCACCTGGCTCATCCTGAAGACCGAGGGCGCCCTGCGCGACAAGGCCTATCGGCTGAGCTGGTATCTGCTGTTCGGGATGCTCGCGGCGATTGCTCTGGTCAGCATCGCCACGCCGTTTCTCAGCATCCAGTACGCGCAGCGCTGGTTCGCCTGGCCAAGCGTCGTCCTGGCCGCGCCGGTTCCGATCGCGGTCGCCGGGGTCACCGCGCTTCTGATGCGCAGCCTCGCGCAAAAGCAGGACTCGCGACCGTTCCTGCTCTCGCTGATGTTGTTCGCCCTGTCCTATGCCGGGCTCGGTATCAGCATGTATCCCTACATCGTGCCGCAGAGCATCACGATCTGGCAGGCAGCCGCGCCGCAGAACAGTCAGATCTTCATGCTGGTCGGCGTGGCTGGACTGGTGCCGCTGATTCTCGGCTACACCGGCTGGGCCTATTGGGTGTTTCGCGGCAAGGTCCGGGCCGGGAGCGGTTATCACTGATGCCGCGCAGGGCAGAGCCAGGGCAGCTCGGGCGGCGGCTGATGTGGTTCGCCATCCTCTGGCTCGGCGGGGTGGGCGCCGTGACCGCGATTTCGTTCGGTCTCAGACTGTGGCTTGCGCCGAAATGATCGGCCCGGCCGCTGAACCCCAATAGCTGACGCGGCAGGCCCCGATGCGGCTTGACTCCACGGACCCGTCCGTGGAGTTTCGCGGCCTTGAAATCAGCCGCCCGCAATGGACGACGCGACCACCAGCAACGACATCCGCCTTCGTGAAGGCTCCTCGATCGCGCAGCGGCTAGTGATGGCCGGCTCCGCGGCCGCCGTCGCGCTGTGCTTCACGCCGGGCCTTTTCACCCACGACGCCATGGAGGTGACCATCTCCGTGGCGGCGCTCCTGCTGGGAGCGGCGTTCGTCACCGGCATCATGCTGGCGCCCGCGGTGGTGTGGATCATCACGCCGACCGAGATCCTGATCGGGCAACAACGTCCGTTCGGAAAGCTCCGCACGCGGATCGTCGCCAAGGACGACATCAGCGGATTGCAGGTCCCCGGCAGCAAGAGGGCGAAAGCCCGCTTCCAACTGGCCTTCACGCTGGCTTCGGGCGAGCGCCTGACCTCCCCGCCGATCTCCGACGTCACGCATGTGCGCGACACGGTGGCGCGGATCGCGGCGCAGTTCGACGTCCCCGACGTCGAGGCACCGCTCAATCCGCTCGATGCCAGCAATCCCGAGATGCGTCTCGGCGATCCGCTCGAGCCGTTTCCCGCAAGGGATATCAGGATCGTCGCGCTGATCGTCGTCGCATTGTGTGCCGTTCCCTACGCCTACAAGCTCTGGCGCGGCCTGCCGCCCGGCCCGGTCGACATCATGCTGCTGCCGGTTGGTGCGATCGCCGCTTTCGCCGTGCACAGATATGCCAATCTCGTGACCGGCGCCTTCTGGATCATTCGGCCGGAGGACATTCGCGTCGAGCGCCTGTGGGGCGACGGCAGCTTGCGCGCCGACCATATCGCGGGGCGCGAGGTGAAGACGATCACGGTCGAGCGCCGTGGCCGGTCCGAGGACGAGCATTGCATCGTGGTGATCCGATTGCAGTCCGGACAGCGGTTTCGCAGTCCGCGCATCGGCTCGCGGCTCGAGGCGCGCGCCGTGGGGACCGAAATCGTCCGGCGGCTCGGGATCGCGCCGGAGAACAACAAGATCTAGCTAGCATCCAGCGCGAATTGGCGAAGTTGATCTCACCGCGGCGGAGGGAGCGCACCGCCATCGTGGGCAGCAATCTGGGCTTTTCGCGCCATCCCCTGTTTGTGGCATTGCCCGATACCGTCAAAAAAGCAAAGCATTCTCGTGACATACCAGCCGGGCGCGCCATCAACTTGCCATGAACATGGCCCTGAGATTTGATGGTTCCGAATGATTTGCGCTGTGGCAGCGGGGAGAGCTTGAAATGACGGATTTTCGTCGCCTGACCGGGGCGTTTGTGGCTGCGATCGGCCTGATCCTGTCCGCACCCCAAGCCTTCGCCCAGCAGCCCGACCGCGGCGACGAGCCCGGCCTGGTCGCCGACGATTCCTACCAGCTCGATCCGGAATGGCAGAAGCAGGTCGTCTACTACCGCACGACCGAAGCGCCGGGCACCATCATCATTTCGACCTCCGAGCGTCACCTCTATCTGGTGCAGCCCGGCGGGCGCGCGATCCGCTACGGCATCGGCGTCGGCCGCGACGGCTTCCAGTGGCAGGGGCTGGTGAACATCACCAACAAGAAGGAATGGCCGGACTGGACGCCGCCGGCGGAAATGATCCAGCGCCAGCCCTATCTGCCGCGCTTCATGGCCGGCGGCCCCGGCAATCCGCTCGGCGCCCGCGCCATGTATCTCGGCACCACCGTCTACCGCATCCATGGCACCAACCGCCCCGATACGATCGGGACCAAGGTGTCCTCGGGCTGCTTCCGTCTCGTCAACAATGACGTCGCCGATCTTTACGATCGCGTCCCTGTTGGCACCAAGGTGGTCATCCGGCAGAAGCCCGAAATCTAAGTCTTGTAATTTGAGCATGATCTTTCCGGAAAGCCGCTTCGCACTTTGCGCTAGCGCGGCCCTCCGGGCCCGGATCATGCTCTCAGCCTTCCTTCGGACTCCTTTTCCCGATTATTTCGAGAGAGCAACATGATGCGCACATTTCGAGGCGGCCTGCTGATCGGGCTCGCGGTTGCCGTGCTGGTCGCGGTTCTGGCCATCATCTATGAGTTCTACGACACCCGCACCCTGAAGCGCACGGTTCGCCGCGGCGAGGTTCTGTGCGGCGTCAACAAGGGCCTGCCGGGCTTCTCGATCCCGGATGACAAGGGCAACTGGACCGGCTTCGACGTGGATTTCTGCCGCGCGGTGGCGTCTGCGATCTTCGACGATCCGGGCAAGGCGAAGTTCGTTCCGCTCGACGCCAGCGAGCGCTTCAAGGAATTGCAGAGCCGGAAAGTCGACATCCTCTCGCGCAACTCGACCTGGAGCATGGCGCGCGAGCTCGACTACGACCTCTATTTCCCCGCGGTCGCCTATTACGACGGCGCCGGCTTCATGCTTCCGCGCGCACGCAACAAGGAGACGTCGCTGGACCTGACCGGAAGCAAGGTCTGCGTCCAGTCCGGCACCACCACGCTGCTCAACGTCGCCGACTACTTCCGTGCCAACAACATGAAGTACGAAGAGATGAAGTTCGACAAGCTCGACGACGTCGTGAAGGCCTACGACACCGGCAAGTGCGACACGCTCTCCGCCGACGTCTCCCAGCTCTACGCGCTGCGGCTGAACCTGTCGAAGCCCGGCGACCACATGATCCTGCCGGACATGATCTCCAAGGAGCCGCTCGCCCCCGTGGTGCGCCAGCGTGACGACGACTGGATGATGATCGTGAAGTGGACGCTCTACGCGATGATCAACGCGGAAGAGCTGGGTGTCAGTTCCGAGAACATCGACGAGGCCTTGAAGTCGAAGAAGCCGGAAGTGATGCGCCTCGTCGGCACCGAGGGCAATTACGGCGAGCAACTCGGCCTCACCAAGGACTGGGTCGTCCGCATCATCCGCCACGTCGGCAATTACGGCGAGATGTACGAGCGCAATATCGGCGCGAAGTCCAAGCTGAAGATTCCGCGCGGCATGAACCAGCTGTGGAATGCCGGCGGCGTGCAGTACGCGCCGCCGATGCGGTAAGGGCGGTCTAACCGCCGTCATTGCGTTGACGGTGGTGCCAAAGCGTACGCTGCGTTCCCTCCCCCCTTGCGGGGGAGGGTTAGGGAGAGGGGTGCCACACGGCACACTCTATCCTTCGCGCTCTACGTGAGGCGTGCGGCTCTGTCGCGACGGACGCACCTTTTCCTGGGCTACCCCTCTCCCCCGCCCTCCCCGCAAGGGGGGAGGGAGCGCAGGGTGCCGTGTTGCCCCGCCCCCGCCTCAATACCCCCGCGCCCGGGCCAGCTGCTCGGTGTGGTAATTGGCGTCGCCGAACAATTCCTCGCACACCCGCGCGCGCTTCATGAAGAAGCCGATGTCGAACTGGTCGGTCATGCCCATGCCGCCATGCATCTGCACGCCTTCCTGCACCGCGCGGGTGGCGGTGGTGCCGGCGCGCGCCTTTGCGACTGCGACGGCTGACGTGGCCTTGGCAACGTCAGTATCCAGCGCCTGCAGCGCCTTCATCACGGCGGCGCGGGTGATCTCGATGTCGACATAGAGCTCGGCGGCGCGGTGCTGCAGCGCCTGGAATTCGCCGATCAGCTTGCCGAACTGCTTGCGGCTCTTCAGATACTCGACGGTGCGGCCGAACACCTCTTCGCTGAGGCCCACCATTTCGGAGGCGACCGCGCCGCGCCCGATGTCGAGCACGCCATCGAGCAGGCCGGCGCCCTGATCGATTTCGCCGAGCACGCTGTCGGCATTGACCTCGACATTGGCAAGCTCGATCCGTGCCGCGTTGTGCGCGTCCACCATGATGGTGCGCTCGATTGCAACGCCCTTGGCCTTGGGGTTGACCAGGAACAGCGTCAGCCCCTCGCGCTCGCCGGCCGAACCCGCGGTGCGCGCGGCGACGATGAAGAGGTCGGCGACGTGGCCGTCGACGACCAGTGCCTTGGCACCGCTCAGCCTGAAACCGTTGCCGGCGCGCACTGCCTGGAGGCTGGTCTGGAGCGGGCGATGCTTTGCGCCCTCGTCGATCGCGAGCGTCGCCAGCAGCGAGCCGTTGGAGATTTTTGGCAGGTACTCGGATTTCTGCGCGGCATTGCCGCCGCGGTTCAGCGCCGAGGCCGCGACCACGCTGGTGGCGAGGAACGGCGACGGCATCAAGGTGCGGCCGATCTCCTCCATCACCACGCCGGCCTCGACGAAGCCGAGACCAGAGCCGCCGAACTCTTCCGGCACCAGCAAGCCGGCAAAGCCCATCTCGGCGAAGGAATGCCAGAACTCCTTGGAGAAGCCGGTGGGATCCTTGCTATCGCGCAATTGGCGCAGATGCGGCACCGGCGCCTTGTCGCTGATCAGTCCACGCGCTGAATCGCGGAGCATCGATTGTTCTTCGGTGAGGACGAGGGCCATGTGCGTGGTTCCGATTCGAAATCTGTTTTTGCTTCGTCATTCCGGGATGGCCCGAAGGGCCAGACCCGGAATCCATTGAGCGGCAGAGTTGGTGGATGAATGGATTCCGGGTTCGCGCTTCGCGCGCCCCGGAATGACGCAAAGCCTCACGCCCCCGGCAGATCGAGGATACGCTTGGCGACGATGCCAAGCATCACCTCGCTCGTGCCGCCCTCGATCGAGTTGGCCTTGGTGCGCAGCCAGGCGCGCGGACGGGCGCCTTGCCTGGAGCGCTCGCTCTCCCATTCCAGCGCATCGACGCCGCCGGCCGACATCAGGATCTCGTAGCGGCGCTTGTTGAGCTCGGTGCCGTAATATTTCATCGCCGAGGAGAACGCCGGATGCGCCTGCCCCGCCTTGGCCAGATCGACCGCGCGCTCGGCGCAGGCCGCAAGCGCGGCTTCATCGACATCGAAGGTGGCGATCCGTCCGCGCAGCATCGCATCGTCGAGCCGCCCTTGCGCGTCGGCGCCGACGGAATCGGCCGCGATCTGGCCGAGCGGACGACCGACGCCGCGCTCGCCCATGCCCGAGATCATCGCGCGCTCGTGCTGAAGCAGGTATTTCGCGACGTCCCAGCCGCGGTTGACGGTGCCGACCACATGCGACTTCGGCACGCGGACGCCGTCGAAGAAGGTCTCGCAGAACGGCGAGTAGCCTGAGATCAACAGAATCGGCTTGGTCGTCACGCCCTTCGAGGTCATGTCGAACAGGATGAAGCTGATGCCGTCGTGCTTCTTCGCCGTGGAATCGGTACGGACGAGACAGAATATCCAGTCGGCGTAATTGGCGTAGGAGGTCCAGATCTTCGACCCCGTGATGACGAAGTCGTCGCCGTCGCTCTCGGCGCGGGTCTGGAGCGACGCGAGATCGGAGCCGGCGTTCGGCTCGGAATAGCCCTGGCACCAGCGGATCAGGCCCGCCGCGATCTTCGGCAGATGTTCCTGCTTCTGCGCCTCGTTGCCGTATTTGAGCAGCGCCGGCCCGAGCATCCAGATGCCGAAGCTCGACAGCGGCGGACGCGCGCCGATCTTCGCCATCTCCGCGCGCAACACCTTGTGCTCGGCCGCGCTCAGACCGCCGCCGCCATATTCCCTAGGCCAGTCCGGCACGGTCCAGCCCCTGTCGCGCATGCGCTCGAACCAGATGCGCTGCGGCTCGGAGGAGAACCTCGTATTGCGTCCGCCCCAGAACACGTCTGCGTCGGAGGTCGCGGGCTTGCGCATCTCCGGCGGGCAATTGGCTTCGAGCCAGGCGCGCGTCTCGCTGCGGAATTGTTCGAGATCAGCCGTTTCAGAATCTGTCATGCGTCGTTTCCATCAGGCAAAATCGACTTATTGGTCGCGACTCTGGGCCATCGTCTCGTGGAATTCAACCACTTCCGTGCCGCTGCATTCGGCTATAGTCGCGGCCACGGCGAGGCTTGAAAACAAAGAGGAAACAACAATGCGCCTGAAACTTCTTTCGCCTGGCGAAATGAACGAGAGCCAGCGGCAGACCTATGACGAGTCGATTGCCGGCAAGCGCGGCAAGCCGCCGGCGCCGATGATGGCCTGGCTCAACAGTCCCGACATGGCGCGTCATGCCACGCGGCTCGGCGAGGTCCTGCGCTACGACACGATATTCCCGGCAAAGCTTTCGGAGATCGCGATCCTGGTGACGGCGCGGCACTGGACCGCTCATTACGAATGGTATGCGCACAAGCGCCTCGCGCTTGCAGGCGGCATGAAGCCCGAGATCATCGACGCCATCCGCGACCGCCGCACGCCTGAGTTCGACGACCCCAAGGGCAGGATGATCTACGACGTGGCAAAGTCGCTGCATGAGGGCCACGGCGTCGAGAAGGGCCTCTATCATGAGGCCGTGAAGCTGCTCGGCGAGCGCGGCGTGGTCGAGGTGATCGGGCTGTGTGGCTATTACACGCTGGTGTCGATGACGCTGAACACGTTCGAGTTCGGCCTGCCCGAGGGCGAGGTGTCGGAGCTGGCTTGATTGCCCAACCGGAAACGCTGGGTTTCGGGATGGGCCGGTAGCACTGTCCCGAGGCCCGCCTTATGTGAGGTGATCAACGGAGCAGCACCATGTCGCAAAACCAAGCCGTCCATGCCGGCACCAGGATCGGCCACGTCCACCTCAAGGTCGCCGATCTCGATCGCGCGCTCGGCTTCTATTGCGGCGTGCTCGGTTTCGAGCTGATGCAGCGCATGGGGTCGGGCGCGGCGTTCATCTCGGCCGGCGGCTATCACCACCACATCGGGCTCAACACCTGGGAGAGCAAGGGCGGCTCGCCGCCACCGCCAGGCACCACCGGGCTCTATCACACCGCGATCCTCTATCCGACGCGCCCCGCGCTGGCGGACGCGCTGCACCGCGTGCTGTCGGCGGGCATTGCGTTGGATGGGGCGAGCGACCATGGCGTGTCCGAAGCGCTGTATCTGCGCGATCCGGACCAGAATGGCGTGGAGCTGTATCGGGACCGGCCGAAGGAGCAGTGGCCGTTCGGGCCGGACGGCAAGCTTGCGATGATCACCAAGCGGCTGGACGTCGAGGAGCTGCTGCGACAGCGGGAGGCGTGACGCCGCTTTCGCCTCTCGTCATTGCGAGCGCAGCGAAGCAATGACGGAGTGTGTCGAGGCGCCGCGTCTCTACGAAGTCTTCGCGTGTGGCGCACCCCGCACCATGATCAGCGCCGCGGCCGCCACCTCCAGCGCGATGCAGAGATAAAACGGCAGCGAATAGCCGCCGGAGAGATCGCGCAGGAAGCCGACGACGCCGGGACCGAAGGCATAGGTCACCTGGTTGATCGCGGTGTTGAGGCTGATCAGCACGCCGAACGAGGCGGAATCGAACTCCTGCTGGACGATCAGCGACGGCAGGGTGATGAGGTTGCCGACCGAGAAGCCGAACACCGCGCAGGCCGCGATCAGCACGTAGTCGTTGTGCAGGTTGATGACGACCAGAAGCGCCGCCGCCTGGCTCAGGAACGACAGCGCGGAGGCGAGGCGCTGGTTGATCCGGTCGATCACCAGCGAGAACAGCACCCGGCCGACCACGGCCATCGCCGTCAGCACCGCGACAGCCACGGCGGCGCGCTCGCGCCCGATCACGGGATCGAGGAACGAGATCAGGTGGACGATGAAGCCGACCTGCGCGAACAGCACCAGCGCGAAGGCGATCGTCACCGTGAGGAAGCCAACGTCGCGCAGCGCGGCCTTGCGGATCTGCGCCGACGATTGCGGCTTCGCATTCGTCGCCGCGTGCCAACCATGCAGATCAGGCGGCCGGCCGACGACGATCAGGATCACCGGCACGAGCAGCATCAGCATGGCGCCGGCGACGCTAAACATCGCACTGGCGAAGCCGGTATGGCCGATCAAGGTCACCAGCAGCGGCACGCCGACGATGCCGCCGAAGCTTGCGCCGTTCAGCGCGAGGCTGATGGCCATGCCGCGCTTGTGGTCGAACCACAGGCTGATGGTGTTGGTGATCATGGCCAGACTGGTGCCGGCCCAGCCGAAGGCGAGCACGGCATCGGCGAGATAGAGCTGCCAGGGCTCGCGCACCGCGCCGATCGCGACCGCGGCGGCCGCCATCGCCAGCGTGCCCGCGATCAGGCAGAGCCGCGGACCATATTTCCGGACGGCTTCGCCGACGAACACGACGAGCAGCGCGCCGAACAGATAGAAGAACGTCGTGCCCGAGGAGATCAGCGAGGCCGACCAGCCGTGCGCACGCTGGAGCTCGGCGACGTAGACGCTCTGGCCGTAGAAGCCGAGCCCCCAGCCGAAGGTCGCGAGTAGGAAGCAGACCGCGACGATGCGCCAGCCTTCGTAACGGAGGGAGGATTCGTCGATCGGTGCGCCGTGACGGGGATTGTCGAGCATTTGCGCTTCTCCTTCGCATCCCCCGCGTTGTGATTTTCTGTCCATGACGACCATCATGTATCGACGTGGGAGCAGAAAATCACTTCGACCGCGATCGAAGTATCAACGCTGCTGACAGCCTCCTGCCAACTCAGATCGCATCCGGGAACTCGCCCATCGCCGCTTCCAGCCGCGCCTTGCGGCGGCGCGCCCTGGAGACCAGCAAGAGCACGACGAGGCCGAGCACCACCGGCGGGAACACCACCATGTTCACCGCGGACCAGCCGTAATTGGCGAGCAACTGGCCGGACGAGAACGAGCCGATCGCCATCATGCCGAACACCAGGAAATCGTTGAAGGCCTGCACCTTGTTGCGCTCCTGCGGCCGGTGCGTCTCCAGCACCAGCGCGGAGGCGCCGATGAAGGAGAAATTCCAGCCGATACCGAGCACGATCAGCGTGGCCCAGAAGTGCATCGCGGTGATGCCGGAAAGACCGATGGTGGCCGCTCCGGCTTCCAGCAACAGGCCAATCGCGACGGTCTTGGGCGCGCCGAGGCGGCTTATCAGCGCGCCCGTAAAGAAGCTCGGCCCGTACATGGCGACGATGTGCCATTGAATGCCGAAATTGGAATCGCTGACGCTCAGCCCGCACAGCTTCATGGCGAGCGGCGCCGAAGTCATCACCAGGTTCATCATGGGATAGGAGATGACGCCGCACAAAGCGGCCGCGATGAAGCGCGGTTGGGTCACGATCGTCATGAGCGGACGGCCGCCATGCAGATCGGCCGGGGCCGGCTTCGGCATGTCGACGCCGGCGACGATGCCCATGGCGACCAACGCCACCGCCGCCTGCACCAGGAAGCTGAAGGCGAACAGATAGGGCGACCAGACGTCCATGGTCCATTGCACGAGCTGCGGACCGAGCACGCCGGCAAACACGCCGCCCGCCATCACCCACGACACCGCCTTGGGCCGGTAAGCTGCGCTGGCGCCGTCGGCGGCGGCGAAGCGATAGGATTGCGCCACCGCGCCGTAGAGACCGCCGAGGAAGGTCGCCAGACAGAACAGCGCGAACGAGCCGCGCAGGATCGCGAAGGAGCCGCACAGGCCGGTGAGCGTGCCCAGACCCGTGCCGACGATGAAGGCGGCGCGGCGGCCGAAGCGGCGCGAGATCGCACCGGTCGGCAGCGTGCCAGCGGCGAGCCCAAGCACATACATCGAGATCGGCACGGTCGCGAACGACATGTCCGGCGCGAGCGTGGCGCCGACGATCGAGCCCGTCGCGAAGATCACCGCCGAGTTGGCGCCGGTCAGCGCCTGCGCGGCGGCAAGGCGCACCACGTTGGCGCGCACGCGGACGTCGTCGACGATCTCGTTGGCTGAAGTCACGTCTAGCATCGGCATTTCCGCCCCAAAGGGCCTTCAAGGGGCTCTGTTGATTCCCGGCACTATGGAGGGGCGCGGGAGGGCGGGCAACCGGCGCAAACGGGCGCAGGCCATGCCTCTGACGCAATCAAACGGATGATAGCGGGCCGCGCTCTTGACGGCTTGCGCTCGATCAAATCCTATCCGCCGCAATCTTCCGGGAGTTTCGTTCATGACCGTCGACGACAGGCCCACGCTCAGCGCTCCCGACGACGATCCCTGGCTCTGGCTGGAGGAGATCGAAGGCAAGCAGGCGCTCGATTTCGTCGCGCGGCAGAACAGCCTGACGCTCGACGCGTTCGGCGGCGCGGCCTTCGCGCGCGACCGCGACATTCTCGCGGCGATCTACGATCGCCCGGATAACATTCCCTATGTCAGCCGGCGCGGCGACGATCTGCACAACCTCTGGAAGGACGCCACCAATCCGCGCGGCCTGTGGCGGCGGACCACGCTGGCGGAATTTCGCAAGGCCGATCCGGCGTGGGAGATCATGCTGGATGTCGACCGGCTCGCGGCGAAGGAAGGCGAAGACTGGCTGCTGAGCGGCATCGCCACGATGCCGGGAAGCTCGCGCGCCATTCTGAGCCTGTCGCGCGGCGGCAGCGACGCCGTGACCTTGCGCGAATTCGACCTCGATACGAAGAGCTTCGTTGCGGACGGTTTTGCGTTGCCGGAAGCGAAAGGCGGCGTGGACTGGCTCGATGCCGACGCGCTGCTGCTGGCGAGCGCCCATGGCGAGGGCATGGCGACGACATCCGGCTATGCACGAACCGTGCGGCTGTGGCGGCGCGGCCAACCGGTCGAACAGGCCACGGTGCTGTTCGAAGCCTCGGCGAGCGATATGGCGGCGTATTGCCATGTCGATCGCATGACATCAAACCGAACGATATGGTTCGGCCGCATGCTGGATTTCTTCAACTTCAGCGTCTCGATCGGAGACCAGACCGGTCCGCTCTCGAAGATGGACCTTCCCACCAACATAGAACTGCAAGCCCAGGGCGACTGGCTCACGGTCAAGCCGCGCGCGGATTGGCCGGTGGACGGACGGACGTACAAGGCCGATGCCGTGCTCGGCATCTCGCTTTCGGTCTTTCTGGCCGGCGGCCGCGAATTCACGGTGCTGTTCGAGCCGGCGCCGCGCCGCGCCGTCCAGGGCTTCTTCTGGGCGGCAGACAGGCTGGTGCTCTCGATCCTCGACGAGCTCAGGCCGCGCTTCGAGATCTGCACGCCATCAGCCACCGGCTGGAGCCGCGAGACGCTTCCCGGCCTGCCGCAGATCGGCGTCGTCGACATCTGGCCGCTCGACCGCCATCCCTCCGAAAGCAATGGCGATTTGCTCGCCAATGTGCAGGACCCGCTGACGCCGCCGTCGCTGCTGCTGATGGAACGCGGCGTTGCAGGTCCGACCGTGCTGAAACAGGCGCCGAAGACGTTCACCGCCGACGGTCTGGTGGTGACGCAGCACGAGGCGATCTCGATCGACGGCGAGCGCATTCCCTATGTTCAGACCGGTCCCGCCGGCGAGACCGGGGATGCGCCGGTCTATATGAGCGCCTATGGCGGCTTCGCCCATTCGGTGAAGCCCTATTACAACGCCTCGCTCGGCAAGCTGTGGCTGGAGCGCGGCGGCACGACGGTGCAGGCGAATTTGCGCGGCGGCGGCGAATTCGGCACGCGCTGGCACGATGCCGGCCGGCTCGCCGGCAAGAAGCTGTCGCATGATGATTTCGCGGCCGTTGCCGCCGATCTGGTCCGCCGTGGCGTGACGCGCGCAAAGCGCATCGCCGCGCAAGGCGGATCGAACGGCGGAATCCTCATCACCAACATGCTGGTGCGCTACCCCGAACGGTTCGGCGCGCTGTTCTGCACCATCCCGCTGATCGACATGCGCCGCTACACCAGGCTGCTCGCCGGCGCGAGCTGGATCGCGGAATATGGCGACCCAGACAAGCCGGAGGAGTGGGACTGGCTGAAGACCTACTCGGCCTATCACAACGTCAAAGCCGGCCAAACCTATCCGCCGATCCTGATCGCCACCACGCGGCGCGACGACCGCGTCCATCCCGGCCATGCGCGCAAGATGACGGCAAAACTCCAGGCGATGGGTTATGAGGCCTGGTTCTACGAGCCGGAAGCCGGCGGCCACGGCTACGGCAAGGACAACAGGGAGCGCGCCGGCTTCGAGGTGCTCGGCTTCCGGTTCCTGAAGGACAAGATCGGCTGGCGGGACGGCGAGGCGTGACGGGCTAGTGTTCTGAGATGCAGGAGCTTCGCGGCCATCCTTCGAGACGTCGCTCCGCGACTCCTCAGGATGAGGTCTCGTTTCGCGGCGAAGTCCTAGACCCTCATGGTGAGGAGCGCCGCCTTACGGCGCGTCTCGAACCATAGAGGCCGAGCGGCTTCGCAGCAACGCCGCGCCTCAAGCCCGCGCAAACACCAGCGTGAGATTATTGGCGGGCATGTCGATCGTATCGACGAGACGGAGGCCAACCCCGCGAGCGAGCGTCTCGACATCGCTGATGTCGCGCACGCCCCAATCGGGATTGCCTTCGCGCAAGGACGTGTCGAACACCGCATTGCTGAGCGCAGTGTGCTTGCCGTCGCGCTTGAACGGGCCGTAGAGGAACAGCTTGCCGTCCGCCCGCAGGTGGCGGCCGGCGCCGGCGAACAGGCCCTCGGCCACGCTCCATGGCGCGATGTGGATGACATTGGCGCAGAACAATGCGGCAAGGCTTGTCGGCGCCTGTCCGCTTTTCATCTCAGGACACCAGTCCGGATCGGTGAGATCGATCCGCAGCGGCGAGCGGATGTTTTGCAGGCCCGAATGAACGCGCCAGGCCTCGATGCTCTTGAGGTGGCGCTGGTTGAGGTCGCTGGGCCACCAGATCAGGCCCGGCGAATGGCGGGCAAAATGGACCACATGCTGGCCGGTTCCGCTGCCGAGCTCGACGACGTTGCCGGTGCAGCCCGCAAGATGCTTCTGCAGTGCTGCCCAGAGCGGTTCGTGATTGCGATGAAATGCCGGCGCATCGAGCCGGCCGTCCGGCTCGACCCGTCCGCCATCCCTGCCAAATTCGACGACATAGTCCGCCAAGTGAGGTCCCCTTGAAAAAACGAGAACGCGATGAAAACAGGATGAGCGCCCAAACGCCTAGGAAACACGTCGAGGAAACACGTCCAGGAAATACGCCGAGAAAACAGCCGCCCCCCGCGCCAGTGACCTTACTCTCGGGGCCAAACCCGCCGAACAGACAATCTCTTTAGTTGCAATGCGGAAGATATTAACTCCATTTTGCCCCGTGCATAGTCTTGATTGTCAGGCGATGCCCTTTGTGCTTTGGAACGCTTCTATTTCCGCGATCGAGACCAACGACATAACGCCTCGGAATGACGCCTTGACCGCTTTTTCCCGGACGCCTGCCCTGCTCCTCCTGCTGGCCTTCGCCGCCGGCCTCGCCGGCCCGGCGCTGGCGCAATCCGCCGTGGCCGAGGGCCAGAAGCTCGCCTTCGACCGCGGCAAGGGCAATTGCCTGACCTGCCACGTCATCAAGGGCGGCGACCTGCCGGGCACGATCGGGCCGGAACTGAAGGACCTCAAGGCGAAGTACCCCGACCGCAACGAGCTGAGCGCGATCATCTTCGACGAGACCAAGCGCAATCCGCAGACCATGATGCCGCCGTTCGGCCGGA
Organism: Bradyrhizobium sp. SZCCT0153; assembly: GCF_018129995.1. Lineage (GTDB taxonomy): Bacteria > Pseudomonadota > Alphaproteobacteria > Rhizobiales > Xanthobacteraceae > Bradyrhizobium > Bradyrhizobium japonicum_G. The sequence goes on from NZ_JAFCKS010000003.1 coordinate 852,069, forward strand.
ACAGGATTTTGACCGAGCAGGAAATCAGCGCGATCGTTGATTTCCTGCAAACACTGTGACCGCCGGCACGCCAAGAGATTGTCCAGGAGAACTCTGATGACCACGACCACCGGCCCTCATCCGACGCGGCGCCTGCTCCTTCAGGGCGCGGCCTCGGTCGCGCTGCTCGGCCTTGGCAATCTGCCGTTCGCTCCCGCCCGCGCCGCGGCCAACGACAAATATCCGGAAGACGCCTTCAAGCAGAAGAACGAGGCCGATGCGATCAAGGCGCTCTATGGCAAGACCGCCGAGCCGTCCGACAAGGTCAAGCTCGATGCCCCCGAGATCGCCGAAAACGGCGGCGTCGTGCCGATCTCGGTGACGACGACGCTCGACAAGGTCACCTCGATCTCGTTCTTCGTGGCCGAGAATCCGAACGCGCTCGCGGCAAGCTACAGGATTCCCGACGGCACCATGCCGAGTGTCGCCAACCGCCTGAAGATGGCAAAGACCACCAAATTGACCGCGATCGTGGAAGCCGACGGCAAGCTCTACAGCGCGACCAAAGAGGTCAAGGTCACCGTCGGCGGCTGCGGCGGCTAGGGAGAACCGAGATGGCATCCAGCATTCGCGTCCGCGCCACCGCCAACGGCGACACCACCGAGGTGCAGGCGCTGATCCAGCATCCCATGGACTCCGGCTTCGTCAAGGATTCCAAGGGCGAACTGATCCCGGCGCATTTCATCCAGGAGCTGAAGTTCGAATGTAACGGCAAGGACGTCTTCATCGCCGATTGGGGCACCGCGGTCTCCAAGGACCCCTACGTCAAGTTCAGCTTCAAGGGCGCCAGGAAGGGCGACGACCTCAAGGTATCCTGGACCGACAACAAGGGTGCGTCGGATACGACCACCGCGAAGATCTCGTGATGAAGGCCCGGTCCGCCCTCCTGCTTGGCTCGCTCGGCGCCGCGCTCGTCGCGTTCGCCCTCACCTCTCCGCGCGTGGTGGCCGCCGACAAGGTCGATCCCGTGGCCGACGCGAAAGCGTTCCAGAACTTCTTCTTCCAGAAATTCCCCAACGTGAAGCACGAGGATTTCGTCAACGGTCCCTATTCGATGAATGCCGACATGAAGCGGCAGTGGCAGGAGAAAGAGGAATTCCCGCCTTACGAGTTCGCGCTCGACGCCGGCAAGGACATGTTCACGACGCCGTTCAAGAACGGCAAGACCTATGCCGACTGCTTCCCGAACGGCGGCATCGGCATCCGCCAGAACTATCCTTACTTCGACACGAAGGAAGGCAAGGTCGTCACGCTGGAGCTCGCGCTCAACCGCTGCCGCGAAGCCAATGGCGAGGCGCCCTATTCCTACGTCAAGGACGAGATGGCCTCGCTCACCGCCTACATGGCGTTCACCTCGCGCGGCAAGCCGATGGACATCAAGATTCCCGATGATCCGCGCGCACTGGCGGCATTCGAGAACGGCAAGCGTTATTTCTACACCCGCCGCGGCCAGATGAATTTTTCCTGCGCGAGCTGCCATGTGCAGAGCCCGGGCGAACGTATCCGCGCCGAGATCCTGGCGCCGGCGCTCGGCATCCTGAACGCGATGCCGATCTACCGCTCCGAATGGAGCGGCATGGGCACGACCAGCCGCCGCTTCGTCACCTGCAACAGCCAGACTCGCGCGGTTCCGCTGGAGCCGCAGGCGGATGAATATCGCGACGTCGAATATTTCCTCTCCTACGTCGCCAACGGCCTGCCGATATCGGGCCCGGGAGCGCGGCCATGAAGTGGTCATTTGTCCTGGCCATGCTGCTCGCCCCCATGCTCGCCCTGGGCCTCGCGCCGGCGGCGCGCGCGGCAAATGAGGCGGATTACAAGGCGGCCTACGCTGCCGCGGACGCCGCATCGAAGGAGGCTGCCGGCTTGCGTCACCAATGGACCGTGACCGTCTCGGCGCTGGCCGCGGCGAAGAAGGCGGGGGACGGCGGCGATTTCGACCGTGCCGTGGCCGCAGCCAGGGAGGCCGAGGCGCTGGCCAAGGCGTCGATCTTCCAGGCCACGTCCGAAAAAGAAGCCTGGAAGGCGATGGAAATCCGCTAGACTGTTCGCCAGTGGAACAGCCTTGCGACCATTGAGGGGCGCGGAGAATTTCTGGATGGCGATCCGCCGCCGCGATTTCCTGAAGGGTGCAGGCCTTGCGGCCGCATCGCTCGGCCTGCCGCAGCTCGCGCGCGGCGCCGAGACCGCCGGCATCTACGACCTCGAACGGTTCGGCAATGCGCGGGTCCTGCACCTCACCGACACCCATGCGCAGCTCAATCCGGTCTATTTCCGCGAGCCCAGCGTCAATATCGGCATCGGCGAGATGGCGGGCCGGCCGCCGCACCTGGTCGGCCGCGCCTTCCTCGAGCGATTCGGCATCCGGCCCAACAGTGCCGATGCCTACGCCTTCACCTGCCTGGAGTTCGAGAAGTCCGCGGGCCGCTTCGGCAAGCTCGGCGGCTTCGCTCATCTGAAGACACTGGTCGATCGTCTGCGCAGCGATGTCGGCGAGGCCCGTTCGCTGCTCGTCGACGGCGGCGATCTCTGGCAGGGCACCGGGCTTGCCAATGTCATGCAGGGCCGCGACATGGTCGAGGTCGCCAATCTGCTCGGCATCGAGGCGATGACCGGGCATTGGGAATTCACCTATGGCGAGCAGGTGCTGCGCGACAATCTCGAGCGCTTCAAGGGCGAGTTTCTGGCGCAGAACGTCTTCCTGACCGAGGAAGCCGCCTTCAACGACGCGATCGCCTTCGACAAGGCCACGGGGCGCGTGTTCAAGCCGTCTGTGATCAAGGATCTCGGCGGCCATCGCGTCGCGATCGTCGGCCAGGCTTTCCCTTACGTGCCGATCGCACATCCAAAACGGTTCACGCCGGACTGGACCTTCGGCATCCGCGAGGAGGAATTGCAGAAGCACGTCGACGCGTTGCGCGGCCACGACAAGGTCGATGCCGTGATCCTGCTGTCCCATAACGGCATGGATGTCGACCTCAAGCTCGCGAGCCGGGTCACCGGCATCGACGTCATCCTCGGCGGTCACACCCATGACGCCGTGCCGCAGCCCATCCCCGTGAAGAATGCCGGCGGCACGACGCTCGTCACCAATGCCGGCTCCAACGGGAAGTTTTTGGGCGTGCTCGATCTCACGCTCGAAAAAGGCAAGGTCGGCGACGTCCGATATCATCTGCTGCCGGTCTATTCCGAGCTGCTCAAGCCCGACCCCGCCATGGCCGAGCTGATCGGGCGACTGCGCGCCCCGCACGTCACCGACTGGTCGGAGAAGGTCGCAACGCTCGACCGCCTGCTCTATCGCCGCGGCAATTTCTCCGGCCCCGTCGACGAATTGATCTGCACCGCGCTGCGCACCGAGCTCGACGCCGAGATCGCGCTGTCGCCGGGCTTTCGCTGGGGCGTCACCGCGCTGTCCGGCCAGGCGCTGACCATGGAGGATGTGCTCGCGGAAACCGCGATCACCTATCCCGAGACCTATGTGCAGGCGATGACCGGCGGCCAGATCAAGGACGTGCTGGAAGACATCTGCGACAATCTCTTCAATGCCGATCCATACTACCAGCAGGGCGGCGACATGGTGCGCGCCGGCGGGCTCAGCTACACCTGCACGCCGACGGCCGCGATCGGCAGCCGCATCTCCGATCTCAAGCTCGGCAACGGCAAAGCCCTCAGCGCGAACCACCGCTACAAGGTCGCCGGCTGGGCCTCGATCAACGGCCAGCAAGGTGCGCCGGTGTGGGACGTCGTCGGCAAATATCTGCGCTCGGGCCGGACGTTGCCGGAACGGCTTGGGTACGGCGTCACGTTGAAAGGCGTCGAGGACAACCCCGGCATTGCGGAATAGTGATGATGCAGTCGCTCGTCTTTCGCGCGCTGGCGCTTGTGCTGCTCACCTGCGCCGCGACACCGCTCGCTTTTGCGCAACAGGTGCCGCTGCAGGACAAGCCGTTCGCCGAGCACAGGATCGTGCTGCAGCTCTCCGACGGCGACGCGAAGAAGCAGGCGCTGGTGCTCAGCGTCGCCAACAATTTGCTGAAGGCCTACGATCCCGACAAGGTCGCGATCGAGGTGGTGGCGTTCGGCCCCGGCATCGCTCTGCTGCTGTCCGGCAGCGAACGCCGCAAGCAGGTGGAAAGCCTGATCGCGCAGGGCGTGCGCTTCGATATCTGCCTCAACACGGTCGATACGATGGAGCGGGAGACGGGCAAGCGGCCTGAGTTCATTCCCGCTGCTACGCCGGTGCAGGTCGGGGTCGGGCAGATCCTGTTCCTCAGCGAGAACGGGTATACGCTGGTGCGGCCGTAGGGCCCTCCCCCGTCGAGTTTGAGGGCAGGACAGGAGCTCGTCACCGCAATAAGAATCTTCTAAATTTTCTTGTTTGCACAGTGAATTGCTTCTCTTTATAGCCCTCGGCATAGTAGAATCTTGGAAATCAGTTCCATTGCCGGACTCCCTGCCATGATCTTCCGCCAACTCTTCGACAGCGTTTCGGGCACCTACAGCTACGTCCTCGCGAGCCGCCCCGGCGGCGAGGCGCTGATCCTCGATCCCGTGCTGGAGAAGGTCGACCGCTACTGCCAGCTGCTGCGCGAGCTCGACCTCAAGCTGGTCAAGGCGGTGGACACGCATCTCCACGCCGACCACGTCACTGGCCTCGGCGAGTTGCGCGACCGCACCCATTGCATGACCGTGATGGGCGACCAGACCAAGGCCGACGTTGTGGCGATGCGGGTCGCCGACGGCGACAAGGTGACGATCGAGGGCCTGTCGCTCGACGTGATGTACACGCCCGGCCACACCGACGATTCCTATTCCTATCTGATGGGCGACCGCGTCTTCACCGGCGACACGCTGCTGATCCGCGGCACCGGCCGCACCGACTTTCAGAACGGCTCGTCGCGTGCGCAGTACGAGTCGATCTTCAACCGCCTGCTCAAGCTGCCCGACGAGACGATGGTGTTCCCGGCGCACGACTACAAGGGCGACACCGTCTCCACCATCGGCGAGGAGAAGCGCTACAATCCGCGGCTCCAGGTGCGCTCGGTCGACGAATATATCGAGCTGATGGCCAATCTGAAGCTGCCCAATCCGAAGATGATGGACGTCGCGGTGCCCGCCAACATGCATGTCGGCCTGCATCAGGAGGAGCTGGAGAAGGAGGGCCGCGCGCTGAGCGCGGTCGAGGCGATCCGCGTCCTCGGGCGACCCGATATCCTGCTGGTCGATCTGCGCGAGACCAACGAGCGGATGAAGCACGGCATGCTCGAGGGCGCACTGCACACGCCCTATCCGTCCGTCGAGGATAGCCTGAAGCCCGGCGGCATGCTGCGCGAGGTTGCGGCCGCGACGGGCCGCCGCGTCGTGTTCTTCTGCGCCTTCGGCGAACGCTCGGCGATGGCGGTGGCCGCCGCCAAGGAGGCCGGGCTCACCAACACCGCGCATATCGCCGGTGGCATCGACGCCTGGAAGAAGGCCGGCGGGCCGGTGGTGCACGGCTGACGTCGTTGTCGCGACCCTTGAGATAGGTCAGGCTCTCCACATGTTTTCGGGATAGGGTCGGATGACGCATCACCATCCGGGACCAGCCATGGCCAAGATCGGCAAGCCGAGCGCGCCGCCCAAAATTGCGGACGACAAGCCAGCGGAAGACAAGGCGAAGAAGCCCCTGCCTCCGCGCGACACCGACGACGATGATTACGAGGACGGCGACATCGCGACGCCGAAGCGCGACCGCTACGGGCCGGATGACGAGCCCCTGTAAGCAGCGATCGACGGCGGACGTTCTAAACACCTGCTCGCGCTGCAAACTCCGCCTTCGCCCCGACCCGCGCTAGCTGCCATGCGCCCGCGTTCATGGACAAATAACCGCTGTGCCCGATAGTTTGCGCGTCCCCAAGGAACGTAAAACGGAACTGCAATGGTCGACGTTCTCGCTGCACCGCAGCAAGGCAAGGCGGACAGTGCACTGCGCACGCTGACCGGAATCTCGATCGCGCATTGGGTCAGCCATTTCCATCTGCTGGTCCTGCCGATGCTGTTTCCGTTCCTCAAAGGCCAGCTCGGCGTCGGCTATATCGAGCTCGGCTTCGCGCTCACCGTGTCCGCGGTGGTGTCGGGGCTGACGCAGGCGCCGACCGGCTATCTCGTCGATCATTTTGGCGCGCGAAGGATCCTGCTGGGCGGCCTCACGCTCGGCGGCGTCGCGCTGATCCTGCTCGGCCTGCACCTCAGCTACGCCTCGCTGATCGCCTGCGCCGTGCTGCTCGGGCTCGCCAACAGCGTCTACCATCCCGCCGACTACGCCATCCTCGCCGAGCACATGGACGAGGCGCGGATGGGCCGCGCCTTCTCGATCCACACCTTTGCCGGCTACTTCGGCGGCGCGGTGGCGCCGGCGATTGTCGCCGCGCTGGTTGTCGTGTCCGGCGGTGTCGGGGCTTTGATCGCAGCGGGTGCGACCGGCGTTGCGGTGGCGTTGCTGCTGGTCGTCATGAACATTCCCGATGCCGGTGCCCACAAGGCAAAGCCGGGCGCAGCGAACGCGCCGAAGCAGGCCGTGATCACCCCGGCGCTGATCACGCTCACGGCGCTGTTCATGCTGCTCAGCCTGTCGGTCGCCGGCATCAACAATTTCGGCGTGGTGGCGCTGATGAGCGGCTATGGCACGTCCTATTCGGCCGCCAATATCGCGCTCACCGCGTTTCTCGGCGCCAGTGCAGCGGGCGTGCTCGCGGGCGGCTTCCTCGCCGACCATACCGAGCGTCACGGCTACGTCGCCGCGGCCTGCTTTGCCGCGAACGCGGGAATCGTGCTGCTGATCGCTTTGGTGACGCTGCCGGGCTGGGCTTTGACCGCGACGATGACGGCCGCGGGCTTCCTCTCCGGCGTGATCGCGCCCTCGCGCGACATGCTGGTGCGTAATGCCGCGCCGCCCGGTGCCGCCGGCCGCGCCTTCGGCATCGTCTCCACCGGCTTCAATCTCGGCGGCATCGTCAGCCCGCTGCTGTTCGGCTGGATCATGGACCAGAGCGCGCCGCACTGGGTATTCGGGGCGTCCGTGATCTTCATGCTCGCAACGGTGGTGCTGTCGCCGTTCACCGAACGGCGGGCGAAAACCGGTTCGTGAGCGGCGAAGGTCGCTACAAATTCAATCGTCGTCCCGCATCAACACACTGGATGTCGTCCCGACCTTTGCCGGGACGAAGCTATTGATTGGAGCGGGCGAAACACCGACCCTACGTCGGCGACACCGCGCCCTTCAACGCGCCGGCCTGCGGCGCGGCGGCGCCGGTCAGCCGGGCCTTTTCAGTGTTCGGCCAGAGCAGGAGCAGCCCGAGCAGACCGGAGCCGACCATGATCGCGGCGTTGATGGTGAAGCCGGTCATGTAGCCGTCGAGCATGCTGCCGGCCCGCTGGATCACGGTGCCCATCACGGCGGGCGCGATGATGCCCGAAAGCGTGTAGAGCGCGCCGTAGATTGCGAGGATCGCGCCGCGTTGCGAGGTCGGCGTGAACTCGCCGAGCATCGGCGGGCAGACCACGTAGATGGCGCCGCACAGGCCCGTTCCGACCACGAGCAAGGTGAGCTGAAGGGCCGCGCCTTGGACATACGGCATCGTGGCCAGGATCAGGCCGCCGATGACCAGCGGCACGGAGCCGAGCACGCCGCGGGCGATGCGCGTGGTCGAGCCGCGGGCCATCATCAGCTGCGAGATCCAGCCGGTCAGGATCACGATGGTGGCGCCGAACAGCCATGGCAGGGTCGAGATCCAGCCGGCCTGGCTCTGCGAGAAGCCGAGGCCCTTGATGATGAACGGCGTGAACCAGGTCAGCCCGAGCGACAGCGCCCAGTAAGCGCCGAACGTCGCCGCGACGCAGCCGAGGAACGTGCGGGAGGTGAGCAGCTGAATGTAGGGAATCTTCGTCTCGGCCGCCGCCAGAGCCTGGGTATCCTCGAGCGGGCCTTCCTTGCCGAACGCGAGCCAGGCACAGACCCACATCAGGCCGACGACACCGAGCGCGCCGAAGGCGTAGTGCCAGGAATGATTGACGATGACCCAGTTCAGCGCCGGCACCGCGAGGATGACGCCGAAGGCCGAGCCCTGCGACAGGATCGCGGTCGGCAGCGTCCGCTTCTCGTCGGGAAACCATTTGTAGATCGCGTGCGCGGCGACCGAGAAGGCCGGGCCTTCGCCCGCGCCCAGCACGATGCGGCAGATCAAGAGCGTGGTGAAGGAGACGGTGCCGACCATCGGAAACTGCGCCAGCGCCCAGACCACCGCGAGCGCGAGCAGCACCCAGCGCGTCGGCACCTTGTTGACGATGAAGCCGACAACGATCGCGGAGATCGAGAACAGGAAGAAGAACGAGGAGCCGAGCAGGCCAAACTGCTCCGGCTCGAGCTTCAGGTCCGACATGATCGGCACGCCGGCGAGGCCGACGACGATCTTGTCGGCGAAGTTTACCAGCATGAACAGAAACAGCAGAAAGGTGACGGTCCAGGCTCCCTTTGGCGTCCCGGTCGTCTCGCTCGCCACCTTGGGCGTTCCTTGAGCGCTCATGATTCTCCCCGTCGTCTTTTTGGCACTTTTTTGATTTGGTCGTTTTGCGAGCTAACAACGGCTTCGAGACCAACGCAACCCGGCATTTCCGCAGCAGGTGTGCTACGCAGCAATTCCGTTAATTCCTTCCGGCGCCATCCATCGTGCTGAGTATCCGAAACCTCTCCAAGACATTCTCTTCGGCCGGCGAGCCGGTCCATGTGCTGCGCGGTGTCGATCTCGATCTCAAGGCCGGCGAACGCGTCGCGCTGACCGGCGAGTCCGGCAGCGGCAAGAGCACGCTGCTGCACCTCGTCGCGGGGCTCGATGCCGCCGATGGCGGCACGATCCGGCTGGACGACACCGAGGTCACCAAGCTTTCCGATGCCGGGCGCGCGCAGCTGCGCCGCGACCGGATCGGCCTGGTTTTTCAGCAGTTCAATCTGATCCCGAGCCTTTCCGTCGCGGATAATCTCGCCTTCCAGGCGCGGATCGCCGGCCGCCACGATGCGGCCTGGTCCAGGGAATTGATCGAGCGGCTCGGTCTCGGCAGCCTGCTCAAGCGTTATCCGGAACAATTATCAGGCGGACAGCAGCAACGGGTCGCGATCGGCCGAGCGCTGGCGACAAGGCCATCGTTGCTGCTCGCGGACGAGCCGACCGGCAATCTGGATGAGTCGACCGCCGAGGACGTGCTGGCCCTGACGCGCGATCTCGTCATCCGCACCGGCTGCGGCTTCCTGATGGTGACGCACAGCCTGCATCTGGCCGCAACGCTCGACCGCCAAGTCACCTTGCACGCGGGGCGGATCGCATGAAGCGCGCGCTGTGGATCCTCGCGGTGCTGCTCAGCCATTGGCGGCGCCACAAGATGCAGTTTGCGACGCTCCTGATCGGGCTGATCGCGGCGACCGCGCTGTGGAGCGGCGTGCAGGCGATCAACCAGCAGGCCCGCAACGCCTATGATCGCGCGGCGGCAACGTTCGGCGGCACTCGCACGGCGATGCTGGTCGCACCTGATACCGCGACTTTCTCGCAGGACCTTTTCGTCAAGCTCCGCCGCGCCGGCTGGCCGGTCTCGCCGATGCTGGAGGGACGCGTCCAGATCAACGGACGCGCAGTGCGATTGCTCGGCATCGAGCCGGTGACGTTGCCGGCCGATGTCGGCAACGCGCCGCGCCTTGGTGCTTCGGATCTGGGCAGTTTTGTTGCCGCGCCGGGCCAGACATTGGTCGCGCAAGAGACGCTTGCCGATCTGCAGGAACAGCAAGGCGCGGCACCCGCGATCAGCAGCGGCGCAAAACTGCCGCCGCTGCGCGTATTGCCCCAGCTCGTGCCCGATGTGCTGGTGGTCGACATCGGCGTGGCGCAGCGGCTGCTGAACAAGCCGGACCAGGTCTCGCGGCTGCTGATCGGCAAGCCCAGGGGCAAGCTCGCACCGCTGGCAAGCGTCGTCGGCGAGCAATTGCAGCGGGTCGAGCCCAATGCGGAGACGGAGCTGGAACGCCTCACCGACAGCTTCCATCTCAATCTCACGGCCTTCGGCCTGCTGTCGTTCTTCGTCGGCCTCTTCATCGTCAACTCCGCCGTCGGCCTCGCTTTCGAACAACGGCTCCCGATGCTGCGGACGTTGCGAGCCTGCGGTGCCTCGGCGCGTCTGGTCAACACCGCGCTGGTGGTCGAGCTGGTGGCATTGGCACTGATCGCCGGACTGATCGGGCTCGCCTGCGGCTATTTCATCGCGGCTGCGCTCTTGCCCGACGTTGCGGCGTCGCTGCGCGGGCTCTACGGCGCGCAGATCCCGGGACAGCTCAGCTTGCGACCTGAATGGTGGCTCGCCGGCATTGGCATCAGCATTGCCGGCGCGCTTGTTGCGGCGGCGACCAGCCTGATCAAGGCGATCAGGATGCCGGTGCTGGCCACCGCGCAGCCGCATGCCTGGCAGCAGCGACAGCGCCGCTGGCTGATCCTGCAGAGCGGAGCGGCCTGCGCCGTGTTCGCGGTCGCACTGTTGCTGCTTCACTACGGACAATCGCTGATCGCGGGCTTCGGCGTGCTGGCAGCGCTGATGCTCGGTGCGGCACTGATCTTGCCGGCCTTCCTCGAGATCCTCCTGCTCGCGGGCCAGCGTTTCGCACGGGGCCCGCTGGCGCTGTGGTTCTGGGCGGACAGCCGCCAGCAGCTTTCCGGATTGTCGCTGGCACTGATGGCGCTGCTGCTCGCGCTCGCCGTCAACGTCGGGGTCTCCACCATGGTGGAAACGTTCAGCCGCACCTTCATCGGCTGGCTCAACGGACGGCTCGCGGCCGACGTCTACATCAGCGCCTCCGACAATGCGCAAGGCGTCGCGATCCGGAGCTGGCTGAAGGAGCGTAGCGACGTGCAGGCGATCCTCTCGGGCGGGCGCGCCGAGACGCAGGTTCAGGGCCAGCCGGTCGAATTGCTCGGCCTACCCGATCACCCGCTCTATCGCGAGCGCTGGCCGCTGCTGGAAGCCGCGCCGCGCGCCTGGACCCTGCTCGTGCCGGGCAACGCCGCCTTCATCAGCGAGCAGCTGAGCCGGCGCCTGAACGTCCGGGTCGGCGATGTCATCGACGTCCCGGCGCCGGGCGGGAGCTGGGAGCTCGACATCGCCGGGATCTATGCCGATTACGGCAACCCCAAGGGGCAGCTCGCCGTCAACGTCGCCGCGCTCATTCGACAGTTTCCGCAGACGCCGCAGACGCGGATCGGCCTCATCGTCGCGAAGCAGAACATCCCAGGCCTGATCGCGGCGTTGCAGAAGCAGTTTGCGCTCGACGACCGCAGCGTCGCCGACCAGGCGACGGTGAAGGCGGAATCGATCCGCATCTTCAACCGCACCTTTGCGGTGACGTCTGCGCTGAACGCCTTCACGCTCGGCGTCGCGGGCATCGCGCTGCTGACCAGCCTGCTGACGCTGGCGAATTCCCGCCTGCCGCAGCTCGCGCCGCTGTGGGCGATCGGCATCACGCGGCCGCGCCTCGCCGCGATCGAGCTGACCAAGACGCTGTCGGTCGCGCTGTTCACATCGCTCCTTGCCGTGCCGCTCGGACTGCTCGTGGCGTGGTGCCTGATCGCGATCGTCAACGTGAAGGCGTTCGGCTGGCGGCTGCCGTTCCACGTGTTTCCGCTGCAACTGGTGGGGCTGGTCGCGGTGGCGCTGGTCGCGTCGCTGCTTGCGGCACTGCTGCCGATGATAAGGCTGGCGCGGATGCAACCGGCGAACCTCGTCAAGGTGTTTGCCAATGAGCGCTGACAAAATCTCGCGGCGCGCTTTGTTCGGCGGCATCGCTGCGCTCGCGCTTGCACGCCGTGCGGGCGCGCAAGGCTATGCCGGGCTCGGCGAGACGGCCGACGGCTTTGCGAAGGTCACGCCGGGAAAGACGTTCGCCTTTCCCGCCGATCACGGGCCGCATCCTGATTTTCGCATCGAGTGGTGGTATCTCACGGCAAATCTCGTCGACGCGAGCGGCGCGGCTTGCGGCCTGCAATGGACGCTGTTCCGTCAGGCGGCGCAGCCGGGACCGCAGGGCGAAGGCTGGGCCAATCAGCAGATCTGGATGGCGCACGCCGCAGTGACGCGCGCGGACACCCACCGCTTCAACGAGGTATTTTCCCGCGGCGGGATCGGACAGGCCGGCGTCACGGCAAAACCGTTTGCGGCCTGGATCGACGATTGGGAGATGAAGGGTCTCGAGCGCAGCGACGATCGCACCCTGGCGCCGCTGACGCTGAAGGCCGCGGGTACCGACTTCAGCTACGCGCTGACACTGGAGGCCGATCGTCCCGTGGTGCTGCAGGGCGATGGCGGCTACAGCCGCAAGTCGGAGCGCGGGCAAGCGTCGTACTATTACAGCCAGCCGTTCTACCGCGCGCGGGGCACGCTCACCATCGACGACAAGCCGGCCGATGTCTCCGGCCAGGCCTGGATGGACCGCGAATGGAGCAGCCAGCCGCTCGACGCCGACCAGACCGGCTGGGACTGGCTGTCGCTGCACCTGTCATCCGGCGACAAGCTGATGCTGTACCGGCTGCGGCAGAAGGACGGCCGGAATTATCCGTTCGGCAACTGGATCACCGCCGCAGGCGGCACGCAGATGATTGCAGGCAACGACATCCAGATGTTTCCGAGCGCAACGGCGGAGGTTGCTGGACGCAAGCTGCCGGTGGAATGGCAGATCGCGATTCCCTCGCGGTCGTTCTCGATCCGCTGCAAGCCGCTCAATCCCAAGGCCTGGATGGGGACCGGCTTCTCCTATTGGGAAGGACCGATCAGCTTCGCCGGCACGCATGACGGCGTTGGCTATCTCGAGCTGACCGGGTATTGAACCGCGACCTCTTCAAAGGGATTCGCCATGTATCATCTCACTGCCCTCGTCACGCTGCTGGCGATCGCATTTTATTTCTTTACCTGCATCAATGTCTCGCGGTCGCGGACCAAAACGGGCGTCAGGGTGCCGGCGATGACAGGCCATCCCGATTTCGAGCGCGCTTTCCGCATCCAGATGAACACGCTGGAATGGTTGCCGATCTTCCTGCCGGCGCTCTGGCTGTTTGCGATCCATATCGGCGACGCCGTCGCAGCCGGAATCGGCGCGGTCTGGATCATCGGCCGCATCGTCTATTTCATCGGCTATTCGAAGGCCGCCGCAAGGCGCGGCCCCGGCTTTGCGATCCAGGGCATCGCCGCGATTGCGTTGTGGGCAGGCGCTCTGGGGGCAGTGGTGCTGCGGCTGGTGTGAGGCTCGAGCAACCTCAACACACTCAGTGTCGTCCCGGCGCGAAGGCCGGGACGACGGCGGAGCTATTAGCGCGGTCCCCGCCTCACTTGGTCAGCGGGCAGCCGCTTTCCTTGGCGGTAAGGAAGGCCTGGTCGCCGGGGACCACGGCGAGCTGCTTGTAGTAGTCCCACGGCTTCTTCGATTCCGAGGGCTTCTTGACCTCGAACAGATACATGTCGTGGACCATGCGACCGTTCTGCAGCACCTTGCCCTTGGCGAAGGCGTCGTCGACCGGCAGCTCCTTCAGCTTCTTGGCGACCGCTTCGGTGTCCTTGGTGCCGGCGGCCTTCACCGCCTTCAGGTAGCTGAGCGTCGCCGAATAGGTGCCGGCGTGGATCATGCTCGGCATTCTCCCGGTGCGCTTGAAGAAGCGCTCGGAGAATGCCCGCGACGCATCGTCATGATCCCAATAGAAGCCTTCGGTCAGGACCAGGCCTTGCGCCGCCTGCAACCCGAGGCCGTTCACCTCCGCAAGCGTCATCAACAGACCGGCGAGCTTCTGGCCGCCGGAGACGATGCCGAACTCGGCCGCCTGCTTGATCGAGTTGGTGGTGTCCTGGCCCGCATTGGCGAGGCCGACGATCTTCGCCTTCGAGCTCTGCGCCTGCAGCAGGAAGGAGGAGAAGTCCGACGAGTTGAGCGGAACGCGGACCGAGCCGAGCACCTTGCCGCCATTGTGGGTGACGATCTCGCTGGTGTCCTTCTCCAGCGCGTAGCCGAAGGCGTAGTCCGCGGTGAGGAAGAACCAGGTATCGCCGCCGGCCTTGGTCAGCGCACCGCCGGTACCGACCGCGAGTGCATGGGTATCGAACGCCCAGTGGAAGCCATAGGGCGAGCAGGCGCTGCCGGTGATGCTCGAGGTCGCCGCGCCGACCACGATGTCGATCTTCTTCTTTTCCTTCGACAGGTCCTGCACGGCCAGCGCCACCGACGATGTCGTGAGTTCCGTGATCATGTCGACATTGTCGGCGTCGTACCAGCGGCGTGCAATGGAGGTGGCGAGGTCAGGCTTGTTCTGGTGATCGGCGGTGATCATCTCGACCTTCTGGCCGAGCACTTCGCCGCCAAAATCCTCGATCGCCATCTTGGCGGCTTCGACCGAGTACTTGCCGCCGTAGTCGGCATAGACGCCGGACTGGTCGTTGAGGATGCCGATCTTGACGCCCTGCGCGGAGGCTGGCGCCGCCAGCAACAGGGCAGAGGTTGCGACAGCGGCCAAAAGTGCTGATTTCATTCGTTGGCTCCCAGCAGTTTTCTGTTTTGAAATCGCGCGGATACTAATGAAGAACCCCGGGCCTGCCCATCCATTTCATGTTGGTCGTTAGTTGGAGGAAGCGCCAAGCAAACGGCGTCGTCCCGACACCGAGGTGGTCGATACGCCAGTGGTCAACCCCGGCCCTATGGAGCCACGACCTCCGGCTTCTTGTCGTTCCGCCCCTCGGCCAGGTTCCGCACCACCACATAGAAGATCGGTGTGAACAGAAGACCGAACAGGGTGACGCCGATCATGCCGAAGAACACGGCGACGCCGACAGCCTGACGCATTTCCGAGCCCGAGCCGGACGATATCACCAGCGGCAGCACGCCGAGGATGAAGGCGAAGGAGGTCATCAGGATCGGCCGCAAGCGCAGGCGGCAGGCGTCGATCACGGCCTCCAGCCGCGGCTTGCCTTCTTTTTCGATGTCGCGCGCAAACTCAACGATCAGGATCGCATTCTTCGCCGCGAGCCCCACGAGAACGACAAATCCGATCTGGGTGAGGATGTTGACGTCCTGCCCCATGATGCGCACACCGATGGTCGCAGCGAGCAGGCACATCGGCACGATCAGGATCACCGCGAACGGCAGCGTCCAGCTGCCATATTGCGCGGCGAGCACGAGATAGACGAACAGCACGCAGATCGGGAACACCAGCAGGCCGGCATTGCCGCCGGTGATTTGCTGGTAGGAAAGGTCGGTCCATTCGAAAGTGAAGCCGCTCGGCAAGGTATCGTCCGCAAGCTTCTTGATGGTGTTGAGCGCCGTGGTCGAGCTCACGCCCGGCGCTGGCTCACCCTGGAGCTCGGATGCTGCATAGAGATTGTAGCGGGCGACGCGGTCAGGGCCGGAGACATCCTTGAAGTCGACCACGCTGCCGAGCATCACCATGTCGCCGGAGGCGTTGCGCGTGCGTAGCCGCGCGAGGTCGGTCGGCTCTTTCCGGAACGGGAAATCGGCCTGCGCGGTGACGTGATAGGTCCGGCCGAACAGGTTGAAGTCGTTGACATAGGTCGATCCGAAATAGGTCTGGATCGTGTCGTTGATGTTGGCGATCGGCACCCCGAGCTTCTGCGCCTTGGTGCGGTCGATGTCGACGAAGAGCTGCGGAGTGTTGGCCGAGAACGGCGAGAACACCGTCGGAGCGAGCAGCAAGGGCGATTTGCGCGCCGCGGCGACGAGCTCGTCGGTGGCTGCGGCGAGCAGTTCAGGCCCGCGACCCTGGCGGTCCTGGATGCGGATGGTGAAGCCGCCGCCAGTGCCGATGCCGGGCACAGCCGGCGGCGGAATCACGATGATGAAGGCGCCCTGGATCGCTGCCAGGCGCTTGCGCAGCTCGACCGTGATGGCATTTGCGGTAAGCCCCTTCTTGATTCGTGCCTCGGGCTCCTCGAATACCGGGAACAGCGCCGCAGCGTTGCCGGCCTGCGTGCGCGTGGCGCCGGAGAAGCCGGCGAAGGCCGCGACGCGGACGATGCCCGGCGTATCCAGCGAGATCCGCTCGATCTCGCGCACGACCTCGGTGGTGCGCGCCAGCGAGGCCGCACCCGGCAATTGCACGGAGATGATGACGTAGCCGCGGTCCTGCGCCGGAATAAAGCCCTGCGGCGTGGTCCCGATCAGCCAGCCGGCACTGCCGATCAGGACCACATAGATCAGGATCATCACCACAGAATGCCGGATGACGAAATTGGCGACACCGGCATAGCCGTGCGCCAGCCGGTCGAACACGCGGTTGAAGGCACCCGTGAACGCGCTCCAGCCGCGGGCGAGGATATTCCAGCGCGCCGGCGGCCGCTTCTCCTCGTGCGGAACGAGGAGAAGCGAGGCCAGCGCCGGCGACAGCGTCAGCGAGCAGAAGCAGGAGATCGCGGTCGCGACCGCGATGGTGACGGCGAATTGCTGGAAGAATTGCCCGGATATGCCCCCTAAGAACGCGGTCGGGACGAACACGGCACACAGCACCAGCGCGATCGAGACCAGCGCGCCGCCGACCTCCTCCATGGTCTTGAGCGCGGCATCGCGCCTGCTCATGCCGTGCTCGAGATGTCGCTCGACATTCTCGACCACCACGATGGCGTCGTCGACCACGATGCCGACGGCGAGCACGAGGCCGAACAGGGTAAGGTTGTTGATGGAGAAGCCCAGCGCCGCCATCACTGCAAATGTGCCGACCAGCGAGACCGGGATCGCGATGATCGGAATGATCGCCGGCCGCCAGCCTTGCAGGAACACCAGCACGACGATCACCACGAGCAGCATGGCCTCGTAGATGGTCTTGATCAGCTCGTGGACCGACTGCGCGATGAACTCGGTCGGGTTGTAGCCGATATTGTAGTCGAGCCCCTTCGGAAAGCTCTCCTTGAGCTTCGTCATGGTGTCGGAGATGTTCTTTGCCGTGGCGAGCGCGTTCGATCCCGGCCGCTGCGTCACCAGCATGGCGACCGCCGATTTGCGCAGCAGGAAGCTGTTGGTGGAATACGCCAGCGCCCCGAGCTCGATGCGCGCGACGTCGCGCAGGCGCACCGTGCGGCCATCAGAGCCGGCCTTGATCAGGATATCCTCGAACTGCTTCTGGTCTTTCAAGCGCCCGGTGAAGGTGAGATTGGGCTGGAAGGCGCGGTCGGCGATCGGAGGTTCGGCGATCTGGCCGCCCGCGATCTGCACGTTCTGCGCCCGGATCGCGGCGAGCACTTCGGCCGAGGTCAGGCCGAGATTGGCGATCCGGTCGGGATCGAGCCAGAGCCGCATCGAATAGTCGCGTGCGCCGAAGATCTGGATGTCGCCGACGCCGTCGATCCGCAGCAGCTGGTCGCGGACCTGGAGCAGCGCGTAGTTGGAGATGTAGAGCTGGTCGAAGGTGTCGTCCGGCGACAGCATGAACACGACCATCAGGATGTCGGGCGAGTTCTTGCGGGTGACGACGCCGTTGCGCTGCACCTCGTCGGGCAGTTGCGGCTGCGCGATCGCGACGCGGTTCTGCACCAGCACCTGCGCCTTGTCGAGGTCGGTGCCGAGCTTGAAGGTGACGGTGATGGTGAGCTGGCCGTTCGAGGTCGCCTGGCTGTAGAGATACAGCATGTCCTCGACGCCGTTGATCTGTTGCTCTATCGGAGCGGCGACGGTGTCGGACACGGTTTGCGCCGACGCGCCCGGATATTGCGTGGTGACCACGACGGTCGGCGGCACCACCTGCGGATATTCGGAGACCGGCAGCGTGGTGTAGGCGAGCGCGCCGACGATCAGCAGCACGATCGACAGCACCATCGCCAGGATGGGCTGGTTGATGGAGAGACGGCCCAGGTTCATGATTTGCCACCGCCCGGCGCTGGCGCGGTCTGCGGGGCGACCTTGGCGCCGACGCGGGCGCGCTGAATGCCGTTGACGATGACGCGGTCGTCCGGCTTCAGGCCTTCGCGGATCACGCGCAAACCTTCGTCCAGCGGTCCGAGCACCACGGCACGCGCTTCCACGGTGTCGTCAGGCTTGACCACGAACACGATCTTGCGGGACTGGTCGGTCGCGACCGCCACGTCCGGAATCAGCAGCGCCTCGTAGGGCGCGCTGCCGATCAGCCTGATACGGCCGAACTGGCCGGGCAGGATCGAGAGATCGGTGTTCTTGACCACGGCGCGGCTGCGCAGCGTGCCGGTCGAGACGTCGAGGCGGTTATCGAGGAAGTTGATCGAGCCGTCATGCGACGGCTTGGTCTCGCCGGCCAGCGTCACCTGCACGGGGTTCGCGGTATCGCGCGAGCTCGGGCGCTTACCCTCGAACCACAGCTTGCTGTACTTCATGAACGTGGTCTCATCCATGTCGAAATAGACGTAGATCGGATCGAGCGTGACGATCGACGTCAGCAGCGTCGACGAGCCGTTGTCACTGCCCTGCACGAGATTGCCGGGACTGACGAGATGGCGGCTGACGCGGCCGGTGATCGGCGCGGTCACATGCGTGAACTCGATATTGAGCCGGGCGGCCTTCAGCGCACCTTCGGCCTGCGACACCGCGGCGTGTGCGGCCTGCAGGGCCTGGCGGCGCTGGTCGACGACCTGCTCCGAGACCGCGCTGGTCTGAACCAGGTTCAGGCCGCGGTCGAGCTCGCGCTTGGCAAGCTCCACCTTGGCGCGCGCATCGGACAGCTGGCCGTCGGCCTGTTCGGCCACCGCCTCGAACGGACGCGGGTCGATCACGTAGAGCAGATCGCCCTGGTGCACGATGGCGCCGTCCTGGAACTCGACGGAGTTGACGAAGCCGCCGACGCGGGGGCGCACCTGCACCTCCTCGACCGCCTCGAAGCGGCCGGTGAACTCATCCCAATCGGTGACGGTGCGCTTGACCGGCTGAGCGACGGTGACCGGCGCTGGCGGCGGGGCGCCCGCCTGCGAAGTCGGCTGTCCGCAACCGGTGAGCGCGAACGCCGCGGCGAGAAGCCCGGCAATTGTGTAGGGCCGAGGCGAAACGAAATCGTGCTTTTTGACAAACTGCTCGCTTCCGTCCGGTCCAGCCATCCCAGGTCCTCGCATAAAAGCCGCGGAAAAAGCAGGATACTCTTCTCCCCGCGGGCGCCACAAGATGGGTGGCAATGATGAACTCTTCAAGACCAAAGCGCGCGCATTGCTTTGAACGACGCCCCGGCCGGATGGCGGGTTGACAGATGGATGGTCGACTGCGCTCGAGCCGCATTGAAGGTGTCACCCTCCCCTGGAGGGCAGGGCTATCGCATATGAAGAAAAGCGTGGCGGGCAGCTTGCCTGCGGCCCATCCTTCGAGACGCCCGCCTACGGCGGGCCCTCAGGATGAGGTCGCGTTTTGCGGTGAGATATCAGACCCTCATGGTGAGGAGCCCGCCAAAGCGGGCGTCTCGAACCATGCAGGCCGAGGTCTTTCGGAAACCTCCCGCTGTCATATGCGATAGCCCTGCCCTGGAGGGGTAGGGCAAGAGTTGCCCCAGCGTCTTCGCACATGACGGGCGCGCCCGGCTCGGCTAGATTATCCTCACAAAAGCAAGACGAATTGTCCGGGAGGACAGGCGTGCACCAGGGACGTGTCGTTTACGGCGCGATCGAGGAGGTCGTGTTCGGTCACCCGGCGGCCGCGGCCATCGTCGCGCAGATGGACCGGCTGGGGACGCGCCGTGCGTTCCTCATGGTCTCCGGCACGCTGAACCGGCAGACCGACGAGATCACGAAGATCAAAGATGCGCTGGGCGCGCGCTGCGCCGGCCTGTTCGACGCGATGCCGGCGCACACGCCGCGCGAAGCGGTGATCGCGGCCACCAATGCGGCGCGCGAGGCGGGCGCCGATCTGATCGTCACGGTGGGCGGCGGCTCGATCACCGACGGCGCCAAGGCGGTGCAGCTCTGCCTCGCCAACGGCATCGACGACATCGAGGGCATCGAGCGTATCCGGGTGCACAAGGGCGTCGCGCCCGAGATGACTGCGCCGGTCGTGCGCCAGATCAGCGTGCCGACTACGATCGCCGGCGGCGAGTTCTCATCGATCGCGGGCGTCACCGACCGCAGCACGCATGTGAAGCAGATGCTGCGGCACCCGCTGACGGTGCCGCGGGCGACCATCCTCGATCCCGCCATCACCGTGCACACGCCGGAATGGCTGTTCCTCTCGACCGGCATCCGCGCCATCGATCATTGCGTCGAGGCGATCTGCTCGCGCGAAACCCATCCCTATGCCGACGCGCAATCGGTCAAGGGGCTCGCGATGCTGGCCGACTCGCTGCCGCGGGTGAAGGCCGACCCTTCCGATCTCGACGCGCGGATGGACGCCCAGATCGGCACCTGGCTGTCGATGGGCGCGCTCGCAGCCGGCGTGCCGATGGGGGCGAGCCATGGCATCGGCTACGTTCTGGGCGCGGCCTTCGACGTGCCGCACGGCCACACCTCCTGCATCATGCTGCCGGCCGTGATGCGATGGAACGCGAGCGCGAATGCCGAGCGCCAGATGATCGTCGCGGCCGCGATGGGCTTTCCCGGCCACAACGCCGCCGACGTGCTCGATGCCTTCATCCGTTCGCTCGGCATGCCGCGCAGCCTCGCCGACGTGCGCGTCTCGCCCGAGCATTTCGACGCCATCGCCGAACAGGCGATGCGCACGCCCTGGGTGCCGCGCAATCCGCGCAAGATCGACAGCCCGGCGCAGTTGCGCGAAATCCTGCTTCTCGCCGCATGATTCAAAGCCGGAGGATCGATGTACCCAGGTCAGCATGCCCGCCTACGCCCGCTCCAGCCTGCCTTCATCATGGCTGGAACAGGCGAGGCGGTCACCTATCGCGAGCTCGACGCGCGCAGCAATCGCCTGGCGCATCTGTTCCGCAAGCGCGGCCTGAAGCGGCTCGACCATTACTCGATCTTCATGGAGAACAATTCGCGCTACCTCGAAGCCTGCGGCGCGGGCGAGCGCTCCGGGCTGTACTACACCTGCATCAACTCGTTCCTGACGCCGGGCGAGCTCGCTTATCTCCTCGTCAACAGCCAGTCGAAGATCCTGATCACATCTGCGGCGAAACTCGACATCGCGCGCGAGGCGATCAAGGCCTGCCCCGACATCAAGCTCTGCATCGTCGCCGACGGCCCCGGGGAGAGCGACCGCATCGTCGGACTTGCCGAGGTGACCGCCGACATGCCGAAGACGCCGATTGCGGATGAATGGCTCGGCACCGCGATGCTCTACTCGTCGGGCACGACTGGACGGCCCAAGGGCATCCTGCGGCCGCTACCGGAGGAGCCGCCGAAGCACAATCTGCCGCTGTTCGATTTCCTGACAAAGCTTTGGCACTACCGCGAGGGCATGGTCTATCTGTCGCCGGCGCCGCTCTATCACTCGGCGCCGCAGGCGGCGGTCAACCTCACGATCCGCATGGGCGGGACCGTGATCATCATGGAGAATTTCGATCCCGAGCGCTACCTGCAGCTCGTGCAGCAGTGGGGCATCACCCATACCCAGCTGGTGCCGACGATGTTCTCGCGCATGCTGAAGCTGCCTGAGGAGGTACGAAAGCGCTACGATTTGTCCTCGCTGGAGATCGCGATCCACGCCGCCGCGCCCTGCCCGGCGCTGGTCAAGGACGACATCATCAAATGGTGGGGCCCGATCATCCACGAATATTACGGCGCGACCGAGGGCCTCGGCTTTACCGCCTGCAACAGCGAGGAATGGCTCGCCCATCGCGGCACCGTCGGCAAGGTGCTGCTCGGCGACCTCCATATCCTCGACGAGAACATGCAGGCGTGCCCGACCGGCACGCCGGGGCAAGTGTGGTTCAAGACTGGATCGCCGTTCGAATATTTCAACGATCCGGAGAAGACGAAAGAGGCGCGCTCGGCCGACGGCAGCATGAGCACGGTCGGCGACGTCGGCTATGTCGACGCGGATCGCTACCTCTACCTCACCGACCGTGCGACCTTCATGATCATCTCGGGCGGGGTGAACATCTATCCGCAGGAATGCGAGAATTTGCTCATCACCCATCCGAAGGTCGCGGACGCCGCGGTGTTCGGCGTCCCCAATCCCGATCTCGGCGAAGAGGTGAAGGCCGTGGTGCAGCCGATGCCGGGCGTGGTGCCGGGCGAGGCGCTCGCCGAGGAGCTGATCGCCTTCTGCGGCGCGTCATTGTCGCGGCAGAAGGTGCCGCGCTCGGTGGATTTCGAGAAGGAATTGCCGCGGCTGCCGACGGGGAAGCTTTACAAGCGCCTGCTGCGGGACCGGTATTGGGGGAACAAGACGTCAAGGATCGTGTGACAGGCACAACCACAAACTTCACTGTCATCCAGAACCAACGTCGGCGCGGACCCGGGACGACAGCGAAGCTTGTCGCGGCGGCTCGGCACAGGAACCATCCGTTCGCACCTGCACTCCCACATTATGAAATGTGTGAACCTCCTGCGGCCTCGCGTCATCCGAATTGTCGAGAGCGCTGCCGCCCTTGCGGGTTGCTTCGCAGGGCCCGCGTCGCTATCGTCGCGACAAACAGGCCGCAAAAGGCCGATGTCCAGGGAGGATGAGCATGCGGAGCGTATGGGCGCTCGCCGCGATGGCGGCGCTATCTGTGCTGACGGCCTCAACCACTACGCTCGCCGGCGAGCCCAAGCAGGGCGGTGTCCTGCGGATGTATCATCGCGACAGTCCGGCCAACGCCTCCATCCTCGAAGGTGCGACCTATTCGGTCAACGTGCCGTTCATGGGGGTCTTCAATAATCTCGTCATTTATGACCAGCACATCGCGCAGAACAGCCCTGATACCCTGAGGCCTGATCTGGCCGAGAGCTGGTCCTGGAGCAGCGACAACAAGAAACTGACGTTCAAGCTGCGTCAGGGCGTCAAATGGCATGACGGAAAGCCGTTCACATCGGCCGACGTCAAGTGCACTTTCGATCTCCTGATGGGCAAATCGCAGCAGAAGTTGCGGCAGAATCCACGCAAGGCCTGGTACAGCGAAGTCAACGACGTCACGCCCAACGGCGATTTCGAGGTCTCCTTCGATCTGAAGCGGCCGCAACCTTCGCTGCTGGCGATGCTCGCGTCCGGCTATACGCCGGTCTATCCCTGTCACGTCTCGCCGGCGGACATGCGCACCCATCCGATCGGAACCGGGCCGTTCAAATTCGTCGAGTTCAAGGCCAACGAATCGATCAAGCTGACGCGAAATCCTGACTACTGGAAGAAGGGCCTGCCATATCTCGACGGCATCGAGTACACGATCATCACGAACCGCTCGACCGCGATTCTCGCCTTCGTCGCCGGCAAGTTCGACATGACCTTCCCGACGCACATCACGATTCCGCTCTTGAAGGACATCAAGTCGCAGGCGCCGAACGCGGTTTGCGTCGTCGAGCCGACCAATGTCTCGACCAACATCATCGTCAATTCGACCTCCCCACCGTTCGACAACATCGATATCCGCCGAGCGATGGCGATGGCACTCGACCGGAAGGCCTTCGTCGATATCCTGTTCGAAGGCCAGGCCGATATCGGCGGCACCATGCTGCCGCCACCTCAGGGCATCTGGGGCATGCCCAAGGACAAGCTGGCGACCATTCCGGGCTATGGCCCTGACGTGAACGCGAGCCGGGAGGAAGCGAAGAAGCTGATGCAGAAGGCGGGCTACGGCCCGGACAAGCACCTCGCGGTAAAAATCTCGACGCGCAATATCGCCGAATATCGCGACCCCGCGGTGATCCTGATCGATCAGCTCAAGAGCATCTATATCGACGGCGAGCTCGACGTCGTCGAGACCGCGAACTGGTTCCCGAAAGTCGCGCGCAAGGATTACATGCTCGGCCTCAATCTGACCGGCAATTCCGTCGACGACCCCGACCAATCCTTCTACGAAAACTATTCCTGCGGCTCAGAACGGAACTACACCAATTACTGCAACAAGGAGATCGAGAAGCTGTTCGACGCGCAGTCGCAGGAGACCGACATCGGCAAGCGCAAGCCGCTGGTCTGGGATATCGACAAAAAGCTGCAGGAGGACGTCGCCCGTCCGATCATCTTCCATGCCCGGGCCGGTACCTGCTGGCAGCCCTATGTCAAGGGCGTCACGATCATGTCGAACAGCTCCTATAACGGCTTTCGCTACGAGGACGTGTGGCTCGACAAGTAGCGCGCCAGGCTGAAGACTAGCGGCTCGCGGAGGGCGAAGGATGTTTGCCTATCTGGTGCGGCGCCTGCTTCTGATGCTCGTGACCCTGTTCGGGATCTCGGTCGTCATCTTCTTCCTGCTGCGCATCGTGCCCGGCAACATCGTCGACATCCTGTTTGCCGCGGCCGGCTATGTCGATCCCGCCGACAAGGCCAATCTGGAAAAGGAGCTCGGCATCGACCAGCCGCTGATCTTGCAATACTGGCACTGGATCAGCGGTTTTCTGCGTGGTGACTTTGGTTACTCCTACGTCTCCGAGAAGCCGGCGCTCCAGGAGATCTTGCCGCGGATTCCGATCACCGCGCGGCTTGCCGGGCTGGCGCTGCTGTTCTCGGCGTCGATCGGCATTCCGCTCGGCGTCATCAGCGCGGTGAAGCAGGGCACGCGGCTCGATTACGCGCTCCGCGTCGTCAGCCTGAGCGGATTGTCGCTGCCTTCGTTCTGGCTTGGATTGCTCATCCTCACCGCGTCGGTGGCGATGTTCAATCGGATGCCGATCTTCAATCCAAATCCACAGACCTGGCTCGAGGCGTTCGCCACCTACGCCGTGCCCGCCGCCGCCGTCGGCTTCCGCAGCGCCGCGCTGACCATGCGCATCACCCGATCCTCGATGCTGGAGGTGCTGAGGCAGGACTATATCCGCACCGCGCGCGCCAAGGGCGCCTCCGATGCCACCGTGAATTATCAGCATGCGCTGAAGAACGCGATCCTGCCCGTCATCACCGTGATCGGCATCGAGGCCGCGTTCCTGATCGGCGGCCTCATTGTGACGGAGACCGTGTTCAACATCCCCGGCGTCGCCCGCTTCCTGGTCGAGGCGATCCGCTGGCGCGACTATCCGATCGTGCAGAACCTCGTGATGCTGATCGCCGTCGTGGTGGTGAGCGCCAATTTCATCGTCGACATGCTGTACGCCGTGTTCGATCCGCGGATCAGGTACACGGATTAGGAGAGCTGCTTGGCTACGATCGACTATGATCTCGAACTGAGACGCGCCGGCGCGCATGCTGCCGGCGGCTGGCGGCGTGTGCTGTTTCTGGCGCAACGGCACGTGCTGGGCGCGGCCGGCCTCGTCATCATGACACTGTTCGTGGTCACGGCGATCTTCGCCGATTTCATCGCGCGCTATGATCCCCTGACGATCGACGCCGCCGGCGCGCTGGCGCGCCCGAGCCTGACGCACTGGATGGGCACCGATTCCTTCGGCCGCGACGTCTTCAGCCGCATAATCCACGGCTCGCGGATCTCCCTTGCGGTCGGGATCGGCTCGACCGCGCTCGGCGGCGCGATCGGCGTCATCGTCGGATTGACCTCGGGCTATCTCTCCGGCTGGGTCGATCTTGTGTTCCAGCGCATCTCCGACGTTCTCCAGGCGCTGCCGCTGCTGGTTCTGGCCCTGATCATGACGGCGGCGCTCGGCCCGTCGCTCCCGAATGTCATCATCGCCATCGCCATTCCGCTGATCCCGACCGTGTCGCGCGTCGTCCGCGCCAACACGCTGGCGCTGCGCGAACTGCCATTCGTCGAGGCCGCCAAGTCGATCGGCATGAGCGAAGTGCGCATCGCACTGCGCCACGTGCTGCCGAACACGCTGGCGCCGCTGATCGTGCTTGCGACCGCGCAACTCGGCTCGACCATCCTGACCGAGGCCTCGCTCTCGTTCCTGGGCCTCGGCATTCCAGAGCCTTATCCGTCCTGGGGCCGCATGCTGTCGGAATCCGCGGCCGAATATGTCCGCACCGCGCCGTGGCTGGTGATCTTCCCGGGCATCGCGATCAGCCTCGCCGTGTTCGGCGCCAACCTGTTCGGCGACGCCCTGCGCGACATCCTCGATCCCCGGCAGCGCGGCTGATGGCGGAAAAATCCGATCTCGTGCTCGAGGTGAAGAATCTGAAGACGGTGTTCTTCACCAATTCCGGCCTGTTCAGGGCGGTCGACGACGTCTCGTTCACCGTGAGGCGCGGCGAGACGCTGGCCATCGTCGGCGAATCCGGCTGCGGCAAGAGCGTCACTGCCCTCTCGCTGATGCGGCTGGTACCCGACCCGCCCGGCCGCATCGTCGGCGGCTCGATCACGCTCGAAGGCACCGATCTGCTGGCACTGGACGAGGCAGCGATGCGCGCTGTCAGGGGCAAC
Source organism: Bradyrhizobium sp. SZCCT0153 (assembly GCF_018129995.1). Classification (GTDB taxonomy): domain Bacteria; phylum Pseudomonadota; class Alphaproteobacteria; order Rhizobiales; family Xanthobacteraceae; genus Bradyrhizobium; species Bradyrhizobium japonicum_G. The sequence goes on from NZ_JAFCKS010000003.1 coordinate 878,504, forward strand.
CGCATCTCCATGATCTTCCAGGAGCCGATGACCTCGCTCAATCCGGTGATGCGGATCGGCGACCAGATCGTCGAGGCCGTGCGGCTGCATCGGAACATGTCGTCGAAAGAGGCCCGCGACGTCGCGGTCGAGATGCTGCGCCTGGTGCGCATCCCCGAACCGGCGCGGCGCGCACGGGAATATCCGCACCAGCTCTCCGGCGGCATGCGCCAGCGCGCGATGATCGCGATGGCGCTGGCCTGCCGGCCGGCGCTGCTGCTCGCGGACGAGCCGACGACCGCGCTCGACGTCACCATCCAGGCGCAGATCCTGGCGCTGATCCTCGACCTCCAGAAGGAGCTCGGCACCGGGCTCGTGCTCATCACGCATGACCTCGGCGTCGTCGCGCAGACGGCGCAGCGCGTGATCGTGATGTACGCGGGCAGGAAAGTCGAGGAAGCCAGCGTCGAGGCGCTGTTCGCCGCGCCGATGCATCCCTACACGCGCGGGCTGATGGCCTCGATCCCGGCCGTGCCGGCGTCGGGTGTCGCCGCGCAGGAACGGCTGAACGAAATTCCCGGCACTGTGCCGTCGCTGGTCGGGCTGCCGAAAGGCTGCGCTTTTGCGCCGCGCTGCAAGCTCGCGATCAAGCGCTGCGAGGCCGAATATCCGCCGCTCACGGATTGGGGCGGCGGCCATCTCGCCGCATGCTGGCGCGCGGCCGACGTGGCGGAGGTGGCATGACCGAGGCGCTGCTCGAGGTCACCGATCTCACGAAACACTATCCGGTGCGCGCGGGCGTGTTGCGCCGGCAGGTCGGCACCGTGCATGCCGTCGACGGCGTCTCGTTTTCAGTTGGAGTCGGCGAGACGCTGGGCCTGGTCGGCGAATCCGGTTGCGGCAAATCGACGGTGGCACGCAGCGTGCTGCGGCTGGTGGAGCCGACCTCGGGCCAGATCCGCCTCGATGGCGCGGACATCACCCATCTCTCAAAGACGGCGCTGCGCCCGCACCGGCGCTCGATGCAGATCGTGTTCCAGGACCCGTTCGCCTCGCTCAATCCGCGCATGACCGCAGGCGACATCGTCGGCGAGCCGCTCGCCGTGCACGGGCTCGCGACCGGCAAGGCGCTGGAGGCACGCACAGCAAGGCTGTTCGAGCAGGTTGGCCTTCGGCCCGACCAGATGCGCAATTTCCCGCATCAATTCTCCGGCGGCCAGCGCCAGCGCATCTGCATCGCGCGCGCGCTGGCGCTCGGGCCGCGTCTGATCGTCTGCGACGAGCCGGTCTCCGCACTCGACGTCTCGATCCAGGCCCAGGTGATCAACCTCTTGATCGACCTGCAACGCCAGCACGGCTTCTCCTATCTCTTCATCGCGCACGACCTTGCCGTGGTCGCCCATATCAGCCACCGCGTCGCCGTGATGTATCTCGGACGCATCGTCGAGATCGCCGACAAGGACGAGCTGTTCCGCAGTCCGCGCCATCCCTACACGCAGGCCCTGCTCGCCTCGGTGCCGGTTGCGAACCCGCTCGCGAAGAAGCTCGTGCCGCTGGTCGACGGCGACGTGCCGAGCCCGGTCAATCCACCCTCCGGCTGCGCGTTCCACACCCGCTGCCGGTTTGCGATGGAGCGATGCAGGACGGAGCGGCCGGCGCTGGTGGATACCGGTGATCGTCATCAGGTGGCGTGTTTGCTCAATGAGGGGACGGGGCGACCGAACTCGATCCCGTAGGACGGGCAAAGCGAAGCGTGCCCACCATTCCATGGCAATCGCGGCACTGGTGGGCACGGCCCTATGCGCCTTTGCCTACCCTACGATAGCGTCGTGCCGGCCTACCCCGCCCCGATCTCGGCCACGATCCTTCCCGTCGTCACCTGCTCGCCCTCCGCGACGTCGATCGCGGCAATGACTCCGTCGATACCGGCCTTGTGGACGTGCTCCATCTTCATCGCTTCGAGCGTCAGCACCGGTTGGCCGGCAGTGACGCGCTCGCCGGGCTTCACCAGGACCGCGACGACGCGGCCGTTCATGGCGGCGCGGACTTTTCCGTCGCCGCCATTGCTCGCGGCAGCCTTCGGCGCGGCGAGGGTGAGATCGGTGACCGCAAGCGGAATGCCGCGGTGTTGAAGGTAGAGCTGGTTCCCGCCGCGCAGGAATCTTGCGCTGTCCATCACGCCATCATGGCGAAAGCGGATCGCGTCGGCATCGAGCTGGTCGATCTCGAACCTGTCTTGCCGTCCGTCGACGGCAACGGTGTAGCCGCCATCGCGCTCGCGGGTGACCTCGAGCTCACACGCGTGACCCGCGATTTCGATTTTCGCGGGCAGAGGGAACGTAGCCGCAAGGCTCCGTCCGCTGTGCCACGACGGCGCGCGCGGATTTGTCACGTAGAGCAGCAAGCCCGCCAACGCCGTTTCGAATGCGGCGTCGGCGCGCGGCGCCAGCAACTCGTCGCGGTGCGCGCCGATGAAGGCCGTCGTCGCCTCGCCCCTGGCAAAGCCGGGATGACGCAGGCAGGCCATCAGGAACGCCTGGTTGGTGGTGACGCCGAATGCTGTCAGTTGCTCCAGCCCGACGATCAGCCGTCCCCTCGCCTCCTCGCGCGTGGCGCCGTGGCTGATCACCTTGGCGATCATGGAATCGTAGAACGGCGGGATCTCCGAGCCCGATTGCAGCGCATGCTCGACGCGGATGTCCTCCGGGACCTGCCAGAGCGCCATGCGGCCGGACTGCGGCATGAAATCCTGTGCGGCATCTTCCGAGCAGAGCCGCACCTCGATGGCATGGCCTTCGAAGCGAATGTCCTGCTGTTTCACCGGCAATGTCTCGCCGCGCGCCACGCGCAGCTGGAGCTCGACGAGATCGAGCCCGGTGATCGCCTCGGTCACGGGATGCTCGACCTGGAGCCGCGTGTTCATCTCCATGAAGTAGAACTCGCCGTTCGTATCGAGCAGGAATTCCAGCGTGCCGGCGCCCTCATAGCGCAGCGCCTTCACGGCGGCGACCGCGACCTCACCCATTCTGGCGCGCAACTCCGGCGTCACCGCCGGCGACGGCGCCTCCTCGATCAGCTTCTGGTGTCGCCGCTGTACCGAGCAGTCGCGCTCGCCGAGATGGATGGCGTTGCCGTGGCTGTCGCCGAAGACCTGGATCTCGATGTGGCGCGGATTCTGGATGGCGCGTTCGAGGATCACGGTCGGATCGCCAAAGGCGGCCTTGGCCTCCGACCGTGCACTGCGCAGCGCATCCGGAAACGAAGCTACATCGGTCACGAGCCGCATGCCGCGTCCGCCACCGCCGGCGACAGCCTTGATCATCACGGGGAAGCCAATCTTCCTGGCTTCCGCAAGCATGACATCGTCGCCCTGGTCGGCTCCCTGGTAGCCGGGCACGCAGGGCACGCCGGCCTTCTTCATGATCTCCTTGGCGCCGGCCTTGTTGCCCATCGCCTCGATCGCCTGTGGCGACGGGCCGATGAAGACGAGGCCAGCGTCCTTGCAGGCCTGCGCAAAATCCTCGTTCTCGGCGAGGAAGCCGTAGCCGGGATGCACGGCATCCGCGCCGCTGGCTTTCGCCGCGGCAATGATCGCGGGAATGTTGAGATAGGACCGCGCCGGCAGCGCTTCGCCGATGCGCACGGCCTGATCGGCCTGCCGCACATGGAGGGCATCGCTATCCGCATCCGAATAGACCGCGATGACGCCAAGGCCGAGCCGGCGCGCGCTGCGCATCACCCGCAGCGCAATCTCGCCGCGATTGGCGATCAGAACCCTGAAGTACGGCCGGTGCTGCACTGATCCGTTCCTCATGGGCGGGCCACCGAGAACTGCATGCGCTGAGGTGTCCGTGCGTCGCCCTCGCGGCAGATCGCAAGTACCTCAGACAGGACCGCGCGGGTGTCGCGCGGATCGATCACGCCGTCGTCGAGCACGCGCGCGCTGGTCGAGAACACGTCCATCTGGCCGTCGAACACGCCGATGATCTGCGCCTTCATGGCGTCGAGCTTGTCCTTTTCGATCGGCTTGCCGCGGCGGGCTGCGGCGGCTTCCGTCACGATCGCCATGGTCTCGGCGGCCTGCTCGCCGCCCATCACGGCAGTCTTGGCGTTCGGCCAGGAGAAGCAAAAGCGCGGGTGGAAACCGCGGCCGCACATGCCGTAATTGCCGGCGCCGAACGAGGCGCCGCAATAGATCGTGATTTGCGGTACCGTCGCCGACGTCACCGCCTGGATCATCTTCGAGCCGTGCTTGATCATGCCGGCTTCTTCATAGGCCTTGCCGACCATGTAGCCGGTGGTGTTGTTCAGATACAGCAGCGGCGTGCGGGTCTGGCAGCAGGCCTGGATGAAATGCGTTGCCTTGTTGGCGCCGGCCGGATCGAGCGGGCCGTTGTTGGTGATGATGCCGATCGCCTGCCCTTCGATGCGTGCATGGCCACAGACGGTGGCCGGACCGTAATTCGGCGCCATCTCGGTGAAATCGGAATCGTCGACGATGCGTGCGATCACCTGCTTCATGTCCACGGGGCGCTTGTGGTCCATCGGCATGATACCGAGCAGCTCGTCCTGGTCGTAGCGCGGCGGCTTGTGATCAGCTTCCGCCCGGCCCGGCCGCTCCCACTCCAGAGCCGCCATGATCTCGCGCGCGATACGCAGGGCATCGCGGTCGTCCTCGGCGAGATAGTCGCCGAGGCCGGAGACCTGCGTGTGCATCTCGGCGCCGCCAAGTTCTTCTTCCGTGGCGATCTCGCCGGTCGCGGCCTTCAGCAGCGGCGGCCCCGCGAGGAAGGCGCGGGTGCGGCCGCGCACCATGACGATGTAGTCGGACAGGCCCGTTTGATAGGCGCCACCGGCAGTGGACGAGCCGTGCGTGACGGTAACGACCGGCAGCCCCGCCGCCGAAAGCCGCGCCAGATTGCGGAAGATGTTGCCGCCGCGGACGAAATCCTCGACGCGGTAGCGCAAAAGGTTGGCGCCGGCGCTTTCGACCAGTTGCACGTAGGGCAGCTTGTTCTCTAGCGCGAGCTCCTGCACACGCAGCGTCTTATCGAGGCCATAGGGTTGCAGTGCGCCGGCATCGATGCCGGAATCATTGGCGCTGACCATGCAGCGGACTCCCGAGACGAAGCCGATGCCGGCGATGACGCCGCCGCCCGGCACGCTCTTGTCGGCATCCGGCACATCGAACATGTAGCCGGCCAGCGTCGACAGCTCGATGAACGGCGCGCCAGGATCGAGCACCAGCGCGACGCGTTCGCGCGGCAGCAGCTGCCCGCGCTTGTGGAAGCGCTCCTTTGCCGCGGCCGAGGCTGCGCGCGTACGCTCTTCCAGCGCGCGCATGCGGTCGATCAGTCCGAGCATGCCGTCGCGGTTGGCGCGGTAGCCGGCACTGCCAGGGGAAACGGTGTTTTCGAGAATGGACATGACTTGATCCTGCTCGTCATTGCGAGGAGCGAAGCGACGAAGCAATCCAGACTGCCTCAACGGAAAGATTCTGGATTGCTTCGCTTCGCTCGCAATGACGGATGAGGCGATACCTTACCGATTCGTCCCAAATATCTTTCGCGCTTCCGCCGGGCTCGCGATCTCACGGCCCGCGCGCCGGGCGCAGGCGGCGATGGCCTCGATCAACTGGCCGTTCGACGTCACCTTCTTGCCGTCGGCGAGATAAAAGGCGTCCTCGAGGCCGGTGCGCAGATGGCCGCCGAGCTCGGCGCAGCGCTGATGCAGCGGCCAGATCTCTTCGCGGCCAATGGCGGTGACCTGCCAATGCGCTTCGGGGCGCTTCAGCTTGAGCAGGATCGGCAGCAGCTCCGGATCCGACGGCATGCCGGAGGCGACGCCCATGACGAAATTATATTCGAGCGGACCCTTGTACATGCCGACCTGGGTGTACATGCCGACACAACGCACGATGCCGACGTCGAAACATTCGAACTCGGGGATGGTGCCGACCGCGTTCATGACGTCGAGATAGTCCTTCACTTTCTCGACCGCGTTGTCGAACATCATCGGCGGCCAGGCCCAGCTGTTGTCGGCCTTCACTTTCAGATAATTCAGCGAACCGGCGTTGCAGGCCGCAATCTCGGGCCTGGTCTCACGGATGCATTCGAGCGCGCCGCTGTAGTTCGGCCCTGATACCCCGGATGTGTGATTGATGAGGACGCCGGGACATGCTTCGCGGATCGCCTGCTGGATTTCCTTGCTGACGCTGACCTCCCAGGAGGGCAGATGTCCCTTGTTCGGCGCCTGCTGACGCAGATGGATGTGCATGATGGACGCGCCCGCATCGAACGCAGCCTTGGCCTCGCGCGCCATTTCTTCAGGCGTGACCGGCACGTTGTGCTGCTTCGGATCGGTGAGCACACCGTTCAGCGCGCAGGTGATGACGGCCTTGTCGCTCATGCCCTAGATATCTCGCACGTTGAGAATTCAACGCTTGCGATCATGTGATGCGCGGCATGCGGCTTCTTGCGCGGAGAAGCTGGAAAGCGAGATGCTGCAGGGCGGGCAATGGCGCTCCTGCGCCGTGCCCACCATCTCTCCAGACCTTGCGCAGGCGGTGGGCACGCTTTCGCTTTGCCCGCCCTGCAAGAGCGACGCTAGCTCGCCTCCGCCAGCCGTACCGTCTCGCTGCTGCGATAGATCGCGAGGTCGCGCGAGCCGACGAAGATCGCGCGCGGCTTCAATCCGTAGAAGCGGCGGATCGAGTGGCTGAAATGGGTCGAGTCGGGATAACCGATGTCCTGCGCGAGATGGGCGAGGTTGAGGTCCTGGTTGGCGAAATGCAGCAGGTGCCGCGCGCGCTTCCAGGCGCGGAAGGACCGGAATGAGATGCCGGTCTCTTCCTTGAACAGATGCAGGAAGCGCGACGCCGAGAGCCCCGCTTCGGCCGCACAAGTATCCGCGGTCACCGGCTCTCCGGAGAAGCGGCCGATGCGGGCCACTGCGCGCATCACGCGCGGGTCGAGCACGCGGCGCGGCAGCGCCTCGCCAAAACACATCTCGTCGAATTCGGCGGTGGTGATGTCGTTATAGCGGCGCTGGCGCAGCAACGTATAAGCGGCGAGGATCTTGCGGGCATAGACGGCCTTGTCCGGTCCGGTCAGCCGCTCAGCCAGAGCCTCGATCACGCCATCCGGCAAGCTCTCGGGCTCGAGCGTCACGCTGATTGCGGTGCGGTAGTCGCTGGCGATGGAATGCCGCTGGTTCGGCAGGGTGACGAACAGCTCGCCGGTGGCGAGGGCGTCGTCGATCGTCAGATGCAGGCTGCCTTTGACCGCCACGTAGACGTGACAGCAGCCGGGCGTCCGCTTGCGGGGGCGGCCGAGCAGGCCGGCATAGAACACCCGCTCCGGCGTGATCAGCATCAGATGGTCGGATTCGCGACCGTTATCTTCCATGGGGATCCTCCTCGCGCGGCTCTTTGGCCGCTGCGGACGGAGATCACCTTAGCCTAAATTCGGGCGGTGTCACGGCGGGATAGCGCTGTCATGGCGCGCAAAAGGTCAGCATTCCCGGGCGGCTGTCGAACCGCATCCGGAACCCTTCAACAATCGTCGTCCCGGCCTTACGCCGGGACGACAAGTCTTAGGCCCTTACCCTCGGCACAATGTTCTGCTCGATCCCGGCCTTCTGCTCTGCAGCAACCGCGCGCTTGAAGCCGTCGCGCTGCTGCAAACGCGCCCAATAGGCTGCGACATTTGGCCCAAAATCCTTGGCCAGCCCGATATTGTCGGCGAGGCGGAGCGCATAGCCGATCACGACATCTGCGGCGGTGAAGCGGCCGGCACACAGGGTTTCGGCATTTGCGGTGGCGGCCTCGACGGCGCGCAGCCGGCCCAGAAACCATTTGGCGTAGTCGCCGGCGACCTGCGGATTGCGGCGCTCCTCCGGCTCGAGCTGGGTGTATCGGAGCACCAGCGTTTGCGGGAAGGTTAACGTGGCGTCGCTGAAATACATCCAGTTCAGGAAGGCGCCATAGGCGGGATCCTCCGGACCGACCATCAGCGGCGTCGGCCCGTGCTTGATGCCGAGATAGTGGCAGATGCCGGAGGACTCGGTCATCTTCGTCTCGCCGTCGATCAGGAAAGGGATCGTGCCAAGCGGATTGATGCCGAGATAATCCTTGGCAAAGACCCTCGGCGGGAACGGCAGCATTTTGAGCTCATACGGCAGCCCCATCTCCTCCAGCATCCAGAGCGGGCGGAACGAGCGCGCGGCGTCGCAGTGATAGAGCGTGATCATCAGGAACTTCCCTTGCTGCCGGGCAGCGTGCCCATCATCTTGCACAGGACCATCAGCATGACCTCGTCGGCGCCGCCGCCGATCGAGGTCAGCCGGCCGTCGCGATAGGCGCGGCTGACCGGCGTCTCGTTGGTAAAGCCCATTCCGCCCCAATATTGCAAGCAGGCGTCGGTGAGCTCGCGGCCGAGCCGGCCGGCCTTCAGCTTGGCCATGGTCGCAAGCTTCGTCACGTCCTCGCCGGCGACCAGCTGCTCGGCGGCGCGATAGATCAGCGCGCGCAACAGCTCGACCTCGGTCTGCATCTCCGCGAGCTTGAAGTGGACGACCTGGTTGTCGAGAATCGACTTACCGAACGCCTTGCGGTTTCTCGTGTATTCGATCGTTTCATTGATGATGTATTCGTGCGACTTCAGGCAGGCGGCGGCGCCCCAGAGCCGCTCCTCCTGGAACTGGATCATCTGGTAGGTGAAGCCTTTGCCCTCCTCGCCGATCCGGTTGCGCTTGGGCACGCGGACATCGTCGAAGAATATCTGCGCGGTGTCGGAGGAGCGCATCCCCATCTTGTCGAGCTTTCGCGCGACGGTGACGCCCTTGGTCTTCATGGGCACGCAGATCAGCGACTTGTTGCGGTGAACGGGCCCGTCGCCGGTGTTGGCGAGCAGGCAGATCCAGTCAGCCTGTGTGCCGTTGGTGATCCACATCTTGCCGCCATCGATGACGTAGTCGTCGCCATCCGAACGCGCGTTGGTCTTGATCGAGGCGACGTCCGAGCCCGCGCCCGGCTCGGAGACACCGATGCAGGCAACGAAGTCGCCCGAGATCGAGGGGCTGAGAAACTCGCGCCGCACCTCGTCCGAGCCGAACCGCGCCAGCGCCGGCGTCGCCATGTCGGTCTGCACCCCGATCGCCATCGGCACGCCGCCGCAGGTGATGGCGCCCAGTTCTTCCGCCATCATCAGCGCGTAGGAATAGTCGAGACCCGAGCCGCCGAACTCGAGCGGCTTGTTGAGGCCGAGAAAGCCGAGGCTGCCCATTTTCCTGAACAGCTCGTGCGCCGGGAAGATGCCGGCCTTCTCCCATTCATCGACATGGGGGTTGATCTCGCCCGCGATGAATTTTTGCAAGCTCCGGCGGATCTCGTCGTGGTCGGCGGTGAATAGCATTCTCTCTCCATCGTCATTCCGGGATGGCCCGAAGGGCCAGGCCCGGAATCCATAACCACGGCTGGTGGTTATGGATTCCGGGCTCACTCGCTTCGCTCGCGCCCCGGAATGGCGCAAGGAAGAATACTCACAGCCCCATCTGCCGCGACGCCAGATCCTTCATGATCTCCTCGGTGCCGCCGCCGATGGCGTTGACCTTGACCTCGCGGTAGATGCGCTCGGCCTTGATACCGCGCATGAAGCCGGCGCCGCCGAAAATCTGCACGGCCTCCGAGGCGCAAAACGCCATGGTCTGCGTCGCCTGATTCTTCATCATGCATATCTCGGCGACGGGGCTTTCGCCCTGCTCCAGGCGCCATGCCAGCATTTCCAGCATTGCCTGACTTGCGGCGACCTTCTGCGCCATGTCCACGATCTTGTGGCGGATGACCTGGTGCTGCGCCAACGGCTTGCCGAACGTCTTGCGCTCCTTGGCGTAGGCAATCGCCTCGTCGAGGCAGACACGCGCGAAGGCGGTGCAGCTCGCCGCCATGCCGATGCGCTCGCTGTTGAAATTCTGCATGATGATCTTGAAGCCCTGGCCTTCCTCGCCGATCAGGTTTTCGGCCGGCACGCGGCAGTCGTCGAAATGCAGCGTCGCGGTATCGGAGGCCCACCAACCCATCTTCTTCAGTTTTGTCCGCGACAGGCCGGGCGTATCCCCCTCGATCAGGAGCAGGCTGACGCCACCGGCACCCTCGCCGCCGGTGCGCACCGCAACGGTCAGATAATCGGCGCGCATCCCGGAGGTGATGAAGGTCTTCTCGCCGGTCACGACGTAGTGATCGCCCTCGCGCCGAGCCCTGGTCCGCAGATTGGCGACGTCCGAGCCGCCGCCCGGTTCGGTGATCGCAAGAGCGGAAATCTTCTCGCCGGCGAGCACCTGCGGCAGCACGCGCGCCCTAACCTCCGGGCGCGCCGCCCGCGCGATCGGCGGCGAGCCGATGGTGTGGCTCATCAGGCTCGCGCTGATGCCGCCGGCGCCCGCCCGTGCCAGCTCCTGGCTCGCCACGATCTTCATGAACTGGTCGGCGGCGATCCCGCCATGTTCCTCGGGGAATCCAAGTCCCAACAGGCCGATCTCGGCCGCCTTGCGATAGAGGGCGCGGGGAAATTCACCCGCTTCGTCCCATTCATGGGCGAACGGCGTAATCTCCTTCTCGACGAAGCGGCGCATGACGTCGCGGAAAGCGTCATGCTCGGCGGTGTAGAACGGGCTCGTCATCGCACTCCTGCCTCGTTGACGGATTCATCTCGCCCACCATCGCTGGAACATTGGCGGTTCACTTGCGCGGAGTGGCTGGCTGCGGCCATGGCGACAATCTAGCAACTCAACGCAAGACGATTTTCGTCACTCACAGGCCAACTCCGGGTCAAAAAAAGTGGTGCACAAAACTCCGGCTGGCCTCCCTTGGCCACGCCGGGCATGGTGCACGGCAATAGAGCGCAGGCGGCACAAGACCGCCGAGGGAGGGATTTTTGGCCGTTCGTTACTACGATTGGATCGCCCACCATCGCCGCCGGACACCTGATAAGGTTGCGGTGATCGATCTGGCGAGCGAGCGCCGCTTCACCTATGCGCAACTCGACGCCCGCATCTCGCGCCTCGCCTCCTTCCTGCGTCACACGCTGGAAGTCTCGCGCGGCGACCGCGTCGCGGTGCTGGCGCTGAACACCACCGATACGCTGGAGGTGCAGTTTGCCTGCGGCCGGCTAGGCGCGATCTTCGTGCCGCTGAACACGCGTCTCACCGTTCCCGAGCTTCAGTTCATCACCGGCGATTGCGCGCCGAAGGTGATGATCCACGACGTCGAGCTGGCCGAGACGGCGCTTGCCGTCGCAAAACTCTGCGGCATCGCGACCAGCCTGCTGCTCGGTCCCGGCGGGAGCTATGAAGCCGGCATCGCGGCCGCAAGACCGCTCGCGGCGATCGAGGAGGTCACGCTCGATGACGTCTCGACCATCATGTACACGTCGGGCACCACTGGGCATCCGAAGGGCGCGACCATCACCCATGGCATGACCTTCTGGAACTGCGTCAATCTCGGCGGCCCGGCCTGCATCGGACCGTCTTCGGTGCTGCTCACCGTGCTGCCGCTGTTCCACACCGGCGGACTCAATTGCTACACGAATCCGGTGCTGCATGCCGGCGGCACCGCGATGATCATGCGCGCCTTCGATCCCGGCATGGCGCTCGGCCTGATCAACGATCCCGCGCAGGGCATCAACGCGTTCTTCGGCGTGCCCGCGAACTACCAGTTCATGGCGCAGCATCCGGCCTTCGCGACCACCGATCTCGGCCGATTGATCGTCGGCGGTGTCGGCGGCGCGCCGATGCCGGTGCCGCTGCTGAAAGCGTGGGAAGCGCGCGGCGTCGCGCTCCAGCAAGGCTACGGCATGACCGAGACCTCGCCGGCCGTGCTGGTGCTGGATCGCGAAGATGCCGCGCGCAAAGCCGGCTCCGCGGGCAAGCCGGTGCTGCACACGGAGGTCCGCATCGTGCGGCCCGATGGCAACGATGCCGATGTCGGCGAGCTCGGCGAGCTCTGGGTGAAGGGGCCGAACATCACGCCCGGCTACTGGAACAGGCCGGAGGCCAACAAGACGTCCTTCACCGACGGCTGGCTGCACACCGGCGACGCAACGCGCGTCGACGAGGAAGGCTTCTACTACATCGTCGACCGCCGGAAGGACATGTACATCTCCGGCGGCGAGAACGTCTATCCGGCGGAGGTCGAGAACGTCCTGCACCAGCTCGACGCCATCGCCGAAGCCGCCGTGATCGGCATTCCCGATCCGCAATGGGGTGAAGTGGGCCTTGCCATTGTTGCGGTCAAGCCGGGACAAAAGCTGACCGAGGCCGATGTCATCGCGCATTGCGCGGCCAATCTGGCGCGTTTCAAATGCCCACGCCAGATCCGCTTCGTCAATGCGCTGCCACGCAACGCAACCGGCAAGATCCACAAACCGACCTTGCGCAAGGAATTCTCGGCGGCCTCGGAAGTCGACAAGAAGGCCGCCAACGCCTGATCGGAGCGCCCCTTGCGGGCGCTTTTCTTTTTTGCGTGCCTGCCCAGAAGAAACCCAAAGAAACCCCAAGGAATTTTCATGAACAAGAAACTGACACTGCTTGCCGCAGCAACAGCGATGACGCTGCTTGCGACCCAATCCGCCCAGGCGCAAAAGAAATACGACACCGGCGTCACCGACACCGAGATCAAGATCGGCAACGTCGACGCCTATTCCGGTCCAGCTTCCGCCTACGGCGTCATCGGCAAGACCGAGGAAGCCTATTTCAAGATGATCAACGACCAGGGCGGCATCAACGGCCGCAAGATCACCTGGATCTCCTATGACGACGGCTATTCGCCGCCCAAGACCGTGGAGCAGGTCCGCAAGCTGATCGAGAGCGACGAGGTATTTTTGATCTTCAACGCGCTGGGCACGCCGACCCAGACCGCCGTGCAGAAATATCACAACGCCAAGAAGGTGCCGCAGCTGTTCCTCGCCACCGGCGCCAGCAAGTGGAACGACCCCAAGAACTTCCCCTGGACCATGGGCTTCCAGCCCAGCTACCGGGTCGAGGCACAGATCTTCGCAAAATACATCCTGAAGGAGAAGCCGGACGCCAAGGTCGCGATCTTCTATGCCAACGACGATTTCGGCAAGGATTACCTCGCCGGCATCAAGGACGTGTTCGGCGACAAGGCATCGAAGCTGATCGTGGCCGAAGAGAGCTACGAAACCTCGGAGCCTTCGATCGACGCCCATATCGTCAAGCTCAAGGGCACCGGCGCCGATGTTTTCGTCAACATCGCGACCCCGAAGTTCGCGGCGCAGGCCATCAAGAAGATCGCGGAGCTGGAGTGGAAGCCGATGCACCTGATGACCGACGTCTCGGTGTCGATCGGTGCGGTGATGAAGCCCGCCGGCCTCGAGGCCTCCGAAGGCGTGCTGTCCGCCGGCTATCTGAAGGACGCGTCGGATCCGCAGTGGAAGGACGACGAGGGCATGAAGAAGTTCATGGTCTTCATCGACAAGTACATGCCCGGCGCGAACATTTCCGACGCCAATCTCGTTTACGCCTATGCAGCAGCCCAGACGATGGTGCAGGTGCTGAAGCAGTCGGGCGACAACCTGACTCGTGAAAACGTGATGAAGCAGGCGGCCAGCCTCAAGGACTTCGTGCCCGACACGCTGATCCCGGGGATCAAGATCAACACCTCCGCCACGGACTTCGCGCCGATCGAGCAGCTCAAGATGTGGCGGTTCAAGAAGGGCCAGTGGGAGCTGTTCGGCGACATCATCACCGCCGAGACCGGAGGCTAGCTCACCTCGATTGGACAGGTCTCAACGAAATAGCGGCCGAAAGGCCGCTATTTTTTATGTGCGCTCGGCGGGCGAGCTATCCCGGCAGGAAGAGCGCAAAAGACTCGTCGATCGTGCGGCGCAAGTGACCGCGATAAAGCGCATGGTTGGCGTCATCAGGCGCGACCCGTCCCAGCGACGGCTTCGGGACATTCCTGAGCGGCACATAGGCGATCGGCGCAGCGATCGGCGTCAGCTGCGAGCCGGGCCCGGCGCGGAGCGTCGAGATGATGCCGTACATTTCGCCGGCAACCGTCGGCCGCGACACCGTGATCACGCGATGCTGTCCGTGCTTTATGATGACGAGATAGATGAAGCCGGACTGATGCGGCACTGCGACCTCGCCGGTGTGCTCATAGGCGGCATCGGTTCGCTCACCTTCGCGGAACACCAGTGACGAGACCCTCGGCTCCCAGACGATCTCGGTGCGGTAGGCGAAGATCGCGTCCTTGTCCCCGAACGACGGCCGCAGCGTGATGTAGACGTCCTCGAGCCAGGTCACCGCGCGATGGGCGTAGGAGCCAAGGCTGTCGGGCGCGACATCGCTTGCGGCCGGAGGCGTCATCACGACGACGCTTTTGCGCAAGGAGACGCCCAGCGCCTGCTCCAGCCGCACCGTCGTCGCCAGCGTGAACGGCCGCCGCCCGCCAAGGACCTTCTCCAGCGTCGACAGGCTGAGCTTGGCCTGCTCGGCCAGCGCTTGCCGGGAGATCCGGCGTCTGGCGAGTTCCTCGCGAATAGTCTCCGCGACCTCGCGGCTCTGCTCGTCCGAGAGCTGCTTGTCGGTGAATTTGTCCTGCATCTGCATCGTGGCCCTGCTCCAGGACGGCCATCCTAGCAGGGCGGACAAACCAGCACAAAACCGCACCTGGCCATCCCGGCGGCGGCCGATCCAGGCCGGCCGCGGCGGAACATTGCCGATCATTCTGCTCGCGAAATCGCCCGCTCCCGACCGATGCTCTGCAACGTCAAACACCTTCGGGAGCAAGCCAAATGGACAATTACGACGCGGTCGACAGCAACGAACACCCCTGGCTGGGCAGACTCATTGTGGTCGGACTGTTCCTTCTGGCGCAGGGCATCGCGGTGATGCTGGTCGCCTTCGTGGCCCTGCTGGTGAGCTTCGAGCCGGGCTGGTCGGCGACGACGGAGCAGGCCAGCCTGCTCCAGCCCCGCGATGCCCGATCCGGCACCCTCCTCCTCAAAGAAGACGGCGCCACCATCGAAGCGATCCGCCTCGGCATCGATATCGACGTCACGGTCTCCGGCCCGACGTTGCGCGCCCGCGTCACGCAGGTATTCCGCAACCCGACCAAGGACTGGGTCGAGGCGACCTATGTCTATCCGCTTCCCACCGGCGGGGCCGTCGATACGCTGAAGATGGTGGTCGGCGACCGCGTCATCGTCGGCGACATCAAGGAGCGGCAGCAAGCGCGCGTGATCTACGAAGAGGCGCGACGCGCCGGCCAGAAGGCCGCGCTCACCGAGCAGGAGCGGCCGAACATCTTCACCAACTCGGTCGCCAATATCGGCCCCGGCGAAACCGTGCTGGTGCAGATCGAATATCAGGAGCCGGTGCAGCAATCCGCCAACGAATATTCGCTGCGCCTGCCGCTGGTGGTCGGGCCACGCTACAATCCGGCGCCGATCGTGCAGAGCGTCGACTTCCGCAACGATGGCTCCGGCTGGGGCGCGACGACGTCGGACCCGGTGCCGGACCGCAACCGCATCTCGCCGCCGGTGCTGGATCCTGCCCGGAATGCGCCGGTCAATCCGACCAGCATCACGGTGCGCCTGAAGGCCGGGTTTGCGCTGGGTGAGGTCAAGAGCCCTCACCATAACGTCAAGATCGAGAGCCCGGACAGCACGACACGAATCGTCACGCTCTCCGACGGCATTGTCCCCGCCGACCGCGATTTCGAGCTGACCTGGAAACCGGCCGCGGAGAAGGCGCCGTCGGTCGGCCTGTTCCGCGAGCATGTCGGCGATGCCGACTATTTGCTCGCTTTCGTTACACCGCCCACCACCGAGCAGGCGACCCAGAAGCCGCTCCCGCGCGAAGTCGTGTTCGTGATCGACAATTCCGGCTCGATGGGCGGAACGTCGATCGTACAGGCCAAGGCCAGCCTCACTTATGCGCTCGCTCGTCTCCAGCCGACCGATCATTTCAACGTCATTCGCTTCGACGACACCATGGACGTGCTGTTTCCGACCTCGGTGCCGGCGGATGGCACGCATGTCCGCGAGGCGACTTCGTTCGTCGATGCGCTGCAGGCGCGTGGCGGCACCGAGATGGTGCCGGCGATGCGTGCAGCGCTGACCGACAAGCTCGGCGACACCAGCATGGTTCGCCAGGTCGTGTTCCTGACCGACGGCGCCATCGGCAATGAGCAGCAATTGTTCGAAACGATCACGGCGATGCGCGGCCGCTCACGTGTGTTCATGGTCGGCATCGGCTCCGCGCCCAACACCTACCTGATGACGCGCGCCGCCGAGCTCGGCCGCGGTGCCTTCACCCATATCGGCTCCGTCGAGCAGGTCGAGGAACGCATGCGCGGTCTGTTCGCCAAGCTGGAGAACCCGGCGGTGACCGGCCTCAGTGTAAGGTTCTCCGAAGCCAAGGCCGACGTGACACCGGCGATCATTCCGGATGTCTATCGCGACGAGCCGCTGGTGCTGGCGGCAAAACTCGACAAGCTCGCGGGCTCGATCGAGATCAAGGGACGCGTCGGCGACCGTCCGTGGTCGGTGACGCTGCCGCTGCAGAGCGCAGCCGAAGGCAAGGGCCCGTCGAAGCTGTGGGCGAAGCGCAAGATCGGCGACGCCGAAGTGGCGCGCACCATACGGGAACTCACGCCGGAGCAGGCCGACAAGGCGATCCTGGCGCTGGCGCTCGACCATCAGATCGTCACGCGACTGACGAGCCTCGTCGCGGTCGACAAGACGCCGAGCCGTCCCGAAGGCGAGCCGCTCAGGCTCAGCGAATTGCCGATCAACCTGCCGGCCGGCTGGGACTTCGAGAAGGTCTTTGGCGAGCGGCCGCAGGTGCCGGATCAGTTGCGCGAGCGCCATGCCGATGCGCGCAATCAACCGACGGCAAGGCGGCCGACACCAGCTTCACCCGATGCGATCCGTCTGCCCAAGACCGCAACCTCGGCCGAGCTGAAGATGATCGCAGGCCTGGTCCTGATCGTGCTTGCCCTGGTCCTGTTCGTGTTCAACCGGCGTCAGACCTTGCTCACTGACGCCGCTTGAGAGAGGAGCCCCCCAAACTCCTCTGTTAGCGCGCGCGGCTGCCCGTCCCACACCAACGGCCGCGCGCGCCTTTTTCGAAATGACGAACGAGAGACACCGATGACCCGCTTCGTCTCTCCCCTGGTCCTGGCGCTGATAGGCATCCTCCTGTTCGGCGACGGCGCCTACATCCACGCCAAGGCCTGGCTCGCGCAGGTGCTGCTGCAGCGCGCGTTCGACAGGAGTGTTGCGACCGGCGAAGTGGTCAAGCCATGGTCATGGGCCGACACCTGGCCCGTCGCGCGGATCGAGGTAAAGCGGATCGGCGCCAGCGCGATCGTGCTGGAAGGCACGAGCGGCCAGGCGCTCGCTTTCGGTCCCGGCCATATCCTCCAAACGGCTGACGCGGGCGAGCGCGGTGTTGCCGTCTATGCCGGCCATCGCGACACGCATTTCCGTTTCCTGCGAAACGTCGCCATCGGAGATATCATCGAGATCACCCGTCGCGACGGTAGGCAGTTCCGCTATCGCGCGGACGCCTCGGCCATCGTCCGCTTCGATGAATCCGGCATCGATCCCACGGCGCAGGATTTCCAACTCGTGCTCACCACGTGCTGGCCGTTCGAGGCGGTGACGCCCGGGCCCGAACGTTATGTCCTGCATGGCGTCCTGATTGGCGTCGATAAAGATGAATAAGTGCGATGCATCGCTCATTCCATCACGCGGCATACCATGTGGTTGCCAGTCCGAAGAACTCGCCATAGAACAGAGTGACGCACCGCCAACAAGAACAACAGGTGAGGTCACGCCATGGAAGCTCGCGTATCTGCTGCGTCCGGTTCTTCGCGCCCATGGTCTCCAACGCCCGACGCCAGCGACATCGTCAAGGGCATCCACGCCATGCTGCACCCGCACAACATCGTGCTGGTGGGCGCGACCGACAAGCCCGGCAACTATGCCGAGCGCATCTGGAACAATCTGGTCAAATACGGCTTCGAGGGCGGACTCTATCCGGTCAATGCCAAGCGAGAGACCATCTGGGGCGTCCCCTGCTTCAAGGATTTTGCCAGCCTCCCGGAGAAGCCAGATCACGTGCTGGTGCTGGTGCCGGCGCGCTTTGCGGTGCAAGTGATCCGCGATGCCGCAGCGGCCGGCGCGCGCTCGGCCACCATCGTCACCTCGGGCTTCAGCGAGTTGCAGGATGAGGAGAGCCAGAAGCTCGCGGCCGAACTGCAGGCGGCCGTGCGCGAGACGGGCCTGGCCGTCACCGGCCCGAATTGCCTCGGCAATCTGAGCGCAGGCGAAAAGCTCTTCACCAATATCGACGACCGGATCGTCACCATGGAACAGGGCGCGGTGGCGATCGCCGGACAATCCGGCGCCATCGTCATGGCGATCCGCCAGGCGCTGGAGGATCGCGGCGTCGGGGTGGGCTACATGGTGACAACCGGCAACGAAGCCGGCCTCGAGACGCCGGACCTGATGCGCTATTTCGCAGAGGATCCGAGCATCAAGGTGATCGTCGTCTATCTCGAGGGCGTGCGCAACACCAAGGCGTTCCGGGAGGCCTGCAAGGCTGCACGTGCCGCGAGCAAGCCGGTGATCGCGCTCAAGCTCGGCGCGTCCGAGGGAGGCCGCGCGGCGGCGATGGCGCACACCGGAGCGCTCGCAGGCTCGATCGAGACATTCGATGCCGTTGCAACGCGCGAGGGCGTGATCCGGGTTGGCGGGCTCGACGAACTGATCGAGACCACCGAATGCTTCGTTCACTCTGTCGTGCCCAAAGGCGACCGGCTCGCCGCGGTCACGCTGTCCGGCGGCAAGCGCGGCATGCTGATCGATGCCTTCTACGCGGAAGATCTGAACTTCGCGCCGCTGAGCACGCATGTCAGCTCGGAGCTTGCGAAAATGCTCGGGCCAGGCTCGATCGTCGGCAATCCGCTCGACGCCGGCTTTGCCGCGGTGGTCGATCCCTCCGTCTACATGAAGTCGATCGAGCTGATGATCGAGGATCCCGATATCGACATCGTCATCATCGATGCCGAACTGCCGAAAGCGCCGCACGAGCTGCGTGAGCGCAATCTGCGCATCGTCAACGAGATGGCGAGCCGGGCCGGTAAGCCGGTGATCTACATCAGCGCGATGTCGATCGGCTTCACCGAGTTCACCAAGTCCCTGCGCAAATCGCTGCCGCATCTTGCAGTGATGCAGGGCATGGACCGCGCGGTGACCGCGATCAGGTCGCTGCTTGCCTATGCCAAGCTTCGCAAGGAGGTGCCTGACATCGCCTCGAGCTCAAAGCCTGCCGCGCGTGCCGTGCTGGAGAAGGCGCTGAGATCGGCAACCGGCGCCGCGCTCGACGAGGTCGCCTCGAAGAAGCTCCTGAAAGCCTACGGCATCCCGATCTCGAAGGAGGCGATCGCGCAGACGGCAGCCGAGGCCGTGAAGATCGCCAAGCAGATCGGCTTCCCGGTCGTGGCAAAACTCGTCAGCGCCGAGATCCTGCACAAATCCGACATCGGCGGCGTGGTGCTGAATCTCACCACCGCGGCCGAGGTGAAGAAGGCGTTCAGCGACATCACCGCGCGCGTGAACAAGCTGAAGGGCAAGCCGAAGCTCGACGGCATCCTGATCGCGCAGCAGGTCAAGGCCGATCTCGAGCTCGTGGTCGGCGCCTCGCTCGATGCCGAGATGGGTCCGGTCGTGCTGTTCGGCACCGGCGGCATCGACATCGAGCTGATGAAGGACGTGGCGCTCGCCGGAGCGCCGCTGGACGAGGCCGAAGCGCGACTCCTGATCGGTCGCACCAAGGCCGGTATCAAGATGCGCGGCTATCGCGGCAAGCCGGCCTTGCACGAGGCTTCCGCCGTGAAGGCGCTGGTCGGCCTGTCCAATTTGATCGCGGATGCCGGCGACCGGATCGCCTCGATCGACATCAATCCGTTCCTGATCAATGCCAGGACGGGCGTCGCCGTCGATGCCCTCATCGTCCTGAACAATGCCGCGGCAAAGCGTGCGGCCGGACATTGACGTCGCGGAAGGCGGGTTACGCTTCCCTAACCTGCCTTACCTAGAATCGCGGCCATTCGGGCTCCTTCCAACTTTCCTGCTTTGGCCGTAGAATCGCCCCTGATGGCACGCGCGAGCAATCTGGTGATCGGAACGGCGACGCTGGCGGTGATCGCCGTGGCGTTCGGCGGCCTGCTCGGCATGCAGAAATGGCGCACCCTCCAGAGCCGCAGCCAGTTGCGCGTGGTGTTCGAGGGCGGCTCCGCCAGCGGATTGCGGCGCGGCGGGCCGGTCAATTTCGACGGCGTGCCCGCCGGCCAGATCCTGTCGATCAAGCTGGACAATCCCCGCAAGGTCGTGGCGCTCGTATCGCTCGATAACGCCGCGCCGATCCGCAAGGATACCGTGGCCGGCATCGAGTTCCAGGGCCTCACCGGAGTCGCCGCGGTGTCGTTGATCGGCGGCGCCCCCTCCGCCCCGCCGGTACCCCTCGACTCGGACGGCGTCCCGGTACTGACCGCCGATCTCAGCGATGCCGAATCCATCGTCGACACCCTGCACAGTGTCGACCGCACGATCGTGAGCAATGCCCCGGCGATCAAGGAGGGCCTGCGCACGTTCGAGACCTACACCGCCGATCTCAAGAGCAAGGGCGACGAAATCGATTCCGTCATGGCCAAAGTCGACAGTGCCTTCGTGGGCTTCGACAAGGCTGTCACGAAGATCGAAGGCGTGGTGCCCGGCTTCGTCGACGGCAAGGCCGACGAGCTGTTCGAAAAGGTTCAGGGACTGCGCGAGCTCGCCGACACCATGAAGAAGAAATCGGCGAGCTACCTCGACGACATCCGTCGCTCGCTGCTCGACGTCAGCGAGGCCGCCAACAAGATGAGCGGGACGCCCACACCCGCCGCCGCACCGCGCCCGCCGCGCAAGCCGGCGCAGAAGAAGCGGTAGCGCCTACCACGCGTAACGCACGACGCCCTTGCCGGCATAGGAGCGGGTGACGTTCGAGAACTCGCTCTCGAAGGTCGCCGACGCGGACCAGCCGTTCATCCAGCTCATCTGTATCGCCGCCGTGGTCAATGCGGAATCGCGCGCCTGGACGGCCCCGTTCACGACGAACGCCGATCCCGGCAACGTCTGAAACACCGCACCGACGGCGCGGTCCGGATTGTAGTCATGGGCCCAGGCGACGCGGCCGCGCAAGGTCATCAGGCCGCCGGCCGCGGCGAATGACTTGTCCGCGCGCAGGCCGAGTTCGGTGCGGGTGCTGGTCATGTCCTTGGCGGCATAGTTGAGCGCAAAGGTATTGTTGCCGACCACCGCGAACTCCGAATAGCCCGGCAGGCTGAACATGGTGGCCTGGAGCGCTGCGTAGGGCGTGAGGCCGATCCACTGCGTGGCCTGGCGATAGCCGCCCTCGATACGGCCCGAGAACGCATTGGCCTTGAACTGCGCACGCAACTGATCGACCCCGGCAGCGGTGACGATGCGATTGGTCGTGACGTCCTGCCAGCCGTAGGCCAGCGCGGCCATGATGTAGGCCGGTCCCACAGTATGACGCACGAACGCGCCGGCCTGGAACAGGTCGGAGCGGCCCCAGCCAAGCCCGTTGACGTTGAAGCCGGTGCCGCCGCCGGCAAGCGCGATGCCAGCAATCGTCGAAGGCGAGAAGCGGTAGTCGAGACCGACGGCGGTGCCATAGACGCTGCTGGTGGTGTTGTTCGAACCGAGGCCGGCCTTGCCATCGGTGGTCTGCGAGCCGCCATAGCCGGCCGCCCACACGTCCCAGCGCTGCTCGAACGTCAGAGCCGGTGCCTTGCGAGAGATCGAGGCAAAGGCGTCGCGCGCGCTTTTGTCACGCGCGGCCTTGCCGGTCGCGGCATAGGCGTTCGCACTGATCTCGTCGGCGTATGGCGTCGCACCAGGCGTGCCACTGCGCCCAGAGCCGAACACGTCGGTGAGCAAGCCGAGGAACAGGTTCATCGCGTTGAAGGTCGTCTGCTGCGAACCCGTCGCCGGTTCGCCGGAAGCCTGTGTCAGGCCGTTCGGGCCGAGGCCTGCGAATTCGGCTTGCAGAAAGCCATTCGCGTTGAAGAAATTCTGAAGCGTCGCGGCAACGTTCTTCTGATTGACGTTGAGGGCGTACTTCGCGGCGTAGTCCAGCGTGAAATTGAGATAGACGGTGCCGCTGGGATCCACGGTCGTCGTGCCAATCAGGCCGCCGGGAGCGGCGACACCGGCAAAGTTGTCGGAGGCAGAGCCGGAAAACTGCATGATCTTGTATTGCGGCAAGATGGCGCTGCCAGCGTACAACGAGACGCCGACGGTGCCGTTCAGGCCAACATTGCCGAGAACATTGGCAAAGCTCGCGGTGGATCCGCTGCCGACCTGCACGAGGTAGACCGCACCGGACTGAAAGGCGAGGTCCCCCAGAACCAGCACGCTCGAGCCCGGACCACCGTCACCGGGCGCGAAGATGCCGCCGGCAGCGACGGTGGTATTACCGACGATCCCGGCGCCGAACAGCGCTCCGCCCGCGTTCACGGTGGTCAGGCTCGATTGGGAGATGTCGCCATCGACCCGCAGGATGCCGCCATTGACGGTCGTCGTGCCGGTATAGGTATTGGTGCCCGAAAGGACCAGCGTTCCGCTGCCTGCTTTTTCGAGGGAACCGGCGCCGATGAAACCGCACCCGCAGGGATCGTAGTCGCCGATGACACCGTCGACCAGCGTCGAGCGATTATTGCTACCGACGACGAGCGTGTTGCCACCCCCGATATAGTAGGTGCCATTGCCTTCGATCGAACCGGCCGTGATGCGGCCGTCACCGTTCAGGCCGCGGCTGATCCCGAAGTCAACGATGCCCGTGCCGGTGGTGATGAAGCGCGCGTTGCCGCCGGTGGAATTGTCATAGAACTTGGTCGCGCCGCCGTCCTTGGTGATGATGGTGGCATTGGCGGCCGTCGACAATCCGCCGAAAGCGGTCTGGCCGTCGACATCGTTGATGATTGTTGCGTTGTCGGCGGTCGCGGTGCTTCCCGGCACGGCGCCGAAGCTCGTGCCGCCAAAGTCCTTGTTGACGATGGTCGCCGAGCCCGCCGAGGCTTGATCGATGAACGCGGTGGTGCCGCCGTTCTGGTTAGTGATGCTGGCGGAGCCTGCATTGGTCCGGCCAAAGAAGCCGATCAAGCCGCCATCGTTGGTGATGGTCGCCCGGCCGGCCGTGGCGGTGTCGGTCCCGGTTCCGAACGGATCGCCAAAGTACAGCTGGCCGTTGTTGGTAATGACCATAGAGCCGGCGGATGTTGCGTTGAGAAACATCGTCGTGCCGGAGAAACTGTTCAGGAGCGACGTGATGCCCGACGTGTCGGCATTGACGACGTTGAAGAGACCGTCGTTGACGACGGCGCCGATGATGCTCGCGGTATGCGTCGGGTCACCAAGCTGCAACGCCGCGCAGGAGCAGATGAAAGTGTCGCCGGTATAGATATTTGCGCCGAGCAGCGCCAGGATACCGGGTCCCTGGACGTTGATCCCGCCGCTGCCGGTGATGCGCGAGGCGATCACGGCCGACGGATCCGCCGTGCCGGTGACATCGTTGGTGAAGAACGTGGTGCCGCCCGGGGCTAGCCGAAGGTCGCCGCCCTGGATGGTGTAGACCGAATTGTCGCCGGTGACGTCGAAGCCAACGAGGCCGGTGAGCTGGACGCCACTCGGCGCGACCGTCACGGTGCCGGCCGTGGCCGGCGTCAAGACTCCCGAGTAGCCGAATATCGTGCCGGCTGACGCGGGATCGTAGGCGCTGCTGGTCGAACCGAAGACATCCGTCCAGTTCGTGGTGGTGGTGTCCCACACCCCGCCGCCACCGTTGATGGCACCGTTCGGCGTGGTCTGCGATCCGTTGAAGACCTGCTGCGCTGCTACGGGATTTGTCGCGGCGGCCGCGCTCAAGGCGAGGCCAAGCCAGAATGCCGTGCGAACCGGGGCAACACCCCGGCGCGAGCAACCCTGCCCGCTCGATGGAAATCCAGCTCCCACGCTCAGCCCCTGCCCCCGGCGCTCTCAGCGGCGCCGCGCGGAACGTAGGGCATGGGTACGGCCAGTAGAACTACGGCAAGGCAAGAATCAGCCAAGGAGGCTGCAACTTAGGCAGATTCAACAGCTCATGTTGCAACCGCGCCACGCGTTGCCGCGCCCGGCTCTCAATTCACGCGTGCGAAGGTGCACCAGGGGGTCCGGCCTTGTGTACGGTCGTTCACATCATTCGCGATGAAGGGCGGGTGCGCCAAACATGCTACCCGCCCTGCGCCATCCGCAACGGCTCAGTAATTGCTGGCCGCTGCCTCGTTCGGGATGCCCTCGATCGGGCACTCGTCGGTCCCCGGGGTCGAGCGGGTCATGGCCTCGACCATGTCCCGCGTCCCTTCCGGATCGGCGATCCAGTTCTTGTAGAAATCGTAGGGGCAGGCCGCAACACCGCGCGGGCTTTCGCCGGAATTGATCATGCCGGTATAGCCGCGGTGGACCAGCTTGTAGAGATGGTTCTGCGACTGGCCGTTGCGGCGCGCATCGCGGATCAGATGTTTCGAGAGCTGCGCGTACTGGATGCCGTAATCTTCCTCGCCGCACTCGCCAAGCGTGCGGCCGTCGAAGCCGATGATCGCGGAGTGACCGAAATAGGAATAGACGCCGTCGAAGCCGGCGGCGTTGGCGACCGCCACATAGACATTGTTGGCCCAGGCCATCGCCTTGGAAATCAGGATCTGCTGCTCCTTGGCCGGATACATGTAGCCCTGGCAACGCACGATCAGTTCGGCGCCCTTCATGGCGCAGTCGCGCCAGATCTCGGGAAAGTTGCCGTCGTCGCAGATGATCAGGCTGACCTTCATCCCCTTCGGGCCGTCGGAGACATAGGTGCAGTTGCCGGGATACCAGCCCTCGATCGGTACCCAGGGCATGATCTTGCGGTACTTCTGGACGATCTCGCCCTTGTCGTTCATCAGGATCAGGGTGTTGTAGGGCGCCTTGTGCGGATGTTCCTCGTGGCGCTCGCCGGTCAGCGAGAACACGCCCCATACCTTCGCCTTGCGGCAGGCTTCGGCGAAGATCGCGGTCTCTTCGCCGGGCACCGCCGAGGCGGTCTCGTACATCTCCTTGGAGTCGTACATGATGCCCTGGGTGGAGTATTCCGGGAAGATCACGAGGTCCATGCCGGGCAGGCCGGCCTTCATGCCGACCAGCATGTCGGCGATCTTGCGGGCATTGTCGAGCACCTCGGCCTTGGTGTGCAGGCGAGGCATCTTGTAGTTGACCACCGCGACGCCGACGGTGTCGTTGCTGCTGGAAATATCGCCGTGAAGCATCTTGAGCGCTCCTGTATCTTGTTCGTGTTGGGTTGCCGCGCGCGTTAGTGGCTGATCATCCAGGGGCGCGCCGTGGGAAAGCCCTTTGCTCCGCTCCTGGTCTTGGTCACCAGCCGCGCCGGCTTCTTCCTGTCCGGCGCGCTCTTGTCCTTCACGGTCTTGCCCGACGAGCAGCAGCCGCAGCCGGGGCCATGCGAGGCCTTGTATTGCGCAAGCGTTTGCGGCGCATGCGTGCTGCGCTCGTTGACGGCGTGCGCCTTGCGGGTCTCCGCCGGCATGCAGAAGAAATTTGGTGCGGTCAGGATCACGCGCGGCGCCATGGTTTCACAATGCGGGCATTCCTGCGGGTCGTCGCATTCCGCCATCGGGCGCAGATCCTTGAACGGACCGCAATCGTCACAGAGATATTCGTAGACCGGCATCGCATCATCCCCACGCTTTTGCCTGTTTCGAGAAGTCCCGCGGCGGATGCGGGGCGGCAAATCCGTGCCGTCCCGCATCCCGTCGCGCAGGGAGACTATTTGTCCGGCGAGATCGGCATCTGGATATCGCCGGTGATGTGCTTGATGGGACCCGCCGCCGACGGCATGACGTCGAAGTCGAAGATCTCGGTCGGCAGCCACAGCGTGGCGCAGGCGTTGGGCACGTCGACGACGCCGGAGATGTGGCCCTGGCACGGCGCGGTGCCGAGGATCGAGTAGGCCTGGGCGCCGGAGTAGCCGAACTTCTTCAGGTACTCGATGGCGTTCAGACAAGCCTGGCGATAGGCGATGTGGACGTCGAGATAGTGCTGCTTGCCTTGCTCGTCGACCGAGATGCCCTCGAAGATCAGATAGTCCTTGTAGTTCGGCGTGATCGGCGACGGCTTGAAGATCGGATTCTTGATGCCGTACTTCGCCATGCCGTCCTTGATCACTTCGACCTTGAGATGCAGCCAGCCGGCCATCTCGATCGCGCCGCAGAAGGTGATCTCGCCGTCGCCCTGGCTGAAGTGCAGATCGCCCATCGAGAGACCGGCGCCGGGCACATAGACCGGGAAGTAGATCTTCGAGCCGCGCGAGAGGTCCTTGATGTCGCAATTACCGCCATGCTCGCGCGGCGGCACGGTGCGGGCGCCCTCGGCTCCGATCTTGGCCTTGACGTCGCCCTTGGCGCGGCCGCCATGGGCGGTCGGCGCGAACGGCGGATTGGCAAGACCGGGCACGCGGGTCGGGTTGGTCGAGATCAGCTCGGCCTCGCGCTTGTTCCAGGTGTCCAGCATCTTCGGATCGGGCAGGCAGCCGATCAGGCCGGGATGGATGAGGCCGGCAAAGTTCACGCCGGGGACGTGACGCGACGAGGTGTAGAGACCCTTGATGTCCCAGATCGACTTCTGCGCCAGGGGGAAATGGTCGGTGAGGAAACCGCCGCCGTTCTGCTTGGAGAAGAAGCCGTTGAAGCCCCAGAGGCTCTCCTTCATCGGACCGACGTCGAGCAGGTCGACCACGAGGAGATCGCCGGGCTCGGCGCCCTTGACGCCGATCGGACCGGAGAGGAAGTGCACGATCGACAGGTCGATGTCGCGCACGTCGTCGGCGGAATCGTTGTTCTTGATGAAGCCGCCGGTCCAGTCATAGGTCTCGATGATGAAATCGTCGCCGGGATTGACCCAGGCCACGATCGGGATATCGGGGTGCCAGCGGTTATGCACCATGTCATTTTCGTAAGCCGACTTGGTGAGATCGACCTTGATCAGTGTCTCTGGCATCGAGAAGCTCCCCTTTTACACGGTTGGTTAGACGGACAGATATTTCGAGACCTGCGCGGCATCGACGGCATCGCGCGGATCGTCGCGCACGATCTCGCCGTTCTCGATCACCAGCACGCGGTCGGCGATGTCGAGCGCGAAGCTCAGCACCTGTTCGGACACGACGATCGAGAGCCCCTTTTCGTCGCGGATGCGCTTCAAGGTGCGCGCCATTTCCTTGATGATCGACGGCTGGATGCCCTCGGTCGGCTCGTCCAGCAGCAGCACTTTCGGCTTGGTCGCGAGCGCGCGCGCGATCGCGAGCTGTTGCTGCTGGCCGCCCGAGAGATTGCCGCCGCGGCGGCCCTTCATCTCCAGAAGCACCGGAAATAATTCGTAGATGTCAGCGGGCACTTCGGTCCCGCCGGAGACGACGAGGCCGGTCTCGATGTTCTCCTTCACCGTCATGGTCGAGAAGATCATGCGGCCCTGCGGTACATAGGCGAGGCCCTTGGCCACCCGCTCGTAGCTCGGCAGGCCGCCGAGCTCGGCGCCGTCCATGCTGACCGAGCCGCTCTTCGCCGGCAGGATACCCATCAGCGACTTCATCAGCGTGGTCTTGCCCATGCCGTTGCGGCCCATGATCGCCACGATCTCGTTCGCGGCGACCTTCACGTTGAGCCCGTGCAGCACCTCGCTCTGGCCGTAAGCGACGTGAAGATCGGAAATAGCCAGCATCGAGATTCTCCTCAGTGTCCCAGGTAAACTTCGATGACCTTGGGGTCGTTCTTCACCTTGTCCATGGTCCCCTCGGAGAGAATCTGGCCCTGGTGAAGCACGGTGACCTTGTGCGCGATGTCCTCGACGAACTTCATGTCGTGCTCGATCACCAGCACCGAACGGTTCTTGATGATGCGGTTGAGCAGTTCGGCGGTCTTGGCCCGCTCGGACACGCTCATCCCGGCGACGGGCTCGTCGAGCATCAAAAGGTCCGGATCCTGGATCAGCAGCATGCCGATCTCGAGCCATTGCTTCTGGCCGTGGCTGAGCAGGTCGGCGCTCATGTTCAGCCGATCCTGGAGGAAGATCATCTCCGCGACCTCGTGCACGCGGTCGCGGACGGCCGCATCGCGGGTGAAGGTCAGCGCGCCGAACACCGAGCGGCCGCGCGGATAGGAGATCTCCAGATTCTCGAACACCGTGAGGTCGTCATAGATCGAAGGATTCTGGAACTTGCGGCCGACGCCGGTCTTGACGATCTCGTTTTCCTTCATCCGGGTTAGCTCCTTGCCGCGGAACTGGATCGAGCCGGATGTCGCTCTGGTCTTGCCGCAGATCAGGTCGAGCACGGTGGTCTTGCCGGCGCCGTTTGGGCCGATGATGACGCGGATCTCGTTCTCATCGACGTAGAAAGAGAGATCGTTGACCGCCTTGAACCCGTCGAACGACACGGTCAGCGCTTCGACGGCGAGCAGGAATTCCCTGGGCTGTTGACCTACGAGCATGATGATCTCCTCACTCCGCCGGGGCACCGTCGGCGACCG
Source organism: Bradyrhizobium sp. SZCCT0153 (assembly GCF_018129995.1). Classification (GTDB taxonomy): domain Bacteria; phylum Pseudomonadota; class Alphaproteobacteria; order Rhizobiales; family Xanthobacteraceae; genus Bradyrhizobium; species Bradyrhizobium japonicum_G. The sequence continues at coordinate 907,182 of NZ_JAFCKS010000003.1, forward strand.
AATTGTCGGTCCAGCCTTCGGGTTTCGGTTTGCGCGACGAGATCAGACGATCGATGCGCGGCTGCACATAGTCGCCCCAGATCCCCGCAAGGCCGTTCGGGAAGGCCAGCACGACGGTGATGAACAGCCCGCCCAATCCAAACAGCCACAATTCGGGAAAGGATTCCGACAGGCTGGTCTTGGCAAAATTGACCAGCAGCGTGCCGTAAACTGCACCAAGGATCGACAACCGGCCGCCGACCGCGGTGTAGATCACCATCTCGATCGAGGGCACGATGCCGACGAAGGACGGCGACATGAAGCCGACGTTGAGCGCGAACATGGCGCCGCCGATCGCGGCGAACACGGCGGCGATGCAGAAGGCGAAGATCTTGAAGTTCGCGACGCTATAGCCGGAGAAGCGGACCCGGTCCTCCTTCTCGCGCATCGCAACCAGGATACGTCCAAGCTTGGAGTGCCGGACGAACTGCGCGATCATGATGCAGGCGAGCAAGAGTCCAACTTCGAAGAAGTACAGCACTATCTTGGCGTGATCGGGCCGGATGTCCCAACCCTTCAGCGTCCGCAGATCGGTCATGCCGTTGATGCCGCCAGTGTAGCCCTGCTGTCCCACGATCAGGATGGTGAGGATGGCCGCGACTGCCTGGGTGATGATGGCGAAGTAGGTGCCGCCGACCCGGCGCTTGAACATCGCCGTGCCGATGATCAGGGCAAAGATGCCGGGGACCAGGATAATGGCGAGGATGGTGAAGGTGAGACTGTGAAACGGCTGCCACAACAGCGGCAGCGACGTGATCTGATTCCAGTCCATGAAGTCCGGGATGCCGGGGGTCGACTGGATCTTGGTGTTCTCGACGCTCGATGCTTCGAGCTTGAGGAACATCGCCATGCAGTAGCCGCCGAGCCCGAAGAACACACCTTGGCCGAGGCTGAGAATTCCGCCATAACCCCAGCAGATCACCAGCCCCAGCGCGACGAAGGCATAGGTCAGATATTTTGCGACCAGGTTGAGCCGAAAGACATCCAGCGTGAGCGGCAGGACAACGACCAGGAAGACCGCGAGCACCAGAATTCCGATGAGCTCCGATCGATTGAAGAACCGATTGTCGGTCATGGCATCAGCCCCATTTCTCACTTGCGGACCTTGAGGGCGAACAGCCCCTGCGGCCGCAGCATCAGGATTCCGACAACGGCGAGCAACGTGAGCACCTTGGCCATCGAGCCCGACATGAAGAACTCGAGGGTGGATTGCGTCTGCGAGATCGAGAATGCCGACGCGATGGTACCGAGCAGGCTGGCGGCACCGCCGAACACGACGACGAGGAAGGTATCGACGATGTAGAGCTGACCCGACGTCGGCCCGGTCGATCCGATCATGGTGAAGGCGCTGCCGGCGACGCCGGCGATACCGCAACCGAGCCCGAACGTGTAACGGTCGACCTTCTCGGTGTTGATGCCGACCGCGCCGGCCATGATGCGGTTCTGCACCACAGCGCGCACCTGGCGGCCCCAGCGCGACTTGTACATCACATAGGCGACGCAGACGGTGATGAGGACGGTGAGACACATCACGAAGACACCGTTGATCGGCACCTCGATGCTGTCGCTGACGTGCAGCGAGCCAAGCATCCATTGCGGCAACTCGACGCCGACCTCGCGCGCGCCGAACACGGAGCGATAGGCCTGCTGCAGCATCAGGCTGAGACCCCAGGTGGCCAGCAGGGTGTCGAGCGGGCGCTTGTAGAGATGCCGTATCAGCACCCACTCCACCAGCATCCCCAATGCGCCGGACGCGACAAAGGCCAGGATCATGGCGAGGAAGAAATAGCCGCTGAACAGGCTCGGCAAATAGGTCTGAAAGAAATTCGAGGTCATCCAGGTGACGTAGGCCCCGAGGATCATGAACTCGCCATGGGCCATGTTGATGACGCCCATCTGGCCGAAGATGATCGCGAGCCCTAGGGCCATCAGGACGTAGACCGAGAACAGGATCAGTCCTGCAAAGCCCTGCATGACGAAGATGGAACCAAGATCACCAAGCGAATAGTCGCCGAACATCGATGTCCTCCGTCGGGGATAGGGTCCCGCGTCGCGAGCAGGTTCGCGACGCGGGGGTCTTGGGTATGGACTTGCAATCCACGCCAGGGAGCGGTGTGATCTTGAGGGAAGCCGCGGCTGACGCCGCGACTTTTACTGGTAGCCCTTGGGGAACGGATCCGGCTCGACCAGATCGGCGGTCTCGTAGATCAGCTCGAACTGACCATCGAGCTTGGCGCGTCCCACCCGGGTCTTCGACCAGAGGTGATGGTTTTCGTGGATGCGCACATAGCCTTCCGGCGCGCCCTTGAACTCGACGCCGGGCGAAGCCGCCGCAATCTTGTCGACATCGAAGGAGCCGGCCTTCTCGACCGTCAACTTCCACAGCCACGGGCCGAGATAGGCAGCCTGGGTGACGTCTCCGATCACGGTCTTCTCGCCCCACATCTTCTTGAACGCGGGCACGAAGGCCTTGTTGTTCGGATTGTCGAGAGACTGGAAGTACTTCATGCAGGCATAGGCGCCCGCGATGTTCTCGCCGCCGATGCCGTCGATCTCGTCTTCGGTCACCGAGATCGTCAGCAGCGCCTGCTTGGACAGGTCGATGCCGGCAGCCTTGAGCTGCTTGTAGAAGGCGACGTTCGATCCTCCGACGACGTCGGTGAAGATCACGTCGGGCTTGGTCAGCTTGATCTTGTTGATGACCGAGTTGAACTGGGTGTTGCCGAGCGGATAGTACTCCTCGCCGACGACCTTGCCCTTCAGCACGTTTTCGACGTGCTTGCGCGCGATCTTGTTCGAGGTGCGCGGCCAGATGTAGTCGGAGCCGATGAAGAAGAACGACTTCGCTCCCTTTTCCTTCGCTATCCAGTCCAGGCCGGCGAGGATCTGCTGGGTCGCTTCCTGGCCGGTGTAGATCACGTTCTTGGACTGCTCGAGGCCTTCGTAGAAGGTCGGGTAATAGAGCATGCCGTTGTACTGCTCCACGACGGGCAGCACGGCCTTGCGGGAGGCCGAGGTCCAGCAGCCCATGATCGCCGCGACCTTGTCGTTGACGAGCAGCTTCTTGGCCTTCTCGGCGAAGGTCGGCCAGTCGCTGGCGCCGTCCTCCTGGATGAACTTGATCTTGCGCCCGAGCACGCCGCCGGCGGCGTTGATCTGCTCGATGGCGAGCTTCTCGGCTTCGATCGAGCCGGTCTCGGAGATCGCCATGGTGCCGGTCGCCGAATGCAGGATGCCGACGGTCACTTCGGTGTCGGTGACCGCAAGGCCCGTCGTATTGACCGCCGAGGTGGCCGGCGTCTGCGCAAAAGACGCCCGCGGCAGCATCGAGATGGCCGGCACGGCGGCCATTCCCATCAATAATTTGCGCCGGAGCGGCGATAACAGGCCCTTGTTTGCTTCGTCTGACATGAGCACCCCACTTTTGTTCGAGGACACGCGATTGGTCCTGAGAGGATGGCTCGAATTTGTGCACCGCAAGCATACGCAAGATCGCGTATACTGCACCGCAAAATAGCGACGTAGGCTTTTGGTACGGGATTTGCGAGAGGTCCGGCGAGTTCGGGAGCGGGGTTTCAGTGGCAGGGCGGCAGCGAATAGACCGCGTCAGGCGCCAGTACAACCAATGGGTCGCCAACCAGACGCTGGAAGACTACGCGCTGCGCTTCACCGCCAAGAGCGCACGCCGCTGGTCCGCCGCCCGCGTCGCCAACACGGCCATAGGCGCGATCTCGTTCCTGGTGCTCGAAGCGATCGGCGGCACCATCACCCTGAATTACGGCGTCACCAACGCCGCTGCCGCGATCCTCGTCGTCTCAACCATCATCTTCTGCTGCGGCGTACCGATTGCCTATTATGCCGCCAGATGCGGCATCGACATTGACCTGCTCACCCGCGGCGCCGGCTTCGGTTATATCGGTTCGACCATCACGTCGCTGATCTATGCCTCCTTCACCTTCATCTTCTTCGCGGTCGAGGCGGTGATCCTGGCGACCGCGCTCGAGATGTGCCTCGGGATTCCGCGTCCGATCGGCTACCTCATCAGCGCGGTCGCGATCATCCCGCTCGTGACCTACGGCATCACGCTGATCAGCCGCTTCCAGCTCTGGACGCAGCCGCTCTGGGTCGTCCTGCACATCCTGCCTTTTGCCGCGATTGCATGGGCCAATCCCCACTCCTTCACGGAATGGCACAAATTTGCCGGCGAGCACGGCGACCTCGGCGGACATTTTGATCTGCTGCTGTTTGGCGTCGCCTCCTCGGTGGTTTTCTCGCTGGTGGCGCAGATCGGCGAGCAGGTCGACTTTCTGCGCTTTCTGCCACGCGACCGCCGCACCTCCAGGGCGTCGTGGTGGATTGCGCTGATGAGCGCGGGACCGGGCTGGATCGTGCTCGGCGCGCTAAAGCTTCTGGCCGGCTCGTTCCTCGCCTTCTTTGCGCTGAGCCACGGTGTGCCGCCGGAAGAGGCCGCCGAACCCGCGCATATGTACCTGGTCGCATTTCAATACGTGCTGTCGGAGCCGGATCTCGCGCTCGCGCTGACCGGCGTATTCGTGATCCTGTCGCAGCTCAAGATCAACGTCACCAACGCCTATGCCGGATCGATCGCCTGGTCGAACTTCTTCTCGCGCCTCACCCACAGCCATCCCGGGCGCGTCGTCTGGCTGGTGTTCAACGTCATGGTCGCGCTGCTCTTGATGGAGATCGGCGTCTACAAGGCGCTCGAGCAGACGCTTGCGCTCTACTCCAACGTCGCAATCGCCTGGGTCGGCGCGCTGGTGTCCGATCTCGTCGTCAACAAGCCGCTCGGCCTGCGTCCACCGCAAATGGAGTTCAAGCGCGCGCATCTCTACGACATCAACCCGGTCGGTGTCGGCGCGATGACGCTCGCGATCATCGTCTCGATCGCGGCGTTCTACGGCCTGTTCGGGCCGACCATGAAGGCGCTCGCGGCCTTCGTCGCGCTCACCGTCGCCTTCGTCACCGCGCCGGTGATCGCCTGGCTCACCGACGGTAAGTACTACATCGCGCGCAAGCCGAAGCGGAGCTGGGCCAACATCGAGTCGATCCAGTGCTGCATCTGCGAGCACAGCTTCGAACCCGAGGACATGACGTCCTGCCCCGCCTATGCCGGTCCCATATGTTCGCTGTGCTGCTCGCTCGACGCGCGCTGCCACGACCTCTGCAAGCCACATGCGCGCGCGCAGGTACAGTTCGCCGACGCGCTCAGCAGGATTTTGCCGCAGCCGATCTATCAGCGGATCAACTCGCAGTTCGGCCATTACATCGGCGTGTTCGTCGTCTCCGCCGGCCTCGTCGCGCTGGTGCTCGGGCTGATTTATCTCCAGACCTCGGCGAGCATTCATGGCGAGAACACGCTCGTCTCCAACGTGCTCTGGAAGGTCTTCTTCTCGCTCAGCATCATCATCGGCGTGGTCGCCTGGCTGTTCGTGCTGGCACAGCAAAGCCGCCGCGCGGCGGAGGCCGAAACCAAACGGCAGACCACACTGCTGATCCAGGAGATCGACGCGCACAAGCGCACCGACGCCGAGCTCCAGCGCGCCAAGGAGGTCGCCGAATCCGCCAACCTCGCCAAGAGCCGCTACGTCGTGGGCCTGAGCCACGAGCTGCGTTCGCCGCTGAACGCGATCAGCGGCTATGCCCAGCTTCTCGAACAGGATTCGACGCTCAACACCAAGCCGCGCGACCAGGTCCGCGTCGTCCGCCGCAGCGCCGATCACCTCTCCGGCCTGATCGACGGCATCCTCGATATCTCCAAGATCGAGGCGGGGCGGCTTTATCTCTCGCGCGACGAAGTGCGCTTGAGCGAGTTCCTCGACCAGCTCGTCGGCATGTTCCGTCTTCAGGCCGCCGCCAAGGGCATCGACTTCGTATTCAGGCGGCCGCCGCACCTGCCGGTTGTCGTCTATGCCGACGAGAAGCGGCTGCGCCAGGTGCTGATCAACCTGCTGTCCAACGCGATCAAATTCACCCAGACCGGCAGCGTACAGTTCGTCGTGCACTATCGCAGCCCCGTCGCGGAGTTCGAGGTGATCGATACCGGCCCCGGCATCCAGGGCGACGATCTCGAACGGATCTTCGCGCCCTTCGAGCGCGGCGCGCTCGGGGTTTCGCAGCCACAGACCGGTACGGGATTGGGGCTTACGATCAGCCGGCTGCTGGCCGGCGTGATGGGCGGCGACATCAAGGTCGCCAGCACGGTCGGCCGCGGCAGCACCTTCAAGGTGAAGATACTGCTCTCGGAGGTCACCAATCCCAGGCGCATCGCGCCGGTGGAGGCTCCGGTCTCCGGTTATCACGGCGCGCGCAAGACCATTCTCGTCACCGACGACGACCCCGTTCATCGCGACCTGTTGCGCGAGGTACTGACTCCGCTCGGCTTCATCCTGCTCAGCGCTCCCGACGGGCCGGGCTGCCTGGCGCTGGCGCAGCATTGCCGGCCCGATCTGTTCCTGCTCGATATTTCCATGCCGGGCATGGACGGCTGGACGGTCGCGGAGACGCTGCGCGCGAGCGGCCATCACCAGGCGCGCATCCTGATGGTGTCGGCCAGTGCGCTCGAAGCCCACGGCACGCCGCTGGCGCAGCCCTTCCACGACGGCTATTTGATGAAGCCGATCGACATTCCGCGATTGCTGGAGACGATTCGCCAGCTCCTCAAGCTCGAGTGGCAATACGGCTCGGACGAGATCCTCGTGCCGTTGTGGCAGCCGGAGAGCGGCTCGCGGCCGCCGGTGCGGCACATCGAGGCACTGATCGGGCTTGGCCAGATCGGCTACGTCAAAGGCATCCAATTGAAGCTGGACGAGATCGGCAGCGAGCACCCTGAACATGCCGATTTCGTCGCGCAGATGCGATCGCTGGTCGACCGCTTCGACCTCGACCAGTACATGGCCACATTGAAAACATTGCATGCGTATGAGCACTGAGCCGAAAAAGCGCGACGTCGCGCTGGTGGTCGACGACTCCCCGGAGACGCTGCGGCTGCTCACCGACGCGCTCGACGGCGCCGGAATGACGGTAATGGTGGCGCTCGACGGCGCCTCGGCGATGCGCATCGTCGACCAGATCACGCCCGACATCGTGCTGCTGGACGCGGTGATGCCCGGCATCGACGGCTTTGAGACCTGCCGGCGCCTGAAGCGCGACGCCGGCCTTGCCAATGTGCCCGTGATCTTCATGACGGGCCTTGCCGAAACGGAGCACATCGTGCGCGGGCTGGAGGCCGGCGGCGTCGACTACGTGACCAAGCCGATCGTGATCGAGGAGATGCTGGCGCGCATCCGCGTCCATCTCGGCAATGCCCGGCTGACCCAGAGCGCGCGCGCTGCGCTCGACGTGTCCGGCCGCTTCCTGTTCGCGGTCAACCGCCAGGGTCACGTGCTCTGGGCGACGCCGCAGGCGCAGAAGCTGCTGTCCGACCACCACGGCACACAGGCCGACGACTTCGTCCTGCCGCCCTCACTGCTGCAATGGCTGGGGCAGGCGAAGGGCAAGGGCAGCGCGAAGTCGCAGACGGCCTCCCTGCCAGACAATCCGCAACTTCGGTTCTACTACATGGGCGAAACCGCCCCGAACGAGTTCCTGCTGCGCCTCTCCAGGGAGTCCGGCACTGCGCTGCCGCCCGAATTCACCAGCGAGCTCGGCCTCACCACCCGCGAGGGCGAGGTGCTGGCCTGGCTCAGCAAGGGCAAGACCAACCGCGACATCGCACAGATCTTGGGATTGAGCCCGCGCACGGTCGACAAGCATCTGGAGCAGATCTACGCCAAGCTCGGCGTGGAGAACCGGACGGCGGCCGCGGCGATTGCGGCGAATGCGACACGGCGGAATTCGTAGCGATACTGCGAATGAGTCGAGACGCAACCTACCCAAAAAACAGTGTCGTCCCGGACAAGCGCAGCGAAGCGGAGCGCAGATCCGGGATCCATAGCCACAGGGAGAAATTTGGCGAAGACTCGAAGTTATCAGCTCGTCTTATAACCACTCCCTGGGAGTATGGGTCCCGGGCTCGCTTCGCGCCCCGGGGACGACAGCGGAGTTTGTGGCAATCGCGACCGGCCCTCACATGCACGGCCCCCTCACCCGTACACGAACGCCTTGTCGTCCAGATCCGTCTTCGGAATCTCGTCCTTCTCGGTCCAGTAGTCCTGGCTGTGCTGCCATTCCGGCTTGTCGCCGCGCTTGGGCAACAGGTTCATGTCGCGCATGATGTAGCCCGGATTGAAGTTTTCCGGATCGATCCAGGGCAGGATCGGCATGTTGTGGTCTTCGGCGCGGAGCTTGACCTCGACCTTCTTCGTGCCCTTCGCCTTCATGTGGCCGAGCAGCCGGCAGACGAAGTCGGCGACGAGATCGACGCGCAGCGTCCAGCTCGCGCGGAAATAGCCGAACACCCACACCATGTTCGGCACACCGGTGAACATCATGCCGCGATAGGTGACGGTGTCGCCGAAGGCGAGCGGCTTGCCGTCGACCTCGAAGGCGATGTCGCCGAGTGCGGCGAGATTGAAGCCGGTCGCGGTCACGATGATGTCGGCCTCGAGCAGTTCGCCGGATTTGAGCTGGATGCCGTTCTCGACGAAGCATTCGATCTCGTCGGTGACCACGGAGGCCTTGCCGCTGGCGATGCCCTTGAACAGGTCGGCATCCGGCACGAAGGCGATGCGCTGCCGCCACGGCCGGTAGCTCGGCGTGAAGTGCGTCTCGACGTCGTAGTCAGGACCGAGCACCGCGCTGATCTGGCCGATCAGCTCCTTCTTGACCTGCTCGGGCTTGGAGATGCAGAGCTTCGTGAACGCGTCCTGCTCGAACAGGATCTTGCGGCGAACGATCTCGTGGATCCATTTCTCGTCAACCTGAAGCCGGCGCAGCTCCTCCGCGATCTCGATGGCATTGCGGCCTAGCCGGAAATAGGTCGGCGAGCGCTGCAGCATGGTGACATGCGCGCATTTGTCCGCGATGTTCGGTACCAGCGTCGCTGCGGTCGCGCCCGAGCCGATCACGACGACCTTCTTGCCCGCAAGGTCGATGTCGTCAGGCCAGGTCTGCGGATGGACGATGCGGCCCTTGAAGCTATCAGTGCCCTTCCATTCCGGCGTGTAACCTTCCGAATGGCGATAATAGCCCTGGCACATCCAGAGGAAATTGGCGGTGAAGGTTTTCGGTTCGCCGGTGTCGGTCGTCACCGCCTCGATGGTCCAGAGATTGTTCTCGCTCGACCAACTCGCGGAATTGATCTTGTGCTTGTAGCGGATATGCCGGGCGATATCGTTGTCGTCGATCACCTCGTTCATATAGGCGAGGATTTCCTCGGCGGTCGCAATCGGCGGGCCGACCCAGGGCTTGAAGCTGTAGCCGAAGGTGTGGAGGTCGCTGTCGGAGCGGATGCCGGGATAGCGATGCGTGGTCCAGGTGCCGCCGAACGTCGCCTGCGTTTCCAGGATGACGAAACTCGCGCCCGGAAGCTGCTTTGTCATGTGATAGGCGCTGCCGATGCCGGAGATGCCGGCGCCGACGATCAACACGTCGAAATGTTCAGAAGCCTGTTTGGCCGTAGCGTGACTGCGAACAGCGACATTCATTGTTGCTTCTATGCCTTGCTTATTTTTGTGGCCGCCCTTGTCCGGGCAACGCGCTTCCTCCGCAACGGGCAGCATCGCTCGTCGCGTTTCCGCTACAAAATGACATAGATCAATTCGCGGTCAAATCACAGCGCCGCACCCCAGCTCCGCGCGGTCTGCAAGATCCAGTCGCGATAGAGCGTGAGCGGCGTGACGCCGGTCAGCCCGCCGCAACCGGCAGCGCCGTTCGGGCCCGTGGACCAGCTGATGACGCCGACCAGCACGGCACCGTTCGGCTTGTCCTCGAACACGGGACCGCCGGAATCACCCGTGCACGCACCGATTCCGTCGCGAACACCGTTGGTTACGGGATCGACCAGCCGGATCTGGAAGGCGCCGGGCTGACCCGTGGCGACGAGCGCAGCGACACGAATCGTGCCGCCACTCTTGCCGTCACCGCGCACGGTGACACCGATACCGGCAACCACGAAGCGGCTGCCGATCCGGATCGGAATATTCGGCATGCCGACCGGCACCGTGGATTTTCCCTTGAGTGGAATATCGAGTTGCAACAGCGCCACGTCGGCGGTGGCGCGATGTGCCTGCATCGCCTGCATGTTGAAGTTCGGATGGATCGCGACGGTGCGCACATTCAGCAATTGCGGTTGGCCGTCGGCGCCGCGGTCGATAATCTTGTAATCAGCCCCCGGCTGCACGCAGTGGGCGACGGTAAGCACCAGTCTTGGCGCGATCAAGCTCCCGGTGCAAAAGTTGCCGCGCGAGCCGACGATGGTGACGACGGCGCGCGCGACACCATCCGCCTGCGGCGTGCCGCCGCCGACGATCGCATGGGCGGGGGCCGCGAGCAGCAGCGTGGCTATGATGAGAATGACCGGCTTTTTCATGGGAACACGCTCTGACGACGGCATCGGTGACGGCGAAGGATTGCTTCAGACTGGCCCTTGCCGATATCGCATGCTAGCCCTCTTGGAAAGGAATTGACGAGGGCGGAACCTTGACGATCGAAGCTGTGATCTTTGATTTTGGCGGCGTGCTGACGAGTTCGCCATTCGAGGCGTTCACGCGATTCGAGGCCGAGCGCGGCCTGCCCGTCGACATCATCCGGCGCACCAATGCCGCCAATCACCTGGAAAACGCCTGGGCGAAGTTCGAGCGCGCCGAGGTCGATATCGACACCTTCGACCAACTGTTCGCCACCGAGTCGCTCGCGCTTGGCGCGGAGGTACGCGGGCGCGACGTGCTGCCGCTGCTCCAGGGCGATCTGCGCCCCGAGATGGTAGAGGCGCTGAAGCGCATCAAGGCGCAATTCAGGACCGGCTGCATCACCAACAATCTGCCCGCGAACGCGATCGGCAGCATGACCGGGCGCTCACTCTACGTCGCTGAGGTGATGGTGCTGTTCGACCACGTCATCGAGTCCGCGAAGATCGGGCTGCGCAAGCCCGATCCGCGCATCTACAAGCTGATGGTCGAGACGCTGCAGGTCGATCCGAACAATTGCGTCTATCTCGACGATCTCGGCGTCAATCTGAAACCCGCGCGCGAGATGGGAATGACGACGATCAAGGTCACCAGCGGCACGCAGGCGATCGCCGAGCTCGAGGCAGCCACGGGGTTGACGCTGGGTTAGTCTATCATCCCGGTCATTCCGAGCGCAGCGAAGCAATCCAGACTGCCTCCGCGGAAAGACTCTGGATTGCTTCGCTACGCTCGCAATGACGAGATTGGATCGACGCTCATCGCCAAACTTCTCACTCCGCCGCAGCGGCGACCCGTTCGGGGAACGCCGCCGCGAGCGAGGCGCGATCCGGCTTCAGCACGCCGCGCTCGGTGATGAGGCCGGTGACGAGACGCGCCGGGGTGACGTCAAAGGCGTAGTTCGCGACCGGCGAGCCCTCCGGCACGATCCGAACCGTCTCCAGCCTGCCATCCGCAGTGCGGCCGGTCATATCGGTGACCTCAGTGCCACTGCGCTGCTCGATCGGAATGTCGCGGATGCCGTCATCAACGGCGAAATCGATCGTCGGCGACGGCAGCGCGACGTAGAACGGCACGCAATTGTCGTGCGCGGCGAGCGCTTTCAGATAGGTCCCGATCTTGTTGCAGACGTCGCCGTTGGCAGCGACGCGGTCGGTGCCGACGATGGCGAGATCGACCATGCCATGCTGCATCAGGTGCCCGCCGGTGTTGTCGGGGATCACGGTGTGCGGCACGCCGTGATGGCCAAGCTCCCAGGCGGTGAGCGAGGCGCCCTGGTTGCGCGGACGGGTCTCGTCGACCCAGACATGGACCTTGATGCCGCGCTCATGCGCGAGATAGATCGGGGCGGTCGCCGTGCCCCAATCCACGGTGGCGAGCCAGCCTGCGTTGCAATGGGTCAGCACATTGACCGTCTCGCCCGGCTTCTTCGCCGCAATCGCTTCGATCAATTTCAGGCCGTTGCCGGCGATGGCACGGTTGATCTCGACATCCTGTTCCACGATCTCATCGGCGCGCGCATAGGCAGCTTCCGCCCGCTCCAGCGGATCAATCGGCGCGAGACTCGCGTGCATCTCGTCGAGCGCCCATTTCAGATTGATCGCAGTCGGCCGCGCCACGACGAGCCTGTCGTAGGCGCGTTTCAGGCCGGCATCGGAGGAATCCTCGCGCATCGCGAGCGCCATGCCATAGGCCGCAGTGGCGCCGATCAGCGGCGCGCCGCGCACCAGCATGTCGCGGATCGCGACCGCCGCGTCCTCGCACGAGGTAAGCCGCGCGACCACGAACTCATGCGGCAGCCGGCGCTGGTCGATCGCGCCGACCGACCAGCCATCATGCTCGCGCCAGATGCTGCGGAAATGCTTGCCGTCGACCTTCATGGCATTCTGCCTTTCGTCTCAACCGCGCAGGATGCGCCCCGCCACGGCATCGAGCTTCTTCAGGAGCTCGGGATCGCGCGCCTCTGGCGCAGTGATCAGCGCGGTGTCGAGCGCACGGTCCGAGCCAATCGGGCACGGCTCATGCTCGCGCGGAAAATCCTTGGCGAGCCGCGCCACCAGCGACTTCGCCTTGTCCGCGTTTGTGGTCAGCACGCGGATGATGTCCTGAACGGTGACCGCGTCATGATCGGGATGCCAGCAGTCGAAATCCGTCACCATGGCGACGGTGGCGTAGCAAATCTCGGCCTCCCGGGCGAGCTTCGCCTCGGGCATGTTGGTCATGCCGATCACCGAATAGCCCAGCGTCTTGTAGGTCATGCTTTCCGCATAGGTGGAGAATTGCGGCCCCTCCATGCAGACATAGATGCCGCCGCGCGCGAACGCGATGCCCTCGGCTTCGGCGGCCGCGGCGAGGTGAATACGCAAGCGCGGCGACACCGGATGCGCCATCGACACATGGGCGACGCAGCCCCGGCCGAAGAACGAGCTCTCGCGCTTGTGGGTGCGATCCACGAACTGGTCGACGAGGACGAAGGTGCCGGGTGGCATCTCCTCCTTGAAGGAACCGCAGGCCGACAGCGAGATCAGGTCGGTGACGCCGGCGCGCTTGAGGACGTCGATATTGGCGCGATAGTTGATGTCGGAGGGCGACAGCCGGTGACCCTTGTCATGGCGCGGCAGGAATACGATCGGCAGGCCGGCAATGGAGCCGCGCCGCAGCGGCGCCGACGGCTCGCCCCAGGGACTCTGGATCACCTCTTCGCGAGCATTCTCAAGCCCCGGCAGATCGTAGATGCCGGAGCCGCCGATGATGCCCAATACCGCCTGCGTCATGCCTGCTCCACTCTGTCAGCTACCTGCGACAAGGTTAAGCTATGCCAGTTTTGCGGCGGTTTTGGAACGGGGGTGGAGCGGTCTTGCAGTCCGGAAGAGACGAGCGTTTGACTAAGCCGCGGTCGCCGGCTGCAGCTGGGTCGCGACCATGCGCTCCAGCGTCTCGACCGACTGGAAGTTCTCCGGCGTGATCTCGGACTGGGGAATGGTGAAGTCGAACTCGGCTTCGACGCCGAGCATCAGGTTCACCATGTCCATCGAGGTCAGGCCGACGTCGACGAGCTTGGCCTGCGGCGTGACGTCGGCGACGAGCGAGTTCTGCTCGAGGATACCCTTCACCAGCTTGATGATGCGATTGCGCACGTCAGTATCGAAGGCCTGCATCGGCAAATTCCCGTTTGTCTGTCATAAGGTCGGACCGGTTGCCGGGTACGATGGGCACGACGCGACGATCCTGCAATGGTCGGTACCATTACTTCGCGTTTCTTAGTAAACGATGACTCAGATTGTCTGGAATTCGAGCTTCTTCCAGATTCCTAACGCGATTGCGGAAACTTGGGTGATGCAAACAACCCGACCTTAACTGTTCATTCGGAATTGCAGATCGTTTACCCTGTATTTCATCGACGAATTTGAATTAAATCCGTAGCCTCCAATCACAAGCAAAGATGGTCGGAAGATCGCTTTAAGCGGCATCGCGAATGATGCCGGCGATCTCGAACGGCAAACCGGAGGCGGACGAGCATGAACGTGCGTGAAGCAGTTCTCACTGTCGACGAGACGCAGACGAGCTTTCTCGAGCAGGGTCCTTCCCTCATCGAGCGCGCCGCCCGAACCGCCGCCGCGGCGGCGGCCGACGCAGACGGGGTCGATCGCGACGCCCGATTCCCGCACAAGGCTTTCGAGATCGCGCGCGAGCAAAAGCTGCTCGGCGTCATGGTCCCGGTCGAGTTCGGCGGGCTTGGTGCCTCGATCCACGACGTCACCGACATCTGCTATACGCTGGGACGCGCCTGCGCCTCGACCGCGATGGTCTATGCGATGCACACGACCAAGGTCGCCTGTGTCGTCAGGCACGGCCACGGCATTCCCTGGATGGAAACCATGATGCGGCGCGTCGCACGCGACCAGTGGCTGCTCGCCTCCTCCACCACCGAAGGCCAGAACGGCGGCAACATCCGCGCCAGCGCGGCTGCCGTCGATCACGCCGGCGACACCGTCTCGCTCGTGCGCGACGCCACCGTCATCTCCTACGGCGCCGAGGCCGACGGCCTCGTCACCATCGCCCGCCGCGCCACCGAGGCCGCCGCCTCGGACCAGGTGCTGCTGGCGCTCGCCAGGGACGATTATTCGCTGAAGCAGACGCAGGGATGGGAAACGCTCGGCATGCGCGGCACCTGCTCGACCGGTTTCGAGCTGAGGGTCGACTGCCCCGCCGACCGCGTCTTCCCTGAATCCTACGACAAGATCCACGCCCAGACCATGACGCCCTTCGCGCATCTGTGCTGGTCATCCGCCTGGGCCGGCATCGCCGCTGCCGCGGTCACGCGCGCGCAGGCCTTCGTCCGCAAGGCGGCGCGCGGCTCCGGCGGCCAGATGCCCCCGGCCGCGGCGCATTTCACCGCCGCGAAGATGTCGCTGGCCAAGCTGCGCGCGCTGATCTCGGCCAATATCGACGCCTTCGCCAACGCCGAGCATGACGAACGCGCCCTGAGTTCACTCGACTTCCAGTCTTCGATCACTCTGTTGAAGGTGCAGGCCTCCGAGCTCGCAGTCGAGACCGTGATGCATGCGATGCGCACGGCCGGTCTTTCGGGCTACCGCAACGACGGTGAGTTCACCATGGGCCGCCACCTGCGCGACGTGCTGTCGTCGCCGATCATGATCAACAATGACCGCATTCTGGCCAATGCTGCGACCTCGACGTTGATGAGCGGCGTGCCAACCAGCCTTCGCGATTGAAAAGCTTTCGGGACTGACGTGCCTTACGGACCGACAAATCTTCTCGACCAACAACAATAATTTCAAATAGCAGGAAGTCGAATATGAACATTGCTGTTCTTCCCGATTCACCCGAGACCGCCCCGCAAGCCATCGATCCGCTCGATCATCTCGCCGACAAGCTGTTTCACCCCATGGGTTCGGACGGCGTCTACGCCCGCACCGCGCTTTATGAGGGCGTTGTCGAAAAGCTCGCCGCACTGATCACGAGCCATCGCGAGGCCGGCACCGAGGTGATGCGCTTCCCGCCGGTGATGAGCCGGGCCCAGCTGGAAAAATCCGGCTATCTCAAGAGCTTTCCGAACCTGCTCGGCTGCGTCTGCGGCCTGCACGGCACCGAGCGCGAGATCAACGCCGCGGTGAGCCGCTTCGATGCCGGTGGCGACTGGACCAGTTCGCTGTCGCCCGCCGACCTCGTGCTGTCGCCCGCCGCCTGCTATCCGGTCTATCCGATCGCGGCGAGCCGCGGCCAGTTGCCGAAGGGCGGCCTGCGCTTCGACGTCGCCGCCGACTGCTTCCGCCGTGAGCCGTCGAAGCACCTCGACCGGCTGCAATCGTTCCGGATGCGCGAATATGTCTGCATCGGAAGCCCCGACGACGTCGCCGATTTCCGCGAGCGCTGGATGGTGCGCGCGCAGGCGATCGCGGCCGATCTCGGTCTCACCTTCCGCGTCGATTATGCCAGCGATCCCTTCTTCGGCCGCGTCGGCCAGATGAAGGCGGTGAGCCAGAAGCAGCAGCAGCTCAAGTTCGAGCTGCTGATCCCGCTGCGCTCGGAGGAGCAGCCGACCGCCTGCATGAGCTTCAACTATCACCGCGAGCATTTCGGCACGACCTGGGGCATCCAGGACGCCGATGGCGAGCCGGCCCACACGGGCTGCGTCGCCTTCGGCATGGACCGCCTGGCCGTCGCGATGTTCCACACCCACGGCACTGATCTTTCCGCCTGGCCCGCCAAGGTGCGCGAGCTCATGGGCATGCAGCCGCACGTCGCGGCCGATGCTCATGGCGAAGGCTGGCGCTAACGGAACGAGGCCTGTCATTTCCACGGGAAAGACGAGCGTGATCCACACCAAGGTCCGATGCCGCGAGATCACCGAGGCCGACGTCGAGGCGGTCGCAGACCTTTTGACGCGCGGCTTCGTGGGCCGCTCGCGCGACTATTGGATCCAGGGCCTGCGCCGGCAGGCCTTCCGGCCGGTGCCGGAAGGCTACCCGCGCTTCGGCTACATGCTCGACAATGACGGCACGCCGGTCGGCGTGCTGCTGCTGATCTACACGACGCGGAAGGCCGGCGACGAGGTAGCCATCCAGTGCAATTTGTCGAGCTGGTACGTCGATCCGGCTTACCGCAACTATGCGCCGCTCCTGACCAAGATCGCCCAGCGGCACAAGGACGTCACCTATCTCAACATCAGCCCGGCGCCTTGGACCTGGCCGATCATCGAGACGCAAGGCTTTCGCGCCTATTGCCGTGGCATATTCTTCTCCGTACCCGCGCTGGCACGCGTCCCGCGCTGGAGCAAGATCGAGGTCATCTCGCAGCACGCCAAGACGATCGATGGACTTTCCGAAGTCGAAACCGAGCTCCTGACGCGGCACGCGCGCTACAATTGCCTCAGCCTCGTCTGCCGTACCCCGAAGGGAACGTTCCCCTTCATCCTGCAACCGGTGCGCATCCGCCGCGGCTTCATTGCGCCGCCCGCGATGAAGCTGATCTATTGCCGCAACGCTGCCGAGTACGTCGAATGCGCAGGGCGCATCGGCCGGCTGCTGCTGCGGCTCGGCAAGATCTCGGTCGCCGTCGACTCCAATGGCCCGGTTCCCGGCCTCGTCGGCATCTACACCGAGCGGCGCGGCCGCAAATATTTCAAGGGTCCGCACCGGCCGCAGCTCGCCGACCTCACGGATACGGAACTCGTGCTGTACGGACCGTAGGAGGTCGCGCCCTCCTGTAGCCCGCATGAGCGTAGTCTGTACGGCCCACTCTCCGCCTTGCTGGTCACCCTCCGTAAACTACTGCGCTTAAGGGAATTTTCCCGCCTCTTCGCTACCCTCGGCGGCTGAATTACGCTGCGTTAAGTCTATTGCCCGCCGAGACCTGCCGATCCCATGACGTCGACCCGCGACAACGAGCTTGGTGCACGCCGCGAAGAGGGCCCGCAGGCCCTGGTCGGGCTGAGCCAGCTTGCGCTCGATCACATGGAGCAGGGCGTCTGCGTCTACGACGCCGCCAACCGGATCGTGCTGGTCAACCAGCGCTATCTCAGCCTGTTCAACATGTCGGCCGAGACCGTCCGGGTCGGCACGAGCTACCGCGACGTGCTCGCCCACAGCGCGACGCTCGGCAACATCCCCGCAGGGGAAGTCGATGCGCTCTATGCAGCGCGCATGGCGCGGATCGCGGCCGGCCAGCCGTTCCGGACTGAACAGACGCTCGCGAGCGGCCTCGTCATGGCGCTCGAGCTGAAGCCGCTCCCCGGCGGCGGCTGGATGACGATCTGTGACGACGTCAGCCGCCTCGCACGGCTCGAGGCGGAGCTGCGCGTGCAGACCGAGCGCAGCCAACACGCGCTTGCCAACATGTCGCACGGTCTCATCATGTATGATTCCGACAGTCGCGTCGTCGTCTGCAACGAACGTTTCCTGAAGCTCTACAATCTCGACCCCGAAATCGTGAAGCCGGGCGCCACGCACGGCACGGCCATCGATCACTGGCTGTCGCGCGGCAATTTGCCGGGGATGTCGGCCGACGAGTTCCATGACGCCAGGCTGGAGGACGTGCGCGCCAGGAAGGCGAAAACCCTGCTGGTGATGCGCTATGACGGGCGGATGGTGCAGGCGGTCTCCCGCTTCCTGCCGGACGGCGGCTGGGTGACGGTGCATGAAGACGTCACGGAGCGGCTGCAATACGAGGAGACGCTGCGGCAGCAGAACTTCATTCTCGATGCGGCGCTGGAGAACATGGCGCACGGGCTCGCCTTCTACGACAGCGGGATGCGCCTGCGTGTCTGCAACACCACCTACCGGAAGATCTATCGGCTGTCGCCGGAGGAGACCAAACCGGGGACGCATCTCGCCGAGTTGATCGAGCGCTCGATGGCGAAAGGTGCGTTCTCCTCCGAATATAGTCCGCAGCAGCTCCTGGAAGCCGCCAGCGCGAGGATCGCCAACCGCGATTCCTCGCCGATGCGCCGGCGCATGTCGAACGACACCATGATCTCGGTGCGCTACTGCGCGCTGGCCGAGGGCGGCTTCGTCGCCACCTATGAGGACATCACCGAGCGCGAGCACGCAATCGAGGAGTTGAGCGAGCAGTATCGGCGCTTCGACGCGGCCTTGAACAACATGAGCCAGGGCCTCTGCATGCTGGATTCGAGCCTGCACGTGATCGTCTGCAACCGCCGCTACATCGAGATGTACGGCCTGTCGCCGGACGTCGTGAAGCCAGGTGTCTCGATGCGCGAGATCATGGAGCACAGCTGCGAGCTCGGCACCCATCCGAACACCACCGCCGCGCGGCTCTATGCCGATTATGTCGAGAGGCTGCGCGAGGGCGAGCACACGCTGCACCGCCATTTGAGCGACGGCCGGATCATCAAGCTCAATCACAAGCGAATGGAGCACGGCGGCTGGGTCGTCACCTACGAGGACGTCACCGAGCGCCACAAGGCCCAGGCTCGCGTGGCGCACATGGCGCGGCACGATTCGCTCACCGACCTGCCCAACCGCACGCTGTTCCGCGAGAAGATGGGCGAGGGACTGAACCAGGTCGCGATCGCCGGCGGCGCGATGGCCGTGCTGTGCTTCGACCTCGATAATTTCAAGACCGTCAACGACCGCCTCGGCCACGCGGCCGGCGACCGGCTGTTGCGCTGGGTCGCGGCGCGGCTGAAGGAGAATGTCGGCGAGCACGACACCGTCGCGCGGCTCGGCGGCGACGAATTCGCCGTCCTCCAGCGCGGACCGCAGCCGCAATCGGCGGAAAAGCTCGCACGCCGCCTGGTGGAGATCATCGGTCACCCGCCGCCGCTGGAGAACCAGTCGATCCATGTCGGCGTCTCCGTCGGCATCGCCATCGCGCCCGATCACGGGCTCGATGCCGACGAGCTGATGAAATGCGCCGACCTCGCGCTGTACCAGGCCAAGGCCAAGGGGCGCGGCGCCTTTCAGCTGTTCGAGCCCGAGATGGAGGAAGAGGCGCGCAGCCGGCACGCGCTGGAGCACGATCTGCGCGGCGCGCTCGAGGCACGTGAGTTCGACCTGGCATTCCAGCCGCAGGTGCGGCTCGACACCACCGAGCTGACCGGCTTCGAGGCGTTGCTGCGCTGGAAGCATCCGTCGCGCGGTTTCGTCTCGCCAGCCGAATTCATTCCGATCGCGGAAGAGAACGGACTGATCGTCCCGATCGGCGAATGGGTGCTGCGCACCGCCTGCGCGACCGCCGTGTCCTGGCCCGATGTCACCGTCGCGGTGAACCTGTCGCCGGTGCAGTTCCGCTCGCGCGGGCTGGTGGCGATGGTCACGAGCGCACTTGCGGAAGCCGGCCTGCCGCCGCAGCGGCTCGAGCTCGAGGTCACCGAGACGGCGCTGCTCGACGACAGCGAGGCGACGATCGAGATCCTGCACCAGCTTCGCGCGTTAGGGGTGCGCGTCAGCCTCGACGATTTCGGCGTCGGCTATTCCTCGCTGAGCTATCTGCGCAAGTTTCCGTTCGACCGCATCAAGATCGATCGCTCCTTCGTCGGCACGCTCGGCGAAAGCCCGGAGAGCATTGCCATCGTCCGCACCATCGCCAGCCTCGGCTCAGTGCTCGGCGTCGAGACCACGGCCGAGGGTGTCGAAACGATCGAGCAGCTCGACTTCGTCCGTGAATGCGGCTGCACCGCCGTGCAGGGCTATTATTTCGGCAGGCCGTGTCCGGCGTCCGAGGTCGGACGCGCCATCGAGACGCTGAACGCGGTTCGACGCGTGGCGTAAGGATCTGCGTTGGGTGGGTTAGCTCGCAGCCGCGCGAAGCGCGGTCCCTACCCCGCCGCAGGCAGCGCGCTATCCGGCGGCGTGCCCCACGGCCGCTCGGCCGACGCCAGCCCGATCAGGCGACCCTGGATGTAGTCGCAGCCCCAGTCGCGAA
The DNA here is from genome assembly GCF_018129995.1 of Bradyrhizobium sp. SZCCT0153. Taxonomy (GTDB): domain Bacteria; phylum Pseudomonadota; class Alphaproteobacteria; order Rhizobiales; family Xanthobacteraceae; genus Bradyrhizobium; species Bradyrhizobium japonicum_G. The sequence continues at coordinate 927,713 of NZ_JAFCKS010000003.1, forward strand.
GCATGTTTGCGGCTTCTTCGTCCTGCACCCATTCGGCGACCGTCTTGATGTCGAGGCGGCGGGCGAGATCGATCAGGGTCTGCACGAAGGCGCGGTCGTCGGCCGAATGGGTGATGTTCTGCACGAAGGCGCCGTCGATCTTGACGATATCGACGCCGAGCTTGCGCAAATTCCGGAACGAGGTGTAGCCGGCGCCGAAATCGTCGATGGCGATGCGGCTGCCGAAATTCTTCAGCCGGGTGACGAAGCCGCGCACGTCGTCGATGTCCTGGATCGCGACCGTCTCGGTGATCTCGACGATCAGCCGTTCGGCAACGCCGGGATGGGCCAGCATCAGAGACTCGATGCCCGCCCACCAGTCCGGATCCATCGTGGTATCCGGCGAGATGTTGAGGCTGAGGCAGATGTCGGGCGCGGCCGCGAGCTCGGCGACCACCAGCTCGAGCACGCGATGATCGACGAGGCGGATGAGGCCGAGTCGTTCGGCGACCGGCACGATGTCGGGCGCCAGCAGCACCTGGCCGTCGCCCTGGTCCATCCGCACCAGGCATTCATGGAACGCGCGCTCGCGCGAGGCGGCAGCAACCACCGGCTCATAGGCAAGCTTGATCCGGCGCTCGTTCAGCGCGGTGACGATCTCGTCGGTGACGCGGATGTTGACGCGGCGCTGGGCGTCGCGCGCGGCATCCGGGCGCCAGGCCGCGAACGAGCCGACGCGGCGCCGCTTCGCGGCGTCCAGGGTCTCGTGGGCGCGATTGACGGCCTCGTCGGTGTTGCGGGCATAGCGCGGCACGCTGACCGCGCCGATCGAGGCGGTGACCGAGACTGGGCCGGATTTGGTCGGCACAACCTCGTCGCGGATGCCGGCGAGGAAGCGCTCGGCGGCGACGTTCATGTCGTCGACGGTGCAGTTCTTGAGGATCAGGCCGAACTTGTTGCCGGAGAAGCGCCCGAGCACGTCGCCGCCGCGCAGGCGCGCGCGAATGCGCTTGGCGACGTCGAGGATCACGGCGTCGGCAACGTCGAAGCCGAAGGCGTCGTTGACGCGGGCGAGATGATCGATGCCGACCAGCATGAAGGCCGCGGTCGAGCGGAAGCGGGTCGTCTCCTCGATCGCCTCGGCCAGCGCCGCGATCAGATGCGAACGATTGAGCTCGCCGGTCAGCGGATCGAGCCGGGCCAGCTTCGTCAATTCCTCGTCGCGGGCGTGGCGCTCATTGTTGATGCGGACGGAGCCGATCGCACGCACCGGGCGGCCGTCGGGCCCGGCGAACCAGCGCCCGGTCTCCTCGATCCAGACCACGGGATCGGCGGCGCTCAAGCGTACGCCATATTCGACCCGGTAGGGCGTGCCGTCGGCGCCATGTACGGCGGAGGTTTGCGCCAGCGCCGCGGTCCGCAGCGATTGCGCGGGCTCGATCAGCTTGGCGAACTCGGCGCCGGTGGCCAGCCGCTCGGCGGGAATGCCGGGGAAGATGGCACTGGCCTGATCACCCCAGACGATGGCATCGCTGGCGACGTCCCAGGCGAACACGGCCTGGCCGAGAGCAGCCAGGATGTCGGAGGCTTGCGGCAATGCGGGGGTCAAAATCGCCTCGTTTCGGGACAGCGGAGAGTCCTGGGTCGGCACAGGATAGAGCCAGATTCGCCTTTGACCCTAGGCAAAGTTCATAAACAATTTGGAAACCACGTTCTGCAGGCCTGCGGAACCAAACCGGCCCGGCCGGCATAGGCCTTGCGAGTACGTGACACGCACCGGCGCCAGCGTTCCGAAACGCGACAGGCTCGCCGGACCAACGGTGATTGCGATGTTCAGTACTGATCGATCGGTCCAGGCGGACAACGGCACGGGCACGGCCCTGGTGCCGCTGCTGCCGCTTCTGCGCTTGGCCAACAAGGCGCCGCTGTCGCGCCCCGATTCGAGCTTCGTCACCCAGCTGATCGCCAATGCCGAGCACCTGCCGCAGACGAACCGGCTCCGCTGCGCGTCTTCCGAAGACGCGCAGATGGCCTATGGCAGCAAGCATCCGCTGGGAAGCGTCAGCGCGCGGACGCGACAGGTGGCTTGAGGCCGATCAGCGCGGCGGCGCGTCGGGAGACGGCGGCGTGCCGTTGCCCGGCTGCAAATCCGGCGAAGGCATGCTCTGGACGGGCTTCGGCGCCGGGTGGTCCATCAGCACGGATTCGGCGACCGACTGCGCAGTGGGCGCGGGCGGCGCCACCGGTGCCGGTTGCGGCGCAATCAGCGGCTCGAACTTGGGCTCGGCGACGGCTTCATCGGCCGGCGCTTCGGCCTGACGCCTGGCCTTGCGCGAAGCGGGCGCTGTCGTCTCGCCGGCATAGGCGACGCGGCGGCGCGTGCGCTGGGCGATGCCGCCGAGGAAATCGGCCATCGCGAGCAGCACCAGCAGGAAATAGGTGGAGTTGCCGAATTTCGGCCACATCACGAATTCGGCCGCAGCCGCGCCAAACACGATCAGCGACAGCAAATGATCCATCAGGAATCTCGCGCCCGGCCGCGCGCCCTTCACCACCTCGAGCAGCAGCAGCACGATTCCGAGCGCGAGCATCACGTCGGCGAGCGTGACCGGCCAGGCCTCGCCCGTGATCATGGGCACCTTGAACAGCACGTCCGTAAAGGACACGCTCGGCATCAGGAAGGCGATGATATTGTAGACCGCGAGCGGGATCAGGAGCAGCGGGAAACCGACCATCGGCGAAATGCCTTCTCGATCAAGATATCCAGACAGGACAATGCGGCGGCGAAGCATTCGCTCCGCCGCCGTCACCGTCATATCTCATGGGTTGGCCGAAATCAGGCAGGCGAAATGATCCCGCCCGGAGAAAGATCCTTAACTCAGGACTCTTTCTTCTTCAGGACCTGACGGCCCTTGTACATGCCGGTCTTGAGGTCGAGATGATGCGGACGACGGAGCTCGCCGGAGTCCTTGTCTTCCACATAGGTCGGCTTCTTGATGGCGTCTGCCGAGCGGCGCATGCCACGGCGCGACGGCGAGGTTTTTCTTCTCGGAACGGCCATTTCAATATCCTCTAGGGATTGGTGTCATCAGGGCATCGTCCACAGGACGGCTCAGCACCCAAACGGGGCGAGCGGAATGCCGATCAAGGCCGCGCTTATAGAGGAAGGCTGGCCCTAAAGCTAGGCTCTTGGACCGGAAAATACGTCCGGAAAGGGCCAGAAATCAGCGATTTTCCCGCCAACAGGTCGAAAGCGAGCTGGCCTGCGCCCTGGCAACATAGGTCCCGGCCAGGCGCCTGACACCCGGTCCAGGGGTCCTGGCGCTGCGTTTGACCGGATTCGGCAGGATCGAGGCCAGAAGGGCGGCTTCCCGGGGGGACAGGTTGGCCGCCGACTTGCCGAAGGCATAGGCGCTGGCGGTCTCCACCCCGAACTGGCCCTGCGGTCCCAGCTCGGCGATGTTGAGGTAGATCTCCAGGATCCGCGCCTTGGGCAGGACGAAGTCGATCCACAGCGCCAACGGGAATTCCAGCGCCTTGCGGACGAAGTCCCGCCCCTGCCACAGGAACAGGTTTTTTGCGACCTGCTGGGTGATCGTCGAGGCGCCCCGGAACGGCGTACCGTCTTCGTTCGCGTCGTCGATCGCCTCGCGCAGCGCGCCCCAATCGATGCCGTGATGCTTGCAGAAATGGGCATCCTCGGCCGCCACCGCCGATCGCGGCAGTGAGGCCGACATCGCCGCCAGATCGATCCATTCCCGATGCATCGGCGCGCCCCGCAAGCTTCGCCAGGCCATCAGCGTCGAAACCGGATGGCCGGTGCGGTAGAACGGCGCAATCACATAGGGCGCGAGAGCCACGACCGCGAGCGCTACCAGCAGGATTTTGACGATGCGCAAATCGACCTTCCCGGCGCAAAATGAAACGCGGCCACGGCTCTCGCCATTAAGTCTGTGATAATTCGGGCCTTTTCCAGCGCTTTTTAGCCCTTCCAAACGATTGACTGAAGCGGGCGCATAAAGGATTGTCCCGCCGAATTTTGGTTCTGGAGCCCTTCTTGATGACCGGCACGTCCCCGTCCGATTTCGCCAAACGTCTGGACAAGACCGCTGATGACACCGAGGCCCTGCTCGGGCGCCTGTTGGCGGACGACATCCTGCCCGATGAGATCGCCCGGCCCAAGCGACTGATGGACGCAATGCGCTATTCGAGCCTGAACGGCGGCAAGCGCCTGCGACCGTTCCTTGTGGTCGAGAGCGCGGCCGTGTTCGGCGTGCCGCGCGAGGCGGCGCTGCTCGCCGGTGCCGCGCTCGAATGCATCCACTGCTACTCACTGATCCATGACGATCTGCCGGCGATGGACAATTCGGACCTGCGCCGCGGCCGCCCCACCCTGCACAAGAAGACCGATGACGCGACCGCGATCCTCGCGGGCGACGGCCTGTTGACGCTCGCCTTCGACATCATCACCCGCGACGAGATCCACCGCGACGCCAATGTGCGGCTGCTGCTGACGCGCGCGCTGGCGCGCTGCGCCGGCATCGGCGGCATGGTCGGCGGCCAGATCCTCGATCTTGCCGGGGAAGGCCGTTTCGGCGACCGCGAGCCGGTCGATGTCGCCCGTCTCCAGCAGATGAAGACCGGCGCATTGCTGCGCTATGGCTGCATCGCCGGAGCGATCCTCGGCCAGGCCTCGCAAAAGGAATATCAGGCGCTCGACGATTACGGCCGCGCACTTGGCGAGGCCTTCCAGATCGCCGACGACCTGCTCGACGTGGAAGGCGACGCGGCTGCGCTGGGCAAGCCGTCGGGCCAGGACGCCGCGCTCGGCAAGACCACCTTCGTCACCCAGCTCGGCATCGAGGGCGCCAAGCAGCGCGTGCGCGACCTGCTCGCGCGAGCCGACAGCGCCGTGTCAATCTTCGGCGACCGCGCCGCAGTGCTGCAAGCCGCGGCGCGCTTCGTGGCCGAGCGGAAGAACTAGCCACGCGATGACGGGCGGCAACAAAGAGGATCCCGCCCTCGTCCGCTTCCGCCAGATGTCGCGGCCGATGCGGCTGATTTACGCCCGGCCGCGGACGTTCATCTCGCTCGGTATCGGCGTCCTCGTCTGCCTGCTCGCGCCGGGCTCACCCCGGCTGACGACGCGGCTCGTGCTCGGCTGGGATGCGCTGATCGCGGTTTATCTCGTGCTGGTCTATGCGATGATGCTGTGCAACGACCACGAGCACATCCGCCGTAGCGCCGCGATGCAGGACGACGGCCGCTTCGTGATCCTGCTGGTGACGGCAATCGGCGCGTTCGCCAGCATCGCAGCGATCGTGGTCGAACTTGGCACCCATCGCGGCGCGGCGGAGCTGACCATCGCGATCACCACCATCGCGCTGTCCTGGGCCGCCGTGCACACGACTTTCGCGCTGCATTACGCGCATGATTACTACCGCCACGCCGAGCCGGGCGGTCTTCAGTTTCCGAGCGGCGACAAGGAAGATCACGCCGATTATTGGGACTTCGTCTATTTTTCGTTCGTGATCGGAATGACCGCACAGGTCTCCGACGTCGGCATCACCGACAAGACCATCCGCCGCACCGCCACGGCGCACGGCATCGTATCCTTCATCTACAACACGGCGCTGCTGGCGCTGACGGTAAACATCGCGGCGAGCGCGATCGCGACCTGATCCCAGCGACATTGTCACGGCTTCGCCGGACAATGTCGAGGGACGCAGTGCCCTCAGTTGCAGACCTCGGCATTGGCATCAACGTGAGGGCCGCCGCCACCGCGATATACGAGGTGGCAGCCGCGCTGGACCGGACGGCAGAGAAGATCGTTGCAATAAATCTGACCACTGCCGCCCGAGGCGCGACCAGCGCCGGCCGCGGCGCCCGCGATGCCTGAGCCATACCCTCCGGCGGAGCCCGTCTGCACGCGCTTCTTTGCCTGACGATCCTCGCTGTCGTCACGTCGCGAGGTCGCGGGCTTGGAAGTCGTCGGCTTTGCGGCACGCTTCTTCTCGCATTCGTTGTCGTCGTTCAGCGCGAAGCCATCGCCGCAAACGATCCTGGTGCACTTGTCGCCGTCGACCTTGAAGCCGTGCTCGCACACCAGCGGGCAGACGCGCGACGGTTTTGACTTGACGGTGTCGAGCGCATCGGTGCTTGCCACCTTCACGTCGAGCTTGGTGCCAGCATAGCGGTTGAACTGCGACAGCGACCGCTGCGCGGACGTGTTCCAGTTGCCGTCGGCGGCGCCGGAGAAGCAGCCGACGCGGCCGAGCTCAGTCTGCACGGAACGGTTGAGATCGGCCGGCGCAGTGGCCGGTGTCAGCGAAGCAACGTTGGTGCCTGAGGGGCTCGCCGTGCTGGCTGGCGCAGCACTCGGCGCCGTTGCGGCGAGATTGACGCGCTGCTGCTCGGCGGCGGCCGCCTGCTGCTGTGCCTGTTCCTTGGCTTTCTGCGCGGCGAGTTGCACCTGCTCCGCGGCCTTTGCATCGGCCGCAGCCTTGGCCTGCGCATCCTTCTGCGCGCCAAGCGCGGCAAGACGATCTCGTTCAGCCTCGGCCTGCTTGGCCTTTTCCGTCGCCGCCGCATGGACCTGCTCGGCGCTGATTTTCTCGAGCTGAAGCTTGGCGAGGCTGGCATAGAAGCCGTCGGGGTGCTGGGCGAGAAACGCGTCCCATGCCGGCCTGTTGCCGACCTGGAGCGCGAGCTCGTAATCGCGGCGGATGTCGGCCTGAGGATTCGGCGCGGGCGCAGCGGCAGCCGTCACCTTGACCGGCACCAGCGGCACGTCGTCGCCACCGAGCGAGCCGTAGACGAACGGTTCCTGCTTGTTACCCGTCGACTTGAGCACGTCGTCGCGCACGAAGCCGAAGGCGCGGCGGACGTCGAGGCCGGGCGTCGTCAGGTGCTTCGACAGCGCCACGGTAAAGGGGCTGTTGGCGCCGTCGCCGTCCTGCGCCGTGAAACCGGCCTTGGCCGAATAGGCGATCAGCGTGTTGGAGCTGGTCGGCTCGACCTGGGCGAGGCCGCGGCCGATACCGCGCGAGGCAATCGTGCGCTTCATGGTCTTGCCGAACGGATTGTCGCGGCAGGCGTCCAGGATCACGAGGCGAAGCTGTTTTGCGGGTTCGACCGCGACCAGAACGCGGTCGAGCGACAGCGCCTCGTCAAACACGTCGGTGTCGCGCTCGAGCTTGGCGTCGACGGGGATCAGATAGTTCGAGCCTTCGACCTCGATGCCGTGGCCGGCATAGTAGACCACGGCGATATCGGCATCGCGGGTTGCGTCGGCGAATTCGCGCAACACACGCCTCGTCTCCAGCGCCGACAGGTCATGCCGGGAATCCACGATGTCGAAGCCGGCCTCCTTCAGCGTCCTGGCCATCACCGTGCCGTCGTTGACGGGATTGGCGAGCGACGGCGCGTGCTGATAGGCCGAGTTGGCGATCACCAGCGCCACGCGCTTTCCGGCGAACGCAGGCCCGGCGCCGAACAGCAGCGTGAGAGCGAGGAGAAGCGGACCAAGTCTGAGCAAATGGCGCATGACACGACTTCCGAGTTCAGGGCCGTACGGGCCCCCTTGGGATCGCTTTAGCAAGTTCCGGCGCGGGTGCTTGTGATGGAGGTCACGAAGGCCGCGCCCGCGGGGTGCCGCAAAAGGCCCCTTTTGTTTGTCGTGCCAGCCCTGCCGGGGTTCGCTGACGGGCGCACGCGCGGGCCGGGTTCCCTCAGCCATCTCCAATATGCCCCCGATATTGCGGTAGCTCGTCTGTAATTTCGTGCCAGGGCGCCTTCGAGCCCACGAAAATGTGGGCGCCCGGCCGGATCGAGGGGGCATCGACCAGGGTTCCCATGGCGACATGGACCCATTTTCCCTCGCGCACCCGGGAATAAAGCAGCGAGCCGCAGCGAGCACAGTGGGCGTCATGGGTGGTGTCGTCACCATAGATGGTGCGCTGGTCCTCACCCCTGACGATGCGCAGCTTGCTCCGCTCGATCCCGGCGAACGGCTTGAAGGCGGCGCCGGTGGTGCGGCGGCAATTCGAGCAGTGGCAGTTCATCGCATAGGAGAACGCGTCAGCCACCTCGTAGCGCACCGCGCGGCAATAGCATTCGCCGGTCAGGATGGGAGCGTTCGCATTCTCTGATCCGGTCATCACAGCGTCCTTGCGCAAATGGTACGGACACCATAGCGCATTTTGACATGTACGACTAAGTTCACCCCGAGCCATCATTCAAAGGGATGACCCATGAGCCAGAACCGTTCGGGCGTCGAAGCCGTCGTGCAATCCTATTTCGACGGACTTTACGAAGGCGACGCCGAAAAGCTCGGCGCCATCTTTCATCCCTCCGCCGATTTACGCTGGGTCGAGAAGGGCGAGCTCCAGGTGCTGACCGTGCCCGACTGGCTCGACCGCGTCCGCAAGCGTCCCTCCGGCAAGGCCGAAGGCAAGCCGCGCGAGGATTTCATCGTCACCATCGACCGTTCGGACGACAAGACCGCCTTCATCAAGGTCCGGTGCCAGTTGCCGCCGCGGTTTTTCACCGACTATCTGGTGGCGATGAAGCTCGCCGACGGCTGGCAGATCGTGTCCAAGTCTTATCGGTATGACCTGAGGGAATGAGGGGCCTGATCTTTCGTTGCCCGAAATCGGGCGCACTCGTTGCACGGATGGCGTGCACACCGCATCTCCACCTGCCCGTCTCTCTCAAAAGGCCCCCCATGCCTCTCGACCGCCGTTCTCTGCTCGCCTCGCTGTGCTGGTTTGCCGCCTCTCCCGCGCTCGCCGCGGAGACGCTGCCGGAACTCGAGGCCTATGAGCGCGACAGCGGCGGCCGGATCGGGGTCTATGCGGAGAACCTTGCGACCGGCGCGACGATCGCCTGGCGCGCCGACGAGCGGTTCGTCATGTGCTCGACCTTCAAGGCCTCGCTCGCGGCCTGCGTGCTGGCGCGGGTCGATCGCGGCGAGGAGCAGCTTGCGGCCATGATCCCTTACGGCCAGGCCGATCTTCTGGACTACGCGCCGGTCGCCAAGCAGAATCTCGCGGCCCGTGCGATGTCGGTCGCCGACATGTGCAAGGCGATCATCGAGCTCAGCGACAACACCTGTGCCAATTTGCTGCTGGCGCGGATCGGCGGTCCGGCCGCACTCACCGCGTTCTGGCGGTCGCTTGGCGACGCCACCTCGCGGCTCGACCACAACGAGCCCGAGCTCAACCGTTCCCCGCCGGGCGATCCCCATGACACGACGACGCCGGTGGCGATGGCCGGCAATCTGCGCCGGCTGGTGACGGGCGAGGCGCTGTCGCCGGCCTCGCGTGCTCAACTCACCGAATGGATGGTGGGCTGCAAGACCGGCGCGAACCGGCTGCGCGGCGGGCTCCCCGCGAGCTGGAAGATCGGCGACAAGACCGGCAACAACGGCAAGGACGCCTCGGGCGATATCGCGGTGGTCTGGCCCAAGCCGGATACACCGGTCCTGATCGTGGCCTATACCCAGGGCGGCACGCCGAGTGCGGCACGGATCGAAGCCGTGTTCGCCCGCATCGGCCGCATGGTGGCCGAGCGGCTGGCGTGAGCCGCGCGCATTGACCTTGCGGTTGCTTCCGGGCCAAGACAGGCCATGATCGCCGCTAAATTTCAGACCTTTCTCATCCTGCTCGCCGTGCTGGCGGGCACGGCACTTGTCGCGCGCCGCTTCAACATTGCGCCCGCCATTCTCCTGATGCTCTCCGGCGTCGGCCTCGCCTTCGTGCCGGGCATGCCGCCGGTCGAACTGCCGCCGGAACTGGTGCTGCTGATGGTGCTGCCGCCGCTGATCTACTCGGCCAGCGTCGCCATGAGCTGGCGCGAGTTCAGGAACAATCTGCGCCCGATCGTGCTGCTCGCGGTCGGCGCGGTGATCTTCACCGCAGCACTGGTGGCGGCCGCCACTCATTATATGATCGGGCTGCCCTGGACGGTCGGATTCCTGCTGGGGGCCATCGTCGCGCCGCCGGACGTGGTGGCGCCGCTCGCAATCGCGCGGCGACTGCACCTGCCGCGCAGGCTCATGGTCATCCTCGAAGGCGAAGGGCTCGCCAACGACGCCACCGCGCTGATCCTCTACCGCTTCGCGCTCGCCGCGATCATGGTCGGGAATTTCTCGCTGCCTCTGGCGGGCGGCGAGTTTCTGCTCATTATCGCCGGCGAGATCGCCTTCGGCATCGGCGTCGGCTGGCTCTCCTTGCGCTTCCGCAAATGGTCGGGGGATCCACAGGTCGAGCTGACACTGTCGCTGATCACGCCCTACGTCTCCTACTGGCTGCCCGAGCATCTCGGCGGCTCCGGCGTGATCGCCACGGTCGCCTGCGGCCTCTATGTGAGCTGGAACGGCCCGCTGCTGATCTCGGCATCGACCCGGCTGCAAGGCATCTTCTTCTGGGACCTCGTGATCTATCTCATCGAGGGCTTGCTGTTCCTGCTCACCGGATTCCAGATGCGCGCGCTCTACGAGAAGTCGAAGGCGTTTCCGCTCGACGACATCATGATCGCGACCGCCGTGGTGCTGGCGGTCGTCGTGATCGCACGCTTCGCCTGGCTCTATCCCGCGACCTATCTGCCGCGGATGCTCAGCAAGTCGCTGCGCGCGCGCGACCCGTCGCCGCCATGGCAATGGCCGTTCGTGCTCGCGTTCACCGGCGTGCGCGGCGCCGTGTCGCTGGCGGCAGCGCTGGCGCTGCCGTTCACGCTGCCGGGCGGCGAGGCGTTTCCGTTTCGCGACCTGATCCTGTTCGTCGCCTTCGGCGTCATTTTCGTCACGCTGATCGGGGTCGGCTTGACGCTGCCACCGGTGGTGGGCTGGCTCGGCGTCGCGGACGCCGGCCGCAACGAGCATGTCGCCGAGCACGAGGCCGAAATCGCGGCCCGGCGCCAGGCCCTCGACGCGGCGCTGAAGTCGCTCGACGCGCTGACCGGGGAAAAGGACGTGTCGGACGAGGTGATGCGGCTCCTGCGCGCGCGCCACGAGATCCGCGTCAACCAGCTTCCCGATTCGCTCGATCCCACCCACCATGACGTTTCCACCGCCGGCACCGCGCTGACCCGCGACCTGATCGCCGCCGAGCGCAAATTCATCCACGACCTGCTGCGCGACGGCCAGATCACCGACGAGACGCGTCGGCGGATCGAGCGCGATCTGGATCTGGAGGAAGCGAGTTTGGCGAACCGGGAGTATCGGGGGACACCGCTGTAGCTTCTGTCATCGCAAGCAAAACCGACTACCGCTTCCCGCAAAACTCCCGCGCCGCTACCGCCACGGCGTCCGCAATCTGGTCCTGTCGCTCCTGCGAGTTCATCGTCATTTCCTCGTCGCGGTTGATGATCGAGCCGGCCTCCAGCAGCACGGCGGCGCTGCGGGTTTGCGACAGCACGACGAGCCCGTCGTAACGGTAGACGCCGACATCCTTGTCGAGCAGCTGACGCCGGTAGCGGCCCATCACCGGCAGGGTGTATTGGCTGGCATAATGCAGTCCCTGCTCCTTCAACTGCCTGCCGATCATCCGGGCCAGCATCAGGCTGGTGGCGAAGTGCGGATTCCGCTCCGACACGAACAGCGAATGGCCTGAAAACCGGTCGCTGAAATAGCTGTTCGCGCCATCGAACTCCCACGTCTCGAGCAGCTTGTCCGGCACCGAATCGTGATGGATCGACAGGAAGAGATCGGCCCGGCCGTCATTCGCGGCACTGACGCGCTTGAACAGGCTCGGCCGCGCCTTGCCGTCCGTGACGAGCAGGCGGGTTGCGCCAAAGCCTTCGGACTTGAGCTTGCCCGTGATCAACCTTGCAAGCCGGAAATTGAAGCCGAACTCCGTGTCGTTGCGCGCGCTCAACGCGCCGTAGGAGTCCGGCGTGTGCCCGACATCCACGACGATCCGGAATTTCGACATCTCGCATTTGGCCGCGGATTGCGTCGGCTTCGGTTTTACCATTTTTCGCAGCGCAACGGCTTGACCGCTGCCGAGCGGCGACAGCACGATCGACGCGACGAGCGGCGAGACGAGAATTGCGATGATGCTCCGCGATCGCCTCAAGTCCTACTCCGCTGCCGCAATCCTGGGGTGGCCGACGAATCCCGCGACGTCGCCAAAGCGTTCCAGCATCACCGCGGGCAGGTCCTTGGCCTTGCTGGTGACGCAGGCGCCGGAGCGCACGGCGTAGCGATCCTGATGCGCAGCCTGCGGCGGCGGCACGCCCTGCTGGAGCGCACGCGCCAGCTCCATCACTGTCTTGCGGAAATGCATGATGCCGAGATCGGTCGGGCCGAGATGCTCACGGGTGCGGTCGGCAATCGGGCCCTGACTATCCTGCACGGCGGCGTCCTGTTCGGAGACGCCCTTGATGCCGGTATAGCTCCTGGTCTTCTGCAGCTTGCGGTCGATCAGATAGTCGTTGCCCTTGTGACGCAGTGGAACGTAATTGTCGTCGACTTCCGCGATCACGCCATTGCCTCGGTCGAAGGCGTCGCGCTCGGCTTGCGTCAGTGGACGATCCGGATTCCAGGCATAAGTGTAGATCCAGCAATTGGTGTCCGTGACCGGAACGAAGGTCTGGCCAAAGATGTTCTCGCCCGGCATCGCGCTCGGCGCATAGGCGTGGAACGGCATCAGGAACTGCGCGATGCGCCAGTAGATGTTGTCGCCGCCGGTGAGCCGGCCGCCTGCGATGGTGAGGCCGGCGTCGTGCGGGGCGATCTTGATCACCGGCCGCGGGTCCTCCGCGATCCAGCGCATGTGATCGCTCGACATCCGCGCGATCGGGTTCACGAAATGCTTCTTGATGTCCAGAATCTCGTTCTCCTCCTTGTCGAAGGAGAGATGCGCGAAGGTGAAGTGCGCGGTGTCGATCGAGCCTTCCAGCGCCTGCACCCAGTTGCAATCCTGCCATTTCTTGCTGACGTAGCGGTGCGAGGCCGGCAGCAGCGCCATCTCCAGATCGGGCAGCTCGGGCATCGCATTCGCGGGGCCCATATAGGCCCAGATCATCTCGCCCCATTCGCGCACCGGATAGGACTTGATGCGGATGAGATCCTTGGCGTTGAGATCGGGATAGGAGGTCGGCATGTCGACGCAGCGACCTTCGGTATCGAACTTCCAGCCGTGATAGACGCAGCGGATGCCGCATTCTTCATTGCGCCCGAGCCAGAGATTGGCGCCGCGATGCGGGCAGTACTGATCGATGATTCCGACGACGCCGCGTGAGTCGCGGAAGGCGAGCAGCTCCTCGCCGAGGACGATGATCTTCTTCGGCTCGCTATCGGGTTCGGGAAGCTCCTTCGACAGGAGCACGGGAATCCAGAAGCGGCGCAACAATTCGCCCATGCCCGTTCCAGGGCCGGACTCGGTCAGGAACTTGTTGTCCTCGGCTCGGAGCATGGCTGATCCCCCCGATTTGTTTTTGGGAAGATTGGCGCGGGAGCAGGAGGACGTCAACGCAAGAAGCGGCGTCTACACCGGCCTCTCGCCCTTCACCGTCACCCGCGTGCCGGACCGCGTATGGGGCCAATAGTCCCACATTGCGCGGTGCTGGGTGCAGCGGTTGTCCCAGAACGCGATGGCGTTCTCGGTCCAGCGGAAGCGGCACTGGAATAGCGGGTTTTCCGCGTGCTGATAGAGGTAGGCAAGCATCGCATCGCTCTCGTCGCGCGGGACGCCGTTGATGTGGCGGGTGAAGCCGCGATTGACGTAGAGCGCCTTCTTAGCCGTGACCGGATGCGTGCGCACCACGGGATGCTCGGCACTCGGATAGGATGGACGGTCGGCGACGCCGTAATTGGCGTAGAGCCCGCGATAGATCGGCTCGCCGTCGTGCAGCGCAGTCAGCCCGTCGAGATAGGCCTTCATCCGATCCGACAGCGCCTCATAGGCCGCATACATGTTGGCGAACAGCGTGTCGCCGCCGCGCGGCGGGCATTGCTTGATGTAGAGGATCGATCCCATCGGCGGCTCGAGATCGCAGGACACGTCGGAATGCCAGCCCTCGCCATTGGCACGCGGCGAGTTCGCATCGGCATAGATCTTCATCAGCGCCGGGTCTTCGTCCTCGTGCGGGGCGGCGGGATGGAAATGCAGCTCGCCGAACTTGCGGCCGAAGGCGAGATGCTGCTGCGGCGTGATGTGCTGGTCGCGCAAGAAGATGACGAGGTTTTCGGCCAGCGCGCGGTGGATCTCGTCCATCTGCCGGTTGGAGCGGGCATCGTCCGAGACGAGCTTGCCGATGTCTACGCCGGATATTTCCGCGCCGATGATCGGGGTCAGCTTTTCGACCGCGATGGTTTCGTAAGGCGTGCCGTCTTCCGCCGTGTGGCGGTAGCGCGGGCCCTGCTTGCCGGCGAGTGAGCTCATGGGTGTTGCTCCCAATCATTGTTGATTGAGAGCCATCGTAGCGCGCGGTGACAGATACGCAATCTGCGCTGCAAGCACAGCCGTCGTCCCGGGGCGCGCAAAGCGCGAGCCCGGGACCCATAACCGCAGAATTGGGTTTGACGATGATTCGGAGTGACAGTTCACCATAACCACAACGGCCTGTGGTTACGAGCCCCCGCCTTCGCGGGGGCGACGAGCAGAGCGCGGGCTACAGCTGAGTGAAATCACTCCGCCGCGGTCACCGGCACCTTGGCGCCCTGGCCGTAGCGCTGGTCGATGTAATCGATCACGAGCGCCTTGAAGTCGGCGGAGATGGTCGGGCCGCGCAGCGTGCGGAACTTCTTGCCGTCGACGAACACCGGGGCGGCCGGCGCTTCGCCCGTGCCCGGAAGCGAGATGCCGATATTGGCATGCTTGGATTCGCCGGGGCCGTTGACGATGCAACCCATCACCGCGACGTTGAGTTCTTCCACGCCGGGATATTTCGTCTTCCAGGCCGGCATCTCGTCGCGGATGAAATCCTGGATCGAGCGCGCCAGCTCCTGGAACGTGGTCGAGGTGGTGCGGCCGCAACCGGGGCAGGCCGCGACCAGCGGCACGAAGGTGCGAAAACCCATGGTCTGCAAGAGCTCCTGGCCGACCTGCACCTCGCGGGTGCGATCGCCGCCCGGCTCCGGGGTCAGCGAGATGCGGATGGTGTCGCCGATGCCCTGCTGCAGCAGGATGCCGAGCGCGGCCGAGGACGCCACGATGCCCTTGGTGCCCATGCCGGCTTCGGTCAGACCGAGATGAATCGCATAGTCGGAGCGGCTGGCAAGATCCTGATAGACCGCGATGAGATCCTGCACCGCCGAGACCTTTGCGGACAGAATGATGCGGTCCTTCGGCATGCCGAGCTCTTCGGCACGCGCGGCCGAGAGCAGCGCGGACTGCACCATGGCCTCGCGCGTCACCGCGCGCACGTCGCGCGGGTTGGCGGACGCGGCGTTCTCGTCCATCAGCTTGGTCAGCAGTTCCTGGTCGAGCGAGCCCCAATTGGCGCCGATGCGCACCGGCTTGCTGTTCTTGTTCGCGATCTCGATGATGTCGGCGAACTGGGTGTCGCGCTTGTCCTTGAAGCCGACATTGCCGGGATTGATGCGATATTTGGCGAGCGCCTCGGCGCAGGCCGGATAGGCGGCGAGCAGCTTGTGGCCGATATAATGGAAGTCGCCGATCAGAGGCGTGGTGATGCCTCGCTTGAGCAGGCCGTCGCGGATGTGCGGAACGGCGGCAGCGGCCTCCTCGCGGTCGACCGTGATGCGGACCATTTCGGATCCGGCGCGCGCGAGCGCTGCGACCTGGGCGATGGTGCCGTCGATATCGGCGGTGTCGGTGTTGGTCATCGACTGCACGACGATCGGCGCACCGCCGCCGACGGCGACGTCGCCGACCTTGACCTGGGTGGTCCTGTGCCGGGGCGCGGGGCCAGCGACGTCGGAATCGATGGGGTTTTCGAGCTTGTTCATGGCGTCCAAATATCAGGTTTTGGTGACGTTCAGCAATGCATCAGGCGGCGCCACAGCCGTTCGGCTGGGACGGTTAACCAGAAAAAGCCCAGCAATTACAAGGACGGCCGCCGCCCCGAAAGTCAGGCTCAAGGTGTCGTGCATGATGAAATAGCTACCCACCACGCCAAACAAAGGGGTGATGAAGGTAAAAGCCGACAATTTGCTGGCCGAATAGGTCTTCACCAACGCGAACCAAAGCGTGAACGTGGTTCCCACCACCCAGATCGCCTGAAAGGCCATCAGGCCGAGCGACAGCGGGGACGGCGTGTGGGTTATGGATTCGCCGAACAGCCAGGCTGCCAGCCCCAGGATCGGGATCGAGGTCGCGACCTGATAGCCCAGCGCCTTCTCGGGCGCGGCGAAGCGCAGCCGCGTGCTCTTGGCGACCAGTGTGGTCGCAGCCCACAGCGCCGCGCCGCCGACGATCATGAGGTCGCCGAGCAGAACGTGGGAATCGACATTGGGCTGCGGCACGCCGATGGCGAGCGCGACGCCGGCAAAGCTGATGGCGAGCCCCAGCCATTGCGTGCCGCCGAGCCGCTCGCCGAGCACCTGATAGGAGCCAAGCGCGACGAAAAACGGAGCGGTGTAGAGAAACACCACCGCGCGGGACGCAGGGGTGAGGCGCAGCCCCTGGAAGATCAGCACGAATTCGATGCCGAACATCAATCCGGCGATGAGGCCCGGTTTCCAGGTGCCGTCGCGCTCGAAGAATTTGACGCCGCGCAAGCTGCCTATGATGAACAGCACCGGCAACGCGCCCATCGAGCGGATCATCGCCTGAAGCATCGGCGGGATGTCCGGCAGCACCAGCTTCACCGCGATCTGGTTGAACCCCCAGGTCAGGCACAGCATGAGCATCAGCGCGATGGCGCCGGCACTGAGAGGGCGCCCGGTGGACGGTATGGCTTGTGGTGAGGACATGTCTTCCCGAAAAACCGGCTTTGCGCCGTTGTTGCTTATGCAGCTTTCTGACAATGGGCGCAGACGCCCGTGATTTCCACCACGGACAATTTGGGGGCGAAGCCTGAGCTGCGCGCGGCGGAGTTGAGGTCCCTGGCGAAGGAGGCCGACGGAATCTCGCCGACGAGGCCGCAGCGCTCGCAGATCAGGAACGTCACCGCCGACGTCGCGTCATGATCGTGGGCGGCGCAGGCCAGATAGGCATTTCGGCTTTCGATGCGGTGCACGAGGCCGTTGGCCATCAAGAAATCGAGAGCACGATAGATCGTAATCGGCGCCGGCCGCGGCATCGATTTAGCCAGTTCGTCGATCACCTCGTAGGCGCCGAGCGGACGATGGCTGGAGAGCAGCGCTCCCAGCACCTGGCGCCTGATCGGCGTGAATTTCTGCGCGCGTTGCTCGCAAACGGCCTCGGCATGCGACAGCGCGTCCGCGGTGCAGCGGCCGTGATCGTGGTCGGGCGTCGGAAATGCCGGCTTTGCGAGGGTCATGTGGCCTGACTTCTAGCATTTCGCCGATGGAACCCAAAGCGCGACCGGGGGTCTTGGCCACCAGCCATGCTTTCGCGGCGGGACAGCGTCCCGCTAACCCGCCGTGAAATAATCATAAGCTTGCTTATCATATGCGAGCTTATAGGAGACAAAGCTTATGACCCGCGGGTCGGTCGACCAGAACTTCCTGTTCACGCTCGGTGAGCTCTACCGCCTGTTGCGCGTCTACGCCGACAAGGAGGCCTCGCGCTTCGGCATCACCCGCGCGCAATGGGCGGTGCTGTCCAAGGTCGAGCGCAGCGAGGGCATGAAACAATCGGAACTCGCCGAGCTTCTGGAAATGCAGCCGATCACGCTGACGCGGCTGATCGACAAGCTCTGCGACAGCGACTGGATCGAGCGCCGCAACGACGCCTCGGACCGCCGCGTCAAACGGCTCTACTTGAAGAAGGCCGGCCGGACCTTGCTCGGCAAGATGAGCGGCCTCAAGTCCGAGCTTACGGCCAACGCGCTCGACGGCATCAATCCGGCGGACGCTCACCGTCTTCTCACCCAACTCGAATCCATCAAGGAAAACGTGCGTAACGCGATCCAGACCAGCGGAGCGGAACAAGCGCGTAAGGAGCAGCGCTATGGCTGACCAGGTTCTCAAATTCCAGCCTGAGCAGAAGAGCGACAGCGGCAAGCCGACCAAGAAGGCCGGCACCGATCCGCGCCGCCGGCTGATGGCGGGTCTGCGCCGCTATCGCCGCGTCCTCCTCCTGGTCGTGCTGCCGATCGTCGTCGCCATCGGCGGCATCACCTTCTATCTCAACGGCGGCCGCTATGTCGGCACCGACGACGCCTATGTCGGCGCCCAGAAAGTGCTGGTGACGCCCGACATCTCCGGCAAGATCCTGAAGGTGGTCGTGAAGGAAGGCCAGTCGGTCAAGCGCGGCGACGAGCTGTTCGAGATCGACCCCGTGCCGTTCCGCCTCGCGGTGGACGAGGCCAGGGCGCAGCTGATGCAGGCGCAGTCGACCTATGACAATCTCGTTGCCAACATCAAGATCTATGGCGACATGCTCAACCTTGCCCAGCAAGGCATCGATCTGAAGCAGCGCGACGTCGAGCGCAAGCAGGCGCTGGTGAAGAACAATTTCGGCTCGCAGCTTGATCTCGACAACGCTTCGAATGCTCTGGTCACCGCCGGCGCACAGGCGCAATACATCAAGCAGCAACTCTCCAACGCCAAGACGCAGCTGCTCGGCGACCCCGCCTTGCCGCTGGAGCAATTCCCGCCCTACGCACAGGCGAAAGCCAAGCTGGACGATGCCCAGCGCAACCTCGACCACACCGTGCTGCGCGCTCCGATGGACGGCGTGGCGACACAGGTCGAGCAGATCCAGCTCGGCCGCTTCGTCACAGCCGGCACGCCCGTCTTCTCCATCATCGACGTCGCCCATCCCTGGGTCGACGCCAATCCGAAGGAGAGCGACCTCACCCACGTTACCGAAGGGCAGGCCGTCACGCTCGAGGTCGACGCGTTCCCGAACCACGTCTTCAAGGGCAAGATCGGCTCGCTCTCGCCCGGCACCGGCGCGCAATTCGCGATCCTGCCGCCGCAGAACGCCACCGGCAATTTCGTCAAGGTGGTGCAGCGCGTGCCGATCCGGATCTATTTCGACGAAACCGACAAATACGTGCGGAAGCTGAAGGCCGGCATGAGCGTCTATGCCACCATCGACACCGGCCATCAGCGCTCGCTTGCCGGCCTGTTAGGCCTGTCGGCAACGGCGAACCAGGACAAGGACTGATCCGGTGTCCGGCCCCAATGCCCATTTGATGGTCCCCGGCCTGCGCCGGAACATGGTGACGATCTGCGCCATGACCGCGACCATCATGCAGGCGCTGGATACCACCATCGCCAATGTCGCCCTGCCCTACATGCAGGGCACGCTGTCGGCCTCGCAGGACCAGATCAACTGGGTGCTGACCTCCTACATCGTCGCCGCCGCGATCATGACGGCGCCGGTGGGCTGGATCGCCAACCGCTTCGGCCGCAAGCGCATCTTCATCATCTGCGCAGCCGGCTTCACCATGGCCTCGGTGCTGTGCGGCCTCGCGCAAGACATCAACCAGATGGTGCTGTTCCGGCTGCTGCAGGGCGTGTTCGGCGCGGCCCTGGTGCCGCTGTCGCAATCGGTGATGCTCGATTATTACACGCTGCAGGAGCGCGCCAAGGCGATGTCGATCTGGGGCATGGGCGTGATGATGGGCCCGATCATGGGCCCCTCACTCGGCGCCTGGCTGACCGAGACCTATTCGTGGCACTGGGTGTTCTTCGTCAACTTGCCGTTCGGCTTCATCACCGTGCTCGGACTGATCGTCTTCATGGACGAGACAGACAGGAATCTCAGCCTCAAATTCGACTGGTTCGGCTTCGCCGCGCTGGCGGTGGCGATCGGCTCGCTGCAGCTTGCGCTCGACCGCGGCGAGCAGCTGGGCTGGTTGGAATCCAATGAGATTCTCGCGGAGTTCATCATCTCGGCCGTCGCCTTCTACTACTTCCTCGCGCACTCCTTCACGACCTCGACGCCGTTCATCCGCTTCGCGCTATTCCGGGATCGCAACTTCGTCACCGGCTGCATGTTCATGGTCGTGATGGGGCTCGTGCTGTTCTCGACCATGGCGCTGGCTTCGCCCTACATGCAGAACGTGATCGGCTATCCCATCATCACCGCGGGCCTGCTGCTGGCGAGCCGCGGTTTCGGCACCTTCTTCGCCATGATGCTGGTCGGCCGCATGATGCGTTATTTCGAGGCGCGCACGCTGATCATCTCCGGCCTGACGCTGACCGCCGGCTCGCTCTACCAGATGACCGGCTGGACCGATTTGACCCAGGTACCGGAGATCGTGACCGTGAGCGTCATCCAGGGCTTTGGCTTCGGCCTCGTCTTCGTGCCACTCTCGACAGTGGCGTTCCTGACGCTGTCGAACAATCTGCGCACCGACGGCACCGCGATGCTGACCCTGATGCGCAACGTCGCGAGTTCGGTCGGCATATCCGTGGTCATCGCCCAGCTGACCCAGGGCACGCGGCGGACCTATGCGATCCTCTCCGAGGACATAAACCCGTTCAACCACGCGTTGCAGATGCCCAACGTCAGCGGCATGATCAACCTCTCCACCGACGCCGGCCGCGCCATGGCAGACAGAATGGTCAGCGTGCAGGCGCAGATCATCGCCTTCGCACACGACTACCAGCTGGTGATGGTCTTCATCCTCTGCACCATCCCGCTCGCTCTTTTGATCGGTTCGACCAAGGCCACTCTGCGCAAGCAGGCCGCGGGGCCGGAGCATGCGGTGATGGAGTAAGGGGGGTCACAACTTCCGCCGTCGTCCTGGACAAGCGAAGCGCAGGTTCAGCACCCCTACCCCAAAAACTCTTCGCAGCCGAGATCGTCGACAGCGAGCATCACGCGCTCCAGATTATTCCACCAGATCACCGGGGGGATATTGATGCTCCATTGCCAGACCGGCTTGGTGATGTGCCAGAGCACCGACCAGCGATAGTCCTGATCGAGCGCGCCGCGCGTATAGCCGCTGACGCCGTGCGCGATCAGCGTGTCGTGGTAATGGTTGAGCAGAAGGCGCTCGAGCGCCTGCCGGCGTTCCGGATACCAATGCAGCGCCATCATATAGGCGAGGTCGCGGGTCGGCACGCCGATCCGCCACTGGTCGAAATCGAAGATACGGACGGTGTCCGTCACGCCGGCACGCGGCAGCAGAAAATTCCAGATATGGGCGTCGCCATGGGTGATGGTGAGGTGGCGGTGCGAATGATAGCGCCGCAACAGCCGGTCGGACTGATCGATGAAGCGGCGGTAGAGCGTGCGGCGCTCTTCACTGAGACGATCGCCGAGCTGATCGGCGAACCGGTCGTAATGGGATGCGAACGTCTCCAAATCTGCGGCTGTATCGTCCGTGCTCGCCCAGGTCCCGGCGGTCTCGCCGAGACCGGCATGGTCCCACCACGCCGCGTGCCAGCGCGCGAGCGCGGTGACGATGGCCAGCGCCTGACCGCGCGATGGCGGCAGCGGCCATTGGCTCGCGATCTCGTGGCTGTCGGTGAGATCCTCCAGCAGGAGATGCCAGGCGAGGCTCTCCTCGTCGAAATTCCCGTCGAAGCAGCGCGGCACCAGCTGCGCCGGCATTCTGGGCGCAAGCTGTGTGTAGTAGGCCACCTCGTGGCGACCGGCATTCGCCAGCGGCTTGGCGAACGCGGCATGCGGCGTCTTGAGAATCAGAGACTGCGGCGAGCCGGCGGATTCCCCGACATAGCGCAGGCCGAGCCGGGTGATATGCGACACGACCGTGTCGCGCTCATGCAGCACCTTGACCTCGCGCACGGCACCTGCGTCCAGCGCGCCGGCCTTGCGCAGTGCCGCGGTGAGATGTGCGGCGTCCGCCGCCTCCGGCAATCGTGAATCTGTCATGAGCGCCCGACCCCCGTCGCGTTGCTCCATTCTGCACAACCGCGCTGCCGGGCGCCAGCGGCCGCAGCCGCCGGCTCAAGCCGCCGCTGTCGAGGCGCGCACCGTCCGGACCACGACCGACCGCAGCGCTTCGAGATTGGCCGCCATGCCGGCGATCGCCTGCCTGACCTCCGCGGCCCGCTCGTTCACGGAGGCGGCGTCGCGGCTGACATTGCCGATCTTGGCCGAGACCTCTTTCGCGGCGGACGCCGATTCGGAGATCGACCGCGTGATCTCGCGCGTCGCGGCGTCCTGCTCTTCCATCGCCGCGGCAACCGAGGTGGCAACGCCGTCGATCTCGACGATATGGCCTCCCATGGTTTCGACGGCGTCCACCGCGGCCTGCGTCGAGGCCTGGACCTCGGCAATCAGCCGCCCGATCTCCTCGGTGGATTTGGCGGTCTGGTCGGACAGGGATTTCACTTCCGCGGCGACCACCGCGAAGCCGCGGCCGGCCTCGCCAGCGCGCGCCGCCTCGATCGTGGCGTTGAGCGCCAGCAGGTTGGTCTGCCCCGCGATGCCGCCGATGAGGTCGGAGACCTCGGCGATCTTCTTCACCGCGCCCGCCAGCGCCTGGATGGTCGAACGCGCCTGCTCCCGACCGGCGACCGCCGATTTGGTGACCGTGCTGGTCCGCGCGACCTGGGTCGCGATCTCGCGGATCGAGGCACTGAGCTCTTCCGCCGCGGCCGAGACGGTCTGCGAGCTGCCAAGGGCCTGGGTGGAGGCCGCGGCGACCGCCTGCGACTGCGCGGAGAGCGACCTCGCGATCTCGGATAGGCCGGTAGCGGCGTGCTCCACGCCTTTTGTCGCCGCGCTCGCGGTGTCGACCGATCGGCCGGTCTCGCGCTCGACGATTTCGGCCATCTGGTGCAGGGCTCCGCGCTTGGCAAGCGCCGCGTCCTGCTCCTTTTGCAATTGCTCCTCGCGCAGGCGGGAATTCTCGACCGCGGCCTGCTTGAACACCAGCAGGGCGGCCGCCATCGAGCCGACTTCGTCCTGGCGGTGCGCGAACGGAATGTCGGCGGCCAGATCGCCGGTCGCGAGCTTCTGCATCGTGCCCGTCATGCGGACGATCGGGCGCACCACGCCGAGGGCAACCCCGAGCAGGCCGGCGGCGATGAAGGTGAGCACGGCGGCCGAGACGCCGAGGAGGACATAGAGCATCGAGCTGTCGCGCTCCGCGGCCAGCTTCTCGATGTCGGCATTCTGCTTGTTGGCGCTCTCGACGATGCTGTCGATGACGGCGCGATGCGCGGTGTAGGCATCCTTCAGCTGCGCATAGGCGCGCTCGGCGGCAGCCATGTCCTTGGCCTTGAGGGCCGGCAGTAGCTGGTCGGACAACAGCTTCCAGAACTTCTGCACCTCGGCATCGGACTTCGACACCAGCGCCGTCTTCAGGTCGGCAGAAAGGCTGGAGCCGACCCAGAATGCCTTGCGATCGTCGTAGTCCTTGCGGAGCTGGACCAGGCGCTCGCCATGGGCCGCCAGCTGGTCCGGCTCGCGCATGGCGAGGGTGGCCTCGAGATAGGCCTCGATGACGTATTCCGGCGGCGGCAGGATGTCCGCGATGAGGTCGTTGCCCAGCTTGATGTCGGAATAGAGCGGCCCGCCGACCTTCAGTTCTTTCAAGGCGTACAGGCTGGTCGAAACCACGGCGGCAAAGCCGATGGCGAGCGCGATTCCGAACGCGATGATCGCGGAGGACAATGACAAGCGAATGTTCATGGAAGGATCCGGAGCCCCGCATCAGATTCGGTGATCCTAGATCGTTACGGTAAATACGGACTTGCCCGCGGGAGCGACAGCAAGAGAAATGCTCCGCAAAACTACGGGAAGTAGGCCCTCAAGCGATCAGGTTTGAGTCAGCGAGACTGACACATAAGCGCGAAAGAGAACGATCTCAGGTGTGATTCGCCACACACCGGCCTCGCTTGCGCCGGATGAGAAAGCCTGCCGGCGACTGACACCGCCGGAGCGCCTCATCCCGAACGTCGAAGTCCCGTCTCGCCGTCGCCTGCGAAGGCAGGTCAAGCCGATGGACCGGCTGTCTACCTCGTGCGTCGCGATCAGGCCGCAACGGCCTCGCCGAAATTGCGGGCGAGCCAGCCAGCGAGATCGGCACTCTGAGCGGCGTCCAGCCTGAACGCAACATGTGCGGCCTCGCCATCGTGAGTTCGAACGGTAAATGGCAGCGCCGACGCCAAGCCCCTGATTTGCAGCAGGCCGGTTTCCCCGACATGGATTTGCGGCGCGCAACGAACCCAGGCGCCGCCTTCCGAAAGGTCGACCAGCGTCGTCGCGTGCACGGCCTGCCTGGCGTCGGTCACCGACACCTGCAGATCGGTCGGATAGCGCCGCGCCGAACGACGATCGACCTCTGCCGTCGAGCTGCGGACCGTGCGGACCAGGACGGATTTGAGCGACGCCAGGTTCGCCGACACGCTGGAGATTGCCTCACGCATCTCGCTGGCACGCTCGTTGACCGAATCGGCATTGTGGCTGACATGGACGATCTTGGTGGAGACCTCCTTGGCCGCGGACGCCGACTCCGAGATCGAGCGAGCGATCTCGCGCGTCGCGGCGTCCTGCTCTTCCATCGCGGCCGCGACAGAAGTCGCAACGCCATCAATCTCGATGATATGGCTGCCCATATCCTCGACGGCGGCAACGGCCGCCTGAGTCGATGCCTGGATCTCGGCGATCAGGCGCGCGATCTCCTCGGTCGATTTGGCCGTCTGGTTGGACAACGACTTGACCTCGGCGGCGACCACGGCAAATCCGCGTCCGGCATCACCCGCACGCGCCGCCTCGATCGTGGCGTTCAGCGCCAGCAGGTTGGTCTGGCCGGCGATGCCGCCGATGAGATCGGTGACCTCCGCGATCTTCTTCACCGAACCCGACAGGGCCTGGATGGTCGTGCGCGCCTGCTCGCGGCCCGCGACGGCTGATTTCGTCACCTGGCTTGCGCGCGCGAGCTGGCTCGAAATCTCGCGAATTGACGCGGTCAGCTCCTCGGCCGCCGACGATACGGTTTCCGCACTGGCCAGCGCCTGCTCGGATGCAGCGGCGACGGCTTGCGATTCCGTCGACAGCTCGCAGGCGATCCCCGAAAGGTTGGAAGCGGTCCGCTCCACGCCTTGCGTTGCCGCAGCAGCCATCTCGACCGACGCGCCGGTTTCCCGCTCGACTGTCTCCGCCATGCCCAAGAGCGCTTCACGCTTGGCTATGGCCGCCTGCTTTTCTGTCCGTACCTGTTCGTCACGCAGCCGGGCATTGTCCAGCGCGCTCTGCTTGAATACCGCAAGCGCACTCGCCATGGAACCGACCTCGTCGCGACGGGCGGCGTAGGGTACTTCCGCCGTCAAGTCTCCCGTCGCCAACTTCTGCATCGCGCCGGTCATGTTGACAATCGGGCGGACAACCCCGAGGACGACGAACGCGAGGCCTCCAGCGATCAGCGCGAGAACGGCGGCGGACACGCCTTGCACGACATATGAGATTGACGAGTCGCGATCGGCCGCGAGCTTCTCCATATCTGCGTTCTGCTTATTGGCGCCCGCCACGATGCCATCGATGATGGTGCGGTGAGCGCTGTAGACGTCTTTCAATTGGGCATAGATACGCTGGGCAGCGGCCTCGTCCTTGCTCTTCAGTGCCGGCAGAAGCTGGTCGATGACGAGTTTCCAGAACTTCTGCACTTCGGTGTCCGATCGCGTGACAAGCACGGTCTTCAGATCCTGAGCCAGCGGGGAAGTGCTCCAGAACGCCTTGCGATCTTCATAGTCCTTGCGCAGCTGAACGAGCCGCTCGCCATGAACAGCAAGCTGATCCGGCTCGCGCATCGCCAACGTCGCTTCCAAATAGGCCTCGAGCACATAGGCGGGTGGCGGCAGGATATCGGCGACGAGGTCATTGCCGAGCTTGATGTCGGAATAGAGCGGCCCACCAACCTTGAGCTCGCGAAGCGCGTAAGCACTGCTGGCGACGACAGCCACAAAGCCGAGGACGAGCAGAACGCCGAAGAGAATGATCGCTGAGGAGATCGACAAACGAAGCTTCATGAAAGGACCCGCAGTATGAGTTGTCCTATTCGTAGCCCGTTGTCCTCAACGGACATTGAATGAAGCTGTCGGAAACTGGCAGCGAGAGCTACGTACGATACCGGAGGTCGCGGGCTCGCGGGTGAAGGCCCATATCGAGATACCAATAACTTGTGAGCCAAAACGCGAATGCCCGGGCGGCCCCGGGCATCTCAACATGGACGGCCAACAAACTCCGTCGTTTCACACGTCGAAGAACACCGTCTCGTTGTCGCCCTGAAGCCGCAGGTCGAGGCGATAGACCGCCTTGCCGGCTTCGCGCACCGCCGTCAGCGTGGCGCGGCGGTCGGCGGGTACCAGCGCGAGCACCGGGTCGGCGGCATTGCCGGCCTCGTCGCTGAAATAGATCCGGGTATAGAGATGCCGCAGCATGCCGCGCCCGAACACCGCAAGAAGAATGTGCGGCGCCTGCGGCTTGCCGTCGGGATCCGGCACCACGCCCGGCTTGATGGTCTCGAAAGCGTAGTTGCCATCCTTGTCGGTGCCGCAGCGCGCAAAACCGCGGAAGCTCGCATTCGGCAACGCGCGCTTGTCCTGCGGGTCGGCAAAGCGGCCCTGCGCGTCTGCCTGCCAGATCTCGAGCATGACGTCAGGCACGACGACGCCGTCGCCATCGAACACGCGGCCCTCGATCCGGACGCGGTCGCCGGTAACGTCAGGCGTGAGCGTGGAGCTGGTGAACGCGTCGTTCCAGGCGTATTCGCCGGTCGGCGTCAGGCCGTATTTGAAGAACGGGCCGACCGTCTGCGATGGCGTGATCCCGTTGTCCTTCACATTGTCCTGCACTTAATGGTTCTCCATAGGCGTGGCGTTCTTGCCGCGCAGCACGATGTCAAAGCGGTAGCACAGCGCCCATTCGGGCTGGGTGTTCTCGAGGTCGAACGCGGAGACCATCCGCGCCCGCGCCTTCTCGTCCGGCACCGAGTTGAAGATCGGATCGAACGGAAACAGGGGATCGTTCGGGAAATACATTTGCGTCACGAGCCGCGTGACGAAGGAATGACCGAACACCGAGAGATGGATGTGGGCCGGGCGCCAAGCGTTGTGATGATTGCCCCAGGGATACGCGCCGGGCTTGATGGTGACGAAACGATAGTACCCGGAGGCATCGCTGACGGTGCGGCCCGCGCCGGTGAAATTCGGATCGAGCGGGGCCGGGTGCTGGTCGCGGACGTGAACGTAGCGGCCGCAGGAATTGGCCTGCCAGATCTCGACCAGCGAGTTCGGCACGCCGCGGCCGTCCTCGTCGCGCACATGGCCGTGCACGATGATGCGCTCGCCAATCGGCTCGCCCGTATGCTGGGTGGTGAGATCGCTGTCGCCCTCGCGCAAGGTCTCGTGGCCGTAGACGGGGCCGGTCAATTCCGACAGCGTGTGGCGCATCGGGATCAAGGGCTTGTTCGGCGCGCGCTTGATCGAACTCTTGTACTCGGGCGACAGCGGCAACGGATGCGCCTTGTTGCTGTCGACGGGATAGATGAATGTCATGGGCGAACTCCTCCCCGGCCATTTCGGATCGGCCGGTCAACGCTTCCGTCAATCATTATAGGATATAACTAATTTGGGGAAGCGAGTTTGGCAGTCCCCCTGCGCCCGGTGCCTGGCACAAGCGGCCTATTTGATCGGCGGACGCGGCAGCACGGCTTCGCCGGCCTCGAGCCGGTAGGTGTGGTCGAGCGAATACCAGGGCGTCGCGACATCGCGCTCGGTCGGATGCGGCGAATCATGGCGCAGGAAATGGCCGATCAGCGCTTGTGTCACACCGAACTGCACGTCGCTGTCGATATGCGGATCGGCGGGGTCGTAGACCTGCGAGATCAGCACCTTGAATCCGGGCTTGAAGACCAAAGCGTGCAGGTGTGCGGGACGATAGGGGTGCCGGGTCTGCGCCTTGAGCAGGCGGCCTACCACGCCATCGGTCGGGATGGGATAACCGATCATCATCACCGAACGGAAAGCGAAGCGCCCATCCTCATCGGTCGTGAACTTGCCGCGCAGGTTCATGTCGGCCTGCTCGGGATCCTGGTTCTCATAGAGCCCGACCGGTGAGGCGTGCCAGACATCGACCTCGGCGCCGGCGATCGGCCGGCCGGCCTTGTCCACGACGCGGCCGTTGACGAACAGCGACGCCCCCGGCGTCTCGGAGCGCACGATCGATCCGCCGTTCTCTACCCGCGGCGAGTTCAACCGCCAGAAGGGTCCGAGCAGCGACTGATCCGTCTCCGTATTGCCCTGATCGCCGTTGTTCAGCAGGCAGACGAGCGGGGAGACCCCGAGCGAGCCCGCCATCAACACGACTTCATTATGCGTGTCGGTGGTCAGCTTGCCGAGCTCGGCCACGATCGCGGTGGCGTCGCGGAATTCCTTCTCGGTCAGGCGCACATCGCGGACGAAGCCATGCAGGTGCTTGACCAGCGAGACCATGATCTGGCGCATCCGCGGATCGGAGGTTCGCTCCATCACCGCCAAGGCGGCGGCCGTGACGTCCTGCTCGCGCGCGATGATCATGGCACGATCCCTGAAACCCTCTCCCCGCAAGCGGGGAGAGGGAGGAGAGAGCTCAATTCAACTTCTCGATCGCGACGGCAACACCCTGGCCGACACCGACGCACATGGTGGCCAGCGCCAGCTTGCCGCCGCGCTTTTCCATGCCGTGCACGGCGGTGAGCGCCAGCCGCGCGCCGCTCATGCCGAGGGGATGGCCGAGCGCAATGGCGCCGCCGTGCGGGTTGACGAAATCCGCATCGTCGGCAACGCCGAGCTGGCGCATGCAGGCGATGCCCTGCGAGGCGAAGGCCTCGTTGAGCTCGATCAGGTCGAAATCGCTGATCTTCTTGCCGAGCCGTTCCATCAGCTTGCGCGTTGCTGGCACCGGGCCGATGCCCATGATGCGCGGCGGCACGCCGGCCGAGGCGAGGCCGAGGATACGCGCGCGCGGCGTCAGGCCGTGCCTCTTCACGGCCGCCTCCGAGGCGAGGATCATCGCGGCGGCGCCGTCATTGACGCCAGAGGCATTGCCGGCGGTCACCGTGCCGGGATTGCGCACGATCGGCTTCAGCTTGGCGAGGCCCTCCAGCGTGGTCTCGGGACGCGGATGCTCGTCCTTGTCGACCGTTATCGGGCCCGCCTTGCCGCCGGGAATGGTGATCGGAATGATCTCTTCGGCGAAATAGCCGGCGGCGATCGCCGCACCGGCACGCTGCTGCGAGCGGATCGCGAAGGCGTCCTGGTCGGCGCGCGAGACCTGGAATTCCTCGGCGACGTTCTCGCCGGTCTCGGGCATGGCGTCGACACCATACTGCGCCTTCAGCAGCGGATTGATGAAGCGCCAGCCGATGGTGGTGTCAAAGATCTCGGCGGAGCGGGAGAACGCTTCCTGCGCCTTGCCCATCACGAACGGTGCGCGCGTCATGGATTCGACGCCGCCCGCAATCGCAAGCTCGATCTCGCCAGAGCGGATGGCGCGGCCAGCGGCGCCGACCGCATCGAGGCCGGAGGCGCAAAGGCGATTGAGCGTCTGGCCGGGAACCGAATCCGGGAGCCCTGCGAGCAGCAGCGCCATGCGCGCGACGTTGCGGTTGTCCTCGCCGGCCTGGTTGGCGCAGCCGAAAAAGACTTCGTCCACCTGCGCCCAGTCGAGATTGGGATGTTTTGCCATCAGCGCCTTGATCGGGGCTGCCGCCAGGTCGTCGGCGCGAACCTTGGCGAGCGAGCCGCCGAAACGACCGATCGGGGTCCGCACGGCATCGCAGATAAAGACGTCACGCATCGCTGTTCTCCCTGAATGCCGCGGTTCGGCCAGAATTCTTCAATGACGGCGGAGTTTTAGGAGGGCGCCCGCGGCAGGTCAATTGACTGATACGCGCTTGTTCCGTGGGGGGCGCACGCCGGCCACGCATGCCGCGGTGCGGACAACGTGGAAAACCTCCCGTCCCGGGCCAAAGCGATAGTTTGGCTGGACGAAATTGGGTAGTTTCCGCCGCTCATGACACTACAGCAGCCCATTCCCGCGCCAGAACCTGAACCGACGCCCGCGCCGCAGGTAGAAGCCGCCGCGCGCGTCACGCCGATGATGGAGCAATACCTTGAAATCAAGGCGGCGCATCAGGGCCTCTTGCTGTTCTACCGGATGGGCGATTTCTACGAATTGTTCTTCGAGGACGCCGAGATCGCCTCGAAGACGCTCGGCATCGTGCTGACCAAGCGCGGCAAGCATCAGGGCGCGGACATTCCGATGTGCGGCGTGCCGGTCGAGCGCTCCGAGGATTATCTGCACCGCCTGATCACCGCCGGCCACCGGGTCGCGGTGTGCGAGCAGACCGAGGATCCCGCCGCCGCGAAAGCGCGCGGCAACAAGAGCGTGGTGCGCCGCGGCGTGGTACGGCTGGTGACGCCGGGCACGCTGACCGAGGACACGCTGCTCGACGCACGCGCCAACAATTACCTGCTGGCGATTGCGCGCGCCCGCTCCTCCGGCGGCGGCGACCGCTTCGGCCTCGCCTGGATCGACATCTCGACCGCCGAATTCACCGTGATGGAATGTTCGGGCGGCGAGCTCGCCGCGACACTGGCGCGCATCAACCCGAACGAGGCCATCGTCACCGACGCGCTCTATAACGACAGCGAGCTCGGGCAGACCTTGCGCGAATTGCCGGCAGTGACGCCGCTGACCCGCGACGTCTTCGACGGCGCCACCGCCGAGAAGCGGCTCTGCGGCTATTTTGCCGTCGCGACCATGGACGGGCTGGCGCAGCTGACGCGGTTGGAGGCCACCGCCGCGGCGGCCGCCGTCACCTATGTCGACCGCACCCAGGTCGGCAAGCATCCGCCGCTGTCGCCGCCAGCCCGCGAAGCCTCTGGCGCCACAATGGCGATCGATCCGGCGACGCGTGCCAATCTCGAATTGACGCGAACGCTCGCCGGCGAGCGCCGCGGCTCGCTGCTCGACGCGATCGACTGCACGGTGACCTCGGCCGGCTCGCGTTTGCTGGCGCAGCGGTTAGCAGCGCCCCTGACCGACGCTCCGGCAATTGCAAGGCGGCTCGATGCCGTCAGCGCCTTCGTTGCGGATTCGGCCGCGCGCGAGGACATCCGCAGCATCCTGCGCGGCGCGCCCGACATGTCGCGGGCGCTGGCCCGCCTCTCGGTCGGCCGCGGCGGACCGCGCGACCTTGCCGGCTTGCGCGACGGCATCGTCGCCGCCGACCAGGTGCTGTCGCGGCTCGGCGAGATCGACCAGCCGCCGCAGGAGATCGCCGCGGTCATGGCAGCCCTGCAACGTCCGTCGCGCGAATTGGCATCCGAACTTGCCTGCGCGCTCGACGATCAATTGCCACTGATCAAGCGCGACGGCGGCTTCGTTCGTCAGGGCTACGAGCCCGCGCTGGACGAAACGCGAAGCCTGCGCGACGCCTCGCGCCTGGTGGTCGCTTCGATGCAGGCGCGCTACGCCGACCACACGGGCGTCAAGGGTCTCAAGATCCGGCACAACAATGTGCTCGGCTATTTCGTCGAGGTCACCGCGCAGCACGGCGACAAGCTGATGTCGGCGCCCTTGAACGCCACTTTCATTCACCGCCAGACGCTGGCGGGACAGGTTCGCTTCACCACCTCCGAACTCGGGGAGATCGAAGCCAAGATCGCCAACGCCGGCGACCGTGCGCTCGGGCTCGAGCTCGAGATCTTTGAACGGCTCTGCGCCAGAGCACTGGATATCAGCGATGACCTGCGCGCCGCCGCCCATGCCTTCGCATTGCTCGACGTCGCGACCTCGCTGGCCAAGCTCGCAATCGACGACAATTACGTGCGGCCCGAGGTCGACGAGTCCCTCGGCTTCGCCATCGAGGCCGGCCGCCATCCCGTGGTGGAGCAGGCGCTCAAGCGCAACGGCGAGCCGTTCATCGCCAATGCCTGCGACCTGTCGCCGGGACCTGCGCAAAAATCCGGCCAGCTTTGGCTGCTGACCGGTCCCAACATGGCCGGTAAATCGACCTTCCTGCGCCAGAACGCGCTGATTGCGCTGCTCGCCCAGGTCGGCAGCTTCGTGCCGGCGACGCGCGCGCGGATCGGCATCATCGACCGCCTGTTCTCTCGCGTCGGCGCCGCCGACGATCTTGCCCGCGGCCGTTCCACTTTCATGGTGGAGATGGTCGAGACCGCCGCGATCCTGAACCAGGCCGGCGAGCGTTCACTCGTGATCCTCGACGAGATCGGCCGCGGCACCGCGACCTTCGACGGCCTCTCGATCGCCTGGGCCGCGATCGAGCATCTGCACGAGAGCAATCGCTGCCGCACGCTGTTCGCGACGCATTATCACGAGCTGACGGCGCTCTCGGCAAAACTGCCGCGGATGTTCAACGCCACCGTGCGCGTCAAGGAGTGGCAGGGCAATGTCGTTTTCCTGCACGAGGTGCTGCCGGGCTCGGCCGACCGCTCCTACGGCATCCAGGTGGCCAAACTCGCCGGCCTGCCGCCTGCGGTCATCTCGCGCGCCAAATCGGTGCTGGCAAAACTCGAAGCCCAGGATCGCGGCCAGACCGCGCGCGCCCTCGCCGACGACCTTCCCCTGTTCGCGGTGCCCTCGCGCGCCGCGGCCGAAGCAGCACCGCCGAGCGAAGCCGAACTGCTGATGGACGCGGTGAAGGCGCTGCACCCCGACGAGATGTCGCCGCGCGAAGCGCTCGATGCGTTGTATGCGTTGAAGGCGAAACTGCCGAAGCAGTGACAGACGCGGTCGGTTACGCCTTCGGCTAACCCACACACCGAAGCTCACGCCAGCCGCTTCCTGCGCCCGTACCACCACAGCGTCAGATTCCACGCGATGCAGGTCGTAAGCGCGAGGCTGAGGCCGATCGCGGAGCCGAAATTGGCCGCGCCGACATGCACCACGGCGATCGCCATGCCGAATCCGAGCAGACCCCAGGCCGAATTGGCCAGCACAGCCGCCGTCGGCGGACCGCCGATGCGCGGATGCAGGATCACCATGATGCTGGAGAACACCACCGGATACAGCGCGATGATGCCGCTGATCCTGGGGCCGACCCAGCCCGACGTCGAGACCACGATGGCGACAAGGGTTGCAACCAGCGCAGCGCGCATCGGCACGTCATACCAGCGGCGCGTCACCAGCGGCATCTTCACGTGGCGATAGCCCGCCAGCAGTGGAATGCAGATGCCGAACGCGATGAAGTTCACGACCAGCCCGGCGATGAGCGACCAGTCGAACTGGCGGATGATTGAGGCCAGCACGATCCAGACCGCGAACGCGCTTCCGCAACTCACCACGACACTGTGCCGCTGCGCCAGCACGACATAGGTGAGGCACATGAAGATCGTCGCCGCATTGACCGGCAGGCTCGACAGCGCGCCCTGCGCGATGAAGGCGGCGTCATGGTCGAGCGCGAGGAAGACATAGGACGGGCCGGCCGAGATCGGCAGGGTCGCCACCAGCGCGCCGATCACCGGGCCCGAACGCTCGGTGATGACAGACGCCGTCACGACGAACGCGGCCGCGATCGCCATGCGCAGTAGAAGGAAGAGGATGAAGTGGGGGTCGGGGGACATGGGTGGCCGTGAACACCCTCCCCTGGAGGGGGAGGGTAAGAAGTCACATCCGCTGCATCGACACCGAGACCTTCGGGCCGTTCTTGATGGTCTGGTAGACCACGCAATAGCGTTCGGTGAGCTTGAGCAGCAGATCGAGCTTGTCCTGCGGAGCGTCGGTATCAACCTCGAAGCGCAGGCGGATCTCGGCGAAGCCGACCGGGGTCTCCTTGTCGATGCCGAGCGTGCCGCGAAAGTCGAGATCGCCCTCGGCATAGACGTTGCCGGTCTTGAGCGGCACCTCGATCGCAGTCGCAACCGATTTCAGCGTGACGCCGGCGCAGGCAACCAGCGCCTCGAGCAGCATGTCGCCGGAGCAGAGCTCGAGGCCGGAGCCGCCGGTGCCCGGATGCAATCCGGCCATCGCGATGGCGCGGCCGGTCTCGACCTTGCAGGCGATGCCTTCGCTGTCAGTCGACCCCTTTGCCTTCAGCGTGATCATCGCGGTCTTGGGATCGGTCTTGTAGCGTTCCTTGATCGGAGCCTGCATCTGGCGCAGTTCGGCGGCGTCCATCTTGTTCTCTCCCGGAAAATTCGTCTCTACGAAGTACCGGCTTGCGATGTACCGGCCCAGAGAGAAAATGTCACCACCACATGGCCTGACCGGGACCCTGGGTTGCGTCAAGGTCGGGCACGCTGCGGTCGAGCGAACGGTCGAGTGACGTCAGCACACTTCGCTTGAAATTCTCGAACAGCGGCGAATTGCAGTCGCGCGGCCGGCCCAGATTGATCTCGATCCGGTCGAACAGCCGGCCCGGGCGGGGCCTCATCACCAGCACGCGGTCGGCCAGCACCACAGCCTCGTCGATGTCGCAGCGGATCAGCGCGGTCTTGCCGTCCGCGTGCTGAAGCAGCTCCGGCGCGATGTCCTTCTCGCTCAGGCCTGCGCCCAGCAGCGCGCGCACCAGGAAGATGTACGGATCGGCGCCGCGCGTCACCGCGACGCGCTCGCCCTTCAGATCGGCGACGCTTGCGGATTTCCTTGAGCGGATCCGCCGCCTTCGCCGCTTGGGTCACAGCAAGAGCCACCGCTCCCGCCAGCAGAATGCGTCGTATAATGTTTGTCCTGCCCAACCCCTCCGAAACTTCATTGTTTTTCAAGGAGTTATACCTAGAGATCAACGAGAAAATCCCGCCCTTGAAACCGGGTCGCCTGGGAACAACTTTGCCCGATGCCGGCCTTTTCAAGCATGGAACGACTATAGCCAGAGAATGGCGGGTGACAGCGCCTGCCGCCTCTTATATCCGGTGAAGCATGGACAGCGTCGCGACTGAGCAGAAGGCCGAGGTGGATGATCGCTTCGACACCGCGCGGATCACCGCCGCGGTCGATGCGCTTGCCGAAAGGCACCAGGGACGCGAGGACGCGTTCCGCACCGCCATGGCACAATTGCTCAAGGCCGAGCTGATCGCTGCGCGTGCCGCAGCACAGGCGATCCTGCTGAAGGACCGCCACGGCCGCCGCTGCGCAGAGCGGCTCTGCCACGTGCAGGACGAGATCATCCGCATCCTGTATTCGGCCGCGACCCGCCATCTCTACCGCTCGCCGATCCCCAGCGGCGCGGAGCGCATGGCGGTGGTCGCGACCGGCGGCTATGGCCGCGGCCTGATGGCTCCCGAGTCCGACATCGACCTGCTGTTCATCCTGCCCTACAAGCAGACCGCCTGGGGCGAGCAGGTCGCCGAAGCCATCCTCTATTGCCTCTGGGACATGGGGCTGAAGGTCGGGCACGCCACGCGTTCGGTCGACGAATCGATCCGCCAGGCGCGCGGCGACATGACCATCCGCACCGCGATCCTGGAGACGCGCTTCCTGACCGGCGACCAGCCGCTCTATGACGAACTGGTCGAGCGTTTCGACAAGGAAGTGGTCCAGGGCACCGCGTCCGAATTCGTCACGGCAAAGCTCGCCGAGCGCGAAGAACGTCACCGCCGCGGCGGCCAGTCGCGCTATCTGGTCGAACCCAACGTCAAGGACGGCAAGGGTGCCTTGCGCGACCTGCACACGCTGTTCTGGATCGCCAAATACGTCTATCGCGTCCGCGACACCGACGAGCTGGTCGAACGCGGCGTGTTCGACGCGCAGGAATACCGCACCTTCCGCCGCTGCGCCGACTTCCTCTGGTCGGTGCGCTGCAACCTGCACTTCTACTCCGGCCGCGCCGAAGAGCGCCTCTCCTTCGACCTCCAGCGCGAGATCGCGGTCCGGCTCGGCTACACCTCGCATCCCGGCATGCAGGACGTCGAGCGCTTCATGAAGCACTACTTCCTGGTCGCCAAGGAAGTCGGCAACCTCACCGCCATCCTCTGCGCCAAGCTCGAGGACCAGCAGGCCAAGCCCGCGCCGGTGCTGAGCCGGATGATGGCGCGGCTGCGCCCCACCCCCGTGAAACGGCGCGTCCCGGACAGCGACGACTTCATCGTCGACAACAACCGCATCAATGTCGCCGCGCCCGACGTGTTCAAGCACGACCCGGTCAACCTGATCCGCATCTTCCGCCTGGCGCAGAAGAACAACCTCGCCTTCCACCCGGACGCGATGCGTGACGTGACGCGCTCGCTCGGCCTGATCAACGCGCAGATGCGCGAAAACCCGGAAGCGAACCGGCTGTTCATGGAGATCCTGACCTCCGATAACGCCGAGATCGTGCTGCGGCGGATGAACGAGACCGGCGTGCTCGGCCATTTCATCCGCGCCTTCGGCAAGATCGTCTCGATGATGCAGTTCAACATGTATCATCACTACACCGTCGACGAGCATCTGATCCGCTGCATCGGCTTCCTCCAGGACATCGAGCGCGGCGGCATCGAGGAGTTCACGCTCGCCAGCGACCTCATGCGCAAGAGCCGGCCCGAGCACCGGTCGGTGATCTACATCGCGACGCTGCTGCACGACGTCGCCAAGGGACGGCCCGAGGATCACTCGATCGCCGGCGCCAAGGTGGCGCGGCGGCTGTGCCCCCGGCTCGGCTTCAGTCCGGCCGACACCGAGCTCGTGGCCTGGCTCATCGAGGAGCATCTGACGATGTCCACGGTCGCCCAGTCGCGCGACCTCTCCGACCGCAAGACCATCGAGAATTTCGCCGCCGTGGTGCAGTCGGTCGAGCAGATGAAGCTGCTGACGATCCTGACCACCGCCGACATCCGCGGCGTCGGTCCCGGCGTATGGAACGGCTGGAAGGCGCAGCTGCTGCGCTCACTCTATTACGAGACCGAGCCGGTGTTGACTGGCGGTTTCTCGGAAGTCGACCGCGGCAAGCGGCTGACAGCCGCGCACGCCGAATTCCGCATGGCCTTTGCCGAGTGGCCGCCGGAGGAGCTCGATGCCTATATCGGCCGCCATTATCCGGCCTACTGGCTCAAGGTCGAGCTGCCGCGCAAGATCCGCCACGCCCGCTTCGTCCGCTCCAGCGAGCAGGCCGGCCACAAGCTCGCGATCAATGTCGGCTTCGACGAGGTCCGCGGCGTCACCGAGCTGACCATCTTCGCCGCCGACCATCCCTGGCTGCTGTCGATCATCGCGGGCGCCTGCGCCTCGGCCGGCGCCAACATCGTCGACGCCCAGATCTACACCACGACCGACGGCCGCGCGCTCGACACGATCTCGATCTCCCGGGAATACGACCGCGACGAGGACGAGGGACGGCGCGCCACCCGCATCGGCGAGATGATCGAGGACGTGCTGGAAGGCAAGCTGCGCCTGCCCGAGGTGGTGGCACGGCGCACCGTGCGCAGCAAGGCGCGGCCGTTCGTGATCGAGCCGGAAGTGACCATCAACAACCAATGGTCCGACCGCTACACCGTGATCGAGGTCTCCGGGCTCGATCGCCCCGGCCTGCTCTACGAGCTGACCACGGCGATCTCCAAGCTGAACCTCAACATTGCCTCGGCCCATGTCGCCACCTTCGGCGAGCGTGCCCGCGACGTGTTCTACGTCACCGACCTCCTCGGCGCGCAGATCAACGCGCCGACCCGCCAGGCCGCGATCAAGAGCGCGCTGACCCATGTGATGGCGGGCGAGAAGCCGGTTCAGCCGGCGGCGTGAGCACGCCGAGACCTAAACCTCCACCCCTTCATGCCGCAGCAGCCAGCGCTTGCGTGCGAGGCCGCCGCCGTATTTCACCAGCGAACCGTCCGCGCCGATCAGGCGGTGACAGGGCAGCACCACGCTGATCGGGTTGGAGCCGTTGGCATGGCCAACGGCACGTATGGCCTTGGGCATGTCGATCTCTGCGGCGAGCGCACCGTAGCTCATCGTTGTGCCGGCAGGTATTTTCGTCAGCGCGGTCCAGACCTTCTGCTGGAACGGCGTGCCGGCAATGCGCCATGCGATGCCTGAGAGCTGGTCGAGATCGCCGTCGAAATAGCGCGACAGCGCAGTCCGCATGGCCGCCGGCGCGGACCGGTCACTCAGATCCACCGTGCCGTAGTGCAGGCGCAAAAGCTCGCGCATGCGGTGCTCGTAATCCTCCCAGTCGAGCGCGCGCAAGGAGCCGTCAGTATCGGTGACGAGCAGCGCGATCCCGATCGGCGTCGGCAGGCGATCGATGCCGAAGCTTGCAGACAGTTTGCTTGATCGCGCGGCCATTGCGGCACCATTGCATCGGAACATGCCATCGCACTTGCCATGCCGGCCGTGCTAACGTCCACCCGAAAGCTGACGCTTTTGGGGGAGCTCAACTTGATCTGGATCGCCAATGTTTTGGTGGCGCTGGTCGCCGCACTGCACATCTTCTTCCTGATCCTGGAGATGTTTCTCTGGGACCAGCCGCTGGGCCTGAAGGTCTTTCGCAACACGCCGGAGAAGGCCGAGATCACGAAAGTGCTGGCCGCCAACCAGGGGCTCTATAACGGCTTCCTGGCCGCCGGCCTGATCTTTGGCCTCGTCCACGGCAATCCGGCCTTCGCATTCCAGATCAAGGCATTCTTCCTGCTCTGCGTGATCGTGGCCGGCGCTTACGGCGCGGCGACCGTCAGCACGCGCATCCTGATGGTGCAGGCGCTGCCGGCGGCGGTCGCCCTGGTTGCATTGTTTCTCGCCTGAGACGCTACGGCGCAGTGCCGCGATCCTTGCGCGGCGGCGAACGTTCCTCCACACTCTTCGGCAGCGATGGCGACCGTTGCAATCAACGGGAAAAGACCATCGACCGGAAAATTCCGTCAGGAGGAACAACCCCACATGAGCAATCGCACAGCTTTTATAGCTACGACGGCGGCGCTCGCCTTCGCGTTCACCGCCAGCCAAGGCTTCGTAAGCCAGGCCCTCGCCCAGAAGAAATACGACACCGGCGCGAGCGACACCGAGATCAAGATCGGCCAGACCGTGCCGTTCTCCGGCGCCTACTCCGTCTACGCCAATATCGGCAAGACCCAGGCGGCCTACTTCAAGATGATCAACGATCAGGGCGGCATCAACGGCCGCAAGATCAATCTGATCCAGTATGACGATGCCTATTCGCCGCCGAAGACCGTCGAGCAGGTGCGCAAGCTCGTCGAAGGCGACGAGGTCCTCTTCACCTTCCAGATCATCGGCACCGCGGCCAACGCCGCCGTGCAAAAATATCTCAACGGCAAGAAGGTCCCGCAGCTGCTGGCCTCGACCGGCGCCGCGCGCTTCAACGATCCCCAGAACTATCCCTGGACCATTGCCTATAATCCCAACTACGTGTCCGAGGGACGCATCTACGCCAAGTACATTCTCAAGGAGCATCCGAACGCCAAGATCGGCGTGCTCTACCAGAACGACGACATGGGCCGCGATTATCTCGCTGGCCTCAAGAGCGGCCTCGGCGACAAGGCCGCCAGCATGATCGTCGGCGAAGTCTCCTACGAGGTCACCGATCCGACGGTAGACTCGCAGGTGGTCAAGCTGAAGTCGCTGGGGGCTGATCTTTTCTACGATGCCTCGACGCCGAAATTCGCGGCGCAGGCCATCAAGAAGGTCGCCGAGCTCGGCTGGAACCCGGTGCATATCCTCGACATCAATGCGAGCCCGATCTCGGCGACGCTGAAGCCGGCCGGCCTCGACATCTCCAAGGGCATCATCTCGACCCAGTACGGCAAGGAGCCAGGCGATCCCCAGTGGAAGGACGATCCGGGCGTGAAGGCCTTCTTCGCCTTCATGGACAAGTATTTCCCCGAAGGCGACAAGCTCAACACGGTCAATACCTATGCCTATTCGGTCGCCGAGCTGCTGACGCAGGTTCTGAAGCAATGCGGCGACGACCTGTCGCGTGAAAACGTGATGAAGCAGGTCGCCAACATCAAGGACTTCACCCCGAGCTTTGCGCTCCCCGGCATCAAGATCAACACCGGACCGAACGACTACCGCGTCAACAAGCAGATGCAGATGATGAAGTTCAACGGCGAACGCTGGGAGCTGTTCGGACCGATCATCGAGGATGCGGGACCCTCGGGTTAGCCTCCCTTGGCGGGGTGGGTTGCACCGGCGGACTACCCCTCGCGTAGCCGCGGGCGCACCCACCCTACGAACTGCGGGCGCGTCCCCGCCTTGCGTTGCAGCAACGCCTCCTCCACAATCGCCCTCAGCGATGACATCAGGTGCGCAGGAGTGCTCGGATCGATCATCGGCGATAACAAATTGAGGAAATTGCGAATGAGGAACGGTATTCTGCATCTGGCCACGGCAACGGCGCTGACCCTGGCGCTGTCGGTCTCAGCGGCCAATGCCCAGAAGAAATATGATCCGGGCGCGAGCGACACCGAAATCAAGATCGGTCAGACCAACCCGTTCAGCGGCCCCGCCTCCGCTTACGCCACGATCGGCAAGACGCAGGCCGCCTACTTCAAGATGATCAACGATCAGGGCGGCATCAACGGCCGCAAGATCAACCTGATCCAGTACGACGACGCCTATTCGCCACCGAAGGCCGTGGAACAGGTGCGCAAGCTCGTCGAGAGCGACGAGGTGCTGCTCACCTTCCAGCTTCTCGGCACCCCGTCGAACGCTGCCGTGCAGAAATATCTCAACGCCAAGAAGGTACCGCAACTCTTCGCGGCCACCGGCGCCTCGAAGTTCACGGACCCAAAGAACTTCCCATGGACGATGGGCTTCAATCCCAACTACTTCGTCGAAGGCCGCATCTACGGCCAGTATATCATCAAGAACCATCCGAACGCCAAAGTCGGCGTTCTCTACCAGAATGACGATCTTGGAAAAGACTATCTGAACGGCATCAAGGCCGGGCTTGGTGACAAGGCCTCCAGCATGATCGTTGCGGAAGCCTCATACGAGGTCTCCGATCCCACCGTCGATTCGCAGATCCTCAAGATCAAGTCGGCGGGTGCCGATTTGTTCTTCAGCGCCACGACGCCGAAACAGGCCGCGCAGGCGATCAAGAAGATCGCCGAGCTCGACTGGCATCCCGTGCACATTCTCGACATCAACGCCACTTCGGTCGGCGCCGTGATGAAGCCCGCAGGACTTGAAGCCTCCAAGGGAGTGATCAGCGTCAACTATGGCAAGGATCCGCTCGATCCAAGCTGGAAGAACGATCCGGGCATGAAGAAATATTTCGAGTTCATGGCCAAGTACTATCCGGACGGCGACAAGGACTCGAGCTTCAACAGCTACGGCTACTCGACCTCGCAGTTGATGGCTTACGTGCTCCAGAAATGCGGCGACGACCTAACCCGCGAAAACGTCATGAAGGTCGCCACCAGCCTGAAGGACGTGGAGCTCGACCTGTCCCTGCCCGGCATCAAGGCCAACACCTCGCCGACCGACTACCGCGTCAACAAGCAGCTTCAGATGATGAAGTTCAACGGCGAGCGCTGGGAGCTGTTCGGCCCGATCATGGAGGACGCAGGCCCGGCAGGTTAGCGGTTGTGCGAATTCTGAATTGCGATCGGCGGCCTGCGGGCCGCCGATTTTTTGGCGTCGCCCAGTCCATCACCGTCAGCCTGAGGTGGCCGCTTCTTCAGCGGCCCTCGAAGGGCGACGGCCCGGCTGGCAGCTTGGCCGTGCATCCTTCAAGGCTCGCAAGAGCTCGCATCTCAGGATGACTGGGAGAGATCGTCGCTTTGGGCGACGTCTACTCCGGTATTTCCCCAAAATTCTTCCCCACCGGCAGCACCGCGTGCCGGATCAGGCGCGAGTCCTCCACGGCCGCCTGCCTGTGCTTCACTGCTTCGCGATAGACGGGATCGCGGATCATTTCGACGAACGCACTGACGCTTGGGTATTCGGCGATGAAGCAATGGTCCCAGCGCTCCTCTTGCGGGCCGATCAGCATCAGCTCGAATTTGCCCTGCCAGACGATGCGGCCGCCGAGGCGCTCGAACACCGGGCCGCTCTCGCGGCCATAGGCCGCATAGGCTTCCGCGCCGCTCGCCTTGCGACCGTCGGGATAGGCCGCCTCGCTGCGCAGGCGCACCAGATTGAGCATGTGGATCGGACCGGGGCGGTCGTTGTCCCGGAACTGCGCGAAGATTTCCTTGGTCGGATCGATGTGGCCCATGCCGGTGTTCC
Source organism: Bradyrhizobium sp. SZCCT0153 (assembly GCF_018129995.1). Lineage (GTDB taxonomy): Bacteria > Pseudomonadota > Alphaproteobacteria > Rhizobiales > Xanthobacteraceae > Bradyrhizobium > Bradyrhizobium japonicum_G. The sequence continues at coordinate 969,817 of NZ_JAFCKS010000003.1, forward strand.
CTCTTGTTTTATGACGGCGATCCTAGCTCCAGCCTCGAAGAGGCGGAACTGCGGCCAGCGAATGCCGCACCTCCTAATCGCGCGTTAACGTCCGGGTAACCGGGCCTTAAACAGCGACCGCTAGCGTGCGGCAGGGCGGGCTGACCGGGCGTTTGCGTATGGGGTTGGGAAAGAAAAAGGGTGGGCGGAAGGAGCCGCTGTTCGGCTTGCCCGCGGCGCTCTCCGATCTGCGCCTGAGCGCGGCGGACCGCATCCCCGGCGGCGACGACAAGCCGAAGAAATCAGCCAAATCGTCCGCCAAGCGCAAGAGCGAGGATTCCGGCGACGAGCCGCCGCGGAAGGCCCCGGCCCGCAGCGGCGCCAAGCGGCGATCCAAATCGCGCATCGGCGCCGGTCTCGGCCGCCTGGTCTATTGGGGCGCGGTGCTGAGCCTGTGGGGCGTGATCGCCGTGATCGGTGTCGTGATCTATGTCGGCGCCCATCTGCCGCCGATCCAGTCGCTCGAAATCCCCAAACGGCCGCCGACGATCCAGATCGTCGGCATGGACGGCAGCCTGCTGGCGCAGCGCGGCGAGATGGCCGGCGCCAACGTCTCGCTGAAGGACCTGCCGCCCTATCTGCCGAAGGCCTTCATCGCCATCGAGGATCGCCGCTTCTACTCGCATTTCGGCATCGACCCGGTCGGCATCCTGCGCGCGCTGGTCACCAACGTGCTCCATCGCGGCGTGTCGCAGGGCGGCTCGACGCTGACGCAGCAGCTCGCCAAGAATCTGTTCCTGACCCAGGAACGCACCATGGCGCGCAAGCTGCAGGAGGCGGAGCTTGCGATCTGGCTGGAGCGCAAGCATTCCAAGAACGAGATTCTCGAGCTCTACCTCAACCGCGTCTATTTCGGCTCCGGCGCCTATGGCGTCGAGGCCGCCGCGCAGCGCTATTTCGGCAAGCCGGCCAAGAATGTCACGATTGCCGAGGCCGCGATGCTGGCCGGGCTCGTCAAGTCGCCCTCGCGGCTCGCGCCGAACCGCAATCCGGAGGGCGCCGAAGCGCGCGCGCAGATCGTGCTCGCGGCGATGGCGGACGCCAAGTTCATCACCGAAGCACAGGCGCAGGCCTCGATCGGCCAGCCCTCCTACAACGTGAAGCCGGTCGGCGCCGGCACGATCAACTACGTCGCCGACTGGATCGGCGAGGTGCTGGACGATCTCGTCGGCCAGATCGACGAGAGCATCAAGGTCGAGACCACGATCGATCCGAAGCTGCAAAGCGTGGCGGAAGCCGCCATCATCGACGAACTCGCGGCCAAGAGCGTCAAGTTCAATGTCAGCCAGGGTGCCCTGGTGGCGATGACGCCCGACGGTGCGGTGCGCGCCATGGTCGGCGGGCGGAACTATTCCGAGAGCCAGTACAATCGCGCGGTGACGGCCAAGCGCCAGCCGGGCTCCTCGTTCAAGCCGTTCGTCTATCTGACCGCGCTCGAGCAAGGTCTGACGCCGGACACGGTTCGCCAGGACGCCCCGATCGAGGTCAAGGGCTGGAAGCCCGAGAACTACACCCATGAATATTTCGGCGCGGTGACGCTGACGCAGGCGCTGGCGATGTCGCTCAACACGGTCGCCATCCGCCTCGGCCTCGAGGTCGGGCCGAAGAACGTGGTGCGCACCGCGCACCGGCTCGGCATCTCCTCGAAACTCGAGCCCAACGCCTCGATCGCGCTCGGCACCTCCGAGGTCTCCGTGGTCGAACTGGTCGGCGCCTATGCGCCGTTCGCCAATGGCGGCCTCGCGGTGGCGCCGCATGTCGTCACGCGGATCAGGACGCTCGGCGGCAAGCTGCTCTACATGCGCCAGCCCGATGAGCGCAACCAGGTGATCGAGCCGCGCTATGTCGGCATGATGAACGCGATGATGCGCGAGACCTTGATCAGCGGCACCGCCAAGAAGGCCGAGATCCCCGGCTGGCCGGCCGCCGGCAAGACCGGCACCAGCCAGGATTACCGCGACGCCTGGTTCATCGGCTACACCGCCAACCTCGTCACCGGCGTCTGGCTCGGCAATGACGACAATTCGCCGACCAAGAAGGCAACCGGCGGCGGCCTGCCGGTCGAAGTCTGGTCGCGCTTCATGAAAGCGGCGCACGAGGGTGTGCCGGTAGCGAACTTGCCGAGCTCACCCGGTGGCTGGGGCCTGTCGAACCTCGCGCAGGCCGCCTCGCAGGTGTCGCCGCCAACAGCGGCCGCAACAGCTCCGGCAAGCAATGGCGGCTATCGCCCGCCGCCCACGCGCGCCAATGTGCGGCCGGAGGCGTCGGCAGGACTTGATGGCTGGCTGATGGACCGGCTGTTCGGCGGCAACAGATAGCTTCCGCCTGAGGCCTTGGTGGCCTCAAGACAAAACCGCGAAAACAACCCCATGCACAGTAGCCGGTGATTGCCGGCGTGATGCGCGCTGAATCCATCGAAGGGTTTGATGCGGCGGATCAATCAGGCGCCGTGACGCAAAGCGCTGGCATCGCCGCATTTTCCGTTGTCTTCGCCCGTGAGGCTGGCAGCGGAAGCCTAATCCTCGGCCCCGTAGCGGTGCAGGTCGTTGCCGTGGGTGTCGAGCCACTTCTTGGCGCGCTCCATCGACGGACACACCTTGCCGCACACGCGCCAGAACCGCGCCGAGTGGTTCATCTCGACGAGATGGGCGACCTCGTGGGCGGCGAGATAGTCGAGCACGAAGGGCGGCGCGAGGATCAGGCGCCAGGAGAACGACAGCGAGCCGGCCGAGGTGCAGGAGCCCCAGCGGCTGGACTGATCGCGGATCGAGAGCCGCTTCACCTTGACGCCGAGTTCCGCGGCATAGGCTTCCGCCGAGCGCTGGAGATCGCGGCGCGCCTCGCGCTTGAGGAAGTCGCTGACGCGGCGATCGACATGTTCGACGCCGCCGGCAACGCAGAGAATGCGTTCGCCGCTATCGCGCACCTCGGTCCACACCGTGCCGCGGGTACCGGCGCGATGCACGATCCGGTGGGAAACACCGCGAAGCGGTATCACCGTGCCAGGCTGAAACGGCGCGGCCTTCGGCAAACGGCCGAGACGCGCCGCGATCCACGCGCCGTGACGCTGCGCGAAATCCTTGGCTTCGGCCAGCGTGCCGCGCGGCGGCATGGTGAGGATGGCTTCGCGATCGCTCGGATGAATTCTGAGCGTATAACGGCGCGCGCGGCGATGCCGCCGCAGCCTGATCGCGAAATATTGCGATCCATGGGGGATGAGGAGGGTCTTGGGTTCGTGGGGCCGCCGATAGAGGAGCGCGCGAGTGGCCATGTCTGTCAGTCCGGGGGGCAGGAGTGCGCCCGGATTCTGCCATAACCGCCGCCAGGGAAAGCGCTCGGCGCAAAAACAAATCATTTGCCCAATATACAGGGGTCTGGCGTCCGGGAGACCCTACAGACTGGGGTTGGAACCAGCTTTTTTCGCCCCCTCCGGACGCATGCGGCACCCCCAAGAGGTGAGGGAGGACTCACTCCTATAAAGCTACCTAAATACCGCGAATCTGGCGGGAACCTGGCCTGTCGGAACCTCCGACAGGGCGACGATTTTCAGCGGGAAAGCCGAAAAACGCGCCCAGAGCCGCTCCGATGGAATCGGAACGGCTCTGGATTCCTATCTTGACGCGTTTTCTTTACGCGAACCGGACGCCACTTCGCTCGAAAACGCTCTATTCGGCCGCGAGAGCCTGCAACGAGCTCGGATTCGCAGCCGAGACCATGAAGTCATGGATGCGCGGCACGATTTCCGACTTGAAACGCGAGCCGTTGAACACGCCGTAATGTCCGACGCCCTTCTGCACGTAATGAACGCGGCGGTGATCGGGGATCGAGCTGCACAATGTGTGCGTCGCTTCGGTCTGACCGAGCCCGGAGATGTCGTCGTTCTCGCCTTCGACCGTCATCAGAGCCACGCGCGTGACCTTCGAGGGATCGACGCGTGTTCCACGATGGGTCATCTCGCCCTTCGGCAGCGAGTGCTTCACGAACACGGTGTCGACCGTCTGCAGGTAATACTCGGCGGAGAGGTCCATCACCGCGAGATACTCGTCGTAGAAGTCGCGATGCTTGTCGGCGAGGTCGCCGTCGCCTTTCACCAGATGGGCGAAGAGCTGCTTGTGGGCGTCCATATGGCGGTCGAGATTCATGCTGATGAAGCCGTTCAGCTGCAGGAATCCCGGATAGACGTCGCGCATCATGCCAGGATGCGGGAACGGCACCTTGGTGATGACGTGATTGCGGAACCAGTCGATGCCGCGCTCCTGGGCGAGGTCGTTCACCCCGGTCGGATTGCGGCGGGTGTCGATCGGCCCGCCCATCAACGTCATCGACGTCGGCACGAACGGATCGCGCTGCGCTTCCATGATCGAGACGGCAGCGACGACGGGCACGGAAGGCTGGCACACCGCCAGCACATGCGTATTGCCGCCGAGGACGTGCAGCATCTCGATGACGTAGTCGATGTAGTCGTCGAGATCGAAGCGGCCGTCGCTGAGCGGCACCATGCGGGCATCGGCCCAATCGGTGATGTAGACCTCATGCGCCGGCAGGAAAGCCTCGACCGTGCCGCGCAAGAGCGTCGCATAATGGCCGGACATCGGCGCGACGATCAGCACGCGCGGCTGCGGGCTGCGCAAGGGACGGGTGAACTTGCGATCGAAATAGAGCAGCCGGCAGAACGGCTTTTCCCAGACCGAGCGGACCTCGACGGGAACGCGGATGCCGTTGACCTCGGTGTCGTTGAGACCCCATTCCGGCTTGCCGTAGCGGCGCGTGGTGCGTTCGAACAATTCGCAGGCCGCGGCAACCGATTTGCCGACCTCGGTGCGCGCCCACGGATTCAGCGGATTCTGAAACAGCAGCTTGGTCGCGTCGGTGACTGCACGGGCCGGATTGAGAGAGGCGTGCGCCATCTCGTACATCCAGTACATCGGCGTCGTCAGGATCGGACTGCCCTCTGCAGCCAGGGGCGGGGCGCCGCCAAACTCACCAATAGGCATCGCTATATCCTTCTTCGCATCGCAGCATACTGCCGAATGCGTAATATTGCGTCAATGCATGGTTCCGTACATTTACGTGGTGATGACAGTTAAACCAGCCTGAATCCACGAGAAAGTGACGTTATTCGCCGCCTGACAGCAGCGACCCTTGCTTCCTGGCGCTACGCAAAAGGGCAAGGAATGCCCCAAAAGATGCAACCAGCAGCACCGCGTTGATGGCCAACGCACTCAACATCAGATCGGTCCTGAAGGCGTTTTCGATCAGCAACGCGCGCATGCCTTCGAACACGTAGGTCGGCGGCAGCGTCCAGGCGACATATTGCAGCCAGACCGGCAGCACGCTGACGGGATAGTAGACGCAAGCGAGCGGCATGATCCCGAACATCAAGGTCCAGACGATGCTCTCGGCGCCGAGGCCGTTTCGCAGCACCAGGCCGGATACGAAGATGCCGACCGACCAGCTCGTGAAGATCAGATTGCAGAATAACGCGATCAGCGGCAGGCCGAGCGCATAAACGTTGAAATGAAACAGGAACAGCGCGAGCAGCGTCATCGGGATGACGCCGATCGCGAGCCGGATCAGGCTCATGATCATCAGCGACAGCAGAAACTCGATGGGCTTGAGCGGGCTCATCATGAGATTGCCGAGGTTGCGCGCCCACATCTCCTCCAGGAACGAGATCGAGAAGCCGAGCTGGCCGCGGAACAGGATGTCCCAGAGGATGACGGCGCCGATCAGGGTGCCGCCGGCGCGCGCGAAGAAATTGGCGTTCTGGGCGATGTAGAGCTGGAGGAAGCCCCAGGTAATCACCTGCAGCGCCGGCCAGTACAGCAGTTCCAGCAGCCGCGGCCACGATGACAGCAGGAGGTACCAATAGCGCAGGATCATCGCACCGATGCGCTGCAAGGAGATGCCGCGATGGAGGGAGGCCTGGTTCATCGCGCCGTCTCCTGAACCCCGTTCACCCGGCCGCGCGCGACGTCGAGGAACACCTCCTCCAGCGTGGTGCGATTGTAGCGGGCCATGATGGCTTCGGGCGTGTCATCGTCCTCGATGCGGCCGCGCTTCATGATGATGACGCGGTCGCAGAGCCGCTCGACCTCGAGCATGTTGTGCGAGGCCAGCAGGATGGTGGCGTTGTTAGCCTTGCGGTAGCGCTCCAGATGGCTGCGGACCCAATCGGCCGTGTCGGGATCGAGCGAGGCGGTCGGCTCGTCCAGCAACAGCAGCTCGGGCTGGTTGATCAGCGCCTTGGCGAGCGCGACGCGGGTCTTTTGCCCTGCGGAGAGCTTGCCGTTGGCGCGGTCGATGAAATCGGTGAGGTCGAGATCGGCGGCGAGCGTCGCGATGCGGTCGGACAGGTTCTTCACCGCATAGAGATTGCCGAACACGGTGAGGTTCTGCCGCACCGTGAGCCGCATCGGCATGTCGACATAGGGGCTCTCGAAATTCATCCGCCCCAGCACGGCCGCGCTCTCCTCGGGCATGCGATGCCCCAGCACCTGCACGCGGCCGGAGGTCGGCAGCACCAGGCCCATGATCATCGCGATGGTCGTGGTCTTGCCGGCGCCGTTGCCGCCCAAAAGCCCGGTGATGCTGCCGCGCGGAAGCGAAAACGAGATATCGTCGACGGCGCGCGTCTGCTTGTAGACCTTGACGAGGTGATCGACCGCAATGGCCGCAGAGGAGCTGCGCTCCGCGACAGTCGGCGGACTTGAAGCTTTGTCGTTCCCGGTCATGCTGGGCGTTCTTCTGCTATTGCAGCTGATAGCGCAAGGCTTGTAATCCGGGTGGTTCCGCGAGCCCCGCGTTTGTGACCGAGAAGGCACCGCCACATTGGCCGACATGACCGAAATTGCCGCCTCCGACTTTCGCCCTTCGCAGAGGCATATCCGCCTGGACACGATCCTGCGGTTGCGCTGGCTGGCGGTGCTCGGGCAGCTCGCCGCGATCTTCATCGTGGCGCAGGGGCTGGAGTTCAACGTCGAGATCGTCCCCTGCGTCAGCATCATCGCCCTGTCGGCCGCGCTCAATCTGGCACTGCAAACCGTTTCCAATCCGATGCAGCGGCTGGAGCCGATGCAGGCGGCCGGACTGCTCGCGCTGAACATCGTGGAGCTGGCCGGCCTGCTGTTCTTCACCGGCGGGCTGCAGAACCCGTTCTCGTTCCTGTTTCTCGCACCCGTGCTGATCTCGGCCACCGCGCTGCCGGCCCGCTTCACCTTCGGCCTCGGCGTGCTCGCCGTGGCCTGCGCTTCCGCCCTGTTCTTCTTCCATCTGCCGCTGCCCTGGGATTCCGACGATCCGCTGGTGCTGCCGCCGATCTATCTCGTCGGCGTCTGGCTCTCGATCGTGCTCGCGATCGGCGTCACCAGCCTTTATTCGTTCCAGGTGACCGAGGAGGCGCGCAAGCTTGCGGACGCGCTGGCGGCGACCGAGCTGGTGCTGACGCGCGAGCAGCATCTGACCCAGCTCGACGGCCTGGCCGCGGCGGCCGCGCACGAGCTCGGCACGCCGCTCGCGACCATCTTCCTGATCTCGCGCGAGCTGCAAAACACGGTGAAGGACCCGGTCTTTGCCGCCGACCTGAAAACCTTGCGCGAGCAGACGCAGCGCTGCCGCGACATCTTGAGCAAGATCACCCAGCTTTCCTCCACCGGCGCGCCGTTCGACCGCATGAAGCTGTCGGAGCTGATCGAGGAAGTGGTGGCGCCGCATCGCGATTTCGGCGTCGACATCAAGGTGCGGATCGCGGTCGCGATCGTGGCCGAGCCGGTCGGCTCGCGCAATCCGGCGATCCTCTACGGCGTCGGCAACATCGTCGAGAACGCGGTCGATTTCGCCCGCACCACCGTCGAGGTGAATGCATGGTGGAACAAGGACACGATCGAGCTCGTGATCTCCGACGACGGCCCCGGCATTCCGCCGGATATCCTTAACCGGATCGGCGAGCCCTATCTGTCGCGGCGGCGCAACCTGGACGACGGCGGCGGCGAGCGGCGCGGCCTCGGGCTTGGCGTGTTCATCGCACGCACCTTGCTCGAACGCACCGGCGCCAAGGTCTCGTTTACCAACCGGACCTTTCCGGAACACGGCGCCGTGGTCCAGATCAGTTGGCCGCGAGAGCGTTTTGAGGCTATCGAGACCTTCGAGGAAACAATAGGATAGGCCGCGACCTTGCGTCGCACGGGCGGGCCGATCGACTATTGGCGGCCTTGGCACCGCCCGATTGCGACGCCATATGTAGATGTGCAGGACAAAGGACAACACCTTGAACGCCATCGCCGAACTGAACGAACAGACCGACCGCTCGCTTCTCATCGTGGAGGACGACAAGCCGTTCCTTGAGCGGCTGTCGCGTGCCATGGAGACGCGCGGCTTTGCGGTGACGTCGTGCGACACGGTTTCCGATGGTCTTGCGCAAATCGGCAAGGCCGCGCCCGCATTCGCCGTGGTGGATCTGCGGCTCGGCGACGGCAACGGCCTCGACGTGGTCTCGGCGCTGAAGAAGAAGCGTCCCGACGCCCGCGCGATCGTGCTGACCGGTTACGGCAACATCGCCACCGCCGTCACGGCGGTGAAGATGGGCGCGATCGATTATCTCTCCAAGCCCGCGGACGCCGACGACGTCGTCGCCGCGCTGCTGTCGACGAGCGCGGAGAAATCCGAGCTGCCGACCAATCCGATGTCCGCCGACCGCGTCCGCTGGGAGCACATTCAGCGCATCTACGAGATGTGCAACCGCAACGTCTCGGAAACGGCACGCCGGCTCAACATGCACCGCCGGACGCTGCAGCGGATTCTGGCGAAGCGCGCACCGCGGTAACGGTCTCGCAGGGCGGGCAAAGGCGCGTAGCGCCGTGCCCACCACCTCTGCTTCCATCTCGAGCGGCTTGAATGGTGGGCGCGCTTTCGCTTTGCCCACCCTGCGACTTCATTCCCAAAAATCCGCATGCCCTTGCGGATCGACCAGGCGGTTGATCCGCAACGCTGCCGCCATCGCGAAACGCACCGTCATCCGCTTGCGCGTGGCCGCAGCGATCTTGTGCTCGGGCGCCTCGCACTGCATGTGCGCGCCATAGGGGTCGGCGATGATCAGGCCGGTGCCTTCAGGAAAGATCTCGCACGGCAGGTCCTGCGTGAAGGCAAAGAACAGCCGATCGCAATGGGCGCGGTACTCGTGCCATTTCTGGTCCGCGCGCAGATCCTCGACCGACGACTTGATCTCGACGATCCAGATCTCGCCGCGCTCGTTGAGCGCCACGAGATCGGCGCGCCGGCCCGAGGGCAGCGGCAATTCGCTGATGCAGGAGAAGCCGAGCGAGCGCAGCAACCGTGCCGTGCCGCGCGCGATCGCCAGCGCCGTCTCGGACTGACGGCGATCCGGCGGCGGCACCAGGGCGATGTTACGGGCGGGGTTGTCCATGGGGCAAGTTTAGCCGATTCCATCCACCGTGTCGTCCCGGCCCTCGCCGGGGCGGGAACCTCCCTCCTTCCTCGCACTTATCACGCAGCCGCCGCACCTCGGCGGGGACCATCGAGGCTGCGGCGCATGATCGACGATCTCTGGTACAAGAACGGCGTGATCTATTGCCTGTCCGTCGGCACCTACATGGATGCCGACGGCGACGGCGTCGGTGACTTCAAGGGGTTGCTGCGCCGGCTCGACTATCTGCACGGGCTCGGCATCACCACGATCTGGCTGATGCCGTTCCAGAATTCGCCGGGCCGCGACGACGGCTACGACATCGCCGACTATTACAGCGTCGATCCCCGCTACGGCACGCTCGGCGATTTCGTCGAGTTCGCCCACGGCTGCAAGCAGCGCGGCATCCGAATCATCATCGATCTCGTCGTCAACCACACCTCCGACCAGCATCACTGGTTCAAGGAGGCGCGGCGCGACAGGAACTCGCCCTATCGCGACTGGTATGTATGGTCGGACAAGAAGCCGGCCAATGCCAACAAGGGCATGGTGTTTCCCGGCGTGCAGAAATCGACCTGGACGCGCGACAAGGAAGCGGGTGCGTATTATTTTCACCGCTTCTACGACTTCCAGCCCGACCTCAACACCTCGAACCCGCACGTGCAGGCCGAGATCCTCAAGATCATGGGCTTCTGGATCCAGCTCGGCGTCTCCGGCTTCCGCATGGACGCCGTGCCGTTCGTGATCGCGACCAAGGGCGCCAAGGTGAAGAAGCCGGTCGAGCAATACGACATGCTGCGCGCGTTCCGCGAATTCCTGCAATGGCGGAAGGGCGACGCCATCATCCTCGCCGAGGCCAACGTGCTGCCGGAAACCGACATGGAATATTTCGGCCGCGATGGCGACCGCATGCACATGATGTTCAACTTCCACGTCAACCAGCATCTGTTCTATGCGTTGGCGTCCGGCGACGCGCGACCGCTGGCGAAGGCGCTGAAGGCGACCAAGCCGCGGCCGGCCGCCGCGCAATGGGGCCTGTTCCTGCGCAATCATGACGAGCTCGATCTCGGGCGGTTGACCAAGGCGCAGCGCGATCTCGTCTTCAAGCGCTTCGGCCCCGACAAGGACATGCAGCTCTACGACCGCGGCATTCGCCGCCGCTTCGCGCCGATGATCGGCGGGGACCGCAGGCGGCTCGAGCTCGCCTACAGCCTGATGTGCACGCTGCCGGGAACGCCCGTGATCCGCTACGGCGACGAGATCGCGATGGGCGATGATCTGTCGCTGCCCGAACGCAATTGCGCGCGCACGCCGATGCAATGGTCGACCGAGCCCCACGGCGGCTTCACCAAGAGCGACAAGCCGGCATGCCCCGTCATCGACAAGGGCCCCTACGGCTACCAGCACGTCAATGTCGCCAAGCAGCGTCGCGATCCCAATTCCATGCTGAACTGGACCGAGCGCATCGTCCGTATGCGCAAGGAGGTACCGGAGATCGGCTGGGGCGATTTCGCGATCATCGCGACGCGCGATCCCGCCGTGTTCATCATGCGCTACGACTGGCGCAACAACTCCGTGCTGTTCGTGCACAATCTCGGCGACAAGCCGCGCGAGATCGCGTTCTCGGCAGGGCTGCCTGGTGATGCCGGCGCGCACCTCATCAACCTGCTCGCGGAGGACCACAGCCACGCCGACAAGCGCGGCCAGCATCGCGTCGTGCTGGAGCCTTACGGCTATCGCTGGTATCGCGTCGGCGGGCTGGATTATCTGCTGAAGCGGAGTGATATCGACGAGAATAGTGCGGGCAACAAGCATCCGGGATAATTTCGAGATGCTGGAGTTTGCTCCGCTGCTTCCACGATCGTCATTGCGAGCGCAGCGAAGCAATGACGGGGAGATGGCGGCGGCTACCGCTCTGATTTTGCGGGACGACCGCTAGGGCGGCGCCACGATCACACCCTCATTGCCGCGCAGATCCAGTACGCCTTCGAGCTTCTCGCCTTCGCGGTCCAGAAACGTCGACAGCAGGATCTCGCTGCCGAAACGGATCGCGCTGGTAGTCACCGCGATCGGTTCGGGGCCGAGATTGAGCGCCACGATGACCGCCCTGCCCGCGGCCTCGCGGCGATAGACCAGGAGATCGCCTTGCGCCGCGATCGGATGATAGTCGCCCGAAACCAGCGGCGGAGAGGCCTTTCGCAGCGCGATCAGGCGCTTGTACAGGCCGAGGAGCGAGCGCGCATCGGCTTCGAAATTGACGACGTTCTCGCGGATATGATCCTCGGGCAGCGGCAGCCACGGCCTGACCTCCGAGAAGCCGGCGAAGTTGGAGGAATCCCACTGCATCGGCGTGCGGCAGCCGTCGCGCCCGACGCCGATGCCGGGGACGTTCTTCTCGAAGGGATCGCGCACGTCCGCAGGCGCGAGTGCGAGCTGGTGCATGCCGATCTCGTCGCCGTAATAGAGCGTCGGCGTGCCGCGCAACGTCAGCAACAGCATGGCGGCGACGCGGGCCTGCTCCGGGCCGACGCGGCTGGCGACGCGCGGCCGGTCGTGATTGCCGAGCACCCAGTTCGGCCAGGCGCCTCTCGGCAGCGCCTTCTCGTAATCCTCGATGATCTTCTCGATCGAGCGCGCGCTCCAGAACGTCGAGAGCAGCGCGAAATTGAACGGCATCTGCGCGCCGGTGAGGTCGTTGCCGTAATAGGCCACCAGCCGGTGCAGCGGCAGATAGATCTCGCCGATCAGCACGCGGGCGCGATACGCGTCGGTGACGCGCCGCATCTGCGCGATCACATCATGCACCTCCGCCTGGTCGGTGGAATATTGCGTCAGGATCCTTTCGTTCGGCGGCCGGCCCTCGACGTAATGCGGGTTTGGCGGATTGTCGCGGAATTCGGCGTCCTTGATCAGGTGCCAGATCACGTCGACGCGAAAGCCGTCGACGCCCTTTTCCAGCCAGAACCGCATCACATCGTAGATCGCGGCGCGGACGTCCGGATTGCGCCAGTTGAGGTCCGGCTGCTGGGCGAGGAAGGCGTGGTAGTAATATTGACCCGTCGTCTCGTCGAGCTGCCACGCGCTGCCGCCGAACTCGGACACCCAGTTGTTGGGCGCACCGCCGCCCGGCGCCGGGTCGCGCCACACGTACCAGTCGCGCTTGGGGTTGTCGCGCGAGGAGCGGCTCTCGACGAACCAGGGATGCTGGTCCGAGGTGTGGTTCGGCACGAGATCGAGGATCAGCTTCAGGCCGCTGTCGTGCACGGCGCCGAGCAGCGCATCGAAATCCGCCATCGTGCCGAACAGCGGCTCGATGCCGGTATAGTCGGAGATGTCGTAGCCGAAATCGGCCATCGGCGAGGGAAAGATCGGCGACAGCCAGATCGCATCGACGCCGAGAGACTTCACATAAGGCAGCCGCTGGAGGATGCCGGCGAGATCGCCGACGCCGTCACCATTCGAGTCCTGAAACGAGCGCGGATAGACCTGATAGAAAATGCCGTCGCGCCACCAATTGTCATCGCCCTGAGCCATGCCGGAAAACCCACCCGAAAATCTGACTTGATCATCTTGCCTGCGCGAGAGAACGCGTGAGCAGCGCCGCGGGTTCAAACCAGCGGGCGAATTGGGACGGCCGTGTGACGGCCGGGGCGGCTGTTCCCGGTCCGGGCCACGAATCTTTTGCTTGGCCATAGGCCAAAAATCGGCATTGTGGCGCCATGACCGAGCAAAATGACACCCAAAAATCCTCGCAAGAGTCCTCGCAAGCCAAGGCCGGCGCGATCATCGTCCCCGTGACGCTGTTCGAGCAGAACTGCACCATCATCTGGGACGAGCCTTCCAAGAAGGCCGTGGTGATCGATCCCGGCGGGGACGTGCCGAAGATTCTGGAGGCGATCAAGCAGACCGGCGTCACCGTGGAGAAGATCTGGCTGACCCACGGCCATATCGACCATGTCGGCGGTGCAGCCGAATTGCGCGACGCGCTGAAGGTGCCGATCGAGGGCCCGCATGAAGCGGACAAGTTCCTGCTCGACAACGTGGTCGAGAGCGGCGCGCGCTTCGGCATGACCGGTGTGCGCAATTTCGCGCCGGACCGCTGGCTGGCGGAAGGCGACAGCGTGGCGATCGGCGGCCTGACGTTCGACATTTTTCACTGCCCCGGCCACTCTCCCGGCAGCGTGGTGTTCTTCAACAAGGACTTGCGTTTCGCCCACGTCGGCGACGTCCTGTTCGCAGGCTCGGTCGGCCGCACCGATCTGCCGGGCGGCAGTCACGCCACGCTGATCAACTCGATTCTGACCAAGCTGTTGCCGCTCGGCGACGACGTCGGCTTCATCTGCGGCCACGGCGCCGGCTCGAGCATCGGCCAGGAGCGGATGACAAATCCGTTCATCACCGGCGAGATGTAAGCGTTACTCGGCGGCGTCCACGAGCGCGGCGGATTCGCCGAGGTTACGATCGCCCCATTGCCGGATCGCGGCGACGACCGGGACGAAACTCTTGCCCTTGCGCGTGAGGCGATACTCGACCTTCGGCGGCACTTCGCCAAAATCCTTGCGGTCGATCAGGCCGCTCTCGGTCAGCGCCTTCAATTCGCGGCTGAGCACGCGCGGGGTAATCTCGGCGCTGCCTTCCATGCCACGCAGCAGGCCGCTTCTGATCTCGCCGTAGCGGCGCGGGCCGTCCTTGAGGTCCCAGACGATGCGCAGCTTGTACTTGCCGCTGATCATTTTTTGAAACGCCGCGACCGGACAGCTGCGCGCCGGAGCCGCTCTCGCCTTCGCCATGTCGTCTCCTCCCTGCGCCAGCCTTGCCCTTGCAGCCTTGCCCTTGCAGCCTTGCCGCCGAGGATAGGAGCGACGCCGAAAAAGTCCATACTATCAATTTTGTCCATACTTGCAGGATCGCATCCAGCGCGCAGATGATGACGCACAATGCGAACAGGGAGCGTCACATGAAGCACTTCATGATCAGATACGAGTTCAAGGATGGTACGACGGAGGCCTGGCACCAGCAGATCGGCCGCTTCATCAAGGCGATCGACGCCGATCCGGAGCTCAAGGGGCGGATCGGCTATCGCGTCCTGAAGAATCGCGACGATAACAGCTATTTCCACCTCGCCAGCGTCGCCGACGATGCCGCGCAAAAAACGCTGCAATCGCGCGACTTCTTCAAGGCCTATCAGGAGATGACGCGGAAGGTCGCCCGCGGCGAGGTGACGGCAACGCCGATCGAGATGATCGACGCGACGGCGTAGATTACTTCATCAATCCCGCGGCGGTAAGCGCGCGCGTGATGATCTGGCCGAGATCGAGACCGCGAGCCTGCTCGCGCTTCGGCTCGGCCGGTGCTTCGGCGACCGCCGCGCGGATCGAGCGGGCGAGGTGCGGCGCGGGCGAGCGGACCGGCGTCGGCTTTGGCTCCGCCTTCGTCTTGGACGCGTCGGGAATCCAGCCGGTCAGGCCGAAGAATTTTGCGATGTGGTAGGACGAGGAAATGCCGGCCTCGATCAGGAAGGCGCCTTCGATGCCATAGCGCTGGTCGTTGTCGGCGAGGCCGAGCGGCGTGCCGTGCGCCATGTCGGTGATGGCGTAGGACTCGACCAGCGTCTCGCCGTCCTTGTTCCACCAGGTCTGGCGCGGATAGCCGTCGACATCGGTTTCCGCCATCGGCATGTCAGGCAGATCGTGCAGATCGAGCCATTGCTTGACGATCTCGTTGGCATTGCCGGGATTGACGGTGCGGTCGGCGCTGCCGTGCCACACCGAAATCTTCGGCCAGGGCCCGCTATGCTGCGAGGCGCCGCGCACGAGATCGCCGAGCTCGCGCGCGGGACGCGCCGGGGAATGGAACATGCCGTCCAGCGCTTCGCGCAGGTTCGAGGCGATGCCGTAGGGCAGCCCGGCAATGACGGCCCCGGCCGAAAAGACCTCAGGATAGGTCGCGAGCATCACCGACGTCATGCCGCCGCCGGCGGAGAGGCCCGTGATGAAGATGCGCCCGGGATCGATGCGATGCGCCTGAACCATATGCGCGATCATCTCGCGAATCGAACGCGGCTCGCCGCTGTCGCGCGCGGTGTCTTCCGGACTGAACCAGTTGAAGCAGGTGTTGCCGTTGTTGACCCGCTGCTGCTCGGGCATCAGCAGCGCGAAGCCGTAGTGCTCCGCCAGCGTCGACCATCCCGCGCCGAGGTCGTAACTTGCTGCGGTCTGGCCGCAGCCGTGCAGCACGACGACGAGCGCGCGCGGCTTCTGCAGCTGCGCCGGCACGAACGCGAACATGCGCAAGGCCCCGGGATTGTCGCCAAAATTGGTGACCTCTACCAAAGGACTGGGCGCATCCGCGCTCCGGCCGAAATCGGCAAAGCGCAGTCCGTCCAGCCTTGGCAGACGTTTCAAGAGATCGACATTTCTGGCGAGCGACACGGCAACTCCTGGCAGGCGACGTACAACGTCAGCCAAACCAGATAGTTGCTGCGTTGCAAAATAAAAAGACCGTGCGCTGTCAATCCGGTGAAAATCGAGGGAAATCCGCGGAAAAACTGCAGGAATCCGCACGCATTAACAGCAGTGCCTCAACTTCGTGCAGATGCGCGGCGCATCCACGCCAGAAATGCGGCGCAGATCATGATTAATGCCGCAAACAACGCGAGCGAGACGAGAAAGCCTGCGCGCGGCGATTGCAAGGCTTCGATCGTGAAGAAGACGGCGCCGATTGCGGCCACTCCGGCCGCATTTCCGATCTGCGCCGTCGTGCCGTACATGCCGGAGGCTGAGCCTGCGGCGACGGGTTTGACTGTCGAAAGCACCGCGCCGGAGAGCGGCGCCATGACGAGCCCCTGGCCGTAGCCGAAAATGATCATGGTGAGCGCGAGCAGGAGCGCAGACGGCGCATCGACAGAGAACGCGACAAGCGCCAGCCCAGCGAGACCCGCGAGCTGAAGCGCGCAGCCTTCGATCAGGACCTTGGTACCGCGATGGCGCGCTCGCGCGCCGCTGTGACGCGAGGCCACGACGAAAGCGAGCGCGAGCGGAATGAACGCCATGCCGGCTGCGAGCGGCGGGATCTTCAGCCCCCGCTGCATGAACAGAGTCATGACGAGATAGAACGAGAGGTTGGCGGCGAAGAAGAAGAAGGCCGCGCCAAGCCCGCGCAGAAAGGCCGCATCCGCCAGCAGCGTGAGATCGATCAGCGGCATGCCGCCGCCGCGCGCCACCGCGCGCTCGAGCCTTGGGAATGCTGCGAGGATGGCGCCGCCGCTTCCCATCACCGCCCACAGCCACGGCGCCCAGCCGACATCGTGGCCGAACAGCAACGGCCCGATCAGGCACAACAGGCCTGCGAACAGCACGACGCTGCCCTTGATATCGAGCTTTGTGCCGGCGCGACGCGGCACCGACGGCATGATGCGCCAGGCAGCGGACGCGATGACGAGGCCGCAGGGCACGTTGACGAAAAACACCGAGCGCCAGCCGGTACCGGCGAGATCGATCGTGATCAGGAGGCCGCCGAGCAGGAAGCCGGCGGCGCCTGCGAGCCCGAGCACGATGCCATAGATGGCGAAGGCGCGGCCGCGCTGCTCATCCGTGAACAACAGATGCAGCGTCGCCAGCACCTGCGGCACCATCAGCGCCGCCGTCGCGCCCTGCGCCAGCCGCGCGACGATCAGCTCCGCGCCTGACCGCGCGAGACCGCACCAGAGCGAGGTCAGGGTGAATCCGAGCACGCCGGCCAGAAAGACGTTCCTGGTGCCGTGGATGTCGCCGAGGCGGCCGCCGGTGACCACCAGCGTGGCATAGGCGATCAGATAGATCGCGATGACGGATTCGATCTGCGCCGGCGTCGCTTGCAGCTCGACCGCGATGGTGGGGATGGCGACGTTGACCACGAAGGCGTCGACACCGAACATGAACTGGGCGGCGACGACGATTGCCAGCACCCACCAGCGGCGCGACGAATCGATCTGCTTTGTGACGATTTGATGCATCGGCGCGCAAACCTCTCGGGATTTATTTGCGCGCGATGCTCCCAGATCGACGTCGTCCGCGCGATTACCTCCGAGGTAGGCCTTGCTGTCCTCTTGCCGCGCCCTTGCTCCCTTGGCCCGATTGCTGCATGTCGGTTTCCGCTGGTCTCGCGGGGTTCGGAAGTCTTCCGATGTACGACTACGACATGGTGGTGATCGGCTCGGGCCCGTCAGGGCGCCGGGCCGCGGTGCAATGTGCCAAGCTCGGCAAGGCCGTGCTGGTGGTGGAGAAGGGCCGGCGCGTCGGCGGTGTCTCCGTTCACACCGGCACCATCCCCTCGAAGACACTGCGCGAAACCGTGCTGAACCTGTCCGGCTGGCGCGAGCGCGGCTTCTACGGCCGCTCCTACCGCGTGAAGCAGGACATCGCGGCGAGCGATCTGATGACCCGGCTCCAGAAGACGCTCGACCACGAGGTCGAGGTCCTCGAGCATCAGTTCAGCCGCAATCTCGTCCGCACCGCCAATGGCGAGGCGCGGCTGGTCTCGCCGCACGAGGTAGAGATCACCAGCGCCATCGGCGAGACCAAGACGGTGTCGGCCGCCTTCATCCTGCTCGCCTGCGGCACGCGTCCGTTCCGGCCGGACTATGTACCTTTCGACGGCACGACGGTGCTCGACAGCGACGAGATCATCGAGCTGCCGAAGCTGCCGCGCAGCCTCGCCGTGATAGGCGCCGGCGTGATCGGTGTCGAATACGCCACCATCTTCAGCGCGCTCGACGTGCCCGTGACCCTGATCGAGCCGCGGCCGACCTTCCTCGATTTCATCGACAAGGAATTGATCGACGAGTTCATGCACGAATTGCGCGACCGCAACGTCGCGCTGCGGCTCGGCTCGAAGGTCAACTCGATCGAGAAGAACGCGCAGGGGAGCATCGTCACGCATTTGTCCGACGGGCGGCATGTCACCACCGACATGCTGCTGTTCGCGGCGGGGCGCGTCGGTGCCACCGACCAGCTCAATCTGGAAGCCGCCGGCATCGTGGTCGACCATCGCGGCCGCATCTCGGTCGATCCCGTGACGTTGCAGACCAGCGTGCCGCATATCTACGCCGCCGGCGACGTGATCGGCTTTCCGAGCCTGGCCTCGACCTCGATGGAGCAGGGCCGCGTCGCCGCCTGCCACGCACTCGGCATGGAGCCGATGGCACCGCCGGAGTTCTTCCCTTACGGCATCTATTCGGTGCCGGAGATCTCGACCGCAGGCCTCACCGAGGAAGAGGTGCGCACCCGCGGCATTCCTTACGAGGTGGGCATCGCGCGCTTCCGCGAGACCTCGCGCGGCCACATCATGGGGCTGAACAGCGGCATGATGAAGATGATCTTCTCGACCAAGACGCGCCGCCTGCTCGGCGTGCACATTCTCGGCGAAGGCGCCACCGAGCTGATCCATATCGGCCAGGCCGTGCTCAACCTCAAAGGCACGATCGACTATTTCATCCAGAACACGTTCAACTATCCGACGCTGGCGGAGGCGTACAAGATCGCCGGGCTGGACGCCTGGAACAGGATGACAAGGTGATCTTCCTTCACCTCTCCCCGCCCTGGGGGGAGAGGTCGAAATTCAAACGCAGTTTGAATTCCGGGTGAGGGGGTACAGGTCTCACGACGATCTCATCTGCGGAGAGAGCCCCTCACCCCAACCCTCTCCCCGTAAGAACGGGGAGAGGGAGACGAGGCACCTCGCCTCGTCATTGCATGCCTGCATTCCGCCATGCGGGACATCGTGCGATTGCCTTCGCTGTCTTCAGCAATTAGCCTCACCGTCTCAACAAACAAAAAATCCAGCCGGAGAGAACGCCATGGCGCGCCTGAAGTTCGGAGCCTTTCTTGCCCCGCATCACCCGATCGGGGAGCATCCGATGCTGCAGTTCCGGCGCGATCTCGACCTGGTCGAGCAGCTGGATAGCCTCGGCTATGACGAGTTCTGGTGCGGCGAGCATCATTCCTCGGGCTGGGAGATGATCGCCTCGCCCGAGATGTTTCTGGCCGCGGCCGGCGAGCGCACCAAGCGGATCAAGCTCGGCACCGGCGTGGTGTCGCTGCCCTACCACCATCCCTACAACGTCGCGCAGCGCATGGTGCAGCTCGACCACATGACCGGCGGCCGCGCCATCTTCGGCTCCGGTCCCGGCGCGCTCGCCTCCGACGCGCATACGCTCGGCATCGATCCGATGACGCAGCGCGATCGCCAGGACGAGGCGATCGGCGTGATCCGTCGGCTCTTCAACGGCGAGCGCGTCACCGCCAAGAGCGACTGGTTCACCATGAACGACGCCGCTCTGCAAATCCTGCCGCTACAGGAAGAGATGCCGTTCGTCGTGGCCTCGCAGATATCGCCCTCGGGCATGACACTCGCCGGCAAATACGGCATCGGCATCATCTCGCTGGGCTCGATGACGACGCAGGGGCTGATGTCGCTGCAGCAGCAATGGCAGTTTGCCGAGGACGCGGCGAAAAAGCACGGCACCCGTGTCAACCGCGCCGACTGGCGCGTGCTCCTGACCTTTCACATCGCCGAGACCCGCGAGCAGGCGCGCAAGGAGGCCGGGGCCGGGCTGATGCGCTGGCACAACGAATATAATGTCGGCACGCTGCAGCGACCGGGCCTCACCGCCTTCGCCTCGCCCGACGAGGCCGTGGACAAGACCGCTTTCGTCGAGGGCGCAGCCTCCACCATCGGAACGCCCGACGATCTCGTCAAAACCATCAAGAACGTGATGCAGGTCTCGGGCGGCGTCGGCGCAATCATCGGCTTCGTGCACGACTGGGCCAATCCGGAAGCCACCCGCCGGAGCTGGGACATGGTGGCGCGCTATGTGGTTCCGGAGATCAACGGCTATATCGACGGCCTGCGCCGGTCGCAAAAATTCGTGATCGAGAACCGCGCGATCTTCGAGCGCGCGGGCCAGGCGGTGATGGCCAAGATCATGGAGAACGAGAAGGCCGCCGAGGCACTGAAGGTGACCGGCCCCGGCCGCGTCGCCATTCCCGCCGTCAACGCCCCGGATCTGCAGAAGGAAGCCGCCAAGCGGTAAGCCTCGTCGAACTGACACGCAACGATCACGAGCAGGAGATGCCGGCCTGTGATAGGTTGATGCGGTCAACGCGGCGCGGGCCGCCATAATGCCGCGGTCGCGCGATGTCCGTTCGGTCAGCCAACCGGAGCAATCGTCATGTCGATGCAGAATGTCGCTTCGCCCGCGCTCGGCTTCACCGCGCCCAAGCGCAACGAGCTGACGCACATCCCCGGCGACGAAGGCTGGCCGATCATCGGCAAGACTTTCCAGGTGCTGGCCGATCCCAAGGGCCATATCGAGGCGAACGCCGCCAGATATGGCCTGGTCTACCGCACGCATTTTTTCGGCGAGACCAATGTCGTGCTGCTCGGGCCGGAAGCCAACGAGCTCGTGATGTTCGACCAGCAAAAGCTGTTCTCGTCGACGCATGGCTGGAACAAGGTGCTGGGCCTGTTGTTTCCGCGCGGATTGATGCTGCTCGATTTCGACGAGCACCGGCTGCATCGCAAGGCGCTCTCGGTCGCGTTCAAGTCCGGACCGATGAAGTCCTATCTCGGCGATCTCGACCGCGGCATTGCGGCGCGGGTCGCGCAGTGGAAGGGCCAGCCGGGCGAGATGCAGCTTTATCCGGCCATGAAGCAGCTCACGCTCGATCTCGCCGCGGCCTCGTTCCTCGGCGCCGACATCGGGCCGGAGGTCGACGAGATCAACCGCGCCTTCGTCGACATGGTCGCCGCCGCAGTCGCCCCGATCCGCCGCCCTCTGCCCGGCACCCAGATGGCGGCCGGCGTGAGGGGACGCAAGCGCATCGTCGCCTATTTCCGCGAGCAGATTCCGCTGCGACGCGGCAATCAGGGCGGCGATGATCTGTTCTCGCAGCTCTGCCGCGCCACCCATGAAGACGGCGCGCTGCTCTCGGAGCAGGACATCATCGACCACATGAGCTTCTTGATGATGGCCGCGCACGACACGCTGACCTCGTCGCTGACGTCTTTCATCGGCGAGCTCGCCGCAAATCCCGACTGGCAGGACCGACTGCGCGCGGAAGTCCTGGCGCTGGGGCTCGCGCCCGATGCGCCGAGCAGCTTCGACGACCTCGAAAAAATGCCGCTGTCGGAGATGGCGTTCAAGGAAGCGCTGCGGATCAAGCCGCCGGTGCCCTCGATGCCGCGCCGCGCCATGCGCGATTTCACCTTCAAGGGCTTCACCATTCCCGCCGGCACCGCAATCGGCGTCAATCCGCTCTACACGCACCACATGAAGGACATCTGGCCGGAGCCGGATCGCTTCGATCCACTGCGCTTCGGCGAAGAAGCCCAGCGCAACCGCCACCGCTTCGCCTTCGTGCCGTTCGGCGGCGGCGCGCATATGTGCCTCGGCCTGCACTTCGCCTACATGCAGGCCAAGTGCTTCGCGCGGCACTTCTTGCAGAACATCGAGGTGTCACTGGAGCCCGGTTACAAGCCGGACTGGCAGATGTGGCCGATCCCGAAGCCCCGGGATGGCTTGCGGGTGCGGATGAAGGCGGTTTAGCCACAGCCGCCATTGCGAGCGAAGCGAAGCAATCCAGAATCTTTCCGCTGAGGGATTCTGGATTGCTTCGTCGCAAGGGCTCCTCGCAATGACGGCGCGCGAAGAGCGCGCCTTTGCCCATCCTGCGGCGCTGCGTCCGGGGTACGAGACCTACCCCGCCCCCTGATCGAACGCCTTGCGCAAGGCCACGTAGCCCTGCTGCTGCTGGCTCCAGTTGCGGCCGCCGGTCATTGCGCCGTCGATGACGAGGTCGTGGCCGTTGATGAAGCTGGACTCGTCGCTGGCCAGGAACACCGCGGCATGGGCGATATCGTCCGGCAGGCCCGCACGCGGGATCGGCTGCGCGGTCTTGTAGACATCGCGCATCACCGCCGGCGTCTTCTCGGCAGCCTCCGTCGACAGGCCGAGCGCCTTGCCAAAGATGCCGGTCGCGATCGCACCGGGCGAGATCGAGTTGACGCGGACATTGGACTCGCCGAGCTCCATTGCCACGCATTTGGTGAGATGGATCACCGCCGCCTTGGCCGCACCATAGACCATCGAGGACGAGAAGCCGGCGAGGCGGCCGGCGATGCTGCCATTGTTGATGATGCTGCCGGACCCCTGCTTCTTCATGATGGGCGCAGCGTGCTTCATGCCAAGCATGACGCTGCGCACCAGCGTCGCCATCGCCGCGTCGAAGCGCTCGACCTCGAGGGCTTCGACGCCGCCGGTCTGCGCCGGACCGCCGGCATTGTTGAACAGGCAGTCGATCCGGCCGAACTTCTCCACCGCGAGCGCGATCAGCGCCTGCATCTGCGCTTCGACCGTCACATCGGTCTGGCGGAAGACGCAAGTCGCCCCGAGTTGCTTCGCCAGCGCCTCGCCCTCCGGTATACGCCGCCCCGCGATCACAATTTTGGCACCTTCGGCAACGAAGACTTCTGCGGTGCGCAATCCGATCCCGCTCGTCGCGCCCGTGATCACCGCGACCTTGCCATCCAGCCTGCCCATGGAATGTTCCTGTTTTCGAACCATTTGACGCCAAATGGCGGACACCGATCGATGACGGCGCCGCGACAGTCGGCGCCGCAGCAGCCACTATTCCTGCCGGCTTCCGACATGGCAAGCTTTGCTTGCGCCGGCCACATGCGTAACATTCATGGCGACCGCTCGATTTTCGAACGCATATCGCAACCGGGCTGTGCATGGGGAAGCTGATCGACGAATTCCGCAAAGGCTGGCAGGGCGTGGCCCCGCCATCGCTCGGTCTGAGCCTTGCGTTTGCGGTCGCCTGCCTGCTGGTTGCGACGCTGGCGCGCTGGGCCCTCGCCCATGTGCGGCCCGACGTCTACTTCACGCCATATTTCCCGGCCGTGTTCTTTGCGGCCGCGTTCGGCGGCTTTCGCATCGGCGTCATCACGGCGCTGGCCGGCGGCATGCTCGGCGTCGTCGTGAATTTCGGCGATGCCTTCGCCGATCGCGCGCGCTTTGCCCTGCTGGCGCTCTATTGGGCGGTCTGCGCGCTCACCATCTGGGGCGTCGAGCATTATCGCTCGCTCCTCGTCGAGCAACGCCGGATCTCCAGACGCCTTATCGAGGAAGAAGACTATCGCAAGCTACTGGTCGACGAGCTGCAGCACCGGCTGAAGAACAAGCTGTCGACGGTCCATGCCGTGCTGCATCAGGTGCTGCACGACCAGCCGCAAGTCTGGGCCCGGATCGATCCGCGGCTGCGGTCGCTGGCTGCCACCGACGATCTGATCTCGCGGATCGACAAGGCCGGCTGCGACATCCGCGATCTCCTAATCTCCGAGCTCGGACCGTACGGGCATGTCCGTTTCACCCTCAACGGCGACCGGCTGTTCCTGCCGCCGAAGCTTGCGGTCACGCTGTCACTGATGTTTCACGAGCTCGCCACCAACGCCGGCAAGTACGGCGCGTTCTCCGCGCCGCGCGGATTGTTGCAGGTGTCATGGACCGTCAGCGACGACCGCCTGACCGTCACCTGGGATGAAACCGAGGGCCCGAGCGTCGACAAGGTCTCCGAGCCGGGTTTCGGCACCAAGCTGCTGAAGTCGGCGCTGTCAGCCTTCGACGGCAAGGCCGAGGTGTCGTATCTCAGGACAGGGCTTCATTGCATCATGCAATGCCGTATCCCCCAGGGCGGCTAGACACAGCGCGGGCGAAAACCGATCGCGCGGTCTGCTCGCGGTTTCGCACGCGCCGTTGACGCTCTGTTAATGACGATGGACTGCGCGCGTCGCATCGCCGCAAAACACCCCCGTATTTCTCCGGACCCCTTAACCAAACCTAAGAGGGAACCGCGCAAGATCGCGCTCATTGCAAAGGCGCGCTGAAACAACAAGATTCATGACTTCTATGAACGACAACAGATCTTCCGGCGCGAGCGAAGCCGAACTCGGATTTCTCAAGGAAATCGTTAGAATGCTGCCTGCCGGCCTGACCGTGCAGGACGCGCAAGGCGAACTTCTCCTGGTCAACGATGTCGCCGCCGCCCAGCTCGGCATGGACGGCAGCCGTCCCTCACCCGACCTCGCGCCGCGCCGGGAGGCCTGCCGCCAGGCCCTGAACTCCGGCCGGCCGGTCGTCTCCGAGGAAGCGCTCCACGACGGGACCGCACGCCAGGTGCTGCTGACCACCCATCGTCCGGTCCGCCTCGACGGACGCGAGCTCTTGATCTCGGCCTCCTCCGACATCACCGAGCAGAAGAATTTCGAGGACCAGCTGTTCCGCTCGGCCTATTTCGACGAGCTGACCGGCCTGCCCTCGCGGCGCGTGATCGAACATCGCGCCGCCAGCCTGCTCGCGCAGAGTCGCGGCGGCGAACGCTTTGCGCTCGCCTTCCTCGACGTCGACAATTTCAAGCACATCAACGACTATTACGGCCATGCCGTCGGCGACGCGCTGCTGGTCGAGCTGTCGAAGCGGCTCGGGCGCGACTTGCGCGATTCGGATATGCTGTCGCGCATCTCCGGCGACGAATTCCTGCTGCTGCTCTCCCCGATCCAGAGCCAGGAGGAAGTCGCCGAATTCATGCAGTCGACGCTGGAGCGGCTGACGGCGCCGTTCTTCATCGACAATTCGGAAGTCTTCGCCTCCACCTCCGTCGGCGTCAGCCTGTATCCCGATCACGGACGCAGCTTCGAGACGCTGCGCCAGAATGCGGACATCGCGATGTACCGCATCAAGAACAACGGCAAGGGAACGGCGGCCTTCTTCGATTCCGGCATGGAGCGCGAGGCGCTGGCGCGAACGAAGATCGAGCAGTCGCTGCGGCTCGCGATCCTCGAGAAGCGCTTCTGCTGCGCCTTCCAGACCAAGGTCGACATCCGCACCCAGGCCGTGAAGGGCATCGAGGCCCTGGTGCGGCTGCGCGACGACGAGGGCGTGATCCAGGCGCCCGGCTCGTTCATCAATCTTGCGGGCGAGCTCGGGCTGATCGACGAGCTGACCCATCTCGTGCTCGCCGAGATCGTCAAATCGGTCGACCTGATCAACGAGAGCTTCGGCGCGGAAGCGACCATCAGCATCAACGTCGCGGCCAAGCAGGCCGGCAACCCCGAATTCATGCGCAGCTTTGCGCAGGCGCTGGACGACACCGGCTTTCCGCAACGCTTCATGATCGAGGTGACGGAAGATGCCTTCGTCGCCAAGAATCATTTCCAGGCCGAGATCCTGCCGATGTTCCGCAAGCTCGGCGTCGGCATCTCGATCGACGATTTCGGCACCGGCTATTCGTCGCTCTCGGCGCTCGCCGACATCACCGCCGACGAGATCAAGATCGACCGCTCCTTCATCACCGACATCCATCAACGCCCGCGCAGCCAGGGCATCTTGCGCGCGATCGAATCCCTGAGCGAAGCGCTCGGGATGACCGTGATCGCCGAAGGCATCGAATCCTACGAGGAACTCGCCTATCTCCAGGCCGCAACCAAGATCCGCTACGCCCAGGGCTATTACTTCGCCCGGCCGATCTTCCTGGAGGAGTTGAAGCTCGCAACGCCCGTCTCGAGCGAGGCGCGCGCGAGCGTCGCAAGCCGGCCGCACCAGCACAACCGCCAGGGCTATTCGCGGGCGAGCGGGTATCGGCGGTAACCTCCCGGGCCTTCACCGTTGCGGCGCCGACAAGAGCGGCGCTATTCATTTTAAACCGCTGTTGATGATGCAATGCAGCGGCGCGCTGGATAAGACCGTGATCGCGCAACGAGATTAATGCTTAGGTAACTGGTTTTGCTAAGGTTTGCGCCATTTGTGCGGTGTATTCCTGTCCCTCCAGGGAGGGGGGAATGCTCCAGGTCATTGCAGGCATTGCAGCCGGAATATTCCTAGCCGCGAGGAACGGCTGGGAGGCCGTCATTCGGCGCGGACCGGTGCTGTGGCTGACCCTGTGCGGCGTGTTGCTGGTCGCGGGGATCTTCGCCGTGACCGCCATGGCGGTCGGCGAATTTCGCGAACGAACCCTCGCCAACCGCGAGCGCGAGCTGGAAAACACCGTGCAGCTGATCGCGCGGCACTTTGATCAGCAATTCGAAGATTCCGACGTCGTCGCCGCCGATGTGATCGGGCAGATGAACCTGCCGGAGATCACCTCGCCCGGGATGTTCCGTGAGCGCATGTCCGGACCGGTGACGAACCAGATGCTGCGCAGCAAGATCAGCTCCGTGTCCTATCTCGGCGACATCGCGATCTACGATGCCGACGGCGAGCTGATCAACTGGTCGCGGGCCCAGCCGCTGCCCAAGATCAACATCTCCTCGCGCGCCTATTTTCAGACGTTCAAATCGAATCCGATGGCCGAACCGGTGGTGCTGGAGTCGGTCCGCAGCTTCATCATCGGCAAATGGACCACGGTCGTCGCGCGCCGGCTGAACGGCGCGGACGGCACCTTCTTCGGCGCGATGGTCAGACGGATCGATCCGGACAGCTACCAGAACTACTTCGCATCCGTGGCGCTTGCCGAAGGCACGGCGATCTCGCTGTTCGACCGCGAAGGCAAGATGCTGGCGCGCTACCCGCATGTCGAGGAGCTGATCGGCAGGAACTTCAAGGACGCGCCGTTGATGCGCAAGATGCTGGCCGAAGGCGGCCGGCACACGCTGCGCGTCAAGGGTCCGATCGACGGCGAGGATCGCCTCGGCTCGGGGGCGTCGCTTTCGCATTTCCCGCTGGTCATCGTCGCGACCAGCACCACGAGCGCCGCGTTGGCCGACTGGCGGCAGCAGACCGGCTTCATGATCACCACAGCGACGCTTTCGGCGGCCGCGATCGCGCTGATCCTGTTCCTGATCATCCGTCAGATCAACCGGCAGAACCGCGAGGCCCAGCGGCGGCTGGAGGCGGAGCGGCAGCGGCTCGACACTGCGCTGAACAATATGTCCCAGGGGCTGATCCTGTACGATGCCGATGGGTACATCGTCACCTGCAATCGCCGCTATGCCGACATGTTCGGCCTCTCCCACGACGTCATCAAACCCGGCTGCCACATCCACGAAGCGATGCACCACCGCAAGGAGTGCAATGCGTTCAGCGGCAACGTCGAGGAATTTTGCGCCGAGGTCATGAGCGGCGTCGCCGAAGGCAAGGTCGCCACCCGGACCCATCAATTGCCCAACGGCCGCGCCTTCCAGGTCATCAACACCCCGCTTGCGCAGGGCGGATGGGTCGCGACGATCGAGGAGATCACCGAGCGGCGCAATCTGGAGCAGGAACGCGACCGCAACTACACGTTCCTGCGCGAGATCGTCGACCATATCCCCTCACAGATCACGGTGAAGGACGCCCGGACGCGGCAATATCTCCTGATCAACCGGACCGCCGAAGAGCAATTCGGCCAGTCGCGGGAAACCGTGGTCGGCAAGACGCCCTTCGACGTCTACCCGGAGGAGACGGCAAGACGCGTCACCGATGACGACAGCGACGCGTTGCAAGCCACCGACACTGGATTGTTCAAGGACGAGCATCCCTGGCCGAGCCTGACCAAGGGGATGCGCTATATCACCTCGACGCGGATCAGCATCCGCGATGGGTCCGGCGAGCCGCAGTATCTCATCAGCGTCGTCGACGACGTCACCGAGCGCCGTCGCGCCGACGAGAAGATCGCGCATATGGCGCATTACGATGCGCTGACCGACCTGCCCAACCGCACGCTGTTCCGCGAGCAGATCGAGCGCGAGCTGGCGAAGGTCCCCGGCGGCGGACAGTTCGCGCTGCTCTATATCGACGTCGACGAGTTCAAGGGCATCAACGATTCGCTCGGCCATCACGTCGGCGACGAGCTGTTGAAGGCGATCGCGGGCCGCCTCCGCGGCTGCCTCAAGAGGGGCGACCTGATCGCACGGCTCGGCGGCGACGAATTCGCGGTGATCCAGACCGGGATCGAATCGTCTGCCGATGTGCTGTCGTTCGTGACGCGGATCTACGAGGCGATCCGCCGGCCCTATCATTGCTTCGGCCATCAGCTCTCCACCGATGCCAGCATCGGCATCGCGCTGGCGCCGCAGGATGGCAACGATCTCGACCAGCTCATCAAGAATGCCGACCTCGCGATGTACGGCGCCAAGGCCGAAGGACGCCGCACCCACCGTTTCTTCGAGCCGGAGATGGATGCGTGCGCCAAGGCGCGCCTCTCCCTGGAGCAGGATTTGCGCCAGGCCCTGGTCGACGGCGGTTTCGAGATCCACTACCAGCCGCTGGTCGACCTGCGCTCGGGCGAAGTCGCCGGCTGCGAGGCGCTGCTGCGCTGGCGGCATCCCGAGCGCGGCATGGTATCGCCGGCGGAGTTCATTCCGATCGCCGAGGACACCGGCCTGATCAACGAGCTCGGCGACTGGGTGCTGCGCATGGCCTGCAACGAGGCCGCGACCTGGCCGGGGCATGTGCGCGTCGCGGTCAACGTCTCGCCGGTACAGCTCAAATGCGACACGCTGGCGCTGCGGATCGCCGGCGCGCTCGCCGCCTCGGGGCTCGCCCCGTCCCGGCTCGAGCTCGAAATCACCGAAGCCGTGCTGATCCGCGACGACGAGGCGGCGCTTTCGATCCTGCACCAGCTCCGCGCGATCGGCGTGCGCATCGCGCTCGACGATTTCGGCACCGGTTACTCCTCGCTGAGCTATTTGAAGCGTTTCCCGTTCGACAAGATCAAGATCGACCGCTGCTTCGTCGCCGACATCGCGGAGACGAGCGGCGCGCCCGTGATCGTGCAGGCGGTGGTGAACATCGCCGCCGCCAGCAACATGACCACGGTCGCCGAGGGCGTCGAGACCGAGGCCCAGCGCGAGATTCTGCGCGCGCTCGGCTGCACCCAGATGCAGGGCTATCTGTTCAGCAAACCGAAGCCGGCCAACGAGGTGCGAAAACTGTTCGGCCCGGGCGATGCTTTGCCCGTGGCGGCGGTGGCCTGAGATGGCGAAGCCGAGCAAAACTTCAGCCCAGACCGTCGACGTTGCGGATTCCTATGCCGTGCGGCTGATGCAGCATCTGGTGGTGCCGACTTTCGTGATCGATCCGAAGCGTCGCGTCGTGATCTGGAACCGGGCCTGCGAGCGGCTGACCGGGGTCGCCGCCTCCGAGGTGATCGGCACGACGAAACACTGGCAGGCCTTCTACGAGACCAGGCGCCCTTGCCTCGCCGATCTCGTCGCGCTCGACCGTCCCGAACAACTTCCCGAGTTCTATTCGGAATATGCGGCGCGCGGCCATAACGGACTCGGCTTCAGCGCCGAGAACTGGTGCGTGATGCCCAAGCTCGGCAGCCAGCTCTATCTCGCCATCGACGCCGGCCCGATCCACGACGAGGCCGGCCACCTGATCGCCGTGGTGGAGACGCTGCGCGACCTCACCGACCAGAAGCGCGCCGAGATGACGTTGAAGGAGCTTGCCACCAAGGACGGGCTGACCGGCCTGTCGAACCGCCGCTCGTTCGACCAGATGCTGATGAGCGAATGGGCCCGCGCCCAGCGGACGCGGAAGCCGATGGCGCTGCTGTTCGTCGATGTCGATCATTTCAAGCTGTTCAACGACCGGCACGGCCACCAGAGCGGCGACGAATGCCTGCGCGCGGTCGCCGCCGTCGTCAGCCGCCATGCCGTGCGCCCGCTCGACCTCGCCAGCCGCTATGGCGGGGAGGAATTCGCGCTGATCCTGCCGGACATGGATTGCGACGCCGCCTGCACCATCGCCGACGAGATCCGAAGCGCCGTCATGGCCTTGCGGATCGCCCACGGCGCCGAGGGGGCCGCCGACCACGTCACCCTCAGCGTCGGCGTCGCCAGCCACATTCCGGGCGAATCCGACGGCGGCCCCGACCGACTGCTGGGCGCGGCCGACGAGGCGCTCTATGCGGCCAAACGGCTCGGGCGCAACCGTGTCATCTGCGCCGAACGCGTGCTCGCCGAATTCGCCGGCCTCGGGCGGGATCCCGCGGCGGTTCCGGCGCCTTTCCGGCGCAAAACGGCCTAGCGGGGTGCAGCGGGAAGCGGTTGCCCGCCCCTCGCCAATCGGCTACATGAAGCCTCGTTGCACCCGTAGCTCAGCTGGATAGAGCGTTGCCCTCCGAAGGCAAAGGTCACACGTTCGAATCGTGTCGGGTGCGCCAGTCTCTTCCGTTGCGCGCTGGAGGCACCCTCACCCGAGTTGTCCTTGTGATAGCTCGCGTTGGAGGCATCGTCTGCTCAGCCGAGGACACGCTCAGGTCAGCATCGAGATGATCGCCTGGATCTGGTCGGAAGCCGACGTCACCAGTCCGTCGTACGACGTCTGACCGTGTGCGGCCGCCTTCAGGATGCATTCGGCTACGGCCGCTTTCAGGCCGAAGACCGATTGATCAGAGGGCACGCTCGCCATCACGGCCTCTAGCGCCCGACGCATGGTCTGAATGAACTCGGAGCTGTATTGCATTGGCTGTCCTCCGCAGATTCATATTAGATCGCGTGCCCATGCTTGCCACTCACAAGCCTGAGATTGCTCTTTGATGCATCCAACATGGATGGTCGGGAACCTCAATTCAACGGAGCCGCAGCCGACGTTCGGCATCTGGGCCGAACCGACGGGACTCTCGGCGAATGCAGAAAGCCGCACAGCGCGCTCGCTGTGCGAAGGGACGGTGGCGGGATTTTCAGACTCGCCACCGAAGGTCGATCCGCCGAGCCGATCAATGTCTCATGTGCCCGAACACGACGATCACGCCGGTCGGCTCGGGTTCGTGCGCCATCAGGCGCGTCAGGTCGGAATCGCCCCAGTCGGCAAGGCTGACGACTTCGCCGCTCTCGCGGTCGGCACCGGGCGACGCCGCGGGCTCGAGGACCTTCAGTCCCATCTCGTCGACGAAGAAGGTGTGCTCGCCGAACATGCTGTTGAGCTGCGGCATGGCGGGATGCTCGTCGGGCAGCACCTGAGCGCCGAGCTGGTTGACGGTCTGCTTCACCTGTTCGGATGTGAGCTTCATGAGCTGCTCCGTTTCTGTCATGTCGGTTTCATTGAGCCGAGCCAGAGCGGGTGTTCCCTGCGCCGATGTTCGCCTGGCTCAAGCTCCCGAACGGGTGCTGCGCACAAATGTTCCGACAGAAATGCATTTCGTGATCGCGCGCCGCATCTGCCGCGCGCGCGGCACGAGATCGCCACAGGATACACAAGATCTGCGCGGGGACAGCGCTAGTCGACGGCTTCTACGATCCGGATGTCGCGGTCGGCACCGTCTCCGAGCAGGTCGTGAGCGGCCTGATAGGCCGGACTCGCATAGGCAGCCCTGGCGCTCTCGACGCTGTCGAACTCGATGAGAACGACGCGTTCCATCTGACCGAGCTCGAAGGCCGCGGCCGGCATCCCGCGTGCCAGCACACGGCCGCCGGCCGCCTCGATCGCCGGACGCGACAATTTGGCATAGGCCGCCATGGCGTCGGGGTTCTTGATCGCACGGTAGGCGGCGATCCAATAGGCTTTGGCCATTCCTGTTCTCCTGATTTCCAGTGACCCGCTACTCGCTTCGGTTCTCGCCCACCGACAGCGCGCAGATACGTGACAGATATGTGTAGGACAGACCGGTCTCCTCGGCCCAGGCGTTGAACTGCGCCTGGACCTTGGCTAGATCGCCCTTCGATTTCACCTCTTCGGCAATGTCGAGACCCGCATCGCGCAGGCAGGCCACCACGTCCTTCGAGGTGACGAACCCGTCCCAGCCGACGAAGCGCAGCAGCATCTGGCCGGTGTTGCCGCCGAGACGGCTGCCGCGCCTGGTGAGGAGATCGAGCAGGCCGATCTCGTCGGACGGCGGCCATTTCGCCAGAAATCTGCCGAAGCTGCCGTGCTCTTTCGCGATCGCCTGCACGAAGGCGGCATTGTCGCGCACCGACATGATCTTGGCGCCGTTGCGCACGATGCGCGCGTCGCGCAGCAGGCCCTCCCAATAATCCTCGGGCTGGAAGGTGAGCTCGGCCGGCTGGAAGCGCAGGAACGCGTCCTCAAAGCCGTCCCATTTCGTCTCGATCACGCTCCAGGCAAAGCCCGCGCAAAACACGCGCCTCGTCATCTCGGCGAGGATGCGGTCGTCGCCAAGCTTCGCCAGCCTCTTCAGGTCGGGCTTGTCGGGCATCAGCCTGTCCAGCGCCTTGGGTCCGCCCTTGCGCTTCTCGGCGCGGGCACGGATGGTCTTGAAAGAGGTCATGCGGACACGAGCGGGTGAGGGTGCGCCAAGACTTCAGACACGACATCAGAATTCGACGAACCGGTCCAGCCCCGCGATTGACGGGAGGCGGCGGCCGTGCTGGTCTGCTTCTTGCCTTACGACATTTTGCAATTCCCAGACATTTTCAATCTCGCAAACGGATTTTCAATGCGCTGCCTGGTCGTGGCCGACCTGCACTATTCACTGCCGCAGCTCGACTGGCTGGTCAGCGCGGCTCCGCAATTCGACCTCGTGATCTTCGCCGGCGATGCGCTCGACATCGGCTCGATGGTGGATTTCCGCGCGCAGATCGTGGTGGTGAAGAAGTACCTGACGCTTCTTGCCGACACCACCCGCGTCATCCTCTGCTCCGGCAATCACGACCTCGACGAGCGCAATGCGGAGGGCGAGAAGATCTCGCGCTGGATCTCGGAGGTGCGCGAGCTGGGCATTGCCTGCGACGGCGACGACCTCACCCTCGGCGACACGCTGTTCACGGTGTGCCCGTGGTGGGATGGGCCGATGGTCAAGCAGCGCCTCGCCGACCAGTTGCGCGACGCCGCCGTCAGCCGGCCGCAGCGCTGGATCTGGGTGCATCATGCGCCGCCGGCGAATTCACCGACGAGCTGGGGCGGCAAGCGTTTCTTCGGCGATGTCGAGCTGGTGCAATGGATCATGCAGTACCAGCCCTCGATGGTGATCTCGGGCCACGTGCATCAGTCGCCCTTCATCCCCGACGGTTCGTGGTTCGACCGGCTGGGCCAGACCTGGGTGTTCAATACCGGCCTGCAACCGGGCCGGCCGCCGACGCATATCGTGCTGGACCTCGATGCGAACAAGGCATTCTGGCTGGCGGCGGGCGAAGCGCAGTGGATCGATCTCGCCGCGCCGCTGAAGCGACCGGCTTGCCATGTCGAGGAGCCGCCGGACTGGCTCACATCCTTGGATCGGATTGTCGATCCGAGCCTGGCGAGACCTCAAGCGGCGGCAGGTTGATCATGCTCTGAAGCACCTCGCTGACCATCGCGAGGTGAGTGCCATGACCGGCATATTGCCGCTTCAGATCGGCAAGATAGGTGTTGGCGACGTTGAGCCGCTGGGCCAGCGTGCGCGCGAGCAGCAGCGCCACCTCCGGCTTCTCTATGAGGAATGACGCCGCGTCCTCAAACTCGTAGATGACCGAATCCTTGGCGGCGCGCACCGTTGCGGTATGCGGCAGCCCGAGCAGCACGGACATTTCGCCGAACACCGCGCCGGGCTCGACGATGGTCGCGACCACCGTGTCGCCCTTGAGCACTTCGAGCCTGCCTTCCACGAGCACGTAGAGGTGACCGCTGCTGGTGCCGCCCTCGGTGACGACGAGCGTGCCGGCCGCGACCGGCCGCTCCGTTCCGCCGGTGCAATGATCCAGAACTGCGCGCATCTTGCGAAAGCTCCCATCGCCGGGGATACCCGGCGATACCAGAGCACATACTAGAGCACGATCCGTGCCACGCGGCAAATCAACGCGGCTACGGCACCCGCGACAGGCGCTTGGCGAGATGGACCGACTGCCAGTCACCGAGGCCGGTATCGGCGAAGCCCGCTTTCTTCGCAAGACCCCGCATTTCGGTATTGGCCCGCGCAGTCTCGGCCGCAATCATCTCGTGACCGAGATCGCTCGCGCGCCGCTCCATTGCGGTCATCATCTGGAAGCCAAGGCCCTTGCGCTGGAAGGCGTCGGCGATCGAGATGGCAAACTCGCCGTGCCGCGCGGTCGCATCGTAGGCGTAGAGCGCTTCGCCGATGATTGCGCTCTGCCCCTCCTGCGTGAGCTCGGCGAGCAGCGTAAAATGATCGGGACCGCTGGTCTTTGTCAGGCACTCGGCCGCGACCACGGCAAAGTCCGCCCGCGCGCCCATGAAGCGCCTGTTGCGCGTTGTCGCGGAAAGGCCCGTGAAATAGATCGAGAGGCTTTCAACATCGGAGGCATTGGCGACCCTGATGCAGAGTGCATCTCTCGTCTCATTCGGCTCGACAGCGGCATCCAGAGATAGCTGTGACATGCGCGAGGCTCTCGGCAGGTTGCGTCGAATGCACACCTAGCCGAGACCGCGCAATTGCCGCTTGGACGGTGCTGCCAATCTTGCGGCCGAAAACGAACAATACGTCGCCCTGGGCCGTGCGTCACATACGGGCCGCGCTCACGCGGCCTCGCGCCCCGCGCTGCGTCACGCCCGAGAGAGTGAAGGCACCTCTTCCGGCATGATCGCCTGGAGGCCGCCGAAGCGGCGTTCGCGGCCATGGAAGGAGGCCAGGGCCGCGGCGAGATCGGCCGCGTCGAATTCGGGCCACATCCGCTCGGTGAAGTGCAGCTCGGCATAGGCGCCTTCCCAGAGCAGGAAGTCCGACAGCCGTTTCTCGCCCGAGGTGCGGATGATGAGATCGACGTCGCGCAAACCCGCCTCGCCGGTGACGAGCTGCGAGAAGGCTTCGCGGGTGAGGCTCGTCAGCGCCGCCGCCTTCGCCGCCGCGGCGAGGATGGCGTCGCGCGCGGAATAGTCGACCGCGATGCGCAAGTGCAGCGTGCTGCCTTGCACAGTGGCGTCTTCCGCGCGTGCGATCGCATTGGCGATGCCGTCGGGCAGGCGGTCGCGGCGGCCGATCACCGTGAGACGCACGCCGTTCTTCACCAGACTCTGCACCTCGTTGGCGAGATAGAAGCGCAAGAGCGTCATCAGCGCGGCGACTTCGGCCTTCGGCCGGCGCCAATTGTCGGTGGAGAACGCATAGAGCGTCAGCGTGCCGATGCCCTGCTTGGGCGCGGCCTCGACGATGCGGCGGATCGTCTCGACGCCGGCCTCGTGGCCGCGTACGCGCGACAGGTTGCGGCGTGTCGCCCATCGTCCGTTGCCGTCCATGATGATACCGACGTGAAGCTTTTCGTCGCAGGACATAGCGCCACTTTGCATCGCAAAGTCTCCGGTCAAAAAAAGGGGGATCAGGTCGAAATGATGCCGAGACGGCCGAGCGGCGGCGCCTCGCGGCCGGCGGCTTTCGCCGCGTCGCGCACCAGGCGCTCGAGCACGGCGAGATAGTCGAGGAAGCGGCGGCGGCCGGCCTTGGTGAGGCGGCAGGTCGTGTGCGGACGATTGCCCTCATAACCCTTGGTCACCTCGACGAGGCCGGCTTCCTGGAGCACGCCGAGATGCCGGCTGAGATTGCCGTCGGTGAGGCCGCAGAGCTGCTTGAGGTCGGCGAACGCCAGACCCTTAGGATGCGCCATCAGCGAGGTCAGAAGGCCGAGCCTCGCCTTCTCGTGGATCACGCGATCCAGTCCCTCGTAAGAGAAGGGTGCGCTGTCAATCTTCGACATCATGGTCTCCGGACGCGAAATACAGAATGCCCGCCATCATCGACTGCCCGATCACGAAGGGCAGTCCCATGGTCCATGGTGACAGCGTATGGGTTCGGCTCGCCAGCACCACCACCACAAAGCCTGATACGAAATACCAGGCGCCGGCCAGCGCGACGGTGCGCGGCAGCGAGCGGACGGAAGCGAAGATGCCGAGCGACACCAGGATCTGCCACAGGCCCGGCAGCAGCCACAGCGTCTCGCCTGCGAACTTCCACACCACCACCGCAAGCAGCACGCCGGCAACGCCTGCGGGCAGGAACTGCTCGACCGCCTGGTGGATCATGGCATCGGCAAGGCCGGAATGATGCCGGCGGGAGCGCGCGCGCATCTCGATGCCGATCACCAGGACGGAGAGCACGGCGGCAATGAACCAGCCGAGAAAGAAGCCGAGCGGCTCGCCGGTGGGATCGCCGAGCAGCCAGAATTGCAGGATCGCGGTGAGAAGCGCGACCGCGCCGGTCGCGGCCATCGTCGCCGGGCCGTAGCCGCGGAACGCCGTGCCCGCCGCGATCTGGCTGCGGATCGCCACGATGTCGGCCAGTGCCTTGTCGAGATCGCGCATTGGCAACGCCAAGCCCCACTCCGCCCACGCTTTTCGGGACCGCTGATCCCCTCACTTTGTATTGCAAAGTATACGGCAAGGCAAAGTAAATGCAAGCCCGAAACTCGCGGCAAGGAGACTGCGCCCGAACAGACAACTGGCGGTTGCGTGGCACCACCTCCCACGGATAAGATGGAGGCAAAAGCATTTCCGGGGGGCTGGTATGTGGCTCAAGTCATTCGTCGTCGCGTCTTCGTTGCAATTGGCCGTCGTCAGCTTGGCGCATGCGGCGGGGCCGTTCGGCTCCATCCACGTCGGCAACTGGAACGGCGGCGCCTTTTCCAATGATTCGACCGGCGCATTCTCACACTGCGCTGCAAGCACACCTTACGCCAACGGCGTCACTTTGCTTGTTGGCCAGGATGCAAACAACTCCTGGCTGCTCGGCTTTGCCAATCCAGCATTTCGCTTCAAGAAGGGCGAGAACCTGACGATCGACGTAACCTTCGATGGCCAGACCGAGGCGAGGCTCTTCGGGACGGCGTTTTCCGAGGTCATGGTCTCCGCAGTTCTGCCCGCCAACGTCGCTCGCGCCCTCCAGAAGGCGAGCCTGATGGTAGCCGTGGCGAGGGGCACACCCTTTCAATTCAGCCTGACATCAACGGCGCCTTTGGTGGCCGCGGTGACCAATTGTGTCACCAGAGTTAAAGTCGACGGACTGGACAAGGCCGGCGACTTTACAAGGATTGCCGCCAAGCCGCAGGCCGCGCCGGACAAGCAGGCATCACCGGCAACCGGCAGCAAGTCTGCTCGAACCAAGAGCGGCACAGGCTTTGTCGTCAGCTCCAACGGGCACGTCGTCACCAACAATCATGTGATTGACGGCTGCGTTGGCGACATCAAGGGCAATCTCACCGGCGAAGCGGCGATGGTGCTGCGCGTGGTGTCGAGCGATGCCAACAACGATCTCGCTCTGCTGCAGGCGCCGTCGGCGACGGCGTTCAAGGACTTCGCCCGGATTCGCGACCGTTCGATCCGCTCCGGCGATTCCATCGTCGCGATCGGCTTTCCCTTCCACGGGCTGCTGACGTCGGATTTCACCGTGACGACCGGGATCGTCAGCTCGCTCAGCGGCCTGCGCAACGATTCGCGTTTCCTGCAAATCAGCGCGCCCGTGCAGCCCGGCAATAGCGGCGGCCCGCTGTTCGATACCAGCGGACAGATCGTGGGCGTGGTCACGGGCAAGCTCGACGGATTACGGATCGCCGCTGCGACCGGCAACATCCCTGAAAACATCAACTTCGCAATCAAGACCGGTGCGCTGCGCGACTTCCTCGACAACTCCGTGGTGCCCTACCAGACCGCGGAGCCGAAGGGCGAATTCAAGACCACCGACATCGCCGGCAATGCGCGGTCATATACGGTGCTGATCTCGTGCAACGGGACCGAGCAGGCCGAGGCGAAGCGGTAAGGCCGGGTTCATGCGCGCCATACAGCTGCGCGTTTCGCCGCACCGTTTCATTCCGGATCAAGGCGGCAAGGCACGCAAGAAAAAAGCCCTGCCTTGCGGCAGGGCTCCATTCCCGGTCATCGCAACATCGCTAATCGACTTTCAAGCCGGCGAACTCGACCACCTTTTTCCACTTCTCGGTCTCGGCCTTGATCTCCTCGCCGAACGCCTCGGGCGTCTGCACCCGCGGCTCACCGCCGAGCTCGACCAGGCGCTTGGTCATGTCCGGCTCCTTCATCAGCGCGTTGACCTCGCTGTTCAGCTTGGCGATGATCTCCTTGGGCGTGTTCTTCGGCGCACCCATGCCGAACAGCGCGCTCGCCTCATAGCCCTTCACGGTCTCGCCGATCGTCGGCACGTCGGGCAGTTGTGGCGAGCGCTCCGCGGTGGTGACGGCGATGGCGCGCAAGCTGCCGGAGCGGATGTGCTGGATGATCGAGGGCATGTTGTCGAAGATCACCTGGACCTGGCCGCCGAGCATGTCGGTGATCGCAGGTGCCGCACCGCGATAGGGCACGTGCTGCATCTTGCAGCCGGTCATCGCCATGAACATCTCGCCGGACAGATGCACCGAAGTGCCGTTGCCGGACGAGGCCATGTTGACCTTGCCGGGATTGGCCTTCACGTATTCGATGAACTCGGCGACGGTCTTGGCCGGCACGTCCTTGTTGACGGTCATCACGTTCGGCACGCGCTGGAACGAGGCGACCGGCGCGATGTCGCGCACGAAATTGAATTTCAGATTGGTATAGAGCGAGGCGTTGATGTAGTTGGCCGGATTGACCAGCTGCAGCGTGTAGCCGTCGGGCTCGGCATTGATCACCGATTCGGTGCCGATATTGTTGCCGGCGCCCGGCTTGTTCTCGATCACGAATTGCTGGCCGAGCTTCTCCGACAGCCGCTGGCCGATCAGCCGCGCCAGGATGTCGGTGGCCCCGCCCGGCGGATAGCCGACCACCCATTTCACCGGCCGGGCCGGATAATCGGCGGCAAGAGCCTTCGACAGCGGGCTGGCTGCAAGCGGACTGGCGGCGAGCAGGCTCAGCGCGGTACGGCGAGTGATCATCTCAAGGGTTCTCCCACGTGTTGTTCTTGAAAGCCGGATAGCTTGAAAGAGGCGTCGAGGCAGTTGTAACAAAGCTTGCCGCAGGCGGAAAGTGCACGGGGCATATCACGACGAAAGGATAAGCCATGCCGGTCAAGGTCGAAGCCCTCGATCATCTCGTGATCAACGTCGCCGACGTCGCAGCGACCGCTGCGTGGTACGGCAGGATTCTCGGGATGGAAGTCAAGCTGTTCGACCCCGGCGGCGGCAAAGCGCCGCGGACTTCGCTGCAATTCGGTAACCAGAAGATCAACGTCCGGCCGCGTGACGCCGACAAGGTGGAGTGGTTCACCGCCGACCACCCGACCGCCGGCAGCGAGGATCTGTGCTTTCTCACCTCCGCCACGCCCGACGAGGTGGTGGCGCATTTGCAGGCACATGGCGTCGCGATCGAGGAGGGCCCGGCTCCCAAGCAGGGCGCCCGCGGCACGCTGCGCTCGGTCTATTGCCGGGACCCCGATGGGAGCCTGATCGAGATTTCGTCGTACGCGGATTAGCGCGTTCGGGGCGTTCGCTGGCGTCCCAAGTACCTTCATTGCGAGCGAAGCAAAGCAATCCAGAAATGCCCCCGCAGCGGCAGACTGGACTGCTTCGTCGCAAGGGCTCCTCGCAATGTCGGCGGAGAGACTGCCCCGATTTGCTCCCCGCGCCATCCGATGGCAGGAAGACGCAATCATCAAAGGGCAGCCGCCATCAAGATGCAGGCTGCACGGGAGGAACCATGCCAATTCAACAAGCCACGGCCGGAATCGTCGGTCCGTTCGACGGGCTCGACGTGCCCTGGCTGCTGAAGCTGCGGGCCGAGGTGCGCAGCTCACATCCGTTCCTGATCTGGGCGCCGTTCGACGCGCCCGCGCGGCACTGGAGCTATGGCGAGTTTCACGAGCGGGTCGGCGCGCTCGCGGCGGGGCTTGCCAGGCGCGGCATCAGGCCAGGTGAATACGTGCTCATTCACCTGGACAATTGCATCGAGGCGTTGCTGGCCTGGTTCGCCTGCGTCGAACTTGGCGCCATCGCGGTCACCACCAATACCCGCTCGGCACCGGCCGAGATCGACTATTTCGCCGATCATTGCGGCGCGGTCGCCGCGATCACGCAGCCGGCCTATGCGGAGATCGTCGCGCAGAACTGCCGCAACATCCGCTGGATGGCGGTGACCTCGCACGATGCGGGCACGGCACCGGCGCAGGCGATCTCGCGCGGCGACAGTTTCGAATCGCTGTTCGCCGACAGCGCCGACCGTCCCAGGCGCGCGACCGATCCTTTCGCGCCGTGCAGCGTGCAATATACTTCGGGCACGACATCGCGCCCCAAGGCAGTGCTGTGGACCCACGCCAACGCATTGTGGGGCGCCAAGGTCAACGCCGCGCACGAGGATTTGCACGCCGGCGACGTGCACCAGGCCTACCTGCCGCTGTTCCACACCAATGCGCTGGCCTATTCGATGCTGGCGACGCTGTGGGTCGGCGCGACTTGCGTGATCCAGCCCCGCTTCTCCGCCAGCCGGTTCTGGCGCGCCGCGCGCGAGCACGGCTCGACTTGGACCTCGACGATTCCGTTCTGCATGAAGGCGCTGCTCGAGCAGGAGATCCCGACGGACCACAAATTCCGGCTGTGGGGCTCGGCGATCAACGAGCCGCCGGCCTTCGCCGCCTTCGGCGTCAAGATCATCGGCTGGTGGGGCATGACCGAGACCATCACCCACGGCATCGTCGGCGAGGTCGATCAGCCCAACATCCCGATGTCGATCGGCCGCGCCGCGAGCGAATACCAGATCCGCATCACCGACGATGACGGGCGGCCGACCGAGGTCGGCGACACCGGCAATCTTTCGATCAAGGGCATCGCCGGCCTGTCGCTGTTCGCCGAATATCTGCACAACGAGAAGGCGACGCGCGAAAGCTTCGACGAGCACGGCTTCTTTCTCACCGGCGATCGCGTGGTGCGGCTTGAGAACGGCTACATCCGCTTCGGGGACCGCAGCAAGGACATGCTCAAGGTCGGCGGCGAGAACGTGGCGGCATCCGAGATCGAGCAGGTGATCGCACTCGTCCCCGGCGTGCGCGAGGCCGCCGTGGTGGCGAAGACGCATCCGATGCTGGACGAGGTGCCGGTCGTCTTCATCATCCCGCAGGGCGGCGTCGCGGGCGCAGCCCCCGATCTGCATGATCGCGTGATGGCGGCCTGCCGCACCGGCCTTGCCGACTTCAAGGTGCCGCGCGAGATCAGGCTGGTCGACGACATGCCGCGCTCGACGCTGGAGAAGGTCGCGAAGGCGGAGCTGAGGAAGATGGTGGGGTGAGGATGTCATCCCGGCCTGGTGCGCAATTGCGCACGAGGGCCGGGACGACAAAACTCAGAACGACCCCAGCGCCACCGGACGAAACGCCTGCAACAGCTGCTGATCCAGCTTGCCGCCCATGCCTTCCATCATCGCGAACGCACGCGAATGGGTGAATGGCATGCGGTAGGCGCGCTTTTCCACCAGCGCGGCGTAGATGTCGACGATGGTAGTGACCCGCACGATATCGCTGATCTGGTTCGACGACAGGCCGTTGGGATAGCCGGAGCCGTCGAGGAATTCGTGGTGATGCAGCACGACGTCGAGCATCTCCGGCGGAAAGCCGCCCTGGGCGGCGAGCGCGTCATAGCCGCGGCGCGGATGCTGGCGGACTTCGGTCATCTCCTCGTCGGTGAGCTTGCCGGGCTTGTCGAGCAGCGCGGAGGGAACGAAGGCCTTGCCGACGTCGTGCAGCAGCGCGGCGCGGGTCAGCCGGCGCTGGTCGTCCTCGCGCATGCCGAGGTGCTGCGCGAAGGAGACCGCAAAGCCGGTCACGAACAGGCAGTGCCGGTAGCTGCCGACGTGGTGGCAGCCCACCGTGGTGAGCCACTCGCGCAGCGAGGAGTGCTTGATCGCCTTCAGGATCTTGGTCTCGGCGGCGATGACGTCGTCGAAGGTCAGGGGCACGCCGAGCGGTAGCTTATCGAACATCTTCTTCAGCACCGCATGCGCCGCCTCGACGCCGCGGTTGAGCGTCTTGCCGCGATCGGTCGCGTCGTAGACGGCGGTGTCGGGGAAGGCGGCGCGGATGCGCTGCAGGATAGCGTCGGGCTGAAGCGGCCGCGAGATCGTGTCGGTGGCGCCCAGCGCCCAGGCCTGCATGGTGCCGTGATGCAGGGCATCGGCGAGCACGAACAGCCGCGGCATCGAACGATAGGCATCGCCGCGCAGCTTGTTGCGCACCCGCTGCACGCTTTCGGGAGAGCGCAGGTTGATGTCGACCACGAGGCCGGAGAGATCGCGCGAGGGCTGCTCGGGAATCTCCTGCGTCGTCACCGTCGAGACCTCGCCGACCGCCTTCAGGATGCTGGCGAGCTCGGTGCTCTCGTCGCTCCGGTCGGAGGCGAGCAGAAGCCGGCGTTTGGCGGCGGATTTGGCTGGCGCGTTCATGGCTTCCCCAAAAGCACGGGACTGGATTTGGCGTCAGCCTAAGCCGGATCAGGTTCTCCGGCCCTTAAGAGGCGTGCTCAATGGAGCCTTCCGGAATTGCACGCAATTTTACGGATCCGGTTCCGCAAGGGGGCCCATCGAAAATGACGGAAAACAACCCCATGCACAGTAGCCTTCTCCTTGGAATGACTGGGGTTTCCTTTCACGAAAAACCCGCCGGGAGGTGCCCCCCGGCGGATCATCTCGCGTTACAAAATTGCAGGCCCGCCTTACGCCTTCATCGCACCCTTCACGGCCTCGGCCGTGATCGGCAGGGCCCGGACCCGGGCTCCGGAGGCGTTGAAGATGGCGTTGCCGATGGCGGGAGCCACCACCGTCACCGCGGGCTCGCCGACGCCGGTGGCCTTCTCGCCATTGGCGATCACGGCGACCGCGACCTCGGGCATCTGGCTCATGCGCAAGGGCGTGTAGCTATCGAAATTGGTCTGCTCGATGCCACCGTCCTTGAGCGTCGCCTTCTCGTACATCGCCAGCGACAGGCCCCACAGCGCCGCGCCCTCGACCTGGGCGCGGATGTTGTCGGGATGCACCTGGGTGCCGACGTCGGTTGCGACCGTGAGCTTCTTCACGGTCACCTCGCCCGACGGCGCCACCGCGACGTGGGCGACACAGGCCGTCCAGCTCGCGGTTGCGCGTTCCTGCGACGACACGCAGGCGACGCCCATCCCCTCGCCTTTCGGCAGTTGCCTCGTGCCGTAGCCGGACAGCCCCATCGCGGCGAGCAGCGTGTTGCGCAGCCGCTGCGCGCCGCCGTCGTTCTTGCCCTTGCCGTCGAGCAGCGCGATGCGGAACTGCGCCGGATCCTTGCCGGTGGCGGCCGCGATCTCGTCGATCATGCTTTCGACCGCCCAGAAGGTCCAGCCCGGCGCCACCGAGCGGAGCTGGCCGGACGGCGTGGCGTTGTGCGCGAGCTCGTTCTTGATCGCGCGCACATGATGGTTCGGCACCGTGTAGAAGAAATCGGCGCCGTTCACCGTGAAGCTGTCAAGCGGGCCCTTCTTGTCGACCGAGGGCGTCAGGAAATCGGGGATTCCCCAGCGCTCGGTCGGCCAGGCCGAGACCACGTCGTGGCTGAGCGCGACGAGCTTGCCGTCGCCGTCCACGCCGGCCTTCACTTTCTGGTAGGTGAGCGGACGCGAGAAATCCATCGTCATGTCGTTCTCGCGCGTATAGATCACCTTCACCGGCTTGCCGATGGCCTTCGCCGCCTGCACCGCCGGCACCATCATGTCGGCATCGAGCCTGCGGCCAAAGCCGCCGCCGAGCCACATCTGGTGC
The DNA here is from genome assembly GCF_018129995.1 of Bradyrhizobium sp. SZCCT0153. Lineage (GTDB taxonomy): Bacteria > Pseudomonadota > Alphaproteobacteria > Rhizobiales > Xanthobacteraceae > Bradyrhizobium > Bradyrhizobium japonicum_G. The sequence goes on from NZ_JAFCKS010000003.1 coordinate 1,013,865, forward strand.
ATGACGACGAACTTCGGATCGATTCCGGCGGCACCCGCCGCGATCGCACCGGAGCGCGTCGCGAACTGGTTGCCCGAATAGATGTGCAGGATGTCGCCCTTGAACTCCGCGGTGGCGTTCATCGGCTCCATCGGCGCGTGGATGTTGATGCTGGTGGTGTACTCCGCCTCCAGCACCTTGGCCGCCGAGCCGAAGGCAGCTGCGGGATCGCCGTCCTTGACGAAGAATTGCCCGGAATCCTCCTGCTTCTGAAGCCGCATCGCCTCGTCGAGCAGCGACTGGCTCGAGACCTTCGCATTCGGACCGCCGTCATAGGCGATCTTGAGCGCCTGCGCCGCCTTCTTGGCGTTGGCATAGGTGGCGGCGACCGCGACGACCCAGCCCGAGGTCGTTCCGGTCTTGTCGTCGAGGGTGACGGCCTTGATGAAGCCCGGCACCTTCTTCGCAGCCGAGTCGTCGACCGATTTGACCGTGGCGCCGAAGCGCACCGGCGGTGTCACCACCGCGCCATAGGCCATGCCCGGCAGCATCACGTCGATGCCGTACTTGGCCGTGCCGTTGGTCTTGGAGGGAATGTCGAGCTGCGGCACCGACACGCCTATCATGGTGTACTGATCCGGTGTCTTCAGCTTGATCGCCTTGAGCTCGTCCGGCGTGAAGGTTTTTGTCGCCTTGCCGCTCTTGACGACATCGGCGAACGACATCTGCTTCTTCGACTTCGGATGCGAGATCACGGAATCGCGTACCACGAGCTCCGAAGCAGGCACGCCCATGGAAGCTGCCGCCCCTTCCGTCAGCGCCATGCGACCGGCCGCACCGGCGCGGCTCATGGCTTCGAAGTTCATCATGGTCGACCAGCTTCCGCCGGTGATCTGCGCCCCCAGCACGGGGTCGTTGAATTTTGGATCGTTGGAGGCGAGGTTGACCCGCATGTCGCTCCACTTCGCGCCCAGCTCTTCGGCCACGATCTGCGCCATGGTGGAGGCGATGTGCTGGCCCATATCGGCCTTGCCGCAAGTCACGGTGACCAGACCATCGGGCGCGATCGCGTACCAGACGCTCGGCTCGAAGGTCGACGGCGCAGCGAGCGCCTCACCGATGCCGGGCACGCCGGCATAGCCGAGCACGAGGCCGGTCGCGGCGGTGCCGACGAGGAACGAGCGGCGGCTGAGATCGGTCGTCTCGGGTGTGACCGCCTTGATGTGCTTATTCATGTGGGCCTCCGTTCGTTGCCGGAGGCGGACGCGGTGCGCATCTCGGTGGCAGCCCGCATGATCGCCTTCTGGATCCGCGAATAGGTCATGCAACGGCAGAGATTGCCGTCCATGTGCGCCACGACCTCTTCCTTGGTCGGATTGGGATTCTTCGCGAGCAGCGAGGCCGCCTGCATGATCTGCCCGGACTGGCAGTAGCCGCACTGCGGAACCTGTTCGGCGATCCACGCCTTCTGCAAGGGATGATCGCCCTTGGCGGCAAGGCCTTCGATCGTGGTGATCTTCTTGCCGGCGACATCGCCGACCATGGTCTGGCACGAGCGCACCGCTTCGCCGTTGACGTGCACGGTGCAGGCACCGCACAGGCCGGCACCGCAGCCGAACTTGGTGCCGGTCATCTGCAATTGCTCGCGGATCGCCCAGAGGAGCGGCGTGTCGTTCGCCGCATCCACGGACATACTCCGCCCGTTGATGGTGAGAGTTGGCATAGGCGTCTTCCCCTGCCGGTGCATGAAGCCGCTTACGGCGGCAACTTGAAATGGCGGACGCCCACCGGGCCGGCGCCAGCCTTGACGCAAGAATGATCGGGTTCGCGTGCCGAAGCAAATGCAATTTGGAATCGATCGAAGCAAAGCCGGCGTTTGCGCGTTGTGCGTCGCGACAACGGCGCCGATGCAGCGCCTGAACGCAACAGAGTGCGCGTAAGGCATGAAAGCTGTCGCGGCATTGGCGGTTTCTTCCAGGTAACTTGGCAGGCTAGGGTATGACGAAGCGAGTTTGAGCTAATCGCCGAATTGGATGTCCCTCGTGGGAGAGGGCGCAGCGTGGTCGCGGCTGCAATGAACAAGAAGCGAGAAAGGATGGAAGCAATGCCAAGGATCGAACGGGACGGCGTCGGAATCTACTACGAGGTTCATGGCGAAGGGGCGCCGCTGCTGCTCACCCACGGCTATTCCTCGACCTCGGCGATGTGGCATGGACAGGTCGATGCGCTTGCGAAGGACCACAGGCTGATCCTGTGGGACATGCGCGGCCACGGCCAGTCGGATTATCCGGATGATCCCGGCGCTTACAGCGAAGCGCTCACCGTCGGCGACATGGCTGCGATCCTCGATGCGACCGGGACTGAACGCGCCATCATCGGCGGGCTCTCGCTCGGCGGCTACATGTCGCTCGCTTTCCATCGCGCACATCCGCAAGCCGCCTGCGCATTGCTGATCATCGACACCGGTCCCGGCTTCAAGAAGGACGACGCGCGCGAGGCCTGGAACGCCCGGGCGTTCGGCACCGCCGACAGGCTCGATCGCGAAGGTCTCGACGTGCTCAAATCGGCGACGCGCGAGCGCGCCACCGCGAGCCACCGCAACGCCAGGGGATTGGCGCTCGCCGCGCGCGGCATGCTGACCCAGCGCGATGCGCGCGTGATCGAATCGTTGCCCGACATCAACGTGCCGTCGCTGATCGTGGTCGGCGCCGACGACACGCCGTTCCTCGCCGCGTCCGATTACATGGCGGCAAAAATTCCCGGCGCACAAAAAGTCGTGATCCCCGCGGCCGGACACGCCGTCAACATCGATCAGCCACAGGCTTTTGTTGACGCCGTGCTGGCTTTCCTGAAGAACTTGCCTCAAGAACTTGCCTGAAGAACTTGCAGGCCCAGGACGGCTGGACGAGGACGCGAGGCCATGAAGCGAGCGATGTTGGCTGCGGGCGCGGTGTTGCTATCGTTATCCGCGCAGGCCGAGCCATTCGGCGGGCCACCGCCCCGCCTGCCTTTCGTCGCGACCCTGTCGAACAACACGCCGCTCGCCTTCGGCATGGATGCCGGAGAGACCGCACGCGCGCTCGGGCAACCCCTGCAATACGTGCGGGGACGCCCCGGCAACGAGATCTATCTCGCCCTTCGCAACATCGGTGGCAGCGGACTGATCCCCTACCGTCACCGCCTGTTCCTGCAGTTCCGTCATGGACGGCTGGCGGGATGGAAGGAAGATTACGGCGTGAACTGGATGTGGGAGTGAGGTGCGCGCGCGACTGCCTCCCCTCATCCCGAGGAGCTTGCGAAGCAGGCGTCTCGCAGGATGAAGGCCCCGCTGAAGCGTCACGGGCCTTTCATCCTTCGAGACGCGCGCGAAGGGCGCGTTCCTCAGGATGAGGGGAGAGACTAGAGTTCGTAATAACCAAGAAGGACAACCCGCGTGGGACAAGACATCAAGCTGACGGCCTCCGACAATTTTCAGCTCGGCGCCTATCGCGCTGATCCCTCAGGCACGCCTAAGGGCGCGGTGGTGGTGATTCAGGAGATTTTCGGCGTCAATCATCACATCCGCTCGGTCTGCGACCGCCTCGCCGGTGAAGGCTATGCCGCGATCGCGCCGTCGATCTTCGACCGGACGTCCCCGAACTTCCAGTCGGGCTATTCGCCCGACGAGATCGCGGAAGCGCGCAAGTTCGTCGCCAATCCGGACTGGGCCGCGATGCTGCGCGATACGCAGGCAGCAATCGATGCTGTGAGGAGCGTCGGGCCGGTCGGCATCATCGGCTTCTGCCTGGGCGGTAGCATCGCCTTCGTCGCGGCGACGCGGCTGTCGGGCCTGAAGGCCGCGATCGGTTACTATGGCGGCGCCGTCGTGCGCTTTGCCGACGAGACGCCGAAAGTGCCGACGCAGCTGCATTTCGGCGAGAAGGATGCCGGCATTCCCCTGACCGACGTCGAGACCGTCAAGGCGAAGCGGCCCGACGTGGAGGTCTTCATCTATCCTGGCGCGCAGCACGGCTTCCATTGCGACGAGCGGGCGAGCTACGACAAGGCCAGCGCCGACATCGCCTGGCCGCGCAGCATGGCGTTTTTCGCCAAGCATTTGAAATAGCCGCCCGTCATGCGCGGGCTTGACCCGCGCATCCATCAAGCGAAGCTTTTTCGTCAGGTCGATGGATTGCCGGGTCGAGCCCGGCAATGACACCTCAAGCAGGAAACGGGTGGCTGCATCATGGCGCGCGGCGATAGAGCTGGCTGATCAAGCCAGCTCTATCGCCGGGAGATCACCATGCAACAGGCCAATACGAACGTCGTCATCCGCAATCCGTTCGGCACTATGGACGTGCCCGAGCCGAACGATCGTGAGGTCATGGACTATGCCTCCATCGCCATGCTCGCCGGCGATGCCGCCGACGGCAACGCGGCGCATTGGGCATCGATGCCGACGTCCTCCGATCAGCTCGAGGGGGTCTGGGCGAGCCGCTGGAATGGCGGCGCCGATCCGACCATTGCCGGCGATACGCCGGAGCAGTGGAAAGTGGGGCGCGCGGAGGTGCGGGTCGCAGGCGAGCGCATCTATCTTCGCTTCGACTGGGACCATGGCCGCCGGCACGGGCTGATCGATGCGGCCCGCCAGGGCGCGGATCGTCTCGTCGGGAAATATATCAACCTGACCAACCCGGCCATCATGCGGCCATGGGTCGGGCTCGTGGTCGATGCCGTCAGGATCGATGGATGTTTCCCGAACGGGCGACTGGATTTCAGGCGGTGAGCTAGAACCAGCGCTCGCCGACGAACACGGTGTCGCCCGGTGCCAATGGCGTGCCGAGCGGAACCACGGCGCGCATCGAGCCGCCGGCTTCGGTGTGGGTGACGGTGACCACGTCGCGCTTGGCGCGCGGCGAGAAGCCGCCGGCAATCGCGACCGCGCTTTCGACCGTCATGTTCGGCACGTAGGGATATTGTCCGGGCGCGGAGACTTCGCCGAGGATGAAGAACGGCCGATAGGATTCGACCTCGACGGCGACCGAGGGCTCGCGGATATAGCCGTTGCGCAGCCGCGCGGCGATTTCACCGGCGAGTCCTGCCGGAGTGCGACCGCGTGCGGGCACTCCGCCGATCAGCGGCATGGTGATGGAGCCGCCGGCGTCGATGGCGTAGCTGTTGGTGAGGCCTTCCTGGCCGTACACCACGACGCGCAGCTTGTCGCCGGCGTCGAGATGGTAGGAGGCGTCGTAGCGGACCGGCGCCGCCATCGGTGCGGCATAGCCGACCGGCATGGCCGCGGGCGAAGAGGCAAAGGACGTGCGCAGCGCGCCGATGGCGCCGCCGCCATCGGCGACGACGACCGGCTGCGGCGTGCCGTAGGGCTGGCCATAGGCCATGGAGTCGAGATCGGCGCGCGGCTGCATCACCGCGACGGGACCGGCGGTCTGCATGCAGCCGCCAAGCGCAAGCGCGGCGAACGCTACCAAGGACGCTGCCGAGATCGACCATCGAAACGCGCGTGCAACTGGCACCGGACCTATCCCTCGAAACGAGACAGCTCCACTGATGCACCGGTTATGGTTAATAAAGCGTTGAGCGGGGCTTCAACCCTCCCCTGGAGGGGGAGGGTCGATCGCGCGAAGCGCGAGCGGGGTGGGGTGATCTCTCCGCTCGGGCAGTGTGGACGTGGAGAGATCTTCACCCAACCCCGTCTCACATCTTCGCTGCGCTCAATGTGAGCCGACCCTCTCCCTCCAGGGGAGGGTAAGCACATCACCGCTTCAACGTTTACGCTTACGCGCTCACACCCACGCCGATCGGGCAGGACACGCCGGTGCCGCCGAGGCCGCAATAGCCGGCGGGATTCTTCGCCAGATATTGCTGATGATAATCCTCGGCGAAATAGAACTCGCCGGCCGGTGCGATCTCGGTGGTGATGGCCCCGAGACCCTTTGCGGCGAGCGCCTTCTGATAGAGCGCCTTCGATTGGTCGGCCGCTGTCTTCTGCGCGCCTGAATAGGTGTAGATCGCGCTTCGGTATTGCGTGCCGACGTCGTTGCCCTGACGCATGCCCTGCGTCGGGTTGTGGCTCTCCCAGAACGTCTTCAACAATTTCTCGTAGGAGATCTTCTTCGGATCGAACACGACCAGCACCACTTCGGTGTGGCCGGTGCGGCCCGAGCAGGTCTCCTCATAGGTCGGGTTCGGCGTGTGGCCGCCGGCATAGCCGACGGCGGTGGCGTAGACGCCCTCGCCGAGCTCCCAGAACTTGCGCTCTGCGCCCCAGAAGCAGCCGAGCCCGAACACCGCCTGTTCGAGGCCCGCGGGATAAGGCGGCGCGAGCTTGGCACCGTTGACGAAATGGGTGGTCGCGGTCGGAATGGCTTGCGCACGGCCCGGCAGCGCTTCCTTGGCGCTCGGCAATGCGGTGGTCTTGCGCGTGAACAGCATGGACGGATCTCCTGGAAACGAGCTGTCCGTCGCCTGGGCCAGCTCGAGAGGTCGAGTGCTCAGGCGGCGTGCTCGCGATCAGTTGGGAATATAGGCATCTACGCAGCAAGGGGCAGCCTTGTTACGCGGCCGCCAGCGCGAGGCTCAATCGCGGGAATTGAAAGCCCTCAATCCCGGGAATTGAAAGTTCAATCCCGGGAATAGCCGATCAGCGGCTTGCGCGGGCGGAACAGGATCATCAGGAGGATGCCCGAAATGCCGAGGACGGCGAACACCGGCTGATCCAGCACCAGGCGGATCACCGAGGTCCAGAGCCACGGCGCCTTGGCCTCGACCCAGGTCCGGAACGCCGTCTGGCTGGCCTGATTGATGTCGTTCCAGAACTGGCCGAAGCGGGTGAACTTGAGGGTCTGGTCGGCGACCCAGCGGGCGCCGTCATAGACCATGAAGATGAACCCGCCGGCGAGCAGCAACAGCCCAATCAGTCGGAAAAAGCCGCGGATCATGCCTCACCTTATATGGTCGTCCGATCGGACGACCCCCTGAACGCCGCCAGCCAATACAAGGGAGACGGCAGAAATTCAACCACTTCAGGGCGTTACGGCACCCATTCGGGCCGCATGGGGCCGGTTTTCCGGTCCGGGAAAGCGTTGACGGTGCCAAAGACCCTCTCTATAAGGGCGCCAACTGGCGGCGGGCGCAATCCTGCCGCCGCTGTTCTTTGAGCAGTTGAAGGCTCCTTGAGCTTACAGGCTCTTTGGGCCTCAGAGACAGCCGCAAGGCCGTCGCTCATGTTCCGGGAACAGCCAGCAACCGAACACCCTAAATCCGAGCGTCGATTACGCGGTCAAGCAAGCCGGCGCTACCCGACCAAGACGCGACCGGTACCCGCAAAGGATATTGAGACCATGGCCAATACCACTTCCGCCAAGAAAGCGACGCGCAAGATCGCCCGCCGCACCGCCGTCAACAAGTCGCGCCGCACCCAGATGCGCGGCGCCGTGCGAAACGTCGAAGAAGCCATCGCGACCGGCGATCGCGCCGCTGCCGTGCAGGCGCTGGCGAATGCCGAACCGGCTCTGATGCGCGCCGCCCAGCGCAACATCATTCACAAGAACAATGCCAGCCGCAAAGTCTCGCGGCTCACCGCGCAGATCGCCAAGCTCGCCAAGTAATCCGGCAGGCGATCCGACAGACCGTCCGGTCGAGTTCGATCGGGCGATCAGATCGCACATCGCACGCGTCAAACAGCCCGGCATCGCGCCGGGCTTTTTTGTTGCCTGCCATGAACAAGCAAGCCGTCACGCGACGACCGATCTTCGACTGGAAGACCTCCATCGTCGCACCATGATGCGGTCCGTAGTTTTACCTGCGGGTGATTTTGCAACAGTGGAAACTTCCACCGCGGTGCAAAAAGTCCCTGCGAGGCGGGCTCAAGTTGAATTCGCGTGCCTGCGAGTTCTGCACACCGTAGATTCACCGGATCGAATCTACCGCTGGAGTTACCCTGTGAAACGAGACTCAAAAAACGATGTCTCGCTAATCACTTATCGACATAGTGACCTCAAGCGTTTGGAAAATTCGCCCGCGCGTCGCGCGCGTGACGCTTTTGTAAAAATTTTTTGGCGGTGACCGAGAATTGTCACATGAGGCGCGGCATCTTCGATTCTGTGCACGAATCCAAAAACTTGCTCTGGAGCCTGTGCACAAGTCGCGCGCGGCGTTAACCGAGGTCAAGTTTTTTGATGCCTAAAGTGTGAATCAATTCCGTTGCGAGTCTTTCCGCATAGTGTATTCCTTAAGACGTCAGCGGCGCCCACGATCTTGAGACCAGCGCGGTATCGGAAAACGGGGCGAGCGTGCAAATCGGCGGCGGTGTGCACGTAGGCGACGCTTCAACAAGCGATTGTCGGTTCAAAACCCACAGCAATGTGGGAACGGTAGCTCTTTGTCTGAATGTCTCCAAGCGGGATTTTTTCGCTCGCATATGAGAGACGTCGTGAAAGCTGCCTCGACAGGCATGATGGCGAAGCCGAGCGGACGACTAGGACACGGGCAGGCATCCGCGGCAGGAGTACAACGCGGTTGCCGTTTAGACACGCAGGACCTTGTCGTGAGCAATCACGGCAGGACGGGGAGGTATCATGTCTTACGGACTCAACGCGGTATTGAAACACACCTCGACTTTCAACTATGCCGTTTTAGATTCGTCGGACATCAAGCCTCCCGCGTGCAACGGAGCGCCGAGTACGCGCTGACCTCGCGACCCCTCCATCTCTGACATTGCTGATCGGACGCGGCGTTTCCGCCGAACGGTCGAGCCATGTCTGCAGGTGAAATCGCTTGAGGTCGCGCCATGGCAGAAACCCTGATGGCAGGAACTCTGCATGGCGCTCACCACGCAACCTTATCTCTCAAGAAAAGTTCTCACATGATGACAACACCGGAACAGGATCGCTGGTCGCGCGTGAAGAGTCGGCTGCGCTCGAACGTCGGCGAGGACGTCTACACCAGCTGGTTTGCGCGGATGGATCTGGAAGGCGTGCAGGACGAGAGCGTGCGTCTGTCGGTGCCGACCCGCTTCCTGAAGAGCTGGATCCAGGCCCATTATGCCGAGCGCGTGTTGTCGTGCTGGCAGGCCGAGATGCCGGAAGTGCATCGCATCGATCTCACCGTTCGCTCGGCCGTGCGTCCGGTCGTTCAGCAGAAGGAAGCGCCCGCGCCGGTCGAAACACGCCGCACGCCTGCGCCGGAGCTGCGCTCGACCGCGACCGCGCCGGTCTCGGCCAATCACGATGCGCTCGGCGGCTCGCCGCTCGATCCGCGCCTGACCTTCGCAAGCTTCGTCGTCGGCCGCTCCAACACGCTGGCGCATGCGGCGGCGCGCCAGGTCGCGGAAGGTCGCAGAGGCGACCCCGTGATGTTCAACCCGCTCTACATCCATGCCGGTGTCGGCCTCGGCAAGACGCATCTGCTGCAGGCTGTGACCTGGGCCGGTAATTCCGGCAACGAGCGCAAGGTGCTGTATCTCACGGCTGAAAAGTTCATGTACGGCTTCGTCGCCGCGCTGAAGACGCAGACGGCGCTCGCCTTCAAGGAAGCGCTGCGCGGCATCGACGTGCTCGTGATCGACGATCTCCAGTTCCTGCAGGGCAAGTCGACCCAGGCCGAATTCTGTCACACGCTGAACGCGCTGATCGACGCCGGCCGCCAGGTCGTGATCGCAGCCGACCGGCCGCCGTCCGATCTCGAAAGCCTCGATGACCGCGTGCGCTCGCGGCTGGCCGGCGGCCTCGTGGTCGAGATGGGCTCGCTCGGCGAGGAGCTGCGGCACGGCATTCTCAAGTCGCGCGTCGCCGCCGCCCGCGCCCATCATGCGACTTTCGAGGTGCCCGAGGAGGTGCTGACCTATCTGGCCCGCGCCATAACCCATAACGGCAGGGATCTCGAAGGCGCGATCAACCGTCTGCTCGCGCACTCGAAACTCAACAACCGGCCGGTGACGCTGGAGATGGCGGAGCACGAAGTGCGCGACCTGATCCGGCCGCAGGAACCCAAGCGGATCAAGATCGAGGACATTCAGCGCGTGGTGGCGCGGCAGTATAATGTCAGCCGCTCCGACCTCCTGTCCTCGCGCCGGACCGCCAACGTGGTCCGTCCGCGCCAGGTGGCGATGTACCTCGCCAAGACGCTGACCTTGCGCTCGCTGCCGGAAATCGGCCGCCGCTTCGGCGGGCGCGACCACACCACGGTATTGCACGCGGTGCGCAAGATCGAGGCCCTGGTGTCCAAGGACACGGCGCTATCGGACGAGGTCGAATCGCTCAAGCGCCAGCTTCAGGAATAAACGCCTAGGCCCTGCCCCTTCCAACCTGCCGCCGCCTCGGCCATGCCGGGGCGGCGGTCTTCGTCTTGCCTGGGCGGCGGGCCCTCGTTTTTGCCTGTAAATCGTGGGGAACTACCTCGCAATCCCTTGAATCCGGGGGCCATCCGCGCCACCTTGCGCGACCCTGACGGCTTTGGTCATATCGGCTGGATGATCCGGCTTTCCGGGGTCTTCGGTGCCGTGGCGCGCGTCCCGCCGCCCGGCTTTTCCAGATTTGGTTTCCTTGGGGATCGGGCGAGTAGTGCAATGAAGGTTACGGTCGAACGCGCGCAACTCCTGAAGTCGCTGGGCCATGTCCACCGCGTGGTCGAGCGCCGCAACACGATCCCGATCCTCGGCAACGTGCTGGTCCGGGCCGAGAATGCGAAATTGTCGCTGAAGGCGACCGACCTCGACCTCGAGGTGACGGAAACGCTGCCCGCGGAAACCGCGACCGCGGGCTCCACCACCGTGCCGGCGCACATGTTCTACGACATCGTGCGCAAGCTGCCGGACGGGTCGCAGATCGTGCTGGAGGCCGACGGCGACCGCGCCGTGCTTGCGATCCGCGCCGGCCGCTCGCGCTTCACGCTGCAGACCCTGCCGGAGAACGATTTCCCGGATCTGGCCGCCGGCGACATGTCGCACTCGTTCTCGCTCGCCGCCAAGGACGTCAAGCGGCTGATCGACCGCACCCAGTTCGCGATCTCCACCGAGGAGACGCGCTATTATCTCAACGGCATCTATCTGCATGCCGCAGGCTCCGCGAAGGCCGCAACCCTGCGCGGCGTCGCCACCGACGGCCACCGCCTCGCCCAGCTCGACCTGGTGCAGCCCAAGGGCGCCGACGGCATGCCCGGCGTGATCGTGCCGCGCAAGACCGTCGGCGAGGTGCAGCGCCTGATCGAGGACGCCGACGCCGAGATGACAATCGAGCTGTCGCAGGCCAAGATCCGCTTCACCATCGGCAACGTGGTGCTGACCTCGAAGCTGATCGACGGCACCTTCCCCGATTATGGCCGCGTCATCCCGCAGGGCAACGACAAGGAGCTCGTCGTCGACAAGAAGGATTTCGAGAACGCGGTCGATCGCGTCTCGACGATCTCGAGCGAGCGCGGGCGCGCGGTGAAACTGTCGCTGTCGCCGGGCAAGCTGGTGCTGTCGGTGACCAATCCGGATTCCGGCAGCGCGACAGAAGAGCTCGAGGTCGAATACGCCTCCGACGCCCTCGATATCGGCTTCAACTCGCGCTACCTGCTCGACATCGCCGCCCAGATCGAAGGCGACGTTGCAACCCTGAGGCTCGCCGATCCCGGCTCGCCGACGCTGGTGCAGGACCGCGACGACAAGAGCGCGTTGTACGTGCTGATGCCGATGCGGGTGTGAGGGAGGTGCTCCTCCCTCGCCGACAGGCCCTTCTTTCAGAGCCTAGCGCGATGCACGTTGCTGCGCCCTCTCCCCTTGTGGGAGAGGGCTACTCCGCTGGCGGATACACACTCAGTCGGGTGAGGGGTTAGTGCCGCAGGAACCATCCCATCGGCCGGTCCCCAAGCGTCTCCGCCAATTCGCGAAGAACATGCGGCACGAGCCGACGGATGCAGAGGCCGCGATGTGGCGCCTGCTCAGGGATCGTCGATTGTCCGCCTTCAAGCTTCGCCGACAGGTTCCGTTCAAAAGCTACATTCTCGACTTCGTCTGCTTCGAGAAACGCCTTGTGATCGAGATCGACGGCGGTCAGCACGCAGTATCACGAACCGATGCAGCGCGTGATGCGGCTCTCTCGGCGGAAGGTTTCTCGATAGCGCGTTACTGGAACAATGACGTGCTGCAGCAGCCAGCTTCTGTATTGGAGGATCTCCTTGCAAAGCTTGCCGGGCGGTAAGATACCCCTCACCCGTCGCCTCACTTCGTGAGGCGCCACCCTCTCCCACAAGGGGAGAGGGTGAGCAGAGCGTGCCACTGTTCCAACATGACCCCCTCCCGCATTCATCGCCTGACGCTGACGCATTTTCGCAATTATCGGGCGGCGGGGCTCGCGACGGCGGCTGACATGGTGGCGCTGGTCGGGCCGAACGGGGCAGGCAAGACCAATTGCATCGAGGCGATCTCGTTCCTGTCGCCGGGACGCGGCTTGCGGCGCGCCACGCTGGAAGACGTCGCCGACAACCAGGGCGACGGCTCCTGGGCGGTCTCGGCCCAGGTCGAGGGCGCGCTGGGGCTCGCCACACTCGGCACCGGCATCGATGCGCCGCGCGCCGACAGCTCCGTGAGCCGGCGCTGCCGCATCGACCGCGAGCCGGTCAATTCCGCCACGGCCTTCGGCGACCATATCCGCATGGTGTGGCTGACGCCGGCGATGGACGGGCTGTTCATGGGCGCGGCCTCCGAGCGGCGGCGCTTCTTCGACCGCCTGGTGCTGGCAATCGACAGCGAGCATTCCAGCCGCATCTCCGCGCTCGAACGCTCGCTGCGCTCGCGCAACCGCCTGCTCGAGACGCGCAATTACGACGACCATTGGTGCGACGCGATCGAGCGCGAGACCGCGGAGCTTGCGGTCGCCGTCGCCGCAACCCGCGGCCAGACCGCGGCGCGGCTCACCGGCATGCTGAATGCGCGCGCGCAGGCCTCGGCCTTTCCCTCGGCGCACATCGCGCTCGACGGCTGGATGGAGAATGCGCTGCTGAGCGAGACCGCAACGTCGGTCGAGGACCGCTACCGGCAGATCCTGCGCGACAACCGCCCGCGCGACGCCATCGCCGGCCGCACCACGGATGGTCCGCATCTCACCGATCTGCAGGTGATCTATGCGCCGAAAGGCATGCCGGCACGCGACGCCTCGACCGGCGAGCAGAAGGCGCTGCTGATCGGGCTGGTGCTGGCGCATGCGACGCTAGTCGCCGAGATGACCGGCATCGTGCCGCTGCTGCTGCTCGACGAGATCGTCGCCCATCTCGATCCGAACCGGCGCGCGGCGCTGTTCGACGAGCTGCGCAAGCTCGGCGCGCAGGTCTGGCTGACCGGCGCGGACCCGGCCGCCTTCGCCGAGATTGGCGCCGGCGGCGAGGTGTTTGACGTCGAGAGCGGACAGGTCAGCGCACGCCCGTGAGCCGCCGCATTGAACCCACGCGGTTGCGTCGGCGACTAGCTGTCTGAGGCCGCGCCGACGGTGTCGCAGCCCATTTTGCCATCGCGCGATGACATCACGCGCGATACCCCTGGAGCGTGAGATGCGGACGGCAAGGACCGGGGCTCGGGCCTCGGGACGATGGCAGGCGTTTGCGTGCGGCCTTGTCCTGCTCGCGATCTGCATGATCGCGGCAAGCGCCGGCGCCTGGGTGCCGCGTCTGTCGCCGCTGTTCTCGGCCGAGCTGACGCCGGATCCCGATACCAAGCTGCCCGCGCCGACCCGTTACAGCTACCGGGGAATTCACACCACCGTCGTCAGGGGCGTTGAAACGCCGCTCCGTACCAGGCTGGAGGCGACCGTGCCCGCCGAACTCGGCGACGTCCTCGCCTTCTACCGCACCGAGCTCGGCAAGCTCGGCTGGCAGGAGCAGCACGATGGCGCGGTGGTCTCCGCCGATCACGTCCAGCTCGCCTTCGCCTCGCCGCTCGGACCCGGCATGCTCGCGCTCGACCGCAAGGACAGCAGCACCAGGGTCAACCTCGTGCAGAAGAACGCATCCGTTGCGACCGATGCGAACGTCATGCCCGAGCCCGGCCAGGCGATGCTGGTGTTCTCCAATATCAGCGATACGGACGCCACGCTCACGATCAACGACCGCACCATCAAGCACGCCGCCGGCGCCCGCGCGATGTCGCTGGATCTGCGGCCCGGCAAATATTCCTACGAGGTGAACGTGCCGGGCCATCCAGCCACCACGCAGATCCTCAGCTTCACGGCCGGCGATACCTGGGAGCTCACGGTCGGGCGCGACGGAGAGGCATGGTCGCCGCTCCTGCTGTATTGAACCTCACGGGTTCCTGCCGCGACTAGTCGTCTGAGGCCGCGCCGACGGTGTCGCAGCCTGCAATTGCGCGAGGGATGAAGACCGCGCGAAATCCAGGAGTCTTGACAATGTCGACGATCCCGCGCGGGACGCAAGTCCCGGTACGCTGGCGGCTGCTTGCGTGCGGCCTCTTCCTGATGGCGAGTTGCTCGATCGCGGCCGCCGCCGATGCAGGTATCGTCGACGTCCACGCGCTGCCGCAGCTCGAGGGCGCGGTGGAAGACACCTCGCGCCCCGATCCCTACCGCGTCGAATATCGGATGCCGACGCCGGAAGCCGTGACATCGCCGGCGGTGAAAAAACTCCTCAGCGGCGAAGGCTGGGTGCCTTATGTACGGCCGCTGGAGGAGAAGAGCACCACGCTGAACTTCAAAAAGGGGCGGCAGGGCCTTTCGGTCTATCTCACCCAAGCCCTCGGCCGGCCCGACCAGTCCATGGTCCACTACTCGACCGACCGCATCTATTCGAACGTGCCGTTTCCCGACGGCGCGAGCGACATCATGTTCGATGGCACAAGGCCCTATCTCGGCTGCATTGCGTCCAGCGCGCTCGATGCGACGTCGAATTTCTACAGCAACGAGATGGCTGCGATCGGCTGGCAGAAGCTCACGCCGGAAACGGCCGCACGCTGGGCGACCAGCCTGGACGAGACCGTTCCCAACGGCCTGCGTGCGTTCTACGCGCACCCGGACAGCAAGGACACCGGCTTCTACCAGCAGAAGCCGGTCATGCTGACGCTGACGCGCCGCGACGATGGCCGCACCAATGTCGATATCCGGGTCGCGCCCTTCGCCTTGCCGAGCGAGCTCAAGGCCGACGGCGATCTTGCCGGCCTGCCGCGGCCGAATCCGACCAAGACGGCGAGGAGCCTCGGCAGTGCCGATTCCAACAAGCGTGAGATGTCAGCGGCCGCTATGGCCGAGCTGCCGGCCGTGCTCGCCTTCTATCATCGCGAGCTCGCCGCGCGCGGCTGGCAGGAAGACGGCAGCGCGCCGCTCGCGCCCGGCGACGAGGTCGCGATCAAGGTCTCCAATGCCGAGGAAACCGGCGTGCTCCGGCTCGGCCGCAAGTATGATTTCACCATGATCAGCCTGAACGTGCAGGTGAAGGAGTCGGCGCTGGCCGCCCGCGCCAGGGCGAAGAAGGAAGCCGATCAGAAGTTTCTTGGTGATGCGCTAGGTGCGGCCAAGCAACTCATCGCCGCCGACGAAGCGAGGCGCAAGGTGCAGGCCGCCGCGCTGTCCGACACGCCGCTCAATGCGCTCGCCGACAGCAAGACGCCGGTGCCGCTGCCCGAAACCGCCGAGGGCGTGAAGTTCGAGGGCGGCGACGGCCGGCTCGAATTCTCCTCCAATTCGAGCGTGAAGGCGCTCGGCGCCTTCTACCGCGCATCGCTGAAGAACGCGGGCTGGAAGGAGCAGCCCTCCGTCATCAACCAGCCCAACATGGCGGTGTTGGAATTCTCCAAGTCCGGCAAGTCGATCTCGATGACCGTGATGCAGATGGGTCCGAAGGTGAATGTCAGCGCCACCGGCTCCGGCCTGGTCGTGGCTGCGGCGAAGCCGGCCGAGACCAAATCGGCACAATCCAAACCGACGGAATCCAAGACGGTGCAGGCCAAATCGACCGAGCCGCTGAAGGCAGATCCCGATGGCGCGCTGCCCGTGCCGACGCAGCGCAGTTCGAGCGGGATCAGCTCGACGAAATTCCCCGGCAGCGACCAGTCGTTCCGCAAGGAGCTCGAGGCCAGCATTCCTGCCGAACTCTCGGATGTCCTCGCCTTCTATCGCACGGAGCTGACCAAGCGCGGCTGGCAGGAAAAGACCGACGGCGCGACCGTCACGGCCGACCGGGTGGAGCTGGCGTTCACCTCGCCGGAGGGACCGGCCATGCTGAAGCTCGGCCGCGCCAGGGACGAGACCACGGTCAGCCTGGTGCAACGGAATCCGCAGGCCGCAGCCAAGGCCGACATCATGCCCAAGGCGGGACAGGCCCGGGTGATGCTCGGCAACATGGGGCCGAAGGAAGCGTCGCTGACGATCAACAATCGAACGGTGAAGATCGCAGCCGGCGCCGGCGGCCCGCAATCGCCGAAAGGCCCGATGCTCGATCTGCCGCCTGGCAAGTACCAGTACGCCCTGCGCGTGCCTGGACGCCCTGCCCGCAGCGAAACCCTGACCGTGGCCGCCGGCGACGCCTGGGGCCTTCTGGTGGGGCCGAACGGCGACGTGCTGCCGCTGCAGATGTATTGAGGCTGCTATGTAGCAGGTGCGCTCCCTCTCCCGCTTGCGGGAGAGGTTGCGGCGAGCCCGCAGGCCGACCAACTTTACCCAGGACCAATGCTCTAACGGCACCTCGGAACACACCTCCCAGGCCCGCAAAAACCCCGCCTTTGCGAAGCCTCAAAAACCTCTCCGAATCGCGCTTTTTGCGAGCCCCAGAATCAGCCTTCGCGAGCCTTGAAAACCGGCTAAAAATCCCTATTTCATCAAAGGGTTGCCGGGAGATACTTTGCGCTAGGCGCAAGCTGTCTTTCATGGCACAAATAGCCTGCAAATCAGCGCCTTTTGCGCGGCTGATTCGGGCGACATTTCGAAGGCCTCTCATGACAGAACCTGCTCGGCAGACGCCTGCCGAAAACGAGCCCTCAAATCCAAGCGATTACGGGGCGGAATCGATCCGCGTGCTCAAGGGTCTCGACGCCGTCCGCAAGCGCCCGGGCATGTATATCGGCGACACCGACGACGGCTCGGGCCTGCACCACATGGTCTACGAGGTCGTCGACAACGCGATCGACGAGGCGCTTGCGGGCCACGCCACGCGCGTCGACGTGATCCTCAATGCCGACAATTCCGTCACCGTGCGCGACGACGGCCGCGGCATTCCCGTCGACATCCACAAGGGCGAAGGCATCTCGGCGGCCGAGGTCATCATGACCCAGCTCCATGCCGGCGGTAAGTTCGACCAGAATTCCTACAAGGTCTCCGGCGGTCTGCACGGCGTCGGCGTCTCCGTCGTCAACGCGCTGTCGAGCAAGCTCGGCCTGCGCATCTGGCGCGACAACAAGGAGCACTACATCGAGTTCGCCCATGGCGATGCGGTCGCACCGCTCGTGGTCGTCGGCGATGCGCCCGGCAGGCGCGGCACCGAGGTGACGTTTCAGGCCTCGACCGAAACCTTCAAGAACATCGAATATGATTTCGCGACGCTCGAGCACCGGCTGCGCGAGCTCGCCTTCCTCAATTCCGGCGTCAACATCGCGCTCTCGGACATGCGTCACGCGGTCGAGAAGCGCGAGGAGATGCACTATTCCGGCGGCGTCGAGGAATTCGTCAAATATCTCGACCGCAACAAGAAGGCGATCGTGCCGGCACCGATCATGGTGCGCGCGGAAGCCAACGGCATCGGCGTCGAGGCCGCGCTGTGGTGGAACGACAGCTACCACGAGAACGTGCTGTGCTTCACCAACAACATCCCGCAGCGCGACGGCGGCACGCATCTGGCCGGCTTCCGCGGCGCGCTGACGCGCCAGGTCAACGGCTATGCCGAGGGCAATGCGAAGAAGGAAAAGATCGCGCTGACCGGCGACGATTGCCGCGAAGGCCTCACCGCCGTGCTTTCGGTGAAGGTGCCCGATCCGAAATTCTCGTCGCAGACCAAGGACAAGCTGGTGTCCTCGGAAGTGCGGCCCGTGGTCGAGAACGTGCTCAACGAAGCGCTCCAGGCCTGGTTCGAGGAGCATCCGAGCGAAGCCAAGATGATCGTCGGCAAGGTGATCCAGGCCGCTGCCGCCCGCGAAGCCGCGCGAAAGGCGCGCGAACTGACCCGCAAGAGCCCCCTCTCGGTGTCCTCGCTGCCCGGCAAGCTCGCCGACTGCCAGGAAAAGGACCCGGCGAAATCCGAGCTCTTCATCGTCGAGGGTGACTCGGCAGGTGGCAGCGCCAAGCAGGGCCGCAACCGCGAATTCCAGGCGGTGCTGCCGCTGCGCGGCAAGATCCTCAACGTGGAGCGCGTCCGCCCCGACAAGATGCTGGGCAGCGAGCAGATCGGCACGCTGATCACCGCGCTCGGCACCGGCATCAGCGACGAGTTCTCGATCGAGAAGCTGCGCTATCACAAGATCATCGTGATGACGGACGCCGACGTCGACGGCGCCCACATCCGCACGCTGCTGCTCACCTTCTTCTACCGGCAGATGCGCGACATCATCGACGGCGGCTATCTCTATATCGCCCAGCCGCCGCTGTATAAGGTCAACCGCGGCAAGTCGGAGCAGTATCTGAAGGACGAGCGGGCGCTGGAAGATTATCTGATCGACACCGGGCTCGACGACTGCGTCTACATTCCGGGCACCGGCGGCGATCGCACCGGCCGCGATCTGCGTTCGCTGATCGACGACGCCCGCGCCGTCCGCGGCATCCTGCGCAGCCTGCACACCCGCTACAATCGCAAGGTGATCGAGCAGGCCGCCATCACGGGCGTGCTGAACAAGGCGATCTATGGCGACCCGGAGAAAGCCGCCGCAGCCGCGCAATACATCGCCGCCCGCCTCGACACGCTCGCTGACGAGGTCGAACGCGGCTGGGTCGGCCAGTACGTCGAAGGCCAGGGTTTCCAGTTCGAGCGCACGGTGCGCGGCGTCAAGGAAGCCGCTGTGATCGACGATGCCTTCCTGGGCTCGGTCGAAGCCCGCAAGCTCGACGAGTACACGGTGAAGCTCCAGGACGTTTATGCCCGGCCCGGCAAGCTGCGGCGCAAGGACGTCGAGCACATGGTCTACGGGCCGGTCGACCTGTTCGAAGCCGTCACCGACGCCGGCCGCAAGGGCGTCACGCTGCAGCGCTACAAAGGGCTGGGCGAGATGAACCCGGAACAGCTCTGGGAGACGACGCTGGATATCAATGCGCGTTCGCTGCTCCAGGTGAAGGTCAAGGAGGTCGACGAGGCCGACGACATCTTCACCAAGCTGATGGGCGACGTGGTCGAACCGCGCCGCGACTTCATCCAGGAACACTCGCTGAGCGCAACGATCGATATCTGAGGCCGGTTGGCTTTGCGTTTGATCTGCTAGCCAAGCGCTCGCCGCAACCTCTCCCGCTTGCGGGCAGGGCTATCGGATATGACAGCGGGAGGTTTCCGAAAGACCTCGGCCTGCATGGTTCGAGACGCCCGCTTTGGCGGGCACCTCACCATGAGGGTCTGATATCTCACCGCAAAACGCGACCTCATCCTGAGGGCCCGCCGTAGGCGGGCGTCTCGAA
>NZ_JAFCKS010000004.1 GCF_018129995.1 Bradyrhizobium sp. SZCCT0153
CTCGCCAGAAACTTCCTCGCTGCCGTTCTGCTGGCATCAACTAGACTTTGGCTCAGAGCTTATGAGTCCACGACCTAATCCGCTGTGGCCGAAGAGCCCGATGCAGCTCGCGCCCGAGATGAAGGCGCCGGTGCTCGGCCTCTATGGCGGCGCCGATACCGGCATTCCCGTCGCCCAGGTCGAGCAGCTCAAGGCCGCGCTCGAGCGGAACAAGAAGACGGCCGAATTCAAGATCTATCCGGAGGCGCCGCATGGCTTCTATGCCGACTACCGCGGCAGCTACCGCAAGGACGCGGCGGAAGATGCCTGGAAGAAGGCGCAGACCTGGTTCAAGAAATACGGCGTGTTGAGCTGACGCTGAGGCATGATCCGGAAAAGTGTGCAGCGGCTTTCCGACAAGATCATGCTCAAACAATTCACGAGGGCGGCCCGAGCGGCCGCCCTTGCTATTTTAAGGCGCCGGTCTCACTTCACCATCGCGCCATAGACGATGTCCTGGACCTGCTCGCGGTAATATTTCCTGAGTTCGCCAGGTGCCGCCGTTCCCACCACGACGACGAGACGCTCCTTGGGGTCGCAGAAGAACTGCGTCCCGTAGGCGCCATTCCAGGTGAACTCGCCGGGATTGCCGGGAACCGATGACAATCCCTCGCTGGTCCGGACCGCGACCGCGAGGCCAAAGCCGAAGCCGGCGCGATGCGGCTCGACATTCGCCACGTTGTTCTTGATCTCGGGACCGAGATGGTTGGTCGTCATGTGATGCACGGTCTTCGGGGAGAGGATGCGCTGGCCGTCGAGATCGCCGCCGTTGAGCAGCATCTGGCCGAAGCGGATGTAGTCGCCGACCGTCGCGAACGAGCAGGCGCCGCCGCAGTCGAACCTGGTCGGCGTATCCAGCAGCTTGATGGCCTGCGGCTTGCCGGTCAGCGGATCGTTGCCGAACGGGCGGGCGAGGCGCGGGCGCTGTGCGTCGGTCGGATGAAAGGTCGCGTCCTTCATGCCGAGCAGTTGCCAGAGATTGGCGGCGAGATAGTCCCCGAGCTTCTGCTCGCTGACCTTCTCGACGACGGCGCCGAGCACGTCGATCGAGAAGCCGTATTCGAATTCGGTCGAGGGTTGATGCGCCAGCGGCAGCTTCGTGATGCGGTCGATGAAAGCCTGGGTGTCGCCTTCGATTGCCGGCGCGATGCCATCAGGATATTGCCGCGCCACCGGGCTAGATGAGTCCGGGCGGCCGCCATACATCAATCCGGACGTACGCCGGTAGAGATCGTGGATGAAGATCGGCGAGGCCTGCGACTCGAGCTTGAGCGAACCGTCGGCCTGGACGACGCCGACCTTCATGCCGGCAAAGCCGGGATAGTAGTCCGACAGCTTGGCCTGGAGCGGCAACTTGCCTTGTTCCATCAGTGTCAGGCCCGCGACCGCGGCCATCGGCTTGGTCATCGAGGCCAGCGCGAAGATCGCATCGACGGGCATTGGCGTGCGCTTGTCCGGATCGAGCATGCCGTAGGCCCTGTAGTGCACGAGCTTGCCGTCCCGCGCCACAGCCACGACCGCGCCGGGCACGCGCTTGGCGGCGATCTCGCGGGCGAAGAAATCGTCGAGGCGGGTGAGGCCCTGCTTTGAGAAGCCGGCATCGTCGGGATTGGCTTCGGGCAGCGGCGCGGCTTGCGCTGGACCGAACGTGATGACGGCAGCCGCCGCGATCATGGCGATCGTCTTCTTCATTGTTTCCTCCCAAGGCGAGCTCGTTATGCAGTGGCCCCGCTCAACGGGTAGATCAAGGCCGCGCTGGCGCCAAGTCAAGCGCGAGCACGGCATGTCTGGGGCGGCGGAGATGCCGACCCCTATCGTCCTTCCCCCGCGCGCCATAGCGCATCCAGGGCGTGGCGGTAGCTCGGATAAGCAAGCGTGACGCCGAGCTCGCGCTTCAGTCTGGCGTTGCAGACGCGGGCGCTGCTGGCATAGAAGCTGCGGGCCATCGCCGACATCTCGGCCGTCTCGAACGCCTCTTCGGGCGGCGGTGCAACATTCATCAGCTCCGCCGCGTAAGCAATCACGTCCTGCGGCGGCGCCGGCTCGTCGTCGCAGACATTCCAGGTGCCGCCGCCCGGGCGATGAATGGCGGCCATGATCGCGCTCGCGATGTCGTCGACATGGATGCGGTTGAAGACCTGTCCCGGCTTGATGATGCGCCGAGCTGTTCCAGCGCGCAACGTCACCAGCGCGTTGCGGCCGGGGCCGTAGATGCCGGCAAGCCGCAGGATCGCGACATTGCCGTGCGCCGCGTCCCTCCAGGCCTGCTCGGCAGCAAGGCGCAAGCGCGCGCGCTCGAGGCTCGCCTGCGGCGGCGTGCTCTCGTCGACCCACCCGCCGGCGTGATCACCATACACGCCGATCGTGGACAGATAGACGATCTTGCGGTGGCGGCCCGCCGCCAGCACGCCGGGAAAGGCCTTGATTGCGGGATCGCCGGTGCCGCCGGGCGGGATCGAGACGAGAAGAATATCGGCGTCGCGGATGCGTTCGACTGTCTCGCGTGCCGGACCGCCGCCGGAGAAGGCATGTGTCTCGATGCCGGCAAGGTCGTTTCGTGTTCCGGGATCGCGCACCGTGCCGGCGATATGCGTGAAGGTGCCGCCAAACCTGCGGACGAAATGCCGGGCGCTGTAGCCGAGGCCGAGGATGAAGAGCCGCATGCGTCTGCCGTTCTGGTCGGAGTTCCCGTTCGCGCGAGCTGCGCATCCTCGCTCATAAGAGATTTTTGGGTCCGGCAAAAGATATTGCGATTTGTCCCGCCCGCCAGTGCGGGCGATGCTTGCCTGTCACAGAGGGGACAGGATGAATGCGTCGATCACGCGGGCAGAAGCCCCCGCCACGGTGCCATGGGGCGCTGCGGAGCTGATCCGGAGCGCCGCCGCGCTGATCTTCGATGTCGACGGCACCTTGGCCGAGACCGAGGAGCTGCATCGGCAGGCCTTCAACCATGCCTTCACCCGCCATCGCCTCGACTGGCAGTGGGACCGTGCCGTCTACAAGGACCTGCTGCGGGTCACCGGCGGCAAGGAGCGCATCCGCGCCCACCACGAAACGCTGCGGATCGCTGCGCCATTGTCGGACGAAGACATCGCTGCGCTCCATCGCGTCAAGACCGCACAATACGCCGAGCTGGTCGCGACCGGCTGCTGCCCCTTGCGGCCGGGCGTGACGGAACTCCTCGCTGCTGCAAAGGCGCGCGGCCAGCGGCTCGCGATCGCAACCACCACCTCGCACGGCAACATCGATGCGCTGCTGTCGCAGGCGCTGGGAACGCGCTGGGCGGCGGACTTCGACGCGATCGTGGCCGGCGATGACGTGCGCCAGAAGAAGCCGGCGCCGGATGTCTATCTCGAAACGCTGGCCCGGCTGAACCTGGAGGCTTCCGACTGCGTCGCGATCGAGGACTCAGCCAACGGGCTGATCGCGGCCTCGCGCGCCGGCATTCCGGTCCTCATCACGCGGAGCATGTTCTTCAGCGACGATGATTTCGGCGATGCACGGTTCGTGCTGGATGATTTGTCGGAACTCGGGGCCGCCAAATGAAAAAGTAACAAAACAACCCCATGCACAGTAGAACGCGCCCGCGGGCCGGCCGCCTTCAGTGGACCCGGTGGCTCGCTCTATCGTCTTCGCCCTGCTCGACAATCTGCGCAATTGGGCTCGACTGATGATGCACAAGGCGCCAGCCGTCGCCGACGCGCCGAAAATGATTGGCGGCGGCCAAAGCGGTGCCGTCGACGATCTCGATGCAGAGCACGCGCGCGCTGTCGCCATCGACGATCGCCTGCGGTTCGGCGCAGACGATCTGCGGCCGCTCCGGATTTTGCAGGATGTCGCGCCAGCTTCCGATCACGGTGGCGCGGCCGATGATGGCCGGCCAGCCGGGGTGGATGCAGGAAATGGCGTCATCGTCCGCCCACATCCGCTCCATGCCGTCGAAGTCGCCCTTTGAAAAGGCGGCGTAGAAGGCCGCGTTCGCGGCGATGACCTTGCTGTCCTTTGCCATGCCTTTCGGGTGGGGCAACGACAGGCAAAAATCAAGCGCGACTTCCGTCGGTTTTGACCGCAGTGCAGCATTGCCCGCTTTGTAGTCACGCCGAGATGAGCATCGCCACCGCGCGCCGCGCGCCGTTCTTGTAAAGCCGGTCGAGCGCCGCGGTCACGGCCTCGCGCAGGCGCGGCTCGGCGGCCAGCGGTCCGAACACCTTCTCGATCCCGAGCAATGCGGGCGCGAGCCGTTCGGCGACAGGCCCGGCCTCGCGTGCCAGCGCCGCGAGGTCGCCGGCAAGCGGATCGCGCACGTCGATCGCGCGGCCCTGCTCGTCGAGGGCTGTGACGTAGCGCATCCAGCCGGCCACCGCGAGCGCATGCGTTGCGATCGGAAGGTTTCTGGCGAGACGGTCCTGCATCGCGCCGAGCAGGCGCTGCGGCAGCTTTTGCGAGCCGTCCATCGCAATCTGCCAGGTGCGGTGATGCAGGGCAGGATTGGCGAAGCGCTCGAGCAGCGAGGCACGATAGGCGGCAAGGTCGGTGCCGACAGGCATCGTCAGCGTCACCGCGGCCTCTTCCATCACCTGTGCGGCGAGACGGGCGAAATGCGGATCCAGCATCGTGTCGGCGATGGTCTCATAGCCCGCGAGATAGCCGAGATAGGCCAGCGCCGAGTGGCTGGCGTTGAGCAGCCGCAGCTTCATCAGCTCGAACGGCTTGACGTCGGTGACGAGCTCGACACCCGCTGCGGCAAGATCAGGCCGTCCCGCTGTAAAACGGTCCTCTACCACCCATTGCGTGAAGGGCTCGGTCATGACGGGCCATGCATCGCGCATGCCGAGCGCGGTCGAGACCATATTGCGGTCGGCATCATTCGTCTCCGGCACGATGCGATCGACCATGGTCGACGGGAAGGCGGCGCTATCAGCGATCCACTTGCCGAGATCCTTCGAGCGCAGTGTCGCGAACTGCGTCACGATCCGCTGCACGGTATGGCCGTTGGCGGCAAGGTTGTCGCAGCACAGCACGGTGAAGGGCGCGAGTCCCTGCGCCCGCCGCCGCGCCAGCGCAGCCACGATGAAGCCGGGTGCCGAGCGCGGCGCGTCGAAATTGTTGAGATCGTGCACGACATCGGGATGGCGCTCGTCGAGATCGCCGGTCTGCGGCGTGTGGCAATAACCCTTCTCGGTGACGGTGAGCGAGACGATGCGGATGGCGGGATCGGCCATCCGCTCGACCAGCGCTGCCGGCTTCTCGCGCGCGACCATGCTGTCGAGCAGCGCGCCGATCACGCGGTGCCCGGTGCCTTCGGCGGCACGCACGGCGACAGTGTAAAGATGGTCCTGCGGGGCGAGGGCGTCGCGCGTATCCGGGCTACGCAGGCTCGCGCCGACGATGCCCCAGGCGTTGCTGCCTGCGGCAAGACAATCGTCGATGACGACCGCCTGATGGGCGCGATGGAAAGCCCCAAGGCCGAGATGCACGATGCCGGGCGTAACGCGCGAACGGTCATAGGCCGGGCGGCGGATAGCCTGCGGCAACCGCTCGAGATTGGCGCTGCCAAGGCGCATGGACGTCTCCCTTTGCTTTGGCCGCTGCTTGACATGGCGCCCGTCCTCGGTCAATGCTCCGGTCAATTGGTAAGACCAATTCTCCAAAATTGGCGGGCCGCCGGGGGAAGCCTCCCCTGCGAGACCCTTTAGGGAGGACCAGCGTGCCGCTGGAAGCTGTGGAGGCGAGACGGCTTTATCGCCAGGTCGCCGATCAATTGCGAAGCCTGATCGACAGCGCCGAGTACGCGGTCGGCAGCCGCTTGCCGACCGAGCGCGAACTCGCCGAGCAGCTCAAGATCTCGCGGCCGACCGTGCGCGAAGCCCTGATCGCGCTCGAGGTCGAAGGCCGCCTCCGCATCCGCGTCGGCTCCGGCATCTATGTGATCGAACCGGCGGCCGTTGCGGCGCCCGCAACCGCCGCAGTGATCGAGGGGCCGTTCGAGCTGCTGCGCGCCCGCGAATTCCTGGAAAGCGCGATCGCCGAACAGGCCGCGCGCGTGGCGACGAAGGACGACATCGCGCGGATCGACGCTTCCGTTCTAGCGATGGAGAATGTCGAGCATCCCGGCGAAGCCTCGATGGTCCACGACCGTGCCTTCCACGTCGCGATCGCCGGAAGCCTCGGCAATGCGGTTCTCGTGCGCGTGGTCGGCGAACTGTTCGACCAGCGCCTCAATCCCTATTTCGCGCAGCTTGCGCATTATTTCGAGAGCCCAGGCACGTGGCGCACGGCGCTCGACGAGCATCGCGCCGTGCGTGACGCCATTGCGGCACACGATCCGCAAGCTGCCCGCGATGCCATGCGCGATCATCTGGCGCGCTCCCAGGAACGCTTTGCGCAGAATTTCGGCGCCGAGACCGCGGCAGGATCGTCTGCCGGGCGAGGCCGGGCGGCGCGATCTGCACCAACGCCGGCGGGATCAAAACGAGCGCCGAAGAAGCGGGCCAAAAAGCAAGCCAAGAGCGGCAGCGCGCGACAGCGATGAGATTGGGCGGCCCGTCTCGGTTTTGGGCGGGCGAACAAGAAGCAGACTTTAGTCAGTGGAGGATAAGTCAGTGTTGAAGAAAATGACGATGGTGCTGGCGACTTCGGTCGCGGCGATGTTCGCGACGACCCATGCCGGCATGGCGCAGACCAAGCTGAAATGGGCGCATGTCTACGAGACCTCGGAACCGTTCCACACCGCTTCGGTCTGGGCCGCGCAGGAAATCGGCAAGCGCACCAACGGGCGCTACCAGATCGACGTCTATCCGGCATCCCAGCTCGGCAAGGAAGCCGACATCAACCAGGGCCTCTCGCTCGGCTCGGTCGACATCATCATTTCCGGCTCGAGCTTCGCGGCCAAGAGCTTTCCGCCGATCGGCGTGACCTACTATCCCTACACCTTCCGCGACGCCGACCATCTCCTCGCCTACACCAAGAGCGACATCTTCAAGGAGCTCGCCAAGGGCTATGAGGACAAGAGCGGCCACCACATCGTCGCCGTGACCTATTACGGCGTGCGCCAGACCTCGTCGAACAAGCCGATCAAGACCTGTGCCGACCTCAAGGGCCTGAAGATGCGCGTGCCCGACGTTCCGGCCTATCTGGCGATGCCGCGTGCCTGCGGCGCCAACACCGCGCCGATCGCGTTTGCCGAAGTCTATCTTGCGCTCCAGAACGGCACCGTCGAGGCGCAGGAGAATCCGCTGACCACGATCGAGGCCAAGAAGTTCTACGAGGTGCAGAAGCACATCGTGCTCACCGGCCACATCGTCGACCACCTCAATACGGTGGTGGCGGGCGCGCTCTGGAAGAAGCTGAGCGACGAGGACAAGAAGATCTTCACGGACGTGGCGCAGGAGGCTGCCGCCAAGGCGACCGCGGAAATCAAGCAGAACGAAGCCAAGCTGGTCGCCTTCTTCAAGGAGAAGGGCCTGACCGTGACCGAGGTCGACAAGAACGAGTTCCGCGACGCCGTGCTGAAGAACGTCGCGTTCGAGACCTTTGGCTATCGCAAGGCGGATTGGGAGCGAATCCAGGCGGTGAAGTAGCGACCTTGTCGTCATTCCGGGGCGGTCCGCAGGACCGAACTACGGTGCGCAATAGCGCACCTGAGAATCTCGAAGTTCCGGGTCCGGTGCTAGCGCACCAACCCGGAACGACGCGTTGCAGGTTTTGAGGAGCATCCCCATGTCCACCGCCGAAACGCACCGGCAGATCACCGCGGACGAGATCGCCCATACCTTCGAGGAGGAGGCGGCGCCGAAGGTCGATCTCGGCATCTACGCTTTCGAGGACTGGGTGGCGCTGGCGATCTTCTGGGTGATGGCGCTCGCCGTCTTCCTGCAGTTCTTCACGCGCTACGTGCTCAACGACAGCTACGCCTGGACCGAGGAGATCGCGACCTACTGCCTGATCGGCGTGGTCTTCATCGGCTCCTCGATGTGCGTGCGGCTGTCACGGCACATCCAGGTCGATCTGATCTATCGCTATCTGCCGCATCTACCGGCGCGCGCGCTGTCGACCGTCATCGACCTGATCCGGATCGCATTCTTCGGCTACGCCATCAAGCTGGTCTGGGTCTACATCCAGATCATCGGCGATGAATCGATGACCACGATCAATCTTCCCAAGGACTACGTCTACTACGCGGTGCTGCTCGGCTTCGTGCTGATGTTCGTGCGCTCCGTGCAGGTGGCGGTGCAACATCTGCGACAGGGCTACTCGATCCTCGAACGTCCCGGCGCCTACGACGGTTTTGAAGGATAAAGTCATGCTGCTGTTGCTTGGAGGCTTCCTCATCCTGATGCTGCTCGGCGTACCCGTGGCGATCGCCATGGCCTCGTCGTCGCTGCTCTACATCCTCGTCAGCGGGGTGACGCCCGACGTCACGCTGGCGCAGCGCATGATTGCCGGCGTCGAGAGCTTTCCGTTGCTCGCTGTGCCGTTCTTCATCCTGGCCGGCAACCTCATGAACATCGCCGGCGTGACCGGCCGCATCTACAAATTCGCGGTCGCGCTGGTCGGCTGGATGCGCGGCGGCCTCGGTCACGTCAACATCATCGGCTCGGTGATCTTCTCCGGCATGTCCGGCACCGCGATCGCGGACGCCGCCGGTCTCGGCACCATCGAGATCAAGGCGATGAAGGACCACGGCTACACCACCGAGTTCTCGGTCGGCGTCACCGCGGCCTCCGCGACGCTCGGTCCGATCATCCCGCCGTCACTGCCTTTCGTGATCTACGGCATGATGGCGAACGTCTCGATCGGTGCGCTGTTTTTGGGCGGCGTCATTCCCGGCGTCGTCCTGACCCTGCTGATGATGGCGACCGTCACTTATTTCGCCCACAAGAACAAATGGGGCAGCGACACCCCGTTCTCCTGGCCGCAACTCGGCTCGGCCGGCCTCGAGATCGCCATCGTCCTGGCTTTCCCGCTTGCGATCTGGCTGATGGTGGTTGCCGGCATGTCGACCAACATGGCGGTCGTCATCGGCCTCGGCGTGCTGCTCACGATCGACTGGTACTTCGACTTCTCCGCGGTGATGGCGCTGATGGCGCCGGTGATCCTGATCGGCGGCATGACGCTCGGCTGGTTCACGCCGACGGAGGCCGCGGTCGCCGCCGTGATCTGGTCGCTGTTCCTCGGCCTCATCCGCTACCGCACCATGACGCTGAAGACGGTGGCCAAGGCGACCTTCGACACCATCGAGACCACGGCCTCGGTGCTGTTCATCGTCACGGCAGCCTCGATCTTCGCGTGGCTGCTCACGGTGTCGCAGGCGGCCCAATTGCTGTCGGACTGGATGCTCAGCATCACCCACAACAAATGGGTGTTCCTGGCGCTTGCCAACGTCCTGATCCTGTTCGTCGGCTGCTTCATCGACACCACGGCGGCGATCACCATCCTGGTGCCGATCCTGCTGCCGATCGTGCTCAAGCTTGGCATCGATCCGATCCATTTCGGCCTGATCATGACGCTGAACCTGATGATCGGCCTGCTGCATCCGCCGCTCGGGATGGTGCTGTTCGTGCTCGCCCGCGTGGCAAAGCTCTCGGTCGAGCGCACCACGGTCGCGATCCTGCCCTGGCTGGTGCCGCTGATGCTCGCGCTGATCGCGATCACCTACATCCCCGAACTGACCCTCTGGCTGCCTAAATACATGGGACTCTCCAAATGACCTCCACGGCTCTCGCCGCTACCCTGTTCGGGCCCGAAGACCTGCGCATGATCGAGCATCCGCTCGACAAGCTCGCAGGCGGCATGGTGCGTATCCGCTTCGGCGCCGGCGGCATCTGCGGCTCGGACATGCATTACTTCCGTCATGCCCGGACCGGTGATTTCGTGGTGAAGTCGCCGCTGGTGCTGGGCCATGAGATCTCTGGCGAGGTCGTGGAGATATCCGGCTCCGCCGCCAATTTGAAGGTCGGCGACCGCGTCGCCGTCAATCCGTCGCGCTGGTGCGGCCATTGCGTCGCCTGCCGCGAAGGCCGGCCGAACCTCTGCGAGAACATCTACTTCATGGGTTCGGCCTCGAAGACGCCGCACATGCAGGGGGGCTTTGCCAATTATTTCGACGCGATCCCGGCCCAGTGCGTGAAGATCCCGGATCATGTGTCCTATCAGGCCGCGGCGCTCGCCGAGCCGCTTGCGGTCTGTCTGCACGCGGTCGCGCGTGCCGGCAACATCGAGGGCAAGCGCGGCATCATCTTCGGTGCCGGTCCGATCGGGCTTCTGACCATGCTGGCTGCGCACCGCGCCGGCATGACTGACATCACGGTCGCCGACATCGCGCCGGCGCCGCTGGCCTTTGCTAGCCGGCTCGGCGCCTCTCATGTCGAGAACGTCGCAAGCGGCGAGGAGGGCCTCAAGGCGCAGGCTGCTTCGCGGCCCTATGACGTCGCTTTCGAGGTCTCGGGCACGGCCGCGGGCCTTGCCAGCGCCATCGGCATCATCCGGCGTGGCGGCATCGTGGTGCAGATCGGCAATCTGCCGGGCGGCCAGATTCCGGTGCCGGCCAACGCGGTGATGGCGAAGGAAATCGACCTGCGTGGCTCATTCCGCTTCGGCTTCGAATTCTTGAACGCGGTGGAACTGATCGGAGCCGGCAGCGTCGACGTGCTGTCGCTGGTCACCGCCGAGCGGCCGCTGTCGACCGCGCCCGACGCGCTGCGGCTGGCGCTCGACCGCTCGCAGAGCGTCAAGGTGGTGCTGACGGCGAACTGACCCGGGAGAATTTCGATGATGCTAGAGGGATGGCGCTGGTACGGGCCCGATGATCCCGTGTCGCTCGACGATGTCAGGCAGGCCGGTGCGACCGATATCGTCTCGGCGCTGCATCAGGTGCCGATCGGGGAGGCCTGGACGCGCAAGGCGGTCGAGGAGCGCAAGAATTTCATTGAGCGCGGCCAGCCCGGCCGCTCGCAACTGACCTGGTCGGTGGTGGAATCGATTCCGATCCCCGACGACGTCAAGCGTCTCGGGGGCAAGGCTACAAAGTCGATCGAGGCGTGGATCGCGAGCCTTGAAGCCGTGGCGGCCTCCGGCATCAAGATCATCTGCTACAATTTCATGCCGGTGGTCGACTGGTGCCGCACCGATCTGGAATGGGAGCTGCCGAACGGCGCCCGCGCCATGCGTTTCGACCAGGATCGCTTTGCCGCGTTCGAGCTGCACATCCTGAAGCGTCCCGCGGCACTCGAGGAATACTCGCCCGAGCAGCAGGCGCGCGCGAAAAAGCTGTTCGACGGGATGAACGAGGTCGACATCGACTATCTCGTCATGGTCATCGCCAGCGCGCTGCCGGGCTCGACCACCGAGCCGATGACGATCCCGCAGTTCCGCGACCGGCTTGAAACGTATCGCGACATCACGCCAAAAATCCTGCGGCAGCATCTCGCCGAATTCCTCGCGCGCGTTGCGCCGGTCGCCGAGCAACTCGGCGTCTCGCTGACGCTGCACCCGGACGATCCGCCGCGCCCGCTGTTCGGCCTGCCGCGCGTCGCCTCCAGCGCCGACGACTATCAGGCGCTGTTCGACGCCGTGCCGTCCAAGGCCAACGGCATCTGCCTGTGCACCGGCTCGCTCGGCGTGCGCGCCGAGAACAACCTGCCTGCCATGGCCGAGCGCTTCGGCCCGCGCATTGCCTTTGCGCATCTGCGCGCGACCAAGCGCGAGGCGGATGGCCTGTCGTTCTACGAGTCCGATCATCTGGACGGTGACGTCGACATGGTCGCAGTGCTCAAGGCACTGCTGAAGGAGAACGCACGGCGTTCGCCCGACAAGCGGATCGTGTTCCGGCCCGACCACGGCCACCGCATGCTCGACGACCTCGCCGCCACCAAGCGCACCAATCCCGGCTACACCGCGATCGGCCGCCTCCGCGGCCTCGCCGAGCTGCGCGGTGCGATCCGCGCAATCGAACATCGGTGAGGTGTGTCTCGCCTCTCCCCGCCTGCGGGGAGGTGCCGGAATCTAGCCGCGTCGTCATTGCGAGCGCAGCGAAGTAATCCAGAATCCCTCCGCGGAAAGACTCTGGATTGCTTCCGCCTTCGCCAAGGCTTCGGCGGACAAGTCGCTGCGCTCGCAATGACGTGGAGGGAGAGGTGCCCCACTCCAACACCTCCCGCTCGCTCAATAGCACGCCGCCATCGCGCCGAGCTTCGGATGGAGCCGGTCGATCGCGGCGATCTCGCTTTGCATCTGCGCGGTGATCCAGTCGCGGATTTCGGCGGCGATGGGGCGCATCGGCCGGTTGCGCGGCGGCAGGAACTCGCAGATGCGCCGCGTGGTGGTGAGCGCGTTGGATGCCGGCACCAGCGCGCCGGTCAACAGCCAATGCGAGGCAACCGTCAGCCAGCCGAGCGCGATGCCCTGGCCGAGCAGGGCGGCCTGCACCACGACGGCATAATCGGTAAAGCTCAGCGCCTTGGCCGCGCCACGCCGCCGGGTGAGGAACGATGAATAATCCGCTGCCCAGTCGCCGGGCGTGTCGGCAAGGCGGATGATGGTGTTGCCCTCGGCAGGCCCGGTCACGCCGAGATAGGCAGGGCTGCACACCGGCAGCATCACCTCTTTCATCACCAATGTGCCGCCCGAAGACGGTTCTTCGCGATCGCGGAAGCGCATGCCGAGATCGACATTCTCCACCGGTCCGCGCAGCGCGCCCGAGATGAGCTGGAAGCGCAGATCGACCTGCGGAAACTGTTTCTGAAGCTTGTCGATCCGCGGCATCAGCCAATGCGTGGTGAAGGCGGAGGAGACCGAGAGCGTCACCGTCTCGGTGCCCTTGCGGCGGCGCTCGATCTCGATCAGCCCGGTTTCGATGCTGCGAAAACCGTCGAGCACGCGCCGATAGAGCAACTCGCCTTCCTCGGTGAGCACCGCGCGTCCCGCTTTGCGGTCGAACAGGCGCACGCCAAGATGATCCTCGAACTGGCCGAGCATGCGGCTCACCGCCGGTTGCGTGACGTTCAATTCAGCCGCAGCGGCCGTGAAGCTGCCGTTGCGCGCTGCTGCGTCGAAGACGAACAGGGCGTTACTTGAGGGCAGCATCCGGCGCAGCTCGGGCATAACGCCATGTTATGAGCCTGGTAAGAATTTGGCAATTGCCGAGTTCTGCCAAGTCTGGTGTCATTGGCATGACAGCATAAAGACAGGGTCTTGGAGCGAAGATTGGTTGCAGCGCACGCTGCGATCCGGATTGCTCCGAATCCCTGCCTATAAAGCAGGCTTATGGCGTGCAGTGAGGCACGCTGTTGCAGGACACAGACGGGGTCGATCGTTGGACAAACGAGCGGAAAGCGTCGAGATCAGGTCCGCGAGCAAGGCTTACGGCGCGGTTCGCGCCCTCGACGACGTGTCCCTCAATGTCGGCGCCGGCGAGTTCGTCTCGCTGCTCGGCCCCTCCGGTTCCGGCAAGACCACGCTGCTCGGCATTTTGGGCGGTTTCATCCTGCCATCGTCCGGCTCGATCCATTTCGGCGGCCGCGATGTCACCTGGATGCCTCCGCACAAGCGCGACATCGGCGTCGTGTTCCAGAACTACGCGCTGTTCCCCCACATGAGCGTCGGCGAGAACGTCGCCTTTCCGTTGCGCGCACGGCGCCTGCCGAAGGCGATCTGGCCGGAGAAGGTGCGCGCCGCGCTGGCGATGGTCGGTCTCGCCGGCTACGAGGAGCGCGGCATCGCGCAGCTCTCCGGCGGCCAGCGCCAGCGCGTGGCGCTGGCGCGCGCCATGATCTTCGAGCCGCGCCTGATCCTGATGGACGAGCCGCTCTCCGCGCTCGACAAGCAGCTCCGCGAATCCATGCAGATCGAGCTGCGCGCGCTGCACAAGCGCATCGGCGCCACCATCATCTACGTCACCCATGACCAGCGCGAGGCGCTGACCATGAGCGACCGCGTCGCCGTGATGAAGGACGGCAGGCTGATCCAGATCGACGCGCCGGCGCGCCTGCACGATTACCCCGCAGATTCCTTCGTCGCGAGCTTCATCGGCGAGGCGACGATGCTGCCCGTCCGCCGCGTCGATGCTTCCAGCGTCGCGCTCGGCAACGCTCTTCTCCGCAGCGCCCGCGCCATTCCCGACGGCGATGCCCTGATGCTGGCCGTGCACAGCGAGAAGCTGCTGATCGACGACGACTCGCAGGATATCGCCTGCAACCGGTTGACCGGCACCGTCACCGACATCGTCTACCAGGGCGAGAGCCTGCGCATCTTCCTCGCGCTCGAAGGCGGCGTCGCGCTCAGCCTGCGCCAGCCAAGCTATCACCAGGCCTACAGCCGCATTCCGCCGCTCGGCGGCAGTCTCACCGTCACCCTTCACCCCGAGGACACCATCATCGTGCCCGGGGGAACCTAAGCCTTGTCCAACCCGAGAGAAGAAGCCCAAATGTCGTCAGCAGCCTCGTTCAGCAATTTCAAGGTCCTCACCTTCGATGTCGTCGGCACCTTGATCGATTTCGAGACCGGCGTGCTCTCCGCGGTGCGCAGGATCTCGGGCAAGTCGCCGGCCGAGCTCAGCGACGACAAGATTTTCGAATCCTACAAGCGCGGCCGCGACCAGCATTACGAGCGCTCGAGCGAGGTGATGTT
Source organism: Bradyrhizobium sp. SZCCT0153 (assembly GCF_018129995.1). Lineage (GTDB taxonomy): Bacteria > Pseudomonadota > Alphaproteobacteria > Rhizobiales > Xanthobacteraceae > Bradyrhizobium > Bradyrhizobium japonicum_G. The sequence continues at coordinate 14,665 of NZ_JAFCKS010000004.1, forward strand.
CCACGTCTACCGCTACCTCGCCAAGGAGCTCGGGCTTCCGGCGGACGATGCAGCGTGCGACATGTTCCAGCTCTCGGTATTGCGCTGGGGACCCTTCCCGGACTCGGTCGAGGCGTTGAAGCGTCTGCGCACGAAATTCCGCCTGGTCGCCATGACCAATGCCGACCGCGTCGCGCTCTCATGTTACGCGCATGCGCTAGGCGATCCCTTCGATGACACCGTCTGCGCCGACGAGACCGGCGTTGCAAAGCCCAATCCGGAGTTCTTCGCCTACAACAAAGGTCGTCAGTCCGCCTTCGGCTACAAGCAATCCGACATCCTGCACGTCGCGCAGAGCCAGCACCACGACATCGGGATCGCGCGGAAGCTCGGCTACAAGGTGTGCTGGATCGAGCGGCGCCAGGGCATGGCGGGCTTCGGCGGCACGCCTGCCGTCGAGAAGCTGACCAAGCCGGATTTCCACTTTTCGACGCTGAAGGCGCTCGCTGACGCGGCCATCGGGCCGGCGGCGTAATCGGTGAGCACGGGCATGACACGGGACTGGAGCGCGCTGCCATCGGCCAACTCGCTGTGGGAAGCCACGGCGGAGCCGGCGCGCGCGTTTCCCGTGCTGTCGGGCGAGAAACAAGCGGATGTGGTGATCATCGGTGCGGGCTATACCGGCCTGTCCGCGGCGCACCACGTTACCAGGAGCGGGCTCGCGCCGGTCGTGCTCGAGGCCAACCGGCCCGGCTGGGGCGCGAGCGGCCGCAATGGCGGCGTGATCACAGCGAAATTCCGCCTGTCATTCCGCGAGATCGATGCCGTGCACGGCCGCGCCATGGCGCAGCGCATGTACGGGATCGCGCATGAATCCACCGACATGGTCGAGGAGCTCGTCTCCGAATTCGGCATCACCAGCGCAGCGCTGACGCGCACCGGTCAGGTCAAGGCCGCGCACAACGAGACGACGCTGAAGGCCGCGATCGACGAGGCCAACTGGATGAAGCGCGAGATGGGCGATGCGGAAGTCCGCATCCTCGACAAGCGCGAGGTGCGCGAGGAGACCGGCTCCGACATCTTCGTCGGCGGCGTGCTCAATCCGGGCTCGGGCGGTATCCATCCGCTGAACTATCTGCGCGGCCTCGCCGATGGCGTGGCGCGTCGCGGCGTTCCGATCTTCCAGGATTCGCCGGTGATCAAGCTCCGGCGCGAGAACGACGGCATCGTCGCCGAAACGCCGCAAGGCGCGGTGCGGGCGAAGCAGGCGATCATCGCTACCAACAGCTATTCGGATCTGACGGATGCCACCGCGCATATGCAGCGGACGCTGATCCCGTTCCGCAGCGCCATGGTCGCGACCGAGCAGCTGCCGCGCAATCTCGCCGGTCGCCTGATGCCGACCGGGCGCACCTATACCGAGACCAAGCGCATGATGCGCTGGTTCCGCATGGTCGACAATCGCGTCATCTTCGGCGGCCGCGGCGCCTTCGGCAAGCAGGATTCCGAAGCTGCCTTCGATGCGCTGCGCAAGGCGATGGTCGGCATTTTTCCGGACCTCGCGGATGTGCCGCTCGCATACAAATGGTCGGGCCTGGTCGGCATGACGCTGGACTCCGTGCCGCATATCGGCCGGCTCGACGACCGCACGCTGTTCTCGATGGGCTACAACGGCGCGGGTGTGGCGATGTCGAGCCTGATGGGCCGCTATCTTGCCGCCTTCGCGCGCGGCGAGACGCCCGAGGTCGGGCTGCTCGATGCGCGGCGCCTGAAGGCCATTCCGTTCTATCCGCTGCGCGAGCCCGCCGTGCGCATGGTCGCCGGCTGGTACCAGTTTCTCGATGCGATCGGTCAATGAGATTTATTTGGAGGAGGCGAGGATGACGATGAAGCGGAATTCTGGGTTTGGCTACACCCTGCTGGGCGCGATCGCGCTCGGTGGCACTGCGGCCCATGCGGCCGAGCAGATCACCTTCGTCTCGCAAGGCGGAGCCTATCAGCAGGCACAGACGGTGGCGATCCTCGATCCCTCCGCCAAGAAGCTCGGCATCACCATCAACCAGGACTCGATTCCCGACGCCTGGCCCGCGATCAAGACCCAGGTCGGCAGCGGCAAGCCGATCTGGGACGTCGTCGACACCCCGACCGGCTATTGCCTGCGCGGCGGCGAGCAAGGGCTGATCGAGAAGCTCGACTTCTCGAAAATCCCGAACGCGGCGGCGATGCCGGAGGCGTATCGCAGCCCCTATTCGGTGTCCTACGAGTTCTATTCCAGCGTGCTGGCCTACAGCCAGAAGACCTTCCCGAAGGATGCGCCGAACAGCTGGGTCGACTTCTGGGACGTCAAGAAATTCCCCGGCCGCCGCGCCCTGCGCAACCACCCGATCGCCACGCTCGAGGCGGCGCTGATGGCCGACGGCGTCGCGCCCGACAAGCTCTATCCGCTCGACGTCGATCGCGCCTTCAAGAAGCTGGAAGAGATCAAGCCGAATATCACGGTGTGGTGGACCTCCGGTGCGCAGTCGGCGCAGTTGCTCAACGACGGCGAGGTCGACATGGAGATGGCCTGGAACGGCCGTGTCAGCGCTGTCGCGAAAGAGGGCGCGAAGGTCGCTTTCACCTACAATCAGGGTATCCTGCAGAGCACCTCGCTCTGCATCCTCAAGGGTGCGCCGAACCTCGACACCGCGGTGAAGTTCCTCAACGAGGCCGTCGATCCCGTGCACCAGGCCAATCTGCCGCTGCAGATCGACTATGGTCCGGGCAATCCCAAGGCGTTCGAGACCAACGTGATCAAGCCCGAGCGCGCCGCGCAATTGCCGAGCGAGCCGGCCAATGCGGCCAAGCAGGCGCTGATGTCCTACGCCTGGTGGTCCTCGCCCGCCGGCGAGGCGGCCGAGAAGCGCTGGGCGTCGTTCATGCAGAAGTAAGCGAAGCGAGGCCGCGTTGACGACATCCGTGCCAGATCCCTCCCAAAAGCATCAGCGCCGTGAGCACGGGCTGATGCTGGCATTGGTGTCGCCGGCGCTGCTCGTGATCCTGCTGCTGATCGTGCTGCCGGTCGGCTGGCTGGCCTGGCAGTCGATCTACCATGACGGCTTCACGCTGGAGAACTATCGCCGCATCTTCACCGAAGACATCTACTGGCGCAGCTTTGCGCTGACCTTCGAGATCAGTCTCGCGGTCACGTTGATCGCGCTGTTGCTCGGTTATCCCGTCGCCTATCTCGCCAATTCCGTGCCGAAGGGGTGGAGCATCCTGATCCTTGCGCTGGTCGTGCTGCCGTTCTGGACCAGCGTGCTGGTGCGGGCCTATGCGTGGCTGGCGCTGCTCCAGCGCACCGGCGTGATCAACCAGCTGTTGCGTTATCTCGATGTGATCTCCGAGCCGCTCGCGCTGGTCCACAACACCTTCGGCACGGTGGTGGCGACCGTGCACATCCTGCTGCCATTCATGGTGCTGCCGCTCTACGCCACCATGCAGAAGATTCCAGGCGATTTGATGCAGGCCGGCGCCAGCCTGGGTGCGAGCCCGTCGCTCACCTTCGCCCGCGTCTTCCTGCCGCTGTCGCTGCCGGGCGTGCTCGCGGGCTGCACCATGGTGTTCGTGCTCTGCCTCGGCTTCTACATCACGCCGGAACTGCTCGGCGGCGGCCGTACGGTGATGGTGTCGATGCTGGTGAGCCGCAACGTCGAGCTCTACAACCAGTTCGGGGCTGCGAGCGCGGTCGCCGTCGTGCTGCTCGTCAGCGTGCTCCTGATCTTTGTCGCCGTCAGCCGCTTCATCTCGCTCGATCGTATCCTGGGGCAGAAATGATGCGAGTGTCGCCCGCCCGGATCGCTCTCTATGTCGTCAGCGCGCTGGTGCTGGTCTATCTGATCCTGCCGGTGCTGATCATCGCGCCGATCTCGTTCTCCAGCGCGCGCTTCCTGACCTTCCCGCCGCCGTCGCTGTCGCTGCGCTGGTATCAGCAGTATTTTTCCAATCCGGCCTGGATGCAGGCGACGCGGGTGACGCTGACGGTTGCGCTCCTGACCGTTCTGATCGCCACGCCGCTCGGGGTTGCGGCCGCCTATGCGATCAGCCAGTCGAAGCTGCGCATCATGCGGTTGATCCACATGATGCTGTTGTTGCCGCTGGTGGTGCCGATCATCATCACCGCGGTCGGCATCTTCTTCGTCTATGCCAAGGTCGGCCTGGTCGCGACCCTGCCGGGCCTCGTGCTCGCCAACGTGATGCTGGGCCTGCCCTACGTCATCATCTCCGTGCTGGCGGGCTTGCAGAGCTTCGATCCGGCGCAGGAAATGGTGGCGCGCAGCCTCGGCATGAACCGCCTGCGCAGCTTCTTTGCGGTCACGCTGCCGCAGATCAAGTCCAGCGTGGTCGCCGGCGGCATCTTCGCCTTCATCTCGGCGATGGACGAGACCATCGTCGCGCTGTTCATCTCCGGCGGCCAGTATCAGCCGCTGACCAAGCGCATGTTCACCGCGCTCCGCGACGAGATCGATCCGACCATCGCCGCGATCTCGACGCTGATGACGGCGGCCTCGTTCATGCTGGTGCTGCTGGCGAGCGCGCGGCAGAAGAAGAGTGGGTGAGGGCTACTAATTCTGCTTCCCCAGCCACGCCAGGATCATCTCTACGATCTGCGTGCGGCTCTTCGCGAGCACCCTGGGCTCGCTGAGGTCGCGGTCGAACAGGGCGCCGAAAGTGTGGCGGTTGGCGACGCGGAAGAAGCAGTAGGAGGAGATGGCGAGGTGCAGGTCGATGGCGTCCACGTCGTTGCGGAAGACGCCTTCGCCACGGCCGCGCTTGAGGATGCCGTCGAGCGTCGCGATCACGCTGGCATTGAGCTGGCGCAGCTGCAGATTCTGCTTCAGGTGCTTGCCGTGGTGGATGTTCTCGATGCTGACGAGGCGGATGAAATTCGGATTGCGCTCGTCATGGTCGAAGGTCGCCTCGATCAGGCGGCGCAGTCCCTCGCGCGCGTCGCAACTGGCGATGTCGAGCTGGTCCTCCAGCGCGCGGATGCTGCGATAGGCCTCCTCCAGCACCGCAAGGTAGAGCTGCTCCTTGCCGCCGAAATAATAATAGATCATCCGTTTCGACGTGCGCGTCCGCGCCGCGATCGCATCGACGCGGGCGCCGGAATAGCCCTCCGAGGCGAATTCAGCCATCGCCACCTCGAGGATGTCGCGCTTGGTTCGCTCGGGGTCGTTGGTGCGCTTCGATAGGGGCGGCATGCGCTCGAGCATCGCTGTTTCTCCCGCCAGTTTCCACGGATCACCTTGAAGGTGAAGGCAAATTTCACCTGCCGCAGCATTGATCCAACGTGTATTGCATAAACGTACTAGTTCGTACATTATGGCTTCAAACCAAGGTTGCGGCAACCAGAACCACAAAAATGCGCGCGGCGGTCAGCCTGACGCGAACCGCACCGGACACATGGGGAGGAGATTCAGATGACGTTGACATCAACCGCACCGCTGCACGCGCCGTCCAGCGCGGAGGCCACGCCGAACAAGCTGCCCAAGCGCGCCGCGCTCGTCAGCTTCGTCGGCAGCATGCTCGAATACTACGACTTCTTCATCTACGGCACCGCGGCGGCGCTGATCTTTCCAAAAGTGTTCTTTGCCAATGTCGATCCGTCGACCGGGACGCTGCTCGCGCTGCTCTCTTTTGGCATCGGCTACGTCGCGCGTCCCGTCGGCGCCGTCATCCTCGGTCATTTCGGCGACCGCATCGGCCGCAAGACGGTGCTGCTGTTCACCCTCGTGCTGATGGGCGGCTCGACGCTTGCGATCGGCCTCTTGCCGGATGCCAAGGCGATCGGCAACGCCGCGCCCGTCATCCTGACCCTGCTTCGCCTGTTGCAGGGCCTCTCGGCCGCCGGCGAGCAGAGCGGGGCGAACTCGCTGACGCTGGAGCATTCGGCCAATTCCAACCGCGCCTTCTTCACGAGCTGGACCCTGAGCGGCACACAGGCCGGCGCGATCCTGGCGACGCTGGTGTTCATCCCGGCGTCGAGCCTGCCGGAAGACCAGCTCCTGAGCTGGGGCTGGCGCATTCCGTTCCTGCTGTCGTTCTTCGTGCTGGTCGTCGCCTATCTGGTGCGGCGGACCATGCCGGAGACGCCGGTTTTCGAGGACATCAAGGACAAGGCGCAGGTTGCGCGCTTCCCCGTGGTCGCGTTGCTGCGCGACTATTGGCCGGACGTGCTGCGCGTGATCGCCTGCGCGCTGATCGCCACCGTCAGCACCATGACCGCCGTGTTCGCGCTCGGCTACGCCACCAGCAAGTTCGGCGTCGCGCGCCCGACCATGCTGTGGGCCGGCGTGCTCGGCAATGTCACGGCGCTGATCACGCAGCCGTTCTGGGCCCTGCTCGCCGACAAGATCGGTCGCAAGCCAGTGTTCATCGGCGGCGTGCTCGGTTGCGCGGTGCTGCTGTTCCCGTATTTCATGCTGATCACGTCGGGAAATACGATCGCGATCTTCGCCGCTGCGATGATCCTCTCGGGGATAATCTACGCCGCGCCGAATGCGATCTGGCCGTCCTTCTATGCCGAGATGTTCGCGGCGCGCGTGCGCTATTCCGGCACCGCGATCGGCACCCAGCTCGGTTTCCTCGCCGCTGGCTTCACGCCGCTGGTGAGCGCGAGCCTGGTCGGCGAGGGACCGAACGGCTGGATTCCCGTCGCGATCTTCGTGGCCTGCTGCTGCGTGATCTCGGCGGCGGCCGCAGCGACCGCGCGCGAAACCCACAATGTGGATATCGCCGATCTCGGCAAGCGACGTGCTTGAGCGAAAAACAGGATAGCGATCGCATGCTGACCAATGCAGTTCCGACGACGAGTGGGCCGATCGTCGGCTCTGAACAGGCCGGCATGCGTGCCTTCAAGGGCGTGCCGTTCGCGATCGCGCCGCGCTTCGCCAGGGCGAGGCCGCCGCTTTCGTGGACGGAACCGCGCCGCTGCACGGACTACGGCGCTTTTGCGCCGCAGCCCGGGCATCTCGACAACGCGGATGAGGTGTCCTGTCTCAGCCTGAACATCTGGGCGCCGGCGGGGGCCGATCGTCCGCTGCCGGTGCTGTTCTTCATCCATGGCGGGGCCTTCGTCACCGGTGGCGGCGCCGATTATGACGGCTCTTTCCTTGCCGCGTGCGGGCCGGCCGTGATCGTCACCATCAACTATCGGCTCGGGCCGCTCGGCTTCCTGCAATTGCATCGCCATGGGCTCGACGAGGCGAACAATCTCGCGACGTCGGACGCGCTCGCTGCGCTCGACTGGGTGCGCGCCAATATCGCGAATTTCGGCGGCGATCCGGATGCGATCACGCTGTCGGGCCAATCGGCCGGCGCCTCCATGGTGATCGCGCTCGCAACCGTGCCACAGGCCAAAGGCAAGTTCATCCGCGCCCTCGCGCTCAGCGCGCCCGGGCGCAACATCATGAGCGCCGATCATGCCGACGACGTCGCGCGCCGCGTGCTCGACGAACTCGAACTTGCAGGCGATCCCGCCGCGATCGCGGCCGTGGCGCTGCCGAAGCTCTTTGCGGCGGTGGAGCGGGTCGGCCGCAGACTCGCGGACGAGACCGCCTCAGGCACCGTGTTCGGCCCGGTGCTGGACGGCATCGTGATCCCGCGGGAGCCGCGCGAGGTCTTTGCCGACGGGACCTTGCGCGACATCCCGCTTTGGCTCGGCTCCTGCCGCGATGAGATGGTGATGTTCCTGAAGAGCACCCCGCCCGCCGCGATGATCCGTACCACCGAGCGGAATGTGCGCGCCGCATTCGGCGACGCCGGTTGGGAGCGCCTGCTTGGTTGTTACCGCGCGACGGCGCGCCGCGACGAGGATCCCTACGAAGCGCTGCTGTCGGATGCGTTCTGGCATCGTCCGATGGCGGACCTCGCGCGGGTTCACGCTGCGGCAGGCGGTGCAGTGTGGCTGAGCCGGTTCGACCATCGCCCGGCGCTGGAGCCGTTCCTGTCGCAAGGGCCGACCCACGGCGCCGATAATGCCTGTCTTTGGGCGCATCTGCCGAATTTCATCGATCGCCCGATCCTGAAGCGCAAGGGCGGTTCGATGACACCTGCCGACATCGATGTCGCCGCGCAGTTCCAGGCAGACCTGTTGCGGTTTGTCACGACGGGCCGGCCCGATATTGCCGAGGCCTGGCCGAGGTTTGGTGCGAGCAAGGAGGCTCTTGCGATTTTCGCTCAGCCGTTCCAAGTCTGTGCGCTCACCGAAGGCGCGCGCTTCCGCGTCTGGGCGGAGCTTCTGGCAGAAGATGCGACGCAGGGTACGGTCGCAATGCGGGGTGGGAGCGTCCGCGCCTGAGCCGACTGCTCTCGGCATCGTCGTCGCAGCATGCGCTGTCAGTTTGGGCAGGGTTGCCCGGCGGCTCCCCACATGGCCATGTCCTTGACGTGATCCTCAAACGTGCCGGGCGGCGTCGTACGACCCGCTCCGGGCGCCCATCCGCGCGGGATGAAGCCGTTCAGCGATGCATCGTGCCTGAGATGCTCGAGGAGACCGACGGCGTCGCGCCCGCCATTGCGTTTGGGATCCTTCAGCTGTGCACAGATCTCGGCGCCGCTCTTGCCGAACCAGATGAACTCGACCGGAGCAAGCTGCCAGTCGATGCCGGCGCGTGGCGGCGATGGTGCCGGCTCGTTGGCCTGGGTGGAGGTCATGTGACAGGTCGAGCAGGCGATCTTCTCGGCGCCGATGCGGCTGTCGCCGCCATGGATGTTCATGCCATGCACGCGCGGCCTGGTTTCGCCTGCCGGCGTCCAGATCGGAATGGCCCTGGCATCGACGTGACAGTTGGCGCAGCGCGGATGCGTCACCACCGCTTCGATCCGCTTCCAGGCTTCCAGCCCTTCGGCGCGGCTGACGCTGCCCGGCGGCAGAGCGTCCTTTTTGGCCTCGTCCTTGGCCGCGCCGATTCCGGTGAGGGCCGCAATGGCCGAAGCGGCGAGGGCGAGCCTAATCAGGGATCTCTTCATGACCCGCCTCACACGAAATCAATGAACTTGTTGAAGGGCATTTCGCGGATGCGCAGTCCGGTCGCCGCGAAGATCGCATTGGCAAGCGCGGGCGCGGCCGGCGGGACGGGCGGCTCTCCAACGCCTCTCACCTTCGGATCGTTCTCGAGCCCGCGAACCTCGATGACGGGACATTGGTAGATCCGCATCGCCTCGTGATGATTGTAGTTGGTCTGCTGCACCGCGCCTTTGGCGTAAGTCAGCTCGCAATTGATGGCGTGGCCGAGCCCCCAGATCACGCCGCCCTGCACCTGGTTTTCGAAATTGACGGGGTCGACCACCTTGCCGACATCGACCGCGATCCAGACCTTGTCGATCCTGATGCCTCGCTCCGTCTTCGTCACCTCGACGACTTCGGCGGTCGGCGTGCCGAAGGACTCCACGAAGGCGACGCCACGGCCCCTGCCGTTGCCGAGCGGTCCCTTCCAGTCCGACATCTCCGCGACCGTTTCCAGCACCTTGCGGTAGTGCGGCACGGTGCACATCGCGATGCGCGCCTGCATGGGATCGAGACCGGCCGCATGGATCAGCTCGTCGATGAAGCTTTCGGTGAAGAAGCCCGATGTGGAGGCGCCGACCGACCGCCACGTGGTGCTCGGCGACAATCCCTGGGCCTCGTAGCTCGTGGCCCGGAAATTGGGGATGTCGTAATAGACGTTCCACAGACCCGCGGCCAATTGCCCGTCGGGATCCTTCGAGGGGGTGCCCGAACGCTCGAGCAGCCCCTTGAGCGGCGTCGTCGAGGCCAGTTGCAGATCGGCTGCGACGATCGTGCTCTTGTCGACGCTGCCGCGGTGCCTTGCGATCGCAATCTGCCGCGGAATGTCCTGCAGGAAATCCTCCTCGCGCGAGAACACGAGCTTGATCGGTGTTCCCTTCATCTGGTTTGCGATTTCTGCAAGAACCCGTACGTTCTCGTATTCGAGACGATGGCCAAAACTTCCGCCGGCCCATTGATTGTGGAAGGTGACCTGTTCGGGCTTGAGGCCGATCGCTGTCGCCGCGACATACTGCACGAAACGGGGGCTTTGATGGCTGACCCAGATATCCATCCCCTTGTCGGTGACGAGGCCGATCCCGTTCAGCGGCTCGAGCGGCTGATGCGCCACATAGGGCGCGCGATATTCGGCTTCGACAAGCCTGCCTGTCTTCAGGCCGGCTTCGATATCGCCGATCTTCCGCCACTCCTTGCCGAGGAATTCAGGTTTGAACGAGGATTCCAGCACCGACCAATGGTCGGCCTGCTCGGCGGGATAGGCCGAGGCCGCCCACTCGCAAGCGATGGCGTCGACCGCCTTCATGGCGTACCAGCTGTTCGTGGCGATCACCGCCACGCCATTCTTGATTTCGAGGATCTTCCTGACCCCCGGCATCGCGCGCGCCTTGCTGGCGTCGTATGACTTCAGCGGCTGGCCCTTGCCAGGGTTCAGCTTGACGGAGGCATACAGCATGCCGTCCGTTTTCAGGTCGATGCCGAACTTCAGCTCGCCCATGACCTTCGCGCGAATGTCGAGGCGCATCATCGGCTTGCCCAGCAAGCGCCATTTCGACGGATCACGCGGCTTGGCATCGAGCACCGGCGGAATTCTTGCGGCATCCGCGGAAAGATCGACGTAGGCGATCTTGGTGCCGTTGGGCAGGATCACATGGCCCGATTGGGTGCGCAGGTCAGCCACGGCGACCCCCGACCGCTTGGCGGCGGCGGCCTTCAGCGTCTCGCGCGCGACCGCGCCGGCAACGCGGAGCTTTTCGTAGGTGTCCGGCAGCGTGCTCGACCCGCCGGTCATCTGCAGGCCCGACTGTCTGAGCCATTCGAGCGTCTTGGCGCGCGCTTCCTCGGCGGCCGGACTTTGGTCGGCAGCCACGAACGGCGCGAATTCGTCCGCAAAGCCCGTATTGAAATAGGCGGGGCTCGGGCCGGCGAAGCGAACTTCGAACTGGCCGGGATCGAGGTCCATCTCTTCGGCGATCATGATCGGCTGTATCGAGCCGACGCCCTGGCCGATGTCGGCATGCTGCGCGATCAGCGTGATTTTATCCGGGCTGATCTCGACCCAGGGGTTGAAGCTTGCGGAATTCGGTCCGAGCCCGGCGGACAAGGGATTGTCACTGTCCGTCGCGGCTTGCGCAGCGTCGCCGTAGGAGCCGAATACGACACCGCCGGCCACCGCGGCGGAGCCGAAAACGAATGCGCGGCGGGACAGCCTCTGCAACTCGCCCATCTCACTTCTCCGCCATCTTCTTCGCGGCCGCAGCGTGGATCGCCGCCCGAATGCGGGGATAGGTTCCGCAACGGCAGAGATTGCCGGACATCACCTCGTTGATGTCCTCGTCGGTCGGCTGGGAGATCAGATCGAGAAGCGAGATGGCCTGCATGATCTGCCCGGTCTGGCAGTAACCGCACTGTGGAACCTGATGTTCGATCCAGGCCTGCAGAACCGGGTGCTGGTCCCGCTTTTCCAGCCCTTCGAGCGTGACGACCGACTTGCCTGCGATCTCGCCGATATGCGCCTGACAGGCCCGGACCGCCATTCCCTCGATCTGGACGGTGCAGGCGCCGCATTGCGCGACCCCGCAGCCGTATTTGGGACTGGTGATACCAAGCTCGTCGCGGAGCACCCAGAGCAGCGGCATCTCCGGAACAACATCGACCTGGCGCTTGATCCCATTGACCGTGAGCTCGATCATGTCGGTGTCCTTTCGCGCGTCCTCGCGGGACGTGAGGTCGAACGAGTACGCTCCAGCGAGCGTCGTCGAATTGTTAGACCGGCATGCTCAGCGTGTCGCTGATGCGGCGATGCTGTCAAACCGTGCCGCCGCGGCATTTGCAAAATCGCACGACGACGAAGGTGTGTGATTTTGCCGCGCCCTTCAGGGCGATCGAAATAGATTCAGAAATAGATTCAATTGTCTTTGATCGTCCGGAAGGCGATCAGCGCAGGAACGGCACCGGATTGGCCGCGCGGTAGAACAGATTGATCAGCGTGTTGATGTCGAACACCGGCAGGCCCGACACCTCGGCGACGTCCTTCGAGAACGGGCACATGTTGGTGCACTCGAACAGGACCGCGCCGGGATTCTTGCAGGACGCCATGAAGGCCTGCGTCATCTCGATCATCTCGGCGCGCAACACCTCGGTGTCCAGTTCCTCGCGGCCGAGAATATAAGTCGCTGGAAACTGCGCATCCGGCTTCATGCCCTGGATATGAACGGGAATTTGCTTCTGCGACCAGCCGACGCCGCGAAAATGCTCGTCGTTCATGTGATGGCCGCGTTCGGTGAAGACGCCGATGACCTTGCCCGGCGGCAGCATGGCGTGGATCAGCGGCGCCTGGATCAGGCTCGAGGTGAAGACGGGAATGTTCACGGCGGCGGCGAGCTGCTTCTGGAACGGCGCGAGAAAGCCGCAGCTCGTCGTGATGGCCTTGACGCCCTCGGACTCCAGCTCGCGGGCCGCTGCGACGAACGGCTCGAGCAGGGCCGGATCTGGATGATCGCCCATGATCTTGGTGGCGTGCGCGCCGCGCACGATCTTGTAGCGCACCGGGAAGTCGTAGGAGAGCGCGTTGCCGATGTCGCCGCGCGGGCGCGGGAAGCGGGTATCGAGCATCAGGATGCCGATCGTCTCGCCGTAATTCGTGAAGCCGCCGCGGAGTTTCATGGTTGTCCCCACCGATTCGGGATGGTCGTCACCAGCAGTCTAATGCGTCTCGTGAAACCGGCTCAAGAACGCCCTCAGCCGTTCGCTGCGCGGCCGGCGGATGGTTTCCTCGGGCGTGCCGATCTCGGCCATGATGCCGTCGTTCATGAAGCCGACGCGGGTGGAGACGTCGGCGGCGAAGGCCATCTCGTGCGTCACTAGCACCATGGTCATGCCTTCGGCGGCGAGGCTGCGGATTACGGCGAGGACTTCGCCGACGAGTTCGGGGTCGAGCGCGGAGGTCGGTTCGTCGAACAGCATCACCTCGGGCTTCATCGCGAGCGCGCGCGCGATCGCGACGCGCTGCTTCTGGCCGCCGGACAGGCGGCTCGGGAAAGCGTCGGCCTTGTCGGCGAGGCCGACCTTGGCGAGCAGATCGCGGCCGAGCGCGTCGGCTTCGCTTCGTGCCAAGCCCTTGACCTGCACCGGGCCCTCTATGACGTTGGCGAGCACCGACATGTGCGGGAACAGGTTGAAGTGCTGGAACACCATGCCGACATTTTCGCGCAGCTGCGCCAGTTGCGCGTCCTTCGGTGCGCGAGGACCTTTGCCGAACGCGAACCGATGAGTGCCGATCGCAAGCTCGCCCTGCTGCGGCATTTCGAGCAGGTTCAGGCAGCGCAGGAAGGTGGACTTGCCGGAGCCGGAGGCGCCGATCAGCGTGACGACCTCGCCGCGCTCGACCGACAGCGAGACGCCCTTGAGCACCTCGTGGTCGCCGAACGCCTTGTGGATGTTGCTTGCGATCAGGGCACTCATCGATGTGCTCCCAGCTTGAGCTCGACCCGGTCGGCGACCAGCGTCAGCGGGAACAGCACGACGAAATAAAGCACGGCGATCGTGGTGTAGACCTCAAGCGGCTTGTAGCTCGTCGCCGTGATCACCGAGCCCTGATAGAGGAGGTCCCCGACCGCGACCACCGACACCAGCGAGGTGTTCTTCAGCTGCATGATGGTCTGGTTGATGAAGGAGGGGATCATCACCTGGGTTGCCTGGGGCAGCACGATGCGGCGGAAGATCTTGCCGCGCCGCATGCCGATGGCGCGGCCGGCTTCCCACTGGCCGACGTCGACGGCCTCGATGCCGCCACGAAAGATCTCGGCGTAGAACGAGCCGGCATAGAGCGACAGCGCGATGAAGCAGGCCATCGCCGGCGACATGTCGACGCCGATCAGGACGGGCAGGGCGTAGTACATCCAAACGAGCTGCACCAGGAGCGGCGTGCAGCGAAACACCTCGATATAGAGCCGCAGCGGCACCGAGACCCAGCGCGGTGCCGTCGTGCGCAGAATGCCGACGACCAGTCCGATCGCGAGGCCCGCGACCACCGTGGTCACCGTGTAGAACAAGGTGACCAGGAGCCCTTGCCAGATCAGGCCCCAATACGGCTTGAGCGCCGCGAACTCCCAGACATACATCGTCGAACGGTCGTCAGAACTGCACTTCGGCCGGAAGGTCCTCGGCGGTGAGGCCGACTGCTTCAAAACCCTTCAGCATCCATTCGCGGGTCTGGCCCATCGCGCGGTTGTAATCGGCCCAGGCGCTGAGGAAGTCCTTGTAGCGGCGATCGCTCTCGGCGCGGATGCCCATGTTGGTCGGCAGCGTCAGCAGCGGCCGCGGGATCGCGAGATCGCCGAGATTCGGGTTCTTCTTCAGGGTCGAGACCGAGAGCACTGCCAGCGATACGTTGCAGTCGGCGCGGCCGGTCGCAACCGCGAGGATCGCCTCGTCGCGGTTCTTGAAGCCGAGGATGGTCGCCTTCGGGCAGTAGCGGCGCGCGATGGTCTCGTGCGTCGAGCCGATGTCGACGGCGATCTTGACCTCGGGCTTGTTCAGCTCGGCCCAGGTCTGCGGCTTGGCAAAGCCCTTCTTGGTGATGACCGTGAAGGAGTGCACCAGGATCGGCGTCGAGAAGTCGATGACGAGGGCGCGTTCCGGCGTCGGGTTCACTGCGAAGGCGAGGTCGACCTTGTCGGCCTGGAGGTCGAGGATCTGGTTGCCCCAGGTCGATTCCAGCGTCTCGACCTTGGCGCCGAGCTTGCCGGCGATGTCGTTGGCCATGTCGATGCAGGCGCCCGACCACGTGCCGGTGGCGAGGTCCTTATGGAAGTAGGGCTCCTGGCCGACGATGACGGCAACGCGCAGCACGCCATTCTTCTTGATGCGGTCGAGCGTGGAGGTCGGCGCGGTGTCGGCCCTGGCCGGGCTGCTCGCGGCGGCAATCGCTGCGCCTGCCAGCGCCACGGTGGTGAGAGCGTCCCTGCGATTCATGGTCTCTGTCTCCCTGGAATTTGGGTCGGATCGGTCGCTGGACTATTTCTGTATTCAGGATAATATGCAATACGGTATTTTAGATTGCTGACCATTTGTGCGACAGGGCAGAAATCAGCCCAATATCTTGGCAGAGCTATATAAAATTGAGGTTGTCATTCGCATGATTATCTGAATACAAGTCTGAATGCAATTTTCTCGTGATCTCAAGGAGAGGCCTGTGCGGGCTCTGTTCGTCGATGCAAACGACACCCTGGCGGCGGTGACCGACAAGCTGCTGCGCTCGCAGAACCTGGCTGTTGGCATCAACCGCAACCCCTCCATCAAGCCGGACGATCTCCCCAGCCTGCTCGGCGATTCCGAGATCATGATCGTCGATCACACGGCAGTGCCTTCAGTGATTGCCGCCAAGTGCAGCAAGCTGAAGCACGTCGTCTTCCTCGGCACGGGCGCCCGCAGCTACATGAATCCGGAAGAGCTCGCCGAGTGCGGGATCGCCGTCCACACCATCAAGGGCTATGGCGATACGGCAGTCGCAGAATGTGCGATCGCGCTGATGTGGGCCTCCGCCAAGAGTTTTGGCGAGATGGATCGCGGCATGCGCGAGGGCAACTGGCTGCGCCGCGACGCGGTCCAGCTCACCGGGAAGACGCTCGGCCTGATCGGCTTCGGCGGTATCGCTGCGGAAGCAGCCCGCATGGCGGCGGGCTGCGGCATGAAGGTGATCGCCTGGAACAGGACCCCGAAGACGCATCCGGGCGTCGAGTTCGTTGCGCTGGAGAAGCTGCTGGCGGAAAGCCACGTCATCTCGCTGCATCTTCTGCTCAACGACGAGACCAAGGGTTTTCTGTCACGTGAGCGTATCGCGCAGATGCGTCCAGGCAGCATCCTGATCAACACCGCGCGTGGCGCCGTCGTCGATGAAGACGCGATGCTCGACGCGCTTCGCTCGGGTCACATCGCCCATGCCGGCCTCGACGTCTTCACCGTCGAGCCGCTGCCAGCCGGACATCCGCTGACCAAACTGCCGAACGTGACGCTGTCGGCGCATTCGGCGTTCCGCACGCCGGAGGCCAGCGACAACCTGATCGGCGCCGCGCTGGATCACTGCCGCCGCATCATCGCCACCGGCAAGTAACAAGGACGTCCCATGTCTGATATCACCCGCATCGACCAGAACGCCCGCCGCAGCCGCGCTTCCGTGTTCGGCGATCTCGTCTTCCTCGCCGGGCAAGTGGCGGACACCAAGACCGCCGATATCACCCTGCAGACCCGCGAGGCACTCGGTAAAGTCGACGACATGCTGGCGCGCGCCGGTACCGACAAGTCGCGCCTGCTCAGCGTGCAGGTCTGGCTCAGGACCATGGACGATTTCGACGCCATGAACGCGGTCTATGATGCCTGGGTCGTGCCCGGCAACGCGCCGACGCGTGCCTGCGGCAAGGTCGAGCTCGCCGATCCCGCCTACCGCATCGAGGTGATCGCCATCGCCGCGCGCAAGTAAGGGCTGGCTCGTGACCGTCCAGGCTCCCGCAACCGGCTTCCGTCCAGCCCAGCGCATCAGCGCCATCGGCGTCTCCGAGATCCTGAAGATCGGTGCGGTCGCGCAGCGGCTGAAGCGCGAGGGGCGGCCGGTGATCGTGCTGGGCGCCGGCGAGCCGGATTTCGACACGCCCGATCATGCCAAGGACGCGGCCGAGCGCGCGATCCGCGCCGGCCAGACCAAATACACCATCCTCGACGGTTCGATGGAACTGAAGGCGGCGATCGCTGAGAAATTCCGCCGCGAGAACGATCTCGTCTATGCCACTGAGGAGATCACCGCCGGCGCGGGCGCCAAGCAGGTGATCCACAACGCCTTCATGGCGACGTTGAGCCCGGGCGACGAGGTCATCATCGCCGCGCCCTACTGGACCAGCTATGCCGACATGGTGCGCATCGCCGACGGCACTCCGGTCGACGTGCTCTGCCGCGAGGACAACGGCTTTCGCCTCGATGCCGCCGACCTCGAACGCGCGATCACGCCGAAGACGCACTGGCTGCTGCTGAACTCGCCGTCCAATCCGACCGGCGCTGCGTACTCCGCGGCGCAGTTGCGCCCGATCCTGGATGTGCTGGGGCGCCATCCGCATGTCTGGCTGATCGCCGACGACATCTACGAGCACCTGACCTATGACGGCATGCCGTTCGTCACGGCGGCAGCGCTTGAGCCCAGCCTGAAATCGCGCACGCTGACGGTGAATGGCGTCTCCAAGGCCTATGCCATGACCGGCTGGCGCGTCGGCTATGGCGGCGGCCCGCGCGAGCTGATCGCAGCAATGGCGGTGGTGCAGAGCCAGAGCACGACCAATCCGTGCTCGGTGAGCCAGGCCGCCGCGATTGCCGCACTGACCGGGCCGCAGGATATTCTGGCCGAACGCCGCGCCGCGTTTCAGCGACGCCGCGACATCGTGGTCGATGCGCTCAATGCGATCGACGGCGTCAGCTGCCGCCGGCCGGAGGGCGCGTTCTACACCTATCCCAGCTGCGCTGGCCTGATCGGCCGCCGTGCCCCCGACGGCACCACGATCGACAGCGATGCCGCGTTCTGCCGCTTCCTGCTGGAGAGGCATGACGTAGCCGTGGTGCCGGGCAGCTGTTTCGGCCTTGCACCTTATTTCCGCCTGTCCTACGCCACCTCGGAACAAAACTTGCGCGAGGCCTTAAAGCGCATCGCCAAAGCCTGCAGGGAGCTGTCATGACCATTCGCAACACCCGCACCGGGGGCCAGATCCTGATTGATCAGCTCGTCGCGCAAGGCGTCGAGCGAGTCACCTGCGTGCCGGGCGAAAGCTATCTCGCCGCGCTGGACGCGCTGCATGACTCCCCGATCGACGTCATGATCTGCCGCGCCGAAGGCGGCGCCGCGATGATGGCGGAGGCCTACGGCAAGCTCACGGGGCGCCCGGGCGTCTGCTTCGTCACCCGCGGCCCCGGCGCGACCAATGCCAGCCACGGCGTCCACATCGCGATGCAGGATTCGACCCCGATGATCCTGTTCGTCGGCCAGGTCGATACCGGCATGCGCGAGCGCGAGGCGTTCCAGGAGCTCGACTACAAGGCGGTGTTCGGCACCATGGCGAAATGGGCGGTCGAGATCGATCGCCCCGACCGCATCCCGGAGCTGGTCGCACGCGCCTTCCGCGTCGCGATGCAGGGCCGTCCCGGTCCCGTGGTGATCTCGCTGCCGGAGAACATGCTGACCGAGACCGCTGCTGTCGCCGATGCCATGCGCATCGAGCCGGCGGTGAGCTGGCCCGCGCCTGCCGATATCGAGCGTCTCGGGGCGATGCTCGCGAGTGCCAAGGCGCCGCTGGTCATTCTCGGCGGATCGCGCTGGACCGATGAGGCAACCAGGAGCATCGCGCGCTTCGCCGAGCGGTTCGACCTGCCGGTTGCGACCTCGTTCCGCCGGGCGTCGCTGATCGATGCCGATCATTCGCACTATGCCGGCGACCTCGGCATCGGGCCGAGCCCGGGCCTGAAGGCGCGCATCGACGGCGCCGATGTCCTCCTTCTGATCGGCGGCCGCATGTCGGAGATGCCGTCCTCGTCCTACACGCTGCTCGACATTCCGACGCCGCGACAGAAGCTGATTCACGTGCATCCGGGCTCGGAAGAGCTCGGCCGCATCTATCAGCCGGAGCTTGCGATCCAGGCCACGCCCGCCGCCTTCGCCGCCGCTGTCGAGACACTGAAGCCGGCCGCCGCGCCTGCCTGGAACGGCGAGGCCGCCAAGGCGCATGCCGATTATCTCGCCTGGACCGAGAAGGCGCGCGAGCTGCCGGGTACGTTCCAGTACGGCCAGGTCATGACCTGGCTGCGCGACCGCCTGCCGAAGGATGCGATCGTCTGCAACGGCGCCGGCAATTATGCCGGCTGGATCCATCGCCATCACCGCTTCCACAGCTTTGCCTCACAGCTTGCTCCGACGTCGGGCTCGATGGGGTATGGCGTTCCGGCGGCGGTGCTGGCCAAGCGGCAATACCCGGATCGCACCGTCATCGCCTTCGCCGGCGACGGCTGCTTCCTGATGAACGGCCAGGAGTTCGCGACCGCCGTGCAGTACGACGCGGCGCTCGTCGTGATCGTCGTCGACAATTCACAATACGGCACCATCCGCATGCACCAGGAGCGCGACTATCCCGGCCGCGTGGTCGGCACCCAGCTCAAGAACCCGGATTTTGCGATGTACGCAAAAGCGTTCGGCGGCCATGGCGAGCGGGTCGAGCGCACCGAGGAGTTCGCTCCGGCTTTCGAGCGCGCGCTGGCCTCGGGCAAGCCGTCGATCCTCCACTGCATCATCGATCCGCGCGCGATCTCGGTCGGCAAGGATTTTGTCCCAGCGGTGAAGGCTTAAGCGATGTCCGAGGGCCGCCACGTCGCCATCATCGGTGCCGGTGCGGTCGGCGTGATCAGCGCCATCGAGGCGCTGCGCGAGGGCCATCGTGTCACGCTGATCGATCCGGGCGAGCCCGGAGGCGAGCAGGCGGCGAGCTACGGCAATGCCGGCTGGCTCTCCTCGCATTCGGTGACCCCGCCGGCCGAGCCCGGCGTCTGGAAGAAGGTGCCGGGCTATCTGATGGACCCGCTCGGACCGCTAGCGATCCGCTGGTCTTATCTGCCGAAGGCGCTGCCGTGGCTGATCAAGTACCTGCTCTCGGGCTGGACCGAGGCGCGCGTCGAGAAGACGGCTTTCGCGCTGCGCGATCTCCTCAAGGATGCACCGCTGCTGCACCGGAAGCTTGCGGAAGAAGCCGGCGTGCCTGAATTGATCGAGCGCAACGGCGTGATGCATGTGTTCCCGTCGCGCGGCAATTTCGACAACGATCTCGGCTGGCGCCTGCGCAAGAAGGTCGGCGTCGAATGGCTGGAGCTCAACGCCGACGAAATGCGCCAGCGTGAGCCGGATCTGCATCCGCGCTACACTTTTGGCGTGGTGGTGGAGGAAGCCGGACGCTGCCGCGATCCCGGCGCTTACGTCGCGGCGCTTGCCCAGCATGCACTGGCGAGTGGCGTCAAGCTCGTGCGCGCCAAGGCGACGGGCTTCAGGCTTTCCGGCGACAAGCTCGTTGCTGTCGTTACCGAGACTGGCGAGATTCCTTGCGACGCGGCAGTGGTCGCCGCCGGTGCGCATTCAAAACGGCTCACCGCTTCGGTCGGCGATCCCTTGCCGCTCGAGACCGAGCGCGGCTATCATGTCATGATCGAGAACCCGGAGTCGGGGCCGCGCTGCTCGATGATGGCGTCGGACGCCAAGATGGTGGTGAACTGGACCGACAAGGGCCTGCGCGCCGCCGGCACCGTCGAGATCGCGGGCCTCGAGGCCGCGCCGAACTGGAAGCGCGCCGAGATTTTGCGCAACCACCTCTTCAGTATGTTCCCGAAACTGCCGAAGGACATTCCGCCCTCGCGCATCAAGACCTGGTTCGGCCATCGGCCGAGCATGCCGGACGGACTTCCCTGCATCGGCCATGCCCGCGCCTCGCGCGACATCGTCTACGCCTTCGGCCACGGCCATGTTGGCCTGGTCGGCTCGGCCCGCACCGGCCGCCTCGTCGCCCAGCTCCTGAGCGGCAAGAAGACTGAGATTCCGCTCACGCCGTTTTCGCCCAATCGTTTCCTCTGAGATCGCACCATGACCACTCCAGCCAGCTCATCCTCCCGCATCGCCCGTGGCGGCAAGGCCATCTACGGTGCGCCACTCGGCATCTTGATGCTGGAAGCGCGCTTCCCCCGCATTCCCGGGGATATGGGCAACGGCACGACCTGGCCGTTCCCCGTGCTCTATCGCGTGGTGAGCGGCGCCTCGCCGGAGAAGGTGGTGCTGAAGGGCGCGGCCGGCCTGCTGCCCGACTTCATTGATGCGGCGAAGGATCTGGTGCGGCTCGGGGCCGAGGCGATCACCACCAATTGCGGTTTCCTGTCGCTGTTCCAGAAGGAGATCGCGGCCGCCGTCGGCGTGCCCGTCGCGACCTCGTCGCTGATGCAGGTGCCGTGGGTGCAGGCGACACTGCCGCCGGGCAAGCGCGTCGGCCTCGTCACGGTGTCCGGCTCGACCTTGACGCCGGCCCATCTCGAAGGCGCCGGGGTGCCGCTCGATACGCCGCTGGCCGGCACCGAGAACGGCAAGGAGTTCTTCCGCGTCCTGATCAAGGCCGAGAAGGACGACATGGACATTGCGCAGGCCGAGCGCGACGTGGTCGAGGCCGGCAAGGCGCTCGTCGCCAGGAACCCCGATGTCGGTGCGATCGTACTGGAATGCACCAACATGCCGCCTTACGCTGCAGCACTTCAGGCCGAAGTCGGATTGCCCGTCTATGACATCTATTCGATGATCACCTGGTTTCACGCGGGACTGCGTCCGCGCGCCTTTTCCTGATTCCGGCCGTCCCAAAGCACTGAACAAGCCCTGCCAGACCTTCGTTTGCATTGCCATCGTCTGAGGCGCCCCGGTATATTGAACTGTGTTCGGGCATAAATGCAGATTGTGATGAGCAACGTGGAACTGGCTTCCGACAGTATCGTCGATCGCGTCTATGAACAGCTCAAGGCGATGGCCGTGAGCTATGAGTTCAAGCCGGGCGAGCGGCTCAACGAGGGCGAGCTCGCCAAGCGTCTCGGCGTCAGCCGCACGCCGCTGCGCGAGGCGCTCAACCGCCTCAACACCGAAGGGTTTCTGCGCTTCACGCCGGGCAAGGGCTTTTTCTGCCGCGAGCTCGACGCGCACGAGATCTTCGATCTCTACGAGCTGCGCAAATCGATCGAGGTCGCCTCGATCCGCCTCGCCATCAGGCGCGCCAAGGACGAGGACATCGACGCGCTGCTGAAATTCCTCGAGGCCACCGGTCCCGATCCCGGTGAGCGCTCCTCGGTCGAATTGGTCGAGTTAGACGAGACCTATCACGAGCGGCTGATGGGCATGTCGAACAATGCCGAGATGCTGCGCGTCCTGCGCAACGTCAACGCCCGCATCCGCTTCGTGCGCTGGATCGACATGGACAGCATCAACCGGTCCAACACGCAAGCCGAGCACCGCGCCGTCGTCGAAGGGCTGAAGGCACGCGACGAAGAGGTCTGCGTATCGGTGCTGGAGAAGCACATCGACCGCCGCCTCGATCGCATCACGTCCGCGATCAAGGAAGGCTACGCGCAGATTTATATGCCGACGACGGCGCGGTCTGCGGCCAACTAGTCTGCGTACCGCAGTGACGGTGCTCTCCCTTTTCCCCTTGTGGGAGAATGTGGCGCGAAGCGCCGGATGAGGGGTATCTCTCCGCGCATGCCGATGCGCGTGAGCGCGTAGAGGCAACCCCTCACCCGAGCGAGGCCGTGTCGACTTGCGGGGATGCCCTCTCCCACAAGGGGAGAGGGCGCAGCAATGCGCATCGCGCCTCCGGTCCCGCAGGCGCACCAGCGCACGCAGCTATACAATCCTTCAATATCTGATCGTGCCAGACGGTCAGAGCCTTCGCACGCGAACGTCGCTAGCGTGCTGCTCGAAATTCATGGAGACCCACGGTGCACAGCCCTCAACCCAATCTCGACACGCGCACAAGCGACGACTGGCCGGAAGAGCTCTATCGCATCCTGAAAGCCGCCGACGTCAGGCAGATGTCCTATGTCCCAGATGCCGGCCATAGCCAGCTGATCCGGCTGTTCTCCGCCGATCCTGACGTCACCACCAACGTGCTGACGACCGAGGAGGAGGGCGTCGCGATTGCCGCCGGCGCCTGGCTCGGCGGCCAGCGCAGCGTGCTGCTGATGCAGTCGAGCGGAGTCGGTAATTGCATCAACATGCTGTCGCTGTCGGCGATCGGCCGCTTTCCGCTGCTGATGCTGGTGACGATGCGCGGCGAATGGGCCGAGTTCAATCCCTGGCAGGTTCCGATGAGCCGGGCCACGCAGCCGTCGCTGGAGGCGATCGGGCTGAAGGTGATGCGGGCGGAGACGGCGGAGGATCTGGTCGAGACGGTCGAATCGGCGGCTGCGCTCGCGTACGATTCCGATCAGCAGATCGCGGTCCTGATCGGGCAACGCCTGATCGGCAAGAAGAAGTGGTGATATCGATGTCCGTACCCTCTCAGCTTGATCGTCGCGTTGCCGTCGCGGCTCTTCTCGAGAACCGCAAGGACACGCTGGTCGTTTCCGGCCTCGGCTCGCCCACTTACGACCTTCATTCTGTCGGCGACCACGACGGCAATTTCTATCTCTGGGGCGCCATGGGCGGCGCCGCGCTGATCGGCTTTGGCCTTGCTCAGGCGCAGCCGGGAAAGCGCGTGATGGCCCTCACCGGCGACGGCGAGCAACTGATGGGCCTCGGCGGCATTGCCACCATCGGCGTCGCGCGACCGCGCAATCTCGACGTCGTCGTGATCGACAACCAGCATTTTGGCGAGACCGGGATGCAGGCGAGCCACACCGGCCGCGGCGTCGATCTCACGGCGATCGCCGCAGCATGCGGATTTGCCGCGACGGGGACCGTGCGGACGCTGGCGGAGGTGCAACGCCTCGCGTCGCAAATCGCTGAGCCGGCCGATGGCCCGCGGCTTTTCGTCATCAAGGTTCTGGCGGAAAATCCGCCGCGTTCGCTGCCGTCTCGCGATGCCGTCTTTATCAAGAACCGGTTCCGTGCTCATCTCGGATTTGCGGCGGCTTGAGCTGAGGCCCTTGCCCGGAATAGGTTTGCCGCAAGCAGCTATTCTGGAGTGAGCCCCATGAAATTATCCGGCAAGGTCGCCGCCATCACCGGCGCGGCGCGCGGCATCGGCAAGGCCTGCGCAAAACGATTCCTCGACGACGGCGTCAAGGTCGTCATATCGGATGTCGATGCCGAGGGCCTCGCTGCGACGGCCGTCGAGCTCGGGCATCCGGACGCCTTGCGCACCATCGTCGGCAATGTCGCCAAGCGCACTGACGTGGATCAGCTCGTCGCAGCCGCCGTGAAGGAGTTCGGCCGGCTCGACATCATGGTCAACAATGCCGGCGTCGCCCGCAACCGGGATATCCTGGAGATTTCCGAGGAGGAATTTGACGAAATCATCGGCATCAATCTGAAGGGCGCGTTCTTCGGCGTGCAGGCGGCGGCCAGGCAGATGATTGCGCAGGGGGGCGGCGGGGTCATCATCAACATGTCCTCGGTCAACGCGCTGCTGGCGATCCCGGCGCTGGCGACCTACGCGATGTCCAAGGGCGGCATGAAGCAGCTCACTTCGGTGGCCGCCGTCGCGCTCGCCCCGCACAATATCCGCGTCGTCGCGGTCGGGCCGGGCACGATCCTGACCGACATGGTGGCCTCGTCCATCTACACTTCGGAGGATGCCCGCAAGACCGTGATGTCGCGCACGCCGGCCGGCCGCGGTGGCGAGCCGAGCGAGGTGGCGTCCGTGGTCGCGTTCCTCGCCAGCGACGATGCGTCCTACATCACGGGCCAGACGATCTATCCGGATGGCGGCAGGCTGATCCTGAACTACACTGTGCCGGTGAAGGAGAAATAGGGCCGGTTCACTCCGCGGCGATCGTCATCCCGTAGCCCAGTCGCTTCGAGATGCCGCCGGCGCAATCGCGCAGCGCATTTGCGATCGGGCTGTCCCAGCGGGCGTCGAAGGTGCCTTCCGGCCCCATCGCGGTGATGACCAGCGCGACATGGCCGGAATGATCGAACACCGGTGCGGAGAATGCATTGACCCCGGGCAGGGGATCGCCGAGCGCACGGGCGAGGCCGTGCTTGCGGACTTCAGCGAGCATCTCGGCGACCTTCGCGCTTTTCACGGCGCGCTTCGGATTGTAGCCGACGCCGTGACGATCGAGTCCGCTCTCCAGCGCGGCGTTGATCGTCTTCTCGGGCAGAAAGGCCGCAAAGGCCCGGCCCGTGGCCGTCTCCAGCAGCGCCATCACCGAACCGGCGCGCATCACGACGTGCACGGGCTGGCCGGGCTCTTCGAGCTGCACCACGGTCGGGCCGTGCGTCCCCCAGACCGCAAGCGAGACCGCGTGCCCGATCTGGCTTGCGAGGCCGGCGATCTTCGGTCCGGCGATACGCACGCCGGAGAGACGGCGCAGGCTGATCAGGCCGAGCTCCAGCGCCAGCGCGCCGATCTCGTAGCGGCCGGTGGTCTCGTCCTGCTCGATCAGGCCGATGCGAGAGAAGCTGGCGAGATAAGGATGCGCCTTGGCCGGCGTCATGCCCGCCTCGCGGGCGAGATCGCGCAGCATCATCGGTTCGCCGCATCTGGCGAGCGCGCGGAGCAATTCTCCACCGACCTCGATCGACTGGATACCGCGGCTTTCTCTCTTCATGCGCCTCCTGGCGTGGCCTATGCCGCGTCGCGCCTGGCGGCGCGGTCGGCGAGATGACGGCCGGCAATGTAGCCGAAGGTCAGCGCCGGCCCAAGCGTGATGCCGGCGCCGGGATAATTGCCGCCCATGATGCTGGCCATGTCGTTGCCGGCGGCATAGAGCCCGGGAATCACCCGGCCCTCGGAGTCCAGCGCCCGCGCATTCTCGTCAGTGACGATGCCGGCATAGGTGCCGAGATCGCCGACCACCATCTTGATGGCGTAGAACGGGCCGTTTTGGATCGGCGCGACGCAGGGATTCGGGCCGTGCAGCGCGTCGCCCTGGTAGCGATTATAGGCCTTGGTGCCCTTGCCGAAGGCGGCATCGTGGCCCTGCGGCGCGGTCGCATTGAACTGCTTGACGGTCTCGGTGAACGCGTTGGCATCGATGTCGGCCTTCGCCGCCAGTGCCTCCAGCGTATCGCCGCGCATGAGATAGCCGGTATTCAGATGGTGGCCGAGCGGCATGGGGAAGGGCGGCACGCAGCCGAGGCCGTATTTGCGCAACGTCGGATGATCGCAGACGAGATAGGCGGCGATCTCTTCGCCGGGCTTGGCGGCTTTGACCATGGCCTGGACGAAATCGTGATAGGAATTGCCTTCATTGGCAAAGCGCTTGCCGTCACGCATCACCGCGATCACGCCAGGCTTGGCGCGGTCGATGAAATGCGGCATCACGCCCTTTGAACCGTCCTTGCGCGTGGTCAGCGACACCGGCACCCAGGCGGCCGCGTTCGGCAAGCGATCCTCGACGTGACCACCGACGGACTCCGCAAGGCGCAAGCCGTCGCCGGTATTGCCGGTCGGTCCGGGCGAAAAATGCTCGTTGCCGGTCGGCGCGTGCGGAAACATTTTCTTACGGCGTTCGACGTCATGGGGGAAGCCGCCGCAGGCGAGCACGACGCCTTGTCTTGCATGAATGCGGACGTCGCGTCCCTCGCGCGAAACGATCGCGCCGGTGACGGTGCCGTTTTCAACCGTCAGCTCGCGCACCGGCGAGGACAGCCACATCGGAATCTTCAGATCCTGCGCGGATTTCGCGAGCCGCCCCGCCAGCGCATTGCCGTTGGTCAACGTCATGCCGCGGCCGTAGCGCAGCACGTCCATCAGATGACGCGACAGGCGCTTTGCGACATATACGGCGGACGCCAGCGACTTCGTCACGCGCATGAAATGGATGATCTCCTTGCCGGAGCCCAGCATCATGCCGAACACGGTGAGCTCCGGTAGCGGCATGCCGAGCGTCTTGATCTGCTCACCCAGCTCGCGGCCGTCGAACGGGCGCGTCACCATCGAGCGGCCGCCCTGTGCCCCGCCGGGCGCTTCGGCATGATAGTCCGGAAACACCAGCGGCATGTCGAAGCGGAGCGCGGTCTTGCTGGTGAAGAAATCGACCGCCTCGGGGCCGGCGCTGAGGAATGCGTCGACGCGCGCGGCGTCGAAATTGTTGCCGGCTTCGTGCCGCAAGTAAGTGCGGGCCTGGTCCGGCGTCTCCGCGATGCCATAGGCCTTCGCCAGCGATGTGCCGGGAATCCAGAGCCAGCCGCCGGAGCGCGCGGTGGTGCCGCCGAAGCGCGGCTCTTTCTCGACGATCAGCACGTCGAGGCCGCGATGGCGTGCGGTGATCGCGGCCGACATGCCGGAGGCGCCCGATCCGGCCACGAGCACATCGCACTCGTAAGTCTCAATTGCGTTGTGCGCGTTGCTGGTCATGTCTCACCTCACTTCTTCAGCAGCGGGCATTTGGATTCGGAGACCGGACGGAAAGCGTCCTCGCCCTTCACCGTCTTGATGATCTCCAGGTAGTCCCAGGGTTCCCTGGACTGCTCGGGCGACTTCACCTTGGCGAGATACATGTCGCGGATGACGCGGCCGTCCTCGCGCAGCTTGCCGCCATGGACGAATGTATCCTCGATCGGCAATTCGCGCATCTTGGCCATTACCTTGGCGGCATCGTCGGTGCCCGCCGCCTTGATGCCTTTCAGGTAATGCAGCACCGAGCCGTAGACGCCGGTGTGGATCATGGTCGGCATCACCTTGGTGCGCTCGTAGAATTTCTTGGACCAGGCCCGGGTCGCCTCGTCCATGTTCCAGTACGACGCCGTGGTCATGTAGGTGCCCTGCGCGGCCTTCAGGCCGACCGCGTGGACGTCGGTGTCGAACATCAGGAGGCCGACGAGCTTCTGGCCGCCCTGCACGAGGCCGAATTCGCCGGACTGCTTGATCGCATTGTCGGTGTCCTGGCCGGCATTGGCGAAGGCGACGACGTCGGCTTTCGAGCTCTGCGCCTGGAGTGCAAAAGAGGAAAAGTCCGCCGTGTTGGTCGGATGCTTGACGCCGCCGAGCACCTTGCCACCCATTTCGTTGATGAAGCGCGTCGCGTCCTTCTCGAGCTGCTGGCCGAAGGCGTAATCCGCGGTGATGAAATACCAGGATTTGCCGCCTTCCTTGATCACGGCGGAGGCCGTCACCTTCGACAGTGCGTAGGTGTCGTAGGTGAAGTGCACGGTGTTCGGGCTGCACAGCTCGTCGGTCAGCGAGCTCGCGCCGGGGCCGGAGAGCAGTGCGATCTTGCCCCGCTCGCGCACCATATTGTGGACCGCGATGGCGATGCCGGAATTGGGAATGTCGACCACGGCGTCGACCTTGCCGTTGTCGAACCAGCCGCGCACGATCTGCACGCCGACGTCGGTTTTCATCTGGTGGTCGGCGCTGATGATCTCGATCGGCTTGCCGAGCACGGTCGGCCCGAACTCCTCCACCGCCATTTTTGCGGCTTCGACGGAGCCCGGCCCGCTGTTGTCGCGGCCCCAGCTCGACAGGTCGGTCAACACGCCGATCCGCACCGCGTCGTCGGAGACTTGCGCGGTCGCAGTCGTTGTCATCGCAGCCGAACTCATGGCCGCGAACATGGCCCAGGCGAGATGCCCTCTCATCGTCGTTCCCTCTCTTTTTACGGGCCGCTTGGCGCGGCCGGCTATTCTCGCGATAATTAGATATTAACAAATAGGTTTGTCAATGACGAATTTGATGGGATGGTTGGGTTCCGGGCCGTTGGCTCGCCATGACGACGTCCCAAACCGTCGTCATGGCGAGCCAACTGGTCCGCGCGAAGCGCGGCCCGATGACAGGCTTCGCGAAGCAATCCAGAATCTCCCCGCGAATGACGCGCGAATCGCTCGGGTCGCGAGCGTGGTCATCGGCACGCGGGGTTCGCGGCGCTTGGGACGACGAGGAACGTGATGGTCTCGGGCGCGAGGCGAACTGCACCGGCAGCCGTCGCTCGCCCGGCGAGGTGCGGCAGCTCATCACCGTCGGTCAGCGCGAGTGTCGTGCCGTTCAGTTGCACTGTCGCGCCTTGCTGCCTCCCTGCCTGCAAGCTATAGCGCTCGGCGGAACGCGGCAGCACGATCGCGCGCGAGGTGCGGTGTGAGATGTTGATCGCGAGCATGGTCACGGCGCCGGGCCTCGATGGATGACAGTGGGCGTAGACGTGCAGGTCGGGCACTGCCGCCGCGCTTGCATCGAGCACTGTCGCTCCCATCAGCCGATGCCAGAGCAGCGCGCCCCAGTAATTCGGACGTGGACGGAACGTCGTCTCGTCGAGCAGGCCGTAATCGCTCGCCGCCAGCGTGTTGTGCATCACCACCTGAACCCCGGCTCGTGCCAGGCGTCCGAGCTGGTCGAGATAGCGGAAGGTGTCGAGAAACGTCCTGTCCCAGCGGTTGCCGCCGCAAGCGGCATCGGCGGTTTCCGTCAGCCAGATCGGTTTGCCCGGCGCGAATTCATCGCGCAGGCCGCGGTAGATCGACAGCGTCACATCGGTTCGGGCCAGCCATTCTTCGGACAACGCGCGTGCCGGCGCGTCCCGGCCGCCGCAGCGTGGCGAGATCGTGTTGTAGTGATGATAGGAGAAGCGATCGATGTCGGCTCCGGATTTCGCGAGCAGGTCGTGCGTGCGAATACCGGATGCGGAAGGGGATGCGGAATCGCCGACGGAGCCCGGGCCGACGATCAGCGTCTCCGGCGCCGCGCGCCGTATCCAGTCGCGAAAGACGTCGAAATCGCGGACATAGGCTTTCGCGTCATATCCCCGCGGCGCTCCGCTCGTCGCCGCGAGCGTCGGCTCGTTCATGAACTCGGCGGCGGCGATGTGGCCGCCCAGCGATCGCGTGTCATCGACCAGACGCCGCGCCTGGTCCGGACTCCACACGCCATCGGCACCGCGGCTGCCGGGACTGATCGCGAAGGAGGTGACGATCTCCGCATCAGTCGCACGCGCAAAGTCGACGACGCCGCGCCACTGTGCACGGCTCAGCACCGTGTCAAACCCCGGCGGCGGCGCGGCTGGTGCCTGTTCGCTGCGGGCAAAGAACGTCGCATTGGCCCAGGTGCCGCTTACGCGCAGATAGGCCGGCGACAAGGCGGCAGCGAGCTTGCGCAGTCGCGCATTGGCAAGATCGATCGGCGGCCGGTCGCTGTAACGATTTCGCTGATCGATCGTGTGCATCGTTTGCGGATAGGGCTTCCAGAACCGTCCGCCGGTCACCTCCACCATCTCGATGTTGTAGGATTGAAAGCGCGGATCGATCGTGCCGATAAATTTCAGTTCCGCTGGCGCGATGGACACATCTCCGGCGCGCGCCGCGCACAACGTTGAGGCAATCAGCAGCGCGATTGTCGTCAGAGCCGCCGCTGGGACGAGCCTGCACGATCGAGGCCACCGGCTTGCATGCATGTCCTGACGCCTTCTTATGCGCGCTGCTAAAAGCCGATGCAGCGGGGCGAACCATTAGCCGCGTTTATACCGCGAATTTTTACTTCCAATTTTACTTCGCGACATCCGGCCCATAGCCTCGCCCGCAACTGATCACATCCGCAGCCGGTCAATGACGATCGGAGCGAGCGCTTATTGTAACCAACGAGGGTTGCCATGCTTGACAGGGACAAGGGGACATCCACTGCCAATCCGGCGGGGACGAGCGACAAGTCTGCGAAAAAGCTGAGCCGGCGCACGCTGTTGAAGGGCGCGGCAGCAATTGCCGGCGCAGCCGCAGGCTCGGACGCGATCCGCGGCTTCCCGACCATCTGGGCGCAGGAGATCAAGGATATCGAGCTGCGCCATGTCGGCGTGTCCTATTCGGTGGTGAAGGCGATCGGCGACCAGGCCGCCAAGGATCTCGGTTTCAAGGTGACGATGCAGAACCTCGACACCTCCGCCGCCATCAACCGTTTCATAAGCCAGCCTAATACGGTCGATATCGCCGACCTCGAGGGCTGGCAGGCCAAGCTCGCCGCCAAGCGCAGCGTGATCCAGGGCATCGAGGTCAAGAAGATCAAGGAGTTCGACAACATCCTGCCGATCTTCACCAAGGGCGAGATCGACGGCCACAAGATCCCGCGCCAGGGCATCTCGCCCTACGAGGCGATGTACATCTCCAAGCCCGACTCGACCGACCTGCATGACGGCGTCACCGAATGGGCGACGTTCCTGCCGCAGGTCTACAACGCGGACTCTATCGGCTATCGCCCGGATCTCGTCGGCCATGAAGTGACCGAGTGGAAGGACCTGATCGACCCGAAGTTCAAGGGCAAGGCGGCGATCCTCGACGTGCCCGCGATCGGCATCATGGACGCCGCGCTCTGCTTCGAAAGTGCCGGGCTGATCAAGTACGGCAACAAGGGCAACATGACCAAGGAGGAGATCGACTTCACCTGCAACAAGCTGATCGAGCTGAAGAAGCAGGGCCAGTTCCGCGCGACCTGGACCACCTTCGACCAGTCGGTGCAGCTGATGGCGGCGGGGGAAGTGGTCATCCAGTCGATGTGGTCGCCGGCGGTCGCTGCCGTCCGCGTCAAGGAAATCCCTTGCGTCTACGCGCCGGTCAACGTCAAGAACGGCAAGGAAGGCTATCGCGGTTGGTGCAACGGCATGGGCCTGATGAAGCACCTCTCCGGCAAGAAGCTGGATGCCGCCTACGAATATCTCAACTGGTATCTGTCGGGCTGGCAAGGCGGCTTCGTCGCGCGCTACGGCTATTACAGCCCGGTGCCGTCGACCGCGAAGAAATTCCTCACCCCGGCCGAGTGGGCGTTCTGGTACGAGGGCCAGCCGGCGCCGGAGGTGGTCAACGATCCCTATGGCGTTGCGATGGAGAAGGCCGGCACCAAGCGTGACGGCGGTTCGTTCCTCGACCGCGTCAAGAACATCTCGTGCTGGAACACGCTGATGGACGAAGCCGCCTACATGAACAAGCGCTGGAACGACTTCAAGGTGGCGTAAATCCTGCTTTCCCTCGCCCGACACGAGCGCCGGCGCGGCGACGCTCCGGCAGAGAGACCGAACTGAAGCGTGGCTTTTGCCGACATGCAGCCAAGTCCAAACCCATCACGCGCCAATCTCGCCGGCTGGCTCTACGTGTCGCCGCTGGTCCTGGTGCTCGTGCCGTTCTTCGTGGCGCCGATCCTCGTCGTGGTGGCCGCAAGCTTCTTTGCGACGGACGGCTTTGGCGGGCTGACGCCGGGCTTCACGCTCGCAAGCTATGTGGAAGTGCTGCATTCGGCGCTGACGCTGAAGCTCTATCTGGCGACCATCAAGTTCACGGTGCTGACCTGGATCTTCACGCTCGTCATTGGCTTCTGCGTCGCCTACTTCCTGGTGTTCCACGTCCGCAATCAGCTGCTCGCGATCGGCCTGTTCCTTTTGTGTACGGTGCCGTTCTGGACCTCGAACATCATCCGGATGATTTCCTGGATTCCGCTGCTCGGCAAGGAAGGCCTGATCAACCAGGCGCTGCTGGCGCTCGGGGTGATCCGTCAGCCGCTTGAGGTGCTGCTGTTCTCCGACCTCGCGGTCGTCATCGCCTATGTCCACCAGCTCACGATCTTCATGATCGTGCCGATCTTCAACTCCATGGCGCGGATCGACAAGAAGCTGATCGAGGCCGCAATCGACGCCGGCGCCAGCCGTTTCGACATCATGCGCCTGATCGTGGTGCCGATGTCCAAGAGCGGCATCGCGCTCGGCACCATCTTCGTGGTGTCGATCGTGATGGGCGATTTCTTCGTCGTCAAGGTCATGTCCGGCGGCGGCTCGGCCTCGGTGGTCAGCGCCTTCTACGAGGACGTCGGCGTGCTGCAATATCCGACCGCGGCGGCGAGCGCCGTGCTGCTGACGCTGGTGCTGGTCGCGATCGTCTCGCTGATCCTGCGCACTGTCGACATCAGGCAGGAGATCACGCGGTGAGCGCCATTCTTGCCGACATGCCCAAGACCGACGCGTCAAAGACGGGCGCGCCCGCGACGACCAAGGCGATCGCACCGAGCAAGGGCGGCCGTCCGTGGACGTTCTATGTCCTGGCGACGCTGTTCGTGTTCTATGTGATCGCGCTCTACGGCCCGATGTTCTGCATCTACGTCCTGTCGTTCCAGGATATCCGCGGCGGGCTCGTGTTTCCGATGAAGGGCCACTCGCTGCACTGGTTCGTCGATCTCTTCACTCAGGTGCGGACCGGCGACGTCAAGGGCTCGTTCGACCGCTCGATCAAGCTCGCGGTCATCGTCACCGTCATCACGGTGGTGGTCTCGTTCCTCGCCGGGCTCGGCTTCCGCAAGCGTTTTCGCGGCGATACCGTCGTCTTCTACATGATGATCGGCAGCCTGGTCGCACCGGGCCTCGTGCTCGGCCTCGGCACCGGCCTTCTGTTCCAGGCGCTCGGGCTGAATGCGAGCTGGTACACCTCGGCGCTCGGCGCGCAGCTGTCCTGGACGCTGCCGTTCGGCGTGCTGGTGATGTTCGCGGTGATGTCGCGCTTCAACCACGTCTGGGAGGAGGCGGCCTACGACCTCGGCGCCAGCCGCTGGCAGTCGATCCGCCTGGTGATGATCCCCGTGCTGGCGCCCGGCCTCGTCGCGGTCGCACTGTTCGGATTCACGCTCTCTTACGACGAGTTCGCGCGCAGCCTCCAGACCGCGGGCTCGCTGAACACGCTGCCGCTGGAGATCTGGAGCATGACGCTGAACGTCACCTCGCCCTCGCTCTACGCGCTCGGCACCGTGACGACCATCGTCTCCTTCATCGTCATCGGCGCGAGCCTGGGCAGCATCGTGCTGATCCAGAAAAAGCGCGGCAGCAGCGCAAAGGGTTGAGTTGGGAATGAAGAGCGATCGAGGCGATATCGAACTGGCGGGCGTCTGCAAGAGCTTCGACGGCGCGACCTACGTGGTCGACGGCGTCAATCTCAAGATCGCCGACGGCGCCTATTGCTGCTTCATCGGCCCCTCCGGCTGCGGCAAGACCACGATCTTGCGCATGATCGCCGGCCATGAGGACCCGACTGCCGGCGAGATCGTGATCGGCGGGCAGAACGTCGTCGGGCTCGCGCCGGTGCAGCGCCGTACCGCGATGATGTTCCAGTCCTACGCGCTGTTCCCGCATCTGACCGTACGCGACAATATCGCGTTCGCCTTGCGCGTGCGCGGCATGTCGAAGGCCGATCGCCTGCGCGCGGCCGACGCCATGATCGAGAAGGTGCGGCTGACGCAGTTCGCCGACCGCCTGCCGGCGCAGCTCTCCGGCGGGCAACAGCAGCGCGTGGCGCTGGCGCGCGCCGCGATCACCGAGCCGCGGGTGCTGCTGCTCGACGAGCCGCTGTCCGCGCTCGACGAGCAGCTTCGCGTGCAGATGCGCCAGGAGCTGCGGCGGATGCAGCAGGATCTCGGCATCACCTTCATCCACGTCACCCACACCCAGCTCGAGGCCATCGCGCTCGCCGATCTCGTGGTGGTGATGGAGCAGGGCAGGATCAAGCAGGCCGGAGCGGCGCGTGACGTCTATGCCCATCCGCATGACCGTTACGTCGCCGAGTTCATGGGCGGCCAGAACGTGCTGTCGGGGCTGGTCGAGAAGGTCAACGGTTCGACTTTTACGCTCGCGCAGGCCGCGCCTGATGGCATCGAGGTTCCTCTTCAGGCGCGGTCCACGGTCAGCGTCGGCGACAAGATCGATATCGCCGTGCGACGCGACGACGTCGCGCTGGTCCGGCCGGGCAGGGAGCTGCCGCCGGGCTGCACGACGTCGCTGCCGAGCCGCGTGCTCGCGATCGAGTACCAGGGCTATTTCGTCAAGGTCATGCTCGACACCGTGCCGGACGACGCGTTCGTCGCCTATGTGCCGGAAAAGGTCTTCTTCGCGGATCCGTTCACCGTCGGCGACGTCGTGATGGCCACATGGGCCACCGGCAGCGCGCTTCCACTCGCCTAAAGCCCCGTCGCGCACAGGAGTATGACCGTGCAGATATCCTTCACACTCAACGGACGGCCAACTACTGTCGAAGTCGAGCCGGCAACGCTCGTCGCCGAGCTGCTGCGCGAACAGCTCAGCCTCACCGGCACTCACATCGGCTGCGACACCAGCCAGTGCGGCGCCTGCGTCGTGCATCTCGACGGCCTGCCGGTGAAGAGCTGCACGCTGCTGGTACCTGCGCTCGATGGCGCGACGCTGCTCACTATCGAAGGCCTGCAAGGTGCGCCCGGTTCGAACCGGATGCATCCGATGCAGGAAGCGTTTCGCGAGCATCACGGCC
The DNA here is from genome assembly GCF_018129995.1 of Bradyrhizobium sp. SZCCT0153. GTDB lineage: Bacteria > Pseudomonadota > Alphaproteobacteria > Rhizobiales > Xanthobacteraceae > Bradyrhizobium > Bradyrhizobium japonicum_G. Next base: position 49,626 of record NZ_JAFCKS010000004.1, read on the forward strand.
TGCAATGCGGCTTCTGTACGCCCGGCATGCTGATGACAGCGGTGGCGCTCGCGACCGAGAAGCCGGACCTGACCGAGGCTGATGTCCGCCACGGCCTCGAAGGCAACATCTGCCGTTGCACCGGCTATCAGAACATCGTCGTCTCGGTGATGGCAGGCGCTGCCGCCATGAACGCCGCCAAGGGAGAGTGACCATGGGCAACGTGATCGGCATCGGCGCATCACCGAAGCGGAAAGAGGATCAGCGCTTCCTCACCGGCCGCGGCAATTACGTCTCCGACATCAAGCGACCCGGCATGACCGCGGGCGTTTTCGTCCGCTCGCCGCATGGCCACGCGGTGCTGCGCGGCATCGACAGGAGCGCGGCGCTGGCCGCGCCCGGGGTCATTGCCGTCCTGACTGGCGCGGATGCCGCGGCCGACAAGCTGGGCTCGCTGCCCTGTGGCTGGGGCATCTCGGATGCCAAGGGTGTGCCCATGAAGGAGCCGCCGTTTCCGATGCTGGCGCAGGGCAAGGTGCGCTTCGTCGGCGACATGGTGGCCTTTGTCATCGCGGAGACACCGGAGCAGGCGAATGCGGCGGCCGAGCTGCTGAAGATCGACTATGAGGTGCTGCCCTCCGTGGTCGGCGTGCTCGAGGCTTTCAGGCCGGGCGCGCCACAATTGTTCGACGACGTGCCGAACAACATCTGCTGCGACTGGGAGCTCGGCGACAAGGCCGCGGTCGAGTCCGCGTTCCGAAAGGCGGCGCATGTCGCAAAGCTGAGCCTCGTCAACAATCGCCTGATCGGCAACCCGATGGAGCCGCGCGCGGCGATCGCGGAATACGAGCCGGGCACCGACCGCTTCACGTTGTGGACCACCAGCCAGTTCCCGCACGTCGTGCGCTTTCTGATGGGCGCGCTGGTGCTGAACATCCCGCAGCACAAGCTGCGCGTGGTCGCGCCCGATGTCGGCGGCGGCTTCGGCGTCAAGCAGTTCCACTACGGCGAGGAGGCCGTGATCACCTGGGCCGCCAAGCGCGTGATGCGGCCGATCAAATGGGTCGCGAGCCGTTCTGAGGGCTACGTCTCGGATCGCCACGGCCGCGATCACGTCACCGAGGCCGAGCTTGCCCTCGACGAGACCGGGAAGTTCCTGGCCTTCCGCGTCAACACGCTCGCCAATATGGGCGGCTATCTCTCGACCTTCGGGCCGAACATCCCGACCAATCTCTATGGCCCATTGCTCGGCGGCGTCTATACCACGCCGGCGATCTACTGCAACGTGAAGGTGGTGTTCACCAATACCGTTCCGGTCGACGCCTATCGCGGCGCCGGCCGGCCCGAGGCGACCTTCGTGCTGGAGCGCATCGTCGATGTCGCAGCGAGCGAGATGGGCATCGATCGTGTCGAGATCCGTCGCCGCAACATGATCCCGAAGGAAGCCTATCCGTATCAGACGCCGGTGCTGGTGCAGTACGATTCCGGCGATCCCATGGGCTGTCTCGACGGTGCGCTGGTGGCGGCCGACGTCAAGAATTTCGGCGTGCGCAAGTCGGCCTCGGCCAGCAAGGGCAAATTCCGCGGGCTCGGCTACTCGACCTATGTCGAGGCCTGCGGCCTTGCGCCGTCGCGTTTCGCCGGACGGCTGGGGGCGCGCGGCGGCCTCTATGAAAGCGCCACGGTGCGCGTGCATCCGACCGGCCAGGTGACGGTCATGATCGGAACGCACAATCACGGCCAGGGCCACGAGACGACGTTCGCGCAGATCGTCTCGGAAAAGCTCGGTGTCGCCTTCGAGAATGTCGATATCGTGTTCGGCGACACCGACCGCGTGCAGTTCGGCATGGGCACCTACGGTTCGCGTTCGCTGGTGGTCGGGGGCGCGGCGCTGTCGAAGGCGACCGACAAAGTGGTCGCCAAGGGCAAGAAGATCGCGGCTCATCTGCTCGAAGCCGCCGAAGTCGACATCCAGTTCAAGTCCGGAAAATTCTCGGTCGCCGGCACTGACCGCGCCAAGACGTTCGAGGAAATCGCGGGCGCCGCTTACGTGCCGCATGACTATCCGCTCGAAGTGCTGGAGCCGGGGCTGGAGGAGCAGGCCTATTACGACCCCGTCAACTTCACCTATCCCGGCGGCTGCCACATCGCCGAGGTCGAGGTCGATCCGGAGACGGGCACGGTGACGCTCGTGAATTACACCGCCGTGGATGACGTCGGCACGGTGATCAATCCGATGATCGTCGAGGGCCAGCTGCATGGCGGCATCGTGCAGGGCGTCGGCCAGGCGCTGTTCGAGAACGCAGTCTATGACGAGAGCTCAGGCCAACTGCTGTCGGGCTCGCTGATGGACTATTGCATGCCGCGCGCCGATCACATGCCGATGATGAAGGTCGCGACCCATTCGACGCTGTGCACGCACACCCCGATGGGCGTGAAAGGCTGCGGCGAGGTCGGCACGATCGGCTCGCCGGCCGCCGTCATCAACGCGGTGGTCGATGCGCTGTCGCATCTCGGCGTCACCCATGTCGACATGCCGGCGACGCCGAACCGGATCTGGCGGCTGCTGCAGAACGCGTCGCTACCGGTCGCGGCGGAATAGGGAGAGCAACAATGAAACCGTTTGCCTATCACCAGCCGGACCAGATTCCCGACGCTGCTAAACTCCTGACCTCGATCGAGGACAGCAAGCTCGTCGCCGGCGGCATGACGCTGATCCCGACGCTGAAGCAGCGGCTGGCCAACCCGCCTGCCTTGATCGACCTGTCGAAGCTCGGACACCTGAAGGGTATCACCGACGACGGCGACAGCATCACCGTCGGTGCGATGACGCCGCATGCGCAGGTCGCCGCCTCGAAGCTGGTGCAGACGAAAATTCCCGGTCTCGCGGCGCTGGCCTCGATGATCGGCGATCCTGCCGTGCGCAGCCGCGGCACCATTGGCGGCTCGGTCGCCAACAATGATCCGGCCGCGGATTATCCGGCCGGCGTGCTCGGTCTCGGCGCCACCATCGTCACCAGCACGCGCGAGATCGCGGCCGACAGGTTCTTTCTCGGCCTGTTCGAGACCGCGCTCCAACCCGGCGAGATCATCACGGCGATCCGCTTTCCCTTGCCGCTCAAAGCGGGTTACGCAAAATTCAAGGCGCCGGCGTCGCGTTACGCGCTGGTCGGCGTGTTCGTCGCAAAATTCGCCGATGGCGTCCGTGTCGCCGTGACCGGTGCGGGTCCCGGCGTATTCCGCGTGCCGCCGATGGAGATGGCGCTGTCGGAGAACTTTGATCCGTCTGCAATAGCGGCGATCAAGATCGATAATGACGGCCTCACCTCCGACATCCATGCCGAAGCCGACTACCGCGCGCATCTCGTCACGGTCATGGCCAAGCGCGCCGTCGACGCGGCGCTCAGCTAACTCTTTAGGGTTGATGATGACTGATGGTTCCGGCCGCACGGCCTTTCCGCCGGCGCCGACTGGCCTTGGCGCGCTTTCTGCAGCCGAGATCATGGCCGGCTACCGGCGCAAGGCGTTTACCCCGCGCGATGTCGTCGACGACACCATCGCCGCGCTTCTGGCGACGAACGAGACCTGCAACGCGGTGGTGACGCCGATGTACGAGCAGGCGAGGGCGGAAGCCGATCGTCTCACCAGGGAGATGCGTGCGGGCGAAGCCAGGGGGCTGCTTGCCGGCGTGCCCGTCACGATCAAGGATCTCGTCTTTGTCGCGGGTGTGCCGGCCTATGGCGGCTCGCCGATGAACAAGAGCTTTGTCCCCGAGGCCGATGCGGCCGTGGTGTCGGCGCTGAAGGCGGCGGGTGCGATCATCACCTGCAAGACCACGACCTGCGAGTCCGGTTACAAGCTCACGGCCGACAGCCCCGTCACCGGGACGACGCGAAACCCCTGGAATCCCGGCCGCACCAGCGGTGGATCGAGCGGCGGTGCGGCGGCGGGCGTCGCCGCCGGCTGCGGTCCGATCGCGATCGGCACCGACGGTGTCGGCTCGATCCGGGTGCCGTCGTCCTTCTGCGGCGTGTTCGGCCTCAAGCCGACCTTTGGCCTGGTGCCGCGCTCGCCCGGCTTCTCGCCACCGTCATGGGGCTCGCTCGCACATACCGGGCCGATCACGCGCACGGTCGCGGATGCCGCACTGACGCTGGAGATCATCGCTGCTTACGATCTGCGCGATCCGGCGAGCCTGCCGGCGGCGCCGCGGCGGTTTGATACCAACGTCGCGCCGTTGAATGGCATTCGCATCGGCGCCAGCGTCGATCTCGGCTACGCCGCCGTCAGCCCCGACGTGCGCTCGGCGTTCGGCAAGGCGCTGGCTGTTCTCGATGCGTGCGGCGCGCAGGTCACCATGGATGGACCGGGCCTCGATCCCGGCATTCTGGAACACACGCTCAAGCCGATCGCCTTCACCGAACAGGCGGCTGCGGTCGCGACCAAGACCACGGCCGATCTCGCCGGCTCCGAAGCAGATTATCGCGATGTCGTCAGTGCCGGACGGCGCTACAGCGGCACGGACTATATCGAAGCCGGTTATCGCCGCGGCCAGGCGCGCAGCGGCTTTCTGAAGCTTTTCGAGCGCGTCGATGCGCTGGTGACGCCGACGGTTGCGGTGACCGCGTTCGAGGCCGGCCGGATTGGCGTCGACATGATCGACGGCAGCAAGGTCGATCCGCATCTCGGCTGGTCGCCGTTCACCTGGCCGATCAACCTCGCTGGCCTTCCGGCCGCGACGCTGCCCTGCGGTTTCGATCGCGACGGAATGCCGATCGGCCTTCAGATCGTCGCTCCCTGGCTCGACGAGCCCACGATTTTTCGCATCGCTGCTGCGTTCGAGGCGGCTTTGCCCTGGGCGAAGTTCTGGCCGCAGCTGGCGCTTCGCGAAAGTCCCGCGCGCGCGAAGGCATGAAGCTCAGGACAGCTCGATCGGCACCCCACGGCCGCTGAGTTCTTCGTCGAGGCGCAGATAGTGCGCGAGATAGTCGTGCAGCGCTGTCGCCGCCTTTGAGGTCGCGCCGCTGGATTTGTAGAGCAGCAGCTCGATCTTCGGCAGCGGCGGCAGGCCCTCGTTCGGGCCGATCTCGCGCATCGCCGGCACCAGCGCGCTGCGGCCGAGCACGGTGACGGCCATGCCGGCAAAAGCCGCAGCCTGCAGGCCGCCGACACTCTCGCTGACGCAGGCGATGCGCCAGCGCAAATTCGCGCGCTCCAGCGTATCGATGGCGTAGTCGCGATAGATGTTGCCGGGGGGCAGCAGCGCCAGCGGAATCGGGCGTTCCTGATGCGCGGCGGATTGCTCGCCGGTCATCCAGACCAGCTGCTCGCGCCGCACCACCTGGCCGCCGGTGAAATCGTTCATACGGGTAACGAGTGCGATGTCGACATCGCCGCGCTTGACGAGGCCGACCAGCGGCGTCGACAACGCGCAATTGAGCTCGACCTGGACGCGCGGAAAGGATTTTCGAAACACGCTGAGGATTTGTGGCAGCATGAACGCCGCATAGAGGTCGGGCGTGCCGAGCACGACCTGGCCCTCGATCTCCTGCGACGCCAGTTGCGAGATCAACTCGTCATGCAACCGCAGGATGGACTTGGCGTAGGTCAGGACCGTGGTGCCGTCTTCGGTCAGCGTCAGCCTGCGGCCGGCGTGCTCGAACAATTGCTTGCCGGTCAGCTCCTCCAGCCGCTGCAATTGCAGGGTGATCGCCGGCTGGGTGCGACCCAGCCGTCGCGCGGTCTCGGTGATGCTGCCGGTCTCGACCACCGAGATCAGTGACCGGAGCATACGGATATCGAGACTGATGAGGTTCATGCGGCGTCCATGTCGCCCAGATTTTATGCAAGTTCCATGCTAACGGGGCGGCAGTCCGGCCTGGGCTGCGAAACCGCAGGATGGCCTGCTCTCAACAATAAGGCGATGCCGCGTCGCGTCCCGTCCCGTCGTTGTTGCTGGCATACTGAATATCGATTATCAGCCGGAGCGGCGCGTACGACGCTGCCCAATAAGGCTGAAAGGGAGCACAAAACATGAAAGAGACCTCATCCACGCGACGCGATCTGCTTGCCACCGCCGTGGCGGTGACAGCAGCTTCGATGGCCGAAATTGCTCCCGCCGCGGCGCAAGCCGGGCCGAAGCCGATCTTCCCGGTGCCGATGGTCACCATCCCGATCGTCGGCGAGACCCAGGTGTTCCAGGTCCGCCGCATCTATTGCATCGGTCGCAATTATGCGGCGCACGCGATCGAGCGCGGCTCGGATCCGAACCGCGAGCCGCCGTTCTTCTTCCAGAAACCGACCGACGCGATCCAGAACGTCGCGGTCGGCGAGGTCGCCGACCATCCCTATCCGTCGCTGACCAAGAACTATCATCACGAGGTCGAGCTGGTCGCCGCGCTGAAATCCGGCGGCACCAACATCCCGGCCGAGAAGGCGCTCGAGCATGTCTACGGCTACGCGCTCGGCCTCGACATGACCCGGCGCGATCTCCAGAACGGCATGGCCGCGGAGAAGAAGCCGTGGGAGATCGGCAAGAGCTTCGACCACGCCGCGGTGCTGGGTCCGATCCATCCCGTGAGCAAGACCGGTCATTTCGAGAAGGGCGCTATCTCTCTGGCAATCAACGGCAACGTCAAGCAGAGCTCGGATATCAGCAAGATGATCTGGAGCGTTGCCGAGCAGATCGCGAAGCTCTCGGAAGCGTTCGAGCTGAAGGCCGGCGACATCATCTATTCCGGCACGCCGGAGAATGTCGGCCCGGTGGTCAAGGGCGATGTGCTGCTGTGCAAGCTCGAGGGCCTCCCGGACATGTCGATCAAGATCGTGTAGTGGTCGCGCCGACGGGCCTCCGCGGCTCAGTTGGCTGCGGAGCTCTTCGATTGACATCGGGTTCCCCGGCCGATTGCCTTTTGTTGGCCGGCAAGCGAACCTCGTGAGGCCATATTTGGGCATGAGTCATCTCCCGTGAGGGAGGCGCTCCGATGAACAAAGCTTTGATCGCTGCCGTCGTGATGGTGGTTGGCGTGCCCGCGAGTGCTGGCGCGCAGGAGCGCGCCGGCGCTGCGGCTCTGGGTGCCGTATCAGGCGCCGTCGTGCTCGGTCCGATCGGTGCCGTCGCGGGCGCTGTGGTGGGTTATACCGCGGGGCCTGCAATTGCCCGGTCCTGGGGCGTGAGAGATTCACACTCGGCGAGACATCGGCCGCCGCCGCGCCGCGATGCGTATCGCGCAGCCGGCGCTCCGCCGCGCGCACGCGAGGCGATGAATGCCAACGGCCAGATCAGAGCTGCTACCAATCCGCCCGCTCAAGCCGCGCCTGCGGTGCAGCCTGTCGAAGCTGCGCCGGCGCAGACGTCGGCGCCGCCCATTCAGGGATTCGAATGAAGCTTCGGCGTCAGGCCGCGGTGGTCTTCGGCCGCAGCCGGTCGACCGTCCTTGCGATCAAGGCGGCCACTTCGCCGACCTTCGGCCCAATCCGGAACTCCGGGCCGGCGACGACGACTGATAGACGGCGATCTCCGATCGGCAGTGGAATCGCGGCGCCCGCGAGGTCGCGGCTGTAGTCGCCGAAGCTCTGGCAATAGCCGCGCGCGATCGAGTTGCGCAGCTCGGCTTCCACCGCCTCGATGCTGATCGGCGTCGACGGGCCGTATTGCTTGAATTCGATCTTGCGATAGACGGAGTCGCGCTCCTCCTGCGAATATTGCAGCAGCAGCGCGCGGCCGCTCGCGGTGGCGTGGATCGGTACGCGGTGGCCGATGGTTGCGAAATAGCGGATCGCGGCCCCGGATTCGACGACGTCGATGAACACCGCCATCACGCCGGCCGGTGCCACGATCGAGGCGGTCTCGCCGGTCTCGGCGGAAAGATCGGCGATCAGCGTATGCGTCCAGGGCGGAAGCGGCTCGACCTCCGAGATCATCCGCGCCATCGCGAGCCACCGCGGCGTCGGATAGAACCCTGCGCGCGGCCGCGGTTCGTAGAGATAGCCCTTCTCCGACAGCGTCGCGAGCAGATTGAAGGTCGACGAGCGCGGCCAGCCGAAATGATCCGCGATCTCGGCAAGCGTTGCCGGCTTCCTCGTTTGCGCGAAGAATTCCATGATCTCCAGAACATTGGCGGCTTGGCGAACGATCATGATGGATCCCGTCTGGCGACGCTGCGTCCTGATCTAGGGCTGGCCGAGGATCTTCTTCGCGGCGCGAAGATGCGGCTTGTCGATCATCTGGCCGTCGAGCCGCAGCGTGCCGGAATTCGGATTGCTCGCGAACGCCGCGATCACCTTCTCCGCCCATGTGCGCTCGGCCTCCGTCGGCGCGAACGCCGCGTTGACCACGTCGACATGCTTGGGATGGATCAGCGCCTTCGCCGAAAAGCCGTCGCGCCGCGCCGCGCGCGTCTCCTGCTCGAGACCGGCGAGGTTATCGATGTCGGTATAGACGGTGTCGATCGGCGCGACTTCGGCCGCGGCCGCCGCCATCAGGCAGAGATCGCGCGCCAGACGATACGGGCTGTGGAACACGCCGCCCGAGGCCTTTTCGGTGGCGCCGAGCGAGGCCGAGAGATCTTCCGCGCCCCACATCAGGCCTGCGAGGCGAGGGGAGCATCCCTTGTAGCTGCCGAGGCCGAAGATCGCGCCGGCGGTTTCCGTCGCGACACAGACGATGCGCGTCGTCCCGACCGCGATGCCGGCTGCAGCTTCCAGCGCTTCGAGCCATGTCGCCACCTGCCGCACGTCGTCACCGCCCTGTGATTTCGGCAGCACGATTCCGTCGGGCTTGCCCGGCATGACGGCGGCGAGATCGGCGAGCGTCATGCCGGTGTCGAGGGCATTGACGCGGACATAGAGCTGATACGGCCCGCTGCGTCCTTTCAGCATCGCGAGCGTCAGCCCGCGCGCCTCTTCCTTCTTCTCGGCGACGACGGAATCCTCGAGATCGATGATCAGTGCGTCGGCCTTGCCTTCGCTCGCCTTCTCGAATTTGCGCGGGGAATCCCCCGGCACGAATAGCATCGAACGCATCAGACCGGCCTCTTGTGCATCATCGCCATGCGGCGGCATTTACCGACGATCTCGTCGTTCTGGTTCAGGGCGTGGTGCTCGAACTCGACAATGCCCGCCTTGGGGCGCGATTTGGATTCCCGCAACGAAAGCACCTTCGTCGTCGCCCGCAACGTGTCGCCATGGAAGACCGGCTTCGGAAAGGTGACGTCGGTCATGCCGAGATTGGCGACGGTGGTGCCCATGGTCGTATCATAGACCGTCATGCCGATCATGATGCCGAGGGTGTAAAGGCTGTTGAAAATGCGCTGGCCGAACTCGGTCTTTGCGGAAAAATGGGCGTCGATGTGCAGCGGCTGCGGGTTGAGTGTCAGCAGGCTGAACATGGTGTTGTCCATCTCCGTCACGGTCCGGGTCAAAGGGTGCCTGAACTCCTGGCCCACGGAAAAGTCCTCGAAATAAAGTCCGGCCATCGCCATCTCCTCCCTATGTCCTGCGATTTGGCTGCGCGGCCGCTAAGCTAGCGCCGCCAGTTGAACTGCTTTCTGCTCTGCGAGCCGTTCGATTTCGTCGGCCGAGAAGCCAGCCTCGCGCAAAATATCGCGACCGTGCTGGCCGAGCGTCGGCGCGGGGCCGGCGGCTTCCGGCTGGGTTACGCTCCAGGTCGAGGGCACGCGCATCTGCCGGATACGGCCTTCGACGGGGTGATCGACGGTCTGGAAGAAGCCGACGGCGTTGAGATGCGGATCGTCCAGAATCGTCTCCAGCGTATGCATCGGCATTACCGGAATGTCGGCGCGCTCCAGCAGTTCGCGCCATTCGGCGGTGCTGCGCGTTGCGAAGATGTGGCCGATCTCCTCGTAGATCTCGTCGATATGCTTGGTGCGCGACGCATGGTTGGCAAAGCGCGGCTGATCGAGGAAATGCGGCTGCCCGATCGCCTCGAAGAAGCTGCGCCAGTGCTTGTCGTTGTAGATGAGGACGCAGAGATAGCCGTCGCTGGTCTTGTAGGGCTTTCGATAACGCGAGAGCAGGCGGGCATAGCCGCCATGATCGAGCGGCGGATCGTAGGTCAGTCCGCCGAGATGATCGACCAGCACGAACTCCGTCATCGATTCGAACATCGGCACGTCGATGCGCTGGCCGACACCGGTGCGCTGCTGGTGCATCAGCCCGCCCATGATGGCGTTGACCATCATCAGGCCGACGATGCGGTCGGCGATGGTGACCGGAACGTAGCGCGGTGTGCCGTCGCCGGCTGCCGCGAGCAGCGTCGGAATGGTTGCCGCGCCCTGGATCAGATCGTCGTAGGCGGGCTTGGCGGCATAAGGGCCGGACTGGCCGTAGCCGAAGGCGCCGACATAGACGAGAGCGGGATTGATCGCGGCCAGCGTCTCATAATCGAGGCCGAGCCGCGCCATTGCCTGCGGGCGCACATTATAGACGAGCGCGTTGGCGCGCCTCGCCAGCCGCAGCAGCGCGTCCCGCCCCTCCGGTTTTTTCAGATCGACGACGATGCTGCGCTTGCCGCGATTGGCATTGAGAAACATCCCGCCCATGCCGGGCGTACGGCCGGGACCAATTTGGCGGACGATGTCGCCCTCGGGGCTTTCGACCTTGATGATGTCGGCGCCCATGTCCGCCAGCACCTGGGTGCCGTAGGGGCCCATCAGCACCGAGGTCAGATCGAGAATGGTGAAGCCGGCGAGCGGTCCCATGGGGCCTCGTGGGATGAATTCATATACGTGGAGTTAGAGTTCAGAAAAGACTGGTGTCAATTCGGCAACTTCGCACCGCGGTGCATAGCCATATGACAAATTCATATACTTGACATATAAATTCACATATATGTATTTTTAACTCAAGCAAGAATTGGAGTGAAGGCCGAGCGGTCGGCAGCGATGAGCTGCCGCCTTCGGCGTGGGAACGCGTCAAGGAGAAGCAAATGAAGAGAAATCTGGTCCGGGCCGCCGTAGCGCTCTCACTCTCGCTGCCGCTCTCGACGCTGCAGGCCCAGGCGCTGGAGCTGAAAGTCGCCGACTCTTTCCCCGGCGACCACTATCTCGTTCGTCTGATGCTCAAGCCGTGGATGGAGGACGTCACCAAGCGCACCAACGGCGGCGTCACTTTCACCCATTATCCGAACCAGCAGATCGGCAAGGCCACCGACATGCTGCGCCTGACCCAGTCCGGCGTGATCGACATCGGCTACATCGGGCCGTCCTACGTCTCGGACAAGATGCCGCTTTCCGAGGTCGCGCAATTGCCGGGCGCATTCCAGACCAGCTGCCAGGGCACAATGGCCTATTGGAAGAGCGCGCGGGAAGGCATCCTGGCCAAGCAGGAATATGCGCCGAACAAGATCAAGCTGCTGATGGCCGTGGTGCTGCCGCCTTATCAGGTGTGGACCGCCAAGCAGAAGGTCGAGACGATCAAGGACATGGCTGGCCTGAAGCTGCGCACTACCGGCGGCGCACAGGATCTCACCGTGCGCACGCTCGGCGCGGTGCCGGTACGCATGGCCGCGCCGGATGCCTATGAATCGCTGTCGCGCGGCACGATGGACGGGCTTCTGTTCCCCGTAGACAGCGTCGTCGCATACGGCCTGGACAAGCTCGTCAAGTATGCGACCGAAGGCGTCAGCTTCGGCAGCTTCATCGTCGCCTACTCGATCAATCAATCGGTCTGGGACAAATTGCCGGACGATGTGAAGAAGGCGATGAACGAGGCGTCCGAGGCGATCACGCCAAAGGCCTGTGCCGATGTTGACAACGAGCAGGACGTCACGCGGCAGAAGATGAAGGATCAGGGCATCGGCTTCACCACGCTTCCGGATGCCACGCGCACGGAAATGAAGGAAAAGCTCAAGGGCGTCGCGCACGAATGGGCGGCCGGGCTGGACAGCCGCGGCAAGCAGGCCTCCGCCGTGCTCAAGGAGTTCGAGGGCTTGCTCGCCGCCGGCGCCGCGAAGTAGTGCGGCACCATCGAAGCGGAAGGGAGACGTCGGAGATGATCAAGCGAGCAGCGGATGTGCTCGGTGTGCTGGAGCGCGCGCTGACGGTGATCGCGGCGGTCTCTCTCTTCGCGATCATGGCGCTCGTGGTGGCCGACGTGTTCATGCGCTACGTCATGAACAGTCCGTTCTCCTTCACCTATGATCTGATCGGACTCTATCTCCTTGCCGGCGTGTTCTTCCTGACGCTGTCGGACACCTTGCGCGTGCATGCGCATGTCGGCGTGGACATCCTGCTGTCACGATTTCCGCCGGCGGGCCGGCGGCTGTCGGAGGTTGTGACGGCGCTCACGGGGCTGTTCGTCTTCGTCCTGATCTCAAAGGTCGGGTTCGAGCGTGCACTCGAGAACTACCAGCAGCAAGACGTGCTCGCCGGCGCCATCCCGTGGCCGACCTGGATCTCGGCTGCGCTGGTGCCGTTCGGCTGCTGTGTGCTGGTGTTGCGTCTGGCGCTGCAATTGATCGGCCACGGGCTCAGCCTCGTGAGCGGTCGCGACCTCTTTCCCCTGCCGCCGGAGACCGGGACCGGCGAAGCCAACTCGTTCGAGTAGCCCATTCCATGACAGTCATCATCGTTCTTGTGCTGCTCTTCCTCCTGCTGGCGATCGGCACGCCGGTCGGTTTCGCCATGGGATTCGCCGGGTCGGTCGGCTTGCTGATGGTTGGCGGCACCGGCACGCTGTTCGGCATTCTCCAGACGGCGCCGCTTTCGACGGTATCGTCCTATGAATTGATCACGATCCCGATGTTCCTGCTGATGGCGGATCTCGTCTTGCTGTCCGGCGTCGCCGACGACATGTTCAAGACGGCGTCGGCCTGGGTCGGCCGCATTCCCGGCGGGCTCGGCATGGCGACGGCGCTGGCCGGCGCGGGCTTCGGCGCGATCTGCGGCACCTCGACGGCGTCCGCAGCGACGCTGGCATCGACGAGCCTGCCGGCGATGATCCGGCAGGGCTATGAGCCGAAGATGGCGGCCGGCGTCGTGGCCATCTCGGGAACGCTGGCCATGCTGATCCCGCCCAGCGTGGCGCTCGTCATTTTCGGTTTGCTCGCTGAAGTCAACATCGGGCAGTTGCTGATCGGCGGCATCATTCCGGCGATGCTCGTGACGGCAACGATCATGGCGACGATCGGCTTCCTGGTCTGGCAGGACCCTTCGCGAGCCCCTCGCGTGGAACCCGTGCCGTGGCGGGAGCGGTTTGCGCTGCTATGGCAGGTCGGCCCGATGGTGCTGTTGTTCTCGCTCGTCACTGGCACCATCTATCTCGGCATTGCGACGCCGACGGAAGCTTCGGCTCTCGGTGCCGCGGGAGCGCTGGTGCTCGCCATCGCCAAGGGCAGGGTTACGCCCGGCTCGCTCTACAAGGCGCTGCTGAGCGCTTGCCATGGCACTTGCATGATCGTGACGATCCTCGTCGGCGCCTCGATCTTCGGCTACTTCTTCACGCTCACCCATGTCACGCAGGACCTCGTCGCCTGGATCGGTAGCCTGCCGACCTCGCGCTGGGTGATCATCACGCTGATCCTGTGCGGCTACATCGTGCTCGGCTCCTTCATGGACCAGATCGCGATCCTGGTGTTGACCGTGCCGATCGTGCTGCCGCTGATCAAGACGCTCGGCTTCGATCCGATCTGGTTCGGCGTCATCAAGATCGTCACCGCCGAAGTCGGCATGATCACGCCGCCGGTCGGGCTGAACTGCTTTATCGTCGCCCGCTATGCCAAACGGCCGGTGGCCGAAGTGTTTCACGGCACCTTCCCGCATTTCATCGCCCACCTGATCGCGATCGCGATCCTGGTGGCGTTTCCGAGCATCATTCTCTGGCTGCCCTCGCAGATGGGGCGCTAGGATCGGAGCTCTCGCGGCTCCCAAGAAGGAGATCAAGAACATGGATTTCGCGCTCACCGATCAGCAGGAAGCCATTCGCGACGCCATCGCAAAGATCTGCGAGGGCTTTCCCGACGCCTATTGGCTGAAGAAGGACCACGACGGCGGCTTCCCGCACGACTTCCACAAGGCGCTGGCCGATGCCGGCTGGCTCGGCATCTGCGTGCCGGAAGCCTATGGCGGCTCCGGCCTCGGCATCACCGAGGCCGCGATCATGATGCGCGCCATCGCGGAATCCGGCGCCGGCATGTCCGGGGCCTCCGCGGTGCACATCAACGTGTTCGGACTCAACCCCGTCGTCGTGTTCGGCACCGAGGAGCAGCGCAAGCGCATGCTGCCGCCGATGGTCGAGGGCCGCGAGAAGGCGTGCTTCGCGGTCACGGAGCCCAACACCGGCCTCAACACCACGCAGCTCAAGACCCGCGCGGTCGCCAAGAACGACCGCTACATCGTCAACGGCCAGAAGGTGTGGATCTCCACCGCGCAGGTGGCGCACAAGATCCTGCTGCTCGCGCGGACCACGCCGCTTGAAGAGGTGCGCTCGCCGACCCATGGCCTCAGTCTGTTCTATACCGATTTCGACCGCAACAAGATCAAGGTCCACGAGATCGAGAAGATGGGCCGCAAGGTCGTCGATTCCAACGAGCTGTTCTTCGAGGACTTTGAGATCCCGATGGAAGATCGCATTGGCGAGGAAGGCAAGGGTTTTCAGTACATCCTCGAAGGCATGAACCCCGAACGCATCCTGATCGCGGCGGAGGCGGTGGGCCTCGGCAAAGTCGCGCTGTCGCACGCCAGCGAATACGCCAAGACGCGCGTTGTCTTCAACCGGCCGATCGGCAAGAACCAGGGCATCCAGCATCCGCTCGCGGTGAACTGGGTCGAGCTTGAGGCGGCCTGGCTGATGGTGATGTCGGCGGCTTGGCAATATGACAAGGGCCTGCCGTGTGGGGCCGCCGCCAATGCCGCAAAATATCTCGCGGGCGAAGCGGGCTTTTCCGCCTGCGAGCAGTCCGTGATGACCCATGGCGGCTTCGGCTACGCCAAAGAGTTTCATGTCGAGCGCTATTTGCGTGAAAGTCTGATCCCGCGCATTGCGCCCGTGAGCCCGCAGCTTGCGCTCAGTTTCATCGCGGAAAAGGTGCTTGGGCTAGCAAAGTCGTACTAAGCTGACGCGCGGATAGCTCGGCAGGATCGCCATGAACCTCGCTTACCATCTTCTGCGGGCCGCCAGGGCCGACGCATCCGTGCCGGCGTTGCTGAAGGGGTTGACGCCGGTTGCCGATTACGGCCGGCTCGCTGCGACGGTGGCGTCGCTGGCTGCGTCGCTTCAACAGCATTTTGGCCTCGCCAAAGGCGACCGCGTTGCCTTGCTGATGAAGAACGTGCCGGACTATGTCGCCTGTCTCTATGCCTGCTGGCATGCCGGGCTGGTCGCAGTTCCCATCAACGCAAAGCTGCATCCGCGCGAGGTCGCGTTCATTCTCGACAATTCGGGCGCGGCGATCGTGTTCGTGACCGAGGACATGGCGGGGGTTGCCTCGGAAGCTTTGGTCCTCGGCACCGCCAAGCCGCGCATCGTCGAAATCGGCACCGCCGAATATCGCAGGTTGGAGAAGAGCGAAGGCATTGCCATCGCCGACGTCACGATCACCGACCCGGCCTGGATCTTCTACACCAGTGGCACGACGGGCCGGCCGAAGGGCGCGGTGCTGAGCCATCGCAATTTGCTTGCGATGTCGCTGAACTATCTCGCCGAGATCAATCCGATCGCGCCGGGCGAAGCGCTGCTGCATGCCGCGCCGATGTCGCATGGCTCCGGCCTCTACATGGTGCCGCACGTGCTCGGCATGGGCGCGCAGATCATCCCGGAGAGCGGTCGCTTCGAGACGGACGAAATCCTTGAGCTGACGACGAAGCGCGACGGCATCTCCTTCTTCGCTGCGCCCACCATGGTGCGGCGCCTGACGGTCGCGGCTGAGGCAGCGGGGGTGACCGCGCGGGGGCTGAAGACGATCATCTATGGCGGCGGCCCGATGTACGTCGCCGATTGCAAGGCCGCGCTGGCCGTGTTCGGACCAAAACTCACGCAGATCTACGGTCAGGGCGAGACGCCGATGACCATCACATACCTGCCGAAATCGATGCATGCCGATGCCGGGCATCCGCGCCACGAGGAGCGCCTTGCCTCGGTCGGCATTGCCCAGGGCGTCGTCCAGGTGCGCACCGTGGATGAGGCAGGGCAGGATGTCGCGACGGGTGAGATCGGCGAGATCATCGTGCGGGGTGACACCGTGATGTCCGGCTACTGGCAGAATCCGGACGCAACCGCGAGCACGCTGCGCGACGGCTGGCTCTACACCGGCGACATGGGAGCTTTCGACGCGCACGGCTTCCTCACGCTGAAGGACCGCTCCAAGGACGTCATCATTTCCGGCGGCACCAACATCTATCCGCGCGAGGTCGAGGAGGTGCTGCTGCGGCACGAGGCCGTCGCCGAGGTTTCGGTGATCGGCCGGCCGCATCCGGAATGGGGCGAGGAGGTCGTGGCGGTCGTCGTACCCGTCACCGGAAAAACCGTGGCGCGCGATGAGCTGGATCAGATCTGCAACGCCTGGATCGCCCGCTTCAAGCGACCCAAGCATTATTACGTCACCGGCGAGCTGCCGAAAAACAGCTACGGCAAGATCGTCAAGACAGAGCTGCGCACGCTGCTCGGCGAATCCTCTGCGCGCCTCACGCCGATGGGTTGAGTGGCCATGCCCGAGCACGCGCCGCCGATCGACTTTTCCGGCCTGATCCGTCACGGCGATCTCATCGTGTGCGGCCAGGCGACGGCGGAGCCCGCCACGCTGACCGAGGCGCTGATGGCACAGGCGGCACATCTTCCGCCGTATCGCATGATGCTTGGGCCGGTGTTCTCGGAGACGTTTTCCGCGTCTTGCACGGGGAGCGTCTCTTTCCAGAGCTACGGTGTGATCGGCAATGCGCGGCGGCTCGCGAAAGCCGGGCGGCTCGACGTGATCCCGAGCAATTACAGCGCCTTCTGTGCGGACTTCGCCGCGCGCCGCCACAAGGCCGATGTCGTTCTGGTGCAGCTTGCGGAGTCCAGGGGCCGGCTCAGCGCCAGCCTCTCCAACGACTATGTCATCGACGCCGCACGCGGCGCGCGCCTCGTCATCGCCGAGATCAATCCGGATTCGCCCTTCACGTTCGGCGCGGAATGGCCGGAGGATGCGCCGATCCATGTCCGCGTGGTGGCTCGGAGGCCGCCAGTTGAATTGGCACCGATGCCGCTCGACGATGTTTCGCGGCGCATTGCGGCGCATGCGGCCGGCCTGATCGTCGACGGCAGCACGCTGCAGTTCGGTGTCGGGCGGATACCGGACGCGGTCCTCTCCTCGCTCTCCCATGTACGCAATCTCGGCATTCATTCCGGCCTGATCGACGATGCTGTCGTCGACCTGATCGAATGCGGTGCGGTGACGAATGCGGCGAAGGGCATCGATGCCGGGATCACCGTCACCAACCAGGTGATCGGTAGCCGGCGGCTCTATCGTTTCGTGCACGAGAACAAGGCGGTCGCGGTGCGGCCGACGTCCTATACGCACGGCCAAGGCGTGCTGGCGCGGATCAGCCGGTTGGTCGCGATCAACTCGGCGCTTCAGGTCGGGCTGGACGGCAGCGTGAATTCCGAGACGCTGAACGGCGTCGCCATCGGCGCGATCGGCGGGCAGCTCGATTTCGTCCGCGGTGCCAATGCCTCGCCCGGGGGCAGGGCGATCATCGCGCTACCGGCGGCGGCCTCTGACGGGAGCTGCCGGATCGTCTCCAGGGTCGAGACCGTGACGACGCCGCGCGCCGACGTCGATGCCATCGTCACCGAATGGGGCGTTGCGGAGTTGCGAGGTTGCGGCCTGGCCGAGCGGGCACGCCGCATGATCGCGATCGCGGCGCCCGAACACCGCGACGCGCTCTGGGAACAGCTTCGCCGCGCCGCGTGCTAGCTCAGTTCATCATCGCGAATGCCGGACGCTGGCTCTCGCTGGAGCCGATGATACCGGGGAGGTCCGCCGCCTCGCCGGCGATCATGCCCGACATCTGCCAGAACAGATGGGCGAGACGGGAGAACACCAGGCGCTCGCGTTCGGCAGGAACGGTGCCGTCCGGGACCGTCACGGTTTCGAGGCCGACAACCTTCTTGAAATCCGGCCAGATCGTCATCGATTGCGCGATCACGGAATAGCAGCGCGGATCATCGTCGCTCTCGTCGGGTGCCGGCGGCAAGCCCGGGTATTGTACCGGTGCCGCGTAGAACTTGTAGGCACCATAGCCGAGCTGGAGCAGGAACTTTTCGGAGACGGCGACGTCAGCGGCAAAGGACACCAGCCGCGCTTCGCTCAGCACCTCCGGTTCGATCGAGCTGAGGTCATGGGCGCGCAGCGCCGAGCAGAAGGCGAGATCGTGATTGTGCTCTCGGAGCAGATTGGCCAGGGGCTGCTGCTGTTGCACGGTGTCGGTGAGCAGGATGATGGTCTTGAGCATCTTGTGACATGCCTCAGGGAAAGAGATGGCGGGCGGTCATGACCGCATCGTCGGCGGCGTGGTGAGCGAAGAAGTCGTTGGCGATGCGCTGTCCCGGCGCGATCTCCAGGATGCGGTAGCGCGCGAGAGCTGCGGCGTCCCGCGCGGCGCCGACGTCGTCCTGCCAGGCGCAGAGCGACAGCTCGAGCCGGCCATATCCGCCGCAATCGGCGGCATAGGCGCCGGTCACGGCCTCGACAGTTGCGGCCACCGCGCCCGCGTCGCTTGCGGAGATATCGCGCAGGATCACGGAGATGCCGTTGCCGGCTTCGGCCTGCGACGTCATCACCATGAAGGCATCGCGGGCGCCGGTGCGGCCGGCGCGACGGGCCGCGCGCACCATGCTTGCAAAGGCCGGATCGGGCCCGAGCTCCAGCGTTGTGGTCTGCTGGTCATGCAGGATCGTGGCGCGCATCGCGCCGAGGTCGCCCTTCAGCGCGTGATAGGAGCGCGGCAGCCATACCGTGTCGAGTGGCAGCTGTGACGAGGTCAGGCTCCAGGCCTGGTCGAGCAGATAGCCCTCCCAGATCGCGGGATCGGATGCGGCGAGTTGCTGCCAGCTGCGCAGGAGCATCTCCGCCCCCTTGGTGCGGCCGAGATAGAGCGTGCGCGCCGACATCTCCCAGCGGTTCCACTTGTGCAACGCGACGTCGCAGCCGAGGTAGGACGGCAGCAGCGGCGCCTCGCGCAGCATGGCGCCGGCTTCGACGAACAGCAGCGGCTCGCGAAACTTGTTCCACATCCGCATCATGAACTCCGCCTTCTCGAAGCAGAGGACGCGGTCGCTGAATTCCGTCTCAATCGCCTCGATGTGACAGGCCAGGTCGAACCGCTCGAGCGAATGCCGCAAGGCGAACGCTGCTGTCGCGTCGCCGCCGCGCGGATAGCATGAGACGATCCGCGGCTGGAGGGAGGAGGCATCGGAAGCGGCGAGAAACTTCGACCAGCCGATGCCGCCCCACCACATCTCGTGCGGGCCGTCCGCACCGCAGGGGCCGACCGAGCCGAACTCGGTCAGCTTGGACTTGAGAAAATCGAAGCCGGGATTTTCGCTTCTTGGGATGACGACGGCACAGCCGGGCGTGAGCGAGCGGTAGAACAGCTCGGCCGCAGCGCCGCTCAGCGGCTCCTTGAGGATGACGACGCCGTTTCGGCGGCCCTCGCTGACGTCGTCGAACGTCGGCGCACCATACTGGTTGACGAGCCAGCCCAGGCGGTCGCGCTGGGCCCGGCCGAGTCTCACGCCACCCGATTGCAGCAGCCGATCAAGGTTTGCGTGCGCCTCGTCCGTCAATTCCGTGCCCCTCAAATCGTCAGCCCTTGGACTTCAACGTCCCGAGCGGCGCGATCAGGCGCACTATTTGGGGCTGGAGCCGAGCGGGGTGATCGCGACGGAATAGACCGCGATCTGCTGCGTCATGGGAACGACGGGGATCAGCAGGCAGCCATCGTCGCTCTCGGCGCGATAATGCGAGCCATTCCGCCGCACGCCGGCATAGACCAGGCTGTCGGCCCCGATGCCGACGACGTCCTGGCTCTCGGCGGCGCCACGAACGTCATCGCCTTGCTGTACAGTCACGCCATGAAGAAGGCCCTCGGGCGCGAAATTCGCCAGCGGCAGCGCGATCATGGTGATACCCATGGTGCGCGACAGGGGAATGCGCAGGCGCAACTCGCCGATACCGGTGCGATGGGCGCTTACGCTCTCCAGCGCCGCATCGCCGCCAGCGCGGAACAGGCCGACTTGAACCGGGCCGCAGGGCCGTTCCTCGAAGACGTCGGCAGGCAGGCGGTTGGCACCGAACAGCACATAGAGATAGCCGTAGGAGGGGGACAGGCCGGCAAAGCTGCCGGCGAGCCACATCGGCGGTGCCACCGAAGCGCAGGCGGCCGAGAGGCCGCGGGCGGTGATCTGGTCGCGCACGAATCGTTCGTCGAGCAGCGGCGCGAGCGCGTGGGTACCGAGATTGACGTCGTGCTTCAACGTGCCGAGCAGCGCGAGCTCGTCATCGTCGGGCAACAGCAGGAGCCGCGCCAGCGTCGCCGCGCACCAGCGCGCGGCAACCTCGGGCGCAGCATAGGGATCGAGGCCATGGTCGAGCGCGAGGTCTCCCGCGTTCTGCGCGAAGGCGTGCGCGCCGGCCTGGATCTCGGCGGCAAGCGCCATTTGTTCCGCGGGACGCGGATTGACCTCGCGCAGCACCGCGCGGCCGTCGTAATCGCGAACCGAGCCGTCGGCGGAGCAGCAGGCCTGCTCCAGCAATGCCACGTTGCGGATCAGCATGCGCTTGACATGCGGCGTGACCACGAGGTCGGATACAAAACCCATCGCACTGTCCTGCTCGGCGAGATCGTCGAAGGCGTCGTCGAGCGAGATCAGATAGGCGCCGTGGAGGCGGATCTCGATGCCTTCCAGGTCGAAGATTCGGCGCAGCGCCTTCTGCACGCTGCCGGAATAGCCGAGATCGGCGAGCACGAGGTCGGTGCAGTCGTCGAAGCCGGGGATGGCGTGGCGAAGATAGACGAGCAGACGGGCCCGCAGGCCGGTGGCGAGTGCGACGATTTCAGCCGGATCCATCAGTCCGGGAAGCGCCTCGGCGAGCTCTTCGCCGGAGGCGATACCGCCGGGACAGCCGGCAAAGAAGGCCGCGACCTCCGACGGCAGGATCTTCACCATGTCGCGGAAGGTCGGTGCGTCGATCCTGAAGACCTTGCCGAGGAGATCGACGAGCGGCTGCATCGTGTCGGCCGAGGCAATCAGGCCGACGCGACGGTTGATCTCGACATAGGCCGACGGCATCCCGTGCAGGTCCTGCCAGATCAAATGCGACAGGAAGCCGTCGCGGCCGAGGAAGGCGAGAGCAACCTTCCTGCCGGGACCTGCGACCTCTTCGCACCGCCTTGCGACAAAAGCGTCGAATGCCGTCATGACCGGGCCGAGCACCGTGACACCCAGGTGGAAGGCCGGCGACCTCTCGGCGTTGCGCGCGGCGGCCATGCGCCGCAAGGTGCGCGCGCCGTGGTCGAGCCGCGACGGCGCGCCCTGACACAGCAGCTCGAACAGCGCCGTCTCGCGCTGAAATTTCGATGCGAGCCGGGCCGTGGCCTGCGGATAGTAACGTGGGCGAATGCCGTGGCGCCTGGCACCCTTGATGTCGGCCTTGTCATTGTCGCCGACGTGAAAGGAGGCGCTGGCGTCGATGCCCTCGGTAGCGAGGTATTTTTCGAACAGCGCCTCGCTCTTGCTGCTGCCGTGGTCGCAGGAGGCGTAGAGAAAGTCCCACGTCAGCCCGGGACGGCAAGCCCGCAGCAGCCGCGCCAGCCGGTCGGAATCCCAATACGTGTCGGAAATGAAGCCGACGCGATGGCCCGTGCGCTTCATGTCCAGATATTGCCGAAGCATGTCCGGGTTGGCGCGACAAAGCTCGATCTCGGCCCCGAACTCCGATTCGACCAGATCGTTCAGTTGGCCGCGCGTGAGACCGAACAGCCTGAACGGAAAATAGGAATAGATCTCCGCGATGTGAACTTCGTTTCCGCCGCGCTTCTCCTTCGCGGTCCTGCGCGCACGTGCTTCGGCCTGGATTCGATGCTGAACGAAACTTGCGGAAACATTCGGACAAGTTCCTGAAATGCCGGATAGCTCGTAAGTCCTTTCAAACACACCATCCGGCGTCGTGCAGGCGCGAAGCAGAAACGTATCGAAAACATCGAACGACCATGCAGAAACAATTTTCGCGCGGGGCTCGAGCCCGGCCGTTGCGATCTTCATGCGACAATTCCCCGTCCACCAGGACGATTAACGTGCGCATGCACGGAGTCAGGCGCCGCAAATGCGAAAAAAATTCACGCGCGATTCAAAATCGCGTTCGTCGCGACTGACAGATTCAAAAAAAGCGCTAGGTTCGAAAAGGTGATTCGGAAAAAATTGCCGAGTGCAGAAGTCGTCTCGCGTTCATTCACACTCGGAAACAATCGCGTCTGCTTGCAGTACGCGCGTGTCGCGTTCGATCATCCAGTGCCGCGTAATGTCAGCGTTTTCTCCCGAGTGCATCTGTTCAGGATGGACGATCCGCCATGGCGCGAGACGATGTGATGATTGCAGGCTGGACGCGCGATGGTCACGCGCAGTCGGCAATTCTTGCCCGATGCTCGGCAAAAGATACCGGATAACATCTTGAAAAATAACAAAAAATCTCCGCCTGGATTGTTTTGGCTCCGCGTTCAACGCCTGGAAGCCGTGTGGCATGTGCGCCCCCGGCATTGCGGGTTGGAGGTTGCGGGATGAGTTACGCTGCTGATGTCTGGGCTCCCGCCGAGGCCGGGATCGCGACGACGGCGCCGGTCGATGCGATCGTGCCGGTGACGCCGTCGGTGCCGCTCGCGCCGGACAGTGCACCTGTCACCGCCGATGTCGTCTATGACGAGGACAGCGAACTCCTAGACATGCTCGCGGCCGGCGACGAAGCCGCGTTCCGTGCGCTGGTCGAACGCCACATCGATCGCGCCTATGCGATCGCGCTTCGCATCGTCGGCAACGCGGCGGATGCCGAGGATGTGGTCCAGGACACCATGCTCAAGATCTGGAGCCATCGCGGACGCTGGCAGCACGGCCGCGCCAGATTCTCGACCTGGCTCTACCGCGTCATCTCCAACCGCTGCATCGACCTGCGCCGCAAGCCGCGCAACGAGAATGTCGAGACGGTGCCGGAAGTCGCCGACGGACAGCCCGGCGCCGTCGAGATCATCGAGCGCAACGAGCTCAACGGCATGCTGGAGCTCGCGATGCAGCGCCTGCCCGAGCAGCAGCGCATCGCGGTGATCCTGTCGTACCACGAAAGCATGAGCAACGGCGAGATCGCCCAGGTGATGGACACGACGGTGGCCGCGGTGGAATCGCTGCTCAAGCGTGGCCGCCAGCAGCTGCGCCAGCTGCTGCGCAAGCACGAGCGCGACATCCGCACCGCGTTTACCGACTGCTAACCACAAAAATCACTTCGCGAAAATTTACGCGCCTGATCTGCTTGCGCTCCGCCGTTTGAGCGAACGGACGGGGCTGCGGTCTGCGTCGTCAATCGTCTTCAACGATGCGGCACGCCATGCCCATCAGCACAGGAGCTTCCAATGCCCGCAATCAATACCAATAGCGCCGCCAACGCAGCGGTCCGCTATCTCAACATCAACTCCGCGCAGGAAAGCAGCTCGCTCTCGAAGCTGTCGAGCGGCTCGCGCATCACCTCGGCATCCGACGACGCCGCGGGCCTTGCGATTTCCACGCGTATCTCCTCGGACGTCACCACGCTCCAGCAGGCCGCGACCAACGCCTCGCAGGCCACCGCGATCCTCCAGACCGCCGACGGCGGCGCCTCGAACATCTCCGACATTCTCGCGCGCATGAAGTCGCTGGCCTCCGAGTCCGCTTCGGGCACCACGACCGACTCCAGCCGCGCCTATATCCAATCGGAATTCTCGCAGCTCAACTCGGAAATCGACTCGATCGCGACCGGCACCCGCTACTCCAGCCAGAGCCTGCTCGACGGATCCAGCGTGTTCTCGTCCGGCGTGTCCGTGCTGGTCGGCTCGGACGGCTCCGACACCATCACCATCACGCTGACCAGCCTCACGGCGTCCTCGCTCGCCGTCACCTCGCTCGACGTCAGCACCCAGTCCGGCGCGACGTCGGCGCTCGACGCCCTCGATACCGCGATCGACACGGTCTCCGCCGCGCGCGCCTCGATCGGCGCCCAGGAATCGCGGTTCAACTTCTCGTCGGATTCGATCTCGACCCAGACGCAGAATCTCCAGTCGGCAAACTCCGCGATCAAGGACGTGGATATCGCGGCCGAGCAGTCCAAGCTGTCTT
Organism: Bradyrhizobium sp. SZCCT0153; assembly: GCF_018129995.1. Classification (GTDB taxonomy): domain Bacteria; phylum Pseudomonadota; class Alphaproteobacteria; order Rhizobiales; family Xanthobacteraceae; genus Bradyrhizobium; species Bradyrhizobium japonicum_G. The sequence continues at coordinate 73,956 of NZ_JAFCKS010000004.1, forward strand.
CGGCCGAGGTGAAGACCCAGGCTGCCGTGTCGGCGCTGGCCGCCGCCAATCAGATGCCGCAGTACCTCCTCAAGCTGCTGGGCTGATGACCAACCGACCGGGCCGGCATGATGCCGGCCCGGCCCTCTCTGTCAGGGACGGACGAGCAAAGTGACCAGCGTCAGTTCGAGCACCAGCAGCACAAGTACGACGAGCTCGTCGGGCGTATCGGTCACGACGAGCGGAACCACCAATTCGAGCAGCATCGACTGGACGGCGCTGATCCAATCGGCCGTCGACGCGAAGACCGCGCAGGCGGACACGATCTCGACCACGATTACGAACAATGAGGCCAAGATCTCGGCCTATCAGACGCTCCAGAGCGATCTGAAGACGCTGTATTCAGGGCTGGCGTCGCTTTCGACCGCGGTGGTCAACTCGCTGTCCACCAGCGCATTTGCGACGCGCGCGGCGAGCATAAGTTCCACCGGCGACGTGAGCGCCTCGTCGGCGCTCTCCATGACGCTGAAGAGCGGGGCCGCGATCGGCGACCACACGCTGACGATCAGTCAGCTGGCCGCCGCTCAAAAGGTTTCCGGCACCTCGCAATCGAGCCAGACCGACGAACTCGGATACTCCGGCACGTTCTCAATCGGCCTGGAGGGCGGCAGCACCGCCGACATCAGTGTCACCAGCACGATGTCGCTTCAGGACGTCGTCGATGCCATCAATGCCCAGACCTCGACGACCAACGTCCAGGCCTCGATCGTGCAGGTCTCCAGCACTTCGTTCCAGATGGTGCTGACGGGCACGGAGGATGCCGCCGACATCACCTATTCCAGCACGTCCGGCGACGATATCCTGAACGAGCTCGGCGTGACCGACAGTTCGGGGAGCTTCACCGACGTGCTCCAGGAGGCGCAGGCCGCCGAGTTCACGCTCGACGGCATCGCGATGACGCGCGACACCAACGATATCTCGGACGTCCTGAGCGGCGTCACCTTCAGCCTGCTCCAGGAGACGCCGGACGGAGCGACGCTGAACATCAGCATCGAGACCGACACCAGCCAGATCGAATCGACGCTGGAGACGTTCGTCACCAACTACAACGCCTTTCGCGACGAGGTGGTCGCCCAGCAGGCGACCGCAACCGACGGCACCGCGGATTCGAGCGCAGTGCTGTTCGGCGACGGCACCATGCGCAACATCATGGACGCGCTCCAGAATGCCCTGAACACGACCGTGGGCGGCATGACCATGGCCGATCTCGGCCTGTCCTTCAACGAGAGCAATGAACTCGAGCTGGATACCAGCACGCTGTCGGATATCCTGAGCACGAATCTGAGCGGCGTCACCAAGCTGTTGTCGGCGCAGACCACGACGTCGTCGAGCCAGCTCAGCGTCGTCAATACCGGAACGTCGCCGCAATCCTTCACTCTGGATCTGGCAGTCGATTCCGACGGCAACCTCACCTCGGCGTCGGTCGGCGGCGACACATCGCTGTTCACGATCAGCGGCACCACGATCATCGGCGCTTCCGGCTCGATCTACGCCGGCATGGCCTTCACCTATAGCGGCTCGACCTCGCAGTCGATCACGGTGACGTCGACCTTGGGCATTGCAACGCAGCTCTATCAGATCGCGAAGGACTACTCGTCGTCGACCGGCGCGCTGCAAACGCAGATTACCAGCCTGACGACCCGCGATGATGATCTCCAGCAGAAGGTCGACGACATCAACAGCGCGGCGTCGGCGCTGCAGTCGCAGCTCGAGACGCAATACGCGAAATACCAGGCGGCGATCGAGAGCGCCAACAGCACGCTCGATTATCTCAAGGCCCTGCTCAATTCCAGCTCGAGTAATTGAAGATGAATAATGCAATGGCGTACATGGCCAACCAGGCCTATCGGGGAACGGCAACGAGCGTGCCGCCGCTCAAGGCGGTCTCGATGCTGCTTGGCGGCACGATCACCTTGCTCCAGAAGTCGCTGAACGCGCAGGAGGGACGGCGCTTCGAGGAAGGGCACGAGCACCTGATGAAGGCGACCGCGATCCTGCGCGGGCTGAGCCACAATCTCGATTTCACGAAGGGCGGGGCGGTGGCGGAACAGATGTTCCAGACCTACAACGTTTTGATCCTGGCGAGCCTCAAGGCTTACGGCCGGCCGCATGCCCGCGAGAGTTTTCGGCGGATCATCGCCGGGCTGACCGAGCTGCGGGAGGCCTGGGAATCGGTCGATGCCACGTTGCGGAGCAGCAAGGCCGGGCCGGTCGATTCGGCCCGCGCGGGCTGAAGCGGCCTGTTCCTCCGCGATGGGGGAGGGGCGTTGGGGGCCGTTGTTTTGTCCCCATTTGCCGGCGATTTTGGCGGCCGGAGCCGCTGAAATCCGGTTTCCGCATCGCCCGCAATGCTTTATGACGGCCTGACCGAGGCGGGACCGGCGGGCGATGGACGTCACCGAGTTTGAAGAACTGATCGACCGGCTGGGCGAGGATCTCTCGCTTTGGCCCGATGATCGGCGTTTGCCCGCCGAAGAGCTGCTGGCGCACTCGTCGGCTGCGCAAGCCCTGCTCGAGGAGGCCCGCGCGGTTCGCAGCGCGCTTGCAGCCCCTCCGGTGCGTGCGCCCAAAGGCCTCGCCGACCGCATCGTCGCCGCCGCTGCGAAAATGAAAGGCGACACTGCCGAGCCGCGCACCGAAGGCGAGACAACGGAGAGCTGAAGGGCTCCTTCCGAAAGCGTGTTCTTCAATTCGTTGCGGTTGCCGCCAAGCCCGGCCATGACGCAGTGGAAGCGTCGGCACCCCGAACACTCCTCTCGGATGCGATTGCTTTGCCGCGCGTGAGGCCCGCACGGCAGATTTTGCCGTGTCGAAAGCCGTTTTTGCGCGCGTGAATCCCCGCCTGAATCCGCGCGCCCACCCGTTTCATCAGCACACAGATTTCAAGCGCCGCCGACCGACGTCTCGTCGCCGGCGGCGCGGGAAGGCCGGAGTTTCTGATGACCGTTTCCGCAACGAGTTCTGCGTCGACCGCCACCACGACGACATCGTCGTCGTCGAGCACGTCGTCCAATTCGACGCTGACCTCCAGCGATTTCCTGAGCCTGCTCGTCAGCGAGCTCCAGAACCAGAATCCGCTGGATGCGACCTCGACCACCGACCTCGTCAATCAGCTCACCTCCTACGCGAATTTCACCTCCCAGCAGTCGATCAACTCCAACCTCAATTCGCTCGCGAGCTCGTTCTCCAGCCTCGTGACGCTGAATTCGGTGAACTACATCGGCCATACCGTCGAGGCAAAGACGGACACCTCGACCTTGAGCAACGGCTCGGCGACGTTCGGCTACTCGCTGTCCTCTGCCGCCTCGAACGTGTCGATCAGCATCTCGGACTCCTCCGGCAACGTCGTCTACACCGGCACGGGGACCGGCAATTCCGGCTCGAACAGCTTCACCTGGGACGGCAAGGACTCCAGCGGCAACCAGCTTTCCGACGGCGGCCAGTACACGATCGCGGTGACCGCGACGAATTCCTCCGGAAATTCGGTGCTCAATTACACGACCGTCACCGGCACGGTGACCGGCATCGACACCTCGACCTCGACACCCTCGCTTACCGTGAACGGCATTTCCGTCAGCGCGGCCAACATCATCGGCGTCACATCCTGATTTCTTCCGGAGTTCTATCATGAGTCTCAGCGGCGCATTATCCTCGGCGATCTCGGCGCTCAGCGCGCAGAGCCAGTCCCTGTCGATGATCAGCGACAACATCGCCAATTCCGACACGACCGCCTACAAGACGACGTCCGGGATGTTCGACGCGCTCGTGACGGCGTCGAGCAACACCACCTCGTATGCCTCGGGCGGCGTCACCGTCTCGGGCCGCGCCAACATCACCCAGCAGGGCCTGCTGGCCGCGACCTCCAACGCCACCGACGTCGCGATCCAGGGCTCGGGCTTCTTCGTTGTCACCGACGCCAAGTCGGGCGGCACCGTCGCCTACACCCGCAACGGTGCCTTCACCACCGACAATGCCGGCTATCTCCAGAACAACGGCTATTACCTCGAGGGCTGGCGCACCGACGCGGACGGCAATGTCGTCGGCAACGAATCGGCGAGCAATCTCGAAGCCATCAACACCCAGGTCGCCTCGACCAGCGGCAGCGCCACCACCAAGACCACGATCGCCGCCAATTTGCCGTCGGACGCCGCGACGGGCGAGACCTATACCAGCTCGATGACGGTCTACGATTCGCTTGGCGCCGCGAATTCGATGCAGATCACCTGGTCCAAGACCGGCACCAACACCTGGAGCGCGAGCTTCGCCAACCCGACCTCGGCTTCTGACACCACCACCGCGACGGGGACCGCTTCCGGCACGATCGACATCACCTTCAACAGCGACGGCTCGCTGGCCAGCACCAGCCCTGACCCGGCGACCGTCTCGATCACGGGCTGGACCGACGGCGCGGCCGACAGTACGATCACCATGGATCTCGGCACCGCCGGCAAGACCGACGGTCTGACGCAATACGCGTCCGGCGAAACCACGCCGTCGGTCAACGTCACCAGCATCGACTCGGACGGCCTGTCCTACGGCAAGCTGTCCAGCATCTCGATCGGCGACGACGGCGTGGTCGATGCGACCTATTCGAACGGTCAGACCATCGCAATCTACAAGATCGCGGTCGCGACCTTCGCCGATCCCAACGGGCTCGCCGCCTCCAGCGACGGGATCTATTCGGCGACCGTGACGTCGGGCAACGCCGCGCTGCAGGCGTCCGGCGAGAACGGCGCGGGCACGATCTACGGCAGCGAGCTCGAATCCTCGACCACCGATACCTCCAGCCAGTTCTCGAGCATGATCTCGGCGCAGCAGGCCTATTCGGCGGCGTCCCAGGTCATTTCGACCGTCAACAAGATGTACGACACCCTGATCTCGGCGATGAGGTGAGTGGTGCGCAGTGAGGAATCCGGGACTGTCGGCGAGGCGCTGCTGCGTCGGCTGCAACGACTGGTGGCGCGGGCCGCGACCGCCAAGGGCGGCGAGCGCAGGCAATTGCTCGCACTGATCGACGACCTCGAGACGGCGCGCCGCGGCCTGTTGCGGGAATGCGCGGAGGTCGAGGGCCAGATGAGGCAGGCAGCCGTCAGGACGACTGCGATCGCCGCTTACCTGCGCAACGCGCAGGCCAGCCGCGGCAAACGGAATAACTAGAAGAAGGCGATGACCATGACTGTAGCCCAAGCCAAGAGCCACGCCACGAGGACGAGCGCCGCAAACGGCGACACGCGGATCAAGTCGCTGATCGCGCTGATCGACACGCTGACCGCGCTGGTCGCCGAGGAGAATGCGGAGCTTGCCAAGGGCCTGCCGGCCTCGCGCCTGAAGCAGGTCGACGAGAAGAACCTCCTGGCGGAGATGTTCGAACGGACGGTTGCCGAGTGCGCGGCGGGCACGACCAGCCTGAACGTACCGGACCGGATCCTGCGTGAGCAGCTCATGGAGCGGATACTGAAGCTGCGCGCGGCGATGGACGAGAACCTGGTGCGCCTGCGCGCGGCGATCGAGGCCAGCAACCGCCGGATCGAGGCCGTCATGCAGGCGATCCGCGAGCAGATCGCGGCGGTGTCGCCCTATGGCGCTTCCGGCCGGGTCGCCGCGCGCTCCGTCTCCAGCGGCACCAGCCGCAGCGCCTGACGATTCGAGGGGCCCCGCCGTGTCACTCAATATCGCACGATCGATCGCCTTCAGCGGACTATCGGCCACGTCGGTGCAGATCAGCGTGACGTCGTCGAACATCTCGAACGCCGACACGACGGGCTATACCGAGAAGACCGCCAGCCAGTCGAGCAGCGTCACAAACGGCGTCGGCACTGGCGTCACCGTGACCGGCATCACCTCGACCGTCGACAAGCTGCTGCTGAAGTCGCTGGTCGCGGCGACTTCCGACCTCGGATCGGCCGATACCACCAACACCTATCTGACCTCGCTCGAAAAGCTCTACGGTTCGACCAGCAGCACCGATGGGAGCTCCACGGGAACCTCGCTCGCAAACAGCATCGCCACGCTGGAATCGGCGTTGGCGTCGCTGGCGAACACGCCGAGCAGCGCCTCGCTGCAATCCAATGTCGTCAGCGCCCTCGATGACGTCGCGAGCCAGTTGCGGGAGACGTCGAGCGGCATCCAGAAGCTCCGCGGCGACGCCGACCAGGACATCTCGTCCTCGATCGACGACGTCAATGCGGATCTGGAGCAGATCGCGGATCTCAACGCCGCGATCAAGCAGACGGCGGCGGCCGGCCAATCGACCGCGGACCTGGAGGACCAGCGCAACACCGCGCTCCAGGACGTCGCCTCCAAGATGAACATCAGCTATTTCACGGCGTCGAACGGCGATCTGCAGGTCTATACCACGTCCGGGCAGGCGCTGGTCGACAGTTCCGCGCACACGATCAGCTATACCGCCGCGGCCAAGGTGACGGCGTCGACGACTTACACCGCCGGCTCATCGTCGAGCGGCTTCAGCGCGATCACGGTGAACGGCGTCGATATCACTTCCCAGATATCAGGCGGCGACATCGGCGCACTCGTCACGCTTCGCGACAAGACCCTGTCGGAGGCGCAGTCCCAGCTCGACCAGCTCGCACAGCAACTCGCCTCGGCCATGAACAGCGTCTCGAACGGCGCTTCTTCGGTGCCGGCACCAACCAGCCTGACCGGTACGACTGCCGTCACCAGCAGCACGGCGCTCTCCGCCACCGGCACGGTGCGCATCGCCGCCACCGACCAGAGCGGCAATCTGGTCTCTTACGGTGATCTCGACCTCTCGTCCTATTCCACGGTCGGCGATCTCGTCACCGCGATCAACGGTATCTCCGGGCTCTCCGCATCGGTCGATTCGGACGGCCATCTTTCGATCACGGCGACCGGCTCCGGCAATGGCGTCGCCATCAATGAGATGACGAGCTCGGTGGGAAGCTCCGGCGAAGGGTTTTCGGAGTATTTCGGTCTCAACGATTTGGTGACGGGAACGAGCGCGTCGGATATCGCGGTCAACAGCAAGATCCTGTCCGGAACCAACGAGCTTCAGCTCGCGACACTGGACTCCTCGTCGAGCCTGACGGCCGGCAGCACGGTGCTGTCGTCGGGGTCTGCCACGGTCGTCAATGCCTTCTACGATGCTTTGACGGAGTCGCGGACATTTTCCTCCACCGGCGGGCTCGCCGCCACTACCGGCTCACTCGCCGATTACGCCTCGGCGGTCGTGTCCGATGTCGCGAGCAAGTCGTCGCAGGCCTCCACCAACTACACCGCCAAGGAGACTGCGCAGTCGACCTATGCGAACTCCCTGTCGTCGCAGTCGGGCGTCAACCTGGACGAGGAATCGGCGAAACTCAGCACGCTCCAGAACAAATACTCGGCAGCCTCCGCGCTGATCCAAGCCATCAACTCCATGTACTCGGCGCTGCTCTCCGCCGTGCAGTCGACATAGGAGGCACCCTGGGCATGGTGGCGATGCGGGTCGCGACCTTCGCGCAGTCGAGCAAGATGATTTCCGACGCGCTGCGCGTGCAGGCGGTCATGGCCGAGAAACAGGTCCAGGAATCGTCCGGCATCGTCTCGAGCGATATCGGCGGTTACGGTTCGGACGCCCAGCACGTCGTCAACCTCCAAGTCTCGGTGACGCGTGCGCAGTCCTATATCGATGCCGCGACGCTCGCCGACAGCAAGGTGCAGGTGATGTATTCGGCGGTCGGCTCGATGACCGACATCATCACGCAACTTCGCTCCCAGCTCAGCGCCGCCTCGACCGGCAGCACGACCGAAGCGACCTCGGTGATCAGCTCCGCCCAGCAGATGCTGGAGGAGATGGGGTCGATCATGAACACGCAGTATGACGGCCAGTATGTCTTTTCCGGCGGCAAGACGGACACGGCCCCGGTCGATCTCACGGGCTTTTTGTCGGGGACGGGCTCTCTCGCCACGGCGGACAGCAGCTACTACGGGGGCGACGACGAAATCGCCTCGGTGCGTGTCGGCGCCGGTGAAACCGTCTCCTATGGCGTAACCGCCGACAATTCGGCGTTCGAGGAGGTGATGCGTGTGCTGAAATTCGTCGCCAACAGCACCTCGCTGTCGTCCGCGGACATCTCCAGCGCGCTCGATCTTGCCAGCACGGCGCTCGACGACACGGCGGCCGTGCAGGCGAAGCTTTCCAGCGCGGCGTCCTCGATCGAGACGGCGAGCGCCCGCCAGAGCGACTACAAGAGCTATGCCGAGACGTTGTCGAGCGACCTCACCAGCGTTGACGTCGCCGCCATTACGGCGCAGCTCTCTACCTACGAGTCGCAACTTACCGCGTCCTATTCGGCGCTTGGCAAGATCCTGAGTCTGAATCTTGCGAGCTATCTGAAGTAGGACAGGCTCATTCGGCCGCGATGCGCTCCATCGCCATGGCACGAAGCCGGGCGCGCTGGATCTTGACGCCGTTGGCGCTGTCGGTGACGGGGAAGGTCTCCACGACATAGATCCGCGCCGGCACCTTGTAGCCGGCGAGCCGCTCGCGCAGGCGCGCGACCAGCTTCTCCTGTTGCGGCGGCTCCTGGTGCGGTTCCTGGGCCGGGATCACGAAGGCGACGCAGCGGGCGTTTCCCTTCAGATCGACCGCGACCACCTGGGCGTCGGCCACGCCAGCGCACGATTTGAGCTCGTCCTCGATCTCGCCGGGGGCGACGAGAAAGCCGCCGAGTCGCATCGCGTCTCCTGCACGGGTCTCGTAGACGAACGAGCCGTCGCCGCGCAGCCGGCCAATGTCGCCGGTGCGGAAGAAGCCGTCCGCCGTGATCGCATCGCGCGTTGCGTCCGGGTTGTTGAAGTAGCCGAGGAAGCGCGAAGGCGCGCGGATCTCGATCTCGCCGGAGACGCCTTCGGCCGCGAGCTCGCCGCTCTCGGTGTCGCGCACGCGCACCATCGCGTCGGGTGACATCGGCCAGCCGCCGCCCTCGATGCGGTCGGCAAAGGCATCGCCAGGCCGGGCGATCGAGAACAGCGCCTGCACCTCGCTCGAACCGTAGAGGCCGAACAGCTGCACGCCGCGCGCCTCGGCGTCTGTGGCAAGCTCGCGCCAGCCTGGCTGGAATGCAGCGAAGCCGCAGACTTCGAGATGCGGGAACGGCCGCGGCGCATCGGCGAGTGCGAGGATGCGGCGAAGCATCTCGTCGGAGCCGAAGGAATGCGTGATCCTGCACTCGCCGAGAATCTTGAGCGCTGGCGCTGCTTCGAAAGCCTCGAGCACATGAACGGTCGCGCCCGCGGCAATGAAGCCGAGCAGGCTGGTCATGCCGAAGGTGCCGCAGAATGGCAGCATGGCCAGCAGCGAGTGACGCTGCGGCAAGAGTTTCAGCGCTTTGGCGACGGAGGCGGCGTGGGTGGCCAACGTCCGCTGCGAATGCGCAACGAGCTTTGGTCCCCTGGTCGTGCCCGATGTCGTGTACAGCAGAACCGGCAGGTCGACGTCGTTCTGCGGCGGTGGGGCCGGCGGATAAGGCTTGTCGAAGGCGTCGAAGCGTACACAGGGCCATTGTGCGGGAATCCTGTCCGCGCCGACCACGGCGAGTTCCCGCAATGCGGGGACCTCGTCCCTGGCGACGTCGGCGAGGATGGCGGCGAAGTCGATCGAGCGGAACGCGGCTTCAACCACCATGAGCCTGGCGCCGGAAACCTTGAGCAGATGGGCGACCTCCGCGCTGCGGTAGCGGGTATTGACGGCAGTAACGACCGCGCCAAGGCGGGCGGCAGCGAACAGCAGCGCGACCCATTCGATCCGGTTGACCAGCCAGATCGCGATCACGTCGCCCTTGCCGACGCCTTGCGCGGCAAGCCAGGCGGCAGCCTGTTCGACCTTCTCTGAAAGCTCCGCGCGCGAGACGGGCGTGCCGTCGAACACGAAGGCAGGGCCGGCCGCGGCTTCGCTCCGGATCAGCCATTGCAGCGAAAGTTCATTGGCGCTCATGCCAACCGAACTAACCCGATCGCGCAATCCTGTCTACTTTGTGCCGAACATCCGGTCGCCGGCGTCGCCGAGGCCCGGCACGATGTAGCCGTGGTCGTTGAGCCGCTCGTCGATCGCGGCGGTCCAGATCGGCACGTCGGGATGCTCGCTCTGAAACTGCGCGATGCCCTCGGGGGCGGCTAGAAGGCACACGAAGCGGATATCGCGGGCGCCGCGCGCCTTGAGCAGGGAGGCGCCGGCGCAGGCCGAGTTGCCGGTCGCCAGCATCGGGTCCATCAGGATCACGGTGCGGTCGGACAGGTCCTGCGGCGCCTTGAAGTAATATTCCACGGCCTGCAATGTTTCAGGATCGCGGTAAAGCCCGATGTGGGCGATGCGCGCCGAGGGCATCAGTGCCAGCATGCCATCGAGGAAGCCGACGCCCGCACGGAGGATCGGCGCCAGCGTGAGCTTTTTGCCGGCGATCTTCGGCGCCTGCATCGGCGCGATCGGCGTCTCGATCTCGACCAGCTCCAGCGGCAGGTCGCGCGTCACCTCGTAGCCGAGCAGCATCCCGATCTCGTTCAGGATCTCGCGAAAGCTCTTGGTCGAGCGGTCCTTCTCCCGCATCAGGGAGAGCTTGTGCTGGACCAGGGGATGGGCGACGACGTTGACGCTGCTTGTGCTCATGAAACCGATCTACACGGTTCCGTGAAATTGCGCCAGATCGGCCGGGTGTTTTCCGCCGGATACGTGGCCTCAAGCCGGCATCGCGACCTCCTTGCGGGCACGGCTGCTTGCCTCGTAGGCAGCCATGGTCAATTCACGCTCGATCGCCGTTCGCATGGCGTCGATGGCCGGCTGGCGCAGGCGCTTCTTCGCGGTCGCATGCGACGGCATGTGGATCGCGCGCAATGCCGCGATGATCTCCTCGAGGGCGTTGTCGATGGCTTCCGGCGAAACGACGCGATCGAGAAAGCCCGCAGTCAGCGCCTCTTCAGGCTCGTACATTTCGCCCAGCGTCGCGGTGCGGCTGAGCCAGGCCGGATGCAGGCGGCTGCGTGCGAGCTCGATGGCGAAGCTGGGCGGCGCAATGCCGATCGCGACCTCGTTCAGCCCCATGCGGTGCGGCCCGCGGGCGCCCAGCCTGACGTCGCAGGCGAGCAGCAGGAACGTCCCCATCGGAAAGGCATGGCCCTCCATCACGCCGATGGTCGGATGCGGAAACGACATCAGCCGCAGCGCAAGCTCCGCGCCGGCCCGGACCATCTCGAGACTCCCGGCGGCATCGCCCGAGGCGAACACCTTCAGATCGAATCCCGCGGAAAAGACGCCCGGCCGCGCCGAGCGCAGCACCACGATCCGCGCTTCCGTCTCGGCGCGGTCGAAGGCGGCTCCGATCTCGCCCAGCATGGCGGCCGACATCACGTTGACCTTGCCGTCGTCGAGCCCGACCCGCGCGACGCCGTCCTTCAGCTCGTAGGTCAGTCCCTTTGCCATTTGCCTCTCCTCGTTGTCACGCCTTGACTGTCGGAGGCTGATGTAGACCAATCAATATAATTTATGATCGAAGGAGGACGCCATGCCGGCCGTGCCAAGACACCGCCAGCCCATCATCAATGCGGCGGTGACGCTGTTCCGCCGCCAGGGCTTTGCCCGCACCGGCCTGAACGACGTCGTGGACGTCAGCGGTGCGCCGAAGGGGTCGCTCTATCACTACTTTCCGGATGGAAAGTCCTCGATTGCCGTCGCTGCGGTCGAGGAAGCCGGCCGCCGCGTCGCGGCGACCGTCGCAAAACTCGCGGCCGAATGCGGCTCGACCGGCGATTTGCTGCGCGCCCACGCAAGGCTGCTGGCGGGATGGATGCAGGGCTCCGGCTTTCGCAATGGCTGCCCGATTACGACCGTGCTGCTGGAGCTTGCACCGCGCGAGCGCGCGGTGTCCGATGCCGGCCGCAAGGCTTATGCGGCGCGGATCGCGCTGCTTCGTGACAAGCTGATTGCGGACGGGTTCGCCAGGCCGCGGGCGGAGGCGCTTGCCGTGCTCTGCACGTCGGCGCTCCAGGGGGCGTTGATCCAGGCGCGAGTCGAACGCAGCGGCCGGCCGATCGAGATCACCGCGGTGGAACTGGCGCGCCTGATCGAGACGGAAGTGAAGCGGTGAGGACTAGACGCCGAGTCCCCGCGCGACGAGCGTGATCACGATCGTCAGGATCGCGCCCCAGACCAGGCTCAGCGTCATCGTCAGGATCGTCGTGGTGACCGCGTGCTCGAGATTGCCCTTGAGGAGCTGCATGCTAGCTGTCCGAGGCGGGCGCTGCGGTGAGGCGCATGCCGAACAGGAGCGCGGCCATCAGCGCGATCAGCATGATGATCTTGAGCTCGACCATGTCCAGCTACCTCGCAGCCTTGTGCCCCAGGAGACGCTTGAGCCCGTCCAGCACGTGTGCGGCTGTCACGATCAGCGGATTGCCCTGGTTCTGGACGTCGAGCTCGAAGGTCTCGGCGGGAAATACCAGCGCGCATCGTGCCGGTCCGCTCTGCCGGTTGGCGAAATCCACCGCCGAGCTCTTGAACAGGAAGACGCCGCCCGTGCATCCGTTCGCCTCGCGCGCGACCCAGAGGCCGGCGCCGTTGCGCCCGATGAAGAAGGCGGGGATGGCGGCACTGACGACATCCGGGTCGAGCGGCCCAAGCGTCGCCGCCTGCGCGTGCCGGGTCTCCGGCCGGCGGCGGGAAGCCTGGAGGGCGATCGCAGCCATGGCGGCCTCCTCACACATCTGCAAGGTCATGATCGTCTCCCATGCTCGTCAGGCGTGGAGGTGCCAGACATAGATCGCGGTCTTCAGCGCGATCAGCGCGGTGAGCACGCTGCCCATCGAGAGCACGGCCAGCGCACTCAGCGCGATGCGCTTGAGCCGGGCCTTGCGTGCATCCGATATCAGCGCGGGGCGTTCCGCCCAGCCAAGGGGGCGTTCAACGCCATGTGTCAGCATCGACATTCTGGTATTCCTTCGAAAGCCTGACGGCGGTCGAAGCCGCCGCCATCAGTCTCGAATGATGGCCATCGGCGCGTAGGATTGCGAGATGAGCGCCGGGCTCGCTGCATAGGAATCTCATAAAGAAGCGGTCTGTCGTGTCGGCAGGCCCCTGAACAGATCCGGGCTCCGCTTGCGGCGAACGTTGGATGGAGCAGGGCTCGAACCCGTGATCCCGAGGGCTGCGGCAAAGGCGAGCCGCAGCCGTGATTCGTCAATTTGTTGGCAAAAATGGCCAAGAATCGCTTCGGCGTCCTCTTGCTGTCCATTGATCGCAACGCAGAGCCGCGAGCTGGATCGCCGGAAGAAGTGGAGGGAGTCATCGGTGTTGCGCCGGCCGAGACGATCGAGTTCTCCGGCCAGAGCCGCGATGTTCACTCTGTCGCAATCATCCCGCGTCACAGCAAAGCGCAGCAGCGCCAATTGCCAGGCACGGAGCAACCGGTGATGCCCATCGGCCGGTGGGATAGAGCTCACGCAAAAATCGCCCGCACCTGGAACATCAGGCACCGACGCCGTCGATCAGTTCCTCGTCGGCGATCGCGGCGAAGGCTCGCACCATTTCCCGCTGCGCCGCCGCGTCCAGCGGCACGATCGGCAGTCGCGTCTGTGCCGACATCAAGCCGAGCACGCCAAGTGCATGTTTGAGCGCAGCCGGGCTCTCCTTCGAGAGGCAGGCGATGAGCGGGATCAGTCGCTTGTGTAAATAGCGGGCGGATTGCAGCCGGCCCTGCCGGACCTGGGAGAAGATCGTGCGGCAGAGATCCGGAGCGATGTTGGCGACCTCGGAGATTGCGCCGTCGCCGCCGCTGGCTATGAAACTGAAGGCGGTGGGATCGTCGCCGGATAGGAAGCGAAATCCGGCCGGGAGGTGCCGGGACAGCCGCATCGGGCGGGTGATGTCACAGCTTCCATCGCGCAGGCCGACGAACTGGCGGGATTCGAGGAGACGCAGAAGCGTCTCGTCGGCAAGCGGGCGCAGCGTTCGGGACGGAACGTCGTGCAGGATCACCGGCAAGCCGATCGCACCGGCGATCGCGCGGAAGTGCGCGAGCATTCCCTCCTGCATCGGCTTGTTGTAGGCGGGCACCACCGCCATGACGGCATCGGCGCCGGCTGCCTCTGCCCGCCGCGCAAGTTCGATGGCTTGGCCGGTGCCATTCGACATCGCGCCGGCGATGATCCGGACGCGGCCGCGGGCGACGTCGACCGCGGCGCGAATTACGAACTCCTGCTCGGCCGGCGAGAGCGTCGGTGCCTCACCGGCGGTTTCGCACACCACGAGTGCAGGAACACCGGCCGCGACCTGCCGCTCACACAGCGCGGCGAACGCCTTCAGGTCGATCGTGTCCGCCGCATCGAACGGGGTCGGCATGTCCGGGATGAAGCCGGTGAACCAGGCTGAGGGTGGAGTGAACATGGCTTTTCGCCTGTATGCGCCGGCTCAGGCGGCGCGGCGTGCGCTGTTGCTGCCGGGGCTCTTGCCCATGTCGAGCTCGATCTCGCGCGGCAGCTCGACGATGGTTTCGGGGTGCTGGCCGTTTTCGAACAGCGCATATTTGATCGCCTGCGCGCGGCTGACGAACAGGCCGCCATAGAGGCCGCTCTGTTCCTGGGCGACCCATTGTCCCCCGTGGTTGCGGCCAATGAAGACGATGGTCGAAGGCGAGCTGCACGAGGGAGGTTCAACGAGTTTCACGGATGTAGTCCTTCCGATTGATGCGGGCGGCGGGGACATGTCCCGCAACCGTTCGATCAATATCTTTTCAGGTGGGTATGATTTCGAGAGCGTTCGGAAGGTGATCTCATAGGAAGATCATAAAGTCTGGCGTTCAGGTCAGCTCGTTGACGACGTGAACCAGCGCGAACAGCGCACCGAACGCCGCGCACTCGTCCCAATGATTGAGGGCGCCACCGAACAGCGGCTCGCGTCGCAAGAGGGCGACGGCGGCGCACAGAATGATCGACATCCAGAGCAGCGCGGCGAGGCTCCGCCCGAAGCTTATGCTGCCGAAGGCGGCAAAGGCGGCGAGGAGTACGACGCGGACGGCAAAGCGCGCGATCGCGCGTGTCGGGCTCAGGACCCGCGATATGTCCGAAGACTGCGGCAAGGCGCGAACCCGCCCGGCCGGCTAGCTGAAGTTCTCGCAGCCGACCGGCTCATAGAACGGGTCGGGGGCGGGGCGCACGATGGGAACGCTCGGCCGCGAGATTTCCACGGCCAACGCCTGTACCTCGATGAACGCCGACAGCAGGGCCAACGCAAGGTCGGCATGCCGGGCTTCGACAGCGGCGTCGAGCCAGTCCGGCAATTCGCGCTCGCGCGAGAGCGCGCAATGCCATTCACCCTCGTCATAGGCGATGCGGCGGACCTGCCACAGCGGCAGCTCGAGCTCCAGCAGCGCCAGCGCGGCATCGGCCCAGGCCTCGGCATCGACCAGGCGCATGATGCGCGCTGTGCGCTCACTTTGTCCAAGCGAAGGGAAGCGCCGGCAGGCGTGATCGATGATGTCCAGCAGCAGCGATCGCGTCACTGTCGGTGCCGCGCGAAGCCGCTGGCTGATTGAAGGCGGGTCGTAGTGTCGGAGTGTGGCGGTCATGTCAGGCCTCCTGGAATTGGCGTCGGTCAGTCGGCCGGCCTCTCCAAAATGGCGAAAATGGCATTTGAAAACGAGATGGGGACGGGGCGGGAGATATAGGGATTTCATAAGTGGCGGGCCTATCCCGTTCGGCGCCGCGCCCCGGCCTTTATGAGATTCCTATAACGTCGCCATAGCCCTCATCTCGAAAACCTATGCCCGTGGTGGCACTTCAGCACGGTCAAAAGTCCCGACTGGCGCCGTGGAAGCGCGTTGCATTCCATGTCCGCGCGCCCCGCCGGGTCCCAGAGAAATGGTTGCGCCGGACATAAAGACGCAACGAGGAGTATCTCCATGATGGACATTCTGATGCTGGCGCTGGGCTTCGCCTTTTTCGCCCTTGCGATCGGCTACACCTACGCCTGCGAACGGCTGTGAGGGAGCGGACCATGATCTTTGATTATGCGCTCGCCGGTGCCGTCTCGTTCGGCCTCCTGTTCTACCTCACCTACGCGCTGCTGCGGCCGGAACGGTTCTGAGCCGTGCTGCTCCTTGTCGAATTGCTGCTGGCGGACGCCGTGCTCGTCGCCTGCCTGCTGACGGTGTCCCTGCCGCTGTTGCGCCGGGCGCCAAGCCTGAAGGATTGATTCCATGACCATGATCGGTTGGCTCCAGATCATTCTCTATTGCGCGATCATCGTCGCGCTCGCCAAGCCGCTCGGCTGGTACATGACGCGCGTGTTCGACGGCGAACGGACGTTCCTGTCGCCGGTGCTGCGGCCGATCGAGGCCGGCATCTACTGGTTCTCCGGCGTCGACGAGAAGCGCGAGCAGCACTGGCTGACCTACACGGTCTCCATGCTGCTGTTCCATGTCGGCGGCTTTCTCATCATCTATGGCGTGATGCGGTTGCAGGCCGTGCTGCCCTTCAATCCGGCAGGCCAGGGCGCGGTCGCGGAGGACCTCTCCTTCAACACGGCGATCTCCTTCATCACCAACACCAACTGGCAGAACTACGGCGGCGAGAGCACGATCTCCTATCTCGTGCAAATGCTCGGCCTGACGCACCAGAATTTCCTGTCGGCCGCAACCGGCATCGCGCTCGCGGTCGCCCTGATCCGCGGCTTCTCGCGCGCCTCGGCGCGCACCGTCGGTAATTTCTGGGTCGACGTCACCCGCACGACGCTCTACGTGCTGCTGCCGATCTGCGTCGTCTACACGCTGTTCCTGGTCTGGCAGGGCATGCCGCAGACGTTGGGCGATTATGTCGAAGCGACGACGCTCGAAGGCGCCAAGCAGACCATCGCGGTCGGCCCGGTCGCCTCGCAGGTCGCGATCAAGATGCTCGGCACCAACGGCGGCGGTTTCTTCAATGCCAACGCCGCGCACCCTTTCGAAAACCCGACCGCGCTGTCGAATTTCGTGCAGATGCTGTCGATCTTCGCGCTCGGTGCGGCGCTCACCAATGTGTTCGGCCGCATGGTCGGCAATCAGCGCCAGGGCTGGGCAATCCTCGCCGTGATGGGCGTGCTGTTCGTCGCCGGCGTCGCCGTCACCTATTGGGCCGAAGCCAATGGCACCTCGACCCTGCAGGCGCTCGGCCTGACCGGCGGCAACATGGAAGGCAAGGAAGTCCGCTTCGGCATCGTTGCCTCCTCGCTGTTCGCGGTGATCACGACGGCGGCCTCCTGCGGTGCGGTCAACGCCATGCATGACAGCTTCACCGCGCTCGGCGGCATGATTCCCCTGATTAACATCGAGCTGGGCGAAATCATCGTCGGCGGCGTCGGCGCCGGCATGTACGGCATGCTGCTGTTCGTCATCCTTGCGATCTTCGTCGCAGGCCTGATGGTCGGCCGCACGCCGGAATATGTCGGCAAGAAGATCGAGGCGCGCGAGGTCAAGATGGCGATGCTCTCCATCCTGGTGCTGCCGCTGATGATCCTGGGCTGGACCGCGGTCGGAGTGGTCTATCCGGCGGCGGTCGCCTCGATGGCGAATGCCGGCCCGCACGGCTTCACCGAGGTGCTCTACGCCTTCACCTCGGCGACCGGCAACAACGGCTCCGCCTTCGCGGGGCTCACCGGCAACACTTTCTTTTACAACCTCACGCTCGCCAGCGCGATGTTCGTCGGCCGGTTCTTCATGATCGTTCCCGCGATGGCGATCGCGGGCTCGCTCGCCGCGAAAAAGTCCATTCCGCCGTCTGCGGGCACCCTCCCGACCACCGGCGGGCTGTTCGTCGGCCTCGTCGTCGGCGTGATCCTGATCATCGGCGGCCTGACCTTCTTCCCGGCGCTCGCGCTCGGCCCGATCGTCGAGCATCTCGCGATGAACGCCGGCCAAGTTTTCTGAACAGCAAGTGTTCTGATCGACAGCCTTCTGATTGTTTGGAGTGACCTCCATGGATACGATGAAACTGCAAAAACGCGCTTCCGTCTCGGCGATGCTCGATCCCAAGATCGTCGTGCCCGCGATTCGCGCGTCCTTCACCAAGCTCGACCCGCGGCTGATGATCAGAAATCCCGTGATGTTCGTGGTCGAGACCGTGGCCGCGCTCACCACGGTGATCTTCCTGCGCGACCTCGTCACCGGCGGCGCGAATCTCGGCTTCACCTTCCAGATCATCCTCTGGCTCTGGTTCACGGTGCTGTTCGCCAATTTCGCCGAAGCGGTCGCCGAAGGCCGCGGCAAGGCGCAGGCCGATTCGCTGCGCAAGACCCGCACCGAGAGCCAGGCCAAGCTGCTGACCGGCGCCGGGCAGGCCTTCCAGCTCGTGCCGGGTACCAGCCTGAAGGTCGGCGACATCGTGCTGGTCGAGGCGGGCGATACCATCCCCTCCGACGGCGAGGTGATCGAGGGCGTCGCCTCCGTCAACGAGGCTGCCATCACCGGCGAGTCCGCACCCGTGATCCGTGAATCCGGCGGTGACCGTTCGGCGGTGACCGGCGGCACGCAGGTGCTGTCCGACTGGATCCGCGTCCGCATCACGGCGGCGCAGGGCTCGACCTTCATCGACCGCATGATCAAGCTGGTCGAGGGCGCCGAGCGGGCGAAGACGCCGAACGAGATCGCGCTCAACATTCTGCTCGCGGGTCTCACCATCATCTTCGTGTTCGCCACCGTCACCATCCCGAGCTATGCGGCTTATGCCGGCGGCTCGATCTCGGTGATCGTGCTGGTCGCGCTGTTCGTGACGTTGATCCCGACGACGATCGGTGCGCTGCTGTCGGCGATCGGCATCGCCGGCATGGATCGCCTGGTGCGCTTCAACGTGCTGGCGATGTCGGGCCGCGCCGTCGAGGCCGCCGGCGACGTCGATACGCTGCTGCTGGACAAGACCGGAACGATCACGCTCGGCAATCGCCAGGCGACTGCGTTCCGTCCGGTTCGCGGCGTGACCGAGCAGGAGCTGGCGGACGCAGCCCAGCTTGCCTCACTCGCCGACGAGACGCCGGAAGGCCGTTCCATCGTCGTGCTGGCGAAAGAGAAGTATGGCATTCGCGGGCGCGACATGGCCGAGCTTGGCGCGACGTTCATCCCGTTCACGGCGCAGACCCGCATGAGCGGCGTCGATGCCGGCGGCTCGTCGGTGCGCAAGGGCGCGGTCGATGCCATGCTCAATTATGTCGGGGGCGGCGCGCCGCTGGCCGTCGCTTCCGGCAACACCGCACGGGCCATCCAGCCGGTGGCGCTGTCGGACATCGGACGCGAGGTCCAGACCATTGCGGACGACATTGCGAAGGCGGGCGGTACCCCGCTTGCTGTCGCCAGGGACGGCAAGCTGCTCGGCGTCGTTCAGCTCAAGGACATCGTCAAGGGCGGCATCCGCGAGCGCTTTGCCGAGCTGCGCCGCATGGGCATCCGTACCGTCATGATCACGGGCGACAACCCGATGACGGCCGCGGCGATCGCGGCGGAGGCCGGCGTCGACGATTTCCTGGCGCAGGCAACTCCCGAGGACAAGCTCAAGCTGATCCGCGACGAGCAGGCCAAGGGCAAGCTGGTGGCCATGTGCGGCGACGGCACCAACGACGCGCCGGCGCTCGCGCAGGCCGACGTCGGTGTCGCCATGAACACCGGCACCCAGGCGGCCCGCGAGGCCGGCAACATGGTCGACCTCGATTCCAACCCGACCAAGCTGATCGAGGTAGTCGAGATCGGCAAGCAGCTGCTGATGACGCGCGGTGCACTGACCACGTTCTCGATCGCCAACGACGTCGCAAAGTATTTTGCGATCATCCCGGCGATGTTCCTGGCATTCTATCCGCAGCTCAACGTGCTCAACGTCATGAACCTGTCGAGCCCGCAAAGCGCCATCCTGTCGGCGATCATCTTCAACGCGTTGATCATCATTGGGTTGATCCCGCTGGCGCTGAAGGGCGTCGCCTATCGTGCGGTCGGTGCCGGCGCTTTGCTTCGACGCAACCTGCTGATCTACGGCCTCGGCGGTATCGTCATTCCCTTTATCGGCATCAAGGCGATCGACCTCGTCGTCGTCGCCTTGCATCTGGCCTAACCCGTCATTGCGAGGAGCGAAGCGACGAAGCAATCCAGACTGCCTCGGTGGAAAGACCCTGGAATGCTTCGCTTCGCTCGCGATGACGATATATTTGGAGACCTAACATGCTCAGAGAAATCCGCCCCGCCATCGTCCTGCTGCTGGTGCTGACCGCCATCACGGGCCTGGCCTATCCGCTTGCGATGACGGCTGTCGCCGGCGCGATCTTCCCGGCGCAGGCGCAAGGCAGCTTGATCGAGAAGGACGGCAAGGTGATCGGCTCCGCCCTGATCGGGCAGGAGTTCAAGGACGACAAATACTTCCACGGCCGCCCCTCGGCGACGCTCGCGCCGGACCCGAGCGACTCGACCAAGACGGTCTCGGCGCCCTACAACGCCGCCAACTCCGGCGGCTCCAATCTCGGTCCGACCAGCAAGGCGCTGGCCGACCGGTTGAAGGAAGACGTGGACAAGCTCAAGAGTGAGAACCCGAACGCGGCCGTGCCGGTTGACCTGGTCACGACCTCGGCCAGTGGTCTCGATCCGGACATCTCGCCGGAAGCTGCCCAATTCCAGGTGCCGCGGATCGCCAAGGCTCGGAATATGCCGGAAGACACGCTGAAGCAGCTCGTGGCCTCCACCACGCAGGGCCGTTGGCTCGGCTTGCTTGGCGAACCCCGCGTTAACGTATTGGCGCTGAACCTCGCGCTTGATCGTGTGGCCGCGAAGTAGCGCTCTATGCTAGGAATGCCCGGATGACTATATTGGCCTGATGGTCCGAGAGCGCCGCGATCCCGAACAACGGCCGTCTCCCGAGGCGCTGCTGGAAGCTGCGCGCCGGGAGGAGGGCGCGAGCGGCAAGTTGAAGATCTTTGTCGGCGCCGCCCCCGGCGTCGGCAAGACCTACGAGATGCTGCAGAGCGCCCACGCCAAGCGCAAGGCCGGCATCGACGTCGTGGTCGGCTTCGTCGAGACCCATGGCCGCGCCGAG
Organism: Bradyrhizobium sp. SZCCT0153; assembly: GCF_018129995.1. Classification (GTDB taxonomy): domain Bacteria; phylum Pseudomonadota; class Alphaproteobacteria; order Rhizobiales; family Xanthobacteraceae; genus Bradyrhizobium; species Bradyrhizobium japonicum_G. The sequence goes on from NZ_JAFCKS010000004.1 coordinate 95,037, forward strand.
ACCGAGGCTCTGGTGCGGGGGCTCGAGGTGGTCCCGCGCAAGCGGCTCGACTACCGCAGCCAGATCGTCGAGGAGATGGACCTCGATGCGGTGATCGCAAGGCGGCCGAAAATCGCCTTGGTCGACGAGCTCGCCCACACCAATGCGGCTGGCAGCCGCCATCCAAAACGCTATCTCGACGTCGAGGAGCTGCTCTCCCACGGCATCGACGTCTACACCGCCGTCAACATCCAGCACATCGAGAGCCTCAACGACGTCGTCGCGCAGATCACCCATGTGCGGGTGCGCGAGACGGTGCCCGATTCGGTATTCGACCGCGCCGATGCGATCGAGCTGATCGACCTCACGCCTGACGATTTGATCCAGCGGCTGAAGGAGGGCAAGGTCTATGTGCCCAAGCAGGCCGAGCGCGCGCTGGAGCATTATTTCTCGCCGGGCAATCTGACCGCGCTGCGCGAGCTGGCGCTGCGGCGCACGGCGGAGCGGGTTGATGAGCAGCTGCTCACGCACATGCAGGCGAACGCTATCGCCGGGCCCTGGGCCGCAGGCGAGCGCATTCTCGTCTGCGTCAGCGAGGACCCGCGCGCTGCGAGCCTCGTGCGCTACACCAAGCGGCTGGCCGACCGATTGCATGCGGCGTTCACCGCGATCTCGATCGAGACACGGCGCTCGCTCCAGCTTTCCGACGAAGAGCGCGACCGGGTCGCCGATACGCTGCGGCTCGCGGAAGCGCTCGGCGGCGAGGCCCTGACCATCCCCGCCGTCGGCCGCCGCATCGCCGACGACGTCATCAATTTCGCGCAAGGCAACAACGTCACCCAGATCGTGATCGGCAAGTCGACGCGATCGCGGTGGTTCGAATTGACGCGCGGTTCCGTCGTGCATGATCTGGTGCGCAGTGCCGGCAATATCAGCGTTCACGTCATTCCCGGCGATGAGCTCGCGATCGAGCCCGTGCCGAAGTCGGCGATCCAGACCGCGGCACGTTCCGAGCCGTTTGACGCACGTCCCTATCTGAAGGCGCTCGGGATCACTGCGCTCGGCCTTGCCGCAGCGGTGGGCATCAAGCCCTATTTCGGCATCGAAAACGTCGACCTGATGTTCCTGACCGCGGTGGTCGCCGTGGCCGTTCGCTATGGGCTATGGCCGTCGCTCCTGGCGAGCATAGCGGCGTCGCTGGCGTATAATTTCTTCTTCCTGCCGCCGGTCTACACGTTCACGATTACCGATCCGACCAATGTCGCGGCGTTCTTCTTCTTCATGCTGATTGCGTTTGTGGTGTCGAACGTTGCGGGACGGGTGCGGACCCAGGCCGACACCGCGATCGGCCGCATCCGCACGACCGAGCAGCTCTATGCGTTCAGCCGCAAGCTTGCGGGCACCGCCACGCTCGATGACGTGCTGTGGGCGACCGCCTATCAGACCGCGCTGATGCTGAAGGTCCGCGTGGTGCTGTTGTTGCCCGAGGACGGCCTGCTCACGGTCAAGTCCGGTTATCCGCCAGAGGATGAGCTCGACCAGGCCGATCTTGCCGCCGCCAACTGGGCCTGGAGCAACGATCGCACGGCCGGCCGCGGCTCGGACACGCTGCCGGGTGCAAAACGGCTGTTCCTGCCGATGCGTACCGGGCGCGGCCCGATCGGCGTCATCGGCATCGACGACGATCGCACAGGTCCCTTGCTGACGCCGGACCAGCGGCGGCTTCTCGACGCGCTGGTCGACCAGGGCGCGCTCGCGATCGAGCGCGTACTGCTGGTCGAGGACATGGACCGCGTCAAGCGGACCGTCGAGTCCGAGCGGCTGCGCTCGGCGCTGCTGACCTCGATTTCGCACGATCTCAAGACGCCGCTCGCGTCCGTGCTGGGGGCCGCCTCGACCATGCGTGATCTCGCCGGGGCGTTGTCCGACACCGAGAAGCGCGACCTGCTCGCCACCGTGATCGACGAGTCCGAGCGGCTCAACCGCTTCATCGCCAATCTGCTCGACATGACCAAGCTCGAATCCGGCGCCATCGTGCCCAACACGGCGCTGCACGACCTCGGCGAGATCGTCGGCAGCGCGCTGCGACGGGCAGCCAAGATTCTCACCGCCCACAAGGTCGAGCTGGTGCTTGCCGCGGACCTCCCCATGCTCCAGCTCGATGCCGTGCTATTCGAGCAGGTGCTGTTCAACCTGCTCGACAACGCCGCCAAATATTCGCGGCCCGACACCACGATCTCGATCAGGAGCCAGCGCGACAGGGATCATGTGGTGCTTCAGGTCGCCGACGAAGGCGACGGCATTCCGCCGGACGAGCTCGAGAGCGTGTTCGACAAGTTCTACCGCGCGCAGAAGGGCGATCACGTCCGCCCGGGCACCGGGCTCGGGCTTGCCATCTCCCGCGGCTTCGTCGAGGCGATGCGCGGCACGATCGCGGCCGCCAACCGCAATGACCGGAGCGGCGCGGTCCTGACCATCCGTCTGCCTGTTCCGGCACAGACCCACTCATTGGATACCGCCGCATGAGCGCTGCCCCCATCAAGGTGCTGGTCATCGACGACGAGCCGCCGATCCGCAAATTGCTGCGGATGGGGCTGACGACGCAGGGCTATGAGATCCTGGAGGCGCCGAACGGCAAGACCGCGCTGGAAAAGCTCAGCGAAGAGCCCGCGCTTATCATCCTCGATCTAGGCTTGCCCGACGTCCAGGGCCACGAGCTGCTGCGCACCATCCGCGCCCGCAACGAAAGCGTGCCGATCGTGGTGCTGTCGAGCCGCGGGGACGAGGCCGGCAAGGTGCAGGCGCTCGATCTCGGCGCCGACGACTACCTGACCAAACCGTTCGGCATGGACGAGCTGCTGGCGCGCCTGCGCGCCGCGCTGCGTCACCAGTTGCAGGTCCAGGGCGAGCGCCCGATCTTTCGCAGCGGCGATCTCTCGGTCGATCTCGTCCGCCGCATCGTCAAGATCGGCGAGCGCGACATCAAGCTGTCGCCGAAGGAATACGATCTGCTGCGTGTGCTCGTGCAGCACGCCGGCAAGGTGCTGACCCATCGCTTCCTGCTCAAGGAGCTGTGGGACGAGCTGACCGACGCGCAATATCTGCGCGTCTATGTCCGCCAGCTCCGCCAGAAGATCGAGGCCGATCCGGAGCGTCCGCAATATGTGCTGACGGAGACGGGGATCGGCTACCGGCTGAAGGCGGGAGATTAGTGTATTTCACGCCGTAGGACTGAAGAGCGCGTTTCCGGCCATACCCGTCATTGCGAGTGCAGAGAAGCAATCCAGGCTGTCTCCGCGGAAAGATTCTGGATTGCTTCTCTGCGCTCGCAATGACGGAATGGGTTAACCCGCCTTCCGGTGTCGGGCTGTCGAACGATGCGTATTCTTCGCGCTGCGGCTACGCCCCGTCGCGCGGCGCGCGTGAGCCTTCGCTGCCGTTTTCTTTCCGCCGCGTCCCTTCAGGCTCTGCTTCAGCGCGTCCATCAGGTTGACGACGTTGCTCGGCCGCTCTTCGGGCTCCGGCAGCTCGATCTTCCTGCCGCTGGCCTTGCGCTTCACTAGCGCCTTCAGGGCGTTCTCGTATTCGTCCTTGAACTTGCTGGGGTCGAAATGCGAGGCCTTGGTATGCAGGATGTGGCCGGCGAGCTCGACCATGTCCTTGGTGGTCTTCGGGTTCTTGATGTCGTCGAAGAACTGGTCCTCGTCGCGCAGCTCGTATGGGAAGCGCAGCGTGGTGCCCAGCAGGCCCTTGCCGAGCGGCTCGATGGCGATGATGTGCTCGCGGTTGGTGAGCACGATCTTGGCGAGCGCGACGCGGTCCTGGTCCTTCATGGCATCGCGGATCACGGCGAAGGCGTCGACCGCAGCCTTACCGTCGGGCGCGATGTAATAGGGGTGGTTGAGATAGCGCTGGTCGATCTCCTCGCTCGGCACGAAGCTCTCGATGTCGATGGTGTGATTGCTCTCGATCTGGAGCGCCTCGAGCTCTTCCGGCTCGATCTCGACATATTTGCCCTTTCGCAGCTCGTAGCCGCGCCCCTTCTGGTCGCTTTCGACGACGTCGCCGGTCTCAGCATCGACCATCTGCTGCTTGAGCCTGTTGCCGGTCTCGCGGTTGATCATGTGAAACCGCGTCTTCTCGGCCGCAGTGGTCGCGGGATAAAGCACGACCGGACAACTGACCAGCGAGAGCTTCAACGTTCCCTTCCAATAGGCACGGGGGGCCATTCCATTCTCCAGCGATTCCAAGGCTTTTCAGGAACTCCAACCGGGCTCCGGGGTTTTGGTTCCGGCTGGGACTTTTGCCGTGATAGGCTTTAACGCGATTAGATAATGCGGGACCGGTCGTGCTGCGAAAACTCTCCACCTACCGACAGAAGCGTGACTTCGAGAAGACACCGGAGCCGTCCGGCAAGACCGCAGTGGCGCCATCGAAGCAGCGGCGTTTCGTGATCCAGAAGCATGACGCCACCCGCCTTCATTACGATCTCCGCCTCGAATTCGACGGTGTCTTCAAGTCCTGGGCCGTGACGAAGGGTCCTTCGCTTGACCCGCATGACAAGCGCCTGGCGGTCGAGGTCGAGGACCATCCGCTCGACTATGGCGATTTCGAAGGCACCATCCCCGAGGGACAATATGGCGGCGGCACGGTGATGCTGTGGGACCGCGGCACCTGGGAATCGGATGATCCGGAAGCCGGCTTCAAGAAAGGCGATCTCAAGTTCACCCTGCATGGCGACAAGCTGCACGGAAGCTGGGTGCTGGTGCGCATGCGCAATGACCGCAGCGGCGGCAAGCGCACCAATTGGCTCCTGATCAAGCACCGCGACGAATATGCGGCCGAGGGCGAGGACATTCTCAGCGAGGACAAGTCGGTCGCCTCCGGCCGTGCGATGGATCAGATCGCCGAAGGCAAGGGCCGCGCGCCAAAACCGTTCATGCTGGCGAAGGGCGCCAGGACCAAGGCGGACGCGGTCTGGCAGTCCAACCGGGCCGACGAGACGAAAGGGCGCACGGTCATGCCGGCGCCGCGCACGGCCTTGAAGACCCGGAAGGCAGGGAAGACGACGACGGCCTCGAACGCCAAGAAGGTCGCGGAGATGCCGGACTTCGTGGCGCCGCAGCTCTGCACGCCAGTCGAGCGGCCGCCGGGCGGCGAGGGCTGGTGCCACGAGATCAAGTTCGACGGTTATCGCGTGCAGCTCCGCGTCGAGGAGGGCGAGGCGACGCTGAAGACGCGAAAAGGTCTCGACTGGACCGACAAGTTCGCCGCGATTGCGAAGGAAGCGGGTGTGCTGACGGACGTGATCATCGACGGCGAGATCGTCGCGCTGGACCACAATGGCGCACCGAATTTCTCCTCGCTCCAGGCTGCGCTATCGGACGGCAAGACCGACGAGCTCATCTTCTTCGCCTTCGACCTCTTGTTCGCGGACGGCCTCGATCATCGCCGTCTGCCGCTCGGCGAGCGCAAGGCGCGGCTGAAGGAACTTCTGGAAGCGCGCAAGCGCAAATCGAGCCAGATCCGCTATGTCGATCATTTCGAGAGCAGCGGCGACGCCGTGCTGCAATCGGCCTGCAAGCTCGAGCTGGAAGGCGTGGTGTCAAAGAAGCTGGACGCGCCCTATCGCTCCGGCCGCACCGAGAGCTGGACCAAGGCCAAATGCCGCGCCGGCCATGAGGTCGTGATCGGCGGCTACAAGACGACCAACGGCAAATTCCGCTCGCTGATGGCCGGCGTGCACCGCGGCGATCATCTCGCCTTCGTCGGCATGGTCGGCACCGGCTTCGGCGCGGACATGGTCAAGCGCATCATGCCGTCCTTGAAGGCCATGGAGGCGAAGCAAAGCCCGTTCGGCGGCAAGAACGCACCGAAAAAAGACCGCGAAGTGCACTGGCTGAAGCCGGAACTCGTCGCCGAGATCGAGTTCGCCGGCTTCACCGCCGACGGCAACATTCGTCAGGCCGCCTTCAGGGGGCTGCGGCAAGACAAGCCGGCGGAGGAGGTCGAGGCGGAGACGCCAGTTGATACCGAGCTCGCTGAGCCTTCGCCGAAGAGACGTTCTGCGCCAAACTCCGGCAAAAAGAAGGGCGCCGGCACTGCCGAGGTGATGGGCGTCTTGATTTCCAAGCCGGACAAGGAGCTGTGGCCGGACGGCGGCGACGGCGAGGGCGTCACGAAGCTCGATCTCGCGCGGTATTTCGAGGCGGTCGGCGGCTGGATGATCGAACATCTCAAGGGCCGCCCCTGCTCGATCGTGCGTGCGCCGGATGGCATCGGTGGCGAAAAATTCTTCCAGCGCCACGCCATGCCGGGGAGCTCGAACCTGCTTGAACTGGCAAAAGTCTCAGGCGACCGGAAGCCGTACTTGCAGATTGACCGTGTCGAGGGGCTTGCCGCGGTCGCGCAGATCGGTGGCCTCGAACTGCATCCCTGGAATTGCGCGCCGGGCGCGTATGACACGCCGGGCCGCCTGGTGTTCGACCTCGACCCGGCGCCGGACGTCGAGTTTGCCGACGTGGTCGAGGCGGCCAAGGAGATGCGGCAGCGGCTGGCCGATGTCGGCATGGAGAGTTTTTGCAAGACCACCGGCGGCAAGGGTCTGCATTTGGTGGTGCCGCTGCGCCATGGCGCCCGCGACAAGGTGAGCTGGAAGGAAGCCAAGGCCTTCGCGCAGGGCATCTGCCAGTGGATGGCCGACGACGATCCCGAGCGCTATCTGCTCAACATGTCCAAGAAACTGCGCAACGGGAAGATCTTCCTCGATTATCTGCGCAATGATCGCATGTCGACGGCGGTCGCGCCCTTATCGCCCCGGGCGCGCGATGGAGCGACCGTGTCGATGCCTGTGACGTGGGCGCAGGCGAAGGACGACCTCGATCCGAAGCGGTACACGGTGCGGACCGTGCCGGGATTGCTCGGCCGCTCGAAGGCGTGGGAGAATTATGATGATGCGGCCGCGCCCATCAAGGCGGCGATGAAGAAGCTTGCGGCGAAAACGAAGTAGGGTGGGCAAAGCGAAGCTTGCCCACCAGCTTTCCTGCGTCGCGAGGAAGAGGTGGGCACGGCGCGTTGCGCCTTTGCCCACCCTGCGATGTCAGTCGCTAGATCCGTCCCATCAGCAGCAGGATCAGCAGGATTACGATGATTAGCCCGAGGCCGCCGCCGCCGTAATAGCCGGTGCCGTAGAACGGGCCGCCGCCGATGCCGCTGAAGCCGCCGAGCAGCGCGATGACCAAAATGATCAGGATGATTGTACCGATAGACATGCGAATCTCCTCCAGCCCTTCGTCAAAGGGTTGCTATGTTGTGCTCAGGGCAACTTGCCGCAGGTTTTAAAGTTCCAGATATGAAACAGGGCGTGGCTGGTAAGGCGGATGGAACCTTTGGCCTCGCGACCGGCATGACTATGTGAGGATCAATCACTTACAGGGCAGGGCCATGTCAGCACCGCTTGTCGTTTCCATCCCGCATCGTCTCGGCCGCGAGGAAGCGGTGCGCCGGCTCAAGACCGGGCTCGGCCGTGCCGCAACAAGCATTCCCGTGATGCAGGTTGAGGAGGAGCGCTGGAGCGGCGACACCATGAATTTTCGCATCCGCGCAATGGGCCAGGTCGCGACGGGGCAGGTCGACGTTGCCGACGACCATGTCAAGGTTGAGGTGGTGTTGCCCTGGCTGCTGCAGCGCTTCGCCGAGATGGCGCAGGCCACGATCCGCAAGCGCGGCCAGTTGCTGCTGAGCAAGGACGGAAAAAGCTAGCGTTCAAGCGCGGGCGCGCTGCCGGACCGGCTTCGCCGCACCCGCGGTTCGTGCCGCGATGACGGCTGCGGGGAAATTGCGAAAAGCCTGCGCCAGCGACAGATCGTTGCCCGCGAGATCCGGCACGTCGTAGCCCGCGACGTCGACGGTTGCGTCGAAACCATCGTGTGTCGGCCATTCGCGTCCTGCTTGCGCGAAAGGTGCGAACTGGCGGCCGACCAGGATGATGGCCGCGGCACGGCCATGCCGGCGGACGAACGCGACCACATGGTCGGCATGGGCGCCCCGCACCTGAAGCGGCTGGTAGTCGCCTCGGGCGAAAACGTCAGGAAGCTCGTTGCGCAGCTTGAGGAGGTGGCGCGTCCAGGCCAGCTTGAGCCGGCCGTCGGGCCAGCTCTTGATCAGCTTATCCCAATCCGGATCGTCCAGCGTACTCAGCGCCGCGTGGCGCGCGGAAAAATCCACCGGGCGGCGGTTGTCGGGATCGACCAGCGAAAGGTCCCAGAATTCGGTGCCTTGGTATAAGTCGGGCACGCCGGGCAGGGTCGCCTTGAGCGTGAGCTGGCTGAGCGCGTTCAGCGCCCCAAGCAGCGCGATGCGGCGGGCCAGGGTCTGCAGCGCCTCCAGAAATTCGGCTGATTGCGCAGGATCGAGAATCTTCGCGATGAAGCTCGTTACGCCGCTCTCATACGCCCCATGGGGGTTGAGCCAGCTCGTCTCTTCCTTGCCCTCGCGCGCGGCCTTGAGCGCATAGGCCTGGATACGCTCGACGAAGCCGGCATCGGCCTTCTCCTGAAGCGGCCAGGCGCCGAGCAGGGTCTGGTAGAGCATGTATTCGAAAGTCGCCGACGGCGCGCGCAGATTGCCGTCGAGCGCGAGGTGCGGGGCGTTCAGGACTTTCCAGCGTGCCACGGCGCTGGTCCATTCGCCGGGAATTTCACTCAAGGCAGCGATCCGCGCGCGGGTGTCCTCGCCGCGTTTGGTGTCATGCGTGGCGGTCGCCGTCATCCCTTGCGGCCATTCCCTGGCGCGGGCCTGCATGATCTCGTGGAAAGCGCCAATGGTGAGGCCCTTGCTCGCGGGATCGCCGCCAACCTCGTTCAGGGCCAGCAGCCGGTGGAATTGATAGAAGGCGGTGTCCTCCAGCGACTTCGCCATCATCGGCCCTGTGAATTGCTGCACCTTCAGCGCAAAGCGGCGCACCCGCGGGGCGCTGTGCGGGAGGCGGCCCGGCTTGAGCAGGTCCATGGTGAGCGCATCGCGCAGGAAATCGAAGATGCCTTCGTCCGCGGCGAACCATTCCGCACGGGCGCGCACAATGGTGTCGTCGATCAGCTTGCGATCATGCGCCGCCGGCGCGCTCGTCGTCAGGTAGGTACGGTACACCGGGAAATGCAGCACATAAAGCTCGAGCGCCTGCCGCAGGCTGTCGGCGGAAAAGTCGCGGGTCGAATAATGGCCGTTGGCGATGCGCGCGAGCAGGCGCGTCAGCACCGTGAATTCGCTGGTCAACAGCGTCTCCAGCACGCGCCGCTTGGCGTCCTTGACGTACGGCGCGAGCCGTGGCGGCCGGTTGCTGATCTGCCGCCAGGTTTCGTCCAGGGCCTCCAGCCCCTTGGCGTCGACGAGGACGTGAGTGATGGCGTTCATCCACTCATAGCCGGTGGTGCCCTGGACGCCGGCGAAGTGCGGCAGGCGCTCGTGCTCGCACAGGATCTTCTCGATCACCGTATAGAACGGCTTTGTCTTGCCCTGCGCGTCGCGCACCAGCCGGCGCAGCCGCTGGCAATATTGCGCGGGATCGCGCAGGCCGTCGATGTGATCGAGGCGGATGCCTTGCAGTCTGCCGTCGGCAACGAGTTGCTTCACCAGCCGGTGCGTTGCGGCGAACGTGCCGGGATCCTCGACGCGCAGCCCGGCGAGGCCGTTGACGTCGAAGAAGCGGCGATAATTGATGTCGCTGGAGGCAAGGCGCCAGTGCCCGAGCTTGTAGTGCTGGCGCTCCAGCAGATGATGCAGCGTCAGCGTCTGCGCGGGACGGTCCTTGGCGGCGCGATAGGCATCGAGGCCGCGCGCGACGAGGTCGGCGCTGCCTGCGATCTCCCTGAGTTCGGCCTTGAAGCCCGGCGCCTCCTTGCGATTGGGACGGCGCAGTCCCGTGTAGCGGGCCGCGAGCGACAGCAGGCGCTTGCCGGCCTCGGTCTCGGCGGCGTCGGCTTCCTTCACGATCATGCGCAGCAATTCGCCGTAACGCTCCGGCGCGATCGGCAGGCGATGCTCGAAATACCAGGCGGAAAAACTGCCTTCGTCCGGGTCGTAGCGCAGCTCGATATCGCCGCGCTCCAGTGCCTCGCCGTAGGATGCGCCGAGGATCGGCAGCAGCACGCCGTCGCGCGCACGGAAGGCCAATTGATCCCAATCGATGTCGAAGGAGACTGCATGGGGCGATGCCTGGCCCCATTCCAGCACGTCGAGCCACCAGGGATTATCGGCAAAATGCACGCCGACATGGTTGGGCACGAAGTCGATGATGAGGCCGATATCGTGCCTGGTCAGGGCCTCGCTCAGCCGGGCAAAACCGGCCTCGCCGCCGAGCTCCGGATTGAGCTGGCTGTGATCGACGGTGTCGTAGCCATGGGTCGAGCCCTTGCGCGCCTTCATCACCGGCGAGGCGTAGAGATGCGTGATCCCCAGCGCCTTGAGATAGGGGACGATTGCGGCGGCCTTGTCGAAGTCGAATTCTGCGGTGAGCTGGAGCCGGTAAGTTGCGAGAGGGATTGCCGAAGGCATATCAATCTCCGAGATGCCAGACCACCGACCACGGCGGAAGCCGGTCGCCGCTTGCACTGCCCCAGATCGGCGTGCCTGCATTGCCGCTGGCGTACGGGATGTCCTTGTCGGACAGATTGGCAGCGAGGCGCAGCATCGCGCCGTCGCCGAGACGCCAATGCGCGGTCAGCAGGCCGCTGTCGGCCGCCTCGGCATCGCCGAACCTCGCCCCCTTCAGCCGGGGCGCGATCTCCTTGTGGCGAAGCGCGAGCAGATCGCGCACCAGCGCAAGCCGCACGGCTTGCTCAGGCGTGTGGCCGGTCCAGTCGAGCACGGCCGATTGCGGCGTTGCCGGATCGAGCGGGTCGGGCACCTCGTCGCCGTAGGTCTCATAAGCCCAGGCATATTCCTGGCGGCGGCCCTTGCGGACGGCGTCGGCAAGGCCGCCCTGGAAGTCGCAGAAGAACGGGAAGGGCGCGGTCGAGCCCCACTCTTCGCCCTGAAACAGCATCGGCACCATCGGCGCGAGCAGGGTCACTGCCAGCGCGGCTTCGATCTGCTGCGGCGATGCCAGGCTCTCGAGCCGGTCGCCGAATGGCCGGTTGCCGATCTGGTCATGGTTTTGCAGGAAGTTGACGAAGGTTGCGGGCGGCAGCTCGCCGCTGGTCTCGCCGCGCGGCTGCTTGCCCCAGAATTCCGAGATCTCCCCCTGGTAGACGAAGCCGGAGGCGAGGGCGCGGGCGAGATCGAGGCGCGGCGTTTGATAGTCGGCGTAATAACCGGCGGTTTCGCCGGTCAGCATCACGTGCCAGGCGTGGTGATAGTCGTCGTTCCACTGTCCGCGATATTTGCCATTCGGCGGCTCCTGCGCAGCGTCGAGCAGGCTGGCGCGGTTGTCGCCGTTCTCCAGCACGAGATGGATGTGCCGCCCCGTCGCCTTGGCAAACTCGCCTGCGGCGACGCTGAGGTCCTGCAGCATCGACTGCTCGCCGGGGATTGCCATGATGTGATTGGCGGCATCCAGCCTCAGACCGTCGAAGCGGTAGTCGCCGAGCCAGGACAGCGCGTTCTCGACCGCGAAGGCGCGCACCTGCGGCACGCGATAATCGATCGCGCTTCCCCAGGGCGTGTGTGCGTCGGCGAAGAAGGACGGCGCATAGCGGCCAAGGTAATTCCCCTCGGGGCCGAAATGGTTGTAGACGACGTCGAGGAACACCATCAGCCCGCGCAGATGGGCTTCGTCGATCAGCGTCTTCAGGTCATCAGGGCGGCCATAGGCACTGTCGGGCGCATACCACAGCACGCCGTCATAACCCCAGCCGCGGCGGCCGGCGAAATCGGCCAGCGGCATCAGTTCGACCGCTGTGATGCCGGTCGCGACGAGATGGTCGAGCCTGTCGATCATCGCGCGGTAGGTGCCTTCAGGGGTGAAGGTGCCGACATGCGTCTCGATCAGCGCCGTCTCTTCCCAGGGACGGCCGCGCCAATCGCGCGCACGCCAGGTGAAAGCATCGTGATCGATCACCTCGCTCGGGCCGAACACGTCGTCCGGCTGGAATGCGGACGCCGGATCGGGCACGTCGATCTCGTCGTCGATCCTGAACTTATAGGTGCTGCCAACGGCCAGGTTGGGAATCTCGGCGACATACCACCCCTCCTGCCGGCGCTGCATCGCGTGCCGTCTGTCGAGCAGCAGGTCGACGCGCCGCGCACCCGGCGCCCACAGGCGGAACGACACGCCGTCCTTCGTCGGCCTTGCCCCGAAGGATGGCCTCATAGCGCCCCCGCGAAAGCGAGCACGGAGCGCGGCGGCGCCTTGCTGTCGCTTCCGGGCGGGAAGTCGATCGTGTTCAGCATGGCGTCGGTCGTGTTCAGGATCTGCTGCCAGCTCTTGTATTCGGTCATTTTGGGCAATTTGAATGCGATCTCTTCGGGGGCGGCGTTCAGTACGATAAAGATCGCGGCGCTGCCCGGTTCCATCGGCCCCATCACATAGGAGAGAAACCGCCCCTCGGGAAACTTCCAGTCGCTTTCCGTCATTTCGTCGCCGGCCGGCGTCAGCCACAGCGCACCGTATGAGATGCCGTCCTTGGGGCGGCCGTCGAGCCAGCGATGGCTGCGAAGCTGCGAGAACCGGCGGCGGATGTCGGCGAGTTCGGCGACGAATTCGATCATGTCGTCGCCCTCCTTGCCGAGATTTTCCCAGCCGACCCAGCCGACCTCGTTGTCCTGGCAATAGGCGTTGTTGTTGCCGGATTGCGAGTTGCCGACCTCGTCGCCGGCGAGAATCAGCGGAATGCCCTGCGCCAGCATCAGGCAGGCCAGCCCGTTCTTGCGAAGCTGTCTGCGCAGGCCGATAATTCCGGGATCGTCGGTCGGGCCTTCGACGCCGCAATTGTTGCTGTGGTTGTCGTTGGAGCCGTCGCGATTGTCCTCGCCATTGGCCTCGTTGTGCTTCTCGTTGTAGCTGAAGAGGTCGGCCAGCGTGAAACCGTCATGGACGGTGATGTGGTTGATGCTGGCGCGCGGCCGCCGTCCGTCATGATTGAACAGGTCGGACGATGCCGTCATGCGGCTGGATATGTCGCCGATCAGGCTGCCTTCGCCGCTCCAGTAGCGGCGCATGGCGCTGCGATAGCGATCGTTCCACTCCGACCATTGCGAGGGAAATGCGCCGACCTGGTAGCCGCCGAGGCCGAGATCCCAGGGCTCGGCGACGAGCTTGACGGACGCCAGCACCGGGTCCTGCCGGATCGCGGTCAGGAACGAGATGCCGCGGTCAAAACCGTTCGGACCGCGTGCGAGCGTGGTGGCAAGGTCGAACCGGAAGCCGTCGACGTGGCAGACCTCGACCCAATAGCGCAGGGAATCCATCACCATCTGCAGCACGCGCGGATGGGTGAGGTTCACCGACGAGCCGCAGCCGGTGAAGTCGTCGTAGAAGCGCGGGTTGTCGCGGTTCAGCCAGTAGTAGGAGGCGTTGTCGATGCCGCGGTAGCACAGCGTCGGGCCGAGGTGATTGCCCTCGGCTGTGTGGTTGTAGACGACGTCGAGCATCACCTCGATGCCGGCATCGTGCAGGCGTGCGACCGTGGTGCGGAAGGAATCGAGCGCGTTGTCCTGGGCGTAGCGCTGCTCGGGCGCGAAGAAGGACAGGGTGTTGTAGCCCCAGTAATTGGCGAGCTTCTTCTCCACCAGGATGCGGTCGTCGACGAAGCTGTGCACCGGCAGAAGCTCGACCGTGGTGACGCCGAGCTTCTTCAGATGCTCGATCATCGCCGGCGAGGACAGGCCGCCATAGGTGCCGCGCAGATTCGGCGGCACGTCGTCGCGCTTCTGCGTCAGGCCCTTGACGTGGGCCTCGTAGATGATGGTGTCTTCCCAGGGGATGTTGGGCCGGATCTCGCGGCGGCCCCAGTTGAAGGTCTCGTCGACCACGACGGCCTTGGGCATGCCGCGCGCATTGTCGCGCCGGTCGAAGGACAGATCTTCGCGCGGGCTGCCGGTGCGATAGGCGAAATGCGCGTCGCTCCAGACCAGCCGCCCGGAAAGCCGCTTGGCATAGGGGTCGAGCAGCAGCTTGTTGGCGTTGAAGCGATGACCCTGCTCGGGCTCGTAGGGGCCGTGCACGCGGTAGCCATAGAGCTGGCCGGGCGAGACATCGTTGAGATATCCATGCCAGACGTCCTCGGTTCGCTCCGGCAGCTCGATGCGCTCGAGCTCGCGGCGGCCTTGCGTGTCGAACAGGCAGAGCTCGACCTTGTGGGCGTTGGCGGAGAACAGCGCGAAATTGGTGCCGCGTCCGTCCCAGCTTGCGCCGAGGCGTGCGGGCGATCCAGCAGTCAGACGCATCGGTCAGCTTTCCGGAACGAGGAAGATCGCGGCGAGCGGCGGAATGGTGAGGCGGAGCTCGCCATTGACCGCCTGGACCTCGCCGATATTGCCGACATTGCTGCCGCCGTAATGGGCGGAGTCCGAGTTGAGAACTTCCTTCCATTTGCCGCCGAACGGCACGCGAACGCGGTAGTTCTGGTAGACGTTGGGCGAGAAATTGACGATCACCATGCACCTGGCGTGCTCGTCGAATCCCTTGCGCAGCCAGGCGAACACGTTGCGGTTGGCGTCGTCCGTGACCAGCCATTCGAAACCGGCCTGGTCGCAGTCCATCTGGTGCAGAGCCGGCACCGCGCGATAGAGCCGGTTGAGGTCGCGGATCAGCGCCTGGATGCCCGAGTGGAACTTGTATTCGAGCAGGTGCCAGTCGAGCGACTGGTCGTGATTCCATTCGCGGCTTTGCGCGATCTCCGCGCCCATGAACAGCAGCTTCTTGCCGGGATGGCCGAACATGAAGCTGTAATAGGCGCGCAGATTCGCAAAGCGCTGCCATTCGTCGCCGGGCATGCGGCCCAGGATCGAGCGCTTCCCGTGCACGACCTCGTCATGCGACAGCGGCAGGATGAAGTTTTCCGAGAAGGCGTAGTGCAGGCCGAACAGGATGTCGCCGTGATGATGCTTGCGGTGGATCGGATCCTTGCTGATGTAGTTCAGCGTGTCGTGCATCCAGCCCATGTTCCACTTGTAGCCGAAGCCGAGCCCGCCGAATTCGACCGGGCGCGAGACCTGCGGCCAGGCGGTGGACTCTTCGGCGGCCGTGGTTGCCTGCGGGAAGCGGGCGAAGACTTCCGTGTTGAAGCGGCGCAGGAAGTTGATCGCCTCGATGTTTTCCCGACCGCCATACTGGTTCGGAATCCACGCGCCCGGCGGCCGGCTGTAGTCGAGATAGAGCATCGAGGCGACCGCATCGACGCGCAGGCCGTCGATGGCGTAGCGCTCCAGCCAGAACAACGCGTTCGACACCAAGAAATTCGTCACTTCGGTGCGGCCGTAATTGTAGATCAGCGTGCCCCAGTCGAGATGGCGGCCCTGGAGCGGATTGGCGTGCTCGTAGAGCGCGGTGCCGTCGAAGCTGCCGAGCCCGTGCGGGTCGTCCGGGAAATGGCCGGGCACCCAGTCGAGCAGCACGCCGACGCCCTCCCGATGGCAGGCATCGACCAGCGCGGCGAAATCCTCCGGCGTGCCGAAGCGGCTGGTCGGCGCATAGAGGCCGGTCGGCTGATAGCCCCAGGAGCCGTCGAACGGATGCTCGCTGACGGGAAGGAATTCGAGATGGGTGAAGCCCATGTCGCGGGCATAGGCCGGCAGCTGCTCGGCGAGCTCGCGATAGGTGAGCCATTCACCGCCGTTCTTGCGTCGCCATGAACCGAGATGAACCTCGTAAATCGACATCGGCGCCGACAGCGCGTTGATGCCGTCGGGAATCGGACGCGGCCGAGGCAGATGCGCCTCGTCGAACACGATGGAGGCGGTCTTCGGACGCACTTCGCTCGCAAACGCCATCGGGTCGGATTTCAGCGGCAGCAAGTGGCCGTGCGGCCCAATGATCTCGAACTTGTAGTGGTCGCCCGCCTTGGCGTGCGGAATGAACAATTCCCAGTAGCCGGCGCCGCGCACCCGCATGGGATGGCGCCGCCCGTCCCAGAAGTTGAAGTCGCCGACCACCGACACGCGCCGCGCATTGGGCGCCAGCGCCACGAAGCCGATGCCGTCGATGCCTTCGAGCCGCATCGGATGCGCGCCGAGCTTGTCGTAAAGGCGCTGATGGGTGCCCTCGCCGAGCAGATAGAGATCGAAATCGGTCAGGATCGGCGGGAAGCGATAGGCGTCCTCGAACTCGACGACGTCGTTGCCGAACTTTGCGCGGAGCTGATAGCGCTTCGAGCCGTTCGGCAGGGCGCCGACGAACAGGCCCGAAGCATGGACGCGGTCGAGCGTCGCCACCTCGCCGTGCTCGCCGACCGCCTCGACATTGGAGGCTTCGGGAAGAAACGCGCGTACCACGCTCTTGCCGCCCTCGGGATGCAGCCCGAGATAGTGGAAGGGGTCGGAATGGCGGCCCTCGATGATCGCGTAGGCTTCGGCTGGGAGTTTAGGCATGGGCTTCGCTCTCGGTACTGGTCAGAATGCGAAGCAGTCCGGACAGCGGCGCATGGAGCCCCTCAGGCCGGTGGGACAGCTCGTACTCTACTTCGTCGAACGCTCGATCAAGCAGGAAAAACCTTAACAGGCCTGCCGCGGATTGCCGCTCTTCCGGCCACAGCCGCCGATCGGTCATGGCTTCCCGGTAGGCGGTGAGGAACGTCGCGGCGGCGCGCTCGCGCCATTCGTCGAGCGCGGCCGTAAGCCGGCCCTGCTCGTCGGAGGCGCCCGCGAGCGCGCGGTAGAGCGCCGCGTTGACCGAAAGATCAATCGAGCGGATCAGGCCGGCGACGTCACGCGCGGCAGGTGCCTTGCGCCGCTTGTCGGCCAGCGGCAGACGCGGATCGCCGTCGAAGTCGATGATGAAGATGTCGTCCTTCACGATCAGAGTTTGCCCGAGGCGGAGGTCGCCATGATGACGGATGTTCAATCCGCCGATGTCGGATGGCAAGAGCACATTCAGCCGGTCGGACAGCGTCGCACGCGCCGCCGTGAGCTGATCGATCAGCGGCCGGTCCGCCTCGCGCAGGCCGTCGCGGCTGTCGGCCAGCCGTTCGAAGACGCGTTCGGCCCGTGCCTTGAGGTCGGATGCCCAGCGCTTGGCGTGTGCGGAGCCGATCGGCTCCGGCGCGAGATCGCCGGGCTTCGCGGCGGCGAGAGCCACATGCAGTTCTGCGAGCCGCCTGCCGATCTGCGCCATGAAGTGCAGATAGGGTGCCTGCTCCTGGGTCTCGTGCGCCATCTCGCCCGGCGGCAGTACTCGCTGCTCGTCGATATAGCGGTCGAGATAGCCGGCAGTGACGGCCCAGCCGTCGCCCTGGTTCTCGACATAGGCGTGCAGCACGCCGAGCGCGCTGCGGCTGTCGCCTTCGACCAGCTCGACACTGCCGAGCAGCGCCGGCGTGTTGCTAAAGCGGGCGACCTCGGTGAGGTAGGTGCCGATCTCGATCTCGGGATTGATGCCGCTTTCGAGCTGGCGATAGATCTTGGAGACATACTGGTTGTCGACCAGCGCGGTGCTGTTGGACTGCTCGACGGCGCGGATGCGCTCGGGCTCCTTGATGGAGTAGTCGGCGAACCGGCTGGTCGCCTTGAACTCCAGCCGGAGATTGTTCTCCTCCACCACCAGGTTCTGCGACAAATTGCGCAGGAACAGACCTATGAAGATCTGCTCCGTCGCAACGTCGAGCAGTGTGCCCTCGCGCGCGCCCTGGCGGACGGCGGCGAGCGCCTTCGGGTTGAAGCGTTCGCGGTCGAAGCGCACCCACTCGATCTGCATCGGCAGCACGTAGCGCGTCTTGACCTCGTCCCGCGCCGTCTCGAAAAACGCGATCCAGGGCCGGTTGTCGCCGATGTCGCAGAACGGCACCGCCGAGGTCAGCGTCGGCTTGATGTGCTTGGGATTTTGCTCGGGAAACCAGCGCGTGCGCGACAGGAATCCCGGCAGCACCTCGTGCTCGAACACGCCGCGCTCGCGCGCCAGCGACACCCAGGTCGAATTCACCGGCACGACCAGCGTCTCGAATTCCGGCACCGCGCTTGGTGTCACTGGCTCGGACTTGTCGCGCTCCTGGAGCTGGAACCAGTAGAACCCATAGGGTCCGAGCGTGATCATGTAGGGCAGTTCGCCGATCGCGGGGAAGCGGCTGCGGCCGAGCATTTCCTGCGGGATGCGGTCCTTCCACGGCGACAGGTCGAGTTCTGTCGCTTGCGCAGCGCGCGAAAGATTGGCGACGCAGAGGATCACCTCGCCGCGATACTGACGGACATAGGCCAGCACGGACCGGTTGGCCGGACGGATGAAAGTCATGGTGCCGCGGCCGAAGGCGAGCGTCGACTTGCGCACCGAGATCAGGCGCTTGGTCGCGCTGAGCAGCGAGGACAGGCTGCGCGACTGTGCCTCCACGTTCACCGATTCGTAGCCGTAGACGGGGTCCATGATCAGCGGCGCGTAGAGGCGGGCCGGGTCGCAGCGCGAGAACCCGCCGTTGCGGTCAGGGCTCCACTGCATCGGCGTGCGCACTCCGTTGCGGTCGCCGAGATAGATGTTGTCGCCCATCCCGATCTCGTCGCCGTAATAGATGATCGGCGTGCCGGGGAAGGACAGCAGCAGCGAGTTCATCAGCTCGATCTTGCGGCGGTCGTTGTCCATCAGCGGCGCGAGGCGGCGGCGGATGCCGACATTGATGCGGGCGCGGGGATCGTTGGCGTAGGTGGTCCAGAGATAGTCGCGCTCGACGTCGGTGACCATCTCCAGCGTCAGCTCGTCATGGTTGCGCAGGAACAGCGCCCATTGGCAGCTCGCCGGAATATCCGGCGTTTGGCGCAGGATGTCGGTGATCGGGAAACGGTCCTCCTGCGCGATCGCCATGTAGAAGCGCGGCATCAGCGGGAAGTGGTAGGCCATGTGGCATTCGTCGCCGCGGCCGAAATATTCCTGCACGTCTTCCGGCCATTGATTGGCCTCGGCCAGCAGAAGCTTGCCCTTGGAGTAGGAATCCAGCTCCTGCCGCAGCCGCTTGATGATGGCGTGCGTCTCGGGGAGGTTCTCGTTCGAGGTGCCTTCGCGCTCGCACAGATAGGGAATGGCGTCGAGCCGGAAGCCGTCGACGCCGGCATCGAGCCAGCGCTTCATCACCTGGATCAGCGCGCTGACGACGCGCGGATTGTCGAAATTGAGGTCCGGCTGGTGCGAGAAGAAGCGGTGCCAGTAGAACGCACCGGCCTCGTGATCCCAAGTCCAGTTGGACTTTTCCGTGTCGGTGAAGATGATGCGGGTGCCCTGGTATTTTTGGTCGGTGTCGCTCCAGACATACCAGTTGCGGGCGCTCGAGCCCGGATGGCTGCGGCGCGCGCGCTTGAACCACGTGTGCTGGTCCGAGGTGTGGTTGACGACGAGCTCGGTGATGACGCGCAGGCCGCGCTTCTGCGCTTCCTGGATGAAGCGCTTGAAATCCTTCATCGTCCCGAAATCGGGATTGACCGAGCCGTAGTCGGCGATGTCGTAGCCGTCGTCGCGGCCGGGCGAAGGATAGAACGGCAGCAGCCACAGCGCGGTGACGCCGAGCTCCTGAAGATAGGGCAGCTTTTCGGTCAGCCCGGCGAAGTCGCCGACGCCGTCATGGTTGCTGTCGGCAAACGCCTTGACGTGGAGCTGGTAGATGATGGCGTCCTTGTACCAGAGCTCGTCCACGATCTCGGCAGCCTCGGCTTTCTTGGTGTCGACGGAAGACAGAACATTCATGGCGTGGCCCCTTACGCCAGGCAGCGGAACAGCAGCGCCGGATCACGGTCGGGATCGATACGCAACTTGATCCCGCCCCATTCGATGCGGGACTGTTCGCCGGTGAGGAGGTTTTCGAGCGCGGTGACGTGGCGGCGCTCGCCGCCGACGTCGATGGTGAGGTCGCCGAGCGGCAACCAGAATTCCCGCGCATGGCGCGAGAGCGCGATGGCCGCGACGACGGTATTGGCGGGATCGGTGGCCTCTTTGGCGAAGGCGATCGTCTCGCCGTCCTCGATGCCGAGGAAGCGCAAATCGGCGGTCTGCTGAAGCGCCGCATTCTCACTGCGGATGCGGTTGAGCTGCGTGATGTAGGGCTTGATATTGCCGGGCTTGTCCCAGTCGCGCTGCTTGATCTGGTATTTCTCGGAATCGAGATATTCCTCGCGGCCCGGGACCGCTTCGTGCTCCAGCAGCTCGACGCCGCTGTAGACGCCGTAATTGCCGGACAGCGTCGCGGCCAACGCGACGCGCGATTTGAACGCCCAGGTCTCGCCGCTCTGGAGATGATAGGGCAGCAGGTCGGGCGTGCTCACGAACAGGTTCGGCCGATAAAAGTCGCGCTCGGGATAGCGCGTCAGCTCGCCGAGATATTGCTCCAGTTCCCACCTTGCCGTCCGCCACGGGAAGTAGCTGAAGGATTGCGCAAAGCCGAGCTTGGCGAGGCCCTTCATCAGCTTCGGCCGCGCAAAAGTCTTGGAGAACAGGATCACCTCGGGATGCCGGCGGCGGATGTCGCGGATCAGCCACTCCCAGAATGGAAGCGGCGCGGTATCGTGATTGTCGATGGCGAAGATGGTGACGCCATGGTCGATCCAGAACAGCATGGCGTCGCGGAAGGCGTTCCAAAGCCCGATCCGGTCGACCGAGGCGAAATCGGGGATGATGATGTCCGAATAGGGGCCATCTGCCGTCCGCACCGAACGGTCCGGCCGCCATTTGAACCATTCCGGATGCTGCGTCAGCCAGGGATGATCCGGCGAGCATTGCACGGCGAAGTCGAGCGCCAGCTCGAGGCCGTATTCGAGGCAGGTCGCGACCAGCGCGCGAAAATCCTCGATCGTGCCGAGCTCGGGATGCAGCGCATCGTGCCCGCCCTCGGCGGCACCGATTGCATAAGGCGAGCCGGGATCGCCCTCGGTCGCCACCGGCGCATTGTTGCGGCCCTTGCGGCGGGTGCGGCCGATCGGGTGGATCGGCGTGAGGTAGAGCACGTCGAACCCCATCGCGGCGATGTCGGGCACGCGCGCAATGCAATCGCGGAGCGTGCCGTGCCGGCCCGGGATCCGGCTCTGGCTCCGCGGCATGATCTGATACCAGGCCCCAAAGCGCGCCTTGTCGCGGTCGACGATCAGCGGGAAGGGCACCGAGCGGGTGAGGTCGGGCCGCGACTGGCTCTCGGCCATGGCTTCACCGAGCTCGGTTGAAAGCAACGGGGCGACGTCCCCGGTCTGAAGATAATTCTCGCACTGTCTGACGATGACGGCCGCGGCGTCCTGCTGCGCGCCATGCGCCTTGGTCAGAAGGCCGGCGCCCTCGATCGCGTCGAGGCTGACATCCGCGCCGGTGCGTTGCTTGCGCGCGACCCCATGAGACCAGGTCGCGAACTCGTCGGTCCAGGCTTCGATGGCGTAGACATACTGGCCGGGCTCGACTGGCGTGAATGCGCCGGACCAACGATCATTGCCGCGATGGATCATCGGCTCGCTCCGCCAGTCCCGGTCCTGCTCACCGCGCCAGATCAGCGCGGCGCCGATCACGGCGTCGCCGTCGCGATAGACGTCGGCCCAGACCTCGACCCGTTCGCGCGCGATCCGTTTCACGGCAAAGCGACCGCCGTCGATCGAGGGGTAGACGTCTTCGATGAGGAAAGCGCTGCCGGCTGCGGCACTTTCGACAGTTTGAATTGTCTTGTTCACGGTGATGCCATTGACAAGAAAGCAGGACCCCGTTTCCCTTGTCGGGAACCTACGCTTGGTACCTATATAGAAAGCCGGTTGTGTGTCATTAGTTCCCTGGGAACGGTCAGCGCGGTTTGCGAGTTGACTCCGACTAACGTCTTCCACCACCTCGTTAAAATCGATGCCCCCGGCCCAAAAATGGCCTGCAAGCTGCGTGCCGAATGGATCTTTTAGCTCAAGCCCGGATCAAGGGCGTTCAGTCCGAATTCGTCGATGCCCTCGGAAAGTTGCGGGTTACCGATCCCGTGGCGCTCAAATCCATCCTCGACGCCCTGCCGGAGAAGCGGGTTTACCGCTTCGTCAGCGGGCCCGTGGTGGTCCGGGCCCTGGGACATCCGCGCACCGAATTGGCGACGATGGGCGCGCCGCCGCTGCAATGGACATTGCGCGCAAACGGCAATGTGATTGCGCAGGGCGAGACGCGCGAGCCCGTGATCGCCTGGCCCGCCGATCTGCCGCTCGGATATCACCGGTTGACGCTGACCGATGCCGAGGGTGTTGCGGAAGAGGTGCCGATGATCGTGGCGCCCGAACGGGCCTTTGGCGGCGAGTTCGACCGCGGCTGGCTGCTCGCCGTGCAGCTCTACGGCGTCCGCTCGGAGCGCAATTGGGGCATCGGCGATTTCACCGACCTTGCCGATCTCGTCCGGCTCGCCAAGCAGCTCGGTGCCGACGGTGTCGGGCTCAATCCCCTGCATGTGCTGTTCGACAATCATCCGGCCGATTGCAGTCCTTATTCGCCGAACAGCCGGTTGTTTCTCAATCCGCTCTATATCGACGTCGAGGCGATCCCGGAATTTACCGCGGATCTCGTCCCCGACGCGGCCGCGACCGCCGCGCGCCTGCGTGAAGGCAATCGTGTGCCCTACGCCGACATGGCGGCCTTGAAGTGGCTGGGCTTGCGCGCCGCCTATGGCAGCTTCGTGACCAGCGCGAGCGGCGTCCGCCGCAACCAGTTCGACGCCTTCCGGGCCGACCGCGCGCCGCTATTGTCCCGCTTTGCCTGCTTCGAGGTGCTGCGGCATCGCTTCACTGGACCGTGGTGGGAATGGCCGTCCGAATGGCAGCAGCCTGACGAGGCCAAGTGCGCCGAGTTGCGCAACGGTCCCGACAAGCGCGATGTCGAATTCATCGAATTCGTGCAATGGACGGCAGATTCGCAGTTGCAGGCCGCCAAGGAGCTTTCCATCCAACTCGGCATGCGCGTCGGGCTCTATCTCGACGTCGCCGTCGGCGTGCAGTCCAACGGCTTCGATGCCTGGAACGAGCAGGCGGCAATTTCCCGCCATCTCGCCGTCGGCGCGCCGCCCGACGTGCTCAACACCGTCGGCCAGGATTGGGGTCTTGCCGGCTTCAATGCGGGCGGCCTCGAAGCGCAATCCTTCGTGCCGTTCGCCGACATGCTCGCCGCCTCGATGCGCCACGCCGGCGCCATCCGGATCGATCACGTGCTGGGATTGAAGCGGCTTTATCTGGTGCCACGCGGCTTCAAGCCCGACAATGGCGCCTATGTGCAGATGCCGTTCGAGGCGCTGCTCGGCGCCATCGCACGCGAGAGCACGGTGCATCAATGCATCGTGATCGGCGAGGACCTCGGCACCGTGCCGGAAGGTTTTCGCGAGACCATGCAGGATTTCGGCATCTGGTCCTATCTCGTCATGATGTTCGAGCGCGACGATGCCGGCCATTTTCGCAACGTCGACTTCTATCGGCCGAACGCGCTGGTGACGCTGAACACGCACGACCTCTGCACCTATGCGGGCTGGCGCTCTTTCAGCGATCTCAGGGTTAAGCTGTCGCTCGGGCTGGACCCCGGCGAGAGCGATCAGGCGCGCTGGGACGCGCTCGGCAGGCTCGACGAGATCCTGCGCCAGAACGGCATCAGCGCCAACGATCTCTATTCGGTGCTCGCCTTCCTGTCGCGCACGCCGTCGCGGCTGCTGGCGGTGTCGATGGAGGATCTGCTCGGCGTGATCGACCAGCCCAACATTCCCGGCACGATCGACGAGCATCCGAACTGGCGCCAGCGCCTGCCCGTTGCGCTCGACAAGATCGCGACCAAGGTCGATCTCGCAGCTTTGAAGGCCGCCACACGGGAACGTTCCTTGATCGGCGGGAGTTGATCGCCGGGGATTTTTTAGGCTCGCAAAACATTGTCTCAGAAGATCGAAGACTACGCGCTGATCGGCGACTGCGAGACGGCGGCGCTGGTCGGACGCAACGGCTCGATCGACTGGCTGTGCTGGCCGGCCTTCGATTCCGATGCCTGTTTTGCCGCGATCCTCGGCACGCCCAAGAACGGGCGCTGGCTGATCGCGCCGAGCGAGGACGTCACCGCGACCTCGCGCCGCTATCTCGGCCATACCCTCATCCTCGAGACGCGCTTTGAGACGAAGACCGGCACCGTCGCGCTGATCGACTTCATGCCGCCGCGCGGCAAGGCCTCCGACATCGTGCGGCTGGTGCGCGGTGTCAGCGGCACTGTGAAGCTGCGGATGGAGCTCGTGATCCGCTTCGGCTTCGGCGTCGATATCCCCTGGGTGCGGCGGATCGACCATTCCCTGCTGGCGGTCGCCGGCCAGGATATGACCGTGCTGCGGACGACGGCGAAGACTCGCGGCGAGGATATGACCACGGTGTCCGATTTCGAGGTGAAGCAAGGCGACACCGTGCCGTTCGTGCTGACCTACGGCCCCTCGCATCTCGATCCGCCCGCGCCGATCGACCCGGAGCTCGCGCTCCAGGAGACCGAAAAATTCTGGAATGACTGGTCAAGCCGCTCCACGCATGACGGCGAGTATCACGATCTGATCATGCGCTCGCTGATCACGCTGAAGGCGCTGACCTTCGCCCCGACCGGCGGCATCGTCGCGGCGCCGACCACGTCATTGCCGGAGAAGCTCGGTGGTGCCAGGAATTGGGATTACCGCTTCTGCTGGCTGCGCGATGCCACCTTCACGCTGCTGGCGCTGATGAACTCGGGCTATACCGAGGAAGCCTCGGCCTGGCACAATTGGCTGTTGCGCGCCGCCGCGGGGTCGCCGGCGAACATGCAGATCATGTACGGCATCTGGGGCCAGCGGCGGCTTTTGGAATGGGAGGCCGACTGGCTCGACGGCTACGAGGGCGCGCAGCCGGTGCGGGTCGGCAATGCCGCGCATGCGCAGCTGCAACTCGACGTCTACGGCGAGTTGATCGACGCCTTCCACCAGTCGCGCATGGCCAAGCTGAAGCTCGACGATGAAGCGACCTGGGCGCTGGAATGCGCCGTGCTCGATCATCTCGCCGAAGTCTGGGACCAGCCCGACCACGGCATCTGGGAGCGGCGCGGACAGCCGAAGCACTATGTCTTCTCCAAGGTGATGACCTGGGTCGCCTTCGACCGCGGCATCAAGAGCGCGGAGACCTTCGGCTTCAAGGCGCCGCTGCTGCACTGGCGGACCCTGCGCGATGCGATTCATCGCGACGTCTGCAACAGGGGTTTTGACGCGGAGGAGAATGCGTTCGTCGAATCCTACGGCTCAAAACTGCTCGATGCCAGCGTGCTGCTGCTGCCGGCGGTGGGCTTCCTGCCGGCGCAGGACCCACGCATCCGCGGCACCGTCGCCGCCGTCGAAAAGCACCTGCTGCGTGACGGCTTTGTGCTGCGCCACGATCCGCGGGAGATGTCCGAGGAGACCCAGCCGATCGAAGGAGCGTTCCTCGCCTGCAGCCTGTGGCTGGCCGACGCCCATGTGCTGTCCGGCAATCTCGACAAGGCGCAGGCGCTGTTCGACCGCGTGGCTGCGCTTGCGAACGATGTCGGACTGCTGGCCGAGGAGTATGACTCCCTTGCGCGGCGCCAGACCGGAAATTTCCCGCAGGCGCTGACCCACATCGCGCTGATCAACACTGCGCACAATCTGTCGGCGGCGAGGCAAGAGTGCGATAAGCCGGCAGTACAGCGATCGAAGCAGTGAACGCCTTGACTGCATCGCCAGCGACGGTTCGCTCCCTCTCCCGCCTGCGGGGGGAGGGCTGGGGTGGGGGTGTTTCCGCCGGGCGAGAACCCCCGAGAGGAGAGAACCCTCACCCGCCGCTACGCGGCGACCTCTCCCGCAAGCGGGGAGAGGTGAAGCGAGCCGGAAGCCCGTTCAGCCAACCCCGTTCCGCTTCAGGATCATCTCCATCGCCTCGGCAAAACCATCCCGCTCGTTGCTCGAGGTGACGTTGGTCGCCTGCTCCTTGACGGTGTCGGTGGCGTTGCCCATGGCGATCGAGGTGCCGCTGACGCGGAACATCGCGAGATCGTTCTGCATGTCGCCGATGGTGGCGACCGCGTCGGTCGAGATACCGAGCCGCTTGGCCATGGCCTGCACGAACGTGCCCTTGTCGAAGCCGGGCGGGGTGATGTCGAGATAGTAGGTCTGCGAGCGAACGGCGGTGGCCGCGCTGCCGAGCGCCTCCTGCATCGCCTTCTCGCAGGCCTCGAGCCCGGCCGCATCGGCGCTGGCGCCGACGATCTTGCAGGCGCCGGAGAGATACGGCGTAAAATCCGTCACGACGGTCGGATCGGACCGGATCGTGTGCTGTTCATGGGGGACGTACTTGCCATCGGGATTGTCGATCAGCCATTTGTCGGTGGTGAACAGCCAGATGTCGGCGCCGAACTCGCGCAGGATCTGCAGCGACCGTTCGGCCGCGGTCGCCGGGATCAGATGCTGCTCGACCGGGTGCATCTCGGGATCGACGATGGAGGAGCCGTTGAACGGGCCGACCGGGAGCCAGAGCGCCAGCGGCTCGATCAGGAACCGCATGCCGATCGCGGGGCGGCTCGACGTGATCGTGAAGCCGATACCGGCCTGGTGCAGCCGCTGCACCGCGGACCTCGCACGTTCCGTCAGCGTCTTGTCCTTGGTCAGCAGCGTGCCGTCGACGTCGGAGACCACGAGTGCGATTTTCGTCATGGCAGGACCTTGGCTTTCCCGAGGATGATTGGCCTCAGCGTTTCGTGCCGCGCGGTTTCAGTTGCCGCACGATGCCGTCCACGATCGCTTCGACGGATTCGTCGATCGAGACGGTGATGACGTGCTCGCCCGTCGCCGGCGGCTCCAGCGTGTTGAACTGGCTCGTCAGCAGCTCCGGTGGCATGAAGTGACCCTTGCGGTGCGCGAGCCGGTCGGCGATCAGTTCCTTCGTGCCCTTCAGGAAGACGAAGCGGACGTCGTCGCGCCCCCGCAGCAGCACGTCACGATAGGTGTGCTTCAGCGCCGAGCAGGCGATGATGACATGCCCGCCGCGTTCGCAGACCCGTGCGATCTCGTCGGCGATGGCGTTGAGCCAGGGCCAGCGGTCCTCGTCGGTGAGGGGGTGGCCGGCCCGCATTTTCTCGACATTGCTGGCGGGGTGAAAGCTGTCGCCGTCCTCGAAGCGCCAGCCGAGCCGCTGGCCCAGCGCTTCCGCAATCGTGCTCTTGCCCGAGCCCGACACGCCCATCACGATCAATGCACAAGGTGCTTCAGCGCGGCCCACGAATTCCCTCCGGAAGCGCGGCCTGGTCGACCAGCCAGACGGTCTCGCCATTCGAGCGCGCGCGCAACGCCGGCAGAGTCTCGCCATTGAGGAGGCGCGTCAAGATCGGCTGCTTGTCATGCCCGGCAATCTCGAACAGCATTTCACGGCAGGACGCCAGCGCGGGCAGGGTGAGCGAGACCCGCGGCACGAACGGCGCCACATTGGCCTTGGGCACCCCCACCACCCAGCGTTCGGTCTCCTCGATCGCGGGATAGCCGGGAAACAGCGAGGCGGTGTGGCCGTCCGGTCCGGCGCCCATCAAGACCAGGTCGAACAGCGGCCGTGCCGGATCGAGCCGGTCCGCGCCGTAGAAAGCCTGCAGCTCGCGCGCATAGGCCTCGGCGCTTTGATCCGGATTGTCAGCCGTGGTCGGGATCGGGTGGATATGCCCGGAGGGCGCGTTGCGATCGAGAAAGGCCGCGCGCGCGACCGCCATGTTGTTGAGGGGATCGCTTTCGGCCACGAAGCGCTCGTCGCCGATGAACCAGTGCACGCGATCCCACGGGATTTTCTCGCGCCAGGCGTCGCTGCCAAGCAGCTGATAGAGCCTCTTCGGGCTGGAGCCGCCGGTCAGGCAGATCGCGATGCGCCCGGGATTGGCCGCGATTCGCGCCGTCACCCGTTCGGCCGCGGCCTGTGCGAGGGCTTCGGCGTCGGCTGCGACGATCAGCTCGGGCTGGCCGGCCGCCGTCATCGCGAAAACTTCCGCCAGCTTCGTCCGTCGCGCCGGAGCAGCTCGTCGGCGCAGGCCGGGCCGTCGCTGCCGGCTTGATAGGTCTCGATGCCGTTGGTGCCGGCCTGCTTCCAGGCGTCCAGGAAAGGCTGCACCGCCTGCCATCCGGCCTCGACGCCGTCGGCGCGCTGGAACAGGATGTTGTCGCCGATCATGCAGTCGTAGATCAGGGTTTCGTAGCCGGTCGAGGGATCGGCCTGAAAATAGTCGCCGTAGCGAAACTTCATCTCGACGCCGTCGATGGTGATGCTCGGCCCCGGAATCTTGGCGTTGAACTGCAGCTCGATGGTCTCGGTCGGCGCGATGCCGATCGTGAGGAAATTCTGCGACAGGCGGTCGACCGTGGTGCCCGAGAACATCGACAGCGGCGCCTGCTTGAACTTGATCGCGACTTCCGTGCGCTTGTGGCCCAGCGCCTTGCCGGTGCGCAAGTAGAACGGCACGCCGGCCCAGCGCCAATTGTCGATCATCAGTTTCAGCGCGACATAGGTCTCGGTGGTGCTGCCGGGCTTGACGTCCTCGGTCTTGCGGTAGTCCGGAATCTCGTCGTCGCCGATGCGTCCCGCGAGATATTGCGCACGGACCGAATTCTTCAGCGCTTCCTCGTCGGTGGGCTGCTGGATCGCCGAGAGAACATCGGCCTTTTCGGAGCGGACCGAATGGGCGTCGAAATGGGTCGGCGGCTCCATCGCGACCAGCGACATCAGCTGGAACAGATGGTTGGGCACCATGTCGCGCAGCGCGCCGGTGGCGTCGTAGAAGCCGCCGCGATGGCCGACGCCGAGCTTCTCCTCCACCGTGATCTGGATGTGGTCGATATGGTTGCGATTCCAGATCGGCTCGAACATGCCGTTGGCGAAGCGCAGCACCAGGATGTTCTGCACCGTCTCCTTGCCGAGATAATGATCGATCCGGTAGATCTGGTGCTCGTCCATGATCTTCAGCAGCTCGGCGTTCAACGCGCGCGCCGTGACGAGATCGGTGCCGAACGGCTTTTCGATCACGAGCCGGCGCCAGGCGCCGTTCTCCTTCATCATGCCGGTACGGCCGAGCTCGCGCGCGGTCGGCGCGAACGCCGCGGGCGGGGTGGCCAGATAGAACAGCCGGTTGCCGCCGGTGTCCTGCGCGCATTCGAGCGAATCAAGATGCTCGCGCAGGCGGTCGAAGGACGGCGGGTCCTTCGGATCGGCCTCGACGAAGGTCACGCATTGCAGCAGCTTCTGTGCGATGTCGTCGTCCACGGGCCGCGTTGCGAACTGGCGCAGGCCCTTCAGGAGGCTGTCGCGCAGCTCGCCGTCCGACTGGCTCTTGCGGGCCACGCCGACGACGCAGAACTTTTCCGGGAGCAGGTGCTCGGCGGCAAGATTGTAGAGCGATGGCATCACCAGACGGTGAGTGAGATCGCCGGTTACGCCAAAGATGACGAAGGCGCAATTTTCCGGCTTGCGCTTTACTTGCGGGTCTTTTGTCACGAACGATTGGCCTTCGCTTTGTTGCGCCCTATTTGGGTTTCGAAGCACCCGGCTGCTTCGGCTCCTTGTGGCCGCCGAACCCCGCACGCATCGCGGAGAGAATTTTCTCGGCGAAGGTGTGTTCCTTGCGGGAACGGAAACGTGCGTAGAGCGCCGCGGTCAGCACTTCGGCCGGCACCGCCTCGTCGATCGCGGCATTCACGGTCCAGCGTCCTTCGCCGGAATCCTCGACGAAGCCGGAATATTCCGCCAGCGCCGGGCTGTCGGCGAGCGCGGTTGACGTGAGGTCGAGCAGCCAGGACGGGATCACGCTGCCGCGCCGCCAGACTTCCGCGATATCGGCGAGATCGAAATCGTAGCGATGCTCCGCCGGCAACGCCTCGATGCTGGCGTTCTTGAGGATGTCGAAACCTTCGGCATAGGCCTGCATCAAGCCGTATTCGATGCCGTTGTGGATCATCTTGACGAAATGCCCGGCGCCGACCGGGCCGGCATGGATGTAGCCCTGCTCGATGCGGGGATCGCGGCCCTCACGTCCTTCCGTGCGCGGAATGTCGCCGGCGCCGGGCGCGAGCGCGGCGAAGATCGGGTCGAGCCGGTCGACCACCGGTTTCTCGCCGCCGATCATCATGCAATAGCCGCGGTCGAGACCCCAGACGCCGCCGGAGGTGCCGACGTCGACATAATGAATGCCGCGCTCCTTCAGCGCCTTGCCGCGGCGGACGTCGTCCTGCCAGAACGTGTTGCCGCCGTCGATGATGACGTCGCCGTCCTGCATCGCGCGAGCGATCGTCTCGATCGTGGTCTCGGTGATGTGGCCTGCCGGCAGCATCACCCAGGCGGTGCGCGGCCGTTCCAGTTTGGCGACGAACTCTTCCAGCGTCGCCGAGCCTTGCGCGCCGTCTGCGGCAAGGCCGGCGACGGCCTTGGCGTCCTTGTCGTAGACCACGGTCGAATGGCCGTGGCGCATCAGGCGTCGAACGATGTTGCCGCCCATCCGGCCGAGGCCGATCATGCCGAGTTGCATTTGAGGGATTCCCTTAGTTCAGCGCGTCGTTGAGCGCCGCGTTGAGCGCCGCGAGACCTTTCTTGAGCCCGCCCTTCAGATGGACGCGGAGCGCGCGACGGCCGCGCTCGGTGAGCACGTCGAAGTCGCCGCGCGCCTGCGCCGCCTTGATGACGCCGAAGCTCGCTTTCTGGCCTGGAACGGCCAGATCCTTGGCCTCGTCGGCGGTGATCTGGAGGAACACGCCGCTGTCGGGTCCGCCCTTGTAGGCCTGCCCGGTCGAGTGCAGGAAGCGCGGCCCGAACTCGGCGCAGGTTGCGACATGCCGCTTCTCGCGCACTTCGAGCCGCATGGCCTGAAGTGCGTCGATCGTCGCCTTGTCGCGCGCGATGTAGCCGAGCAGGGCGACGTAATCGCCATGACCGGAGCGGGAAAGATGCGCCTTCAGCCATGAGGTGAGGTCGCCATTGGCGCCGGCGGCGCGGAGCGCCGCGGCGTTTGCCTCGTCGGTGTAGAGATCGGCATCTGCGGTGCTGACCACCGGTTCCTCGGCCGGCAACGAACCGGTCTTCTCGAACGACGCGGTGAGTTCGCGGGTCTTGATCTTGGCCGCTTCGACGTCCGGCTGGTCGAACGGGTTGATGCCGAGAATGCTGCCGGCGACGGCCGTTGCCATCTCGAAGCGGAAGAACTCCTGGCCGAGATGGTCGATCGACTTCATGACGATGCGCACGACGGGATGGCCGGCCGCTTCGATCGCAGCCAGCTGCGAGTCATGGGCGGCGTCGGCCTCGCCCTCGATACGGATGTCGATGAAGAGCCGGTCGTTGCCGTAGACCGAGGGCTCGCCCAGCGGCTCGCCGTCGATCGGGATCAGGCCCTTGCCTTCCTTGCCGGTCGATTCCGCGATCAGCTGTTCGGCCCAGGCGCCGAAATCGGCGATCTTCTTCGACGACAGGATCGTCACCTTGTCGCGGCCTTCGAGCGCCGCAAGGCCCATGGCAAGGCCGAGCTGCACGCCGGGGTTCTCGGCTGGCGGCACGTCCGGTCCGCAGGAGCGCGCCATCGCGAGCGCGTGCTTGATGAAGGTCTTGACGTCGATGCCCGCGGTTGCCGCCGGCACCAGGCCGAACGGCGAGAGCACGGAATAGCGACCGCCGATCGAGGGCTCGCCATGGAAGATTCGCGCGTAGTTCAGCTTCTTCGCCGCCTTCTCCAGCGAGGAGCCGGGATCGGTCACCGCGATGAAGCGATGGCCGGTCTTCACCTTCGGGCCGACCGCCTGCGCGACGCGCTCATGGAAATAGTCCTTCATCGCATTCGGCTCGGTGGTGCCGCCGGACTTGCTGGAGACGATGAAGACGGTGTTGGCGATGTCGATCTTCGCCTCCATCGCCCGCACCTGCGCCGGATCGGTGGAATCGAGCACATGCAGCTTCGGGAAGCCTGACTTTCGCGCGAACGTTTCGGCCAGCACTTCGGGCCCGAGGCT
Source organism: Bradyrhizobium sp. SZCCT0153 (assembly GCF_018129995.1). Taxonomy (GTDB): domain Bacteria; phylum Pseudomonadota; class Alphaproteobacteria; order Rhizobiales; family Xanthobacteraceae; genus Bradyrhizobium; species Bradyrhizobium japonicum_G. The sequence continues at coordinate 127,082 of NZ_JAFCKS010000004.1, forward strand.
CGATCCGCCCATGCCGAGCACGACGGCGTCCGAGAACTTCTGGCCCTTCACGCGGCTGGCATAATCCTCATAGTCGGCGACGTCGGCCTTGGCGGCGCTGTCGAGCCAGCCGAGCCATTTGTCCTCGTCCGTGCCTGTCCAGACCGATTTGTCGCGCTGCCAGAGCCTGCGGATCCTGGCTGACGCCCGCCATTCCTCCGTGCTCTTGGCCACCGCCTTGCCGAGCCCGTCGCCGAGCGAGAGAAGCTGGCGGTCGATCGCGGGGCCGAGCACGGTGGCGCGCTTATGGGCGACCGCGCCATACAGCTTGTCGGCCGCGTCGGCGAACTGCCTGACGCCGTCCTTGACGAGTTCCTCGGTGATGGCGTCCAGCGAGACGCCGGAGCGCTCCAGCTCCTCCAGCACGCGCCGGGCGTCGTCGACGTTCTCTTCCAGGCTGTCGCGCGGCTTGCCGTGGTCGCGGAACGCATCCAGCGTGGCCGGGGGCACGGTGTTGATGGTGTCGGGGCCGATCAGCTCCTCGACATACAGGACGTCGCTATAGTCCTTGTTCTTGGTGCCGGTGGAGGCCCAGAGCATCCGCTGCGGCTTGGCGCCCCTGGCGGCGAGCTTGTCCCACCGCGCGCCCGAGAACAGGCGTTTGTAATCCTGGTAGGCGACCTTGGCGTTGGCGATCGCGACCTTGCCCTTCAGCGCCGCGAGCCGCTCCTTCTCGGATGGATCATTGGCGCGGGCGATCTTCTCGTCGAGCTGCTTGTCGACCACCGAGTCGATGCGGCTGACGAAGAAGCTCGCGACGCTGGCCACGTGCGAGGGGTCGCCGCCACCTGCGACATATTTCTCCAGACCGGCGAGATAGGCCTTGGCGACCTCCAGATAGACGTCCCTGGAGAACAGCAGCGTGATGTTGATGCTGATGCCGTCGCCGATGAGCTGTTCGATCGCCGGCAGGCCTTCCGGCGTCGCCGGCACCTTCACCATCAGGTTCTTGCGATTGACGTCCTTCCAGAGCCGCCGTGCCTCGGCGACCGTGCCGGCGGTGTCCATCGCCAGATAGGGCGAGACTTCCAGGCTGACATAGCCGTCGCCGCCCTTGAGGCGATCATAGACCGGCCGCAGCACGTCGGCGGCGTTCTGGATGTCGTCCACCGCGACAGCCTCGAACAGGTCGGCGACCGACCGATCGCCACGCTTCAACGCCTTGCCGATCGGCGCGTCGTACTCGTCCGAGCTGCCGATCGCCTTTTCGAAGATCGAGGGATTGGAGGTGACGCCCTTGACGCCATCGGTTTCGATCAGCCGCTTCAGGTCGCCGTTGGCGATGAAGCCACGGGCCAGGAAGTCCAGCCAGACGGCTTGTCCGTGCTTTTCCAGTTCTTTGACGGGATTCATGGTGCTTATTTATCTCCAAGCCTGCGGGCGAGGGGTTTCCGCGCCGGTCCTGACGCGCTATCCTCTAGCTTACATGCTTCCTTGAGGGAACCAATCAAGGGTATGGGAGTCATACCCTCCAGTGTAACTCCGTCGCCATGATGGCGATCCCGGTGGAAGAAGCCGAGTTGCGTAAATAGTCGTTGGCCGTGAGTTAATCGGCCGAAGTCTGGTTGCGTAACGTCAGCTGCTTCGCCTCGTCGCTCGTGGCTGCGCGGATTACCATCGGCGGATTCCGGTCCGCCTGATGCATTGTGGCTCGGTCGCGAATGGCCATGCTGGGGGTAAGCATGCACGCACATCATGACCGTCTGACGCTCGCGATCGCGGAGAGCCCGCCATCGACCGCGGCGACCCCATGCGTCGACGCGTCCCCCGACCTCGAAATCGGTCCATGTACCGTCCAACTGCGGCTGCTGATCGCGGCGGGCTTCGCGATGACGTTGCTCAGCGCAACCCTCGCCTTCGACTGGTGGGACGGTCTTGGCGATTACGATACCGTGGCCGGCTCTGCCGGCGTCGCGGTGTTCGCCCTGTTGACCATCCGGCTGATCTGGATGCTCCCCGCCGAGCGGGGACCGGTGGTGGTCGTCACCCCCTATGGCATCCGCGACCTCCGCATCGGCAATGAATTTCTGCTGTGGGACTCGATCGCGAGGATCTCGGCTGAAGAACGCCGCGGGCGCAAGATGATCGTGCTGACGCCGACGCCGGCCTTGCAGCGGCAGCTCCGCAGCATCCGCACCCTGGCCCGAAGTGCGCAGGGCGATCGGATCGTCATCCGGACGGAGGACCTGGCGACCGATTTTGATACACTGCTTCGCGCCTGCCGCGACTGTCACGCGGCCAGAGCTCCGCGCACCGCATTGCAGCAGGAAGATGAACGCGGCGCGCAAGGCTTCGCCGTACAAGCGTCATAAGATCGCCGCTCGCCGATCGCTATGCTGCGGCGCCGGATGGCCTCATATCCGGTAATGCCCGGATGTTGCGACCGAGTGACATTTTCTGGAAATGCGCCAATATAGAGAGAGATTCGCACAAATTACAGGCATGTGCCTGTTCGTAACTCAACGAGTGCCTACGTTGTGCGTTGCGTCGAGTCGACACCCGGGTGTCCAATGATCGTCATGTGCTCACGCTGATTCGATCCGGCCTGAGGAACGGTCCGGTAACTGCTTTCGTTTCAGCTTGTAGCGGAACTCACGCGGAGAGGGATCATGTACAACGATTCGCTATTCAACGCTTTCGCTAAGTCGTTCGAGGCGAGAAGCCAGCACGACATGTCGATGGCGGAATATCTGGAATCGTGTCGAAGCGATCCCATGAAATACGCGAATGCGGCCGAGCGACTGCTAGCAGCGATCGGTGAACCCCAGACGATTGACACGGCCAAGGACCCACGCCTTGGCCGTATTTTTTTGAACCGCACGATCCGCACCTATCCGGCCTTTGCCGGCTTCTACGGCATGGAAGAAACCATCGAGCGCATCGTTGGTTTCTTCCGTCACGCGGCGCAGGGCCTCGAAGAGCGCAAGCAGATCCTCTATCTGCTCGGCCCGGTCGGCGGCGGCAAATCCTCGCTCGCCGAGCGGCTGAAGTCGCTGATGGAAGTGCACCCGATCTACGTGCTCAAGGCCGGCGACGAACTCTCGCCCGTGTTCGAGAGCCCGCTCAGCCTGTTCGATCCGGATCAGCTCGGTCCGATGCTGGAAGAGAAGTACGGCATTCCGCGCCGCCGGCTCACCGGCCTGATGAGCCCGTGGTGCTACAAGCGGCTGGAAGCCTTCGGCGGCGACATTTCCCAGTTTCGGGTCGCAAAGATCCAGCCGTCGCGGCTGCGCCAGATCGCGATCGCCAAGACCGAGCCGGGTGACGAGAACAACCAGGACATCTCCTCGCTGGTCGGCAAGGTCGACATCCGCAAGCTCGAGACCTACGCGCAGAACGACCCCGACGCCTACAGCTATTCCGGCGGCCTCAACCGCGCCAACCAGGGCGTGCTCGAGTTCGTCGAGATGTTCAAGGCGCCGATCAAGATGCTGCACCCGCTGCTCACCGCGACGCAGGAAGGCAACTATATCGGAACCGAGAACATCGGCGCGATTCCGTTCACCGGCGTCATTCTCGCGCACTCCAACGAGGCCGAGTGGTCGAGCTTCAAGGCCAACAAGAACAACGAAGCCTTCATCGACCGCATCTGCGTGATCAAGGTGCCATACTGCCTGCGGATCACCGAAGAGCAGAAGATCTACGAGAAGCTGATCCAGGGCTCCGAGCTCGCCTCCGCGCCTTGCGCGCCCTCGACGCTGGAGACGCTGGCGCGGTTCTCGGTGATGTCGCGGCTGCGCCGGCACGAGAATTCCACGGTGTTCGCCAAGATGCGGGTTTACGACGGCGAGAGCCTGAAGGAATCCGATCCGAAGGCGCGCAGTGTCCAGGAATATCGCGACGCCGCCGGCGTCGACGAGGGCATGGACGGCGTCTCCACGCGCTTTGCCTTCAAGATCCTGGCCGCGACCTTCAACCATGATCCGCAGGAAGTCGCCGCCGACGCCGTGCACCTGATGTACGCGCTGGAGCAGTCGATCAAGCGCGAGCAGCTGCCCGAGGAAGTCGAGAAGCGCTACCTCGAATTCATCAAGGCGGATCTGGCGCCGCGTTATGCCGAGTTCATCGGCAACGAGATCCAGAAGGCCTATCTCGAATCCTACTCGGATTACGGCCAGAACCTGTTCGATCGCTACGTCGACTATGCCGACGCCTGGATCGAGGACCAGGACTTCAAGGATGCAGATACCGGCCAGCTGCTCGATCGCGAACTGTTGAACCAGGAACTGACCAAGATCGAGAAGCCGGCGGGCATCGCCAACCCCAAGGATTTCCGCAACGAGGTGGTCAAATTCTCGTTACGGTCGCGGGCCCAGAACGGCGGCAAGAATCCGACCTGGATCTCCTACGAGAAGATTCGCGATGTGATCGAAAAGCGGATATTCTCCCAGGTCGAGGACCTGCTTCCGGTCATCTCGTTCGGGTCGAAGAAGGACGGCGAGACGGAGAAGAAGCACGGCGAGTTCGTCGCACGCATGGTGGAGCGCGGCTACACCGAGCGTCAGGTTCGCCGTCTGGTCGAATGGTACATGCGCGTGAAGCAAGCCGGTTGAGGCGGATGAGAAAGTGGCCATTCACATCATTGACAGGCGCCTGAATCCAGGCGGCAAGAGTCTTGAGAACCGGCAGCGGTTCTTGCGTCGGGCCAAATCCCTGGTGCAGGGCGCCGTCAAGAAGACCTCGCAGGAACGCGACATCAAGGACGTCCTGGAGGGTGGTGAGATCACGATACCGCTCGACGGCATGCACGAGCCGCGTTTCCGCCGCGAAGGCGGCACGCGCGACATGGTGCTGCCCGGGAACAAGAAGTTCATTGAAGGCGACTACCTCCAGCGCTCGGGGCAGGGCAGCGCCAAGGATTCCGGTCCGGGCGAAGGCGACAGCGAGGACGCCTTCCGCTTCGTGCTGAGCCGCGACGAGTTCGTCGATCTCTTCCTCGACGACCTCGAGCTGCCTGATCTTGCCAAGCGCAAGATCGCGCAGACCGAGAGCGAGGGCATCCAGCGCGCCGGCTACACCACGTCCGGCTCGCCGGCGAATATCTCCGTCAGCCGGACGGTGCGGCTCGCGCTCGCGCGCCGCATCGCGCTCAAGCGTCCGCGCAAGGACGAGATCGAGGAGCTGGAAGCCGCGATCGCCGCATGCACGGACGAGGACGAGCGGGTGGTGCTGCTCGCCCAGCTGGAAAAGCTGAAGGCGAAGACCAAGCGCATTCCCTTCATCGATCCGCTCGACATCCGCTACCGCCGCTTCGAGACGGTGCCCAAGCCGGTCGCCCAGGCGGTGATGTTCTGCCTGATGGACGTGTCAGGCTCGATGTCCGAGCACATGAAGGATCTGGCCAAGCGCTTCTACATGCTGCTCTACGTGTTCTTGAAGCGCCGCTACAAGCATGTCGACATCGTCTTCATCCGCCACACCGACCGCGCCGAGGAGGTGGACGAGCAGACGTTTTTCTACGGCCCGGCCTCTGGCGGCACGCTGGTCTCCAGCGCGCTCCAGGCGATGCACGAGATCGTGCGCGAACGCTTCAATCCCTCGGACTGGAACATCTACGCCGCGCAGGCCTCCGACGGCGACAATTCCTATTCCGACGGCGAGCTCACGGGCATGCTGCTGACCGACAAGATCCTGCCGGTCTGCCAGTTCTTCGCCTATCTCGAGGTCGGCGAGTCCGGCGGCAGCGCCTTCGATCTCTCCGACTCCTCGCTCTGGACCCTCTACGAACGCCTGCGCAACAGCGGCGCACCGCTCTCGATGCGCAAGGTCAGCGAGCGCAGCGAGATCTTCCCGGTGTTCCACGACCTGTTCCAGCGCCGCGAAACTGCCCAGGAGAAAGCCGCTCCATGACGGAACGCTTGTTCGAAGGCGCCGATTGGGATTTCCACACCTTGCAGCGCATCACCGATGCCTGCGAGGAGGTGGCATTCAAGGATCTCGGGCTCGACGTCTATCCGAACCAGATCGAGGTCATCACCGCCGAGCAGATGCTGGATGCCTATTCCTCGGTCGGCATGCCCTTGTTCTACAAGCACTGGTCGTTCGGCAAGCAGTTCGCGTACCACGAAGCGTCCTATCGCAAGGGCCTGATGGGGCTCGCTTATGAGATCGTGATCAACTCCTCGCCCTGCATCTCCTATCTGATGGAGGAGAACACGGCGACGATGCAGACGCTGGTGATCGCGCACGCGGCTTTCGGCCACAACCACTTCTTCAAGAACAACTATCTGTTCAAGCAGTGGACCGATGCCGACGGCATCCTGGACTACCTCGATTTCGCCAAGAACTACGTCATGCAATGCGAGGAGCGCTACGGCCGCACCGAGGTCGAGCGCACGCTGGATGCTGCGCATGCGCTGATGTCGCACGGCATCGACCGCTATCCCGGCAAGAAGAAGCTCGATTTGCGCGAGGAAGAGAAGCGGGCAGGGCGCCGCCGCCAGCACGAAGAGGAAGTCTTCAACGATCTCTGGCGCACGGTGCCAAAGGGAGCGTCGAAGACCCGGTCCGCGATCTCGCTCGAACGCCGCCGCAAGCTGCTCGGCCTGCCGCAGGAAAACCTGCTCTATTTCCTTGAAAAGAGCGCGCCGCGACTGGCGCCATGGCAGCGCGAGCTGCTCCGCATCGTCCGCCACATCGCGCAATATTTCTATCCGCAGAGCCAGACCAAGGTGATGAACGAGGGGACGGCGACCTACGTCCACTATCGCATCATGACCAAGCTGCATCAGCAGGGCCGCATCACCGACGGCAATTTCCTCGAATTCCTGGGATCGCACACCAATGTGGTGTTCCAGCCCGAATTCGACGATCAGCGCTTCTCAGGCTTCAATCCCTATGCGCTCGGCTTCGCGATGATGCAGGACATCGAGCGCATCGTCACCAGGCCGGAAGACGAGGACCGCGAATGGTTCCCGGACATCGCCGGCAAGAACGACGTGATGGGCGTGCTGCGCGACGTCTGGGCCAATTATCGCGACGAAAGCTTCATCGCGCAGTTCCTGAGCCCGAAGCTGATGCGGCAACTCCGCATGTTCCACCTGCATGACGATCCCGAGGAGCGCGCCGGCATAAGGGTCGATGCGATCCACGACGAGCGCGGCTTCCGCCGGGTGCGGCGCGAACTGGCGCGGCAGCACGATGTCGGTTACATCGACGCCAATATCGAGGTGGTCGACGTCGATCTGTCCGGCGACCGCCGGCTGATCCTGCATCACCATGTCATCAAGGGCGCGCAGCTCAACGAAACCGACGCCAAGCGGGTGCTGCAGCATCTCGCCGATCTCTGGACCTACGACGTCGCGCTGATCGAGGTCGACGCCAACGACAAGGTCCTGCGCGAATATGTGGTGAGCCCGCGCCCGATTCCGGCGGCGGCTTGACGCCGCCGTCTATGCCGAACGTTTGGCCGGCTTCTTCCTGGCCTTGGACCTGTTCAAGTCCACGGCCGCGCGGATCAGTGCCTTCAGCGCCGTCTCGTTGATCTTCTCGCCCTCGCGAAAATCGATCGCGCGCCGCACATTGCCCTCGAGGCTGGAATTGAACAGGCCGGTCGGATCGTCCAGCGCCGCGCCCCTGGCAAACGTCATCTTCACCACCGCCTTGTAGGTCTCGCCGGTGCAGATGATGCCGTCGTGCTCCCACACGGGAACGCCGCGCCATTTCCATTCCTCCACGACCTCGGGATCGGCCTGCTTGATCAGGCCGCGGATCTTCCCCAGCATTTCGCCGCGCCAGTCGCCGAGCTCCTTGATCCTGCCGTCGATCAATTTGGAGGGTGAGGCTGCCTTTGCTTCCGTCGGACCACTCCTGGTCGCGGTCACGGCTTTCTTCATGATCTCGCCTCGCTTCGCACAGCGTCGCTGCGGCCGAGATAGGGCAGTGCGAACAGATACAGCCCGGTCGCGAGCAGCGGGATCAGCGGGACCAGCGCCATCAGGCCGATCCACACGGCCTGGAGCTGCATGATCATGGCGACGATGTTCGCGATGACGGCGATCGTGAAAGCCATCGACAGCCAGCGATGAATCTGTCGAATCCACATGTTCGTGCTCAATGAGACCTCCTTGGCAAATGATCGGAACGGACGCCGGCCGAGCTACTCAGCCCGTGCCAGCACCTCGTCCAGCTTGGCGAAAAACTGCTTCCAGCCGGCATGCGCGCCGCCAAAAGCCTGCTTCTGCGTCGGGCTGAAGCCGGCTTGCTCGACACGCAGGTGCGTGCCCGCACCCGTCGGCGTCAGCGTGAAGGTCACGACGCTCTTGAGATCGAACGCTGCGTCCTCATGCGCAAAATTCCAGGTGTAGGCGAGGGTGCGCTGAGGCTCGATGGCAAGCACCTCGCAGTCCAGCACGCCGCCCCACTCGCCGCGCAGGTTGAAGCGATGGCCGACGGTCGGCTTGAAGTCATTCTTCATCAGCCATTCCTCGATCAGATGCGGCTGCGTCAGCGCGCGCCAGATCCGCTCTGCGGGAAAGGCAAATTCGCGCTCGATGACGACGGAACGTGTCTCGGTTGCAGCTTCGGTCATTGGTCCATCCTCTTCAGGAGATCGTCGAGTGCGTCGAGCCGGTTCTGCCAGAAGCCGGCCATCTGGCTGGTCCAGTCGACCAGCGGATTGAGCGCACCGGGCTGCGCGCTGTAATGCGTCTGGCGTCCTTCATGCCGGTCGCGCACGAGGCCAGCCTGCTTCAGCGCGCCGAGATGTTTCGAGACCGCCGGCTGGGAAACGCCCGATCGCAGCGTCAGTGCCCCGACGGTCTGCTCGCCCTCGCGGCAAAGCCGTTCGAAGATCGCTCGCCGCGTCGGATCGGCGAGCGTTCTGAAAAGAAGGTCGGGTGCGGCGGACATAAGATCCATAACCAGAAAGTTATGGATTTACTCATAACCGTAGGGTTATGGGTGTGTCAAGCCCGATGGGGGATGTGGACTCGTTGGCGCAACGCGCACTACCGTCATTGCGAGGAGCCCTTGCGACGAAGCAATCCAGTCTGTCTCCGCGGACGGACTGGATTGCTTCGCTACGCTCGCAACGACGGAGGAGGTGGCGGCGCCTACGGCCGCAGATAGAGGTAGCCCTGCGATTGAAGCTCGGCGAGGCGGACCACGCCGCCTTTCTCCGCGCTGACGAAGCCCGGCAGCAGATCCGTCAGCGTGATGTTCTGCGCCTTCATCGTGTTGCCGCAGGCGGCGAGTTCGACGCCGTCCTTGGAGAAATCGCCGACGCGCTTGCTGACGTCGGGGTTGGCCTGCGCCGCGTGAAACGCCTTCAGCGCCGGCCCATGGATGACCAGCGCGATCGTGACGTGATCCGGGCCGCCGACACCGTCGATGTGGTTCTGGATGTTGCCGAGCACGAAATTGACCTTCTCGGCGTCACTGAGATGGTAGACCACCTTGAGCTTGTTGCCCGGGCCCGCGTCCGTCGCGGCCTTGGCGCTGGAGGCGCCAAGCGCGACGCCCAACGCCGAGACGGCGCTCCACAAGATGTTCCGGCGGTTCATGGCGATCTCCCTCGGCTGACCTGAATTTGCCGGAGACATATCATTTGTGACGGAGGGCGGCGAGTTCCTTGCGGTCGGTCACGAGCGAGGCGCACTCCGCGGTGTCGGTGCGGTCGAGGCGGAAAATGCCGTCGTCGGCGCCGGCGACCAGCGACTGCTCGGCATCGTCATCCGGCTTGTTGTTCTGCCAGACCCTGACCCGTGCCAGCCGCACGATTGCCGATTTGTCGTCCTTCGACAGCGCCACGCCGATGCCGCCGCCTTCGCAGTCGACGCCGCAGCCGAGGCGGATCTCGGTGCCGTCCTTGGTGAACACGGCGTGGTTACAGGAGCCGCTGGAGTCGAAATCGCCCGAGCGATGGCGATATCTGAAGCCGAGGCGGAAGGAGTTGTGGAGCTGCTTGTCTTCCTGGTCGGCCTCCGCGGAGATCAGCAGCTTCATGGCGGCGACCTTCTGCTTCGGATGCCGCGCCAGATGCCCGGCATCGTAGCGGCGCACGAAGCAGGCGTAGGCCTTGCTGCCGGGCGTGCCCGCATACATGCGCGCGTTGAAGGTCTCGGCCTCGGCCTTGGTGGCTTCGCGGATGTCGTCGGCCTCATCGGCCCGGGCAGCGCCGACGTAGGCGGCAAGAGCAAGCGGAAGGACGAGGGCAAGCTTCATGATCGCACCGGATGCGTGAGCCGTCGGCGGCCCGCCTGGTGAGGCGGGGCCGGTTGGCGGTTAGTCGCAGGCGGAGCGGCCCGCGTTCAAGTGCTTCCGCCTCACCCTGCTGCGGGGAGCCTCGCGCAAGGTTCCAGCCCTAGAAGGAGGGCGTTGATATTCCCCTGGTTGTTGCAGATGGCTGGTGGCGGTCACGATGTCCGTAAGTCAGAACTTGCCCAACCTTGCGATCGGCTATTCCCTGGCGCGGCTGCTCGGGCTCCTCGGAGCCAGCCTGTTGCTGACGCTGCTGTGTGCCGCACTCGCATTCAACTGGCACGACGCCAAGAACATCACCGCGTTCCAGATCGCGATCTGCTATTTCGGCGTCGCGTTGTTCGGCCTGGCCACCTGCAAGATGCTCCGGACGCTGATCTCCTCGCGGGAGCCGGTCGTCTTCGTCACCCGTGTCGGCATTCGCGATATCAGGATCGCCGATGACACCATCTCCTGGCGTTCGGTGCGGGACATGTCGATGTGGCGATACCGCAGCCAGAAGATCGTTGTGCTCCAGCTCGATCCTCTTCTCGCCGACCGGTTCGCCGGGAGCTTTCTGAAGCGCGTCTTGTCGCTGATGAACAAGCCGATCGGCGCGGACGGCGTGCTCGTCAATGCAGGCGGCCTGACCATGGACGGCGAAGCGCTATTCGAAACCTGCCGGCAATACTGGACGGCCGGCCGGTTGGCATATTCGGGCCGCTCCGCAACCGAGCCCGAACCCGAGCCGGTCCATTAAAGCGCGATGCGCCGAGTCCGGGCACAGCGTGCCCGCTTCCAGCGAGCTGTGATCGAGGCTCCGTGCGTTGCCTTAGTCGCAGGCCGGGCCAGGAAGGTTCACGCAATGCAAGCCCTCGGTTCGCTGGAACTCGATGTCGGCTGATCCTTCGACATTGTCCCGATTCGTCAGTGTGATAGCCTTCACAGACGAATGCCTCTCGAAGTCGTAGGGTGCGGCTGCCTCTTGCAAGTTTGTGGAGTGCCCCGCAATGGGCGAAATTCGCAACTTCAGATCCGGAAGCCACGATGACCCGCCGCCAAACGGCAGGATGTCTCGTCGTCTCGCCGCGATTATTGTCGGAGACATTGCTTCCTACAGTCGCTTGATGCAGGCCGACGAGGAAGGCACGCATGTTCGCGTCAAGCGGATCGAGCGGGACCTCATCGAGCCCAGTATCGTCGAGCATCACGGCAGCCTGGTGAAGACGACGGGGGACGGCTTCATCGCTATTTTCGACAGTCCGGTTGAGGCCGTCCGCTGCAGTATCGTCATCCAGCAAAATCTCATTGGCCGCAACGCCTCGCTGGCGAAGGAGTCCCGGATCGAATACCGGATTGGAGTCAATCTCGGTGACGTCATCGTGGAGCCGGACGACGTCTATGGCGATGGCGTCAACATCGCCACGCGGATCGAGGGCATCGCCGAGCCCGGTCAGGTCTATATCTCGGGCGCGATCTACGAGCAGATCAAGCACAAGGTGGTGTGCGGTTACGAAGCGCTTGGCGACCGCAAGGTGAAGAACATCACCGATCCCGTGCGCATCTACCGTGTGCTGCCGGATGCGGATGCCGTCGGCAGGACGCGCGGTCGGCGCGAGAATGTGCTGATATTCCTGCTGGGACTGACACTGCTTGTTATTGCGAGCGGCGTACTTTGGTATCTGCTCATGCAGTCACACAGCCCCGGCGAGCAGGCTGCGGCTCCCCCGCTGCCGGTTCCGGCAGCATCCCCGACGTCGCAATCCGCTCAAGCCGAACCCGGTTCTTCGACCCAGACGCCGCAGGCAGCACCTGCGGCTTCTCCCTCGACCGCAGCAGCGCCCGCAACCTCGCCATCGCCAGTTCCGACGCAATCCGCGATGTCGGTCCAGGAGCCGGAAATGGTTGCGATCCGCGGCGGCAGTTTCGCGATGGGCAGCAACGATGACCCGACGGAAAGACCCGTCCACCAGGTCGCGATCAAGCCGTTCGCGATCGGCAAATACCCGGTGACGGTGCAGCAGTGGAACGAATGCGCAGCCGCAAAGGCGTGCGCCTTCACTGCCGTCGGCAAGGACGATGCGCCGATCACCAATGCGAGTTGGACCGACGCACAGCAATATGCTGCGTTCCTCGCGCAGGCGACCAAGAAGTCGTACCGGCTCCCAAGCGAAGCCGAATGGGAATATGCGGCGCGGGGCGGAACGCAGACCAAATACTGGTGGGGCGACAAGCTCCAGCCGGGCATGGCCGGGTGCAAGGATTGCGGCGACGCCGCGGCCGAGCAGCCGGCGAAAGTCGGCAGCTTCAAGCCCAATCCATTCGGGCTCTACGATATGGGCGGCGGCGTCGACCAATGGGTCGAGGATTGCTGGCACAAGACCTATCAGGGCGCGCCCAATGACGGCTCGGCATGGAGTGGGGGGGACTGCAGCTCGCACGTCCTGCGCTCGGGCTCCTGGAAGAACGACTCGCGATACGTGCGACCGTCCAACCGCGATGGTTACGATACCAATGTTCGTTACCCGACGCATGGATTCCGCGTCGCTCTCAGTCCCTAGGTGCTGGAGTAAATCTGATGCAAATCCTTCGCTGCGTTGTGCTGTCGGCTGCGCTCGCATTGATTCCAGGCATCGCCTGTTCGCAGGGCAAGACCGCTCCCAAGGACGCAAAGCTCTATTTCATCACCCCGTATGACGGGCAGAAGGTGCGCGGCGGATTCCTGGTTCGGTTCGGCCTGCGCAACATGGGCGTGACGCATGCCGGCGACGACTACCAGAACGCCGGCCATCATCATTTGCTGGTCGACGTCAGCGAACCCCTCGATCCGAAGGAGCCGATCCTGCAGGACAAGTCGCATCTGCATTTCGGGGCAGGGCAAACCGAAACATTTCTCGAGCTTCCGCCCGGGACCCATACCCTTCAGCTGGTGCTGGGCGACGCGAAACACTATCCGTTCGAGCCGCCTGTCGTGTCGGACAAGATCACCGTGCGAGTCAGGCCGCCGCTTCAGCGCGGCAAATGATCAGCGCAGGCTGGCGTTGAACTTGTCCAGTGCCGCCGAGCCCGGGCACAGCGTGTCCGCTTCCAGCGTGTTGAGCGGCGTCTCGACCGTGTTGAGATGCGCGTGCATATCTTCCGCATCGGGGTCGACATAGAGGAGCCCGGTGACGATCTGCCCCTTGGCGGCGTGCCTCGCGAGGAACGTCTGCGCGCCGAGCCGGTCGTGCGGATCGTAGTCGGCGTCGATCTTGCGCAGCGCGATCTTGCTGCCGTCATGCTGCTCGACCATTTGCACGGTGCCCGGCGCGTAATCCACCGCGATCGGGTCGCGGCCGACCAGCACGTCGAGCCGGTTGACCGCGTCATTGTGCTCGCGGACGTAGTCGAAGCTCTTGGTCGAGCCGGCGTGGTTGTTGAAGGCGATGCAGGGGCTGATGACGTCGATGAAGGACGCGCCCTTGTGGCGGATCGCCGCCGCAATCAGCGGCACCAGCTGGGTCTTGTCGCCGGAGAACGAGCGCGCGACGAAAGTGGCGCCCAGTTGAAGTGCGATCGCGACGAGATCGATGGCGTTGTCGGTATTGGTGACACCCTTCTTGGACTTCGAGCCGCGGTCGGCGGTCGCCGAGAACTGCCCCTTGGTCAGGCCGTAGACGCCGTTGTTCTCGACGATATAGGTCATGTTGACGCCGCGCCGGATCGAATGGGCGAACTGGCCGAAGCCGATCGAGGCGGAATCGCCGTCGCCGGAGACGCCGAGATAGATCAGGTCGCGGTTGGCGAGGTTGGCGCCGGTCAGCACCGACGGCATGCGGCCGTGCACGGAGTTGAAGCCGTGCGAATTGCCGAGGAAATAGTCCGGCGTCTTCGACGAGCAGCCGATGCCGGAGATTTTTGCCACCCGGTGCGGCTCGATCGACAGCTCGTAGCAGGCCTCGATGATCGAGGCCGTGATCGAATCGTGGCCGCAGCCGGCGCACAGCGTCGAGATCTTGCCTTCGTAGTCGCGGTGGGTGTAGCCGAGCTCGTTCTTCTTGAGGCCCGGATGGTGGAATTTCGGCTTTGCAATGTAGGTCATGATACGGCCTTGCGGAGCGGGGTCACCTTGAGGTGATCCTGGTGGTCGCCAATGGCTTTTGCGATGAAACGGGCGGTGATCGGCGAGCCGTCGTAATGCACGATCGGCACGAGCCGCACCGGGTCGATGCCGTTCTCGTTGACGATGAGCTGGCGCAGCTGGCTGTCGCGGTTCTGCTCGACCACGTAGACGAAATCGTGCTCGGCGAGGAAGCTCGCGACGCTGGAGTGGAACGGGAAGGCGCGGATGCGCAGGCGGTCGAGCTGATGCCCGCGTGCTTCCAGGAGGGCGATCGCCTCGTCCATCGCCGGCGAGGTCGAGCCGAAATAGATCACGCCGTATTTGGTCGGACGTTCGGCATTGGCCTGGAGCGGACGCGGCACCAGATCCTGCGCGGTCTCGAACTTGCGCATCAGGCGCTGCATGTTGTCGGCGTAGACCGAGCCCTCCTCGGAGTAGCGCGCATAGCGATCGCGCGACGTACCGCGGGTAAAATAGGAGCCCTTGGTCGGATGCGTGCCGGGATAGGTGCGGTAGGGGATGCCGTCGCCGTCGACGTCGAGATAGCGGCCGAAGTCGCGGCCTTCCTCCAGCATCGCCGCGGTCATCACCTTGCCGCGGTCGTACTGCCTTGCGTCATCCCATTTCAGCGGACGGCAGAGCCGGTGGTTCATGCCGATGTCGAGGTCGAGCATCAGGAAGATCGTGGTCTGGAGCCGCTCGGCGAGATCGAAGGCGGCGGCCGCGAATTCGAACGCTTCTGCGGGATCTTCCGGGAACAGCAGCACGTGCTTGGTGTCGCCGTGCGAGGCATAGGCACAGGCGATGATGTCGCATTGCTGGGTGCGGGTCGGCATCCCGGTCGAGGGGCCGGCGCGCTGGATGTTCATGATCACGGCCGGAATTTCGGCGAAGTATGACAGGCCGATGAACTCGGTCATCAGCGATATGCCGGGGCCGGAGGTCGCGGTGAAGGCGCGGGCGCCGTTCCAGGAGGCGCCGATCACGATGCCGATCGAGGCAAGCTCGTCCTCGCCCTGGACGATGGCGTATTTCGCCATGCCAGTATCAGGGTCGTGCCGGTACTTCTTGCAATGGGCGGTAAAGGCTTCCGCCACCGACGACGACGGCGTGATCGGATACCAGGCGCACACCGTCGCGCCGCCATAGACGGCACCGAGCGCGGCGGCGCTGTTGCCCTCGATGAAGATGCGGTCGCCGACCTTGTCGGACTTCTTCACGCGCAGACCGATCGGGCATTTGAGGTTCTGCAGCGCCCAGTCGCGGCCGAGATGCAGTGCGTGGACGTTGGAGGAGAGCAGCTTCTCCTTGCCCTTGTACTGCTCGCCGATCAGCTGCTCGATCAGCTTCGGGTCCATGTCGAGCAGCGCACTGAGCGCGCCGAGATAGATGATGTTCTTGAACAGCTGGCGCTGGCGCGGATCGGTGTAGGTCGAGTTGGTGATCGCCGTCAGCGGCACGCCGATCACGGTGATGTCGTCGCGGAATTTGGTCGACGGCATCGGCTTGGTGGAATCGTAGAACAGATAGCCGCCGGGCTCGATGCCGGCGACGTCCTTGTCCCAGGTCTGCGGGTTCATCGCCACCATCATGTCGACGCCGCCGCGAGCGCCGAGATGGCCGTCTTCGGTCACCCGCACCTCGTACCAGGTCGGCAGCCCCTGGATGTTGGAAGGGAAGATGTTGCGCGGTGACACCGGAACGCCATGGCGCAGGATCGCGCGCGCGAACATCTCGTTGGCGCTGGCCGAACCCGATCCGTTGACGTTGGCGAAACGGACGACGAAGTCGTTTACGCTGCTGATCGGCTTCTTGTCGGACATGATGATCCCGCTTGAGTCATTTCGATCAAATATTTCTGCATGTCCCAGGCTCCGGTGGGACAACGCTCGGCGCACAGCCCGCAATGCAGGCAGACATCCTCGTCCTTGACCATCACGCGTCCGGTCTTGAGGTCACGGGAGACGTAAAGGTCCTGGTCGGGGTGCAGCGACGGTGCCTTCAGGCGCTGGCGCAGATCGGCTTCCTCGCCATTCTCCGTGAAGGTGATGCAGTCCATCGGGCAGATGTCGACGCAGGCATCGCACTCGATGCAGAGCGAAGTCGAGAACACGGTCTGGACGTCGCAGTTCAGGCAGCGCTCGGCCTCGCCCAGCGCCAGCTTGACGTCGTAGCCAAGCTCGACCTCGGTGCGGATGTCCTTCAGCGCGATCACCTTGTCGCGATGCGGCACCTTGAAGCGCTTGTCGTTGGAGATGTCGTTGTCATAGCTCCATTCGTGGATGCCCATCTTCTGCGAGGAAACATTCACCTCCGGCAGCGGCCGTTCGGTGATGTCCTCGCCCGACAGCAGCTTGTGGATCGACAGCGCGGCGTCATGGCCTTGGGCCACGGCCCATATGATGTTCTTCGGACCGAACGCGGCGTCGCCGCCGAAGAAGACCTTGGGGTTGGTCGAGACGAACGTCTTCGGATCGACCTTGGGCATATGCCATTTGTCGAACTCGATGCCGCAATCCTGCTCGATCCAGGGGAAGGCATTCTCCTGGCCGACCGCGACCAGCACGTCGTCGCATTCGATGGTCTGGTCGGGTTCGCCTGACGGAACGAGATTGCGGCGGCCCTTGGCGTCGTACTCGGCCTTCACCTTCTGGAAGGTGATGCCGGTGAGCTTGCCGTTGTCGTGGATGAAAGAAACCGGAACAAGGAAGTTGAGGATCGGGATGTCCTCGTGGATCGCATCCTCCTTCTCCCAGGGCGAAGCCTTCATCTCCTCGAAGCCGGAGCGCACGACGACCTTGACGTCCTCGCCGCCGAGCCGGCGCGCGGTGCGGCAGCAATCCATCGCAGTGTTGCCGCCGCCGAGCACGACCACGCGCTTGCCGATCTTGTCGGTGTGGCCGAACGACACCGAGGACAGCCAGTCGATGCCGATATGGACGTGGGCGGCAGCTTCTTTCCGGCCGGGAATGTCGAGCTCGCGGCCGCGCGGCGCGCCGGAGCCGACGAAGATCGCGTCATACTTCTCCGCGAGCAGCGCCTTCATGCTCTCGATGCGGTGGCCGCCCTTGAACTCGACGCCGAGATCCAGGATGTAGCCGGTCTCCTCGTCGATCACCGAGTTGGGCAGGCGGAATTTCGGGATCTGCGTGCGCATCATGCCGCCGGCTTCCGGATCGCCGTCGAACACGGTGCAGTGATAGCCGAGCGGCGCGAGGTCGCGCGCCACCGTCAGCGACGCGGGGCCGCCGCCGACGAATGCGACGCGCTTGCCGTTTTTCGCCGAGGGCTTCGGCAGGCGATGCGTGATGTCGTCCTTGAAGTCGGCAGCGACGCGCTTGAGGCGGCAGATCGCGACCGGCGTTTCCTCGACGCGTCCGCGGCGGCATGCCGGCTCGCATGGACGATCGCAGGTGCGTCCCAGAATTCCGGGAAACACGTTCGATTTCCAATTGATCATGTAGGCGTCGCTGTAGCGGCCTTGGGCGATCAGTCGGATGTATTCGGGAACGGGGGTGTGCGCAGGACAGGCCCATTGGCAATCGACCACTTTGTGAAAGTAGTCGGGGGCCGCGATATCGGTCGGTTTCATTCCTACCCTGTCCGCGCAGGCTCAAAGACCCGGCGGCCTCTTCTGAGCTTGGCGAACGCTTAACGTGCGTCGATCTGGTTTCTGAATGACGTCATTGGGTTAGCTTATTAGAACCGGTCCGAAGTACAACGGCAAATTTTCGCGCTTTCCCTCTTTCATGGGAGCTGCGCGCGCACAGCATTAACGGAAGCGCGCAGCAATGCGGCGGTGCAACATGTTGCGCTGCGCTGCTTCAGCCGCGCGCGATCTCGCTCTTCGCCAGATCCCACATCAGCGCGTAAGTGCCGACCGAGACCGGAAGCGGGAAGGGCGCTGCCGCAGGACCGGTGAAGCTTTCGGCGATGACCGCCGAGACCGCGCCGACACGGGTGCCGTCGATCAGCACGAACCAGTCGCGTGCACCTTCGTTGCGCATTGCCGGAATCTCAGGCGTCGCACCCGACAATTCCGGCTCGCTTTCGAGCAGATGCATCGAGATGATGCCGTCGTGTTTTTCCGGCGCCAGCCTTTCTTGCAGTGCGTCACGCCACGCCACGGCATTCTCCGGGGTCGGCCGCAGCCGCACCACGCCGAGCGCGGCGCCGCGCCCTGCTCCGTTGCTGATGGTGATCCGCGCGACGACGCGCAGCATGTCCTTGAACCGCGCCATGCTCTGCCGCGACCAGTCGGTCGGGTTGGCGAGCCGCGCCCGGTAGGCAGGGCTGTCGAGCACGTCGAGCGTCGCGGTCGAATACAGGCAGAGATATTTGGGATTGGCGGCGTGCGCGACATAGCGCCGCGCTTCGAGGAATCCCTCGATCGCAACGCGCTCTTCCAGATGCTCGCGATCGTACCAGCGGTTGAAATCGGCCTCATCGGCCGCGTCGATATTCATCGACGTCAGCAGCATGCCTTTCCCGGCGAGCGGCATTTTTCTTGTCCTGTTATCGTGCGGCCTTTGATGCGAGGTCTGCGATCGACTTCATGACCGCGTCCCGCACGCCGGCATCATAGAGCGAATGCCCGGCTTCTTCCACGATGCGAATCTCGGAACCCGGCCACGCCTTCGCCAGCGCCTGAGATGTCTCAGGAGGGCACAACAGGTCGTAGCGGCCCTGAACGATGATGCCGGGAATGCCATCGAGCTTGCCGGCGTTCCGCAACAGCTGGTCCTCCGTCATGAAGCTGTCGTGGACGAAATAATGCGCCTCCATGAACGGCGTCGCCGGCAATGTGCGCCACACGTTCAGCGACGCCAGGTCCAGCCGCGTCTTTGCCGCCTTGTGTTCCGACAACGCGCGTTCGGTGTCGTGCCAGGCGCGCGCCGCGGGCCCGTGCACGGCGGGATCGGTATCGAGGATGCGGCGATAGTAAGCTTCCACCGGCCGCTCGCGCTCCTCTAGCGGCAGTACGCTCAGAAAATCCTCGTAGAGCGCGGGATAGAATTGCGACAGGCGCGAGGTAAAGGCCGTCTCCACTTCCGCGCGCGTGCCGAGAAACGTCGCGCGCAGCGCAATGCCGCTGACGCGCCCGGGATGCGCCTGCGCATAAGCCAGCGCCAGCGTCGCGCCCCAGGAGCCGCCGACCACTATCCAGCGTTCGAAGCCGAATTTTTCGCGGATCTTCTCCATGTCCGCGATCAGGTGCGCCGTGGTGTTGTGCTGGCGCGATCCTTTGGGACGGCTGCGGCCGCAGCCGCGCTGGTCGAACAACACCGCGCAGAAGCGGTCGGGATCGAACAGCCGGCGATGATCGGGCTGGCAGCCGCTGCCGGGGCCGCCATGCAGATAGATGGCGGGAATGCCGTCGGCCCGGCCGACGCTTTCGACATAGAGCTCGTGGCCCTCGCCGACATCGAGCATTTCGGAGGTCAGCGGCGCAAAGGGATCGGCGCGCCTGGCGGATGCGGCCGCGTCGGCGTCAGGCGCCATTCTCGGATTCCAAGGTGCCACCGGCAAAGTTGCGGTAGAGGAAGCGGTTGGTCTCGCCTTCGGCCTCGCGCTCGGCCTGCTTGAAGATGGTTTCGTGCAATGGCGACAGTGCGCAGGCGGGGTCGGTGTTGGCGGCGTCACCGGTCAGCGCAAAGGCCTGGCAGCGGCAACCGCCGAAATCGATCTCGCGGAATTCGCAGGACTTGCACGGCTCCTTCATCCAGCCGGTGCCGCGATAGCGGTTGAAGGCCTCGGAGTTCTGCCAGATCCAGGCGATCGAATGGTTGGAACGCACCGATTCGAAGTCGAGCCCGGTGATGCTTTCGGCGGCGTGGCAGGGCAGCACCTTGCCGGCGGGCGAGATGTTGAAGAACTGCCGGCCCCAGCCGCCCATGCACTTCTTCGGCCGCAGCGCGTAATAGTCGGGAACGACGTAGTCGATCGTCAGCCGCCCCTTCAGCCGCTCGCGCGCCTCTTCGACGATCCGGGTGCACTCGTCGAGTTGCGCCACTGTCGGCATCAGCGCGGCACGGTTCTTCAGCGCCCAGCCGTAATATTGCACGTTGGCGACCTCGAGCCGGTCGGCGTCTAGATTAACCGACATCTGGACGATGTCAGGGAGCTGATGCAGGTTCTGCCGGTGCATCACCGCATTGACGGTCAGCGGCAGATCCAGCTCGCGGGTCCATTTCGCCACTTCGAGCTTCTTGCGATGCCCGTTTTTATAACCGGCGACGCGATCGGCGAGGCCTTCTTCGACGCCCTGGAAAGAGATCTGGACATGGCAGAGCCCGGCGTCCGCCAACTCGCTCAGCCGCTCGCGCGTCAGCAGCACGGCCGAGGTGATGAGGTTGGTGTAGAGGCCGACGTCGCTCGCATGCTTGACCAGCTCGACGAGATCCTTGCGCGCCGTCGGCTCGCCGCCGGAGAAATGCACCTGCAGCACGCCGATCTCGGCAAGCTCGCTCAGGACCTTCTTCCATTCCCCGGTGGTCAGCTCCTTGCCCGAGCGGTCGAGCTCGACCGGATTCGAGCAATAGGGGCATTGCAGCGGGCAGCGATGGGTGATCTCGAGCAGCACCGCCAGCGGAATGCCGAAGGTTTCCGCCGTCGAGCGCTGCTTCTCCAGCACCGCGAGGCTGTCGCTGGCGTCGGGTGGAATTGCCGGGTTGCCGAGCACATCGCTCATGACGTCTTCTCCCGGGCCTCCGTGAGGAAGCCCTTGTCGGCGAGATCCTGCAGCATGACGATGACGTCGGCCAGGATCGCCTCGCGCGGTGCGGCATATTTCGCGGCCAGCTGATCGGCGATATCGCCGACATTGCGCTCGCCGTTGCAGAGCTGCAAGACCTCGACCGCAATCTCGTCCGGCGCCAGCACCCGTTCCGGGGCCAGGATCACCCAGACTTGTCGCGTCTCGTCGTATTTCAGCCTGGCGTGCCGCGGCAGCACCGGGCGGCTTGCCTCGCTGACGCTGATATTGCGCGGCCCGGCCATCGCTTTATCCCTTAACCCGCTTTGGGCACGAACGCGCCCGGCGGAATGTGGCCCTCGACATAGGCGTGCTGGAGCGCATCGAGCTGCACCCACAGCACGTTGGTCTTGAAGATCAGCGCATTGCAGACCTGCGCGCGCTGCTCCGGCGTCGTGGCATGCGCCTTGACGTAATCGAGCGCAAAGCCGGCATCGCGCGGCGCCTGGGCCAGGCGCCGCTTGAAGTAGCTCATGATATCGGGATTGACGAAGTCGTAGTGCTCCAGCATGCCGGAGATACGCTCCTCGTGCAGGTTCGGCGCGAACAATTCGGTCAGCGAGGACGCGATCGCCTCCAGCGGGCTCTTTTCGCGGCAGTAGTGGACATAGGCTTCGACCGCGAAGCGCGTCGCCGGCAAGATGCCCTCGGTCGATTCCACATAGGCCGTGTCGAGCCCGAGGCCTTCGGTCAGCTTCAGCCAGCGTTCGATGCCGCCCTCGCTGCCGACATCGCCGTCATGGTCCTCGATGCGGTGGCGCCATTCCAGCCGGGTGGCGCGGTCGCGGAAGCGCGAGATCACCACCGCGTCCTTGATCGGGATCGTGCTCTGGTAATAATAGCGGTTCAACGCCCAGGCCTGCACCTGGCCCTTGTTCAGCTTGCCGCCATGCAGCAGCCTATGGAACGGATGCAGGCTGTGATAGCGCGTCGCGCCGATATGGCGCAGCGTCGCCTCCAGCTCCTCGGCGCTAGTGAGCCTGATGTCCTTGCCGATCGAGAGCGCGGTCATTCCAGTCGGTGACGCGGCATTCACAGCACGATCTCCGTTCCGTCGGCGGGTATCTGCCAGCCCGCCCGCTCGGCAGACTTGCGCTCGGGCGAGCCAGGCAGCAGCGCCGGGTTCGAGTTATTGATATGCAGAAACATCTTCCTGTCGAGTGTGAGGTCGGCGAGCCGCGCGATCGCGCCGTCGTCGCCGGACATCGCGACATGACCCATGCTCTTGCCGGTCTTGTGGCCGAGCCCGGCCCTGATCATCTCGTCGTCCCGCCAGACCGTGCCGTCGAAGAACACCAGCGCAGCGCCGTCGATCTCGGCCTTGAGTGCGTCGGTCACCTCGGCGCAGGCGGCGATGAAGTAGAAGCACTTGCCGGTCGACTTGTCGGTGATCTTGAGCCCCAGCGTGTCGCCGTCGCCGCTCTCGCCGCCGGGATGTGCCTTGCCTTCCAGATACCACGCCGATTTGCCCGGCACCGCGAAAGGCAGCACCTCGAGCCCCGAGCGCGCGCCGTCCGGCAGCCGCGGCTCGAACGGCTCGTTGATGGCGATCGGCTGGCGCCTGACGTTCTTCTCGTTCAGCACGTTGAAGATGCTGTTGCTGTTCAGGATCGCCAGCACCTTCTCGTGCGCATAGACCGTGAAGGGCGAGCCCTCGCGCATCGACAGCAGGCCCGCGACCGCGTCCACTTCGCTGTTGGTCAGGATCACGCCCGCAATCGGCGTATGGCGCAACGCGCCTGCCTTGGGATGCAGCTGCGGCGTGGCATTCAATTGCTGGCGGAGATCAGGGGAAGCGTTGATCAAAAACCAGTGCTCGCCATCGCCGCTGAAGGCGACCGAGGCCTGGGTTCGATGAAGCTCTTGGCCGTGGCTGCGCGCCGCCCGGCAGCCCTCGCAACCGCAATTCCATTGCGGAACTCCGCCGCCGGCCCCGGCGCCCAGGACGACGACGCGAAGCATGATCCGTCTCCTGGAGGCAATGTCGCGAGGTGGACCTCACGCCGACACAAATCCTGTCTTCCGGACATGCATCGTGACCGAAAGATCCACCTGCGCAGAACGCAGATCACCAACCGCTTACTTGCGGGTGGCGCTCACATACATGTTGATTTCCATGCCACAGGGCACTTCGACGATCTTGGGGGCTTTCCAGGCCATTTTGGCTCTCCATTTTCGAGATTTCGGACGTATCCGCCCGAGGCTAAGTTACTGCGAGCACAAAAGTTCGCCAGTGAAATTTTCCCGAGCAGGGCCATATTGCGCCGCGAAAAATGCGCGGGGAACAGTACTTTCTGGTGATGCGGCCCTGCGCCTGGCGCATTCGGTCGTGAACGCTGTCCTGATAAAGCAGTTGTGAGTGCAGTGCAGCTTTCAATCCGGTACAGGCGACTTTAGCTGGATCTCGTGATGCCCAAATATTTCTTCAACACCCGCATCGGCGACGAATTGATCGTGGATCCCGAGGGAGAGGATCTGCGCAATCCCGATCGCGCCTGGGAGGTCGCCCGCCAGATGATCCTGGAAGTGGTGAAATCGGAGGGCGCCCAGCCGGCCCTGATGGAGGCGGTGATCGAGGTCACCGACGTCGAAGGCGAGATCGTGCTCGAATTCCCCTTCACCGAGGCGCTCCTGGACATCCCGGACCAGTCTGCGACGCGGCATTAACCACGGCTCTCTCCGCCGTCATTGCAATGACGGCGGTTGCGGCCATAGTCCGCGCATCCCACCCCCTTCGCCGCTGCGAAATCCGCATGGCTTTGCCGCGTTCCCGGCGCTAAAAGACGGTGGTTACACGGAGTTCGCCATGCAAGATCTCTGGCGCCTGTCGGCCGCCGACCTCGTCACCCTCGTCAAAGCCAAAAAAGTCTCCGCCAGGGAGGCGGCCCAGGCCGGGCTCGCCCGGCTCGACGCCGTCAATCCCAGGCTCAACGCCGTGATCGACCACCGGCCGGACGACGTGCTCAAGCAGGCCGACGCCGTCGATGCCGCCATCGCGAGGGGCGAGGACCCCGGTGTCCTCGCCGGCGTGCCCGTCACCATCAAGGCCAATGTCGACCAGGAGGGCTTTGCCACCACCAACGGCCTGAAACTCCAGCGCGACCTGATCGCGCGCGAGGACAATCCCGTGGTCGCCAATTTCCGCAAAGCGGGCGCCGTTCTGCTGGGGCGCACCAATTGCCCGGCCTTCTCCTATCGCTGGTTCACCACCAATCTGGTCCATGGCGACACCAAGAACCCCCGCGATGCCTCGCTGACGCCGGGCGGCTCGTCCGGCGGCGCCGGCTCGGCGGTTGCGGCCGGCATCGGCCATATCGCCCATGGCACCGACATTGCCGGCTCGATCCGCTATCCCGCCTATGCCTGCGGCGTGCACGGCCTGCGCCCGACGCTGGGCCGGATTCCCGCCTTCAACCCGGCGCTGCCGGAGCGCCCGATCGGGCCGCAGATCATGGCGGTGTCGGGTCCGCTGGCGCGTACCGTCAACGACATCAGGATCTCGCTCGCCGCGATGTCGGCCCGCGACGCCCGCGACCCCTGGTTCGTGCCGGCGCCGCTGGAAGGCCCGGCGCGGCCGAAGCGCGCCGCGCTCTGCCTCAACCCGGACGGCCTTGCGACCACGCCTGAGGTGAAGGCCGCGGTGATTGACGCCGGCAAGCGCCTGGAGCGGGCGGGCTGGACCGTCGAGACAATCGAGAACACCCCGCCGATGCGCGAAGCGGTCGAGTGGCAGATCAAGCTCTGGCTCGGCGACGGCTACGAGGCGCAACTCGAAATGGCCGAGCGCGAGGGCGATCCCGGCGCGCTGGCGTGCCTGCGCGGCAACCGCAGCAGGGTGACGCCGATGGACCAGGCGAATTACGCCAAGGCGCTGACCCGAAGAGCCACGCTGACCCGCGACTGGATGGCGTTCTTCGAGACCTACGCGGTACTGTTGACGCCGGTCTCCGGCGAGCTGCCGTTCCCGGATCACCTCGACCGCAAGGACGACGAATCCTTCAAGCGCGTCTGGGAAGCGCAGCTGCCGCAGATCGCCATTCCCTTCATGGGGCTGCCGGGGTTGGTGGTCTCCACCGGCCTCGTCGGCAAGGCGCCGGTCGGCGTGCATATCGTGTCCGGCCGCTACCGCGAGGATCTCTGCCTCCTCGCCGGCGAAGCGATCGAGGCGGGCGGCGTGCCGCCGTCGCCGATCGATCCCGTGGGCTAGCGATGTCCGCGATCTACGACTTCAAGGCCAACTCGCTTGCCGGCGACGAAGTCGCCATGCGCCGTTTCGAGGGACAGGTGCTGCTGATCGTCAACACCGCGAGCAAATGCGGCTTCACGCCGCAATATCGCGGCCTCGAGGATCTCTATCGCGACTTGTCGCCGCGCGGCTTCTCCGTGCTCGGCTTCCCCTGCAACCAGTTCGGCGCGCAGGAGCCGGGGCGGGCGAGCGAGATCCAGGCGTTCTGCTCGGCCAATTACGACGTCACCTTTCCCCTGTTCGAGAAGATCGACGTCAATGGAAGCAACGCGCACCCTTTGTACGAGTACCTGAAACGCCAGCAATCCGGCCTGCTCGGCGCCGCCATCAAATGGAATTTCACGAAATTCCTGGTGGACCGTGCCGGCAAGGTGATCGCGCGCTACGCGCCGACCGCCCGGCCCGAAGGATTGCGGCAGCAAATCGAGACCCTGTTATGAGCGAGACAATCATGAGCGACGAATTTCCCGACCGCCTGTCGGTCGATCCGAACAGCCCCTATTACAACGCGGACATCCTGGCGCGCGACGTCGGCATTCGCTTCAAGGGCGTCGAGAAGACCAATGTCGAGGAGTACTGCATCAGCGAAGGCTGGGTCCGCGTCACCGCCGGCAATGCCAAGGACCGCCACGGCAACCCGCTGACCATCAAGGTGCACGGGCCGGTGGAGCCGTATTTCAGGGACAAGAAGTAAAGTCCAACCGCCGTCATTGCGAGCGAAGCGAAGCAATCCAGAATCTTTCCGCGAGTGACAGTCTGGATTGCTTCGTCGCAAGAGCTCCTCGCAATGACGAAAATGACCATCGAAGGCTGAACCCCATGTCCGTCCGCATCGTCGACGTCCGCGAGATCACAAAACCGATCTCGTCCCCGATCCGCAACGCCTATATCGACTTCACCAAGATGACGACGAGCCTGGTGGCCGTCGTCACCGACGTCGTGCGCGACGGCAAGCGGGTCGTCGGCTACGGCTTCAACTCCAACGGCCGTTACGGGCAGGGCGGCCTGATCCGCGAGCGTTTCGCCTCGCGCATCCTGGAGGCCGATCCGAAGTCGCTGCTGAACGCGTCCGGCGACAATCTCGACCCCGACAGGGTCTGGGGCGCGATGATGACCAACGAGAAGCCGGGCGGCCATGGCGAGCGCTCGGTCGCGGTCGGCACCATCGACATGGCGGTGTGGGACGCGGTGGCGAAGATCGCCGGCAAGCCGCTGTTCCGCCTGCTCGCGGAGCGTCACGGCGTCAAAGCCAATCCGCGCGTGTTCGTCTACGCCGCCGGCGGCTATTACTATCCCGGCAAGGATCTCTCGATGCTGCGCGGCGAGATGCGCGGCTA
Organism: Bradyrhizobium sp. SZCCT0153; assembly: GCF_018129995.1. Lineage (GTDB taxonomy): Bacteria > Pseudomonadota > Alphaproteobacteria > Rhizobiales > Xanthobacteraceae > Bradyrhizobium > Bradyrhizobium japonicum_G. The sequence goes on from NZ_JAFCKS010000004.1 coordinate 153,739, forward strand.
TCTCGACCGCGGCTACAACGTCGTCAAGATGAAGATCGGCGGCGCGCCGATCGAGGACGACCGCACCCGCATCGAGGCGGTGCTGAAGGAGATCGGCAAGGACGCGCAACTCGCCGTCGACGCCAACGGCCGCTTCAATCTCGAAACCGGGATCGCCTACGCCAAGATGCTGCGCGACTATCCGTTGTTCTGGTACGAGGAAGTCGGCGACCCCCTCGACTACGCGCTGCAGGCCGCGCTCGCCGAATTCTATCCGGGCCCGATGGCAACTGGCGAAAACCTGTTCAGCCACCAGGACGCCCGCAATCTGATCCGCTACGGCGGCATGCGCCCCGACCGCGACTGGCTGCAGTTCGACTGCGCGCTGTCCTACGGCCTGTGCGAATACCAGCGCACGCTGGAGGTGCTGAAGACCCATGGCTGGTCGCCCAGCCGCTGCATCCCGCACGGCGGCCACCAGATGTCGCTCAACATCGCAGCAGGCCTTGGCTTGGGCGGCAACGAAAGCTATCCCGACCTGTTTCAGCCCTATGGCGGCTTCCCCGACGGCGTCCGCGTCGAGAACGGCCACATCACCATGCCGGAGCTTTCAGGGATCGGCTTCGAAGGCAAGTCCGATCTCTACAAGGAGATGAAGGCGCTGGCGGAGTAACGTTGGGGGCGACGGCCGCGCCACATTCTCCGTCATTGCGAGCGTAGCGAAGCAATCCAGATTCTCTCCGCGGCGGAAGTCTGGATTGCTTCGTCGCAAGGGCTCCTCGCAATGACGTGCAATGAGAGTCCGCATATTTTTATCGCGCCGATCGCGGCCGTTGCTCACAATCATCTCTTGGTTGTGATAGTCTTGAAGCTCTCTCAAATGAGGGTGATCATGAAGCAGCCTTGCGTGTACATGTTCGCCAATCGCCGCAATGGGACGATCTACACGGGCGTTACCTCCAATCCGCCGCGCCGCGCGTTCGAGCATCGCGAGGGTCTCGTGAAAGGCTTCTCCTCGAAGTACGGCTGCAAGCTCCTCGTCTGGTACGAGCTAAATGCCACCATGACCGACGCGATTACGCGCGAGAAGCAGATCAAGGCTGGCAGCCGGGCAAAGAAGCTTGCTCTGATAGAGAGCATCAATCCGGATTGGACGGATTTGTACGAGACGCTGATCTGACCTCGAGCCCGGGTGCCCGCCACATTCTCCGTCATTGCGAGCGAAGCGAAGCAATCCAGAGTCTTTCCGCGGCGACAGTCTGGATTGCTTCGTCGCAAGTGCTCCTCGCAATGACGACGGAGCGGGCGATATTGCTTGTGGGCGCCTGGGCCTGCGGCGGACAGCGGCCGGGATCGCGCGAGGGCACTCGTCATTGCGAGCGAAGCGAAGCAATCCAGAATCTTTCCGCGAAGCCAGTCTGGATTGCTTCGTCGCAAGTGCTCCTCGCAATGACGGTGTGGAGCGAGCGTCTACGACAGCCTCATATCCAGCAGCCGCCTGCCTTCGCCCTTCAGCAGCTTCTTCACCGCGCTCGACGCCACGACCTCGCCGTCATTGGCGTACGCTTCGTGGTTCTTCTCGATGTCGTCGAGGCGGTAGAGATAGTTGACCATGACGCCGGCGGATTCCCGCAGGCCCTTCGGCGAGAGGTCGCCGAGCCAGTTGATGCGTTCGAGCCGCGCGCCGTTGCCGAGATGGAAGCGGGCGACGGAGTCGATCAGCTTGCCCTTCGGCGTGCGCGCCTTGAGGAAGTAGTGCGCCGCGAGCGGCTCGATCACGGCGCGGAGCAGCGCGGTCGTCTCGGGGTTCTCGAACCATTTGGGATCGTCGAGGCGCTTGAGCACCTCGCGGTCCTCGTCCGACAGCGGCATGTCCTTGTCCTGCTTCACCCATGACATGAAGCCCGGCACCGGCGACAGCGTCACGAAAGTGTCGAGCTTCGGCGTTTCGCGGCGCAGCTCCTCGACCACCTGCTTGATCAGGAAGCTGCCGAAGGAGATGCCGCCGAGGCCGCGCTGGGTGTTGGAGATCGAATAGAACACCGCGGTGCGCGCCTTCTCTATGGGAAGGTACTGGCGATCGACGGCAAGCAGCGGCGCGATTGCGCCCGGGATCGTCTCGGTCAGCGCCACCTCGACGAAGATCAGGGGCTCGTCGACCATCGCGGGATGGAAGAAGGCGTAGCAGCGGCGGTCGACCGGATCGAGGCGGCGGCGCAGATCGTCCCAGTCGCTGATCTCGTGCACGGCTTCATAGCGGATGATCTTTTCGAGGATGTTGGCCGGGGTCGACCAGTCGATCCTGCGCAGCACGAGAAACCCCCTGTTGAACCACGAAGAGAGAAGATGCGAGACGTCGCGATCGAGCGCGGCGAGATCGGTGTGCCCGTTCATCATGCCGAGCAGGTCGGCGCGCATGTTGACGAGGTCGCCGGTGCCGCCCGGCGCGCGGTTGAGGCGGCGGATCAGCTCCTGCCGGCGCGGCTCCGAGGCGAAGTGCAGGAAGCTCGCGTCCTCGTCACTGGGCTTGGTACGCCATGCCTCGATCGCCTTCGACAGACGCTCCCGATCCGGGCCGAAATCGCGCACCAGGGCGTCGAAGAAGGCACGGCGTCCCGTCGCATCCAACTCCTGGTAGATGTCGAGCACCTCACGCGCCATGGCGGTGCCCGAAGCTTCGCCCCGGCCCGACAGCAGCGCGCCGCACAGCTCGATCAGCCCGTCGGCATCCTGTTTGGTGTCCTGGCCGTCACCGCGGCGAAGCAGCGTGCGGCCGCGCTCGGAAATCGTTGCGAGCAGGTCGGAGAAGAAGGCGTTGGCCATCTGGGCTTTCGAATCCGGTTTGTGCGATGCGGTAAGCTTACACGGGATTTAGGCGGAAGCCGATCACAATCAAGCGGAGGAATTTGGCAACTTTAGCTGGGCCGTGCGTTTCGAGAATGCTGTCATGCCCAATCTTGACCGGTTCACCCATTTGGAGAACAAGGCGGCTGCCTCACCCGCCGTCATTGCGAGCGTAGCGAAGCAATCCAGGGTCTTTCCGCGGCAAAAGTCTGGATTGCTTCGCTACGCTCGCAATGACGGAGGTTGGGGACCTACCCCTTCCGCGCAAACTCCTTCGGCGTCCGCCCCGTCACCTGGCGGAACGCTGCCGAAAAGGCCGGCACGCTGGCATAACCGAGCTGGGTCGCGAGCTGCTTCACCGATACACCGGCATCCGTCGACAGCCGGTGGATCGCCGCCGCGATGCGGGCGCGCTGGCACCAGCTCTTGAAGCTCAGCTGCGTCTGCGTCGAGAACAGCCGCGACAGCGTGCGGGCGGAGGTTCCGACCTCGCGCGCCAGCGTGTCGATGTCGTGCAGGCCGGTGGGATCGTCGAGCACGATCATCGCCGCGCGCCGGCAGCGCGGCTCGTGCGGCAGCGGCACGAAGGTCGCGGAATCCTCGGCCTGATGCAGTTCCAGCATCACCAGGCGCACCAGCAATTCGGTGCGTTCTTCCGTATTGCGCGCGTCGAACAGCGCCAGGATCGCCTGGTTCAGCAGCGGCGACACCCGCACCACGAACTCCTTCGTGAGTCCCTCATGGCGCTTCTGGCGCTTCAGCCAGGGCAGGTCGAAATACAGCGTGCGCATCTCGATGTCGGCGAGCAGATCGATGGCGTGCTGGAGCCCGGCCGGCACCCACACCGCGCGGTCCGGCGGCACCAGCCAGCGGCCCCCGGGCGTCGTCACCTGCATCGTGCCCTTGGCGGCATAGATCAGCTGTGCCTCGCGGTGCATGTGCGGATCGATCCGCATGCCCTTGGGATAGTCGCGGGCGACCAGATGCACGCCCGCCGGCGAGCGGTGGTTGCTCCGGACCTCCCGGAGGATTGGCGTTTCGACGACAGTCATTGGCAGCATCCCGTCATGGGGTGGACATATAACTCATTTCGGAGCAGGAGAGGATTCGCATGAACAGCCCCAGCCGGGTGATCAGCTTCGTCAACGCAGGCCATTTCATCGACCATTATGCGATGCTGATCTTCGCCGCCGCCGTGATCATCATGGGGCCGGCGCTCGGCATGGCCTATTCTGAACTGCTGCCGTATGCGACGCCCGGCTTCGTCGCCTTCGGCGCCGGCTCGCTGCTGACCGGCTGGCTCGGCGACCGCTGGAGCCGCCGCCACATGATGCTGATCTTCTTCGTCGGCATCGGCCTGTCCATGATCTCGGTCGGCTTCGTTCAGACGCAGGCGCAACTCGGCGCGGCGCTGCTCGCCATCGGCATTTTTGCCTCCATCTATCATCCGGTCGGCACCGCGATGATCGTGTCCTACGCCGACAAGCTCGGCCGCGAGATGGGATTGAACGGCGTCTGGGGCAATCTCGGCGTTGCTTCCTCCGCACTCGTCACCGGCGTGATCGGCCAGTATCTCGGCTGGCGTTTCGCCTTCATCGTCCCCGGCATCGTCACCATCCTGATCGGTATCGCGTTCGCGATGACGGTCGTGCATGAGGATCGCAAGGGCTCCAGGCAGGCGGCAGCTCAGGCGCGCGTGGCCAAGCAGGACATGTGGCGCGTGATCCTCGCGCTGCTGATCGTCGTGATCGCGATCTCGACGACGTTCAATGCCGTCACCGTCGCGCTGCCAAAGCTGTTCGCGGAGCGGCTTGCGGATCTGACCAAAAGTCCGGCGCTGCTCGGCGTCATCGCGGCCTGCGTCTACGTGTTCGGCGCGATGACGCAGTACACGATCGGCCGGCTGCTCGACCGCTACTCGCTGAAGACGGTGGCGCTGCCGCTGTCCTTCATGCTGGCGCCGTTCCTGTATCTCGCGGCGAGCCTGAACAATCTGCCGCTGATCCTGGTTTCGATCGGCATCGTCATGGGCGCGTTCGGGCAGGTCACGGTGAACGATGCCATGGTCGGCAAATACACCAGCGAGGAATGGCGCTCGCGCGCCTACGCCGTGCGCTATTTCATCGGCTTCACCGCCGCCGGCGCCTCGGTCGGCCTGGTCGCCTGGCTCTACGAGCAGGGCGGCTTCGTCACCATGCTGCATGCCTTTGCCGGTCTCTGCCTGCTGGCGATCGCGGCGGCGATCATCCTCCCGCGCGAGATCAGGACGCCGCAGGCGGCGTGATCTCGTCCTTGCGAGCGTAGCGAGGCAATCCATACTGTCTCCGCGGAAGGACTCAGGATTGCTTCGCGGAGCCTGTCATCGGGCCGCGCGTTCGCGCGGACCCGTTGGCTGGCAATGACGGAGAAGCTCGCAATGGCGGGGAGACGGCGTGCGTTGCGCCACGTCACGTATGCCGCCGCATGATGCCATCATGCCGGTGTTTTGCCCGACGGAGCAAGTAGTTTCGGTAAGACCGAAATTTCTTAAGCTTTTTCGACCCCGTCTCTACTGTGCATGGGGTTGTTTTCGACTTTTCTGTTGGAGGGAACTCCCTCTGCCTCCCGCGGGTTCTGTCCCTGTCGCCGCCGGCACCTCGCCGCGGCGAATGAAGGGGGAAAGACACCTGCATGCAGTGGCGCCTGTTCCGACCGGTCGGTCTTGTCCCCGCGGCGCTTGTCCTCACCACCATTGCGGCCAGTGCCGAGGGAGGCAAATCCGCCGGCCCGTCCGAATTCCTGCTGGTGGCGCAGATCGTGCTGCTGATCGCGGTCGGCCGCGGCCTTGGCGAGATCATGCAGCGCATCGGCCAGCCCTCGGTGATCGGCGAATTGCTCGCCGGCATCATCCTCGGGCCGTCGCTGTTCGGCTGGATCTGGCCGGAGGCGCAGCACGCGATCTTTCCCAAGACGCCCGAGCAGAAGGCGATGATCGACGGCATCGCCCAATTCGGCATCCTGCTGCTGTTGCTGCTCACCGGCATGGAGACCGACCTGAAGCTGGTCAGGAAGGTCGGCAAGGCCGCGATCGCGATCTCGATCGCCGGCATCCTCGTGCCCTTTGCCTGCGGCTTCGCGCTGGGCGAGTTCCTGCCCGATGCGCTGCTGCCCCAACCGGAGCAGCGCCTGGTGGCCTCGCTGTTCATGGGCACGGCGCTGTCGATCTCCTCGGTGAAGATCGTCGCCGTGGTCGTGCGAGAGATGAACTTCATGCGCCGCAATGTCGGCCAGATCATCGTCGCTACCGCCGTGATCGACGACACTATCGGCTGGATCATCATCGCGGTCATCTTCAGCCTGGCCTCGCACGGGGCGCTGGATATCGCTTCGGTGGCGAAAGCCGTGCTGGGCACGCTCGCCTTCCTCGCCATCAGCTTCACCATCGGCCGCAGGCTCGTGTTTCAGCTGATCCGCTGGGCCAACGACAACCTCGTCAGCACGGCGCCTGTCATCACCGTGATCCTGCTGCTGATGAGCGGCATGGCGCTGATCACGCACCTGATCGGCGTCCACACCGTGCTCGGCGCCTTCGTCGCCGGCATTCTGGTCGGCGAGTCCCCGATCCTGACGCGGCAGATCGACGAGCGCCTGCGCGGATTGATCTCGAGCTTCTTCATGCCGGTGTTCTTCGGCCTTGCCGGGCTCAGCGCCGATCTCTCGGTGCTGCGCGACCCCAATCTGCTGATGCTCACCGGCCTGCTGGTCGTGATCGCCAGCGTCGGCAAGTTCGGCGGCGCCTTCGTCGGCGGCACCTTGGGGGGCCTGAGCACCAGGGAATCGCTGGCGCTGGCGAGCGGGATGAACGCGCGCGGCTCGACCGAGGTCATCATCGCGACCATTGGCCTCTCCATCGGCGTGCTCAGCCAGAACCTGTTCACGATGATCGTGACCATGGCGATCGTGACCACGATGGCGATGCCGCCGATGCTGCGCGCCGCGCTGGCAAAGCTGCCGATGAACAAGGAGGAGAAGGAACGGCTGGAGCGGGAAGAATTCGAGAAGCGCGGCTTCGTCGCCAATCTCGAGCGTCCCCTGCTGGCGGTGGACGAGAGCGTCAACGCCACCTTCGCAGCCCACATCGCCGGCCTGATCGCCGGCATGCGCGGCCTGCCGATCACGGTGCTGCATGTCGGCCAGCGCGCCAAGGATCAGGAGAAGGCCCGCGGCGAGGAGAAGAGCCACGAGGTCGTGGTGAAGAAGGCCGCCGACACCGTCTCCGCAAATGGCGACGGCGATGCCGGCAGCGTCGATGTCACGACCCGGGTTCGCAAGTCCGGGCTCGGCGAGGCGATCGGCGACGAGGCGAAAAAGGGCTTCGATCTCCTGGTCGTCGGCGTCGACAGGGTCACCGCGACCAACGAGCGCTTCGATCGCAAGATCGAGGACATCGCGGCGGAGTTCGAGGGGGCGCTCGCGATCGTGGCGGCCAAGGGCAAGCACCTGAAGCAACCGATGCCCGACGCTCTCAACATCCTCGTCCCGGTCTCGGGCAGCGGCGTCTCCAAGCGCGGCGCCGAGGTCGCGGTCGCGCTGGCGCAGGCCGGATCAGGCTCGCTCCGCGTGATCTACGTGGCGACGACGCGGGACAAGGGCGCGCAGCGCGGCGCGTCCCGCGGGCTGAGCCAGGAGGAGGGAATCCTGAAAGACACCAGCGACCTCGCCGCCCGCTACGACGTCGACATCACCACGACGTTGCGCGTGAACAGGGCACCGGAAGCCGCGATCCTGCGCGAGATCGACACAACGGATATCGATCTCGTGGTGATGGGCGTCGATCGCATCCAGGGCGACCATCTCTCATTCGGCGGCGTCGCCGACGCCGTGCTGCGGCAGTCGAAGGTCTCGGTGCTGCTGGTCTCGAGCGGCGAGGCGCGGCGATCGCCGGCGGAGAGTGCCTAGGACTTCACCTCCGCGGCCGGTTGTGCCACCTGCGTCTTCGCCACCTTCTTCGACGCGCGCCAGTTCTCGAAGCGCTGCACCACCACGAAGAAGGCCGGCACGAACAGCACCGCGAGGCAGGTCGAGGCCAGCATGCCCGAGAACACCGTGATGCCGATCGATTTGCGGGCGCTGGCGCCGGCACCGGTCGCGATCACCAGCGGCACCACGCCGAGGATGAAGGCGAACGACGTCATCAGGATCGGGCGGAAGCGGGCGCGGGCCGCCTCGATCGCGGCTTCCAGCACCGGCTTGCCGTCGCGGCCGTGCAGCTCTAGGCCCACCTCCACGATCAGGATGGCGTTCTTGGCCGAGAGCGCGATCAGCAGGATCAGGCCGATCTGGCAATAGAGGTTGTTGTCGATCTTCAGGCCGTTGAGGATCAGCATGGGTCCGATCAGCGACAGCGGCACGGCGAGGATCACCGAGATCGGCGCGTACCAGCTCTCGTACTGGCCGGCGAGCACGAGATAGACCAGCAGCATGGCGAGGCCGAACACCCAGTAGATCTGGTTCGAGACCGCCTTCTCCTGATAGGACATCGCGGTCCATTCGTAGCCGGTGCCCGGCGGCAGCGTCTTGTCCGCGATCTCCTCCATCAGCTTCAGCGACTGGCCGGACGAATAGCCCTGCGCGGGAAGGCCGATGACGGTCGAGGAGGGATAGAGATTGTAGAGGCTGATCAGCGACGGACCGGTGGCCGGCGTGATCGTGGCGACGGTGCCGATCGGGATCATGTCGCCGTTCGAGTTGCGTACCTGCATGTTGGCGATGTCGCGCTCGGTGACGCGGAAGGCGGGATCGGCCTGGGTGTAGACCTGGAATACGCGGCCGAACTTGTTGAACTGGTTGACGTAGGACGAGCCGAGATAGGTCGACAGCGCCGCGAACACCTGATCGGTGGTGACGTGCAGGGTCTGGGTCTTGATGCGGTCGATCTCGACGTTGAATTGCGGCACCGACGAGCGGAACGAGGACTGCACGCGCTGCAGCGCGCTCTGGCTCTGTCCGTTGGAGACCATCGCGCCGGTGATTGCTTGCAGCTTGGCGAAATCACTGTTGCCGTCGCGCAGCTCGACCTGCATCGAGAAGCCGGCGGCGTTGCCGATGCCCTGGATCGGCGGCGGCGGCAGCACCAGCGTGCGCGCCTCCATGATGGCCGCGAGCTTGTCGTTCAGCCCGTACACCAGCGAGCGCAGATCCTCGCCCGGTCCCTTGCGCGCCTCCCAGTCCTTCAGGATGATGTAGGCGACGCCGGCATTGGCAAGGCTGGCGCTGTTGTCGAGCGCGGAGATGCCGGCGATGGTGATGACCTGCTGGACTCCGGGCGTCTCCTTGATCAGCTCGCTCGCTCTGTCGAGCACCTTCTGGGTCCGCTCCAGCGCGGCGCCGTCGGGCAGCTGCACGGCGGCGATCAGATAGCCCTGGTCCTCGATCGGCAGGAAGCCGGTCGGCACCCGCGACAGGCCGTAGCCGCCGATTACGATCAGCACCAGCGCGAACGCGACCGAGATCGTGCTGTTCCTGCACAGCACGCCAATGAGCCGCGTGTAACCCCGCTCGACGCGGTTATAGACCGCGTTGAAGCCGCGGTAGAAGAAGTTGCGCCGCTCCGGCGGCACCGTAGGCCGCAGCCACAGCGCGCATTGCGTCGGCTTCAGCGTGGCCGCGTTGATGGCAGACAAAAGCGCGGTTGCGGCGATCACCAGCGCGAATTGCGAATAGATGCGCCCCGTCAGGCCGGCGAGGAACGAGGCCGGCAGGAACACCGAGATCAGCACCAGCGTGATGCCGACGATCGGCGCGAACAGCTGGTCCATCGCCTTGATCGCGGCGTCGTGGCCGTTCATGCCCTGCTCGATGTTGTGAGCGGCGCCTTCCACCACGACGATGGCGTCGTCGACGACGATGCCGATCGCCAGCACGATCGCGAACAGCGTCGACATGTTGATGGTGAAGCCGAGCGCCGCCATCGCGGCGAATGCGCCGATGATGGTGACCGGCACCGTGGTTGCCGGCACCAGCATGGCACGCCAGTCCTGCAGGAACACCAGGATCACGACCAGCACCAGGAGGCCGGCCTCGATCAGCGTCATGTAGACCTCGTGCACCGAGGCCTGCACGAACTTCGTGGTGTCGAACGGCGTATCGTACTTCATGCCTTGCGGGAACGCCTTTGCGAGCTCCGCCATCTTCTTTTCGACGGCCTGCTCGACCTGGAGTGCGTTGGCGCCCGGCGACTGGAACACGCCGATGCCGGTGGCGGGCTGCTTGTTCAGCGAGAAGATCTGGCTGTAGGTCTGCGCGCCGAGCTCGACCCAGCCGACGTCGCGCACCCGCGTGACGTCGCCGCTGGTGCCCGACTTCACGATGATGTTCTCGAACTCGCTGGTGTCGTCGAGCCGGCCGTTCACATTGAGCGTGTACTGGAACGCCTGGCCCGGCGGCGTCGGCGGCGCGCCGACCTGGCCGGCGGCGACCTGCTGGCTCTGCTGCTGGATCGCCTGGATGACGTCCTGCGGCACGAGGCCCCGGACCTGCAGCTTGTTCGGATCGAGCCAGACCCGCATCGAATACTGGCCGGCGCCGAACACCGTGACATTGCCGACGCCGGGCAGGCGGGAGAGCTCGTCGCGGATGTTGATGGTGGCGTAGTTGCTCAAGTAAAGGCTGTCGAACCTGGAGTCCGGCGAGGTCAGGGTCACGAACAGCAGGATCGAGGTCGACCGTTTCTGCACGGTGACGCCTTGATTCTGCACCGAGGTCGGTAGTTGCGACAGCGCGCTGGAGACGCGGTTCTGCACCAGCACCTGCGCGAAGTTGAGGTCGGTGCCGATCTTGAAGGTCACCGTCAGCGTGTAGGTGCCGTCGGAGCCGCTGTAGGACTGCATGTAGAGCATGTCCTCGACGCCGTTGACCTGCTGCTCGATCGGCAAGGCAACCGTGTCGATCACGGTCTTGGCGCTGGCGCCGGGATAGCGCGTCGTCACCTGCACGGTCGGCGGCACGACGTCGGGATATTGCGCGACGGCGAGATTGAACAGCGCGACGCCGCCGATCAGGATCATCAGCAGCGCGATGACGTTCGAGAGGACCGGCCGCTCGATGAAGAACTTTGAGATCATGGCTGGCGCTCCCTACTTGGCAGACGCCTGCGGCTGCTCGATCTTCGTCACCTGCGGGTCGATCTTCTGGCCCGGGATAACCCGCAGCAACCCTGCGATCACGACGCTGTCGTCGGGTTTGAGGCCGCTTTCGATCACGCGCAGGCCGTTGTCGACGGGGCCGATCTGGACCTTGCGCTGCTCGACGATGTTGTCGCTGCCAACGACGAGGAGATAGCGGCCGCCCTGGTCGCTGCCGAGTGCGGTGTCGGGAACGAGCAGGGCGTCCTTCTCCTGGGTGAACGGCACGCGGACGCGGACGAAATAGCCGGGCAGCAGCACCCGCTTGTCGTTGGGCACGAGGCCGCGCACCGCGAGCGTGCCGGTCGACTGGGTGAGGGTCGGCGCGACGTAGTCGAGCTTGCCCTCATGTGGATAGCCGGCTTCGGTCTGCAGGCCGACTTGAATCGGGAATTGCTTCATGTCGGCGGCGGTCAATCCGCGTCGGGCGGCCTCGGCGCGGATGCGCAGCACGTCTTGCTCGTTGACGGTGAAGTTCACATAGATCGGGTCCATCGCGACGATGGAGGCGAGCTGGGTCGGGGAGGAGACGCCGACGAGCTCGCCGACCGAGACCATGTGAGCGCTGACGATGCCATCGAAAGGCGCGGTCACGTTGGTGTAGCCGTAGTTTACCTGGGCGAGCCTGGTGTTGGCCTGGGCCTGCTGGAGATTGGCCTGCGCGTTGTCGCGGGTGGATGTCGAGGTATCGAGCGTGGCCTGCGACACCGCCTGGCGCTGCACCAGATCGCTTTGTCGCTTGAAATCGGCTTCGGCCTGCCGGACCGAGGCCTGCGCGCCGGCCTCGGCCGCCTGCGCCTGCTCGAGCTTGACCTTGTAAGTCTCCGGCTCGATGGTGAACAGCTGGGTGCCCTGCTTGACGAAGGTGCCGTCCTGATAGTCGATCGATTGCAGGAAGCCCTGCACGCGCGCGACGAGATCGACGCTCTTGATCGGCGCGGTGTTGCCGGTGGCCTCGACATAGCGCGTCACCGGGCGTTGCACCGGCGTTGCGACGTCCACCTTGGGCGGTGGCGGGGCCACGAAGCTGTTCTTCTCCTCGCAGCCGGCAAGCGCCGCCAAGGCCATCGCGGCGGCGAGCGCCCGCCCGACACCTCTCCACGCTCCGTTGCGCCGTGCGGGAGATGCGGGATTCGCGCAGGTCATTCGGTGGCCCCCGATTATTGTCTGTCGGTGCGGCAGGCTATCAACAAATGTCCTGCCGTGGAACACCATAGCCATGGCGGTCAGCGGCCTTGCACTGCAAACAGCGCTGTGGCCTTTGACAGTTTTGTCACGACAAACCGCTTTTCATCGTGCGCACGATCGACCAGAATTGTGTCAAAGGCCGAGCGACGGCGCGCGGCGCGGTCGGGACGAAGAAGAGAAGAAAAAGAAGAGACTCAGAAGAAACGAAGAAGAAAAGGTCAGGAGATTATGGCATGCCAAGGTCGCTCCCGTCGGCTCTCGCCGGCCTCGTTCTCGCAGCGTTGGTCGCCATGCCTGCGCTAGCGGACGGTTTGAAGGAGGAGATCGCGCCGACCGGCAGGCTCCGGGTCGCGATTGCGATCAGCCCGGCGGGCGGCGCGTTCTGGTCGACCAAGACCGAAGCCGGCTATGCCGGCGTCCCCGTCGATCTCGGCCGGGAGATGGCGGCCCAGCTCGGCGTCGCCGTCGAATATGTCGTGCACCAGAATTCCGGTCAGATCACCGATGCGACGTCGAAGGGGACCTGGGACGTCACCTGGCTCCCCAAGGATCCCGAGCGCGAGACCATGATGATGTTTGGCCCGGTCTACGAGGTTGCGGACGCCACCTACATCGTCAAGGCCGGTTCGAGCGTTACCAACTTTGCCACGCTCGACCAGGCGGGCATCAAGGTCGCGGCCGTCAACGCCACCACCACCATGCGCGGCGCGATCGCGCATTTGAAGAATGCGAAAGTCACGGGCTATCAGACCTATGACGAGATATTCGGTCTCCTGAAGAGCGGCGAGATCGATGCCTTCGCCCTGTCGCGCGACCAGCTCAACAAGATGGCGCAGAAGATTCCCGGCACACGGGTGCTGGACGAGACGTTCAAGAAGACGGTGACGGCCGTCGCCGTGCCGCTCGGCCATCCGCAGGCGCTGAGCTTCGTCACCAGGTTCATGAACGAGGCGACGACGAACGGCACCTTGCGCAAGGCCTATGACAATAACGGCCTGAAGGACGCGCCGATCCGCATCGAGTAGGGCAGGCAGCCTCGGGTAAAGCGCCCATATTGAAAAAAATGTCTGAACAACTGCGCAAAGTGTCTCTTGCGTCAAACTGACACAGCTCTGTCATCGCGCGCCATTAACGTCCCGAGGGTCGGTGTCAATCTTTCGGGGCAACACAACAATGAAATCCAGACTTCTGACGACGGCCGCGATTTTCGCGGCCGCGACTGCACTCGCGTGCGCCATGCCGGTGCTCGCGGGCGATTTCGGTCGGGACCGGGATCATGATCATGACCAGGATCATCATCGCCATCCACATGGCATCCACACCGAGACGCCGATCAAGCATCTCGTGATCATCTTCAACGAGAACCGCTCGTTCGACCACTACTTCGCGACCTATCCGAACGCGGCCAATCCGTCCGGTTCGATTCCCTTCGCGCCGAAGCCGCATACGCCGAAGGTCAACAACCTCGTCACGGCGAACCTGCTGGTCAACAACCCCAACAACAGCCCGGCCAACGGCACCGGCGCGACGGATCCGTTCCGCCTCGACCGCACCCAGGCCAATACGCGCTCGCAGAACCATTCCTACACGCCCGAGCAGCAGGCCGTGGACAACGGCAAGGAAGACCTATTCCCGAAATTCACCGGTCGCGGCACCGCCGGCGGCGCCGGCGCCTTCGGCACCAACGGCCAGGTGATGGGCTATTTCGACGGCAACACCATCACCGCCCTCTGGAACTACGCCCAGCACTTCTCGATGAGCGACAATGCCTGGACCGACACCTTCGGCCCGTCGACGCCGGGCATGCTCGAAGTGATCTCCGGTCAGACCAACGGCGTGCAGAACATCGTCGGCACGTCAGCGTCGATCGCCGACGGCCAGGGCGGCCTGACGCTGATCGGCGACACCGATCCGGGCAACGATCCCTGCTCGAGCAAGACCAGCACGATCCTGATGGACGGCAAGAACATCGGCGACCTGCTCAATGCCGAGCACATCAGCTGGGGCAGCTTCATGGGCGGCTTCGACCTGACGCTCAAGAACGCCAATGGCACCACCGGTTGCGGCCGAAGCACGTTCTCCAGCAACGTCAACGGCAGCATCGTCGACTACATTCCGCACCACGCCTGGTTCCAGTACTACAAGTCGACCGCCAATCCGAACCATGCGCGGCCAAGCTCCGTGCGTGCGATCGGCCACACCCATGACTTCAACGGCAACGTCGATCCGGCCAACCACGGCTACGATCTCGAGGACTTCTACGCTGCGGTGAAGGCCGGCAATTTCCCGGCCGTGTCATACATCAAGATGCCGGCCTTCCAGGACGGTCATGCCGGCAACTCCGATCCGCTCGACGAGCAGGTCGGCAATGTCGAACTGATCAATTTCCTGCAGAGGCAGCCGGAATGGCGCGAGACCGCGGTCATCATCACTTATGACGATTCCGACGGCTGGTACGACCATCAATACGTCGCGCCGAAGAGCGCGTCCTACGACCCGACGGCCGATCAGGTCAACGGTCCGGGCCTGTGCGGCCTGGGTGCGCAGAAGCAGCCGGCACCGAAGGGCCTTGGCGGCAAACCGGTGAACGGCCGCTGCGGTCCGGGTACGCGCATTCCCTTCATCGTGGTCTCGCCCTATGCGAGGTCGAATTTCGTCAGCCACACCTACATCTCCCAGGCCTCCGTGGTGCGGTTCATCGAGGACAATTGGCTGCATGGCCAGCGTCTCGGCGGCGGCTCGTTCGACGCCAGCTCTGGCTCGATCGTGGACCTGTTCGACTTCGATCATGATCACAGCCATGACCTCCGGACGGATGCGCTGTTCCTCGACCCGACCTCGGGCACGGTGATCACCAGCCCGCCAGACGAGCACCATCATTACTAGTCCAACGGGACGCTTTATGAACAGCCGCACCATGTGGCTTCTCGGCGCCGGCCTGCTCTGTCTGGCCGGCGCCGTCTTTGCTGTCGAGACGCAAGGATTCGCGGAGGCGATTCCTGCCGGCGCGAATCCCAACCCGGTCCGCCTCATGCGCCCGCCGGTCGCGCCGTTGTCGGCGATGGCACAGCTTGGCAAGGAGATCTTCTACGACGCCTCGCTGTCCTCGTCAGGCGCGCTGTCATGCGCCTCCTGCCACAGCCCGGATCACGCCTACGGTCCGCCCAATGACGGACCAGTCATGCTCGGCGGCGCGGCCCTGTCGCGGCAGGGCGCGCGCGCGGTGCCGTCGTTGACCTATCTCGATCGCCATCCGAATTTCAGCATCGGCCCCGACAAGGGCGATGACGACAACGTCATCGATCTCGCGCAGATGGCAGCAATCGGCCAGCAGGCGGCGCGCACGACGAAAACCGCGGGCGGCACCGGCGCGTCCGCGAACATCGTGCCGCAAGGCGGCCTGTTCTGGGACGGTCGCGCCGACACGCTGCAGGATCAGGCGCTGTTTCCGCTGCTCGACCGCAACGAGATGGACGGCGGCAGCGCCGAGATCGTCGCCGACAAGCTGCGCCATGCGTCTTATGTGCAGCGCTTCGTCGAGCTGTTCGGAGCGGGTGTGCTCAAAAATCAGCGACTCCTGATCGCGGAGGCGATGTTTGCGGTGGCGCGCTATCAGGTGGAGGAGCCGAACTTCCATCCTTACACCAGCAAGTACGATCATTGGCTCGAGGGCAAGGCGCGGCTGTCCGAGAGCGAGCTGCGCGGCCTGCAATTGTTCAACGACCCCGACAAGGCCAATTGTGCCGGCTGCCATACCTCGGCGCCGACGCGCGACGGACTGCCGCCGCTGTTCACGGATCACCAGTACGAGGCGCTCGGCGCGCCGCGCAATGCCGCGCTCGCGGGCAATCGCGATCCCGATTACTTCGACCTGGGCGTCTGCGGTCCGCATCGCACGGACATTGCCGAGCAGACGCAGTATTGCGGCATGTTCCTGACGCCGACGCTGCGCAACACGGCCACGCGCCACGCCTTCTTCCACAACGGTGTCTTCCATACCCTCGAGCAGGTGCTCGACTTCTATAATTTCCGCGACACAAATCCGGAGAAAGTCTTTCCGCGCGCGGCCGAGGGCACGGTTCAGAAGTACAACGATCTGCCGCAAAAATATCACGCCAATGTCGATGTCACCGATCCGCCGTTCGACCGTCACCCCGGCGACAAGCCGGCGATGACGGAGCAGGACGAAGCCGACATCATCGCGTTCCTGAAGACGCTGACGGACGGCAACAAGCCGGAGAACTAGGCCGCGGACTCATTAAGACGCAGCCGTAGCCTGATTGACGCAAGTTGAACGAAGGCGAGGTAGTTTTCGGCCAGCCTGTCGCAGCGCGTCGCCACCCGACGACATTGTTTGATCTTGTTGAAGAACCGCTCGACACGGTTGCTCTCTAATCCAGTCGGCGTCATAGCCACGGTCGGCAAGCAGTATTGACCCGGATTTAAGGCGAGACAGCAGTTTTCCGGCAAGCCGAACGTCGTGGGCCTCGCCGGGGCTCAGCGCCAGCCGTACCGGTGGACCATTGCTATCGACTACAGCATGAATTTTGCTCGTCAAGCCGCCGCGTGATCTTCCCATCGATTGGCGCTGGTTACTTGTGACGCACGCTCCATGCTGATGCACGCGGACAATGGAGGTGTCGATCATCTGAACAGCGTCATCATGGGCAGAAGCAAGTACGTCCATGATGCGGCCCCAGACACCAGTCCGCCGCCAGCGTACGAAGCGGTTGTAACACGTGGTGTATGGCCCCAACGCTTCGGGCAGATCACGCCATGGTGCTCCGAATCGCAGGACCCAGAAGATGCCATTAAGAATACGACGGTCGCTTACCCCAGGAACGCCGCGCGGCTTGTTCGGCAGCATCGGCTTGATGGCAACCCATTCATAGTCGGCGAGTTCGTAGCGCATGATTCGAGCTCCCCAATTTGGGAGTTTGAATCACAGGGGTCCAGCCGAACGCAATGCCACTCACCTAACCCGGTTCGGGGCTCTTGTGACAGAAGCGCACATCAATTAGCCGGCAAACCACCGCCGCATCCGTCGAAAACGACCCAGAATGGACAGGGGCCTCAGTGTCGATCTATCGGACGCTACTCGATGACTCGGTCTGCGCGCTTCAGCAGCTCTTCGGGGATGGCTACGCCGATCGCATGCGCAGTCTTCAGATTCACCACGAACTCGCGCCGTGTAATCGTTTCGATCGGAATCATGCCCGCAGCGGTGCCCTTCAGGATTTTGTCTGCCAGCACCGGCATGCGGGGCCACGTATCGAGGACACTAGTGCCGTAGGCAATCAATCCCCCGGTGCTGGATTGGCCTCCAGGAAAAATCGACGGCATGCGCCGCGCACTCGCGGCCTCCGCGACGATCTTGCCGTCGCGCAGCGGCATCGGAACCTCCAGCACCAGTAGGGCCTCGGCACCGTTCTTGAGCATATCGTCCAGCGCGGCCGCATAATCGGGGGTGGGTCCCCCGGCAACCTTTCGGACGATGGGCTCGATGCCGAGCTTGCGCGCGGCCGCAGAATTGGCGCGATCGATCGGAGCAAGCCCGCTCGCATCTGCGCCCGGGATCGTGTCGTCGCTGAGAACGCCCACACGGGCGAGATTCGGGAACATGCTGCGCAGAAGAGCCAACTGGCGGTCAGCCTGCTCGGGGTCAAGGCTGGTCAACCCCGTCAGGTTGCCGCCGGGACGCTCCATGTTTTCCACAAGGCCCAGCAGCAGGGGATCTGTGACGATCGAGAAGACGACGGGAATGGTCGAGGTAGCGCCCTTGGCCGCCCGCGATGCCGGCCCGCCGGCCGCAAGGATCACGTGGACGCCGGCCTGCACCAGTTCGCCCGCAAGTGCTGGCAATCGATCTAGTTGACCGCGGGCAAACCGGTGCTCGAAGATTAGGTCGCGCCCCTCGGCGTAACCCAGCGTCTCGAACGTCTCCTTGAAAACCTGCAGGATTGGACCGGGACCACCGTTGATCAGCGAACCAACCCTGACCACCCGGCCCGCAGACTGTGCACGCGCCATGATGGTGGAGATGCCTAAGGCACTCGCAGCAACGATGAATTCACGGCGCTCGATCATGCGACTCTCTTCCGGACGTCTGTTAGAACGATACGGCTCCGCGGGGCATTTGACTTCACCAATGCTTGGTTTTTTCTAATCGACACCTCACCGCGGCATGTTACTGTGCCGCGGGACCGCCTTGGTGGGTGCGCCATGCGCTTCTGCTTTGAAGATTTCGCGCTCGATACGTCTCGGCAAGAGCTGAGCCGTCACGGTCTGGTCATGCCGGCCTCGCCTCAGGTGCTTGCGTTGCTCGTTCACCTGATCGAGCACCGAGACAACGTGGTCACCAAGCAGCAGCTCGTGGAGTCGGTATGGAACTGCCGCATCGTAAGCGATGCTGCCGTGACGACGCGCATCAACGTCTTGCGAGAGCTGCTGGGCGACAACGGGCGGGAGCAGAGGCTCATCAAGACCTACCCGCGCAGGGGATTTCGCTTTGTTGGTGATGCGCGGGTAGAATGGCACGCCTCGCCGCAGCCGGCCTTGGCTAGAAGGGACCTGCCGTCCATTGCTGTCTTGGCGTTCGCGAATCCTCTCGGCGACCCTGCGCAGGCTTTCTTCGGCGATGCGCTGGCCGAGGAGGTGCTGACCGAACTGGCGCGCCTTCGCTGGCTTCTGGTGATCGCTCGCAACTCGAGCTTCATCTATCGAGGCCGCGCCGTTGATGTTCGTCAGGTCGGCACCGAGCTCGATGTGCGGTATGTCCTTGAAGGCAGCGCTTGGCATGACAACGGCCGCGTCCGGGTTACGTGCAGGCTCATCGACGCAACAACTGCACTGCAGATATGGTCAGCGCGCTACGATCGCAATCTCACGGATCTGTTCCAGGTGCTGGACGAAATAGGGGAAGCCGTGATCAGCGAAATCGGGCCGGCAATCCTCGATGCAGAGCGAAGCCGCATCGCGCGCCTGCCACCCGATAGCCTGACCGCGTGGGAAGCCTATCAGCGTGGCGTCGCATACATGCTCACGCCGTCGATAGAAGGGAACGTTTCGGCCAGGCAATCATTTCAACAGGCCGTCTCGCTCAAGCCGGACTATTCGCACGGATTCGACGGATGGGCATGGACTCACCTGGTGGATGCTTCCGCTCTCGGTCGAATGCCGGTCGACGAAGCGTGCGACCTTAGCGAGCCGCTGGTGCGCAGGGCCTTGCAGCTTAACCCAGACAATACAGGCGCACGCACCCGACTTGCCCTGACGTTTCATCTGAGGGGAAACAACCAGGCGGCGATCGAGGAGACGGAAGCGGCGTTGGCCACTGTAGCGAACTGTGCGGATGCGTTTGGAGCGCAGGGAACGGCTCTCGTCTTCTCCGGCCGGCCCGGTGAAGGCCGGGTCGCCATCGAGAAGTTTCTCCGCCTCAGTCCGCGGGATCCGGCGAAGTCGATCAGGCTGTCTCAGCTTGCCGCTTCCTACTACTTCGAGAATGATTACGAGAATGCGCTACGCGTCGCGCGGCAGACGATTCGCGACTATCCAGACATACCGATGGCTTTCCGATGGATGGCGGCCGCACTCGGCCAACTCGGCCGTCGCGCGGAGGGCTGTCGTGTCATCGAGACTCTTCAAATGCGTCATGCGGCTTCAATCGCGGCCTATGTTAGCCGACCGCCCCGATATTTTCGCCTTCAAGATCACGAGCACTTAATGGAGGGATTGGGCAAGGCCGGGTGGCGCAAATGAGACGCTGCCGTGAGGTCAGGGACTGGTTGCGCTTTCAGGCGCCGGCCGGTTGCCCCCGACGATAGAGCGGCTCCTTCTGGTCCCTTGCGACCTTTGCTGCGGTTGCACAAAGGCGGTCGGTACCGAATCAAGCGGACATTGACGAAGAATTATGAGTACGCGCCTTAGCTCGTCTTGTCGGTGTGCCAAGCGGCGAGCAACCTGCCCCTCAGCGCGGCTTGATCTCCGCGTACTTCGCCATCGCCTTCTCGAACTTCCGGTTGAACAACCACATCGCGGCGAGAATCTCGCGGAAGCTCGCCGAAGTGCGCGCCCGGTCCGCCTGCCCGAATGCGAAGATGCTGTTGTTGCGCAAGTGCTTCATGATCGTCGGACTGGATACCCGGTAGTTCAGAAGATCTCCCGATTTAAGCGCGGACCGGGTCGGGGTGGGAACGATCTGGATCAGCTCGAACAGCTTCATCTGGTCGATCGGGTCGGGCAGCGTCTTCACGATGCCGGGGATCTCCCTGAAAACATCGGCGTGCGCGTTCATCAGGCCGTCGCGCACATTGGTCCAGTGGTTGAAGCGATAGTCGGTGCCGCGGGCACGCACCTCTTCCTTGTCGTCACGCGCGCTTAGCTCGGGATTGGCCGCGGCGATCTCGCCTTTGATCGCCTCCCATTTCCTGCGGCCGTTGCGGTCCTCGGACGGGCCGGTCTGGAAGCTGCCCATATAGGTGTTCGAGCGCCCGTTGCGGACGTTCTGCTTGCCGTTGGTCTCCGCAAAGAACAGCCCGAGGCTGATGCGTCCCGCAGCTTCGGCGTGAACCGGTGCAAGCCCCTTGGCGCGTGCGATTGCGACCGCGAGATCAACGACGTCCTTGAACGGCGTCGCCGAGTTCTGCGCTCCCGCCGGCGGCGCTTCCATGACCTCGAACAGCGCGGCATATTCGTCGATCAGTGGCTCGATGTCGGCATCGAAATAGGCCGGTGGTATCTCGAACTTGTTGGGCCTGCCGATCCGCGATGGCATGGCGTCGGTGAGATCCTTGTAGGTACTGATGACGGCGACGCGTGCGAGATAGATGGCCTGACCCGGCAGGTTCGGCAGCGGCTGCTTCGCGTCTATCTGCTTGCGCCGCTCGGCGAGTATCGCCTTGAAATCGCCGAGCGCGCGCTCGTAGGCCGCCTGTGCTTCCGATTGCTTCGCCGTGAGCGTTTGTGCCTGGCTCGTCGCGAATGTCGTCAAGATCAGCCCGAGCGCGGCGATGATGGCGATGACATGACGTCGTGCAGGCATGGCCGGTTCCCCCAACGATTCGTGCATCGGGAGATCGTAGCCTAGTCGTTGGCCTCCGGCGGCAGGAAGTCGACCTCGTGCTCGGCCGAGATGCGCACGACCTCGGCGGGGTCGGTCAGATTGTGAAGCTGGTTGAACAGCGCCTCCAGCTTCTGCATCGGCGAGACCCAGAACAGCGCGCGGGCCGGCTTGTCGGATTTGTTGAAATAGCCGTGCGGAATGCCGCGCGGCAGGCGCACGAGGTCGCCGGCATGGGCCTTGACCCATTGGCCGTCGAGCTTGAGGTCGAGCGTGCCTTCCTGCACCAGGATGAATTCGTCCTGGGTCGGATGGATGTGCACCGGGACGAACTGGCCCGGTTCGCTGTTGGTCTCGAACGCGAAGGTGGACTCGGTGACGGCCTTTGGGAAATAGACCTGGCCGAGGATGTTCCAGCTCTTGCCGCCATAGCCCGTGCCAACGGCGGTAATGCCCTTCTCGAGTGTCGTCATGGCTCGCCTCCAATGAATGTTCGATGGACGGAGCATCGGCCAGGAGCGACGCGCTGTCCATCCGTGAAACGAGGCCGGACGCATCGCTGGTGGAAGCCGGATACCGCATCCGCGGGCGGGCCTGCACTCGCGCGCTAGTCGAGGGTTGATGCCAGATTTTCGAGGGGCGCCGTCAGTCGGCAGACCAGCCCGCTGGATTCATAGGACACTTCGACCGAACCGCCGAAATCGTCCTGCAGAACCCGCGATATGAGGCGCGAGCCGAAGCCCACGCCGGCCGGCTTGGACGCAGGCGGGCCGCCGGTCTCACGCCAGACGAAAGTGAATTTCGGTTCGCCCGCCTGATCTTCGGACGCCCATGTAATCGACACGTGGCCACTTGCGGCGGTCAGAGCACCATATTTCAAGGCGTTGGTCGCGAGCTCGTGGATTGCCAGGGACAGAGCGAGGGCCTGCCGGGACTTGACGACAAGCGGAGGCCCCGACACCGTGAACCGGACGTCGCCTGCCCTGTAGGGACTGAGGGCCGTGCTGATCACGTCTGGAAGGGGTGCCGCCGCCCAGTTTGCTGCGGTCAGCAAGTCGTGCGCGCGTCCGAACGCGGCCAGCCTTCCTTGATATTTGTCGAGATCGGCCTTGCTCGATGCGTCGCGAAACGTTTGCGTGGCCACCGCACCGAGCACCGTCAGCGTATTCTTGACGCGGTGCTTCAGTTCCTCGTTGATGAGGTTCAGCGCTTCCTTTCCCATGTGCTCGGACGTGACGTCCTTGCAGACGACGAGCACGCCGCCGACCTTGCCTTCGAAATCGATCGGGCCAAAGCTGTACGTCCACCAGACATTCTCGCGACGGCCGTGGCGCGTCACCGGCACCAATTGGTCCTCGTGCCAGGTCGCTCCGTGGCCCGCCATGACGTACTCGATCTGGGGACCGATGATGTCCCAGATCTCCTCCCAGCACTCGCGGCCCCGCGCGCCCAGGGCGCTCGGATGCCGTTCGGGTCCCATCGTCTCGCGGTAGGCGTCGTTGTAGAACTGGATGAGGTCCGGTCCCCACCAGATGAACATCGGATGGCGCGAGGTGAGAACGAGCCGGACCGTCACCCGAAGACTCTGCGACCATGTGTCCGGGGAACCGAGCGCGGTCTTTGACCAGTCAAATTCTCGCGTCAGGGCGCCCATCTCGCCGCCGCCCGCCAGGAAGTCGCTGACCACGTCTCCACCCACGCACAACCTCACTCGAACATTGCAGCCAAGCCTATAGTCCGGCTTTCGCAAAGTACAATGGCGCCCCTGGGCCGAAGGCCGACGTCATGGATCGGCCGTCGAGCCGGCGGCTTGTTCGCATTTCGGCTTGCGGACGTAACTGCAGCATTCGAATACCGCGTCACCGTCGACAAGCCTGCAGGCGGTCGCAATGCCGCGCGTTAGGGCTGTTTTGAGTCAGTCGTCCATTGCGGATGGCAGCCGCGACGACCGCCGCCCTCGCAGACCATATGGCACGCGTCGTCCATCGCACAAGCGAGATAGAACCACACGACATACGAGGCGATGACGATGAAGGCGATCCACAAGGTCGCCTTGGTCGATCGATCCATGTTCGCACCAGGAATTTTGCCGAATCCTATCACGCTAACGGCGGTCGCGGTCGGACGTCTGCCTGCGGAGAAAGCCCTCGACATCGGCCTGCACCGAATAGGGCGTCGGGATCGCATCGCCCGCGGCGTCGACGGCGGTGTCGAGGCTGCGGCGCAGCATGCGCGCGAGCTCGGCCTTGCGATAGGGTTTCGTCAGAAGCGGCGCGCCCATCGTGCGGCCCTGCGCGTGCAGCGAATCGTAGGCATAGCCTGACGTGAACAGCACCCGCAGCGAGGGCCGCGCCGCCACCATCTGCTCGGCGAGCTCGCGCCCGTTGAGGCCGCCGGCCATGACGATGTCGGTGAAGAGCAGGTCGAACGGCGAGCCCTCGGCGGCGATGGCCAGGGCCTCGGTCGCGTTGGCCGCAGGGATGACCTTGTAGCCGAGGCTCTCGAGCTGGACCGTGACATATTGACGGACGTCGCGGTCGTCCTCGACGCACAGGATGGTTTCCGTTCCGCCCACGATCTTGCGCTCGTCATAGCCGGTCGGGCGAAGCGTGCTCGCCTCCGCCTTCGGCAGGTAGATCGTGAAGATCGTGCCGCTTCCTTCTTCGGACGTGACCTTGATGCCGCCGCCGGACTGCTTGACGAAACCGAACACCATGCTGAGCCCGAGACCCGTGCCCTTGCCGACGTCCTTGGTCGAGAAGAAGGGATCGAAGATCCGCTCCCGAAGAGCCTGCGGAATCCCGGTGCCGGTGTCGGCGATCTCGATCTCGACATAGTCACCGGCATAGCCGGCACCGACCGCGACGGCCTCGCGCACGCCGAACACGACGTTGCGCGTCGTCAGCGTCAGCTTGCCGCCATCCAGCATCGCGTCGCGGGCATTGATCGCGAGGTTGAGCAGCGCCGAGCTCAATTGGCCGCGATCGACGAGGGCGAGCCAGACGTTGCCGTCGAGCCTGGTGACGATCTCGATCTTCCTGTCGAAGGTCGCCAGCAGCAGTTTTGCGAGCTCTTCAAGGAGTTCGTTGACGTCGATCTCGGCCGGCCGCAGCGCCTGCTTGCGGGCAAAGGACAACAGGCTCGACGTCAACGCGGCGCCGCGATCGGCGGCCTCGCTGATCAGCTTGGTGATGGTCGCAAGCGGCGGATTGTCCTTCACGGCCTCGGCGAGGATCTCGATCGTGCCGGTGATCACGGTGAGCATGTTGTTGAATTCGTGCGCGATGCCGCCGGTGAGCTGGCCGACCGCCTCCATCTTCTGCGCCTGGATCAGCTGCTCCTCGGCCGCGCGCTTCCGGGTGACGTCCTTGACGAAATTGTTGATGATGGTGCGCCCGCCGATCTTGAGCGCGGTGCTCGACGCCTCGATCAGGATCTCCTCGCCCTCCCGGTGCAGCAGGGTCGCCTCGAACCGGATGCCGGTCGGCGTATTCGACAGCTCGGGCAGCAGCCGCATCATGCGTTGCCGAAAACCGTCGCGGAGCGGCTCGGCGATGAGGAGGTTGACGACGTCGGTGCCGAGCGCCTCCTTGCGCGTCCATCCGGTCAGGGCCTCGGCCTGAACGCTCCATTCCAGGACGGTGCCGTCTGCGTCGGTCTGAACGAAGGCATCGAGCGCGGTCTTGATCACGGCTTGGGTCATCTGGGCGCTGGCCTGCGCCTGCTCGGCCAGCTGCGCGGCGGTGCGCTGTTGCTGGGCCGTTTCGATCGCACGCGTACAGAGCCGCGCGAGCAGGACCGCAACCGCGGCGCTTGCGAGCAGTGCGATGAATTGGACCGGGCCGAACCCGGCGGCACCGGTCACCGCATACGAGGTCAGAAGGGCCGCCGCGGTCACGATGACCTGCGCAGCCATCGCGAGTGTCAGAAGCCCCCTTAGTTTCATGGTCTCACACCAATGCGTCAGTCACGGGCCCTCGCGTCCGCCCTGTCGATCAGTCCGGCTCCATGTGAGCTACAGACTCCGTGCGGCGGCGTCGAGGGGCAATTTGCGGTGGTGCCCGGCGGCGGCGCGTCAACCTGCCGGCGAATCGGCCTGGCGCAGCGTGGTCACCCAGATCACGCGCGCCACCTGCTGGGTGGGGTTGTCGAACATGTGCGGCACGATGCTCGGAAAGCGAAAGCTGTCGCCGGCCTCGAGCAGGTGGGCCTGGTTGTCGAGCCACAGCCGCAGGCTGCCGGACAGGATGTAGCCGGCCTTCTCGCCGGTGTGCTGTAGGAAGTCGGTGCCGGACGAGGCGCCCGGGTTGAGCGTGAGCTGATAGAGTTCGAGCTGGCCTTTGTCTGCCGGCGTCAGGGCTTCCTTGACGACGCCGCTGGCGGTGAGCCGCAGCAGGCGCCGGCTGTTCTTGCGCACGATGTAGCGCTGCACGTCGGCGGGATCAGTGGTCTCGAAGAAATAGGAGATCGGAACGTCGAGTGCGATGCTGAGCAGGCGCAGAGATCGGATCGACGGCATGGCGCGCGCGCGTTCGAGCTGGCTGATCATGCCGGTGGAGAGACCGGTCTTGTTGGCGACGTCCTGGATCGACAGCCCGGCGCGCTGGCGCAGCAGCCGCACGGTTTCGCCGAGGCGCTGGTCGACGGCATCGTCGGCCTCGATCGTCGGGGCGTCCTTCGGTCCGTTGGTATCGCCGCGACCATCCATGTCGCTCTCTCCCATGCATCATCTCAGCCCCGGACCGCATCGGTTCCAGGCTTTAGTCGGAGTGAAAAGGTCGCGCATCCTAGCAATGTGATTGACAGCTGTATTTAGTCATGATGAAATTTTGGTAGAAAAATTTAGAAGCACTAAAGCTCACTCCTGTCCCTTTGCCGGGGTCTCGGGGGCGCGGGAGATGGTGCCGCGTGCGAAAACGGAGAGTGGTCATGACAGACGACACCGGCAGGTTCGGCACTCCGGCACTGCATCCCGGCATTCCAAATCGCCGTCAGTTCTTTCAGCTCGGCGCCGGCGCCGCGGCGGGATGGAGCCTTGCTGGCAACGCCTTCGCCCAGACCGAACGCCCGACCAACCCGCCGGACAAGCCGCGCGGGCAGGTGATCGCGGCGCTGTCGCAGGAGCCGACCGTCTTTCATCCGCTGATGCCTGGCATCGAGGTCGATCAGGGCGTCTGGTGGCAGGTGTTCTCGCTGCTCTGGTTCATCGATCCCGACGGCAATTTCGTTCCCGATCTGGCGCGCGAAGTCCCGACCATCGAGAATGGCGGCCTGTCGGCCGACGGCCTGACCTGGAAGATCAAGCTGCGCAGCGACGTGAAGTGGCATGACGGCACGCCGTTCACGGCCGACGACGTCAAGTTCTCGCTCGAGCTGATCAACAACCCCGATTTCCGCGCGCGCAGCCGCGTCGGCCACAGCCTCGTGAAGGACATCAAGGTCGTCGCGCCCGACGAGATCCACTGGCGGATGGAAGCTCCCTATTCGCCCTACATGTCGATCCTGGGATCGCTGACCTTCATCGTTCCCAAGCACATCCTGGAGAAGGTGTCCGATCCGAACGCCTCGCCGTTCCACAACGCGCCCGTCGGCACCGGACCGTTCCGCTGGGGCGAGCGCGTGCCGGGCGACCACATCCTCCTGAATGCCAACACCGGCTATCACGGCAAGGGGCCGTACGTCGAACGCGTGGTCTTCAAATACATTCCCGACCTCACCGTGCTCTACACCCAGTTCCGCACCGGCCAGGTCGATTACACCGGCCTGCAAGGTATCCTGCCGAACTTCGTGCAGGAGGCGAAGACGCTGAAGGGGCGCAAGATCTTCGTGTCCTCGACGTCCTCGGTCGAGCACATCGCGCCCAACCTCGAGTTCGGCGCGTTGGCCGACCGCACGGTGCGCGAGGCGCTGTATTTCGCGATCAACAAGCAGGCGATCATCGACGCATTGAACTACGGCCTGCCGAGGCAGACCGAAAGCTTCGTGCCGCAGCAGGCCTGGTCGTTCCAGCAGGGGCTGCCGCAGCACAAATACGATCCTGCCAAGGCCAACGCGCTGCTCGATGCGGCGGGATGGGTGCGTGGCTCGGGCGGCGTGCGCGAGAAGGGCGGCGTCAAGCTCGAATTCACCAATTCGACGACGTCGGGCAACGCGGTGCGCGAGCAGACCCAGCAGCTGCTGATCCAGGACTGGCGCGCGATCGGCGCTGCGATGCGCGTCAACAACATGCCGGCCGCCGTGATCTGGGGCGACTTCTGGCAGCAGTCGAAATTCAATTCGGTGATAGTGGGCGTGAACTTCATGCTGGGCAGCGACCCCGACGTGACGCCGCGCTTCGGCTCCGGCGCCATTCCCGCCCAGGGCGGCCGCGGCTACAATACCTATCAGTACAAGAGCCCCGAGGCCGACCGCCTTCTCGCCGAAGGCGCCAGGCAGTTCGATCTCGCGCAACGCAAGACGATCTATGGCGATCTGCAAAAGCTGATCCGCAATGACCTCGCGATCCTGCCACTGTTCCAGGGTTTCATCGCCGAGGGGGTGAAGGAAGGGCTGCAAGGCTTCCGTCCCAACATCAACACCTCCATCAACAGCTGGAACATCCGCGAATGGTACTGGGCCTGATATATCCGGCTTGCTGGATCGCCTGAGATGGCCCGCTACGTCGCCAATCGCCTGGCGCAGGCGATCATGCTGCTTGTGATCGTCTCGGCGATCGGCTTTGCCATCCTGCATCTCGCGCCCGGCGGTCCGCTGTCGCAATTTGCCGCCTCCGCCCAGATGACGCAGGAGGATCTCGACCGCGTCACCAAGCAGCTCGGCCTCGATCGCCCGTTGCCGATCCAGTATCTCGACTGGTTCGGCCGCATGCTGAAAGGCGACTGGGGCCGCTCCTATCGCGACGGCGAGGCGGTGCTGTCGGTGATATCGTCGCATCTCGGCGCGACCCTGGAGCTGATGGCGACCGCGACGATCATCGCGGTGCTGCTCGGCTGCTGGATCGGCGTGCTCGGCGCGCTGCGCCGTTACTCGCTGTTCGATACGCTGGCGACCGTCGGCGCCATGATCGCGCTGTCGATCCCGACCTTCTGGTTCGGCCTCGTCACCATCTATGTGTTCTCGGTGAAGCTCGGCTGGCTGCCGTCCGGCGACCGCGAGACCGTCGGCGACGGTTCGGTGCTCGATCTCCTCCATCACCTCATTGCGCCGGCGCTGGTGCTGGCGCTGGTCGAGACCGCGATGTGGGGACGCTTCATGCGCTCCTCGATGCTCGAGGTCATCAACCAGGACTACATCCGCACCGCGCGCGCCAAGGGCATGCCGGAATGGCGCATCCTCACCGTGCACGCGCTCCGCAACGCGCTGCTGCCGATGATCACGGTGGCCGGCCTTCAGCTTCCGACGTTGCTCGGCGGCGCGCTGGTCGCAGAGACCGTGTTCACCTGGCCCGGCATGGGCCGGCTGTTCCTCGACTCCATCGGCTACCGCGACTATCCGGTGGTGATGGGCATCCTGATGTTCTCGGCGACGATGGTGCTGATCGGCTCGCTGCTCGCCGACATCCTCTATGCCGTCGTCGATCCGCGCATCCGGGTGGGCTAGGGATGACGACTGCCGCCCTCTCCACCGACCAACTTGCGCCCGGCCAGGCTGCGTGGCGGCGCTTTCGCCGGCACCGGCTCGCGCTCGCGGGGGCGGTGATCATTTTGGTCCTCGTCTTCGGGTCGGCGTTCGGTCCTTATCTCCTGCCGTTCGACGACACCTATATCGACATCATGAAACGGTTCGCGCCGCCGCTGTCCGGTGCGCATATCCTCGGCACGGATGAGCTCGGACGCGACGTGCTGGCGCGGCTGATGATGGGCGCGCGGGTCTCGCTGTCGATCGGCATCACCGCGATGGTGATCGCGATGGCGGTCGGAATCGCGGTCGGTGCCTTCGCGGGCTTCTATGGCGGCGTGGTCGGCGCGGTCCTGATGCGGCTCGTCGATGCCGTGCTGTGCTTTCCGACGATCTTTCTGCTGATCGCGCTGGCGGCGCTCACCGAGCCCGGCTTCGTCACCACCACCGTGCTGATCGCGGCGACCGCCTGGATGTGGGTGGCCCGCGTCGTCGAGGCCCAGGTTCGTTCGCTCAGGGAGCGCGAGTTCGCGGTCGCCGCCGTCGCCTTCGGCTCGTCGAACCTGCGGATCATGTTCCGCGAGCTCGTGCCCAACGCGATCGCGCCAATCGTGGTGGCGGCGACGCTGAACGTCGCCAAGGCGATCCTGCTGGAATCCTATCTCAGCTATCTCGGCTACGGCATCCAGCCGCCGGCCGCGAGCTTGGGCAACATGCTCAATAACGCCCAGATCTACCTCACCAGCGCGCCGTGGCTTGCGATCGCGCCGGGCGTCGCCATCACGCTGGCGGTGACGAGCTTCAACTTCCTCGGCGACGGACTGCGCGATGCGCTCGATCCGCGAATGAACATCCCATGACGAGCAATATCTCGATCGAACTGAAGTCCAGGCTGACGTTAAGGAGTGCCTCATGTCCCCGCCGCTCAACCGTATAAATAGCGACGAACGCCTGCCGGCGCAGGCGGACGTCGTCGTCATCGGCGGCGGTGTCATCGGCGTTTCCGCGGCCTATCATCTGGCGAAGAAGGGCCTCTCGGTCGCGCTGGTCGAGAAGGGGCATGTCGGCGGCGAGCAGTCGAGCCGCAATTGGGGCTGGTGCCGCCAGCAGGGCCGCGCGCGTGAGGAAATCCCGCTGGCCCGCGAGGCGTTGCGGCTGTGGGAGGACATGCAGAACGATGCCGGCGTCGATGCCGGGTTTCGCCGCACCGGGGTGCTGTTCCTGACCAAGAGCAAGGATGAGCTCGCCAGTTGGGAGCGGTGGGCCGCAACGGCGCGCGAGATGCAGGTGCACTCGACCGTCCTGACGCCGGCCGAGGTCGCCGAACGGCTGCCCGGCAATTCGGACAAATGGGTCGGTGGCCTGCACACGCCGAGCGACGGGCGCGCCGAGCCCTCGATGGCCGTGCCCGCGCTCGCCGCCGCCGCACGAAAACACGGCGTCACCATTCATCAGGGCTGCGCCGCGCGCGGGCTGGAGACGACCGGCGGACGCGTCAGCGCCGTCGTCACCGAAAAGGGGACGATCCGGACGCAGTCCGTGCTGCTGTCGGGCGGCGCTTGGTCGTCGCTGTTCTGCCGCCGCCACGGCATCGAGCTGCCGATCGGCCTCGTCAATGCCACCGCATGCCGGACCACGCCGGCGCCGGAGATCACCTCCGGCGCGCTCGGCACCGACTTCTACTGCATCCGCCGGCGGCTCGACGGCGGCTTCACGCTGGCGCTGCGCAACCGCGGCACTGTGGAGCTGTCGCCCGACCTGTTCCGCTACGCCCGCACCTTCTGGCCGACCTATCTGCATCGCCGCAACGGCCTGAAGATGTCGTTCGGAAAGTCGTTCTTCG
The DNA here is from genome assembly GCF_018129995.1 of Bradyrhizobium sp. SZCCT0153. Taxonomy (GTDB): domain Bacteria; phylum Pseudomonadota; class Alphaproteobacteria; order Rhizobiales; family Xanthobacteraceae; genus Bradyrhizobium; species Bradyrhizobium japonicum_G. The sequence continues at coordinate 184,430 of NZ_JAFCKS010000004.1, forward strand.
ACCAGCTCATGCGCGGCACCAGCTGGAGCTTCGACAAGCCGTCACCGTTCGAAACCGAGCGCGTGCGCGATCCCGAGCCCGACATGTCGCTGGTCAATGCGGCGCTGGCCTCGTTGATCAAGTCGAATCCTGAATTGAAGGACATCGAGATCGCGGAAGCCTGGGGCGGCACCATCGACTGCACGCCTGATACGATTCCCGTGATCTCGCCGGTGGATGCACTGCCGGGCTTCTTCCTCGCCACCGGCTTCTCCGGCCACGGCTTCGGCATCGGTCCCGCAGCCGGCAAGCTCGCCGCCGACATCGTGACCGGCGCGACGCCCCTGGTCGATCCCGCGGCCTACAGCCACAAGCGCATGATCGACGGCCGCCGGCTCGCGCCGGTCAGCCCGTTCTGAGAGTTTTGGTGGCATGACGGTTCTCTACAAGGCCAACATGGTTCGCGGCGCCGAATGGGCGACCTTCTTCGCGGAGCGTGCGCCCGACCTGCCGTTCCGGCTCTGGCCCGACATCGGCGATCCCGCCGAGGTGCGCTATCTCGTGGCGTGGGTGCCGCCGGATGACATCGGGGCGACCTTCCCCAATCTGGAGCTGGTCTTCTCGGTCGGCGCCGGCGTCGACCAGTTCGACGCCACGAAACTCCCGCTGCACATTCCGCTGGTCCGCATGCTGGAGCCCGGCATCGCCGAGACGATGGTCGAATACGTCACCATGGCCGTGCTCGGCCTGCATCGCGATCTCCTGCATTTCATCAGCCAGCAGAAGGAGCAGGTCTGGCGCGAGATCCGGATCACGCCGGCAAAGCGGCGGCGCGTCGGCGTGATGGGGCTCGGCCAGCTCGGCCAGGCCGTGCTCGAACGCCTCAGGGCGTTCGGCTTTCCGCTCTCGGGGTGGAATCGCTCGCCGCGCGAGATCGAAGGCGTCACCTGTCACGCGGGCATGGAGGCGTTGCCAGATTTCCTCGCGCAGGCCGACATTCTCGTCTGCCTGCTGCCGTTGACCGACGAAACGCGTGGCATCCTCAACGCCGACCTGTTCGCGCGCCTGCCGCGCGGTGCGGGGCTCGTCAATGTCGGGCGTGGCCCGCATCTGGTCGAGGCCGATTTTCTCGCGGCACTCGACAGCGGCATGTTGTCGGGGGCGGTGCTCGACGTCACCGAGCCCGAGCCGCTGCCTTCGGGTCATCCCTTCTGGAGCCACCCGCGCATCCTGCTGACCCCGCACAATGCCAGCATGACGTCGCCGGATAGTGCCGTCGATTTCGTGCTCGACGTCATCGCACGCCATCGCCGCGGCGAAGATCTGCCGGGGCGTGTCGACCGGACACGGGGCTACTAAGGGCGAGATGATGATGGTCGCATCGGTGCAGCCGCGGGCTCCCCTTACCTCTCCCGCTTGCGGGAGAGGTCGCGCCAGAGGCGCGGGTGAGGGTTCTCTCCTCTTGGGGGCCCTCGATTGTGGAAGCACCCTCTCCCCAACCTTCCCCCGCAAGCGGGAGAGGGGGCGCACCTTGGCTGCGGTATGTACTGAGGTCTTCGCATGAGCAGCGGCGCAAGCAGACCCGACCAAGTCGTTGCCGAAGCGCAGGCGCCGGTGCTGTCGGTCGCGGGCCTCACCACCTCGTTCATGCGCGAGCGGCAATGGCTTCCCGTCGTCCGCGACGTGTCGTTCGATGTCGCTGCCAAAGAGACGGTGGCGATTGTCGGCGAGTCCGGTTCGGGCAAGAGCGTCACTGCGCTGTCGATCATGCGGCTCATCCCGAAGGAGAGCGGCCGGATCGAGGGCCGCGTCACGCTCGCCGGCCGCGATCTCCTCGCGTTGCCCGAAGCGAGCATGACGGACATTCGCGGCAACGACGTCGCCATGATTTTCCAGGAGCCGATGACGAGCCTCAACCCGGTGCTCACCATCGGCTTCCAGATCGCGGAGGCACTGATCCAGCATCGCGGCCTGTCGCGCGCGGCGGCGGAGGCGGAGACCATCCGCCTGCTCGACCGCGTGCGGATACCCGCGGCAAAATCGCGCTTCCACGAGCATCCGCATCGCTTCTCCGGCGGCATGCGCCAGCGCGTGATGATCGCGATGGCGTTGGCCTGCAAGCCCAAGCTGTTGATCGCGGACGAGCCGACCACCGCGCTCGACGTCACCATCCAGGCCCAGATCCTGGAACTCCTGAAAGAGCTTCAGCAGGAGGAGGGGATGTCGATCCTCTTCATCACGCACGACATGGGCGTGGTCGCCGAGATCGCGGACCGTACCGTGGTGATGTATGGCGGGCAGGCCGTGGAGACCGACGTGACGGCGCGCATCTTCGCGGCGCCCTCGCATCCCTATACCCGCTCGCTGCTCGCAGCTGTGCCGCGCCTCGGCTCGATGGACGGGCGTCCGCGGCCGATGCGCTTTCCGATCGTCGACAAGGTCACGGGCACCTCGGATGAGCCGACCGAGACACCGGATACGGTCTCGGCCGCCGGGCGGCCACTGCTTGAAGTCGCGGGCCTCACCACGCGCTTTCCGATCCGCTCGGGCTTGTTCGGCAAGGTCTCGGGCCGGGTCCACGCGGTCGAGAACATCTCCTTCACATTGCGGGCCGGCGAGACGCTGGCGCTGGTCGGCGAGTCCGGATGCGGCAAGTCGACCACGGGCCGCTCCATCCTCAAGCTGACGGAGCCGGACAGCGGGACCGTCCTGATCGACGGTCAGGATGTGCTGGCCATGAATGCCCGCACCTTGCGTGATTTCCGCAAGCAGATGCAGATCGTTTTCCAGGACCCGTTCGCGAGCCTCAATCCGCGCATGTCGGTGGGAACGGCGATCGCTGCCCCGCTGCTCGCCAACGGGCTCGCCACGGCGGCGAAGGCGCGAGAGAAGGTCGCAGACCTCCTCGTGCGGGTCGGCCTGACCGCGGACATGGCCGCGCGTTTCCCGCACGAATTCTCCGGCGGCCAGCGCCAGCGCATCTGCATTGCCCGCGCGCTCGCCCTCGGGCCGAAGCTGATCGTCGCGGATGAGGCGGTCTCGGCGCTCGACGTCTCGGTCAAGGCGCAGGTGGTCAATTTGATGCTCGACCTTCAGGCCAGCATGGGTCTTGCCTATCTCTTCATTTCCCACGACATCGCGGTGGTCGAGCGCATGAGCCATCGCGTCGCGGTGATGTATCTCGGCGAGATCGTCGAGACCGGCCCGCGTGCCGCATTGTTCGGCAATCCGCAGCATCCCTACACGAAGAAGCTGATGGCGGCCGTGCCGGTGCCCGATCCAGCGCGCCGCGGCTCCAGGCGCGAGGTCTCGAACGACGAGATCAGAAGCCCGGTGCGCGCGCCGGACTACCAGCCGCCGGTCCGGCAGTATCGGGAAGTGTCGCCCGGCCATGTCGTCCAGGTGTGGGGCGAGGAATGGTCAGACTGAGGCAATGCCCCCAGCTGCAAATACTTTCAAGAACGCACGATGAAATCGCGCGGTCATTCGCCCAACAGGTCAACGGCGTTGTCCTTCGCGATGCCGAGCCTCTGAAATCGCAATGAATTCACCTCGTCGCGGTCGGCGCGACGGCCTGCCACAACACTTCATGTTGATGCCGTGGAGGTGGACCGTTGGCCATCGATCCGATAATGCGTCGATCGGAAAGGCCGACGGAGACGTGCCGTTCACTAATGGGTTTACTGAGATGACACAAGCAGGCGTCTACGGACAGAGACTCGGACAGGGCCTTCACTTGAAGCAGGCACCGGCGCTGATCACGCGTTCGCTGCACAGCGCCGAGCTCGCGGTCACCGAAGCCCGCAATGACGATCCGATGCCGGATTTGTCCGGCTCCTTGCCTGCGGAGGATGCCTATCTCGTCAGCCTGAAATTTCGCGACTATCCGGATTGCGAATGCTGGGAGGAGGGCCGCTGTGTCGCCAAGGCGGATGTTCGCGCAGGTGCGACCTATCTGTACGACCTCAAGCGCGACCCGCGCTATGTGATCGACAAGCCGTTTCACTCGCTCTTCTTCTATTTGCCGCGCTCGGCCCTCAGCGACATCGCCAGGCAGCCCGGCGGACCGCGCGTTGGCGAGCTCAGCTACGAGCCCGGTGTCGGCCATGACGATGCGACTATCCGGCATGTCGGCGCCTCGTTGCAGCAAGGGCTGCGCCGGCCCGAAGAAACCAACCAGCTTTTCGTCGATCACATGATGCTCGCGCTCACCGCCCATGTCGGCCAGACCTATGGCGGGCTGAAGCCCGCCGCAGAACCGAACCGCGGCGGCCTCGCGCCATGGCAGGTCAAGCGCGCCTGCGACCGGCTCGACTCCGATCTCTCGGGCAAGATCGCGTTGCAGCGGATCGCGACCGAGCTAGGCCTCTCGGTCAGCCACTTCTCTCGCGCATTCCGGATCTCCACCGGCCTGCCGCCGCATCAATGGCTGCTCCGCCAGCGCGTGAAGGCGGCGAAGCAGCTGATGACGGTCCGCGACCTCCCGCTGTCCGAGATTGCCATCTCGGCCGGGTTCGCCAATCAGAGCCATTTCACGCGGGTGTTCTCGTCCATGGTCGGCGTCAGTCCGGGCGCGTGGCGCCGGGAAACGGATGGCGGGCCCGACGAGTAGCGTTTTCGAGCGAAGTGGAGCCCGGTTGGCGTCAAGAAAACGCGTCCAAACAAGGATCTGATCAGCGGCGCTTCGCCAGCGAGATCGCATAGGCCGCGCGGCGCGCCGCAAAGATCTCGTCGGGCGGATGGCCGATACCGTCGGCAAGATGGGCCGGATTGAAGATGGACCCGTCGCAGGCATCGTCGGCTTCGAGACTGGTGATGACGATCGTCCCCAGCCGCATCTCCTCGCGCTTGTCCTCGTCCGGCCATCGCAGCGTTACGTCCAGCGTGGGATCGCCGGGACGGTCGAGCAAGGCCATGACGTTGAAGCGGACTTCGCCGGCTGCGATCTTCCGCGCGAGATCCTCGTGCAGGAAGTCGGCGGACTTCGTCCTGGCTTCGTCCTCGCTCAGCGTGACATCGCCACCGACAGGCGCGAGCTTGAACTTGATGAAGCGGGTCTCACCCGCGGCATTCGTGGCGGGAAAGGCGTGCACGCCCCAATAGGTCGTGCCGGCGAAGCTCGCGGGCAGCCGCCGCGCGGCGATGTAATGCGCCTGGTTCAGCGTCTCGGGGTTGGCCGCGGAGAACGCCTTGACCTTCTCTGCATCAGGTTTGCCGTCCGCGCCGGGAATGCGCGCCTCGAGGAAGGCGAGCATCTGGTCGAGCGTCCTTGCGAAATGCACCGGAGCGCTTTCCACCAAAATGTCCGAGCGATGGGCCTCGTCGCCAAGCCTGAAGCTGAAGCCGCGCAGCACGAGGTTGTTGGTATCGGCGACTTTCAGGTTGCCGCCGCCGACGGAGAAGCGCGCCAGCACGCGCGACGGTCTTGTGAAGCTCGGCGACCGCGTGATCTCACCGGCGCTCTCGGATTGGGTATAGGTGCCGCGTACGCATCGACCCTTGGCGAAGCTCGCGCGTACCTTTGGCGGATTGCCCGCAACCGCCTTCAGCGCGTCGACGATCGCGGCCGGCGTGGTATTAGGGGGTGGCAATTCGGACATGGCAGGGCCTCGGGCTCGAGCGACATGCCTTGCCTTAAGCCTGGTGCAGCGCTCGCGTCTTTCCCAAAGCCGCGACGCTTTGTCCGATCCTGCTGAAGGAATCCGGTCTTACGAATTCACGTGCACGAAATCCCGCAGCAGCGGGTAGATCTCGTTATTCCAGCGCTTGCCGGAGAACACGCCGTAATGGCCGACGCCGGCCTGCATGTGGTGGACGCGACGATAGGCGCGCACGCCGGTGCAGAGGTCTTGCGCCGCCAGCGTCTGGCCGATCGAGCAGATGTCGTCCTTCTCGCCCTCGACCGTCATCAGCCCCATGCGGCTGACGGCCTTGGTGTTCACCGGACGTCCGCGATGCATCAGCTTGCCCTGGGGCAGGAGATGCTCCTGGAAAACGTCGCGCACGGTCTCGATGTAGAACTCGGCCGGCAGGTCCATCACGGCGAAATATTCGTCGTAGAAGGTCTTGATGCTGGCCGCCTTCTCCTTCTCGCCCTTGGCGATGTGGTCGGCGAGATCCATGTGCTGCTTGATGTGGCGCTCGAGATTCATCGAGACGAAGGCGGTGAGCTGCACGAAGCCCGGATAGACCTTTCGCAGCGCGCCGCGGCACTGCACCGGCACGTAGTTGATCAGGTTCTGCTCGAACCAGTCGATCGGCCTGCTCTTGGCGAACTCGTTGACCCTGGTCGGCTGGATGCGCGTGTCGATCGGCCCCGCCATCAGCGTCAGCGTCGCGGGCCGCGAGGGATGGTTGCCCTCGCACATGATCGCGGCGGCCGCGAGCGCGGAGACCGAGGGCTGGCAGATCGCGACCATGTGCGGGCGCGGACCCAATTGGCCGAGGAAGTCGATCAGATGCTCGGTGTAGTCGTCGAGGCCGAAGCGGCCCTCGCTGCGGGGAATGTCGCGCGGGTTGTGCCAGTCGGTGATGTAGACGTCGTGGTCCTGGAGCAGCGTCTTCACGGTGCCGCGCAGTAGCGTCGCGAAGTGTCCGGACATCGGCGCCACCAGCAGCATGCGCGGCTGCTCGCCCACGCCCTCCTTCCTGAAATGCAGCAGCGAGCCGAATGGCGTCGCGTAGGCGATCTCCTCGGTGACGGCGACCTCGCGATTTCCGACCATGATGCTGTCGATGCCATAGGCCGGGCGATGATAGGTGAGGGTGGAGCGCGAGATCAGCTCCAGCGCCGCCGAGAGCCGGCCAACGACCTGATCCGACAGGCCCTGCGGCACCAGATGGAGGAATTTGAGCGCGGAGGACGCCCCCGCCCGCCACGGCGCCGTCAGGTCCATTTGGTTCTGAAACGCCTGATAATACATCGACATCATACTGGAGTGCCCACCTGTCCCATGTTGCCATGCAATATCGAAGCCAGACCTGAGTCAAATCGCCCGGAAAACTGGCACGTGGCTTGCTGCTGAACGGGTGGGAAGCACAGGTAATGGGCACGCCGCGGGCCGGACGGAGTGCCGGTATCAGGCGTGAGGGAAGGGCCAAATGGCGAAGGCGACACTGACCATCAGCAGCAAGAACTACTCGTCCTGGTCGCTGCGTGGCTGGCTGCTGACGAAATTTTCCGGGCTCGATTTTGAGGAGATCGTCACCGCGCCGGACGACGCGTCGGCGCGCGCCGAAATCCTGCTGCTGTCGTCGTCGATCCTGGTGCCGTGCCTGCGGCACGACGGCGCCACCGTCTGGGACACTCTGGCGATCGCCGAATATCTCAACGAGGCGATGCCGGATGCCGGCCTGGTGCCTGATGACCGCGTCCAGCGCGCACATTGCCGCTCGATCTGCGGCGAAATCCATTCCGGCTTCACCACGCTGCGCGCCTCGCTGCCGGTGAACCTGAAGGGACATTTCCCCGGCTTCAAGATCTGGTCGCGCGCGCAGGCCGACATCGATCGCGTCTGGGCGATCTGGCGCGACTGCCTGGAGAAGTCGGGCGGTCCCTTCCTGTTCGGCGAGAGGCGCACCATGGCGGATGCGATGTACGCCCCCGTGGTGACGCGCTTCGTGACTTATGACGTCAAGCTCGAGCCGCTTCTGAAGGCGTATGCCGACACCATCATGGCCATGCCCGAGATGAAGGAATGGATCGCGGCGGCAAAGGAAGAGCCGGCCGAGATCGAGGAGCTCGAGGTCGAATATTAGGCAGGCCTGGTGCCGTCCTGCCTGTTTTGGGAGCGGGGCCCTCGCCGCTCCAACCAGGGGCCATGTCATTGAAGCCGTTAACTTTCGGCGTCGGATCCGGCGCGGGCCTGCTCACGCGCTGCGCAGATATAGTATGCGCGCACCGGCGCGTTGCGACATCTAGCCGTGAACAGGCGTGGACACTGCCTTACGGCTGATTCGGACGTGATTCGTTCGGGCCGCGTTCCGAAGGTTAAGGCGAAGCGCGGCCCCGTTGCATTTTGACACAAACCCTGACGTTCAGGCCGCGCCCGAATGCTTCGAGCGCGGCACGCGCCAGCCGATCACGGTTGCTTCGACCGCGACGCCGGCGGTGTGGTTTTGCCAGCGTCCTTCGACATAGCGGCAGGCGAACGGCAGTTGATACGTTCCGCTGTGGTCTTCGCACAGCACTTCGACTGCAAGGCCGGGCGGCGGTTCTCCGGCGCCGTCGAATTCCGCCAGTCGTCTGTCGCGCGTTGCCATTCCAAAAATCTCCCCTAAACAAAGCCGCGGAAGGAGTGCCCACTTCCTCCGCATGCGGATCATTGCTCCCCGTCCGAGGGAACAGGCCAAGCTCAACGCGAGAATGCGGTACGAGTGTGGTAGCCTCCGGCGACCGCGCGCAAAAAGCGCACATTGCCGTGATTGAATCGACGAGGAACCTGCATGCTGCTTCGAAGCGCCGGCGTCTGTGTCGCGATGTTGCTGCTCGCCATGCTGGCGATTGCGCCGGTCCGCGCGCAGGACGTGCCCGGCATCGAGATCTGCACCGTCGAGAAGACCATGGAGCGGCGCACCAGCTGCCTCCAGAGCAACGTCGATTTCCTCCAGAAGACGATCACGAAGCTCAACCTCGATCACCAGCAGAAGCTGGATGCCGCGGCTCGCCAGATCGACGCGTTGAAGGTGACGGTTGCCGGCTTGCAGAAGACGCTCGGCGATCTCCAGGCCGCGCAGGCGAAGGTCGCCGAGGACGTGAAGAAGAAGCAGGACGCGCCGCCGCCGAAGGACGCGGCGAAATAGGCGCCGCGCTCACGCGACGCGATATCGCTCCATCACGCTGCGGTCGGGCTCATAGCCGAGCCCAACTCCAGTCGGCACCGCGACATGGCCGGTGGCATCGACATCGGCGCGGCCGCCCCAGAGGCAGGCCTCGCGCTTGAGATAGAACATCTCGACGAGGCCGTCGTCACGCGTCGCCAGCAGATGGAGCGTCGCGAGCAGACCCGGACCGAAATACGGGGAGTGCGGAACGATCTTGACGCCGAGCCCATCTGCGAGCGCCGCGACCTTCAGAAATTCCGTGATGCCGCCGACCTTGATCACCGACGGCTGGGCGTGGCTGACCGCGCCCGCATCCATCATCTGGCGGAATTGATATTCCGTGCAGGCGTTCTCGCCGGCGGCGACGCCGAGCCCGCCCTTGCTGCGGACCTCGGCGAGCGCTGCAAAATCCTCCGGCGGCCAGACCGGCTCCTCCAGGAACATCGGCTGCGCGTCCCGGCATGTCCTGGCGAACGCGATCGCCTGCTCGCCTGACAGCGGGCAGTTCATGTCCACCATCAGCGGAATTCCGGGCCCGATCGCTTCGCGCGCGGCAAACACCGCCGGTGCCGTGGTCTCGTGCAGCTTGATGGCGCCATAGCCGAGCGCACGCGCCTTCCTGCATTCGGCGGCGATGTTGTCGGGCGAGCCGATCCGCAACAGGCTCGCATAGGCCGGAATGGCCGGGCGCCTTGTCTCGCCGAGCAGGCGGTGCACCGGTACGCCCCTGATCCTGGCGGCAAGGTCCCACAGCGCGATGTCGAGTCCGGAGATCGCAAACATGGTGATTCCATAGCGGCCGAACAGATGCAGATTGCGCTGGATCTGCTCCATCACCGCGGGAATGCCGGCGGCATCGGGTACCTCCAAGCCGCGGGCCTGCGGTGCGATCATCTCCTCGACGGCGCTGCGCGTGGTGCGGGGACAGACATAGGCGAAGGCATCGCCCCAGCCGGTCAACCCGGCGTCGGTGGTGACCTCGACGATCACCATGTCGAGGGCGGTGATGGCGGAGGCGCCCTGGCGGAAGCTCGCGACACCGGCATCATAGGGGATGCGGATATGGTGCGCCCGCACATCGGTGATCTTCATGACGCGGTTCCTCCTGCTTTCTTGTGAGCGGTTTCAAGGACGCACCGAGTGTAGCCGTGAACGCCCGGACGTTGCCAGTGGCTGTTCCGGCGTTATCCTCTCGCAGGACCGCAACGCCGATCAAGCGAAGCAAGCGGGCTTTCGTGCATCATGGTCACGCTTCGAACGAGAACCACCATGAACCCAGCCCAGCGCGCGCTCTGGTACATCGAGAGCCATCTGGCCGAGCCGATGACGCTCGACGAGATCGCCGCGGTTTCAGGCGTGTCGCGGTTCCACATCGTGCGCGCGTTTGCCGCAGCCACTGGCTATCCCGTGATGCGTTACGTTCGCGCGCGGCGGCTGACCGAGGCGGCGCGCAGCCTCGCGAACGGCGCGCCGGACATCCTGTCGCTGGCGCTGGAGGCGGACTACGGCTCGCACGAAGCATTCACCCGCGCGTTCCGCGACCAGTTTGGCACCACACCCGAAGCGGTGCGGGCCGCGACATGCGTCAGCCATCTCAAGCTACAGGAGCCGATCCTCATGGATTCCACCATGCTCGATCATCTCGCCCCGCCGCGTTTCGAAACCACAAGCGCCTTCCTCGTCGCAGGCATCGACGAGCGCATCTCCTGCGACAACGGCGCGGCCATTCCCGGACTGTGGCAGCGCTTCCATCAGGAGGTCGCCGACATCCCCGCGGGCATCGGCCAAGGGAAAGATCAAGTCGCCTATGGCGTCTGCTGCAACGGCGATGATGCCGGCAATTTCGACTACATTGCCGGCGTCGAGGTCGCCGATTTCTCCGACCTGCCGCGCCGGTTCGGTCGCATCCGCATTCCCGAGCAGCGCTATGCGGTGTTCACCCATACCGAGCACGTCGCCTCGATCCGCCGCACCGTCAACACGATCTGGAATCAATGGCTGCCGGCGTCCGGGCTGAGAGCCGCCGATGCGCCGAACTTCGAGCGCTATGACGAAAAATTCGATCCTGCCACCGGCAACGGCGGCTTCGAGATCTGGGTGCCGGTGACGGAGTAGGACTGCAACGCTGGCATACCATCCCGCTTGCTTGGCAAGGCGGACCTGTTTTGCCATAACCGCAGGCAAATCTTGCGTGTGGGGCCCGTGCCGGACATCCCGTGCAAGTCATAACAAGCAGCCGGGAGGGTCACCACATGTCCAACGTCCGCGTTCTCGCCACCGACCTCGAATTTCCCGAAGGGCCGGTCGTGATGCCGGACGGCTCGGTTGTGCTGGTGGAAATCCGCGGCCAGCGCCTGACCCGTGTTTATCCCGACGGGCGGAAGGAGATCGTCGCCAAGGTGCCGGGCGGGCCGAACGGCGCGGCCCTCGGCCCCGACGGCAAGATCTACATCTGCAACAATGGCGGCTTCTCCTGGATCCCGACCGGCAAGATGATCATGCCGGGACCACAGCCGGACGATTATCTTGGCGGCTCGATCCAGCGCGTCGACCTGCAATCCGGCAAGGTCGAGACCGTCGTGACCAAATGCGGCGAGCACGATCTGCGCGGGCCGAACGATCTGGTGTTCGACAGGCACGGCGGCCTCTGGTTCTCCGATCTTGGCAAGCGTCGTCCACGCGAGATGGACGTCGGCGGCATGTACTATCTCAAGCCCGGCATGACCGAGATCGTCGAAGTCGTGCACGGTGTGCTGCCGGCCAATGGCATCGGCCTGTCGCCGGATGAAAACACCGTCTATATCGCGGAAACGCCGACGGGCCGGCTCTGGGCCTACGAGCTCTCCGCGCCCGGCACGCTCAAGCCGCGCGAGGTGATCTATCGCGGCGAGCGGGGCAAGCCGATCTGCGGCCTCGGCGGCTACCAGATGTTCGACTCGCTCGCGGTCGAAGCGAACGGCAATGTCTGCGTCGCCACCCTCGTTTCCGGCTGCATCTCGGTGATCGCGCCGGATGGTACCCTGGTCGAGCAGGTCCCGACCGGCGACCGCGTCACCACCAACATCGCCTTCGGCGGCCCCGAGCTGAAGACCGCTTACATCACGCTGTCCGGCAAGGGCGAGCTGATCGCCATGGACTGGCCGCGCGGCGGTTTGCCGTTGAATTTTTTGAACAAGTGAGCCAAGCCGTCATTGCGAGGAGCGAAGCGACGAAGCAATCCAGGCTGCCGCCGCGGTAAGATTCTGGATTGCTTCGCTTCGCTCGCAATGACGTAAGGAGACTTCAAAATGCCCTGGCCTGATCCCATCACCCTGCGCGGACAGCACGCCCGTCTCGAGCCGCTGTCGCATCAGCATCGCGAGGGGCTGGTCGAGGCCGTGAAGGACGGCGAGCTCTCGAAGCTCTGGTACACCGCGATTCCCCTGCCTGAGAACATGGGCAAGGAGATCGACCGCCGCTTAGGGCTGCAGGCCGCGGGCTCGATGCTGCCGTTCACCGTGTTCGACGCCGGCGGCAACATCGTCGGCATGACGACCTACATGAACATCGACGCCGCCAACCGCCGCGTCGAAATCGGCTCGACCTGGTACGGCAAGAGCGCGCAGCGCGGCCCGCTCAACACGCAGTGCAAGCTCCTGCTGCTGCGCCACGCCTTCGAGACGTTGGACTGCATCGCGGTCGAATTCCGTACCCACTTCTTCAATCACCAGAGCCGCCGCGCCATCGAGCGCCTCGGTGCCAAGCAGGACGGCATTCTGCGCAGCCACCAGGTCACGCCGAACGGCACGCTGCGCGACACCGTGGTTTACAGCATCACCGCCGCCGAATGGCCGACGGTGCGGACGCATCTCGAATATCAACTCAACGAAAAGCCGCGCTAGAGATGATGTGCACCGGATTGGCCGCGCGCTCGATCACCTCTCCCATAGGGAGAGGTGTCGGCCCGCGCCGCTGCAATTCACTCAATTTCACGACACGCTGGGGACGGACGAATGGACAGATTTGATTATGTGATCGTCGGTGCGGGCTCCGCCGGTTGCGTGCTCACCAGCCGGCTGAGCGAAGATCCCGGCACCAGCGTTTGCGTGCTCGAGGCCGGGCCCAGCGACTGGCATCCCTACATCCATCTGCCGGCGGGCTTCATCAAGACCTTCCACATGAAGAGCATCAACTGGGCCTACCAGCAGGAGGTCGGGCCCTGGACCGGCGGGCGCAGCATCTACGCGCCGCGCGGCAAGACGCTCGGCGGCTCGTCCTCGATCAACGGCCACATCTACAACCGCGGCCAGCGGATGGATTTCGACACCTGGGCGCAGATGGGCAATCGCGGCTGGGGCTATGCCGACGTGCTGCCCTACTTCAAGCGGCTGGAGAAGCGGGTCGGCGAGGGCGACAACACCTTCCGCGGCCGCGACGGCAAGCTCACGGTCACGACCATGGAGTGGCGCGATCCGCTCTGCGAAGCCTTCATGGAAGGCGCGGTCTCGCTCGGCATTCCCCGCAACCCCGATTACAACGGCGCGAAGCAGGAAGGCGTCTCCTACTGCCAGCGCACCATCGACAACGGCCTGCGCGTCTCCGGTTCGACCGCCTTCCTCAAGCCCGCGATGAAACGGCCGAACGTGCATGTGCACACGCACGCGCACGCGACCGAGATCATCTTCGAGGGCAAGCGCGCCGTCGGCGTGCGCTACATGAAGGGCGGCCGCAATGGCACGCCGGTCGAGGTGCGCGCCAACAAGGAAGTGATCCTCTCCGGCGGCACCTATAATTCGCCGCAGCTTTTGCAGCTCTCCGGAATCGGCTCGCCGGACCTGCTCCAGGCCCACGGCATTGCCGTGCGCCATGCGCTGCCCGTCGGCGAAGGCCTTCAGGATCACTACGCGCCGCGCACGGTCGCACGCGTCAAGGATATCAAGACCATCAACGAGCTGCGCCGCGGCCTCTCGCTCTGGATCGAGGCGCTGAAATGGGCGACCACGCGCCGCGGCCTGCTGTCGCTGTCGCCGACCATGGTCTATTGCTTCTGGCACTCCGGCGAGAGCGCCGACTCTTCCGACCTCCAGCTTACCTTCACGCCGGCAAGCTACAAGGAAGGCGTGCAGGGCCAGCTCGAGGACGAGCCCGGCATGACGGTCGCGTCCTGGCAGCAGCGCCCGGAAAGCCGCGGCTATGTCCGCATCCGCTCCAGTGATCCCTTCGCGCCGCCGATCATCCAGACCAACTACCTCGACGCCGAGCTCGACCGCCGCGTCATCGTCGGCGGCATGAAGCTCGCCCGCAGGCTTTTGAAGAGTGCGCCGCTGTCGCCCTATTACGCCTACGAGGATTTCCCGGGCCCCAACATCAACACTGACGACGAGTTTTTGGCCGCCGCCACCGAACGCGGCACCACCACCTTCCACCCCGGCTGCACCTGCCGCATGGGCCCGGCGGATTCGAGCTGGGCGGTGGTCGACGACCAGCTCCGCGTCCACGGCCTGGAGGGCCTCCGCGTCATCGATGCTTCGGTGATGCCGCGCATGATCTCGGCCAACCTCAACGCCTCGACAATGATGATCGCGGATCGCGCGTCGGACCTCATCCGCGGCAAGCAGCCGATGGAAGCGGCGCGGATTCCGGATGCCGCGGTGGCGTGATATTTCGTAGGGTGGGTTGCGCTTGACGGCCAAGCCGCCCTACGAGCTCCGTTCATGGAAACGCGGCAAATGCCCCAAATCAACGATGAGCGGCAATCTGTTGGCCAGATCGCCATCTGCGCGATCGTCTTTCTCTGTACCGCCATTCCGATTGGTTTGCTGTTGCGGGTAGGGTGGCGGGATTGGACCCTGTTGGTCGGTGCCTGGGCGGCAGTGTACTTCATGGGTGGAGTGCGATGGTTTCCTTGGGGCACCCCAGTTCGAAAGGCGTTTTCAACCGGTGTGTTTGTTGGCACGGTGCTTCCAGCTCTTGAGTGGGTCTCGACGTTGCAGACCCCGTAGCCCGGATGGAGCGCAGCGCAATCCGGGACGGCCCGTCGTTTGTGGCACGATCCCGGATTACGCTTGTGCTCCATCCGGGCTACTGGATCTCGTTGCCCGTCGGCCAAAACACCCCTCACCCCCGTCAATCCCTTCCCTCAAAAATATTCCACTTTACCGAAATTCGGAATTGCGTCATAACCCAAAACAGCCCGGCCCACGAAGAGGGGCGGTTCGCGAGTCGTTCGAAACGCGGGCCGGGTTGCGGTGGACGCGGCAGCGTCGTGCGCGAGAGGCGCGGGCAGGGCGGGTAGTCCCTGTGAGCCCGAGGCTTCGTGCGGACGAGCGGCGCCGAAGTCCGGCGAAGCCTCATGGCGAAGCCGGATGAGCTGCGTACGGCAAAACCGTGTGGTCCTGGCCGTCGTTGCTACGGTCAAGCCTTTGCGGAGATGTGCGCGAGCCCAACCGGGTGGACGGCATCGTCAATTCGCAGGGCGAGGGAGGCCAGCAGGAACTCGGCTCCCGGGAGAGCATGGCATAAGCCGTCCGACCACTGCGCAGGGAAGGCCGTGTGTTTGGCTTCACCTGTATGCCGCTGTGCAGTTTTTCTGCGTGTGCTTTCGCACAGCGGACCGTGGGTGCCAGCCGGCACCCGGCCTTCCCTGCGCCCTCTTTCTTTGGGGGGGCGACGGACAGAGCAAAGCTCGGGCGAAATGCGCCGCGAGGATGCGAAGGTTTGTCTGCGATTGCGATGCGGGTTGGAGAAGCAGCGATGCCCCTTGCTCCGTCATTGCGAGCGCAGCGAAGCAATCCAGTCTGCTTCCGCGGAGGGATTCTGGATTGCTTCGCGGCGCTCGCAATGCCGAGGTGGAGGGGGCATGCGCCCACACCTCGCTCTCGCGCCCCGGACGCAGCGCAACGCTCCTTCAGCGGTGCGCTGCAGAGCCGGGACCCAGAAGCCTAAACTTCCCGCCTGCTCAAGAACGCCAGCCGCTCGAACAGGTGCACGTCCTGCTCGTTCTTGAGCAGCGCGCCGTGCAGCGGCGGGATCAGCTTGCGCGGGTCGCGCTCGCGCAATTGCTCGACGCTCATGTCTTCGTTGAGCAGGAGCTTGAGCCAGTCGAGCAGCTCGGAGGTCGAGGGCTTCTTCTTCAGGCCGGGCACCTCGCGCACCTCGAAGAAGATGCGCAGCGCTTCCTCGACGAGGCGCTTCTTGATGCCGGGGAAGTGGACGTCGACGATGCGGCCCATCGTGTCGGCGTCGGGAAACTTGATGTAGTGGAAGAAGCAGCGGCGCAGGAAGGCGTCCGGCAGCTCCTTCTCGTTGTTGGAGGTGATCATCATGATCGGGCGCTGCTTGGCCTTGATCGTTTCGCCGGTCTCGTAGACATGGAATTCCATGCGGTCGAGCTCGAGCAGCAGGTCGTTGGGGAATTCGATGTCGGCCTTGTCGATCTCGTCGATCAGCAGCACCGGGCGCTGCTCGGCGGCGAAGGCGTCCCACAGCTTGCCGCGCTTGATGTAGTTCCTGATGTCCGACACACGCGCATCGCCGAGCTGGCTGTCGCGCAGGCGCGACACCGCGTCGTATTCGTAGAGGCCCTGCTGCGCCTTGGTGGTGGACTTGATGTGCCAGGTCAGCAGCGGCGCGTTCAGCGCCTTCGCCACTTCCTCCGCCAGCACCGTCTTGCCGGTGCCGGGCTCGCCCTTGATGAGGAGCGGACGCTCCAGCACGATCGAGGCATTGACGGCGACCTTGAGATCGTCGGTCGCTACATAGTCCTTGGTGCCGGTAAATTTCATTGCGCGTCCTTGTTGGTCGTCGGCCGGGGCTCGCCCCGGTCGCGACATGGGAACGGCCGCACGCGGCGGCCGTTCCTGGTTCGGTCAGGCTTTCAGACCCGTTTTATCAGCGAAAGGATGACGAGCACAATCACCGCGCCGATGGTGGCGTCCACGATGGCGCCGACCGTGCCGGTTGCGAGCTGGATGTGCAGCTGGGGCAGAACCCAGCTTGCCACGAGTGCGCCGATGATGCCGACGACGATGTTGCCGATCAGCCCAAATCCCGCCCCATGGACAATCTTGCCGGCAAGCCAGCCGGCGATCGCGCCGATGATCAGCGCTGCGAGAATTCCCATTGCAAACGTCCCCCAAACAACCCCGTGAGGCCGCCAATTCTAGAGCAAAAAGCCTCCCGGTCCAGCGCCGAGCAGTGGCCGCCGCCCCTTGACGTCCGCCACCCGACGGGCAATCTGTCACCCATGTTCCTGCAATTCTTCACTTCTCTGCGCGACGCGCAGGTCCCCGTGACGCTGCGCGAATACCTCACGCTGGTGGAGGCGCTCGACGCCGATCTGGCGGATTATTCGGTCGAGAATTTCTACTATCTGTCGCGCACCGCGCTGGTGAAGGACGAACGCAATCTCGACAAGTTCGACCGCGTCTTCGGCACCGTGTTCAAGGGGCTGGAAAGCCTGCTCGATGCCATGGAGGGGGCCGAGATCCCCGAGGAGTGGCTGAAGAAGCTCGCCGAGAAATACCTGACGGACGAGGAGAAGAAGCAGATCGAGGCCATGGGCTGGGACAAGCTCATGGAGACCCTGAAGAAGCGCCTCGAGGAGCAGAAGGGCCGCCACCAGGGCGGCTCGAAATGGATCGGCACGGCAGGCACCTCGCCGTTCGGCGCCCACGGCTACAATCCCGAAGGCGTCCGCATCGGCCAGGAGAAGAACCGCAACAACCGCGCCGTGAAGGTGTGGGACAAGCGCGAGTTCAAGGATCTCGACGGCAATGTCGAGCTCGGCATCCGCAACATCAAGGTGGCGCTGCGCCGCCTGCGCAAGTTTGCGCGCACCGGCGCGCCCGACGAGCTCGATCTCGACACCACCATCCGCGAGACCGCCAATCACGGCTATCTCGACGTGCACATGCGTCCCGAGCGGCGCAATGCGGTGAAGCTTCTGGTGTTCTTCGACATCGGCGGCTCGATGGACGCGCATATCGAGCAGGTCGAGGAGCTGTTCTCGGCGGCGAAGAGCGAGTTCAAGCACATGGAGTATTTCTACTTCCACAATTGCCTCTATGAAGGGGTGTGGAAGCAGAACAAGCGCCGCTTCACCGACCGTACCCCGACCTGGGACGTGCTGCACAAATATCCTCACGACTACAAGATCGTGTTCGTCGGCGACGCCTCGATGTCGCCTTACGAGATCATGGTGCCCGGCGGTTCGGTCGAGCACGTCAACGAGGAGCCCGGCTCGGTCTGGCTCGACCGCATCATCCGCACCTATCCGCATTCGGTGTGGCTGAACCCGGTGCAGCAGAAGCACTGGGACTATTCGGAATCGACCACCATCATCAAACGCATCTTCGCCAACCGCATGTACCCGATCACGATCGAAGGTCTGGAAGGCGCGATGAAGGAATTGACGCACTAGCCACACACGCCGTCATTCCGGGGCTTGCGCAGCGAGAACCCGGAATCCATCGGGCGGCAGTGTCAGTGGAGGAATGGATTCCGGGCTCGCGACTGCGTCGCGCCCCGGAATGACGAGAAGAGGAGAACCACGTGCCCCAGACCATCACCCGCGGCATCAAGGCGCTGATCGACGAGGCCAATGCCGAGATCGAGACGCTCACAGCGAAGGATGCGATCGAGATATCCAAGAACGGCGACGTCGTCATCGTCGACATCCGCGATCCGCGCGAGATCGAGCGCGACGGCCGCATCCCCGGCGCGTTCGCCTGCACCCGCGGCATGCTCGAATTCTGGATCGATCCGCAGAGCCCCTATGCCAAGCCGGTGTTCCAGGAAGACAAGAAGTTCGTGTTCCACTGCGCCGGCGGCCTGCGCTCCGCACTTGCCGCCAAGACTGCCCAGGACATGGGCCTGAAGCCCGTCGCTCACATCGCCGGAGGCTACGCCGCCTGGCGTGACGCCGGCGGACCGGTGCAGCAATGGGAGCCGAAGAAGAAGGGGTGAGGGGGCTCGCTCCGTCATTCCGGGGCGCGCGCAGCGCGAGCCCGGAATCCATTCATCCACCAACACCGCCGCGCGATGGATTCCGGGCTCGCCCTCCGGGCGCCACGGAATGACAAGGAAACACCGATGGCCACCGATCCCCTCGTCTCCACCGAATGGCTCGCCGCCCACATCAACGACGCCAACGTCAAGGTGCTCGACGCCAGCTTCAAGCTGCCGGGCGTGCTGCCTCTGCCGAAGGACGACTATCTCGCCGCGCATCTGCCGGGCGCGGCGTTCTTCGACGTCGATGCGGTGTCCGATCATTCCAACCCGCTGCCGCATATGTATCCGAGCGCCGAGCAGTTCGGCCGTGACGTCGGCAATCTCGGCATCTCGAATGCCGACACCGTCGTGCTCTACGATGCCGGCGGCTGGGTCGCAGCGCCGCGCGCGTGGTGGATGTTCCTGTCCTATGGCCACGCCAACGTGCGCATCCTCAATGGCGGCCTGAAGAAGTGGCGCGCCGAAGCGCGCGCCGTGGAGAGCGGCGAGGTCAAGCCGAAGCCGGCGAGCTTCAAGGCGAGTTATGATGCGAAGCGTGTGCGCAGCATGCAGCAACTGGTCGCCAACGTCGAAAGCCGTGCCGAGCAGGTGATCGACGCGCGCGCTGCCGACCGTTTCGAGGGCCGTGCGCCGGAACCGCGGCTGGGCATCCGCTCCGGTCACATCCCCGGCGCCCGCAACGTGCCCTACAATCAGCTGTTCGATGCCGCGACCGGAACGATGAAGCCGCTCGACGATCTCCGCGCTGCGTTCACCGACGCCGGCGTCCAGCTCGACGCCCCGATCGTGACGAGCTGCGGTTCGGGCGTGTCGGCCGGCGTGCTGACGCTCGCGCTCTATCGCCTCGGCATCACCGACACCGCGCTCTATGACGGCTCATGGTCGGAATGGGGCCAGGAAAAAGGCCCGCCGGTCGCGACCGGGCCGGCGTGAGATTATTGCCGCGCGCGCGTGGTCGTTGCGGCGAGCGTCGGCTGCGGCCGTCCGAACGGATCGAGCTGCTGAACCGGCGGCGGTGGGCGCCGTACGATGCGGCGGCGCTTCTTCACCTTATGCGCCCGCGGCTTGGCCGCCTTGCTCTCCGGCGTGCTGCTGCCGGTCTTGACCTTCGCCGGCGGATCCTTCCAGGCCGTGGTCGCGGGATCGTTAAGTACGGCCATCTTGCCCGAGGTGATGTCGCGTGCCGATGATGCAAGGGCGGCACTGGGGTCGGCCGCCGCCGGCGCGCTGGCGGCCGCGGCAGGCTTGGTCTCGGGGATCGGCGCCGCGGTATCGGCCGGGGTGAGCGTGTCGGCGGGAGCCGGCGCCGCAGCGTCCGTTGTCTTCTCGGGCCCGGTCGTCTCGGGCTCGGACGTCTCGGCCTTGGTCGTCTCGGGCTTGATCATCTCGGGCTTGATCGTCTCGGGATTGGCCGGCTCGGCGGCCGGGACCTCAGCCGGAGCCACAACAACTTGCAGCCGGGCGTCGGTCCCGGTCGTCACCGTGGCCACCTGTTCGGGCTCGCTCAACGGCAGTGCGATGGTCGGCACCTGGTCGCGCAGCGATGGCGACGGCGTCGGCTCAGCGGCCGCCTCCGGCTCGGCGCGGAGGACCGCGAGCACAGGCTGGGCGGGCTCGGGAGCTTGCGCAAACACCTTCTCCTGCGGGCCGTTCCGCCAGGAGGGGTTGCTGACATACTGCTCATGGCTCGCCCGCAGCAGCGCGGCGGCGCCCAGGCCGAACACCAGGATGGAGGCTGACAGCAGGATCGCGGCAAACAGGAAGCGAAAGCCGGGAAGCATCGAGAAATTGCGAATTTCCGCCCCGGCGGCGACGTGCCAGGGCCCATGAGCCATCTGAACGCGGTGACGATACTGATTGCCGCGTTCGCCACGCAGGGATTCTGAGCTCAAAGCGGTGGCGAATCAGGCTTATTCGAACATAGCGCAACGATTCCGCGCCGTTCCGTAAAAACCGCGCCGAAAACTCCGCCGATTTGCCGCAGGAGATGATTTTCGCCCCGTGATGCAACGGGGCAACGGTAGTGTTGCGGATCACAAATCGGCAAGTCCGGCGCAAATAAGCCCGATATGTCTTGAATGTGCCGCTATCTTCGGTCATCTGGCCGTTAACGGTCCGGACGGGGCCCGGGGACTATACAAGAGCGATGATGATCAAACATTTTCTGACGATATGCGCTGCCGCAACAGTCGCTGCGGCGGGAACCTCGCTCGCACAGGCTCAGAGCTATCCGGTCCAGCAGGCGCCGAGCTATGGGGCGCCGGCTGAATACCGCCCCGGCGACCGCGCCCCGAATTTCGACGCGCTGGAAGATGACGACGATGCGATGCCGCAGGCTGCGTTGCCGCCGCCCGGCCCGGTCGACGATCCGCGTTACGGCCGTCCGGCCGGCCCTCCGGTCTATTCGGCGGCCCCGCCGCAGGGGCCGGTGATGTCGCCGGATGATCCGCGTTATGGCCGTCCGGCTGGTCCCCCGGTCTACTCGGCGGCGCCGTCACAGGGCCCCGTGATGTCACCCGATGATCCCCGCTATGGCCGTCCCGCCGGACCGCCCGCGGTGATCTATGCCGATCGCCCGGGCCAGGCACCCGGCGGCGACGGCCTGCGCCCGCCGGAGGCCGTCGGTGGTCCCGCAGCGACTGGAGCGGTTCAGGCGCAGCCCCCCGTGGGCAACGATGGCCGGCCGATGGCGATCGCTTCGCTGCCGCCCGAGGAGCAGCCCGACGCTGCGCCGGCGCAGCTTGCGCCGAACCTGCGCCGCCAGGAAGTCTCGCTGGCGACCAAGGAGCCGGCTGGAACGCTCATCGTCGATACCCCGAACACCTACCTCTATTACGTGCTCGGCAACGGCCGGGCGATCCGCTACGGCGTCCGCGTCGGCCGCGATGGTTTCACCTGGACCGGCGTGCAGAAGATCACCCGCAAGGCCGAGTGGCCGGATTGGCATCCGCCGACGGAAATGATCGAGCGCCAGCCCTATCTGCCGCGCTTCATGGCCGGCGGCCCCGGCAATCCGCTCGGCGCGCGCGCGATGTATCTCGGCTCGACGGTCTACCGCATTCACGGCACCAACCAGCCCTCGACGATCGGCAAGTTCGTCTCGTCCGGCTGCATCGGCATGCTGAACGAGGACGTCTCGGATCTGTTTGATCGGGTCAAGGTCGGCACCCGCGTGGTGGTGCTGCCGGGTGGCCCGCCGCCGGGAACGGCGACCGCTTCCGCTGCGCCGACGCCGGGTGCTGCCGGGCCGGCTCCGATGGCTGCCCAGGCTGGCCCCGTCCCGGGTACCCAGCCGACGGTGGTGCCGCCGCTGCCAGCGCCGGTCACCGTGCGCTAACCTCGCGTGGAACAATTGGATTGATTGCGGCGCGTGTGCCTCGGCCACGCGCCGCAAATGTTTGTGGCGCTGACGATGACCGGCGAGTGTGTTCGTCGGGGTGAATCCCGGCACGCGTCGACTACCTCACGGAAGAATTGCGACGACGTGAGGAGCACAGGATGCGAATCTTTGTTGCAGGCGCGACCGGTGCGATCGGTCGCCATCTGGTTGCCATGCTCATCGCCAAGGGACACACGGTCGTCGGCTCCACGCGAGCCACGGAAAAGGCCGGGATGCTCATGGCATTGGGGGCCGAACCCGTTGTCGCCGATGGCCTCGACCAGCTGCACCACCGGCGCGTGCCGCTGATCGGCGATGGCGGTGGTTACTGGTCGTTCACTCACACCGAAGATGCCGCGTCTGCCACCGTCGCCGCAGTCGAGCGCGGCCGTCCGGGCAACATCTACAACATCGTCGACGACCACCCGGCACAGGTCAGGGAATGGCTGCCGGCGCTGGCCGAGTTGCTGGGTGCCAAGCCGCCGCTTCACGTGCCGGCATGGCTCGGTCGGTTGTTGGCCGGCGAGCATATGGTCTCGATGATGACGCGTGCGCGGGGCTTCCAACGCCAAGGCCAGGCGCGAACTGGATTGGCTCCCGGCTCATACCTCCTGGCGCGACGGTTTCGCCGACGTGGCAAGGCAGCCCGTCAGCCAGCGCTCCGCCGCGTAGCCGACCGTCTAGGCCAGCTTCCGCGGCAGCTCGCCGCCCTTGGTCCAGGCATCGATCGCCTCGACCATCTGGCCGTAATGGATGCGCAGGCCGTCCTCGGTCGCGTAGCCGAGATGCGGCGTCAGCACGAGGTTGTCGAGCTTGCGGAACGGATGGTCCGTCGGCAACGGCTCGACCGAGAACACGTCGATGCCGGCGCCCGCGATCTTCTTCTGCTGCAAGGCCTCGAGCAGCGCCTGCTCGTCCACGATCGGCCCGCGCGCGGTGTTGACGAGGAAGGCCGTCGGCTTCATCCGCGCGAGATCGGCACGGCCGACCAGCCCGCGCGAACGCTCGCTCAGCACCACATGGATGGTGATGATATCGGCCTTGGCGAACAGCTCTTCCTTGCTGGCATAGCCGACGCCGGCGTCCTTGCACTTCTCCGGCGTGAGGTTCGGGCTCCATGCGATCACGTTCATGCCGAACGCTTTCGCAATGCCCGCCATCTTGCTGCCGAGCTTGCCGAGCCCGACGATGCCGAGCGTCATTCCCTCGATCTCGACGCCGGCAAAGGCCTGCCAGGGCGCGCCCGCATGCATGCGGGCGTTCTCGCGGCCGATGCCGCGGGTCAGCTCCAGGATCAGGCCCATGGTGAGCGGCGCGGTGGGGTCGCGGGAATATTGCGTGCCGCCGATCGTGACGCCCCGCGCCTTCGCGGCCTCCATGTCGATCGAGGCATTGCGCATGCCTGACGTCAGCAGCAGCTTCAGCTTGGGGAGCGACGCGAACAGGCTCTTGGGGAATGCCGTGCGCTCGCGCATCGCGCAGATGATGTCGACGTCGGCGAGCGCGCTGGCCGCGGCCTGCTCGGAGGCGAAGGGATGGCTGAACACGGTGACATCGACCCGGTCGGACAGGCTTTGCCAATCGGCAACGTCGAGGGCGAGGTTGAAATAGTCGTCCAGAATTGCACAGCGCAGCCGCGTCATCAGCGTTCATCCATGGCAAGGGGCGATGGCACCGGCGGGAGCGCCATCATCGGAACCCGGCCATGGTTGCGCGCAATCACACCTGCGCGCAAGCCGCCGACATTTCAAAAATCCGCTAGGGAAGAAGCGCTCAGAGGTCGCGGGGCTTGAGCCGGAACGGCGCATTCATGCCGTGCTTGGCGCGCCAGGCCGGGCCGGGGCCGCGCATGTAATGCAGTTCGGGCCGGTAAGGGTTGAAAGCGGTGGCGAAGAAGCGCTTCCAGAAGCCCTTGATCTCCGAGGCGAACGCGGAGGCGCTGCCGGCTTCTGCCGGAACGGGAAGGGAATTGGTCTCGATCATGGCCATGACGCTGTCTCGCTGTGCTCCCGTTCATTCTGAGCGGGTGGCGCTGTTTCCGCGCGAAACCAAGCTTTGGCCTGATTTATTAAAAGAAGGTTTCAATTGTCCGGATCGGCGGCGGGATGGTGTCCGTCCCGTATTCATCCGTGGTGAACGGAGGGAAAACATTGCCCTTTGGGGGCGGGATCGCTACATCGGCGGCAAGCAAATTTCCTCAAATCGAAGGTTTTCGGGACCGATGGCGCGCCAGTTCATCTATTTCATGCAGGGCCTGACCAAGAGCTATCCGACCCGGAAGGTGCTCGACAACATCCATCTGAGCTTCTACCCGGACGCCAAGATCGGCGTGCTCGGCGTCAACGGCTCGGGCAAGTCGACGCTGCTCAAGATCATGGCCGGCCTCGACAAGGAGTATAATGGCGAGGCCTGGGTCGCCCAGGGCGCCCGCGTCGGCTATCTCGAACAGGAACCGCACCTCGATGCCAGCTTGTCCGTGCGCGAGAACGTCATGCTGGGCGTCGCCAAACAGAAGGCCATCCTCGATCGCTACAACGAGCTGGCGATGAACTATTCCGAGGAGACGGCCGACGAGATGACCAAGCTGCAGGACGAGATCGAGGCCCAGGGCCTCTGGGATCTCGACAGCAAGGTCGATCAGGCCATGGACGCACTGCGTTGTCCGCCCGACGATGCCGACGTGACGAAACTGTCCGGCGGTGAGCGCCGTCGCGTCGCGCTGTGCAAGCTGCTGCTCGACCAGCCCGAACTCCTGCTGCTCGACGAGCCCACCAACCATCTCGACGCGGAGTCGGTGTCATGGCTGGAAGGACATCTGCGCAATTATCCCGGCGCGATCCTGATCGTCACCCATGATCGCTACTTCCTCGACAACGTCACGAGCTGGATCCTCGAGCTCGACCGCGGCAAGGGGATTCCCTACGAGGGCAATTACTCGTCCTGGCTGGTGCAGAAGCAGAAGCGGCTCGAGCAGGAGGGACGCGAGGACGCCGCGCACCTGAAGACGCTGGCCCGCGAGCAGGAGTGGGTCGCCTCGTCGCCGAAGGCGCGTCAGGCCAAGTCCAAGGCGCGTTACCAGCGCTACGAGGATCTGCTCAAGCAGGCCAGCGAGAAGCAGACCCAGACTGCGCAGATCATCATTCCCGTCGCCGAGCGGCTCGGTGCCAACGTGGTCGATTTCGAAGGCCTCAGCAAAGGCTTTGGCGATCGCCTGCTGATCGACGATCTCACCTTCAAGCTGCCGCCCGGCGGCATCGTCGGCGTGATCGGCCCCAACGGCGCCGGCAAGACCACGCTGTTCAAGATGATCACCAAGCAGGAAGCGCCGGACAAGGGCACCATCACGGTCGGCGAGACCGTGCATCTCGGCTATGTCGACCAGTCGCGCGACGCGCTCGACGGCAGCAAGAACGTCTGGGAGGAGATCTCCGGCGGCAACGAGCTGATCCTGCTCGGCAAGAAGGAAGTGAACTCGCGCGGCTATTGCTCGGCCTTCAACTTCAAGGGCGCCGACCAGCAGAAGAAGGTCGGCGCGCTATCGGGCGGTGAACGCAACCGCGTGCATCTCGCCAAGATGTTGAAGTCCGGCGCCAACGTTCTGCTGCTCGACGAACCGACCAACGACCTCGACGTCGACACCCTGCGTGCGCTCGAAGAGGCGCTGGAGGATTTCGCCGGCTGCGCCGTCATCATCAGCCATGATCGCTGGTTCCTCGACCGCATCGCGACCCATATCCTGGCCTTCGAAGGCGACAGCCACGTCGAATGGTTCGAAGGCAACTTCCAGGACTACGAGAAGGACAAGATGCGCCGGCTCGGCCAGGACAGCATCATTCCGCACCGCGTGAAGTACAAGAAGCTGACGCGGTGATCCGGGCATGATGCGGCGGATGCTCATCGCTGCGGTGATCGTGATCACCTGCGGATGGTCGTCCGCCCGCGCCGCCGATGCCGCTTTCACGCAATTCATCGCCTCGCTCTGGCCGGAGGCGCAGGCCGCCGGCGTGTCGCGTGCGACGTTCGAGCGAGAGACGCGCGGGCTCGAGCCCGATTACAAGCTGCCTGATCTGATTTTGCCGGGACGGCCCGCGACGGGTGCGCCGTCGCAGGCCGAGTTCGTTCAGGTGCCGGCTGACTACGTCAAGGAAGCCTCGATCGCGCGGCTTGCGGGTGAGGGACAGCGGCTGATGCAAAAATATCGTCCGGCGCTGACGGAGATCGAGAGAAACTCCGGTGTGCCTGCGTCCGTCATGCTCGCGATCTGGGGTCGCGAGACCGATTACGGCCGCTACACGCTGCCTTACGACCTCGTGCGCGTGCTGGCGACGCAGGCCTATGTCGGCCGCCGCAAGGACACCTATCGCAACGAGTTCATCCTCTCGCTGAAGATCCTCGGCGAGGGCGCGGTGACGCGCAAGGACATGCGCTCGTCCTGGGCCGGTGCCACCGGGCTCACGCAGTTCCTGCCGTCGGAATATTACAAGCACGGCGTCGATTTCGACCGCGACGGCCGTATCGACATCTGGCACTCGGTGCCGGATGCGCTGGCATCGGCCGCACAGCAGCTCGTCAACAAGGGCTGGCAGAACGGCGTGCGTTGGGCCTACGAGGTGCAGGCGCCGGCGAAGGTCGATTGCACCGCCGGCGTGCCCGAGGTGACGAAGCCGATCGGCCAGTGGCTGCGCGAAGGCTTTGTGCCGGTCCGTGGACAAAAGCTCAGCGCCGCCGAGCAGGCGCAGCCGGCCTCGCTGCTCCAGCCGGAAGGCATCTACGGTCCGTCATTCCTGACCACGAAGAACTACTTCGTCATCAAGGAATACAATTTCTCCGACCTCTATGTGCTGTTCGTCGGCCATCTCAGTGACAGCATGACCAGCCCGTTGCCGTTCGCGACGGCCTGGTCGGCCTCCAAGCAGTTGCGCACCAAGGACGTCGAGACCATGCAGCGCGGGCTCACGCGCGTCGGGCTCTACAAGGACAAGATCGACGGCAAGGCCGGCATGCAGACGCGCGCCGCGCTCGGCGCCTATCAGAAGTCGGCAGGTCTCAAGGTCGATTGCTGGCCGAGCGAAGAGGTGCTGCGCTCGATCCAGGCGGCGCGGTAGCGACGCAGCTCTTCGCCAAAGAAAAAAGCCCGGCCGATGGTTTCGGCCGGGCTTCGATCGCGGCGCGGAGGCGCCTGACGATCAGATCTTGCGATCAGATCAATAGCAAACGCGAACCGGGCGAACGACCCAGCCATAGCCGTCCCAATAGCGCTGGCGCTGCCAATAGCAGGGCGGGGGCGGCGGGCCGGGCTCGGCCACGTAAACCGGACCACCATAGGCCGGACGGCTCGACGCGATGGCGCCGCCGACGATCGCGCCGCCGATCAGGCCGGCCGCGATGCCGACACCGACGCCGTCACGGGCCTGGGCGGACGGCGTGGCGGTCACCAGCGAACCGGCGATCGTCGCAACCGTGAGGGCGGCAACTAAAGTCTTCTTCATGCTCTTGGCTCTCCTGAGAGGTGGACGCTCCTTGTTAGAAGCGCCCGGGGTTCAAAGGTTCACGCAGACTCTGATGGGATTGGCCTTGCAGCTAGGAAGCGCGCAAATGGTCAATCCGCGGTAAACGCACACGGAGCTGTGACGAGAAAAAGCGGTCTTTTTCAGGCCCCGAGATGAACGGCGCATCCGTAGTGAACCGGACCAGCAAGCGGTTTAAGCGGTTCAAGTCGCCTCAGCCACAGACTCTGACGCGGCGGACGCGCCAGCCATAGCCGTCCCAGAAGCGCTGCTTCTGCCAGACGCAGCCGTTGCCGTAATAGTCGTCGGCGACATAGCCGGGACCCGGCGCGTAATAGCGGGGCGGGTAGTAGCCGGGGCCATAGCCCGGACCATATCCGTAGGCGGGACCGGGTCCGTAATAATACGGAGAAGCCAGCGCCCCGCCGACAATGGCACCGCCGATGATTCCGGCGGCCACGCCCGCAGCGACGCCGCGCTGCGCGTGGGCTGGCGTTACGGCCGTCAGGGCCAGGGTGGCGACGGCAGCGACCGCCAGGAGCGACTTCTTCATTGGCTTGACCTCTTCATACGCGGAACTCTTTGGGGACCAGAGTTCCATACTTCGTTTGAATGATCAATGAACGGCA
This sequence comes from Bradyrhizobium sp. SZCCT0153, assembly GCF_018129995.1. Lineage (GTDB taxonomy): Bacteria > Pseudomonadota > Alphaproteobacteria > Rhizobiales > Xanthobacteraceae > Bradyrhizobium > Bradyrhizobium japonicum_G. The sequence goes on from NZ_JAFCKS010000004.1 coordinate 212,737, forward strand.
CCTTTGCCGGGTGCGACCAAATAATATGGATCGGGCACTCCGCCAGGCGGGGATGATGGGCAATACGATGATGAATGCTTTGATCGCCGCCGGGATCGCGTTCGCGATCGGCTACGGCTGGTTCACCCACCTCCAGAACCGCGTCCGGCGCTCCCGCGCTGCGACCGGTGGCGATGGGGAAGCAGCGAGAGCTATTCGGGAACCAGCGACGGCTTCTCGCTTGGAAGCTGGTTCTCCAGCGACAGTTCGGGAAGCTCGACCGACGGCGGCAGCTGTTCCACGAGCGATGGCGGCAGCAGTGGCGGGGATTGCGGAGGTGGCGACGGTGGGGGAGGCGGTGGCGGCGACTAGGTCCTCCGCAATCTTGATCCAGCGCAACTCGCTATTTTAGAGCCGTTCTAGGCTGTTTCCGGGCTAGTTTGGAATAGCTTCAAATTCCGGTTTTTCCTTTTGCATCCGGGCGGCCCCTTAAATATCGATGATGGCGCATCACCGAAGGGCCTTCCGCTTCCATGATCGTTTGTTCCTGTAACGTGCTGAGCGATGATGACATCCGCGCCGCCGTCGCCGAGTCCGACGACGCCGTGCGCCATGCCAAGCAGATCTACGGGTGCCTCGGCTGCAGCGCCGAATGCGGCCGCTGTGCGCGGACGATCAAGACCATCATCGACGAGGCGCTCGGCCCCTGTGCCAAGTCTTGCTGCTCCGGCTGCCCGCACAGCCACACGGTAGCAGCCAACGACGAGACGGCTGAGCCTGCCCAGTTCGCCCTCGCGGCCTGCTGAAATCTTCCGCCCCTCGGCTGAGCTTTTCCCCCGGCTGCGTCCCCGTAGCCGGTTGCTCCCATCTTTAAACTCATTTAGAAGCGTTCTAAATTCGGTTTAGGGCCGATTTGGACTGCAAGAGCTGGAGTGAACCATGCAGGGCGACGCAAAAGTTATCGACTATCTCAACAAGGCACTGCGTCACGAACTGACTGCGATCAACCAGTACTGGCTGCACTACCGCTTTCTCGACAATTGGGGCCTCCTCGACATGGCCAAGGTCTGGCGCAAGGAGTCCATCGAGGAAATGGAGCACGCCGACAAGCTCACCGCGCGCATCCTGTTCTTCGACGGCTTCCCGAACATGCAGGTGCTCGATCCCCTGCGCATCGGCCAGAACGTCAAGGAGATCATCGAGTGCGACCTCGCCGCCGAGATGAGCGCGCGGGCCCTGTACCAGGAAGCGGCGACTTACTGCCACGGCGTCAAGGACTACGTCACGCGTGACCTGTTCGAGAAGCTGATGAGCGACGAGGAGCATCACATCGACTTCCTCGAAACCCAGCTCGACCTGATCGGCCGCATCGGCCTCGAACTCTACACCCAGAAGCACGTCGGCGGGCTCGAGGGCGAGGGGCACTGAGCCCTGAGGTCGCCACACACTCCCGTATCGTCCCGGCCTCGCCGGCACGACACAAAGCTGGCTGCGCCGCCTACAGCTGCGCCTTGTAGCGCCCTTCCACGATCTCCTGACTGTCCGGCTCGCCGAGGCTGGTCTGGTCGTGGATGATTTCGGTGATGCTCGGCATCACCGAGCGCGGCACCTTCTCCGGGGACCATAGCTTCGAGCGCATCAGCGCCTTGCCGCAGTGGAAATAGACTTCGCTGACGGCGACGTTCAGCACCGCGCGCGGCGGCTTGCCGAACTCCACCATCGAGGCGAGCAGGTCCGGATCGGCCGACAGCGTGCCGCGTCCGCCGACCCGCAGCGTCTCGTCGATGCCGGGCACGAAGAACAACAAATGTACGAAGCCCGAGCCTTCGACGACGTTGCGAAAACTGTCGATCCGGTTGTTGCCGGAGCGGTCGGGCATCAGCAACTGGTTGGGGCCGGCGACGTGGACGAAGCCGATGCCGCCGCCGCGCGGCGACGCGTCCACGCTGCCATCGGTGCCAGAGGTCGCGAGCACGCAGAACGGCGACATCTCGATGAATTTCTTCGCATGCGCATCTATCGCGGGACGCGCTTTGGCGATCACGCGCGGGCTCGGCTTGGCATAGATGGTGGCGAGGTCTTCGGCGCAAAGATCAGTCACGAAGGTCTCCCTGATTGGAGGCTCGAGGATATCATTCCCCGGCCTGGTCGCTATCCCATTTCTCACGGCGCCACGGCCAGTCGACCACGCCAGCACAATACAGAGCCCACCAGATCAGGACCGGCTGAAGCACCAGCCGTGGCCCGTGGTACAGCCAACTGTTGGGGATGGGTGGCAGGTCGATGCCCTGCAGGGCGTGCCTGATGTTCGCCGGCCACACACAAAGCGCATAGAGCGCAAGTGCGACGCCCGCCCACCAGCGCAGCGGCTTCGTCACCAGCGCGATGGCACCTGCGATCTCGCAGACGCCGGTGACGAGGATGACCTGCATCGCAAAGGGGACCCAGCGCGGCGTGATTGCGAGCAGCTTGTCCGGAACCCAGAGATGCGCGATGCCCGCAGCCAGATAGAATGCCGCGAGAACGAAGCGCATGACGGTGCGTGTCCGATCGTTGGTGCGATTGATATCCATCAGCCGAAATAGCATGCGCGGCAGGGAGTGACCACCGAATGTCGCAGCGAGCGGGAGTAGCACAATCGGATGGTTCAGGTAGCGTTGAATACCAATTTCGCTTATAACGCGTGAGATAATTTTTCGATTTTAAAGAAAGGAATTCGCCATGGCCCCCACGCAGGCAATGCGGGTCGCGGGCGATGGGCCGCGCCGTCGCAAGCACGTCCCGGGACAGTTGATCGTTCGGTTGAAGCCGTCCGCCTTGCGGCAGATCGTGGCGATGTCACTTCAGGCGACGACGCCGCGTGCGCTGATGGCCGCGATGCCCGATGAAGTCAGAGGTCCGATCGATTTTCTGCACGACAAGCTCGGGCTTCAGTCGATGAAGCCGCTGTTCGTGGTCGATGGTGGTGATGCACCCGCGCGGCCGCAGGCGATGGCTTTGGCCGCGGTTCATCGCGCGATGGCACGCTCCGCAACGGCGGCTCCGCGGGAGGCGCTGGCCGGATTTCAGATCGTGCAGGTGAAGGACAGGAAGATGGACGAAGGAGTCCTGAAGCGCCTGCGTGCCTCCAGGGCGGTGGACCTGATCGAGCCCGTTCCCAACCGATGGCTCAGTGCCGCGGCCGATCCCATGAAGATTCGGCAGTGGGGCCTTCGCGCCATCAGGTGGTTCGACAGACCGCGGCCAGGTGCGGGGCGGGTTCACGTTGCCGTGCTCGACAGTGGTGTCGACGCCCGACATCCCGATCTCGCAGAAACGATCGAGGAATATCGTCACGACGGCAACGTCGCGCGCGATTTCCTCGGCCATGGCACCCATGTCAGCGGCACGATCGCGGCCGTGGTCAATAATTCGGCCGGCATCGCAGGCGTGGCCAATTGCCGTCTGCATTGCTGGAAGGTGTTTGACGATCCCAAGCGCCCAGGCGACGACGAGAACTTCAACTTCGAGTTCTACAGCAAGGCGCTCGCGGCTGCGCTCGATTCCAGCATCAAGGTCATCAACCTCAGCATTGGGGGTGAGGACCATTCGAAGGCGGAAGCGACGATCTTCGCCGAACTGATCGATGCCGGCGTCGTCATCTCCACCGCCATGGGCAACGAGTTCGAGGACGGCAACCCGAAGGAGTATCCGGCGGGCTACGCGGACACGATCGGAGTTGGCGCCGTCGACGAGTCCCATCGGCGCGCCTCGTTCTCCAACACGGGGAAGCACATCAAGCTGGTCGCCCCGGGGGTCAACATCCTGTCGACGGTACCCCGGGTGAAGGCAAGCTTCGCCGACCATACCAGCTACGATTCCTGGCCCGGAACGTCGATGGCAACGCCGCATGTCACGGGTGCCGCCGCACTCGTCTATATCAACAGGCCGAAATCCAGGGCGGCCGGGCTTGCGGTCGCCAGGCGCCTGATCGCGACCGCGACGAAATTGCCGGCGATGCGGGGAAGGGATTTCACGCAAGAATATGGTGCCGGCCTCCTGGACGTTGCCGCTGCGCTCGGCCGTGCAAAGACGGGCAGGAAAATCGGCAGGAAAACCGGCAAGAAAACAGCCAAAGCGAGGAAGGGACGAAAATAGGTCTGCGACCTTGAACGGGCGCCGCGAACGGCTAGCTTCTCGGTATGTCCGTGCAGTTCAAATTCCACGATCGTGTCGATCAGCGCCGGCGGCGCATGATCATCAAGACGCTCGGCGATGCCGGCTATGTCGCCGAGAACCTGTTTCCGGGCCAGAAGCGGCAAAACCTCGCGGCGATCTTCACCGTCGCTGAGGCCGACGCCAAGTCCGTTCGCGCCGCGCTCGTCGATTTCGGCGATGACATCGAATATGTAGAGGCCGCGCCCAGGCGAGACCTCAAGGCCTGAGTGATCTACACCGCATCCGCCGGCACGAAGCAGCTGATGATGATGGCGCCGCGGTGGTGGACGTACCACACGACGGCCTGTCCGACCGGATTGCCGCGGTCGCGGATGATGGCGCGGTCGGGCACCTCCATCCATTGTCCCTCGATCGGCACCCAATAGTTGCCGCCCCGCACATCGTACTCGGTACGATGGCCGTCGGAAATGTCGCAGCAGGGCACGCCGTTCGGTGCGATCACACTCTTGAACCAGGCGCGGATGTCGGGCGGCACGTGGTCGTGTTGGCCATTGTCGAACGCGAACGTGGCGCTCGTCAGCGCCATCGTCGCGGCCAGCCAAACGCACAGCGCGAGCCTGTGCATGCGATCCTCCGTCGCGTTCGATTCGTGTCGTTGATGCGATTAAGCCCGAGCTGTCAGCTCATTGCATGCTCAAATAATATGCGGCGCCGAGGCGCCGCATATGATGCGTTGCGATACGAGCGGCCTGCCGCGTTACATCGTCCGCTGCGGTGCGGTCTGCAGCAATTGCCTGATCTGCTCGACATAGAATTTCGCGTTGCCGGTGGTACCGTGGCCGCGGGTCTCGGTGCTTGCGGGGATCAGATACAGCTTGCCGTTCTTGACCCGCTTCATCGCAGCGTCCGTGATGCCGGTCTCGGGCGGGTTGCGCTCGTCGTCGGCGGAATTGATCAGCAGCAGCGATGCCTCGATCTGCTCCAGCTTCTCGCCGGCATTGTAGTCGTGCGAGGACTCCCATTGATAGACGAAGTCGTTCGCATCAGCCGTGATCGGCGTCGCCAGCCGTTCGTCGACGATCTTGTCGGCCTTGGCCGCCGTCGGCGCCTGCGATTGATAGGCCAGCGTTCCGCCGATGCTCGCGATGCCGTAGGCGGTGACGGCGTATTTCATCATGCGCGGCTGGCTGGTGTAATTGCCGCCATTGTAGTCGGGATCGCTGCGGATGGTGTCGAGCATGATCCGCCGCAGCATCCAGTTGCGCGACGCCATCTCGGTCGGCTGCGAGGCCATCGGGACCAGCGCGTCCATTGCCTTCGGATATTTCTCGCCCCACAGCCAGGTGTGCATGCCGCCCATCGAATTGCCGATGACGAGCCGCAGATGCTTGACCCCGAGCCCTTCCGTCACCAGGCGATATTGCGCCTCGACCATGTCGTCGTAATCGTATTTTGGGAAGCCCGCCTTCATCCCGTCGGACGGCTTCGACGATTTGCCATGGCCGATATTGTCGGGGATGATGATGTAATATCTGGACGCGTCGAGCGGCTGCCCCGCGCCGAACAGCTCGCCGGCAAAGGCGGGCGACAGCATGCTCGCGCCCGAGCCGCCGGTGCCATGCAGCACCAGCACCGGCTGGCCGGTCGGCTCTCCGACGGTGGTGTAGTGCAGCTTCAGTTCCGGCATGGTCTCGCCGGTGTGGAACTTGAAATCCCTGGCGATCCAGTCGCCCTGCTTGGGCGCCGGGTAGTCGGCGGCCATGGCGGGTATTGCGATGGACAGCAGGATGGCCGACAGCGCTGCGCAAGAAGCTTTCATGTTTCTCTCCCCATGCGGCTCGTATCCGGCGGCCGCGTTGGGGCGGAACTTAGCAGAATTGTCCGGAAGGATGTAGGATTTCCCTTCCGCCGATCGTCCTCGAGGGAAATGTCCGGAGAGCCTGCATGTGCCGCAACATCAAGACGTTGTTCAACTTCGAGCCACCCGCGACGGAGGACGAGATCCACGCCAGCGCGATCCAGTTCGTGCGAAAACTGTCCGGCTTCAACAAGCCGTCGCAGGCCAACCAGGCCGCCTTCGACCGCGCCGTCGCGGAGGTCTCGGAGGCCGCGCGAAAACTCCTGACGTCGCTGCACACCCATGCGCCGGCGCGCGACCGCGAGATCGAGGCGGAGAAGGCCAAGGAGCGTTCGCGGCTGCGCTTCGGTTAGGCGGATCGAACGTCCGTTCCGTGACCTGGCTCACGGTCTGGAGCGCCTCAACTTGCAATGATGCTCGCCGGGGTTTTGACAGCCCGGAGCACGATCATGAACCGCCCCCTTCTTCCGCTGAAAGCAGGTGCCATCGCCTTCACGCTGCTGTGGACCGCGTGGATGATGTGGTGGAGCGGTTCGTTCTCGAGCGCGAACGTCGTGATCCTCGCCCTGTGCGGCGCGGCGGTCGGCTATCTCTGGTACCGCGCCATGCGCTGGCAATTCGAGCGCATGGGCATGCTGCCGCGGCGTGAGGACCAGTAGCCGCTAATCCTTGTTGCCGTGCTTCTTCTTTTTCTTCTTTTTCCTGTGATCGTCGCCTTCGCTGCCGTCGTCCTCGTCATCGAGGGGTACGTCGTCGGCCTCCTGCACGGCGGCCTCCAGCGCCGCGCGCTCGGCAGCTTCATGCTCGCGCTGGCGGCGGCGTTCATCCCAGGCGTCGAAAAGCTGATCGAGCCACGGCAGCACCTGCTCGATCGACGGCAATGGGCCGGGCGGCCCGGGTTCGCCGCGCGGGCCTTGCGGCCCCGCCGGTCCCTGCGGTCCGATCGATCCCTGTGCTCCGGCGGCCCCGCGCGGGCCGGCTTCGCCCTGCTTGCCCTGCGGACCGGGCTTGCCCAACGGTCCGGCCTTTCCGATCGGGCCCGGCTTGCCCTGCGGTCCCGGCTTGCCGCGCGCGCCATCCGGCCCCCGCTTGCCCGGATGACCCTGCGGGCCCGGCCGACCCGGTTCGCCCTGCCGCCCTCGCGGTCCCTGAGGTCCCTGCCGTTTCTGTTCGTCTGCCACGCCACTGCTCCCTTGACCGGAAGCAAGCTACTTAGCGGCGTTTGACGACGGCAGCAATTCCGCCCGGGCAATGCGCAGGGCTTGATCAACATCAATCGGCGGCACGAGGCGCCGTGTCATTGATCGTGCGCAGTCCCGGCAAGGAGCGACCGATGCGCGTAGCGTGGAACGTCTTTTGCCTGTTCGCTGTCATCCTCGTGGCCGCGCTCGGCCTCGCTCACCTGCTGGTGCCAGACATCGTGCCGGTCGCATTCGCCGAGGAGCCGCAGCCGACATGGGCGGTCATGACGGCCTTCCTGCTCCGCACGATCGAGATGATCGCAGCGGCGGTTGCGATCATCTCACTTGCACTCTTAGCCGTCGCACATCTACGGCACGAGCTGCGACGCTGGTCGCGCGGTGCATCGTCACGCAAGGCGTCGCAGGCGGACTGACGTCACGCGCTAGTCGTGATAGGCAGGCACCTCGATGCCGGAAGCGGCATAGATCCTGATCTTGTTGCGCAGCGTCCGCACCGACAGGCCGAGCACGCGCGATGCGCGCGTCCGGTTGCCGTCGCAGCGCGCAAGCGTCTGGAGCACGAGCTCGCGCTCGACCTCGCCGACGGTCGCGCCGATCAGCAATGGAACGATCTGGTTGGGTGCAAGGAAATACGCGCCCGGTTCGGACGCAGCGACATGAACAGTGGTCATCGACTCACTCCCCGATCAACGCCCGCTTCCGTCTTTGGAAGCGGATCGAGAACAAACGACCCCCAAGCCGTAGATCTACGGTGGGCGGGTTTGGTTAACGAAAGGTTAACCGCGGGCGATCGCACCAATTGACCTCAGGAATACCCCGAAGCCGCCGCGATTGGCACGGATTGCATATTCCCGCGAGCATACTTCGCGTCAAAAAGCAGCCATCGCTCACACCGTTCGATATCCGCCATCCACCATCACGATCGTTCCCGTGACGTAAGACGACAGGTCCGAGGCAAGGAAGACTGCGGGGCCAACGATGTCCTCGGGCTTGCCGGTGCGCGCCAGCGGGGTGTGGTCGACGAAGGCCTGCACCAGCGCCGGATTGGTGGCGCGCACATTGGCGTTGATGTTGGTCTCGATGAAGCCGGGCCCGATCGCGTTGACGCGCACGCCGTCCCTGCCGAGCTCGACCGCGAGCGCCTTGGTGAAGCCGAGCACGCCGTGCTTCGAGGTGGTGTAGGCCGCCGAGCTCGGCGTGCGCAGATGCACGAAGGACTGGATCGAGCCGATATTGACGATACGGCCCTTGGCTGCGCGCAACGGGCTGAGGAACGCCTGCGTCATATTGAAGACGCCGTTGAGATTGAGCGAGATGATGTCGTTCCAGTCCTTCGCCACCGTCTCGGTCTCCGCGGTGAAGGCGTTGCGGCGGGTGATGCCGGCATTGTTGACGAGGATCGAAACCTGCCCGACCTTGTCGGCGACTTGCTTTGCCAGTGCAAAGCAATCCTCGCGTCTTGTCACGTCCAGCGCAAAGCTCTCGGCCCTGCCGCCGGCCTTGCGGATCTCCGCGGCGGCTTCCGCGACGGTGTCGGCGTTGACATCGAGCAGCACCACTTGCGCGCCCTCGCGGGCGTAGCCGGCCGCGATGGCGCGGCCGATGCCGGACCCGGCGCCCGTGACGACGGCGATGTGGTTTTGGAGAAGCGGCATGGGGTTTCCTCGGCTGTTTGTTTTTGAATGTTGGCGGCAAGACTAGTTGAAAACCGAAGCGACGAAAACGTCGCGCGGCGCTCGCGCCTCATGCAATCGCGGCGAGGACACCCCTGTGTATGTGGCAAAGATGCCACGCCACCGCAGAAAGGGCGCCGGTTCGTGCCTGTCCAATCCGCGGTCGTTTGCGTCCAAGAAGTCTGGAGCCGCTGGCCTCACATCTTGTTCCGGACATATGGGGCCGCGACGATTCCGCGCGCCGATGGGGACAGGGGCGCATGAAGAAAGTCACATGCGGAAGTGCGGCGCTGATCGCGCTCGCGGTGATGGGGCCTGCCCTGGCGGCGGATATCGGGGCCGCGCCCGCCGACAAGGCCCCGCCGGCAGCAGCGTCGCCCTGGAGCGGCTTCTATGCCGGTCTCGGGTTTGGCTTCCGCGCCTCGCGCACCGACGCCACGACGGCATCGGAGACGATTGCCGGCATCCCGCAAAATCTGGCGGATGGCCGGCCAACCGCCGCGTCCTTCGACGGGCTCGGCTTTCGCACCAGTTCCAATGTCGGATTCAACTGGCAATTTGCCCCGCAATGGGTCGCAGGCCTTGAGGGCGATGTCGGCTTCGCCGACCAGTCGACCACGCGCCAGTCGCAGGCGTTCTCGCCCGGCTTCAGCTTCTTTGCCCGGCCGCCCGATAGACTGACGGTGAAGACCGATTGGGACGCCAGCCTGCGTGCGCGTCTCGGCTTCCTGCTCACACCCGCCACGCTGGCCTATGCGACCGGCGGCGTCGCCTGGCAGCGCAGCGAATTCAGTTCGATCTGTGCCATCGACGGCTGTCTTGACTTTGGCCTCTCGCCCTCCGTGATCTCGGCCTCACGCATCCAGGCCGGCTGGACCGTCGGCGGCGGCATCGAGACTGCGCTTGGCGGCAACTGGATTGCACGTGCCGAATATCGCTATGCCGATTTCGGCGCGACGCCTTTCACCATTGCACGAACCGGCCCTTCCGGTTCACCCCTCAATCCGACCTCGGACAATTTCGATCTGAAAATGCGGACTCACAATGCCTCGTTCGGCGTGGCCTACAAATTTGGCGACCCGATCGTGGCAGGAGCGCAGGCAGCGATCACCAAGGCAGCGCCGATCGCGACGTCGTGGACCGGCCCCTATCTCGGTCTTGGTCTCGGTGCCCGCGCGCTGCAGGCGAATGCGGCGGCGAGATCGGAAGTGTTTGGCGGTGCGCCGATCCCGATTGCTGAGCATATCGTGCCGTTCAACGGCACCGCGTTCCGCGCCAGCCCCTATGCCGGCGTCAACTGGCAATTCGCGCCCAAATGGGTTGCCGGTATCGAGGGCGACGCCGGCTTTGCCGACCGGAGCGCCACGCTTGCCGGATATCCGGTGTCGCCTGCCTTCGGCACCTTCCACGAGGCCGCCGATTCCCTTGTGGTGAAGACAACATGGGACGCGAGCCTGCGAGCGCGTCTCGGCTTCCTGGTGACGCCGGCGACGCTGCTATTCGCGAGCGGCGGTGCTGCGTGGCAGCATGACGAGGTGATCTCGACCTGCGGGAGCGCACCCTGCCGGACCTTGTTCAATCTATCGCCGTCGGTGATAGCGAATTCCACGACGAAGCTCGGCTGGACCATCGGCGGCGGCCTGGAGACGGCGCTGGGCCATCACTGGCTGGCGCGCGCCGAATACGGCTTTGCCGATTTCGGCACGTCGACTTACAGGATCAGCCGAACGTCGCACTTCGCGCCCAGCAACACCGTCGACACTTTCGATGTTACGCTGCGCAGCCACGTCGCGACCTTCGGTCTCGCGTATCAGTTCAATTGACCGGTGCGGGCTCCGGCCGCTTATCCGGTGGGTGGCGTGACGACGGCGATATGGTTAGCGAGCAATGCCATGACAATTTCGCTTCTAAGTTTCATGAAAAGCTAACTCGAAATTAAGGGGTCGGAAACGGCGGCCTTGGCATACTGTTCTTGATTGCTAAACGTTGCGCGCATGATGGAACGGCTTGAATCCTGGAAACTCGCTCTCGAACGCCTGCGGTCGGCGCAGCCGGCTGATTGGGCCGAGGCGGGCCGGCTCGTCGCCGAGATCGCGCGGATGAGCACCGACACCATGCTGCGCCAGGCGGCCGAGCAGGCGCTTCCGGTGCTGCGACAGGCCGCGGACAATGACGATCACGGCATCGCGCTGGCGGCCCAGCGCCGCATCGGCGTGGTTCTCGACGTCGTTCATGATCTGACCGCGCCGCGCTTCGGCCGCCGCAATGCCAAGCCGAAGAATCTATCCAGCGAGGATCGTGCCCGCAAGATGCTCGGCCTGCCGCTCGCGGTGCAGCTCACCTGCGAGGACATCAACCAGGCCTATCGCCGCGCCGCCAAGGGCATGCATCCCGACCGGGGCGGCAGCGCGGAAGCCTTCATCGATCTCGCCGCCGCGCGCGATATCCTGATCCATCCCGGCGCGCACAAGGACGCGTGAGAGCGCTCAGCTCTTGTTCACGCAGCTCGGATAGGGCGCAGCTTCACCTGCGACGATCAGGCAGAGCTCGATCGGGCTGAGCTCGCGCAGACGCGCCTGCCAGCGCTCGTCATTGACCGGCGGCTCGTCGCTTTCGGGGCCGCGCTCGGCCCATTGGATGGTGTAGTAGTCGCTCGCGCCCTTGAGCGTGACCAGCAGCGCGGTCTCGGTGTGCCGGGTCGGGCCGCTATCGATGCGGCCGCAGCCGATCACCGCGACAAAACCTTCGAAGCGGCCGAAATTCGCGGCGCCGAGCGATTTTGCCGCGAAGCTGTCGGGGCAGGCGGATATGAAGCCGCCGGCGATCGAGCCCGCGAATTTCTCCGGCGATGCACCCGGCGTCAGCGTCATGCCCTTCTCGCCTGTCACGGTGATCATCTGGGTCCAGCGCTCGGGCGTCTCGCCCTTCAGCACCGCCTCGCGGATGTAGTGCCCGCCCTTGGTGTTCTCGAACACAACGACGAAATTCGACGGCATCGCGAAGCTGACGAGCTGACCGAAGATCGGCGAGATCACGCGGAAGGATTGCGGCGCCTGCGCCTGGCTTGCGGAGGCGAGTGCGAAAGCAACGCCGAATATGGCGGCCGTCGTGGTGAGCGTGCGCATCGATTGATCCCGCAAGGAGTGGCTGGAAACGCGATCGGGCAAGGACGCTAGCATCGCATCCTTGCCCGACCCTTGTCGTCCGCCGATCGAAATCTTACCAGCTGCAGTGGCCGTCCTTCAACGCATGGTCCTTCAACATGAGCGCGTCGCCGAAGGTCGGCACGGTGGCGCTGACGCGAGCGTAGTCGGAGGGCCACGGTGTGGTCGGGATGCTCTCGTCCCAGATCTGGCAGAAACCGCCGTTCTGCCAGCGGATCAGATGATAGCCGGCTTCGGCCTGGCTGGTGGCTGCGAAGGCCGCAAGGGCAAGGCCCGCAGCAGCGCACAGCACGGAAATACGACGCATGATCAGCTCCTCAAATGAAAGTTGTGATGCGCCTCCCGACAATGACGGGGAGGGGTGGTGCGGGACGCTTTGGGGGTGCGCGCCCCGGACAAGATGTGAGTAGTTCCATCGGCGGGGCAGGTTCAAAGCGCGTGCGCCGGAAATGGGTGATTTGGCCCGGGAAAACCAGCGGCCCGTCGAAAGGAAAAAGGGCGGACCGCTCGCGCGATCCGCCCCTTGAATTCGATCTGGCGCGTCAGGCTCAGAGCGTGCAGCGGCGCTCCGCGCGCAGCTTGATCTGGAGGTCCGAGGCCGCGGTGAAGGTCGGGAGCGGCTTGCTGACGACCTTGTAGGTCGACACGCCCCACTGCAGCGGCTTGTACTTCAGGTCCTCGTTCCAGACCTGGCAGATGCCGGTGTTGTCCCAGCGGATCACGTAATAGCCGACCTTGGCCGAGGCCGGCACGGCGAAGACGGAGGTGGCGATGCCGGCAACGGCACAAAGGGCGAGAACGCGACGCATGAAATAATCTCCTTGTGGGGAAGGGTGACCCGAAAATTCGTGCGGTAAAAGCAGGTGCTTTGCAAGCCGGGGAGCGGCAGTTCACGGATATGTCAGATAGAGCCGCGCACTTGGTTTGGCCGAGTGCCCGGCAAGTCACACGTGCAAGGCGTGACTCACTTCGCCAGCGACGCCACTGCCTCGATCTCGATCAGCATCGTCGGACCGGGCAGCGCCTGCACCACGCAGGTGGTGCGTGCAGGGTAGGGCGGTGGGCCGAACGCGCCGGCATAGAGCGCGTTCATGGCGGCAACGTCCGAGGCGCGGGTCAGGAGCACGTTGACCTTGACGAGGTCGCGAATGCCAGCGCCGGCCTCGTCCAGCACGCGCTTGATGTTGACGACGACGTTGGCGAACTGCGCCTCGAACCCGTCGGGCAGCGCGCCGGCTGCGTCGAAGCCGGGAATGCCGGAGACGAACAGGAGATCGCCGGCGCGCGTCGCAAAGGACAGCGGCGGCGCCTTGACGTGCGGCGGGGGCGCGAAATGCTGGATCGGCATGGGATCACCTCGGATGGGACGGTCGCGTGGCCCGCATCAGCGTAGCGGGATGCGGGGCAGTTGCAATCGGGATCGGGAGGGCCGGCGCAGGGGCAAAAGTAGAAAATGCGAAAACAACCCCATGCACAGTAGAGAAGTCGCTGGATTTCCTCGAATTCATTTAATCCGAAATATCGCTTGACCCGTCGGGCAAAGCAGGAGCAGAATGGCATGATCGCGATGGTGCCGGTGTGGGCGGGAGTTCGCCTCTCCCCGCGTGCGGCCCTCCGGGGGAGACGCCGGCATCCATCCGCACCCGTCATTGCGAGCGCAGCGAAGCAATCCAGACTGCCACCGCGGGAAGATTCTGGATTGCTTCGCTGCGCTCGCAATGACGGAGAATGAGGACTTTCCGCGAACTCAAGTCAGCACCGCACTTGCGGAAACTCATACCATCATGTTGCCGCCGCGATCCATCGGATAGATTCGACCCGTCTGATTCGATTCCCTCCTTGAAAAATAGCCCCCGGAGACGCCCCATGAAGTTCGCATCCACCTTCCGCGCCGCGCTGGTCGCAATTGCCGCCCTTGCCGGGCTCTCGACCTCGGCAATGGCCGATGGCGGCACCGTGGTGCTGACGATCTACAAAGCGGGCTGGATCATCGGCGGTTCCGGCGGCTCGGGCATGCTGAACTTCCGCGGCCGCTCCTATTCGCTCTCCACCGGCGGGCTCGACTACGGCCTCGTGTTCGGCGGCTCCAAGACCGTGCTGCGCGGCCGCGTCTCCAACATCAACCGCCCCTCCGACGTCGCCGGTGTCTACGGCGCCGCCGGTGCCGGCCTCGCTGTCGGCCGCGGCGCCCGCGCCATCGTGCTGACCAACCAGAAGGGCGCGGTGCTGGAGCTGTCGGGCTACCAGACCGGCCTGATGGCGAATGCGGATCTCAGCGGGCTTGCGATCACGATGCGGTAGGGCACGCGGTGCCGTAGGGTGGGGAAAGGCGCGCAAGCGCCGTGCCCACCATCATCTCCGTCTCCGCAATTACAGGCCTCATCCTGAGGAGGCTGCGGAGCAGCCGTCTCGAAGGATGGCCGCGGGCGAAAGGGACGGTGGGCACGCTTCCGCCTTCGCTCTTCGAGCTACGGCGGACAAGTCGCTTTGCCCACCCTACGAGATACGAAGCCCGGCCTACGCTCCCGTCACCGCCGCATGAATCCGCGCGCAATGCGCGACGAGATTTCTCTGCGCATCGACGAAGGCCTTCAGCGGCGTCGGGATTGGAAAGAAGAAAATGTTGGCGATGAAGCCGTAGATGCCGGCATCGACGCTGGTCGGCCGCTCGCCATGGACGAAGCCGTTCGCCGGCACGATCTCGGCCAGCACCTGCAAATCGGCGAGCCCTCGCGCGTAGGCCTGATCGGGCGTGTAGCGGCCGATGCCCTGGTAATGATAGCGCTGTGCATTGTACGCCTTCGCCTTCTCGAATCCGTCCGCGTCGATCTGCGGATGCTGCGCGATGAAGCCGTCGCGGAACGCCGGATAGAAGCGATCGTCCTTCCAGCGCGAATACGACATCACCCAGTAGAGGTCGTCGAGCATGCGCGTGACGAAATGATTGGTGCGGCGCTGCTCCGGCGATAATGCGGCATCGATGCCCAGGCGATATTTCGCGGTCGCGTGCGCGATGATGGTCTCGCTGTCGCCGATGGTCTCGCCGTCGTCGACGACGTAAGGCAGCTGCCCGCGCGGCGCGGCGGAGGCATCGAAGACGTGCTCGTGCACGAACGGCACGCCGGCGAGCTTGAGGAAGGCGTAGACCTTGAGGCCGTAACCGTTGTTGTCGGCGACGCCGAACAGTTCGGGATAGGAGTAGAGGGTCAGCATGGGACGCTCCTCTGCGTTGGGGATAGCATGCAGGGGAGCCGTGGCGGACGCAATGAGGGAGTGCCCCTACGAACGCGACGCCGCGGTGAACACCGCCAGCTGCGCATCGAACGCCCGCCTGAACGCCGGCCGCGCTTCGCCGCGGGCGACATAGGCGGCGATGTCAGGATATTCGTCCAGCAGGCCCGATGTGTGCAACCGGCGCAGCACGGTCACCATCATGAGATCACCGGCGCTGAACGCGCCGTCGAGCCAGTCGGCCGCGCCGAGGCGGCGGGACAATTCGCCGAGCCTGACACGGACGCGATCCTGCAGCATGGGCAGTCGCTCCGCGTACCAGCTCCTGTCGCGCTCGAACAGCATCGCCATTCCGAGCTCGACGACCGGCGGCTCCAGCGTGCTCAGCGCGGCGAACATCCACGCGATCGCGCGGCTCCTGGCGTTGGCGTCGTCGGGCAGCAGCCCGGCATGACGCTCCGCGATATGGAGCACGATCGCGCCGGACTCGAACAGGGTGAGAGTGCCGTCCTCATAGGTCGGAATTTGCCCGAACGGATGCAACACAATGTGCGCGGGTTCCTTCATCGCCTTGAACGATACGAGGCGCACATTGTAGGGCTGGCCGACCTCTTCCAGCGCCCAGCGCACCCGCATGTCGCGGGCCTGTCCCCGGCCGCGGTCGGGAGAGCTTTCGAAGGCGGTGATGGTGGGATGCATCTGGGAACTCCGGAGTGAATGCGATTTGTCCAAAGGACGAACGGCCGACGCGGATTCCGACATGATGAGGCTTTGCCCGCGCGACAGTTTGGCGGCGTGATCCACTTCGCCAGGTCGCCCTGGATCGCTATACTGCCAATCTCAGCAGGATGGTGTGCCCATGGGAAACGAATTGGAAGGCAAGGTTGCCGCCGTGACCGGGGCCGCGTCCGGCATCGGATTGGCAAGCACCGAGGCGATGCTGGCCGCGGGCGCGCGCGTGGTGATGGTCGACCGCGACGCCGCCGCGCTCGAGGCGCTCTGCAACAAGCACGGTGACGCGGTGATTCCACTGGTCGTGGACCTGCTGGATCCAAAAGACTGTGCATCGCTGCTGCCGCGCGTTCTGGAGAAGACAGGCAAGCTTGACATCCTGCATGCAAATGCGGGGACCTATGTCGGCGGCGACCTGGTCGATGCCGACACCACGGCGATCGACCGGATGCTGAACCTGAACGTCAACGTCGTGATGAAGAACGTGCACGACGTGCTGCCGCACATGATCGCGCGCCGGACCGGCGACATCATCGTCACGAGTTCGCTGGCGGCGCATTTTCCGACGCCATGGGAGCCGGTCTATGCGTCGTCCAAATGGGCGATCAACTGCTTTGTCCAGACGGTGCGGCGCCAGGTCTTCAAGCACGGCATCCGCGTCGGCTCGATCTCGCCCGGCCCGGTCGTCAGCGCACTGCTCGTGGACTGGCCGCCCGAGAAGCTGAAGGAAGCCAGGGACTCCGGCAGCCTGCTGGAGGCCAGCGACGTGGCCGAGGTCGTGATGTTCATGCTGACGCGGCCGCGCGGCATGACCATTCGAGACGTGGTGATGCTGCCGACCAATTTCGATCTTTAGTGTCCAGGATGCGTAGCTCTCGTAGGGTGGGCAAAGGCGCGCTCTTCGCGCGCCGTGCCCACCGTTTTGCCGGATTTGTGGAGAGATGGTGGGCACGGCGCAAGAGCGCCTTTGCCCACCCTACCAAGCGATCCACTTCGCCAGCTCCCGCCACGGCTCCAGCGTCCAATGCCCGGACGCCGCACCCGACGGCGAGGGCAGCACGAACACCTCGGGCAGACTTTCGTCACGCAGCTGCCGCCCGAGCGCAATCCCGCTCGACGGCTTGCCATAAAACAAGCTCGCCGCCTTCTTGCTCGTGAACGCAATCGTCCGCGGCCGATACGTCTCGATCTTCGCTCTGAAGCCGGGCACGTCGATCGTCTCCGCCGCGATCTGGTGATCCATCCCCGCCCCCGACTTGGAGAGATCGGTGAAGCCGATGCCAATCTCGAGCAGCGATGCGAACTCGCCCGGCTGATAGCGCCTCGGCGTGATCCCGGCCTCATGGACCGCGCGCCAGAAGCGGTTGCCGGGATGGGCGTAGTAGTGCCCGAGCTCGGCCGAGCGTGTGCTGGCCGCGGTGCCGACGAAGACGAGGCGGAGGTTGGGGCGGAGTTGGTCGGGGAGGCGGTGGGAGGCAGTCTTAGATAAGGCTTGGGCGTCGACTTCGAGCGGGGAAAGGATTGGGGTACGAATTTGAGACAATTATCGACTTGGGATATATTCGTAAAGATGCTGCATGAAACGCGCGGTACGCTTTAGCGTATCTAACTGATCCTTCGTCATCGGATCTCTATCGAAATGCATAACCTCATTCCGGATCTTTCGGACTTGATCGAGTAGTTGGACAAATTCGGTGGCGTCGATGCTGAGTGCGAGCTTCGTCCAAACGTCTGGATGTTGAAGAAGCCTGATATACTGCCCAAGGGTTAGTTCTTCAATTTGACTTACTTTACGATTTGCCGGCGCAGCCGCTTCAAGAATTTGGAAATCGGATGCAGTGACCTTCGTCCCTAGGATTCGCCGGATATGAAGTTCGATTTCTCTCAAGAGCAGAAATGGCTCGGAAAGGGTCTGGAATTGAAGGCTTAGATCGCTCGCTGTTATGATGCCGGTTATGCGCCGATTCTGTTGATCTCGCACGAGGGTATAACCAAACTCGACAATAGTTGGGATCGCCTCGAACAGGGTTCGGTTCGAATCAATAATTCTTATTTCTTCACGACAATCGCCGACCGACGAACATTTTTGCCCCATCGCTAGCTTCAGGCCGATCGACTTCCAAGTTATGACACCTTTCACCTCTCGTTCTCCCTGCATGACGGGAAGTTGCGAAAAGTCGTACTGCAGCATCAATGTGATAGCCCTGGTGAGCGGAGCGTCATTGCTTATTGTTATCAGCGTCTTGTTTGCAGCAGGAAGGCTACCGATTCGAAACGTTGGGTCCTCTCCAGAAATACCATCGGGAATTTCCGAACGAGTTGGAGTATCGGGGGCGGCGGATGTGAGTGGGGGTTCGGCCAGATCGGGAGTGGGAGTCAGCGGTGTTGCTGTACCTTCGAATTCCGCGTCTTCAGCCATTTCATCGATGATGATATCCGAAGCCACCTTAGCTTTGGCTCCGTCCTTAAGCTTCAACCAGATCGGTTCATCGATCCAAGCTAACTCAAAGTTCGGGACAGTCGTGAGGTTCAAAGCATCGAGGACCTCTTGGATTTCTTGAACTTTTATTGAACCGCGCCGCTCTGCTCCAAAGATACCCAAAAAGTCCCGCACCGTGATGCGATTGACACGCCTACCAGCGTTCAAGCGATCGGCGATCCGTCGCATATAGTCGGGAATCAACATCGTGCCCCACCAATGTTTTGCGCACCTGCAGATTAGAGCTTATTGACGCAGCACACTGGATGCAAGCAAAGGTTGATTTTGTCTGGTGCTGCCCGCGGCCATGTCCCGAGACGTGCGAAGAGCACGCTCTCGACTGTGAGGTCGCGCGACACTCGTTTAAGTGCCGTGCGGCCTTTGTCAAACGCAGGCTTCGGCGTCACCCCTCACAACACCCGATTGCTCTCTTTCACCTTCTCCGCATCCAGATACACGCTTGAGCCCATCTCCTTGAACTTCGCGCTCATCTGCTTCATGCCGTCCTCGGCGGTGCCGCTCAGCGACATGCCGATCGAGTTCGGATCGTTCAGTGTCGCCGCATAATCCCGCACGTCCTGCGTGATCTTCATCGAGCAGAATTTTGGGCCGCACATCGAGCAGAAATGGGCGACCTTGTGGGCTTCCTTCGGCAGGGTCTCGTCGTGGAAGTTCTTGGCGGTATCGGGGTCGAGACCGAGGTTGAACTGGTCGCTCCAGCGGAAGTCGAAACGGGCGCGGGAGAGGGCGTCGTCGCGCAGTTGCGCGGCCGGGTGGCCCTTGGCGAGATCGCTGGCGTGGGCTGCGATCTTGTAGGTGATGACGCCGACCTTGACGTCGTTGCGATCGGGCAGGCCGAGATGCTCCTTCGGCGTGACGTAGCAGAGCATGGCGCAGCCGAACCAGCCGATCATGGCAGCACCAATGCCTGAGGTGATGTGGTCATAGCCCGGCGCGATGTCGGTGGTCAGGGGCCCGAGCGTGTAGAACGGCGCTTCGCCGCATTCCTTGAGCTGCTTGTCCATGTTGATCTTGATTTTGTGCATCGGCACATGGCCGGGGCCCTCGATCATGACCTGGCAGCCCTTGTTCCACGCGATCTTGGTCAGCTCGCCGAGCGTCTCCAGCTCCGCGAACTGCGCGCGATCGTTGGCGTCCGCGATCGAGCCCGGACGCAGGCCGTCGCCGAGCGAGAACGAGACGTCATACTTGCGCATGAGGTCGCAGATCTCGTCGAAATGCGTGTAGAGGAAGCTCTCCTTGTGATGCGCCAGGCACCACTTCGCCATGATCGAGCCGCCGCGGCTAACGATGCCGGTGACGCGGCTGGCGGTGAGGTGGATGTAGGACAGGCGCACGCCGGCGTGGATGGTGAAATAGTCGACGCCCTGCTCGCACTGCTCGATCAGCGTGTCCTTGTAGAGCTCCCAGGTCAGCTGCACCGGATCGCCGTTGCACTTCTCCAGCGCCTGGTAGATCGGAACGGTGCCGATCGGCACCGGCGAATTGCGCAGGATCCATTCGCGGGTGGTGTGGATGTTGCGGCCCGTCGAGAGGTCCATCACGGTGTCGGCGCCCCAGCGGATCGCCCACACCATCTTCTCGACCTCTTCCTCCACCGATGACGTCACCGCCGAGTTGCCGATATTGGCGTTGATCTTGGTCAGGAAGTTGCGGCCGATGATCATCGGCTCGAGTTCGCTGTGGTTGATGTTGCAGGGGATGATGGCGCGGCCGCGCGCGATCTCGCTGCGGACGAACTCCGGGGTGATGAAGGCGGGGACTTCCGCGCCAAAGCTCTCGCCGTCGGCGAGCGCTGCTTCGGCGCGTTCGAGCTGCTCCTTGCGGCCGAGATTTTCGCGGGCGGCGACGTAGATCATCTCCTTGGTGATGATGCCGGCGCGGGCGAATTCGAGCTGCGTGATCTTGTGGCCGTCGAGGCCGCGCAAGGGCTGATGATAGGCCGAGAAGGCGCGCGCGGCTTTGTCGGTGGAGACGCTGCCGTTGTCTTCCGGCTTGATCTGGCGGCCCGCATATTCCTCGACGCCGCCGCGTTCCAGCACCCAGGCCTTGCGGCCGCGCGCGAGGCCGGCGTTGACGTCGATGGTGACGGACGGATCGGTGTAGGGACCGGAGGTGTCGTAGACCGGCAGGTTCGGCTCGCCCGCACCCTCGGACAGGATGATCTCGCGCAGCGGCACGCGCAGCTCGGGCGCGGCGTCGGGGGACGCGAAGATTTTTCGCGACGAGGGGAGCGGGCCGGTGGTGACGGCGGGGACGGTCTTGTCGGGATTGGAGCGGATGTTCATGGGATCCTCCGGTTTAATTCTGGTGGGCGTGCGTACGGGCAACGCCGGTGAGTTCTTGTTCCGTCATTGCGAGCGCAGCGAAGCAATCCAGAAATGCTTCCGCGGAAGCAGTCTGGATTGCCTCGTCGCAAGTGCTCCTCGCAATGACGGGTGGAGAGAGAGTGGGCATCACGCCGCCTCCGCGGACAGGCCGAGCCATTGTTTGACCCGCGCGTCCGGGTCGGCATTCTGGGTGACGTCGCTGACGACGGCGATGGAATCCGCACCCGCGGCAAAGATCTCCGTGGCGTGCTCGAACTTGATGCCGCCGATCGCGACCAGCGGGATGCTGCCGATACGCTGCTTCCATTCCGCGATCTTCGGAATGCCCTGCGGCTCGAAGCGCATCGATTTGAGGGTGGTGAAGAAGATCGGGCCGAGCGCGACGTAGTCGGGTTCTGCGGCGAGCGCGGTCTCGAGCTCCGTATCGTCATGAGTGGAGACGCCGAGGAGAAGGCCGGCCTCGCGAATGGACTTGAGGTCCGCATCGGCGAGGTCTTCCTGGCCGAGATGCAGGTACTTTGCACCGGCGACGATCGCCGCACGCCAATAGTCGTTCACGACGAGCTTTGCCTGCGTGCCGTTGGTGATGGCCAGCGCGTCGGTGACGATCTGGAGCGCCTCGGCGTCGTTCAGATCTTTCGAGCGCAGTTGGATCGTACCGACGCCGAGCCTGGTCAGGCGCTCGACCCATGCGAGGCTGTCGACGACGGGATAAAATCGATCAGGATACGGCATGCCAGAACGGGGTCCCAACGACAGGGGTGGAAGGGGAGGCGAAGTCGCGGGCGTTCATCAGCCCGGCCTCGAAGGCGGTGCGGCCGGCCTCGATGCCGAGGCGGAAGGCATTGGCCATCGCGACGGGATCGGCGGCTTTGGCGATGGCCGTGTTGAGCAGCACGGCGTCGTAGCCGAGCTCGAGCGCCTCGGCCGCATGGCTCGGCGCGCCGATGCCGGCGTCGACCACCAGCGTGATGTCGGGCAGCCGCTCGCGCATCAGCTTGAGCGCGTCGCGGTTGGTGATGCCTTTCGCGCTGCCGATCGGGGCGGCCCACGGCATCACCACCTTGCAGCCGGCATCGACCAGGCGGTTCGCGACCGACAGATCCTCGGTGCAATATGGGAACACCTCGAAGCCGTCCTTGATGAGGAGGCCTGCTGCCTCGACCAGGCCGACCACGTCGGGCTGCAGCGTGTCGTTGTCGGCGATGACCTCGAGCTTGATCCATGAGGTGCCGAACAATTCGCGTGCGAGCTTTGCCGTGGTCACCGCCTCGCGCACGCTGCGGCAGCCAGCGGTGTTCGGCAGCACGGCGACGTCGAGCTCGCGGATCAGCTTCCAGAACGCGTCCCCGGTCTTGCCGCCGGCGGCCTCGCGCCGCAGCGACACCGTGACGATGTTCGAGCCTGAGGCGCGGATCGCCGCCTGCATGATCGCAGGCGAGGGATAGAGCGCGCTGCCGATCAGCAGGCGCGAGGCGAAGGTCTTGCCGTAGAAGGTCACCATGTTCTCACCCTCCCTGCCGCGGCGTGATGATCTCGATCTCGTCGCCTGCCTTGAGGTGGGTCTCGGCCCAGCGGCTTTTCGGCACGACGTCGAAGTTGAGCGCAATCGCGAAATGGGTGCCCTCGTAATCGAGCTCGGACAGCAGCGCATCGACGCTGGCCGAGTTCACCTCGCGCTGCTCGCCGTTGATGATCAAACGCATTGGACGATCACGCGCATTGCATCACCTCATTGTCGATCTGGCCGCGCTGGACGTATTGCAGCGTCAGCTCGGCGAGCGCGGGCGCGATCAGGAAGCCGTGGCGATAGAGCCCGTTGACGCTGATCCTGCTGCCGCGAATGCCGATACGCGGCAGATTGTCGGGGAAGGCCGGCCGCAGGCCCGACCCGAATTCGACGATGCGGGCCTCGCCGAAGGCGGGATGCACGGCATAGGCCGCGCCGAGCAGCTCGAGCGCCGAACGGACGCTGACGCCGGTGTCCTCGGCCTCGATCGAGGTCGCACCCAGCATGAACAGGCCTTGCTCGCGCGGGATCACATAGAGCGGCCAGCGCGGATGGATCAGACGCACCGGGCGCGAAAGCTCGACCTCGCCGGTCTCGATCAGGATCATCTCGCCCTTGACGCCGCGAAGCTCCGGCTGCTCGTCGCGCGCGGCCAGGCCGCGGCAGTCGATCACGATGCCGTCGACGTCTTGCAGATCTTGGGCGGAAACGTCGCTGGAGAATTTGATGGTGCCGCCGGCAGCTTTGATGCGCTCGTGCAATTTGGGCAGCACGCGGCGCGGCTCGACATGGCCCTCGGTCGGGAAGAACAGCGCGTCGCGGAAGCGGCCCTCCAGCGACGGCTCGAGCTCGGCGAGGCCGGCGGCGTCGAGCCGGCGGTGTCCCCCGGTCATCCGGGCAAAGCGCTCGAAATCGTTGCGCTCGCGCGGGTGGGCGACGACGAGCGAGCCGTTGAACGGCGTATCCGGCAATTCGCGCCGCCAGATGTCGAGCGAGCGCAGGCCGAGCCTGGAAATGACGGGTTCGGCGACCTCCGCCTCGCACCAGGGCGCCAGCATGCCGCCGGCCCAATGGCTGGTGGCGTCGGTCATCGCCGCGTCACCGCGCTCGTGTAGCGTCACGGCATGGCCGGCCTGCGCGAACAGCAGTGCCTGCCATGCGCCCGCAATGCCTGCGCCGATGATGGATACCGGGGAATCCGGTCGCTTGGTCGTCTGCAACATCCCTGTCCCTTCGCCGGCATGACCCGGATCAGGTTCAAAGGGTCACCGCGGTCCTGGGCGGATTGCCCATTTAGCGGTATCTCAGCTCCTCCTCGGAGCACCCCTCGGAACGGCTCTAATGTATGCCAGTGGGGCGTGGTGTCAATGTATGTTGCCGGGAACCGGGGTTACTTCGGCGCCTGGGCGCGAGCGTTGCGGACGCGCTGGGCGAGCTTCCTGTGCGGCGTCGCGCCGAACATGGGCTGCGGATTGCCGTTCGGCTCGAGCCAGGTCTCGCCGACATTGGCGACCTGCACGGCCTCCTGCCGCTGCCGTTTTGCGGCATAGTAGTAGCCGCCTGCGAAATAGCGCACGGCGCGGGCATGGTCGCCATTGGCGGCGTGATAGGCGCCGGCGAGGTATTTCACGGCATAGGTCAGGTTGGTGTTGGGATCGCGCAGCCCGGCGGCATCGCCGGTGTAGCCAACCCCGCGAGCGGTCGCGAGCTTGATCTGCATCAGCCCGATGGTGCCGCCACGGCCGACGAGGCCGGGCTGATAGCGGCTCTCGCGCATGATGACGCGATGCACCAGCGCCTCCGGCACGCCGTTGGCGCGGGCATGGGCCGCGACCATCTCGGCGTATTCGGCTTCGCCCGCGAACGCGGCCTGCGGTAACACCAGTCCGGCCGCGAGCAGCGCGGCAACGCGTAAAATTTTCATCGGATATCCCGGATGTCCCTGAGCAACCTGCGCCCGGCCTGCCGTTAGGCCTTCCGAACGCGGCGATGATGTGGCCAAACGCCGTCGTTCTCGTTTTCGCAGCGCCGAGCCGCTATTACGACTCAATGCCGGCGCTAGAGTTCCCTCAGGCAGGACAGCTCGCGACAGCACGCCTGTCTATTCGCGCAAGCCTGCGAAAGCGAGTATGCAAGCGCTGCAAATCGGGAGAGGTGCCATGACAAAAGCAACCATGGTCGAAGCCAGCACCGGCGACATCCCCAAGCAGAACCCCTGTGCCCAGTGCGGCGCGCCGATCGCGCAGCCCGACTGGATCGAGCCGGGCGAGGGGCGCGTCTCGTATCTCTGGACGTGCCACGCCTGCAGCTATCGCTTCGAGGCGATCGCGATCTTCGATGAGCCTGCGGCCATCGCGTATCCGCCACTCGCAGCCTGAGATCAAGCCGCCAGCCGCGGCTGCTGCCACACCGGCAATTGCATCCGCACGATCAGGCCGTGCGGCTCGCGGTCGTGCAGCGAAAGCTCGCCGCCATGGGCGATCGCGATCGCGCGCGCGATCGACAGGCCGAGCCCGAAGCCGGTGGACTCGTCCATGGTGCGCGCGTCGTCGCCGCGCACGAACGGCTCCAGCATCTCCTGCTTGCGCGCATCCGAAATGCCGGGACCGTCGTCCTCGACGTCGATGACGAGTTTCGTGCCCGACATCTGGAGGCGGATCGTGACCTCGGCGCCGAAGCGCACCGCGTTCTCGACGAGGTTGGTGACGCCGCGATGCAGATCGTCGGGCCGCGCCGCGGCGGTCGCGGAGAGCGGGCCGTCATAATGCACGACATGGCCCATGTCGCCGAACTGGTCGGCGATGAGCTGCAGCGTGCTCGCGATGTCGACCAGCGTCACCGCCTCGATCTTGCGGTCGTTGCGCAGCAGCGACAGCACCGATTCCAGCATCGAGCGCATCTGGTCGAGGTCGATCAGCATGCGCTTGCGGTTGCCCTCGTCCTCGATGAACTCGGCGCGCAGGCGCAGCCGCGTGATCGGCGTGCGCAGATCGTGGCTGATCGCGGCCAGCATCCTGGTCCGATCCGACATCAGCCGCGCGATCCGCTCGTGCATGCGGTTGAGCGCGCGCGCGACCGAGCGGATCTCCTCCGGACCGCGCTCCGGCAGCGGCTCGCCGGCGACGTCGAGACTGAAATTTTCCGCGGCCTTGGCGAACGACGACAGCGGCGCGGCCAGCGCATAGGCCGCCCAAAGGCCGAGCATGGTGACGCTGATCAGCGCGAACAGCAGCGTGATCATCCACGGGCCGCCCCAGAATCGCGGCGGATAGGGTCCCTGCTCGACCCGGCCCGCGATCATGGTGCCGTCGGGCAATCCGATCGCAATCCGGTGCGTGCCGGCCTGCGGCGCCAGCGCCGTGACGCTGTATTGATGGCCGAGATGCCGGCGGACGTTGTGCACGTGCGGGCCGTCGCTGTCGCCGGCGACCGAGGCGGTCCCTGGCGCCAGCAGCTCGATCCCGGCCTTCGGGAACGCTCGCGCGATATCGGCGAGGATGCGTGGCCGCTCGCCGGCATCGGCGCCGTCGAGGAGGAGGGCCGCATCGGCGAGCTGATGTGCGCTGTCGGGCGGTGGATCAGCGCGGTCCGGCCGGCTGATCAGGAAGCTGACGGTGAGGATCAGATGCAGCGCGACGATCGACGCCACCACCAGCGCGGCGATCTGTCCGCCGATGCTCTTGAGGTGGAAGAAGCGGAACGGCATCATGAGGGCCGCCCCACTAGTTGCCCAGGGGCGCCGCGATCGCTTCGTTGCTCGCCGCTTCAGTTCCAGCAGCTTCAGTTCTTGGCGTGAACAGATAGCCGCCGGAGCGCACCGTCTTGATGATGGTCGGATCGGCCGGATTGGGTTCGATCTTGCGGCGGATGCGGCTGACCAGCACGTCGATGGAACGCTCGAACGAGCCGGTGTTGCGGCCCTGCGTCAGGTCGAGCAGGCTGTCGCGCGACAGCACGCGGCCGGGCCGCTCGCAGAACGTGCGCAAGAGATCGAACTCGGCGCTGGTCACCGCGACGCGGGCGCCTTCCGGATTGCGCAGCTCGCGCAGGCGCAAATCGATGCGCCAGCCTTCGAAGGCGAGCGTGGAGGCCCCCTCGATCGAGCTCGCCGCCTGAGCGGCGGCCTGCCGGCGCAGCACCGCGTTGATGCGCGCGAGCAGCTCGCGCGGGTTGAAGGGCTTCGACAGATAATCGTCCGCGCCCATCTCGAGGCCAACGATGCGATCGACGTCCTCGCCCCGCGCGGTCAGCATGATGATCGGCGTCTGCCCCTCCGACCGCACCTTGCGGCACAGGCTGAGGCCGTCCTCGCCGGGCAGCATGACGTCGAGGATGATGAGGTCGACGCGATGATCGGCCATCGCGCGCGACATCTCGCGGCCGTCGCTCACGGCAGTGACGTTGCAGGCGTTGTTGCGCAGGTACTTCGCGATCAACGTCCGGGTTTCGCGGTCGTCCTCGACGACCAGGATGTTGGGATTGGGAATGGCCATGCGCTTTGTTTGTCCAAGATTCGGGCCAAATGGCGAAGATTTTTGTTTCGGATTGTTTCCATGGTCCACGCCGCAACACCGGGACACGACCTGGTCGTGGAGCGGCAAGGTCTCGTTAAGCCCGTTAACCATACCGTGACGGCGTTTGCTACGAAACCCCGCAAAACCCACGGAGCCATGATGACCTCGATTTCGGCGGCCTCCGCCGGTAACTACCAGTCGCCGCTGCAGCGACTGCAGCAGGAACTGCAATCGGAAGTTTCCGCCGGCACGGTTTCGTCGTCGGACCAGTCGGCGCTCTCGACGGCGCTGACCGACATCGACACGGCCTTGCAGTCGAGCCGGTCCAGCGATCAGTCGAGCGGCACGCCTCCCTCCAAGGACGAGCTTCAGTCGAAGATCGACGACCTCATCTCCAACGAGGTGTCGAACGGGACGCTGACCTCGGACCAGGCCGACGAGCTCAAGAACGTGTTTCAGTCCGCCTTCGCGAGCGGTCCCGGCGGCGCAGGCGGGCCGCCGCCCGGTCCGCCTCCGGATGACAGCTCTTCGGATTCGTCGTCGACGGATTCGACCAGCAGCACGTCGACCGACTCCACCACGGCGGAAATTCTCCAACAGTTCCTCCAGGCGCTGCAGCAGTCGCAATCGTCATCGTCGTCCTATGGCGCCAGCGGCAGCTCATCCGGCAGCTCGGATTTCTCGGCGCTTCTGATCGATTACAAGAGCTGACCTGAGCGACGCGGGTCGGCGCGTTCCTCGCCGCGGTCGGGCTTCACCCAGGGCGCACGGTCGTCGGCGGGGAACGGTGCGCTGCAAATGTTCCTTAGTGATTCTGGAACAATCGCACGCGTTCACTCGCGCGCATCGCGCGACGAAATTGCAGCACGCAAGGAACTGCGAGTGATCAGCGCTGTTTTCTCCGTATCAGTTTTTTGCTGAAGGAGAGAACAATATGTTGATGAAATCGATCGCGGCCGGCCTCGCCGGAACCGCACTGCTCGCAACCGTTGCGTTCGCACAGAATCCGACCGCGACCACTGACAAGGCTCCGGCTGCCGTCGCCACGACGACGACCACGAGCGCGTCCGGGCAGTGGCGTACGTCCAAGATGGACGGCGTCAAGGTCTACAACGAGGCCAACGAGAACATCGGCTCGATCAACGACCTGCTGATGGACAAGAGCGGCGCCATCAAGATCGCAGTCATCGGCGTCGGCGGCTTCCTCGGCATGGGCGAGCATCTGGTTGCCGTGCCCTACGACAAGCTGAAGTTCGTCAATGAGGCCGTGGCCTATACCGGCGCGGCCGGCGCAAATCCGAACGCCAAGCCGGCCACCACCACGACCACGGGTGCTGCGACCGGCACCGAAAAGACCACGACCACGACCACGACGACGACGGCCTCGTCGAAGTGGTATCCGGACCACGCCGTGTTCAACGCGACCAAGGACGAGCTGAAGAACATGCCCGAGTTCAAGTACTCGGAGTAATGCGGCTCTGACTGGCTAAACGAAGCGCGCCCGGTCTTGCCGGGCGCGCTGTCGTGTTTTTTCGTCTCCCGTCATCGCGGAGCACTTGCGACGAAGCAATCCGAAGCGGATGGATTTCTGGATTGCTTCGCTTCCGCCTTCGCTCTTCGAGCTACGGCGGACAAGTCGCTCGCAATGAAGGAGGATGCTGGTTCAGTGCGTCACCAGCGGGCAGCCGCCCTTGTCGAGCGGACGGAACGCCTCGTCGCCGGGCACGGTGGCGATCAGCTTGTAGAGGTCCCACTCGCCCTTGGATTCCTCGGGCTTCTTCACCTCGAACAGATACATGTCGTGGACCATGCGGCCGTCGATGCGGATCTTGCCGTTCCTGGCGAAGAAGTCGTTGACCGGCGTGGCGCGCATCTTTTCCATCACCTTCGGCGCCTCGTCGGTCTTGATGGCCTCGATCGCCTTCAGATAGTGCATGGTCGCCGAATAGAGGCCGGCCTGGATCATGGTCGGCATGTGACCGACCTTCTCGTTGAAGCGCTTGGAGAAGGCGCGCGTCTCCTCGTTCATGTCCCAGTAGAAGGCGTCGGTGATGATCAGGCCTTGCGTCGCCTTGATGCCGAGCGAATGAACGTCGGTGATCTCCATGAGCAGCGCGATCATCTTCTGGCCGCCTTGCACGAGACCGAACTCGGCCGCCTGCTTCAGCGCATTCGTGGTGTCGCCGCCGGCATCGGCCAGCGCGACCACCTTGGCCTTGGAGGCCTGGGCCTGGAGCAGGAAGGAGGAGAAGTCCGAGGAATTGAGCGGATGACGGACCTCGCCGAGCACCTTGCCGCCGCTCTCCGTGACGACGTTGGCGGCGTCGCGCTGCAGCGCCATGCCGAAGGCGTAGTCGGCGGTGATGAAGAACCAGCTGTCCTCGCCGCGTTTCACCATCGCCTTGCCGGCGACGTTCGACAGCGCATAGGTGTCGTAGGTCCAGTGCACCGTGTTGGGCGAGCAGGCGACGCCTGTGATGTCGGACGAACCGCCGCCGGAATTGATGTTGATCTTGTTCTTCTCGCGCGTCAGCGCCGAGATCGGCAGCGCCACCGACGAGGTCGGCACGTCGAAGATCGCATCGACCTTGTCGTTGTCGTACCAGTTGCGGGCGATGTTGACGCCGACATCGGGCTTGTTCTGGTGATCGGCGGCGACCACTGCGACAGGCTTGCCGGCGACCTTGCCGCCGTAATCGGCGACGGCCATCTCGACGGCGGCCAGCGAGCCTTTGCCGGTCGCGTCGGCATAGAGGCTCGACATGTCCGTGAGCACGCCGATCTTGACGACGTCGTCGGAAATCTGCGCCTGCGCGGCGCCTGACGTGGCGGCGAGCGCGAGACCGGCCGCGACGGCGGCGATGAGTTTTTGCATGGTTTTTCTCCCCGTGTGTTGTTGTTTGGGTTTTGTTGCGGGGACTGTTCTAGCGACAAACGGTCGCGGCAGCTAAGCCAAAGATGCGTGAGGGGGTGGACAAATAAGCAGGGGGCGACGGTGTTCTAGCCCTCTCCCCTTGTGGGAGAGGGTGGCTCGCCGCATAGCGGCGAGACGGGTGAGGGGTTCTTGCCGCATGCAACCATCTTGCATTCGTACTTGCGGAGGCAACCCCTCATCCGGCGCTTCGCGCCACCTTCTCCCACAAGGGGAGAAGGAAGAAGAAAAAGTGCGCCGCCGGTCAGGCGCTGCTGCCCTTGAGCCGTTCGTTGCGTCGGCGCAAGCCTTCCAGGGTGGCCAGGAGGATGACTGACACCGTCGTCAGGATCACCGCTGCCGCCGTGATGGTCGGGCTGATGTTCTCGCGGATGCCGCTGAACATCTCGCGCGGCAGGGTGCGCTGCTCGGGACCTGCCATGAACAGCACGATCACGACCTCATCGAAGCTGGTCGCGAAGGCGAACAGCGCACCTGATGCCAGGCCCGGCAGGATCAGCGGCAGGATCACGCGGCGGAACGCGTCAAGCGGCGAGGCGCCGAGCGAGGCGGCGGCGCGCGCCAGATTGGTGTCGAAGCTTTGCAGCGTCGCGCCGACCGTGATCACCACAAAGGGCGTCGCCAGCGCGGTGTGGGCCAGGATCAAGCCGAGGTAACTGCCGGTCAGTCCGATCGGCGCGAAGAAGAAATACAGGCCGACCGCGGTGATGACGCCCGGCACGACCACCGGCGACAGCACGAAAGCGAGCACGAGCGGTTTGAGCCGGCTCTTCCATTGCGCCAGCCCCAGTGCGGCCAGCGTGCCGAGCACCATCGACAGCAGGGTCGAGGCGACGCCGATGATCATGCTGTTCTTCAGCGAATTCATCCAGCGCGGCGAATTGATGAAGTCGCCGTACCAGCGCAAGGAAAGGCCGGGCAGCGGATAGGTCAAATAGGAGCCTGAGCTGAAGGACAGAGGCATGATCGCCAGGATTGGCGTGATCAGGAAGATGAACACCAGCGTGGAGACAACGATCGTCGCGGTCCACGCGATGCGCTGGCTGGGTGTGCGGAGGGAAGGAGCTTCGCTCAATTCTTCATGCCTCCGGTGACCTGCTGGCCCTGCACCAGCTTTCCGTAGACGAGAGCGAGCAGAACGGTGGCCAGCAGCAGCACAGCACCCAGCGCCGAAGCGAGGCCCCAATTGGCCGTCTCGGTGGTGTAGAGCGCGATGAAATAGCTGATCATCTGATCGGCGGCGCCTCCGACGAGCGCCGGCGTGATGTAATAGCCGAGCGCCAGGATGAAGACGAGCAGGCTTCCGGCGCCGATACCGGGCAGCGTCTGGGGCACGTAGATCCGCAGGAAGGCGGCGAGCGGCGGCGCACCGAGCGAGGCGGCGGCACGCATGTAGGCGGGCGAGATCGCCTTCATGCTGCTGTACAGCGGCAGGATCATGAATGGCAGGAGAACGTGGGTCATGGCCACACAGACACCGAAGCGGTTGTAGATCAGGCGCAACGGCTCGTCGATGATGCCAAGCCAGTGCAGGCTGTCGTTCACGACGCCTTTGCTCTGCAACAAGACGATCCAGGCGCATGTGCGGACCAGAAGCGACGTCCAGAAAGGAAGCAGCACGCAGATCATCAGCAGGTTGGACCGGCCCGGCGGCAATGTCGCCAGCAGGTAGGCGACCGGGAAGCCAAGGATCAGGCAGAGCACCGTGACACTGAGGCTGATGAGGAAGGTGCGGGCGAAAACGCTGCGGTAGATGGCCTGATCCGGCGGGGCTGCGGCGATCGCGCCGTCCACGTTCCGCGTCAGGTCGAGCGCTGCCAGAAGGTAGAAGCCGGTCACGGGGCCACTGGCGTCCTTGATCGTCGTCCAGGTGGAGCGTTCGCGCCAGGCCGGGTTGATCTTGCCCAGCGTCTCCCTGGCGGTGCCGGGCTCCGGCACCGCCTTCAAATTGCGTGCGGTGCTGATGAGGATCGTGCGAAAGCCGTTCAGTGCGTAATTGAGCCGCTTGGCCGCGATGGCGATGGTGCCGGACGCGCGCGCCGCCAGGATGTCGCCTGCCAGCGCTGCGTAGGCCTTTTCGTCCGGCAGGTCCTTGCCGTCCCAACTGGCGAGAGCCGCGACGGTTTGAGGCAGAGCCTGACGCACCTCGCGGTCATCGACGGCGCGCCACAGCATGCCGGCGATCGGGCCCGCGAAGGTGAAGAGCAGGAAGACGAGAAGCGGCAGCACCAGCGCCAATGCCTTGACCTGGCGTGTCCGCTCTGCACGCCTCAATCGGCGCTTGAGCGGCACCTCGGTCGACGAACTGGCGCCGGCTAGAGACATTCCTGTCATGGAGTGAGCCCTTCGGAGCGGCCCGAGCAAGCGCCTCGTCCTTCGAGACGACCGCATCGCGGTCTCCTCAGGATCAGGCTCTTCGACGATGGTGCCCGTAGAGTCACTGCCGCAAACTCAGACCTCATCCTGAGGGCCCGCCGTAGGCGGGCGTCTCGAAGGATGCGCCGCAGGCGTGCTATCTGCCACGTCTTTGCCTCAGCGCCCATTTCGGCCGCGCGCTATTTCGCGGCCCATTTATTGAAGCGCTCGGTCAGGCGGTCGATGTTCTCGAGCCAGAAGGCAACGTTGATCTCGACCGCGTTCTTGATGTTGTCAGGCGCTGTCGGCAGGTCCTTCAGCACGGCGGGCTGCAGCTTGGCGGCGGCGTCCTTGTTCGAGGTCCCGTAGGCAATGTTCTCCGACAGCTTCGACTGGTTCTCGGCCTTGCCGGCGAAGTCCAGGAACTTGTAGGCCGCGTCCTTGTTCGGGCTGCCCTTCAGGATGACCCAGCTGTCGAGGGTGAAGAGCGCTCCGTCCCACACCATGCCAAAGTTCTTCTTCTCGTTCTTGTTCGCGGTATCGATGCGGCCATTGTAGACCGAGGTCATCGCCACCTCGCCGGAGGCGAGCAATTGCGGCGGCTGCGCGCCGGCCTTCCACCAGACGATGTCGCTCTTGATGGTGTCCAGCTTCTTGAAAGCGCGCTCGATGCCCTCGTCGGTCGCCAGCACCTTGTAGACGTCCTTCGGTGCGACGCCGTCGGCCATGAGGGCGATCTCGAGCGTGGTCTTCGGGCCCTGACGCAGGGCGCGCTTGCCCGGAAACTTCTTGGTGTCGAAGAAGTCGGCCCAGCCTTTGGGGGCGTCCTTCAGCTTGTCCTTGTCGTAGCCGAGCACGAAATCGTACAGGATGGCGCCGACACCGCACGGATTGACCGACGGCTGTATGTAAGCGGCCTCGCCGCCGATCTTGGAATAGTCCAGCTTCTCGAACAGGCCTTCCTCGCAGCCGACCGCGAGTTCGTCGCTCTCGACCTGGACGACGTCCCAGGTGGCGGCGCCGCCCTGGACCTTGGCGCGCAGCACGCCGACGCCGCCGTCCCAGGACTCGTCGTTCATGGCAATGCCGGCCGCCTTCTTGAACGGCTCGAAATAGACCTTCTTCTGGGCGTCCTGATACGCGCCGCCCCATGACACGACGGTGAGGTCACGCGCCTGCGCGACTGTCGCCAGCCCGGCGCTGGCAGTGAGTGCCGCGGCGAAACCCAGAGCAATCTTGCCAATCTTGCGCTTCAGCATGGTCCTTGTTCCTTCTTCATCTGCGTTACGTTGAGGTTGATCGGTGCGAGTGCCGCTTGCGTTGGGATCAGACGGGATCGAGGGCGAGGCAATCCTCGGGGCGGAAGGTGATGAACACGCTTTCGCCGTGTCGCAGCCTATCATGCGCCCCCGGCTGAAGCTTGACCATGAACTCGGCGTTGCCGGCGACATCGAGCACGGCCAGCGCGTGGTCGCCGAGGTAGATGGTGTTCTGCACCTTGGCCGGCAGCCGGTTCGGTCCGTCGCTGGAGGTGCTGTCGGGGATAATGGCGATCCGCTCCGGCCGCACCGACAACGCGGTCGATGCGCCTGCGCCTGATACGTTGACCGCACGGGCCATGACGGAGCCGCCGGCCGCCAGCGCGACGCGGCAATAGTCCTTCTCGATCGTCTCCACGGTGCCGGCCAGCACATTGTTCTCGCCGACGAAGTTGGCGACGAAGCTGTTGACCGGATGCTCATACAGCGCATCGGGCCTGTCGATCTGCTGCACGATGCCGTCGTTGAACACGGCGATACGGTCCGACATGGTGAGCGCTTCGCTCTGGTCGTGGGTGACGTAGACGACGGTGATGCCCATCGTCTCGTGCAGTTGCTTGATCTCCAGCTGCATCTGCTCGCGCAGGCGCTTGTCCAGGGCGCCCAGGGGCTCGTCCATCAGCACGAGTTGCGGGTTGAAGACCAGCGCGCGGGCCAGCGCCACGCGCTGCTGCTGGCCGCCGGACAGTTGCCCGGGCCGCCGCTGCGCCAGGGTTTCCATCTTGATCATCCGTAGCGCTGCCTTGACGCGCGCTTGCGTTTCCGCCTTGTTGACCTTGCGCACGGACAGCGGAAAGGCGACGTTCTCCTCGATCGTCAGGTGCGGAAACAGGGCGTAGTTCTGGAACACCATGCCGATGTCGCGCTTGTGCGGCGGCACGTTCTTGATCGGCCGCTCGGCGAGGTAGATCTCGCCATGCGTCGGAACCTCGAAGCCAGCCAGCATCATCAGCGTGGTCGTCTTGCCCGAGCCCGACGGGCCAAGCAGGGTCACGAACTCGCCCTTCCTGATGTCGAGATCGAGGTTCTTCACCACGAGATGCTCGCCATCATAGGTCTTCTGAATGCCGGAAAAGCGCACCAGTGCCGGTGCTGGCGTGACCATACCGGCTTCCATATTTTCCTCGCGTTGTCAGCTACAGTGCTGTCGGGACCTCGTCCGAGGTTGCGAAGAACAGCTTAGCAGCCTCCGACAAGAATGCCAGCGGCGGAAGCGATTTGCGCGGGCCCGGTGGGTGAAAGCGCGCTACATTCCCGACAGCTTGCTCACGGACACGTTCAGCGAGCCGCCGGCTTCGGCGACGATGCGCAGCGTCTTGGAATCGAAGGCGATGTCGGCCAGCGTCAGGCTGTCGATCTTCGCCTCGACCTTGAGGCCGTCCTCGTTCCTCTGGTAGTCGGCGATCGCGGCGGCAATCTTCTCGCGGGCGTTGGCGGCGATCGGCTTCAGATCGAGCGTCGCCTTCTGCACCAGCGCTTGCTGCATCTGCGGCACCACCGCGCGTGCGGCGGCGCCCAGCAGGCCGAAGGCCGCCTCGGATTCCACCGCGAGCTGGATGTCGGCGAGGCGCAGCGTCTGCTGTGCCTGGTCCAGCATCGGCCGGCCCCAGATGTGCACATTTGCTTCGGCGCCGAGACCGAGCCAGCTCTTCTTCTCCTTGGCGCGCACCAGCAGCGAGATCAGAAGGCGCTCGCCCGACGGGACCACGTTGACGCTCTTGACGGTGACGTCCACCGGGCCGGAGCCGTCCTCGGGATAGGTGTGGCCGACCATCTGCGCCGCGATCAGCTTGTTGATCTCGGTGAAGGGCACGTCGATCGGCACGCCGATGTTCACGCCGGTGCCGGTCGGCGGCACGATCGAGATCTTGTCGGGAAACGGGCAGTCCGGCTTGGTCGGCGTCGACGTGACCCGCGTCTCGGCCTCGAGGCCCAACAGCAGCGTCACCGCCTGCGCGTCGACGCGCGGCTGCGCCGCGATGGCGCGGATCGGCTTCATCTCCAGCCAGAGCGGCGGCAGCGCGGCCGAGGAACCTTGCAGCGGAATCGAGCGGCAGGCCTTGGCCCATTGCAGCTTCGCATTCTCGCGCAACGAAGGATCGTTGCGGATGCGCTCGGAAACAATATTGATCTGCTCGCCGACGTTCTTGTCGATCAGCGGCTTGACCTGCGCCGGCACGTTGACCTTGGCGCCGGCGACGTTGAGGTTGGTGTCGCCGAGATTGACCTGGGCGCCGAGATTGGGCTCGAGATGCCAGTTGGCCGCGAGCTTCGGCCGCGAGGTGACGACGACGTTGCCCCTGATCTCGGCGCTGGCGTTCAGGTTCTTGATGTTGACCGCGCCGATCTGTTTGGCGGCATTGCCGCCGAGCACGCTGCCGAGCGCCTCGCCGAGGGCGCCGGTCGCTTTCGACGACAGCGAGCCCGTCACGTTCAGCTTGCCCGTGAGCGGCGTCGACAGCGTCAGCACGTCCTTGTCGCCGGCCGCCGACATCGGTCCGCGCGCCGCCGTCCAGCCGATGTCGGCATCCTGCAGGATCTGCGAGATCGGGTTCTCGGCCTTGCCGGCGAAATTGCGCGGCGAAGCCTTCTCGGCCTGCTCGCGGATCGCCGACAGCGCGATCGCGACCGGCGCCACCACGATCGAGCTCTTCGAGACCGGCGGCAGCGGCGGCAGTTGCGCGACCGGCGGCGCGGAATTCGTCGCTCGCGGCGACAACCAGTCCATCGCCTTCAGGCTGATGAAAAACGACGCCGCGAGCACCGCGACGCCGATCAGGATAGTCTTCAGGTTCAACGTCAGACGCATCTTACCCCCAAGCCGCCCAACGGGGATTTTACAGGGCAGGCGAGCAGGGCGCTAGAGCGCACCGATGGGGTGGAATTGGGGCGAATGGGTTAACGGCGGCGAACGCGCCGTTGCCGTGCATTCAGGCCATCATCGCGCCTAAAGCTGTTGTTTGAGCATGATCTTTTCGGAAAACCGCTTCGCACTTTTCCGGATCATGCTCTATGTGCGCTTGGGACGGCGGACCGCTCTCACCTTGCCGGCGCTTCCCCCACCGCAGAAGAAGCGGTCGCCGCCGTCGGATTCCAACCCTGAAACCATCGTGCCGGCGGGCAGGTCGAGCTGCTCCAGCACCTTGCCGTTCTCGGGGTCGATCCGCCTCACGTCACTCTCTTCGCCCTCCCAGGTGCCGTGCCAGAGCTCGCCGTCCACCCAGGTCACCCCGGTGACGAAGCGCTTGCTTTCGATGGTGCGGAGAATCTTTCCCGACTGGGGATCGACCTGATGGATCTTGCGCTCGCGATATTGACCGACCCAGAGCGAGCCCTCGGCCCAGGCCAGTCCGGAATCGCCACCGCCGCCGGGCGCCGGGATGGTAGCAAGCACCTTGCCGCTCGCCGCGTCGATCTTCTGGATTCGGTCCTCGGCGATCTGGAACAGGTGCCGGCCGTCGAACGCCGTTCCCGCATGCGCGGCGACATCGATCGAGCGCGCAATCTTGCCGTCGGCCGGATCGACCGCATTCAACCTGTCGCCGGACGCGAACCACATATGGCTCCCGTCATAGGTGACGCCGTGCACGGCTTCGACGCCCGCAAAGGGCCCGTATTCCCTGACGATCTCGGCTGCTGAACGCTTCATGTTGCTCGATCCCTGTGAGACGATCCCACCTTACGTCTTCAGGAGCGGGCCGGGGAGTAACAAGCCTGTCGGGAAACCCGGGACGGGTGGGGTCATCCAGCGTCTTGCCCGGCCATGGCCGAAGCACTGCACTTTGTGCGACCGCGCCAGCTCTTCGAGAGACCTCTGCACGGTGCGCGCGCTCGTTCCCAGCGCGAGCGCGAGCGCCGAGCTAGACCAGGGTTCGCCATCGGAGAGGAAGGCGAGCACCGCGGCGTGCTTTTCCTCGACGGGCCGCGCCAGCACGAGGACGTCTCTTGTCCTGCGCGGTGTCAGCGCAAAGCCCTGCCTGGTCGCGCTGACATCGGCGAGAGGCTTGAGCTTGGTGCGGAGCCGCCCGATCTCGACCCGCAGGCGCGCGCGATGCGATTCATCGACGTGCCTCGCCTGAAACGCCCCTGTGATCAACGCCTCCCGGGAGACATCCGCGGGCCAAGCCTGCGCGAGGATGCGGGCGAGCGCGAACAGTACCGGCCGCCTTCCGAGCGCCACCACGGTGCCTCGCCGGCGCACCGAGTGATGGAACGTGTCCACCAGCAGCGCCTGCGATGTCGCGAGTTCCTCGACCTCCTCGAGCCGTAACGGCCGCTCGTGCCCGCGCGTGATCAGCCGCGCTGCCGGCGTATCGAGCACGCGGTTCGTGCTTTCGACCTCGGCCGCGAGCGCAGGGATGCCGGCCTGCTGTGCTGCGCGATAGGCGCGCTCGAGCGCCGTGCGCGCATCCTTCGTTCGCAGGCGCCTGATTGCGATGCCCGCGACGACGAGCTCACGGGCGACCTGGGAGGCAGGTGGGAGCGATGCGGTACCGAGCACCGCCAGCGTGCGCTCGGCCTCGTCGAGGCGTCCGAGAAGGAGAAGACGGCGCGCCTCGATGTGGCCCGCATGGGCGGCGTTGGCGAGATCGCCGTGCCGTTCGAGCGTGGCTCGCGCAGCCGCGAGCGTGTTCGCCGGCCAGTTCAGGTCGCGCGAGACGAGCGCGATCTCGGCCTCCGCCACGACGCACCTTGCGCGCGCGACCGCCTCTCTTGGACCGAAGGCGCGTGCGGCGCTCCGCAGCAGCGTCTTCGCCTTTGCGAGATCGCCGAGCTGCGCCATCGCGATGCCGCGCAGCGCCAGCGACGGTGCATCGTTGCGCAGCGCAACGCGGTTCAGCGCGCCGAGCGGATCGCCGGCTTCGAGCGCGCGCGCCGCGGCCGTGATCAGCGACTCCATTCAAATCCCGCCACACTTGTTACTCCCACCGCGCAACCGTCCGATGCCACAAATCGTTGACCGCCGGCAACATGCGGTAAGGGGCGAGCGGTTCCGCGTCTGTCATAGCGACCCGCGGAGAGCCCGCCCAGACAAGAGATTTGGCAAGAGGTTTGGAGAGCCATGATGACATCAGCAGAAAAAGCAGGAACGAACGGACAGACCGCCATGCAGACACCGCCGGTGGTGTCGCCGCAGGACTGGGAGGCAGCCCGCCAGCAACTGCTCGTGAAGGAAAAGGCGCATACCCGTGCCCGCGACGCCCTGGCCGCCGAGCGCCGGCGCATGCCGTGGATGGAAGTGGCCAAAACCTATGCGTTCGAGGGGCCCGGCGGCAAGGTCAGTCTGCACGACCTGTTCCAGGGCCGCCGGCAGTTGATCGTCTACCGCGCCTTCTTCGAGCCTGGTGTGTTCGGCTGGCCCGATCATGCCTGCCGCGGCTGCTCCATGGTGGCCGACCAGGTCGCTCATGTTTCGCATCTGAACGCCCGCGACACCACGCTGGTCTTCGCCTCGCGCGCGCCGCAGGCCGACATCATCAGGCTGAAGAAGCGGATGGGCTGGACCATGCCCTGGGTCACCGTCACCGACAGTTTTGACGTCGATTTCGGCGTCGACGAATGGCACGGGACCAACGTGTTCTACCGCGACGGGAATCGCATCTTCCGCACCTATTTCGTCAAGAGCCGCGGCGACGAGCAGATGGGCGGTACCTGGAATTATCTCGACATCACGCCGCTCGGCCGCCAGGAGGTCTGGGAGGATTCACCGAAGGGCTATCCGCAGACGCCGACCTACAAATGGTGGAACTGGCACGACACCTACGCGGAAGGCGCCGCGCCCGACAAGAAATGGGTCGAGATCTCGGACGCCGGCGAAAAGGCCTTTCGCGAGGAGGCGGCGGAAGGACGTGACTAGTCCCCTCAGCGCGGCTGGCAACGCCAGCCGCGACGGCGCCATCGCCGCGCGGCGCCTCGCCAGATGGCTGGGCCTCGCCGCCACGCCGACTTTCGCAATCATGGCCGCGCTGACGACCATGATTGGCGGCTCCGCCGACATGCTCTGCTCCGCCGGACATGGCTCTTTGCTGGGCGGGATGGTGCCGATGTATCTCCTGATGAGCGCGTTTCACTCGGCGGCGTGGCTGAAGCTGATCGCGGAGCGGCGGGGTGGAGGTGGGAGGTGAGGTGCGAAGTCCCACATTGCCCCCGCCGCAACCGCATCGTAACGACGCGCCAGGGCCGTTACTGCGAACTCACCGCCTGCAAATATGCAATCACCTTCGCAGCCTCGTCGGCCGAGACGCCGCCGTAGGGCTGCATCTTGTTGCCCGACACGACCTCGTCCGGCCTGAGCATGAAGCGGGTGAGCTTGTCCTGGTCCCAGACGAAGCCGGCTTCTTTCATGGACTGGGAGTAGTTGTAGTTCGGCAGCGAGCCTGCCTTGCGGCCGACGATCTTGCTGAGATTGGGACCAAGGCGATTGTCGCCTTCCTTGACCGAGTGGCAGGTGCGACAGGAATTGTTGAAGGCCTGCTGGGCTGCGTCGGCGCTCGCCGGCTGCTGCGCGAGCGAGAAGGGCGTGGACAGGAGCAGCGCCAGTATTCCGGCGCAGGCGATGGCGTGTAGCCATGGGCGTGGCAACGTTTGCATCTGCGCCTCCATGAGAAATTGCGCTCGTGCTCTCGGGGGCGAAGTCGGCCGGAGAGCTCCATGCAAACGAAAACGGCCCCGGTGGGTTCCGGGGCCGTTTGCGTCACAATGTCCTGTCGCTTACCGCAGCGTGCGGCCAAGCTCGGCGCGCCGCTCCGTCATCGGCAGCACGATCACCTTGGTGCCGACGTTGACGCGGGAGTAGAGGTCGCTCACGTCTTCATTGGTCAGGCGGATGCAGCCGGAGGAGACGTGCTTGCCGATCGTGTCGGGAGCGTTGGTGCCGTGGATGCGGTAGATGGTGCCGCCGAGATACATGGCGCGGGCCCCTAACGGGTTGCCGGGGCCGCCGGCCATGTGGCGCGGCAGATAGGGCTGGCGGGCGATCATCTCCGGCGGCGGGGTCCAGTCCGGCCACTCGGCCTTCTTGGTCACCGACTGGATGCCGGACCAGGTGAAGCCGTCGCGCCCGACGCCGATGCCGTAGCGCACCGCCTGGCCGTTACCGAGCACATAATAGAGATAGGTATTGGGCGTATCGATGATGATGGTGCCCGGCGCCTCGCGCGTCGCGTAGGCGACGGTCTGGCGGCGGAAGCGGGCCGGCATCACGGCCGGGTCCTCGTCTTCGGACGGCGCGGTCTGGTACGGCGTCGCCTGATAAGGCTGGTAAGGCTGCGGCGCGGTCATCGTCGGCAGCGGCTGGAAGAATGGAAACAGTTGCACGGGCGCGGCCTTGGCCGGGCCGGCAAATGCGATCGCGGCAACAGCCACTGCGCCCAAAGCAACGGCGCGCGAATACGTCTTGAACGTGTCCAGATTGAACATGTGATCGCCCCTGTTTGCTCGGTGTTTTTGTCCACCGCGGCACCATTGCGGTGCTCCGTTGGGTCAATCACTACCGGCAATAGGTTTCGGGACGTTTGCGCGGAAAACCGAAAACGGTTTCATCGCGGCAAGGATTGTTTCATGACAGTTTCGTGGCCGCGTCGCCCCGTTAACGAACAAAACAGCGGGCCGACACTTATGTGACGTCACACGCCTGAAATATCCGTGGTTGATGGTCGTAAGCCGAGAATCATCAAACTCTCGGGATTTTCCGATGCGGGTATTAATCGCGACTGACGCCTGGCATCCGCAGGTCAACGGTGTGGTCCGGACGCTGACCTCGCTGGCGAACGCGGCCAAGGCCCTCGATGTCGAGATCGACTTTCTGACGCCGGACGGCTTTCCGTCCTGGCCGCTGCCGACCTATCCGGGCCTGCGCATCGCGCTGCCGAGCCGCAAGGAGATCGCGCGGCGGATCGAGAAGGCGGCGCCGGAAGCCCTGCACATCGCGACCGAAGGCCCGATCGGCTGGGCCGCGCGCGCCTATTGCCGCCGCAACCGGCTCGCCTTCACCACCTCCTACACGACGCGCTTTCCGGAATACGTCTCGGTGCGGACCGGCATCCCCGATGCCGTCGGCTATGCCGTGCTGCGGCACTTCCACGATGCCGCCGCGATGACCATGGTGGCGACACCTTCGCTGCGGCAGGAGCTCTCCGAGCGCGGCTTCAAGCGGCTGGGATTCTGGACGCGCGGCGTCAACACCGAGCTGTTCCATCCTGATTCCCCGGCCAGGCTCGATCTGCCGGGACCGATCTTCATGACCATGGGCCGCGTCGCGGTGGAGAAGAATCTCGAAGCGTTCCTGTCGCTCGATCTGCCCGGCACCAAGGTCGTCGTCGGCGACGGCCCGCAGAAGGCGGCGCTCGAAAGGAAGTATCCGGACGTCGTCTTCCTCGGCGAGAAGAAGGGCGCGGATCTCACCGCGCATCTCGCCGCCGCCGACGTGTTCGTGTTCCCGAGCCTGACCGACACGTTCGGCGTGGTGCAGCTCGAAGCGCTGGCCTGCGGCACGCCGGTTGCGGCGTTTCCGGTCACGGGTCCAAAGGACGTCATCGCCGATCACCCGATCGGCGCGATCGACCATGATCTGCGTACTGCGTGCCTGCGTGCACTGACCATGTCGCGCGAGACTTGCCGCAACTTCGCGCTGGAGCGCTCCTGGGAGAACAGCGCGCGCCAGTTCGTCGGCAACCTCACCTCACTTCAGCCCAGCCGCATCCTGCGCGCCTCGCCGGTCATGGCGCGGCGGCCCGTGCGCGGCTGATCCTCACGTCCTGACCCAAAGCGAGAACCACACCGATGTCCAAGATCATGAACCTTGACGGCACCCAGCAGCTTGACCTCACCCGTGGCACGGTCGAGCAGGCCTATGACCGCTGGGCGCCCGTCTACGACCTCGTGTTCGGAGGCGTGTTCGCCAAGGGCCGGCAGGCGGCGATCGCGGCCACAAACAAGATCGGCGGCCGCGTGCTCGAAGTTGGCGTCGGCACCGGCATCTCGCTGCCGCTCTATGCGCCGCACCTGCGCATCTTCGGTACCGACATTTCGGAAGCGATGCTCGACAAGGCGCGCCAGCGCGTCACCGAGGGCAATCTGAAGAACGTCGAGGGTCTCGCGGTGATGGACGCCGAGAAGCTCGAATTCCCCGACAATTCCTTCGACGTCGTGATGGCGCAATACGTCGTCACCGCCGTGCCGAATCCGGAAGTCGCGCTGGACGAATTCGCCCGCGTGCTGCGCCCGGGCGGCGAGCTGATCATCCTCACCCGCGTCAGTGCCGATACCGGCATGCGCCGCTTCATCGAGCAGAAGCTGCAGCCGGTGGTTCGTCCGCTCGGCTTCCGCACCGCCGAGTTCGCCTGGTCGCGCTACGCCAAGTGGCTGTCCGGGGCCAAAGGCATCGAGCTTGCCGAACGCCGCCTGATTCCGCCGCTCGGTCATTTCTCGCTGGTGCGCTTCCGCAAGATCGACGTCGCCAAGGCAGCGTAACTGCTGCTCCTCATGGTGAAGAGGCGCGGTAAGCGCCGTCTCGAACCATGAAGG
Organism: Bradyrhizobium sp. SZCCT0153; assembly: GCF_018129995.1. Taxonomy (GTDB): domain Bacteria; phylum Pseudomonadota; class Alphaproteobacteria; order Rhizobiales; family Xanthobacteraceae; genus Bradyrhizobium; species Bradyrhizobium japonicum_G. The sequence continues at coordinate 255,719 of NZ_JAFCKS010000004.1, forward strand.
CCCGTGCAGATGCACCTCGGCCTTCATCTTCGAGACGCGCGTTCCGCGCTCCTCAGGATGAAAGGATAAAGAGTACCCCGTGCGTCACCGCGCCGCTGCACATCGTCATATGACAAAATGATGATGTCACACGGCCTACATCGAATCCCTGTAAATCCTGAACCCGAAAGCATTTTGGGGGAGAGCATGATCAAGAATTATCTGGAGCAGCTGCGGATCCAGCGCTGGGACGACCATCGCTACTATCACCACAGCCGCATCAATCAGAGCCTGCACTTCGTCAGCGCGCTGAGCTTCCTGTTTGCCTATGTCTGGCTGTTCGTCGATCCCATGATCTCCGCGCTGGTCGGCTGGCTGGTCTCGATGACCTCGCGCCAAGCCGGCCACTTCTTCTTCGAGCCGCACGATTACGACCACATCAATCAGGCCACCCACGAGTACAAGGAAGACATCAAGGTCGGCTACAACCTTCAGCGCAAGGTGGTGCTGATGGCGATCTGGGCAGCATCCCCGCTGGTGCTGTTCGCCGATCCGACTGTGTTCGGCCTGTTCACGCCCTGGGCAAGCGCGACCGACTTCATGCGTCAGGTTGCCAAGATCTGGCTCGTGATCGGCGGCGGTGGTCTGCTGTTCCGCACCGTGCACCTGTTCTTCATCCGCGACGTCGAGACCGGCCTCGTCTGGATGACCAAGATCCTGACCGACCCCTTCCACGATCTGATGCTCTATCGCAATGCGCCGCTGGCGCTGATGCGCGGCGAATTGATGGATCCCGGCCTGCACCTCAATCCCGAGCACACGCTGGGCCTGATCGGCGAGCCCGCGCTCGAAGAGCAGCACGCCTGAACGCGCTGCGCACACAAGACACTCCGATGTCTGATGGTTGCGTCATGCCCGGCCTCGTGCCGGGCATCCACGTCTTGGGGATATCTTTAAAGTGACTCAGTGGAGCCGCGCGCTCTCTTCACCTCGCCCCGCCTGCGGGGAGAGGTCGGATTTGCGCATAGCGCAAAGCCCGGTGAGGGGGAGTCTCCGCGGGGGCGCTGCTAGCGGATCGTGCGCCAACGCTCACCGTGCGCGCGGAGAGTCCCCCTCACCCCAACCCTCTCCCCGCAGGCGGGGAGAGGGGGAGGAGAGGGCGGTGTTCGTGGTGCTCGCGGCGCGGGGTGCGTGTGGTGAGGCCTCAGCGCCCCAGGCGCTTGGCCAGCATCTCTTTCAGGATCTGGCGCTTGATGTTCTTGTTGGTGAGCACACCGTCGTGCCACCAGAAGCCGTCGGCCTTCATCTTCTCCGCGGCGCGGACGAAGCGTTCGGCCACCTCGGTGAAGTCGGCGTCGGTGTAGTTGAGGCTGAAGATCAGCCGGCCGGTGCCGACCCAGCTCAAGGACAGGCCTTCGGCGCGCAGGTAGTATTGCAGCATCCAGTTGTAGCGGGACGGCGTGGTGTATTTCACCGTCCAGATCGAGGAGAAGTTGGCGAACCGCACCGGCAGGCCGGCATCGGTCATCATCTGATTGAGCTTTTGCGCGCGGCCGTTCCAGGTCGCGTCCAGCCCGTCATAGATCGCGCGGAAGTTCGGGCTGGCGAGCCGGCTCAGGAACTCGTCCATGGCCGTCATGACGTAGGGATGCGAGTTGAAGGTGCCGCGGGCGAAGCAGACGTCGGCGGGACGATCGTCGCGGAAGCGGCGCATCAGTTCGCGCTTGCCGCAGACCACGCCGACCGGCAGGCCGCCCGCGAGGCTCTTGCCGTAGGTCACCATGTCGGCGCGAACGCCGAAATATTCCTGGGCGCCGCCGGCGGCGAGTCGGAAGCCGACGAAGACCTCGTCGAAGATCAGAACGATGCCGCGCTCGGTGCAGACCTCGCGCAGCTTCTTCAGCCACTCGGTATAGGCCGCACGATCGAAATTGCCGCCGCGGGAGGAATCGACCAGCGAGGAATCGCCGGGCGCGTTGGCGTTCGGATGCAGCCCCTGCAGCGGGTTGACCAGCACGCAGGCGATATCCTTGCGCGTGCGCAGCACATGCAGCGTCTTCTCGGACATCTCGGCGAGGGTGTAGGTCTCGTGCGCGGGAATCGGATTGCCGACGCCGGGCTGCACGTCGCCCCACCAGCCGTGATAGGCGCCGGCGAAACGGACGAGATGCGTGCGCTTGGTGTGGTAGCGCGCGAGCCGCACCGCCTGCATCACGGCTTCGGTGCCGGACATGTGGAACGAGACTTCGTCGAGGCCGGAGATCCGGCAGAGCCGCTGCACGTTATCGAGGATGACGGGATGGTATGGGCCGAGCACCGGTCCGAGCGCATGCGCCCGCTTCTCGGAGCCTTCGATGCACTCCTTGTAGAAGTCGTTGCCGAAGATGTTGACGCCGTAGGACCCCGTGAGGTCGTAGGAGGTGTTGCCGTCGACATCCGTGACGGTGACGCCGCGCGAGGACTCCATGAAGGTCGAGGTGCCCAGGTGCTCGCGGACGAGGCGCGAGAACTGGAACGGCACGCGGTAGGTCTCGGTGAAGTGCAGGTCGGAGATCTTGTCCGCCGCCTCCTTCGTCATCGCGCGACCCTTGGGGTAGCGATCGGCGTAGAGTCGCGCGAGGCGGAAGAAGGCGTCCTTGCGCTGCAACACCACGTTGGCCGGTGCGCCGTCGCAGCCGAAATACTTGTCGCCTTCGAACTCGTAGAACGGGAGCAGCCGGGCCACCCGGCGCGACATCTTGGAATGCCCGGCGAGCGACCGGTGCTTGGCGCGGGACAATTCGAGCCGCGCCTTGATCTTCGGGAAGGCGGCGGCAGCGGACGCTGCGGCGGCCACGGAAAATGAGAGAATCGGGAGTGTCGTTTCCATGACAACAAGCGCTAATACTGCGAGCTGACAGATTCATGACAGTCAAAGCCCTCATCGCCTCTTTCACCCAGCAGGAAGACCTCAACTTCCTGTTGACCAATCGCATCCCGCGCGCCGCGCTGACCCGCTTCATGGGCTGGTTCTCCAAGATCGAGAACCCGCTGGTGCGGGACGGCTCCATCGCGCTGTGGAAGCTGTTCTCCGACCTCGATCTGTCGGAGGCACACAAGACCCATTTCAGGAGCCTGCACGACTGCTTCACCCGGGAGCTCAAGCCCGGCCTGCGGCCGTTTGATCCGGACCCCGCGGTCGTCGCCAGCCCGTCCGACGGCATCGTCGGCGCCCACGGCCGGATCGCCGACACCGAGCTGTTCCAGGTCAAGGGCGCGCCCTATTCGCTGCTCGACCTGCTCGGCGATTCCGCGCTGGTCGATCAGCACCGCAACGGCTCCTTCGTCACGTTGCGGTTGACCTCGAGCATGTATCACCGCTTCCATGCGCCCCATGACGCGCATATCGAGCGTGTCACGCTGATCCATGGCGACGTCTGGAACGTCAACCCGATCGCCTTGAAGCGGGTCGAGCGGCTGTTCTGCAAGAACGAGCGTGCGGTGATCCGCACGCATCTGTCGACCGGTGAAGCCGTGACGCTGGTGCCGGTCGCCGCGATCCTGGTCGCGAGCATCCGGCTGCACTTCCTCGACATGGTGCTGAACGCGCAGACCCGCGGCCCGGTCAATTTTCCTTGCAACGTCAACGTGACCAAAGGCGAGGAGCTCGGCTGGTTCGAGCACGGCTCGACCATCATCATCCTGGCACCCGGCGATTTTACCTTCTGCGACGGCATCGCCGAGGGCACGCGCATCCGTGCCGGTCAAGCGCTGCTGCGAAAAAACTAGCCTTCAATCCGCCGTTCCGGCCGCCTATATCCTCGGTGGGACGGCTGGATCGACACGGATTTAGTGATGGCGCGGGCGCCGGTGCTGGCGGCGGGTGGTATTGTGCTGCGGCGGGGTGCGCCGCCGCTGATCGCGGTCGTGCGCCAGCGCAAGCGCAACGAGTGGGTTTTGCCCAAAGGCAAGCTCGACGACGGCGAAACGCCGAAGCAAGCCGCACATCGCGAGGTGCTGGAAGAGACCGGCCACGAGGTCGCGATCCACGAATTCCTGGGCACGCTGGTCTATCAGTCCGGTGGCCGCTCCAAGGTCGTGCATTTCTGGCGCATGGAGGCCGGAAGCGGGCCGGTCCGCAAGCTGATGAACGACATCAAGGCGGTCGACTGGCTGACGCTGGACGATGCGCTCGTGCGCCTGTCGCGGGAATATGAGCGCGCCTTCCTGGTCCAGGTCGGTCCGATCGCACTCGCTGCCGCAGGCGTTGCAATCGCCGAAGCCGACGTCACACCGCCGCTCGCAACCGAGGATGTCGATGCAGCCTTGCAGACGCTGACGCCGGCCGAAGCCGTCTCCGTCGACGAACTGCGCCATGGCCTGTTGCAAAAGGTGAAGGCCTGGCTGCGCGGCGAGGCGTGAGCCGTCGCTTTCTTTACCTCGCCCCACTCGTCTCCCCGTAACAACGGAGAGAGGGAGCGCGCCGGTGCGCACTACACTTTACCGCTGCTCCCTTTTCTCCTTCGGAGCCGGCACCGGCTTGCGCGGTGCTGCTGGGCGTTGTGCGCCCGGCACGCGCTGCTGGAATCCGCCATGGCGCTGGATGCTGCCTGGTTGCTGAGTTGCGGGTGGCTGGCCGGGTTGCAGTCCCGTGCGCGGCGTTTGCGGTTGCTGCGGAACGGTCACGCCCGGCTGAGGCGGCGTCGCTGTTGCGGGCTGCGTCGGAGCTTGTCCGTTGCGCTGTGGCTGTGCCTGCGTCGCACTGCCCGGCTGCGCGCCTTGCCCGGTGCGTGGCCGGCCTGCCGGCTGTCCCGCACGTTGCTTCTGCCCCTGACCCACGCGCGGCGTGCCCGGCTGCACCGTGCCGCCTTGTCCTTGGCCCTGCCGCTGCGGCGGCTGGCCGCCTTGTTGGCCACCTTGTTGGCCGCCTTGGCGACCCGGCGCGCCCGGCTGCTGCCGATCCGGCCGGTTGTTCTGGCCGGGTTGAACGTTCGGCCGCTGCGGCTGCTGGCCTGGCGCCGTCGCCGGCCGCAATTGTTGCTGCTGCGGCATCTGGGTCGGACGCGGAATGCGGCTGATCGCGGTCGGATTGGCGCGGCGGAAGTCACGCTGCTCGGTGACGATCTGGCGGCCTGTGGTCTGCGCCAGATGCACCTGGCTGACGAAGCCGCGGTCGCGTGCGATCTGCTGTGCGGGAATGACGATCGGCACCGCGGCAAAGCGCATGGGGCCGGCGGCGCCCGCGCCGGGCCGGATCGCAAAGCCGCTCGCGGCTTGCGTCAGCGCGCCGAGCCGCGTGCCGCTGGTGCGGTCGTCGACGTCGATGTGCCCGACACGGCCATCCGCGTCGGGATAGAGCTTGATGTTGACGTTGCTTGCGCTGCGCGCCGCAGCGCCTTCGGGCACGTCGACGACGCCGGTGGTGCCGCGGATGCCGAGCGTCGCGGTCGGCGTCGTGATCTTCATGTCGCCGGTCTTCGCCACCGCCGCCGCGACGAAGGCGACCGTGCCCTTGCCGACGTCGAAAATCGCCGAGTTCTGCTTGCCGCCATCCTCGTACACGTAGTTGTCGATGGTGATTTTTGCGCTGGCGGAGAGATTGAACGTGGTCGCATCGTTGAAGGTGATGCCGAGCGCGGAGTTCGACGAGGTCTGCACGACGTCGTTGAGATAGATGTCGTCGCGCACGCGCAGCGGATAGGAATTTCTGTCGCGGATCACGGTCGCGATTCCCGTCACGGTCGCGACGTTGCCGATCGGCTCGACGGCGGCGGGCTGCGCGTCTGTTGCCGGTGTCGGCGAGGCTGATGGAATCGGGGAAGGCGCGGGTGCCGGCTGCGATTGTGGTTGCGCCTGTGCAAGCTCGATCGCGTCGGATGCGCATGCCGCGGGCGCGCCGGCCAGCGGCAAGGCCAGCAGGGCAAGCGCGACGACGAAGCGGCGCCAGGCAATCATTGAAGTCACGAGGGGGGTCCCGGTGAGAACGCGAAGGCGAGGTCGGCGGATTTCAGCCCGATGGAGCTGAATGGTGGATGAACATGTGTCAGGGGAGGGGCGAACGTTCAAGCGCCACGTCCTCGTGTCAGGGACGTGGCGCCATCTAAGAACAAGAAGGCTGGACGCTGCGGCGAGTGACCGGCTTCAGCTCACGCGCTTCCAGGTCTGGCCGCCGCAGAACATGCCGCCGAAGGCGCAGCCCTGCACGCGCATCGCATTCGGGCCCTTCATCGCGATGGTGGAGTCGTAGTTGCGGCCGGAGTCGGGATCGTGGATGCGGCCGCTCCACTTCGCGCCTTCGGGCTTCATGTTGATCAGGATGCGCTCGTTCGACTTCACGGCATAGCCGCAGAGATTGGCGCCGCATTGTTCGACGCGGACGTTGCCCTTGTTCTCCTCGGTCGCCCAGACGCCGATCGGCGTGTTGGCGGCCAGGACAGGCGCAGCAGCCACCGGAGCGGGAGCGGGCGCCGGAGCAACCGCGACCGGCGCGGGCGCAGCAACGGGAGCAGGAGCCGCGACCGGCGCCGTATTGTCGTAGCTGGCGGCCGGAGCAGCGGCAATTGTCGCGGCCGGAGCGGCGGGGGCAACAGCGGGCGCGGTCGCCTGGACCGGGGCCTGCTGCACGGGCTGCTGCTGCACCGGAGCCGGCGCGGGCTGCGCGGTCGTGGCCGGAGCCGGCGTGGTGTCGACGTCGTCGTCCTTGGATCCGAGGCCCTTGAGGTTGATGTTGTTCAGCTTGATCGGCTTGTCGGACAGGCCCGGCGCGACGATGGTGATGCAATTGAGCGAGGCGCAGTTGCGCGGCGTCTCGATGCGGATGTGCTGGCCCTCGACCTGGAACGAGATCGAGTTGCCGGCATGTGCGGCGGCGGTCGAAGCGAGGAAGAGTGCCGTGGCGGCGATGGTGAGCTTGTTCATGACAACCTCCGAAAAATGTGGGTCCCGATATGGACTGAAGTCGCTGGTGGATGAAGCGTGGTTCGACCCTATGCCGGGCCGGTCAGGGGTTCTGTGACGGACGTCACAACGGCTCGCGGCCGCTCGGTGAGGCGGCGCACATTCAGCCGCTATCCGTCTGCGTAACCTCGTCGCGACACAAAGGGAGGCGCCGATGACGCGGCTTGTGACTTCGCTTGGCATCGTGATCGCACTGACGGCGATGGCGCCCGCGGCCCAGGCCGGTTCCTACGCCTTCTCGGTCGGCGGCCACCGGTTCCATATCGAAGCGGCGCGCAATTGCCGGTCCAGTTCCTGTGTTTCGATTTCCAGTCGCAGCCTGCGGCCAGCGGAAGATGTCGGCACGACACCGCCCCCGCCACCTGCGCCCGCACCAATTGTCCAGGCGCCGCAGCCGGTCTATCCTGTCGCCCCGGTCAGGCCGGTGCAGGCAAGCGTGGTCACCCCGCCACCGGCGCCGCCGGCCCCCGTCCTTGCCGCCGCGACTTCGCAGCCCGTCGCGCCTCCGCCGGCACCAAGATTCGAGGCGCCAACGAATGAGCCGCTGAGCCCCAATCCGCCGCGGATTGATTTCCAACGCGTCGAGCCGCCGAAGGCTGTTACGCTCGCTCCGCCGGTTGTCGCTTCGAGTCCCGAGATCAAGGAAACGTCGCCGATCGCACAGCGCAGCGACGACGAGCCGGCTTATCTGCCGCTCGGCGAATGGGAGAGCACCGGCGCGAAAGGCACGGTTCGGATCGAACGCTGCGGCCCGGCGCTGTGCGGTTTCGCGCTTACTGAAGCGTCGAGCCGGGGCGAGAGCGTGCTCGTCAACATGAAGCCGAAAACGCACGATGTCTGGACCGGCAGCATCTACAGCCGCTCCAGCGGCAGCACCTATTATGGGAAGATGACATTGACGAGCACCGGCAAGCTCCATGTCGAGGCTTGCGCATTCGGCCGCTTCTGGTGCTCCGGCAACGATTGGACGCGCGTCGAGGAGCGGCAGGAGAAACTGGTCACGACGTCGGGGCAGTGGAGCGCGCGATCATGAAGCGCGGAACCAAGTGATGCGGCGGCGCGATCTAGATCATGCCGAGCACGATGGCGCCGACGAAGGCCATGGCGAGGTACGCGGTGATAACGCTCAGTCTCCCTGTGAACGTCATGAGGCGCTCCCTCCGTCGCGCGGCCTTCGCGCGGGAATGGTTAACAGAAAGTCTCTTTCGGAAAAAGTCAGCCTTGCTGTCGCTCGTCTCCGCCGGGGTCCGGGCGTTTGCGCCCGGCATGGTTAAAGAAGGCTGAAATCAACACGTTGAAGAGTCTTTAAGTAAATTCACCGAACGTGCGTGCATGACGCGCGGAGTTCGTTTGTATCTCGTCGGCTCCATCGTCCTTGTTTCGCTAGCGGGTTGCGGACGCGGCTTCTTCCAGGCCGAACGTGAACCGTGGCGGGCCGAGGCCGAAGCGGCGTGCCTGAAATCGGGCGCCGTGAAAGAGGGGCCGGATCTCGTCCGCATCGACCCGATCTCCGGGCCCGGCCAGTGCGGCGCCGAATTTCCGCTCAAGGTCGCCGCCCTCGGCGAAACCTCGAGCAGCTACGGCTTTGCCGATGAGGAACTGCGCCCGCCCGGGACCGTCGGCAACCAGCCGCGCTGGCCGGTGACGCAGCCGCGATCGAATTACCCGCAGAGCCAGACTTATCCGGCCTCGTCCTATCCGCAGCGGTCGAACTATCCCGAGAGCGCGGTGCGCCAGCCTTCCGGCTACGGCGCGCCGTCCGGTCCGGTGTCGCTGAACGCGCCCGGCGTGGCGCCGCAGGAGGACGAGATCGACCTGCCGCCCGAGGGCATCGATGCCGCGGGCGCTACGCGCTACATGAATGCGCCGAGCTATCCCGCCCGGCCGGCGCCTTACTCACAGGCGCCCGTGCAGCAGGCATTGCCGCGTCTTGGTCCGGCGCAGGGTAATCCCGTCACCGCCGTCGGCCCCGTCGCGATCAAGCCGGTTGCGACGCTGGCCTGTCCGATCGTCTCCGAGCTCGACCGCTGGCTCGCCGACACGGTGCAGCCCTCGGCGATGCGCTGGTTCGGCGCGCGCGTCGTCGAGATCAAGCAGATCTCCGCCTATTCCTGCCGCGGCATGAACGGCAATTCGCATGCTCACATCTCCGAACATGCCTTCGGCAACGCACTCGATGTCGCCGCCTTCGTACTCGCCGACGGCCGCCGCGTCACGGTGAAGGACGGCTGGCGCGGCATGCCGGAGGAGCAGGGGTTTCTGCGCGACGTGCAGTCGGGCGCGTGCGCGCATTTCACCACCGTGCTGGCGCCGGGCTCGAACGTCTATCACTATGATCACATCCACGTCGATCTGATGCGCCGCGCCAGCCGCCGCCTGATCTGCCAGCCTGCCGCCGTCTCCGGCGAAGAGGTTGCCGGGCGGGCCCAGCAGCGCAATCCTTACGCCGGCAGGCGCGATCCCTATGTCACCGGATCGCTCGGCCGCAAGAGCGCGCCGCGCAAGCACGAAGAAGACGAGTACGCCGACGAGTGAGATGACCGCCGACATCGTCCGCTATCTCACCCACCCGCAGGTGCAAATCGACCCTCACGTGCCCGTGCCGCAATGGGGCCTGAGCCCGGTCGGACGCGCGCGAACCGAGACGGTGGCGCAGGCGGGCTGGCTTGCTAACACCACGCAGATCATCTCGAGCGGCGAGCGCAAGGCGATCGAGACCGCCGGGATCATCGCGGGCCCGCTCGGGATCATGATCGAAATCCGGGAGGCCATGCATGAGAACGACCGCTCCGCGACCGGCTTCCTGAAGCCGGCCGAGTTCGAGCAGGTCGCCGACCGGTTCTTCGCAGAGCCGTATCTCAGCGTCCGCGGCTGGGAGCGCGCCGTGGATGCGCAGGCGCGCATCGTGCGCGAGGCCGAGGCGGTGCTGGCGCGCAATCGTCCCGGCGACATTCTCTTCGTCGGCCACGGCGCCGTCGGCACGCTGCTGTTCTGCCATTTTAGCGGGCATCCGATCGATCGAGTCCATGATCAGCCGGCTGGAGGCGGTCATTGCTTTGCGCTTGCAAGGCAGGACAGGAGCATTCTGCACGCATGGTGCAGGATGGAAGAGATCGTCTCATAGTGTGACGGATTTCCCGCGATCGCGAGGGCGGCCGCAGGCAACGAGCGCTGCGTCTTCGGCAAAGCAATTCTCCCGCGCAAAAATTTGCGCAGTCGGGATTTTCCTCCAAGGCATTGAACTGTCATCACTAATCGTGCCCTGACGGGTTTCACCGGCGGTTGGCACAGTCGCTGCAATGAGAGTGCTGCAACGAAGCGGTGCGGCCGGCGCCGTGAGCCATCGGAACCCGTCATGCAGATGTCCGTCACCCCGCCTTGCTCCGATCTCGAACAGCGCGTGCTGTCGCGCATCACGGAGGAGCGTTGGCTAGCGTTGGCATCCGAGCTGATCCGCACCGGCCAGCCGCGCTCCGGCAATCCGCTCGATCCCGATCTGCCGCCTGCCGAGGAGGAAGCCATCTCCATGCTGGTCGCGGGAAAGCTCGAAGCCCTCGGCATGGAGGTCACCAAGCATAGCGCGCAACCGCACCGGCCGAACGTGCTCGGCGTGCTGAAAGGGCGGGAAGGCGCGCCGTCGCTGATCCTCAACGATCACCTCGACACCTATCCGGTGGCCGAGCCCGAAAAGTGGCACATGACCGATTTCGATCCGTTCAAGGCCACGCGCCACGGCGATCTGCTTTACGCGCGCGGGACCTCCGACACGCGCGGCAATCTCGCGGCGTCATTGCTCGCGGTGCAGGCGCTGATCGAGGAGGGTGTGAAATTCGATGGCACCCTGATGTGCTGCTACACCGTCGACGAGGAGCGCAACGGCACCGAGGGCTCGATCTACATGCTGAACCAGGTCGGCCTCACCGCCGACTACGAGATCACCGCCGAGCCCACGGCCTGGGGTGATGTCAGCAAGGACTGGGGCATGAACCTCTCGGTGGCCAATTCCGGTCACTGCCTGGTAGAGGTCACGGTCGAGGGCATCAAGTCGCATATCTGGCGCCCCGACATCAGCGTGAACGCCATCATGGAAGCGGGCAAGCTGCTGCCGAAGCTGAAGGAGATGGCGTTCACGCATGTGCCGAGCAAGTTCATGGGACATACGCCGCCCTGCTGCTCGGTGGTTCGCATCCGCGGCGGCCTTCCCGGCGAGATGCAGTTCTCGCCCGATGCCTGCACGATCACGCTCGCGGTTGTCGGCATCGTGCCGGGCATGACGCTTGGAAGCGTGATCTCCGACATCGAGCGGCTCGGGCAGGAAACATTTGCAGGCGTCAACGACGTCAAGGTCGGGGTTCGTCAGGTCCCCGGCTCGCTGTTCGTCAACGCGACCGAACCGGTGCCGGTCGAGGAAGAGCCTTGCCGCTCCTTGCGCGCGGTCTATCGGCGCCTGATGGGCCGCGAGCCCGGTGTCAATCGCAAGAACGCCTTCAACGACACCATCCGTTTCCGCGAGGCCGGCATCAACGCCGTGACCTTCGGTCCGGGCGAGGATGGCTGGGCCGTCGACAACGAGAACATCTCGATCACCAAGTCGGTGATGGCGACTCGAATTTACGCGCTGACCATCATGCAGATCCTGGGAGTGCGCGCATGAGCGCCGAGGCGAGCCCCATGGCCATTCCGATCCCGGCCGATCGCACCCGAAGGGGCACCCTGCGGCTGCCGAGAGTCTCGCGATCGATGCTGCTCTCGACGCTCACGGTTGCCGTGCTGCTTGCCGCTTGGGCCATCGTCACGGAGATGGGCTGGGCCAACGAGTTGTTTCTGCCGAAGCCGCAGGCGGTGTGGGCCGCATTCATCAAGACCATGACCAAGGGATATCAGGGCGCGACGCTGCTCCAGCATCTCGGTGCCAGCCTGTACCGCATTCTTACGGCGTTCGCGCTGGCGTGCCTCGTCGGCATTCCGCTCGGCGTTCTCATGGGCGTGTCGCGCAACGCACGCGCACTGCTCAATCCGCTGATCGAGTTCTACCGGCCGCTGCCGCCGCTCGGGCTCTACACGCTGCTGGTGATGTGGCTCGGTATCGGCGAGAGCTCGAAACTGTCACTGCTGTTCCTCGCCGGTCTGCCGGGCATCGTGATCTCGACGATCCAGGCCGTCACCAGCGTCGATCCGGTCTATGTGCGCGCCGCGCAGTCGCTCGGTGCAAACAGGCGCCATCTGCTGTTCCACGTCTATCTGCCCGCGGCGGGACCCTTGATCCTCGCCGGCATGCGCATCTCGCTCGGCTTCACCTACACCGTTCTCGTCGCCGCCGAGATCGTCGCAGCCTCCGCCGGAATCGGCTGGATGATCTGGGACGCTGCGAAATTCCTGCTGTCCGACGTCGTGATCATGGGCCTGATCGTGCTCGGCCTCACAGGCGTCGTGCTCGACCTCATGATGCGGGGAATCGCCAGATTGTTGATGCCGTGGGCCCGAACCTGATCCTGATCGAGGAGAGATCGATATGATGAAGAGACTGATTGCGACCCTTGTTGTTTCCACGTTTGCGCTCACTGCGGCGGCGCGGGCCGAGGACAAGCCGGCGAAGGTGACCGTCGGCTATCTGAACCTTGTGAACGCGCAGCTCGTCACCAAGCATCTCGGCCTGCTGGCCAAGGAGATGCCGGGCGTCGACATCAAATACGTCAAGGTCGGTGGCGGCGGCGACATGCTGCGGGCTATCGCCGGCAACGACGTCGACTTCGGCGGCCTCGGCAATCCGCCGACCGCGATCGGCGCAACCCGGGCGCTGCCGATCAAGGGCATCCTGGTGATCAACCTGCTCGACTATGTCGAGGCCATGGTGGTCCGCACCGACAAGAACATCACGTCTCTCAAAGACCTCAAGGGCAAGACAGTCGCGGCGCCGTTCGGATCGACGACGCATTATCTGCTGCTCCAGGCCCTGAAGGACGAGGGCGTCGATCCCGCCTCGATGAAGATCCTGGACCTCGCGCCGTCGGACATCGCGGCGGCATGGCTTCGCGGCGATATCGATGCCGCCTGGTTCTGGGAACCCAACCTCGACAAGGCCGTCAAGAACGGCGGAAAGATCCTCATCACCTCGGGCGAGATGACGAAGCGCGGCTATCCGACCTGGGACATCGGCGTCGTCATGAACGCGTTCGCGGAGAAATATCCATCGTATGTCGAGAAGTTCATCAAGGCCGAGTGCGAGGGGATCGATTTCTGGCTGAAGAACCCGGAGAAGACGGCCGAGATCATCGCGGAGGAGCTGTCACTGCCGCTTCCCGACGCGACGCGGATGATGAAGGGGACCGGCATGGTTCCGTGTAACAAGCAGATCACGGAGGAGTATCTCGGCACGTCCGCGAAGAAGGGCAAGTTCGTCGATACGCTGATCTCGACGGCGGATTTCCTGGTGAAGCAGGAACGGCTGCCCAAGTTGCTGCCGCGCGCGGACTTCGAAGCCTTCATCCAGCCGGCCTATCTGGAAAAAGTAACCGGCCACTGAGGCCGAGAGCCGGCGAGGCGGGCCTCGCCGGCTCCTTCCCATTCCCACCAGTACGTGACCGACATGAATCTCGCGCCTAGCCACCTTCGCGTCGCCTACCGCAGCGGCGAGTTCAAGCCGTCCGATGTCGCCGCGCACGTGCTGTCGCGTTTGAACGACGCCGACCAGAGCGGCGTCTGGATCTCGACGGCGAATCCCGAAAGCGTCATGGCCGCCGCGCGCGCTCTCGATGCGCGCATCGGCGAAATCGATGCGCTGCCGCTCTATGGCCTGGTGTTCTCGGTCAAGGATTGCATTGACGTTGCAGGCGAGCAGACCACGTCGGCCTGTCCCGAATTTGCCTATCTCGCGAAGGACACGAGCCCGGTGGTGGCCGATGCCATTGCCGCCGGCGCGATCTATGTCGGCAAGACCAACATGGATCAGTTCGCGACCGGCCTCGTCGGTGTGCGCTCGCCCTATGGCGTCGCCCGTAACCCGCACAATCCCGATTACATTCCCGGCGGCTCCAGCTCCGGCGCGGCGGTGTCGGTCGCGACCGGGACGTCGTCCTTTGCATTCGGCACCGACACCGGCGGATCGGGCCGGGTGCCGGCGTCCTATTGCGGCGTCACCGGCTTCAAGCCGGCACCGGGCGCCTTCAGCCAGCGCAGCATGGTCTACGCATGCCGGAGTTTCGATACCATCTCGCTCTACACGCAGCAGCCGGACGATGCCTACGACGTCTATCGCGTGCTGGCGCGGCACGATCCCGATGACTGCTTTTCGCCGGTCGAGTTTGCCGGTTGGACGGAGCAGGCATCGCCGCCGCGGCCGCTGAAGATCGCAACGCCGCGCGTGGATCAGCTCAAGTTTTTTGGCAATACCGAGACGGAGAGGCTGTTCGGCGATGCGCTTCACAGGCTGAGGCAGCTCGATCTGCCGGTCGCTCCGGTCGATTTCTCGCCGTTCACCTCGATCAACGATCTGATGTTCTTCGGGCCGTTCCTTGCCGAGCGGGATGTCTCGGTCGGTGCGTTCCTCGATGTCAATCCCGATGCCGGCGTCAGGATCGTGCGCGATCTCGTCATCGGCAGCCGGAAGTTCACCGCGGCTGATACCTACCGTGCGCTCTATGAGGTCAGGGAAGTCCAGCGTTCGCTTCGTGAATTCTGGGAGACGCACGATGCGCTGGTCGTTCCGACGGTCGGCACCATCCTCAGCATCGCGGACGTTGCGCGTGATCCGCTGACGTCCAATTTCAACAACGGCTACTACACCAACTACGCCAATCCGCTCGGGCTCGCCGCAATCGCCGTGCCGAATGCGGTGACCGGAGCCGGCGTGCCCTATGGCGTCACGTTTCTGGCGCCGGCCGGAAGGGAGCGCCTGCTCACCGATCTGGCCTGCGCCTTCATGGAGGCGGCAGCCGGCCCCGAACATCTGCGCCGCGTTGCAATCTGATCGGAGACCTCCTAGCCTTCGAGCCGTCACTCGAAGGGAGACCGATCGTGGAGCGCAGCGATGCGCATGAGGTGGCCGATCCAGCCGAGTCGCGCGCCGAGCTGTCACGGCCCGGGACCGGACGTTACGTGCTGAAGGCGTTGGACAAGCCCGATCTCGATCTGGTGATGCGCACCGGCAGGCTAGCCACCTACCAGAACCGCGAGTATCTGCTGCGGGAGGGCGAGCCCGCGAACGGCATCCACATCATCCTGAACGGGATCGTCGAAAGCACCCATGCGGGCACGCAGGGGCGCGAGCTGATGCTGTCGACCTGGGAGGCTGGCGATTTCGTCGGTGCCCCCTACATTCTCGGCGATCATCGGCACAGTTGGTCGGCCCGCGCGCTCGGCCGGGTCGAGGCGCTGCATCTCGATCAGGACGCCGTCCGCCGG
The DNA here is from genome assembly GCF_018129995.1 of Bradyrhizobium sp. SZCCT0153. GTDB lineage: Bacteria > Pseudomonadota > Alphaproteobacteria > Rhizobiales > Xanthobacteraceae > Bradyrhizobium > Bradyrhizobium japonicum_G. The sequence goes on from NZ_JAFCKS010000004.1 coordinate 271,034, forward strand.
CTGATCGCCCAGTCGCCGTCGTTTGCGGTCGCGTTGATCGAATGCCTGGGCTTCAAGGGCGAGACCTATTCGATGCTGGCGCAGATGCTGGCGGGGCAGAAGGCGGCCGAACGGCTGGTGCTGCTGCTGGTCAAGCTGTGCGAAAACGCAGCGCAGGACGAGAGCGGCCCGATCTCGCTCGGCCGCATCACGCAGGCCAATCTCGCACGTATGATCGGCGCGACGCGCCAGTCGATCAGCCTGATCCTCAACCGTCTCCAGGACGACGGCATCATCGCGACCGGCCCCACCAAGATGGTCGTCAATGATCTCGCGGCGCTGAGGAAGCAGGTGACAGACTAGCGCGCGCTGCCGTAGTCATGACGAGCCCAGCTTCGACGGGACCAGCCCCATGCACCGCTGCACCTCGCCCGGGACGTTGTAGGTGCGCATGATATGGCGGCTGTCGCGCAGGCCGGTCGCCTCACGTTGCACCACGAGCATCCAGAGCGCCTGGCCGGCTTCCATCACCAGCTTGTGCCTGATCGGCTGCACCGAGGCCGGCGTTTCCGGGAGCGCGTGAACGGCATCGAACTCGCGCAGGCGCGCGAGCGCCTGTTCGAGCGCGCGGCCCATGCGTCCAAGCGCGGAGGCCTGTTCCTGGACGATCTCGTAATGGAGGATATCGACGGGCGGGCGAAGATCACGAGGCATGAGCCCAAATATAATGCTGAGACTTCTACAGGTGCAACTCAGCCGTCATTGCGAGGAGCGAAGCGACGAAGCAATCCAGAGTCTTTCCGCGAGGGATTCTGGATTGCTTCCGCCTTCGCCAAAGGCTTCGGCGGACAAGTCGCTGCGCTCGCGATGACGGCAGAGCTTGTTCTGCGCGGTTACCTCGCCCGGTACGCCGCCAGAAACATCCGCGTCGCGCTGTCGACCACCTCGGTCATGCGTTCTTCCGACGGTGCCGGTGCGGCCTGGAACACGAAGGGCAGGAAGAGCGAGGCCTTGCACAGCTCCATGAACTGCGAGGCGGCAAGATCGCAATCGTCGATCTTCAGATCGCCGGAGGCGGCATGGGCTTTGAGATAGTCGGAGAGGCGGTTGATGGTCTTGTCCAGCACCCGCGCATAGTAGCGGCGGCCGACGTCGGGCATGCGCTCGGCGATCGCCATCACGGTGCGGATCGCCGACCCGCCGCCGGGCCGGCACAGCAGATGGATGTAGGCCTGGCCGAACTCCTTCAGCGTGGTCTCGGCGTCGCGCGCGGGATCGAAATTGAACACGACCTGGCCGTGCTGGAGCGCTTCCTGCTCGAGGATGGCTTCGAACAGCGCGCATTTGTCGGCGAAGTAGACGTAAAGCGTGCCCTTGGAGACCTGCGCCGCACGCGCGATCTCGCCCATGCTGGCACCGTCGAAACCGAGATCCATGAACACCTTGCGGGCCCCGTCCAGGATCTGGCGGCGCTTGGAGCTGTCCTCCTCTTGGATGACGTGCAGATGTTCGCGGCTGGCTACAACCATTGGTTCAGGGTCTCGGAAGGTTTCTCGGCGGGGCCCCAACTATGAAACGCAATTAAAGGATTCGGGCCAGTAGGGTCCCGCCCGGGAACATTATGTATATTGACCGAACCGTTCGGTCAATGGTATTTGGGGTGAGCGAGAGGGAACAGTGCCGCAGGTCGGCCGTCCTTGATCGCGCCTTTATAGTGGGGAGGCCTTTATGGCCGTATCGAGAGACCAGGCCGCGCGCGTCCTTCGCCAGGAAGCGGTGGAGACGATGCCGGCGAATGGTGAAGCTGCGACCGAGACAGCCACCCCCCTTGCCGAGCAGTTGCGCTCCCATGTGGTCGAGGAAACCAAGCGACGCACCGGTGAGGCGCCGGAGAAGCCCGTGACCGACAAGCCGGCTGCACCAGCGCCAGAGGCGACCGCCGCTGCGGGCGCACCGAAGTCCGGCAAGCGCAAATTCGTCATGATGGGAATCGGCCTCGTGCTGGCGCTCGCGGCTGCCGGCTACGCCGGCTATTACACGCTGGTCGGCCGCTTCTACGTCTCCACCGACGATGCCTATGTCCGCGCCAACAACACCATGCTGGGCGCGCGGGTTGCCGGCCACATCTCCTCGATCCTGGTCGGCGACAACGCTCTGGTGCGCGCCGGCGATATCGTCCTTCGCATCGACGACGGCGACTACAAGATCGCGCTCGATGCCGCCGCGACCCGGATCGCGACCCAGCAGGCCACCATCGATCGCATCGGGCGTCAGGTCGCGGCGCTCGAAAGCCAGGTCGCACAGGCCAAGGCGCAACTCGTCTCCGCGGAAGCGGGCCTTAAGCGCGCCGATCTCGACTATGAGCGCCAGCAGGCACTGAACAAAAAGGGTTTTGCCTCGCGCGCCACCTTCGAAACCTCGGAGGCCGGACGTGACCAGGGTGCGGCCGCGGTCAAGGCCGCGCAGGCCGCCTATGACGTCGCGGTCAGCAATGTCGACGTCGCCAAGGCGCAGCAGGCCGAAGCCCAGGCCCAGCTCGCCGAGCTCAAGACCACGCTGGCCAAGGCGGAGCGCGATCTCGCCTTCACCGCGGTGCGCGCGCCGGTCGACGGCACGTTCTCGAACCGCCTCGTCAGTGCCGGCGACTTCGTTGCGGTCGGCCAGCGGCTTGGCAACGTCGTGCCGCTCGACAACGTCTATATCGACGCCAATTTCAAGGAAACGCAGCTCAAGCGCATCCGCCCCGGCCAGCCCGTGACGATCAAGGTCGACGCCTATGGCATGCGGAAGTTCTCGGGCGTCGTCGACAGCATCGCGGCCGGCGCCGGCTCGGTGTTCACGCTGCTGCCGCCCGACAACGCCACCGGTAACTTCACCAAGATCGTGCAGCGTGTGCCGGTCCGCATCCGCGTGCCGAAATCGGTGGCGAAGCAGAACCTGCTCCGCGCCGGCATGTCGGTCTACGCCACCGTCGATACCAACAAGGGCGCGGCCGACGCCGACAGCGAGGTCGATCTCGACGATCCCACCGCGATCCACCCGCAGTAGGATTTGGTGACATGAGCCGCGCCGCCGCCTCTCACGCAGGTGCGCTCCCTCTCCCGCTTGCGGGAGAGGGCTGGGGCGAGGGTGCCTCCGCAACGGGACAATCCCCAAGCGGAGGGAGCCGTCACCCGGCGCTTCGCGCCGACCTCGCGGCTTGCTTCAGTCAGAGCTGACACAATGGCCAACGCCACCACCGCTTCACCCGCCATGATGGCGAACCCCGCTTCGGAGCGCATCGCGCCGAAGCGATTGTTCGCCTTCATCATCATGGTGTTCGGGATGTTCATGTCGATCCTGGACATCCAGATCGTCTCGGCCTCCCTTAGCGAGATCCAGGCGGGCCTGTCGGCGAGCTCCAGCGAAGTCTCCTGGGTCCAGACCGCCTATCTGATCGCCGAAGTCATCGCGATCCCGCTGTCGGGATTTTTGTCGCGCGCTTTCGGCACGCGGCTGTTGTTCGCGATCTCTGCGGCCGGCTTCACCGCCTCGAGCCTGCTCTGCGGCTTCGCCACCACCATCGAGGAGATGATCCTCTGGCGCGCGCTCCAGGGCTTTCTCGGCGCCGGCATGATCCCGACGGTGTTCGCCTCGGCCTACACCGTCTTCCCGCGCTCCAAATTCCATATCGTCGGTCCCATCATCGGTCTCGTCGCGACGCTGGCTCCGACCATCGGGCCGACCGTCGGCGGTTACATCACCGATCTGATGTCGTGGAACTGGCTGTTCTTCATCAACGTCGTGCCCGGCATCGGCATCACTCTGGGCGTGCTGGCGCTGGTCGATTTCGACGAGCCGCATTTCGAACTGCTCGACCGTTTCGACTGGTGGGGGCTGCTGTTCATGGCCGGCTTCCTCGGCACGCTGGAATATGTGCTGGAGGAAGGCCCGCAATATGAATGGATGCAGGACACGTCGGTTGCGATCTGTGCCTGGATCTGCGCGATCTCGGCGATCGCCTTTTTCTGGCGCGTCTTCACGGCGGCCGAGCCGATCGTCAATCTGCGCACCTTTGCCAACCGCAATTTCGCGATCGGCTGCCTGCTGCAGTTCTGCATCGGCATCGGCCTCTACGGCCTGACCTATATCTATCCGCGCTATCTCGCCGAGGTGCGCGGCTACAGCGCGCTGATGATCGGCGAGACCATGTTCGTCTCGGGCATCACCATGTTCCTGGTCGCGCCGCTGGTCGGCCGTCTGATGGTGAAGTTCGACATGCGCTACATGATCGCGTTCGGCCTCGTCGTGTTCGCGATCGGCTCCTACCAGATGACCTGGATCACCCGCGACTACGATTTCTACGAGCTTCTGGTGCCGCAGATCCTGCGTGGCGTCGGCATGATGTTCGCGATGGTGCCGACCAACAACATCGCGCTCGGCACGCTGGCGCCCGACCGGGTGAAGAACGCCTCCGGCCTGTTCAACCTGATGCGCAATCTCGGCGGCGCCGTGGGCCTCGCCGTCATCAACACCGTGCTCAACGACCGCACCGATCTGCACATCAGCCGCCTCCAGGAGCGGGTGACCTGGGGCAATGCGACCGCGACCGAAACCCTGACCATGTTCATGCAGAAATTCCAGGGGCTCGGCGATTCCACGCTGATGGCGATGAAGCAGCTCTCGCAACTGGTGCACCGACAGGCCGTGGTCATGAGCTTCGGCGATGCCTTCTTCATGCTGACGCTGTTCTATCTCGGCCTCAGCCTGCTGGTGACCCTGCTGAACAAGCCGGCCTCGATGACCGGCGGCGGCGACGCGCATTAATTTGCAACACTCGCGCGTGATCTCGCGCGAGCCCCGTTGCAAATCCCCGGCGACGCATCTATAAAGCGCACCTCATTCACTCGAACCGGGAGGATTTGCATGATTTCGTCGCTTTCGCAGATCGTACGCCCGCGCTCGGTGATGTTCTGGCTCGGTACGTACGCGGCCTGTTAGAGGCCATTTCCGCCAGCTTCGATTGGGCTCCAAGTCCCGATCGCCCGATTTCCCAACCCAAAGCCACCTTTAGCTGACGCCGTCTCGGCCCGTCGTGGCCGGCCTGCGTCCATCGATGGAGCCGGCCCGCGCCAAAAGCGGCCGGATGATGCCATGACCGCTCTGTCAAAAAAGCCCGCGGCGATACGCGTGGTGCTGCCTTTCGTGTTCCGGCACTGGCTGAAGCAGCCGGGGCCAACGCTTGCCGTCGTCGGCAGCCTGATAGGGGCGACGGCCGCCGACCTGTTCATGCCGCTCTTTTCGGGGCATCTGATCGATGCGCTGACGCGCGGGCCGTCCAATCCCGACGCGCGTCACGCGGCGCTGGTCGCATTCGGCGCCATCGTGGCGCTGGGCGCGGCCTCGATGGTGCTGCGGCTCGCAGGGCTGCAGGCGATCGTGCCGTTCACGCTGAAGATCATGTCGGAGGTCGCTCAGGACGCGTTCATGCGCGTGCAGCGATTCTCGACCGATTGGCACGCCAACTCTTTCGCCGGCTCCACCGTGCGCAAGATCACGCGCGGCATGTGGGCGCTCGACCTGTTGAACGACACCATCCTGCTGGCGTTGTTGCCCTCGCTGGTCGTGCTGATCGGCTCGATGGTCCTGCTCGGCTTGCACTGGGCCTCGCTCGGCGGGGTGATCGCGCTCGGCGCGCTGGGCTATGTCACGATGACGGTGCTGTTCTCGACGCGATACATCGCGCCGGCCGCGCGAATCTCCAATGCCTGGGACACCAAGGTCGGCGGAACACTGGCGGATGCGCTGACCTGCAACGCCGTGGTGAAATCATTCGGCGCCGAGCTGCGCGAGGATGCGCGGCTTGCCCGCGTCGTCAGCCGCTGGCGCGTGCGGGTGCGGCGGACCTGGTTCCGGTACAACTACACGGCCATGTCGCAGCTCTCGCTGCTGCTGTGCCTGCGTGCGTCCGTGATCGGAGGCTCGGTGTTGCTGTGGATGTCGGGGCACGCTTCGCCCGGTGACGTCACTTACGTGCTGACGAGCTACTACGTCATCCACGCCTATTTGCGTGACGTCGGCATGCACATCAACAATTTGCAGCGCTCGGTCAACGACATGGAGGAGCTGGTGGCGATCCATGACGAGCCGATCGGCATTGCCGATGCTGCCGACGCGGTGCCGATCGCGATCGAGGGCGGCGAGATCGTGTTCGACGACGTCACGTTCCAATATGGCGGCCACCGCACGCCGCTCTATGACGGCCTGTCGGTGAGGATCCGTGCCGGCGAACGGGTCGGCCTGGTCGGCCGCTCCGGCTCCGGCAAGACCACCTTCGTCAAGCTGGTGCAGCGGCTCTACGACGTCACCGGCGGCCGCGTGCTGATCGACGGGCAGGACATCGCGCTGGCGACGCAGCAATCGCTGCGCAGCCAGATCGCGATCGTGCAGCAGGACCCGATCCTGTTTCATCGCACGCTCGCCGAGAACATCGCCTATGGCCGGCCCGGCGCCAGCCTGGAGGCGATCGAGCAGGCGGCGCGGCTCGCCAATGCGCACGACTTCATCCTGCGCCTGCCGAAGGGTTACGGCACCCTCGTCGGCGAACGCGGCGTCAAGCTGTCGGGCGGCGAGCGGCAGCGCGTCGCGCTGGCGCGCGCGTTCCTGGCGGATGCGCCGGTGCTGATCCTGGATGAGGCGACCTCGAGCCTCGATTCGGAATCGGAGGCGCTGATCCAGCAGGCGATGGAACGCCTGATGAAGGGCCGCACCTCGATCGTGATCGCGCACCGGCTGTCGACGGTGAAGAGCCTCGATCGCATCCTGGTGTTCGACCGCGGCGAGATCGTCGAGCAAGGCACCCATGCCATGCTCGCGGGCAAGCAAGGCGGCATCTATCGCGGCCTGTTCGAGCGCCAGGTGGTGGAGCTCGGACACATCGCAGCAGCGGAGTGAGGCGCGTGGCAGCAGGGCGGACGTCCCGCCGTCACGGCGTCAAGGATGGAATGACATGAAAGACCTGACAAACGGCTCCATCGTGAGACACATCCTGGCCATGACGCCGCCGATCATGGCCGGTATGATCTCGATCATGATCTGCCAGCTGGTCGATCTGTATTTCGTTTCGGGATTGGGCGATGCCGCCGTTGCGGGTGTCGCCGCGGCCGGCAACGCCGGCTTTCTCGTCAACGCGCTGATGCAGGTACTCGGTGTCGGCACGGTGGCGCTGATCGCGCATGCGGTGGGACGCAAGGATCGGCCGGATGCCAATTTGATCTTCAACCAGGCGGTCGCGCTGTCGGCGCTGTTCGGCCTGTTGACCCTGGTCGCGGGATCGGCGCTGTCGCGCCTCTACATGCGTTCGATCGCCGCGGACCAGGCCACGATCGAGGCGGGAACCATTTATCTGTTGTGGTTCATGCCCGCGCTTGCCCTGGAGTTCGTCATGCAAGTGATTGCATCCGCGCTGCGCGCGACCGGCATCGTGCGCCCCGCCATGTTGGTGCGGGTTCTCGCGGTCATCATCAACATCGCGCTTGCGCCGGTGTTGATCTCGGGCTGGGGCACGGGCTACGCGCTCGGCGTTGCCGGCGCGGGGCTGGCGAGCTCGATCGCGGTCGCCATCGGCGGCCTGATGCTGCTTGCGTATTTCCGCAAGGTCGAGCGCTATGTCGCCTTCAATCCGGCGCAGTGGTGGCCGCAACCGCGCCATCTGAAGCGCATCCTCAACGTCGGCCTGCCGGCCGGCGGCGAGTTCGCGATGATGTTCATCTTCATGGCGGTGGTCTACTACGTCATCAGCGATTTCGGCGCCGCGGCGCAGGCGGGATTCGGTATCGGGCAGCGGATGCTCGGTCTGATCCAGATGCCGGCGCTCGCGGTGGCCTTGGCTGCCGGTCCGATCGCCGGCCAGAACGTCGGCGCTGCCAATGGCGCGCGCGTGCGGGAAACGTTCGTCAAGTCGGCGCTGATCACCACCGTCGTGATGGTCGGCTTCATGATCCTCGCGCAGGTGAAGCCGGAGCTGCTGCTCGCAGGGTTCTCGAACGACCAGGAGACGATGGCGATCGCCTACCTGTTCCTGCGGATCATCTCGCTCAACATGGTGGCGCAGGGCCTGATCTTCACCTGCTCGAGCATGTTCCAGGGCCTCGGCAACACCAAGCCGGTGCTGCTGAGCTCGGTGACGCGCGTGTTCACCTATTCGCTGCCGGCGATCTGGCTGTCGACGCGGCCGGGCTTTCGGATCGAGCATGTCTGGTACCTGTCGATCGCAGCGACGACGCTGCAGGCGGCTTTGAGCCTGTGGCTGCTGCGCCGCGAGTTCAAGAAGCGCCTGGTGGTGGTCCGGCACGAGGAGGCGTCAGACCAGGCTGCGCCGGAGCCCGTGGCGTCGCCTGCACGTGCGCCCGCGTAGCGATACCTTGTCCTGTCCCCACGGCTGCGGCTAATTTGCGGGGCCGTCGGAACGGGGATTGGGTATTTTCCGCGTTCCTGGTGTCCTGCACGGCGCTGATGCTCTATTCGTTCGCCGTCGCGATCAATCCCGCGCTGTCGCTGAAACTATGTCTGTCGCGCGACCGTGGCGAAGTTCGACGGCGACCATGAGCTCAGTGCCGTTGAGAACGAAGTCAGCGGCAGGGGACGCGGCTGGAGTTCTGGCGCAATTCAGTCGGCTTTGTCGCTGCCGCGCCGTTGTTCGGTCATGGCACCGGTGCGACCCGCGGTCTGGCTCCCTGGATTGTCCTCCTGGACGTGGTGCATAACATGCCGTCCTCGCTGCTCAACGCGCATCTTTTCGATTTCGCCGCGGGTTGGATCTACGTGTTCGGCGTCGGCGTCGCCGACGGCATGGTGCTCGACGGGCGGCGCAGCATGTTGCTTGCGGCGGCCGGCGATGTCGAACGCGCGCGTCTTCTCCAATCCCCCGGCGGTACGCCGAAGTGGCGCCTGAAGGCCCGACTGAACGACGCCTCCGACTCGTAACCGGTCTGGCAGGCGATGGACTTGATCGGTGTCGCAGTCGATGTCAGGGCGTGCGCGGCCAGCCGCAGGCGCCAGTGACCGAGGTATTGCATCGGTGGCTGATCGAGAAAGTGCTTGAAGCGGCCGGCCAGCACGCTGCGCGAGACCCCGACGCGACGCGCCAGACTGTCCACGGTCCAGTGGTGAAACGGCATGGCATGCATGTGCCTCAAGCCGGCGCCGGCAACCTGGTCATTGATGGCGGCGAACCAGCCGATTTCGTTCGCCGGAAGCTCCTGCATGTACTTGCGAAGGATTTCAACGAACATCAATTCGGTCAGGCGAGGCAGCAAGCTGCGTGACCCCGGCCGCAGGCTGCTCGCCTGCGCCGCGGTGTGGCGGACGGTGCTGGCCAGCCATTCGTCGGCGGGACATGCGGGGCTGACGTGCAGCAATCTGGGCAGGTGGCACAGCACGGGGTGGAACAGCAACTCGTCACATTGAAGAAATCCGCAAATGATCCGTGTGTTGGGACCGGCGCCGCCATGCTCGATGACGACAACGTCCGTCCAGGGCGGGTTCGGCAACAGGCTGCCGACTTGCATCGGCAGGACGGGCTCTCGTCCGCGGAGCCGATGACTGTCGCCGTACGGAAGAACAACGACGTCGCCCTCGCTCAACCGCACCGCCGGATGCTCGTTCAATTCCATCCAGCACTCACCTGATGCGATGATGTGAAAGGGAATGACCCGTTCGGTCCGCAGCGGCAGCAGCCTGGCAAGCTGGCACGCCTCCGGTGTCGTGACCGCCCAGGGCTCCCGAAACTCGGCGCGGAACAGCACGGTGCCCGCAAGATGCATGCTGCCCAGCACGTCCGACAGAAGGTCAGCCGGCGTTTCGGTCAAGACTTGCGGAGCCCTGGTCATGTTCGGCCGGTGCTCAGACACATAGGATGCAATCTCGCAAACCGATTGAAAGGGTATTCAACTTGAATAACGAGGCACGTGATCTGGTCGTGGTCATGACACATGGTACCGACCACGAATTGTCGTCCGTTGGCGTGACCATAGCTCTCGGCGGAATGACGGCCGGCCTTAAGGTCTCCATCTTCCTGACCAGCGCCGGTGTCGACATCGTGCGACGCGGCGCGGCCGATCTTACGCAGGTCAAGCCGCTCGATCCACTGGCCGACATGCTCCGTGACTTCATGGGCAGGGGAGGGAAACTCTGGGCTTGCACGCCCTGTGTCAAAAGCCGCGGCTATGTACAAGAGGACCTGCTGGATGGTGTCGTCATCTCCGGTGCGAGCGTGATGCACGAACTGATCAAGGGCGGCGCGGCGACGCTCAGCTTCTGAACCGGAAGAAGGCGCGCCACGATCTTCTTCCTAACCCAATAGGAATGATTCCGGTCTGCCGCATCCTCCGATTGGGGGATGCGGACATGCCGGCAAGCACGAGTCAGTGCGGCCCCAGCATGCTCCAGACGAGGCCGAGGCCCGACAGGAACAACAGGCCGAGCACGACGTCGCCAAAATGCTTGTCGCTCAGCGCGTGATAGACGCGGGCGCCGGCCCATGCGCCGATCAGCGTGCCCGGAAAGGCGACAGCTGCGAGCCAGACGACCTTCAGCTCGACGAGGCCTGACGCCGTCTGCAACACCAGTGCGGTCGCGAGCACGGTGAAGTTGAACAGCTGGAAGATGCCGCGCCGCTCATGCTTGTTCCAGCCGCGAATATTGGCCCACAGGATCGGCAATGGCCCGGACAACCCGGCAAGGCCGCCGAGGATGCCGCCGGCAAAGCCGATCGCGCCGTCGGCGATCCGTCCGCCGAAGGTGATGGCGAGCGGCTTCTTGTTCAGGTACAGCGCGCTCGAGAAGATCAGCAGCAGCACGCCGACGCTCAGCTTGAACACTTTTGGATCGGCTGAGGCGACCAGCATGGTGCCCAGCGGCACGCCGATCAGTCCGCCGATCAGGAACGGCCAGACCAGCGAGAGATCGAAACTCTTCCACATCGACGGCAGCGTCGAGGTCTGCGCGATCACCGAGCAGATCAGCACCAGGGGCACCGCGAGCGAGGGCGGCAGCACGTAGAGCCAGATGCCGAGCGCCATCAGTGCCGTGCCGAAGCCGGCAAGGCCCGAGACGAAGCCCCCGGCCAGTGCGCCGAGCAGCAGCAGCGCGTAGGTGAGCGTTTCCAACAGATTGTTCCGTTCGCCAGAGCGATCTCGTACTCTTGATCGCCATCGCTCGCATAGCACAGCTGCGGCGGTGCAGGTCAATTTCAAAACTCCACGCAAGCGTGATCGCCGACGGCGAGCGTTGGCGAAAGACGGGCCTAGACGATCTGCCTGGTGTCGGCGGGCCTGTGCAGCGCGCCGACCAGGATGCGCAGCGCTTCGGTCAATTCCGCCCTGTTGCGGGCTGCGCCAAGCGATACGCGCGCCGCATGTGGCGGTGTCCCGTCGACGGTGAAGGCATCGCCGGCGACGACCGCGAGTCCATTGCGCAACAGATGTGCCGCCACGTCGGGGCGCCCCTCCGGCAGCCTTAGCCACAGATGATGGGCTGCGGGCTTGGCCAGGAACTGAAACCCTTTCAGTGTTCGTTGCGCGAGTTGCTGGCGGCCGATTGCCTCGTTGCGGATCGCGGTGATGATGCGATCGGCGATGCCGGCCTCGATCCAATGCGTCACCAGCGCGACCATCAGTGGCGCCGGCATCTGCACGGTGGCCTGCAAGCAGCTGCGCATCTGAAGCTGTGCGCCGGCGTCGGGCGTCACCAGATAGGCTACCCGCAGCGCCGGCGCGATGCATTTTGACAGCGTGGTCGCCAGATAAGTCCGCTCCGGAATGAGGTTCGCGATCGGTGATGCCGAGCGATCGAGCAGCCCGTAGGCGTCGTCCTCGATCAGAATCGTATCGGCGTCGCTGATGATCCTTGCGATGGCGCTGCGCCGCTCGGGGGCAAGCGTCGCCGTGGTCGGATTGTGCAGCGTCGGAATGAGGTAGACGGCCTTCGGCCTGTGCGCGCGGCATGCTTTCGCCAACGCATCGGGCAGGATGCCGCCGTCATCCATCGCGACGCCGACGAGCTTGACGCCGAGCTGCGCCGCGGCTGCCTTGATGCCGGGGAAGGTGAGAGCTTCCGTCAGCACGACGTCACCAGGACGCGCAAGGTGTGCGAGCAGGTTGAACAGGATCGTCTGCGCGCCGGGAAAGATCACCAGCCTGTCGGCATGCGCGTGCGGGACGCGTGCGCGCATCCAGCGCGCCGCGACCTCGCGTTCATGCACGCTGCCGCCCGGCGGCTGGTAGTTCAGGAAGGCGGTCAGTCCCGATTGCGCCCGGAGGGCTTCCAGCCCCGCGACGATGCGTTCGTCGAGCTGCGCCTCGAGCGGATGCGGCGGCACGTTCATCGAGAGGTCGATCGCGACGGGATGCGGCAGGTCGACCGCGCGGCGCGCGCTGGTCTCCGACACGAACGAACCCTGGCCGACGCGGGCCTCCATGATCCCGCGGCGCCGCGCCTCGGTGTAGGCGCGCGTCACCGTGGTGAGGTCGATGCCGAGCGCTTTTGCCAGTGCGCGCTGTGTGGGGAGCTGCTGGCCGCGCACCAGCCGGCCGGCGGCGATGTCGGCCTCCATGGCCTCGACGATGCGCTGGTAGCGCGGCCCGCTCAGCTCCGAGATTGTAGGGGTCCAATCCATGCAATTTAGGCCCATATCCTTTGAATGTATGGATGCAAGATATTATTGTATGGATCAGCGAAAAGGAAGAGGTGCTGTCATGGCAACCGGTTCAGTCTCTCTCTCGAAGGCGATGTGGCGCGGCTTTTCGGGCAAGTGCCCGAATTGCGGCGAAGGACATATGTTCGGCCGTTTTCTTAAGGTCGCCGATAGTTGCGACCATTGCGGCGAGGAGCTTTTCCACCAGCGCGCCGATGACTTCCCGGCCTATCTCGTGATGGTCGTTGTCGGCCATCTCGTGGTGCCGGCGATCCTCGCGGTCGAGACCGCCTATGCGCCGGCCGTCTGGCTGCAATTGGCGGTGTGGCTGCCGGTGACGCTGTTCGCCTCGCTCGCGCTGCTGCAACCGACCAAGGGTGCCATCGTCGGCCTGCAATGGCAGATCGGCATGCACGGTTTTGAGGCGAGCAAGCTTCGGCGCGAGCCGGTTGAACTTGCGCCGGTGATGGTGAAGGCGGACAAGCGCGCCGCCTGAGCGGCGCCGGCGTTTACATCGCGCGACCGGCCGCTACACTCCATCGTACAAGCAAGAACGATGGAAACGCCGATGGCCGCAGTCTCGAAGACCTTTTTGCTCTGTCACGGCGCGTGGTCCGGCGGATGGGCCTGGAAGAAGATGCATCCGCTGATGGCGCAGGCCGGGCACCGCCTGGTCGCGCCGACCTATACCGGGCTCGGTGAGCGCGCGCATCTTGCGAATCCAGCGATCGATCTCGAAACGCATATCCAGGACATCCTCAACGTCATCAAATTCGAGGACCTCGACGACATCGTGCTGCTGGGCCACAGCTATGGCGGCATGGTCGCGACCGGCGTCGCCGATCGCGCGCGCGAGCGGGTGACGCAACTGATCTACATCGACGCCTTCGTGCCGCGTGACGGCCAATCGCTGTTCGACCTCAACGAGAGCGGGCGCGAGCCGATGCGCAAGGCGGCAGCTTCAGGCGACGGCTACCGCATCCCGCCCAATCCGCCGCCGCCGGATACGCCGCAGGCCGATCTTGACTGGCTCAACGCGCGCCGGGTCGCCATGCCGGTCAAGTGCTTCGAGACGAAGCTGAAGCTCGAACACGGCGAGCCGGCGATGCCGCGCAGCTACATCTATTGCAAGCGCATTCCGCCGGACGACGTGTTCGGGCAGTTTGCGACGCGCACGAAGAACGAGGCTGGCTGGCGCTATTTCGAGCTCGACGCCAGTCATGCGCCGAACGTGACGGCACCGGAGGCACTGATGACGGTGTTGGCGAAGATCGCAGGCTGATCCACGCTCGTCATTCCGGCTCAAATGGTGAGGGGTCCGATGCGTTAGCATCGAACCCCTCGTCACTTCCTTAGTAAGACGCGTTTTCTTGACGCGAACCGGAAAACCACTTCGCTCGAAAACGCTTTAGAATATCAGCCGGCCTGTAAGCCGGGTTCTGTAAGGCACCGTCCGCTTGCGCGAACGATACGCGACGGCCATTCCTCTGGGACCATGTTTGCACATGGCCTCGAGCAACCTACCCGGACGGCGGGCCTGACATCGCCCCGCGGCGTTATCGCTTTCGCGAACAGCCCGCTATGCCGTCCCTATTCGGTTTTGCTCCCGGTGGGGTTTACCATGCCGGCTCCGTTGCCGGAGCCGCGGTGCGCTCTTACCGCACCTTTTCACCCTTACCTGCCTGCGCAGCTTGCGCTGCGAAGGCGGGCGGTTCGTTCTCTGTGGCACTTTCCCTGAGGTCACCCTCGCCGGACGTTATCCGGCACCGCATGTCAAGGGAGCCCGGACTTTCCTCCCCGGCGGCCTTTCGGCGGTTGCTGGAGCGGCCGTCCGGCCGACTGACGGGGTACGCATGGGGCATTTGTGACGGTTTCGTCAAGCGAAGATCGCCGTGCACGCCGGGACGAAAATAATTATCCTGAAGATGTCGTTTGAGATGCGTTCCATTCGACTGGATGTCGGCGATCCAGCCGAGCCACAGGAGTTAAGCGATGCAATATCTATTGATGATCTACCAGAACGAGGTCGAATACGCGAAGAACGACGCGGCGACCAGCCAGAAGATGCTGGCTGAATACCAGACCTTCACGCAAGGCATCGTCCAGAGCGGCAATTTCAAGGCCGGCGACCGTTTGCAGCCGACCACGACCGCGACGACCGTGCGCGTGCGCGAGGGCAAGACGCTGACGACCGACGGCCCTTTTGCGGAGACGCGCGAGCAACTCGGCGGATATTATCTGGTCGAGGCGAAGGATCTCAACGCGGCTATCGAGATCGCGGCGCGGATCCCCAGCGCGCGGATCGGCTCGATCGAGGTGCGGCCGATCTGGGTGTACGAGAAGTGATGGCGTAGCCGCGCATCGCCGCATGACCCCTTCTGAGATCGAAACAATCTTCCGCGACGAGGCGGGGCGGGCGCTGGCCACGATGATCCGCCTCGTCGGCGATTTCGATCTCGCCGAGGACGCGCTCCAGGATGCCTTTGCCGTGGCGCTGGAGCGCTGGCCGGCATGCCAGGCCCCCGACAATCCGCGCGCGTGGCTGGTCAACGTCGCGCGCAACAAGGCGATCGACCGTATCAGGCGCCACGCCGTCTTCCGCGGCAAGCGGCAGGCGCTCGTGCACGAGCTCGAGCTGAATGCGCAAGCGCCTGACGAGCCGCCGGCCATGCTCGACGACGACATGCTGCGGCTGATCTTCACCTGCTGCCATCCTGCATTTGCGCCCGAAGTCCAGGTCGCGCTGACGTTGCGCACCGTCTGCGGTCTCTCCACCGCGCAGGTCGCGCGCGCCTTCCTTGTCGGTGAGGAGGCGATGGCGCAGCGCCTCCTCCGCGCCAAGCAGAAGATCCGGCTCGCCGGCATTCCCTACGAGGTGCCCGAACGCGCCGCGCTGGCGCCGCGGCTGGATGGCGTGCTCGCCGTGATCTATCTCGTCTTCACCGAAGGCTATGTGGCGACGTCGGGCGCCGATTTGATGCGGCCCGATCTTGCGGCCGAAGCGATCCGGCTCGGCCGCTTGCTCGACCGGCTGATGCCCGATCGGACCGGCATCAAGGGCCTGCTGGCCCTGATGCTGCTGCACGATGCGCGCCGCGCCGGGCGCGAGACCGCCGCCGGCGATATCGTGCTGCTGGAGGAGCAGGACCGTTCGCGGTGGGACCGCGCGCAGATCGAGGAAGGCCTTGTTCTGGTGGACGGTGCGCTACGCATGCCAGGCCGGCCGCAATCCTATGCAGTGCAAGCCGCGATCGCCGCGCTTCATGCGCGCGCGCCGAGCTATGAGCAGACAGACTGGCCGCAGATCGCCGGGCTCTATGAGGTGCTGCTGCGCATCACCCCGTCGCCGGTGGTCGAGCTCAACCATGCTGCGGCGGTGTCGATGGTCGACGGACCCGCACGTGCGCTCGATCTGGTGGATGCGACCGCCGCCCGCGGCGGGCTTGACGGCTACGAGCTGTTGCCCGCGGTGCGCGCGGACCTGCTGCGACGGCTCGGCCGCAAGGACGAGGCGATGGAGGCGTATGTTGCGGCGACGAAGGCGACGCAGCTCGCGCCGCTGCGACGACTTTATGCGCGAAGGATGAGGGAATTGACGTAGTTGCCAGAAACTCCGTCATTGCGAGGAGCCCTTGCGACGAAGCAATCCAGAATCTTTCCGCGGTGACAGTCTGGATCGCTTCGCTGCGCTCGCAATGACGGGCGAGCGTCACTTCGACGCAACGGCCGTCCCATCCGCCGGCAAGCTCGCCAGCAGCGCCTGCAGGGTCGTCAGCGTGGAGTGATCCGCAACACCATCCAGCCGTGCCGGGCGGAAGTGGCGCTGGAAGGCGGTGACGACTTCCATCGTCGCGGCATCGTATTTGCCGGTCAGCGGCACCCCATAGCCGTATCTGGCGAGCGCCTGCTGCAGGCTCAGCACCTCGTCGCTGATGGTGCCGAGCATCAGGCTCTCGCCGCGCACGACCGGTGCGGGCGTCACCCAGTGACCGACGCCGGAATTGGCCAGCGAATGCCAAGGAAATTTTTCGCCCGGATCCTTCTTGCGCGCCGGCGCAACGTCGGAATGGCCGAGCACCCGATGCGCGGGTACCTTGCGGCGCAGCATGATGCCGCGGCATAGCGCGATTACGGCGGCGATCTGGCGCAGCGGAAACTCCGGATAGCCCCAGTCGTGGCCGCGATTGACGATCTCGACCCCGATCGAGCAGGAGTTGATGTCATCCTCTCCGGCCCAGGACGAGACGCCGGCATGCCAGGCGCGCCTCGCCTCCGGCACGCATTGCACGATGCGGCCATCCTCCAGCACGACATAATGTGCCGACACCTCGGTGCCCGCGGAGCAGAGCCGCGCCAGCGCACCCTCGACGTCGGGCATTCCGGTGTAGTGCAGCAAGATCATGTCGGGCTGCCGGCCCTTGTTGCGGTCGCCATGGTTCGGCGAGGGGATGATGTCGGAGACGATCGACGAATCCGGCTCGAACGTCCGCATGTTCGCCGCGGCCTTGGGAACCGGGAGAACGCGTTGACGCTTCGAATCAGATCCAGACGGAGTGGACGAACCGGACGACATAAACAGCTCGAGACGGACAGAGAGCGGGCCAAGCCTTTTTCTTTACCATTCCTTTACCCTCGGCCGTGCGCAATCGCGCGGCGCGGTTAACGGATGCATTTTGGCCCGTGTGTGTGGATGAGGCACCACTGCGGCATCACCTTTTCGACTTGTAATGGGCCGATCAACGCTTTCTTAACGCTAAGGGCCGTTACTGAGAGATGAAGAGCCGACCCGCGTCCGGAGGCGGCCAAAGCGTATTTTGGCTCGAAATCCCATGGCTGCCCGACAAATTCCACTGGGAACACCGGGTTGGCGGCTCAGGGTGACCGGGCTCGGGTACCATGCTGGACGGGGGTTGGGTCGTGGAACCGCCGCGACGCGGAATCATTCGAGGCGTTATGGGCTCGCTCGTCCCCGATCTCACATCTGCGTTCGGCAGGCGTGGCGCATGAGCCCGGCTCCGCACGTCCCCGTTCTCGGCCGCGAGGCCATCGACCACCTCGCGCCGCGCGAGGGTGGTGTCTATGTCGACGCGACCTTCGGCGCAGGCGGCTACAGCCGCGCCATCCTCGACGTGCCGGGAACCCGGCTCATCGCGATCGACCGCGACCACACCGCCATTGTTGGCGGTGCCGAACTGGTCGAACGCTCCGCGGGCCGGCTGACGCTGGTCGAAGACCGCTTCTCCAATCTCGCCGAAGTCTGCGCGGCGCAAGGCGTCGATGCCGTCGACGGCGTCGTGATGGATGTCGGCGTATCCTCGATGCAGCTCGACCAGGCAGGCCGCGGCTTTTCCTTCCGCCTCGACGGTCCGCTCGACATGCGGATGGGGCAGGCGGGACCCACGGCGGCCGACATCGTCGCGCGCGCCTCGGAAAGCGATCTTGCCGACATCATTTATCTCTTTGGCGAGGAGCGGCATTCGCGCCGCGTTGCCCGCGCCATCGTCGCGGACCGGCAGGAAACACCGTTCACGACCACGCGCGCGCTCGCCGATCTCGTCGGCCGGGTGGTTCGTACCAAGCCCGGCGATATTCACCCGGCGACGCGGACGTTCCAGGCTTTGCGCATCTTCGTCAACGAAGAGCTCGAGGAACTCCAGACCGCGCTCGTTGCGGCCGAGCGTGTGCTCAAGCCCGGCGGCCGGCTCGTGGTCGTCTCGTTCCATTCGCTGGAAGACCGCATCGTCAAGAATTTTCTCGCCGAGCGCTCCAGGACCGGCGGCGGTTCGCGCCATCTGCCGGAAATGTCGCAAGCGGTGCCTAGCTTCGAGCTTCTGACGCGGCGGCCCGTCGTTGCAGGCGAGGACGAACTCGCGCACAATCCGCGGGCACGTTCCGCAAAGCTGCGCGCTGCCGAGCGCACCTCGGCGCCTGCGCATGACGATGGCGCGCAATCGTCCTGGCCAAGGCTCTCCGACGTGATGAGGGGCGGCTAGCGCATGCGCTTCATCCACCTCCTCGTCATCGGCGCGCTGATCTTCGCGGCAGCCTATGTCTACCGGATCAAGATGGACTCCACGGCGCGCACGGAGAAAGTGTTGCGGCTGCATGCGGAGATCCGCGAGCAGCGCGACGCGATCGCCTCGCTCCGCTCCGAATGGGCCAAGCTCGATGCGCCGCTGCGCCTGCAAGGCCTGTCCGACCGGCATCTGCAGCTCAAGCCGGTCAACGGCACGCAATATGATGCGCTGAAGAACCTGCCGGAACGACCGCCGCGGATGTTCAGGCCGGGCGAGCCGGATCCGATCGGGGCCATGCTCAACACCATCGAAGCTGCGAGCGATCCCGAGAATGTGACGGGCTCGGTGCCTCAGTCCGAGGACAAGCAATGAGTCCGGCGACGCCTGCAAAACCCACCGAAACTCCGACTGAGCCTTGGCGGCAGCGGCTGATCCGCAGCCTGCTCTACGGGCGCAACGTCGACCGCGCCGCGAAGGCGCGGGCGCGCGTCGGCCTCGCGATGCTCGCCTTTGCCTCGGTCTACGCCCTGATCGGCGGCCGGCTCGTGATGTTCGCGATCGGCGCCGACGCCCACGGCGCGCGCCGCGCCGCGGCGCAGGAGGTGGTCGCGACCGCGCGGCCCGACATCATCGATCGCAACGGCGCGATCCTGGCGACCGACGTCAAGGCGTCGAGCCTGTTCGGCGAGCCGCGCCGCATCATCGACAAGGACGAGGCGATCGAGCTTCTGACCGCCACGGTGCCTGACCTCGACGAGGCCGAAGTGCGCGAGCGCCTGTCGGCGCGCAAGGGCTTCGTCTGGCTCAAGCGCGAGATCACGGCGAAGCAGCAGCAGGACATCCACAAGCTCGGCATTCCCGGCATCGGCTTCCTGCGCGAGAACAAGCGCGTCTATCCGACCGGCAACGAGGTCGCCCACGTCATCGGTCTCGTCAACATCGACAACCAGGGCATCGCCGGGATGGAGAAGTGGCTCGACAATCAAGGGCTCGCCGATCTCCATCGCGCGGGCTTTGCCACCGACCGCCTGCAAAAGCCGATCGAGCTTTCGATCGATCTGCGCGTCGAGCACGCGCTGCGCGACGAACTCTTGAAGGCCAAGGAGAAGTTCCACACCAAGGCGGCATCCGGCATCGTCTCCAACGTCAAGACCGGCGAGATCGTGGCGATGGTCTCGCTTCCGGATTTCGATCCGAACAACCCGAAGGAAGCGCACGACCCCGACCGCATCAACCGCCTGACCACCGGCGTCTACGAGATGGGCTCGACCTTCAAGGCGTTCACGCTGGCGATGGCGCTCGATTCCGGAAAGATCAGCCTGAACTCGATGTGGGATGCGCGCGGAAACCTGCACTACGGCAAGTTCACCATCCACGACAGTCATTCGCTCGGACGTTTCATCAACACCAAGGAGGTGTTCACCTACTCGTCCAACATCGGCGCGGCGCGGATAGCGCTCGGCCAGGGCGTCGAGGCGCACAAGGCCTTCCTCGCCAAGATGGGCCAGCTGACGCGGCTGCGCACCGAACTGCCGGAGAGCGCGGCTCCGCTGGTCCCGCGCCGCTGGAGCGAGCTGAACACGGTCACCATCGCGTTCGGCCAGGGCATGTCGGTGGCGCCGTTGCAGGCGGTGATGGGCATCAACGCGCTGGTGAACGGCGGCTATTTGATTCCTCCGACCTTCATGAAGCGCAGCGAATCCGAAGCGGCGGCAATGGCCAAGCGCGTGATCAAGCCGGAGACCAGCGACAAGATACGGTTCCTGATGCGGCTCAATGCCGAAATCGGCACAGCCAAGACCGCCGACGTCAAGGGCTACTATGTCGGCGGCAAGACCGGCACCTCCGAGAAGGTCATCAACGGCCGCTATGCCAAGAAGCGCGTGCTCAACTCCTTCACCGCGATCATGCCCTGCGACGATCCGAAATATCAGATCCTGATCATGCTGGACGAGCCGCAGGCGATTCCCGAGACGAAGGGTTTCATCACCTCGGGCTGGAACGCGGTGCCGACCGGAGGCAAGGTGATCGAGCGGATCGCGCCGCTTTTGGGCGTCGAGCCGCGGTATGACCTGCCGCCGTCCGAGCGCCTTATTCTTGCAGCATCCAGGACAACCCAGTAATCAACCGGGTGGGCCGTTGCCGCTGCTGAGTCGGGATTTCCCAGGGATTCGGCTTTCCGGTACGGCATGTCGACTGGAAGACCATGAAGCTGCGCGACCTGCTAGGTCAGGATGTTCTGGGCACTGATGCCGCACTCGAGCCCGCTGTCGCGGGGCTCGAGGTGAGCGGCGTTGCCCTCGACAGCCGTGTGGTCCAGCCGGGCGATCTCTTCTTCGCACTTGCGGGCAGCAAGACCGATGGCGCGCGCTTCATCGATGCCGCGATTGCCGCGGGCGCCGTGGCTGTGGCCGGCGACCATGCTCCGGCAGCCGGCCGGGTGCCGTTCGTCACGGTGCCCAATCCGCGCCGCGCGCTGGCGCTGGCCGCTGCGAAATTCTACCCCGCCCAGCCGGCGACCATTGCCGCGGTCACCGGTACCAGCGGCAAGACCTCGGTGGCCGCGTTCACCCGCCAGATCTGGGAGCGGCTGGGGCATGCCTCCGCCAGCATCGGCACCATCGGGCTCGTCTCGCCGAAGCGCACCGTCTACGGTTCGCTGACGACGCCCGATCCGATCGCGCTGCACCGGCAGCTCGACGAGATCGCGCGCGAGGGCGTGACCCATCTCGCCTTCGAAGCCTCCTCGCACGGGCTCGACCAGTATCGCCTCGACGGTGTGCGCGTCTCCGCCGGCGGCTTCACCAATCTCTCACGCGACCACATGGATTACCATCCGACCGTCGCGCATTACCTTGCGGCAAAGCTGAGGCTGTTCCGCGAACTGGTCCTGCCCGATGGAGCCGCCGTGATTTCGGCGGACCACGACTGCTCGGCGGATGCGATCGCCGCGGCGAGGTCGCGCGGCCTGCGCGTGATGGCGGTCGGCCGCAACGGCGACGGGGCAGGCGAGGGCATTCGTCTCGCCGGTGCCGAGGTCGAAGGCTTCTCGCAAGTGCTCGCGCTCGAGCATCGCGGCAAACATCATTCGATCCGGCTGCCGCTGGTCGGCGAATTCCAGATCGAGAATGCGCTGGTGTCGGCCGGTCTTGCCATCGGCACCGGCAGCGACGCCGCAAACGTGTTCGCGAGCCTCGAACATCTCGAAGGCGCCAAGGGGCGGCTCGAGCGCGTCGGCGCGCACAACGGCGCGCCGATCTTCGTCGACTACGCGCACAAGCCGGATGCGCTGGCAAAGGCGCTGCAGGCTTTGCGTCCTTACGCGAGGCGCAGGCTGGTCGTCGTGTTCGGCGCCGGCGGCGATCGCGATGCCGGCAAGCGGCCGATCATGGGCGAGATCGCAGCTGACAACGCCGACGGAATCATCATCACGGACGATAATCCGCGCAGCGAGAAGCCGGAAGTCATTCGCGCCGAAATCCTCGCCACTGCGAAGGGCGCCCGCGAAATCGGCGACCGCGCCGCGGCGATCCGCGCCGCGATCGAGGAATTGCAGAATGGCGATGCGCTGCTCATTGCCGGCAAGGGCCACGAGACTGGACAGATCGTCGGCGGCCAGGTGCTGCCCTTCAGTGATCACGAGGCGGTTGCCGCCGCATTAGCGTCGAGGATTGCATGAGCGCGCCGATATGGACGGTGGCCGAAGTGGCGCGTGCGGTGGGCGCTGCCGGATCATTCCCGGACACGGGAATCGATTTCGTCACCCAGGACAGCCGGCTGGTGAAGCCGGGCAGCCTGTTCGTCGCGCTGAGCGGCACGCCGAGCGGCGGCTTCACCTCGAGCTTCGCCAGCGCGCGCGACGGCTGGGAATTCGCGGACAAGGCGGCGGCTTCGGGCGCGGTCGCGATGATCGTGCCGCACGAGATCGCGGGCATCGGCATTCCGCAGATCGTCGTGAAGGACACGCTGATCGATGGCCTCTGGGGCCTCGCGCGCGCCGCCCGGTCACGCTTCCACGGTCCGGTGATCGGCCTCACCGGCAGCGCGGGCAAGACCAGCACCAAGGAATTCCTGGCGGCCTATCCGAACGCCTATGCCAGCCCGTCGAGCTTCAACAATTTCTGGGGCGTGCCGCTGACGCTGTGCAACGCGAAGCCCGACGCCAGCCTCTGGGTCGTCGAGATGGGCATGAACCAGACCGGCGAGATCGCGCGGCTCAGCGAGCTCACGCGGCCGACGGTCGCGCTCGTCGTCAACGTCCAACCCGTGCATCTGGAGAAGCTCGGCTCGCTCGACGCCATCCGCCGCGAGAAGGTATCGATCGCGCTCGGCCTGCCCTCGGACGGTGTGCTGGTGCTGCCCGCCGGAATCAAGGCGCCGGACTGGAAGGGCAAGGTGTTGCGCTTCGGCGAGAAAGCCGAGGTGCACGAGGTCGCGCATGCGCCGCATGGCGAGAGCTGGCAGGTCGTGGCCGCGCTCGGCAAGAAGGAGATCGCCTTCCGCCTGACGCCGGGCGCGCCACACCGCGTGCAGAACGCGCTCGCCGCGCTCGCTTCGATTCGCGCCGCGAATCTCGATGCGGCGACGCTTGCGATCAAGCTCGACCGGGTCGGCATCATGAGCGGTCGCGGCGTCGAGCAGGCGGTCGGCGGCGTCACCGTGATCGACGACAGCTTCAATGGCAACCCGGCCAGCGTCGCTGCTGCGCTGCAAAGCCTCCAGGCGCGCAACGTGACCGGCGGCCGCCGCATTGCGGTTCTCGGCGACATGCTGGAACTGGGCGATGACGCACCGAGCTACCACACCGGACTCGCCATGCATCTCGACGGCATCGACGGCGTCTACTGTGTCGGCCCGCTGATGCGCCACCTGTTCGAGGCCCTTCCTGCCGGCAAGGGCCTTGGCTGGCACGACGATCCCGTCACGCTGAAGCCGGACGAGGTCGCGAACCTGCTGAGGGCAGGCGATGTCGTGGTTGTCAAGGGCAGCAAGAAGATGTTCTGGGTCAACAAGTTTGTGCCGGGCCTAGTGGCCGCCTTGCAGGCAAAGGCGTAAACTGCTTGGAAGGCGCTGTTCCCGAATCCCACCCTTTTTGCGGCGCGAACCCGACCGTTTTCCCAGAGGTCGCCCGACCCCATGATGAAGACCAGCGAATGCGCATGACGCAGGTTGACAAGGCCAAGATCAAGGCGCGTGCAAAGGCGCCATAGGACCGTCTGAATGTTTTACTGGCTGATCGAGCTCTCGAACACATTTCCGGGCTTTGGTGCCGTCCGCACCTTCCTGAACGTCTTCCGCTACATCACCTTCCGCACCGGCGGCGCGGT
The DNA here is from genome assembly GCF_018129995.1 of Bradyrhizobium sp. SZCCT0153. Lineage (GTDB taxonomy): Bacteria > Pseudomonadota > Alphaproteobacteria > Rhizobiales > Xanthobacteraceae > Bradyrhizobium > Bradyrhizobium japonicum_G. The sequence goes on from NZ_JAFCKS010000004.1 coordinate 295,030, forward strand.
GGTCACCGGCGCGCTGTTCGTGTTCCTGTTCGGGCCCTGGATCATCGATCATCTGCGCATCCGCCAGGGCAAGGGCCAGCCGATCCGGACCGATGGCCCGCAATCGCATCTCGCCAAGAAAGGCACGCCCACCATGGGGGGGCTGATGATCCTGTCCGGCCTCACGGTCGGCACGGTGCTGTGGGCCAACCCGCTCAATCCCTACGTCTGGATCGTGCTGGCGGTGACGCTCGGTTTCGGTTTCGTCGGCTTCTATGACGATTACCTCAAGGTGACCAAGCAGACCACGACGGGCTTCGGAAGCAAGCTTCGCCTGCTGATCGAGGCGGTGATCGCGCTGGTCGCCTGCTACGCGCTGGTGCGGCTGAACCGCGATCCGGCGTCGACCGCGTTGACGATCCCGTTCCTCAAGGACACCGTGCTGCATTTCGGCTGGTTCTTCGTCGTGTTCGGCGCCTTCGTCATCGTCGGCGCCGGCAATGCGGTGAACCTCACCGACGGTCTCGACGGCCTCGCCATTGTGCCCGTGATGATCGCGACCGCGAGCTTTGCGATGATCGCCTACCTCGCCGGCAACGCGGTGTTCGCCGACTACCTCCAGATCAAATATGTCGCCGGCACCGGCGAACTCGCCGTGCTCTGCGGCGCGCTATTGGGCGCCGGCCTCGGCTTCCTCTGGTTCAACGCGCCGCCGGCGTCGATCTTCATGGGCGACACCGGTTCGCTCGCGCTCGGCGGCATGCTGGGTGCGATTGCGGTCGCGGTGAAGCACGAGATCGTGCTCGCGGTGATCGGCGGCCTGTTCGTGCTCGAGGCGGTCTCCGTCATCGTGCAGGTGGTGTCGTTCAAGCTCACGGGAAAACGCATCTTCCGGATGGCGCCGATCCACCACCATTTCGAGCAGCTCGGCTGGACCGAGCCGCAGATCGTGATCCGGTTCTGGATCATCTCGGTGATGCTGGCGTTGGCCGGCCTGTCGACCCTGAAGCTGCGGTGACCGGTCGATGATTCCCGTCACCTCCTTCGCCGGCAAGACGGTCGCGGTGTTCGGCCTCGGCGGCTCGGGGCTCGCCTCGTGCCACGCGCTGAAAGCGGGCGGCGCCGAGGTGATCGCCGCCGACGACAATGCCGAGAACGTGGCCAAGGCGGCGCAAGCAGGCTTCATCACGGCCGATTTGCGCAACGTCTCCTGGGTGAATTTCGCCGCGCTGGTGCTCGCGCCCGGCGTGCCGCTGACCCATCCGGTGCCGCACTGGAGCGTCTTGAAGGCGCGCGAGGCGGGCGTCGAGGTGATCGGCGACATCGAGCTGTTCTGCCGCGAGCGGCGGCGGCATGCACCGGATGCGCCGTTCGTCGCGATCACCGGCACCAACGGCAAGTCGACCACGACGGCTTTGATCGCGCATCTCACGAAGGTCGCCGGCTACGACACTCAGATGGGCGGAAATATCGGCACCGCGATCCTGTCGCTGGAGCAGCCAGGCACGGGCCGCGTCCACGTCGTCGAGATGTCGTCCTACCAGATCGACCTCACGCCCTCGCTCGATCCCTCCGTCGGCATTTTGCTCAACGTCAGCGAGGACCACATCGACCGTCACGGCACCATCGCGCATTACGCCGCGGTGAAGGAGCGCCTCGTCGCCGGCGTGCAATCCGGCGGCACATCGATCATCGGCGTCGACGACGGCTATTGCCGCGACATCGCCGACCGGCTCGACCGCGCCGGCAAGGACGTGGTGCGCATCTCCGTCAAGAATCCGCTGGCCTCCGGCATCCATGTCGAACATGGCACCATCGTGCGCACCGCGGGCGGTGCGCGCAGCGAGGTCGCCAAGCTCGGTGGCATCGGTTCGCTGCGCGGCCTGCACAATGCGCAGAATGCTGCCTGTGCCGCTGCCGCCGCGCTCGCGATGGGCATCAGCCTCGATGTGCTGCAGAACGGTCTGCGCAGCTTTCCCGGCCTCGCGCACCGCATGGAGCAGGTCGGCCGCCGTGGCAACGTGCTGTTCGTCAACGATTCCAAGGGCACCAACGCCGACGCCACCGCGCATGCACTGTCGTCCTTTTCGGACATCTTCTGGATCGCCGGCGGCAAGCCGAAGGCGGGCGGTATCACCGGTCTGACAGGCTACTTCCCGCGCATCCGCAAGGCCTATCTGATCGGCGAGGCCGCGCAGGAGTTTTCCGGCACGCTCGGGATGCAAGTGGCGCACGAGATCAGCCAGACCCTCGACGTCGCCGTCGAGCACGCCGCGCGCGATGCGGAAGCATCGGGGCTTGCGGACGCGGTCGTGCTGCTGTCGCCCGCCTGCGCCTCCTTCGACCAGTATCGCAACTTCGAAATCCGCGGCACCAGGTTCCGCGAGCTGGTGCAGGCGCTGCCGGGTGTGAAGCCGGTGGTGTGAGAATGGTGCGGCGACGCTGGATCGGAATCGCCGTGGTTGCTCTTGCTGTTCCGGTCGGTTTCCTTTTTGTTGTATTTTTTGACAAAGTCATGAGCGGTTTCGGCGCGTGCCGCATCGTTCGTCAGAGTGCGTTTGCCTCCCCAAGCGGCAGCAAGTTGGTTGTCGTGGTCTGGAAGGAGTGCGGAGCGACGGTACCCGACAGCACGCAGGCCAGCATCGTGGCTCGCGGTCGGACGTTCTCACCTGAAAGCACGCCGACCTTCGTCAGCGTGCGCGGGCATCTGGACGTGGTCGTCGCTTGGAGTAGTGAGCGGGCGGTCAGGATCGGCTTCATTCCCGGGGCAGACGAAGTCTACAAGCGCGATCAGCACGCGGGGGACATCACGATCAACTACGAATAAGGCCACGGGTCGGTCTATCGCTAAAGATATCCGCTTCCTTAACCCCCCGGTAACCAACCTCGGCGACCAATGGACCGACCTCTGTCCGAAAGCGGCCGCCATGCTCTCCCGTGAAGAACGCACCCCCTTTTCCGAGTGGTGGTGGACCGTCGACAAGCCGCTGATGGGCGCCATTCTGGCGCTGATGCTTTGCGGCGTGATCCTGTCGTTGGCGGCGAGCCCGCCGGTTGCGACCCGCATCGGGCTCGAGCCCTTCCACTTCTTCAGCCGCCATGTGATGTTCCTCGTGCCCTCCTGCCTGGTGCTGCTCGGGGTCTCCTTCCTGTCGCCGCGCGCGATCCGTCGCTCGGCCCTGATCATCTTCGCGGCCAGCATCATCCTGATCGTGCTGACGCTGGCGATCGGGCCTGAGGTGAAGGGCTCGCGGCGCTGGATCACGCTGCTCGGCGTCAACATCCAGGCCTCCGAGATCGCCAAGCCGTCGTTCGTCGTCATCGCCGCCTGGCTGTTCGCCGAATCCACCAAGCGGCCGGAGATGCCGGCGACTTCGATGGCGCTGGTGCTGCTATTGATGCTGGTGACGCTGCTGGTGATGGAGCCGGATTTCGGCCAGACCATGCTGATCCTGATGGTGTGGGGCTCGCTGTTCTTCATCGCAGGCATGCGCATGATCTGGGTGTTCGGACTCGCCGGCCTAGGCGCCGCCGGCCTGTTCAGCGCCTATCTGTTCGTCCCGCACGTCGCAGGCCGCATCAAGCGTTTCATGAACCCGGCTTCCGGCGACACCTTCCAGGTCGATACCGCCATGGAAGCTTTCTACAACGGCGGATGGTTCGGGCTCGGGCCAGGTGAGGGCATCGCCAAACGCAGCCTGCCCGACAGCCACACCGACTTCGTGTTCGCGGTCGCCGCCGAAGAGTTCGGCATCATCCTGTGCCTTGCGATGCTGGCGCTGTACGCCTTCGTCGTCATCCGCACACTGTCGCGGGCCTATGCCAACGAGGACATGTTCTCGCGCTTTGCGGCATCCGGACTTGCGATCCTGTTCGGCGTGCAGGCCGCGATCAACATGTCGGTGAACCTCCAGCTCATCCCCGCCAAGGGCATGACACTGCCCTTCATCTCCTACGGCGGCTCCTCGATCGTGTCGCTGGCCTATGGCGTCGGCATGATGCTGGCCCTGACGCGGCTGCGCCCGCGCACCGAGGTCGAGGCAAGCGGCCGCGCCGAGGCGATGCGCAGCTACGCTTAAGCCGTCATTGCGAGGAGCGGAGCGACGAAGCATTCCAGAGTGTCTCCGCGGAGTGCCCCTGGATTGCTTCGCTACGCTCGCAATGACGGCGGAGGCCCTGTAAAAGGGCAATTATGGACAATTCCCCCCTGATTCTGCTCGCCGCGGGTGGCACCGGCGGCCATCTGTTTCCGGCCGAGGCGCTCGGCGTCGAGTTGATCCGGCGCGGCTTTCGCGTCCGCCTCGTCACCGACGAGCGCGCGCTGCGCTACAGCGGGCTGTTCACCAAGGACATGATCGACGTCGTCTCGAGCGAGACTGCGCGCGGCCGCAATCCGCTGCAGCTCGCTTACGCCGGCCTCACGCTCGCGGCCGGCACGCTCTCCGCCTACAGGCTGATCAAGCGATTGAAGCCGGTCGCCGTCGTCGGCTTCGGCGGCTATCCGACGCTGCCGCCGCTGGTCGCCGCGAAGTTCGCCGGTGTGCCAAGCATCATCCACGATGCCAATGCCGTGCTCGGGCGTGCCAACCGGTTCCTGTCGAGCCGCGTCAGCGCCATCGCGACCTCCTTGCCGGGCGTACTCGATCGCGATCCGGCGCTGGCAGGCAAGGCCACGACCGTCGGCACGCCGATGCGCCCGGCAATCCTCGCTGCGGCTGCCGTGCCATATGTCGCGCCGGAGGTGAACGGACCGCTGCGCCTGCTCGTCGTCGGCGGCAGCCAGGGCGCGCGCATCATGGCCGACATCGTGCCGGGTGCGATCGAGCGGCTCGAGCCTGCGCTGTGGAGCCGGCTGATCCTCACCCAGCAGGTACGCGACGAGGACATGGCGCGCGTGCGCGCGGTCTACGACGGGCTCAAGATCAATGCCGAGCTTGCGCCGTTCTTCACCGATTTGCCGGCGCGGCTCGCTTCCAACCATCTGGTGGTGTCGCGCTCCGGCGCCGGCACGGTCGCCGAACTCGCCGCCATCGGACGGCCCTCGATCCTGGTGCCGCTGCCGGGCGCGATCGATCAGGATCAGTTCGCCAATGCCGGGGTGCTGGCCAAGGTCTATGGCGCGATCCGCATTCCTCAGACCGAGTTTTCCTCCGACCGGCTTGCCGCCGAGATCTCCGCCTTCGCCGCCGAGCCCGCTCGCCTTGCCGCCATGGCGCAGGCCGCCCGCGGCGCCGGCCGGCTCGATGCGGCCGAGCGGCTGGCTGATCTGGTGGTCAAGGTCGCCGGAATCTGACGCGAAAAAGCCCTTGTCTTGGCCTTCCAAAGCGGGGCATCCAGTAGGAAAGGCGCGCGGCTGATTTGGCCGTGACCTTCGCCAGATGCCGCCCTTTCCGGCGGCAAGGTCAGGGAACAGAGCATGAGACTGCCGCGCGAGATCGGACCCATCCACTTCGTCGGGATCGGCGGGATCGGCATGAGCGGCATCGCCGAGGTGCTGGTCAATCTCGGCTACGCCGTGCAGGGCTCGGACGCCTCCGACAATTACAATCTCGACCGCTTGCGCAAGAAGGGCGCCAAGGTCTCGGTCGGCCACAAGGCCGAGAACGTCGACGGTGCCGAGGTCGTCGTCGTCTCCACCGCGATCAAGCGCGACAATCCGGAACTGATGGCGGCGCGCGAACGGCGCATTCCCGTGGTGCGCCGCGCCGAGATGCTGGCCGAGTTGATGCGGCTGAAGAGCTGCGTCGCGATCGCCGGCACCCACGGCAAGACCACGACGACCACGATGGTCGCAACGCTGCTCGACGCCGGGGGGCTCGATCCCACCGTGATCAATGGCGGCATCATCAATGCCTACGGCTCCAACGCCCGCCTCGGGGCCGGCGACTGGATGGTGGTCGAAGCCGACGAGAGCGACGGCACGTTCCTGAAGCTGCCGACCGATGTCGCGATCGTCACCAATGTCGACCCCGAGCATCTCGATCACTTCAAGACCTTCGAGGCCGTGCAGGACGCCTTCCGCCATTTCGTCGAGAACCTGCCGTTTTATGGCTTTGCCGTGATGTGCATCGATCATCCCGTCGTGCAAAGCCTGGTCGGCAAGATCGAGGATCGCCGCATCGTCACCTATGGCGAGAATCCGCAGGCCGATGTGCGGTTCGTCGATCTGACTCCGATGGGCGGCGGATCGAAGTTCAAGGTCGCATTCCGCGATCGCAAGACCGGCGCTGTGCACGAGATCGCCGATCTCATGCTGCCGATGCCGGGCCGCCACAATGCCTCCAACGCGACGGCGGCGATTGCGGTCGCGCGCGAGCTCGGCGTGTCGGACGACGCGATCCGCAAGGCGATCGCCGGCTTCGGCGGCGTCAAGCGTCGCTTCACCAGGACCGGCGAATGGAACGGCGTCACCGTGATCGACGATTACGGCCATCACCCCGTCGAGATCGCGGCAGTGCTGAAGGCGGCGCGGGAATCCACCAACGGCAAGATCGTCGCCGTGGTGCAGCCGCATCGCTATACCCGCCTGCAGTCGCTGTTCGAGGAATTCTGCACCTGCTTCAACGACGCGGATGCGGTGGTCGTCGCCGACGTCTATGCCGCGGGCGAGGCACCGATCGAGGGCATCGACCGCGACCATTTCGTCACGGGCCTGCGCGCCCACGGCCACCGCGAGGTGATCCCGCTGCCGGCGGCATCGGAGCTTGCGGGCATCGTCAAGGGGCTCGCAAAGTCGGGCGATCTCGTCGTGTGCCTGGGTGCCGGCAACATCACGCAATGGGCGTATGCGCTGCCCGGCGAATTGAAGGCGCTGGGGTAGGGCGACCGGATGTCGAGTCATCGTCGATCACCGCCCGTGTGGCCACCCCTCTCCCTAACCCTCCCCCGCAAGGGGGGAGGGAACCCATCCGTCGGTGCCTTCCTGATTCTCGCAAAGGATCAGAGCGTAGCCGTGACGCGAGGTGAGGTGAGCACGCCGGTCAGGCTCCCTCCCCCCTTGCGGGGGAGGGTTGGGGAGAGGGGTAAGCTCCGGCCGCTGGCGGACAACGTCACGCGGCGCAATCTCGATCCAGCTCGCATGTCGGTCAGCGCGCGATGACCTTCCCGGACATCACGCCCGCTCTCAAAGCCGCGATGCCGGAGCTGCGGGGCCGGCTGCTCGCCAACCAGTCGCTTGCCGAACTCACCTGGTTTCGCGTCGGCGGTCCGGCGCAGGTGCTGTTCACGCCGGCGGATGAGGACGATCTCGCCTATTTCCTCGCGCATCTTGCGTCCGACATTCCCGTCTATGTCGTCGGCGTCGGCTCCAACCTGATCGTGCGCGACGGCGGCATTGCGGGCGTGGTGATCCGGCTTGCGCCGCGCGCCTTTGGGGAGGCGAGTGCAAGCGCCGATGTCGTCACCGCAGGCGCTGCCGCGCTCGACAAGCGGGTGGCGGAAGTGGCGGCTGGCGCCAATATCGGCGGCCTCGAATTCTATTTCGGCATTCCCGGCACCATCGGCGGCGCGCTGCGCATGAATGCAGGCGCCAATGGCGGCGAGACCAGGGACGTGCTGATCGAGGCACGAGGCGTCGGGCGCGACGGCACGAAGCACACCTTCTCCAATGCGGACATGAAATTCGTCTACCGCAACAGTGGCGTCGATCCCTCGATCATCTTCACGTCCGCGCGCTTTCGCGGCGAGATCAGGGATACCGAGGCGATCCGCGCGCGGATGGCGGAGGTGCAGACCCATCGCGAGACCGCGCAGCCGATCCGCGAAAAGACCGGCGGTTCGACCTTCAAGAACCCGCCCGGCCATTCCGCCTGGAAGCTGGTCGATGCCGCCGGCTGCCGCGGCCTGCGCGTCGGGGGCGCACAGGTCTCGGAGATGCACTGCAATTTCCTGATCAACACGGGCGATGCCACCGCGCACGACATCGAGACGCTGGGCGAGACCGTGCGTGAACGGGTGAAGGCAAATTCCGGAATTGAGCTGCACTGGGAAATCAAGCGGATCGGAGTTTCCGCGTAAGTGTCATTCCGGGGCGCGACCCAGTCGCGAGCCCGGAATCCATAACCCCGGCTCGTGGTTATGGATTCCGGGCCTGCGCCTAATGGCGCATCCCGGAATGACGACGACTGGCTAGGATAGGTAACAAAGACATGCGCATCACCATCCTCTTTGGCGGCTCCAACAGAGAGCGTCTGGTTTCGGTCGCCTCGGCCCAGGCACTGCACCAGGCGCTGCCCGAGGCGGACCTCTGGTGGTGGGACGTCGAAGACAAGGTGCACACCGTCCAGTCCAGGCAACTGCTCGAACATGCCCGTCCGTTCGAGGACGAGTTCAAGCCGGGCACATCAGGCATTCCGCTGGAGCAGGCGCTCGACCAGGCGAAGACGGAAGACCGCGTGCTGGTGCTCGGCCTGCATGGCGGGCGTGCCGAGAACGGCGAATTGCAGCTGATGTGCGAGACACGCGGCGTGCCTTTCACCGGCTCGGGCTCGGCCTCCTCGCATCTTGCCTTCGACAAGATCGCGGCCAAGCGGTTCGCGGCACTCGGCGGCGTGACGCCGCCGGCAAACCTTGCGCTGGACGAGATCGATCAGGCTTTCGCCGAATACGGCCGGCTGATCGCAAAGCCGGCCAAGGATGGTTCGAGCTATGGCCTGATCTTCGTCAACGCCAAGCAGGACCTCGTCGCCGTCCGCAATGCTGCGAGCCACGAAGAGTACGTGATCGAGCCCTATATCGCCGGCGTCGAGGCAACCTGCGGCGTACTGGAGCGGCCCGACGGCTCGATCATCTCGCTGCCGCCGATCGAGATCATTCCGGGCGAAGGCAATTTCGACTACGCCGCGAAATATCTCCTGAGCACCACGCAGGAGATCTGCCCGGGCCGTTTCACCGCAGAGGTCACCGCCGCGCTCAAGAACCAAGCGATGCTGGCGCATCGGGCGATGTCCTGCACCGGCTATTCCCGTTCGGACTTCATCGTCTCGGACAAGGGCCTGGTCTATCTCGAGACCAACACGCTGCCCGGGCTGACCAAGTCCTCGCTCTACCCAAAGGCGCTGAAGGCCGAGGGCATCGCGTTCGTCGACTTCCTGCGCGGCCTGGTCGAGCTCGCCGGGCGGGGTGTGCGGAAATAGTTAGGACTGGTTAACGGCCAAATCGGCGAAATGGCCGGTTTTGGAACCCAAAACCGGTAAAATGCCGGACATAGCGGCATAAATACCTCACAGGCCTAGGCAAAAAGCGCGCGCCGTTAACGAACTTTACCTTTTGTTTACCAGGACGTCCGAAGGTTAACGCTGGCGGCGCATATGACGCGTTGGCTGCCGGCGTGTGGGCTGTTGCGGGTGTTTCACCTCCAGCGAACGCTTTGAAGGGGAGAGGTTTTCTTCTGCTGAAGACCAGCACCCGGCCCGGCAAGTCCGAGACGTCATGTTCGCCAGGACCCGCGCGATGTCGCGGGCAAACTGTTGACGAGCTCGTGCAATGGATCGTGCAGGAAGCCTCACCCGGTCGCTTTTCAGATCGCTGAGGCCCCAAGCTGACCTGAAGGCGGCCGCTATCGGAGCGGTCGTGCTTCTGCGCGAGTGGGTGCAGGAGAAGCGCGACGACAAGCGCGCTGCCGCCAAGGACAGGATCAAGACCAAAGCGAAGGCCAAGGCCGTCGTCGAGCGCGAGCCGCCGCCGCGCCTGATCGCGCTGGTCGAGCGCTATCTGCCGCGCCGGGTCGGGATCAGCATGACCGTGCTGCTGCTGATCGGAAGCTGCGGCTTCGGTATCGTCAAGGGCGGCCATCTCCAGGATTTCATCACGGCGGTCAACGACACCCGCAACGCGCTGGCCAATTCCGCCGGCTTCCGCATCACCTCCGTCGCGATCAACGGCCGCAAGCAGCTCAGCCAGGACGAGATCCTCGCGATCGGCGGCGTCAGCGGCCGATCCTCGCTGCTGTTCCTCGATGCCGACGCCGTGCGCGACAAGCTCAAGGCCAATCCCTGGATCGCGGACGCGACCGTGCTGAAGCTCTATCCGGGCCGGCTCATGATCGACATCACCGAGCGCCAGGCATTCGCGCTGTGGCAGGAGGCCGGCCGGCTTTCCGTCATCGCTGATGACGGCGCTGTGCTCGAACCCTATGTCTCGCGCCGTTTCCTGTCGCTGCCGCTCGTGGTCGGCAAGGGTGCCGACACGCAGGCCCGCGACTTCCTCGCCCTGCTGGCGCGCTACCCGCAGGTCAATTCGATCACGAAGGCCGCGATCTTCGTCGGTGAGCGGCGCTGGAATTTGAGGCTCAAGGACGGCCTCGACATCCGCCTGCCCGAGCAGGACGTCGGCAACGCGCTGGCGATGCTGTCCAGGCTCGACAAGGAGGACAAGCTGTTCTCCCGCGACATCGTCGCCGTCGACATGCGCCTGCCCGATCGGCTGGTGGTGCAGCTGTCCGACGACGCCGCCAAGGCGCGCGAAGACCTGTTCAAGGACAAGAAGAAAAAGAAGGCCGGGGACGCCGCATGACCGGTCTTGATCGCACCCAGACGCCGAAGACGCGCCCGATGCCGCACAAGCGCGGCGGCCTCGTCGCTTGCCTCGACATCGGCACCAGCAAGATCGCCTGCATGATCGCACGGCTGAAGCCGTCGGCGCCGAGCGACGCGCTGCGCGGCCGCACCCACGCGGTTGAACTGATCGGCTACAGCCAGATCCAGTCGCGCGGCATGAAGGCCGGCGCGGTGGTCGATCTTGGCGAATGCGAGCAGGCGGTGCGACAGGCCGTCGGGCTTGCGGAGAAAATGGCCAAGGTGCGGGTCGAATCCGTGCTGCTGTCGGTCTCCGGCGGCCGGCTCTCCGGTCAGCTCGTTGAAGCTGCGGCCGACATCCGCGGCGGCGCCGTGACGCCGGCCGATGTCAGCCGCGTCACCTCCACCGGTATGCGCCACGCCACCGGCGAGGGCCGCACCGTGCTGCACGCGCTGCCGGTCGGCTACACGCTCGACGGCGTCAAGGGCATCCGCGATCCCCGCGGCATGGTCGCGCACCAGTTCGGCGTCGACATGAACGTCGTCACCTGCGACGCCACCGTGGCGCGAAACCTGATGCTGGCGGTGGAACGCTGCCACATCAATGTCGAAGCCATGGCGGCGAGCCCCTACGTGGCCGGTCTGTCGGTGCTGACCGATGACGAGGCCGATCTCGGTGCCGCCGTCGTCGAGATGGGCGCGGGCACGACCACGATCGCGGTCTATTCCGGCGGCCGGTTCGTGCATGCGGCGGGTTTTGCGGTCGGCGGGCAACACATCACGATGGATCTCGCGCGGGGACTCTCCGCGACCATTGCCGATGCCGAGCGAATCAAGACGTTATACGGCACCGTCATCACCGGCGGATCGGACTCGCGTGAGCTGATGTCTGTGCCGACAGCCGGTGACGAGCAGGATCTGCCGCAGATCGTCTCCCGCGCCACCATCGCCAACATCGTCAAGCACCGTGCCGAGGAAGTCTTCGAAATGGTTCGGGACAAGCTGAAGGATTCGCCCTTCGCCTCAGAGCCGAACGGCCGCGTCGTGCTCTCGGGCGGCGCCTCGCAGCTCACCGGCCTCGTCGAGCTCGGAACGCAAATTCTCGGCCGGCCCGTGCGGGTCGGGCGTCCGCTCGGTTTCGGCCGGCTGCCCAACGAGGCGAAGAACGCCGCGTTCGCGGTGCCGGCCGGGCTCCTCGTCTACCCGCAATATGTTCACCACGAGCATGTCGAACCGCGGCATACGCGGCAGCAGGTCAAGACAGGGACGGGCGGTTATTTTGGAAAGGTCGGACGATGGCTACGCGAGGGCTTCTGATGAACCGGTTCCGCAATCTTCGAATTTCACCAACTCCCGCGGCCGCCGGCCGGGGCGAACCCACGCGCGCGTGATCGAGAGGCAAACATGACCATCAGCATCAATGTTCCTGATATTCACGAGTTGAAGCCCCGGATCACCGTGTTCGGCGTCGGCGGCGCCGGTGGCAACGCCGTCAACAACATGATCACGGCGGGCCTCCAGGGCGTCGACTTCGTGGTCGCCAACACCGATGCGCAGGCGCTGACGATGTCGAAGGCGCAGCGCATCGTGCAGATGGGCACGGCGGTCACGCAAGGCCTCGGTGCAGGCTCGCAGCCGAACGTCGGTGCTGCGGCGGCCGAAGAGGTGATCGACGAACTGCGCGACCATCTCTCGGGCGCCAACATGGTGTTCGTCACCGCCGGCATGGGCGGCGGCACCGGCACCGGTGCAGCGCCCGTGATCGCCAAGACCGCGCGCGACATGGGCATCCTCACCGTCGGCGTCGTCACCAAGCCCTTCCACTTCGAGGGCGGTCGCCGCATGCGCACCGCTGAAGCCGGCATCAACGAGCTTCACAAGGTGGTGGACACGCTCCTGATCATCCCGAACCAGAACCTGTTCCGGGTTGCCAACGAGAAGACCACCTTTGCCGATGCCTTCGCGATGGCCGACCAGGTGCTCTATTCGGGCGTTGCCTGCATCACCGACCTGATGGTCAAGGAAGGCCTGATCAACCTCGACTTCGCCGACGTCCGCGCCGTGATGCGTGAGATGGGCAAGGCGATGATGGGCACGGGCGAAGCCTCCGGCGACAAGCGCGCGCTGACCGCCGCGGAAGCCGCGATCGCCAATCCGCTGATCGACGACAGCTCGATGAAGGGCGCCAAGGGCCTTCTCATCTCCATCACCGGCGGCAAGGATCTCACTTTGTTCGAGGTCGACGAAGCCGCGACCCGCATCCGCGAGGAAGTCGACCAGGACGCCAACATCATCGTCGGCGCGACCTTCGACGAAGCGCTCGACGGCCTGATCCGCGTCTCGGTCGTCGCCACCGGCATCGAGCAGGCGACGATCGCCCGCAACACCCAGGCCACCAGCGCTCCGGTCGCGAACGCGGCGCCGCAGGCGCAGCAGGCTCCCGCTGCTCCGGCCGCGGTTGCCGAGAGCCGCCTCGCCGACCTGACCGCGCGCCTCCGCGCCGACAATCAGCGCATGGCCGAGCGTGCCCAGAAGCTGGAAGCGCAGGTCCCGGCCGCCGCGCCGGCTCCGGCCGCCGCCGCCCCGCGTTCGAACGTCGAGCGCGCCGCGCTCGCCGCCATCGCCGCCGCCGTTTCGGACGTCCCGCAGGCTCCGGCGCCGATGCAGACCTACGGCGACGTCACCGTGCGTCCGATCGCGCAGAAGCCGACCCTGTTCCCGGAGCCCGAGCAGGCGCCGCTCGCCATGCAGGAGCCGATGACGCCGGAAACCTTCATCCCGCCGCAGGCCGAGCGTGCGCCGGTCCGCGCACCGCGGATGCCGCGTATCGAGGAGCTGCCGATGCCGGCCCAGGCCGAGCTTCGCCAGGCCCGCGGCGAGATGGAAGAAGAGACCCCGCAGAAGACCCGCCTGTCGCTGCTCCAGCGGCTCGCCAATGTCGGCCTCGGCCGTCGCGACGAGGAAAGCGAAGCGCCGATCGCGGCCCGTACCGCTGGTCCCGCGATGCCCCCGCTGCCCGATCGCCGCCCCCAGAAGACCGTGGCGCAGCAGATCGCGGCCAGCGAGCCGGTGTCTGAGTATGCCCGCCGTCCCGCGCCCCAGGGCCTGGACATGCATGGCCGACCCGCGCCTGTTGCACCCGCGCCACAGGGAGACGACCATCTTGATATCCCGGCCTTCCTGCGGCGGCAGGCGACCTGAGGATTGTTACAATAAGGCAGACGCAAAAAGGTCCCGGCGGGAAGCTTGCCGGGACCTTTCCTTTTGTCCCGTGCATATCCGGATTGCGAAGGCAAGCAACTGATTTTAAATAATTAATTACGCATTCGATGGTTCAGTAAAACTGCCGATAACGGTCCAAAACTCCGGCCCAATTTGGTTAAGCCTTGGCGCGAATGCGGCAGGTTTGGGGTAACAATCGGTAAAAAAGCGTGAGTTGGCGCTGTTTGAGGCAGTGACTATGGTTTGCCGTGACTTGGGGATACGGATTCGGAGCGAGCGGCCTTGGCCGGTCGATCGGGTTCAGTATAAGTCGCAGTGGTCGTAGTGGGGCGGTTCCTGATGAAATTTAGCCGGCAAACAACGCTTGGTGCGCAAGCCTCCGTGGCAGGCGTCGGCGTTCATTCCGGTCTTCCCGTCACTCTCACCCTTGGGCCTGCGCCTGTCGACGCGGGTCTTATTTTTGTCCGCACCGGGCTCGAGGGAAGTGACCGCGAAGTTCAGGCGACTGCCGAGCAGGTGATCGCGACCGATTTCGCCACTGTCCTCGGCGATCGCAACGGCCCGCTGGTCTCCACTGCCGAGCATGTCCTTGCTGCACTGCGGGGCATGGGTGTCGACAACGCCATCATCGAGATTGACGGGCCGGAAGTGCCGATCATGGACGGCAGCGCCGCGGCTTTCATTGCCGCGATCGATCAGGCCGGTATCGTGACCCAGCCGGCGCAGCGCCGCTTCATTCAGGTTTTGAAGCCGATCTCGGTCAAGATCGGCGATTCCTTCGGCGAGATCAGGCCCCACGCCAGCGGGTTCCGCGCCGAGGTCGAGATCGATTTCAGCAATCCTGTCATCGGCCAGCAGAGCTATGCCTTCGACCTCAGCCCGGAACGTTTCCGCCGCGAAGTCGGCCGCGCCCGGACTTTCGGTCTGATGTGCGACGTCGCGCGGCTCTGGAGCGCCGGCTACGCCCTCGGCGCCTCTTTCGACAACACCGTCGTGTTCGACGAGGAGCGGCTGCTCAACACCGAGGGCCTGCGCTACGCCGACGAATGTGCACGGCACAAGGTGCTGGATGTGATCGGCGACCTCGCGCTGGCCGGTCTGCCGCTGCTTGGCGCCTACCGCTCGGTGCGTGGCGGCCACAAGCTCAACCATGCCGTCCTGACCGCGCTGCTCGCCGACCGTACCGCCTGGCGGGTGGTCGAGGGCGAGGCGGCCCGCCGCACCGCGCGTCCCGTGGCCGAAACCGGTCGCAGCATCGTCGGCGGCCGGATCGCCGCGGCCTACGGGCCGGACGTGTCCTGAACAGACCCGTTACCGCTGGCGTTTGGCGGCGCTTTTCCCCGGGAAACTCCTGGTAATAATGATCGGCTAGGATTGCGGCGCGTTCGCCTTAATCCGGGCGAAATGCCTGCCTATCCGGTTGGTACAAGATCGTTTTTCGGTTACACCGGCGTGGTCGCATGGCAGGCACCACGGCTACATTTCGCGCCCGTGACGGGGTTCATGGGCTGGCGGACACCGCATCACAGGGCGTCAGGGCAATATTCATGTCGGCACAGCGTATGACGCGCGGATCTTTTTCGGCCTCGCCCCGAGCCCGCGGGCTGCTTCAGGCCGCCACCCTCTTCCTGCTCGCGATGCCGCTGGCTGGATGCGGCACCGGCGCGCTCTGGGACAAATTCACCGCCAAGGACGACACCTTCGTCGAGGAGCCTGCCGACAAGATCTACAATGAGGGCCTGTACCTCATGAACGAGAAGAAGGACATGAAGGCGGCGAACAAGAAGTTCGAAGAGGTCGACCGCCAGCATCCTTATTCCGACTGGGCCCGCAAGTCGCTGCTGATGTCGGCCTATGCGTCCTACCAGGGCGGCGACTACGACAGCTGCATCGGCGCCGCGACGCGCTACGTCACGCTGCATCCCGGCAGTCCGGATGCGGCCTATGCCCAATACCTGATCGCCGCCTCGCATTACGACCAGATCCCGGACATCAGCCGCGACCAGACCCGCACCGAGAAGGCGATCGCCTCGCTGGAAGAGGTGGTGCGCAAATATCCGACCTCCGAATATGCGACCTCGGCCAAGGCCAAGATCGAGGGTGCGCGCGACCAGCTCGCCGGCAAGGAAATGAACGTCGGCCGCTATTACGCGCAGAAGCGCGACTACACGGCGGCGATCAACCGCTACAAGGCCGTCGTGACGCAGTACCAGACCACCCGCCACGTCGAGGAGGCGCTGTACCGCCTGACCGAGGCCTATATGGCCATCGGCATCGTCGGCGAGGCTCAGACGGCCGCCGCAGTGCTCGGGCACAATTTTCCTGACAGTCGCTGGTACAAGGACGCCTATAATCTTGTAAAATCAGGCGGTCTCGAACCGAGCGAGAATCAGGGGTCCTGGATCAGCAAGACCTTCAAGAAGATGGGTCTCGGCTAGGAAATAGAGTTTCATGCTGGCGCGTCTGTCGATCCGTGACATCGTCCTGATCGAACGGCTCGATATCGAATTCGCAACGGGCCTCGCGGTTTTGACCGGCGAGACCGGGGCGGGCAAATCCATCCTGCTCGATGCCTTTGCGTTGGCGCTCGGCGGCCGCGGCGATGCCGGCCTCGTGCGCCACGGCGCGGAGCAGGGGCAGGTCACCGCCGTATTCGATATCCCGAAGAATCACCCCGCAGCGAAGATCCTCGCCGAGAACGGGCTGGACGATACCGGCGAGATGATTCTCCGCCGGGTGCAGCTCGCTGATGGCCGCACCCGCGCCTTCATCAACGACCAGTCGATCAGCGTGCAGACGCTGAAGGCGGTCGGTGCCGCCCTGGTCGAGATTCACGGCCAGCATGACGAGCGCGCGCTAGTCGATGCCGCCACCCACCGCCGCCTGCTCGACGCCTTCGCCGGTCTCGAAAAGGATGTCGCGGCGGTCGAAGCGCTCTGGGACGCGCGCCGGACCGCCAACACCGCGCTGGAGGAACATCGCGCCGGCATGGAGCGTGCCGCGCGCGAAGCCGATTACCTCCGCCACGCCTCGGACGAGCTGAAGCAGCTCGCGCCCAAGGACGGCGAGGAAACCTCGCTCGCGTCCCGCCGCACCACCATGATGCAGGGCGAGAAGATCGCCTCCGATTTGCGCGAGGCGCAGGAGGCCGTCGGCGGCAACCATTCGCCGGTCGCGGCGCTGTCGGCCGCCGTGCGCCGGCTGGAGCGCCGCGGCGTCAATTCGCCGGCGCTGGTCGAGCCCGCCGTGAAGGCGATCGACATCGCCATCAACGCGCTGGAGGAGGCCGACCAGCACCTCCAGGCTGCGCTCGCCGCAACCGACTTCGACCCGTCCGAGCTCGAGCGCATCGAGGAGCGGCTGTTCGCCTTGCGTGCCGCGTCTCGCAAATATTCGACGCCGGTCGACGGGCTCGCCGCGCTTGCCGCCCAATATGCCGCCGACGTCGTGCTGATCGATGCCGGTGCGTCGCGGCTGAAGAAGCTGGAGCAGGCCGCGATCGAGGCAGATAGCCGCTATGCCGCCGCCGCCAAGAAGCTGTCGCTGGCGCGGCAGAAATCGGCGGAGAAGCTCAACAAGGCCGTCAATGCCGAGCTCGCCCCGCTCAAGCTCGAACGCGCAAAGTTCATGACCCAGGTCGAGACCGACGAGGCCGCGCCGGGCCCGCAAGGGTTCGACCGCGTCGAGTTCTGGGTGCAGACCAATCCGGGCACCAAGCCGGGCCCGCTGATGAAGGTCGCCTCCGGCGGCGAGCTGTCGCGCTTCCTGCTGGCGCTCAAGGTCGTGCTGTCCGATCGCGGCTCGGCACCGACGCTGGTGTTCGACGAGATCGACACGGGAGTCGGCGGCGCGGTCGCGGATGCCATCGGCGGGCGGCTCGCGCGCCTTGCCGGCAAGGTCCAGGTGATGGCCGTGACCCACGCCCCGCAGGTCGCCGCCCGTGCCGACCAGCATCTGCTGATCTCCAAGGATGCGCTGGACAAGGGCAAGCGCGTCGCCACCCGCGTCAATGCGCTGGGCGCCGACCACCGCCGCGAGGAGATCGCGCGCATGCTCGCCGGCGCCGAGATCACGGCCGAGGCGAGGGCGGCTGCGGAACGGCTGCTCAAGGCGGCGAGTTAGCCTTCGTGTCCCGGACGCGCGCAGCGCAAGCCGGGACCCGGAATGTTGCCCCATGGGCCGCGGCTCTGCAGCGCACCGCCGAAGAGGCGTTGCGCCGCGTCCGGGGCACGAAATTGTAACCGTCTTTACCCTCCCGCCCGCTCCGTCGTATCCAAGCACCATGGCCAGAGCAGCAAGATCCAAAGCAACACCGCTTCGCGACGTCGCCGACCTCACCAAGGCGCAGGCCAAGGTCGAGCATATGCGGCTCGCGCTCGAGATCGAGGCGCATAACGAGCGTTACTATCAGGACGACGCCCCCACCGTCACCGATGCCGCGTACGACGCGTTGCGCCAGCGCTTCAACGCGATAGAGAAGCGCTTCCCGGAATTCGTCAGCGCGGACTCGCCGTCGCAGAAGGTCGGCGCGGCGCCGTCGGGGCGCTTCAGGAAGGTCCGGCATTCCGTCCCGATGCTGTCGCTCGACAACGCCTTTGCCGAGGAGGACGTGCGCGACTTCGTCGGCCGCATCGTGCGCTTCCTGAAGCTCGACGACGACAAGGTCGATTTCTCCGCCGAGCCGAAGATCGACGGCCTCTCGATGTCGCTGCGCTATGAGAGCGGCGAATTGGTCACGGCCGCGACGCGCGGCGACGGCGCGGAGGGCGAGGACGTCACCGCCAACATCCGCACGCTCGAAGACGTGCCGCAGAAGCTGAAGGGCCGCAATATCCCCGATATCTGCGAGGTGCGCGGCGAGGTCTACATGACCAAGAAAGCCTTCCTCGCGCTCAACGAGCGGCAGAAGGCGGAAGGCAGCACCATTTTCGCCAATCCGCGCAACTCGGCCGCGGGATCGCTCCGGCAGAAGGATCCGACCATCACCGCCTCGCGCCCCCTGGGCTTCTTTGCCTATGCCTGGGGCGAGATGAGCGCGATGCCCGCGGATACGCAGAGCGGCATGATCGGTTGGTTCGAGCGCTGCGGCTTCAAGACCAATCCGCTGACGAAGCTGTGTCACACCGTCGAGGAACTGCTCGCGTTTCATCATTCGATCGAGGAGCAGCGCGCCAAGCTCGACTACGACATCGATGGTGTCGTCTACAAGGTCGACCGGATCGACTGGCAGGAGCGACTCGGCTTCGTCTCGCGCACGCCGCGTTGGGGCATCGCGCACAAATTCCCGGCTGAACAGGCCATGACCGTGCTGCGCGACATCGAGATCCAGGTCGGCCGCACCGGCTCGTTCACGCCGGTCGGCAAGCTCGAGCCGGTGGGCGTCGGTGGCGTGATCGTGCAGAACGTCACGCTGCACAACGAGGACTATATCAGGGGCATCGGCAACAAGGGTGAGGTGCTGCGAGAGGGCCGCGACATCCGGATCGGGGACACCGTCGTGATCCAGCGCGCCGGCGACGTCATCCCGCAGATCGTTGACGTCGACCTCGACAAGCGACCGAAGAGCGCCAGGGAATACCTCTTCCCCAAGAAATGCCCGTGTCCGCTGCATACCGACGTCGTGCGCGGGGAGACGGCGGCCGGCGAGGAGGAATCGCGCACCCGATGCACCGGCGAGTTCGCTTGCCCCTATCAGAAGATCGAGCACCTGAAACTGTTCGTGTCGCGGCGTGCGTTCGACATCGACGGTCTTGGCGAGAAGCAGCTCCAGTATTTCTTCGACGAGGGCTTTGTGAAGGAGCCTTCCGACATCTTCACGCTGGAGAAGCGCAACTCGAAACTCAAGCTGGAGGAGATCGAGGGTTACGGCGCGACCTCGGTGCGCAATCTGTTCGGCGCCATCGAGAGCCGGCGCAGGATCGCGCTGGAGCGCTTCGTCTACGCGCTCGGCATGCGCCATGTCGGCGAGACCACGGCGCTGGCGCTGGCACGCGGCTACGGCTCCTGGGAGGCTTTCCACGATGCCTGCCTGAAGGTCGCCAGGGGCGACGAGGAGGCGATGGCGGAGATGGACGCGCTCGACCAGATCGGCGACACCGTGATCAAGAGCATCGCCGATTATTTCGGCGAGAGCCACAATCGCGGCATCGTCGAGCGGCTGACGAAGGAGGTCGAGATCGTCGACGCCGAGAAGCCGAAGAGCAACTCGGCCGTCGCCGGCAAGACCGTGGTGTTCACGGGCTCGCTGGAGAAGATGACGCGCGACGAGGCCAAGGCGACCGCCGAGCGGCTCGGCGCCAAGGTGTCGGGCTCGGTGTCGAAGAAGACCGATCTCGTCGTTGCCGGCCCGGGCGCGGGCTCGAAGCTCGCGGAGGCCAACAAGCACGGCGTCAAGGTGCTGACCGAGGACGAGTGGCTGCAGCTGATCGGGGAGTGAGGATTCCCGTCATTGCGAGGAGCGAAGCGACGAAGCAATCCAGAATCTTTCCACGGCGATAGTCTGGATTGCTTCGCTTCGCTCGCAATGACGGGGAGGCCACTCTGCGCCACTCACATCATCCCGCTCTCTTCCTCCTCCGCCTGTCCGATCAGCGTCTCGCTCACCACCACCTCGCGGCGGGGGACGACGAAGATCATCATGCAGGCGCAGAGCAGCGAGATCGCGAGGACCGCAGCGGTGAGCGGCAGCGTCGTCGAGGAATGGCCGCCGAGATAGGCACCGAATTGCGACATCAGCGCGCCGATGCCCTGCTGGAGAAAGCCCATCGCACCCGACGCGGTGCCGGCGGCCTCGGGACGGATGCTGATCGCGCCTGCGGCGGAGTTCGCCATCACGAAGGCATTGCCGGCCATCACGATCATCTGCGTGCCGAACAGCCAGGCGGGCTCCTCGTTCCAGCCGGTGAAGCTCCAGAGCAGGTTCAGCAGGCTGCCGCAAAGCTGGAGGCCGAGTCCGAACCAGATCAGCCTCTCCAGCGAGTGCCGCGGCGCAAAGCGCACGCAGAGCAGGTTGCCGACGAGATACGCAAAGCCGGTCGTTGCGAACCACGCGCCGTATTCGGCGCTGCTGCGGCCCATCTGCGTCACCACGATGTAGGGGCCGCCGCCGGCAAAGGTGAAGATGATCTGCGAGGCCAGCACCTGGCACATGACGTAACCGACGAAGGCGCGGTTGCGGATGAGCACGCCGACGTCGCCGCGAAAGCCGCTGCCGGCGGCGCGGGTGCGGCGCGTCTCCGGCAGCGCCACCGCGATGCCGACGGCGACGATGATCGCGCCGACGGTGATGGCGTAGAAGATCGCGCGCCAGCCCAAGGCGGTCTCGATCAGGCCGCCGGTGAGAGGCGACACCATCTGCCCGATCATCAGCGCCGCGACCACGAGGCTGATCATCGAGGCGACGCGGTCGCGCTCGTAGATGTCGCGGATGATGGCGCGGCTCACCACCATGCCGGCGGCGCCGCCCAGCGCCTGGAAGAAGCGTGCGGCGATCAGCTGCGGCAGGTTCTGCGCGAAGATGCAGGCGACGCTGGCGGCGACCATCAGCGCGAGGCCGGTGAGCAGCACCGGACGCCGGCCGAAGCGGTCCGACAGCGGCCCCATGATCAGCTGGGACAGCGCGATGCCGACCATGTAGAGCGACACCGTCATCTGCGCGATCGAGATGTCGCTGCCGAAATTCGCCGCCAGCACCGGCAGCGCCGGAACCAGCATGTAGAGCGAGATCGGCGCGATCCCGGTCATGACGACCAGGAGCAGCAACACCACGCGCGAGGTCGCGATGTTCTGTGCCGCTCCCGGCGGCTTGCTGATCATGCCGTGCATGCGTGTCCGTCTCGTTGCAATTCGAATCGGACTGTAGCTTGCTCACGCAAGACGGATATCGGCGTTTCGGAATGCGGCTATACGGATTCCGGGACGGTTGTAATGGCAGCGCGATTGCGACGAATTGGACGCGAGTTGCATCGCAAATTCGCTTTCATGAACCCGGCTTTGCGCGCCATGACGGCTGTGGTGCGAGGAGAGCCTTGCGCAAATCGCCTAGCGCCATGCGCTGCGCTATTTCAGCTCCGCCGTCGCCTCGTCGAGCCAGGCCCTGGTCGCCTCGTCCAGCGCCGGCCGCACCTCGGCGCTCACGCGCGCGTGGTAGGCGTTGAGCCAGTCGAGTTCGTCCTTGCCCAGCATGCCGACATCGATCAGCCGGCGGTCGATCGGTGCCAGGGTCAGCGTCTCGAAGGCGTTCATGGATTTCTCGGCGCCCTCGATGTCGGCGGCGACGACCAGCTCGAGATTTTCGATGCGGATGCCGAAACCGTCGGTCTTGTAGTAGCCCGGCTCGTTGGACAGGATCATGCCGCGCTTCAGCGGCGTGGTGCCGAGCTTCGAGATCCGCGCCGGTCCTTCGTGCACCGAGAGATAGCTGCCGACGCCGTGGCCGGTGCCATGCTCGAAATCGACGCCGGCGGCCCAGAGATATTGCCGTGCGAGCGTGTCGAGCTGTGCGCCATTGGTGCCGTCGGGGAAGATCGCGCGCGCGATCGCGATGTGGCCGCGCAGCACGCGGGTGAAGCGGTCGCGCATCTCGCCCGTCGGCTCGCCCACGGCCATGGTGCGGGTGACGTCGGTGGTGCCGTCTTCATATTGCGCGCCGGAATCGATCAGCAGCAGATCGCCGGGCGCGATACGCCGGTTGCTCTTGCGGGTGACGCGGTAGTGCACGATGGCGCCGTTCGGGCCGGTGCCCGATATGGTCGGGAACGACACATCCTTGAGCGCGCCGGTATCGCGGCGGAACGTCTCCAGCGCCTCGACCGCGTCGATCTCGGTGAGCTTGCCGCTTGCCGCCTCGCGGTCGATGAAGGCGAGGAAGCGCGCCAGCGCGATCGCATCGCGTCGGTGCGCCGTCTGCGTGCCCTTGATCTCGGTCGCGTTCTTCACAGCCTTGAGCAGCGCGATCGGATCGTTGCCGCGAACCGGCTTGCCGCCGGCACCCGCGATCAGCCGGCTTAGCGCGTCGGCCGCGGTCGCATTGTCGAGTGCGATCGCCGCGCCGCTTCTGGCCAGCGCCATCAGCGTCGGCGCCATCGCATCGGGCTCGCGCACGTCTGCCGACTGCTCGATATGGTCGCGCGTCAGGTTCGAGAGCTTGCGGTGGTCGAGGAAAACGGTCGGCCGTCCGTCCTTCGGCACCAGCGCATAGGACAGCGGCAGCGGCGTGTGCGCGACGTCGGCGCCCCGGATGTTGAAGGTCCAGGCCACGGCATGACTGTCGGACAGCACCAGCGCGTCGACGCCGAGCTTGCCGATCTCGCTTCTGATCTGCGTCAGCTTCTCGGCTTCAGAGACGCCGGCATGTTGCAGTCCGTGCACCGCGACCGGCGCAATCGGCGGCTGCGGCCGGTCCTGCCAGACCGCATCGACCGGATTGCTGTCGACGGCGACCAGTTCGGCGCCGGCCTTGGCGCAGGCGGCGGACAGGCGCTCGGCTGCCGCAAAAGTGTGCAGCCACGGATCAAATCCGAGGCGATCCCCGGCTTTCAAATGTGCCGTCACCCAGCTTTCCGGCGGCGGATCGATCAGCGATTCCACCGCCCAGGCCTTTGCATCGACCTGTTTGGCCGCCTGGATCGTGTAGCGGCCGTCGACGAAGACCGCGGCCTCGTGGGTCAGCACCACCGCCAATCCCGCCGAGCCCGTAAAGCCGGTCAACCAGGCCAGACGCTCTTCCGATGGCGGCACATATTCGTTCTGCTGCTGATCGGCGCGTGGGATCACGAAGCCGGTCAGCTTGCGGCGAGCGAGTTCTTCACGGAGCGCGGCCAGGCGCGCCGTCAATGCGACGCCGGCCTCGGGCTCCTCGAATGTCTGGAAGTGCGCTTCGAACATGGTGGATCACTTTAGGATCATGAGGATCAGTCCGCAATGTAGACGCATTTGAGGTCGCATCTGGCATGGACTGTGCTTGAATAGGTTCCATTCGAATTGAGTGGAGTAGGGATGCGGCAGTTGCGCTTCGTCCGGATAACAGGGAAATTCGAGCAGGTGGTTCATCTCAACGGCGAGGGGACACACGATGCCGGCGTTCACGTTTGAGAAGATTTCCCCGCCGGTGCGCCGCGCCCCGGCTGCGGCGACACCGAAGAAGCCGCGCGGCCTCATCGGCCAGATGATCAATCGTTTCGCCGAGCGCCGCGCAAAGCGGGCGTTGCGCGCATCGACGCCCCGTGACGAGAAGCCTGCGAAGTAGCGCGGCGTCGAGCGCAGCGCTCATCGACCTTACGAAAGCTTCCGCAGCAACAGGCTGCTCCACCCCTCGATCCGCAAGTGTCGCAACGGCACGAGGCCGCGCGCGCGGTAGGCCGCGATCACGGCAGGGGCCTGGTGCGTCAACAGGCCGGAAAGGATGACGCGTCCGCCGGGCGCAAGGTGCCGTGCCATCGGACTCGCCAATTGCCGCAACGGATTGGCAAGGATGTTGGCCAGGACGAGGTCGAACGGGACGCGCTTGCCGAAATCAGGCGCGGCAAAGCCGGTGGCGCGGATCACCCGCACATGATGACCAACCTCGTTCAGCGAGGCGTTCTCGGCGGCCACCCGTACCGAGGGCGGGTCGATGTCGGAGGCCAGCACCGCGCGGTGCAGCGCTTTCGCCGCCGCTATGGCCAGCACGCCGGAGCCGGTGCCGAGGTCGAGCAGGTTCCTCGGTCGGGAACTCTTCAGGACATGGTCAAGCAGGAGTAAACAGCCGCGCGTGGTACCATGGTGTCCGGTGCCGAAGGCGAGCGCCGCCTCGATCTCGATGGCGAGCTTGTTCGGCGTCACCCGCTCGCGGTCATGGCTGCCGTGGACGACGAAGCGCCCGGCCGGCACCGGGACAAGATCTTCCAGGCTCGCCTTGACCCAGTCCTTGGCTTCGACGGTATCGAAGGTGAGCGTGTCCGCGATCTGGATTCCTGCTGAGTTTGCAACGAGTTCGCGCAGCCATGCCTGGTCCGGCGGGTCCGCGAAATGCAGCGTGACGTCCCACTGTCCGTCAGGCTGCTCGAAGGCCGCGACTGCCGCATCGCCTTCGAGAAACACCTCGGTGAGCACGTCGACAACGCGCCTGGCGGCGTTCTCGCTGCCGATCGAAAAACTGGCGCGATGGGTGGGGGTCAGCTGCATTCTCGGGTTCCGTCGGGTTCAATTTTTGGAACTTTTGTTCCCAATTTTCCACATAACTTGCAATCTCCGGCTTAACCGAACCTCAGGTTGTGCGTCGTAGATTTACGGATGTTGAGGGCAAGCAACACAGCTTGAGATAGAAATGGAGACGAGTCTTGAAGCACATGGTTTTGAAGTTCTGGTCCGATGAATCCGGTGCGACGGCGATCGAGTACGGCCTGATCGCAGCCGGTATCGCGCTCGCAATCATCACCGTGGTGAACGGCCTGGGCACCACGATGAACGACAAGTTCACTTCGATTAGCACCTCCTTGAAGTAATTTCCGCCTCCCATTTCCCAGCGAGCTAGTTTCTTCATAGGCTATTTCCCGACGATCGCCCGCCCGGAGGATTGCCCCGGGCGGGCTATCCGCTCGTTTTCCGGACCTTGTCCACGGCCTTATCCCGGCACTCATCCCCAGATTTTCCACCGCCTTGTACCCGGCTTGGCCGGATCGGCCGCGAGGGGTTTCCACCGCCGCTTCCACAGCTTTGCCAACAGCCTGTCCACAACTCATCCACAGACCTATCCACGGCTTCCGAACAGCGAGCGGTGGTCCCGCAGGATCGCCTGCGCGGCGTTGTGGCCGGGAGCGCCGGTGACGCCGCCGCCGGGGTGGGCGCCGGAGCCGCAGTGGTAGAGGCCCTTCAGGGGGCCGCGATAATCCGCATGACCCAGCATCGGCCGCGCCGAGAACAGCTGGTTCAGCGTCAGCGCGCCGTGGAAGATGTCGCCGCCCAGGAGACCGAATTGCCGCTCGAGATCGAGCGGTGACAGGATCTGGCGGCCGAGCACGCTCGCCGCAAAACCAGGGGCATATTTGTCCACCGTCGCGATCATGAGGTCGGCGACCTCGTCGCGATGGTCGTCCCACGACTTTCCATCCGGAAGCTCGGGGGCAACGTGCTGGCAGAACAGGCTCGCGACATGCTTGCCCCCTGGCGCGAGCGTGTCGTCGAGCGTCGAGGGGATCAGCATCTCGACCACGGGCTCACGGCTCCAGCCGCGCGCGCGAGCGTCGAGCCAGGCGCGGTCCATGTAGCCGAGATCAGGTGCCAGGATGATGCCGGAGGTAAGGTGATCGCCCTCGCCCGGCAGCGCCGTGAAGGAGGGCAGGCGGTCCAGCGCCACGTTCATGCGGAAGGTGCCGGAGCCGTTCTTCCAATTGCGAATGCGGGCGAGGAAGTTTTCGGGCAGGGCGTCGGCCGCGATCAGCCGGGTATAGAGCAGTTTTGGATTGACGTTGGACGCAACATATTTGGCGCGGATCGTCTCGCCGTTCTCCAGCGCGATTCCGACGGCGCGGTCGCGCTCGACGATCACCTCGCGCACGTCCGCATCGGTGTCGATCGTCACGCCCCGGTCGCGTGCGGCGCGCGCCATCGCCTGCGTGATCGCGCCCATGCCGCCGATGGCGTGGCCCCAGACGCCCTTCTTGCCGTTCACCTCGCCGAAGGCGTGATGCAGCATCACATAGGCCGAGCCGGCGGCGTAAGGGCTGGCGTAGTTGCCGACGATGGCATCGAAGCCGAACAGCGCCTTGACCAGATCGTGCTCGAAGCGCTCGTCCAGCATCTCGCCGGCCGAGCGGGTGAAGAGATCGAGCAGGCTGCGGCTCTGCTCCAGCGTCAGGCCGCGCAGGATGTTGGCGCTCTGGACCGCGTTGAGAGCCTCGCGGATCGCCGCCGTGCCGAAACCAGCGAGCAGGTTCGGCGGTGCGCGCAGCACGAATTGCCTGAGTACGTCGGCGATATCTTCCAGCTCGCGCGAAAATCCGTCGAGCGCGTTGGCGTCATGCGCGCTGAGCCGCGCGACGGACTCCTTCGTCCGTCCCTCGCCGGTGAGGAGATGGATGCCGTCGGGCGCGGGCAGGAAATTCTGCGCGCGCCGCTCGACGATTCGCAGGCCCTGCTCGGCGAGCCCCAGGTCGCGAACCACCTGCGGATTGAGCAGGCTCACGGTGTAGGCCGCCACCGAATTGCGGAAGCCCGGATGAAACTCCTCCGTGACTGCGGCCCCGCCGACCACCTTGCGGCGTTCGACCACTCGCACGCGCAGGCCGGCCATCGCGAGATAGGTCGCGCAGGTGAGGCCGTTATGGCCCGCGCCGATGATGACGACGTCGGTTTCGGTCATGACGAGTTCAATTTGTTCCGATGTCACTCCGGGATGGTCTGAAGGACCGAGCCCGGAATGACATCTGTATATCAGGCATTTCTCGCTGCAACATCACGAGACCCTTTATTGCCCGTTCAGGTGCCCTGTGCTCCATTGCGCGCGGCCGGCGCCCGCCGGGCAGTTATTCGACGCGTTTTCTCGCGCGAACCGGTGCCCACTTCGCTGGAGAACGCTTTTGCTGGAGCTTCCATGGATTCGATCGTGCAACCCGCCGCCACGAAGCAGCCGTCCTCGTCGCGCAACCGGCTGCTGCTGACGGTCTACACCGCCGCGATCTTCGTCAGCGCGCTCCTGCTGTTCTCGGTGCAGCCGCTGTTCACCAAGATGGTGCTGCCGCGGCTCGGCGGCTCGCCGGCGGTGTGGTCGGTGGCGATGGTGTTCTTCCAGTCGCTGCTTCTGGCGGGCTATGCCTATGCGCATCTCTTGATGCAGATCCGGAGCCGCATCGTTCCCGTCGCGGTGCATCTCGTGTTGCTCGTGCTTGCCTTCGCCACGCTGCCGCTCGGCATCGCCTCGGCCTATGGCGAGCCGCCGGCTTCCGGCTACGCGATCTGGCTGCTCGGCCTGTTCGTGATCTCGATCGGCCTGCCGTTCTTCGCGCTCGCCGCCAACAATCCGTTGTTGCAGGCCTGGTTCGTCCGCACCGGACATCCCGCCGGGCACGATCCCTACTTCCTCTATGCCTCCTCCAACATCGGCAGCTTCCTTGCGCTGTTGTCCTATCCGTTCCTGCTGGAGCCGATGTTCACGCTGCACACGCAGAACCGGCTCTGGACCGGCGGCTACGGTCTTCTGATCCTCCTGATCGCCGCGTGCGGCGTACTGCTGTTGCGCTCGCCGAAGCTGGCCACGGTCGATGCGCGAACCGGGGACATCAACGCGCCGGCGCCCGGCGTCCTGACGCGGCTGCGCTGGATCTTCCTCGCCGGCGTGCCGTCCGGCCTGCTCATCGCGGTGACCGCGCACATCTCGACCGACGTTGCGGCTGCGCCGCTGCTGTGGGTGCTGCCGCTGTCGCTGTACTTGCTGACCTGGGTGGTGGTGTTCCAGTCGCGGCCGCTGCTGCCGCACAAATGGATGCTGATGCTTCAGCCGGTTGCGATTGCCGGCGTCGTCGTTCTGCTGGCCTTCGGCGGCGAGCAGAACCTGCTGCTGACCCTCGGCGGCCATCAATTGTGCTTCTTCGTCATCGCGATGGCCTGCCACGGCGAATTGGCGCGGACCAGGCCGGCGGCCAAATATCTCACCGGCTTCTATGTCGCGCTGTCGTTCGGCGGCATGGTCGGCGGCCTGTTCGCCGGGCTCGTTGCGCCCTTTGCATTCTCGTGGATCGCGGAATATCCGATCCTGATTGCGCTTGCCGTGTTGTGCCGGCCGCCCGCGAACGAGCGGCTGGCGGGCATCGTCAAATGGTACTGGCTGGCGCTGGCCGCGCTCGCGGTGGCGCTCGTTGCGCCGTCCACCACGACGGGCGGGATCTCGACCTGGTTCGAGGATCACCGCGTCTGGGTGGCCGGTGCGGTCGGCGTGCTCGCCGCGCTGCTGGTGCTGGCGGTCAATGCCGGCCGCTGGAAGATATTCGCCACCGTCGCGCTCGCACTGGCGTTGATCCGCGTTTATCCGGCGGACGAGGGCCGCGTCACCACGGTGCGCAGCTTCTTCGGGGTGCACAAGATCGTGGTGACGCCCGGCGGCTATTTCCACGTGCTGATGCACGGCACCACCATTCACGGCGCCGAGCGCTTCCGCAACAATGACGGCACGCCTGTTACCGGCCGGCCCGAGCCCATCACCTATTATCACAAGGACGGCGGCATCGGTCAGGCCGTCAGCGCGATCCGCGAGCGCAAGGGCGCACCGCTGAAGGTCGCCGCGATCGGCGTTGGCTCGGGCACGCTCGCCTGTGCGGCCGAGCCCGGGGAGAACTGGACGTTCTTCGAGATCGACCAGTCCATGGTCGACGCGGCGAGTGACCCGAAGAACTTCCGCTACATTTCGAGCTGCATGCCGGGCCTGAAGCCGGTGATTGGCGACGCCCGCCTCACCTTCGCGAAAGAGCCCGACGGCGTCTATGACCTGATCATCGTCGATGCCTATTCGTCGGATGCGATCCCGATTCATCTGGCCACCGAAGAGGCGATGAAGATCTACAAGGACAAGCTCGCCCCGCAGGGCGCCGTGGTGATGCACGTCTCCAACCGGCACCTCGATCTCGAGACCGTCGTGGTCGGCATCGCCGATGCCAACGATCTCAAGAGCTGGGTCTACAACGAGGATTCCGGGCGCGATTCCGATTACATCTTCTCGACCGACGTCGTCATTTCCGCGCGCGAGGATGCCGATGTCGGCAGGCTCGCATCGTCGAAAGTATGGGAGCAGACCGAAGCCGACGACAGGGTGCGGGTCTGGACCGACGATTACTCCAACATCCTGGGCGCGCTCTACCGGCGCCTGAGGGACGGGGAGTAAGGTCGCCTCGTAGCTTCGGGCTACAGGATGGCTGGGAGTTACGGCACCACCGGCGTGCCCACGGGCAACGCAATTCCCTTCTCGCCGGCGATCTGCCGCAGCAGGTCGGGGCGGTCCGAGATGATTCCGTCGACGCCGATCTCGATCATGCGCGCCATGTCTTCGGGCTTGTTGACGGTCCAGACCACGACGTGCAGTCCCAGCGTGTGGGCCTCGGCGACAAGTGCCGCGCTCACGTCGCCGAAATAAGGCGACCAGATCGCGCCACCCGCGGCCTTGATCGTTCGCGGCAACGAGCCGCCGTGATCGGCCGGGCTGAACCCCGCCGTCCAGTTGGTTGCCTGATCCAGCGCCACCGTCCGGCCCGAGCCGCGCTGGAGCGTCAGGTACACCGTCGGCATCGTCGGTGCCCGCTGCTGGACGAGCTGCAGGGTTCGCCAGTCGAACGACTGGATCATGACGCGGTCGGAGAATTTTTCCGTCTCGATCAGGGCGAGCAACCTGGTGACGAAAGCCTGCGGATCGGGAGACTGGTCCGGATGGTTTGGGTCGATCTTGGTCTCGATGTTGAATCGCACACGCGTGTTGCCGGACCTGCGCACCAGCGCAAACAGCTCGCTCAAGGTCGGAATGCGTGTCCCGGGCACGGCGCGCTGATCGGGAAATTGCTTCGCGTAAGGACTGTCCGGCCGGATCTGGCCGACGTCGTAGGTCCTGACGTCGGCGAACCGCATCTTCACGAACGGCGTGCCGGGGGGCGCGACATAGGTGCCGCTCGCATCCCGCGCCAGATCGGGATTGAGCCCGCGCTCATGCGAGACGACGACCTCGCCGTCGGCGGTCACCCCGACGTCGAGCTCCAGCGTGTCCACGCCCATCGAGAGCGCGTTGGCAAAGGCCGGCAGGGTGTTTTCCGGCAGCAGCGCCCGACCGCCGCGATGCGCCTCGAGGTCGAAGGCCGAATCGGATCCCATGGCCTCTCCCGCAATGAGAAATGTCAGCACGGTCAGGAATATCGCAGCAGGTGACGGCATGGTGGCTCGAAGGGCAGGCGGAAAGGACGGTATTTGAACGCATTCGGCGCGGCCGGCCTATTCTATAGGCTTTCGCGGCTGTTGAAAGCTTGGGCGGCGGCTTGGGTTGCGTCCGCCCGGCTTGTATGTACTCATGGTCGCCGCCCTGGAATCCCGCCCGTGCAACAGAAACGCGATCACCGCATCATCCGCAGCCGCCATTTTCATCGGATGCAGCGGCGACATTTCATCATCTTCGACGTGCTGCCATTCGTCGGCACGCTGGTGGCACTCTCCCTGCTGTTCTACCGCCCGATCGGTACGATGGAGCTCGGCCTGTTCTTCGGGTTCTGGCTGGTCACCGGCCTCGGCCTCACTGTCGGCTATCACCGCCTGTTCACCCATCGCGCCTTCGCGACCTCCACGACGATGAGTGCGATCCTGGTCATCATGGGTTCGATGGCGGGGCGCGGTCCCATGCTGTCCTGGGCCGCGATGCATCGCCGCCACCACGAATTGTCCGATCACGATGGCGATCTGCATTCGCCGCGTCTGCATGGCGACGGCCCATTCGGTCGCCTGCGCGGCTTCCTGCACGCGCATCTGACCTGGATGGTCGAGCACGATTATCCCAACGTTGCGCATTACGTGCCGGATTTGATGGCGGACCGCAGGCTGGTTGTCGTCAACAGCTACTATTACACTTGGGCCGGTCTCGGCCTGGTGTTGCCCGCCTTGATCGGCGGCCTCGTCACCATGAGCCTGTGGGGGGCGCTGAGCGGCTTGCTCTGGGGCGGCGTGGTCCGCATGTTCGTGGTCGAGCAGACCATGTCTGCGATCAACTCGATCATGCATACGTTTGGCGCGCAGCCGTTCGCCACCCGCGACGACAACAGCCGCAATCTCGGCGTGATGGCCTGGCTGGCCTGGGGCGAGGGCTGGCACAACAACCACCATGCCTTTCCGTATTCCGCCGCCTTCGGCCTGCGCTGGTTCGAATTCGATCCCGGCTTCGTCTTCATCCGGGCGCTGGAAGCGCTGGGACTGGCTTGGGACGTCAAGGTGCCGAGCGAGGAGAAGATCGCGCGGCGCATGCTGCGGCAGCCGGGCGATGCTGCGCCCGACCTCGAAACGGGCTGAGCATCATCTGCCGGCTAACGCCGGCGATGACGCGGCTTTGAACCGATGCTGTTCAACGACTACCCCTTCCTCCTGGTCTTCCTGCCGGCGGCACTGCTGATCTACCGCCTGGCCGATCCCTATCCGCGACTTCGGATCGGTGTCCAGGTCGCGCTGTCGCTCGCTTTCTATGCCTGGGGCAGCCCGTTCTTCATCCTGCTCCTGATCGCCTCGATCGCGATCAACTGGCTCGCCTCGGTCGCCTATAGCCGTATGAAATGGTCCGGGGTTCTTACGCTCGTGATCGTGCTCGATCTCGCGGTGCTGGCGCTGTTCAAATACGCCAACTTTCTGCTTGCCAATCTCGGCTTCGTGCTCGGCTCGACACTTCCGGCGTTCGACATCGGGCTGCCGCTCGGCATCTCCTTCTTCACCTTCCACCACATCATGTATCTGGTCGATCTGAAGCGGGGGAAGGCGCCGCTCTATGCGCCCGATCGCTACGCGCTCTACATCGCCTTCTTCCCGCAGGCGATCGCCGGCCCCCTGGCGCGCTGGTCGGAGGTGATGCATCAGTTCGGCAGGCAGGTCTATGTGCCGGGCTGGCAGCGCCAGTTCTGCATCGCGACCTGCTTCATCGCGATCGGCCTGTTCGAGAAAGTCGTGATCGCCGACAGCATCGCGCATCTGCTCGATCCGATCTACACGCAGGCCGCGAGCGGACCGCTTCCAAGCGGCGATGCCTGGCTCGCCTTCTGCTTCTCGTTCCAGATATTGTTCGACTTCTCCGGCTATTCCGACATCGCGATCGGACTCGGCCTGCTGTTCGGGGTGCAGCTGCCGTATAATTTCAACGCGCCGCTGCGCTCGACCAACATCCAGGACTTCTGGCAGCGCTGGCACATCACCCTGATGCTGTTCCTGCGCGACTACGTGTTCTATCCGCTGGTCAATCTGCGCCTCTTGCCGCGGCGCTGGCTCCCGGTGCAGTTCTTCGGCGCCATGCTGATCACGATGGCGCTGTGCGGCCTGTGGCACGGTGCGAGCTGGGCTTTCGTGTTGTGGGGCGTGCTGCACGGGCTCGCGCTGGTCGCCTGCACTCTGTGGCGCCGCTACGGCCCGGAGGTCCCGTCATGGCTCGGCTGGGCGCTCACCGTGCTGTTCGTGCTCGCGACCGGGGTGATCTTCCGCGCCGGATCGGTCGAGGCGGCCAGGCATGTTTTTTCCGGGCTTGTCGAGCCGCTGCCGCTGGAGCGTGGAAAGCATCTGTGGCCGCTGATCGCGGCGCCGCTGTTCGCCTTCCTGTTGCCGGCGAGCCAGGACATCGTGGCGGTGCTCACGCGCCGCCCGAATCCGTGGCTCGCCGGTCTGCTCGGCCTTGGGCTGTTCGCATTGCTGCTTCAGATGGGTGGTCGGGATCTCCATGAGTTCGTCTATTTCAAGTTCTGAAACCGATCCCGGCTGGGGCCGGAGCCTGAAGGCGTGCCTGGGCGCGCTAGTCGGCGCTGCGCTGCTGGTGCTCGCTCTGATGGTGCTGGTCGACCCCTACGACAGCGGCAAGCTAGGGCTGCTCGGCATCGACGGCGTCGACAATCGCCTCACCCAGATCACGGCCGCGAGCCGCGCCAGGAATCCGGATTTCAATGCGGCCATCCTCGGCAATTCGACGGCGCAGATGATCGAGCCGGCGGAGTTGTCGCGCGCGACGGGCCTGCACTTCGTGCAGCTCCACATGACCGGTTCAATTCCGCGTCAACAGCTTGCGGTGCTCCACTTCTTCCTGCGACATCACAAGCAGGTCGGCGCATTGGTGATCGTGGCCGATCCCGGCTGGTGCGAGCATGCGCGGCCGAAGGAGGAGGGCGGGGTCCCGTTTCCCGATTGGCTCTACGACAGAAGCGTCGTCACCTATGCGGTGCGGCTGATCTCCTGGCAGGCGATCGAGCAGGCATTTCAGCGCTTGAGCATCGGGCTTGGCCGGCGGCAGCGGATGAATCCCGACGGGTATTTCAGCTACGAGGACATCTGGCCGCCCGGCCAATTCAGGGAGATCAACTGGCCCAGGGATCCCCCGCCCGCCGCCTCGGCCGAGATACGAACGCGTTTTCCCGAGATCGATGCGCTGGCCGATATCGTCAAAGGCCTGCCGGCCGATGCGCCCGTCGTGATCGTCGTGCCGCCGACCTTCGCGGCCACCGTGCCGAAGCCCAGCACCGAGACAGCCTTGGAGCGCAGCGCCTGCGACGCCGCACTGAAGCAGGTGGTTGCGGGCCGACCCCGCAGCAATTTCATCAGCTATCGGGTCGACAACGATCTGACGCGCGATCGCGCCAATTTCGCCGACTTCATTCACTACCGCCCGAAGCTCGCGCGCAGGATCGAGCAGGGCATCGCCGCGAGTCTGCGTGACGGGGAGAGCGCGCGGATCGATTTCTGAACAACTGGCGGCTCAAGCAAGCTGTTCGAATCCGCCCTCGAGCCAGAGCTTGCGGGCCAGCTTGCGCTGGATCTTGCCACTCGTGGTCTTCGGCAGCGCGCCGGGCCGGATCAGCGCGATGTGCCGCGCGGAAATCTCGTGGTTGTCGGCGACGGCCTCGCGGATCCGGCCCTTGATCTCTTCGGTGTCGATCGTGTGGCGCGCGGTGCGCTCGACCTCCTGGACGATGACGAGGGTCTCTTCGCCGCTCTCGTCCGGCACCGAGAACGCCGCGCCGCAGTTTTCGCGCAGCGGGCCATCGAGGGACTGCAC
Source organism: Bradyrhizobium sp. SZCCT0153 (assembly GCF_018129995.1). GTDB lineage: Bacteria > Pseudomonadota > Alphaproteobacteria > Rhizobiales > Xanthobacteraceae > Bradyrhizobium > Bradyrhizobium japonicum_G. The sequence continues at coordinate 329,476 of NZ_JAFCKS010000004.1, forward strand.
CGTGCGCTCGATGTCCTGCGGATAATGGTTGATGCCGCGGATGATGAGGAGGTCCTTGATCCGGCCAGTGACGAACAATTCGCCTGTCACGTCGACGAAGCCGAGGTCGCCCGTGCGCAGCCACGGCCCGCCCTCGCCGGCGATCTCCGCATTGAGCCCCGCGCGCGTCGCTTCGGCGTTGCGCCAATAGGCGCGGGCGATGTTGGCGCCATTCACCCATATCTCACCGACGCGGTCGGCGGGCAGGCGTGTGCACTTGTCCGCGTCCACGATGGCGATCCTCTCGCCGGTGAGCGCGCGCCCGCAGCCGACGGCGATTTGCGTATCCCCTGCGTCGGAAGGTTCTTCCATCGCATGTTCCTGCAGCGCCGCACGGCTGACAGGGCGCGTGACATGGCCGCCGCCGCGCCGTCCGCCGGAAATCAGCAGCGTCGCCTCCGCCATGCCGTAGGCCGGATACATCGCGCGCGGATCGAAGCCGTGCGGCGCGAATGTCGCGATGAATCGTTCGATGGTCTGCGAGCGCACCGGCTCCGCACCGTTGAGCGCGATCTTGAGCGAGGACAGGTCGACGCCCTCCATCTGGTCGGCGCGATAGCGACCGACGCAGAGGTCGAAGCCGAAATTGGGGCTGCAGGCGACTTCGGCGCGATAATGCGAGATCGCGCGCAGCCAGCCGAGCGGCCGCTGCATGAACGCGTTCGGCGCCATCAGCACGCAAGTCGCCCCGACATAGAGCGCCTGCAGCGCGTTCAGGATCAGTCCCATGTCGTGATAGAGCGGCACCCAGTTGACGTAGGTCGATCGGCTGGTGTTGCCGAGCGCGAGCCGGATCATCTCGAGATTGGCGAGCAGATTGGCATGGCTCACCATCACGCCCTTCGGCTCGGAAGTGGAGCCCGAGGTGTATTGCAGCAAGGCGACGTCGTCCTGCGCCGGCTCGGGAAGTGCAACTGTCTCGGCGTCGGCCGCGCTCGGACCGACCTCGATCCAGCGAATGTTCTCCTGCGCGAAGCGCGCTTGCAGATCGCCACGGAGCGCGACGGCTGATGTGGTCAGTGCTACCGCCGGCGTGCAATTGGCGAGGATCGCGGCGCTGGCGTCGCGCGCGCCGTTTCGCCGCGGCATCATCATCGGCACGGCAATGATACCCGCCATCAGGCAGCCGAAGAACGCCACCATGAACTCGATGCCGGGTGGAAACACCAGGACGGCACGCTCACCGGGCCGCGCGGTCGCGATCAGGCGCGCGGCGAGCATGCATGCGGAGTGATGCAACTGGCGGAAGGTCAGGACAGCTTCCTCCGTCCCGCGATCGGAAACGAAGACATAGGTACGGTCGTCGCCCTGCTCCTCCGCGCGCCGGGCCAGCAGTGCCACGAGCGAGCGGAAGCTTTCCATGTGGGGTGCGCGGCTTCAGCCGCCCTCAGGCGGCGGAGCGGATGGCGCGCTTGTCGGCGAGAAATCGCGACAAGGCCTCAACGGTCGGATGGTCGTAGAAGTCGTCCGTCGACAGTTCGAGGTCGAGCTTCTCCTCGAGCTCCATCATGAGGTAGACCAGCATCGCCGAATCGAGGCCGAGACGGTTGAATTTCGTGCCGGTGTCGACGCGGTCCCTCGAAATTCGCAGGATATTCGCCAGGGCGGTAACGCAGAAATCCGAAATCTGCTCGCGTGTCATGTCATGTCCCAGAAACAACGGGAACGACAATACGGGCGACCCCCTGGTTGTCAATTTGCCCGGAACGCCGCTGCGTTGAAGGTTGGGGACTGTTGCTTTCCTGCGTCGTCCGACTGCTCAATTCAGGCGCAAACAGGCGCGACGTTCCGCAGTCGCGTCCCCAAATGACGATTTGACGGGGGAGGAGCAGCCGCGCTCGCGCTGAACGAATCAGCAGTCACGGCGCTCTTGCGTGCCGAAGATCGTCGAGCGCGGCAAGCGCTGCGCTCGGACGCGTCAGTTCTGATAGTAATAGCCGCGCGGCTGATAAACCTGCCGGGGCTGTGGCTGATAATAGTAGCCCTGCTGGCCGGTGCCTTGATTGTAGTACTGCTGCGGCTGCTGCTGATAGACCTGCGCGTCATAGAGCGGGCGGCTGCCGCGCGGCGCCGGATAGCGCGCGCCGGTATCGCTGCCGTCGGCCGGGTAGATGTAGTTGTCGTCCTGCGGCATGTAGCGGCGGGCGGGCGCGGCCTGAGGCATCAGGTTCACGGGATCGCCTGACGTTGCGTACTGGTTTTCGGCCGGCTGTGGCGCACGGGCCACCGCCGTGGGGTTGCGGCCGCGCGGATTGCGGGCCAGCGCCACCTGCGCCGAGCCGGTCAACGTTACCGTCGTGTTGAGCACGCCCTGCTGCTGCACCAGCGCGTAGAGCGTCGAGGCATTCTGGCGCGACAGCCGTACGCAGCCGTGCGAGGCGGGCGAGCCGAGCCGGCCGACCGAGTCGGTGCCGTGGATGGCGTGGCCGACCTTGGTGAAGAAGATCGCGTGCGGCATCGGCGCGTCGTCGAATTCCTTGGAGTAGTGATCCTCTTCCATGCGGAAGGCGCGGAACGCGCCGCTCGGCGTCTCGCGTGAGGGGATGCCGGTCGACACCGGCCAGCGATAGCGCGCGACGCCGTCGACTGCGACGGTCATCTGCTGATTGTCCTTGTCGACGGTGATCTCGACCTTGGCCTGCGCGGCGCCTGCGCTCAAAAGCATCAGGGAGGTGAAAGCGATGAAAAATGAACGCATCTGGAAACGCATTTGAATCCTGGCCTCCGGCCTGTTCACGCCAGGCGCTGCGGCTCTCCGTCCCCCGGCCTGCAATATGCCTGCAATCCGGCTTTCGTTCCAGCGGCCTGGGCACCCATCGTTAACGTGGCGCCGGGCGTAAGCAAGGCCGCTTGTGCCGTGCCGCGTGCGGCAGCGGTGACATTTTCGCGAGCGCGGCTGTTCATGATGGCGCCAATTTGTCACGAAGGCGCAACCAATTGGCCGCATCGGCGTTGACACTGAGCCCACCTTTGCCAGCGGCTTTCGTCGCGGGCTTACCCATTAGGAAACGTGATGAACAAAGCTCGTGTCACCGCCGCTTCGTTGCCGGCCGGTTTACCCGGCCGCCTGCTCCTTGCAGGCGCCGCTATCGTTCTGACCCTGACGTGCCTGCCGCATCCCGGCCACGCCCAAGGCATCGTGCGCGGCGCCCAGGAAGGTTCGTATGAAGGCAACCGCATCGCCGGACCGGTGGGCGGCGCGGTCGGGGGTGTCGTCGGGGCCGGCGTTGGCGGAGCCGTAGGTGCCGTGGATGGTATCCTGGGCATTCCCTATCACGGCCATCGCCGCTGCCGCGGCTATTACGACGGCCACAACCGCTTCCACTGCTACCGGTAATCCGCAGCAGTCATCCGGGGCTCGCGCTTGTCGCGCCCCGGAATGACGGTCAGTTCTTCAGCCGATACCCTGTCCGGAAGATCCACCAGATCACGACCAGGCAGATCACGAGGAACGCGGTCGTCATGCCGATGCTGACGGCGACGCTGACGTCGGCGATCTCGTAGAAGCTCCAGCGGAAGCCGGAGATCAAATAGACGACCGGGTTGAGCAGCGCCACCGTGCGCCAGGCGGGCGGCAGCATGTCGATGGAATAGAAGCTGCCACCGAGGAAGGTCAGCGGCGTCACCACCAGCATCGGGATCATCTGCAGCTTCTCGAAGCCGTCGGCCCAGATGCCGATGATGAAGCCGAACAGACTGAACGTCACCGCCGTCAGCACCAGGAAGGCGAGCATCCAGACCGGATGATGGATGTGCAGCGGGACGAACAGGCCGGCTGTCGCCAGGATGATGAGGCCCAAAATGATCGACTTGGTCGCGGCCGCGCCGACATAGCCGAGCACGATTTCGTAATAGGAGATCGGCGCCGACAGGATCTCGTAGATCGTTCCGGTGAATTTCGGAAAGTAGATGCCGAACGAGGCGTTCGCGATGCTCTGGGTCAGCACCGAGAGCATGATCAGGCCGGGCACGATGAAGGTGCCATAGCTCACGCCCTCGACCTGGCTGATGCGCGAGCCGATCGCGGCGCCGAACACCACGAAATACAGCGAGGTCGAGACGACCGGCGAGACGATGCTCTGCAGCAACGTACGCCAGGTGCGCGCCATTTCGAACAGATAGATGGCGCGGATGGCGCGGTGATTCATGACGTCCTCACGAGATCGACGAAGATATCCTCGAGCGACGATTGGGTCGTGTCGAGATCGTTGAAGCGGATGCCGGCGGTGCGGAGGTCGCCGAGCAGGCTGGTGATGCCGGTGCGCTCGCCCTTGGTGTCGTAATCGTAGATCAGCGTCGCGCCGCCGTCGCAGAGGTCGAGCTCGTAATGCCTGAGGCTCTCCGGCAGCGCATCGAGCTTGCCCTGCAGGTGCAGCGTCAGCCGCTTCTTGCCGAGCTTCTGCATCAAGGTGGCCTTGTCCTCGACCAGCACGATCTCGCCCTTGTTGATGACGCCGATGCGGTCCGCCATCTCCTCGGCTTCCTCGATGTAGTGCGTGGTCAGGATGATGGTGACGCCGGATTGCTGGAGGGTCCGTACCACCTCCCACATGCCCTTGCGCAGCTCGACATCGACGCCGGCGGTCGGCTCGTCCAGGAACAGGATCTGCGGCTCGTGCGACAGCGCCTTGGCGATCATCACGCGGCGCTTCATGCCGCCGGAGAGCGTGATGATCTTGTTGTCCTTCTTGTCCCACAGCGAGAGGTCCTTCAGCACCTTCTCGATATGCGCAGGATTCTTCGGTTTGCCGAACAGGCCGCGGGAGAAGCTCACGGTCGCCCACACGCTCTCGAAGGCGTCGGTGTGCAATTCCTGGGGCACCAGGCCGATCAGCGAGCGTGCCTTGCGATAGGAGGTCTGGATGTTCTCGCCGCCGACCAAAACCTTGCCTTCGCTCGGATTGGCGATGCCGCAAATGATGGAGATCAGCGTGGTCTTGCCGGCGCCGTTGGGGCCGAGCAGCGCAAATATCTCGCCGCGCTGGATATCGAGATTGACGTTCTTGAGCGCCTTGAAGCCGGACCCATAGGTCTTCGACAAATTGGCGACGGAAATGATGGAAGACATGATGGCCGCAAGCCTGAGGGGCAAATGGTGGGGGAGGGAGGCTGGAACCTGCCGGTAACGGGGGGCCAGCGGAGCCCTGAGATAGGAATGCCCTTACCGGGCCGCAATCGGCTGGAGAAAAATGGTCTCAAAACAGGCCCTTACGTGGCAGGTTTCGGGCAAGTGTTGCGCGATGGTCACTGCTTGCTGCTAAGATTGCTGCTCACGCGGCTCTTTGTTGCGTCTGCGAGCAGGCCATGGCTACGATTCCGGCCAATCGCAAAGCGCATCGTCCCCAGGGAAAACATCGATGAGACCGAACGGCCGTCACACCGCGGGCGCCAGCCAGCTGTCCGCCCTCCGTGCGTGGGCGATGGGCCTGCTCCTGCTGTCAGCTGTTGCCATCAGCCCGACCACCGCCAAGGCGGCGCCGAGCCAGGCGGCCGCGACGACGCACGTCTATCTGCTCCGCGGCGTGCTCAACATCTTCTCGCTCGGGCTCGACACCATCGGCGCCCGGCTCCAGGCGCAGGGCATTCCGGTGACGGTCGCGAATTTCGTGTCCTGGTCCTCGCTCGCGGATGAAGCCGCGACCGCCTACAAGGCCGGCCGGCTCAAGACCATCGTCCTGGTCGGGCATTCCTCGGGTGCGACCGCGCTGCCGGACATGATTGCCAAGCTCAACCAGCTCGGCGTGCCCGTGAAGCTCGCGATCGGCCTCGATTCCGTGTTCAAGACCAAGCTCTCGACCGGCGCCGAGCGCTACATCAACATCTATATCGGCGACGGCCCCGGCGAGCCGGTGCGGGCCGCGGCGGGCCTGCGCGGCAAGCTCGACAATGTCGACGTCCGCGGCTCCGGCGTCGGTCACATCTCGATCGACAAGAACGAGGCGATCCAGCGCCGCGTCATCGCCGAGATCGACGCCGCCATCATGCGCTCGCGCGCGCCGGCTGCTCACGTCGCCGAACCCGGCGCCCCCGCCGCGCCGCGGCAGGCGCGCTCGGCGGCGGCAACGGCGCCGCGGAACTGATCGTTAGCCAGGAATAGCCACTCATCACGCCGCCGTCGACTTCGTTGTCGGCGTCGTCGTCGTTTTGTCTTTCGCGAATGTGCCATCGCCAAAGAAGAGAAAGGCCCGCCGCGGTAGCGGCGAGCCCTTTCGAAGCGTTGAGCCCAGCTGCGGTTACTTCTTCTCGGGCACCCAGGTCGTGCTGGCCTTGTCGTACTTGAAGCCCGGGGCCTCCTTGAGGCTGTCCTTGGACTCGTCGAGCGTCAGCCACCATTTGTCGTTCTTCTTGGTGGTCTTGACCGCGCTGAAGGGAATGATGACGTCCTTCTCGCCGGCGCCCAGGAAGCCTCCGACGCCAAGGACAAGCCCAGTGATCTTGCCGGACTTGTCGACGAGCACGTCATCGATGTCGCCGATCTTGCTTTCCTTGGGATCGTAGACGGCCTGCTTGTAGTAGTTGGTCACCGTCCAGCTTTCCGACGGCGCCGATTTCACGGTGGTCGTTGCTGCATGGGCGGCAGTCGCGGCGGCAGCAGCGAGAGCACATGCCAAAGCCAGCTTTTTCATTTCGGTCTCCTCAGCTTGATCGATCGCGGTGGCAACATGCGGTTCAAGCGAAGGTTCCTGTCCGTCGAATTCAAGGAACTCGGCCCACAATCTGGTGTTGTTACACCATGGCAAAGAGACGAGACGTTGGCCCAATGACGGTTCAGCCCGAGCGAAACTGGGCCGCTCGGCCGGTCGCCGAAAATGCGCCTGAGAAAAAGCCGCGGCCACGATCGGACCGGTTGAGCGCGACGCGGGCCACCTCGTTAAGGCAGCATGCGCTCCGAACGCAGCGCGCGTTGCTCGCCGGCAAGAGCGACGGTCGCAGGAGCACCTCGAAATGATAAGCCGGTCTTTCGGCGTGCCGGCTGTTTGGGGTCAGAACACGTGAAGATATTTCAGTGCCCGTCATGTCGCCAACCTGTTTCGTTCGAGCACGTCGCGTGCGCGAATTGCAGCACCGAGCTGGTGTTCGATTCCGCGCGCATCGACATGACGAAACTTGCATCCAATCAGTCTTGCCGTAACCGCGAGATCATCGGCTGCAACTGGTGTGTCGAGGGTGCGGACTGGTATTGCGGCTCATGCCGCCTTACGCGCACCACACCAGACCTCGGCAGCACCAGAAACATCATGCTCTGGCGGCGCATGGAGGAAGCCAAGCGCCGTCTCCTCTACGACCTCGCTCGCCTGGGGCTTCCGCTTGCATCCCGCAGTGGCGCGCAATTGGCGTTCGACATACTCTCGGACGAAGCCAATCCGATTTTGACGGGGCATCTCTCGGGCCTGATCACGCTCAATCTCGCGGAGGCCGACGACGTCGAGCGCGAAGCGCGCCGCGTGGCGTTCCGGGAGCCGTACCGCACCCTGCTCGGACATTTCCGGCACGAGATCGGTCACTTCTATTGGGACCTCCTCGTCGACGGCACCACATTCCAGGCGCCGTTCAAGCTGATTTTCGGTGACGAGACCCAGGACTATCAGGCCGCGATCACCGGCTATTACGGCCGCACCGATCGTTCATACGACCGGCGCGGCTTCATCAGCGAATACGCCACCTCCCATCCCTGGGAGGATTGGGCGGAAACGTTCGCGCATTTCCTGCATATCGTGTCGACGCTCGACTCGCTGGCAGGTCTGCCGTTGTCCCTTGACGAGCGCGCCCGCCAGACCCTGACGGATCCCTATCTGGAGAGCGATTTCGAAGCGCTCCTGGCATTGTGGACGCCGCTCTCCCGCGGCATCAACGCGCTCAATCGCTCGCTCGGAATGAGCGACGCCTATCCGTTCGACATATCGCCGGCGGTGAAGGGCAAGCTGCATCTCGCGCACATGGCGATCAGCGCATTTCGTGATCAGCAGAGATTGGCGGCATAGCGCCGCGGAGAATGGCCCCGGTCATCTCAAGAACGCGCGAATGCTCTCCGCGATCTCCCGTGCATGCGTTTCCAGCGCGAAATGACCGGTGTCGAAGAACTGCACCACAGCGTTGGGATTGTCGCGCTTGAACGCCTCGGCGCCGGGCGGAATGAAGAACGGATCGTTCTTGCCCCAGACCGCGAGGAACGGCGGTTTGTGCGTGCGGAAATACTCCTGGAATGACGGATAGAGCGCGACGTTACTTTTGTAGTCGCCGAACAGATCGAGCTGTACGTCGTCCGAGCCCGGACGCGCCAGGTAGAAATTGTCGAGGTTCTGGCCGTCCGGCGACACCAGGGTCGCATCGGGAACGCCATGAGTGTACTGCCAGCGGGTCGCCTCCGGCGCGAGGAAGCCGCGCAGCGCCTCGCGATTGGCCGGCGACGGATCCTGCCAATAGGCCTTGATCGGCGTCCAGCCATCGCTGAGGCCGTCCTCATAGGCGTTGCCGTTCTGCGAGATGATCGCCGTGATCCGCTCGGGGTGGCGCAGCGCGAGCCGGAAGCCGGTCGGAGCGCCGTAATCAAACACGTAGACAGCGAAGCGATCGAAGCCGATCACCTCGGTGAAGCGCTCGATGACGTTCGCGATCTTGTCGAAGCTGTAGCGGAAGGTTTCGCGCGGGGGCATGTCGGACTGGCCGAAGCCGGGCAGGTCGGGCGCAACGATATGAAATTTGTCGGCGAGCAGCGGGATCAGGTCGCGGAACATGTGGCCGGCGCTCGGGAAGCCGTGCAGAAGTAGAAGCTTTGGCGCGCCCGAAGGCCCGGCTTCGCGATAGAACACCTTGAAGCCATCGACGTCTGCGGTGCGGTAGGTGGTCTGGGTCATGGCCGTCTCCGTTGCTCGAAGTAACCTGTTAAATGCCTAAAAATAGGTTATTAGTCCATATCGTAACTTGTCAATAGTCATTTTACAGGTTACTTGGTCGAGCCATCGTTCGAACCGGCCAGGGACCGCTCATGGACAGACCGCCTGCCATGTTCATCGCCGACTCGCTCGGCCTCGATTTCCTCAACTCGGTGGCGACACCGGTCGAAACGCCCGTCGATTGGATCGACGATGGTGACGGCCTGATCGACTGGCTCGCCCAGTCGAAGCTGGTGCCGGTCGATGAGCTCGCCGCGTTGCAGGCGCGCGCGGTGCCGGGAGAGCTGGACAAGGTCGCAAGCGAGGCGCGCGCCTTGCGCGAATGGTTCAGGGGCTTCGTGCGCAAGCATGCGGGCAGGCCGCTCACGGCGGCGGCTCTCAAAGAACTCGGTCCGTTGAACAGCTTGTTGGAACGCGACGAGACCTTCAGCCGGATCGAATCCGGACACGGCGATGGCGGCGCTCTTTCGCTGCATAGGAAGCGGCGATGGCGATCGCCCGAAGCGTTGCTGCTGCCGGTTGGCGAGGCGATGGCGAAGTTCGTCTGCGAGGAGAATTTTGCCGACGTGAAGGCGTGCGAAGGCCATCACTGCACGATGTTGTTCGCCGACCACACCCGCAGGCGCGCACGGCGGTGGTGCATCATGGCGGTCTGCGGCAACCGCGCCAAGCAGGCCGCGCATCGCAACCGGCTCAAGAGCAGGCAGTAATCGACGACGTCCCGGCGCCTCTGTAGCGGCCGACCTATCGCTTCCTGACCAGCTTGAGAGGACGAGCGGTTCTCTGGGTGCGGGGCTTGATCGCTTCAATTTGCGCATCGGGTGGGCCCAGGAAGCGGACGAGCATCGTCTTCAGGTGCGCCGCGCTCTGCTTGATATCCAGCGTCGGGTTGCGGATCGGCATCGCGCGGGATCCGTCGATGAGGGCGATCAGGACGTCCGCCGTCGCATCCGGATTCAGTCCCGGATCGACCCGTCCCTGGCTTTGTGCCTGCCGCAGGAAATCGCTCCACATGCGGCGCACCGTCTCGGTGTGGCGTTCGATGAGCTTGGCGAATTCCGGATTGCGGGCGGCCTCCGCGAGACCGTCCAGGTTGAGGATCTGCGCAGGGCGAAACCGCAGGCTGGTTTCCTCGATGTCGGTCAGCAGCGCCTCGATCACGTCGGGGGCGGCGAGAATTTTTTCGAAGCGCTCCGCCGCATGCGCGAGGCCCAGGTCGATCATCGCCTCGATGATCGCCTCCTTGCTCGGAAAGTAGTGATAGAGGTGGCCGGGACTGATGCCGGCCGCGGTGCAGATGTCTGTCGTGCTGGCGCCGCGGAATCCGTCTCTGATGAAGCAGCGGATCGCCGCGCCGAGGATCTCGCCGCGCTTCTGCTCATGCTTGACGGGGTCGACTTTCCTCAAACCGGACATCTCCATTCACACTCGCCCCGTTTAGCACGACGATTCGCCACGAGAAAATCAAAATTAGAGAGTTCCATCTATTTATGTTGACGGATGTTGCTGAACATGGGAGTGATTATTAGAGTGATCTATCTAATAATCTGTCGTTGCGGGAATGGGACCATGCGCTTTCCTCGGACGGTCCTGATGAGTGTCGCGCTGGCTCTCGGCGGGTGCGCGACCGCGCCGCTCGAGCGGGCCGGCTCGCTCAGGAGCTACGACCGGATGTCGGACGCGAACGGGCTGGTGACGCGATCGCAAATCCGCGTCAACAAGAAGGACGTGCTGGCGGCGAAAACGATCCGGATCGCGTCCACCGTCTTTCCCGCGCGCAACGATGTTGCGTTGAACCAAAAGGAGCGTCGCCTGGTTGCGAACGCCATCAGCCGCGAGCTGTGTCTGCGCTTGAGCGAACGCTTCCGCATCGTCTCTGCCGACGACGACGCCGACCTCACGGTGCAGGCGACGGTGACGCATGCCACGCCGACCAGCCCGACCGCTTCCGGCGCATCGAAGGCACTGTCGATTGCCAAGACGGTTGCACTTCCCGCCGTGCCTGTGCCGGTGCCGAGGCTTCCGGTCGGGCTCGGCAGCCTGTCGGTCGAGGCGGAGGCGCGCGACTTCGCCGGATTTCAGAAGGCGGCGATGGTCTGGGCGCGCAGCGCCAACTCCATCTCGAACTCGCCGCGGGTTGCCAACGAGGGCGATGCCTACGACCTTGCCGCCGATTTCGGCGCGGACTTCGCCAAGCTGGTCACATCGGGAGAATCGCCGTTCGGTGGAATCCCTGCGCTGCCTCCGATGGACAGCATTCCCGTCCGGCTCGGTGGTGCGCCCAAATATGTCGCGTGCGAAGCGTTCGGCCGATTTCCGGGCCTCACCGGTTTCGCAGGCCAGGGACTCGGCTTGCCGCCAGCCTGGACGGATTCCGGTGCCAAGGACAATTCACCTCCGGCACCAGCGCACGAGGTGAATTCAGGGCAGCCGCTCACGCAATGACCTCGACGCATTCTCTGCCGCGTTCGCCGCGGCGTCCGCCCGAGCGCTCGCCCTTGGCCGCCAATCCGTGCATGCCCTGGCCGCCATTGTCGTAATTGGACGACCCCGGTCGCGGTCGTCCAAGCGGTCTATCGGCAGGCGGGCTAGAGTGCCGCGAAGATTGTTTCGCCGACTTTGGAATGTCGCGTCCGATCAGGTCTTCGGATGTGACGGCTGGGGATCAACATGAAGAATTTTGCTATGGCTGCCCTGTTCCTTGCCTTCGGAACGGTGGCGGTCCTGGCCGCCGACCTCCCCGTCAAGGCGCGACCTGTGGTCATCGATCCCGGCTACAATTGGAGCGGCTTCTACGTCGGCGTGAACGGCGGCTATGCCTGGAATAACGCCAACGACGTCGTCGTTTCCGGCACCCCTGTGATCACGGTCTCGCAGCCCGGCGCGGTCCCCTTCGCCGTCGGCGGACTGCGGCCGGAGGGCTATCTCGTCGGCGGACAGGTCGGCTGGAATTACCAGTTCGGCGCCCGATTGGTCGGCATCGAGGGGGATTTCGATTTCGCCGACATCAAAGACTCCCGCAATGTCGATTTACCAGTGCTCGGACCGGCTGCCAGGACCAGCGCGAGCGAGAAGATCGACTTCTTCGGCACGGTGCGCGGCCGTCTCGGCGGAATCGTGTCGCAGCGGCTGCTGCTGTTCGCGACGGGCGGTCTCGCCTACGCCAACGTCAAGGACAGCACCAACATCAACGAGTTCTTCAATGCGCCGGTGATTGGACGGCAGTTCATCGCGAACGCCTCCGACCTGCGGTTCGGATGGACGGTCGGCGCCGGCGCAGAATGGGCCTTTGCCAGCAACTGGAGCGTCAAGGGCGAGTACCTCTATTACGATCTCGGCAGCCGCACGATCACGGGCTCCCAGACCAATCCGGTCGATACAGAGTTCGCGACCTACAGCTTCTCGACTCGCGGAAACATCGTGAAGGCGGGCTTGAACTACAGGTTCGACGGAGGCGGCCCCATTGTTGCAAGATACTGATCTCGGCTAAGACACCGATTGACCGCCGCCCGGGCGTTGCCTTGGCGCCGATTCTTGCCCCAAAAACCACCAAATCGACGGTCACTAAGCCGGGCAACGGGGGCTTCTGCTGCCCGGTGGTGGGACTGCGGACTAAATGATTGATCCAAGGCGACTTGTGGTGCTGTCAGCGGTTGCGCTGCTCGCCTTGAATCCCGGCCTGGCCGCAGGCTCGCCCGCCAAGTCGAAGCGGGCGGCAGTGGCGACCGTCGCGCCGCCTCCACCCCCGCCGGCCGAGCCGCTGCCGCCGCCGAAGATCTACCTGTTTCGCGGCGCCATGGGCCCGATCTTCTCGACCGGCATGGACCGGCTCGGCGAAAAGCTGACGAAGGCCGGCTTCTCGGCGGATGTCTACGAATTCACCATCTGCCGATGGATCGGCGATCGGGCCATCTCCAGCTACAAGGAGACGCCGGCGCCGATCGTGCTGATCGGCCACTCCATGGGCGGGCTGTGCTCGATCGTCATCTCCGAGATGGCGGCCAAGGAGAACATCCCGATCAGCCTCGTCATCACCATCGATCCCGCGCATGCGACCGGCGACGTGCCGCTCAATGTCGAGCGCTTCATCAACATCTTCCTGTCCGACAGCGTGCTCGGCGGCGGCGATGTCGTGGCCGTGCCCGGCTATCGCGGTCACTACGCAAGCTACGACCTCAAGGAGAACAGCCGCGTCTCGCACATCAATATCGAGAAGTCGGACGACATCCACCGCCAGATCGTCGAGATGGTGACGCAACTGCCGCGCATCCCGCCCCAGACCCAGGTCGATGCCGTGCCGCTGCGCTATCTCGTGCCGGCGGATACGCTGGTGGAGTTGTGGGATTCCGGCGTGCGGGTGCCTGTGCGCGCCGGCGACACCATGGGGAGCATCGCAGCCGCCCACCGCGTGCCGCTGTGGTCGATCGCGCAGAGCAACTCGCTGGCGGAGAACGCGCCGCTTATGCCCGGCCAGTCCATCATCGTCCCGCGTCATCTGACGCCGCTTGAGCCGATCGCCGCGATGGCGACGCCGCCGCCCGCGCCCGCTGGGCGGAAGTAGGAGAAGATCGGGCTGTCGCAGGCCAAGAAGTTGGATTCCCCTCCCACGCGCAGGGAAGCGCCACGCAGACATTCCGCGATACATGCTCGGCATGCGCATTTTCAGCAGATCGAGGTCACACGAGGAGATCGTGCGGCACATGAGACCCGGCTAAGCCGCCCACGACGTGAGTGCTATCGTCCAGATGCGGAACCTCGCCCGCTGTCGCGGCGCTACCATGTCCGCCGGCATGTGCCGCGCCTTCATGATGATCGAGCGGCGCTGGGAGATCGTCCACAAATGCGATGCTCGACCTCTCGATCGCCGGATTCAGGAAGTTGAAGGAATCGCCCAGTCCCGACGGATGTGCCTGCGCGTTTCCGTGTGGGCCGCCTGTGCCGCCTTCCGCGGAATGAAGTTGGTCATTGGGCCTGTCGGGCGCCGCCATCGAAGCATGACTGTGTTCGCTTGCCTGCGATGGAATCGAATGAGCGGTGCCGCCGTTCACGAGGCCTTTCTGGGAGGCGACATCAGGCGTATTGCCGGCGTCGGCAAGGTTCGCTCTGCTATGAGCCTCCGCAGCCTTGCCGTCACCGGGATGCTGGTCGATGGCAGGGAGCGCATCCGGCGCACTGAAAGCGACGGCATGATTTTGCTCCAGCATGCCGGTTGCGCTAATTCCCTTCGGATGGATGCTGTCGTCGGTCCAGGATGGTTCGAAGACAAATTTGAAGTGGTCCATCGATAGCGAATGGATTGCCGGCTCCGAGGTGCCGGGTTGTGTCGGAACCTCGTCCGGGGCGGAAGAGGTGATCTCCTTGCTCCCCCCGCTTTGATCCCGGTCAAAATCGAAGAGAAAGCTCACATCGATTGCGGTCGAGCTTCCGTCCAACGATACAGAGCCGCTACTGCTCTTCGCTTCGGTCGAGGCGTCGGAGGTGCTGAATGTCATGACCGCCGCGTCGCCTTGCGCGGCGGCGGCCGGATCGAGGGTGTCGTTCACCGCCAAGGCCGGTGCCGCGGTTTGATCCACGATGAAGTCCGCCGAATCGATGGTCGCGACGCCCTGGAGATGAACTTCCAGCAGGCTGGAATCGCCGATCTGGAGGGTTTGATCCGTCGGATTGACGTACACGATGGTTTCATTGGCTGAGCTGTCGTAAATCCAGGCGATGGTGTGCGGCGGCACGGACGTACTCGTCGAGCTCAATGCCAGGATCACGAATCCGAGCGCGCCGATCGCCGTCAAATCGATCTTGTCGGTTCCCGATATGAAATCGGTAATCGTATCGAAACGGCCGGCTCTTGAATCCGCCACCGACAGATAAGCGAAGACATCATCGCCGTTGCTGCCCGTGAGCTGGTCCGCGCCGAGCCCGCCGATGATGGTGTCGTTCCCGTTGCTGCCGTCTATATCGTCGTGTCCGGAGCCACCGTAGAGGACGTCATCGCCGTTATTGCCCTTGATCGTATCGTCGCCCGATCCGCCAAAGATGGTATCGTTCACGCCGGTGCCATTGAGAGTGTCGTCGCCGGCGCCTCCATAGACGATCTGGGAAATGCTGCCGCCACCGGCGATGGTCTCGCCCGCGGGGGTGCCGTAGACGAACGGGGGATCGGATACGACGGTGGCTCCCGTTGCCAGATTGTCGAAGTCATTGGGATCGGCGTCGCTGGCGCCGTGGATGGCGATCGTGATCTCTTGCGTGGTGCCGTCGATGCTCGTCACCGTGAAATGATCGGTGAGCGTATCGCCGACGTCGAGCGCGTCCACCACGCTGTTGTTGTTGTCCAGCGTATAAGTCCACAGCCCGGACGCGGTCATTGTAAAAGTGCCGTAGCCGCCGTCGCTTGCAGTAGGCGAGGTCACGGCCGTGAAAGTGTTGGCGGAGTTGTCGACGTCGGTATCGGTGA
This sequence comes from Bradyrhizobium sp. SZCCT0153, assembly GCF_018129995.1. GTDB lineage: Bacteria > Pseudomonadota > Alphaproteobacteria > Rhizobiales > Xanthobacteraceae > Bradyrhizobium > Bradyrhizobium japonicum_G. The sequence goes on from NZ_JAFCKS010000004.1 coordinate 344,863, forward strand.
GCGTGCCGGTCGTGACAGGTGTGCCGGGAGTGACGCCGCCTGCTTCGAGCACCGAGCCCGTCGTCATCCCGGAAATGATGGCGGCGTCGTTGGCGCCGTTGATCGTAATCGTCACCACTTGCGGCGTGCCGTCGACGGTCGTCACGGTGAATTGGTCGATCAGGGTATCGCCGGCATTGAGCGCCTGCACCGTGGCGTTGCTGTTGTCGAGCGTGTAGACCCACGTGCCCAGTGCCGCCATCGTGAAGGTGCCGAAGCCTCCAGCACTCGGCTTGGGTGTGCTTACCGCGGTGAAGGTGTTGGAGGTGTCGTCGGGATCGGCGTCGTTCAACGTGCCGGTCGCAGTCCGCGTACCAGGCGTTCCGTCGGCTACGCCTCCGGCCTCGATCACAGAGCCGGTCGCCGTTCCGGAAATCACCGCAGCATCATTGCTGCCGTTGACGGTGATCGTCACCGTCTGCGCCGTGCCGTCGGCCGTGGTTACGGTGAAACTGTCTGTCAGCGTGTCGCCGTTGTTGAGCGCCTGCACCGCGACGTTGGTATTGTCGAGCGTGTAGCTCCACACGCCGGCCGTGGTGATGGTGAAGCTGCCATAGCTTTGTGCGCTTGCAGTCGGCGCGTTGACCGCCACGAACGCGTTGGCCGGGCTGTCGACATCCGCGGCGGCGAGCGTGCCCGTCGCGATCGGCGTGCCGGGCGAAGTGCCGCTCGCCTCGACGACTGAACCGGTCGCGGCCCCGGAGACGACGGCGGCGTCGTTGCTGCCCTGAATGGTGATCGTGACGATCTGGGGTGTTCCGTCGATGCTGGTCACGGTCAGGGTGTCGGTCAGGGTGTCGCCGACATTCAGGGCCTGTACCGTGCTGTTGCCATCGTCGAGCGTGTAGGTCCACACGCCGCCGGCTGTCATCGTGAAAGTGCCGTAGCCACCCGCGCTCCTGGTCGGCGAACTGACCGCCGTGAAGGTGTTGGGCGGATTGTCGACATCCGTGTCAGTAAGCGTGCCGGTTGCTGTCGGCATGCCCGGCACCGCGTTGGCGACGCCGCCCGCCTCTACCACCGTGCCGCCGGCGTTGCCCGAGATAATGGCCGTGTCGTTGACGCCTTTGATGGTGACTATGAAGGTTTGGCTCGTCGAGAGCCCGCCGTCCGATACGGTGACGACGAAGCTCGTGGTCGTCGGCGACGACAGGGCATTGATTGCATCGCTGTTCGGAACAAACGTGTAGGCGCCGGATGTGCTATTGAGATAGAGCGTGCCATACGGACCGGTCTGCGAAAGATCGAATGTGGCTCCATCCAGCACCGTGGTGCCGCCCGTCCCGCCGGCGAGACCGTAGGTCAACACGGCATTGAACAGGCTACTAGCGGTGAAGATCCCGCTTGTCGCGGTGAATTGGTCGTCGAATTTGAACGTATCGATTTCGGTTGGGCCGGCCGGCACGTTCAGTGTCGGCAGCGGGCGCTCGATCAAGGGGATGTTGAACGGCGCCACCATCGGAAGCAGGTTTGGCGGCGCAGTCGTGTTTTCCGACGTGAAATTGATGTGCTGCGGCGAAAGCGAGCCGGCGAAGGGTGGCGTGCTCGATCCTGTCGGACCTCGCGTGAGATTGGCGAGCACGTCCTGCTGAGCCGCCTGCAATTCCTCCATGCGAGCGGCACTGTTGGCGACCTGGTTCACGCTGACCGAGGAGCCGGTCTTGTGCAGGACGAAAGTCTCGCCCGGATCGTCGACGATGATATGTCGCGGCACCGGCTCCTTGGTGATGAGTTCGAATGTGCCGTGCTGAAGGTCTTTGTAGGTGATCGTGTCATCGTCCAGAAACGTGGCGTCCGGGTCTGCGGCCTGTGCGTCCTCCATCATGGAGAATGTCAACGCCGCAAGCGTCAGGATGCCGAAGCCCGTCGCATATGACCGGCCACGAACGCTCCCGACCGGCGTGTCGACTGTCAGAGTACCGCTGTTTGCCAGTCGGCCGGCGGCAAAAGCAAAGCTCCCGCTGCTGACCGCAACGACGGTCGAACCCGAAGTGACGTCGGAAGCGGAGGCGAATTCGCGCAACTCCATGCGAGCTTGGCCGGAGATGTCGAAGACCGTGTCGTCGAGAAGCCGAATTCCGATCTGTGCATCCGCAGCAGTTTCGATTATGTCACCGCGGCAGACAAGGTCGCCAATGCTGACCTGAATCGTCGCGCCGCCGTGGCGTATGAGGGTGACGCAACCGAATGCCCTTTGGACGATGCCGACGATCTGGAGAGGCAAAGCCGCAACGACCCCATTCTGGGGTCCAACGCCAAAAGCAACTGACATGGTCGTGGCCTCGCGTGCCGAATAACTCGGGCTCGGCGCGGTGCCGCGGTCTTCTTGTCGGTTTTGCTACGCCAAAGGCGAAATGCGCAATTTTTGGCGTTAGCAACCCCAGGCCTGCACGCCGAAGACGTTTGTTAAAAAACTGAACTCTATAGGTCTAGCCAGACTCTATAGGTCTGGCCAGGATGATAGCAGGTTCAGCGGAGATGCCTCTCCGCGACAGCAATTTGCGCTCTCAAGAAGTTGACGGTCGAGAGGCGCGAAATCTAGCTCTCTTTCGCTGGTCACGCAAACGGCTTGGGCCTAAGATCGACTAACGAAGAGATACGAAGAGATGCTTTGTCTGGAAGTCAGGTCCGTAAGGACCGATCCAGGTTGCAGATATTGACGATGCACGAATTGCGAGCTTGGCCGGGGGCTCATACAGCTCCCCTCAGGCGGCACGCAAACAAGATCTTCTCGGAAAGGGCGGGTCATGTGCAGACATACGATTGCAGTATTCGTGACTGGCCTCATTTGGGCATCCGCAAGTGTTCTTGCGGTGCAAGCGCAGGCTCAAGTCAATCCCGTGACACGCGGCCTTGAGGACGTCGTGCCAAGACCCATCGGCAAGGTCGTAGCCGTTACAGGTTCGGTTTCGATCGAGCACGCAGGTGCGGTCTTGGTCCAGGCGAAGCTTGGCGATCCGGCTGCTGAAACGAGGGCTGGCGATGTCGTGTATCTTCGCGACGTGGTGCGAACCGGAGCGGACAGCCGGGTCAGCATCAATTTCAGCGATGGCTCGTCGTTCAATCTGTCGAGCAACGCGCGTATGACCTTGGATGAATACGTGTATGAGCCGGACGGCAAGTCCAACGCAACGTTTTTCAATCTGGCCAGAGGAACGGCGACATTTGTCGCCGGCCAGGTCGCGAAGACCGGCGATATGAAGGTCGATACGCCCGTCGCAACGATGGGAATCCGAGGCACCACCCCGCGCATCGAAGTTTCGGACGACGGCGCGGTCAGGTTTTCGACTCTCATCGAAGAGGGCAAGAGCAAGTTGATGAAGAAGCGCGTCACTGCTGCAATGCCCGACCGGGGGAGCGGTCCAAGGCTGAACATTTGCAGGGGATGCTGAAGCGACACGGAAATGACTATCAGGGCCGCCATCATCGACCGCGTCGCGCCTATTCTCGTGATGCTGTCGCTCGGTTTGCCGGCGGCCGCGCAGCAGCCGCAGAAAAATAGTAACCTCAAGAGCATTGAGCAGTGCAACGGTACAGACCGTATTCCGGCCCAAGCCCGGATCGCCGGCTGTACGGCGCTCATCAATTCGGCTGATGCCAAGCCGGAGGCGCTGGCTGTGGCTTACAACAATCGTGGCAACGCCCATGCCGCAGCGGCGGAGTACGACCGTGCGATAAGCGATTTCGATCGAGCGATCGAGCTCGCCTCAGGCTATGTCAAGCCGGTGAATAATCGCGGCGTCGCCTATTTGAGGAAGGGAGCATATGAGGACGCGGTCAAGTCCTTCGACGAGGCAATCAGGCTCAACCCGGCTTATGGCAGCGCCTTCGCCAATCGCGCGGAAGCCCACTTGAAGCTGAACCGGTATGATCGGGCCGCGCTGGATTTCGACGAGGCCATCCGGCTCGATCCGAATTTGGCGTGGGCAAGAAGCGGACGCTGCTGGACCCGAGCGGTCATCGGCGATCTGCAGGCCGGGCTCGACGATTGCGACAGAGCGATCCAGTCGGGGTCGAACGATGCTGCGACATACGATTCACGCGCGCTGATCCATCTGAAGATGGGCCAGCTCGCCGCGGCGATCGACGACTACAGTTTTGCGTTGCGCCTGGCACCAAACCTGGCAAGCGCGCTCTATGGACGAGGACTTGCCAGGCTCAGGCAGGGCGACAATGCCGGCGGCGATCGCGACGTCTCGGCAGCAAAGCTCATCGACGTCAAAGTCGCCGACGAGTTCGCCCGCTACGGCGTGCAGTGACGTCAGGATTGGCCCACCGAAATTGGCGCTGGCCTGCTAGACGTTCGACCCGTGGATCGCGTCGATCACGGCGTCCGTCACTTCCTTCGTCGTCGCCTTGCCGCCGACATCGGGCGTCAGCACGCCCGCCGCGCAGACCCGCTCGACTGCGGCCATCAGCCGCATGGCCGAGTCCTTCTCGCCGAGATGCTCCAGCATCTGCGCGCCGGTCCAGAACGTCGCGACCGGATTGGCGATGCCCTTGCCGGTGATGTCGAAGGCCGAGCCGTGGATCGGCTCGAACATCGAGGGGAAGCGGCGCTGCGGATCGATGTTGCCGGTGGGCGCGACGCCGAGGCTGCCCGCCAGCGCGCCGGCGAGATCGGAGAGGATGTCGGCGTGCAGATTGGTCGCAACGATGGTGTCGAGGCTCTTCGGATGCAGCGTCATGCGCACGGTCATGGCGTCGACCAGCATCTTGTCCCAGGCGACGTCGGGGAATTCGGCGGCGACTTCGGCGGCGATCTCGTCCCACATCACCATGCCGTGGCGCTGCGCGTTCGACTTCGTCACCACGGTCAGGAACTTGCGCGGACGCGACTGCGCGAGCTTGAACGCGTAGCGCATGATCCGCGTCACGCCGACACGGGTGAACACCGCGACCTCGGTGCCGACCTCCTCGGGCAGGCCCCTGTGGGCGCGGCCGCCCATGCCGGCATATTCGCCTTCCGAATTCTCGCGCACGATCACCCAGTCGAGGTCGCCGACGCCGACATTGCGCAGCGGCGAGGCGACACCCGGCAAAATCTTGGTCGGCCGCACATTGGCATATTGGTCAAAACCCTGGCAGATCGGCAGCCGCAGCCCCCACAGCGTGATGTGATCGGGCACGTCGGGCGCGCCGACCGCGCCGAAATAGATCGCGTCGAATTTCTTGAGCTCGGCGAGACCATCGGCCGGCATCATCACGCCGTGCTTCTTGTAATAGTCCGAGCCCCAGTCGAACGTCTTGATGGTGAACGCGAGGTCGCCGCTGCGCTGCGCCAGCGCCTCCAGCACCCGGACACCGGCCGAGATTACCTCAGGGCCGATCCCGTCGGCGGGAATGGCTGCGATCGAATGTGTGCGCATGAGAATGCTCCGTTTGAGAGATCAGTGAGATTGCGGGACGGGTTCGACGGGTACGGGCTGTGCGCGCGACAATAGCAGGGTGACGGCCGCGGAGAGAACGAGCAGGCCGGCGACGAAGTAAAGCCCGCCGACAAAACTGCCGGTCCGGTCCTTGATCCAGCCGATCATGGCGGGACCGACGAAGCCGCCGAGATTACCGATCGAGTTGATGGTGGCGATGCCGGCCGCTGCCGCGGGACCGGACAGGAACAGCGTCGGCATGCTCCACAGCGGCGGCTTTGCGGAGGAAATGCCGATATTGACGAGGGCAAGCGCGACCAGCACGGCGACGACGCCGGTCGCAAGGCCGGCATAGGCGAGCCCGGCTGCGGCAATCAGGCAGGCCCACACGACATGCCAGGTGCGCTCGCCGGTGCGGTCCGAATGCCGCGCCCACAGGATCATGGCAACGACCGCGGCGGTTGCCGGCAACGCGTTGAGGAAGCCGACCTGAAGCGAGGACAGGCCGAACTGCTTGATGATCTGCGGGGCCCAGACGCCGAGCGTATAGAGCCCCGCCGAGGTGCCGAAATAGATCAGCGCCAGCGCCAGCACGCGTGGATCGGCAAGCCCGCGCCAGATGCTGTGGCTCGCGGTCGCGGCCTTGCTGGTGGTCTCCAGATTCATCGTCTCGACCAGCCAGCGCCGCTCGTCCTCCGCGAGCCATTTCGCCTTCTCCGGGCGATCGGTCAGGAAGCCCAGCACGACGAAGCCGAGCAGCACGGCCGGCAGCGCTTCCAGCACGAACAGCCATTGCCAGCCCTTGAGGCCGAGCATTCCGTCCATCTCCAGCAGCGCGCCGGAAACCGGCGAGCCCAGCACGGTCGAGAGCGGCGCGGCCGCCATGAACAGCGCGGTGACCGCGGCTCGCTGGCGCGCCGGAAACCAGTAGGAGAGATAGAGGATGATGCCGGGAAAGAAGCCGGCTTCGGCGACGCCGAGCAGGAAACGCAGCACGTAGAAGCTGGTCGGTCCCTGCACGAAGGCCATCGCGGCCGAGACCAAGCCCCATGTAATCATCACCCGTGCGATCCAGATCCGCGCGCCGATCTTGTGCAGGATGATGTTGGAGGGCACCTCGAACAGGAAATAGCCCCAGAAGAAGATGCCGGCACCGAAGCCGTAGACCGTGGGCGACAGGCCGATGTCCTTGTTCATCGTCAGCGAGGCAAAGCCGATATTGACGCGGTCGATGAAGGCCACGAAGTAGAGCAGCATGATGAAAGGAACGATGCGCAAGGTGATCTTGCGCAGTACGCGCGTCTGAATCTCGCTCGCCACCCTGGCCTCCCTGAATCCGGTTTGTCGTTATGCCGCAGTGAGCCTAGGCGTGAGCGGGAGGTTCGCTCAATTGGCGCTGGTTTATACAAAAAAATGATATAATCCTCGCCGGGCGAGACGAGAGGGTACGCGATGGAATTGCATCAGCTTCGATGCTTCGTGGCGGCGGCCGAACAGCTGCATTTCGGCCGCGCGGCGCAGCAGCTCCAGATGCTGCCCTCCGCGCTCGGGCGCCAGATCAGGCTGCTGGAACAGGATCTGGGCACGCGGCTGTTCGCGCGGACGACGCGTGCGGTGTCGCTGACGGAAGACGGCGCAACGCTCTTGCGCGATGCTCGCGCCATCCTCGCGCGGGTCGAGGCGGTCGAGAATAATCTGCGCAACCGTTCGCGTGCGGGGGCCGCGCGGCGGCTGCGGGTCGGTGCCATCGACAGCGCGGCGGCGGGATTGCTGCCGCCGCTGCTGCGTGATTTCCGCGACAAGCATCCTGACATCGCGGTGCAGCTTCTGGAGGACAAGACTGTCCGGCTGCTGCCGAAGATCCTGACCGGCGCGCTTGATCTTGCCTTCGTGCGCCCGCCGGTGCAGCCGGACAAGCGGCTCGAGTTCCGCGACCTTATCCAGGAGACTGCCATCGTGGCATTCCCGCAGCGCCACGCGCTGGCCGGGAAGAAGTCGGTCACGCTGGCCGAGATCGCCGACGAAGCGATGCTGGTGCCGGACCGCCGCTCGCGGCCGCATAGCCACGACCTCACCATCAAGCTGTTCGAGCAGGCGGGCCTCACTCCGCGCATCGTGCAGGTCGCCGACGAGAAGCAAACCATCATCCATCTGGTGGCAACCAGGCTCGGGGTCGCGATCGTGCCGCGCTGGACCACGCGGATGGCAGTGACGGGCGTGCGCTTCGTGCCGCTGCGGCCGAAGCAGAGCGGTCCCGTCGGCCGACTGCCTCTTGCCGCCGCTTGGATGCGCGGCTCGCGCGATCCGGCCCGCGATGCAATGCTGTCGGTGCTCGAGGCACGCCTGCGCAGCTATGCGCGGGAGGCGTGAGGAGCTATGACGTTGGCGTGGACAGAAGGTGTGATGTGATGAGCCGTCAGAAAGCTTCGAACGAGTTGCGGGTGGCCATTGCAGGGCTGGGCTCGATCGGCACCAGGATCGCGACCGCGCTCGATCAGGGCATCGAGGGGCTGACATTGTCCGCCGTCGCCGTGCGCGATCCCGCCAAGCATCAAGCCTTTCTGGGTGGCCTGCGCCGCCTGCCGCAGGTGCTGCCGATCGACCGGCTCGGCGAGGCCGCCGACATCGTGGTCGAATGCGCGCCGAGCAGCCAGTTGCGTGCGATCGTCGAGCCCGCGGTGAAGCGCGGCAAGGCCGCGGTCGTCGTCAGCGTCGGCGGGCTGCTCGACAATTTCGATCTGGTCGATCTCGCCCGCGCCAATGGCGGCCGCATCATCGTGCCGACGGGCGCGCTGATCGGGCTCGATGCCGTCAATGCCGCCGCGATTGGCACCATTCATTCGGTGAGGATGGTGACGCGCAAGCCGATCGATGGCTTGAAGGGCGCGCCGTTCATCGTCGAGAACAACATCGACATCGACAAGCTGCGCGAGCCGCTCAAGCTGTTCGAGGGCACGGCGCGCGAGGCCGCAAAGGGTTTTCCCGCCAATCTCAACGTCGCGGTCGCGCTGTCGCTCGCCGGTGTCGGGCCCGACCGCACAATGGTGCAGATATGGGCCGACCCAGGCGTGACGCGCAACGTTCATCGCGTCGAGGTCGAGGCCGATTCGGCGCGCTTCTCGATGTCCATCGAGAACATCCCGTCGGAGAATCCCAAGACGGGATTGATCACGGCACTCTCAGTGGTCGCGCTGCTGCGCAAGCAGCGCGCCACGCTGTGCGTCGGGACGTAACCTTTACGCGCCTGTGACGCGCCAGATCACGTTGCCGACGTCGTCGGCCATCAGCAGCGACTTCTTGTCGGGACCGATCACGACGCCAACCGGGCGGCCGTAGGATTCCTTCTCGTCCGGCGCGAGGAAGCCCGACAGGATGTCGCGCGCCGGGCCGGAGGGTTTGCCGTTCGCGAACGGGATGAACACCAGTTTGTAGCCGGACAGCGTGCTGCGATTCCACGAGCCGTGCTGGCCGATCGCCATGCCGTCGGGGAAACCGGGCAGCGTGCCGGCGGGCATCCAGCACAGGCCGAGCGAGGCGGTGTGGCCGCCGAGCGCGTAGTCCGGCGTGAGCGCCTTGGCGACCATCGTCGGATCCTGCGGCACGCGGTCGTCCACCGTCTTGCCCCAGTAGCAATAGGGCCAGCCGTAGAAGCCGCCGTCGCGCACTGAGGTGAGATAATCCGGCGGCGTCTCGTCGCCGAGGCCGTCGCGCTCGTTGACGACGGTCCAGAGCACGTTCGTGTTCGGCTCCCAGGCAAGGCCGACCGGGTTGCGCAGGCCGGCACCGAAGATGCGATGCGTGCCGGCGAGGAGATCGAGCTCATAGACCGCGGCGCGGCCTTCCTCGACCTCCATGCCCATCTCGGCAATGTTGCTGAGTGAGCCGACGCCCGCATAGAGCTTCTTGCCGTCGGGGCTTGCGAGCAGGCTGCGCGTCCAGTGCCCGCTAGGCTTGAAGGTGGTGAGCCGCTTGCCTGGCGCGGTGATGCTGTCGGCATTCGCGACGTAAGGAAAGGCCATCACGCCGTCGGTGTTGCCGACATAGAAGGTGTCGCCGACCAGCGCCATGCCGAACGGCTGGCTGAGGTTTTCCATGAAGGCGCCGCGAACTTCGGCGACGCCGTCACCGTCCTTGTCGCGGAGCAGCGTGATGCGGTTGGCGGAAACGCCGAGCGCGGCGGCGCGCCGCATCGTCGCCTGCATCGCGTAGTGAAACACGGATCGCGGGGCGCCTGCGATCTGCGTCGCTTCCGCGATCAGCACGTCGCCATTGGGCAGCACCTCGATCCAGCGCGGATGGTCGAGGCCGGTTGCGAACGCGTTGACCTTGAGCCCGGCGGCTGCCGTCGGCTTCTGCCCTTCGCTCCAGCCGCGCGCGGTCGGCATCTTCAGGGTCGGGATCGCGCCTTGCGGTTTGGCTTCGGGAATGGCGGGCGCGTGGCCCCAGGCGGGCGCGGGCTGGGTCCCCGTCAGCTTCCGCCATTGCAGCGCGATGCCGCCGAGGAGCGCGACGAACTGCGCAAAAATGCTGGAAAAATTCATGAGAAGCCCCTGTCGAACCTGCGGCACTGTCCGACGCCGGATCGCACCAGGCCCCGCGCGGGCTCAGGCCTGATCGTCGACCTCCTCAGATCCACGATGGATGTCGTCGTGCCTCGTTGCGCGCGCATCCAACTTGGTCGCGGTAAAAAGGTCAACCGTGGCGGAACTCAGCAGAGGTCTATTCCCGTGGAATGGCTGCCGGCCGAATTTGCATAGGGGCGGGGATCAGCGTTGGACTTGCCGTTCCAGCCGTCGCGCCGTCCGAAAATCCTCGAGGTGATGGACGTTCGGCGCAAGCGCAGCTTCCTTGGAGAGCAGGTGATAGACCCGCGCGACCGTGCGCTGCTTCTGCTTCGGCCGCCCGGGCGGCAGCGCCCGCGCCTTGCGCACGGAGGCGATCGCGTGCTCGCGAAAATAATCGTAGGCGTCCGACATGGCTCGATGCTCTGCGGTCTGTGCAGGTGTCGAGAAGTTAACGGGCTTGGGAAAAGGTGGTTCCTGGCTGAATGTTTCGGGCGTACCTGCCCTCAGCGCGGCGACAGGAACGGGATGATCATCGGCACGCGGCGGCAATAGGCGCCGTAGGCGTCCTCGCCGAGCTCCTTGGACAGGAACACTTCTTCCATCCGGCCCTTCTGCCACATGCCGAGCGAGATCAGGATCGCGCCCAGGATCGTCGTGACCATGCCGATCGCGATCCCGGTGACGAGCATGCCGAAGATCAACCCAGTGTAGATCGGGTGACGCACGATGCCGTAGGGGCCGGTGTCGATGACGCGGTGGTCTTCTTTGTGGGTGATGGTGTTGGACCAGAACTTTCCGAGATGCAGCCGGCCCCACCAGGCGAAGGCGATGCCGGCGATCGACAGCATCGCGGCGACATAGATGCCGCTGTCGCCGAGCACCCAGAGCGGCTTCCAGCCCAGGAGCTCCGCAACCCACGGCGTGTACAGGATGCCGCCGACCAGGATCGGCAGGCTATAGCGCTGCGACTCCAGCGTCATGACCTGCTTCTTGGTCCGGCCCTGCCAGAACGAGGCGCCCACCCAGCTGGCGAGAAAGGCGAGCCAGATCAGAGCCAGCAGTTCGGTCGGCCAGGTCGTGGTCCAGCCACCCCAGGCGACAGAGAGAAGCTTGCTGAAATCGAAGGACATGCGGAAAGGTTCTTTGGGTTGGGCGGCAGCTCAGCTGGCGCGCGAGGAGAGCGCGTGATGCTCGATGGCGCCGGAAGCGGGCGCGACGCCGCGGGCGAGAAGATGGGTGATGGTTTCGCGCAACACGGGCTCGATCGGGCGCGGCGAATAGCCGAGCTCGGTGCGCGCCTTGCCGATCGAGAGGTCGCTCGCGGCGAGCGCAATGCGCACGCCCTCGGCGGTGCCGTTGGGCGGCCGGCGCGTGATGTGGTCGGAGACGTATTCGAGCATGATCGCGGAGAGCTCGGCGATTTTGCCGGGCACGACGACCGGAAACTGCCGGCGCCCGCTCATCGCCGACATCATCCGCAGGATGTTGCCGAGCGGGACGCAGTCGCCGCCGAGGATGTAGCGCTGGCCGATGCGGCCGCGTTCCATCGTCAGCACGAGGCCCATGGCAACGTCGCGGACGTCGACGAGGTTGACCGGGAAGTTGAGGTGCGGCTGCACCTTCTTCTGCAGGAAGTACCACAGCATCGCGGTCGGCGGCGTCAGGTTGTGGTCGGCGGCGCCGATCGGCATGGTCGGCGTGCCGATCACCAGCGGGAAGCCTGCAGCCGCGGCCTTCGCGGCGCAATGCTCGGCCAGCGACTTCGACCGCGTATAGGCGCCCGGCATCGCATCGGCCCGCTGCAGCGCCTCTTCGGCGGGAACACCGCCCAGGTCGGAATAGCGGAACAGGATCGATTCCGTCGAGCAGTGCAAGAAGCGCGACACGCCGCGCTGCATCGCGGCCGCGAGCACGATTTCGGTACCGCGGCAATTGACGTCATGAAAGGCCTGCTTGTCGGCGACCCACATGCCGGGCAGGCCGGCGAGGTGATAGACCTGATCGACGCCGGCCAGCGCGGCATCGACCGCGGTGCTGTCCAGCACCGAGCCATGGGCATATTCAACGTCGGCATGCGCCGCGTCCGGCGCACGGACATCGAGAACACGCACCCGATGCCCACGGGCGCGGAGCGCTTCGACGAGATGATGTCCGATGAAGCCACTGCCACCGGTAACCAGTACGAGAGCCATGCAGAAGGTTTGCTGTTTCGCTTCGAGGACTATCGGGTTGAAAGGGAATTGGTGGGAAGAGGCGCCAGAATCGCGGCAAGGTCGCGACGGAAGCCCAATGCAATGAATAATTTTGCCATGACAAACATCGGTCCAAGCAGGAAATGCGTGGGGTGGTCGACCATCGACGGCTGCCGCTCCTCGAAAACCTTGTGGCCGACGACCTGCGCTGCGACGCCAAATCCGATCAGCACCGCAAAAATCGACCACATCATGACGATCGAGACCTGATTTCCGATCGCGGTTGCGACCGAAAGCAGCACGATCATCGCGGCGAGGATGCCAAGCCCGATCCCGGCGTCCAGCATCAGCCAGTAAACCAGCACCGGCAGGGCCAGAATCACGGCCAGACTCACCTCGATCCCGAAGATCGGGAAATGCACGAAGGTCAGCGGCAGCACGGCGCCGGTGAAGAGCAGGAGGATGCCGACCACGTGCATCGCGCAGTTCCAGGGATCGCGATGATATTCGACGTAGTCGGCCAGTTGACGTTGAAAATAACTGGCCATCTCGGTCTCGTGCAGCATGGGGTCGGGGAAGGTCGAAAAAAGCCTATAGCACCTGATAGGGCGGTGCACAAACCGGCACTATTGTCGCGCAAAACCGTTCTGTCGCGCCGTGGGACAGGTCACAAACGATCGGGACTTCAAAGGGTTCCGTCAGGCGCCGGGCACGTATGATCAGCGCTTCTTGGCGGGCTTTTTCGTCGCAGGCACAGGTGTCGCAACCGGACGCGCTGGCGCGTCATCCGGCAGCTTGGCGTAGGTCAGAATCTGCAACTGGCCGTTGACGGCCGAAGTCGGCTTGGCGCGGTCGATAAACTGCTCCTCGCCGAGGCCGATTGGGTGCAGCCGCTTGGTCGAGATCTTAAACGTGTTCACCAGCACGTCGCGGATCGCGTCCGCCCGGCGCTGGCTCAGGATCGCGTTGGCCTCGCGCGTCTTCGCATTGGATTCGACGTGGCCGACGATCAGGAAGGTGTAGGGCAGCAGGGAGGCGTGAACCAGCGCGTCGGCAATGCGGCCGACGGTCTGGTAGGACGTCGGCTGGATGATCGGCGTGTCGGCGTCGAACTGGATCTGCGCGGTGAAGGTCGGCAGGCTGGCGAGGTCTGGCGCGATCAGCGGCCGGTTCACCGGACCCGGGTCGTTCTTGATCCTGGCCTTGGCCCGCTCCATCACCTGCTGCTTCAGCGCGGGGATGTCGACCTCGGCGGCCTGTTCGAAATGGTTGAGCTTGCCGACGATGTCGTCGCGGGTCGGCGGCGCCGTTTGCGCAGCTGCCGCGTCCGCGAGCAAGGCGAGGCCGAGCGTGATGCAGAGTCCGGCGGTCGACAGCCTGTTCGCGCGCATCAGCGGTACCCCGCGTCGTCGACGGCCTTCAGGCAGTTGTTGCTGATACCCTTGGGCGTCGAGACCAGGCAGGGGACCGATTTGCTGGTTTCCTTGGTCGAGCCGCCGCAGACCTTGACGATCTCGCGCTGGCAGACGTTCGCCACGGTGACGCGGGCGGCAACGCGCTTCTGGATCGCGTCGAAGGCACCGAGATAGTCGCTCTGGCACTGCTGGGACAGCACGTCGCGGTTGCGCGACAGGCATTCCTTCAGCCGGGTCGAGTCCGGATTGACGCCGCGGCAATTGGCGACGATTTCCGCGCCGCAGCTCTTGGCCAGGAGCCCGAGCGAATCGCCAAAGCTCATGGTCTCCGCCGCCGCAAGCGACGGCATAACCAATGCCAGCACGATCGATGTGACGGAGCCCCGGACCATGGGCGCATCTGATACGGGGAAGTTCGCGATGGTCAAGGGGCGGGGAGGGAAGAAAGATGGCGCCGTAACGCTGCCGCAACAGGGCAGTGCCTCACGCCCGCTGCACGAAGCTGTCCACGACCTTCTTCTCGCCGGCCTTGTCGAAGGCGATGGTGAGCTTGTTGCCGTCGATCCTGGTGACGCGGCCGTAGCCGAATTTCTGGTGGAAGACGCGGTCGGAGAGCGAGAATTCCGAGGTCGTGCCGGTGGATTTGGCGACCAGCTCGCCCTCGATCGTCATGGGGCCGCGGCGGCGCGGGGAGAAGCTGCCGAAATCGGGCGAGGATGACGCGGACGAGAACGACGATGCCTGTTCCTCGAAGCCGCCGCTACCGCCGCCATTGCGGCCCTGTCCATTCGCCTGGCCCCGGTTGCGGTTGCCTTCCCGGTTTGCCTGGGCGCGCTGCCAGCCGGGCGTCGAATAGGTCGACCCGAAAGCCTCCATGTCGTCGAAGCGGGAGGCGCCGTAGCCGCCGGTGCCGCCCCAGGCGGAGCCGCCCTTGGATTCCGTGATCTCGACATTGGCCGCCGGCAATTCGTCGAGGAAGCGCGACGGGATCGTGGTCGACCAAGTGCCATGAATCCGGCGGTTGGTCGCGAAGTAGATTTTTGCCCGGCGGCGGGCGCGGGTCAGGCCGACATGGCCGAGCCTGCGCTCTTCTTCCAGGCCGGCGCGGCCCTGCTCGTCCAGCGTACGCTGGCTCGGGAACAGGCCTTCCTCCCAGCCCGGCAGGAACACGTTGTCGAATTCGAGGCCCTTGGCCGAATGCAGAGTCATCAGCGACACCGCGTCCTCATCGGCCCCGCTGTCGCGGTCCATCACCAGCGAGATGTGCTCGAGGAATCCTTGCAGGTTCTCGAACTCCTCCATCGAGCGCACCAGCTCCTTGAGGTTCTCAAGCCGGCCCGCGGCGTCCGCCGAACGGTCCTTCTGCCACATCTCGGTATAGCCGCTCTCGTCGAGCACGATCTGGGCAAGATCGGTATGCGCGGTGACCTCGCGCTGGGCGCGCCAGCGGTCGAACTGGGCGACGACGTCGCGCAGGGACCCGCGCGCCTTCGGCTTCAGCTCGTCGGTCTCGACCACCGCGCGCGCGGCCTCGAACAAGGGAATCCGGCGCTTGCGGGCGTGGTCGTGCAGCATCTGCACGGTGGCATCGCCAAGGCCGCGCTTGGGGACGTTGACGATGCGCTCGAAGGCGAGATCGTCGGCGGGCGAGTTGATCACGCGCAGATAAGCCAGCGCGTCGCGGATTTCGGCGCGCTCGTAGAAGCGCGGGCCGCCGATGACGCGATAGGGCAGGCCGAGCGTGACGAAGCGGTCTTCGAATTCGCGCATCTGGTACGAGGCGCGCACCAGGATCGCGATCTCGTTGAGCTTCTCGCCCTGACGCTGGATCTGCTCGATCTCCTCGCCGATGCCGCGCGCTTCCTCTTCCGAATCCCACGAGCCCGTCACCGTGACCTTTTCGCCGTCCTGGTCCTCGGTGCGCAGCGTCTTGCCGAGCCGGCCTTCGTTATGGGCGATCAGGTGCGAGGCGGCGGCGAGGATGTGGCCGGTCGAGCGGTAATTGCGCTCGAGGCGGATCACCTTGGCGCCGGGGAAATCGTGGTCGAAGCGCAGGATGTTGTCGACCTCGGCGCCGCGCCAGCCATAGATCGACTGGTCGTCGTCGCCGACGCAGCAGATGTTCTTGACGTGGGCTTTTTCAGTAACGGGGGGCGGCGCCGCATCATCGCTCTCGTCATCACCGGGCCGGCGCGAAGCGTCGAGACCCGGTGATCCATCTCGCGAAGAATCGATGGATGGCCGGGTCAATCCCGGCAATGACGGGTTGGACGTCGGCGCCTGCGACAGCAGCCTTAGCCACAGATATTGCGCGACGTTGGTGTCCTGGTACTCGTCGACCAGGATGAATTTGAAGCGCTGCTGGTACTGCCGCAAAATATCCGGGTGCTCGCGGAAGATGCGGATGTCTTCGAGCAGCAGGTCGCCGAAATCGGCGGCGTTCAAGATCTTCAGTCGCTCCTGGTAGCTCGCATAGAGCTTGCCGCCCTTGCCGTTGGCGAAGACGGCGGCTTCGCCTGGCGGCACCTGCGACGGCGTCAGGCCGCGGTTCTTCCAGCCGTCGATCAGCCCGGCCAGCATGCGCGCCGGCCAGCGCTTGTCGTCGATGTTGTCGGCCTGCAGCAGCTGCTTGAGCAGCCGCACCTGATCGTCGACATCGAGCACGGTGAAGTTCGACTTGAGCTGCGCCAGCTCGGCATGGGTGCGCAGGATGCGCCCGCCGATGGAGTGGAAGGTGCCGAGCCACGGCATGCCTTCGACGGCGTGGCCGAGCATCTGGCCGAGCCGGTGCTTCATCTCGCGCGCGGCCTTGTTGGTGAATGTCACCGACAGGATCTCGGCGGGGCGGGCGCGGCCCTGGCTCAGGATGTGGGCGATACGCGTGGTCAGCACGCGGGTCTTGCCGGTGCCGGCGCCGGCCAGCACCAGGACCGGACCGTCCAAGGTCTCCACGGCGTCGCGCTGCTCGGGATTGAGCCCGGACAGGTATTTCGGGCCCACCGAGGCGCGCGCACGCGCGGCAATGCCGCCGGCTGCGGGCTGGTGGTCGGGGACGCTGGTGATCTTGCTCGGCTCGGTCATGCGAATCATTGGCCCCACGATGGCACCGCGGGGTTGCGGAAGGGAGCCTTCATAACAGGGATTGGTGCCTATATGGGGCGCCGGGAAGAGGTTTTCCACGTGCGCGGCGGGGCGATTTTGTTCCTGCGGGCAGGCGAATTTCCGGCGGCAGCGGGCCGGAACCAATGTTCCGAGTTGGAGATTGTTTGGGCAAGTGAGGCGCGTCAGTCGCGCCGTTCGCGGACAGTCATTGAAACAGAGGTTTTGACCATGCTGAGCTGGGTTGTGACGTTTCTGATTATCGCACTGATCGCGGGTATTCTGGGCTTTGGCGGCCTCGCCGGCGCATCGATCGAGATCGCCAAGATCATCTTCTTCATCGCGGTTGTCCTGTTCCTGGTCTCGGCCGTGGTCGGATTGGCCCGCGGCCGCACCAGGGTCTAGCGGCGCTTACCGCTTCGAGGGCATCGCCACGTTTCGGCCGATGCCCTCGGGCCGCGGCAGGGCGCTGTGGGCCTTGGCGACCCCGGCGATACGCTGCTGGATGTCGGGTGGAAACGGTGCAACGCGCCGCGCGTTCATGTCCATATGCAGCGACATGTTCTCCGAGGTGGCCGACAGCCAGCCTTCGGTGGCATGCCTCATCTCCTCGAACGTGTGCAGCCGCTTGTCGTCGGCCTCCAGCAGCCAGACCAGGATCTGCACGGGATCGCCGAGGTGGATCTCGCGCAGATAGCGCACATGGCATTCGGCAGTGAAGGTCGAGCCGTGGCGCTCCTTCTTGTAAGTAGGACCGATCCCGAGCTCGAGCCAGAACTCGTCGATCGCACGGTCGAACATCACGTTGTAATAGGCCATGTTGAGATGGCCGTTATAGTCGATCCATTGCGGCTCGATCTGCATGATCGAGGTCCGGAACGGCTCCGCGTTGGGGGCTGTGGCGGCGGTGTCGGGCATGTTTCCTTCCCGGGCTATGCGTTCGGTCGCTTGACTTGACCGGTTAGATGTCCTTTGCCACGGTTCTTCTGTCGGGAGGAATGTCCGTGGGTACGACCATCACCAATAATCCGCCGCGGCCGGAGCCGAAAGCCCTCGCAAGCGCGCTGGAGCAGCTTGCCGCACGGTTCGGCAACCGCCTCATCACCTCGCAGGCCGTGCGCGAGCAGCACGGCCACACCACGACATGGATCGTCAATCAGCCGCCGGACGGCGTGGTGATGGCGCAGGAGACCGCCGACATCCAGGACGTGGTGCGGATCTGCGCCAAAAACCGTGTGCCTGTCATCGCCTTCGGCACCGGCACCTCGCTGGAAGGCCAGGTCAACGCGCCCGCCGGTGGCATCTCGATCGACCTGCGCGACATGAACAAGGTCCTCGCGGTGCATGCCGAGGACCTCGACTGCGTGATCCAGCCCGGCGTCACCCGCAAGGCGCTGAACGAGCATCTGCGCGACCAGGGCCTGTTCTTCCCGATCGATCCCGGCGCGGACGCCTCGCTCGGCGGCATGGCCTCGACCCGCGCCTCCGGCACCAATGCGGTGCGCTACGGCACCATGCGCGACAGCGTGCTGGCGCTGAAGGTGGTACGCGGCGACGGCGAGATCATCACGACCGGCACCCGCGCGAAAAAATCCTCCGCGGGCTACGACCTGACGCATCTGTTCGTCGGTGCCGAGGGTACGCTCGGGATCATCTCGGAATTGACCATTCGGCTGCGCGGCATCCCCGACACGATCGCGGCCGGCGCGGTGTCGTTCGAGACCGTGCATGGGGCGTGTCAGGCCGTGATCCTGGCGATCCAGACCGGCATTCCCGTGGCGCGCATCGAGCTGCTCAACGCCGCGCAGGTCAAGGCCTGCAACGCCTATTCGAAGCTGACGCTGCCGGAGACGCCGCTGCTCTTGATGGAATTCCACGGCAGCGAGATCGAGGTCGCCGAGCAGTCCAAGGCCTTCGGCGAGATCGCCAAGGACTGCGGCGGCGGCGATTTCTCCTGGACCACCAAGCCGGAGGATCGAACAAAACTTTGGCAGGCGCGGCACGATGCCTATTGGTCGGTGAAGGCGCTGCGGCCCGGCGACAGCATCGGCGTGGTCGCGACCGACGTCTGCGTGCCGATCTCGCGCCTTGCCGAATGCGTCGGCGAGACCGAGGAGGATCTGAAGCGCCTCAATTTGTTGTCGCCGATCGTCGGCCATGTCGGCGACGGCAATTTCCACTGCTCGCTGGTCTGCGACACCAACGACGCCGACGAGATGGCGCGCGGCGAAGAGTTCATGCATCGCCTGGTCGAGCGCGCGCAGGCGATGGACGGCACCTGCACCGGCGAGCACGGCATCGGCCAGGGCAAGCAGAAATACCTCAAGGCGGAGCTCGGCCCCGAGGCGATCGACGCGATGCGCGCGCTGAAAAAGGCGCTCGATCCGCTCAACATCTTCAACCCCGGCAAGATCGTGCCGGAGGCGTAGCGCCTGCTGCGTCGCGTTCGCGGAACTTTCGGCCGCGAGACCGGTTCCAATTCCGTCAGCTTCCGATGCCTCAATGGCGCGGCTCTGCGGGAGGATGCGATGTTGCGACCGGTCATTGGAATTGCCGCGATGGCGTTTGCCTGCATTTTGGCGGGCACGGCCCTGGGCAAGGGCGGCGGTGGCCATGGCGGTGGGCACGGAGGCGGTCGTGGTGGTGGCGGGCATGGTGGCGGCCACCACGGCGGCGGCCATTTTGGCGGTAATGGCTTCGGACACGCGCATGGCGGCGGCCATCATGGCGGGCCGCATTTCGCGACGGGAGCGCGACATGGTGGTCCGAACTTCGGTCAGATCCGCAATGCGGCCGTTCGCCCCGCGAATTTCCGCAACGCTCTCAACGCGCATTCCAGCGCCTTCCGCAACAGCCGTCTGATCGGCAATCCGGCGGCGCGAGCCCAGATCGCAGCGGCGGCGGCACTGGCCGGCTGGCATGGTGCCAGCAGCGGATGGTGGCAACATGCGGGCGGCGGTTATGGCTGGGTCGGACCGCTGTTCTGGCCGTTCGCGTATAACGATCTCTACGACTACACGATCTGGGGCGATGGTCTCGGCTTCTGGGGCTACGGCTATCCGGACATCTACGCCGGCATCTTCGGGCCCTATGGCTACGACGGTCTTTCGGCCTATCTGCCGCAGCGGCCGCAGGGCCGGCGGCAAGCGCGCGGCGTTGCGCTGGATCAGCTTTGCGGCAGCGACCGCCGCGAAATCGTCGGTCTGCCGATCGACCAGATCGCCGCTACGGTGCAGCCGAGCGAGGCGCAAGGCGCAAGCCTCGACGAGCTCGGCAACGCCTCGATCCAGGCGGCGGGCATGATCCGTGCGTCCTGCCCGGCGCAAGTCGCGGCGACGGCGCCCGGTCGGCTGGCGGCGATGCAGCAGCGCATCGAGGCGATGGAGAAAGCCGTCGATCTCGTTCAGCCCGCCCTGGATAATTTCTACGGCTTGCTCTCGGACGAGCAGAAGGCGCGCTTCAATGCGCTGGCCCAGGACCAGCGTCGCGCGACAGCTTCCAACAACACCGAGGGATCGCTGGTCCAGAATTGCGGGGCGCCTGCCGCGCTCGATTGGCCCAGCACCGACATCGAGGCGCGGCTTCATCCCAACGACACTCAGCGCGCTACGCTACAGGTGCTCCAGGATACCAGCGCCAGGGTCAGCGCATCGCTCAAGGCGGCCTGCCAGCCCAGCGACGTGATGACGCCGCCGGCGCGAATGGCCGCGGTCCGCAAGCGGCTCGACATCATGCTCGACGGCGTCAAGTCGGTTCGCGCAGCGCTGGAGGACTTCTACGGCACGCTGAATGACGAGCAGAAGGCCCAGTTCGAGGCCATCGGACCACGCCGGACGTCGTGAATGCGTCCCGAGTCAGGGAGTGTCGCGGAAGAATCGCCTCGCCCATTTCGATAGGCCTCTCTATGCTCAGCGAGCCTGAAGAGCGGCAATACGGCGGCTGGAAGACCGCGGGTGGTGGGGCGATGAAGTGGTTCGCGAAGCGGAAGCCGGCGGACATCTGGGACGAGACGATCGAAGGGCCGCTCGGCGACATCGAGGCCGCCGAGCGTATCCGCGCCATTTGTGAGGCCGCGGCCACGAGCGCGGCAGGTTCCGCGCGCAACGACAAGCGGGAGAGCGGGCGTTACGAGCGCGCGGCCAAGGTCGCGATGGAAATCGCGATGAAGATCTCGGATGGATTGATGCGCGATGATGCGGTCCATCGCATCGTCAAACTCTGCATGAAGGCCGACGACCTCAAGACCGCGCAGATCCTGTTTCGCGCGATCCATGCCAGCTGGATCCGCGAGACGATCCAGCGGGATCACCCGACGCTGGCGGAGTGATGGCTGACCGTTGCCGCATTGAAGGCGCTTCCTCTCCCGCTTGCGGGAGAGGGTTGGGGAGAGGATATCTCCGCAGCGGGACAATCCCCAGGAGGAGAGAGCCCTCACCCGGCGCTCCGCGCCGACCTCTCCCGCAAGCGGGAGAGGTTACAGCGAGTTCGCGGCTCCGCCTGCGTGACCCAACTGCCATTCCTGTTTCGCCAGCTTGCGCACGGCCTCGTCCACGCTGTGGAAGACGTGCTCCTTCGGCAGCACGTCGTACAATCTGAATCGCTCGAATGCCTCCTGCGCGCGCACCGATTCCAGCCGGGCCAGCGCGACCGTGACGCCCTGTTCGCTACACGCCCTGAACACGTCGAGCAGGATCTGCGCGGCGGTGAAGTCGATCTCGACCATGCCGCTGGCCTCCAGCACCAGCAGCTGCGGCGTCGCCGCGCCGAGCACCTTGCCCACGTCGCTGCGGAAGCCTGGCGCATTGAGGAACGAGAGCGGCGCCTGCAGTCCGATCACCGCGACGCCGGCGATGCGCTCGCCGGTGATGTGCGGATGCGCGGGCCACCAGATCGTGGTGCCCGGCACGCGCTCGAACTCGACCAGCCGCGCGCGCGTCGTGCTCCAGATGCCGTGCAGCAGCGACAGCACGATGCCGAGGAACGCGCCCTGCTGGATCGGCAGCACGATGATCAGCGCTGCGGTGGCGGCGATCAGCAGGAATTCGCTGAAGGACTGCTTGTAGACCGTGACGATCTGCTTGACGCGGATGATGCGCAGCGCGACGAACAGCAAAATGCCGCCGAGCGCGGCGTCCGGAACGTGCTGCAACAGTCCCGTGCCGAATGCGAGCAGCGCCAGCACGATGGCAGCCGCCGCAAGGCCCGCAAGCTGCGACTGTCCGCCGGTCTCCGCGACGATGCCCGTCCGCGGCGGGCTGGCGTTGACCGGAAACGCGCCGAACAGGCCGGCCAGCACGCTGCCGGCGCCCGCGCCGAGGAAATCGCGGTCGACATCGGCCGGCTTGTCGGGATCGGACGGGAACGACCGCGTCGTCGCCGCGGTCTGCACCATCACCACGATGGTGATCACGAAGGCGAGCGGCACGAGACGCACCCATTGCTCCGGTGCAAGCATGGGGAATGTCGGCCGTGGCAGTGTGCCCGGCACCGTGCCGACGACGCTCACGCCCTTGGTCTCGAGGCCGAGTGCGATCGTGGCCAGCGTCGCGGCGACGAGCCCGATCAGCGCGCCGGGAATTTTTGCGCTGACCTTCTCGGAAACGAAGACCACGGCCAGCACGCCGAAGCCGATGCACAAGGTGAAGGGATTGACCCGGCCGAGCTCGGTGGCGAGCACGCCAATGCGATCGAGCGTCGGCCCGCTCGGCGATTCCAGCCCGAGCACGCCCGGCAGTTGCGAGACGATGATGTGGACCGAGATGCCGGCGAGGAAGCCGACCATCACCGGCACCGACAAGAGATTGGCGATTCCGCCGAGGCGGAAGGCGCCGCCGGCCAGCATCATTGCGCCGACCATCAGCGCCAGCGCGATCGCAAGCCCCTGATATTCGGGCGAGCCGGCAGCGGCCAGTGCGGCAAGCCCGCCGGCGAAGATCGGCGTGATCGTGGAATCGGCGCCGCAGGACAGGAAGCGGTTGCCGCCGAGCAACGCAAAGCCGAGCGAGCCCGCCATGAAGGCGAAGAAGCCGAGCTGCGGCGCGAAGCCGCCGAGCCGCGCCGTGGCCATCTGCTCGGGGATGGCGATCGCCGCCAGCGTCAGCCCCGCCATGAGATCGCCGGGCAGGGAATAGGACGCGAGTGAGCGAAACAGCGGCCAGGCATGCTCCTTTGAGCCCTTGGCGTGAGCGTCGTGCGGCATCGATGAGAAATCCCCGGAAATTCCTGTCCGCTGATAAGACTACAGCATTTCCGTATCGGGAAGCGGCAGACGCAATTTCCCTGCATCGCAATGACGGAGGACGGATTGTCCTCCGCGTCACGCGATCTGTGGTCTCAGTACCGGCTGCGATAATTGTCGCCGCGTCCGTAGCCGCCACCGCCGTGGCCACCCATGCCCATGCCGAGACCGATGCCGACACCAATTCCGACGCCGACGGCTTCGGGCGACGGGCCGGGCGGCGGCGCGCGCTCGTAAACCACGTCATCGGGCGGCGGCCGGCGCGGCTTCGGCGGCGTCTCGACCACCTTGCGCTTCGGCGGCGTAGCGTCGACGCGCTTCTTGATGACAGGGGCGACCGCCGGGTTGACCGGCGTTGCCGGTATCGACGGTGTCGAGCACGGGCAGGTCGGCGCCAGCGCGACGGCGACCGGAGCGGGAGCGGCCGCGACCGCAGCAGGCAGGACGTAGTTGCGGTTCTGCACCCGGAGCAGCAGCCTGCGCGCGGTGGCGGCGAGGTCGCTGTTGTCCCAGTTCGCCAGATAAGCCTCGAACGAGGCCCGGGTGTTGATCGCGGTGGCCCGCTCCCAGGCCAGCATCTGGCGCCGGCGCTCCAGGATCGTGCGCAGGCGCGGCGTGAAGGACGCCTGCGCGTACAGCTCGACATAGGCCTGATACGCCTCGACTGTGTCGTCGGCGATCACGATCTCATAGGCAGCCTTCGGCTCCTTGCCCTGCAAATCCTTGCGCCAGTCCGCGACGCTGCGCGTGCCGCTGGCCAGCGCCATGGAGGACGCGCCGGGAACCGCTGGCTGCTGGCTGCTGCTCTCGCCGCCGAAGAACTTGAAGTCGGTCGTCAGCGACGAGCTCTCCCAGGGAATCTGCCGCCCGTCGGTCGATTGCGCCACGGAGATGCGGATGCGCTTGAAGACCTCCTCGATCGGCAGATTGGGCTGCTTGGCGACGGTCAGCGCCGCAGTGGTGTACGGGCTGTCGATGCCGCTGCCGTCCTCGGCCTCCGCGCCGGGCGAGGTCGAATAGGAAATGAAGGAGCCGGGCGCGCCGGCCTTGGTGTCGACGATCGCGAGCCCGTGGCCGGCGCCGCTGAGCGCCGGGAAGGGATTGTTGCGGCAGGCATCGAGCATGAAGATGCGGGCCCGCGTCGGCAGTGCGCCGAGCGTGTTGAGCAAATCGTTCAGCCGTACGCCCTGCAGCGGAATGTCGGCCTCGCGCTTGGGGTCGAGATCGACCGGCACCAGATAATTCTCGCCGTCGATCTGAAGGCCGTGGCCGGCATAGAACACCAGCGCGACGGTGTCGGCGCCGCTGGCGCTGACTTTGTTGGCGAAATCCGAGATCGCCTGACGCATGTCGTTCTGCGCCAGATTGGATGCCGTGGTGACGGTGAAGCCGGCATTGCCCAGCAATT
Source organism: Bradyrhizobium sp. SZCCT0153 (assembly GCF_018129995.1). Classification (GTDB taxonomy): domain Bacteria; phylum Pseudomonadota; class Alphaproteobacteria; order Rhizobiales; family Xanthobacteraceae; genus Bradyrhizobium; species Bradyrhizobium japonicum_G. Next base: position 369,188 of record NZ_JAFCKS010000004.1, read on the forward strand.
CCGTCATGCCCTTGGCGTCGTTGGCGGCATTGGGCAGTTCCGGCACGGTGCGATAGGCGGATTGACCGATCACGAGCGCGAGCCGCGCTTCGGCCGCGGCCCCCGTCGGCGTCATCAATTGGGTGAGTGCAAGAAGACCGGATGCGAGAAACAAATTGCGAAGGACTGGACGGCGCATGGTGTCTCCTCCACCGGCAATATGCGCGATGATGTCACCTTTTCTAGGTCGCTGCCACGCGTCTGTCTGTGCACTGGATCACGCTGCAAGCTGCGGCAAAATGGGGCAGCGGAACTGCCGGAGCTGGCGCGTCAGGCCGTGCGCCGTCAGAACAGTCCGCGATCCCAGGGCGGCTCGGGCGCAAAATGCGCAGCGAGAAAGTCGATGAAGGCGCGCACCTTGGCGGGCGGACGCCGGTCGGGCAGGTAGACCGCGTGCACCGCCGAGGTCTGGACCTCCGGCTGGTCGAGCGGAAGCGCGACCAGCGTGCCGGCGCGAAGGTCGTCGGCGATGATGAAGGTCGGCTGTCGCGCGAGGCCGAGGCCCGCCAATGTTGCCGCGCGCAGCGCATCGCCATTGTTGGCGCGCAGGGTGCCGCTGACCTGGACGCGGATCTCGCCATCGACGCCGAACAGCCATTCCGCCGCGCTCGCCTGCTGCGAGAGCGTGTAGCCGAGGCAGTTATGGGCGGCGAGGTCGGCGACGCTGCGCGGCGTGCCGTGTTTCGCCAGATAGGACGGCGCGGCGCAGACGACCATGCGGTTTGGCGCGAGGCGTCGCGCCACCATGCTGGAGTCGCGCAGCTTGCCGATGCGGATCGCGAGGTCCCAGCCTTCCTCGGCGAGATCGACGAGGCGGTCGTTGAGGCCGAGCTCGACGGTGACCTCGGGATGGCGTTCCGAAAACTCGGCGATGGCGGGCGCGATTTGCCGGGTGCCGAACACGACGGGGACATTGACCCGCAACAGCCCGCGCGGCTCGACGCGCTCGCGCGCGACCGCGGCGTCGGCGGCCTCCATGTCGGCGAGGATGCGCTCGGAGGATTCCAGATAGCTCCGTCCGGCCTCGGTGATGGACAGCCGCCTTGTGGTCCGGTGGAACAGTCTTGTGCCGAGCCGGGCTTCGAGCGCGGCGACATGCTTGGTCACCATGGTCTGCGACAGGCCCATGGCCCGGGCCGCGCCGGACAGGCTCCCGATCGCCGCGACCTTGGCGAAGACTTCCAGGCTGGTCAGCCGGTCGAGCATTCATCTCACTCTATTGGTGTGAGGTATATTTCCAATATAGCGGATTATCGTGATCTTGAGAATAGATCATAGCTGCCTCCAACAAGGAGACCACCATGATCGATTCCCGTACCGCTCCCTACGCCGCGCTGGTGCTGCGCGTGACGCTGGGTGCGCTGTTCCTCGCCCATGCCAGCCTGAAGTTGTTCGTGTTCACCCCCGCCGGCACCGCAAAGTTTTTCGGAAGCCTCGGCTTCCCGCCCGAGCTCGCCTACCTCATCATGACGGTGGAAGTTCTCAGTGGCGTCGCGCTGATCCTCGGCTTCTGGACCCGCTATGCGGCGCTGGCCGGCATTCCGATCCTGCTCGGTGCGATCTTCACCGTGCACGGCGCCGCCGGCTTCTTCTTCACCAACCCGAAGGGCGGCTGGGAATTCCCCGCCTTCTGGGCGATCGCGCTCGCGGCGCAAGCCCTGCTCGGCGACGGCGCCTACGCGCTGCGTCCGTCCCGCGACGTCGCGGTGGCGAGCGGCCAGCTCAGCGGCGCGCATTCGCGCTGACGTCACGGCATCCGCTCGATCGCAACAGCCGCGGGATCAATATCCCGCGGCTTGTTCTGCTTCGCACCCATCAATCTGCGTTCGGCATTGATCCATACCTGAATTGGATCGATCCGCGTCAATCTTGCATGGCGGGCCTCGTCGCTGCCGTGCGGCATCATCGGAAACACCGATAAACACAGGCGTTCCGAGGCGGTCTCTGCCGACGCGCCTGCTTCTTGCGCCATCGCGGCACCCCGGCTGCAACCCTTGCCTGCGCCGTCGCTTTGGCCATACAGTCCGCACAACGGGCTGCGGCAACGACCGCGGCACGAAAAAATAATAATTGGGGAGAGACCGCATCATGACCATCGTGCCCGTGAACCGTCGCGCGTTCATCAAGTCATCGACGGGACTTGCCGCCGGCCTCGTGTTCTCCCCCGCCCTCATCGGCCGCGCCGAAGCCGCCACGATGAAGCTGAAATGCTCATCCTCGCTGCCGAACGATCCAAAATACGCCAACGGCCGCGTCTACTACGACAATCTGGTCAAGAACCTGAAGGGCAACGGGCTCGGCGAGCAGGTCGAGGTCGCGTTCTTTCCCGACAACCAGTTGGGGCAGGAAATCGACGTCATCAACTCGGTGAAGCTCGGTGTCATCGACCTGATGGTGTCGGGCTCCTCGATCTCGGCCAATTTGGTGCCGCTGGTCGGCACCTACGACCTCGGCTTTCTGTTCTCGAGCTTCCCGCAGCAGACCAAGGCGTTCGACGCCGGCGCCGCCAAGCCGATCGAGGACGCGCTGCTCAAGGGCGGCAACATCCGCATCATCGCCTGGGCCTATAATTTCGGCTCGCGCAGCGTCCTTGCGAGGAAGCCGGTGAAGACGCCGGAGGATCTCGCCGGCCTCAAGATCAGGACGCTGCCAAATCCCGTCATCACCGAATGCCTGCGGCTGATGGGGGCCGCCGCGACGCCGCTGGCGTTCGGCGAAATCTACACGGCGCTGCAGGCCGGCGTGCTGGACGGGCTGGAGCACGATCCGCCGACGATCCTGGCCAGCAAGTTCTTCGAAACGGCGAAGTTCTACGCGCTGACGCAGCACAATTTCTCGCCGCTCGCGATCTATTTCAGCGACATGACCTACAACCGCATGGATCCGAAGCTGCGCGAAGGCTTCCTCGATGCCGCGAAGAAGGCCGCGGCCGACACCCGTACCCATGGGCTTGCGGTCGAGAAGGAAGCGCTGGCGGCCTTGACCGAGAAGGGCGTGACGGTCGCCGAATGCGACCGCGAGGCGTTCAGGAAGCGCGTCGCGCCGCAGATCGAGAACTTCATCAAGGCGCGGCCGGAATCGAAGCCGGTCATCGACATCATCCGCGCGACGCAAGCCTGAGATGGCGATGACAGCCGCCGTGCCCCTCTCGGGCGGCCGCCACGGTAGCATCGCCCTGCTGCTTCGCTCGAGCGACGCGATCGCGGCCATCCTGCTGGCTGCGGATCTCGTGGTCGTCTGCGCGTCCGTGCTGCTGCGCTTTTGCTTCAACGCACCGGTCGAATGGTCCGACGACGTCGCGCGCGGCCTGATGGTCGGCTCGGCCTTCTTCGGCGCGGCGAGCGCGCTCGCGCGCGGCGAGAATGTCGGCGTGTCCTTCTTCCGCGACCTGTTGTCGCCGCGGCTGCGGACGCTGGTCGACGCCGCCGCCGCGCTGCTGATCGTGCTGATCTCCGGCTATGTCGCCTACAACGCGATCAAGCTGGGCTCGCTGACGGCGGGCCAGACCACCGGCTCGGGCCTGCCGCTGGAGCTGACCTTCTATCCGATGGGCGTCGGTGCGCTGTTCATGACGGTGTTCGCGATCGACCATCTTTGCGCCAGGCCGCTGCCCGACATCGTCCGGGGGCTCGTCGCGATTGCCGTCGTGACCGGGCTCTATCTGGCCTGGGATTATCTGTCGCCCGCCACGGTGCCGTCAGCGGGCACGCTGATGCTGATCGGCTTTTTCGCGACGCTGTTCGGCGGATTGCCGATCGGCTTTGCGCTGGCGCTGGCCGCGCTGATCTTCATCTGGGTCGAGGGCGCGCTGCCCGGCGTGATCTTCGCCCAGCAGATGGCGCGCGGCATCGACAATTTCGTGCTGCTGGCGATTCCGTTCTTCATTCTCGTCGGCTACCTCATGGAAGCCAACGGCATGTCGGTGCGCCTGATCGAGTTGTTGCAGCGCGGGGTCGGCCGCATGCGCGGCGGGCTCAACGTGGTGATGGTGGCCTCGATGGTGCTGTTCTCGGGCATCTCGGGCTCGAAGATGGCCGACGTCGCCGCTGTCGGCTCCGTGCTGATCCCTGCGGCGCGCCGCTCCAAGCAGAATCCGGGCGGCGCGGTGGCGCTGCTCGCGGCTTCCGCCGTGATGGCGGAGACGATCCCGCCGTGCATCAACCTGATCATCCTGGGATTCGTGGCGAACCTGTCGATCGGCGGCCTGTTTGTCGCGGGCCTGCTGCCGGCGGCGCTGATGGCGCTGGTCCTGATCGCCGTCTCCATCATCTTCGGCAAGCGGCCAGCCGATGCCGAAGAGGTCGCGCCACAGATTCCGGTGTCCGGCCTGTGGAGCGGCGCGATCGCCTCGTTCGGCCTGATCTTCATGATCTTCTTCGGCTTCAAGAGCGGCTTTGCCACGGCCACGGAAATCTCGGCCTTCGCGGTCGCCTATGCGCTCGTCGTGGGCAGCCTGGTGTTCCGCGAGCTCGGCTTCACATCGGCCGCGCACAGTTTCGTGCAGGCCGCAACGCGCGCGGGGCTCGTGCTGTTCATCGTCGCCGCGGCGCAATCGCTCGCGTTCACGCTGACCTTGCAGCAGGTGCCGCATGCGGTCGGCGATTTCATGCTGGGACTGTCGAAGACCTCGGGCGTCTGGCTGTTCATGCTGCTCGCGATCGCGGTGCTGATCGTGATGGGCTCGGTGCTGGAAGGCGCGGCCGCGCTGATCATCTTCGGGCCGCTGCTGCTGCCGGTCGCGGTGCAGCTCGGCATCGATCCCCTGCATTTCGGCGTGGTGCTGGTGATCGCGATGGGGATCGGCCTGTTCGCGCCGCCGCTCGGGCTCGGGCTCTACGGCGCCTGCCTGATCGGCAACGTGCCGATCGAGCAGACGGTGAAGCCGATCATGGGCTATCTCGGCCTGTTGTTCCTCTGCCTGCTGGTGATCGCCTTCGTGCCATGGCTCTCGACCGCGCTGCCGCGCGCATTCGGCTACTGAAGGAGTTTTCCGTGAAAGTCCTGCTGGCTCACACGCCGGAGATGCGCCGCAATTACTACGGCGACCGCAGCCTGAACGGCCTGCGCGCCACCGCCGAGGTGATCCTGCACGAGCGCGACAATACGCTGGACGCGGCCAGCCTCGTGCGCGCGGCGAAAGATGCCGACATCATCGTCGCCGACCGCATGACCGAGGGGCGCGGCGAGATCTTTGCGCAACTGCCGCGCCTGCGTGCCTTCGTCCGCTGTGCCGTCGATATCCGCAACGTCGATGTCGAGGCCGCCTCGACCGCCGGCGTGCTGGTGACCCGCGCCGGCCCCGGCTTCGTGCAGGCGGTGGCCGAGCTCGCACTCGGCTTCATGGTCGATCTTTCCCGCGGCGTCTCGCGGGCGACCGCCGACTATCAGTCCGGCCGCAAGCCGGAAGCGCGGATGGGCCGTCAGCTCGCAGGCAGCCGGATCGGCATCATCGGTTATGGCAGCATCGGGCGTTACCTCGCCGAAGTGGCAAAAGTGCTGCGCATGGATGTGCTGGTGTCCGATCCCTTCGCTACCGTCGGCGACAGCGCCATCCGGCAGGTCGGTCTCGACGAGCTTCTCGCCGCGTCGGACTATGTCGTATGCCTTGCGGTTGCGAATGAAGCGACCGAGAACCTGATCGGTGAGGCGGCGCTGGCGCGCATGCAGAGGCACGCGCTGTTCATCAATCTGTCGCGCGGCAATCTCGTCGACGAGGCGGCGCTTGCCCGCGCGCTGCGCGAGAACCGCATCGCCGGCGCGGCGATGGATGTCGGCCGTGCACCCGACCAGATGCCGACGCCGGAGCTGGCGAGGCTCCCCAATGTCATCGCCACGCCGCATGTCGGCGGCCTGACGCCGCAGGCGATCGAATATCAGTCGCTGGAAACGGTGCGGCAGGTCGCGGCCATCGTCAAGGGCGAGGTGCCGCAAGGCGCGGTCAACGCGGAGCGCTGGACGCGGCGGCCGTGAGCGCCGCTATAGCCGGTCCACTGCCTTGAACGTCCCGTCCTTCTGGATCACGGTCAGGAACACCTTCGGCGGCGTGTCGATCATGCCCACGCCGACGGTGACGATGCTGCCGCTGATGTCGAAGCGGCCGACATCGTTGATGGCGCGCAGCAGGCTCGCGCGCGTCGGTTGCGGTCCGGCCTGTTCCAGTGCCGCGGCCGCTAGGCGGCCGGAGAGGTAGCCTTCGAGCGACACGAAGTCCGGTGTCAGCGCCGGGTCGAACGCTTTCTGCGCCGCCTGGTAGTCGGCGACCAGCTTCAGCGAGCGGTCCCAGGGAAACGGCACGACCTGCGAGACGATGACGCCTTCGCCCTCGGGGCCGAGCTCCTGGGCGAGTGCGTTGGCGCCGACGAAGGAGATGTTGACGAAAGTCGGATGCGCGCCGCTGCGGTGAGCGAGCTTGATGAACTCCGCGCAGGGACCGTAGGTCCCGACCATGACGATCGCCTCCGGCTCGACGCGCTTGATCATGCGCCAGGCCGAGGTGACCGCGCGGGTGTTGCGCTCGAAGGTGCCTTCGGCGGCGAGCTCGAGGCCACGTTTGGCGAGCGCGCGCTTCACGCCGGACAGACCGTCGCGGCCGAAGGAATCGTCCTGGTAGAAGATCGCGATCCGGGTGAAGTGGAGATCCTCCGTGAGGTGCTTGACCCACGCCTCGGCTTCGGCGCCATAGCTCGCGCGGATATTGACCACGTTCGCAAGCTCGAGATCGCGCAAGAATTCGGCGCCGCTGAACGGACCGATGAAGGGCACCTTCCTGGGGCTGGTGATCGGAATTGTGGCCATTGCGGTCGGCGTGCCCACCGCACCGATCAGCGCGAACACCTTGTCGTCCTCGATCAGCCGCAGCGTCTGCGCAGCCGAGCGGTCGGGGTCGTAGCCGTCGTCGCGGCTGATGAGCTGGAGCTTGCGGCCGTGGACGCCGCCCTTGGCGTTGATCTCGGTGAACGCCGCGACGATGCCCTGCCGCATCCGCTGTCCGAGTGCGGAGGAGGGGCCTTCCAGGGCTGCGGCCTGGCCGAACAGGATCGCATCCTCGCTGACGCCGACCTCGTCGCCTCTCGCCGGCAGCATCGCCGCGGCCAGCCATGCGATGGTCAATGCGGCGTATGTCGCGGATCGCGATCGTGTCATGAGGAGCTGGCCGGATGCTGGAGACGTTGCGGAGACGATAGGTCTGGCGCGCTGAACAGGTCGCTAACCTGGGATGCGTCGAGAGGTCCGTAAGACTCCGGGGAAGACCGGCAGGATACTGTCAGACTGACGTAACTCGCAGGTCAATCGTTAACTAAGCCGCGTGATGCGGAACAGGCCGGTTACGAAATTGGGCAGTTCTTAACCGCGTTCCTTGTCCGATAGTGGTTCCGGCGGCTCAACCAGAAGTTCGAGTGGCCGTGCGATGGGGACTTGCGGATCAAGATGGGCGGTCGCGATCAGAACGATCAGGATCGGAGGCGTATGACCGGGTGGTGGCGTGCCGCGCCGCTGCTCGGGCTCTATCGCCCTGCGCTCGTCGCCGTCGGCGTCGGGCTTCTGTTCTCGATCGCGGGCGCGGCCGCCGTGGCGCGATGGGAACATCGTGTCAACAGGATCGAGTTCGAGAACGCGGCCGAGACCGAGGCCATCGTCATGCAGCACGGCATGGGCGAGTACATCTCCAGGCTCGTCGCCCTGCGCACGCTGTTCGAATCGACCAACGAGGAGATCACCCGCAGCGAATTCGAGACCTTCAGCGCCCGCCTGTTCGAGCGCCATCCCGGCATGCTGCGCATCGCCTGGGTGCCGCGCGTCAACCGCAAGGAGCGCGCCGAATACGAGGCCGCCGCGGTGACCGACGGCGTGTCCGGCTACCGCATCAAGTCGCTCCAGGGCGATGCGTTCGCGACCGCGCCGCAGAGCGATGAATATTTTCCGGTGTTCTACTCGACCCAGCCGAAGACGTCGCCGGTCTACGGCATGGACTACGCGAGCGTTCCGGAGCGCCGCGCGGCCCTCGAGCGCGCGCGCGATACCGACCGTGTCGTGGCCATTCGCACGCGCCTTTACGAGCCGAGGGAGGGCAGCCGGCAGCCCGACGTCCTCGTCGCCATTCCCGTCTACGCCAAGGGAACCTCGCGCGACACGTCGGTGGACCGGCGCCGCAATCTCGCCGGCTTCGTCGTCGGCGTCTTCGACCTGCCGCTGCTGATTCAGTCCATTCGCGTGACCACAGGCGCAAGCCCCGCGGTCAGCGTCAACGTCTATCCACCGTTCACGGGTCAGATCGTCAGCCTGGATGAAATGCTGCCGGATTATGCGTCGGCCGCGACGGCGCCGCAGTCGATGCGTGACGTCGCGCAGGCCCTGCACTGGTCGGGCAGCCTCAAGATCGGTGACACCGATTGGCAGGTGCGGGCGGTCCCGGCTTCCGGTGGTCCGCTGGAGACGACTTACGATCGCGCGGGCGCGGTGCTGATCGTCGGCATGCTGCTGACGCTGTCGCTGTCGACCTACCTCATGCTTGCAAGCCGCAATTCGCGGCGGCTGTCGCTGGCGAACCGGCGGGTGCTCGAGCTCGCCCATACCGACATCCTGACCGGACTGCCCAACCGCGCCTTCTTCCTCGCCCGGCTCGACGAGCTCAATGGCCGTCTGAACGACGGCGGTCCGGCCTTCTCGATCCTGATGCTCGACCTCGACCGCTTCAAGAACGTCAACGACTCGCTCGGTCACGGTGCCGGCGATGCGCTGCTGCGCCAGGTCGCGCAGCGGCTGAAATCCGCCATGCGCGCCAGCGACGTGCTGGCCCGGCTCGGCGGCGACGAATTCGCCATCATCCAGGAAGCTTGCGAGGACCAGCGCGTCTGCTCGACCGAGCTGGCGGGGCGGATCGCAAAGCTCGTCGCCGACCCGTTCCTCCTGCCCGGACACCGCGTCGAGATCGGTACCAGCATCGGCATTGCGATCGCGCCCGATCACGGCAGCGACCAGGAGCAGCTGTTGAAAAAGGCCGACCTTGCGCTCTACCGCTCGAAATCGGCCGGCCGCAACTGCTTCACCATCTACGACGAGGCGATGTCGGCCGAGCTCGAGGCGCGCAACGTGCTGGAAGGCGATTTGCGCGACGCCATCGCACGGTGCCAGCTGGAGGTGCACTACCAGCCGTTCATCGACGCGCTCAGCGGCGAGCGGCGCGGCTTCGAGGCGCTGGTGCGCTGGCGGCATCCGACGCGCGGATTGATTCCGCCGGACCAGTTCATCCCGCTTGCCGAGGAAACCGGACTGATCGTGCCGCTCGGCGAGTTCGTGCTGCGGCGCGCCTGCGCGGACGCAGCCGGGTGGCCCTCCGGCCTCGCGGTCGCCGTCAACCTGTCGCCGATCCAGTTCAAGGAGGCCGAGCTGTTCGAGATGATCAGCGCGGCGCTCGCCGATTCCGGGCTGCCGCCGCAGCGGCTGGAGATCGAGATCACCGAATCCGTCCTGCTGGAGCGCGGGGTCGAGAACCACGCCTTCATGGAGCGGCTGAAGAGCATCGGCATCGAGCTCGCGCTCGACGATTTCGGCACCGGCTATTCGTCGCTCAGCTATCTGACCGCGTTCCCGTTCGACAAGATCAAGATCGACAAGTCGTTCATCCGCAACCTCACGCATCAGCCGCGCAGCTCCGCCATCATCTCCTCGATCGTGACGCTGGCGCGCGGGCTCGACATGTCGGTCACCGCCGAGGGCGTCGAGACCCGCGAGGAGTACGAGCGGCTGAAGGCGCTCGGCGTCAATTTCGCACAGGGCTATCTGTTCGGCCGCCCGCAGCCGATCGAGCGGATCCTGTTCGACGCGCCGGTCAAAGCCTCACGGCGCGACGCCGCCTGAGCGCGGCGTACAAGCGTCCCGCTCAACGGGCATGCGCGAAAAACGCTTGACCCGGTCAGTCCCGGATGGTCGGAAGGATCGGCCAGGGATGAAACACACAATGCGGCTTCCGTTCTTCTACGGCTGGGTCGTGGTCGCGGTGACTTTCGTCACCATGGCCATCGGCGTGAACGCGCGCACCGCCTTTTCGTTGTTCTTCCCGCCCATCATCTCCGAATTCGGCTGGGAGCGCGGTGTCACCGCGGGTGCCTTCTCCTTCGGCTTCGTCGTCTCGGGCGTGGTCAGCCCGCTGATCGGCCGCCTGATGGACCGTGCCGGTCCGCGCGCGGTGATGGAGCTCGGCGTGGTCCTGATGGGGGGCGGGCTGCTGCTCGCGCCGCTCACCACCCAACCCTGGCATCTCTACGTCACCATCGGCGTCATGGTCGGCGCCGGCTCGGTGTGTCTCGGCTATTCCGGCCAGTCGCTGTTCCTGCCGAACTGGTTCATCCGCAAGCGTGGCTTTGCCATCGGCATTGCCTTCGCCGGCGTCGGCATCGGCTCGGTGACGCTGCTGCCGTGGGTGCAGCACATGATCGAAGGGACCGGCTGGCGCACCGCCTGCACCGCGATGGGCCTGCTCGTTCTCGTCGTGCTGGCCCCGGTCAACCTGTTCCTGCACAAGCGCCCCGAGGATATCGGCCTCCAGCCGGACGGCGATGCCGCGCCGGCCGCAGGGGCCGCAAAGCCAAGCTCCAACATCGTCGATCCCGTCTGGGTCGCCACCGAATGGACGCTCCGACGCGCCGTCGCGACCACGCGCTTCTGGTGGATCGCGCTCGGCTATTTCTGCGGCCTGTACATCTGGTACGCGGTCCAGGTGCACCAGACGAAATTCCTGCTCGACATCGGCTTCAGCGCTGGTGTCGCGGTGTGGGCGCTCGGCATCGTCAGCCTGCTCGGCATTCCCGGCCAGATCCTGCTCGGCCATGTCTCCGACCGGATCGGGCGGGAATGGGTGTGGGCGATCAGCTGTGCGGGCTTCGCGATCTCTTTCGCGGCGCTGATGGCGCTGAAATTCCAGCCGTCATTGTGGCTGGTCTACCTCATGGTGTTCACGCAAGGCGCGCTCGGCTACGGCCTCACCTCGATCATGGGCGCGGTGGTGTTCGAGATCTTTCAGGGCCGGCACCAGGGCAGCATTTTCGGCACGATCATGCTGGCGGCATTGGCCGGCGGCGCCGCCGGGCCGTGGATCACCGGCCTGCTTTACGATCGGGTCGGCGACTACACGCTCGCCTTCGGCATCGCGATCGTCGTGAGCGGATTGTCGGCGCTGTCGATCTGGCGGGCCGCGCCGCGCAAGGTGCGCGCCGTGGCCGGCCGCCAGCACAAGCTCCAGGGTGGAACCGGCGCCGAATAGGTTCCGTACACACTGACTTACCGTCCGGTTTTTCGCAGAACGTTAAGCATGTCGCGTCTTGCCGCGGCACGGAGGAATTGCAAAAACGTCTTGGACACCATCGCAGCGTTAGCGTTGGCCCCATTGCCGCCTCTCCCCGATGCCTCCGGGTCCAACGATGTCCGCCTCCGATTGTCCCATGACAGAAACTCCGGAAGTGCTGCTGGCTGCGCTCGAATGCGCCGATGATGGCATCCTCATCGTCGACAGCGCGCATCGCATCACGCATTTCAACGCCGGTGCCGAGCGAATCTGGAAACTCGCGCGCGCCGATGTGCTCGGCCGCGACGCCGAGCTTCTCGCGCTCAAATGCGTTCAGGCCGAACCGGTTGCGGAATTCCACGACGAGATCAGCCTCGTGCGCCGCGACGGCAGCCGCATCCGGGCGGCCATCTCGCTTTCATCAATTACCAGTGGTGGCGTGACCCATCACGTCGTGTTCGCACGCGACGTCACCGCGGAGGCCGAACGCCGCGTCAGAATCGGGCTTCTCCACGCCGTCTCCGACCAGACCAACCGCGCGGTGATGATCACCGACACCGAGCAGAACATCGTCTACGTCAATTCCGCATTCACGACGCTGTTCGGCTATACCAGCGAGGAAGCCGAGGGCCGCCGCGCAGGCGGGCTGATCGCCGGCCGCCACACCGATCGCAAGGCCGTCGCGAAGCTCGTCAAGCGCCTGATGCATGGCGGCCATCGCGGCGAGGTCGAGGCGCTCGCCTATGACAAGGACGGCGAGGAGATCTGGGTCTGCGCCCGCATCGACGCCTTCCGCGACGGGAAGGGCCGGGTCAAGCACATATTCGCATTGATCGAGGACATCACCGAGACCAAGCAGCTGCGCTCGCTTCAGCAGCTCATCATGAGTTCGCTTGCCGACGAGGTTCCGATCACCGATATCGCCGGCAGGCTGTGTCGCCGGGTCGAGGAGATCGCGCCCGACGTCGTCTGCTCGCTGCTTCACGTCGATGCCGCGGGCCTGCTCCATCCGCTCGGCGGCCCGAGCCTGCCCGAGGACTATTCCCGCGCACTGGACGGAATTGCCATCGGCCCCGACGTCGGCTCGTGCGGAACCGCGGCCTTTTACGGCGAGCCGGTTCTGGCGACCGATCTGGAGACCGACCCGCGCTGGCAGCCCTACAAGGCGATGCCGCTCGAATTGGGCTTGCGCGCCTGCTGGTCGACGCCGATCAAGGCCAAGGACGGGCGGGTCATCGCCACCTTCGCCTTCTACTTCCGTGAGCCGCGTGCGCCGAGCAACTGGCACCGGCGCATCGTCGAGGCCTGCGTCGACCTCGGCGCTTTTGCGATCGAACGCAAGGAGGCGCGCGCCGAGATCGCGCGGCTCGCCTATCACGACATCCTCACCGGCCTGCCGAACCGCGCGCAGCTGCGGAACCTGATCACCACCGCGATCGACGCCTGTCCGACCGGCAGCCATGTGGCGCTGGCCTTCCTCGACGTCGATCATTTCAAGGACGTCAACGACACGCTCGGTCACGCCGCCGGCGACGAATTGCTGATCCAGCTCGCGCAGCGCCTGCGCGAACAGATCGGGCCCGAGGACATGCTGGGGCGGCTCGGCGGCGACGAGTTCGTCATCCTGCTGCCGCAGCGCAACGCCGAGAGTGCGGAGCGCGTCGCGGCCGGGATCACCGACGCGCTGGCCGCGCCGCTGCGGCTCGGCTCCAGGCAGCTGCAGATGTCGGTGAGCATCGGCGTCAGCCTCTATCCCGATCATGCGACCGACATCGACACCCTGATGCAGCAGGCGGATGCGGCCATGTACATGGCCAAGCAGGCCGGACGTTCGACCCATCGCCTGTTCAGCGCCGAGATGAACGGACTCACCGAGCAGCGGCTGGCCCTGATCGGTGCGTTGCGCCGCGCCATCGCCGAGGGCGCGCTGACCCTCAGCTACCAGCCGCAGATACGCAGCAGCGACGGCGCGATCCACGGCGTCGAGGCGCTGGCGCGCTGGCACGACGCCGTGCTCGGCGACGTCTCGCCGGCCAAATTCATCCCGCTCGCCGAGGAGTGCGGCCTGATCGAGCAGATCGGCCTGTGGTCGGTGCGCGAAGCCTGCCGGCAGATGGCGATCTGGCGCCGCGCCGGGCTCAACATTCCCTGCGTGTCGGTGAACCTGTCGCCGATCAATTTCCGCAACGTCACGCTGGCCGCGCGGCTCAAGGACATCTTCGCCGAATACGATCTGCCGGCGGATGCGCTGATGCTCGAGATCACCGAAGGCGCGTTCATGCAGGACAGCGTCGCCGCGCTCGAGACGATGAACGCGATCCGCGAGCTCGGCGTCGGGCTTTCCGTGGACGATTTCGGCACCGGCTATTCGAGCCTCAGCCGGCTTGCGCATTTGCCGATCCGCGAGCTGAAGATCGACCGCAGCTTCATGCGCGACATCGAGAAGAATGCCGGCGCGCTCGCGATCGCCACCGCGGTGGTGCGGGTCGGACAGGGCCTCGGCATGACCGTCGTCGCCGAAGGCGTCGAGACCGAGGGCCAGCGCAGGACGCTGGCCGAGCTCGGCTGCGACGTCGTGCAGGGCTTTCTCTATGCACCCGCGCTCCCGCCGATCGCGTTCGAGCGCTGGCTGATCGAGCACTGCGCCGAGCAGGCGAGGGCGATGCTGGGGCGGCTTGATGTGGCGCAGGCAGCTGCGGTTGCGGTGAAGCGGTCGGCCTGATCGCCGAACGGTTCTTTAACTCACAAGCAACAAGTTCTCTTTATCTGTCCACCGGCCGAAGCTGCCCGGCAGCACTTTCGATGGAACCCATGCCTCACGTCCCCAAGCCGCTCGACAGGATCACACTTGCCGAGTTGCTCGGCGCACTGAGCCACGCGCTCGATCTCTCGGAGGGGCAGCCGGCCGGGCATTGCGTGCGGTGCAGCCGCATCGGAGTCATGATCGGCAGGGAAATCGGCCTCGGCGAAGACGAACTGGTCGAACTCTATTACGCGCTGCTGCTGAAGGATCTCGGCTGCAGCAGCAACGCTGCGCGCATCTGCGAGCTGTATCTGACCGATGATCTCTCCTTCAAACAGGACTTCAAGCTCATCGATGGCAGCCTGCCGCAGGCGCTGCGCTTCGTGCTGGGCCATACTGGGCTGAAGGCCGGCCTGGCCGAGCGGTTCCGCGCCATCGTCAACATCTTCCAGAACGGCGGCGAGATCGCCCGCGAACTGATCGAGACGCGCTGCCATCGCGGCGCCGACATTGCCCGCAAAATGCGCTTCTCCGAACCGGTGGCGGAGGGCATCAAGAATCTCGATGAGCATTGGGATGGTGGCGGCAAGCCCCTCGGCCTTCGTGAAACGGCGATCCCGATTTACTCGCGCCTAGCATTGTTGGCCCAGGTGGTCGATGTGTTCTACATCGCGAACGGCCCCGAGGCTGCGCTTCGTGAAGCCCGGAATCGATCGGGCAGCTGGTTCGATCCGCGGCTCGTGGCTGCGCTTGAGCGCCTCGCGGAGCAGCCTGGATTCTGGGACACGCTCGGCGCTGAGGACCGGCTCGAGGCCCTTCCGCTGCTGCCGCAGCAGGCGAGCGTGCCGGTCGACGAGGACTATCTGGATGACATCGCGGCCGCTTTCGCCCAGGTGGTCGATTCGAAGAGTCCCTACACCAGTGGTCACAGCGAGCGCGTCACGCTTTTCACTGACATGATTGCGGAGCAGCTGGAGTTCAGCGACGAGCGGCGACGCTGGCTCAAGCGTGCCGCGCTGCTGCACGACATCGGCAAGCTCGGCGTCAGCAATGCAATCCTCGACAAGCCGGGCAAGCTCGACGATTCCGAATGGGAGGTCATGCGCATGCATTCCGCCCATTCGGAAGCAATCCTGTCGCGCATCAGTGCGTTCAGCGAGCTCGCACCGATCGCCGGCGCGCACCACGAGCGGCTGGACGGCAAAGGCTATCCGAGCGGCCTTTCGGCAGACCAGATCTGCCTGGAAACCCGGATCATCACCACCGCGGATATCTTCGATGCGCTGACCGCGGACCGGCCGTATCGCGCTGCGATGCCGGTCACGAAAGCTCTCGCCATCATGTCGGCGATGGTCGGCACCCAGCTCGACCCGGACTGCTTTGCGGCTCTTCGCCGGGCCCTCGGACGGGTCGACGAGACGCTGGCGGCCTAGCGAGCGTTTCGACGCTATCATCTCGCTTGCGCCGTCTGGTGAGATGACACGGGCAACGCGCATTATTTTCGCGGATCGGAACCTCGGGCTTTTCCCCACGTTGTCGGCCGTTCAACGCAAAACCCGGCACGACCATGAAGAAGATCGCCGCCATCGCAGTCATGCTACTGCTCCCTGCGTTGCCGGCTGCTGCCGGCGCCGAAGGCTGGACCAGCTATCGCATTCCCGAGAGTGGCACCAGCGTCGACATTCCCTCGTCCATCTTCACCGAGGAAGCGGCGCGGCCCGACGGATATGGCATGCAGTACCGGACCGGCGACGGCCGCGCGGACCTCACGGTGCAGGCCGTTCCGAACGACGGCAGCTCGCCGGCCGTTTTCCTGGCCCGCAAGAATCCGCCGTCCGGCATCATCTACAAGCGCATCACCCCGCGCTTCTTCGTGGTCTCCAGCATCCGGCGCGGCAAGATCTGGTACAATCGCTGCAACTTCGCACCCCGCTACGTGCATTGTGTTCTGATCAATTATCCGGCCGCGGAGAAGCGGCAGTGGGATGCGATCGTGACCCGTGTCAGCCGCACGCTGAGCGGCGGTTGATCGCTACGACGAAAAACTGCCCGCGGCTTGCGGGCAGCAGTCTCGCGGGGATGGTTCAGCGGACGTCCGTCGAGGTCGTCGACATGGTCGGCTTGGAGCCCGGCTCGTGCGACATGGTCTTGGTGGTCGACCCGACCTCCTCGCCCGCCTTCACTTTCGTACGCGTGTGGGAGCGGCTGAACGTGCCGCCCTCATGCGCCTGCGCCCGCGCATTGGAGTTGAGCACCGGACCGTTGCCCTTGTTCATGCTGGTGCCGGACTGCGCCTTGCCGCTGGCGGAAGCGGCACTGCCTCCCGCAGCAATCGACGAACCGGTCTGTCCGGAGCTCGAAGTCGAGGTGCCACCGGTGCCGAGAGTCGTGGCCGAGGTGCCGCCGGCGGCGGCCGAACCGCCGCTGCCGCCGGTCATGCTGGTCTGCGCGAAGAGCGGAGAGGCGCCGGCGAGCAGAAGTGCGACCGCCGAAGTCGCGATCAATGTCCTCATTGTCGAATCCTTTCCTATGGTGACGATGTCGAGATCGTGCAGCCGTTGACTGTGACGGTGCTCGCGCTGGTCGAACCGGGGCCGCCGGCCGTCGAGGACGAGCTCGACACGCTGCCGCCGCCGGCCTGGACGTGCACCGACGATCCGCCGGCCGAGCTCGAGCTCGACAGCGAGCCGCTGGATGCGGTCGAGCCGGTTGTCCCTGAGCCCGATGAGCCGAGTGCGGTGACGCTGCCGTCGGGATGTTTCTCGACCGTGACCCGGCAGGTCTCGCCTGAGGCGGTCTTGCCGGTCTTCTGCATGGTTTCCGCCGCAGCGGCGCTGCCCATCATAGTCAACGCTGCGATCGCAACGATTGATCGGTGCATGCGAGTCCTCCTTCAACAAGGGCGAAGGAGCGGCATTGCTGCCGCTCCGCCGACCAGGATGTCAGTCCTTGTCCTTCTTCATCTCGTCCTTGTGGTGGCCCTTGCCCTTCTCCATGCCCATGTCACTGGCATGTCCCGCGGACGAGCCGGCCGTTCCCACGGTCGAGCCGCTCTTGCCACCGCCCGCCGACGAGCCGCCGGTGCCGACGGTCGATGCGGAGTTGGAGCCGGAGCCTGCCGCGGAGCCGCCCGTGCCGACCGACGAACTGCTGGTGCCGCCGCCGGCCGACGAGCCGCCGGTGCCAAGCGTCGATGCCGAGCCCGAGCCGCTGCCCGAACCAGCCGACGAGCCGCCTGTGCCGACGGTCGAACTGCTGGTGCCGCCGCCGGCTGACGAGCCGCCTGTGCCGACGGTCGAACTCGACTGCGCCATGGCGAGCGCGGTACCGGCCAGCAGCGCAACTGCGGCCGCAGACAATTTCAGAATCCTCATCACTGTCTCCTCCGATTATCAAGTTGCCAAACAAGGCGCGGGATAAAGTGGCAGGACGCTGAAACGTTCCTTTGGCAGGCATGGTGATGTGGACATGCGCAGCACGATCGCGCGCAGAAATTATCAGGGCTGTCTCAGGAACAAATCAAGGTATTCTCAAAGCTTTCCATCGGATCCGCGTCATGATTGCGCGATCGAACCTATTGAAGCAGAAAGCTCATCAGATGTTGCGATATCGCGCCTGGTACACGACGGGATCCGCGGCCCTCATGCTCGCGCTCGTCATGGGCACTCTGGTCAACGGTCTTACGGCGTTTTTTGTCGCGATCGAGGCCGCCGAAGGTTGGGGCCGATCTGAAATAGCCGCGATCAACAGCTTCGGACTTCTCGGCATAGCGGCCGGAAGCGTCGTCATGGGGTTCGTCTCCGATCGTCTCGGCATCAGGCCGATATGTCTGATCGCAGTCACCGTCATGGGCGCTTGCCTGCTCTTGACGGCCTATGCGCATGCGCCCTGGCAACTCTATGTCATCTTCTTTCTCGCCGGGGCACTGAGTGGAGGCGCGCTCTTCGCTCCGATTTTCGCGACGGTTGGAAACTGGTTCCCGACCTCGGCGGGCCTCGCAATCGGTATCGCCGCCGCAGGGCAAGCCGTTGGTCAAGGTGGCGTCCCCTTCCTCTCTGCGTATCTGATAGAGCGCTTCGGCTGGCGCGGCGCGATGATCGCCTTGGGAACGGCCGTTCTCGTGACGCTTCTGCCTTTGGCTGCATTCATGCGCGACGCGCCCGCGCCCGCTTTTGGAAGCGGCGCAGCGTATGTTCCCCCGATTCGGTCGACCGTCGCCGTTCCCATCCTCAGCGTGGCAGTCTTCCTTTGCTGCTCCTGTATGGCGGTGCCGCTCATGCACTTGATGCCTCTGATTCAAGGCCTCTGCATTCCCGCGACCGACGCCGGCGGCGTGATGCTTGCCATGCTTCTTGCCGCAATTGCCGGGCGGATCGCATATGGCAAGCTGTGCGACATGATCGGTCCGCTTTCATCGTGGGCGGTGGCGTCGGCGCTCCAGACGGCTGGAGTCCTGGCATTCACGCAATTCGTATCCTTTCGCGGGTTCTTGATTTTTTCCATTGTGTACGGGTTCGCTTACGCCGGTGTCATGACAAGCGTGCTGGTCTCTGCACGGGCTCTAACGCCGCCGGCGCGCCGTGGAGCCCTGATGGGAATCATTCTCGCGTTCGCCTGGATCGGTCATGCATTCGGTGGCTATCAAGGCGCTGCGATCTTTGACCTGACGGGAAGCTATACGACGGCTTTCGCGATCGGCTCTGCCGCCGGCCTTTTGAACCTGGCTCTTGTGATGACGCTGCTGGTGCTCTCGCATCGCGGGCGTCTGCCGGCAACTGCAGAAGTGTTGACCTGAACTGCAGCCGCTTCACTCCGACGCCAATCCCGTCCTGCGCCGCAAATCCGTGATCGCGCGCAGAAAGCTGTCGGCCGGCGTCGTCTCCGGATCGATCAGGCGGTGCAGGCGAAAGCCGTCTTCCAGCGCGAGCACGACCGAGGCCATCCAGGGCGGGTCCAGCGTGTCGCCTCTTGCGCTGCTCTTCAACGTGGCCTCGACGATGTCGGCAACCAGCTTGCGCCGCGCGCGCAGGCGCTTGGCCAGCTCCGGGCGGCGCTTCTCGGCGCGGGCGACGAACAGGATCATCTCCATGTGCAGCAGCGGCGAGCGGCCGAGCGGATCCTGCTTGCCGCGATCCATCGCCTTCAAAGCCGCGATGAAGTCGTCGAGATTGCCGTGCCGCGCGAGGATGTCCATGTTGCGCCGGATCGACTGCTCGACATGGTCCTCGAGCATGGCGATGATCAGCTCGTCCTTGCTCGTGAAGTTCGAATAGAACGCGCCGCGGGTGAAGCCGGCCGCCGCCGCAATCGCCTCGATGCTGGCGCTGCCGATGCCGTCCGCCTCGAACACGCGGGCGGCTGCCTCGAACAGTCTGTCGCGCGTATCGTCCCTGGTTGGCCTGGTTCTCACCCTTGACATCGGGGCAGCTTAAGGCAGAATGCAACTCGATACAAGAATGTATCGGATTGATAATTGAGTTCAAGGGATGGTTACGCCGTGCACTTGGGCAGCCGGCGTATCGTGTCATGCGGCAACCGACGTGAGGTCACCATGAACGAGCAATTGCAATCCGCCGCCGGCGATCCCCTGTTCAACCCGCTGTCGCCGGACTTCATCCGCAATCCCTATCCACACTTTGACCGGCTGCGCACCACCGATCCGATGCATGTGACGCCGTTCGGCGCCTTCGTCGCCAGCCGCCATGCCGAGGTCAGTCTCGTGCTGCGCGACAAGCGATTTGGAAAGGACTATGCCGACCGCAGCAAACGGCGCTACGGCGATGATATTCTGGCGCAGCCGATTTTCCGCAACATGTCCCACACCATGCTGCAGGCAGATCCGCCCGATCACACGCGCCTGCGGGGTCTCGTGGTCAAGGCCTTTACTGCGCGACGAGTTGAGGACATGCGGCCGCGAATCCAGGAAGTGGTCGACCAGACGCTCGACGCGATATGTGATCGCGGCCAGATGGACCTGATCAAGGATTTCGCTTACCGCCTGCCGGTCACGATTATCTGCGACATGCTCGGCATCCCGCAGGACCATCGTGAGATGTTCCACACCGGATCGAGTGAAGGTGTGCGGATCCTCGAGCCGTCGCCGATGACGCCGGACGAGATCAAGCAAGGCAATGCCCGCATCCAGATGGCGCTGATGTATTTCCAGCAATTGTTCGATCTGCGCCGCCGTGATCCCGGCGACGACCTCATCACCCAGCTGGTGCAGGCGGAGGAGGATGGTAACAAGCTTACGAACGAGGAGCTGACCGCCAACATCATGCTGCTGTTCGTCGCTGGCCACGAGACCACCGTCAATCTGATTGGCAACGGCCTGCTGGCACTCCATCGCAATCCAGACCAGCTCGGGTTGCTGAAGGCGCAGCCCGACCTCATCACCAATGCGATCGAGGAATTCCTGCGCTACGATTCCTCGGTGCAGATGACCGGCCGCGTCGCACTGGAGGAGATTGATGATCTCGGCGGTAAGCGGATCCCCAAGGGCGAGTCGGTGCTCTGCCTGCTGGGCTCGGCCAACCGCGATCCGGCGGTCTATCCCGACCGGCCCGACCGGCTGGACGTCACCCGCCAGAATGTGAGGCCGTTGTCGTTCGGGGGCGGTATCCATTTCTGCCTCGGGGCCCAATTGGCGCGCATCGAGGCCGAGATCGCCATCGCGACGCTGTTGCGCCGGCTGCCGGACCTGCGCATCGACGACGTCGAAAACCCGGAATGGCGGCCCACCTTCGTGCTGCGCGGCCTGAAGCGGCTGCCGGCGAGCTGGTGACGGCCGCCAGCGTTAACCTCCGCGCGCAACGGTCGCTGTGACTTCGCCACACTTCCCTCTATATAAGGGGCTGTTCCGGCGCGCCTGAGGCCCTCAGGTTGGGCCCGGGCCGGTTTGGCCGAGGGGAGACCCGTGCAGACGACGCTGCTCGGATTAGCGATTGCCTTCATCATTGCGCTGCTGGCCGCGCTGATCGGGCCCTACTTCATCGACTGGAACCAGTTCAGGCCCCAGTTCGAGGCGGAGGCGGGCCGAATCATCGGCGTGCCGGTGCGGGTGGCGGGTGAGCTCGACGCGCGGCTGTTGCCGGCGCCGAAGCTGCGGCTGCGCGCCGTCACTTTCGGCGGCAACAACGATCTCGGCCGCCTGCGCGCCGACAAGCTCGACGTCGAGTTCAGCCTGAGCTCCCTGATGCGCGGCGAATGGCGCGCCACCGAGCTTTCGGTCAACGGCATGGCGGTCGATCTCGGCCTCGATGCCAGGGGGCGGGTCGATTTGCCCTCCACCGCGAGCGGTACCTTCAATCTGGCCTCGCTGGCGATCGAGCGGCTGAACCTCACCGGCCGCATCGCGCTGCATGACGCCGCCAGCCGTTCGACGCTGGAACTGAACGACATCGCCTTCTCCGGCGACGTGCGCTCTCTGGCCGGATCGGTCCGCGGCGACGGCAGCTTCACCGCGACCGGGGTGCGCTATCCGTTCCGCGTCTCCTCCGGTCCGAGCGCCGACGGCAGCGCCACCCGTCTCCATCTCAACATCGACCCCGGCGAGCGTGCGATCCTCGCCGATCTCGAAGGCGTGCTCGCCTTCGACAACCGCCTGCCGAAATTCGAGGGGGCGTTGACGCTGGCCGTGCCCGCGATCAGGAAGGCGGGCGAAGCGGGGCCGATGCCGTGGAAGCTCACGACAAAACTCAAGGCAGATCCGGCGGGCGCGAAATTCGAGCAGATCGATGCCAGTTTCGGCCCCGAAGACACGGCGCTGAAGCTCGGCGGCGTCGGCGACCTCAGGTTCGGCGCTTCGCCGCTGTTGCGTGCGGTCCTGTCGGCACGCCAGGTCGACGCCGACAAGCTGACGGCCAGGAACGATACCGATCCGCAGCGTGTCATGCCGGCGCTGCGCGCGGGCCTCGCCGCGATTCCGCAGGCGCCCATTCCCGCGCAGATCGAGTTCAACTCCGACCAGATCATGCTCGGCGGCCGTCCGCTCCAGAACATCACCGCGGAGCTAGCGACCGACGGGCGGTCCTGGACGTTCCAGCGGCTCGAGCTGCGCGCGCCCGGCATGACGCAGCTCTCGCTCAACGGCGCGACGCCCGGCGCCGACAGTTTCAGCGGCCGCCTCAGCATCGAATCCTCCGATCCCGATACGCTGGTGGCCTGGCTCCAGGGCCGCACCGAGGTCAACCGCCGCAGCACGCGGCCGCTGCGGCTTGCCGGTGACGTGACGATCGCCGCCAATCATTTCGCCATCGACAGGCTGAAAGCCGAGATCGAGGGCGGCGCGGTCGAAGGCCGCATCGCCTTCGTCCAGACCGGCGCGAGCAAGGGCTCGCGGATCGACGCCGAGCTCAAGGCCGACCGCCTCGACCTCGATGCCGCCGCAAGCTTCGCGCGCGCGCTTGCCGGGCCGCAGGGCGAATGGCCGGAGGAGGCGAAGCTGTCGCTCGATATCGGCCGCGCGATCTCCGCGGGCCAGGAACTGCGGCCGTTTGCGGCGAAGCTCGGCTACGGTCCTGCAGCGCTGTCGCTGGAGCAGTTGCGGTTCGGCCAGGCCAGCGGCGTGACCACGGAAGCAAGCGGCAGCTTCGACCGCGCCGGGGCCACGGGCAAGCTGACGCTGAAATCCTCTGCCAATTCGCTGCGCGACCTCACGGCGCTGCTCGAGCCGATTGCGCCCTCGGTCCGCGCGCGGCTCGACGCGATGCCGTCGCTGCCCGGGGCGACGCGCCTCAAGCTCGACCTCAGTCTCGACACCAACGCCGAGCATGCCGATCGCAACGACGCCCGTGCCGTGCTCGATCTCGACGCGCCGCAGCTCAAGGCCATCGCGACGCTGGCCGCCCAGACGCCGGTCGCCGCAATCAACGGCATCGATATCGATCGCTTGCGCAACAGCGACTTCACGCTGGACTCGAAGATATCGACGCCGCAGGCCGGCGCACTGCTGGCGCTGTTCGGGCTCGATCGCGTGGTGGCCGCGGGCGAGGGGGCCTCTCAATTCGAGGGCAGGCTGAGCGGCGCCTGGCGGCGGCCATTGCAACTGAGTGCAAAGCTCAGCGGCGGCGGGCTGGATGCGAACGCGCAAGGCAGCGTCGACTTGTCGTCCGAGCTCAAGGGCAGCGTGAACCTTCGCGTACGCAACGCCAATCTGGCGCCGCTGTTCGGAACCGGTCCAGCCGTCCAATCGGTGCGGACCGTCAACCTGTCCTCGCGCGTCGGCCTCTCCGGCAACCGCCTGACCTTCGACGATCTCGACGGCGGCGCGGCCGGCTCGCATCTGCGCGGTCATCTCGCGATGACGCTCGATCAGGAGAAGAGCGTCGACGGCGAGGTGGGCCTCGATACGCTCGACTTCGCGCCCGCGCTCGCAATGGCCATCGGCGCGGCCGGCCATGATTCCGGCGAGCCGCTGGGTGCGGGTCTTCTCGGTGGCTGGCGCGGCCGCATCGCCTTCCAGGCCTTGCGCGGCATGCTTCCGGGCGGCATCGAGCTGCGCCCCTTTGGCGGCACGATCCGGAGCGACGGCCAGTCGCTCGCGCTCGACGCGCTCAAGGGCGGCCTCGGCGGCGGCGAGATGTCGGCGAGTCTCGACGTGCGCAATGGCCCGAGCGGCGTTGCGCTGAGCGCGCGCATCGAGCTCGGCAATGTCGATGCGACGGCGCTGCGCTACCGCGATCTCGCGCTGCCCAAGGGACGCGCCTCGTTGCAGATGGCGCTGACCAGCCAGGGCCGCAGTGTTGCGGCCTTGACCGGCGCGCTCGCCGGCAACGGCACGGTGACGTTGGACGCCGCTGAAATCTCAGGCCTCAATCCCCGTGCTTTCGAGATCGCCATCCGCGCCAGCGACGGCGGCCAGGTCGCCGACGACGCCAGGCTGCGGCAGCTGGTCGAGCCTGCGTTGTCGGCAGCTCCGATCGCGGTTGCCTCGGCACAGATTCCGTTCACGATCCGTGACGGCCGACTGCGCGTCGGCGCGACGTCGCTGGAAGCAAAGAACGCACGTGCCATCGTCTCCGGAGGCTACGACATTCCCGCCGACCAGGCCGACATCCGCGCCAGCCTGACGCCGATCATGACCGGGCTCTCCGGCGCACCGCCGGAGATCCAGTTGTTTGCGGCAGGTCCTCCCGACAAGCTGAGCCGCACCGTCGATCTCGCGCCGCTGTCCTCGTGGCTTGCGGTGCGAACGATCGACCGCGAGACGCGCCGGCTCGACGCGATCGAGCGCGGCGAGCCGCCGCCCGCGACCGCCGCGCTGCCGACGCTGGTCTCGCCGGAGCCGCTGTCGGAGCCGCCGCTGCTGGACGTGCCGATGCCCGGCCGCGATCCGCGCCGCGCGCCGCCCAAGCCCAGGATTGAACCGAAGGCGGCGCCTCTGCCGAAGGCGCCGCTGGCCGCGCCCGCCGCGCCAAGTCCTCCACTCACAAGTCCTCCACACGCAAGCCCGCCGCTTGCGAGCCAGCAGGCCGCGCCGCTGCCGCCGCCGATCGACGTGCGGCCGGCCCCGGGTCCGCCGCCCGCAAAGCCCAGGCCGAAGCCGCCGCTGGTTTTGACGCCGTCGAACCCGTGAGGGCGTCGTGGTTGGGAGGTTGGGCGGCAGGCTGCTCTTACCTCTCCCGCTTGCGGGGGAGGTCGCGCCGAAGGCGCGGGAGGAGGCTCTCTCCTCTGGGAGAATCCCTCTGTTGAGGCACCCTCTCCCTAACCCTCTCCCGCAAGCGGGAGAGGGAGTGAACCTCCCGCGTTACGCGGTGGTAAATCCATTCCCTCGCATTTGAATGAATATTGTCGGCAAAACTGCTCTGCCGGTTTTACTGGATTTGCGCGTTTGTTCCCTAGTCTCGTTGCCAGAGGAATTCGGCGTCCTGCCGACGCAAGCAGGACGGCTCGCCAAGAACTGGGTTTGAGAACTGGGGTGATCGACATGAACGGGGCGAAAACGCTTCTGCAGGATCTGGACGACGCGATCGCTCGCGGCACCGACGAAAGCCGGACCAAGGCGTTGTGGCATGCGACCGACATCCTGATCACCGGCCGCTACAGCGACGACGAGATCAGCATGTTCGGCGAGGTCATCGGCCGGCTTGCCGAAGAGATCGAGGTCGCCGCGCGCGCGCAGCTCTCGGAGCTGATGGCGGCGTGCGATCATGCTCCGCTCAACGTCATCGAGAAACTCGCCTCGGACGACGAGATCGAGGTCGCCGGTCCCGTGCTGCGCGACTCCACGCGTATCGACGAGAAGATGCTGATCGAGAACGCCCTGACCAAGGGGCAGGCGCATCTGCTCGCGATCGCCCAGCGCGAATCGATCGGCGAGGCCGTGACCGACGTGCTGGTCAAGCGGGGCAACCAGGAGGTCGTGACGTCGGTTGCGAAGAACGAGGGTGCTCGCTTCTCCGGCTCGGGCCTCCTCCACATGGTCCGCCGCGCCGAGGGCGACTCGATCCTCGCCGAGCAGCTCGGCCTGCGCAAGGACGTGCCGCGTCACGTCTTCCAGCAGCTGATCTCGAAAGCGTCGGAAGACGTCCGCCGCCGGCTCGAGAGCGAGCGCCCGGAGATGATGGCGCAGATCCAGAGTTCGGTGACCGAGGTCACCGGCGACCTGCAGTCGAAGTTCGGCCCCTCGTCGCGCAGCTATTTCGTCGCCAAGCGCGTGGTGACGACGCAGTATCGGCAGGGCAACCTCAATCAGGAATCGATCTCGAACTACGCACGCCAGCACCGCTTCGACGAGGTTCAGATCGGCTTGTCGCTGCTGTCCGCGCTGCCGGTCGACGTGATCGAGCGCGCGATGATGGACCGCAACCGCGAGATGATCCTGGTGCTGTGCAAGGCGCTCGACTTCTCCTGGGAGACGACGATGTCGCTGCTGTTCCTCGGCGCCAAGGATCATTTGATCACGGCACGCGAGCTTCACGACAATGAGCGCGATTTCGGCCGGCTCAAGACCGAGACCTCGCGCAGCGTTCTGAAGTTCTACCAGTCGCGCAAGACCGGCGCGGGTGCCGATTCCGTTTCGGGCCGTCAGCCCGAGCTCCAGATCCACTGAACGGGTGCACTGAGCATCATCCCGGAATTCGAAGGGGAGTATTTGCAATGTTGCCTCAATTCGGCACCGCAATTCGCAAGAGTCCGAACAAGTCCCTCAACACGGCTGCAGCCGGCGATATCGGCGGCGCGCCGGACAAGGCCTCGGTCGATGCCGCATGGCTCGTGCTCGAGGCCGCCAACGATCTCGGCGACCACGCCGCGATCGAAGCCTGCCGCCGCGTCATCGACGCCGAGCTGAACGGCACGGTCGCCGGCAACTCGGACCTCGATCTCGTGCTGGGATATTTCCGGTAGAACTCGGCCGGGCCGCGCCCCGCCGGGTGCTCATTCGGCGTCTAGGCGTTCGCGCCGCCGTCGACGGTCAATGTCGAGCCGGTGATGTACTTGGCCTTCGGGCTGGCGAGGAACGCGACTGCATTGGCGATATCGTCCGTCGCGCCGTACCGGCCCAGCGCCATGAACTGCTTCAATGTCTCCGCGGTCGGGCCACTCGCAGGATTCATGTCGGTGTCGATCGAGCCGGGCTGCACCAGGTTGACCGTGACGTCCCTGGGGCCAAGCTCCCGCGCAAGCGCCTTCGTGAAGGCGGCGAGCGCCGACTTCGACGCCGCGTACACGCCGAGCACCGGCGACGGCACGCGGTCGGCGAAATAACTGCCGATGGTGATGATGCGGCCGCCCTTGCCGAGGTGGGGCAGTGCGGCCTTGCTCGCGACAATCGGGGAACGGACGTTGACGTTCAGCAGCGCATCGATATCCCCGAGCGAGATGTCGTTGAGGCCGCCCAATCGCAGAATTCCGGCGTTGTTGACCAGGATATCGAGCCCGCCCAGTGCCGCGACGGTCTTGTCGACCGAGGCCCGGACGGCGGCGACATCGGCGCTGTCGGCCTGGATCGCCACGGCGTTCCGCCCCTCCGCCTTGATGGCGTCAACGACGCCTCCGGCGCTGTCTGCCGACTTCTCGTAAGTAATTGCAACATCTGCGCCTTCCGCGGCCAGCGCCTTTGCGATGGCTGCACCGATACCCCTGCTTGCGCCCGTGACCAGGGCCCGTTTTCCTGCCAGATTCATTTGCTCTCTCCAATTCTGTAACGATCGACACAGAATATGTGGAGTCTTGAACGGCGGCGTCAAGTCAATTATGTGTTGATCATTACAGAAAGCGAGCGATGGCCGGACGTCCCAGGGAATTCGATCGCGAGGCAGCACTCGAAGCCGCCATGCTCCTGTTTTGGCGCAAGGGGTTCGAGGCGGCCTCGATGCACGATCTCTGTGACGCCATGGGCGTCCGCTCGCCGAGCCTCTATGCGGCTTTCGACAGCAAGGAGGCGCTCTATCTCGCCGCGATCGAGCATTACGTCCTGACCCACGGGCAATCGGTCTGGGACAGGCTCTCGGAAGGAAAAACCGCGCGGGCCGGCATCGAGAACCTGCTGATCGGGGCCGCCGAGACCCTGCCGAAATCCCGGACGGCTCCGGCCGGCTGCATGGCCGTGCTGGGCGCCGTCAGCGACGAATGGCCGGCCGCGATTGCACGCGCCATCAGGAAGGTCCGGCTCGAGATGTTCGGCAATCTGCGCGCGCGGATCGAGGGGGCGGTCGCCAACGGCGAAGTGCCCGCCGCGACCAACATCGAGGCCCTGAGCCGGTTCTATCTCAGCGTCTTCCAGGGCATGGCGATCCAGGCCAAGGACGGCGCCACGCCCGAGGAACTGAGAGGCGCAGCCAAGGCGGCGATGGCTGCGTGGCCGGGGAACGGATAGAGCGAGTCTGTCTGCAACGCGTGCGTCTCGACCGCGACGCGGACACGCCCATTGCACGCAGCTGTGATCGGGGAACCTCGGCCGCGCCTGTAACGAGTGACGCTCCCCTCCGTAAAGGGCGTAGCGAACGCTCCGTTCGCCAACAGTTGCGCGCGCGGTCAGGGGAGACATCGTCACATGAAAGGCGTCGCCGAGAATGGCGGCGGTTCTTATCGTTCGCTCGCCATTCTGCGCTGGGTCATGGTGATCGTATTCGTCTCGTTTGGAATGCAGAAATTCACGCTGCAATCCGCACAGGGCATCGCTCAGTTCATCAGCAACAGCCCGTTCATCTCCTGGCTGTCGGTGTTCGGCCTGAGGGGAGAGGCCTATTTTCTCGGTGTCGCCGAATTCGTGATTGCGGCGCTGCTCGCGGCCGGCAGCTTCAGTCCGGTCATGTCCGCGCTCGGTTCGTTCATGGGCATGGTGACCTTCGCGATCACGTGGTCGTTCTTCTTCACGACGCCGGGCGTCGTCAAATGGAGCCTTTCGTCCGATCCGATGGCGTGGAATCTGACCGGCGAATTTCTGTTCAAGGATATCGTCCTGCTGTGCGTTTGCGGGGTGTTGTTTCTCGCCTCTTTGCCGCGATCGGTTGTCCGACTGCGCACCGGCTGAGCGTCAAGCCCCCCACCGCCGGATGCGGTAGATCACGACGTCATTGCCGTGGCGTATCGTGCTTTGCTCGAGCAGATAATTCGACTTCTCCAGCACCCGGCGGGACGCGCCGTTCCCGACATAGACGATGCCGATGAGGGACGGCAGCTCGAATCGCGACAGGCCGATGTCCGTCAGCGCCGTCGCGATCTCGCTTGCCAGTCCCTGGCCCCAGAACTCGCGCTTGAACGCGTAGGCGATCTCGATCTCGTCGATGTCGTCCACCATGATGTGGCGGATGCCCGCCCGTCCGGCGAATGTCCCGTCCTTCGATCGCAGCACCCAGAGCCCGAAGCCGTGCTGGTCCCAATGCGCCATGTTGGTGCCGAGATAGGTCCTGGTCACCTCGGGTGCGCGCACGCCGCCGAGATAGCGCGACACCTCGGCATCGAGATGCAGCGCGACGAGATCGTCGAGGGATCTTCGTTCAGCCTCTCCGCGGTCAGTCTGCTGGTGCTGAAATGATCCATGGAGACAGATAGCAGCTTTCTGAGCCGGACGTCACCACGCCGGCGAGGAGTCTTCGCGCGCAGTGCTAGCGCAACGGTCGCTGTTACTGCAATCCCGGCCGCACCGGGATTGCGTTTTCCGGCTCGCCTTGTCGGGATATCGGGGGCGTGCCGGACACGGCATCGTGTTCTCCTGACTGAGAGAGTTGGACCAAAACGCCCAGAGGGTGTGAATTGCCTCACACACACGTAGTCGCTCCGGACTTACGGTATGCTCTAATTCCGCGTAGAGCGGCCCGTACGAACTATCTCGAGCAAGAGGGAGTTCAGGCTATGGCTAGCATCGTGTTGGGAATTGTCGTTTCCATTCTACTATCGACACAGGCCTCGCTGGATCAGGTCGGCGACGCCGCGTCCGAACTGCTACCTTCGCTGGTACGCTGGTCCATCACGTTGCTGGGCCTTGTCGTGGCAGGCCGGTTGGCTTGGCAAGCGTTTGGCCGTGCGGTCACCATTGCCGAAGTCCCGACTTTCCCGCGATACATGACGACCCGGCAGCAGTATCGACTGGGCGGTTTCATCTTCGTCGTATTCTCATGCGGCTTTTTCCTTCTTCTCATCCATGAGAACCGCGACGTCATCGCCCTGGCGCCGCTGGTTCCCGCAATTCCGGAAGCCGTCGTAGAGGCCGCGAAAAGTCAGTCCGCGCCCTATCTGACCGTCGTCGCCGCAATGGGGGCCGTGTATCTGTTCCTCCTGACAAAGGAGGCTCAGTGGAACGTCCTGCTGATGGTCCGCGACGTGATCCAGAGCTGGATCAGCGTGCCTCAACTCGCCAAGCAGATCATGGCGCAAATCCGCTTCTCGCTGCGCGTGCCACAGGACGTGCTCTCGAAGGTCATCGCGAATTCGCCGGACGTCGTCGATCAGGACTTCCGCAAGGATCCGAACACCCCGGATCGGATGTGGGCGGAAATCTGCTACATGAAATGGTGGCTGACGCAGGGGCGCGACACTGGAGATGACGCCACCTTCTTCACCGAGGACAGCTTTGGTTTCGACAAGCTGATGGCGGACTTCCAGCAAGCGGCGCCGACAATGAGCCAGTGGAAAGCCGGCACGCTGATGGGGCTCGCCGCGCCCCAGGCCACGCAATTGATCAAAGACCTCTACAACCGGTTTGCCCGGCTTGTCGCGTGTTACCTGATCTACCGCAACGGGTCCCGAATTGACCTGCGCAACGAGGCCAGCAAGTTCGGCATCGAAATCGATGCTCCCATTCACGACAATCCGTTGCGATACTGGATCGTCTATATCATTGCACTGATCTGTTCCGTCTATCTGGGCGTGACCATTTCGGCCGTCGTGTATGACGTGCTGCAGGGCAGGGGTATCGTCTGGGCGCAAGACCCCAATCGCTCGATGGCATGGGTCATGTATTCGCTCTGCAATTATGGATTCGCGATCGTCGTCGTTCTCTTGCTTCGATTTGCGATGTCTTCTCTGGGAAACAATTCAGATCAGTCGCACCTCACGACCTATTGCTGGAGCTTTCTGGTCGCGCTCGTCGTGGGGCCCGCGGGTCTGACGGTGGCCGTGCATTACTTCGGCGAGGGCAATCTGCGGGAAATGTCCCTTGCCAGTCTTTACTATGCGATGTTGAAGTGGGGGCTCGGGCCGGCGCTCGTGACCGTCTATATTTCGTACTATCTCGACAGGCAGAGCTGCTCCGATCTGCCGGACATCGATAATTCAGTACGAACGGTCGCGTGGCGGCTGTCCAATTGCCTCGGCTTTGCGGCAACCAACGTGTTCCTGCTTCTTCCGCCCTTGCTGTCGATGACGGCACAGGAAGGGGCGATCTGGGAAACCAGCAAGCTGCGCTTCATTGCGGCCGGCACGACGTTCTGTCTGGCACTCGGCCTCGCATTGGCGGCCCAGTTCGCGCTCAAGAAGGACCGCGTTGGAGCAGTGCTGGCTCACAAGCCGGCATGATCCCGGATACGGTCGGTCATGGCGATGATGGCATTGTGCCGGTGTTTTGCCCGACGGGTCAACCGGCGCTTTGCCGGTAGCCCGGATGGAGCGGCTTGTCCGCCGTAGCTCGAGGAGCAAAGGCGGAAGCCGCTCCATCCGGGCTACGGTCGGATGATTTCGTACTTGCCCAACCCATTGATCTCACAGCTTCCGTCTACTGTGCATGGGGTTGTTTTCGCAGCTTTGGTTTGAGGGGGCTCTATCCCGCCCCCAACGCGACCGCGATATTGTAGGTCAGAAGGCTCGCCGCATAGGCCAGCACCAGCATGTAGCCGAAGGTCACTGCCATCCATCGCCAGCTTCCGGTCTCGCGGCGGATCACGGCCAGCGTCGAGGCGCATTGCGGGGCGAAGATGTACCAGGCCAGCATCGACAGCGCGGTCGCGAGCGACCATTTCGTCGCCAGCACCTGGCCGATCTGCTCGGCCGCTTCCTTGCCGCCTTCGATCGCATAGACGGTGCCGAGGGCGGCGACCGCGACCTCGCGGGCCGCCATGCCCGGGATCAGCGCGACCGCGATCTGCCAGTTGAAGCCGACGGGGGCGAGCAGGGGCTCGAGCGCCTTGCCGATGATCGCGGCGAGGCTGAAGTCGATGGCGGGCTCCGTGGCGCCCGCCGGCGGCTGCGGGAACGAGGCCAGGAACCAGATCAGCACCATCATCGAGAAGATCGTGGTGCCGGCGCGGTGCAGAAACATCTTGGCGCGCGTGGTGACGCCGATCACGATCGATTTCAGCCGCGGCATCTTGTAGTCGGGCAGTTCCAGCATGAACGGCGCCGGTGCATAGTCGCGGAGCATGAAGAATTTGATCAGGAACGAGACGGCCAGCGCGCTGGCGATGCCGGCCGCATAGAGGCCGAACATCACGAGGCCCTGGAGGTTGACGAAGCCCCAGACGTCCTTCGCCGGAATGAAGGCGGAGATGATCAGCGTGTAGACGGGGATGCGCGCCGAGCAGGTCATCAGCGGCGCGATCAGGATCGTGGTCAGCCGGTCGCGCTTGTTGTCGATTACGCGCGTCGCCATGATGCCGGGAATGGCGCAGGCAAAGCTCGACAGCAGCGGAATGAAGGCGCGGCCGTGCAGGCCGGCGCCGCCCATGATGCGGTCCATCAGGAACGCGGCGCGCGCCATGTAGCCGAAATCTTCCAGGAGCAGGATGAACAGGAAGATGATGATGATCTGCGGCAGGAACACGATGACGCTGCCGACGCCCGAGATCACGCCGTTCTGCAGGAAGCTCTGCAGCAGGCCGGCGGGCAGGGTGGCGTGCACGAACTCGCCGAGCGCGTCGAAGCCCGAGTTGAGCAGCTCCATCAGCGGCTGCGCCCAGGCGAACACCGCCTGGAACATCACGAACAGGATAGCCGCGAGCACGATCAGGCCGCCGACCGGATGCAGCACCACGGCATCGATCCGCGCGGTCCAGGTGTCGGGTCTAGCAGGCAGGCTGACGCAGTCGGCGATGATGCGGTCGGCCTCACGCTGGGTGGAACGCAGTTCGCCGACGCTGAGCGCGCGCCAGGTATTCTCCTGCGGCTCGGCGGCGAGTCTTGCCGAGATCTCGTCCGTCAGCGTCAGCAGGTCGGCCGTGCCGCCCTTGCGCACCGCGATCGAGGTGACCACGGGGACGCCGAGCTCCTTGGCGAGCCGCTCCACGTCGACGGTGATGCCGCGCCGGGCCGCGATGTCGAACATGTTGAGCACGAGGACCATCGGCCGGCCGGTGCGCTTGAGCTCCAGCAGCAGGCGGATGGTCAGGCGCAGATTGGTGGAATCGGCCACGCACAGCACGAGATCGGGCACCGTCTCGCCGGAGGCCTTGCCGAGCACGAAGTCGCGGGTGATCTCCTCGTCCGGGCTGCGGCCGCGCAGCGAATAGGTGCCGGGCAGGTCGACCACCGAGACCTGGCGCCCCTGGGGCGTGACAAAGAAGCCTTCCTTGCGCTCGACGGTGACGCCCGGATAGTTCGCGACCTTCTGCCGGCTGCCGGTCAGCGCATTGAACAGCGAGGTCTTGCCGCTGTTGGGCGTGCCGACCAGGGCGAGATGCAGCAGGGGTAATTCCATGGGATTTACTGGTCCGGCCGCATCACGCGACGATGATGGCCATGGCTTCGCGCCGACGCACCGCGATCGTGATGCTGTCGACCCGCACGGCGATCGGGTCGCGCCCGACCAGCCCCTCGTGCAGGACCTCGACCCGGGCACCCTCGACGAAGCCGAGCTCGATCAGCCGGCTCTCGAGCTCGATGTCGGAGAGCGCCGAGGCCGCCTCTTTGACGGAAAGGTGCTGAATGACGCCGGTGTAGCCGCGCTGGGCCAGACCAAGCGGCATATGCGGGCGCGTGTCATTGGTTTCGGTCATGCCCTGTATTTTCAACGCAGGGCATCGAGGTCAAGCGCGCGGGTCGGCCGAAACTGCACCTTAGAGCGATTTTAAAGTGCAGAGCCGGGCGCGCCGAGGGCGAAGCCCCAACGCCTATTGGGCCGGGACCTTGTCCGGCTGGAGGGCGGCCATGGCGCGGCTCTTGAAGTAGTCGAGCACGAACAGGCGGATCGCCGAGGACAGATTGCCCTGCTGGCGGTTGCCGTCGATCTCGCCGACCAGCTCGGACAGCGTCATATTGCGCAGGCCCGAGATCTCCTTCATGCCGTTCCAGAACGCCTCTTCCAGGCTGACGCTGGTCTTGTGGCCGGCGACGACGATCGACCGTTTCACGACCGGCGATTTCATGGCTGTTCCTCGCGATCGATCTGATGCTGGTCCAGGCGTTCCTTCGCCTGGTCCGCGCGCGTCTGCTCCGCCGACCGTTCCGCCTTCGTGCGGCCGAACTTCGCCCGGTTGGCGTCCGCCTGCTTCGCCGAGGTTTCCCGTTCGGCGCGCTTCCTGAAACGATTCAGGTTGATGACGTTCCCCATGCCGCGTCTCCATCATCCGATCCTCTGCAGGCAGGATGAAAACTTCAGAAACAGGGGGCCGCGTGGCGCCCCACAAGACTTGATCGCCATTCGCTTGTCCTCGTCAATCGGCCCTTGGACCATCAAACGATGAATTTCGCCCGGTGGAGGGCAGTGGGACTGCGTAACACGCCGCCCAGCCGCAACATTGACGGTAATCAAATCCCGCCGCCAAAGCCGCATATTTCTGTGGGCGGAGCGTCCGTATCACTACGGATGGCTATCGGAATTCGGAATTTTATCCCGGGCTGGTCATCTTCTCCGGGCGCACCAGGCGGTCGAACTCCTCCGCCGAGACGAAGCCGAGCCGCAGGGCCTCCTCCTTCAGCGTGGTGCCGTTGGCATGCGCCGTCTTGGCCACCTTGGCGGCGTTGTCGTAGCCGATTTTCGGCGCGAGCGCCGTCACCAGCATCAGCGAGCGCTGCATCAGCTCCTTGATGCGCTTCTCGTCGGCGCGGATGCCGCTGACGCAATGCTCGGTGAAGGAGCGCGCGGCGTCCGCCATCAGGCGGATCGAGTGCAGCATGTTGTAGGCCAGCACGGGCTTGTAGACGTTGAGCTCGAAATGGCCCTGGCTGCCGGCGACCGTGATCGCGGTGTGATTGCCGAACACCTGGCAGCACACCATGGTCATCGCCTCGCACTGCGTTGGATTGACCTTGCCCGGCATGATCGAGGAGCCCGGCTCGTTCTCCGGCAGGATCAGTTCGCCGAGGCCCGAGCGCGGGCCCGAGCCGAGCAGGCGGATGTCGTTGGCGATCTTGAACAGGCCTGTCGCAACCGAATTGATGGCGCCGTGCACCAGCACATAGGCGTCGTTCGAGGCCAGCGCCTCGAATTTGTTGGCGGCACTGGTGAAGGGCAGCTTCGTGATCCCGGCGACGTGCTTTGCGAACAGTTTTGCGAAGCGCGGCTTCGAATTGAGGCCGGTGCCGACGGCGGTGCCGCCCTGCGCCAGCGGATGCAGCTCCTTCACCGCGACCTTGAGCCGGGCGATGCCGCTTTCGACCTGGGCGGCATAGCCGGAAAACTCCTGGCCGAGCGTCAGCGGCGTCGCATCCTGGGTGTGGGTGCGGCCGATCTTGACGATGTTCGAAAACGCCTTCTCCTTCTTGCGCAGCGCGCGGAGCAGCTCGCCGAGGGCCGGGACGAGATCGGCATTGATGCGGCTTGCGGCCGCGATGTGCATCGCGGTCGGGAACGAGTCGTTGGACGACTGGCTCATGTTGACGTGATCGTTGGGATGCACGGGCTTCTTGGCGCCGAGCTCGCCGCCGAGCAGCTCGTTGGCGCGGTTGGCGATCACCTCGTTGAGATTCATGTTGCTCTGGGTGCCCGAGCCGGTCTGCCACACCACGAGCGGAAAATGATCGTCCAGCTTGCCCTCGATCACCTCGCGCGCGGCGCGGATGATGGCATTGGCGCGGCGGCGGTCGAGCAGGCCGAGTTCGAGGTTGGACTGCGCTGCGGCGAGCTTGACGATGCCGAGCGCATGCACGAGCGAGATCGGCATGCGGTCGATGCCGATGCGGAAGTTCTGGCGCGAGCGTTCGGTCTGCGCCCCCCAATAGCGATCGGCGGGGACCTCGATGGGGCCGAAGCTGTCGGTCTCGGTGCGGGTCGCGGGGTGGACGGTCTTTGAGTTGGTAGCCTTGGCCATGAGCACATCCATTGCGCCGCACCAAACGCCGGGCGGCTTCTTCATGTGCCTCTATATAGGGAGTCTGGCCGCGTGCGACGGGCTCTGGCCCGATCTAGATCATTTCTTGCGGAAACGATCGAGCCGCACGACTTCGGCGCCGCCCTGGTTGGGGCCCGCCGGCTCCTCGGTGCTTTCCGCGGGCTCGGCGGCAGGCGCCGGCACCGCGACGGCCGACGGCGCGGAAGTGGCCGGCAAGGTCTCGGGCGCGACCTCGGCGACATCGGAGGTGTCGAACTGGAGGCCGAACTTCACGGACGGGTCGAGGAAGCTCTTGATGGCACTGAACGGAACGATCAGCCGCTCCGGAATGCCGCCAAAGGACAGGCCGACCTCGAAACGGTCCTCAAGCACGATCAGATCCCAGAACTGGTGCTGCAGGATGATCGTCATCTCTTCGGGATATTGCGCCAGCAGCCGCGACGACAGCTTCACGCCCTCGGCCTTCGACACGAAGGTGATGAAGAAATGATGCTCGCCCGGCAGTCCATGGGAGGCGGCATCAGTCAGCACCTTGCGCAGCACGCCGCGCAGCGCGTCGCGAGCCAGCACATCGTATCGGATATGATCGGTCGTCATGGTGGTCCTGTTGCATTCCAGGAGCT
Organism: Bradyrhizobium sp. SZCCT0153; assembly: GCF_018129995.1. Classification (GTDB taxonomy): domain Bacteria; phylum Pseudomonadota; class Alphaproteobacteria; order Rhizobiales; family Xanthobacteraceae; genus Bradyrhizobium; species Bradyrhizobium japonicum_G. Next base: position 405,518 of record NZ_JAFCKS010000004.1, read on the forward strand.
GGGCCCTGCCGGCCCGACTCGCCAAGCCGCAATAGTACCGCGCCTGACGGGTCAGCAGGAGTCCCCGCGGGGTAGGAAATAAAAGGCAAGTGGAGGCTTCTGTTGCCAGGTGCCTCCGAACCCCGCCTAACGGAGCTTAACCCGTTAGGACTTCAGAATGGTCTTTCAAACTGCGTTACGCAGCCTGAGCAACCGGAGCAAAGTTGTCGTTGGCAACTATTGCATAGCCCGATAACGGCGGAACAATACCGAGAAAAAGAACGCCCTTTACGCCCTCGTCGATCCTATTTCGCCCCCGCCAAAACCCGCCTTTGGGCTCGCCCGCTAGTGGGCTTTGGTGGAGGCGCCGGGTACCGCCCCCGGGTCCGAATGGTTTATTGCGACGACCGTTTATTTCCATAGCCGGCGAACCGGCACCCCCAATATAGGGGGCAAAGGTTTCAAATGACAGGTGTTTCGAGCAGTCTTGGCGAGGTTCCCTTTGGATAGGTTCCGGACGGCTGTCCGGATGACCTTGGCCCCGCTGCCGCGCCCGTTCTAAGCTCCTGACATGTCCCTGGATTCCGCACCGGCCGCACAAGAGCCCGGTATCCCCACCGTCCATGCTTCTCCACCCGGCCTCGTCGCGCTGTTCCTGGCCTTCGCCCGGATGTCGCTGGCCGGCTTCGGCGGGGTTTTGGTGTTTGCCCGGCAGGCCATCGTCGAGCGGCACCGCTGGATGACGGCGGACCAGTTCAACGAGACCTTTGCGCTCTGCCACTTCCTGCCCGGGCCCAACATCGTCAATCTGTCGATGGTGTTCGGGTCGCGGCTGCGCGGGATCGCGGGCGGCGTTGCCGCCTTTACCGGGCTGCTGCTGCCGCCGACGCTGATCATGACTGTGCTTGCGATCGTCTACGCCAGGTTCGGCGATGTGGAGGTGCTGCGCCGCGTCCTGGCGGGCATCTCCTGTGCGGCGGTCGGCCTCTTGATCGCGGTGGTCTTCCGCATGATGACGCCGCTGCTCAAGCGGCTGGACGCCGTCGCGCTCATCCTGATGCTGGGGGTGTTCCTCGCCATCGGCGTCCTTCGCCTGCCGCTCCAGGCCGTGCTTCTGGTCGCGATCCCCCTGAGTGTCGGCGCCATCTTCCTGATGCGGCGGAAGGTAGCAGCATGAACGCCGAGAACCCGATCTGGGCGCTGATCTCCACCTTTGGTCTGATGTCGCTGTTTGCAGTCGGCGGTGCCGCGGCGGCGGTGCCCGAGATGCACCGCATCGCGGTCGAGGTGCATCACTGGATGACGGACAAGCAGTTCGCCGACGCCTACGCGATCGCGCAGCTCTCGCCAGGTCCGAACGTGCTTATCGTGACGTTAATCGGCTATGCCGTCGCCGGCATTCCCGGTGCGCTGGCGGCGACGCTGGCGATGTGCCTGCCGACGGCGCTGCTTGCCTATTGTGTCAGCCGGCTCCTCAACCGGCCGAGCCGATCGCGCTGGCCCGGGCTGATTCAGGCTGCACTGGTTCCGCTCTCGATCGGATTGATGTCAGCCAGTGCCCTGATCCTGGCCCAGTCGACCGATCGCACGCTTGCTGCATTGCTCCTGACCGCGACCGTTGCGGTGATCGCCTCGGTCTCGCGCATCAATCCACTATGGCTTTTGCTCGTCGGAGGCCTGTTGGGTTTTGCTGGCATTGTGTAATGAAAATCGCTAGGCAGTGATCCGGGCGGGGGATCGTTTTCCAGCCGATTAGAACAACATTGCTCGTGACTTACGGGTCGCGGAGGAGACAGGCATGGCCGATACGATGGGCCACTCGGCGACAGCCAACCGAAACACGTCGGTGGTGATCAGCTTTTGTCTGCTGGCCATAGCGCCGCAGATTTTCGAATTCATCTGGTCGTTCGGGACGATCTTTGGCTGGGGCGCCGGACGTGGCCCGGCCGCCATCGTGATCAGCCACGCTGCGGCGCTGCTCGCGGGCGCGCCCGGCGCGTTACTCGGGGTGGTCGGCGGTGACACCAAGAAGGCGTCATCCGATGTGCTGCTGGCGCTGATCTATTCCTATCCGATCTTTGCGGTCGCGATCCTCACGATCTTCATGACGATCAGGTCGGCGCAGGACTATGTCGGCGGTATCGTTCTGATGGCGCTCGCCTTGTTCGCGCTGTGGGCCTCCAGCGATTTGCAGGGTATGCGCGGCTTCTCCTTTGGCGCCGGCACGGCGCCGCGAATGTTTGGCGGGCTCCTCGTCGCACTTGGCGCCGGCATCGCGTTGACGGGACTGCTGACCGATGGGCCGAACATGGCGCACTATGCCTGGCGTGGGCCGCTCTTCGTGATGGTCTCGATCGTCTTCTTCGCGCTGGCGATCCGTCCGCTTGGGGTGGTGGTTTCGGCATTCACGAGCTTCCTGATCGCGGCGATGGGCACGCATGAGACGCGCTGGGTCGAAACGATCATCGTCGGCGCCTGCCTGACGGCCGGCTGCGCAATTCTATTCCCCTACGTGCTCGGATTGCCGATGCCGATGTTCCCGCGTTTCCTGGTCCAGTGAGGGCGTAATGGATATTTTTGCCAACCTCGCTCACGGGTTCGCCGTCGCGCTTTCTCCGATCAACCTCCTGATGTGCCTGATCGGTGCCCTCGTCGGCACGCTGGTCGGCGTTCTCCCGGGTATCGGCACCATTGCGACGGTCGCAATGCTGCTGCCGATCACCTTCGGACTGCCGCCGGTCGGCGCCTTGATCATGCTCGCCGGCATCTATTACGGCGCGCAATATGGCGGTTCGACCACGTCGATCCTCGTGAACATACCGGGCGAGGCGACATCGGTCGTCACCGCCATCGACGGTCACCAGATGGCCAAGCAGGGCCGTGCCGGCCCGGCGCTGGCGATCGCGGCGATCGGCTCGTTCTTCGCCGGCTGCGTTGCGACCGTGCTCATCGCCGTGCTCGGCGCGCCGCTGACCAAGCTTGCGTTGGCGTTCGGCCCGGCCGAATATTTCTCGCTGATGGTGCTCGGCCTGATCTTCGCGGTGGTGCTGGCCAAGGGCTCGGTGCTGAAGGCGATCGCGATGATCGTATTCGGTCTGCTCTTGTCGATGGTCGGCTCCGACATCGAGACCGGCGCCTCGCGCATGGCCTTCAACATTCCGGAGCTTGCCGATGGTCTCGGCTTCGCGACGGTTGCGATGGGCGTGTTCGGCTTCGCCGAGATCATCCGCAATCTCGACGCCGGCGCCGAGATGAACCGCGATCTCGTGCAGCAGAAGATCACCGGCCTGATGCCGACCAGGAAGGATCTGAAAGACTCGGCGCCTGCGATCCTGCGCGGCACGGTGCTCGGCTCGATCCTCGGCATCCTGCCGGGCGGCGGTGCTGTGATCGCCTCGTTCGCGGCCTATACACTCGAGAAGAAGATCGCCAAGGACCCGTCGCGGTTCGGCCGCGGCGCGATCGAGGGTGTGGCGGCGCCGGAAAGCGCCAACAACGCCGCAGCGCAGACGTCTTTCATCCCGCTGCTCACGCTCGGCATCCCGCCGAACGCGGTGATGGCGCTGATGGTGGGCGCGATGACCATCCATGGCATCGTGCCGGGTCCGCAGGTGATGCAGAAGCAACCCGACCTCGTCTGGGGCATGATCGCCTCGATGTGGATCGGCAATCTGATGCTGATCATCATCAACCTGCCGCTGGTCGGAATCTGGGTGCGGCTCTTGCGCGTGCCTTACCGGCTGATGTTCCCCTCGATCGTGATCTTCTGTGCGATCGGCATCTACTCGGTGAACAACGCGCCGGTCGACGTCATCCTCGCGGGTGTCTTTGGCCTGGTCGGCTATTGGCTGATCAAGCACGATTTCGAGCCGGCGCCGCTGCTGCTCGGCATGGTGCTCGGACCGCTGATGGAAGAGAACCTGCGCCGAGCACTTCTGATCTCGCGCGGCGATTGGAGCGTGTTCCTGACGCGTCCTCTGTCGGCGGTGCTGCTCGCGATTGCGGCCTTCCTGCTGGTGCTGACGCTGTTGCCCATGCTGCGTGCCAAGCGCGATGAGGTGTTCACCGAATCCGAGAACTGAGGGCGACGCGCCAGCGTCGGCGCCGTAGCTCAAACCCAAGCCGGCAAATTAGCCAGCAGGATCAAGCTGATAGGCAAGGGGGCGGAGCGCAGGTTCCGCCCCCTTGCCGTTTGCACCGAGAGCGCTCACTTTTCCGGGTATAATGCAAAAGGATGGCGAATCGCCGCTGTCGCAGTGCGGAGGCGGTCGTTAAATTCGCCGCCTTCCCAAAGGCTCAGTTGCACATGCACCAATATCAGGACCTGCTCGAGCGGATTCTTTCAGACGGCGCCGAGAAAACCGACCGGACCGGCACCGGCACGCTGTCGGTGTTCGGCCATCAGATGCGCTTCAACCTGTCCGCCGGTTTCCCGATGCTGACCACCAAGCGGCTGCCGCTGAAGGCGATCGTGCATGAGCTGCTGTGGTTCCTGAAGGGTGACACCAACATCAAATATCTGCGCGACAAGGGCGTCAGCATCTGGGACGAGTGGGCGGACGCCAATGGCGATCTCGGACCCGTCTACGGCCATCAATGGCGTTCCTGGCCCGCGCCGGACGGGCGCAGCATCGACCAGATCGCTAACGTGGTCGACATGATCAAGCGCAATCCGGACTCCCGCCGCCTGATCGTCTCGGCCTGGAATCCGGCCGAGGTCGACAAGATGGCGCTGCCGCCGTGCCATTGCCTGTTCCAGTTCTACGTCGCCAACGGCAAGCTATCGTGCCAGCTCTACCAGCGCTCGGCCGACGTGTTCCTCGGCGTGCCCTTCAACATCGCGTCCTATGCGCTGCTCACCATGATGGTCGCGCAGGTCACCGGCCTGAAGCCCGGCGACTTCGTGCATTCGTTCGGCGATACCCACCTCTATTCCAACCATCTGGAGCAGGCGCGGCTCCAGCTCACGCGCGCGCCGCGCGCGCTGCCGGTGATGCGGATCAATCCCGACGTGAAGGACATCTTCTCCTTCCGCTACGAGGATTTCGAGCTCGTCGGCTACGACCCGCATCCGCACATCAAGGCGGAAGTCGCGGTCTAGCGTCGATGTCGCTCAACATCCGCCGCGCGCGTCCCGGCGAAGCCGGACTCGTTCTCGCGTTCATTCGGGAGCTTGCCGAATACGAAAAGCTTTCGCACGAGGTCGAGGCGACCGAGGCGATGATCGAGGAGGCTTTGTTCGCTGACGATCCGCGGCTCTTCTGTGCGATCGCCGAATGGAATGGCGAGCCGGCCGGCTTTGCGGTGTGGTTTCTCAATTTCTCCACCTTCAGCGGCCGCTACGGCATCTATCTCGAAGATCTCTACGTGCGGCCGCCGCATCGGGGCAGGGGCCTCGGCAAGGCGCTGCTGGTCTATCTGGCGAAGCAATGCGTCGAGAACGGCTGGTCGCGGCTGCAATGGGCGGTGCTGGACTGGAACGCCCCGTCGATCGCATTCTACAGATCGCTCGGCGCCGTCATGCTGGACGATTGGACGCTGTGCCGCGTCGCCGGGCCTGCGCTGACACGACTTGCCGGGAGCCAATCCTGATGGAGATCGTCTTCGTCGTTGCGATCGCGGAGAACGGCGTCATCGGCGCCGGCAACGCGATCCCGTGGCGATTGAAATCCGACATGGCGCGTTTCAAGGCGCTCACGATCGGCAAGCCCGTGATCATGGGCCGCAAGACCTTCGAATCCCTGCGCCGGCCGCTGCCGGGCCGCACCAACATCGTCGTCACGCGCGATGCGGGCTATCGCGCCAATGGTGCCATCGTCACGACGTCGGCTGCCGATGCAGGGATGGTCGCGCGCGGCGATGCCCTGCGGCGTTCGGTCGCCGAGATCGCGGTGATCGGCGGCGCCGAAATCTATCGGCAATGGCTCGATCGCGCCGATCGCCTCGAAATCACCGAAGTGCATGCGCGTCCCGAAGGCGACACGCATTTCGACATCGACAAGGCGGAATGGGATGAGGTGGCGCGCGTCCGCCATCCTGCCGGCCCCGACGACGGCGCCGACTTCTCCTATGTGACATATCGTCGGCGGCGGCCCCATTAACCGCTTTTGCCAATGTTTACATTGACTTTTTCGTGCCCGAGCATAGCTCGGAGGGCGGCGAGGGCTGCGTTGTAAGGGACCTGCCTGTCCCCTATAAAGCCGGACCAGACAATGCGGGCCGGATCAGTTTTAATCCGGTCTGCCGAGGAGAACGTCGAATGCCGTGGAAGAATCAGGGCGGTGGCCCGTGGGGCTCGGGTCCAAAGGGACCATGGGGCTCAGGCCCGCAACCGGTCGGGCCGAGGCCGCCGGATCTGGAAGACCTTCTGCGGCGCGGTCAGGACCGCCTTCAGCAGATCATGCCGGGTGGCTATTTCTCCGGCATCGGCATCACGCTGATCCTGCTCATCATCGTCGCGCTCTGGCTGTTGTCGGGCTTTTTCCGCGTGCAGTCTGAAGAACAAGGCGTCGTGCTGCGCTTTGGCAAGCACGTGCGGACCGTGGACCCGGGCCTGAATTATCACCTGCCCTATCCGATCGAGACAGTGCTGCTGCCGAAGGCGCTACGCGTCTCCACCATCTCCATCGGCATGACACTGATCGACGATCCGGCCCGGCGTGGCCGCTCCATCCGCGACGTGCCGGAAGAGAGCCTGATGCTGACCGGCGACGAGAACATCGTCGATGTCGACTTTACCGTGCTTTGGCGCATCAAGCCGAACGGCGTCGGCAACTTCCTCTTCAACATCCAGAACCCCGAAGGCACTGTGAAGGCCATCGCCGAGAGCGCGATGCGCGAAGTGATCGGCCGCTCCAACATCCAGCCGATCCTGACCGGGGCGCGGACGCAGACCGAAAGCACCGTGCAGGACTTGATGCAGAAGACGCTCGACAACTACGGCGCCGGCATCCAGATCGCCCAGGTGCAGATGCAGAAGGTCGATCCGCCCGCACAGGTGATCGATGCGTTCCGCGACGTGCAGGCGGCGCGCGCCAACCTCGAGCAGTTGCAGAACGAAGCGCAGACCTACGCCAACAAGGTGGTGCCGGAGGCGCGCGGCCGCGCGGCTCAGATCGTGCAGGCGGCCGAAGGCTACAAGGAGCAGGCGGTTGCCGAGGCCAAGGGCCAGAGCTCGCGCTTCCTGAAGGTGTACGAGGAATACAAGAAGGCGCCCGACGTGACGCGTGAACGGATTTATCTGGAGACGATGGAGCGCGTGCTCGGCGGCTCGGAAAAGCTGATCTATGACGGAAGCTCCTCGGGGCAGGGTGTCGTGCCCTATCTTCCGCTCAACGAATTGACGCCCAAGCGGCCGTCCACGACGACCGGCCAGCAGTCGAGCGGAGGCAGCCGATGAGGTCTCCGGTCACAGGTATCGTCGCGCTTCTCGGACTTCTGCTGGTCGTGATCGTCGCCTACATGTCGCTGTTCACGGTGCAACAGACCGAGCAGACCATAGTGCTGCAGTTCGGCAAGCCGGTGGACGTCGTCACCGATCCCGGGCTGCATTTCAAGGCTCCGTGGAACTCGGTGATCAACATCGACAAGCGGATTCTCGACCTGGAGAATCCCTCTCAGGAGGTCATCGCCTCCGACCAGAAGCGCCTCGTGGTCGACGCCTTCGCGCGTTACCGGATCAAGGACGCGTTGCGTTTCTATCAGAGCGTCGGTTCGATCCAGGCGGCCAACCTCCAGCTCACGTCGCTCTTGAACGCGGCGCTGCGCCGCGTTCTCGGCGAGGTCAACTTCATCACCGTCGTGCGTGACGAGCGCGAGAAGCTGATGGGGCGGATCCGCGAGCAACTCGACCGTGAGGCCGACGGCTACGGCATCGAGGTCGTCGACGTCCGCATCCGTCGCGCCGATCTGCCGGAGCAGAACAGCCAGGCGGTCTACCAGCGCATGCAGACCGAACGTCAGCGTGAAGCCGCCGAATTCCGCGCGCAGGGCGGTCAGAAGGCGCAGGAGATCCGCTCCAAGGCCGATCGCGAGGCGACGGTGATCATTGCCGAAGCGAACTCGACCGCCGAACAGACGCGCGGCGTCGGTGACGCCGAGCGCAACCGTCTGTTCGCGGAGGCCTACGGCAAGGATGCCGACTTCTTCGCCTTCTACCGGTCGATGACGGCCTATGAGAACGGGCTGCGCTCGAGCGACACCCGCTTCCTCTTGCGCCCGGACTCGGATTTCTTCCGGTATTTCAGCAACCCGAGCGGCAAGACGGCGACCGAGACACCGGCGAAGCCGTGAGCTAGACAGAGGGCGGCAGTTCTGCCGCCCTTCGTCCAGACAAGAGAGCACAACGGGAGGTTCCAATCCGATGAGGTCCATTGCGTTCGCCGACTTCCTCATCGGCTTAGGCATCCTGTTCGTGCTGGAAGGCTTGATGTTTGCGGCCAGTCCGGCCTGGATGCGCAAGGCCATGAAAAGCGCCATGGCCACCCCCGACAACGTCCTGCGGGCGGTCGGGATCGGTTCGGCCGTGGCCGGCTTGATCCTGATCTGGGTTATGCGACGTCCAATTTAGCCACAGCGCCAACGCCAAAGTGAAGGCGAGAGACCGGTTTTCGCCTTATTATCCGGGTGTTGAGGCCTGTTGAGGTCCGCGCTTGCGCCGTCCCCCCGTTCGAGCGCAGTCTTGACGCCGAATCCTTGTTTTCTGGAGATCACAATGACCGCTGCCACCATTGCACCGATCCGCTTGCGCTTAGGGCTGGCTGCGCTCGCCGTCAGTGCTTTCAGCGCGTTCGGCACGCCGGCCTATGCGCGCGGACCGGAAGGCATTGCCGACGTCGCCGAGAAGGTGATCGACGCGGTCGTCAACATCTCGACCTCGCAGACCGTCGAGGCCAAGGGCGGCGGCAGCAACACCATGCCGCAACTGCCGCCCGGCTCGCCGTTCGAGGAGTTCTTCGACGACTTCTTCAAGAACCGCAAAGGTCCCGGCGGCGGCGGCAAGGGCGGCGACAACGGCCCACCACGCAAGACCAACTCGCTCGGAAGCGGCTTCATCATCGACACATCGGGCATCGCTGTCACCAACAACCATGTCATCGCGGACGCCGACGAGATCAACGTCATCCTCAACGACGGCACCAAGATCAAGGCCGAGCTGGTCGGTGTCGACAAGAAGACCGACCTTGCCGTGCTGAAGTTCAAGCCGACGAAGCCGCTGGTCGCGGTGAAGTTCGGCGACTCCGACAAGCTCCGCCTCGGCGACTGGGTGGTCGCGATCGGCAATCCGTTCAGCCTCGGCGGCACGGTGACGGCCGGAATCGTCTCGGCCAAGAACCGCGACATCTCCAACGGGCCCTATGACAGCTACATCCAGACCGACGCCGCCATCAACCGCGGCAATTCCGGCGGCCCGCTGTTCAACCTCGATGGCGACGTCATCGGCGTCAACACATTGATCATCTCGCCGTCCGGCGGCTCGATCGGCATCGGCTTCGCCGTGCCGTCGAAGACGGTCGCCGGCGTCGTCGACCAGCTCCGTCAGTTCGGCGAATTGCGCCGCGGCTGGCTTGGCGTGCGCATCCAGAGCGTCACCGACGAGATCGCCGAAAGCCTCAACATCAAGCCGCCGCGCGGCGCGCTGGTCGCCGGCGTCGACGACAAGGGCCCGGCCAAGCCCGCCGGCATCGAGCCCGGCGACGTCGTCGTCAAGTTCGACGGCAAGGACGTCAAGGACCCCAAGGACCTTTCCCGCGTCGTTGCCGACACGGCGGTCGGCAAGGAGGTCGACGTCGTCATCATCCGCAAGGGCCAGGAGGAGACCAAGAAGGTCACGCTCGGCCGTCTCCAGGATCCCGAGAAGGTGCAGGCCGCGGTGAAGGCCGACGAGCCTGCTCCAGAAAAGACTGTGACGCAGAAGGCGCTTGGCCTAGATCTGGCGGCACTCAGCAAGGATCTGCGCACGCGCTACAAGATCAAGGACAGCGTCAAGGGCGTGGTCGTCACCAACGTCGACGCCAATTCGGACGCCGCCGAGAAGCGGCTCTCCGCCGGCGACGTCATCGTCGAGGTGGCGCAGGAGGCGGTCGCCAGCGGCGCCGACATCCAGAAGCGGGTCGACCAGCTCAAGAAGGACGGCAAGAAGTCCGTACTGCTGCTCGTCTCCAACGGCGACGGCGAGCTGCGCTTCGTGGCGCTGAGCGTTCAGTAAGGTCTCTGGAATACTGGATCACCCGCTCCACTGCGCAATTGCGCACAAGACGGGTGATGACAGCGGAGAGGGCGTTACGCCTCCACGAACTCGCGCCGCCGATACCCCTGCGCATACAGCAGCGCGGTGAGATCGCCGTGATCGATTCGCGCCGCTGCCGCGGCGGCCACCGCCGGCTTGGCGTGATAGGCCACGCCCAGCCCCGCCGCCTGGATCATCGCGAGGTCATTGGCGCCGTCGCCGACCACGACGGAATCGATGTCGTCGAGATCGAACGACTCCATCAGATCCACCAGCGTCGCGAGCTTCGCCGCGCGGCCCAGGATCGGCTCCTTCACCCCGCCGGTGAACTTGCCGTCGCGGACGACGAGCTCGTTGGCGCGGTTTTCCTGGAAGCCGATCCTGGCGGCGACCGCGCTGGTGAACAGCGTGAATCCACCGGAGACGAGACAGGCATAGGCGCCGTGGGCGCGCATGGTTGCGACCAGCTCACGGCCGCCTGGCGTCAGCGTGATGCGTTCGGCCAGCACCTTGTCGACCACGCCGACCGGGAGGTCCTTCAGCAGCGCGACGCGCTCGCGCAGCGCCGGCTCGAACTCGATCTCGCCGCGCATCGCGCGATCGGTGATGGCAGCCACGTGGGCCTTCAACCCGGCAAAATCGGCGAGCTCATCGATGCATTCCTGGCTGATCATGGTGGAATCCATGTCGGCGAGAAAAAGCTTCTTGCGCCGGAAGCCGACTGGCTGCACGACGATGTCGATGGGCAGGTCGCCGCGAAGCTCGCGGAGCCGCTGTTCGATGGCGTGACGGTCGCCTTCGAGGTTACTGTCGGCGCCGAAGGGGATGTCGACCGCAACCCCGTCGAACAGCCAGTGCGCGGGAGCTGCCTGAGGCAGCACCGCGCGGGCGCCGTCGACGATGGTAGAGTCGAGCGCGGGATTATTCGGGTTGCAGATCAGCGTGGCGACGAGGGACATTTGAGGTTTTCGTGAGCGAGAGGCAGGTCAGCGGAAGCTATGTCGGCAAGGCCGTGCTTATCGCAGGCCCGACCGCCAGCGGCAAGTCGGCGCTGGCGCTCGAGCTGGCGCTCGCTGCGGGCGGGGTCGTGATCAATGCCGATTCCATGCAGGTCTACCGCGACCTCCGCATCATCACGGCGCGTCCCACCCATGGCGACGAGGCGCGCGCTCCGCATCGCCTTTACGGTCATGTCGATGCCGCCATGAATTTCTCGGCCGGTGCCTGGGTCAGTGATGCGGCGAAGGCGCTCGACGAGGCGAAGGCCGAGGGTCGCCTGCCGATCTTCATCGGCGGCACAGGGCTCTATTTCAAGGCGCTGACGGCGGGCCTGTCCGTTGTGCCGGCGATCCCCGCAGAGGTGCGCGAGGACGTGCGGGCGCGGCTGGAACGGAACGGCGTCGAGGCGCTGCACGCGGAACTCGCAGTCTCCGATCCGCGTGCGGCCGAGCGATTGAACCTGCGCGACCGCACCCGGATCGCGCGCGCGCTCGAAGTGGTCGAGGCGACCGGGCGTTCGCTGCTCGACTGGCACCATGAGGGCCAGCCGCCCTTGCTGCCCAAGGACAGTTTTCGCGCGGTGTTTCTCGCGCCCGAACGCGACGAGCTCTACGCGCGCATCGACGCCCGCTTCGATGCCATGTTGGGCGCCGGCGCGCTGCAGGAGGTCGAGCAACTCGCCGTCCGACACCTCGATCCGTTGTTGCCGGCCATGAAGGCCCATGGCGTGCCGGCCTTGATCCGGCATCTGCGTGGCGAGCTCAGCCTGGAGCAAGCCGGCACGATCGGCCGTGCCGATACCCGCCATTACGCCAAGCGGCAATTCACCTGGTTCCGGCACCAGCTGCCGGAATTCGAATGGTTGAAGCCGCAGGACGCACGGGGGTGGCTCGCGGCGATCGTGAGGGCGGCTCGGGACCCCGGCTGACACGGTTTTGTGCCGCGGTTCCCAAATTTACCTCTCGCCGAAGCCCGGGAACACCGCTACACTGGCAAAATCGCGCGGGAAGGGCCGCATTGCCTTGACATCAGGGCATTGGTCGCTATGTTTCGCGCAACCTTCGGGAAGCCGGACACCTGCCATGCGTAACATTATTACCAAACTCCTTATCGCCGTCGTACCCAGGCACACCGCCGGGGGTGGCTAGCTGCCATCCACATGACAGGCGGTGTGCATGGGTCCCTCTTCGGGGCCTTTTTTATTTCCCGAACCAGACACAAAGAAGCCGCTGACAACAGCGCATCCGGAGCAAGCCAATGAACGACAAGAGCCACGATCCGAACCAGATGACCGGCGCAGCGATGATCGTCCGCGCACTCATCGATCACGGCGTGACCGACATTTTCGGCTATCCCGGCGGCGCGGTGCTTCCGATCTATGACGAGATCTTCCAGCAGAGCGAGGTCCAGCACATCCTGGTCCGCCACGAGCAGGGTGCGGGCCATGCCGCCGAGGGCTATGCGCGCTCGACCGGCAAGCCGGGCGTAGCCCTGGTGACGTCGGGCCCCGGCGCCACCAACATGGTGACGCCGCTGACCGACGCGCTGATGGACTCGATCCCGCTGGTCTGCATCTCCGGCCAGGTGCCGACGCACCTGATCGGCAACGACGCGTTCCAGGAATGCGACACCGTCGGCATCACGCGCCCCTGCACCAAGCACAATTGGCTGGTGCGCGACGTCAACGATCTCGCCAAGGTGCTGCACGAGGCCTTCTACGTCGCGACCACGGGCCGTCCGGGCCCGGTGCTGGTCGACGTCCCCAAAGACGTGCAGTTCGCGACCGGCACCTATCATCCGCCGCGCAAATCCGACGTGCATCGCTCCTACGCACCGCGCGTGAAGGGCGATGCGACGCAGATCCGCAAAGCCGTCGCGCTGCTCGCCACTGCCAAGCGCCCCGTGATCTACAGCGGCGGCGGCGTCATCAATTCCGGCCCTGAGGCCACCAAGCTGCTCCGGGAACTGGTCGAGGTCACCGGTTTTCCGATCACCTCGACGCTGATGGGACTGGGTGCGTATCCAGCGTCGGGCAAGAACTGGCTCGGCATGCTCGGCATGCACGGCACCTACGAGGCCAACATGACGATGCATGATTGCGACGTCATGCTGTGCGTCGGCGCGCGCTTCGACGACCGCATCACCGGCCGCGTCGACGCGTTCTCGCCAGGCTCGAAGAAGATCCACATCGACATCGACCCGTCCTCGATCAACAAGAACATCCGCGTCGACGTGCCAATCATCGGCGATTGCGGCAACGTCCTCGGCGACATCCTCCAGGTGTTCAAGGCGGAGGCGAAGAGGCCCGACATCAAGGCGTGGTGGCAGCAGATCGCGCAATGGCGCGCCCGCAACTCGCTCTATTACAAGAAGAGCAACGACGTCATCCTGCCGCAGCATGCGATCCAGAGCCTGTTCGAGGCGACGCGCGGCAGGGATACCTACATCACGACCGAGGTCGGCCAGCACCAGATGTGGGCGGCGCAGTTCTACGGCTTCGAGGAGCCGCATCGCTGGATGACGTCGGGCGGTCTCGGCACCATGGGCTACGGCCTGCCGGCCGCGGTCGGCGTGCAGGTGGCCCATCCCGACAGCCTGGTCATCGACATCGCCGGCGATGCCTCGGTGCAGATGACGATGCAGGAGATGTCGACGGCGGTTCAGTACGAACTGCCGATCAAGATCTTCATCCTGAACAACCAGTACATGGGCATGGTGCGGCAGTGGCAGCAGCTGCTGCACGGCAACCGGCTGTCGCATTCCTATTCGGAGGCGATGCCGGACTTCGTCAAGCTCGCGGAAGCCTATGGCGGCGTCGGCTTCCAGGTGCACAAGCCCGGCGATCTCGACGGTGCCATCCAGGAGATGATCTCGGTCAAGCGCCCGGTGCTGTTCGACTGCCGCGTCGCGTCGCTGGAAAACTGCTTCCCGATGATTCCCTCCGGCAAGGCGCACAACGAGATGCTGCTGCCGGAGCAGGCCAACGACGAAGCCACGGCAAAGGCATTTGCCGGCGGCAAGGCGCTGGTGTGACGCGATGTTCGACCTGAAGGAGCTCGAGCGCGCGCACGAGATCGTGGGGCAGGCGGTGCCGGCGACGCCGGCGCACGCCTGGCCGCTGCTCAGCCAGCGGCTCGGCACGCAAGTTCTGGTCAAGCATGAAAATCACACGCCGATCGGCGCCTTCAAGGTGCGCGGCGGGCTCGTCTATCTCGACCGGCTGAAGCGCGAACGGCCGAACGTTCCGGGCATCATCTCGGCGACGCGCGGCAATCATGGCCAGAGCCTGGCCTTTGCCGCGAGCCGCCACGGCGTGCCGGCGGTGATCTACGTGCCCCGCGGCAACTCGGTCGAGAAGAACCGGGCGATGAAGGCGTTTGGCGCCGAACTGATCGAGCATGGCGACGACTTCCAAGCCGCGCGCGAGGAGGCGGGGCGCCACGCGCAATTCGCCGGGCTTCACATGGTGCCGTCGTTCCACCCAGACCTCGTTCTGGGGGTGGCGACCTACGCGCTCGAGCTGTTCGGGGCCGCGCCCGATCTCGACATTCTCTACGTACCGATCGGGCAGGGCTCCGGCATCTGCGGCTGCATCATGGCGCGCGATCTCCTGGGCCTGAAGACCGAGATCGTCGGCGTGCAGTCGACCGAGGCGCCGTCCTACGCGCTATCGTTTGCGGCAGGTCACGTCGTGACCACCGAGAGCAGCAACACGCTGGCCGACGGGATGGCGACGCGCATTCCCGACGGGGATGCGTTCGCGCTGATCCGCAAGGGCGCCTCGCGCATCGTAGAGGTCACCGACGACGAGGTCGCCGCCGCGATCCGCGCCTACTGGACCGACACGCACAATCTCGCCGAAGGCGCCGGCGCCGCCGCGCTCGCCGCGGCGCTTCAGGAAAAGACAAAACTGTCGGGCAAGCGCGTCGGTCTCGTGCTGTCCGGCGGCAATATCGATTTCGATCTGTTCCGCCGTTGGGTCGGAACGGACGCGCCAGCAATGGCGTGACGGGAGACAAGAGGGGACGACAATGAACCAGCCCGCATCCGCCTATTTCATCGAGGAGCGTCACGATCCCAACGAGACGCACACACTATCGGTGCTCGTGCAGAACGAGCCCGGCGTGCTCGCCCGCGTCATCGGCCTGTTCTCCGGGCGCGGCTATAACATCGAGAGTCTCACGGTCTCGGAGACCGAAAGCCAGAAGCATCTCTCGCGCATCACCATTGTCACCACGGGCACGCCGATGGTGATCGAGCAGATCAAGCACCAGCTCGACCGCATGATCCCGGTCTATCGCGTCGTCGACATGACGCTGACCAAGCGCTCGATCGAGCGCGAGCTTGCGATGGTGAAGGTGCGCGGACTGGGCGAGCATCGGGTCGAAGCGCTGCGACTGGCGGACGCCTTCCGCGCCAGGGTGATCGACGCCACCACCGAGAGCTTTGTGTTCGAGATCACAGGCAATACCGACAAGATCAATCAATATATCGACCTGATGCGTCCGCTCGGCCTTGTCGAGGTGTCGCGCACCGGCGTCGCCGCGATCGGCCGCGGGCCTGAAGGGATGTGAGACATGCTGGCGCGCGACTGGTACTACAACGAGCGGAACCGGATGGGGATCGGGCCTGCAGTGGCCTCGATCTACGACTCCCACGACGATGCCGATCTGCGGGCGCGCGCCGCGCTGAAGATGCTCGGCGTCCAGCGCGGCTGGCGCATCGCCGATATCGGTTGCGGCAACGGCGTGCTGGCGACCGAGGCTGCGCTGATGGGCGCCGAGGTCGACGCCATCGACATCTCGCCTGCGATGCTTGCGCTCGCCGAGATCTATGCGCGTGACCGCAAGGCGCCCGTGCGGACGCAGTCCGCTGGTCTGCTCAGCTTCGCCTACCGGCCGGAATCCTATGACCTGATCGTCAGCGAATTCACACTGCACCATCTGCCGGATTTCTGGAAGGCGGTGGCGATGTCGCGGATCTATCGCGCGCTCAAGCCCGGTGCGACCTTCTATTTGCGCGACATCGTCTACGCTTCGATGCCCGATGCCGTCGAGCGCGACGTCGAGCAATGGGCCGACTTCGAGATCAAGAACCACGATTTCTCGCGGGCGAGCGTGGTCACGCATATGCGCGACGAATATTCCACCTTCGGCTGGGTGATGGAGCGGATGCTGACCGACGTCGGCTTCACGCTGGTCTCGGCCGACTACCAGGCGCCGATGCACGGCACTTATCTTTTGCGTAAACCGAAAGCCGGCGAGCAAGGCTAAGACAACAGGGCTGCACGACAGGGCAGAACCGGAAACAACAATGAAGCCGGCCGACATCCTCATCGCCATCTTGGTGGCGGTCATCTGGGGGCTTGCGTTCGTCGCAAGCCGGATCGCTCTCGACGAGTTCTCGCCGGAACTGATGACGGCGATGCGCTTCACCATTGCAGCGGTGCCGTGCCTGTTCATTCCCAGGCCGAAGGTCGCCTGGCGGCTGCTGGTCGCGATCAGCTTCACGCTGTTCCTCGGGCAGTTCCTCTCGCAAGCTTACGGCATCGCCCATGGCGTGCCGGTCGGGCTGACCAGCGTTGTCGTGCAGAGCCAGGCCCTGTTCACGATTGGCTTTGCTGCCGCTGCATTCGGCGAGCGGCCGACGCCGGCGCAGACGCTGGGCATCGTCATTGCAGCAGTCGGCCTCCTGATGATCTGCGGTACCGTCGGTTATGATTTCAGCGTTGGCGCGTTTGCGGTTCTGATGATCGCGCCGGTCAGCTTTGCCGTGGGCAACGTCCTGCTGCGAGGCGCGCGCGGCGTGCCGATGTTCGACCTGTTCGCCTGGTTGTGCCTTGTCACCGCGGTGCCCCTGCTCTTGCTCGCGCTGGTCGTCAACGGGCCGGAGCCGACGTGGCGCTCGCTGATCCATATGTCGCTCACCGGCCTCATCTGCCTGCTGGTGATCGGGGCCATCTCGACCAGCATCGCCTACTGGCTCTGGGGCCGGCTGTTGCGTGACTATCCTGCCGCACAGGTGGTGCCGTTCGCGCTGCTCGTGCCGTTCGTCGGCTCGGCCGCCTCCAGCATCGTGTTCGGAGAAAGATTCGGACCCTTGCGCCTCGCCGGCATGCTGACCGTGATCGGCGGTATCGCGGTGATGGTGCTGGCGAAGCGACCCGCGGCGTTACCCAAAGAACCGCAACCGAAGACGGCGTGAGGTGAGCATGTCCCAATCGCTGTTCTATGCCTTCCTCGCCTTCATGGTGGTGATGTACTTCACGCCAGGACCGAACAACATCATGCTGCTGGCTTCTGGCCTGACCTACGGTTTCCGGCGTACCATCCCCCACATCGTTGGCATCGTCCTCGGCTTTGCCTTCATGGTTGCCGCGGTCGGCCTCGGGCTCGGCACGGTGTTCCTGGCCTATCCGATCCTCCAGACCATCCTGAAATATGCCGGTGCCGCCTACCTGATCTATCTTGCCGCCGCGATCGCCATGTCCGGCCCGGCCAAGCCGGGCGCGGAGAGTGCCCGCGGCCCGATGACCTTCTGGGGCGCGGCGATGTTCCAATGGATCAATGCCAAAGGCTGGGTGATCGTGATTGGCACCATTACCGCCTATGCGGCGATCGCCCGGTTTCCGATCAACATCGCGATCCAGACCCTGGTCAGCCTGCTCGTCGGCACCGTCTCGACGGTGCTCTGGGCCCTTTTCGGGACAGCGCTGCGTCCCGTTCTGACGTCAGAGCGGCTGGTCCGCGCCTTCAATATCCTGATGGCGATCCTGCTGCTGGCCTCCCTCTACCCCGTTTTCATGGATGCATGATGTCGCGGATTTCCATGCAGAAACGGGTTTCCTTAAGGGGCCAAAATGCTCTAGACAGCCCCGGAAATCCGCAAATTTCACCCTTCGGACACTGACCATCGGCCGATTCTGGCCCTGAACGAGGAAACGACCATGCGTGTTTATTACGATCGCGACGCTGACCTGAACCTGATCAAGGGCAAGAAGGTCGTCATCGTCGGCTACGGCAGCCAGGGCCACGCCCATGCGCTGAACCTCAAGGATTCCGGCGTCAAGGACGTCGCCATCGCGCTACGCAAGGGTTCGGCCTCGGCCAAGAAGGCGGAAGCCGCCGGCTTCAAGGTGATGGAAGTCGCCGAAGCTGCCAAATGGGCCGACCTCGTCATGATGCTGACCCCGGACGAACTCCAGGGCGACATCTACCGCGAGCACCTGCACGACAACATGAAGAAGGGCGCCGCCCTCGTCTTCGCGCACGGCCTCAACGTCCACTTCAATCTGCTCGACCCGCGCGCCGATCTCGACGTGCTGATGATCGCGCCCAAGGGCCCCGGCCACACCGTGCGCTCGGAGTACCAGCGCGGCGGCGGCGTTCCCTGCCTGATCGCGATCGCCAAGGACGTCTCGGGCAACGCCCATGACCTCGGCCTCTCCTACGCCTCCGCGGTCGGCGGCGGCCGGGCCGGCATCATCGAGACCACCTTCAAGGAAGAGTGCGAGACCGATCTGTTCGGCGAGCAGGTCGTGCTCTGCGGCGGCCTGGTCGAGCTGATCAAGGGCGGCTACGAGACCCTGGTCGAAGCCGGCTACGCCCCGGAGATGGCCTACTTCGAGTGCCTGCACGAAGTGAAGCTGATCGTCGACCTGATCTATGAAGGCGGCATCGCCAACATGAACTACTCGATCTCCAACACCGCCGAGTACGGCGAGTACGTTACCGGTCCGCGCATCGTCACCGACGAGACCAAGAAGGAGATGAAGCGCGTGCTCAACGACATCCAGTCCGGCAAGTTCGCCCGCGACTGGATGCTCGAGAACAAGGTCAACCAGACCTCGTTCAAGGCGACCCGCGCCAAGCTCGCCGAGCATCCGATCGAGGAAGTCGGCGCCAAGCTTCGCGACATGATGCCCTGGATCAAGAAGGGCGCGCTGGTCGACAAGAGCA
Source organism: Bradyrhizobium sp. SZCCT0153 (assembly GCF_018129995.1). Classification (GTDB taxonomy): domain Bacteria; phylum Pseudomonadota; class Alphaproteobacteria; order Rhizobiales; family Xanthobacteraceae; genus Bradyrhizobium; species Bradyrhizobium japonicum_G. Next base: position 424,682 of record NZ_JAFCKS010000004.1, read on the forward strand.
AGAACTAAGTCGTCGTCGTCGCGACGCGAGAGCACAAGCTTCGCTCGCCAAACCAATTCTTAAACCTTCGCGACTATATCTGAGCGAGATCGCAAACCGCGGTCTCGCTCTTTTCATCTCGCGCGAAGCACTGCTGCTTCATTCAAATTCTTCGCGAGTAGAAGCGCCCTCTGAGCGCGAAGAAATGACGCTTAAATCACATTCTTGGTCTGGCGTCGTTTCTCGGTCCTTCTCGTAAGATTCCAAGCGCCAAAACACCAGCGTCTTCAGAGCCGAAGACTCGGCTCTTCATCTGCTCTCTCATCGCGCGATAATCTCGCCGCGTGCCGCTTGCGTGCGACTTCATCTTAAGAAGCGAGGTCAGCTGCGGCGTCTTGCGCGAGCATTATTGCGCGTCAGCAGTCTGCCGGGCGGGGCTCGCGGCCATCGCGATCAGCCGCAACGCCATCACCGCGAGGAGCGGAATGAGAAATGCGGCGTAGAGCGGCATCGCCGGCACGCGCTTGCCGAACGACACCATGAACTGGACCCAGAGATAGTATCCGCCTGCTAGGTGCAGCGCGCGCCAAGCGCGCGGCCCGAGCAGCGCGGCGGTGCGGTCGAACGAGGTCGCGCTCATGGCGATGATGACGGCATAGCCGATGCCGCCGAAGATGTAGGAGGCCGCCGAGGTGGTCTCGGCAAAGCCGGCCGGATCCATCTCGGCGAACGCGACGATCGCGCCTGCGTGGATGGCGTGGGAGGCGGCGAAGCTCAAGCCCAGATAGCGCCGGTTGCGTCGCTGCCAGCGCGTCCAGCTGTTGGGCCACAGCCGCGCCAGTGCCGCGGCACTGAAGGCGAGGCAGAACAGCAGCAGCGAGCTTCGTGCCGTGAAGCGGATCACCATCCGCACGCCCTCGACCTCGAACTGTCGCATCGAGGCGATCCACAGGCTCAGGACGATCAGGCTCAAGCAGAAAGCGGCGAGCAGCCGCCAGCCTTCAAACCAGCTTTGGCGTTGTGTCATGGTGGTCTCCTCCATTATGTAATCATCGATTACATTTGGGGAGGGGGTGACCGTCAATGGTGTAATCGCTGCTTACATTCACGTTCGGGTGATGCTAGAACGCGGCATGCCCGCTCGACCGCCGTCCAAGCCGCGTGCTCGCCGCACCAATCTCCCCGAACCCCGGCCCTATCACCATGGCGACCTCCGCCGCGCGCTGATCGATGCTGCGCTGCAACTGGCTGCGGAGGGTGCGGAAGTCTCGGTGCGCGAGGCCGCACGACGGGCCGCGGTGTCGCCGGGGGCGCCGTTCCGGCACTTTCCGAACCGCGATGCCTTGATGGCGGCGGCGGCCGAGGAGGCGCAGCGGCGCTTTCGAGCCGAGATCGAGGTGGCGCTGGATCAGGCACCGACCGCCGCTCCGCTCGGCCGCTTCCGCGCCTTCGGCCTTGCCTACCTGCGCTGGGCGATGCGCAATCCCGCGCATTTCGAGATCATCTCCACCGGGCGCTATTTCGCCCATGGCAGCTCGGCGGAGCTGACGCGCGACAATGCCGAGTTGATCGCTCTGACCGAGCAGATCCTGGCCGATGCGGCGAAGCAGGGCCTGTTGCGATCGGCCGACCTCAAGAGCATCCAGGTCGCCGGCCGCGCCATGGTCTACGGCTTTGCCCGGATGAACCTCGACGGCCACCTTCCGCGGTGGGGCGTGGAGGAGGGCGAGATCGACCAGATGGCGGAAGGGGTGATCGACCTGTTCATCGCCGGGATCGCCAGGCCGGCGCACGGCGCCTGATCCTGCCCGACCCTCATGGTGAGGAGGCGCGTAGCGCCGTCTCGAACCATGCAGGCCCAACTCGGGCCTCGCCCTTCGAGACGCCTGCGTCGCAGGCTCCTGAGGGTGAGGGATGGAGTTGGCCACGCGGCCGTTCGCCGTCCACTAACATTAAGCGAAGATCGGCCCGTGACGCGCGTTGCTTGTCCGTGACCGTTCAATTACAGTTTTATGACACGGTGCAGGCCTCCGGCTGCGCCGAACGCCGCAGGCCGGCCAGACGGCTGGGTATTCATCGCGCCGGACCAGAAGTTGCGTGTCGTCGATGGCGTCCGCGCCCAGTCCAGGTCCCTTTGGCACGACCGCCGTGCTGGCGAGCGTCGCCGCGCTCGGCATGTGGCGGCTGCTCGCGGTCGCGGCGCCCCATCTGGCGGCGCTCGCGCTGATGTACGAGACCGAGACCGATTTCGGCTCGCGCCTCTCCTTCGCGCTGGCCTGGGGCATCCTCAACTTCTTCTGGATCACGCTGCTGCGGCGGCCGGCGCTGTCGGGTGCGCTGTCGCTGACCATGGTCGTGGTGCTGGTGCTGCTGTCGCGGCTCAAGCACGACGTCGTGCAGATGACGGTCAACTTCATCGACCTGATGATGATCGACCGCGACACGGTGGCATTCCTGTTCACGATCTTCCCGAATTTGCGCTGGTCGGTGATCCTGGCCGGCCTCGTCACGCTGCCGCTGATGTATGCGCTGTGGTGGCTCGACCCGTTCCGCATCCGCCGCCTGCCGGCGCTCGCCTGCAAGCTCGCTTGTCTTGCCGCGCTGGTCGGCTATTCGCTCTATCGTCCGGACGAGGCCTGGCGCGGCTATTACGACGACGGCTATCTCTCGAAATTCTTCCGCTCCGGCGTCAGCGCGGTCTCCGACTTTGCGCAATACGGCTTCATGGAGTCGGCCGCTTCGACCAGCGAGCGGCTCAATATGCCGCTGGTCGATGCCTGCCATCCAGCGGGCCGGCGACCGAACATCATCATGGTCCATGATGAATCGAGCTTCGACATCCGCGCGGCCCAAGGCATCAAGGTGCCGCCGGGCTATGGCAGCCATTTCAAGTCCTGGGACGGCAAGGAGCGTACGTTCCTGGCCGAAAGCAATGGCGGGCCGAGCTGGTTCACCGAATACAACGTGCTCGCGGGCCTTTCCTCGCGCTCGTTCGGCCGCTTCGCATATTTCGTGACGCGCATCGCCTCAAACCGCGTCGAGCGCGGCCTGCCGCTGGCGCTGCGCCGCTGCGGCTACGATACCCTATCGCTCTATCCCGCCTATGGCGGCTTCATGGGCGCGCGCAGCTTTCAGATGACGACCGGCGTCGAACGCTTCCTCGACTCGAAGGATCTCGGCGCCAAGGATGTCGAGCCGGACTCTTTCTTCTATGACAAGGCGCTCCGGCTGATGGGCGAGCGGAGGCCGAACAAGCCGCTGTTCACCTTCATCTATCTCGGCGCCAATCATTTCCCCTGGGAGACGCGCTTCCGCCCCGATCTGCTGCCGAACTGGCGTGCGCCCGGCAATGTCCCGTCGATCGACGAATATCTGCGCCGGCAGGCGATGAGCGCCGAGCAGTACAGAGCGTTCGTCGCGGGCCTGAAGAAGAGTTTTCCCGGCGAGCCCTTCCTGATCGTGCGCTACGGCGACCACCAGCCTGAGTTTGCGCCGAATATTCTCGAGCCCGGGCTCGACGAGGGCGCTATCGGCAAGAAGCTCGACGCCTACGATCCGCGTCTCTACGCGACCTATTATGCGATCGACGCCGTCAATTTCGAGCCGGTCAAGAGCGAGGCCGTGATGGACACGATCGACGGCCCGTATCTGCCGCTGGTCATCCAGGAAGCCGCCGGTATTCCGCTTGATCCGTCCTTCGCCGAGCAGAAGCAGATCATGCTCCGTTGCAAGGGAATCTTTTACGGCTGCAAGGACGGGGCGGAAGCGCGGCGGCTGAACCGGCTGCTGATCGATGCGGGGATGATCCGGGGGCTGTAGCGCCCCTCGCGGCTCTTTCCGATCATCGACGCCGATGGCGCCCTATAGTGTGCTGGCAACTTCATTCGCGTGATCGCTTCGGAAAACTTGCAGGCCCGCATCGGCGGCCCGGTCTCCTTTCACACCCGAAGAGCGCAGGCGACATTACCAGTCGTTCATGATTGGTCGGACTAAAGTCTGAGCCGCAAGCACCCGCAATCACCGACTTGTAATTGGCGCGATGCGCCGCTTCCAAACGATTGTCACGATTGCTTCCATCATGAGGCGCGTCGCCACCTCGGTCTTCCGGCGGCACGTCCATCTGATCCAACTTTCTTGCAGGAGTTCTGTCCATGCGAGCGCTTCATGCTGCGCGGCTTGCAATTGCCCTGGCGTTGCTTGGTCCCGTCGTTCATGCGGCCGAGCCGCCACACGATATCAAGGGGCTCTACCTGATGACCGACTATCCGGCGATCACGGTGCGGCCCGGCACCACCGCCAACGTTTCGCTGCGCTTGCAGGATTACGGGCTGTCGCCGGAGCGCTATCAACTTTCGGTCGCGGGCGTGCCGAGCGGCTGGACGGCAACGCTGCTCGGCGGCGGCCAGCCGGTTGGAGCGGCGATGCCGGCACCCGATGGCAGCGTTGCATTGCAGCTCAGGCTCGACGTTCCCGCTGGCAATGATCTCAGCGCGCACACGCTCACGGTCAAGGCCGAAGGGCAGGGCACCAATGCGGAGCTGCCCATCGCGGTATCGCTCGCCAAGGAATTGCCCGCAAAACTCAGCGTGAAGTCGAGCCTGCCGTCGCTGCGCGGCAGCCCGAAGTCCAATTTCGACTATACGCTCTCGATCAAGAACGACTCAGGACGCAACCTCGTCGCAAGCTTCGGCGCCGAGGCACCGGCCAATTTCGAGACCTCGTTCACCGAGGCCTATGGCACGCAGGAGCTGTCCTCGATCCCGATCGACGCCGGCCAGTCCAAGGACATCAAGCTGAAGGTACGTCCGCCCAGCACGATCGATGCCGGTCACTTCCCGGTCAAGGTCACCGTGAAGGCGGAGGACGCCTCGGCGTCCACCGAGCTCGCGCTTGACGTGGTCGGCCAGCCGCAGCTCCAGATCTCCGGCCGCGACGGTCTGTTGAGCGCACGTGCGGTCGCGGGGCAGCAAAGCTCGATCCCGCTCGTCGTGACCAACACCGGTACGGCGCCGGCCGAGAACATTGCGCTGGCAGGGAGCGCACCGAGCGGATGGAAGGTAACATTCGAGCCGGCGACGATCGACCGCCTCGTGCCAGGCAAGGATAGCGAAGTGCAGGCGCTGCTTACCCCCAGCGACAAGTCGCTGGCCGGCGACTACCAGACCACGCTCCGCGCCACCTCGCGCGGCGAAAGCGCCTCCAGTCAGTTCCGCGTCACCGTCGGCACTTCGACGGTATGGGGCATGGCGGGCGCGGGCGTCATCGGCGTCGCGCTGCTGTTGATGCTGGGTGCAGTTGCGAGGTTTGGACGGCGATGAGCGATCAACAGAACGATGCCCGACGGACGGCCCGAGACCACGTCATCACCGCGCGCGGGCTGACAAGGCGCTACGACAAGACCGTGGTCGTCGACTCCATCGACTTTGACATTGCCCGCGGCGAGGTGTTCGGTCTGCTCGGCCCGAACGGCGCCGGCAAGACCACGACCATCCTGATGATGCTCGGCTTGACGGAGATCTCGTCCGGCGAGGTCAGCGTGCTCAGCTTCAACCCTGCGCGCGAGCCGTTGAAGGTCAAGCGGCGAGTCGGCTACCTGCCCGATTCCGTCGGCTTCTACGATCAGCTTACGGCCACGGAAAACCTCGCCTACACCGCCAAGCTGATGGGACTGCCGCGCGCCGAGCGCGTGCGGCGGATCGAGGCTGCGTTGGTGCGGGTAGGATTGGCGGACGTCGCGTCACGCCGCGTCGCGACATTCTCGCGCGGCATGCGCCAGCGGCTGGGCCTTGCCGAGATCATCGTCAAGCGCGCCGAGATAGCGATCCTCGACGAGCCGACTTCCGGACTTGATCCGCAGGCGACGCAGGAATTCCTCGGATTGATCGGGGAGTTGAAATCCGAGGGCATCACGGTGCTGTTGTCCTCCCACATGCTCGACCAGGTTCAGCGCATCTGCGATCGCGTCGCGCTGTTCCAGGCCGGCCGCATCGTGCTGATGGGCGCTGTGCCGGAACTGGCGGTCAAGGTGCTCGGCGCCGGCTTCGTCGTGGAAGTCGAGGCCGAGGGGCTTGGCATCGCCCGGCGGCTCGCGATGATCCCCGGCGTGACCCAGGTCGAGACGCTTGCCGCCGATCGCTTCCGCATGACCGCGGAGCGGGACGTGCGGCCGGACGCGGCGCGCGCCGTCGTCGCGGTCGATGGATCGCTGCGGCGCTTGTCGGTCGACGAGCCGAGCCTGGAGGCGATCTACGCGCGCTATTTCCAGGTCCAGCCCACCGGAGACGTTCGTCATGCGGCGTGAGGGTTCACCATTCCAGGGACTGTCCACGGTCTTCGTCAAGGAACTCGCGGACCACATCTCCAGCGTCCGAATGCTGATGCTGGAACTGCTGATCGTCTTTACGGCGCTCGCCGCGCTCTACGAAGCGATCAACAGCCTGCGGCAGAACACGGCCGAAGATCCGTTCCTGCTGCTGCGGCTGTTCACCATCGACCAGGCGCCGCTGCCGTCATTCGTCGCGATCCTCGGATTTCTCATCCCCCTGATGGCGATCGGATTGGGCTTCGATGCCGTCAACAGCGAACACAACCGGCGGACGCTGTCCCGTATCCTGGCGCAGCCGATCTACCGGGATGCGTTGCTGATGGGGAAATTTCTCGCAGCCCTCGCGACCATCGGCATCAGTCTCGCCGCATTGTGGCTTTTGGTGATCGGCCTTGGCCTGATTTTCCTCGGGGTGCCGCCCGGCGGCGAGGAGATCGCGCGCTCGCTCGTTTTTCTGGTGGTGGCGATCTTCTATGCCGGGGTCTGGCTGTCGCTTGCGATGCTGCTCTCGATCGTATTCCGCTCGCCCGCGACCGCCGCGCTGGTCTCGCTCGGCGTTTGGCTGTTCCTGTCCGTGCTGTGGCCGATGCTGGCCCCCGCGATCGCGCAGGCGGTCGCGCCGTCCGATCCGCGCTACGCGCTGCTCGGCCTGAACGACCCGGCAACCGCGATCTGGACCCAGGAACTGCTGCGGCTGTCGCCAAACGACCTGTTCGGGGAGGCCATGCTTGCCGTGCTGTCGCCGAGCACGCGCACGCTCGGCCCGGTCTTCCTCGATCAGCTCCACGGTGCCGTCATGGGCGCGCCGCTCCCGTTCGGCGAAAGCGTCATGATTGCCTGGCCGCAGACCGTAGGCCTCGTCGCGGGCACCATCGTGCTGTTCGCGTCCGGCTACGTGCTGTTCCAGCGGCAGGAGGTGAGGGCGTGAACTGATTGCGCTTTGCCCTCTCTTCCTCCAGAGATGGGCGAAGAGGGGGTAGCCGGAGTCCCCCGTCCCGGCTACCCCCTCGACTCTCTGTTTCACCGTCGCCCGGTCTTCTCCCACAGCCACCGCGCCACCGCATCAGGCGACGAGTTCGCGTCATTGCCGCTGGCGCGCAAATTGGCTTCGCGCATGGTTGTGATGTCGATCTTGTCGAGCAGCGGTCTGAGCGCAGCCTGCAGCCGCTCGTCGCCGGCGCGCTTCGGGGCGAGCAGCAGGATCGCATCGTAGGGCGGAATCGCCTGCCTGGGATCGTCGAGTGCAACGAGATCGTATTTCGCGATCAACCCGTCGCTGGTGTAGCCGGCGATCACGTCGACCTCGCCGCTGGCGACGGCCGCATACATGAAATCCGGCTGCATCTGGCGCTGGGCGCGGAACTGGAGCCCATAGGCCTTTTGCAGTGCGGCCCATTCGGGCCGCGAGAAGAACTCATAGTCGCCGGCGATCGACAGCGTCGGCGCATGCGCGGCGAGATCGGCGATGGTGCGGATGCCAAGCGCCTCGGCGCGCTTTTTCGGGATCACCAGCGCATAGGCATTCTCGAAGCCGAGCTCGCCGAGCAGGGTGATGTTCTCCTTCGCAAGTGTTGTCTTCAGCTCCGCGAGCAGCTCGGCGCGCGGCTTGATGTCCGTGCGATGCAGCTGGTTGGCCCAGAGCGTGCCGGAATAATCGACGTAGAGATCGATGTCGCCGGCCTTCAACGCCGCGAAGATCACGCTGGAGCCGAGGCCCGATCGTGCGGTGGCCGAGAGGCCGGCGGCCTGGAGGCGCTCCCTGAGCAGGGCGGAGAGCACATATTGTTCCGCAAAAGTCTTGGCGCCGACGACATAGCCTTGCGCGGAGCGTCCCATCGTCGGCACCAGCGTTGCAGCGACCAGCGCCACGATCCCGCCCGCGCCAAGCGCCATACGCACGCGGCTGCGGCGGCGCAGGCCGCTCTCGATCAGGCCGAGCAGTTGATCGACCGCGAGCGCGAGCAGCGCCGACGCAAAGCAGCCGAACAGCACGAACACCCAGTTCTGGGTCTGAAGCCCGGCAAAGATGTAATTGCCAAGGCTGGTCTGCCCGATCGGGGTCGACAGCGTCGCGGTGCCGATCACCCACACCGCGGCGGTGCGGATGCCGGCCATCATCACCGGCAGCGCCAGCGGCAGCTCGACCATGACGAGCGACTGCCGGGCCGTCATGCCGACGCCCTTCGCGGCCTCGATCAGCGCGGGATCGATGCCGTTGAGGCCGGTGATGCCGTTGCGCAGCACCGGGAGCATCGAATAGAGCGCCAGCGCCAGCATCGCCGGCAGGAAGCCGAAGGCGGAGAAGGAAATGCCGAACCAGGCCAGCGTCACGGAGGCCGCCGCAAGCAACAGCGGATAGAACAGCGCAAGCAGCGCCAGACCCGGGACTGTCTGCACGATGCTGGCGAGCGCGAGCAGGACGCCGCGCGGTGCCGGGCGGTTGCGCGTCACGATCGCCAGCGGCAGGCTGGCGGCAAGGCCAAGCGCGAGCGCGGCGAGACTCACCCGCACATGATTGCCGAGATAGTCGGGCAGATGCGCCAGCGCCTCGCCCCAGCGCGGATCGGACGACAGGCTCATGCCGCACCGCCGTGCGGTAGCAGCGCGTTCAGCCGCTCGACCTGTCGTCGTGGCGTGCGCAACAACTCCAGCACGTAGGCGTCGCTGCTTCTCGAGAGCTCCGCCGGCGTGCCCTGCGCGAGCAGCTTTCCGCTGCGCATTACCGCGATACGGTCGGCGAGCAGGATCGCTTCCGTCATGTCGTGCGTGATCATCACGGTGGTCAGGCCAAGGCTGCGGTGAAGCGAACGATAGTCGTCGCCGAGCGCATCGCGGGTGAGGGGATCGAGCGCGCCGAACGGCTCGTCCATCAGCACGATGCGGGGCTTTGCCGCGAGCGCCCGCGCCACGCCGACGCGCTGGCGCTGGCCGCCCGAGAGTGCCTCCGGCAGACGGTCGCGATGCGCGGCACGGTCGAGCTGCACGAGTTCGAGCAGTTCGTCGACGCGAGCGCCGATGTCCGACGGCGGCACGCCCAGCAGCCTCGGCGTGATCCCGATATTGTCGGCCACGCTCAGGTGCGGAAACAATCCGCCGCTCTGGAACACGTAGCCGATCCGCCGGCGCAGTGCGACCGGATCGACATTTTGGACGTCCTCGCCCTCCACAGTGATGGTGCCGCCATCCGCCTCGATCAGCCGATTGGCGAGCCGCAGCAACGTCGTCTTTCCCGAACCCGAGCCGCCGACGATGGCCACAAACTCGCCTTCGGCGATGTCGAGCGACAAATCGTCCACGGCCTTGAGCGCGCCGAAGCTCTTGGTGACGTGGGCATAGCCAATCATCGGCCTGGACGGCATCGGGCGGGGCTCACTGCGCTGACCCGCCCAATGGAGGGAGGGGATGACAAGGCCCATGCGTACCACGCTTGGCCGGTTGATTGAACTTGGCCGCGCGAGGGGCTAAGGCATCGGGCCAAATTCGGAGGGAACCCATGACAATGCCCACGGCAGTGGCGCTGGAAAATGCCAAGGTCGCGTTCCGGCTGGGGGACGACCGGGTCTATACGGCGGTGGAGCAGGCGAATCTGACAGTCGGGCAGGGCGAGTTCGTCGCCATCGTCGGCCCGACCGGTTGCGGGAAGTCGACGCTGCTCAACGTTGCGGCCGGGCTGCTCAAGCCGGCCGCCGGCGGCGTCGAGATATTCGGCCGGCCGCTCGCCGGGCTGAACCGGGATGCCGGCTATCTGTTCCAGGCCGACGCTCTGTTCCCCTGGAAGACCGCGATCGACAATGTCGCGATCGGGCTCGAGATCAAGGGCACACCGCGCAGCGAGGCGCTGCCGCGGGCGCAGAAATGGCTGACGTCGGTAGGCCTCGGGGCCTTCGCGGGCCGCTATCCGCACATGCTGTCGGGCGGCCAGCGCAAGCGTGTGGCGCTGGCGCAGGTGCTGATCCGCGATCCAAAGATCCTGCTGATGGACGAGCCGTTCGGGCCGCTCGATGCGCAGACGAGGCAGGTCATGGGTAACCTCCTGCTCGACCTCTGGAATGCCGACCGCAAGGCCGTGCTGTTCGTGACCCATGACCTCGAGGAGGCGATCGCGCTCGCCGATCGCGTCGTGATCATGTCGGCGGGGCCGTCCTCGCGCATCATCGGCGACTGGCGCGTGAGCTTGCCGCGACCGCGCGACATTTTTGAAGTGCGGCTGGACAAGGAGTTCCATGCGCTTCATCGCGAGATCTGGGGCGTGCTCAAGGACGAGGTCATGAAGGGCTATGCGCAGTCCACCCTAGCGAAGGAGGCAGTCTGATGTCGCGGGTCACGCTGCTTGGGCTGCAAATCCTGGTCGCCATCGTCGGCATCGCGCTGTGGCAATTGCTGTCGACCGTCCCCGTGTTCGGTAAGATCCTCCTGCCGCCGTTCTTCTTCTCCAACCCGGTCGACGTATTCGCGCAGATCGTCAAGTGGTTCTCGTCCGGTGTGATCTGGAAGCATCTCGGCATCACGCTGACGGAATCGATCCTGGCCTTCGTGATCGGATCGCTCGGCGGTGTGCTGATCGGCTTCTGGTTCGCGCGCCAGCCGCTGGTCGCCGCGGTGTTCGACCCCTACGTCAAGATGGTCAACGCGCTGCCGCGCGTGGTGCTGGCGCCGATTTTTGCGCTGTGGCTCGGCCTCGGTATCTGGTCGAAGGTCGCGCTCGGCGTGACGCTGGTGTTCTTCATCGTGTTCTTCAACGTCTATCAGGGTGTCAAGGAAGTCAGTCGCACCGTGCTCGACAACGGTCGCATGCTCGGCATGAGCGAGCGGCAGTTGATGCGCCACGTCTATTGGCCCTCGGCCCTGTCCTGGATGTTCTCCTCGCTGCACACCTCGGTCGGTTTCGCCGTGGTCGGCGCGGTCGTCGGCGAGTATCTGGGATCGGCGGCAGGACTCGGCTATCTCATCCAGCAGGCCGAAGGCATATTCGACGTCGCCGGCGTATTCGCCGGCATGTTCGTGCTGTCGGCCTTCGTCATCCTGATCGACTTCGGGGTGACGCTGGTGGAACGGAGACTGTTGGTCTGGCGGCCGACCGTGGACGGGCGCGGCTAAGCCGGCCCGCGCCGGCTGACATTTATGTGATTGACCGGCCGGAATAGAACGCGCGCTCACGCGTCAAACCCCCATGCAACCACCTGCATGGGAGTTCAGGATGCCCCCCTTACAGTTTCGGCGCGCGGTAACGGCGCTCTCAGGCAGATGCCGATGGCCGCGGCCGCCTGGCCTCGGCACAGCGCTCCTTGCCGCGCGCATTCTCGTTGCGTTCGCGCTCCCTCCAATCGTCTTCGCGCACGAGTCCCATCCGAGCCAGCCTGCTGCGCTGAGCACGGAGGAGAGCGCCTTCCTGCAGGAGAACGATTCTGCCATGACCAGGATGATGAACGACATGGCGGCCAAACCGACCGGCGACATCGATCGCGATTTCGTCGCGATGATGAGCCCGCATCATCAGGGTGCCATCGACATGGCGGTGATCGAGCTGCGGTACGGCAAGAACGAGCAGCTTCGGCGCATCGCCCAGGAAATCATCGTCGATCAGATGCAGGAGATCGCCGCCATGAAGCTCGCCATCGGCGAGCCGGCGACCGACGCCACCCCTGCTCCGACCCAGCCGCAATCCGTTCCCATCGCAACCGTTCATCATCACCAGGGAATGCAGATGGACATGTCCACTGGAATGAAGAAGTAGGAGCCCAGATGACCACGTCACGAATCAATATGATGAAGAGCATTCTTCTGGCGGCCACCATGCTCGCCACCGGCCCCGTCGCATGGGCTGGACAGGCGCCGGGCGCGCTGTCCGCCCCCGACATTCCGATCAGTCATCACGATCGCGTCTACGCGGCGGAGCAGTTCTCGAATACGGTTTCGGTCACCGACCCGGTCGACAACAAGCTGCTTGGTGTGATCCGGCTCGGTGACCCGCAGCCCGGCAATTTCAGCCCGCTCTACAAGGGCCAGGTGCTCGTGCACGGCATGGGTTTCTCGCCCGATCACAAGACGCTGGCCGTTGTGTCGATCGGCTCGAATTCGGTAAGCTTCATCGACACCGCGACCAACGCGGTCAAGCACGTGACCTATGTCGGGCGGTCGCCACACGAGGCGTTCTTTACGCCTGACGGCAAGGAGGTCTGGGTTACCGTTCGCGGCGAAAACTACATCTCTATCATCGACCCGACGAGCTTCAGGGAGAAAACCCGCATCACGACGCCGAACGGGCCGGGCATGCAGATTTTCTCACCCGACGGCAAATACGGCTACATCTGCTCGTCCTTCAATCCCGAGACCGACGTGGTCTCGGTGGCCGAGCACAAGATCATCGCCACGGTGAAACAGGAGAGCCCGTTCTGCCCGAACATCGCGGCGACGCCGGACGGAAAGCAGGTGTGGTTCACGCTGAAGGACGTCGGTCGGACCCAGGTGTTCAACGCCAGGCCGCCGTTCAACGCAATCAGGACGATCGACACCGGGCCGATCACCAATCACGTCAACTTCGCGCACACCGCCAAGGGTACATTCGCCTATGTCACCATCGGTGGCCTGAACCAAGTGAAGGTGTTCCGCACCGACGACTTCTCGCAGGCCGCGACGATTCCGGTGGGCAGCCTGCCGCACGGCGTCTGGCCGTCCGGCGACGGCACACGCATCTATGTGGGATTGGAGAACGCCGACGCGCTTGCGGCGATCGACACCGCGACCAACAAAGTGGTCGGAAACGTGCCGATCGGCCAGGCGCCACAGGCGATCGCCTATGTTCCAAATGCCGCGCCCGACCCGGATGACCGCCAGAATTTGCAGGCACTCGGCATCGCTGGTCAGGTCGCTCATCTCGCGCTCGCATCGAAGGACGCTGCAAAGGACGGAAAGGCGCCGACCAGCGTCTCACTGTTCGATCAGGGTCTGATCCAGATCTTGCAGGCTTCGGTGACGGGACTTCGGCCCAAGCAGAAATATGTGTTGGCGCTTGCGGAACGCAGTGACGGGGGCGGCCCATTGCAGCCGCTGGCAGCCTTCATGACCAATCCGGCCGGATCCGCTATCGTCAACGCGGCCGGTCCGATCCGGCAGATCGTCGACCAGTCTGCCGCGGCCGCAAAGCGCTATTTGGTGATAGCGTCCGGCGACGCAGCCATGCCCGGTGAGGCGGTCCAGATCGAGGCGCAATGACGACCAGCCGAACGGCAATGGAGAGCAGGCGGAGCGCTTCATGAAGGATATGCTGGTTCAGGTCGAGCCGCTGATCCCCGCGCTCCGCCGCTATGCGCGCGCGCTCATGCGCGAACGCGCGGCGGCCGACGATCTGGTTCAGGATTGCCTGGAGCGTGCCGTCAGCCGCTGGCACCAGCGGCGCGACGGCAGCGTGCGCGCCTGGCTGTTCACCATCCTTCACAACCTGGCGGTCACTCAGTTTCGCCAGGCGACAGCGCGGGGCAGGCATATGCCGATCGACGATGCAGGCGAGCGGGAACTTGTCAGCGCGGCGGAACAGGAGCACAGGCTGATCTATCAGGATGTCCTGGGCAAGCTTGCGAAACTCCCAGAGGAGCAGCGGGCCGTGTTGTTGCTGGTCGCAGTCGAGGATCTCTCCTATGCGGATGCCGCGGTGGTGCTGAACATCCCGATCGGGACCGTGATGTCGCGGCTGTCGCGTGCGCGGGAAAGGCTGCAGCAGGAGATGGATGGCGTTGCGGCTGGAAATGTCGTGGCTTTGCGGAGTGTGAAATGAACCAGCGGCCGATCACCGAGGATGATCTCCACGCCTATGTGGACCAGGCGCTCGAGCCCGAGCGTCGCGCGGAGGTCGCCTCCTATCTGGACGATCATCCGGATGTCGCCGCGCGCGTTGCGGCCTTCGCGACCCAGCGTGAGCATTTGCGCGGTGCGCTTGCGTCGATCGCCGACGAGCCGTTGCCGGCCGAGCTGAACCTGTCACGCATCATCGAGCGCCGGAAGCCGCCTCAGCGGGCGTGGTGGGCCGTCGCTGCGATGTTGCTCCTGGGCATCGGTGGTCTCGGCGGGTGGACCATGCGCAGCGTGTTGCAGGAGGGCTCGAACGGACTGTCTGCGCTGGCACAAGAGGCCGCCTACTCCTATGGCGTCTACGCACCGGATCGCGTGCGGCCGGTCGAGATAAGGGCGTCCGAAAGTGCGGAACTCACGCAATGGGTCTCGAACCGGTTGAAGCAGCCGGTAAAGGTGCCGGACCTCTCTGTCTCAGGCTACAGGCTGATGGGTGGGCGCCTGGTTGCGACGTCGCACGGCCCGGCCGCGATGTTCATGTATGATGATGATCACGGCGACCGCCTCGTTGTGCTGACGCGCCCGATGAGCAACCGCAATCTGGACACGCCGATGATGCCGCAATCGACCGGCGATGTCGCGGGTTTCGTGTGGGCCGACGGCGGCATGGGTTACACGCTCGTCGGGCAGCTTCCGGGGGAGACCCTCAAGCCGATCGCGAATGAGATCCGGAAGCAGGCGCGCCCGATTTAGCTCTCCGCCCGTCGCGCCGAAAGGCTGAAGGCCAGAGCCTTGTTCGGCGCTTCTCAAGCGGCTGGTGCTGCTCTATGGTGCCGCCAGCCGAACGGAGGAAACCAATGAAGAACACGATTGCCAGGCTCGCCGGCGCGTTGCTCGCGCTGATGCTCACCACCGGTCTTGCCGCGGCGCAAAGCAAGGTAACCATCGCAGTCGGCGGCGGCTCCTGCCTGTGCTATCTGCCGACGGTGCTGGCCAAGCAACTCGGCGAATACGACAAGGCCGGCCTCAGCGTCGAGCTCGTGGACCTCAAGGGCGGCTCGGACGCGCTCAAGGCCGTGCTCGGCGGCAGCGCCGACGTGGTCTCCGGCTATTTCGACCATTGCGTCAACCTGGCGGCCAAGAAGCAGGAGCTTCAGGCTTTCGTGGTCTATGACCGCTATCCCGGCCTCGTGCTGGTGGTCTCGCCGTCGCACACCAACGAAATCAAGTCGGTCAAGGATCTCGCCGGCAAGAAGGTCGGCGTCAGCGCACCGGGTTCCTCCACCGACTTCTTCCTGAAGTATATGCTGAAGAAGAACGGCCTCGATCCGGCCGGCACCGCCGTGATCGGCGTCGGCCTCGGCGCCACCGCTGTTGCCGCAATGGAGCAAGGGCAGATCGACGCGGCGGTGATGCTCGATCCGTCCGTGACCGTGCTCCAGGGCAGCCACAAGGATCTGCGCATCCTCAGCGATACCCGTACCCAGAAGGATACGCTCGAGACGTTCGGCGGGGAATATCCCGGCGGCGCGCTGTATTCGACGGCTGCATGGGTCGCCGGCCATGAGAAGGAGACGCAGGCGCTCACCAACGCGATCCTCGCAACGCTCGCCTGGATTCACTCGCATTCGCCCGAGGAGATCATGGCGAAGATGCCGGAGGAGACGGTCGGCAAGAACAAGGACCTCTATCTCGCGGCGCTGAAGAACACGATCCCGATGTTCTCCGAAACCGGCAAGATGGACCCGAAGGGCGCCGACGCCGTGCTCGCGGTGTTCAGCGTCGGTTCTCCCGAAGTGGCCAACGCCAAGATCGATGTCAGCAAGACCTTCACCAACAAGTACGTCGAACAAGCGAAGAAGACCACGGGGAGCGCCAAATAGCTGACGCGAAGACGTGGTAACCGGCCCGTCATGACATCCCCGGTCATTCATCGCGTCACGACGCTTGATCTCGCCGTGCGGCCGATGATCTGGCCGTTCGCCGAGGAGCGGCGCGCCGAGATCGCGGCGCACTTTGCCGAGAATCAGCGCGAGCGGCCGAAACTCTGGAACGGACGCGTCCTGCTCGGGCGCGACGCCGTGTTCACGGACGGCCATCTCGCCGCGACCTATTTCGAGACCGATTTTGCCAGCTTCCTCGCCTGGCGCGACTGGGGCTTCCCTGACACCGCCGTGTTCAACGGTTTTGGCATGGGAGCATTGCGGACTTCCGACGGCGCCTTTGTCATGGGCGAGATGGCGCCCCACACCGCCAATGCGGGCCGCATCTATTTTCCCTCGGGTACGCCTGATCTCGACGACGTCAGGGATGGAGCGCTCGACATCCCCGGCAGTGTCGTCCGCGAACTCGGCGAGGAGACCGGCCTGACGGCGGCCGACTACCAGGCCGAGCCGGATTGGCATTGCGTCGTCAGTGGCCGAGCGATTGCAATGATTCAGGTTCTCAACCTGGATATGCCGAGCGATGTAGCGCGTGCGCAAATTGAAGCCAATCTCGCGCGTGAGGCCGAGCCGGAGCTGTCGGCCATTCATCTCGTGCGCGGGATGAGCGATCTCACGCCGTCCATGCCGCGATTTGTCACGGCCTTCGTCGAGCAGCAGTTTGCTTCGCGTTGATGCGCGAGACTTGACATCGCTTCGCTCAACCCATGTGATGGGAAAAAAGCAAAAGCAAAAAGAATGCAATGCACAATGGTCCAGGGAGGTTTTGATGCGCCTGCGCATGGCTGCCCGCTTGGTACGTGGGCTGTTGGTCGCGATATCAGCGACGGGCTTGGCGATGTCCGCCCAGGCCCAGGAGAAGAAGATCAAGATCGGCGTCGTTTTCGATTTGACCGGACCTCTCGCCGGCGGCGGGTCTGAGCTCGGTTACATCGGCGCAAAAATCATCCTCGACCATTTCGCCAGGACCGGCGTCGAGGGCTACAAGATCGAGGCTGTTTACGCCGATGCGCAGAGCAAGCCCGACATCGCCATCAACGAATCCGTCCGCCTGCTCGAGCAGGAGAAGGTCGACATGGTGCTCGGCTTCTTCTCCTCGGCGCAATGCGTGCCGGTGGCCGCGCGCGTCGAGCAGCTCAAGAAGTTCATGTGGATGACGACTTGCATCTCGTCGGCCGTGTTCAACGAGAAGGGCTACAAATACGTGTTCCGCCCGCAGGCGAGCGGCGACCAGTTCGGCATGATGACGATGGATTTCATCGCGCAGAACGCCAAAGCGAAGTTCGGCAAGGAGCCGAAGGACTTGCGCGTTGCCATCATCCACGAGGACGGCGCCTATGGGGTCGACGTCTCCAGGGGCAACGAGGCCGGCGCGAAGAAGGCGGGCTTCAACGTCGTGATGAAGGAGGGCTATTCGGCCACCGCGCCTGATCTCTCCGCGCTGGTGACCAAGCTGAAGCGCGCCAAGCCCGACGTAATTTTTCACACCGGCTATAACCCCGACATCACGCTGTTGCTGCGCCAGGCCCGGGAGCAGGGCCTGAAGTTCGGCGCGCTGATGGGGCACGGTGCGGGTTACGGCGTCTATGAGAAGCTGAAGGAGGGCATGGGAGCCGACGCCACCTACATCTTCAACACCGATCCGATCTCGATCTGGCTCGCCAACCAGAAGACCATGGATCCGAAGCTTCCGCCCGTCATCAAGATGGTCGGTGAGGAGTTCGACAAGATCCGGCCCGGCGTCGCCATCCGTTCCGCCCATGTCGGCATCGGTGCCTCCAACACGTATGTCTTCCTGGCCGACGTGCTGCCGCGCGCGATCAAGAAATATGGCGGGGTCGATCCAGACGCCTTGCGCAAGGCCGCGCTCGATACCGATATCCCCGAGGGCGGCACCATGCTCGGCTTCGGCGTCAAGTTCTACGGCGAGGGCACGCCGATGGCGGGGCAGAACGAGCGCTCATTCCCGGTCGTGATCCAGTATATCGACGATAAATCCTCCGTGGTGTGGCCCAAGAGCCAGGCGCAGCGCGAGGCTGTACTGCCGCTGCCGAAGGGCACCACCTACAGCAACCAGTAGCGGCGGAGCGGGACGGTGCTGGAAGTCAGCGGGCTGGTGAAGCGCTTTGGTGGCTTCACCGCCGTCAACAACGTGTCGTTCAAAGTCGATCAGGGCGAGATCCTCGGCCTGATCGGCCCCAACGGCTCGGGCAAGAGCACGATCTTCAACATGCTCTCCGGCACGCTGGCGCCGACCTCGGGTTCGATCCTGTTCGGCGGTTCCGAGATCGCGGGCCTCGCGCCGCACCGGATCATCAACAGCGGCATCGGCCGCACTTTCCAGATTCCGCGGCCATTCCGCCGCCTGACCATCTTCGAGAACGTCGCGCTGGCCGGCTTCTACGGCCAGGGCCGCCACAGCCGTGCCAGGGCGGAGGAGGCGGCCGAGCGGTCGCTCGCCATGGTCGGCCTGCCGACCGATCGCCATGCCAGCGTCGATGGCCTCGGCGCGGCCGGCCTGAAGAAGCTCGAACTGGCGAAAGCGCTTGCCACGGCGCCAAAACTATTGCTTGCCGATGAGAGCCTCGGCGGTCTCGACGAAGCCGAGATGGGGCAGGCGGCCGATATGCTGCGCAACATCCGCGACGAGCTCGGCATCACCATCATCTGGGTCGAGCACATCATGGGCGTGCTGATGCGCGTGGTCGACCGCGTCATGGTGCTCGATCACGGCGAGAAGATCTCGGAGGGACTGCCGAGCGCGGTTGCCGGCGATCCGCGCGTGATCGAGGTCTATCTCGGCACCGACGCCGAGACCACGCAGGCCGCGGCCGCCGCAGCGCGCCGCCGCGCGGGAGGGCAGTGATGCTGGAGCTCCGCGGCGTCAATGCCGGCTATGGCACGTTCCAGGCGCTGTTCGACGTCAATCTCGACGTCAAAGCCGGCGAGGCCGTCGGCGTCATCGGCCCGAACGGCGCCGGCAAGACCACCTTGATGCGCGTCATCTCCGGCCTGATCCGTCCCTCGCGCGGGTCGATCAGGATGGAGGGGGTCGATGTCGTGGCGACACCGCCGCACAAGATCGTCAGCCTCGGCATTGCGCATGTGCCCGAGAACCGGCGGCTGTTTCCGCAGCTCTCGGTCGACGACAATCTCAAGATGGGCGCCTTCATGAAGGAGGCGCGCGGCCATTATGCCGAGCGGCTGGACGTCGTGTTCGACCTGTTTCCGCGCCTGAAGGAGCGCCGCCACCAAATGGCCGGCACCATGTCCGGCGGCGAGCAGCAGATGTGCGCGATCGGCCGCGCGCTGATGTCCAAGCCGAAGCTGCTGCTGCTCGACGAGCCCTCGGCGGGACTCGCGCCGGTCGTGGTGCAGCAGGTGTTCGAGCTGGTGAAGCGGATCCGGGCCAGCGGGCTGACGGTGCTGATCGTCGAGCAGAACGTGCAGCAGGTGCTGAAAGTGGTCGATCGCGCCTATCTGATCGAGGCGGGCACGATCAGATCGTCCGGCACGTCGGCGGAGATGCTGGCAAGCGACACGGTCAAGGAAGCGTATCTCGGGGTGTGAGGTTCATGCGGGCATGCAAGCTTTTCTGGACATTTTCGACATCTACCTGCTGGAAGCCGTGATCAACGGCATCCTGCTCGGCGGCGTGCTGGCGCTGCTCGCGCTCGGGCTCAATCTGATCTTCGGCGTCATCGACGTGACCTGGATCTGCTACGCCGAACTGGTGATGATCGGCATGTACGCGATGTATTTCCTGGTGCAGTATTACGGCGTCAGCTATTTCGTCGCCGCGCCGCTCACGATTCTGCTGGTTGCGATGCTCGGCGCCGCGCTGCACTACCTCGTGATTGCGCCGCTGCTCACGGCCCCGCCGATCAACCAGCTGCTTGCAACGGGCGGTGTGCTGTTCGTACTCCAGAGCTTTGCCACCGTTGCCTTCGGCATCGACTTCCGCAATCTCGGCATCCGCCTGCCGGTGCTCGCTTTCGGCGACATGAATTTCAGCTACGCACGGCTGCTGTCGTTCCTGGCCGCACTGGTCGGCATGGTCGCGGTCTACCTGTTCATGACGCGGACCTTCACCGGCACCGCGATCCGCGCCATTTCGCAGGACCGGCAGATCATGGCGCTGATGGGCGTCGATACGAAGAAGATCTACCTGATCACCTCTGCACTCGGCGGCGCGCTGGCCGGGCTCGCCGCCTGTCTGCTGGTGCTGCAATATGACGTGCATCCTTTCGTCGGTCTCTCCTTCGGACCCATCACCTTCCTGATCTGCGTGCTCGGCGGGCTCGGCAATTTCATCGGCGGCTTCATCGCCGCCTTCGTGTTCGCCGAGATCATCTCGCTCGGCGGCCTGTTCTCCGATCTCGAATGGGGCTACGTGCTCGCCTTCGCCTTCTTCATCGTCATGATGTTCATCCGGCCCGCGGGCCTGCTTGCGAGGCGCCGATGATGGGGCAGGGGCGCCTTGCAGCCTGGGCGGTCGGGCTGGCGGCGCTGATCGCGCTGCCCTTCGTCTATCGCGATCCCTATCATCTGCACATCCTGGTGCTGATCCTGATCTGGTCGTTCGCCTATACATCGTGGTCGATGATGGGGCGGTTCGGCCTCGTCTCGCTCGGCCACGGCGGCTTCATGGGGATCGGCGCCTATGTCACCGCGCTCTTGTGGAATCATCTCGGCTGGTCGCCCTGGATCGGCATTCCCATCGGCATGGTCGCGGCCGGCGCGCTGGCGCTGATCGTCGGCTATCCCTGCTTCCGTTTCCGCATCACCGGGCATTATTTCGTGCTGGTGACGCTGGCGCTCTCCGGCATCGTGCTCCAGGTCATCACCGCGACGCGCGACTACACCGGCGGCTCGCTCGGCTATACGCCGAACCGCGCCTCGGGCAACAAGCTCCTGGCGCTGCAATTCGACGACAAGATCACCTGGTACTTGATCGCGCTCGGGGTCTGGCTCTTCGGCATCGTGGTCTGGCACTGGGTCGACCGCAGCATGGCGCGTTATGCGCTGGAGGCGATCTCGGAAGACGAGGACGCCGCGGCCGCGGCCGGCGTCGACGTCACCGCGGAAAAGCTGAAGATCACGCTGCTCAGCGCCTTGATGACGGCGCTGGCCGGTGCGCTCTACTGCCAGTACCAGATGTTCATCACGCCCGACACCGTCAGCGGCATCGCGGTCTCGCTCCAGATGGTGTTCGCGGCCATCGTCGGCGGCCTGTTCGTCTCGCTCGGCCCGACCTTCGGCGCCGTCATCACAATTTTGCTGGCCGAGACCCTGCGTATCGGCTTCGGCACCAAAGCGGTCGGCTGGGACAATCTCGTCTACGGCGTGCTGCTGGTCCTTTTCATCATATTCCTTCCCAAGGGTATCCTTGGTAGCGTGCTCGACCGATTGAAGCCGCAACGCAAGGTGCCCCGCGCTCATGAGCAAGAAGCCGTCCAAATCGCTCGCCCAGGAACTTGACCGCTACATCACGCCGTTTCGCTATGATGGGTCGGGCAAGTTTCATCTCAAGGACCACAAGACCAACGAGAGGGACGACCTCGACAAGGAGACGGCGCAGGACATTCTCGACGCCAACAAGAAGCGGCTGATCGAGTTTCAGGAGAGGCTCTACGCCCAGGACCGCTGGTCGCTGCTGATCGTGTTCCAGGCCATGGACGCCGGCGGCAAGGATTCTGCGATCAAGGCGATCTTCGAGGGCATCAATCCGCAGGGCTGCGAGGTCCATGCCTTCAAGGCCCCGAGCACCAACGAGCTGGACCACGATTTCCTCTGGCGTCACGCGGTCGCGCTGCCCGCGCGCGGGCATATCGGCATCTTCAACCGTTCCCATTACGAGGAATGCCTGGTGACACGCGTGCACCCGGAGATCCTCGCCAAGGAGAAGCTGCCGCAAAAGCTCGTCACCAAGAACATCTGGAAAGAGCGGTTCGAGGACATCTCGGCTTTCGAGCGCTACCTCTACCGCAACGGCACACTGGTGTTGAAGTTCTTCCTCAACGTCTCCAAAGAGGAGCAGCGCGAGCGCTTCCTCGACCGGCTGGAAGATCCGGCCAAGCAGTGGAAGTTCTCAATGGGCGATATCAAGGAGCGCGCACTGTGGCCGCGCTACCAGGCGGTCTATCAGGACATCGTCCGCCACACCGCCACGCCCCATGCGCCGTGGTACGTCGTGCCGGCCGATCACAAATGGTTCGCACGGGTCGTGATCGGATCGGTGATCAATGCCGCGCTCGAAAAGCTGGACTTGCGCTTTCCCCGCGCCGACAAGGCCTCGGCTGCGGAGTTCGAAGCGGTGCGCGAGGCGCTTCAGAAGGAGGAGAAGGAGAGCAAGAAGCGAGCAAGGTGATCGCCGGCAAGCGGCAAAACCCGCGTACTCGCCGGCCCCCGACGAAAAGTTCGAAAACAACCCCATGCACAGTAGCCGGTGCCAGCGAAATCAATGGCTTGACCGCCCACCCGAATGGATGCGGATTTTACGAAATCTGTTTGACGCGTCGGGCAAAACAGGGGCATGATGTCATCATCGCCCCTGTACCCCCCTCAATACCCGCGGCCCCACCAGTAGCAGAAGCGCTCGACGTTGGCGGGAAGGCCCGCTTCGTAGTTCCCCCATTTCTCGTATTTCGGCAGCTTCACTTCCTTCATCGCGGTGTCGAAGCATTTGCCGGCATCAGCTGCCTTCTTCACCTCGGCGGAGAGGTCCTCCATGTAGGCAATATCGTCCTCGATATCCTTCTTGGTGCCGAAGCGTCCGCCGGCATAGGGGTGACCGGGGATCATCCGCTCCCAGTCGAGCGAGGCCAGCTTCTTCAGCGAGGCGATGTATTCCAGCGGCGAGGCGTTGTCGGGAATGTTGCGGAACTGGACGGACTCGATCGGCGCGAAGTCGACGACGAAGACGATCTTCTCCTTCGGCAGCCGCATCACCAGCGAATTGTCGGAATGGTTGCGGCCGACATAGTCCAGCTCCAGCGTGGTACCGCCGAGCGTGATGGTCTTCTTGTCGTCCACCACCTCATCCGGCATCACGACGTCGGCGAGCAGGGATTTCTGCTTTTTCAACTCGAGCAGACGCTCTTTGGTCCGCCGGTGCGCGATAAACGTGGCGCCGAGATCCTTGAACGGCTGGCCGCCGGCGATGTGGTCGTAGTGGTGATGGCTGTAGATGACGTATTTGATCGGCTTGTCGGTGACCGCCTTGATCGCGTCGATATAGGGTTTTGCCGGCCGCAAATACGAGATCGGGTCGGTCGCAATCACGCCCTTCGGCGTCACCACGAACATCGACTGGTGGCCGCCATAGCGGAAGACGTAGACGTTCTCGGTGCCATCGACCTTTTTGGTCGAGGTCTGCGGCGGGTTTTGCGCGGCGGCCGATCCAATTCCGGCAACGAGCGCGGCAAGCGCAATGAGGCAAATCGATATCTTCATCTCAGGCTTTCTGGAAATGACGGAGGGCAGGAGAGGTGGATATCCTCATCATCACTAACGCTGCCGGGAAGACTTTATTCCGCTACATCGGGTCGCAGGCCGTCCAAACCGACAGGTCATGATGGGTTGCGCTGCCGCTCGCGGAACTGCCACGTTCAATTGTGATGGTTTGGGCCTTTGATCCTGCTTGACAGTTTTGTGTCGCAGGAGGACCATGCAGATGGTCGCGAATACGCGACGACGTCCACCTCAAGAGCAAGGGGAGGTCTATGACACCACCTCCGCAAATCCAGCCGCGTTAAGTGCGATGGAGCTCGTTCGGACTATCGCATAGCGGCGCAAACCGCGAACGGCACGCCGGGTCAAGGTCTAGAGGGCTGCATCAGTGTGGCATGGCCCCTACCTGCCCGGCGCTGTGCTTTTACAGCCCGCTCATCGTGTTGGATGCCTTGACGAGGCCACCTGCGCGAATGTCCTGATAGCCTGCTTTCTCTCCTCCTCCTCACCGTCATTCCGGGTCCGATTCCCGGAATGACGAGAGAGGTTTTGCGTGCACCGGATTCCATGGCGCGCGCGTCTTTGCCGAGCCGCCTTCCCGATCCTGCGTTGCAGCAAATGCCAAGAGATTGTCGCCCCATCGGCAAACTTCCGACACAGGACGCGGGCGAATAACGACCATCCGACATGACGCATGCGTTTCGGCGGTGACCGCTCCGATTCCGCCGGGACGCATCTATTTTTTCCAGGGAATTCTCGTGTCGCATAAGCTTGCCCCCGCGCTTCTTGCCGCTCTCTTCCTCGCCATCGCATCTCTCGCCGGAGCCCACGCCGAGCCGGCTGTGCCAGCGACCAGCAATGCTGCCGCGCTGTCGCCGGATGATGCCAGGCGCGCTCTGGAGACGCTCCAGGACGACAAGAAGCGCGCACAGATGATCGACACGCTACGCGCGATCGCGAATGCATCCGGTCCACAGCAGCCTGCACCGCCCGCGCCCGAGCAGAAATCTGCGATCCCGCTCTCGGCCGACGGCCTCGGGGCGCAGCTCCTGCTCACCGTGTCCGAGGAGATCGGAGATATCTCGCGCCAGGTTGCCGACGTTGCCCGTACGCTCACGCATTTCCCGGCGTTCTACTACTGGATCGTGCGGACCGCGAACGATCCAACAGCCTACAATCTCCTGATCGAGATCGCCTGGAAGCTCGCGCTGGTGCTCGGTTGCGCCCTCGCGGCGGAATGGGTGATCTTCCGGCTGATCCGGCGCCCGGTCATATTCCTCGAATCGCGCGTGCCGCAGACCGTGCACGTACCGGCACAGCCGCTGGCCGCCGGCGACCCTCCATCGTCCGCGTCCGGCGTCGCCGCCCAGCCCGAGCAGCACCGGCGCCGCGTCAGCCTGGCGCGCGCGTGGCAATTGCTGCTGCGGCTGCCCTTCGTACTCGGACGCCTATTGCTGGAGTTGCTTCCCGTCGTCATCTTCGTGGGCGTGGCGACCACGCTGCTCGGAACGGAGATCGGCGACCCCGCCACCGTCCGTCTCGTCATCCTCGCGGTCGTGAATGCCTATGCGTTCTCGCGCGGGCTCATCTGTGTCGTCCGCGCACTGGCGGGCCCCTACGGCCTGTTTCCGGTCCGTGCCGAGACCGCGGCCTATATCGAGATCTGGGCGCGCCGCATCGTCGGCGTCGGTGTCTCAGGCATCGCCTTTGCCAATGTGGCGCTGTTGCTCGGGCTGCATCGCGCCGGCTATGCGGCGCTGCTGCGCATGGTGATGCTGGTCGTGCACCTCTTCGTCGTCGTCATCATCCTGCAATGCCGCCGTCAGGTCGCCGAAGCCATCCGTGCGCCCGCCGACCGGCAAGGCATCGCGGCCCGGATGCGCAATCGCATGGCCGGCGGTTGGCATTATCTCGCCATCGCGCTCGACATCGCGCTGTGGGCGGTCTGGGCGCTCAATATCCGCAACGGCTATTCGCTGCTGCTGCAATATTTCGTCGGCACTATCGCTGTGGTGCTGATCACCCGCGTCGCCATCATGGTGACGCTGAGCCTGATCGATCGCGGCTTTCGCATCAAGCCGGAGATCCTGCAGCGCTTTCCGGGCCTCGAGATCCGGGCCAACCGTTATTTGCCGCTGCTGCGGAAGATCGTCTCAGGTGTCATCGCCTTCATTGGTTTCGTAGCGGTGCTCGAGGTCTGGGGCGTCGATGCCATCGTCTGGTTCTACGGCGGCCAGATCGGCAGCCGGCTGATCTCGGCGGTGGCGACCATCGGCATCGCCGTCTTCATCGCCGCGGCGATCTGGGAAGCCAGCAACGCGCTGCTGGACCGTCAGATCAATACACTGTCGCGGGACGGGCATTATGCCCGCGCCGCGCGCCTGCGCACGTTCCAGCCGATGCTGCGGACGGCGCTTCTGTGCCTGATAGCCACCGTCGTCGGCCTGACCGCGCTGAGCGAGATCGGGGTCAACGTCGCGCCGCTGCTGGCGGGCGCCGGCATCGTCGGCATCGCGATCGGCTTCGGTTCGCAAAAGCTGGTGCAGGACCTCATCACCGGGCTGTTCCTGCTGCTGGAGAACACGGTCCAGGTCGGCGACAACGTCAGCGTGTCGGGACTGTCGGGCGTGGTCGAGAACGTTTCCATCCGCACGATCAGGCTCCGCGCAGGCGACGGCGCCGTGCACATCGTGCCGTTCAGCGCGGTCACGACCATCACCAATGCCAGCCGTGGCGCCGGCAATGCTTCGGTCAGCGTCAACGTCGCCTACAAGGAGGACACCGACCGTGCCGGCCAGATCCTCAAGGACATCGTCGACGAGATGCGCCGCGAGCCTGAATTCCGCAGCCTGATCCGCGGCGACCTCGATCTTTGGGGCATCGACAAGGTCGATGGCGCCATGGTGTCGATCGTCGGCCAGATACGCTGCACCGAGGCCGGCCGCTGGCCGGTCCAGCGCGAATTCAACCGCCGCATGAAGCAGCGTTTCCAGCAGAACGGCATCGAGGTCGCGTCCGCCACCCAGACCATCTTGATGCACATCGCGCCGCCGGCCGAGGGCGCCGTGAACCTCACGCAGCGAAGAGCGGCTGGATAGTCGCTCGGAAAACTTACTGCTTGCCTCGGTCGAACCGGCATCGTTCACTCCGCCCCACCGAGAAAGGGTGGCCGATCGTGAAAGCCGCCGACATCAAGCCTGAGTAGTTTCGAGGCGCCAAGAGCATTCCTGCCTCATCCTGGGCCGTCTCGAAGGATGGCCGCGGGCGAGATCGGGAGCCTTCATGGTTCGAGACGCGCGTGCCGCGCTCCTCACCATGAGGCGAGAGAGCTGCGACGTTAACCTTTCATGCTGCGCGGCATTCTCGCTGCGGTGCGAGATCACAATCAATGCCTAGAGTTCTACGTCCTTGATCTCAGGTGAGCGGTGGCCGACAATGTGGGCTGTTCAATAAGAAACTCCCTGGGGGAATTCGTGAATAGACCTGCTCGGGTCAGCGCCCATTCGACATCATCCGACTCCGCGCACGGCATGGCGCTGCTGCGTGACCCCTTGCTCAACAAGGGCACCGCCTTCACGGAAGCGGAGCGCGACGCGCTCGGCCTGCGCGGCCTGCTGCCGCCGTGCGTGCTGACGATGGAGACCCAGGTCGAGCGCGTGCTGACCAATCTGCGCATGCTGCCGACGGACCTGGAAAAATTCGTCGCGCTGAACGCACTGCATGACCGCAACGAGGCGCTGTTCTTCCGCGTGGTCGTCGACAATATCGACGAGATCCAGCCGATCATCTACACGCCGACGGTCGGGCTCGCCTGCCAGAAGTTTGGCCTGATCTACCAGCGTCCGCGCGGCATGTTCATCTCCTCGCGCGATCGCGGCCAGATCGCGGACATTCTGAAGAACTGGCCCAACCCCGCAAAACTGATCGTCGTCACCGACGGCGAGCGCATTTTGGGACTCGGCGATCTCGGCGCCAACGGCATGGGCATTCCGGTCGGAAAGCTCTCGCTCTACTCAGCTTGCGCCGGTGTGCATCCCGAGCATTGCCTGCCGATCGTGCTCGACGTCGGCACCAACAACGAAGAGCTTCTGAACGATCCGTATTATCTCGGCCTGCGCGAGCGCCGGCTCACCGGCGAGGCCTATGACAGCTTCGTCGACGAATTCATGGTCGCCGCGCGAAAGACGTTTCCGGGCGTGCTGATCCAGTTCGAGGATTTTGCCAATCACTCGGCATTCAAGCTGCTGCACAAATATCGGGACGAGGCCTGCGTCTTCAACGACGACATCCAGGGCACCGCGGCGGTGGCGCTCGCCGGCCTGTTCTCAGCCTTGCGCGTCAACGGCGGCAGGCTGAAGGACCAGCGCATCCTGTTCCTCGGCGCGGGCGAGGCGGCGACGGGCATCGCCGATCTCGTGGTCTCCGCCATGATGGCGGAGGGGGCTTCGGAAGCCGAAGCGCTCCGGCGTAACTGGCTGGTGGATTCCCGCGGACTCGTCGTCGGCAGTCGCGAAGGCCTCCACGGTCACAAGCTCCGCTATGCCCATTCCGACCAGGCGCCGATCGCCGACTTCCTCACGGCGATCAAGACACTGAAGCCGACGGCGATCATCGGCGTTGCCGCAGTCGGCGGCGCCTTCACGCCCGACGTGCTGAAGGCAATGGCCGAGCTGAACGAACAGCCGATCGTATTCGCGCTCTCCAACCCGACCTCGAAGGCCGAGTGCTCGGCGGAGGATGCCTATCGCTACACCGAGGGCCGCGCACTGTTCGCCTGCGGCAGCCCGTATGACCCGGTCAAGCTCAACGGCCGCACCTTCGTGCCACGCCAGGGCAACAACTCCTACATCTTCCCCGGCGTAGGCCTCGGCGTCATTGCCAGCCGTTCGCGGCTGGTGACGGATGAGATGTTCATGGCCGCCGCCCATACGCTTGCCGATTGCGTCGGCAAGGAGGACCTCGCGCAGGGCAGCCTCTATCCGGCGCTCCCTCGTATTCGCGAGGTCTCGGTACGCATCGCGGCCGCCGTCGCAGACGTCGCCTTCCAGCGCGGGCTCTCGGACGGACCCGCGCCCAACGACGTGAAGGGCCTGGTCCAATCCCAGATGTACGAGCCGAAGTATTAAGCTGTTGCGGGAAGCCGGAACGGCTTGGCTAACGCTCTCACATCGTCATGGCCGGGCTTGTCTCGGCCATCCACGCGTTGCCCGTGGTCCAAGAAATCCGGATGCCGGAGATACAAGCCCGGGGCGCTTGGCTCGCCGCATCACGTTGATTTTTCACCAGTCTGTCTCGATTCAGGACAGGCCAGTGTGGTGGAATCGTCACAGCTGGCGCGAAATGGCCGCGGCCTCAGGCGTGCTTTTGTTCTGACAAGGTTCTGCCCTCATTGCCCACCGAAACTGCGGGTCGTTCGGAGGGCGTACCATGTATCGCATTGCACGTGCCGAAAGTGCCCGGATTTCCCTCGTCACCTCGGGCCGGTTGCTGCTCGCCATCCTTGGCGCCGCCTCGCTCGCCGCCTGCGCGCAATCGCCGGTCGGCCGCCAGAAGGCGGATCTCGCCGGCACAAGCCGGCAGGCCAATGTCGAGCGCCCCCACAGGGTCGCGGCGCTGCATCCGCGGCCGATCAGCCGGGCGCGTGGGCCTGACCGTGCCGGAGACGCAAAGCAAACTGCCTCGCATGGCGTTGCCAGCTTCTATTCGGATACCGAGACCGCGAGCGGCGAGAAGTTCGACAAGAACGAATTGACCGCGGCCCATCCCAGCCTGCCGTTCGGCACCAAGCTGCGCGTCACCGACGTCTCCTCCGGCCGCTTCGTGACCGTCAGGGTCAACGATCGCGGGCCCTATGTTCGCGGACGCGTGGTCGACATCTCTCCCTCCGCGGCCGAGGCGCTTGGCATGATGGACAAGGGCATTACCAATGTCAGGCTCGACGTCGTGCGATAGGTGCGATTGAACGACCAGGACGCTGCCGCTTAACCGACTGTTAGCCGCTTCTCAAGCACCATGGATGCCCGAACAATTCGGGGCTTTTGGGGAGGCGGACGCTTGAACACGATCCAGTATCTCGAAGATCAGGCTGCACGCGCCGAGCGGCTCGCCAAACGGATCACGGATACGCTGACGATCGAAAAGCTGCTGAGCTTCGCCGGCGAACGCCGCCGCGAAATCGAGGTCATCACCGGGAAATATCGGCGCGCATAACTCCTCCTACACCATGCACCGGACGCATTCCCCGTCGCTTTGAGGCGCGGAACTTCTTTTCGCCTCCTGCGTCATCTGGACAGTGCATGAGGAGGAAGAAGTCATGGGTTTTGGACGAGGTGCTTTGCTTTGGTTGCTTGGCGTGCCGCTGCCGATCGTTCTGCTGCTGGCATTGTTCTGGCATCACTGACGTTGCTACACGAAAAGCGCCGCGGAAGCGGCGCTTTTTTGTTGCCTGCAATTTGACGGCGATCACCGCGCGGCGCGTCGCCAGCTGTGGTTCTCGACGAAGTCGCTGAGATAGTCGGGCAGCGTCACGCCATCGATGTCGCAGCGCGCCTGGATTTCGCCGGCGACGTCGGTCGAGATATCCTTCATCCAGTGCTCGAGCGTGTTGAACGAGATGACCTTGATGGGATCGTTGAAGCAGCCGGCGACGAGTTCGCGGATCGTGGCGTCGAGGTCGGTTCGCTCGATGCGGATTTCAGTCGCCTTGTCGCGGCGATCGATCACCACGAACAAGGTCTGGTCTGCGCCATAGGGCACGACCGGGGATGGTACGCCAGCTTCAAGCATCTCAGATACCCTCGCCTTGGCTTTCGACCCGTTAACGGGAAAAACCGGAAGAAGGTTCCTTCGTTGGTGAGAAGCTTGTCGGACGCGTGCAGCTTCAGTGTCTGCACGCAATCAGAGATACTCCCTCAGCCGCGATAGCTCGATGACGTGCTCGGGCGAAAGGATATCCGTGACCAGGGGCGGCTGCGCCGCCGTATGGATTTCGTAGAGGTGCCTGGTGGCCGCCGGCTTTTCCATGAAGGCCGAGATGCATTCGTCGAGCGTGCCTTCGCTGACCTGATAGGAATCTCTGTCGGGCCGCCGCTGGTTCGCAAGCGACGGCCATTTATGCAGCGCCGCGAGCATGCCGAAATCGACCTTTGAAACCCCGGCAACGTCCCCCATCGCACCGCCTCACGCAAAAAACACCCCAGCACGCGGACTTGCGTGCCGGGGCCTACATCTGTCGCTGCATCTCAATGCCACGTGAGCCTCAACGCGGCGGCCGGGAAAAGGTTCCCGGCCACCTTGCCATTCTCAGCTCGCGGCGGCCGCAATCCTGTGCCCCGGGCTGCCGTGACCGTGGCTGTGTTCGTCGCCGCGGCCGACCTCCGGCGGCAGTCCGGCGAAGCGGCGCAAGGCTTCCGCCATCTGCACCCGGCCCGAGACGCCGGTGATCACCACGTCGACCATCGCAAAGGACGAGTGGAAATGCCCGCGCGCCTTGAGTTGCTCGACCCGGACGCCGGCGGCCGCCATCGCCTCGGCATAGGCGATGCCTTCGTCGCGCAGAGGATCGAATTCGCAGGTGACGACGAAGGCCGGCGGCAACCCTGAGACCTTGCCGCGCAGCGGCGAGACGCGCGGATCGGTGCGGTCGGCCGGTGAGCAGTAGAGGTCCCAGAACCAGTACATCAGCGAACCGGTCAGGAAATAGCCGGTCGCATTGTCGTTGTATGAGGGACGATCGAAGCTGCAGTCAGTCACCGGACAGACCAGGAGCTGGCCGGCGATCTCAGGCCCGCCGCGATCGCGTGCGAGCTGGCAGGTGACGGCGGCGATGTTGCCGCCGGCGCTCCAGCCAGCGACCAGCACCGGGCCCGGCTTGCCGCCGAGTTCGGCGGCGTGCTCGGCGATCCAGCGCGTTGCCGCATAGCCGTCTTCGGCTGCGGCCGGGAAGCGATGCTCGGGCGCGTGGCGATAGCCGACGCTGACGAACATCATGCCGGTTCGCCGCACCATGTCGCGGCAGAACGGGTCGTCCGACTGCTCGTCGCCGAGCACCCAGCCGCCGCCATGGAAATAGACCACGACCGGATGCGGCCCGGGCGATGCGGGCTTGTAGACACGATAGGGCAGCGGACCGTCGGTGCCCGGCAGCGTGCCGTCGACGATGTCGCCGATCGGCCGCCCTGCGGGGCGGCCCTTGTTGAACTCGTTGACGAAGGCGCGGGCGCCTAGCGCGCCCATCGACTCGATCGGCGGCAGGTTGAGCGACGCGAGCAGGTTCAGCACCAGCCGCACATCCGGCTGCAGCCGCACCACCTCGCCGTCGTTGCACTGCGCCGCGATGTCGGGGCCGGCGAGCCTGAAGCCGAGCATGCCGCGGCCGACGACCTCGTCGCAGATGCTGCGATAGGGACCGACGCCGCCGGTATAGGGCATCAGGCCCTGCACCTTGCCGGGCACGTTGGCGCCGGTGTACCAGGTGTTGGCGAGCCGGTGCAGCGTCACCATCGAACAGTCGGCCATGTGCCGGCCCCAGCCGGCTTGCGCCGTCTGGGTCGGCTCGATCGTGGTGAAGCCGGCATCCCGCAGCGCTGCGAGCCGGTCGACGACCCAATCGACATGCTGCTCGATCGACACCGCCATGTTCGACAGCACCGACGGGCTGCCGGGCCCGGTGATCATGAAGAAATTCGGGAAGCCCTCGACGGTGAGCCCGAGATAGGTCTGCGGCCCCTGCGCCCAGACATCAGTGAGCGACTTGCCGCCGCGCCCGGTGATCGGATGCACGGCGCGGATCGCGCCGGTCATGGCGTCGAAGCCGGTCGCGAACACGATCACGTCGACGTCGAAGTTGCGCTTGCCGGTGGTGATCCCGCTTGCGGTGATCGCCTTGATCGGCTCCTCGCGCAGATTGACCAGCGTGACGTTCGGCCGGTTGTAGGTGGCGTAGTAGTTGGTATCGAGGCAGGGCCGCTTGGCGCCGAAGGGATGATCGTGCGGCATCAGCGCCGCCGCGGTTTCCGGATCCTTCACCGCCGCCGAGATTTTCTCGCGAATGAGCTCGCCGATTAGCGCGTTGCCATCGAAATCGACGGCCTGGTCGGCCCAGAGCTGCGTCAGGATGTGGACGAGGTCCCCGGCTGCCCAGGCACGTTCGAACCGCTCACGACGCTCGGCATCGCTCAGTTGCCAGCTCACGACGGTTTGTTGCGGGTAGGGCACCCCGGCCATCGACTGGCGTGCCTGCTCGCGATAGGCCGCGCGGTCGCTCTGGAACAGGTCCATGCGATCGGACGGCGCGGGGCCGTTATGCGCAGGCAGCGCGAAATTCGGCGTGCGCTGGAACACGGTCAGATGCGCCGCCTGCTCGGCGATCAGCGGGATCGACTGGATGGCCGACGAGCCCGTGCCGATGACCGCGACGCGCTTGCCGGCGAGATCGACGCCGTCATGCGGCCAGCGTCCGGTGAAATAGACCTTGCCGCCAAAATCCTTGACGCCGTCGATCTCCGGCGGCTTTGGCGCCGAAAGGCAGCCGGTGGCCATGATGTAGTGGCGGCAGGAGACCGGCGCGCCATTGTCGGTGGTGAGCTGCCAGCGCTCGGTCGCTTCGTCCCATCTGGCTTCGGTGACCTTGGTCCTGAAGCGGATGTCGCGGCGCAGGTCGTAGCGGTCCGCGACGAAGCCGAGATAGCGCAGGATCTCGGGCTGGGTCGCGTATTTCTCCGACCAGGTCCAGGCCGTATCGAGTTCCGGATCGAAGGTGTAGCTGTAGTCGATGGTCTGGATATCGCAGCGCGCGCCGGGATATCGGTTCCAGTACCAGGTGCCGCCGACATCGCCGGCCTCTTCGAGTGTGACCGCCGAGAAGCCGGCCTTGCGCAGCCGGTGAAGAAGATAGAGGCCGGCAAATCCCGCACCGACCACGGCAACATCGACCCGTTGGGCTCCGCTCGCCGCCTTGGATTCACGTGCGGCAACCATTGCGTCAGGCATGGCATTCCTCCCGTGTATTTTGTTTTGCCGGCAGGCTATCGCCGCAGGCTCGGCTTGTCATCAGAACAAGTGCAATCTTCGGTAGCCATTTGTGGCGTCAGCCGTGGCCGCGCGAAGGTTGCGGCGATACACGCATCGCGATGCACAATCGCCGGGATAGCCCGGACTCATCAGACCACATCCCTCTGTGTATGCTTGCGGATACTAGCCACGCGTGCCGACCGGGCGTCATGACAGAGTTGAGTGAACGGACCAAAGCGAACATGGACGTCGTCCTGGAGGAGACGTGTCGCCAATTGCCGCATGGCGGCGATCACGACAGCCGCAGGTTCATCGCCGAGCGCCTGATCGAGGCGGCACAGTCCGGTCACTCCACGCTCGGTGAGCTCGGCATCGTTGCGCGGCGCGCGCTCGCGGAGCTCATCGCGAAGAACGGTTAGGGCGCTGCGGCGCTTGCTTCCCCATGGGACGCGGACGTAACCTGACGGCGAACCCGTCCGCGCATCGAGATCCACCAAGATGCGGTCCTTGCTCGCGCTTGCTGCGGCTTCCGCATTCCTTTGCACCGGCCCGGCCGCGGCCCAGCCCGCCGGACAGTTTCCATTCGCTTTGACGCGTGAAGGACAGATGCTCGGCGCCGTCGAAGGCGAAGTCGCGTCCTTCAGGGGGCTGGCCTATGCAGCGCCGCCGGTCGGCGCCCTGCGCTGGCGTCCCCCGCAGGCCACGGCCGAGAACGCCGAGATGCACACCGCCTATGAGTACGGCGCGCCCTGCCTTCAGCCATCGCTGCCGGGCGCGCGCGAGGATTGCCTCACGCTGAACGTGTTCCGTCCCTTCGGGGTCGACGGCCCGCTGCCGGTGATGGTGTTCATCCATGGCGGCGCCTTCGTCACCGGCACCGCGAACGATCCGCTGTTCGACGGCGCGAAACTCGCGCAGGCCGGCCTGATCGTAGTGACCGTGAATTTTCGTCTCGGCGCGCTCGGCTGGCTCATTGACCCCGATCTGTCGGAAGGCGGTTCGGGCAATTACGGTCTGATGGACCAGATTGCGGCGCTGCATTGGGTGCACGACAACATCGCGGCCTTCGGCGGCGATCCGGGCAACGTCACGCTGTTCGGCAGCGGCGCCGGCGCGGCGTCGATCGCGCTGCTGATGCTGTCCGCGCAATCGCGCGATCTCTTCCAGAAAGCCATTCTGCAATCGGTGCCCGGCCGTATGCGACTGCGCTCGGCGCAGGAGGCGGAGCTCGTGGGCCGGCAATTCGTGGCGGCGCTTGGGCGGCAGGCGGATCCGCGCGCGGCCGAGCCGCGACGCCTGCTCGCCGCCGAAAGGCATCTGCTGGAAAAATCGTCGCGCAGCTTCGCGCCGATGATCGATGGAAGCCTGGTGATCGAGGATCCTGCCGCGGGCTTTGCGGCCGGACATGAGAGCCGCATTCCCCTGATGATCGGCTCGAACGACGACGAGACGAATTTCGACAGCGAGCTGGAAATCAAGGAGGAGCTTGCATCGTCCGGCACCACCAGCGATGAGCTGCGCAAGCTCTATCCGGACCTCGCCGGGTCTTCGGAGCTTGCGGCGAGGTTCTACACCGACAAGGCCTTCTCGGAGCCGGTGAGGCTATTGGCGCGCCTGCATGCGGCAAGCGGCGCGCCGACCTTTCGTTATCGCTTCGCCTATGTGCCGGAGGCGCGGCGCGCAAATCCCGAGGGCGGTCACGGGCGCGAGTTGCAGTTCATCTTCGGCGTGGAAGGCGTGCCCGGTGCGGGGATCCTGTCACGAAGTGATCGCGAGGTCGCAAGCCGCATGCGCGCCTATTGGATCAACTTCGCCAGGAGCGGCGATCCCAACGGCCCCGACCTGCCACGCTGGGACGTTGCGGCAGGCCGCGATCGCCTGCTGCTGATCACGAACGATCGGATCGCGAGCGGAGACGACCCCTGGACGGAGCGTCTCGACCGGCTCGGGCGCTAGGGCTGGATGAGCTGGACTTAAGCCGCGAGCTCGACGCGCGGCGCCGGGCTCAGCCGGTCTTCCTCGAGATAGTCCATCGCACCGTCCTTCTCGACGGCGTAGAACTGCTGGCCTTCCTTCGACCTGTAGGCGGCGCGAACGACGCCGCGGCGGCCCTTGTCACTGTTGACGACGTCCCCCAGCGCAAACTTCTTCATCTTACGTCTCGCTTGTCTTCAGGCCGATTCCTTCGGCCACGCCGGCGATTTTGTGCGGTGAATCGTTAACGTCTTGCTAACCATAGGAGTTTGCCTATGCTCGCGGCCGATCGTATGTGGCCAACGAGATGAGCTTCCACCAATGACGCGGTTTCCTACCTTCTTCCTGTCGCATGGCGGCGGCCCCTGGCCTTTCATGGAGGACAGGCGGGTGCAATATGCCAGGACCGCCGAAGAGTTCGGCCGGTTGCCGCAGCTTCTGCCCGAGAAACCCAAGGCGGTGCTCGTCATCACCGGCCATTGGGAGGCCGACGCCTTCACCGTGTCGACCTCGGCGCATCCGCCGATGGTGTACGATTATTACGGTTTCCCCGAGCATACCTATCACCTGAAATATCCGGCGCCGGGCCGGCCCGAGCTCGCCGCGGAGGTGAAGGCGCTGCTCACGCGCGCCGGCCTCGATTGCCGGGAGGATCCCAATCAGGGCTTCGATCACGGCACCTTCGTGCCGCTCGGGCTGATGTATCCGAACGCCGACATGCCGATCGTGCTGCTGTCGCTGAGATCGACCTATGATGCGGCGGAGCACGTCAGGGCCGGGGAGGCGATCGCATCGCTGCGCGATGAAGGCATTTTGATCGTCGGCAGCGGGCTCACCTATCACAACATGCGTGGCTTCGGTCGGGCAGAGTCGAAACCGGTCTCGTATGATTTCGAGGCCTATTTGAACGAGGCGATCAGCCACAAGGATGCGGCGCGCCGCAACGCGATGCTGGTTGACTGGGAGAACGCCCCGAGCGCGCGCCTGGCCCATCCGCGCGAAGATCATCTGCTGCCGCTGATGGTGGCCGCCGGCGCCGCCGGCAGCGACGTCGGCCATCGCGTTTTTGTCGACGAGGTCGCAAACGTCGCGATGGCGTCGTATGTGTTCGGCAATCAGCCCTGAATCGCGCGGCTGCCCGCAATCACAATTTACGCCAACGTCGCGTCGATCTTTCTCGCGGTATCCGTTCCGAGCAATTGCTCATAGCGAGCCTTGACGGCGGCGTAACATTCGCACGTGCCTTCCTCCAGTCCCTCGGCATCCAGAATCCTGATCTTGCCGCGCGCGTAACGGATCAGACCGGCCGCTTGCAGCGTGCGTGCGACGACGGTCACGCTCGATCGCCGAGCGCCCAGCATCTGTCCGAGATATTCCTGCGTGAACTGGAGTTGGTCGCTGCCGGACAAGTCACGCGCGCGCAGCAGCCAGCGACAGAGCCGGGCCTGGACGCTATGCGAGGCGAAGCACGCTGCCGACTGCTGGGCTTGGGCGTAGACGGCCTGCTCATGCCGCATAAGGAGCGCCAACAACCTGGGACTCTGGAGCGTGGCCGTCTTCAGCGCATCCATATTGCAGACGACGATGTCTCCGCCAAGTTGAACGATGCCGCGACAGAGGGACATCCGCCCGTCCAGCGCCGCGGCTGCGCCGACGACGCCATCGATTCCGACCATCGCAGTTTCAATCATCTCTCCGGTCGAGAGGGTCACCACCAGCGAGACCACTGCGCCGGCAGGAAAGTAAACGGAGCGAATTTCCTGATCGGCCTCGAACAGCAGAGAATGCTGCTCGAAGGCGACTGTCTTCAAGTGCGGTTCGAGGATTCTGAAATCGGTTTCGGAAAGATGCCTCAGCAAGAGGTTCTTCATGCGTCGCTCCCTGGGACAGGCGGGAGCGCAGAGAACTCTCAGCTATCGGTGCCTCATGCGGATATCCGATAATGGAACAACAGTAAGAGCCGTACCGCACATAGCGAGTCTTTATTTCACTATGCCAGATTTTGACATAAGGATCGAAGGGAATCCGGTCGAGAACGTCAGTAAGGCTCGCCTGTATCTGCGGCGCGACAGCTAACCGCTGCGGGGCCTTCACATGTCTCGGCGAGCAGCCGAATGCGATAGATGGGCTCCCGTCTTGGACCCAGAAGCTCGATCCGCCATTCGGCATTTTTTTCGAGAATGCAGTCTCGCGCCAAATCCCCGAACACTCTCGTCGTTTCCGTCCACGCAGATTTATGATCCGCGATCTCGGCCAGATGTTCGACCGTGCCGCCGTCGCACCTGGTAATCCGGAAGTAATGGTCGGGCATGATGCGCTCCGAACGGCCGCGAGGGATATCACTCAGTCTGACCGGTCCGCCAATTATGTCAGCTAACGCACATAAGGACCCTGGGCGCCTGTACCTGCAAATGCAAGCGAAATCGGGCGCATGGCCTGAGACTGAATCTCGCAAAGGTTGAATCGTGACGCCGGCTTTTGGGCGGGACCCGGCGGTCCGCACTCCAGCGTGCCTATTCTCCTCGTTTCCAGAAGTTCGCCGGAACAGCGTTTCGCTGGTCGCTCATGCTCTTCAGCAGGCGAACGTCATTCGATTCAGCCGCGGCCACATCGAGTCGTCAACGTCGCAGAGCTCAATAAGGCGACCCGCGAATGCTATCGCGCGGTGAAGTTGCAGTACAAGCGGCTCCGGTTTTCTCCGGAAGAGAAATCCGAGGCTTGAACAAGCCTAACCGTACTTCAGCTTCATCACCAGAATGCCGCCGGCGAGCACCATGGTGACGGTGTTGGCGGCGACCAGCGGAGCGTCGCCGGAGAGCAGGCCGTATATCAGCCAGAGTGCCAGGCCCAGCACCATGATCAGGAACATGCCGAGCGAAATGTCGCGCGCCGAACGGGTCTTCCAGACCTTGATGGCCTGGGGCGCGTAGGCGATTGTGGTGCAGGTGGCGGCAGCGAAGCCGATCAGCTTGATCGCGAAGGGGTCCATGGCGGCTCTATAACATTGATTCGGCGGCGGCAGAGCGTCTGAGGCGGCCCTCCAGGCGGCAGTCTGCCCGCGCCTCGTCCTTCGAGACGGCGCTTAGGCCCCCCTCAGGATGAGGCTGGGCAGCACGGTGCTGTGGAAATTGTTGCCGCATATTCGGCCCTCATCCCGAGGAGGCCGCGGATGCGGGCGTCTCGACGGATGCGCCGCAGGAAGCCGCTATTCAAATGCGAGAGGCCTGCCGCTTCAGGTGCGTCGAGCAATGAGATCGCGATAGAGCGCGGCATAGTCGCCTGCGCGGTTGCGCCAGGACACGTCGGTTGCAAGGCCGCTCAATTGCAGCCGGCGCCAGGTCGGCTTGTCGTGGAAGGCGGTGTTGGCCTTGCGCAGTGTGCCGGCGAGGGCGTCCGCGGTGACGGGTGCGAACTTGAAGCCGGTGGCATCGCGGCCTGACGCAGCGGCCTCGCCGATATCGACAATGGTATCCTCGAGACCGCCGACGCGCGAGACGATGGGCACGGCGCCGTAGCGCAGCGCGCAGAGCTGTGTCAGGCCGCACGGCTCGAAGCGAGACGGCACGATGAGCGCGTCCGAGCCGGCCTGGATCAGATGCGCGAGAATTTCGTCATAGCCGATCACGACCCCGATCCGGCCGGGGTTCGCACGCGCGGCGGCCTGATAGCGATCCTGCAGATCGCGGTCGCCGCTGCCGAGCAGCGCGAGCTGCATGCCTTCGCGCAAAATGGTCGGAATGGCCTCGAGCAGGAGATCGAGCCCCTTCTGCCAGGACAGGCGGCTGATGACACCGAGCAATGGCGCCTCGTCGGAGGAATCCAGATTGAACTGCTGCTGGAGCACGGCCTTGTTTGCGGCCCGGAACGTGAGGTCCTCCGCGCCGAAGCGGTAGGCGATGTGCGGGTCGCGTTGCGGGTTCCACACCTCGATGTCGATGCCGTTGAGGATACCGCTCAGCACGCTGGCGCGGGCGCGAAGCAGGCCGCCGAACCCCATGCCGCCCTCGTCGCTCTGGATTTCCTGCGCATAGGTCGGCGACACCGTGGTGATGCGATCGGCGAACTGCAGGCCTGCCTTCAGGAAACTGATGCCGCCGAAATATTCGAGGGCGTCGACGTTGAAGGCGTGCCAGGGAAGGCCAATCGATCCGATGAGCTGAGGAGCGAACTTGCCCTGATAGGCCATGTTGTGGATGGTCATCACGGTGGCGGGCCGTGGCCGGTTGTCGTAGTGCAGATAGGCCGGCGTCAGCCCGGCCTGCCAGTCATGGGCATGCACCACGTCAGGCACGAAGGCGGAAACGAGGCCGTGGCCGATATCGGCCGCGATGCGCGACAGGGCCGCAAAGCGCACGCCATTGTCCGGCCAGTCGACGCCTTCGGCCGTCACATAAGGGTTGCCAGGCCGCGCGTAGAGATGCGGCACGTCGAGCACGAACAGGTCGAGGCCGTCATGTGAGCCGGCCAGCAGGCGTCCGGGGCCGCCGAAATAATCCGGCCAGCGCCGGATTTCCTCGGCTCCCCCCAGCAGCCTCATCACGTCGGGATAGCCCGGCACCAGCGTGCGCATCTCGATGCCATGCGCCTTCAGCGCAATCGGCAGCGCGCCGGCGACGTCCGCGAGCCCGCCGGTCTTGACGATGGGATAGACTTCAGAGGCGACCGCGAGGACGCGAACAGGCGTCATGTATTGAGCCTGTCGAGCATCGGCTGGGTGATGAGCGAAATGCCCTGTTCGGTGGTGCGGAAGCGCTTTGCGTCCAGCTCGGGATCCTCGCCGACGACGAGGCCTTCCGGGATCTCGACGCCGCGATCGATCACGACGTTCTTCAAGCGCGCGCCGCGGCCGATATTGACGTAGGGCATGATCACAGCGTTCTCGACATTGGCATAGGAGTTGATGCGCACGCCGGTGAACAGCAGCGAACGCCGCAGCGAGGCGCCGGAAATGATGCAGCCGCCCGAGACCAGCGAGCTCACGGCCTGGCCGCGGCGACTCTCCTCGTCATGGACGAATTTCGCCGGAGGCGTGATCTCCGAATAGGACCAGATCGGCCAGGCGCGGTCGAACAGATCGAGTTCCGGCACCACGTCGGTGAGGTCGATATTGGCGGCCCAATAGGCGTCGACCGTGCCGACGTCGCGCCAGTAGGAGCGGGGGTCTTCGCCGGAGCGGACGCAGGAGGTCGAGTACTGGTGCGCCATGGCGCGGCCGTGCTTGACGAGGTAGGGAATGATGTCCTTGCCGAAATCGTGGTTGGAGTTCGGGTCCTCGGCGTCGCGCTTGAGCTCCTCGAACAGGAATTTCGCGTTGAACACGTAAATGCCCATGCTGGCCAGCGAGACATCCGGCTTGCCGGGCATCGGCGGCGGATCGGCCGGTTTCTCCAGGAACGACTTGATCCAGCCGTTCTCGTCGATGTGCATGATGCCGAAGCCGGAAGATTCCTGGCGCGGCATCTCCAGGCAGCCGACGGTGACGTCGGCGCCGCTCTCGACGTGCTGGCGCAGCATCACCTCGTAGTCCATCTTGTAGATGTGGTCGCCGGCGAGCACGACGATGAAGCGGCAGGCGTGGGATTCGATGATGTCGATGTTCTGGTAGACCGCATCCGCCGTGCCGACATACCACATGTTCTCGGAGACACGCTGGCTCGCCGGGAGGATGTCGAAGCTCTCGTTGCGCTCGGGGCGGAAGAAGTTCCAGCCCATCTGAAGATGCCGGATCAGGCTGTGCGCCTTGTACTGGGTCGCGACCGCGATACGGCGAATGCCCGAGTTCACCGCGTTCGACAGCGCGAAATCGATGATGCGGGATTTTCCGCCGAAATAAACCGCGGGCTTGGCGCGCCGGTCGGTCAACTCCAGCAGCCGGCTGCCGCGTCCGCCGGCCAGAACGAAGGCCAGCGCCTGGCGGGCAAGCGGCTCGGGTCTCGCGGCACTCATTTGATCCTCCCACACAGACTGGGGCGCAGCCAAAATCCCTCTCTCACGGAGGGCCTGTCGGGCGCCGTCGGGCAAAGAATAGTAGCGGTAGGAACGGTAAGTCGGAAAGTAGGTTGTTGGTTGCGAAACGCATGAACCTTAATGCTTTATCGCGGCCCGCGTGGGCCGGCGTTCCCGGATCGGCCGCCGGGATGACGATGGCCGGGCCAGGCGATCTGTCCGGCCGGCTTGGCTCATCGTCGCTATTGGGGCCTGGGCCTGCAGGTATGGAACGGCTGATGGGCAAGGATACCCGTGCACCACGGGCTTTTCAGGCGAGTGACGATATGCCGCCTGGTTGGCTCGACAGCCAAATTTCCGATCCCGGCCGGTTTGCTGTCCTGCCCGGGCGTTGTCCAGGCGTCGCCCGTCTTTACGCGGGCCATCCTTGCGGCCATGCCGTCGAGGGCTTCGAACGATCGAACGAGATTGTCATCAAGTGTGGCGGTTTCGGGTGGCGGCCTGAACTCGAAGCGGTCGCCAGTGACCAACAACAACGTCACGACGACGAGACCGATTGCGCAACATGCCAAGGCAACGGCCGTCGCGATCATGGCACGGTAATCGTCCGTATCGTCGCTGAACGGTTGAGACAGCAACATGGATTATGCAAACCGTCGACGCCAGGTGACCTCAATCCCGAATGCTTCCGACCAGGGTTGGCCTAGATCAGGCAAGTCAGGTAAACAACGGCGGCGGTGAGCGCGGTCGCAATCGACCAGAGCGCGGGATCGAAAGTCTCCGCGATCACTTTGGCTTCGGCTCTTTTCCTTCGCATGGATTTCCTCCAGTCAACGGGAAGCGGCGAGCACCGCGCTGCCTGCGATATGCGGCCTTCCGAGCGCTGCTTCGATCGTAGCCGGCTTGGCATACACATGAACACACAGTGTGAATGCAGTGACCGAGATGGCAGCGAGCAGCGCCACAATCACGATTTTGCGGTGGGTCGCGCGATCCGCATGGTGAATTGAATGGCTCATCAAGGCCCCTCCGTGCCCACCTGGGCACGATCAACCAGAACCTGGCGGCTTGGATATTGCGCTGCTTATCTTAGGGAGACTTACCTAGGTGGTTTGACGGAGGCGTACGGACCACATGGCACGGGCGGCGGAGTCCCTGCTGTCTTGTGCGGTGCACCGCAAAACGAAGTCTTTGACTTGGGGCAATGAAACGCCATCGTGGTGTGCGACGTTTGAGATCGAGGCGTCAGACAAGGAGTGAAGCGATGAGCATCTGGAAGACAGGAGCTGCCTGTGCACTGGCAATAACCGTGACGGTCGGCCAATTGGAGCAGGCCGCGGCGGCGCCGATGCCGACCAATATCGAAACCATGAAGACGATGGTTCCCAACGACGCTACGCAGGTGCATTGGCGCGGCGGCGGCTGGGGATTGGGCATCGGTGGTCTCGCGGCCGGCGCGATCATCGGCGGCGCTATCGCGAGCGGCGGCTATTACGGCGGCGGCCCGTATTACGGCGGCTATGGATATCCGGGCTACGGTTATGGTTATGCGCCAGCCTACTATGGCGGCGGTCCATATTATGGTGGCTACGCGCAGCCTTACGTCTATCCCCGGTATTACGGCTACCGTCGATATTACCGGCCTTACTATGGTCCGCGTTATGGATACTACAGGCCCTACGGTGGCTATCATCGATACTACCGTCGCCATTGGTGAACTCGCGAGCCCGGTAGACGAAGACCCGGTAGACCAAGAGATGCCTGAACCTGATCATGCTTGAATCGGGTTTGGTCAGAACAGGGTTTGGTATGCCTGAACAGGTAGGCGCGGCGCCAATTGTATCATCCGGTTGCACGTCGGGCTTGCCGGCCATTCGGCAAGCCCGTTGATTTGTCATAGGCAGGCTCCTTTGACGCGAACGCACGCAGTGCGCAGCGGCTGCGCCGGCTCGCACGCGGGTGCTTCATAAACAGTAACAATGTGTGATGGCACCACCGGCCGGGCCCTGCCGCGGCTTGGAACCTCGTGGAACAGCGGAACGTTTGTAGCGCGGGGCAGGGTTAACGGGGAGCGGTGCCGTGCGAGCGCAGCCGACGCTATTGTTTTGTCTAGCTACCTTCTTGCTTTCAGCTTTTTCTGTCGCCCACGCTGAAAGCGGGCTTGCCTCCTATTACGGATACGGAAAGGCCGGAAAAGGCGAACTGACCTGCGCTCACCGGACGCGGCCCTTCGGCAGCATGCTGCGGGTGTCGTATGGTAGCCGCTCGATTCAGTGCCGCGTCAACGATCGC
Source organism: Bradyrhizobium sp. SZCCT0153 (assembly GCF_018129995.1). Taxonomy (GTDB): domain Bacteria; phylum Pseudomonadota; class Alphaproteobacteria; order Rhizobiales; family Xanthobacteraceae; genus Bradyrhizobium; species Bradyrhizobium japonicum_G. Next base: position 468,389 of record NZ_JAFCKS010000004.1, read on the forward strand.
GGCCCCTTCATCCGCGGTCGCATCGTCGATCTCTCGGTGCCGGCCGCCAGAGCGCTTGGCATGATGAGCGCCGGCGTGGTGCGGGTCTCGGTGGAATAGACCTGCCGGCGCGCTATAGTGCTGCCCAAGGTGTGGGTGAGGGGCGCTATGGCCAGGATCAGGGTGGGACTCGTCGGCTGCGGCTTCGTGTCGGAGCTGCATATGTATGCGTTCCGGCGCGTCTACGGCGTGGATGTCGAGGTCGCGGCGGTCGCCGCGCGCGGGGACCACGTCGTCGAATTCGCCGCCCGCCATCAGATCCCGCGCGTCTACCGCAGCTTTGCCGAACTGATCGCCGACCGCGAACTCGACGTGATCGATATCTGCACGCCGCCCAATCTCCATGCCGGGATGATCGTCGCCAGCATGCAGGCCGGCAAGCACGTGATCTGTGAAAAGCCCTTTGCCGGCTATTTCGGCCGTCAGGGCGACAAACAGCCGATCGGCAAGCACGTCCCGAAGGCGCAGATGTACGAACGCGTGCTGGAGGAGATGGACGCGACCCGCGCCGCGATCGAACGTACCGGCAGGCTTTTCATGTATGCCGAGGACTGGATCTACGCGCCCGCGGTGACCAAGACCGCGGAAATCATCAAGGCCACCAAGGACAAGATCCTGTTCATGAAAGGCGAGGAGAGTCATTCCGGCTCGCATGCGGCGCATGCCGCGCAATGGGCGATGACCGGCGGCGGATCGCTGATCCGGATGGGGTGCCATCCGCTCTCCGCCGTGCTCTATCTGAAGCAGGTCGAGGCCAGAGCGCGCGGCGAAACCATCCATGTTGCCAGCGTCACCGGCGATGTCGGCAACGTCACGGCCGTCCTCAAGCCGGAGGAGCGCACCTACATCAAGGCCAATCCCGTCGACGTCGAGGACTGGGGCACGCTCACCGCGACCTTCTCCGACGGCACCAAGGCCACCGTGTTCTCCGGCGACATGATCATGGGCGGCGTGCGCAACCTGATCGAGACCTACACCTCCGGCGGCTCGCTGTTCGCCAACATCACGCCGAACACGCATCTGATGAGCTACCAGACCTCCGAGGAGAAGCTCGCCTCCGTCTACATCACCGAGAAGGTCGACCGCAAAACCGGCTGGCAATATGTCTGCCTGGAGGAGGAATGGACCCGCGGCTATCTCCAGGAGATCCAGGATTTCATGGAGTGTGCCGCGACGGGCCGGCAGCCGCTGTCGGACCTCGCGCTGGCCTACGAGACGATCAAGGTGAACTACGCCGGCTATTGGGCGGCGGAGGAGGGACGGCGGGTGGTGCTGTAGGGCGTGGCGAGTGGGTAGAACTATCGCCGCAGCGGGACTGCTCCCTCTCCCCGCAAGCGGGGAGAGGCGCAGAACGATAGTCTCACGTCCCGTAAGTCGATCCCTTCGGCAGCGGAAACACCGGGTCCCGCGTCCTGATGTTGGTCGGCCACACCACGGAGATGTGCTCGCCGGCATTCTGCATCACCACGGGCGTCGAGCGCTCGTTCTGGCCGGAGAGCGGCGTGCCCGGCGGGAAGAATTTCACGCCATAGCCTTGGATGGTGCCGCCGGCGGGAATGTCGACGTCGAGCGCGGCCTTGCGGATGGCCTCGGGCTCGAAGCCGCCGTACTTTTCCTTGGCGACCGGCAGCACGTTGTTGAGCAGCACCCAGGTCTGGTTGAAGCCCATCGAGCAGTGCGGCGGTACGTCGGTCGCGCCGGTCTTGGCCTGGTAGCGCGAGACCATGATCTTGGTCAGATCGCCGATGCCCGGCGCAAGCTTGGCGGGATCGAGCAATTGTGCCGGCACCGGATCGATGTTGCAGAAATTGTCGATGTCGGCGCCGAAGGTCGCGCGCAGCTTGTCGAGCTGGCTGTAGCCGGCGCCGGCGCCGAACAGCATCTTGAAGCGCAGGCCGCTCTCGCGGGCCTGGCGCAGGAACAGCGTGATGTCCGGATTGTAGCCGGCATGCGAGATCACATCGGCCTTGGCGCGCTTGATTTTTGTAACCAGCACCGACAAATCGGGGGCCGAAGCCGAATAGCCCTCTTTCAGCACGACCTGAAGTCCGGCCTCCTTGGCATAGGCCTCGTCCGCGGCGGCGACGCCAACACCGTAAGGGCCGTCCTCGTGGATCAACGCGATCTTGACGTCCTTTGGCTCCATGCCGAGCTTCGCCTTGGCGTGCTCGTTCATGAAGCCGGCAAAGGCCTGGCCATACTGGTCCGAATGGATCTGCGCGCGAAACACATATTGCAGGTTCTTGTCCTTGAACACGGCGGTCGAGACCGCGGTCGTGATCCAGAGGATCTTCTTCTGCTGCTCGACCTTCGCCGCCATCGGCACCGCATGCGCGCTCGAATAGACGCCGTTGATGATGTCGATCTTTTCCTGGCTGATCAGCCGCTCGGCCTCGTTGATCGCCACGTCCGCCTTGCTCTGCGAATCCGCCGCGACCGGCACGATCTTGGTCTTGCCGCCGATGCCGCCCTTCTCGTTGACGAGGTCGATGGCGATCTGCGCGCCGACCGAGGAAGCGACCGAACCGCCGGCGGCGAACGGGCCGGTCAAATCGTAGATCAGGCCAATGCGCAGATTCTCGGCTTGCGCCTGGGCCCGTGTCCAATCCAGGCTGAGTGCGGCGGCGGCAGCCGCCGAGCTCTTCAGCAGCTGCCTGCGTGAAGTCGGCATTCTATCCTCCCTCGAAACCGTCTTATGATCTGGTCTTGTTATTTTTTTTCGAAGTATGGCGAGCGGGACCGCGGAAAGTCAACATCGCCCAAGGTCGATACGCTCCGGCCGCGGCACACAACGCACCTGCGAAAGGCAAAGCAAAAGCCCACCGCTCCCTGCGGAGCGATGGGCTTGATGCTGGCGAAAGCCGATTTACTGCGACAGCTTCACGAAGGCCGGAAACTTCAGCTTCCCTTCGGCGATTTTCTCCGGCCACACCACGACCTGCTTGCCGTCCTGCCATTGGAAGACCAGGCCGGACACGGTTGTGGGGCCGGACTTGATGCCATGGGTGAACTCGTCATCCTTGCCATAAAACTGGATGCGGCCAATCGTGCCCTCGAAATCGGTCTTCTCGAGCTCGGTGACCATCTTGTCGGGATCGGTCGAGCCTGCGCGCTTGATGGCTTCCGTAATGAAATAGACCTCGTCATAGGCGGTATAGCCGGTATAGGCCGGCGGCGCGCCGAACTTGGCCTTGTAGGCGGCTGCGAACGGTTTGGTCTTGGAGGTCACGGCGACGTCGGGCGTCGCGACGGCGAGCGACGGCACGCCGTCGGCGGCGCCATTGGTGTCCTTCCAGAAGGTCGGGCTCAGCGCCTGCGCGCTGATTCCGAACATCGGGACCGGCACCTGCTGGTTCTTCCACTGCACCGTCGGCTGTACGCCGACATGCGAGATGCCGGTCACGATCACATCAGGCTTCTTGCCCTCGATGTTGTTGAAGATCGGCGTGAAGTCGGTGGTGTCGGGCGAGAAGCGCACGTGCTCGACGACTTTCAGGCCCGCCTTGGGCAGGCAGGCCTCGTAGCCGACGTCGAGCGGTTTGGTCCAGGCGGCGTCCTCGCTCATGATCGCGACGGTCTTGAATTTGAGCTTGTCAACGAGGAGATCCTTGGCGGCGTCGCAGACGAGCTGGGCCTGGGCAGCCGAGGTCAGATAGCCGTGGAAGGTGTATTTGTTCTTCTCGTAGTCGTTGTGGATCGCCTTGGTGATCTCGTTCGAGGCGGCGCCGGGGGTGATCAGCGGCATCTTCAGCCGCGCCGCCCAGGGCTCGAGCGCCAGCACGACCTCGCTGATGTAGCTCGCGATCACCGCCGACACCTTGTCCTCGCTGACGGCACGCTGGAACGCGCGCACGGAGTCCGCCGAGGAGCTCTTGTTGTCGTAGGTCACGATCTCGATCTTGCGGCCGAGGATGCCGCCCTTGGCGTTGATCTCGTCAGCGGCGATCTGGGCGCCGCCCGGCGTCGCGGCACCGGCGATCGATTGCACCTCGGCGATGACGCCGATCTTGATCGGATCGTTCGACTGCGCGTAGGCGGGAGCAGCGAGGCACAGCGCCAGCGCGGAGGCGAGGAGGAAGCTGCTCATATTCGTCGATGGTCGCATGGTCGTTTCCCTTTCGTTTGTTCTTGTTGATGCTTGCGCGCTACAGAAAATCGGCGCCGGCTTCCGCGGCGAAGCGGCCGGGATCGCCCTCCCAGACGACCCGGGCATGCTCCAGCACATAGACGCGGTCGGCATGCGGAAGCGCGAAGGTCACGTTCTGCTCGCCGAGCAGCACCGTGATCGAGGTGGTCTGCCGCAGCTTCGTCAGCGCCTTGGACAATTGTTCGAGGATGACGGGGGCGAGGCCCAGCGTCGGCTCGTCCAGGATCAGGATCTGCGGCTGCATCATCAGCGCGCGGCCGATCGCGAGCATCTGCTGCTCGCCGCCGGAGAGCGTCTGCGCCATCTGGCCCTGGCGTTCCTTCAGGATCGGGAACAGCTCGAACAACCAGGCGAGCTGCTTTGCGCGGGCCTCGTCGGCCAGATGCTGGCCGCCGAGATCGAGATTTTCCCGCACGCTCATCTCGCCGAACAGCTCGCGCGATTCCGGACATTGCACGAGACCGCTGCGTGCGATCCTGGCCGGGCTGGTGCCGCGCAGCCTGTCGCCGCCGCGCACGATCTCTCCGCTATAGGGCAGGAAGCCGGAGATGGTGTTGAACAGCGTGGTCTTGCCGGCGCCGTTGAGGCCGACGATCGAGACGAACTCGCCCTCGTGGACGTGGATAGAGACGTTCTCCAGCGCCTGCGCCTTGCCGTAGAATACGCTGACATTCTCGACCTGGAGCAGCGGCACCTTGTCCTTGAAGCTGGTCTCGGGCCGCGCATGGGTCTCGATGGCGCCGCCGAGATAGACCCGCCGCACGGTCTCGTTCTTCATGACGTCCTCGGCCTTGCCGGTGACGATCTCCTCGCCGAGATACATCGCGAGCACGCGGTCGACGAGCGCGGCGACGCTCTTGACGTTGTGGTCGACCAGCATCACCGCACGGCCCTCGTCGCGAAAGCTGCGGATCAGGTCGGAGAAGATTTCGACCTCGGCCCGCGTCAGCCCGGCGAAGGGCTCGTCCACCAGCACGACTTTTGGATCGCGCGCGATGGCCTTGGCGAGTTCCAGCCGGCGCAAATCCGCGAATGGCAGCGTCGGCGGGCGGCGGTGCATGACGGCGCCGAGGCCGACGCGGTCGGCGATCCATTTGGCGCGCTCGATCAGCGCCTTGTCCGGGAACAGCATGAACAGGCTGTCCGGCAACAGCGCCACCATGATGTTCTCCAGCACCGTCTGCCGGTTCAGCGGACGCGAGTGCTGGAACACCATGCCAAAGCCCTTGCGCGCGATCTTGTGCGCGGGCAGGCCGGCGACGTTCTCGCCTTCGAAGATCACCTCGCCCGCGGTCGGGCGCTCGATGCCCATCACGCTTTTCATCGCGGTCGACTTGCCCGAGCCGTTCGGCCCGATCAGGCCGAAGATCTCGCCGCCGTTGACCTCGAAGCCGAGGTTCTTCACCGCCGTGAGACCGCCGAAGCGCTTGGTCAGACCGCGGACTTCGAGCACGGCCCGGTTTGAAAGCCTCATATCCATCACGAACGAGCCTCGCGCGAGAGGGCCGCTCCGAGGAAGCCGCCGGGAAAGAACAGCACGACGAGCAGGGCGACCGCCGAGACGATGAAGGTCGCAAGCTCCCCGGTCGGCCGCAGGAATTCGCCGGCGACGATCAGGAAGATCGCGCCCAGCGCAGCGCCAAGCACGGTGCGCCGGCCGCCGAGCACGGCCGAGACGATGACGTTGACGCCGACCGCGACGTCGACCACGGTGCCGACCGAGGCGGTGCCGAAATAGAACACCAGCAGCGCGCCCGAGAGCCCGGAGAAGAACGCGCTGACGATGAAGGCGGCGAGCTTGTGCTTGACGATGTTGAAGCCGAGCGCGCCGGCCTGCACCGGATCCTGGCCGCTGGCCTGGAGCACGAGGCCGATCGGCGATTGCGACAGCCCGTAGAGGATCGCGGCCGAGATCGTCATGAAGCCGAGCGCGATCCAGTAATTGGCGCCGGCGTTGATGGTGATGACGTCGGGGATGGTCAGCCCGATCTCGCCGCCGGTCAGATCGGCGAACACCACGATGAAGTTCTGCAGCATCAGCACCGCGACCAGCGTGGTCAGGCCGAAATAGGGTCCGCGCACCCGAAGCGCCGGCAAGGCCAGCACGAGACCGGCGATGACGGAGGCAAGCGCGCCGAGTACGATGCAGAGATAGACCGACCAGCCGAACTGGGCATTCAGGATGCCGGCGGTGTAGGCGCCGACGCCGATCAGGAAGGTCGGGCCGAAATTGACCTCGCCGGCGAAGCCGAACAGCAGGTCCCAGGCCATCGCGAACACGCCGAAATAGAACGCCACGGTGAGCAGGCCCAGCACGTAGCCGGAGACGTAGAGCGGCAGCGTCGCCGCGACGACGACGAGCGCGAGCGAGATGAAGAACAGGCGTGAGGTGAAAAAGCTGGACATCTCAGCGCCTCCCCAGAAGGCCCTGGGGCCGGATGTACATCACGAACACGAGCAGCAGCAGCGCCGGAATGGTGCGGTAGGCCGGCGAGACCAGATAGGCCGTCAGCGTTTCGAGATAGCCGACCACGAAGGCCGCGATCAGCGAGCCTGAGACGCTGCCGAGGCCGCCGAGCACCACGATCGAGAACGCGCTCGCCGTCAGTGGTCCGACACTGTAGGAGCTGACGCCGAGGAACATGCCGAGCAGCACGCCGGCGATGCCGGCGAGGATGCCGTAGATTCCCCACACCACGATGTAGATGTTGGTGAGCTCGAGCCCGAGGAGGGTGACGCCGCGCGGGTTCATCGACGCCGCCAGCACAGCCTTGCCGGTGCGGGTGCGGTTCACCAGCAGCCACAGCAGCGCGATGACGAGGCAGCACACGATCGCGGTGAAGATCTCGTTCTTCGGCGTGCGCACGCCGAGGATCTCGACGACGCCCTCGACGATCGGCAGCACGGTTTTGGCGTTATTGGTGAAGAAATAGGCGATCAGCTCCTGGATCATGATGCCCCAGAGCAGCGTTCCCGTCAGAACGAAGATCTCCTTCTCCTCATTGGGGATGCGCCGGGAATCCTGGATGGGCTTCACCACCGCGAAATAGGTGGCGAAGGCGGTGAGGAGAGCGACACCGACGCCGATCAGCGCGCCGGCATAGGTGCCGACATTCAGCACGCTGGCGGCGGCCCAGGCCGCCACCGCTGCCGCCACCATGATGGCGCCGTGGGAGAGGTTGAGCACGCCGGAGACGCCGAAGATGAGCGTGAAGCCGGTGGCACCGAGAGCATAGAGGGCGCTGATGGCAAAGCCATCGATCAAAATCTGGAAAGCTCGCATTGATGATTGGCCGCGTGGCAGCTCGGGCTGCCGCTTTGAGGAAAGGTGCTGCGGGGACGCCGCAAGTGGAAGCTCCCGGGAGGTGATCCCGGGAGCATGTCCTGCCAACTAGTTGCTGAGCTTGATGAAGCTCGGGAACTTGATATCGACCTTGGCGATGTCCTTGGGCCAGACCGCGCTCTGCTTGCCGTCCTGCCATTGCAGCATCAGCCCGGTGATCAGGCCCTTGCCGTACTTGATCGAGTGGGTGAACGGATCATCCTTGCCATAGAACTGGACGCGGCCGATCGTGCCTTCCCAGTCGGTCGTCTCCAGCGCAGCGACCAGCTTGTCGGCGTCGGTCGAGCCCGCGCGTTTCACCGCATCGGCGATGTAATAGACCTCGTCATAGGCGGTGTAGCCGGCATAGGACGGATAGTTGCCGAACTTCTTCTTGAAGTTCTCCGCGAACGGCACCGACTTCGGCGTCACTGCCACGCCGGGGCCGGAGACGCCCTGGTAGAGCACGCCTTCGGCGGCCTGGTTGGTGTCCTTGCCGAAGGTCTCGTTGGTGGCCTGCGAGGAGATGCCGAACATCGGGATCGGCACCTGCTGGTTCTTCCACTGCACCGTCGGCTGCACGCCGACGTGGGAGATTCCGGTGATGATCACGTCGGGCTTGGCGCCCTCGATCTTGTTGAAGATCGGCGTGAAGTCGGTGGTGTCGGGCGAGAAGCGGATGTGGTCGAGCACCTTCAGCCCGATCTTGGGCAGGCATTCCTCGTAGCCGACGTCGAGCGGCTTGGTCCAGGCGGCGTCCTCGCTCATGATGACCGCAGTCTTCATGTGCATCTTGTCGACGAGCAGGTCCTTGGCGCCGTCGCAGACCGACAGCGCCAGCGCCGCGGAGGTCAAATAGCCGTGGAAGGTGTATTTGTTCTTCTCGTAGTCGGCATGCACGCTCTTGCTGATCTCGTTGGAAGCGGCGCCGGGCGTAACGAAGGGCGTCTTCAGCCGCGAGGCCCAGGGCTCAAGCGCGAGCACGACCTCGCTGATGTAGCTGGCGATCACGACGTTGACCTTGTCCTCGTTCACCGCGCGCTGGAACGCACGCACTGAATCTGCCGAGGAGGAATGATTGTCGTAGCCGACGATTTCGATCTTGCGGCCATCGACGCCGCCCTTGGCGTTGATCTCGTCGGCGGCGAGTTGCGCCGCCTGGGGAATCGACGCGCCGGCGATTGCCTGCGCTTCCGCGATCACGCCGATCCTGATCGGATCGGCCGCAAGTGCCGCGCCTGACGTCATCAACACACCGGCTGCGGCGGTACCGAGTGCCATTCGCAACGCAACAGAGAGTCGTTTCTTCATCTTGTTCTCTCCCTTTGAACAGGCCTCTTGTGAGCCATTGTGTCGCAACTATACCGGCGAGGGCACTCTCGGCAAGTGAAACTGCGTTCAGGATTGTGAGAGAGAACTAAAGTCTAGCGCTGCGCAAATTGCAGGCAAAAGAGCAGCGAAACACTGATCGTGCGCAGGCATGCAGATTCCGTCGGCGGGCATGCGTGAGTATCAAGGGCTGAGAGCAATCGTCGGTTGACGAGCCGCGATCTCGTCAAGCGCTTCAGCGTGCTTGCAGCAGGGATGGATCGAGCGGTGTCAGCCGGGCGGGATCGAATGGCGACAAGTCAATCTCGCGCGTTGCACCTTCAGCGATCAGTTCTGCCAGCGCTTGCCCGGTCGCCGGCGCATTGAGGATGCCCCAGACATTGTGCCCGGTCGCAACATAGAGGTTATCGCTCCGCGGCACCTTGCCGATCAAGGGCAAGCCGTCCTGCGTCACCGGACGGAAACAGGCCTGCTGCGCGATGATCCTTTCGGGACGGAACAGCGGCGATAGCCGCCCGGACATGGTCTGCAGCCGCGCGATCGCATCGCGATCGGGCGTCACGGCGGCGGGATCGAGCGGCAGCGGCGCGATGTCGGAAAGAGCCGTGATGTGCGTGCTGCCGTCCGCGCGTGGGAAGACCTCGATCGACACTGCGCTGCCGTCTTCCTCCCTCTCCAGGAATAACGCTTCGGCCGGTGCGTCGCCGTCGGTGTCGTAGACGATGCTCGGGCTGCGCTGGCCGTAGACGGGAGGCAGGCTCATCCATTGCGCCGCGAGCAGCGACCACGGTCCCATCGCGATCACGACGGCATCCGCCTCGATCAGATCACCATCGATCTCGACGCCCCCGGCTGTCATTCCGTCAGTGCCGCGCGTGATGCCGGTGACACAGCCATGATGCAGCTTCGCGCCTTGCGCCCGCGCTGCGTTCATCACGGCCGACGTGAACTTGCGGGGATGAACGATCGCAGTCGTCTCCGCCGTGCCGATGCACTGTGCAATGACGACGCCGTCGCTGAGCCAGCCAAGCGCGGACGGTGCATCCCGGCGCGCGTCGCCGTCGGACGCAACGAAACCGCTATAGGCGGTCATCGGCCGGTAGCCCCAATCGCCCGAGATTTCCTCCGGCAGTTGTGCGTGAAGCGCAAAGCTGCGCCGGGCCAACGCATCGAGCGGCGTGCCGGTGCACCAGTCCCGTGCCAGGAAGCCGCCGGCCTTGCCCGACGCGGCGGCCGCGACCTCGGTCCGTTCCACGACGGTCACGTCGATGCCGCGGCGGCGCAGGAAATAAGCCGTGCAGGCCCCGATCACGCCGCCGCCGCAGATCACAACGCGCATGATTTCTTTCCTGACTCAGGTCGCTCCCGGGAGCCCGTTTCGACTCCATCGGAAACAACCTAGCTCGCGTAACCCCGTTCCAGCGATTGACGCTGCCGGTGCCGGTCCAGCGCCAGATCGACGAGCCGCGTCAGCAGCTCGCCATACGGTACGCCCGAGGCTTCCATCATCTTCGGATACATGCTGATCGACGTGAAGCCGGGCAGGGTGTTGATCTCATTGAAATAGAACTCGCCGGTTTGCCGGTCGAGGAAGAAGTCGACGCGTGCGAAGCCGCCGCATTCGAGCGCGGCGAACACTTCTGTGGCCAGTGAGCGCACGCGCTCCATCTGCGCGGCGTCGAGCCGGGCCGGAAGGTCAACCCGAGCGCCATCGGGATCGAGATATTTTGCCTCGTACGAATAGAACTCGTGATGGGCATTGGGGTTCAGCTCGCTGGCGACGCTCGCGAACAGCGTCTCGCCCTCGAGCACCGCGACCTCGATCTCGCGCGCGTCGATGCCCTGTTCGACCAGCACCTTGACGTCATAGCGAAACGCATCGTCGAGCGCCGTTTCTAGCGCATCCTGCGTCTTGACCTTGTGGATGCCGACGCTGGAGCCCATGTTGCACGGCTTGACGAAGACCGGGAGATTCAGGCCCTCGACCGCCTTCGCAAGCGATGAGATGCGGTCCTGGACCAAGGCCTTGCGGGTGAGCACGCGATAGGGAGCGACCGGAATGCCGGCGAATTCAGCGAGCCGCTTGGCGACATCCTTGTCCATGCTGACGGCGGAGGCGAGAACGCCCGATCCCACATAGGCGACATCGGCCAATTCCAGCAGGCCTTGCACGGTGCCGTCCTCGCAGAGCGGCCCGTGGATGACCGGAAACACGACGTCGATCTCGATCGGGTTGGCAGCGCCTTGCGTGATCGGCATCAGGGCTCCGCGCTCATCGGGGCCTCTGGCGAGCCGCATCTCCGGCGCATCGGGCAGAATCGGCAAAGCCGTCGCGTGCGACTGATCGAGCGTCTGAAGATCGTTCCATTGCCACCGGCCCGTCTTGTCGATGGAGACCGGGATCACCTCGAAGCGGGTGCGGTCGAGATGCCTGAATACGGAGGCGGCCGATTTCAGCGAGACCTCATGCTCACCGGACCTGCCGCCATAGAGAACAACGACGCGAATTTTGTCTGCCATGGCTCAATTATCATGCGCTCGATCCGGAAGTCACCCTTTGTTGTCCGATTCGAGCATCAACGCAGCGATGGAAACAACACGGCGCCGGCGAGGCACACCGGCGCCGTGTCGCAATTGAAGGCTTGTGCCGTTCAGCCCGGGCCTGCACCTTGCGTTGCCGTGTACACCGCGTAGAGCGACTGGCTCGCAGCCATGAACAGTCGGTTGCGCTTCGGGCCGCCGAAGCAGATGTTGCCGCACACTTCCGGCAGCCGGATGCGGCCGAGTAGCTTGCCTTCGGGCGACCACACCGTCGCGCCGCTATAGCCGACGGCGCGGCCGGCATTGCTGGAGGCCCAGACGTTGCCGTTGACGTCGCAGCGCACGCCGTCCGGTCCGCACTTCACGCCATCGACAACGCACTCGCTGAATCGCTTGTGGTTGGTGAGCTTGTTGTCGCTGCCGACGTCGAACACGAAGATCTCGCCTTTGCCACCGGGGCCGGTATCGCCCGGTCCCTTGCCGGTCGATACGACATAGAGCTTCTTGAAGTCCGGAGAGAAGCACAGCCCGTTCGGATCGGGCACCTGCTCCTCGGTGACGACGAGATCGATGCGGCCCGATGGGTCGATGCGATAGCAATTGGTCGGCAGCTCGCGCTTGCCCGGCACGAAGCCGGCCGGCTGTCCGATCCGCGGATTGAGCTTGCCGCCGGAATTGCTTGGGCCGCCCGCGGCGTCGGGCTCGCCTTCATAGAGCTGGCCGCCATAGGGCGGATCGGTGAACCAGTAGCTGCCGTCTGGATGTGCAACGACATCGTTCGGCGAGTTCAGCCGCTTGCCCTGATAGGAGTCGGCGAGCACGGTCGCGGTGCCGTCATGCTCGTAACGTGTCACCCGCCGCGTCAGGTGTTCGCAGGAGAGCTGCCGGCCCTGGAAGTCGAACGAGTTGCCGTTGGAGTTGTTGGACGGCGAACGGAATACGCTGACGCGGCCGTCGTCTTCGCTCCATCGCATTTGCCGGTTGTTGGGAATGTCGCTCCACAGCAGATAGCGGCCCTGCGCGCTCCAGGCCGGGCCTTCGGCCCACAGCACGCCGGTGTGCAGGCGCTTGATCGCCGTGTTGGGCTGCGCGAGATCGTTGAAGGACGGATCGACCGCGATGATGTCGGGGTCCCAGAAATAAGTGGTCGGCGCGCCGTGGGGGCCGAAGTCGCGCGGCGGGGTGGTGATCGTCGTCGGCGGTGCGGCAGGTCCGGTCTGGGCCAGCGCGGCGCCGGCACCGGCCATGGTGGCCGCGCCGAGCGCGAGTCCCCGGACGAGTGTTCGTCGTGAAAGCGCAGTCTCCTGGTCACGCTGAGCCTCTTGGCGTGTCATCGCGTCCTCCCGGTCTTGTTCGCTGGCCGGTTGATCCGGCCGAGCAAGGGGAAGGTTAGTCCGGTCTGGTGACGGTTGCGAGGGGTAGGCTCGCATCCTCTGCGCGATATCGCGCCGCAAGCGGGTTGGAATATCGAACAAGAAAACGACAAATTCGTCTCGGCGCGGGCGGGTCGCAGAAACCGGTTCCGGGCGTCGCCAGGCTGTGGAGCATGTCAAGCCTTGACCTCCTGCGCGATGCTGGCAGAACGTCATTCGGGGCGCAGGTCGGAGTTCACTGTGGCAGTCGCTGTCGTCGTACTGGTTATGCTGCTGGCGATCGCTTTTTCGGCCGGCTATTTCACCCGCGACTATGTCTCCCGGAAACGGCGGGCGGCGGCGCGTCGCTGGCGCGGGTACACCGAGCCGGATTGGCTCCGCGCCAATGCGCCGGCCAACACCAACGAGGTCGCGAACCCCGACGAGGCGATACCTGTCGCCACCGGCGAACTCGGTCAGATGCTGGACCGCTGGGAGAGCAGGGCGCGCTCCCGCCGCGCGGGATAGCCGGCGAACCGCCCATCCCTCGGAAATCAGGTCAGCTGTTCTGACCATCTTTTGGCGTTGCAGGGGCCGCCAATTCTCGTCTAGAAACATTGCATCGAGCCTCCCGGCAACCAACCGTCAACGGTTTTGACCGAGGATTGAGGGCTCAAAAGGGTCTGGCAATGCTGATTCGCGGCCAAATTGATGGGATTTCGGGGGAGGTGGCTCTGGCCGCCGCCACGATCCCGGCCGCGCTGCTGCCCACCCTCCTGATTGGCGGGCTTCTTCTTAGCTGCCCCTGAGGGCCGGCTGGGCGCCATGCGCCTGGGCGCTCAGGGGTTGGTCGAGATCACCGGACACCTCAAGCGCCCAGAACACTGACGGCGCAAAAGCTCAAAAGGAATTTTTCAATGGCCTCCGTGAACAAGTCCGACAAGGACCGCGTCATCATTTTCGACACCACGCTGCGCGACGGCGAGCAGTGCCCCGGCGCCACCATGACCTTCGAGGAGAAGCTCGAGGTCGCCGAGATGCTGGATGATATGGGTGTCGACGTCATCGAGGCCGGCTTCCCCATCACCTCGGAAGGCGACTTCCAGGCGGTCAGCGAGATCGCCCGCCGCTCCAAGAACGCCGTCATCGCCGGCCTGTCGCGCGCCCATCCCGCCGACATCGATCGCTGCGCCGAGGCGGTGAAATTTGCAAAGCGCGGCCGCGTCCACACCGTGATCGCGACCTCGCCGCTGCATATGCGGGTGAAGCTGAACAAGACCCCCGAGCAGGTGCTCGAGACCTCGGTCGCCATGGTTGCGCGCGCCCGCAACCAGATCGACGACGTCGAATGGTCGGCCGAGGACGGCACCCGCAGCGAGATGGATTATCTGTGCCGCATCGTGGAAGCCGTCATCAAGGCCGGTGCGACCACGGTGAACATCCCCGACACCGTCGGCTACACCACGCCCGACGAATACACCCACTTCATGAAGACGCTGATCGAGCGCGTGCCGAACTCGGACAAGGCGGTGTTCTCCGTGCACTGCCATAACGATCTCGGCATGGCGGTGGCGAACTCGCTGGCCGGCGTCATCGGCGGCGCGCGCCAGGTCGAGTGCACCATCAACGGCATCGGCGAGCGTGCCGGCAACGCCGCGCTGGAAGAGATCGTGATGGCGATCAACGTCCGCAACGACAAATTCCCGTTCTGGAATAAGATCGACACCACGCAGCTCACCCGCGCCTCGAAGGTGGTGTCGGCGGCGACCTCGTTCCCGGTGCAGTACAACAAGGCGATCGTCGGCCGGAACGCCTTCGCCCACGAGAGCGGCATCCATCAGGACGGCGTACTGAAGGACGCCTCGACCTACGAGATCATGCGGCCCGAGATGGTCGGCCTGAAGCAGTCTTCGCTGGTGCTGGGCAAGCATTCCGGCCGCCATGCCTTCGTGCACAAGCTGGAGGAGATGGGCTACAAGCTCGGCCCGAACCAGCTGGAAGATGCGTTCACGCGGATGAAGGCGCTCGCCGACCGCAAGAAGGACATCTATGACGAGGACATCGAGGCGCTGGTCGACGAGGAGATGGCGGCCTCGCACGACCGCATCAAGCTGACCTCGCTGACCGTGATCGCCGGCACCCATGGTCCGCAGCGCGCGACCATGAAGCTCGACGTCGACGGCCAGATCAAGATCGAGGAGGCCGAAGGCAACGGTCCGGTCGACGCCGTGTTCAACTGCATCAAGGCGCTGGTGCCGCACGAGGCCAAGCTCGACCTGTACCAGGTCCACGCCGTGACCCAGGGCACCGACGCGCAGGCCGAGGTTTCGGTGCGGCTGTCGCATGAGGGACGCGCGATGACCGCGCGCGCGGCGGATCCGGATACGCTGGTGGCGTCGGCCAAGGCCTATCTCGGCGCGCTCAACAAGATCGTCATGAAGCGTCAGCGCGACACGGTCACGACGGCGACGGCGGCGGCAAGCTGAGCTGCACTCACGGCCAATCGGCAGAAACGCGGCGCGCTCGGCGCCGCGTTTTTCGTTCATCGTCCTGCGTGGTGCTTCCGCGGATATCCCCGCGGCCCTGCATTTTTGCAAGGAGACCCCCTGCTAACAGGCAATGGTGCCGATACCGGCTTCCCTATAAAGCTGCCTTCAAGTCTTTGACTTAAAATCTTGAAATCAAGCTTTGGGGCCGGCGTGCCGCGCCTCACAAGAAATGCGGGAGGAAGCATGAGGAAACTCATTTTGGCTGCGGCGTCGATTGCGGCCCTGGCGCTGACCGGGCCGGCACTGGCTCAATCGCCGATCATCATCAAGTTCAGCCACGTGGTCGCCGCCGACACGCCGAAGGGCAAGGCGTCGCAGAAATTCAAGGAGCTCGCCGAGAAGTACACCGGCGGCAAGGTCAAGGTCGAGGTCTACCCGAACTCGACGCTCTACAAGGACAAGGAAGAGCTCGAGGCGCTTCAGCTTGGCAGCGTGCAGATGCTGGCGCCGTCCAACTCGAAATTCGGCCCGCTCGGCATCCGCGAGTTCGAGGTGTTCGATCTGCCCTACATCCTTCCCGACCTGAAGACGCTGCGGAAGGTGACGGAAGGCCCGCTCGGCCTCCGCCTGCTCAAGCTCCTGGACTCCAAGGGCATCACCGGCCTTGCCTATTGGGACAACGGCTTCAAGCAGATGAGCGCCAACAAGAAGCTGATCGCGCCGGCCGATTATCAGGGCGTCAAATTCCGCATCCAGTCCTCGCGCGTCCTGCAGGCCCAGTTCAAGGCGCTCGCCTCGCTGCCGCAGGTGATGGCGTTCTCGGAAGTCTACCAGGCGCTCCAGACCGGCGTGGTCGACGGCCAGGAGAACACCTGGTCGAACATCTATACCCAGAAGATGCACGAGGTGCAGAAGTACATCACCGAGACCAACCACGGCTACATCGGCTACGTCGTGATCGTGAACAAGAAGTTCTGGGACGATCTTCCGGCCGACATCCGCGAGCAGCTCACGAAGGCGATGAAGGAAGCCACCGACTTCAACAACACGCAGTCGCAGAAGGAGAACGACGACGCGCTCGCCGAGATCAAGAAGAGCGGCAAGAGCGAGATCATCAAGCTCACACCGGCGCAGGACGAGGCGATGCGCAAGGCGATGGAGCCGGTCTACAAGGACGCAGCCAGCCGCGTGGGCCAGCCGCTGATCGACGAATTCCTGAAGGAATCGAAAAGCACGACGAACTGAGCCAGACGATGCATGAATGAGGGGCTTCCGTGCCGGGCGCGGAAGCCCTTTTTTTGTTGCGAATGATTTCCGGTTGCGGCTGGAGGTAAAATCAGGCGTTACATCCTCGTAACAACGCCCTCCCTGTCCAAGTTGTAAGTTGCGCGTCAGCCTCGCGGGCCCCATCTTCAGGGCATCCTTCCAGAGGAGGTCCGGATGAGGAAGTTCACCATCGCTGCCATCGCCGTGCTCAGCATCGCCGGCTCGGGCGCGGTTTATGCCCAATATCATCGCCCGTGGATGGAGCACATGCGCCACATGCGCATCAATCCGGAAGACCGCGCCGCCTTCGTCGACGCGCGGATCGCCGCCGTCCATGCCGGGCTGAAGCTCAACGCCGACCAGGAGAAGCTGTGGCCGCCGGTCGAGGCCGCCGTGCGCGACTTCGCCAAGCTGCGCATCGATCGCGCCAATGCGCGAATGAATGCCGGCCCGGACGATGCGGGCAGGGATGCAAGCAAGGATGCCGACAGGCCGGAGGATCCGGTTGCTCGCCTGCGCCAGCGTGCCGACGACATGGGCGCGGCGTCGGTGGCCCTGAAGAAGATCGCCGATGCCGCCGATCCGCTCTACAAGACCCTGGATGACGGCCAGAAGCGGCGCCTTGCCGTGCTGACCCGCCACCGCGGCCCGTTCGGCGGCGGCGAGGACGGCCCGCATCGCCACTTCATGGAACGCGGCATGGACCGGATGATGGAGCGCGGCATGGACCGCTTCCACCATGACCGTTTCGACCGCGACGGCGGCCCGGACCGGGACCGCGAGGGCCGGCTTTGAGCCATCGGGGATTTTGCGGGAATCAGCCCCTGGATTAACCTTGGCGAAGCCGCTGGAATCCAGCGGCTTTTCGCTTTTTGGGGACTGTTGAAAAACCTTCGCCGCATCGCTTGCCATACCCGGATCGCTTTGCTAAACGACCGGCCTCGCAAGGCATTGACCGCCTTTCGGGCGCATAGCTCAGTTGGTAGAGCAGCTGACTCTTAATCAGCGGGTCCCAGGTTCGAGCCCTGGTGCGCCCACCAAGTCAAAGACTTAGCGACCAAGACCGTTTGAGCAGCTAACTTTTCAAACGGTCTTTTTGAAGCAGCGATATCGGCCGTTTAACGTCTGAGAGGCCTGTCTTGCGGCCGTAGGTCAGGAGGTCGTGCTCTTGAGCTATTGCTTTCGCGGGACACGATTTTTTGCGGCCGGAACCCTCAGCCGACGGTGAGCGCGATCTGTCCAGTGATGGATCGGAGCGACAGTTCAAGCTGTTCAATAGGTTGTAAGGTCGCGTGCGCACGACGTGTGCATCCGGAGATCATGAAAAATCTTGCGACAGCCAACGTGAGCAAGTCTCTGAAGTCGTAGGCTCGCCCCGGGTCACGGCTTATCGAGCAGTGCGACCCATTGGAAAGATATGCCGACGATGGGTCTCGAAATACTCGGTGAGTTCGCCAAGCTTCACCCCAGCTCAGCACTCAGTTTCGCCACGATCAGGCTCTCCCTGAATTCTCGGTGAATATTAGATGCCCGCATTGACGAGCAGCGGATCGGCTGAGGTCACGAGCTTCAGGGTCCGCAGCGAGAAGGTCGATCGGGTGTGCCGGATGCCCTGGATCCGGTAGAGCTTCTCCCGGAGAAAGCGCTCGTAATGCGTGGTGTCGGCGACCGCGACCTTGACCAGATAGTCGTAATCGCCGGTGACGAGATTGGCCTCGATCACCTCCGGGATCTTTGCAAGGGCGTCGCCAAACCGGGCCAGCACCTTGTCGTCGTGCTTGTCGAGCGTGACCTCGATGAAGACGATATCCTTCAGACCGATGGCGACGTGGTCGATGACGGCCGCGTAATGCTTGATCACGCTGATCTCCTCCAGATACCTGACCCGCGACCAGCACGGCGACGACGACAGTCCGACGCGATCGGATAATTCGTTGATTGTCAGCCGTCCTTCGTTGCGGAGGATCGAGAGAATCTTTCGATCGACCAGGTCGAGGTCCGCCTTGGTGCGCGGCTTAGCGCGGGAAGACGATTTCATCAGAGATCTCCGGAAATGCAGACGATTCTTCTGCAAAATCCGACTATCCCACAAAATATCGGGAAAATCACCTGTTGACCCGGCAGTAGAGTCTCGTCGAGGAGATCAGCCAATGTCGTCCACCGCATGTCGCGCTTCGTCCGTCGTCTTCAGAGCCATTGCCACGGATTCGCTTGCCGCGGCATCCCAGCTTCTGGCCGATGTGCAGCGCTTCGGGCTGCAGATGGTCGAATTCCGGATGCTGGTCGATGGGGAAGGCGGAGCGGCCATCGACTTCGGCATCGACGCAAACCCGGACCGCGATCCCTTGGTGCTCTGCTCTCGCTTCGCACGACATCCCGCGCTCCGTTCGGTCGAAATTGTCGGACGGTCGCCGGTCAACGCCGAAGGCACGGTGTCATGAACGTCCAGCCTCTCACCTTTCATGTTCCCGAGCCGCACCCTTGCTTCGGCAGCGCGGCGGATGTCAGCGGCTTCCAGCTGTCGGACGCAGTACGGGTTCGTCGCCCGGAGATCGATGTCGAGGCGAGCGAGATCCGCGATCTCGCCTACGAGTTGATCCGGGTGCTCGATGCCGACGGACATGCGGTCGGCCCCTGGTCTGAGGCATGTACCGTGGATCAACTCCGCTCCGGCCTGCGCGCGATGCTCAAGACGCGGGCCTACGATGCGCGCATGACCGTGATGCAACGGCAGCGCAAGACGTCCTTTTACATGCAGTGCACCGGCGAAGAGGCGATCGCGTGCGGCTTCCAGTCGGCGCTGCAGGCAGGGGACATGAACTTCCCGACCTATCGCCAGCAGGGGCTGTTGATCGCGCAGGACTGGCCGCTGGTCGACCTGATGTGCCAGGTGCTGTCGAACGAAAAGGATCGCATGAAAGGTCGCCAGCTTCCGGTGTTCTATTCGGCGCGTGAGGCCGGCTTTTTCTCGATCTCCGGTAATCTCGCCACCCAGTATGTGCAGGCGGTGGGTTGGGCGATGGCGTCGGCGATGCGGGGCGACAGCCGCGTGGCCGCAGCCTGGATTGGCGAGGGCGCGACCGCCGAAAACGACTTCCATGCCGCGCTGGTGTTCGCCTCGGTGTACCGCCCACCCGTGGTTCTCAACGTCGTCAACAATCAGTGGGCGATCTCGACGGCGCAGTCAGTAGCCGGCGGCGCACAGGCGACCTTTGCGGCCCGCGCGCATGGCTACGGAATTCCCGCGTTGCGCGTCGATGGCAACGATTATCTGGCCGTTCACGCGGCGGCGTGCTGGGCCGTGGAACGCGCCCGCCGCAATCTCGGGTCGACGCTGATCGAGTGGGTGACCTATCGGGCCGCACCGCATTCGACCTCAGACGATCCGTCGAAATATCGCCCGCAGAACGACCAGGCGGTGTGGCCGCTCGGCGATCCCGTCGAACGGCTGAAGGATCATTTGACCGGGATTGGTGAATGGAGCGAGGCGCGTCACGTCCAGCTAAAAGCGGAGCTCGACGAGGAGATCGCCGGCGCGGCGAAGGAGGCGCAGGGTTCTGGGACGCTGGTCGAGGGCTCCAAGTGCAGCCCGGCCTCGATGTTCGATGATGTCTACAAATCGATGCCGCCTCACTTGCGCGAACAGCGGCAGGAGCTTGGGTTCTGACCATGCCTTCCTTGACGATGATCGAAGCGATCCGCGATGCCATGGACGTGATGATGGCGCGGGACGACCGTGTCGTCACCTTCGGCCAGGACGTTGGTCGCTTCGGCGGCGTGTTTCGCTGTACCGACGGCCTGCAGGGCAAATACGGGTCATCGCGCTGCTTTGATACACCGATCTCTGAAAGCGGCATCGTCGGCATCGCGGTCGGCATGGGGGCGTACGGCTTGAGGCCGGTCGCTGAAATCCAGTTCGCCGACTACATGTATCCGGCCTATGACCAGATCGTGTCGGAGGCGGCGCGGCTGCGCTACCGCTCGGCCGGCGAGTTCAGCGCCCCGATCGTGGTGCGCATGCCCTGTGGCGGCGGCATCTTCGGGGCGCAGACGCACAGCCAAAGCCCAGAGGCACTGTTCACCCATGTGGCGGGGTTGAAGACGGTCATTCCCTCGAACCCGCATGACGCGAAGGGATTGCTCATCGCTGCGATCGAGGATGACGATCCGGTGGTGTTTCTCGAACCGAAGCGGATCTACAACGGTCCGTTCGACGGTCATCACGACCGGCCGGTCGTGCCGTGGTCGAAGCACGAGCTGAGTGAAACGCCGCAGGGTCATTACACCGTGCCGATCGGCGAAGCGGTCGTTCGCCGGGAAGGAGCGGAGGTGTCGATCCTGGCCTATGGCACCATGGTCCATGTCGCCGAGGCGGCCCGTCGGGAGGTTGGCATCGATGCCGAGATCATCGATCTCAGGTCGCTCATTCCGCTCGACGTCGACACCATCGTGCAATCGGTGATCAAGACCGGCCGCTGCATGATCGTGCACGAAGCGACCCGCACGTCGGGCTTTGGCGCCGAGCTTTCCGCATTGATCCAGGAAAAGTGTTTCTATCATCTCGAGGCGCCGGTCGTGCGGGTGACGGGCTGGGACACGCCTTACCCGCATGCGCAGGAGTGGGACTATTTCCCGGGGCCGGATCGCGTCGGCCGCGCGCTGATCCGGCTGATGGAGAGTTGAGATGCCCGTCGAGTTGGTCAAGCTACCCGATGTCGGAGAGGGCGTTGCCGAGGCGGAAATCGTCGAATGGCATGTGGCCGTCGGCGAAGCGGTCAAGGAGGACCAGATCCTGGCAGCTGTCATGACCGACAAGGTGACGGTCGAGGTTCCTTCGCCAAGGGCTGGCGTGGTCGTCGAACTCGGCGGAGAACTGGGCGCGCGTCTCGCTGTCGGCAGTGCGCTGGTCGGAATCAGGTTTGGAGCTGACGATGACGGCGTTGCAAATGGGCACGAAGCTGTCGCGCGGGTCATCGTTGGTACTGGCTCTGATGCGATCCCGGTTGAAGTGACGCCCCGGACCACGGGGGATCGACGCAACCGCGCGGCCGGCGCCATCGCAACACTGTCGCCGGCACGGCCGATTGCCTCGCCGGCGACAAGGGCGCGAGCGCGTGAGGCGGGAATTGATCTCCGTTTGGTTTTGGGCTCTGGGCCCGCCGGCCGGATCACGCGCGACGACCTCGCCGATCATGTTCGAAATCGATCGAAGGGGACCGGTGGCCACCGGATCGCGCAGTGCAATGATGCTGTCGAGCAGATCAAGGTCATTGGTCTGCGTCGCAAGATCGCCGAGAGGATGGCGGAATCTACCCGGCGTGTGGCGCATTTTTCCTATGTCGAGGAAATCGATGTCACGGCGCTCGAGGAATGCCGCAAGCAGCTGAACGCGCGGTTTGCCGACGCCCGGCCGAAGTTGACCGTCTTGCCCTTTGTCGTCGCGTCGCTTGTTCGCGCGCTGCACGATTTTCCGCAAATCAACGGAACCTATGACGATGACAAGGAGGTCGTCAGCCGCCACAGTGCCGTTCATGTCGGCATAGCCACGCAGACTCCATCCGGCCTGATGGTGCCTGTGCTCTTCCATGCCGAGGCGCGCGATCTCTGGGGCTGCGCGGAAGAGATCAAGCAGCTCGCGACGGCGGCGCGCGAAGGCCGCGCGAAGCGGGAAGAACTGAGCGGCTCGACCATCACCATCACCAGTCTCGGCGATCTCGGTGGCATCGCAACAACGCCCGTCATCAATCGGCCGGAGCTCGCGATCCTCGGCGTCAACCGAATGATGATTCGCCCGGTGTGGCAGGATGGTCAATTCGTTCCGCGTATGATGATGAACCTGTCGTCGTCATTTGATCACCGCATCGTCGATGGCTACGAGGCCGCGCAATTCATCCGGCGTGTGAAAGAGCTGCTCGAGGCGCCGGCCCTTCTCTTGGTTGGAAACTGACGTGCGGGAGAGCACCGTAGAGGTCGTGATCATCGGCGGAGGGCCCGGCGGCTATGTCGCCGCCATTCGTGCCGGGCAACTGGGATTGCGAACCGTACTGATCGAGCGCGCCGCCCTGGGCGGGACCTGCCTGAATGTCGGCTGCATCCCGTCCAAGGCGCTAATCCACGCCGCTGATGCGTTCCATGTCGCCAATGGGCAACGTGAAACCACGCCGTTCGGCTTGAGTATGGGGGAGGCGAAGCTCGATTTCGGGCGGACCGTTGCGTGGAAGGACGCGATCGTGAATCGCCTGACAGGCGGCGTCGCAGGCCTCCTGAAGCGAAGCGGTGTGTCGGTGATCTCAGGCGTCGCCGAAATACTGGATGGCAAGACCGTCAAGGTCGGAACGGCTGATGCGACGACGCGTGTTCGCGCCAAGCACCTCGTTCTCGCAACCGGTTCGGTGCCGCAGGTCCTGACCACGCTGCCGTTCGGCGGCAATGTCATCTCATCGACCGAGTTGCTCTCGCTGCCCGAGAGGCCGCGCAACCTCGTTGTTGTCGGTGCCGGGTATATCGGCCTTGAGCTCGGAATGGCCTTCGCAAAGCTCGGATCTGATGTGACGGTCGTCGAGGCCGCCGAGCGGATCCTGCCGAGATGGGACGCGGCGTTGACGCGACCTGTGGTGAGGCGGCTTGAGGAGCTAAAGGTCAGTGTCATCACCTCGGCGTACGCTCAGGGGCTGACGCCGGATGGCGAGAGCTTGTTGATCGAGCAGCGCGGGCGGGCTCCGCGCGAACTACCAGCGGACAAAATCCTGGTCGCCGTCGGGCGCACGCCTTGCACTGAGGGTTTCGGCTTGGAGCGGCTGGATCTCGCGATGGACGGAAAGTTCGTTGCGATCGATGACCGCTCCGAGACATCGATGTCGAATGTCTGGGCGATCGGCGATCTCACGGGAGAGCCGATGCTGGCACATCGCGCCATGGCGCAGGGCGCGATGGTGGCGGAGAACATTGCGGGACAACGCCGCTCCTTCGATGCCACAGCCATTCCGTCCGTGTGCTTCACCGATCCGGAAGTGATTTCGGTCGGACGAACGCCGGAAGAGGCCAAGGCAGATGGCAAGGTGGACGGTTACGAGATCAAGGTCGCGACCTTTCCCTTCGCTGCCAATGGCCGGGCCCTGACGCAGGTGGACGAGGAGGGGTTCGTACGGATCGTCGCGCGCGCCAGCGACCACCTCGTGCTGGGGGCGCAGGCGGTCGGGGCGGGAGTCTCGGAACTGACGTCGTCGCTGACACTTGCCATTGAAATGGGAGCGGTGCTCGAGGACATTGCCGGCACCATCGGCGCCCATCCGACGCGGAGCGAGGCGATCCACGAGGCTGCGCTTGGCGCGTTGGGGCGCGGCCTGCATTTTTGATGGACGCGAAAGAAAATTTGGTGGAAACGTCCTGCAAGACTTGCAGCAGGATCAAACTCTGGAGCGCGGACCTTGTCTAAATCTGAACGGACTTACCGCAACTACATCGCCGGCCGCTGGGTCGATGCCGCCGATGGACGCCGCCTCGAGATCCTGGATCCGTCCGACGGTTCGCATCTTGCGGATATTGCCCGTAGCAGCCGCGAAGACATCGATCGCGCGGTCCTGGCGGCCCGAGCGGCGCTGGCCGGCGACTGGGGACGCATGTCGGCGACTGACCGTGGCCGTGTCCTGCACCGGATCGGCGAGGGTGTTCTGAAACACGTCGATCTGCTGGCGGATCTCGAAGCACGTGACGTCGGCAAGCCGCTCAAGCAGGCGCGGGCCGATGTCGAGGCGCTGGCGCGCTACTTCGAATTCTATGGTGCCGCCGCCGACAAGGTTCACGGCGACACCATCCCTTATCGTTCCGGCTTCACGGCCATCACACTGTATGAGCCTCACGGCGTAACCGCCCATATCATTCCCTGGAATTATCCGATGCAGATCATCGGACGCAGCCTTGGTGCAGCCCTTGCCATGGGCAACGCCGCCGTCGTGAAGCCGGCGGAAGAAGCCTGCCTCACGGTGATCGAGTTCGCCCGCATTGCGGAAGAGGCGGGATTGCCGCACGGCGCGTTCAACCTTGTCACCGGGACCGGCGAGGAGGCTGGCGCGGCCTTGTCCGGCCATCCCGGCATCAATCACATTTCGTTCACGGGTTCGGTGGCGACCGGCGCGCTGGTGCAGGCAGCCGCGGGGCGGAATGCGGTGCCGGTGACGCTGGAGCTTGGCGGCAAGTCGCCGCAACTGGTGTTTGCCGATGCCGAACTCGATCGGGCTTTGCCGTTCCTGGTGATGGCGGGCATTCAGAACGCCGGCCAGACCTGCTCTGCATCGTCGCGGATCCTGGTCGAGCAGTCGGTCTACGAAGAGGTCGTAGCACGCATGGCCGATGCGTACCGAAAGCTGAAGGTGGGACCGGCGCTGTCCGACCTGGATGTCGGCCCCGTGGTCTCCCGCCGGCAGAAGGACATCGTCGGCGGTTATATCGGTCTTGCCGAGCGTGACGGCGCGCGTATCGCAGCGCAAGGCACGATCGCGCCAGATGCACCTGCCGGTGGCGCCTATGTCAAGCCGACGCTGATCCGCGACGTTTCGCCCAGCCACCGCCTCGTGCAGGAAGAGATCTTCGGGCCGGTCCAGGTGATCATGCCCTTCGACAGCGAGCAACATGCGCTCGAACTGGCGAACGGTACGCCCTTTGGCCTTGTCTGTGGAATCTGGACCCGGGACGGCGCGCGACAATTCCGCCTCGCGCGCGGGATTCATTCAGGCCAGGTCTTCATCAACAACTACGGCGCCGGCGGCGGCATCGAGCTGCCGTTCGGCGGCGTCAAGCGCTCAGGCCATGGCCGCGAGAAGGGCTTTGAAGCGCTCTACGGCTTTGCAACGACCAAGACGATTTCGATCTATCACGGCTGACGGCTGCGAAGTGCTGGCGGCGATCAAGCCGCCCGGCACTAACCGTGATTGCGCGTCAGGCGCGCCCGCGCAACCTTGCGCAGAGAATGTCAGTGATTTCCTCGGAACCGGCCGTTCCGCCGAGATCCCGGCTCAAAGCCATTTCGTCGGCGAGAGCAAAGTTGACGGCCGCTTCGATCCGATCCGCCGCTTCGACCAACCGTGCATCGGCATGACGCCGGCCCAGCCAGTTCAGCATCAGGGCGGAGGCCAGCACCGTTCCGTAGGGATTGGCGATTCCCTTGCCGGCGATATCCGGAGCCGAGCCATGGGAAGCCTGAAAGAAGCCGTTGCCGTCGCCGAGTTCGGCGGACGGTGACATGCCCATGCCACCGATCGTCGCGGCTCCAAGATCGGAGATGATGTCGCCGAACATGTTCTCCGTGACGATGACGTCGTAATGCGATGGACGATTGATCAGGTGGACGGTCATGGCGTCGATCAGCACGTGTTCAGCCTCGACATCAGGATATTGTGCCGCGATCTCATCGAACACACTTCGGAAGAACGCGTAGCTGCGCAGCACATTGGCCTTGTCGCAACAGGTGACCCGACGGCGTCCGTCGCGCGGAGCGCCGCCACGCGTGCGGGCGAGTTCGAATGCGAAGCGCACGATCCGTTCGATGCCCTTGCGGGTCTGCACCAGGGGATCGACGGCGACCTCGCCGCGAAGCAGCGTTCCTGCGCCACGTGCGGCATAGAGGCCTTCGCTGTTCTCACGAACGATGACGTAGTCGATGGCGCCGGCATCGCGCAGCGGCGATCGCACGCCTGGTAGCAGCTTGATCGGCCGGACATTGGCGTAGAGATCGAGTTTCCCGCGCAGCGTCAGGGTAAAATCGAGGCCTGCCTCGGTGCCGTCGGGGTGGACGACGCCTGGCATGCCCGCAGCGCCGTGTAGGATCGCGTCGGCGGCGCGACATGCCTCGAACGTCTCGCCCGGGAAGGATTCGCCGGCTTCGAGGAAATGCTGCGCGCCGGCGGGGTGCTCGCTGAAGTGAAGCGGCGAGGTGTCGCCGAACGCGGCCTCCAGCGCCCGGACCGTTGCCTTGCCCACCTCAGGTCCAATGCCGTCGCCGTGGACGACGCAGATTTCGTACGTGGTTTTCATGACGTGGTCTCGCCTCAGATGCAGCGGCCGCCGTCGACTTCCATCGCGACGCCCGTGATCATGCTTGCCTCGTCCGAGCACAGGAAGGCGGCAGCGTTGCCCATGTCCTCCGGCGTGGAAAAGCGGCCGAGTGGAATCGTCGACAGGAATTTGGCGCGGATCTCGGGCGTGTCCTGGCCCATGAAGGTCTTCAGCAGCGGCGTTTCCCCGGCGACGGGGTTGATCGCGTTGACGCGGATGCCGAACGGCGCAAGCTCAAAAGCCATCGCGCGCGTCGCCGTGATGACCCAGCCTTTCGAGGCATTGTACCAGGTCAGGTTCGGTCGCGGACTGACGCCGCCGGTCGAGGCTACGTTGAGCACTACGCCAGATTTTTGCTGCTTGAAATGCGGCACGATGATCTTTGCGCCGTAGTAGATCGACTTCATGTTGACGCTGGCGATCCGGTCGAACATGTCGTCCGTCACCATTTCGAGCGGTTGGGGGGTGTGACCGACGCCGGCATTGTTGACGAGGACATCGAGTCCTCCGAAATCCCGCTGGGCTTTCTGCACGACTGAAGCGAAGCCGGACTCGGTGGAGATATCCGCCTCCGCCGCAATGGCTTTGCCGTCGAACAAGCCAGCCACGCGCTCTGCCGCGGCTCGATCGCGATCGGCCACGACAACGCGGGCACCTTCGGCTACGAATTTGCGAACGATGCCTTCGCCGAAGCCGGAGCCGCCGCCTGTCACGATTGCGATCTTGTCTTTCAATCTCACGGCGGTCCTCATGGTTGGAAGTGTTCGAGATTGGCTGGCCGCCGGCACCGCTTGAATGGCAATGCGATCGCCGGTGAAGACGCGGGAGCTGCCTCGCTTTGCAGACGAATGGGAGGAGAGGGGACCGTCTCGGTCAGGACGAGTCGTTGAGAATGCCGGCGTTTGCCGCCTGCGCGGCGTTGTGCCGGCCACCCCATACGTCGCGCGACCTTTCCAGGTGTCGTCGGATGGTTGCTTCGGCCCCGCAGCGATCCTGCTTCGAGATGTAGTCGAGCAGCTTGAAATGCTCATTCGCGGATTGCTTGAGAAAGTCTCGCGGCGACTCGCCGCTTGCAAAGCCCTGCAGCCGCACGCGGTCCCTGAGCGTCTCGACCAGTTTGGCGAGATAGTGATTGCCGAGCGTGGCGATCAGCTGAACGTGGAATCTGAGATCGGTATCAAGGAAGGCAATCAGATCGCCGGAATCCGCCGTCTGACGCGTGGCCTCCGCCAGTTGATGAAGTTCGTCGAGTTGTCCACCCGACAAGCCGCTCTGGGCGATATCGCCGAGGCTCGGCACCTCCAGCAGCAGCCGGACAGCAAAGATATCGTTGAGTTCGTTGAGCGACAGCGACACCACGCGAAAGCCGCGATTGCGCTCCGCTTCGAGCAGGCCTTCGCGCTCGAGATCGAGCAAGGCTTCCCGTACCGGTGTCGCCGACACGCCGAGTTCGGCCGCCAACCGCGGCACCGAGTAGAGTTGATCCGGTTGCATCTGCCCGGTGATGACAAGCCCGCGGATCACCTGACGCGCCTGCTCGCGCAGGCTTGGCGCCGAAATCAGCCCTGCCGAGCCCTTTTGCATCGTTTCCATGCATTCTCATTAGCACACTGGCTTAAAAATCCACAATATAAAGTGTGATGTGTGATATATTATAGCTTGACGAGCAAAGTGTGATGCGTGATATTTTACTCCAGAAGAAAAACCAGGGAGATAACAAATGGCGGTAGATCGCATCCTCATGATCGTGTCCGACACTGTGCGGACGGACATGCTCGGCTACAACGGTGGTGGGGTTAGAACTCCCAATCTCGACAAGCTTGCCGCCAAATCGATGGTGTTCGATCGCTACTATGCATCGAGCTTTCCGACCGTCCCCGCGCGCTACGATTATCTGACCGGTAAGCCAGCCTTCGCCGGTGTCGGCTGGGGCGCGCTGCCGCGCGCGGATCGCTCGATCGCAACCACATTGACCGAAGCGGGCTACACGACGCTCGGCGTGGTGGACACACCATTCTATCAGGTCAACGGCTACTCATATGACCGCGGATTCAATTTCTTCTACGACATGAAGTCCCAGCTGTTGGGAACGCCGCACTATTCGTCCTACAGCGCGCCCAACAAAACCAAGCGCCAGGGCGAAGGCAAGCTGCCGCAATGGCCGATCACCGGCAAGGTAAAGCCCGATCCGCGTACGGGCGAGATGGACTGTCCGGCGCCGCTCACCATGGTGCAGGCTGCCAAATCTCTGGAGCAAATCTACGAGGACAAGTTCTTCGCGCTGGTCGACACCTGGGATCCGCACGAGCCGTGGGATCCGCCGGCCTATTACGTCAGGCACTATCTTCCCGATTATGCCGGCGAGCGCGTGCACCCGCCCTATGGCGAATGCAAGAAGCACGGCATGACCGATCGCGACATCGCGGTGGCGCGCGCGCTCTATAGCGGCGAGCTCGAGCTCGTCGATCGCTGGATCGGGCATCTGCTCAATCAGCTCGCCTATCTCGGCATCGAGGACTCCACCGCCATCATCTTCGTCTCCGACCACGGTTTCCTGCTGGGAGAGCATGGGCTGATGGGCAAGATGGTCCGCAGGGCGCCCGGCGAGGCGACGTGGATGCGCTCGCCGCTTTACGAGGAGATCGCGAAGGTGCCGCTGTTGATTCATGTGCCGGGCGCAAAGGCCGGTCGAACCAGCAAGCTTGCCTGCGCGCTCGATCTCGCGCCCACGATTTGCGACATGGCCGGCCTGCCGCGCCAGGCGGAGATGCAGGGGATCTCGCTGCTGCCCGCAGTCCATGGCCAGCCGTTCGAAGGACGCGACCACGTGCTGACCGCGCTGCCGCTTGCCAATCCCGGCGATACGGTTGAAGTCGTCGACGATCTGATGCGGACGGTGGTCGAGTGGCAGCCCGTCACCATCACGACGGAGCAATGGTCGCTGCTCTACGCGACTCCGAACGATCCGGTCGAGCTCTATGATTTGCGCTCCGACCCGAAGCAAGCGACCAACGTGGCGGCAAAACATCCCGACGTCATCCGCTCTCTGCTGAAGTTGTATGCGGAAGACCTGCGACGCGCCGGCGTCACCAGGAAATACAGCGATCCGCGCCTCGCCGCGTTGCTCGAACCCGCATCCTAGTTCGCATGAAGACGACGCATCAAAACAGGGATCCGGAGCGTCGGCTCTGATTCAATCAGAACCGACCATGCTCCAGGTCGTTACGGCGGCAAAACTCGATCGACTGGTGGAGGGAGACATGAGGGGCGACTTCACGCGAAGGCAATTCCTCGGCTCCACCGCGACGGGGCTGGTTGCTCTCGGATACGGCGTAGGGGCGCCGTCGATGGCGGCGGAGGGCGAGGGGCCCACGCCGAAGCGAGGCGGCGTGCTGACGATCGGTCAGGACGAGAATCCGATCGGGCTCGACCCGCACAAGACGGCGGCGTTTTCGACCACGAACATCGCCGAGCATATCTTTACCTGCCTGCTCAGGTGGGATGCGACTGTGAGCCGTGTCGAACCGGACCTCGCGGTTGCGTGGGAGAATCCGGATCCCCAGACATTCGTCTTCCATCTGCGCGACGGCGTTAAATTCCACAATGGCGATGTGCTCACCAGCGACGACGTCAAGTTCACGTTCCAGCGCATGGTCGATCCCGCGACCCGCTCGCCGTGGGCCTCGATCTTCTCGGTGATCCGCGAAATCGAGACGCCGGATCCGCGGACCGTGGTGTTTCGTCTCGCCCATCCGTTCTCCCCCTTCCTCAACTATCTCGCCACGGTCAGATATACCGCGATTGTCAGCCGCGAGGATGTGAAGCGCCGCGGTGACCTCGTCACGGGCGGCGTCGGCACGGGGCCATTCATGCTGGAGGATTTCCGGCCGAACTCGCTGGTGCGGCTGAAGCGCAACGCGGACTATTACGAGCCCGGATTGCCTTATCTCGACGGCCTCGACTTCCGCATCATTCCCGACGAAGGCAGTCGCATGGCGGCGTTGCGGGCGGGCAGCGTTCAGCTGACCTGGCTGAGCCGCCCCGATTCGGCTGCGCAGATGCGCGATGTCGCAGATATCGTGGCGCCCGAGCCTGAAGCCTATTCGCGGCTGATGCTGCTCGAATTCGATCAGCGCAAGCCACCCTTCAACGACGTTCGCGTTCGCCGCGCCTTCAGTCTCGCGCTGAACCGTGAGCTGATCGTCAAGGTGGTTTGGCGCGGCCGGGCTGGCCTCACGGCCGCGCTGCCGCCGATGCAAGCGCCTTTCGCGGTCCCGAGCGGCGAGGTGCCCGGCTTGCCCTATGCCAGGGAAGACGTGGCCGCGGCCAAGGCGCTGATGGCAGAGGCCGGCTATGTCGGCGGCTTCGAGACGATTTTTGCCGTCTCGCCGGCCAACTATGGCGACGTTCAGATTGCCCAGATCATTCAGCAGATGGTTGGCCGTGTCGGCATCAGGATCAAGATCCTGCAGAAGGAATGGAGTAATCTCGTCACCGATTTCCAATCGACGGAATCTCCGATCTCGATGGCCGGCCTGGTTTGGGGACCCGATCCCGACACCAACATCTCGATCCGGCTGGACTCTCATTCCACGGTCAACCCGGGCAAGACGGCCGATCCCGTGCTGGACGATCTGCTCGCCAAGGCTCGCCAGAGCTACGACCAGGCCGAGCGTGTCAGCCACTATCGCGCGGTCCAGCAGCGCGTCGCCGAGATGGCTTACGTCATCACGCCCTGTGCCGCCGCGCTGCGATGGGAGATGTGGTCGACGAAGCTGCAGGGCTACCGCGCCTTGCCATCGACGCTGCGTGTCTATCTTCGGCAGTCCTGGTTGCAATAGGCGCAAGCGCAGGACTTGAATGGAGGTGTCGATGCTCAGATATGCCGCGGGCCGCATCGTTCTCACCGTGCCGGTGCTATTCGGCGTGTCGCTGATGAGCTTCGCCATCATCCATTTGATCCCCGGCGATATCGTCAGCGTGCTGGCGGGCCCCACGGTGGCGCTCGACTCGGAAGCGGCCCAGAACATCCGCCACGCGCTGCATCTCGATCAGCCGCTGCCGGTCCAATACGGCATCTGGCTGACCGGCACGCTGCGCGGCGATTTCGGCAACTCGTTGGTGATGGGGCTGCCGGTCGGCCCGCAGATCGCCTCGCACCTTCCGGTGACGCTGGTCCTGACCGCCCTGTCTCTGATTCTAGCGATCATGATCGGATTGCCAGGAGGCGTCGTCGCGGCGACGACCCGCGGCCGCTGGCCCGATCTCGCCATTCGCGGCGTTGCTCTGCTCGGCCTGTCGACGCCGCCATTCTTCGTCGGCGTGGCCGCGGTGTTGCTGCTTTCGATCTATCTGCCATCGTTCAAGACGCTGGGCGCCGTCGACCTCCATCACGATCCGCTCGGCGGACTTCAGACCTTGCTGCTGCCGGCTTTCGTGCTGTCGCTGGCGTCCGCCACGACGATCATGCGCTACACGCGCGTCGCCATGCTGGAGGTGCTGGCGGAGCCTTACATGGCGACGGCGCGCGCCAAGGGTGCCGGTCGTCTCCGCGTGCTGATTCGGCATGGTCTTCGCAATGCCCTGTTGCCGGTGGTGACCGCGGTCGGCGTCACCGCGGCTCACCTCATCGCGGGCGCGGTCGTGGTCGAACAGGTGTTCGGCCTGCCCGGTATCGGACA
The DNA here is from genome assembly GCF_018129995.1 of Bradyrhizobium sp. SZCCT0153. Taxonomy (GTDB): domain Bacteria; phylum Pseudomonadota; class Alphaproteobacteria; order Rhizobiales; family Xanthobacteraceae; genus Bradyrhizobium; species Bradyrhizobium japonicum_G. Next base: position 500,605 of record NZ_JAFCKS010000004.1, read on the forward strand.
GTTGATGCTCAACGCGATCTATCAGCGCGACTATACTCAGGTTCAGGCCACGGTGCTGGTGATCACCACGCTCGTGGTCCTGATCAATATCATGGTCGACCTCAGCTATTATTTACTCGATCCGAGGATTCAGCAGCATGGCTGATGCGCATCCGACCGTGATCGACGTGCCGGACCAACCCGGTGTGCAGTTGAACCGGCCGACGATCGCCGACGAATCCGATCTGGCTTCCTGGCGTTTCCGGCATTGCCTGAATCTGCCGCTCCTGATCGGTGCCGTGATCGTCCTGCTGTCGATCGCCCTCGCGCTCACCGCGCCGTGGCTGACGTCGCACGATCCCCTGGAGATCGCCGACGCATCGCTCTCGCCGCCGTCAAGTCAATATCTGCTGGGTACGGATCAACTCGGACGGGACGTCCTGACGCGGATCCTTTACGCAGCGCGCAGCTCGCTCGCGGCGGCCTGCCTGAGCGCTGCGCTGGCATTCGTATCAGGCACCATGATCGGTCTCCTTGCCGGATACTCCAGCGGGCTGCTGGATGCCTGCCTGATGCGCGTGCTCGACATTCTGCAGGCCTTTCCCGCTCTTTTGCTGGCCATTGCGCTGGTGGCCGCACTCGGGCCGAACCTGCCCAATCTCGTGTTCACCATGGGCCTGTTGTTCATGCCACGCTTCGCCCGTGTTGCGCGCGCCTCGACGCTGTCGGTGCGGGAGCGGGACTACATCACCGCTTCCATCGGGCTCGGCGTGTCGCGCGCGCGAACCCTGTGGCGGCACGTTCTGCCGAACATCGCGGCGCCCCTGATCGTCGAGGCGTCACTGACGGTGACGATCGCGATCCTGACCGAGGCCTCGCTGTCGTTTCTCGGGCTCGGCGTGCAGCCGCCCGATCCGACCTGGGGCGGCATGATCGCCGAATCCACCTCGGTGATGGCGCTCGCGCCATGGCTCGCCCTTAGTCCGGGGCTTGCCATCGTGTTCGTCGTCGTCGGCTTCACGCTCATGGGCGATGGCTTGCGCGATGCTCTGGATCCAAGAGGTTGATCGATGCTCGAAAAATTGAAGACTGATGCAATGCGCGATCGGCCCTCCGATCTTCACTGGATGCCGGCTTGGCAGATCCGCGAAGCCATCGTCACACGGCGCCTGTCGGCGACCGAGGTCGCCTGTCATTTCATCGAAAGGATCGAGAAGCTCGATCGACGCCTCCACTCCTTCTTCACGGTGTCGGGGGAAGTGGCGCTGGGCCAGGCCAGGGCGATCGATCGGCGGATCGATCGCGGCGAGCCCGTCGGTGCGCTGGCGGGTGTGCCGGTGTCGATCAAGGATCAGTTCTTGACCAAGAGCATCCGTACCACCAGCGGATCTCGGATCTATGCCGACCATGTGCCGGAGGAGGATTCGCTACACGTCGCGCGCGTGAAGGCGGCCGATGGCGTGATCATCGGAAAGACTGCCACGCCTGAATTTGGGACGTTCTGGCGCACAACCGGCCGCGTCGCGCCGGAATGCGTCAATCCCTGGGATCCCCGACGCACGTCTGGGGGCTCAAGCGGAGGGGCGGCGGCAAGTGTCGCTGCCGGCTTCGGCCCGCTGGCGCTAGGGAGCGATTCGGGTGGATCGATCCGGCTGCCTTCGGCGATGTGCGGGGTGCTCGGCGTGTTGCCGAGCAACGGCAGGGTGCCACAGCACGGCTCGCTCGGATCCACCATGTTCCTTTGTAGCGCAGGCCCGATCAGCCGCGACGTGCGCGATGCGGCCACGTTGCTGCAGCTACTGGCGCAGCCGTCCGTCGACGATTCCCTGTGCCGGCTGGATGAGCCGCCCGACTATCTTTCCGGGCTCGATGACGGCATCGCGGGACTGCGGCTCGGATGGTGGGAGGATCAGAGCATTTCGGGTCAGGTCGATGCCGCCGTGATCACCGCGATCAAGAAAGCTGCGTTTGGCCTCGGCTCGCTCGGTGCCAACATTGTCGATGATGCCGTGACGTTCGACACGCAGGGGGTGGACGAAGCCTGGCGGGTGCTCGACTTCGTCGATCGTTACGCCTCGCTCGGCGAGTCGCTCTATGCCGACCCGCTGGCACGGCGCAAGCTGACCCAGTATGCGCGCGAGCGATTTGCCTGGGCCAAGGGCGTGAACGGCGCCGATTATTCGCGCGCGGTGCTCCGGCGCGCCGCCTTCATCCGCTCGTTCGAGGCCGGCTTCCGCAGCTGTGATCTCGTGCTCTCGCCGACGCTCGGCTTCACCGCGCCGGTGATTGAATCCGTCGGTCCCGCCCAGCGCATCCCGGCGCTGGTCGCCTATACACTGGCTGTCAATTTCGCCGGCTTCACGTCCGTGACAATTCCCTGCGGCTTCGTCGATGGAATGCCGATCGGCCTGCAGGTGATCGCACCGCCAAATCAGGAGGCGCTGGTGCTGCGCGCGGCCCGTGCCTTCGAGCTCGCTTGGCCGTGGGCCGGACGAAGGGCCGCGGTTTAGCGGAGCAGAATCATGTCGCTGCTGCGCGTTGAAAATCTCCGAACGTATTTCGACACGCGATCCGGCGTGATGAAGGCCGTCGACGGAATCAATCTTGAGGTTCGCGAGGGCAGCACGCTTGGCATCGTCGGTGAATCCGGCAGCGGCAAGAGCGTCACCGCGCTTTCGATCATGCGTTTGATCGAGCGGCCGGGCCGCGTCCTGCCTGGTAGTCATATCTATTTCGAAGGCGTGGACCTCGCAGCGATTTCGGAACGGGAGCTCGAGGACATTCGCGGCAATCGCATCTCCATGGTGTTTCAGGAGCCGATGACTTCGCTGAACCCGGTCTATACGGTCGGCAACCAGATCATCGAAGCCATCAGGTTGCATCGTCGAGTGAGCGTGCGGGATGCTCGCGAGCGTGCGATCGAATTGCTGGAGCTCGTGGGAATTCCCTCGCCCGAGCGCCGCATCGACGCCTTTCCGCATGAGCTGTCCGGTGGCATGCGGCAGCGTGTCATGATCGCGATGGCGCTCGCTTGCGAGCCCAAGCTCCTGATCGCCGACGAACCGACGACTGCGCTCGACGTCACCATTCAGGCGCAGATTCTCGAATTGCTCAGGCAGTTGCGCGACAAGCTGGCTATGGCGGTGATCCTGATCACCCACGATCTCGGCGTCGTCGCAGAGATGTGCGATGATGTCGCGGTGATGTATGCAGGCGAGGTGGTGGAGCGAGGCTCCGTCGACGCCGTCTTCTGTGCTCCCCAGCACCCCTATACCGAGGCATTGCTGAGGTCGGTCCCACTGTTGGGAATGACACAGGCCGAGCCGCTCAACGTGATTCCCGGCATGGTTCCGAGCGCGCTCCACTGGCCGGTGGGCTGTCGGTTCGCGGCGCGTTGCGACTACGCATCCGACCATTGCCATCGTGAAGCGCCGGAATTAGTCGCAACCCGCGCGGGATATGCAGCCTGTTGGTTGCGCGGCAATGCACCGAGCAGCGAATAGTGGGGAAGCGAGCTATGCATGAGCCGTTGTTGAATGCTCGTGGCGTCAAGAAGTATTTTCCGATTCGCAGTGGGCTATTGGGACGCAATGTGGTCCAAGCGCGGGCGGTTGACGGTGTAGATCTCAGCGTCAGCTCTGGAGAGACACTCGGTCTGGTCGGCGAATCCGGTAGCGGAAAATCCACGCTCGGACAGATTTTAGTCGGCCTGATGAAGCCGAGCGCTGGCGAATTGTCGTTCGATGGCACACCGATCGCCGATCTGAAGGGATCTGAATTGCGACGTTCGCGCCGCCAGATGCAGTTCATCTTTCAGGATCCGAGAGGATCGCTCGACCCCCGCATGAAGATCCACGACATCATTGGGGAGGGCCTCGATGCTGCCCAGAGCATGGAGCGTCCCATGCGTGACAGGCTCATTGCAGAAATGCTGGACAGGGTGGGGCTGCGGCGGGAAGCTGCGCAGCGCTATCCTCACGAGCTGTCAGGTGGCCAGCGTCAGCGTGTCGGGATTGCAAGGGCGCTCGTACTTCGACCGAGACTTGTGGTTGCCGACGAGCCCGTTTCCGCACTCGACGTCTCGATCCAATCACAGGTGCTGAACCTGATGGTGGAACTGAAGCGCGAGCTGCACCTGACTTACGTTTTCATCTCGCACAATCTCGCGGCGGTCAGCTATGTCAGCGATCGGATCGCGGTGATGTATCTTGGCAAGCTTGTTGAGCTCACATCTACCGAGCGGCTCTGCCGCGCGCCGCTTCATCCCTATACTCAGGCGCTGGTGTCGGCGGTGCCAGAGCCGATTCCGGGCCGCCAGCGACAGATCGTCGTATTGCGGGGGGACATTCCAAATCCGATCCAGCCTCCTTCCGGTTGCCGCTTTCGGACGCGCTGTCCACTGGCACAGCCGATTTGCGCGGAAAGAGAGCCGCAGCTGAAGGCGGTTGGAGTGGCAGATCATCTCGTTGCCTGCCATTTCGCATGACCGGCCCTATCACTGTGCTTGAGTACCGCCACCTAGGGGCGAAGCGCTTGCATCGCCACACGAACCCCAGGCTTCCGCCTATCTCCTTGATGTCGCCGTACGACGAGTGGTGAAATTCGTAAATCGTTCGTGCTGAAACCCAGCAAAGGGTGCACCGATTGGCAGCGTGTCTCGCGGCGAAAATCAACGAGAGAGCTGCGGGTGCTTCTGCTAGGGCTTCCGGCGGACTATGGCAATTGTAATCGCGGCACTCAACTCGGACCGTCTGAGTTGCGCGACCGCAAATATCGATAAATCGAGCACCACAGGATTTCTGCGCGGGAGCGCTTCCGTCCTTCCTTTCCTACCAGCAATTCGAGTAGATCGATGCCGGAGATGGCGCGATCCGCGTCGCGAGCCCACGATAAGAATGGTTCAGTAAACGTCCTGACCCGAGAGCGCTATCACGGTCCGGATCATGATGCGAATGTCCAACCAAATGCTCCAATTGGCGACGTACCAGACATCGTACTCAACGCGTTTCTTCATCAGGTCGATGGTAGGAGTCTCGCCGCGCAAGCCGTTCACCTGAGCCCAACCGGTGAGGCCGGGTTTGACGTGACGGCGACAGGCATAATTGCCAATCGTCTGGTCGTAATATTTGTCATGTGCGAGAGCATGCGGTCGTGGGCCAACCAACGACATTTCCCCGCGCAGCACGTTCCATAATTGAGGCAATTCGTCGATGCTGGTCTTCCGCAAAATGCGCCCAACTCTGGTAACCCGCGCATCTTCCTTACTTGCCTGCTTGATCTCGGAACCATTCTCCGAAACCGTCATGGTGCGGAACTTCCAGATGTCAAACAACTTGCCGTTGAAGCCGCGGCGCGTTTGACGAAATATGACGCTACCTGAGGACTCGAGCTTGACCAGGAGCGCCGTCACAACAAGCAAAGGCGCAAGGAACAACAACCCGAACGATGCAAGACCAATATCGACGCTGCGTTTCAGGGCTCGCTCGCTGACCGAAAGAGGCGCTCGCTGGATTTCGATCGCGACTGATCCGCCAATGGGTGCGAATGGCCGCGATACAAGGTCGGCGATTTCAAAATCCGGCAGCAGGCGGACGGGATTTGGCACCTGGCGCAGGCATTGGCTGAGGCGTTGAAACAACGGCAGGTCGTTCCAGTTGAAGGCAAGAAGAAATTCGTCGACGCCTGCTGCGCGCGAACTTCGAATGATGGTCGTCAGCTCGCGCTCCATTGCCGCGTCGTCAGCCTTTAGCACAGCGTCCAGAACGAAGTGACGTACCACCTGAAAGCCGTTCTTGCGCAAGTCCTTGAAGCGGCTTGAGGTAAAGTCGAGCGGCTCGCCGCTAATCAGTACGACGCTTCGTTTGACGGAATGTCTTCGCGCGAAAGAAGAGTTCAAGGCGAGGCGCCAGATCGCGCGATGCGCGCCCAGACCGACAAGGCCGGCCGCTGCAAACAGAACGATGGTGATGCGGGACAGCTCGGCAGTCGATCTAAGCAGGAAAGCAGAAAATGCGAGAATCGCGAGTGACAGAACCCACACGGATGAAGCCATACGCAATTGCCAGCTTGTATTGACTAGATTGTGGCGGTCGTAGCAGCCTCTGAAAAAGGCGATCGCGACGAACGCTGTCGCCACAAGCAACGCGACGCCGACCGAAAGTTCTCGCTCAGCCAGTGTTGCCATGAATTTGCGGTGAATTAGGTTGGCGGCGGCATAGCTGAGCAGAATGAGCAGGAAGTCGCCTGTCATAATGCCAAATTGAAACGGTGTTTGCAGTGAGACGCCGCGTCTCGTCGAGGACTTCGAACCATATGTGGCTAATGACATGAAAGGCCTCGTTCTAAAGACTGTACGCGGCAATGCACTGACGAAAGCAAGGGCATATTCAAAACCCTGCATCGAGAGACTGCAGACCCGATGATATCGATGTAGCTCCTCGCGACGTTTCGACGACGGAGATCGCGGGTATCAACAGCGTTTAGGGGGCCGACCGTGGCGCCAAGGTCCGCAGACAAGGCGAGGGTCCAGATGCAGTGCGCTGCATGCCGGCGGCTGTAGCAGGAAGCGGAGACTCGGCCAGGGGTGGAGGCGGGTCTGCGACAAACTGCGCGGTGCTGCCCGAAAAGAAGTATAGTGTGGACCAATCTGGGGAGAGCTCGACCCAGTTGCTGTTGCCGGCCCCTCGATTGTTGGCGCCGCTGTGCGGCGAGTCAGGAGAACGCCACCAGTCGGCCCCAACGTTGGCAACCACTCTCATCTCGGGGTCCGTCGTCTTCATGTCTATCTGGACGTAGACAGAATCGACAGCTCCGGCGGCGAAACCGCCGCGTCTCACGAGCCACATCAGGTCGTTGCGGCCGGGAGGGGGACCGTCAACAAGGGTGCCTCCATTCGTCTGAACTTCAATCTTCATCTGGACAGCAGGGCTCTTGGGAACCATTGCGTCAAAATGGGCTCCAACGATCTCGTTCTCTGTCTGATCCTGCACTAGGATCCATTCCTTCGTGCTGCGAAGGCGTACATATGTCTTTCCGTTGGCGACCAGGACCTTGCCGTCCTTGTTCGATGTGTTCGCCCCAAACTTTGGAAATACCGATGCCATTCCTGTGACGGCAGTGAATTCGGCGGGAGGTTCGCCGTTCTCGGGCTTGGAGGCGCCGTTGCACCAGGAGGATGTCTTGGGGGCACCGGCAGGATATGCCTGGCTATACCCAACGCTGTTCTGCTCGATGACGCGCGAAGCGAGACTCACAGAGGTGACGGCATCCGGTCTTCCACTCGCCGCATCGGCACTCTCCGTGGAGGCGGCCAGAATTCCAATGAGGCCGAGTGGCAGGAGCCAACCCGAGGCAGATCGCTCGAGGATGCAAATCATACGTGCAATAGCAGCGCGCGGCGAGCAGGATGGGATAAAATGGTAAGTGTCAGACATAGACCGACCCATAACCAGTTAAACGTCTTCTTATATCGTAGACACCGGGCGCTCGGCCAACTTGACAATCGTCAAGAATGGATATGCGATTTTGGACCGTTCAACCGCGTGTTGCACGGTTAGCCTGTTTGACGTCGTAACCCTTCGTTCTCGGATGCAACGACGTCTGCGACGCTACGCTTATTCGCTCGACCGAGACCGTCGATATAGCGCCGAGCCGGCGTTTCAATCACAAAGTAGGAGAAATAGGAGACAGCGAATATGATCAACCAGGAGACTATGCAGAACGCGACCATCAGTCCGGGCGACGCGTGAAAGAGCTTGTCGGCGATCGCATTCATGACAATCAGAATTACCAGGGGATGCCACATGTAGATTGAATAGGTGAGCTGGCCGAGAGGGGCGAGGCGCTTCACCAAGGGTGGCGCAGTCCCCTGATCGGCCGCCATCGCGGTGATCGCGACGACATAGACGAGTCCCAGCGAGATGAGATGGTGGGTATAGGTCATCATCGAGATCAGCAACAGCGCCATTGACAATAGCAAAGCTCGCCTCGGCGCAGGAATGATCTGAAGTTTGTGTCGAAAGCAAAAAAGGCAAATGCCAATCATGAAGGAAGGAAGCGCCCTGAAGGGCGGCCACACGTCGACCCACGAGCGGTCGATGGAATTCTGAGTGAGATCGATGGCGATCATGACGACAAGAACAAGGAAGGACGCCACCAGAAGCCCAAGCCTTGATCTGACTGCCGCCCAAGCGAAGAGCGGAAACATCAGATACATTGCCATCTCGGCGCCAATCGACCAGGATACACTGCTGAACGAAATTCCATTGCCGCAGGTCAACATCGCATTGAGGAGAAGGGCGGTTTCCGCGATGCATGTCGCTTCGAAAGACGGTTGGTGATTTCCCGCCTTGCCGAGCACGACGAATACAGACCAGACAATGATGGAAGCCGCCAGCGTCAACCAGTGCAGCGGCATGAGCCGGCCGACACGTCGCTGGAGAAATGATCCATAATCGGAGAGCGTCTCGACGTTTCCTTGATAGACATGCGCAATAACAAATCCGGAGATCACGAAAAAAAGGTCAACGAATAGGGCAAGGCCGCTCGGTAGCGTAGGCCGAATGGCCGCCGGAAAGAAGAACTCGAAAGAGTGTCGAACTACGATGCCGATAGAGGCGACGAATCGAAGCAAATCCAGATGCAGCATCTCGCCGGACGCAACACGAAGAACTGGAATTGTCCACGCTTTGACCGTCATGTCGCCGCGTTCCGGCTTGTTCGTTGGCGACCCGGCGGGTTGTTACGGCTGACTTTGGCCAGTGTTCCCAGCGTCAGAGCAAAGGCCAGAAGGCAGTCGTTTGAGAAGGCTTGCGCGGTTGCGGTTGAATCGGCAGGGATGGGGCGTGAACCGGCCTCAATAAGCTGCTGCCGTCCGTCTGCCGACGGAGAGGATCTATCTCTGTCGTTGTCCGCAGAATTACTCCACTGGCTGGAACGGGCCCCGAGAGCAGCCGATTTGCCTTGGATGAGAATCTCGCCGCTTCGGGTTGGTCTCGAGGGGGACGCGGGCAATATCTCCTTTACCAATCCGCGCAGCGGCGGAGCTGGGCTCGCGCGAAAGCCGTCAGCGCTCATGGAATAGAAACCGATCGTCTTCCACTGGGTCGAAAGTTCGATCCAGTTGCTGCCGCCGACGCCTGGATTGTTGCTGTGGTCTTCGAGATAGGGCGCTCGCGCGTCGCGCCACCAGTCGGCGCCGACCATGGCCACGAGATGCAGGTTCGGATCGGTAACCCTCATCTCCATCTGGACATAGACGGCATCCGCAGCGCCAGCCGGGTAGGTTCCGCGCGCCTTGTACCAAAAATGATTGTTGTAGCCGGCCGGAGGCGCGCCAAAAGCGATCGTCGTGCCGGCCACGGGGGTGGCTTTCATCGGGATGGCAACGTTGCCAACGAAGTCCGGGACGAAATGCCCTCCAGTCAGTTGCGTTTTCGACTGGTCTTGCACCAACGTCCATTCACCAGTGTGCTTGAAGCGAACGTAAGTCCTGGCGTTGGCGACCTCAACGGCCGCGTCCGGATTTGAATACGGCGGTGACCCCACCTTCGGATAGACTTGTCCCCAGCCTTCGACCGCAGTGAAATCCGCGGGCGGCGACCAAAGCCCGCCATCATTCCATCCCTGGTACCAATTGTAGCTTGGGGGCACGCCTGCAGGAAAGCCTTCGCTACTCCCAGGAGTGTTCTGTTTGATGAGATCGGACATTGAGAAGTCCATCAACGACACTTCCTTGCTCATGCGCCGGACGGGCTGTGTGCAAGCCATTTCGGCGACGTAAACCGGCCCGCGTAGCAAAAGAACAACGTCATCGATGTGAAATTGTCGATGAGGTTCTCGGATAGAAAGTAGATGAGGAGCACCGTGTACATGGTCTTCGCCGCCCGATCCTTCAGCGAAAAAACGATGGTGAAGACGAAGATGGCGAAGACCAGAAAATTCAGCAGCCCATACTCTGCCAATACGCGCAGGTAGTCATTGTGCGGCGGCAGCGGCAGGACAGTAAGGACACCGGTCTGACTTGCGCCATATCCGAACAATATTCCGCCGATTCCGAGCGACGAATATATCTGCCATATGTTCGTCCAGTGTGTGACGCGGAAGAACGCAGACATGTCCGTCGTTCCGGTCAAATCGATCAACTGCTTCGTCGACATTCGGGCGACGGTGCTCGGATCGAGGCTCCAGATCAGCGCGATTGCGTTCAACCCGGTTATCAGTCGATCCAGCGCGCCGACGGCGTAGGCCGCAACGCTGGCGCATGCCAACAAGATGAGCGCGACGAAGACCTGTGGTCGCAATGGGAAAAAAGACCAAAGGCCGATGGAGACGATGGTCGCCAGGGCTGGGCCAACACGGTTCATGATGGCAGCGTTTATGAACTGTGCGACCAGGACCTTGTTTCCGAACCAGGGGGACAAGGCAAAGAACAGGGCCGAGAAGTACAGCGCTGCCGTGTTTGTGTTCGGAAAGTAGGAGAACACGTCAGGATATTCGATGCCGGTATAGACGTGAGTGTGGCCGATCACCTTGAACAGTAGCGGCAATGCCGCAAGCACATAGATGCAACGCTTTTCGGCCGGCTGGATCCGCTGGGCCATGCCGCGGCCCGCTACGTAGAATGAGTAGATTGAGACAAGCTTCAACCCATCGGACAGCTCGAAAGCGCCAAAGTTCACCAGGTAGCTCGCGCCCGTGAAGATGCAAGCGAGCGTCAACAGGGCATTGTAAAAGTAGCTTCTCTCGTCCGCGATCAGCACATGGCGCGCAGACCACAGGATCAGAAGCAGGCTTGTCGAATTGCTCAGGACGTTGAATACCGTCGAGCCGGTGAAATGATAGAGAAAGGTCAGGCAGTTCAGGAACACGAGGCCAAAGCAGGTCACCACGAAGAAGCGGCCCTGCATGGTCGTCGAACCGGAGGCGAGGTGCGGTGTACCCTCTCTTCCCAGAGCTAGATCGTTCACAACTGGGTACTCCGCGCTTCTGACCTTTCGGTTCCGCGTCGCCCCTCCGAACGGGAGCGCACTATCCGGGACCGACCTGTCGGATCAACATGTCGGGAATCGCCAAGTCTGAGTTGACGATCGTCAATTCCCGCCCGTCCGCTTCGGTGGAGCTTAAGCTGTCAGAGGAATTGGAGTCGACAGTGGAACGTGGCACGAGCAGTGTATTAGCCAGCGCGTTCGGTCTGTTATGGCGTCGGCAATGGGTCATATATCTGTGCCTGTTGCTGACGTCCGGCGCGGCCTTTCTTTACTACGCTGCGGTTGGAGAGCGCTACGAAGCGTACGTCTTGCTTCGCGCCGGGCAGGGAATCAAGGAACGATCTTCCAGTAACGCGGCGACTACGCCGTTCGGGGAGGGCGTTGACCTCCAAAGCCGAATGGAATCACTGTCGCGCATCGCCAAGATCGATCTGGTCATCCTGGAGGCGGCGAAGAACGTCGGTTACGAGAGACTATCGTCCGACTCAAACCCGACGCTCCTGGCCAGATTTATGGCGTGGGGAAGGGAGATTGATCTTCGAGACGTGTTTGCCAAGGAACCTGCAGAACCGAAGGCGCAGGCGAAGCCGGTTGACGAGACGGAAGAGGACATAGAGCGTAACCAAGCGGGCATTCTAAGCTTGCGAGACCGCGTCAACGCGAAACAGGAGGGGCGCTCCGATCTATTGAGGATAACGTTCCGTCACAAGGATCCGGTGATCGCCGCGAGCTATCTGAACGAACTCGCGAACGCGTTGGTCACCGTGCAAAGCCTCGACGTGCAAATGCCAGGTGCACAGGAGTTCTTCCAGCAACAAACGAAGCGGCTGGAGGAGGAGGCCGAGATAGCAGCTGCAGAACTGAAGCGCTTCTCCGTCGAGGCCTCGATCTATGCCGTCGACGACCAGCGGCAGCTGCTTCTCAAACGTGCCAGTGATCTGTCTGCGCTGATCGCCACGACGCGAGGAGCGATCGAGGACAAGAAGGGGCAGAAACAGTCGGTCGCCGAACAATTGGCCGTATTGCGGCCAGTTGCGCAGAACAAGGCCATCAGTCGGATGGTAGCCACGCTCGGAGGGCAGGATGGCCGTAGGGGTCTTGACCCGGTCGCGAAGCCGCCGGAGCAGTTTGAGGAGCAGCCGCCGTTGCTTCTGATCAAGGTCTACCAGGACAACATGGCAACGCTGATGAAGCTGAATGCCGAACTGAATGGGCAGACGGAGCTCCTGAATCAGCTCGGTACTGAGCTCGAGAAGGTAAACAAAGAGCTGGCGTCGCTTTCCGCAAAGGAAGCAGAATACGGCAGATTGAAACGAGTTCTCACGACCGCGTCATCGGCCGCCGCACAGTATGCAACTCGTATTGTCGAAGAGCAGATAAGCTCCGAAGTGGCCAAGAAGAGCCAGCTCTCCAGTCTTAGAGTGGTGCAGAAGGCGATAACGCCAACGGCGCCGGTGTTTCCGCAAGTCTCGCAGCTTGTCGCATTGGCAGTCGCTGGCGGAATTCTGCTTGGCTTAGGCGGTATCTTCGGTCCCGAGCTTGCCAAGAGCACCAGGTATCCGGCGTCAAACCCGGCTACCGCCGTTGAGGATCACGATCCGATAAAGAACTTGTTGATGGCCGTTCCAAGAGGGGACGGGATGAGGGGGCTTCATCCCGTCGGATGGGCTGACTACGAGGAAAACGGCGCCGGGATTGGCGCGCGATCACCCAGAGTGCCTCCACTGAAGGGGTGAATACAATGTGCCATGAGAGTGCCATGTGACGGGTCGGTGGCCGTCACCGGTACCAAGGGTAATCCTCGACATGAAGATATTCAGCATTTGTTGCGTTCGAGACGAGAACGACATTGTCGGCGAGACGTTGAAAGCGGCTCTCGAATGGAGCGATCGGATCTTCGTTTTTGACAATGGAAGTGTCGATGGAACCTGGGAGACGCTTCAAGACTTGGCGAATTGCTATCCCAAGATCGAGCTTGTTGGCCACGACGATCGGAGGTTCACCGATGAGCTACGCGGGGAAATATTTGAAACGAGACGGCACGTAGCGTCGCCGGGGGACTGGTGGTGCAGGCTCGATTCTGACGAGTTCTTTATCGATGATCCGGCGCAGTTCCTTGGGAACGTGCCCCAAAGCTATGGCTTCGTTCTTTCGGCGACTATGAATTTCTATTTCACGGACGCCGATCTGAAGAACTACGAAGAGAACCCGGCTGAATGGCTCGCCCGCTCCGTGCAAGAGCGGCTCAGGTACTATCAGAACAACTGGAGCGAACCGCGCTTCGTTCGCCATCGAGGCGATCTCCATTGGGGCGGATTGATCTGGCCACATAATCGCGGACGGACATCTCCATCGCGGATACGTTTAAAGCATTTCCCATATCGCTCGCCGGCGCAGATATCCAAGCGACTGGCGATACGTCAACAGCAGCCGGGGCTGTTCAAGCACGAGGCGAACCGAGCGCTTGCGAAGGGCTTGCAGCCTGACTGGATGGAAAAGGGTCCAATGCCCTTTCATGAGCTGGCCTCCTGGCGCGATCGCGTGAGAGAGGCCGCTGAATGTGACGTTGATCGGGGCGATGGAATGTTCTTCATGCGCGATGACCTCATGCCGCCACTTCCGTCGCCGGCCTTGGACCTGGTGAAGGTCGGTCTGCGGCGGACCCAGGTAGGGAGAGCAATTGTGTCACCGCTCCTGAGATGGCGTCGAAGCCAACTCGGCAGGCGGTGAGCCGTCTGTCCCACTTGCGCGCGATATCAACGGCCGAACCGAGCTGGACGAAAACTGACAGGAGCAGAGAAATATGGTAGTGAAAGACCGACTGAAATCGTTCGTGAGGTCAGCAGGATACGAAATTCGCCGTCATCATCCGAATTTGGCGGAGTTCCTCCGATCCCGTTCCGTAAACCTTGTTCTGGACGTCGGAGCGAACGAGGGCCAGTTCGTACACGATCTCAAATCCCAAGGTTATGCAGGGAGGATCGTCTCCTTCGAGCCTGTGGTTGATGTGTTCAAGAGACTCGAGAAAGGGTGCGAGGCCGATCAGAAATGGGAGTGCCGAAATTTGGCGCTGGGCGATATCAACGGTATCATCCAGATCAATGTGAGCAAGAACACGGCGATGAGCTCGATCGTCAGCCAGACAGAGATCGGTCGGAACAGCATCTACGAATCCCAGGTGGTTCGCGTCGACAAGGTCCGGATCGCCACGCTCGATTCGATATTTGAGGAGTTCGTCGGCGAGCGTGTTTTCCTGAAGGTTGATACGCAGGGATTTGAGCAAAGCGTCCTGCGCGGGGGGGCAAACTCGCTTCATCGCCTGGTTGGCGTCCAACTCGAATTGCCGCTGATCCATCTTTATGAGGATACCTGGAAGTTCGATGAAGCACTCCGCTTCATGCGTGAGGCTGGCTTTACGCTGAGCCAGCTGCGTCCGGTGACCTACTACTCCCGGGATCCAGCGTCGCTGCTCGAGGTAGATTGCCTATTTAGGCGGACTGATTACGCCGATGGTCTCAGCTACGATTAATTGCCGAACATTCCTGAGATCGTTCTGAATCTGCGATTAGGCGCCCACTCGGCGGGAATAGGCGCTCGAGATCGGGAAGCCGAACAGCAACCAGTAGCGCCATAGTGCCATGATGAGCGACGTCAACAGGATCGCCACTCCGGCGCCATGGAGTCCGGCGAGCGGCAACAGCGCCAATTGTGCTATCACTAGAACTCCTACCGAGGTCAGGTTCGTGACCGTCGTCAGGCGGTCAAGATGCGCTGTAAACAAGGCCAAGACGCCGAAATCGGCCATATAGCGAACAGCCAGTCCAGCGACGATCAACCAGAATGCCGACCACTGGACGACGAGCGCGGGCTGAGCGACCCATGGCAGAAGGACCTGGAAGGCAAATCCGACCGCCGTGCTGAGCGCAGCGGTCGCGAGCGCGGTTGTCCGCAGGAAGCGCCAGGCCAGCTGACGGTGCGCCGAGGGGCCGCTGGTCCGATATGCGCTGATCAGCGATGGGCGCTGCTTTTGTTGAAGGACCAGAGCCAGGAAGGTGGTTGCGGAACTGCCGACCGTCCAGAAAAGGAAGTAGATGCCGGCGACTTTCAAACCCAGGAACAGTGTGATCAGGTAACGGTCGATATACTGGCTCGTAATAAAGCCGAGGTCGCTCAACAGCATGAGGAAGGACTTTCGGATCGCGTCGGTGATCACTGAACGCCTGAACGGCCGGAAGAAGGATGCCAGCCATGGCCATGACCGGCTCAGGAAAGCGAACAGCCCCACCGAGGCAACGCCTCCCACCAACCAGAAGCCGAACAGATACGGAAGCGATCTGAAGCTGGTGTCCCAAATGGCGAGCGGAACATAGAAGAGGATCCAGGCCGCGCCGCGGATGAAACCGATGGCGTTCGCCCAGACGTGCCGCTGCAGGCTGGAAAGGAGGTAGAAAATGTCGTTGCCAACATGCTCGAACATGATCACGGCGACGATGAGGATCCAGAGAGGCGGAGTGCCGAAGAGGACGGTGACCAGCGTCGTGATCGTCAGAAGAACCGCGTACGCTAAGACCACGAAGCACCAATAGTGGCGCATGCTGTCGATCATTTCGCTGGTGGAGGCCGTTACGGCGTCGCGCATCAGCAGGTGGTTCATACCGAGATTGACCACGATCGGAACGGCTGCGATCGCGCCGGCGGCGAGGCCATAGAGACCCAGCGACGACAGATCAAGATAGCGAGCAATGAACAGGGTGAGGCCGAATTTGCAGCCCATGACGCTCGCCCGCATGGCCATGACCATTAGATCGACGAGGAGGCGGCTGGGAGAGTCGTTCAAGGCTGGTGTGCTCATGATGCAGGCAATGAATCAGGCATAACAGATCACCATCGCATTCATCTCGCGTCCGGTCCGCTCGATCGGAAAACCAATGACTCCCGGGGGAGCCTATGGGTGCGAGAACCGGCCGAATTTGAGAGGCATCAATAACGGTTTAAGCCGACAAATGTGGCCGACAGTGCTTGCTGTCAGACTCGTGGGTCGGGAAACGGACCACAATCCGTGCGGTTACCGTCAAGCGAGTTGTTCCGGTGTGCTGCGCCTCAGGCGACGCAAGCGGGCGGCGAGAAACGGCGGACAAAGGGCGACAGCAACGAAACGAAGGACGGCTTGCAGGCTGACGCCATGAAGATCCCGGCGAAATTGCCAAGCCACGCTCGACATCTCCACTATGCTCGCACCGCCTTTACGAAAATCTGTCAGCGTGATCAGTCCCCGACGCGCAAAGCAGCGCCTGGCCTGGAGCTGGACGGTTTTGCGCAGCTGTGTGTCCTGGACACTGGATTCGGCAGTCTGCGCGATCAAATCGGCTACCTTGCGTGCGTCGTGCAGAAGCTGCTCCACCCCCAATCGAGCCGTCTCAGAATCCTCGTGATAGGTGTAGGTCGCACAGGCCTCGTTGATGAGACCTGCTTTGCCGAGAAGTAGCAGCGGCGCCCAGGCAGCGACGTCGGCCGTGTGCGGCAGATCCAGCGGGATGCCGCCGCGCTCGCGCAGGAGGGCAGTGCGCATCACCACGCCGCATACGTTAACGGTGATCTGGTCGGTCAGGAACGCATTCAGAATCGTGGTGCCGTCCCGAATGCCTGTATCGAGAGTCCGACTGACGCGTGGAGGGCGCGTCTGGCCGAGCGAGGCCGCATGTAGATTGCTTAGGGTAATGACGATTGGAAGTTGCGGGTGTTGGTCGATGAGGGCAACGCATCGCTCGAGCAGCGACGGCATTATTCTGTCGTCATCGGAGACGAGGATGATGTATTCGCCTCGAGCATTCGCGAGACATGCATTCCAATTCGGGAGCAGGCCGATGTTCGTTTCCTGGGTGATGACGCGTAATCGTGGGTCGCTAAAGTCGTTCAAGGTCTGTGCGGTATCATCTGGCGAAGCATTGTTCGAAACGAGGACCTCGAAATGGGGGTAGGTCTGCGCCAGGGCCGACGCGACGCATCCCTTCAATAGGGCGGCACGGTTATACGTGGGAATTGCAATCGTCACATAGGGATGGCTTGTCGTGGCCGGAGGCATACGACTCGCGATTGCATTCGCAATATTCGAGGGCGGACACTCCGTGATATTTGCCGAATGTGTCATGGAATTTCGATTGTCAGACCTGTCGTCGCGACAATCGCCATGAGACGCTCGGTCCGGTATTGTTTGGTTCCCGATCGAAAGTGAACTTCCTGGAATGCACGGCCGGCTCCTTCCACGTGTGAAATCGCACAAGGGCGTCATGGACGGCGAACGGCATCATTCTGGGCGCGCCCGGCATCATCTAGACTGCGACAGACGGGGTCCGAGTTGACGGCTATCAATTCCGTCGCCCGTTGTTCGTCAAGCCGCGGCTGCTTGCGTGAAGGCGTTCCTCACGGGCTGGCGCAAGCGAGCATGCGAGGGCCGTGAAACGGCGCCCCGAGGTTTTGTTCTATCCCATCGCGAGAAAACTAGTGTTGGGCAGGCAACGAGAGCGTCTGCGCGAGTGAAGCGTTCGGATCGGCCGCGAGAGGCCCGTTCGTCACCGCGCTGGTTGTGATCGCATCGGTTGCGGCATATTGGTTCATTAGCGCAACCGCCTGACTTGCACTGCTCAGCAGGGACGCCGAGGCAGAGCTCGCCGGCTTTGCAACCAAAGACACATTGTCATAGAGCGCACCGAGCCCGTCACTGCCTTGGCCCGCGACCTCGCGGAATGTCACGCGGTCCTGCCCGCCTGTACCGGTCACCGTGAAATCATAGTTTTGCCAGGTGCTGTCGGGAGGAACCAGCCCAACGACCGAGCCATTCCAGAGGACTTCGATCGAGCAGGTCGAGCTTGTGAATCCCGGGCGCGAGCGCGCATCGAAGGAAAGGACGTATTGCTGCCCCGCCACGGTTTTCACATCCTGGTAAAGTCCGTCACGGGCTCCAGCATAGTCCAATTCGCCGTAGTTGACGCCGTCGCTCGCTTTCACGCCATTTAGATTGTTCCAGAGCTCGATGGTTCCGCCACTGATGGCGTGCCAGCCTGGGATAGCATCGAAGGCCCCCCAGCGGCCGCCTTGGAGTGGCGTCAGCGAGGATGACTCGAACGATCCGTTCACCAGGAGAGTCTTATCCGCGCCCCCCGGTAGTGAATCGGCTGGCGTCGCCGTGGCGACGGTGAGCTCGATATTGTCATAGAGGGCACCCAGGCCGTCGCTGCCCTGGCTAGCTACTTCGCGGAAGGCAAGGCGATCGTTGCTGCCGGTGCCTACGACCTTGAAATCATAGGCGTCCCAACTACTGCCAGGCGGAACGGTCGCAATGACTGAGCCATTCCACAAAACTTCGATCGAGCAGGTCGCGCCGGTGAAGCCGGGCCGTGACCGCGCATCGAAGGACAGTTGATAAACTTGTCCCGCGACGGTCTTGACGTCCTGGTAGAATCCATCTCGGGCGCCGGCATAGTCGAGCTCGCCAAAATTGCCGCCGTCGCTCGCCTTGACTCCGCCAAGATTGTTCCAGAGCTCGATCGTGCCGCCGGAGATCGCGGTCCAGCCGGACACCGACTTGTAGGCTCCCCAACGGCCGCCAGCGAAGGGCGCCAAGGACGTTGCCTCGAACGACCCGTTGACAAGCAAGTTCTTTCCATTTGCCGGTGGTGAGGTGACGGGCGCGCTCACCGTCACATTCAGGGCGGCAGATTTCGTGCTGACGTTGCCCGCAGCGTCAGTGGCCATCGCAGCAAAGGCATGGTTCCCGGTAGCCAACTGGGCCGTTGTCAGGCGCCAAGCGCCGCCCGCGTCAGCAGTGGTCGTGCCAATCACGGTCGTTCCCTCAACGACCTTAACCGTGCTTCCCGCTTCCGCCGTGCCGCCCAATGTCAGTTGCCTGGTGTTGGTCGTCTTGGTCGCGACGGTACCACTGTCCGGTGTGAATGCGGCAATCTTGGGGGCTGCTGGCGCAAGCGTGTCCACAAGGATACTGCGAGAAGCGGATTTTGAACTGACGTTGCCTGCAGCGTCTGTGGCGGTTGCGGTGAAAGCATGATTGCCGTCCGGCAATTGGGCAGTGGTCAGGCTCCAGGTGCCGCTCGCACTGGCCTTGGCCGTGCCAATTGCGGTGGTGCCCTCAAATACCTTGATTGTGCTGCCCGCTTCTGCCGTTCCGCTCAACGTCAATTGCTTGACGTTGGTGATGTTGTCTCCGGCGGTACCTGTATCCGGCGTGATTGCGACTATCGTGGGCGATGCCGGTGCCAGCGTGTCGGAAGGCTCGACTGGAGGAGAAGATCCAAACAACGGCGGAGGCAAGTCTGCCTGGAACGCCGCAGTGCTCATGGAATAGTAACCGATCGTCTTCCACTGGGTTGATAGCTCAACCCAGTTGCTGCCTCCGACACCTGGATTGTTGCTGTGGTCGGCAAGATACGGCGCTGTCGCGTTGCGCCACCAGTCCACGCCCACCATGCCCACCAGCTTCGCGTTGGGATCGGTCTTCCTCATGTCCATCTGGACGTAAACGCCGTCGACCGTGCCAGCTGCGTAGGTCCCGCGCGATCCATACCAGAAATGATCGTTGTATCCGGTCGAAGGCGCATCAAAGCTCGCCGCTCCGTTTGACAGGCGAGTCACCGTCATCGGATAAGCTGAGTTACCGGCGAAATCAGAGACGAAATGCCCGCCTCCGATGCCAAGCTTTGACTGGTCCTGAACCAGCAACCACTGGCCGGTCTCCTTGATGTGCACGTAGGTTCTTGCGTTCGCGACTTCGATGTCCGAACTTGGGGACGCTGGAGCCCCTTCCTCCGTATAGACCTGCCCCCAACCTTCGACCGCGGTGAAGCCGGCGGGCGGGGTCATCTGACCGCCAGGATTCCAACCCTTGTACCAACTGTAGCTGTGCGGAACACCGGCAGGATACCCCTCGCTGAGCCCAAGCGTGTTCTGTTTGATCAGCTCCGATAGCGAAATCCCCATTTCACTTTCCTAGTCGTTCGAATGTGTGAATGTGAGACAACGTTTAAAGCTGCCCGCGAACGTGCGAGGACAGAACGCACAATCGACGTTTCGCCGTTCGCGCCAACTAAACGCTGTTTCTGCTGATACTCGAAAGTTGCAAGAACCGGCCGGACGCCCTGCGGCCATCGTCTCGCATTACCGAAATCGGACTTGCCGAATCACCTTGAGCCTTTCCACAAAGCATGAACCAAGCCGCAGTAAAGTTCAATCGACGCGTCGCAACGAACTCTTCACAGCTTCTGCGACTGCACTCATTTTGAGCAACCGGTCGTCAGCGCAACGACCTGCAAATGCAACCTAGCGCATTCCCGAGTTCACGCTCGCAACAGAATCTGTCGTCAATGTGATTGATTTGTTGCGGAATGAGGTGGCAGTGAGGCGCTCTCCCATCATCGCCGTCTAATGGTGGCGTTTGCGGCTTGAGGCAGCAGGAGCTATTTTATCACCACGTTTGCTATCACGAGGAAATACCGGCTGTTTTTGTGTTTGGCTCGCTGTGGTGTGGTCGCATGTTGAGCGCATTGCGTCGAATTGTCCCGCCTCAGTGAGACGCATGCCGTTTCCGACATTTGAAGCTTTGAGCATCGACCCTTCGACGGGTGCGGTGGTCGAAATCCCTGCGACGAGAGGTTTCCGCACCTCTTATTGTTGCGCCGCTCATTATTGAGCATCGTCAACTCGATTGGAACGGTTGGGTCTAACCGAGAGGAAAGGCGTCTCTTCTGTGGTTCGCCGAAAGGGTTCGAGACGGAGGCATCACGTGATCGGCTTTCGTGCACAGACCGGAATTTCGAGTGTTCTATCGGACTGGCTCGATCTTGCGCGCGGCCTCGCTGCCGTCGAGGTGCTGGCATTCCATTCCTATCAGTTGATGTTCATGGAGAAGCTGCCGGGCGAGAGTTACGACCCGGCAATGAGAGCGGTCTATTCCATTCTGTGGGCAGCAAGCGCGAATGGCCCCGCGGCTGTTCTCGTGTTCTTTGTTTTGAGCGGTTACCTTGTGGGAGGGCCAGCTCTGGTTGGAGCCTTGCGAGGACGGCTGAACGCTGTTGACTATTTCTCGGCGCGCTTATCGCGCCTCTATGTCGTGCTCCTGCCTGCGCTGACGATATCCTTCTGCCTCTATATCTCGGCGCGGCAGTCAGCGGGGTGGCAGGTATATGTGTCCTCGCATCAGGACGTCTACAATAATGCGGTCATCTTTCACGCGCCTGTTGGCGCGGCCGCCGCGATCTGCAACGGCCTGTTTTTCCAGACGATAGCCTGTTCGGAATTCGCAGGAAATGCGGCCCTCTGGAGCTTGTCGAACGAATTCTGGTACTATGTGTTGTTTTTTGCGCTGATTTCGGTGCGTAAGAAACCGGCCTACATCGCGATGATCTTCACGGTCTTCGGGCTGTTTGCGCTCGCCGAACACCATGACGCGGGCGGCACGCATGTCGGTCTGAAGTTTGTCTTCTTTTTTTTCATCTGGTGCTTCGGCGTGATCGCCTATGCGGTGATTGCGCCGGCCTGGGCGTGGTGTTGCGGCTTTCTCTTGAGCATGACGGGACTGTATCTTCTCACGTTGAAGGGCATCTTCCCTCAATGGGCGTCGTTCAGCATGGTGGTCGGGTTAGGGACGGCCGCATTCATTGTTGGCATAGACCGTCTGAAGGTGCGTCTGCCTTCATTTCTTCGAGCCGGCAGGGAGCTCGCAAAGTTCAGCTTTTCCCTCTATGCGATTCACTATCCGATCCTGCTGCTCCTGAACGTCACCGCCGCCAGTGATCGCCAGGAATTCACGCTGGCCTCGGTCGGGCTTAACGCAAGTTTCATGCTGGCCTGCCTGTTCACAGCGGCAATCTTCTATCTCGTTTTTGAAGCCCGCACCCCAACGATCCGCGACTGGTTGAGGGCCAAGATGCTTCGCGGCTGGACCGACAGTCGTCTGCTGCATCCTACGGTGGCTGTTGACGCCGCCGCTCTGCCATACGCGCTCGGATCTGATCGTGCTGCGGTGCCCCCTGCTGCCGCCGGAGCCGGACCGTCCTTGCCGTCGGCTGCCTCTGGAATGCCGCTGAAGCAGGCAGAACCGTCGCGAGGGCACCTTGCAGCAGTCGCAACTCGAGTCCCGATGGTGTCGCTCAAGGACGGCCATGCATTGCCTCAGCTCGGCTTTGGAGCCTGGCAGGTCGACAACGCGATTGCGCCGGAAGTCATCACATCCGCGATCAACGCAGGCTATCGCTTGATCGACACGGCTGCGGATTATGGAAACGAGAGCGGAGTTGGCACGGCCCTGAAGCAGGTAAGAAACCAATTCTATATCACGACGAAGCTTCGCAATGAGGATCAGGGATACGATCGGACAATGCGTGCGTTTGACGCAAGCTCTGCTAGGTTGCAACTCGACGTTGTCGATCTCTATCTGATTCATTGGCCATGCCCTCAACGGCGGGCATATATCGAGACTTGGCGTGCGCTCATCGAGCTCCAGAAACAAGGACGTGTCCGGTCGATTGGTGTATCGAACTTCATGGCCGATCATCTGGAACGCATCGTGCATGAGACCGGCGTCGTACCAGCGGTCAATCAGGTCGAGCTGCATCCAGCGTTCCAACAGCGCGAGCTACGGAATATCCACGAGCGCTATGGCATCGTGACTCAGGCATGGAGTCCGCTCGGGCGGGGCGCGGCTCTCACCAATCCGAGAATATTGGCCATCGCAGAACGGTGCGGCTGTTCGCCTGCGCAGATCGTGCTTCGCTGGCACCTCGAAAACGGCACGATCGCGATACCGAAATCGGCAAAGGCAGCTCGCATGGCCGAGAACATCGACCTGTTCGACTTTGAGTTGACCAGCGACGACCACGCCGTCATTTCGAGGCTCGATCGGCCTGATGGAAGAATCGGCCCCGATCCTGCATCCTATGGGCAAACGGGCTTATTTCGTCGACTGACCCGTCTCCTCTCGAGGACTTGAGGCAGCTCGGGTTTTGTCTTTCCGTGGCTGCCGGTTGAGCTCATATCGGCTCAGTTTGTCGGAACCGGCGGCTTGGAAGGCGCTGTACGGGCTTCCGCAGGGCGGCCAAACAGCGAACTCCACGCGGTTACGAGCATGTACCGCACTCGATCCACGAGCATTGAGACGAACGCCAGGATCTGCTTCTTCCCTGTCATCACCCTGGATTCGAGCAGATGCCAGGATGCAATCGCGAAGATCGAGGTCACGGCAAGGCTGATCCCAAAATTGACGTACCAAATGCGGTAGGTCGGCAAGAACTGGGCAACTGTTTGCTGAACGGGAAACCCGTAAAGATAGATGCCATACGAGTAGTCGGTCACCCGGGTGACAGGTCCGACGTTGAAATTGAGTAGTCCGACATACACCGTGAGGTAGCTGACGAAGAGCGCGGCGAGATCCTCTCCGGCGCGGCTCGAGGCGAGGACGGAAGCAACGAAGCCAACGAGGCTGATCAGCAGCAGCCAACGCGAAAACACGATCCGGGTTCGATTCAGGAACAGCGCCACTCCGCACAGGAAGGCGAGAACTAGCATCCGGCCCGGTGGAGCGGCAAGCGAAGCGGGCTTCCCGCCAACAATGTCACGCAGCGCCAATGCGCTGACTACGAACAGGACTGCGAACAAGAAGAGTCGGCGGCGCCTCGTCAAGCCGATTAACGCGGCCGCACTGATGGCAACATAACATTCTAGTTCGTGCGGAACGGTCCAAAGCTGGCTGTTTACCATGTTTGGTACGGGCAAGTCGGCAAAGACGCCGGGCAAATAAAAGTGAACGTCACCGATTGCATTGAGGAAGTAGCGAAAGAAGGCGGGGTCGGTGAAATAGTGCGACAGGGCGAGGTTTGTGAAGAGCGGGCCGATCAGCATAGCCGAGATTACGACTTCTGCAGTCAGGGCGGGGAATATCCTGATGACCCGCAGCGTGACGAAAGCCGGAAGGTTGTTCCGTTCGAGGCTTCCTGCAACGAGGAAGCCGCTGAGGGCAAAGAAGGCGGGGACGATAAGCCAGACAATGGGCTTCAATGAGCCACCATAGAACCATTGTTCGGCGGGCAAGCCGTAGCAAACCGCGACAGAGTGCCAAAGAATGACGGCGACTGCCAATGAGATGCGCACGAGATCGAAACCCGCGGGCCGTCCCTTCGCCGCTTCCCACTTGTCACCGATCGATGTCATCGCGTGTTCTTCCGGGGTGGTAGGCGTTCGCCTCGATCTTTGAATATCGGCAGCGCAGATCGGCAAGTTGATGATCGTCAAATCGTTTATGCACGCGAACGCTTGTCATGACGCGGTGAGCGGCATCAACCGATGTCTGCCGAGTTGACGGTCATCAACTTGGTCGTGCCCCAGCGAACTACGGTCAGAACTGCGCCATCCGAAAGTGCATCTGCGCATGTTTCGGTCGGGAACCTAGGACAGGAGATCCCTATGAAGGTTGTTATTCTCGCCGGTGGCTACGGTACGAGATTGAGCGAGCAGACTTCGGTGGTGCCGAAGCCGCTGGTTGAGATCGGTGGTCGTCCGATCCTGTGGCATATCATGAAGCTGTATTCCCATCATGGCCTCAACGAGTTCGTCATCTGCTGTGGCTACAAGGGCACGATGATCAAGGACTATTTCATGAGCTACCTGTCTCACCAGGGAGACTTCACGCTCGACCTTCAGCGCAACCGCATCGAAATGCATCGAAACGGATCGGAGCCTTGGCAGGTTACGCTGGTCGATACCGGAGAGAAGACGATGACCGGGGGACGCCTCAAACGAGTGCGCGAGCATCTCGGGAATTCGACCTTCTGCATGACATACGGCGATGGCGTCAGCGATGTCGACATACGTGCGCTAATCAAATTCCACCATCAGCAGGGCGCGTTGGCGACTGTCACCGCGGTCCAGTTACCCGGCCGCTTTGGCGCGATCAATCTCTCGTCTGATCGCCCCCGCGCGGCCGGCTTTCGCGAGAAGGACGCGACCGACGGTCAAGTCATCAACGGAGGTTTCTTCGTTGTCGAACCTCAGGCCCTCGATCTCATCGACGACGACAGCACGAGCTGGGAAAGCGAGCCGCTCGCCCGTCTGACCGAGCAGGATCAACTGGCTGTCTACAGGCACCGTGGCTACTGGCAGAACATGGACACCTTGCGCGACAAGGCCATTCTCCAGGATCTCTGGGATACCGGGGATCCACCCTGGTACGTCTGGAATAAGGGCGTTGCCGCGAATGGAAGCAACAAGTTATCGCACCCCGCAATCGCCGATCGGACAACAATCTGAGGAGATGAAGCAGATGCGCGTTCTCTTCACTGGAGCTGACGGATATATCGGTGCGGTGCTCGGCCCGAGGCTGCTCGAGCACGGTTACGATGCGATCGGGATCGACACGGGCCTCTACCGCCGCGGCTGGCTATTCGATGACGGCAGGACACGGCCAATGGTCATGTCGCGCGATACGCGGCAGTTGTCACTGTCTGATTTGGAGGGGTTTGACGCTGTGGTGCACCTCGCGGAGCTCTCCAATGATCCGCTGGGAGAGAATGACCCTGCGATCACGATGGAGATCAACCATCGCGGCTCCGTGGAATTTGCCCGCAAGTGCAGGGAGGCGGGAATCGGGCGATTCATCTATGCGTCCTCTTGCAGCATCTATGGAGCGGCCGGCAGCGAGGTGAAATCCGAGACGTCTTCTTGCGAACCTCAGACGGCTTATGCGCGATGCAAAGTGCTCGTCGAGCGCGATCTCGTCGAACTGGCTGACTCCCGGTTCACGCCCGTGTTTCTGCGTAACGCCACCGCGTTTGGAGCGTCTCCCCGGCAGCGCTTCGATCTCGTCCTGAACAACCTTGCGGGGTGGGCCTTCACAACAGGAAAAATTCGCGTCATGAGCGACGGCACCCCCTGTCGTCCGTTGGTCCACATCGAGGACATCTGCCAAGCCATCCTGTGCGCTTTGGACGCTCCCCGCGAAGCGGTTTGCGCCGAGGCGTTTAATGTCGGCGATGAAAGTCAGAATTATACGGTGCGCGAGATCGCGGAGATCGTTAACGACACTTTCACCGATTGCGATCTTTCGTTTGGTCCGAGTGGTCCGGACAATCGCAGCTATCGCGTCTCCTTTGCGAAGATTAGGGCCCACATGCCGAATTTCCGCTGCCAATGGAATGCGGAGCGCGGCGCGCGGCAATTGAGCGGGGTATTCCAGCGCATCCAATTAGACGAAGCGACCTTCAATGCCGCGCCATTTACTCGCCTTTTGGAGCTTCGACACCTGCAGTACACCGAGCAACTGGATCTTCATTTGCGGTGGACGCCAATTCCCGAAATCGTGCCGGCGCTCGCGCGCACTTAGTAGCCTTTGCGGCGGGAAGGTTCGCGTATTTGCCTGCCGACGCCGATGGACCCAGGTCGAAGCCCGTCCGCGCGGCAGCGTTGGAAACGAATTGCTATCACCAGTTGACTTTTCCTCAACTGATCATAATATTATTGCAATGCGGCAATCCTGATTATGGGTGGCCGCGTATGGCCGGAGGGAAGGGAACACCGAGCAGAAGTACCAATGGGTGAGGTTGTTTTGCCGTTTCATCAGTTCAAGCTGCCAACGATGTGAGAGTCCCGGGTAAGAGTACGGGATTGCTCGGAGATTGAGCAGTGCCAGTCATCCTAATAGTTGATCAGCACAGTGTTTATCGTAGCGGTCTCCGAGATGTAGTTGAGGCCAAGTTTAAGAAGTCCCGCGTCATAGACATGGCACAGCTTGAGAATTTTGAGCTGGAGACAGGCATCGATTTGATCTTGATCGATCTAGGTTGTCTTAACCAACGTTCGCTCTCGGTTCTCTCGGAAGTCGTCGACTTGAGGCCCGCTACTCGTATTGCAGTGATGTCGGCTTCGAGCAGCCGCACGGACGTGCTGAAATGTCTTTCGGCTGGATTTCATGGATTCTTGCCCAAGCTTCAGTCGGATGAGGAATTGCTGTCCGCGGTCGGCGATTTGCTGTCTGGACGCATCTATGTTCCGCGGTGGTTGGCCGATGATGATGTAGGCCGACCAGAGCCCCCTCAGGCGGTCAACTTCAACCTGGAGGCTCTGCGATTGACACGCCGGCAGAACGAAATTCTTCCGCTGCTGGCCCAAGGAATGTCGAACAAAGAGATTGCGCGCGAGCTAAGCATCGCGGAAGGAACCAGCAAGATCCATACAGCGGCGCTTCTGCGCGCGCTTTGTGCCCGCAATCGGACGGAGGCGGCCTTTATAGCCGCGAAGTTGGTCGGGCCCAGGGACAGGTTGGCTAGCAGAATGAGAAGCAAGAGGTTCTCGATCGACCGGGGTAATGGCTCAGGCCCAGGTTCGGAGTTGATCGTTGGCGATCGATGGGCGCAGCCCACGGACAGGCCTCTCTTTCGAAGACCAGCCGGGTGATCGCTGCATTTTCCAGCTTGCCGCGCTTGGCAACAACGTCTTGCTCGGCGCCGGCTGCTAGAGATGCAACCCCGGGGCCGTGTCCCCGGCGAATGGTGGTGGAGAGCTCGGCAGAGCAACGCTCGCCTACGCGCCTGAGATCCTAGCGGGTCGGCAGCTTTGCGGAGACTGGAGAGTCGCCGGTAGGATTGGGTTGCGACGCGCCAGCGCAACCGAGGAACCACCGATGATCGACGATATCATGACGCTCCGCGCGCTCGTGGACGAACCAGGTGAAAGCCCTATCGTCCAATCGAGGGCGACTGGCCATATCTGTGGATCGACGCAACCCAAGTGAAGGGCTAGCCAGCAGGGATGCATCGTCCGGGTCGTGGCGATCGTCGCGGTCGGCGTCAACGCCGACGGCTGGCGCGGGGTTCTCGGCAACGGATATTCAGTCTCCTTGAGGCAGCCTTCGCGGCATCGTCTCCGATCCCCCCAACGAGAACAAGGTTCTCAACGCCAGCTGGCAGCGTTGCCGCGTCAACCTCATGCGCAACGCTCTGGCGCACGCAACTGGTTGCCATGTGAATTGTGGGAACCTCGTGGGAGGCTCGCAGCTTCGGATCAAATTACTCAGCAAGGACAATTGCGCTCCTCGACCGCAACTCTTCCCAAAAAATCGATCCGACAGAAGGCGCTGTGTAATTGGGCACAGCTGGTACACGCGTGAGCACTTTCACTGCGAGCTTGCACGAGCTTTTTGCTCTTTTGAGCGCGGCATAGGCAGCGAACAGTTTCTTCGCCCGACGGACTAGTCCAACTGGCTTATACGGAACCAGTAAAATCCTAACGCTTTAGCCTGAGTATCCTTCGGATTAGGTCCGCCTACACTTCAACGTATTGGATTACGTATTGAGGTGAATTCAAATGCTTACAGAATCCGCTTTACTTCAGGGTAAACTTTCTCCGCAAGTTCATAGATCGACCAGCGTTCCCGATTTTCGACGCCCGTCTACGTCCTTCGTACCTCGCTGCAGGGCTCTCTTTTGGGAAGGAGAGGAAGAAGCTCAGAAGATCGAGATCGTTGAGGGGGTCGTACGGGCAGTCCGCCTTCTTGAGAACGGAAATCGCCAGATTCTTGCTTTCTACTGGCCCGGCGATGTCGTTATGCCGACCCATTCAACCCATCAGCAGTTTACTGCAGAGGCCGTGACAGATTGTCGCGTTATCCGATCGAGGACTTCTGGGGTGTGCCGGAGCGATGAGCCCTGTGGGGCCCACCAGGTGCTGGCAGATACCCTCACCTTGGTGATGACCATGAGCCAAAAGAACTGCGTGGCGCGCATCGCCTGGCTCTTGCTGCGCATACGGCCACACTTGCCTGCGGACCCAAAACGCCCTGGCGCGCTCCGACTTCAGTTACCCCGGGCTGATATCGCCGATCACGTTGGAACGTCGCTCGAAACGGTTTGTCGTACCTTGGCCGAGTTCAAGGCGAAGAAGGTCATCGACCTTCCCAATCGTAAGACGATCAAGTTCACCGATCTTGAGGGGCTAGCGAGGATTTCCAACGGGCGAGCCGTTGATTAAACCGCTTCGTGCTGTAAGCGTCTCGCCGCGACTGTTCTTTGTGGTTCGCGGCGGGTTATCCTCGGATGTCGAACGTGATCAGATTGAGGCTTTCACAACTACACCGCCGCGCGCCAGGCCTTGATCGGCTAACTGGCTTTCGCATCGCTTGACCCGCGAACTCTCGTTCTCGGCGTTCCGGCCGAAGTCGAAGTGGCCTGTCGACGGAACACCGGTGCGACCGGCCTGCCAATCAGATGGGCTTCCGGCCCGTCCTCCAGCGCCTTCTGATATACGGCGAGTGCGCCGTCGATGGCCTCGATGGTTCGGTCGATATCATCGTTGGTGTGCGAATAGCTTGTGACCAGTGAGGGCGCTAGCAAGCCGCGGCGGATTGTCTCCTGGAGAAACAATGTGCGGAAGGTCTGTGATGGCACTCCGTCACGATCACAACAAGCATAGACCATGTTGGACGTCCGGCCGGCGAGCTTGAAATAGCGGGTTAATCCGCGGCGCTGCGTGGAGTCTTCGATGCCGGCCTTCAGGCGATTTCCTTGGCGATGGAGCGTCTCGATGACTGGTTCGTCGCGATAGGTGTTCATGACGGCCAGGGCCGCAGCCAAAGCGTGAGTCTCGGCACCATGTGTCGTCGAAAGCAGGAAGACGCGATCGCGATCATGATTGAGGCCGCCCAGCTCCATGATTTCGCGTCTGCCGAGCAGCGCAGAAATTGCGATGCCGTTGCCCATCGCCTTGCCGAAGGTCGATAGGTCGGCCTTAATTCCATGGTGACGCTGGGCAGAGCACTCCGGCCATCGAAAGCCTGTGATCATCTCGTCGATGATCAAGAGAGCACCGTTCCGATGACACAGTTCGTGCAGTTCGGCGAGATATCCCGGCGTCGGCGGTACCTCCTTTTCGGCTTCGAGGATCAGGGCTGCCAACCGACCCGGGTATCGAGCGAACAGCGCCTCCGCCGAGGACAGGTCGTTGTACCGGAATCCCTGTGTCAACTGCGCCATAGCCCGGGGTATGCCGGCGCTCATGGGTGTCGTGCAGATCGCCCAGTCGTCGTAGGAGAAGAAGGGCTGACCGGAGCAGAGCGCTATCATGTCCCGGCCCGTATAAGCTCGGGCAAGCCGTATGGCAGCCGTCGTGGCAGTTGATCCGTCCTTGGTGAATTTCGCCATTTCGGCGGCGGGGACGAGCTCGATCAGGCGCTCCGCACATTCGACCTCAAGTGCCGAAGGCCGCGTAAAGTTTGTGCCTTGTGCCAGCTGCGCGGCTGCGGCCTGCATGACAGCTGGAAAGCCATGGCCCAGCGACACCGCGCGCAGTCCCATTCCGTATTCGATGAACTCGTTGCCGTCGACGTCCCATACATGGCAGCCCAAGCCTCTCGAGATGAAGCCTGGCGCGAGGAGCGGGTACTGATCGTCGCCCTTCGCGTAAGTATGTGCTCCGCCCGGGATCGCAGCGCGCGCCCGAAATCGCAGCGCTCCCGACGCTGCGAAGTTGTCTAGATTTGTTTCCGCGAAAAAACTCGACCTAATATTCATCGCCAAACCCCTTTTCAACGCGTGATGTTCGAAGAACCGCAATTACGCGCCGCCCGGCTGCATTTGATGACACAAGAATGTCACGCATTTGAGGGTTCTCAACTTGGCATCAGCCGCGACCTGGATTCCAGACGACCTTTCCCAATTGCCGCAGTTCGGTCAGGCTGACTGCAAAGGTAGTCGACCTTTTGACAATCTCCGTTTTTTGGGGCGGACGCAGCTGGCCTGGCGGGGTACATCACCCCGCTACCCAGAGCATCGTTTGAACGCCGCCATTGCATGGCCCACCGTTATTGAGCTTTGTCAGATTGGCGAATTCAGCTCTGGCTAGGCTGTCGTGAGGTCATGTCACGGATTGAGCGGGCAATGTCTGAATTCGAACAACTCAGAAACGCAACCTACGCAACCCAGTTTAGGGGCACGAAAGCGGCGAGCCGAAGTTTCGAATGGCCTGTCCTCGGTATCGCATTTGCGCTGGTCAGCGTCGTTGCGTGGGATCTAGCTCTGCTGTGGCTTGCAGCCAAACTCTGTCGGATCGTGTTCATCTAGTAGCCTGAACCCAGCTATTTCATCTGCCTCATGATATTTTCCGAAACAATCCTCGCCGGCGCCTACACGGTGGAGATAGATAGGCATCAGGACAATCGGGGATACTTCGCTCGGGTATTCTGCGCCGACACATTTCTTGCGCACGGCCTCAAGCCCGTCGTCGCACAGGCAAGTATCAGCTACAACGCAAAACGCGGTACGCTGCGCGGCCTGCATTTCCAATATCCCCCAGCGACGGAAAACAAGTACGTCCGATGCACCAAGGGCGCGGTGGCCGACGTGATCGTCGACCTGCGGCCGGAATCGGCAACCTATTTGCGACATATCATCGTTAACCTCTCCGCGGACAATGGCCGCGGGCTCTACATACCGGAACGCTTCGCACATGGTTTCATCACGCTCACTGACGACACAGAGCTGATTTATCTAATCAGCAACTATTACACGCCGGGCGCGGAAGGCGGGTTGCCGCATGACGATCCTTCGCTTGGAATTTCCTGGCCGGCAGAAGTGCGCGTGCTCTCGGATCGTGACAGGGCATGGAAGCCCCGCAGCAATATCGGGAACGAATTGAAGGCCCGCATGAATATCGCTGTCCCCAAGAGGTCGTAGGCGAGGGCTCCACGTTCGCAAAAAGCAAACGTGACTTGACGACCGTCAATAGCTCTGTCCCGACCAACGCTAGCGTGTCGGTGACATCACAGATTGCCATCGGCAGGAGCATAGAATGCTGAAAGAAGCAGCATCCACCCTTAACGTCAAAGCACCAACTGCGCATGCAATGGAGTTGAGCTGTTGTCGTTTCTGCAGCGCGCCTCTTGAACGTGTGTTTATCGATCTCGGAATGTCTCCATTGGCAAATTCCTATCTCCGGAACGAGAAAGCCAAACAAGACGAGCGCTTCTTTCCGTTGCGGGCTTACGTTTGCGGAGAGTGCTTCCTTGTCCAGCTCGAGGAATGGGAGGCGCCGGAGAATATCTTTGGAGACTATGCCTACTTTTCATCCTACAGCGATTCATGGCTGCAGCATGTTAAGTCCTACGTCACCCGAGTCATCGAAAGGTTCGGAATCGGGGCAAACAGCAAGGTCGTCGAGATCGCGAGCAACGACGGCTATTTGCTGCAATACTTTGTCGAAGCCGATGTGCCGGTTCTAGGCATCGAGCCGGCTCAGAACGTCGCTGCCGTTGCGCGCGCGAAGGGCATTCCGACCCGTGTGGAGTTCTTCGGCGAACGTGCAGCCCGTACCTTGCGACGCGAGGGGCTACGCGCTGATCTGTTGATCGGAAACAATGTCTTGGCTCACGTGCCAAATTTGAATGACTTCGTCAAAGGCATGAGCCTTCTTCTCGCCGACGCGGGGGTCATCACGATGGAGTTCCCCCATCTGATGCGTCTGTTTGACGAGTGTCAGATTGACACCATCTATCACGAGCATTTTTCATACTTCTCGCTTATCGCTGTCGAGAAGATCTTTGCCGCCCACGGCCTGACATTGTTTGATGTCGAAGAGTTGCCGACCCATGGTGGCTCGTTGCGAATCTATGCTCAGCACGCCAACAAAGGATGGCATCCGATCTCCCATCGGGTACTGGATCTCAGGCGCCGCGAAATCGATGCCGGATATGCCAATCTTGACCACTACGACGCATTCGAAGAGCGCGCTGTGGAAACCAGGCAAAAGCTTCTTTCCTTTCTGGAGGATGCAAAGCGACAGGGCAAGCGTGTTGTCGGGTACGGCGCCCCAGCCAAGGGCAACACACTCTTGAACTACTGCGGCATAACCTCGGACCTCATTGAGTATACGGTCGACCGAAACCCACACAAGCAGGGGGCGTTGTTGCCGGGATCCCACATTCCAATTCTCGAGCCCGAACGCATAAACGTGACAAAGCCGGACTACATTCTCATTCTACCCTGGAACCTGAAGCGGGAGATCGTTAGCCAGCTGTCATTCGCCCGCAGTTGGGGAGCTCAGTTCGTGGTGCCGATACCCGAGCCCAGGATCGTGGATTGAGCCGACCGGATACCGGAGGGACGTGGAGCATGGATGACATTGCAAGGCATGCAGACTTCGCGGACCTCAGGGAGAGTGAGGCGGCCGTTGACCTGTCAGCGGACAAGACCGGACGTGCACTCCACGAGTTTATTGCGGATATGTATCCCATCTCCCGCAGCATAACGGGGGATGGGATCCGAAGAACGATCGATCTCATCCGGAACTACGTTCCTCTTACCACGTGCGAAGTACCGTCCGGCCTCCAGGTATTTGATTGGACCGTTCCACCGGAGTGGAACGTGCGTGATGCATATGTCAAGAACAGCGCCGGCGAGCGCGTGATCGATTTCGGGAAGTCGAACCTGCACCTCCTGGGCTACAGCATACCGGTGAGGGCGCACATGACGCTCGACGAGCTTAAGCCTCACCTCTACTCGGATCCGGATAAGCCGGACTGGATTCCCTATCGGACAAGCTATTACCAGAAGACCTGGGGCTTCTGTCTGCCGCACAATGACCTATTGGCAATGCAGGAGGACGATTACGAGGTTTGTATCGATGCCAGCCTCGCACCGGGTCATCTGACTTACGGCGATCTGAGACTGCTTGGTCGCACCTCGGACGAGGTGCTGATCTCCTGCCATATCTGTCATCCGTCGCTCTGCAATGACAACCTGTCCGGGATCGCGGTCGCAACCGCGCTGGCGCAGCACCTTCGGAAGATGGAGCTCAGGTATACATATCGCTTCGTATTTATCCCCGGCACTATTGGAGCGATCACCTGGTTGGCGCTCAACGAGGCTCATGTCGGTCGGGTGAAGCATGGATTTGTGTTGACCTGCGCCGGCGATTCGGGGGCGATGACCTACAAGAGGAGCCGCCGCGGCAACACAGAGATCGATCGAGCCTGGTCCTATGTGCTTGAGCAGAGCGGCGAACCGCACGAAATCCAGGAGTTCTCACCTTACGGCTATGACGAGCGGCAATATTGCTCGCCTGGCTTCAACCTACCAATCGGCACCGTAATGCGAACGCCGTTCGGTAGATTCGCGGAGTATCACAGCTCGGCCGATAATCTGGAGTTTGTTCGCCCTGCTGCGCTGTACGATACTCTAACGAAGGCGATTGCAGCCATCGACGTCATCGAGAACAACGCCTACTTTCGGAACGAGAAGCCATTCTGCGAGCCAAAATTGGGCAATTATGGCCTTTATCGTGGATTGGGCGGGCTCGCGGCCGGAGACTTCCAGATGGGGCTGCTATGGGTCCTGAACATGTCGGACGGGGATCATTCACTCTTCGACATCGCCGAACGATCCAAGTTGCCTTGGGCGGTGATGAAGGAAGCGGCCGCCGCGCTGAGCCGAGCTGGTCTCATCAAGCAAACCGAGCCGAGCCCGACAAACTAGTTTCGTCAAGGCGGGTGGTGTTTGGCCGCCGATAGAGGTTGAGACAGCTGAAGGGCGACGAGTTGATGGTGTCCGCTGGAAAAATGGCTCGCCAGCACGTCGAATTTGAGCATTCCCGGACCGGCGAGAGGTCATGATACAGAGGGTGGTGCTCATTGTCGGGTGGGTGGTACTCGTGTTCATCACGTTCACTAACACCAATTCAAGGTCGTCCGAGGTTGGCTGGTCTTCAACTGGAGCACTTCGCTGCCTTCGCTGTAATGGGCTCTGCGTTTTCGTTCGGCATGACACGTCGTACATGGGCTGTTCTTGCCTTGGTGATCCTCAGCGCGCTTGCTCTCGAAGGCATGCAGTTGCTAGCGACGGATCGGCATGGTCGGATTCTCGACGCCGCAGTGAAGGTCATCGGGGGAGTCTGCGGGGCCGGCGCCGGCCGTCTAGTTCCGCATCTGATCGATATCCTGACTTCGCCATCCGCGAAACGTCATCAGTAACAGCGCGTGGTATTTGCAGCGAATACCCTTGCACAGCTGCTCGTGCGCTACCGCTCCCGCAAGCTTTCCTGCTTATACCGCATGATCGGTGATAAGAGATAGCTAATGACACTACGTGATCCAGACTTGATCTCGACGGTGGCGGCCATACCGGGTGAAAGGCTGACATGCTTGTTCTCGATGTTCATGTAGCTGCGGTCGAGCGACACCCGCGCTGCGTAGACGAGCTCCTGTCCATTGGGTTCGCTGCTGGTTGTCCCGGCGCCGAGAGGCCTGGTGTTGCCGTTCTCCGGTGGCTTGTTCCGGGGAATGGCGTCCTGGGAGATGTTGATCACCTTGCCATGTAGCAGTCCGTACCGGGTAAAATTGAAGGTATCGATCTTGATGGCGGCGTTCTGGCCTGCCTCGACGAAGCCGATATCCTGATTCGAGATCATGGCCTCAACTTCGAGATTGCTATCGATTGGAACGATCATCATGATTGGTTGCGCCGGCGTGACGACACCCCCGACGGTATGAACTGCGAGTTGCTGTACGACGCCATCAATTGGCGCAGTCAGGTTTTGCAGGCCGGTGTGCCGCTCGGCTTTGATGACGTCCTGGCTTAGACCGGCAGCCTTCTGTTCCGCCTTGGCGAGTTCCTCGAGCAACGTTCGTTCGTATTCGGCAATGGTCTTGTTGCGGTTCTCCACCAGAACCCCGACGGCGGCATCTGCTTCGCCAAAACGGCTTTGCTGAACGAGTATCTCCTGTCGTTGACCGAGTAGCTCTTGGTAGTCGGCCAAGTACTGCAGCTTAGAACCGAGTTCTTTCTGGTACAGCTGCTCGCGTATCTCGACGCGCTGCTGGAGCGGGCCAATTGTGGCTTTCAGCTTATCCATCGACGCCTTCGAAGTGGCCCGTTCAGCTTCCTTTTGTGAGATTTGGCGGTCAATTGCAGCGAGTTTGGCAGCCTGCTCGGTGGCTTGGCTGACGAGAAAGCGACGATGCATCTCGATCAGCGCAGTTGTGGCGGCTGGGGGCGGGTTAAACGCCGAAGCGGGATCAGTCTTATTTGACAGTAACGCCTTCAGGCGTGAGGCGTCGAGCTGCGCACTCATCAGATCGCTCTTGAGGTGGTTCAGCTCTGCAGCGGAAATGGTCGCATCCAGATCAACCAGGCGTTCACCGGCTCTGACGGTTTGGCCGTCGTGAACGTAGATCGCGCGAACAACGGCGGTCTCGAAGGGCTGGATGGTCTTGGTTCGGTCGCTCGGGATGATCTTGCCAGGAGCGATAGCAACAATGTCGATGGTTCCAAGGCAGGCCCAGAGCAAGGCGACAATGAAACCCGCCGTGATGCTGATGACGATGGTACGTCCAACGGGCGAAGGAGGGGTCTCGATGATTTCGAGTGCTGCGGGGAGGAAAGCGAGTGCTTCGCTCGGATGAATCCTGTGGGAAGGCGTCAGCCCGACAACGGCGCGGCCGAGCTTGCGGGCGTGATCCGCGAAAACAATGACCGCGTTCCCGCTGTTCGCATTCCGGGGAGGCTCCGTCGGCGCGGCCGGCCGCTGCTTGGACATTGCAGATGCGCGATCGGCGCGAGACGAAAACATACCAGCCAGTCGTGCCCTAACAATCAGGGATCGCTCCTTTGAACGCCGGATGAATTCCAGGCAGCATCGTGAAAAGCGCAGTAGCCGAGCGGTGATGGCGCGTTGATGGGCGATCACGACGAGCCGTCCGTCCCAATTGGACTCAAGCTCGTATCTGGAAATGATAGATGGCCTTGCGGCGCCAGCGGTCATCACCACGGCCTCATAGCCATGTACTTTTCCGAGTAGGAGAAAGCTGCCGCTGCGAATCGGGAGGATGCCAGGCAGGGCTGATGCCGATAGTCCGTCCCAATCGGTCAGAACACAGCTCGCAGAGAGATTGAGCTCCCTCGCATAAGCGAGCATTTCCGGGACATCGATAGGCGTGTAGCCGGACCGCTGGCGAATATGATCGAGGCTGCTGTCAACACCACGCAATCGGAGCAGGAGGTCGAGCACAAACAGCCCCGGATCGTCGAACGTCTCTGCCGTCGTCTGTTTCATGCGGCCTCGTCGATGCCCGCGTGAGCTCGACCGTGTCGCCTGTCGGTGTCGACGCAAGCGAAGGGCAGGCTATGCAAGGTCATGGAAGCCAGACTGTAGGCGGAAGAGCTTTGAATAACGTCCTCCGCGCTTGACCAGCTCTTGATGAGAACCATCCTCGACCAAGCGGCCATCTTCAATCGTGATGATCCGGTCGGCCATTCGTAAGGCCGATAGCCGATGCGCAATGATCAGGACAGTACGGCCGTGCACGATTTTGGCCATGTTCTGTTGAACGATGTGCTCACTCTCGTAGTCGAGTGCGCTGGTCGCCTCGTCAAAGATCAGGATCCGGGGATTGGTTACCAGCGCGCGCGCAATCGCAATGCGCTGACGCTGTCCGCCGGACAGGCTGCTCCCGCGCTCGCCGACTATCGTGTCGTATCCGTTCGGTAGTTGTAGAATGAAATTGTGTGCACCGGCCATTGTGGCCGCTTCAACCACACGCTCCGTCGATGTCGCGGGATCCGCGAAGGCAATATTGTCCCTGATCGAACAGTTGAAGAGGACACTGTCCTGGAGAACTACACCGATCTGTCGGCGCAGCCAGGCGGGGTCAACCTGAGTCACGTCGATCCCGTCGACGAGGACCCGGCCTCGCTCCGGGATATACAGCCGCTGCACCAGTTTGGCCAAAGTGCTCTTCCCCGAGCCCGAGGAGCCCACTATTCCAATGACCTGCCTTGCCGGAACGTGCAGCTGCACATCTCGAAGGATTTCAGGCCCATCGATGCGGTAGCGAAAGGCTACCTGTTCGAACGCAATATCACCTCGGATGCTATGCAGCGCCGTTTTTCCAGGGCTGTAAACAGGCTCCGGCTCTGTATTCAGGATGTCGCCGAGGCGCGCGATCGAGAGCCTGGCTTGGTGAAAATCTTGCCAAGTCTGGGCTAATCGGAGGACCGGGCCGCTGATGCGACCGGAGATCAGATTGAAAGCAACCAGCTCGCCAACAGTAAGATCTCCAGCCATGACGAAGCGAGCGCCGAAATAGAGGATGGCGACGCCGACCAGCTTGTTGACAAGCTGGACCGATTGGCTGGACACGTTCGCCAGGCTGATGACACGAAAGCTCGCTGCGACGTATCCGGCGAGCTGTTGCTCCCAGCGACGTTGCATCTGAGGCTCGACAGCCATCGCCTTGAGCGTTTCCATCGCGGTGACGCTCTCCACAAGAAAGGCCTGGTTCTCCGCACCCAGCCGAAATTTTTCGTCGAGCCGCCGCTGAAACAGAGGCGTCGCTCCGGCAGAAATTGCGACATAGACCGGAAGCGAAGCGAGGACGATCCAGGTTAGCGTTGGCGAGTAGAAGGCCAGCACTGCAATGAAGACAACCGAGAAGGACAGGTCGATGACCAAGGTCAGAGCAGAACTCGTCAGGAAATTGCGGATATTTTCGAGTTCCCTGACCCTCGCGACAGAGTCACCCACCCGCCGAGCCTGGAAGTAGCCGATCGGCAAGGCCAACAGGTGACGGAATAGCCGAGCGCCTAGTTCGACATCGATTCGGTTGGTGGTGTGAGAGAAGAGGTATGTACGGAGAACTCCGAGGATCGTTTCAAACATCGCGGTCGCTACGAGGCCGATGGCGAGTACGTCCAGCGTACTCATGCTGCGATGCACTAGAACCTTGTCGATAACCACCTGGAAGAAGAGCGGCGATACCAGGGCAAACAGCTGAAGGCAGAACGATGCTGCAAGGACTTCGAGGAGCAATCGCCGGTATTTTCGAATTGCGCCGAGAAACCACGTGATGTCGAAACGCCGTGCAAGATCGGAAAGAGCGGCTCGACGCGTCATCAGAATGACCGCGCCGTCCCAGACGGCTTCGAGTTCTATCCGCGACATCATGACCGGTTGCGGGCGACCCGGCTCAAGCGCGATGACCCGCTCCTCGGTGGCCTTTCCGAAGATAAGAAATCTATCCTCACGAAGGATCGCGAGCGCGGGCATCGGCAGACCGGAAAGCCTAGACCAATTGGTCCTGACGACACGTGCCTTCAACCCAAGCTCCTTGGCAGAGCGGAGAATCTCGGCGACCCTGATAATGGTCCCAAACTGATGACGGATGCGCTCAGGATCTATGGCGAGGCCGTTGAAGCGGAGCATCATAACCAACGCGATCAACCCTTGATCGGGGATTGCGCCAATTGGCTCAAGGTGCTCGGGCATCCTCTCTCCGCATTGCATCGAGCAGTTGCGATCCGGCAGTCACCGGGCAGTTCTCGCCGATCACGAAGTTATGTCGTTTTGACGCCCGAGCGCGTCCTTAGACGCAGCCCGTATCCTCAGAATTGGGCCGCATTCCGACTCGAAGAGGGGCCAGCACCCCATCATCCTAGGCCGCGCACTGGTGGCGAGTTGACGGCCGTCAATATCGGCGCATAGCGGTCGCCTATCATCCTGCTGATGGTTGTAGTTGCGACGAGATCAGCCTGCCCGACCGAACACCATCCTGCAGGCGTTGGTGTCCGCCCCGCAGTGTGGCCTGTTTCGGTCTCCAGAAAAGGACCGCGGCGATGACGGAGCCTTCGTTCGATTTCAGCGAAGAAATCGCTGTTTCGGTGGCGCGCTCAAGGCTGAGTCCGGAGCAGGATGTCCCGTCTTCTAGACGAGAACGGCTTGGCGGATCGGGTCGGAACGCTATGAAAGTGTTGTTTGCGAACAAGTTCTTCTTTCGTAACGGCGGCTCCGAAGTCGTGATGTTCGACGAGATGGAGTTGATGCGCAGGCGGAATGTTGATGTCGTCGAATTCTCCATGAATGACGATCGAAATATTCCATCACGCTTCCAATCGTACTTCGTCTCGCAGAAATCGTATCACGCATCATCCAGACGCGAAAAGCTGAGATCGGCATTATCCTTTATTCATTCATCCGAAGCTGTCTCGCAAATTACGCGCCTCATCCGAGATGAGAAGCCGGACATATTGCACTGTCATAACATCTATCACCAGCTCACTCCCTCGATCGTCACCGCAGCAGCGGAAATGGGGGTTCCCGTCGTTCTCACGCTTCACGACTACAAACCGGTGTGTCCCGTCTATACGCAGCTAAGCAACGGACAGGTGTGTGCGAGATGCGGCGACGGCGCCTTCGAGACGATTCTCGCTCGTCGTTGCGCCGACGGTTCTCTAGGGCGCAGCGCCTTGCTTTGGGCGGAGGCGCGCTATCACGCGCTGCTGGGAAGCTATCATCGCGTCGGAAAATTCATTGCGCCGAGCAAGTTCATGTATGAGGCCATCGTCCGTCGGTTCGGTGCAGATAAGGTGGTTCATATTCCAAACGGGATCGACGCATCGCGTATCGATACCTCTGTCGGCGATGACGGATACGCACTGTATTTCGGGCGCCTGTCGCCTGAAAAAGGCGTTGAGGATCTCCTTAAAGCTCATGCGACCGCCCAAGGCGCCTGGCGGCTGGTAATCGCCGGCACTGGACCGCTTTTCGATGAGCTTCGGCGGAAATACCCCGCGGCGGAGTTTAGAGGGCATCTCATGGGCATCGACCTCGAGCGCACAATCAGGGAGGCGGGTTTGATTGTCGTGCCCTCGGTGTGGCACGAAAACAGTCCTCTCTCGATTCTTGAGGCGATGGCGC
This sequence comes from Bradyrhizobium sp. SZCCT0153, assembly GCF_018129995.1. GTDB lineage: Bacteria > Pseudomonadota > Alphaproteobacteria > Rhizobiales > Xanthobacteraceae > Bradyrhizobium > Bradyrhizobium japonicum_G. The sequence goes on from NZ_JAFCKS010000004.1 coordinate 541,305, forward strand.
ATGGCAAGCCAATCGTCGCTTCCCGCATTGGCGGAATTCCCGAGTTGGTCAGAGACGGGACGACAGGTCTGTTGTTTGACCCTGGCGACGTTATTCCACTCTCTGAAAAGGTCAGAACTCTCCTCGTCGACCGCAGTCGTCGCGAGGTGTTCGGTCGCAACGCACGCAAGACCGTCGAGAACGAGTACTCGCTCGAGAAACACGGTGCGGCGTTACTCTCGTTATACGAGGATCTGATTGCATCAGTCGGCTTACACAGGAAAGTTGGATCATAAAATGGACCTTACCGTCATTTCCACGTTCCGCTGCAACTCCAAGTGTCAGATGTGTTACATCTGGCAGAATCCGACCGAGCCGAAGGAAGAGGTGTCGCTGGCTACGTTGTCGAAGCTTCCATCCGGCTTCGACAATTTGAATGTGTCGGGTGGAGAGCCGACGCTTCGCAAAGACCTCGAAGAGATGATCGATCTTCTCTATCCGAAGGCAAGAGTGACGGAAATATCGTCGAACGGGCTGCATCCGGAGCGCCTCGTTCCGATCATCAAGAAACACCCCAACATCAAGGTACGCTTCTCGCTCGAGGGCGATCAGGAGACCAGCGATAGAATTCGCGGGGAGAAGGACGGTTACAGCACCAAGATCGCGGGACTTCGTATGCTGCGCGAAGCCGGCGGCACCGACCTCGGCTTTGCGATGGTCATCCAGGACGAAAACGTCGATCAGCTCGTCAATGTCTATGAGTTCGCTCGCAAGGAAGGATTCGAGCTGGCAACTTCCACGCTTCACAATGCGTGGCAGTTCTACAAGAACGACAATTACTTCTATGATCGGAAGGCAGTCGCGCGGAAGGTTGAAGGGCTTATTTCGGCGATGCTGCGTAGTCCGAAGCCAAAGAACTGGTTTCGGGCCTACCTGAACCTTGGCCTGATCGAGAAGATTCTCGGTCATGATCGGTTGATCCCGTGCAGTGCGGGTAAGGATTTTGCCTTTATCGACCCGTGGTCGGACGTATGGGCTTGCAACGTCCGCTCGGATCTGCCCATGGGAAATCTTGCGCGGGAATCATGGAACGAGATCATGAACAGCGAGGCCGCTCAGCAGACACGGAAAAAGGTCGCGAGCTGCGGGCAGAACTGCTGGATGGTGACGACCGCGCGGACCGCGATGCGGTCCAACTTGGTCCCTCAGCTTCCAAAAGGCGAGCCGTTGTTATGGGTCATCAAGAACAAGCTCAAGGTCTCGATCGGCAAGAGCATATGCTTTGACAGCTATATTGATTATTCCGACGTGCGTCCATCGCCGCATGTCGAGCGAACGTCGTTCTTGAACAAAAATGTCAAGGCCCGGCTGGTCAAGGGCCGCATAACCCCGGACGAGCATTACCCGCTGCGAACATTTATGAACAATTAGATTGGAAGGAAGTCCAGATGAGAAGGCGTGAGATCTACATGTTCGGCTTCCGTGGCTTCCCTCAAATTCAGGGTGGTATCGAGACGCATGCAGAAAATCTCGCACCAAGGTTGGTCGAGCTAGGCAGGGGGGTTACCGTCTGCATGCGATCTCCTTACGTCGCCCCGAATGTCCCCAAAGTCTGGAAGGGGGTGCGGGTACTGCGACTGTGGACTCTAAGTAACAAGTATCTGGAGACTCTGCTCCATTCCGTAGTCTGCGCACTTGTCGCAATGGTGCGGCGGCCGGCGTTGGTGCACATTCACGGTATAGGTCCTGCAATTGTAACGCCGTTGCTTCGTGCTGTCGGCCTGCGGGTCGTCGTCACGCATCATGGTGAGGACTACAATAGGGAAAAATGGGGCTGGGCGGCGCGTATGGTCCTGAGGACCGGCGAAGCTGTCGGAATGCGCTATGCTAGCAAGCGCATCGCAGTCAGTCGCAGCATAGGCGAACTCATCACTTCCAAATATGGCAAACCCTGCGAGGTGGTGCCGAATGGCGTGGTGTTCTCGGACTTGCCGCAGCAAAGCGAACAGGTGGTCGGGTTGGGATTGGAGCCGGGACGATACATATTGACGGTCGGCCGGCTTGTTCCTGAGAAGCGGCAGCTCGATCTTTTGCGCGCATTCCTGGCTGCGGCAATGCCGGGATGGAAGCTTGCCATAGTTGGAAAGATCGACCACCAGAATGAGTACGCGGATCAGCTGGTTAGAGAGGCGGCCCGCCACCAGAACGTTGTCATGGCCGGGTTTCAGACCGGCGACGGGCTGCGACAACTCTACGCCCATGCGGCACTGTTTGTTTTGCCGTCGTCGCATGAGGGATTGCCGATCGTTCTGCTTGAAGCGCTTAGCTATGGATTGCCGGTGCTGGTAAGCGATATCGCACCTAACCTGGAGGTGGTGGGCGATCCCGAGCACATTTTCCATGTCGGTGATTGTGAGGAGTTGGGTGCGAAGCTGTTGGTGCTGACAAAGACGCGTCTGAGCGCGTCTGAGCGCGAAATGGTACGTCGCGAAAGCGCCTTGCGGTACGATTGGTCCGATATCGCATCGAGAACGTCGGATATCTATGATGACCTGCTCGGCCGGACACGGCAGCAAGACGATCTATCGCGCGCAAGCTGGGGCGCCAGCGCAAGGTCGCAACAATCGGCATATGGCAGACCAGCCAACCATTGAGGCATTGCCAGTGCTTTCGACGACAAAGTCTGGCAGCATATTGGCGCGCCCCATACGTTGATCGGGTTGAAGCGATGCCGCTCCCGGGCCGGCGGTGCCGAGGATTATGGCTGTTACTCGGAGCTTGATTTCAAGTCGGGCGTCCCCGGTTCTCAGTGCTGAGATCTCAGCTCTTGCGGTCCTCCCGCAACTATGGTCTGGCGATAGCGTCGGCCATGGTCGATGGGCGTGGCGTCCAGAGTCTGTAGCCCGCGACCGAAACCTCGGGGAGCCACGGGCTCTGCGACCGGATCCGATCGGTCGGCCAGCGGCCAGCACAAGCTGGATTTCTCCCATTGCCTAGATAATGGACATAGATTGGGGCTTCCGAAAGCCGTCGAACCCTGAGAGGCTCCGGGTCGGGGATTCGCCGGCCCGATGAAGCTGGTCAGGTGTCGAAGCGCCGGGCGTTGCTGGATTATGTGAGAATGAGCAGGGTGGATGAGCTAACGACCGGTGAGATTGACGAGCAGATTGTTTCGATCATCGAGCTGGCCGGTGAAAATTTAGTGCGCCTGTCCGATCCGTCATTCGAGTTCGTGCCGGAGCGAATGACAGGAGCGATATCGGCCATTCATCAGCGCCTGAAAGCGGAGCTTGCTGCGCTTCTTAAGCTGCGGACCGTATACGGCGATCTGATCGTTTGCCGCATTGTTGCCGGCAGCTATCCCTGGATCCGTGACCAATTGTCGCCGTATCAACATTTGAGACTCGCGTGGCTACAGCTCACGCAGCTGAGCAGCATGTTTGATCACTCCATGACTGAGCTCGATCGCCTTCACGACGAAACGCTAGAGTTGCTTTCTATCGACGTTGAAAGAGCGGTTGCTGATGGCTCTCCTCGAACGAGGGCGGGCGAGCGGAACACGCGGGTAGATCGCTGGTTCGAAGTTGTGCCGCAGCACGAAGCGCCAACGTTCGAGACCATGAGGATTGCAAGCGAGTTGTCGATCGCTGACGCACTCATCGCGGAGTACTGTGACGCTGCGCGGCGCGAGCTATTGGGAGAGATCGACGCGACCGCACAAATCGTGAGTTCCAGCATCGCTGGTTTTTTGTCGGATCATGGGGGCGAGCTGATAGACCTTATTGGTCGTTACAACGACATGGTCGAGAACCTCAAACTCCGGTATCGCCGAATGTGAGACGCAGATTTTGAACTGTCGGGAACACGAAATATCCTTTCATTCTGCAGAACTCGATTCCTGTTTAGATTCCTGGATACCGACTCGCAGCTGACTGGCCGTTACCCTGCCTGCGACGGAAGCGAGCTCGTAGCTCACTCTTTGCCCTTCAATCAACGTCGAAATGCCGGCTTCCTCGACGGCGGACATATGAACGAATATGTCCTTGCCTCCGCCGTCGGGCCTTATGAAGCCGTAACCCTTAAACTTATTGAACCAGACTACGAATCCGTTAGCCAAAGTTCCTCCGGCATCCGCATGATCTAGTCCGACGTAAAGATTGCGAAGCGTAGAAATTCACATCGGGCGTAGAATGACTTCTTTTGCTCAAACCCCGGTTGTTACCCCTTGGTCCGATGAGGGGTGAGTTTCGTTCATTCAGACTAACCGGCGCTGCAAAAATGCTGCGTATGAATCGGAACTCGTGGCCCAATGCTCACATCCCCACAATAGATACGTCAAGTGTTGCTGCGCAAATAAGCAATATGCCGCGTTTATTTGCAGATATGCTTCCTGCCTTGCGTGTGCTGTAGGCGCAAGCGCCTCTCGAAACGTCGATCGACTTAAATGCTGCATCTCGCGATTAGTTGCAAAGACGCAGTGGTAAAGCGATCGCGATCTGAAAGCCTGGTTAAGCCAAGAAAGAGCTACGGCAATATGGAATGTCGCACAACGCACCTCTTTCGCGACAACCGGCCAGGGTCTGGGGCGAAAGCGATCCGCGACGAGGAGGCGATTAGCAGAGCAGGTGCCTGCCTTGGTTTCGTCGGGAAGCGCAAGTTTGACAGGCATTTGTGATATTCTCCGACCGTCCGCGTGAGATGACGTCAGTCGAGTGCCGGAGATTGAAGCCGATTCACCTCGCCAGATCGACAAGTCGGAGTGGAAGCTTTAGCCTGCTAACGATCTTTCTCACAGCTTGTGGTGTTCTTCCAAGGCGTCGTGAAACGGCGTGCAAGCTCTTTCCCTCTAAAATGAGGAACCGTACCTGCTCGATCTCGTGATGACTCCATGGCGGAGCAACCTTTCGCTTGGTGGTCTGCGGGGCCAACACTATAGCGCTCCTTTTCAGGCTGTTACGAAGAGGCAAGGGTCTCGGGGTCAGGGAAGCGGGGTGAGCTGGTAAGTCGTGACAATCGGGCTTGCTTGCTCCGCATCATAGTTCTGGCTGGCTATAGCTTGGATGGCCTCGCGATGCCGATGAAAGGTCGCTCGAATGTCCATTTCATCGGCGCCATCGACCGCTGCGCGATCAATAAGAGCGTCCCAATCAACTTTGCAGATCACTCGTTTGGGACCGTCAAACATCGCGAACAGGATGCCCGAATGTTGGTCAACAACGGTCATCTCTCCGGAAGGGTCATGTCGAAGGGGCATCGCAGCGGATCTCCGTTGTGCAATTCTTCGTTGGAGTTTGCTCCGGGGTTCAGGAGTTTCTTTCGCACTACGCCCTATGCCGGCGAAGACTGCCTTGCACGAGATGGAAGCTAGGGAAATAAAGCAATGTTGAATCTGATCACGGTCAAGTTGTGGGACCGGCCCCGGCATCAAATCGCCTCATGCCAAAGGAGTTCGCTATCGGCTCTCCGCAATAGCTGTCTCTGGTCCGCTGGTCCGAACCCGCGTCGCCCTCGATTGCGCCGCAAAAGGATCATGGATGGTTGAAGCTCGTACTGGTGCGCTCTGCTCAGATTTTATGCTGTCGACGATTGATTGGCGATTAGTGACTTCGCTTCGGGGTAGCAACCATGACCGACCGACCGACTGTCCTCGTCACGGGAGGCGCCGGCTATATTGGCTCGCATGCCTGCCGCGCCCTGGCCGCCGCCGGCTATCAGCCCGTCGTTTATGACAATCTTTCGACGGGTCATCGCAGCTTCGTTGCCGGCCCCCTGGTGACCGGCGACCTTCTCGACGGCGCAGCGCTGGCGCGCGCCTTCGCCGATCACAAGGTCACGGCCGTGATGCATTTCGCGGCGGCGAGCCTTGTCGGCGAATCCATGACCGACCCGCAGAAGTACTACATCAACAATTTGCAGGGCACGCTGTCGCTGCTCCAGGCGATGCGCAACGCCGATTGCCATCGCATCGTGTTCTCCTCGACCGGCGCCGTCTACGGCAACGCCGATTCCAAGGAACTGCCGGAAGACTTCCCCTGTGCGCCGATCAATCCCTATGGCGCGTCGAAATGGATGATCGAGCGGATGCTCGCCGACTACCGCGCGGCCTATGGCTTCGGCGCGTTCTGCCTGCGCTATTTCAACGCCAGCGGTGCCGATCCGGCCGGCGGCATCGGCGAGTTGCGCGACAACGAGACCCACCTCATTCCGCGCGCCATGATGGCTCTCCAGGGCCATGTCGACTTCGCGGTGTTCGGCGATGACTACGACACGCCCGACGGCACCGCGATCCGCGACTACATCCATGTCACCGACCTCGCCGCCGCGCATGTCGCGGCGCTGAAGCTGCTGGAACAGGGACATGCCGGCGGTAGCTTCAATCTCGGCACCGGCTCCGGCTTTTCGGTGCGCGAGATCCTGGGCGCGATCCGGCAGGAGACCGGCCGTGAGGTGCCGCACACCGTCAAGCCGCGTCGCGCCGGCGATCCCACCTATCTGGTCGCCGACGCCTCCGCCGCACGAAAAGTTCTTAACTTCGTGCCGCGCCATTCCGACCTGCCGACTGTGATCCGCACCGCCTGGGCCTGGCACCAGAAGGCGCATCCGCTCACGCGATTATAACGTACGAGCCAGTAGTCCGGCTTGGCGCATCGAGGTCAACCGTGCTGATGGGTTGCGACAAGCCCGGGGCATCGCTGTGCACGGGGATTGCTATGGAGCGGGGAGAACCACCGGTGGATTGCCGGCACGCCCGGTACGGTGGCTGGTCGCATGCAGGAGTGGTTAGAGGCCGGCGCCTGACAGCATCAGGTTGCAGGTCCCCTATCTTCCGAGCGGCTTGGAGGAACTGGTCCACGGGCTACTACCGGAGCGCAATGTAGCGGCTTATTCCGCACGGATTACGACGGTCCGAGCTTGCGCCAAGCGCTAGGCCTCCCCCGCCTGGCGAGTTAAGCGGCGCCTCTTGATCTATCCGTTGTACTCTTCAATTTCAGTCGTTCCCAACATCCTCAGCGCAGCGAGTATCGTGGTCGTGCGACAGATGCCCGATTGCGGCCGGATAAGCCCTAGTTCGCGACCGGTAAGTCATTGATGGTTCTCAACCCGTCGCTATCTCTTAATCAGCGGGTCCCAGGTTCGAGCCCTGGTGCGCCCACCATACAAGATCAAGACCTTAGCGAGAGAAACCGTTTGAGAGCGCCGAACTAAAACGGTTCTTCAAACGGTGTTTTTGGCGGCCGACCGGCGAGTCCCCTCGCGGCATCGTGCTCTACTTTGCTCGCTCAAGCAGAGGCGAAGCCGACTCGAAGGCCGACCGGCAGAACCGCTTCCTCAGTTCTCTATCTGGGTCAGAGCCGCCCGACGTAGCGGGTATTTTTCCACTTTTGTTCTACATCATCAGCGACGCATTGGGGCGGCTGTGCCGCGCTGCTGCTGAAATAGTGCTTGAAGTGGATGTGAACCCTCATGTTGTCCGGCCGATAAGCCGCCATGCAGTCGTAGAGGAGAACCGATCCCGCTTCGAAGGACCATATGGCGCTGTGCAGGATTTTGAATCCCCAGGGAGCAGGCAAGTGCTTACCTGCAGGCTCAGCTGTTCGAGGCGGAATGATCGTGTGCCTGCTGGAGGTTGGGCAGGCGAGCTCGCGCCGGGCGAGATATCGTGCCGGACGAAGGCGCCGGCGTGAGCGTCTCTCCCTTCCCACCGACACCTCGGGCAGAATCGAAGAATACGCAGAGGTTTGCTGAAGTACGGGCTGACACTGCATGACGGAGTACAGATCCTGATCGATGAAGGCGCAAACTCTTCGCGTCCCCGCCGCAGACGACCACAAAGGACGAATTCATCTTCGCGCGGTGGGCAGGAGGTAGTGCCTGAAGCTGACGTCGTCCTTCATGACCGGCCACGAATTCGACAGCCCAAGTGGAAGCACGCGCTGCGCGGTGTTGATGCAAGCATTTTGGGAGGCGCCATCCAGGAGAGTCGCGGAGCCGTCGATCGCCAAAAGGCAGCGCAAAACATCATCCGTGAAGCTGCCGGGACGAGGTACCTCGTAAGGGGAGTGCGACAAGGCGGCATCTTCACGGGCTTCGCCGGGCGCCTCAATATGTCGAGGTGGGCGGGAGTTGGGGCCCAATGTCTATCAAGCAATGCGAATGATGCATTCGAGGCGTTGATGCGCGAACTTGTTGAAGCGGCATATTGCGAGATGGTCAATCTGAAGCCTGCTCCGATTGAGCCGTCGTGGATCATTGAAGGCAATCCGGAAGCTTGTTCGCACCTTGTGTCGACGAGCGCATGTAAGACTGCCTGGACCATGATCTGGTCCTGCACCCAGGGCAAGTTCAACTGGCATTACGATTTCGACGAGACCGTCGTGATTCTCGAAGGATCAATCCTGCTCGAGGTCGATGGGGCGCCGCCGACGCGTTATGGAGTCGGAGACGTGATCGTGTTCCGTACCGGGGCGCGTGCCAAATGGCACGTCGAAGATAGTGTGAAGAAGGTCGCCTTCTGCCGGCTCAACAATCCGTCTCCGCTGGGCCTCGCCATCCGTGCCGTCAACAAGCTCAAGTCACTGATGCCTAGCCAACCTGCAGCGTCGCGACTTACTTGACGGGATGCAACTTAATAGCCGGACACGAAAGAAGTCGCTCAATGCGAGCATCACTTCTCTCGATCGAATTGGAACGACCCTGGCGCGGGAGTCGATTCCAGTCAGGCCCCGACCCATGCTTTAATCCGGCTTCCCCGGGTCGATGTCGTCATCGGTCGCCGCCACATAGTTCACATGCAGAGTGATTGGGACCTTCGATCCGTCCAGAACCACACGCAGGCTTCTCGGATAAAATCCGCCGCCGATGACGCGTCCGGTCTTTCCAGCCAAGCGAGCGCCGGCTTCAGGCTTTACCTGGACCCGTGAGCCCGGAGGAAACCCGAGATTGGTGCAGGCTGATTCCGGCATGGCCTTCTCAGTAGTGAAAGAGACAGTGCTCGACGCCGCGAAGTTCAAAGGAAATGTTCTTAGGCATGGCGGCCGACGTCGCTGTAGGTACCTGTCACGGCTTGACGTAGGTCCAGCCCAGCTCCTGCAATTCCATGACACGCACGACGCCAGATTTCACGACTTCCGCCTGACGAACGATCGGTATGTCCTTATCCTCGGCCTTCTTCATCTTCTCCTGGGTGTTGCCGCAGGCCTTGAACGAGACCTCGGGCGTGCTCAGGGCCATCTCCTCGATGCGTGCCTTTACCGGCGAGGTGTCGCCACGCAGCATGTGCAGGCCGGGCCCGAACGTGACGACCTCGATCTTCACCTTCTCGCCAGCGTCCTTGTAATATTGCGCCACATTGGTTGCGTTGTTAAGCGCGAGATTCATCGCTGCGGGGTCGTTGGTATTCACCTGCAGGATCAAATGATGTTCTCTTTTCTTCGGTGTGGCCGAAGCCTCCATGCGGGCAAACGCGGAGTGCTTCCACGTCGCCGTCGTCGGCTTCGCTACGTGCTGTCTCTCATGGCTCGCCTTATGCGGGACGGGTTGCCCGTCTGCCGGGGTCCAGTATTTTCCGCCCTGCTCCGCGGCCGCAAACGATGCGGAAACCAGAACGGTGATCGCTGCCATCGCGGCCGCTTTGGCAATATGTTGAAGCCTGATCATTATCCGCCTCCATTGAAGAAAATCATATGCACGCCATCAATGATTTGGTGTCGCGATCGCGCGCGGCCATTTGCACGCCGCGGCCATCTTCGCACGCGCCGCGTCCAGCCCGGCGAGGGAGAACGTTCCGTCATGGGCAGCGCCGCCCCGCGGTGAAAGCAGGACAATGAGGTCCCCGCTGTCTGGAAGCGACTGCAGCAAGCGAACGACGTCTCCTGCGAACGCGACGCCGGGACCGAATGCCGGGATGGCTGCCGCGACCTGCACCGCAGGACTATCATTGACGCGATAGGAAATTGCATCGTCACCGTCTCCGCGGGAGATGCCGGGTCCCGCGAGCACTAGCTCCGTCCAGCCGCTGCGACAGCGGATCGATAATTGCATTAAGGGCTCGCCGGTCCCACCGCGCGACGATGTCGTAGCGGTCGCGATCGGTGAGTAGTCTATTGGGGAGGTCGTCTGGCTGACGATCCAGTCGTCTTCCGGCGTCAGGCGATGCTGAGGCGCGACGGTACGCGTCAATTTATTCAGACACGCCAGGCGCTCCGCGTGTTCCTTCTGAAGACAGGAACGGAGCTGCGTCATGGGGTCCTGGGCCAACGCAATGCCGCCTGCACCCCAGAGCGCAACAAGAAGAAGCATCGCGGCCCGTGTCATTGCGATGCTTGTGTTGCGCGAGGCTGGCGATTCAGCCACGCCTGCGCCGCAGGGACGCGCGTGAGACCCGGAACCGTTGCGGCGAGGTTGATGGATCTCCACTTTGGATCGAAACCGGGCCCCTGTAATCTGTCGATCCGGGAGAACAGGTGGTCGATGAAGCGCGCGACGCGCTCGGAGCGATTCGAGTTGGCCGGCCAATTGAAGGCGACCAGAGCGGTCGGCACCGCGATCGTTGAAACCCGTTCGCCCGGTTTGATCAGATTGGGATAGTCAGCCCCATCGAGGGCGGCAGGAAGATAATAGTCCTCGAACTTGCTGTCGTATGTGAGGGGCAGGAACTTGAAACCCGGCTCCCAGCGGCCGCGCACAAAGGCATCCACCGGCTTCGAGGTAATGAAGACGACGGCTGCCATCTCGCCCTTGCGCATCTGTTCGAGCGCGATTTGATGCGGAATGAACGTCTTTTCCACCTCGAGATTGAGCCGGCTGAAGATCAGCGGCCCCGAATAGGCCGCGGCTGTGCCCTGCGTATTGAAGTTGACCTTCTTGCCGGCGAGATCACTCAAGCTCCGAATCTCCGGCCGAACGAAGATGTGCAGCTCGGACGGGAACAGATTCAGGACATACGCAATCCGTCGCTGGATGTCCGGCACCTGGCTCTTGTATTCCTCGAGCGCGTCGGAGTTGATGATGGCCGCATCGATGCCGCGCAAATAGAGCAGGGAATTCAGATTTTCAGTGGCTCCGCGAGTGACGACCGGCAGAACATGCATGTTGTCTCCGTCGTCGACCACACGGGCGATCTCCGCCGCCAGGCGGATCGGGGCGCCCTCAAGCAGGCCTCCAGCCAGGCCGATCGTCCAGGCGTTCATAGAGATCGCCTCAGGCCTTGGCTGCGGCGGCTCGGGCCGCGCCAGACGAACCTTGTGAGGCCGATTGTTCTGCGGCCGGGCATCCGCCCAAGGCGGGAGGGCCAGGAGGAATGGTGCAAACGCCGCGAGCAAGATCAGCCGATGCAATCCAGTAAGCCTTTTCATTGCCCAAGGTCCTCTACACATGCCTCATGCGCGTCAGCGCTTTCGGATCTCGATAGCGCGTGGTCGTTTGGAAAAATGGCCGCACGGGACCGCGCTATCGACCCAACGCTTCGAATCGCGCCTTCGCCTCCTCGACTCCTCCGGCTTCGGCCCGCGCATAGAGATCACGCGCCTTGCTCGCGTCGCTGTGGGTTCCATAAGTTCCAAAACTGGGAAGCGTCAGCGGATCGTAGGTTTCCGCGAGCACGAACACTGCCTGCGCACTGCCCATTCGGGCGACGTGCTCCAGCACGATTCGCGCCGCGCCGATGTCGCCCCGTTCAAGCAGCAAGCTTGCGCGCGCGATCAGCCTCGCTACTTGCATCCCTTCGTCAGGATTGACCTGCGCATCGTCTGGGCTGCGCGCCACCATAGCCTGGTCTTGGACTGGCTCATCTTGGGCAGGCCGGTGCTGGAGTGGCCGTGCCGGCGCCTCGCGCGCGGCCTGGCCGGTGGTAGCGAACTGAGACGCAGCGGTGAGACCTTTCGCCACAAGTGCGCCGTTGTCGTGACGCGCCAATGCAAGAGTTCTTTCCAGTCCCTCGGCCCGCTCGCGCTCACGCTGCAACAAGCTGCGCAACTCGGCCGAGTCGCGCTCTCTGGCCTGCTTGATCCACACGACTTCGTCGCTCGCCTTGGACGCCCGCTCGGTCTGCGCGTCGAGCTCGCGGCCTGCTTTAGCAAGATCCCGAGCCAGCTGCTCGACCCGCTCGCGCTCCCGTTGCTGCGATTGCCCCAGCGAGGCGGTATCGCTCGCCTCCGCCTGTTTGAGCTGTGCCGCTTCCTCGCTGGCTTTGGCGGCTTGAGCTTCGTAGGCGTAGACCTTGCTGCGTGCCATCGAGAGATCCTGCGCCAGCGCATCGGCTCTCTCGCGCTCCTTCTGCATCGATCGTCTCTGTTCCGCGGCGCCAGCTTTTTCAGCTTGCGTCAGCCTGGCGACCTCGTCGCTCGCCGCTGCCGCTCGCGCCGTTTGCACATCGATATCGCGTCGCGCGGCTGCGATCACCTGCTCCAGCTGACCGTTCCGATCCCGCTCCTGTTGCAGGGATTGCTGCAACTCCGCCAAGCCACCTTCCGCTGCCTGCTTCAGCTGGGCGGCCTCGTCGCTCGCCTTTGTCGCGAGTGCTGTCTGAGTATCGACGTCTCGATGCGCGACTGCAAGCGCCTGCTCGAGCCGGCCGGCCCGGTCGCGCTGCTGTTGCAGGGATTCCTGTAATTCCACGCGGCCACCTTCCGCCGCCTGCTTCAGCTGGACAACCTCGTCGCTCGTCTTTGCCGCAAGTGCTGTCTGAGCATCGACGTCGCGTCGCGCCGCCGTCAACGCCTGCTCCAGCTGTTCGGCTCGATCGTGCTCGTGTGCGAGACCTTGCAGGAGCTCGATATCGTGTTTCGCATTGCCGAGTTCGCAGGACAGCGCGTCAGGCCCGCGCGGCTCCAGTTCCGGAGACTGCTGCGGCTCTCCTCTTTCGGTTGCTGCCGCTTGCGCGAGCCGCATTGAGTCGCGATGGTCGGAAACACTCGCCTGTCGTGCATCCACGACGTATCGCGCGTGATCGGCGGACGCCTGCACGTCCGGAATGGACGTGATCACGAGCATAGCCGCCGCCAGCCACAGGGGCGCGAACCATCCCAGCCCGGACAGGTGTCTTGCCGTCTCCGGCGCGAACAGCGTCTCGTCGCAAGCACGGCGCGACGTATCTGCGACGTCGCAGGTGGTGTTCAAATGAAGAATGGCCGTGCGACCCATTTGCAGTGACCCGTCGCATGATGGTGCGGTTCGTTACAGGTGCATCATTATGCGCGCTGCCTATCCGTGATTCCTATTACTCGCATGGAGGACCCTCGCTTCCCCCTTTCCCTGCTCAGAAGAGGTACCTCCAGGGATGCCCACAAAGGGTCGTTGTGCCTGTGATCTTCAGAGGCCACGATGGGCAGCGTTATCGTACTTGTTGTCCACGTTTGCACTCAGTGACGGATGCGGCGGGATTGCTGCCATCGAAATCGAGAACCATTCACCATGGATGCCAAGGGAAAATCCGAGCCCGTCATTCGACTGCCCAACGTAGCTTTGCGCAGGGGAAAGAAACCCCTGCTGTTGTTCCTGGGGGCCGTCTCCGGGCTCGCGCTTCTGGGGGCCGGAGCGGCCAGGAATTGGGAGGCGGTCGAGGTTGCCTCCGGAGCCCTCGTGCAGAAGGTGTCCGCTGCAATCGGTACACAGCAAGACCAGCCGGGTCAGGCCATGGCTGAATCCGCCGGCGTGCTCGGAGCTCAGGCGCCGGGCGCAGCGCTGATCGAACGGAGCGCCATCCTTGCCGTCCCCACCATGACTGAGCGCCCGAGAACGGTCGGCATGCCGCTGGACGCGCCGGCGGCTGGCCTTTTCGTCGTCGGCGACCGGCTCAAGCTCGCGTTCTACGAGCGCGTTGACGTCGAGGAAGACAAGTGGGGGCGCTCATCGTCCGCGTCGGCTCTACGCGGCATCCTGCAGCGCCCGGAACTGAGCGGGGAATACGCCGTCGAGGAGGACGGCAAGATTTCTGTGCCCTTGCTCGGCTCCATTCCGGTCGTCGATCGGTCAGCGCAACAGGTGCAAACCGAGCTGCTGGAGCGATTCGATCAGCTGCTGGGCCGCAAAGGAATGATCAATATTCTGTCGGTGGAGCGCTCGCCTATTTACGTGCTGGGACCGGTCAAGAATGCGGGCTCGTTCAAATACGTGCCCGGCATGACGGTCCTTCATGCGATCGCGCTGGCCGGGGGGCTTGATCGGGGTACCAATGAGCCATGGCAAAAGATCGAAGCTGTGCGGGAAATCCAGAGGCGCAGTGCGGCGGTCGATGCCATGCTGAAGTTATTGGCGCGTGCGGCGGTGCTGAAGGCCGAGCGCGAAGGGACCGAACCAAAGATTCCGCTCCGGCTGCTGGAATTGGTCGGCTCGACCGAGGCCGCCAATCTCGTCAATGAGCAGAGCGACCGACGCAAGGCCGTCGCTACGGCCCGCAAGAACCGCGAGCACGCCATCCTGACCGCATTGGATTCGGCCAAGCAGGATGTTGCTGTATACGGGCGCACGGAGGCGCTCGACGAGCTCGTCAAGCTGCGCCAGGATCGCGTCAGCAGCATGCGGACGCTCGTGGACCGCAACGTTCTCAGCATGACGGTACTCAATCAGGTCCAGAGCGAGTTGACCGACGCCGAGCAACGTCGGCGGGATGCCCTCAATCAGTACGGGATGGCCAAGCAGCGCCTCGCTTCCATGGAGGCCGAGGCAATGAAGGTCCAGGCCGATGTCAAGAACGATCTGGAGGTCGAGATCGAGACGATCGAGCGCCAGATTGCGGACAATGAGCGCGAGTTCAACATCAGCGAAGGCGTGCTTAGCACATTGCCGGCGACCCGTGCCCAGTTTGCGAAGGAGGCGAACCGGGTGACCTACGAGGTCGTGCGGCAGACTGCAGCCGGACCGGTCGCCATCGCCTCCGCGGGGATGAGCGTGTTGCTACCTGGTGACCTCGTCAACATCATCACGGGCGAAAGCGAGACAAAAGAGCGGGCCGGCGCGCCGGTCGCGACCTCGCCGGCGGGCGAGAGACTGCCGGCCGGGCGTCCCGCCGATCGTGCCGATACGACCGGTCGCGCTGTCGCGGACAAGAGGGCCGGTCCGAAGTGATGGCGTTCGGGAGATTGAACCGCAAAGGTGATGGGCCTGCTGGCAGCCAAATCGGATCGGAAGCGCCTGTGTCGACGAAGCTGAAGCCCGACTATAGGGCGATCCAGCGGCGCTTGAAGGACACTCGATCGCCCGAGCGCCTGATCGCGCACTACGAACTCGAGCGCCGGCTCGCGGATCGTCTGCGGGCCGCCACCGGCGACGAGCGCTCCCGTCTCTATGCCGAAGTCTATTCGGAACTGTTCAACAGCCTGCCGGACCATCCGCAAAAAGCCGCCGGCAGCTCGCGGCCGGACCGGGTTGCGAGACAAGTCAGGCTGCTCAAGCCTCTGATGGAGCGCGGCGGCGTGTATCTGGAGATCGGCGCCGGTGACGCCCTGCTGCCCTACGCGCTGTCCAGCGTCGCCCGTGAGGTGCTCGGCTTGGATGTCACGGATGCTCTTGTGAATTTCCCCGCCGCTCCGGCGAATTTCCGATTCGTGAAGACCGATGGGGTCGACATTCCGCTCGCGGACAACTCCGTCGATCTGGCGAATTCGGATCAGCTCATGGAGCATCTGCACGTCGAGGACGCCAAGGACCAGCTCCGGGAGATCCACCGGGTGCTCAGGCGTGGCGGGCGTTATGTGTGTACGACGCCGAGCATCGTTACGGGGCCGCACGACATTTCTGCGCTCGTCGACGATGTGGCGACGGGCATGCACATGCGCGAATATGACTACCGTTCGCTGCGCGCCCTGATGCTCAGGGCCGGCTTCCGCCGAGTCGAGTTCCCCCTGGTGACCGCCGGATATCGGCTCGCCACGCCACCCTATCGCCTGATGCGCGGCGTCGAATGGGCTCTGCAACGCCTCCCGGCGCGTTTGCGGCGCAATCAATTGGCCGGCGTCCTGATGGGCATCACGGCAATTGCAACCAAATAATCGCGCGAGACTCAGAACGAGCCTCCGGCGGCGCCGATCACGATGGTCCGCAGGCATCCAATTTTGCGGATGATGCCCCTACACCGTGATCGGAGTTTTCTTGGGGCGGGCCATGCCTTCGCGCACTGAGCCGGCGGCAGAATCCAGCTTCGTTGCGAAGGCCAACACGAGGGCCGCACACGTCCCCTCGATGCTGACGGCGAGTATCCAGCCCAGAACCAGGCCTTGCAGTCCGCCAAGTTTTGCGCCAGCGACCGCGAAGCCGATATCCAGCAATCCGCCAAGCGCGAACCAGACAGACGCCTTGCGCATCTTGTCGCCAAGCCGCGCCAGCGTGCAGCCATGAAACTTGAGCGTAAGTCCCAGAAGGCTGAATCCGAGCAAGCGCATGCTCGAACCGGCGATCTCCGGATAGGCCGGATTGAAGAGCGCAAGGAGTTGCCGCGAATAGGCGAAGACAACGACGGCGCAGACCAGGGAGAAGAGCAGTGACGCGGTCAGCGACACCAGCAGGTCGTGACCGAATTGTCTGGAGTTTGCTCTGACCACGGGGAACAGGACTGTGGCCAAGGCTGCCGGAATCAGCGCGGCCATCGAGACCAGCATCCACAAGGTTGCGAAGGCGGCGTTGATGGTCGGGGACAGGAGGACCAGCACAAGGTATGGCATGATGATGGCGGGAGCCTGGACGGAGACATCAAGCGCGTAATGGCCGAGCACCTTGCCGCGAAGAGCATGGAGCAGCCCGAAATCGGGCGCTCCGACGAGGCTACGCGCACCACCTCGAGTCAAGAGATCGAGACCGATCCAGGATGCGAGCAGGCCGACCACCCAGGTGAGAAGAATCGCGGCATTGGAGGCAAGTCCGGCGGTGGCGGCAGCGGCGATCAGCATCAGCTTGAGCGTCGAGAACAGCACTTGCCGGACCATCCTGGCGCCGCTGCGCAGACTGCCTACCAGCGCCTGCTCGAGCACGAAGCTGAGTGCGGTCAGGCTACAGCCAAGGACGAACAGGCAGGCCTCGGACCAGCCGCCGATCGGGCTGGCCGAGCTGAGTTGTCCTTCGGCGATGACAAACAACAAGGCCAGGCCGAGCGCCAGCGTCGCCGCGATACATGCCGCCGCGGCCGCAAGCCCGGCCCCTTGGCCGGGATGCCGGACGATTTCGCCGATCAGCAAGGTCCCGACTCCGGCCTCCCCCAGGAGAGCAATGAGGCCCATCACGGACAGAAGGCCGGAGGCGTTGCCGATCACCTCCGGCGGGAACATCCGCGCGGCGAGCCACCAATAGACAAATCCAAGACCCGCCGACGCTATCGTTCCGATCGCCAGTGCGCCCGAATTCGTGAAGAGAATCGCGCTCTTTCGAAGCGTCCTGGGTAGGCGCGCGATGAACGTCCATGCGAGCGCTAGCATGATGGCTCTCCCGAACATTGCTTTGCCGGCGGCTCGACCCTGCTGGCGGCCGGGCGCAGCACGTCGCGGTAGACCTGCTCGATCCGGGTCACGACCGCACCGGCCTTGAGACGCCCCACCCGGGCGAGACTTTTCGACTCGAGGTGGGCCAGCAAGGTGCGGTCGTCCAGAAGTGATTGCATCGCGCGGGCCAAGGCTTGCGGGTCGCCCGGCGGCACGAGAAGGCCCGTTTCGCCGTGATCGACGAGATCCGGCATACCACCGACGTCTGTCGCGACGACGGCTTTGCCGGACGCCATTGCTTCCATGATGACGGTCGCGCAAGCTTCCGGCCCGACCGAGGGCAGCACGCCGAACAGCGATCTGTGCCATGCATGCATGATGGCGGAATGTGGCCAGTTGTTGAAAACGCGAACGTTCGGCGGAAACACGGTTGGCGTATCGGCGACCCGGCGTCCGATCAGGATCAGCGGCGGCGCCCGCTCGAGCCGGGCATAGGCCTTCAGGAGAACGTCGATGCCCTTGAGCCGCATCATGTCACCGACGAACAGGATGAATCCATTTTTCGGCAGCTCCCGCAGGCAGGGATATTCCGAGCCAAGTACGCCGACATCATCGGGCACGAAGTTTGGGATGACCTCGTAGGGCGTGCGGCCTCCGGTGAGACCGGTGTGTCGCGCCACCGCGTGGCTCACCGCGATGAAGCGGTCGACCACGCGCCGCGCGACGAAACTTGATGCCCAGTTGCCAAGCGTCGTCGCGGTGGCTTTCACGGCGCCGTAGTGAGCGGTGGCGCAGGGCAGGCACTTCGCGAGTCGCGGGCCATCGCACAGATGCGTGCCCAGGTGCATGAAGTTCTTCCTGGCGCAGACGAGGCCGTAATCATGGAGCGTCACCACGAGGGGCGCGCCACCGAGAAGCCTGAGCGGCAGAAAGGAGGCGTAGATCCAGTTATGGGCGTGGACGATGTCCGGCCTCTCCTCTGCGACTAGCCGCTTCAGCGCCAGCAGCAATCCGGGATCGGGGAAGGGTGGGGCGTGGCGGCGCTCGGAATCGGCGTGGAGATTTGACAGGCGCTGGACTGTGCCGCGCAGGCGACGCACGCGGACTGCGCCGTCGAACTCAGTCTCTGGTGATCCGGGATGCATGAAGGTCCCGACGCTTACACTATGGCCGCGCTGCGCCAGTGCCCTGCCGAGGTTACGGACGTGTCGCTCCTCGCCTCCGATCACCGGAGGATAGAATTGCGACAGCAGCAGGATGCGCATGATCGGCCTCGTTTCAGGTGCGCGGCACCAGCGTCGAGACGCTGCGATAGAGTCGATGGTCGTCCGGCCTGTAGAGCCGGGCTTCGGCCCTTTGGGAGGTGGCCGAGACGGGTACCGGGATCTGTCGCGCCCAGGTCTCGCCCGGCGCGATGGTAAGCGAGCGGAAAACCGCGGACAGTCGCCCGTCGATGGTGATTTCCACGTCGAAACGGTGAGTCTGGGTCTCGGCGCTGCGGAGGCCGACGGTGAGCCGGCCCGGGCGATCGCCGGCCGGTGGCAACATCCACAACTCCGTGTAGCTGAATTGTCGGTAAGTCGTTTCGTCGCGGACAGCCAGCGCATAAGCGCCGGTCGCCAAGAGCAACGCGAGTACGATCGCTGCGCCCTGCCAGAAGCGGACCCGCACCGGACCTGGCCAGGGAGGCAGATCGGGAGCGTCGCTGCGACTGTCGGCCACGAGCGCAGCGCCGATGGTGATGGCGCAAAACCAGATCGCCCAGCCGGGCGGCCCCAGGAAACCTGCGGTGTTCAAGGCAAAGCCGCCGGCGATGCCGATGGCGAGGCTCGTGCCGACCGCGTAGGCGAGATGCTCGGATACGGAGGTGGTCCTGATGCCGATCGCCCGCAGCACGGCGTGACCAGAGACGAGGAAAACGATGGGTGCGCCCAGGATGGTGCGCAGGAACAAACTATCGCTGACGGCCACCGCAGCCAGCGTGACGGCCGCCCAGACGCAGGTGGCCAGAAGGTCCCGGCTGCTAGGAATTCCCATGCAATCCTCTCACGTCGTAGATGACGATCCAGCCGTTGTCGTAGATGCGCGTGATGCCCTTGATGTCGTCGAACTTGAGCAACATGTCGCTTGAAAGCGGCTTTCCTTGCTGCACCTGCCACGGCTCGAAGTAGAAGCCGAGCACCGGCGGGGCCGTGCACAAACGCAGATCCACCAGCAGGAAGTCGATGTCGCTCCTGGCCAACGCCCAGAAGTCATCGGGCCCCAACGTTTCGGCTTCGAATAAGCGCGCGGTATCAACGCCTGCGGCGATCTTGACCCTCACGTCCTGTCGCCCGTAGCTGGCAAGCAGCAGGCGATTGACGCGGTCGGCGGTGAAGCGATTGCCGGCCGCGAGCCACTGCTTGGTCCAGAGTGCAGTTTCGATTCCCATGGGCTCGACCGATTGCTGGTCGGCTGCCACCCTGTACGGTCCACGGATCGGATCGAGCGCAGAGCTCGTGACGCCGCCCATGACAATAACGGAGAGCGCGATTGCCGGCCCAATGAGGCGCCACCCACGGGGCTCGCGGCCTTGCCAGAAATGCACGATGCTCACCGCGACGACCAGCCCGACGGCGATGAACACGAACGTTCCCATGCGGTTGCCGATTTCCCATCCGGCGCTGGTCAGCCGGAACGCCACCGAGATCGGGAATCCGAAGGCCAATAGGGTGAGGAGCAAGATGCGGCCGTCGCGCCAGCGACGCCTCAGAATGTCCTGGATCGGACGCCAGCCTGCGCGCGCGCTGCTCGGTGCTGTCGTCGCCAGCGACCTGAAGAATCCTGTCGCCAGTCCCAGTGCCAACAGCAGGATCGCCACCATGGTTGTCAGCCGCATGCCGAGGGGCTGGGCCGGGGGGCCGAGATGCTCCGACCGTGGGGTGGGTGCGCCCATGATCTTCCCCAGCAACGTCCTAAAGCCGCCTTCGATGACCGGGCCAAGATAACCCGTGAGAAGGTTACCGTGGGCTTCCATCCACAGGAACGGCAGGGCGATGGCGAGGAGAGCCGTGGCGCCCACGGCAAATCTTGCCTCGATCTGCATGGGGCCGCGCCGCAAGGCTTCGAAGCCGGCCAGTGCTCCGAAATAGATGGCCGCGAAGGCGGCCGAGAGGTGATGCGTGACCGCAAGGGCCCCCAATAGCAAGGCGATCAACCCAAGCGCTCGCAGCCGCGGTCGCCCATCGAGATCCCTGGACGCTACTTCGACCGCGATGGCCAGCACGCACAGTACGACGCCAAGGCTCTCGTAGGAGAACATTGCCTCGAACACTGCGAAGGTTGTGCAGCCCATATAGACGAGACAGGCGATGGCCGAGGTGCGCGGTGATCCGGAGAGCTTTTCGTAGAACAGGAACAGACCGGCGACGAAGGTGCCCTTCAGGATGACCAACAGCAGCGTCCCCGCCGCAAACAACGACAGTCCGGTGAGATCGACGATCGCAGTCGTCAGAATTTCCAGTGCGGGATACGCCGGGCCGATCGGCAGAAGCGGGTTGGACAGGAATAGCCGGCGTGCCGTCAAGAGATCGTCGGCAGCGACCCAGTGCAGGAATTCGTCGTGACCGATGAAGCTCGTCGGAGAATAGACAGCCTTGCAGTAGAACAGGGCTTCGGCAAGCAGGAACAGCAGGAAGAGTCGTTCGCCCCGGGCGACCCTGGGCCAGCCGGTGCGAAGGCTGATTGGGACGACCAGCAGGACCACGCCAGACCAGAAAAGCAGTGGCGCCATGTCGTTGGACCGGCGCCCGGCGGCGTGCCCCGCCACCACGAGTAGCAAGGCCATAGCCGCCGTCAGGCACAAGGCCGCGATCCATTCGCAACTCACCGGTCGCGTCGGGGCGTCGGAGCTGCCGCCGTGAAGATCGGGGCCGATGACCGCCGAGACGAATTGGACTCCGGTCTGGAGCGGGTTTGTCCCGGTTGCTGCGGTTAGATGAGCCCGCGTCATCGGCGTGGTGCCTTCGTCGCAGAAGGCCACGAGGGGATGCCGCCGAGCGGTAGGCGCCCCCTGGACCGGCTGCTCAAAATGTCGTTGCAGACATCGTCGTAAACTTCGCTCAGCGCTTGTGCGCAGTCATCCCAGTCCGGCAACGCCCAATCCGGGACCTCCCGCTGGGCCTTCAGTCCCTCGGCCATAGCGGCAGCTAGCGCGCTCGGGTTTGCGTCGCGCGCAATCGCCCGGCACAGACCTTTGGACGCAAGCTCTCCAAGCCCGGACGTGTCACTCACGAGGACCGGGCGCCGCAACGACAAGGCTTCCATCACGGCGACCGGATGGGCTTCGTATTCGCTGAACAATACAAACAGCCCGGCGCTCGCCAGGAGGTCGGCCATCTTCTGTCGCTCGGATCCGGGAAGGGTTGAGATGCTGACCCGATTTTCAAGGCCAAGCGTCGCGACGAGGCGCCGCAATTCTCCCTCATAGGGGCCCGATCCGACGACATGCAGTCGGACGTCTGGTACCCGGCGGATCAGTTCGGGCATAGCTGCAATCGCCCGGTGATGGCCCTTGTAGCGCTCGAGCCTGCCGCTGGAGACGATCAGGTGGGGATCGACCTTGACACCGGGACTCGCAGCCGGCATCGCCGCGCCGTTTGGAATGACGACGAAGCGTTCGCGCGGCACGCCCATCCGGGCGCTGAAGAACCTGGCTTCGAATTCGGAGACGCCGATCAGCCGCGCGGCTCGGGCCACGAGCGGCCGGAGCAGCGCGTGCTGCGTCCCGCGCACTGCATTGCGCAGCCGCGAGGAATGTCCGCCACTGTGGAAGGTCATGACGAATGGTATATCGCCGCGGATGGCCGCGAGCAGCCCGATCGGCGCCACGAAGGTGTTGTAGCCCTGGAAATGGATGAGATCCCAGACACCGCTCCGGATCGCAGTGTAGATGCCGGGCGACACATAAAGGTCCCGTTCCCTCGGCCAAGCCGGCACCCGCTGCACGCGCATGCCACGCATATACTCCTCAACCGGCAGTTCTCCCGAGGGGTCGGTGGTGAGCACGTCGACCACATGGCCACGCTCCACGAGGCGGGGGCCGACCTCATGGATGTGGGTTTCGATGCCTCCCGTGAAGGGGTAGCAGCGAGCAGCAACCATCAGGATTTGCATCGGGCTATCCCTTCACCAGACGATTTCTCGATCGTCCCAGCCCTTCACGGATATCCATAGGCTACCAGCGAGACAGGCGACAGCACGCGCTCGCGCAGGATCGTCTTGAGGACGCGCCAGCCGTCCGGGATCGCGCGTAGATTGCTCTCACCACTGATGCGCGGAGCCTCGAAACTCGCGACCTCGACTATGTTGAGGTGGTTCTTCAAGGCCCGCACGCTGATGAGGGTCTCGATCTCGAATCCGTCGCAATCGCAGTCGAGCGTGGCGACGTGCTTGGTCCAGAACGCTATGTATCCGTAGCAGAGATCGGAGAACACGCCGCCATAGAGCAGCCGCACGGTCTGGGTCAGCCCCCAGTTGCCGAGCATGCGGAACGGTGACATGTCGTCGGTACCGGCTCCCTGGAGGAAACGCGAGCCCTTGACCAGATCAGCGCCGGCCATCAACGCACTCACGAAGACGACGGCCTCTTCCGGGATCATGGAGCCGTCGGCGTCGATCATGACGATGATGTCGCCGGAGGCTGCCCGGAATCCCGCTCGCAGTGCCGCGCCTTTGCCTCGTCGGGGTTCCATGACAACCTTGACGTCACGCAGGCGGCGCGCCACCACGACGGTATCGTCCGTCGAACGACCGTCCACGATAATGATCTCATGTGCCCAGTTCGGGATGCGCGGCAGAAGCCAGGGGAGGTTCTTGGCTTCGTTGAGTGTCGGGACGATGAAGCTCACGCGAGGCAGAATCAGCGACCGCCCCATAGCGATATTGATCGGGGCAGGCGCCGGAGCGCCCCCGACATGGGCGAGAATGCTGGGGACAGGGGCGTTCATGGCGACACCGTACGGTCGAGCGGCCGAAGCTGGAACGCGGGCCGGTAGCGTACCAGGACAGCCGACAGGTGGCGGGCTAGATGACGGGCCGGGTGATATGTGCCGTAGACGAAGCGACACACCGGACCAAAGCTGTTTGCCGCGGCCGGACCAATGAAATGCAGGCCCGGCACGGTCGTCTCGTAATGCGCCGAGAGTTGCGGCGCTCCATCGATCAGCTGCATTCGACGCAACAGCGTTTCGTTCAGGAAGCCCAGCCGGCTCACGTCGACCTTGTAGCCGGTTGCAAAGATGACGTGGTCAGCCCGCATCGAACGCGGCGCACCAGCGAAGTCGACGAAATCGAGCATGACTTTACCATCGTGCGTCTCGATGCCACGAATGGCCTGACCGAGCCACACCGGCACTTGTCCGAGAACGCGGTCCTTCACGAAAGCGCCGCCCAGCGGGCCCAGCGCCCCGTGGTCGGCGAGCCGGACTCGCAAGTCCTTCGACAAAAGCCGGATCAGTTGCGGATATTTGGCGCAGGTCGCCAACGCCCAGCCATGGCCGATGCCGCTCATCGGAGCCGTGGTGCGCGCGAACAAGGAGCGGTGCCGGGGGCCGTCGGCGAAATTCAGCTTTGGCCGGCGCGCAACGAGCGAAACCGCAATCCCTCGCTCATGGAGCAGCGCCGCCAGATCAGACGCCGATGATCCGGATCCGACCACGATGACCTCTCTGCCGTTGAGGGCCTCCAGCGAACCGTACTCGCCGCTGTGCGAGCACAGCTCGACCGGCAGATGCGCAACCTCCTGCGGCAGGCACTTGAAGGGATTCAGGCCGATCGACACCACGACGCGGCGCGCATGGACCGTTTCGCCGTCGTCGAAAGTGGCGCGAAGAATGCCCGGGCCGGGCTCCAGGGCGATCAAAGTCTTGCGCTCAACGGCGGGTACGTAACGCGCCTGGAAAGCTTCGCCGTAGTCGATGAACCGGCTGAGCGGCAGCGGCATCAACTCGTCATGATAGGGCAGGGCACGTTCGTTGCAGAAGCTCTTCAGGCCGAATTCCGACTTCGGGTCTGAGAGGCTCGTGGCCCAAGGATAGGATTTGAGCAGCATGCCGCGGGGCATGTTGGTTTTCCAGGGCCCCATGGGCTCTCCGAAAATCCGGTGCTCCACGCCGCGTGCGCGCAGGTGCGCGGCCAGCGACAATCCGTAGGGGCCGGCTCCAATGACCGCCACATCTACGGACGTGCTTGACCTCGCCATTATGCAGACTCCGTACAGGGGGCAATGAAGATCAGATGATAGATCCTTGGAGAGGAAGGTTCTGGGGCCCTCTGACCTGACTTGACTGGAGCATCCCCGATGCGATGGTGCGATGGAAGCACGATAGATGGTTAGCTCATTGTGGTTATGCGTTCAGGTCGGTCTCGGCCGTACCACGGTCAGCTTCCCTCGGCCGCGGAACTCGGGGTTGCCGTGCAACTACTTTCGCAACGTCGCAAAATCCGAATCGACCGGTGCAGGAGTTTGGTCATAGGCGATCGATGGGCGGGATGAGAGCGGACCATAGGTGACTGTAACTTCCCGTAGGCCGCCGACGTTACCGAACAGGTCGACAACCTCCAGGCCGGACTGACGGTTGTACGTGTGGCACCCGAACGCTCCGGACGTGATGCGGCCGACCGGAGTCTGCACAAACTTCGACCGGTCGAGCGCATCGATCTGGCAAAATGTCACCGCGCCGCCATAGTAGCGCGAGCAATCCTGGACCGGGCGTAGCGTGCGCCCGCCTTGCCGGATGAAGGCGCCTGCGGGACGGCTAAGTGTTGCATCGATCAGCACTGGGTCTTCTGCCTGGGGCGTCCATACTCCTGTCAGGCTCTCGGCACGGTAGATGCTGAGGACATCCCAGGACGTCGATCCCCACACCCTTCGACTGACGAAGAACCAGAAGGCGCCCGCATGCTGCAGCGGTGTGGTGTCGTAACACTCGATGCCTTCGACGAGGCAGGCTTCGCGCGTCCATCGATGTGGGAATTCCACGGCCCTGTAGAGGCTCACACTCCTGGCCGCCCCTGATTCCGGAATCATCCAGATCTGTCCGTCCTGCTCGAATACGAATGGGTAGGACAGATGATGCGGTTCCTCGACGACGATCTGTGGTGGGGTGGTGGTTCCATTCCGGTCCGCTGTCACGACCGCAATGCATCCCCGGCTCTTGGTGTTGAGATACTGTTCGACAAAGATGTAATCCCGACCCTGATGTCGAAACGGGAACGGGTCGGCAAGATAGCCATTGGCGTGCGAAGTGAGGACACGAAAGCCTGCGTTACCCTTGTCGAGCAGGCTGGCGTTTTCGTCGAAGCGCCAGCCGATTCCCCACGTCTTGCCGCCCCGCGCCAGGACATCCAGGAACCTGATTGCCTTCGATGCCACGGTGCTGGTCGCAAATGCGAGGGCCGAAAACGCGCCAAGGCACCGGGTGGTTGTCAGGGCGGCGCGGACATCGGACGCGGTCCCACCGGCTTCCTCGCGCAAGGCCTTGAGGATCAGCACCACAGCGCAGGAGAGCGCGCTGTCGAGGCCTGCTGCGAACACGTCGCGGTCCAAACGGGCCGGTCGCGCCGTCCATGAGCCCGAGGGGAAAGCCGTGTCGTGTAGGTCGATGAGGAGGTCCTGGTCATTGGCGAGCGCGGTCATGACGCCGATCTCGCCGGGTACGCCGTTGAAGAGTGGCGTCAGCAGACGTCCTCCTCCCGTGAGCGGCTCCTCTCCGCTGAAATTGATCACCACATCGACATCCCCGGCCGGAGCCGTCGGCAGGGACCGCAGCGCCGTTTCGACGGGATCGGTGGCGCGGTTCGCGCCAAAGCCATGGATCAGCCGTTCGAGGTCGATCAGAAGACGGCACATCGACGGGAGCGGGCGTCGGGTGGTTGCGAACGCGCAGGAGACCTCGTTGCCGGGCGTCCCGGCAAGCGCCTCCGCCAGCCACTGATGCCAGCGAAAAAGTCGAGACGGATCGAGATACAGGCAGATGCGCATTGTTGGTCTCACGCCTCCGAAGGACGCCGGCACGTGGCGGCGCCAAGTTTCCGCTGCGACTCCGCAATCCAAGGTTGCAGATGCAAGGCTACGCCGTGTGCCGCGTTGCGCGGATAGTGCGCGAGTGCTGGCAGCGGATCGTCGCGGCGCCAGTAGCCATCCACCACAACGGACCGAGGCGGGATCGGTGTCGCACCCAGGCGGATCCGCTCGATCCAGGAACTCTGCCACACCATTCGGCCGTCGATCGGGCCGTCAGGAAGGGGCGGCAGGCCGAGCTCGTGCCGATAAGCTATCAGCGGGATGTTGACCCCGGCGAGCGTCGCCGCCTCCTCCTGCCAGTCGGTGCGCCCGACCGTCGGCTCGATGATCAGGAAGCGTTCGCTCCTGGCATCCCGCTTGTATTCGATGCCACCAAATCCGAAGTAGTTCACCTGATCGAGAATGCCTTTCGTCGTGCGCTCCAGCTCCTCGTTGGTCGAAGCCGTACAGAAGGCCGTGCTGCCGCTGCCCGGCGGTGTGCTGGCGAGCTTTTGTCCGGTGAACAGGCCGAGCGTCTCACGGTCGCGGCCCCGGTAGAACAGGCAGAAGTAGATGTTGTCGTCCGGTCCCTCGATGGTTTCCTGCACCAGGACCTCGCCGGCCTGAGCCAGCAACCTCTCGGCCGTCGCGATTGCGTCGGCGTGACTGTGCGCAGTGAGCAGGCGGGGAGCGTGTCCTTCATGGACGTGGCGCTTGTCAGCCGGCTTCAGAATCATCGGCAGGCGGAGTGTCGCGATTTTCTGGACGTCCGTGAGAGCCCGCACGACCACGCCGTTCGGTATCGGCCAGCCGTGCAGGCCGGCGCTCTCGTGAAACCTGGCTTTGTCGTGCAGCATGAGAACCGTCCCGTGAGCCGGCAATCGGAAGCGATAGAGTCTCTCGAGCTCTTTACGATGTTCCGAAATCGTGAGCAGTGCCAACTCGTCCGTGACGACCAGGAAGGGCGGCTTACCGAGCCGGCGTTGTAGATCACGCAGAAAGTCAATGAAGCCTGGACCGTGCAGGGTGTCCGTGAGGACCTGATGGGCGTAGCGTGACCACAGCGCCGGGTTCGAGCGCTTGCAGTCGACCACCCAGATGGGCATCCCGCCCACCGCAAGGCTGCGGCACACTCCGAGGCCGTTCAGCTCGCCACCGATTACGACAGCGGGGACGCGCCGCTCCGACGAGCCGGACATTTGGTTGGTTATTGACACCGCTGGGCTCTACCGAAACGACCGGAACCGGCAAAGCGCCACTATGCCTCATCGGCGACGGATCGTGCGACGCCAGTGGAGGTAATCCTTCGGGGCGGTTGCGTTCGGCCTCGGGCGAAGGTCACGTGGAGATATGATTGTCGACTGGCAACGGGCGAGAGACGGGCTGCGCGACGCCGGAATGCGTGTGCTGGTGCTCGCGTTGCTGTTTGCCCCGGCATCCGTGAGCGTCGCGCACGATATGTCGGCAACGTCCTTCGTCAAAACTTCCGGAACGGATTTCACGGTCGACGGCCGGCAGTTCTTCGTTGTCGGCGTCAACAACCATTATCTGACCTTCGGCTCGCGGAACGAGGTGACGCGTGTTCTCGACGACGCGGTGGCCATCGGCGCCAATGTAGTCCGTACGTTCCTCCAGCCGGTAGTTGGGTCGCTCGATGGAAGAAACGCAACGATCTGGAACTGGAAGGCTGATGGCGATGCCAATGATCTCGCGGTCAGGGGTACGTACCTTCTCTACTGGGACGCTCGCGCTGGTGAGATGGCGATCAATGACGGCGCGAACGGTATGCAGAAGGTTGACTTCCTCATTGCCGAAGCGGGCAAGCGACGCCTGAGGCTAGTCATCGCCTTCCTGGATTTCTGGGCTTACACGGGCGGCGCCCAGCAGATGCGGGCTTGGTATGGGAGCCAGGACAAGTCCGGATTTTTCTTCAAGGATCCTCGCACGAAGCGCGACTACAAGAGCTGGGTCAGCCATGTCGTGCAGCGGGTCAACCCGCTCACAGGGCTCGCCTACCGGGATGATCCGACCATCATGGGCTGGGAGCTGATGAACGAGGGCAATGCGCAGCCAGAGGCCTTGCGTTTGGCCTGGACTGCCGAGATGTCGGCCTACGTAAAGTCGCTCGATCCCAATCACCTCGTCAGCTCGGGGCACGCGAACGTCGACGCGAAGCTATCCGATCTGACGATTCCGACTCTCGATTTCGGGACCTGGCACGGCTACCCGCTCTTCTACAAGCTGACCGTCAAGCAATTCAACGACACGATTACCGAGTTTTGCCAGCTGGCAGCGCGTGCGAAGAAGCCGGTCCTACTGGAGGAATTCGGCTATGCCCGCTCCAACCCCGGCTCGGCCGAGGCTTACGCGATGTGGCTTGACACGCTTGCGCGCGATCCAAACTGCGCCGGCTGGATGGTGTGGCGGCTGGTGTCGCGGCAGGACAGCGGACGCTATCCCGTCGACGAGCACGACCAGTTCGATATCCGTAACGATGGAAGCACGATCTGGAACATATTCAAAGCAGCGGAGCGGACGGCGCGGATCCGGGAGACCACCGGGAGCATCCGATGATCGAAGCTTCCGTCGTGATCTGCGCGCATACGCTCGACCGCTGGGACGAGCTGACACGCGCCGTCCAATCTGTCCGCAACCAAACGCGTGCCCCGCGCGAAATCGTCGTCGTGGTGGACAACAACGATGCCTTGCGAGAGCGCGCAGCACGAGAGCTTGCCGGTGTGACCGTCCTAGCCAATGCCAAGCAAGCGGGCTTGTCGGGCGGACGCATGACTGGGGCGGAATACATCACGGCGCCTGTGATCGCCTTTCTTGACGACGATGCCGCCGCCGATCCGCACTGGCTGGAGGAACTGCTGGAGGCCTACAAGGATCCAGCCGCGCTCGGAGCAGGCGGCCCGGTCGAGCCACTGTGGCAGGCGCCACCGCCCCCCTGGTTTCCGGGTGAATTCCGCTGGGTCGTCGGCTGCACCTACACGGGCATGCATGTGCAGGACGGCCGTATCCGCAATCCGATCGGCGCCAACATGTCGGTGCGTGCCGACGTGCTGCGGCGCGCAGGTGGCTTCACGTCGGAGCTCGGACGCCGCAAGCTCGGATTTTCCGTCAGCGGCCGCGCGAGGATCGGCGGCAAGGCCGAAAGCTGCGAAGAGACGGAGTTCTGCATCCGGGCTACCCGCCTTCACCCTGGAGGCTACTGGGCTTATCGGCTCGGTGCACGGGTGCATCACGCGGTGCCTGCCCAACGTACGACATGGAAATACTTCGTCCACCGCTGTTTGGTGGAGGGCACCGCCAAGGCGGTCTTGACGGGTCTCGCAGGGTCCAAAGATGGCCTCGGAGCGGAAGGCCGCTACGTCAGGGACGTGTTGCCGCGCGCGGTCGCAGGCGATTTGAGGGCAGCCATGCGCGGCAAGGTCGGCGCCGCGCGTCGGGCCGGAGCGATTGTCGCGGGCTTCGCTCTTACCGCTTTCGCCTACGCCACGACCCGCCTAGGCGGGGCCGCGGAAGCGTTGTCGCAGCAGGTGTTATCGCGGGTCTGGGTCTGGAGAGCATAGCTGGCGTCGTACTGAGGCCCGGTTAGCGAATGCGGAAGGTGTCCGAGATGATCTTGGTGACCGGAGGTGCCGGCTATATCGGATCCCACGTCTGTATCGCGTTGCTGGACGCCGGGTTCGACGTCGTCGCGGTCGACAATCTCTCCAACAGCAACAAGGCCTCGCTCGAGCGCGTGCAATCCATCTGCGGACGTTCGCTCGTTTTTCGGCACGCCGATATCCGGAATGAAGAGGTACTCCGCGACATCCTCCATGCCTGCAGAGTGACTGCGGTCATTCACCTCGCAGGGCTGAAGGCGGTGGGCGATTCCAACGTACGGCCCATGATGTATTACGAAAACAACGTCCTGGGAACGATGCGGCTGGTGTCGGCCATGAGGAGGGCGCATGTAAAGACTCTCGTCTTCAGCTCGTCTGCGACCGTTTACGGGTTGCCGAGATACTTGCCGCTCGACGAGAAGCATCCCCTCGGTCCGACCAATCCGTACGGCCGCACAAAGCTCGTCATCGAAGAAATGCTGAAGGATCTCTGCAGGTCCGACGACGGTTGGCGGATCGGCAATCTGCGCTACTTCAATCCGGTTGGCGCGGACGAAAGCGGGCTCGTCGGAGAAGACCCACTGGGCGTTCCCAGCAACCTGCTACCGTTCGTGGCGCAGGTAGCGATTGGACGGCGGGAGAAGCTGCAGATCTGGGGAAACGACTATGACACGCCCGATGGGACTGGAATCCGCGACTTCATTCATGTGGTCGATCTTGCATCCGGACATTTGAGTGCCTTGCGCCACCTCACACAGCCCGGTGTGCTCACGGTCAATCTTGGAACGGGTTGCGGCAGCAGCGTTCTGGAGGTCATTCGCACATTTGAGGCAGCGAGTGGGCGATCGGTCCCCTATGAAATCGGGCCGCGCCGGGCCGGTGATGTCGCCGTCTGCTATGCCGACCCTACCTTTGCGAAGGACGCGCTGGGCTGGACATCGACGCGGTCGTTGCAGCAAATGTGTGAGGACCATTGGCGTTGGCAATTGCAGAACCCCAATGGCTATCAGCGTAGCGAGCTTCCGAAGGTTCGGGAGCGGTCCAGGCAACTCCGCCGTCATGGCTGAACTCGCACGCCCGAGGTGGTTGGCGAGCACCGAGGGCCTGACAGCAAGAGTGGAGTTCGAGGCGAGCCGCCGCCGCAAGTAAACCGCCCATCAGAGGTAGCTCGCAATGACCCGAAATCTCCACGCCGCAGAGCAAGCCTGCAGGTAAGATGCCGTCGCGTATGGGAATTTGCGATGCCACACTATCGTGCATACGTTCTGGACGAACACGGCCGGTTGGGGGGCGTGGTCAACCTTTACTGCCCAGACGACGCGTCCGCAACCAAGCGGGCCGGGCAGTTAGCGGACGGTCATGAGGTTCAGCTTTGGCGACTGGTCGCTGAGCTCAAATTTGACGATCCGCAGCATCGACCCAAGCGGCGGCGGAGTGTCCGCGCACCAATGCACTAGGATCGATTGGCGCGTGTGCGTTCGTTTCGCGCATCTTTGACAGTTTGGGGCGCTTCGACCGCGATGTCATCAAATCCGGAAACAGCGGCTCGCGCGTGGGAAATGGACGCACGATCACGCGGGCCGAAAGCGGTCGCCGGTAATCCGGTCTAGAATGGCCTGCACGGCATACCAACGTATGCCTGTATCCGCGTTTAGAAATCACATTTCGAAACTTTTTTCGCCATGTTTCATTAATACCTACCCTCCCAGCAGTCGGGGGGGCGCTTTCAAAAACCCACTGCACTGAAATCTGTTCGCCAAGCAGAGCTTGCGAGCATGCGGTATGTCGCGCGCGTTCACGCAGCGGCAGTGGAATTCCCTGTTATCAACGTCAAGAGGATACCGGAATGACCCTTTCCGCACCTGCGGGCTATACTTCGAGCGATCTCATCTTCCAGGAAGACTTCTCCGGCACGACGCTCGACAGCTACTGGCACAATTACATCACCAGCAACGCCGCCAACGGCTGGCCGTGGAACAGCTACGGATCAGGCGGTAGCGGGGTCGGCGGTCCGTATGACGCCGACTACTTCATGCCGAGCCAGGTGACCGTGAACAATGGAGTATTGGATCTCACGGCGATCCGGCAGTCGGTGTCCGGCATGAACCAGGGGACGCAACAGACATTCCCGATCACGTCTGGCACGGTCAGCAGCTACGGCAACTTCGAATTCAATGGCGGCTATCTTCAGATCAGCATGAAGGCGCCGAGCGGCGATGGTGCGTGGCCGGGCCTCTGGCTGATGCCGGGCAAAGGCGCGGGCAGCAGTGGCGATAATTTCGAAATCGATATCCAGGAGGGTGGATATACCGGCTCCGGCCCTGCAAACCAGGCCTTCAGTTGGCATCTTCATACGCCCTCCGGGACCGTCGGCGGCACCGTCGACACCGGCGTCGACCTGACGGCGGCCTTCCACACCTATGCCATCGACTGGCAGCCCGGGAAATCGATCACCTGGTACCTCGATGGGAAGCAGATCGCACAGGTGACCAGCGCGCAGGTGCCGATCCCGAATGAGCCGATGGAATTGATCATGGACAATCAGGTCGCTAATTCCAACACGACCGGATGGCATACGGCTCTTGACAGCTCGACCCCTTCCTCGATGCCGATGCAGATCGACGCGATCCAGCTCTATCAAAAAGCAGGGAGTGGCGAAACCGTCACGGGTGCGAACGTCACGGCCACGACGCAGCCGACGGTCCAGCCGGCGGTGACGCAGGCCACGGCTTCTCCCGCAACGGGCATCGAGCATGCCGGCGATACCATCACTCTGTCGCTCGCCTTCAACGAGGCCGTGACGGTGACGGGTACGCCGACGCTGTCGCTCAATGACGGCAATACCGCCACCTATGTGGGTGGTTCGGGCACAGGTACGCTCACTTTCCGCTCCACAGTTGCGTCCACCGACAAGGATACCTCGGCGCTCGCCATCACCGGCGTCAATCTTCCGAGTGGTGCGACCATCAAGGACGCGAGCGGCGTCGCTGCGAACCTCGCTGGCGCCGTGAAGACGTTCACCGGTCTCCAGATCGATCCAATCTTGCCGGCGGTGACACAGGCTACGGCTTCTCCGACAACCGGCACCGAGCACGTGGGAGACACGATTACGCTGTCGCTCGGCTTCAACGAGGCCGTGACCGTGACGGGTACGCCCACGCTGTCGCTCAATGACGGCGGCACGGCCACTTATGCCGGTGGTTCGGGCACGGGCACGCTCACCTTCAAGACCACGGTCGCCTCGACCAACACCAGCACCTCGGCGCTCGCCATCATCGGGGTCAATCTTCCGAGCGGTGCGACCATCAAGGACGCGAGCGGTGTCGCTGCGAATCTCGCTGGCGCCGTGAAGACGTTCTCCGGTCTGCAGGTCGACCCGACGTCATCGACGCCAACGTCGCCGTCGACCCCATCGGCGACCACGCCAGTCCTCACTATCGCGGATAACTCGCTCTGGGTGGCCGGGAGAGGTGGTACCGTCGATCTCGGGGCCAAGGTAACGACGACCGACGCCAACGATCTCGTGACCGTGAACATCACGGGGTTGCCGAGATATGAGTCGATTACCGACAAGCTGGATGGTCGGACCTTCACGGGGAAAAACATCACCCTGACGGCCGCGCAGGTCGACAGCGGACTGACACTGACCTCGCAATATCGGGGCGGGGGTCAGCCGGTTGCGACACTTTCGCTGACGGCAAGTGCAACGGATCCGTCAACCGGCGCGGTTTCGACGGCTTCGCCGCAGACCATCACGGTGACGGATCCTCGACCCGCAGACGTCACGACCACAACGTCGTCGCACCACCAACACACCGCGACGGATCATCAGCCTGCTGCCACCGCGACGGCCGTGGCTCCGATGGCGCCGCAGACGGTCGACTTTGCGAATCATCCGCAGCCGACCACTGCAAGCACGGTGGTCTTGGCAAGCCGGGCCTCTGCACTGCTCCAGCAACATGTGGACCCGGCCACCGACACCCTGGCAACGACCGCGCCGCAGCCGATCACTGTGGCAGATCATCCGGCTGCGAGCGGCACGACGACGGCGTCCATGGCAAGCCAGAGTTTTGCGCTGCTGAACCAGTATCTGGCCGCTCACACCGGCCAGGTGGATTCCGGCCAAATCGTGGCGGCTGTCTCGCAAGCGATCGGCTGGGGTCACGAACCGTTGCTGGCCCGACCGCAACATTAGTGCTCCGCCGCACCCAGGCTCAACGCCTGGGTGCGGCTCCGTCTATGTTTGTGAATGCATGAGAAGGAACATCGTACGCGGCCGGTGGCCGCGAAGGGTTGAGTAAAAAATGGCGATCCAGAATGGAAATGCCCATGCCGCAGATCTCGGGCTTCGATCCCTGGCTCTGTTCTTGCGCCTTCATGGCGTGAATGCCGAATCCGACCAGATCCGCTACCGTTGCGGGGAGAGTGAAATCGGCATCCGTGCGATGCTTCGCTGCGCCCGCGATTTCGGACTGAAGGTCGGTTCGCGCACGACACATTGGAAAGAGCTCGCAGGCATCAGCTTGCCCGGAATCGCAGCGCTGCGTGATGGCGGATTTCTGCTGCTCGGGAAGGTCGAGGACGATGCGGCGCTCGTGTTGCATCCGACCTCGACACGTCCGACGTTGATGCCGCGTGCGGAATTTGAAGAGATCTGGGACGGCCGCTTGATCCTGACCGGATCTCAAAGCCTCGCCGGTCGGGCGCATCATGCCTTTGCCGGTCTGATTGCGCTCGGGCGTGATGTGGTTGGCCGTGCCGGTGACGTCCTGACGCATGCCTTTTCCGCCCTTCGTCGCGATATGCCCGTCCATGAGCCGGTTCCTGAGCCTGCGGATGGCGATGAGTCTGGGCTCATCGCGGTGGCGATACTGCTGCGTTGCCATGGCATCGCGGCCGACCCGGAGCAGATTCGGCATCGCATGGGCACGTCTCGGGTCGGTGTGACCGAAATCCTGCGCAGTACGAGGGAGTTCGGGCTCAAGGCTCAAGCACAGCGGTCGGGCTGGAACAGGCTTGCCGTCACGCCGCTGCCGGCAATTGCCGTGCTGCGCGACGGCAGCTTCCTGATCCTGGGCAAGGTCATCGACGACAAGCTTCTTGTTCAACGCCCATTGTCTCCACGACCCGAATCCGTGACTCAGGCCGAACTCGAGGCCGTCTGGGACGGCGACATCATCCTGATGACCCGACGCGCCGCCCTGACGGATCTCTCCCGGCGATTCGATATCAGCTGGTTTCTCGGTGCGGTCCACAAGTATCGCCGTCTTCTCGGCGAAGTTCTGATCGCGTCTTTCTTCCTTCAGGTCTTTGCCCTCGTCGCGCCGTTGTTTTTCCAGGTCGTCATCGACAAGGTGCTCGTGCATCGAAGCATCAGCACGCTCGATGTTCTGGTCGCGGGCCTCGTTGCGTTGACGTTGTTCGAGACTGTTCTCGGCACGTTGCGCGTCTATCTCTTCGCGCACACGACGAACCGCATCGACGTAGAGCTCGGCGCTCGATTGTTTCGTCACCTGATGGCGTTGCCGATCGCATACTTCCAGACACGCCGTGTTGGCGATTCGGTCGCACGCGTTCGCGAGCTCGAGAACATCCGCCAGTTCCTGACGAGCTCGGCGCTCACACTCGTCGTCGATCTCCTGTTCACCGTCGTCTTCCTTGCGGTGATGTTCTACTATTCGACGCCGTTGACGCTGATCGTTCTGGCCTCGTTCCCCTTCTACATCGGAATTTCCGCCAGCGCCGCGCCGCTGTTTCGCCGACGCCTCGATGAGAAGTTCAATCGCGGCTCGGAGAACCAGGCCTTCCTGGTCGAGAGCGTCACGGGCATCGAGACGCTGAAGGCGATGGCGGTCGAACCGCAGATGCAACGCCGCTGGGAAGAGCAACTCGCCGGCTATGTAGGTGCGAGCTTCCGCGTGCTCAGCCTGAACAATACGGCGAGCCAAGCGGTTCAGATGATCAACAAGCTGGTCACCGTCGCAACGCTCTACTTCGGCGCCAGGCTCGTGATCGGCGGTGACCTGACCGTCGGCGAACTGGTCGCGTTCAATATGCTGGCGGCGCGGGTGAGCATGCCGGTACTTCGGCTCGCGCAGATCTGGCAGGATTTCCATCAGGCCCGTTTGTCGGTCGATCGTCTGGGCGACATCCTCAACACCATGCCGGAGCCAAGCTTCAGTTCGGCCCGCGCCGCGCTGCCGGCGATCCGCGGCAAGGTCACATTCGAGCACGTAACCTTCCGCTACCGCGTCGACGGCCCCGAAGTGCTGCACGATGTGTCCTTCGGCGTCGAGCCCGGCCAGGTCGTCGGTATCGTTGGCTCTTCGGGCTCGGGCAAGAGCACCATCGGCAAGTTGATCCAGCGTCTCTACGTGCCGGAGAGCGGACGCGTGCTGGTCGACGGCGTTGACCTCGCGACGGTCGACCTGACCTGGCTTCGGCGCCAGATCGGCGTGGTTTTGCAGGAGAACGTGCTCTTCAATTGCTCGATCCGCGAGAACATTGCGCTCGCCGACCCGGCCATGCCCATGGAGCGCGTCATCGAGGCGGCGGCGCTCGCCGGCGCTCACGACTTCATCCTGGAGCTCCCCGAGGGCTACGACACCATCGTGGGTGAACGCGGAAGCAGTTTATCCGGCGGGCAGCGCCAGCGTGTCGCGATCGCTCGCGCACTCATTACCAACCCCCGCATCCTTATCCTCGACGAGGCGACCAGCGCGCTCGATTACGAAAGCGAGCGCGCCATCCAGCAGAACATGAAACGGATTGCCGCCGGTCGGACTGTATTCGTCATCGCTCATCGGCTCTCGACCGTGCGCAATGCGAACCGGATCGTCACTCTCGAGCATGGCCGCATCGTCGAGGACGGAAGCCATGATGAGCTGATCCGCTCGAATGGGCGTTACGCAAACCTTCATTATCTGCAGGCCGGTATCCATGACGTCCGCTAGCCGAAATGTCGTTCCGTTTCCGAGAGCCGAGATTCGACGGCGTGAGCACGAGATCGCATTTCTGCCCGCGGCGCTCGAGATCACCGAATCGCCGCCATCGCCGATCGGTCGCGCGATCGGGGCGAGCATCATCGCAGTCTTTTGCGTCGCGCTGTTGTGGGCATCATTCGGCAGCGTCGATATCGTCGCCACTGCGACGGGCAAGATCGTGCCTGGTGGCCGTACAAAGCTGATCCAGCCGTTCGAGACGGGTGTTGTCCGCGCCATCCACGTCCGAGACGGACAGAGCGTCAAAGCCGGCGACGTTCTGATCGAGCTTGACCCAACGATGACGGAGGCCGATCAGGAGCGCCAGAGAAGCGATCTCGTCGCAGCCGAACTCGACGTTGCGCGGCTGCGCGCAGCGCTCAGCGACGATCCGCTTGGCGCTTTCCGATCACCGCCGGGCGCAAGTGCCGCGGAGATCGAGATGCATCGCCAGTTTCTGATCAGCCAGCGCGCTGAGCAGAGCGCCAAGCTCGCCGAGATCGAGCGCCAGCAAGGTCAGAAGGAAGCGGAGAGGGCGACCACGTCGGCGAGCGCGGCGAAGCTCCAGGCGACGATACCGGTGCTCCAGGAGCGAGTCGACATTCGCAAGAATCTCGTCGACAAGGCCTTGGCCTCGAAGGTTGTCTATCTCTCCGAGTATCAGGAGCTGGTCGGCCTTCAGCAGGATCTGGTGCTCCAGCAGAGCCGGCTCCGCGAAGCCGACGCTGCCATCGCCTTGTTGAAGGAAACGAAAGAAAGGACCGCCGCGGAGTATCGGCGTGCCACCTATGACGCACTCGCGAAAGCTGAGCAGAAGGCAGCGAGCGCCGCGCAGGAAGTGGTCAAGGCGGACCGGCGCACGAAGCTTCAGCATTTGACCGCGCCGGTCAACGGCGTCGTGCAACAGCTCGCGGTTCACACGGTGGGAGGTGTGGTGACGCCGGCACAGGCGCTGGCCATCGTGGTTCCAAGTGAGAGTCAGCTTGAGATCGAGGCCATGCTGTCCAATCGCGACATCGGCTTCGTGCATCCCGGACAGAAGGCGGAGATCAAGATCGATACGTTCAACTTCACGCGCTATGGGCTCCTGCATGGGGACGTACTCAGCGTGTCGACCGACGCGATCACGCGGGACAGGCAGGGCGGATCGAACGACCGCGCGCCCGGCACGGCGCAAGGCAGCAGCGAGCCGAAAGGCCAGGAGCTAGAGTATGCGGCGCGCATTTCACTCGACCGCACGCACATGCAGGTGGAGGATAAGCTCGTCAAGCTCGGTCCCGGCATGGCGGTGACGGTCGAGATCAAGACGGGCACGCGCAGGATCATCAGCTACCTTCTCTCGCCGCTGGCGAGATACAAGCAGGAGGCGCTGCGGGAGCGATAAAGGGCCGGCTCCCGCAGCCTGTGCGCTCCGCGTCGTCAGCCCGAGGAGCGTATCCGCGCGATCTCGAGTACCATTCATGCCGGAGCAGCGGGGAACACGCTGCCGGCGCCTAGACGTCGCGAAGCCGACGAAAGGGTCGCGGCTTAAGCCTTTACTCCGCATGACCGTTTGCGCGACGGCAGTTCGTTTCCGAGCCCCTGCGTCTACTTGTAGAACCGTACCGCGGCGGGATTCCCCCGGTCCACGCCCTGGCGGAGTAAGCCGTCGATAGGGGGTGCCACGACGGGAACTAGTGGAGCCGGCTCCATTTCGGAGATCGCCTCGATAGGCTTCGCGATCCCTCTGCCCGCATCGACTGCTGAGGGGGCGCGACCGTTTGCCGGCCGTACCAGCGACCCATGGTTCATCCCCCAGATGGCCGCTTGTGTCCGGTTCTGGACCCGGATCTTGCGCAGGATCGCCTTGACGTGAACTTTCACGGTGGCCTCGGCGATATTGATCTTTCTGGCGACGCACTTGTTGGAATCACCCTCGATAAGGCAGGATAGAATTGCCTTTTCTCGCGGAGAGAGCTGCGGAAGGATCGCGTCCTCTGCAGCGGCGAGGATGGCTTGTTCGCATTCGCTTGGCTCCGCCGTTTCGCGTGCGCGATTGGAATCAAGGGCGAATGACAGGAATGCAGGCGGGAAGACGGTCTCGCCCATCGTCACGAGCTCGACGGATTTGATGAATGCGTCGCACGAATTAACGTTCACGAAGTAGCCGTTCGCCCCTGCTCGAAATGCGGAGGCAAGGTCGACTGGCCGATAATTGTCGGACACGATCGCGATGCGCGCGTCCGGGTACCGATCTTTCACAAATCCGATTTGTTCTATCGCCACGCTGAAGCCATCGCCGGTATGGACGATGAGGAACATCAGTTTCTCTACTTGAAGTGAGCTTGGCAATTCCTCTGGGCGAGAGACCGATATCGGGATGCGAAAAGTCGCCGCGTGCAAAATTCTGGCAATTCCTTCTCGAATTAAAACGCTCTTTCCGATAAGAACTACCTCATGAGATTGATGCCTCCTCATTTGGTCCTCCAGCCAACGCAATGACACAACAGAAACGCAAATCAATTAAGTCTGGCGAGGGATGACCAGCCATTGTTGATGGTTGGCCGTTCTAGCTTCTAGCTATCTTGAGTTACTCCGAGCCTTCCCGAACGCCATCGGCAAATCCACCGATCTTGTATTCTTTAGGCTTTTAATAATGTTAGTTGAATTCCCAATCGCCTATATGCCGTTCGTTATAGACGCGGGGGTAGGTCCAGGCCGAAGAGCCTCGCGGAACTCGTTTCGTGCGCCGTCTCTGGGTGACGCGGCGCGTTGGCGAGCTTGAACCTGTCTGGAATTGAACTGCGCGTTAGGCGCCGTCCCTGCATCTTAGTCGGGGGCGGTTGTCTGCGGACCAATTTGATGGAATGCAGCTAACAAGAAATGACGGGAATTTGTGCGACGATGCGGTGAATTGCTTCACGGCGCTCTCTTAGACCAAACCTAAGATGTGGCGCGATCGAGCGCGCGCAATTCGAATAGGGAATTTGGTCATGGCTATTGCACAACACTCAGCACCTATGCCGTCCTTGGTTCGCAGTTACGACGGCGTGACTATTTTGGGCTACATGGCGTTCGCCGTAGTGATGCCTGCCGCAATCGACTTTGCCTCGTGAGGTCCAGGCTTCGCTGATGCTGATCTGTCAGCTATGACTTCCTTGTTCCTCTCGAGGCACGCCAGTCTATCTAACTGACCGGCTAAACCCCGCAAGGTTCGGGCGATGTTTTTGAGGACGGCGGCGCGATCCTCAGAAGGGGTAACCTCACGGAAAAGTGTAGAGTAGTGGTCAGCAGCTTCTTGGCACTGTGTGATGCTTATCATCCATTGCCTCTGATGTCGTTCCGGCCACCGACATTCTTGTCATGCATGGCAGACCAGATCTGAGCAAAATTGCTCACCTTTGGGCAGCCTCACTGTTTGCATCGCGTCTGTCGTTTTCCTTCTGAAGACCGTTGTTTTCGAGATGGCCGTCAAGGCGAACTGATCTTCACTAATCCCGAAGGTGGGGCATTCTCTGAAAACGCGATGCTCGCGGTACTTGATCGTCTCGGTTAAGGCTCGCTGCCAAATAACGGGCAACAGCCTACGCCAACGGCTGGCTAGCGGCGTTTAGTTCGTCGCGAAGACGCCGAACGTCCTGTTCGTGGATGGCCTGCGTATCCCTCAGCGTACCTAAAATCTTGAGGGCGTCCGTGGCGTCGTGGCCGCGCTGATGTAGGCCCGTAACCAGCGTCTCTTGGCGAGCGACAAGGCGCCTTCCTTCGGCGGCGTGCCGTTCGGCTTGGGCAAGGTGCTTCTGGATCGTGGCCAGGTCCATCGGCTAACAACGCCAGTGGGCTGGAAGCGGTTCGGCGGGGCTGTGCAGAGCTTCTCCGTGGCCATGTTGATGATGCCGGGGCCAAGTGGCATTGCCGAGTCCTAGGGCAAGGTTTTTGCATGTTGCAGGTGAAGCCAAAACGGAACATCGCCGGCCATAGCGGCGGTTGGCTTGGCCGGTAGTCATACTGGCGCGGAAGAGATTTAGTGCTGTGCCCACGTTGCGCAATTGCGCCGTGGTTCATCTCGGGGCCATTGCAGACTGGTCGCGAGACGGTTTGAGGCATTCCAGCGCATATTGGGGCGAAAAGCCGGGGCGACCTGCTCTGATGTTGCGTCGCAACATGCCGTCGTCTCGGAAGATATTTGAACTGATCCTGCCTATATGGGTTAGAAATAGGAGCAGGTTTGGCGCGTTAAGATTGGGGGGCCTCGGCGGAGGAGTGCCCAATGCGACGTAGCAGCGTAGTCATTGCACACCGGCATCCGATCGTCTTGGTGGGCCTGAGTATCGTGCTCGATGCCCTGGCCGATTTTGAAATCGTTGCATCTTGTAAGAACGCTGCAAGCTGCGTCGAAGCGATTCGTAACTTCGCTCCCGATATCGCGATCGTCGATCCCGCAATGACCGAGTTCGCCGCACTAATGGTTCTTTCGACCCCTACTTCAGAAAATCGTTCGTTGGAAAGTCGTTCGACACATGTGGTCTTTCTTGGCTCAAGTGAAGATTGCGCCATGGTGCTGGAAGCCGCACCCGCAACCTGCAGCATTGTCCTGAAGGACACGGAGCCTGAGGCGCTGGTTGAGTTCTTGCGGCGCATCGCTAATGGCCACAGCTTGTTGCCACCGACGTCGTCCGATCCCGTGGCACCGCAGGGAATGGGGACGAATGCGGAACACATGCTGGCAACCCTCACGTACCGCGAGCGTCAAATCGTGCATCTGGTCTCGAGAGGATTGTCGAACAAGGAAATCGGGCGGCGGTTGAACATTGCCGATGGCACTATCAAACAGCATCTTCACAACATCTTTCAGAAGCTTGAAATCAGCAATCGGACGGTGCTCGCGGCCATTGCCATCTTGCAACATGATCGTACGACCACCTCCGGGGAGAAGGCGCCGCATGCCGGATTGAATCCGACGAGTGACGAGCGCTGGGAGTCGTAACTTTGGGTCAGCATCGGCGCGGCCAGTGATGTAAGCATGTTGTCACGGCGACGCCCCGGCAGCACAGCGGATCAGCTTGAACGAACAGCCTTGAGGGCTGGAGACTGATTTCAAGCGCTGCTTGACTGGCGGTTAATGTCCGGGAAGCTAAATGGGGTAGTCCGTCGGGACTTGCGGCTGATCCGAAATCGCAGCCCAGGTAGCGGGAGGGAAGTGTAATCATTCGTCATCTGCAGCTCTGGGTCGATCGCGATTTGTCCGTTGTCAGGTAAAGCGAAGTCGCGGGCAACAGATCGGCTCCAGATGCGATCGCAGAGGTGTAGCGGTGTGCTGACTGGATATCGGTACATCGGGAGCGGCGGCCCTGGCCCTTCCTGCCCTGCCCCCAGCGGTCAGGGCCGCTTCTCTGTAGTCGGCCTGCCAAGAGAACTGAAATTCTTGGGTTGAGCTGAAAGCGAGTGCGCGGATTGGCGGTTCCGCGATTTCAACCTTCGCGGAGGCGGAGAAGGCCTGCAACATGATGCTTGAGCATCCGAAGGGGCTGTCGCCGAAATGACGTGTCCAGCCTGCGGTCAGGCTAGGTCGACATTCGAGTAATTTAGCCAAGAGGAGAGGTCACCCGCGACGGGGATCCGATTCTCAGCGGTCAGGCAGTGCTACCGGCGTCGACCGTCACCACGGTGCCGGTGATGTTCCGGCCGCCTTCGCCGAGAAGATATTCGACCACGGAAGCGACGTCGTCGGCTTCGGGGTGGTGGCGCAATGCGCTGCGGCTAGCGATGCGTCGGCGGCCTTTTTCGTCCAAGGACCTGGTCAACTCCGTGTCGACGAAGCCGGGCGCGATCGCGTTCACGGTGATGCCGACCCTACCGACTTCTCGGGCCAGCGAATGGGTGAAGCCGGCAATGGCGGCCTTGGACGCGGCGTACACGGACAGGCCGCTGTAACCCGTCGAGGCGACAATAGAGGAAATGTTGACGATCCGCCCGGCGCCGTTGGCCATCATATGGCGTGCCACGTATTTAGTCAGGATGATCGGCGACAGTACGTTTAGGCGAATCAAGGCCTCAATTTCGGAATTGTGCATGGTGGCCAGCAGCCCATCGGTACCGATTCCGGCGTTGTTGACGAGGCCGTAGATCGCGCCGAATTCGTCGCGCACTGATTTTGCGAAGACCGGAATCGTTTCGGTGAGCC
The DNA here is from genome assembly GCF_018129995.1 of Bradyrhizobium sp. SZCCT0153. Taxonomy (GTDB): domain Bacteria; phylum Pseudomonadota; class Alphaproteobacteria; order Rhizobiales; family Xanthobacteraceae; genus Bradyrhizobium; species Bradyrhizobium japonicum_G. The sequence goes on from NZ_JAFCKS010000004.1 coordinate 584,486, forward strand.
CAAGGTCGCAGGCGCGGAAATGCAGTCGCCGTTGTGCTTCGCCGGCTGCAGCCGCAAGCTGTCCGCTCTCGCGGCGCGCCACCGCGACCACATTGTAGTCGCCGCATGCGGCGAGCCTGCGCGCAATGGCAAGACCGATACCGCGGCTGCCGCCGGTGACGATGACGTTACGCATCGGCGCGCGCCAGTTTCCCGGCTGCCGTGACGTCGAGTCGCTCGACGAAGCGGATCACCGCAGGCACCTTCCATGCAGCCAGGCAATCTTTGCAGCGGCCGAGAATCTCCGTGCGAATCGTCTCGTGGCGCTCGGCATCGGTGCCGTTGGCGAGAATGACGTCGGCGACCACAATGGCGCCGGTGATCGGGCTCCTGCGCGATCGCGCGCGCGACATCTGGACGGAGGCATGCCGGTTGATCACGGCTTCCACCTCCTCCGGATGCACCTTCAGCCCGCCGATGTTGATGATGCCGCCTCGCCGGCCCACGAAATGGTATCGTTCGCCGCGCAGTTCGACCATATCGCCGGTATCGACGAAGCCCTCGGTGTCGGCGAGCGGCGGAGCATCGGTGCCGACATAGGAGCGCGCGGTGCGCCGGGAACGGATCCGCAGTGAGCCGTCGACCACCTTCATCTCAACGCCGGTGTGACTCTGCCCGATCAGGTGGGCAGGAAAACCCTCGCGCCCATCGTCCACGCTGAAAACGACGCCCGCCTCGGTCGAGGCATAGGCATGCCCGATAGACGCACGCGGAAATGCCCCGGCCAGGCCGTCCAGCACTGCCTGGTCAGCGATTTCGCCCGACAGACGGACATAGTCCGGCGAGAAATTGGCGGACGCGCCGCTCATCAGGAGCTTGCGCCAGTGCGATGGCGTCCCTGAGATGTGGGTGACGCCGCCCGCGCGCAGCCGCGCCACATGGGCAGCGACGGCTTCCCCTGGCTCCGAAAGCACCATCGATCCGCCGCCGATCACGGCTCGCAGGAAAATTTGCAGGCCGCCGTAGCGGCGGATGTCGTAGAACGTCGCCCAGGTTGCGTTCCGGTTGCGCGCGGGCCCCTCGGCGATGATCGCGCCAGCGAGCCCATCAAGCGTATGCCGGACAATCTTCGGCAGCCCAGATGTCCCCGAGGTCAGCATCAGCCACTCGGTCGCGCGATCGACCTCCGATCCCATGGCCGGCCGCTCAGGCAGGTCGACGCCGATAACGATGTACTTGCCAGCACTACTTCGATGTAACGGCCGATCGGTGACGATGGTGTCGATATCGGCCTGCTCGAGCAGGACTTGCAGGCGATCCCAATCGAGGTCGGGCGGGCATAGAAGCAGGCGGCGGGCGATGCCGTCTAGCTCGATCATTGCGAGTGCGGACAGCAACTGTCCAGACGTCGCAAGCAGCACGGAGCGGCCGGACAGATCGCAGGATCTACCGGTCAAGCAGCTGTATTGGATTATGTCGGTCAACGATACAGTGTGCCGGGCATCAGAAATCGTGCGGTCCTTCAGCTCCGGGCCGAGATACTCGCGCAACGCGACGATGTCAGGCTGGGACATTCTCGTAGGCTCTGACAAACTCGCCGAGGGTTGACGGGAAGGCTGCGTCCTCGGCGACAGTGAATGGATCGACACCGACTTCGTCCTCGAGCCGCGCAACCAGGATTGCGAATGCCAGCGAATCGAACCCGGTTTCGTTCAGAGACAGATCGTCCTCAAGCGGCGGAAGCGTGACCTTTTGTTCCTCGGCGATCTGCTTCATCGCAGAGAAAATCTTCGACTTGACCGACATGATACACCTCACATTTCGGCTTTCCGAGCCGATGTTAGAGCCTGATTTCGCCCGCAACGATGCGCGCGTAGACCGCCCGGTCGATCGAACGATAGTCGCCGGTCACCGGATCGCGCAGGAACAGCGGATCGTCTACCACCGAAGGATCAAATCCCTCGCGGATCAGCCGCTGATTATTCTGCTTAAAAGTGTCGGTCGCCTCGAGCGCCCGGCACAATCTGACGAATGCCGGAACTGCATAGCGCGGAAGCCGATACAAAAGGTGTTCGCTGAATATCCCGAAATCGAATCCTCCGTCGACCACCAGGGCCGCCATGCCGACTCGGCCATCGGCCCCGGAAACGGCAACCCCATAGGTCGAGGCGTCCAGAACGCCGGGGCAGTCCCTTATTGCGTCGTTCACTTCGCTGGTCGCGACGTTCTCGCCCTTCCAGCGGAAGGTGTCGCCGACGCGGTCGACGAAGTGCAAGTAGCCCTGCTCGTCGCGCAGCATCAGATCACCGGTGCGGAACCACGCGTCGCCCTCGGCGAAGACGTCACGCAGAATCTTCTTCTCGGTCTCCTCGGGATCCGTGTAGCCTTCGAAAGGCCGGCCGTCACGATCGCCATCACCGATACGTCCAACGGCCTCGCCGATCTCGCCAGGTGCGCAGGCGATGCAGAGCCCTGCGACGCTCCGGACCGGGCTGCTGCTGTCGGCATCGATCTTGACGATCGAGGCGGGAAAGCGATGTGCCAGAACCGGCGGGATCCGGCCGATCGCACCGGGTTTTCCTTCGACGTTGTACAGCGAGAAATTGCCTTCCGTTGCGGCATAGAATTCGAGGATTTGCGGAATCGCGAACCGGCTGGCGAACATCTCCCAGATGTCGCCCCGCAATCCGTTGCCGACAGCCAGCCGCAGCCCGTGTCGCGCCTTTTGTTCAGACGCCGGCGCCTTCAGCAAATAGCGGCAGAGCTCGCCAATATATTGGAAAACAGTACAGTTGAAACGTTCGATGTCGTCCCAAAAGCTGCCTGCGGAAAACTTCTCCGCAATCACGACCGATCCGCCCGCGTAGAGCATGCTGCAGGGGGCAGCGACGCCGCCCACGGAATGATGGAGCGGCAGGCAATCGTAGAGACGATCGTCGGTGGACGCGTCCGTAAGTCCGGCAAACCACGCGCCCCAGGTGAGAATGCGGCGATGACTGACGTTCGCGGCCTTCGGTAGCCCCGTGGTGCCCGAGGTGTAGATAAGGAGTGCGCGTCCATCGATCGTGACGTCGCCACGTTCGGTGGAGGACAGCGGACTTGGCTCGAAGGCGGCGAGCGCCGCATCCAGATCGTTGCTTGGGTCGCCGGTGCCGAGGGGCGAAGTCTGCGGCACGCGGTGCAGGTGCGGACGTGCGCTCTCGAACGCATCCACGCAATCGGCAGCGAGGATGAGGTGATCCGCGTGCGCTACGTCGATGCAATGGGCGAGGGACCGGCCGACCAGCCTGGTATTGATCAGTGCCACTGTCCCGCCGACGCTGCTGATGCCGAGCCAGCAGGCGAGGTAGTCCGGCCGGTTCGGCATCATCAGACAGACGGTGCGGCCCGCATGAAGGCCGAGGCTCCGCGCCCAGCGCGCATACCGGTTGATCCGGGCGGTGAGTTCTCCATACGTGAAAGATTGGCCGTCCGAGAGCAAAGCGGGTCGCCTTGGCTGATGCTGTGCCCATTCTTCCACGACGTCGGCGAACAACCGATGCGGATGGGCGTCGACCCGCGCCGTTAGTGCGATGGCTTGCAGCCAGGTCCTGGCGGCGGAGCGTCGGCGCCGCGGAGCGCCGCGTCTGGTGGTCCGCTGCATCACAGCTGCCTTCACGACCGTATCGACGCCCGTGCTCGCCTGCTCGCTGGGCGGCGAGGTTGGAGCCCTAACGACCTCGCAATCCTTGTCGATGCCGCTCGCCAGGTTGTCGAAGCGGAATCTCCGTTCATCCGGCGTCATCCCGACCCGGGTCCGAGTTGGTTGAGGATCATTCGCTCCATCGCCTTCACCGATTGGAAATTTTCGGGCGTGATTTCGAGTTGGGGAAGGATGAGATCAAATTCCGCTTCAATCTTGAGCATTAGCTCGACCATGCCCATCGAGCTCAACCCGATATCCACCAGCCGGGACTCCGGGTGGACATCGGCGGTGATCGCGTTCTGCCGGATGACGTTCCTGACGACGGATAGAACACGGTCCTGAACGTTGACGACAAAGTCGTGCATTTCACTGGCCCCCTCACCGCAGCCGGGCGTGATCACAATCGGGACGACGATACCCAACTACTCCTCGGGCCAATAGCTCTGCTTCGGAGGTACCTCGCCCGGGAGTGGTAGCTCCTTGACACCCACTTCTGCGCCAACGACGCAGCAAGGGAAGTGGGCTAGCTGTGAATTTTGAGCGGAATCCATCTCGACCGGGCACGCGTCGTCCAACCATGACAACGATGAAATAGGAGGCTTTGGCCCATGAGTGTGCAGGAGGTCCAGTTCCGCAACATCGCCACGGGCATCGGCCGAATAGCATTCTCTCCCGACGGCCCCTCGTTCCGGCAGCGGGCAGCGGTTGTCGCGGAGGTCGCTGCGGCGGAAGCCGAGGCGGTCGATCGTGAGGCACGCTTCCCACGGAAGGCGATCGACGCGGCGCGCAAGGAGAGACTCCTGGGCGCTCAGATCCCGATCGAGTTCGGTGGAGGCGGAGCGTCTATCTCCGAGGTGGCCGATATGTGCTACGCACTCGGCCGCGCCTGCGCCTCGGCCGGGATGATCTTCGCGATGCATCAGACCAAGGTCGCATGCCTGGTCCGCCACGGAGCGGGCAGCGGCTGGCACGAAAGTCTCATGCGTCGCGTGGCTGCCGAGCAGCTGCTGCTGGCATCTTCGACCACGGAAGGCCAGAACGGCGGGAACATACGCTTCAGTTCGGCCGCAGTGGAGAGCGCTGGCACCGAGATTTCTCTGGTGCGCGACGCGACGGTGATTTCGTACGGAGCCGAGGCCGACGGCATCATCACCATCGCCCGTCGCTCCGACTCCGCTGCCGGATCCGATCAGGTGCTACTGGCCATCACCCGTGACGAATATACGCTGGAGCCCACTCTCGCGTGGGAGACGCTTGGCATGCGTGGGACCTGCAGCGCCGGGTTCAGGCTGAATTTCAGGGGCGCTGCGGACCAGATATTCCCCGTGGCATACGAAAAGATCCATGCGCAGACGATGACGCCCGTCGCCCACCTGTGCTGGTCCTCGGTATGGGCGGGGATCGCGGCAGCTGCGGTGGATCGGGCGCAGCTCTTCATCCGCAAGGCCGCGCGTGGGTCGGGCGGCAATATGCCTCCCGGCGCGGCGCACTTCACCGCCGCCAAAATGACGCTGACGAAACTGCGCGCCATCATCGCCGCGAATCTCCAGTTCTATGAAGTTCGCGAACGGGACGAGCGCGCGCTGTCGTCCGTCGACTTCCAGTCCTCGATCAATCTTCTCAAGGTGGAAGCCTCCGAACTCGCGGTGGCAGCCGTCATGCACGCGATGCGCGCCTGCGGCCTGTCCGGTTATCGCAACGACACCGATGTAAGTATCGGCCGCCACCTGCGCGACGTGCTTTCCGCTCCGATCATGATCAACAACGATCGCATCCTCGCCAGCATCGGTACCTCCACGCTGATGAGCACCGTTCCGGACTCTCTATACGATTGACTTTCTCTCAAAAGGAATAGGCCTGATGAACGTGGCCATTGTTAAAGAACCGGCTGACTCCACTCTGTCTCCGGCCGATCCGTTGGACCATCTCGCCGATGCGCTGTTCCACGAGATGGGCTCTCCCGGCGTCTATGGCCGCACGGCGCTCTATGAGGACGTCGTGGAGCGAATTGCGGCGGTGATCTCACGGAATCGCGAACTGAACACTGAGGTGATGCGCTTCCCGCCGGTCATGAGCCGCGCCCAGCTTGAGAGGTCGGGCTATCTGAAGAGCTTTCCCAACCTCCTCGGTTGCGTCTGTGGCTTGCACGGCACGGAAAGCGAGATCGACGCGGCGGTCAGCCGCTTCGATGCCGGCTTTGACTGGACCGCGTCGTTATCGCCGGCCGATCTTGTTCTGTCGCCGGCCGCCTGCTATCCGGTCTATCCGATCGCGGCGAGCCGAGGTCCCGTGCCGGCAGGCGGTTGGAGCTTCGATGTGGCCGCCGAGTGCTTCCGTCGCGAGCCCTCGCGCCACCTCGACCGGCTGCAGTCCTTCAGGATGCGCGAATTCGTCTGCATCGGTAGCGCCGATCACGTCTCGGCGTTTCGGGAGCGCTGGATCATACGCGCCCAGAAGATCGCCCGAGATCTCGGGCTAACCTTCAGGGTCGACTATGCCAACGACCCGTTCTTCGGCCGGGTCGGTCAGATGATGGCGGTGAGCCAAAAGCAGCAGTCGCTGAAGTTCGAACTGCTGGTGCCTCTTCGCTCCGAGGAGCGGCCGACCGCCTGCATGAGCTTCAACTACCACCGGGATCATTTCGGCACTGCCTGGGGCCTCGTCGATGCTGCCTCCGAGCCGGCCCACACCGCCTGCGTGGCATTCGGGATGGACCGTCTCGCCGTCGCCATGTTCCACACCCACGGCAATGACGTCACCTTGTGGCCGAGCGCAGTGCGGAATCTGCTGGGCTTCGCGCAGACCGATCGCCGGGCGCCGTCAGTATTAGAGGGGGTCCGATGCGCCAAGGAAGTCGGGAGCTAGCCCGGGATCGAAGAGCCGAAGGCCAGCCTCCATGAAGAGAGAGACTCTCGCCGTCCACGGCGGCTTCGAAAGCGATCCCGCAACGAAAGCCGTTGCTGTGCCGATCTACCAGACGGCCTCGTACGCATTCGACAGCGCCGACCATGGAGCCGCGCTCTTCAACCTTGAAGTGGACGGCTTCCGCTATACCCGGATCGGCAATCCAACCAACGCGGTGCTGGAGAAGCGCGTCGCCGCCCTGGAAGGAGGCATCGAGGCGCTCAGCGTGGCCTGTGGTCAGGCCGCGGTGAACTATGCGGTGGTCAACATCACGGAGATGGGCAGCAACATCGTCTCGGTTCCGCAGCTCTACGGCACGACGCATACGCTGTTCGCATACATCCTGCCGAGGCAGGGCATCACGGTCCGGTTTTCGGAAGACGACCGGTCGGCGAGCGTCGAAAAACTGATCGACGATGATACGCGGGCGGTGTTCTGTGAGAGCGTCGGAAATCCGGCCGGAAACGTCTGCGACATCGAAGCAATGGCCGACGTCGCGCACAGGCACGGCGTTCCGCTGATCGTCGACAACACGGTGCCGACACCGATCCTGCTCAGGCCGATCGAATACGGCGCAGACATCGTGGTGGAGTCGCTCACGAAATTCATGGGCGGGCATGGGACCACGCTCGGTGGAATTATCGTCGACAGCGGCAGGTTCCCGTGGGCGGAGCATCGCCGGCGCTTCCCGATGATGAATGAGCCGGAGAAATCGTACCACGGGCTGGTCTTTACCGAGCGCTACGGGGCCGCCGCTTACATTGCCCGTTGCCGTGCCGTCTCCCAGAGGACCACCGGCGCCGTCCTGGCGCCGATGAACGCGTTTCTGCTACTCCAGGGCATTGAGACCGTCGCGCTCCGGATCGAGCGGCACGTCGAGAATGGCGAAAAGGTCGCACAGTTCTTGCGCAATGACCGCCGTGTCGGGTGGGTGAATTATGCGGGCTTTCACGGCGGCCCCTATTACGAGTTGATGCAGAAGTATCTAGGTGGTCGGGCGTGTTCGCTGCTGACTTTTGGCGTGGCTGGAGGCTTCGAGGCGGGCAAGCGGTTCTACGACGCGCTGAAGCTCTGTAAGCGGCTGGTCAATATTGGCGACGCGAAAACGCTCGCCTGCCATCCCGCATCGACAACGCACCGGCAGATGTCGCCCGAAGAACAGGACAAAGCCGGCGTGCGGCCCGAGATGATCAGACTGAGCGTCGGAATCGAGCACATCGACGACATCGTCGCGGATCTCGATCAGGCTCTCTGTGCCGCGAATTGATGTTTCGTAAAGCATGAAGGCATTCGGATGACTGTCCTAATCGACATAGATTCGTACGAGCACCACCTCTTCTCGAGAGTATCGAACAGAGGTGCTTGTGCGATGGCGTCACCCGGAAATCGGGTGGATTGCCTCGACATCGGGCTCATCAACAACATGTCGGATGCTGCCTTGATGTCGACCGAGCGCCAGATCTTCGACCTGCTCGATGCGGCGGCCGGACGACTTAGCGTCAGGCTGCATTTCTATACGATGGAGGCGACTCCCCGTTCCGAATGGGGACGCGACTACGTGCGTCGATACTATCGCGGCATCGACGATCTGCTGAAAGGAAGCCTGGATGGAGTGATCGTGACCGGTGCCGAGCCGAGAGCTGCCAGTCTGACGGAAGAGCCATATTGGACCACCTTCGCCGAGATCGTCGACTGGGCCAGGGAGAATACCGTGTCGTCGGTGTTTTCCTGTCTGGCCGTCCATGGGGCCGTCCTGCATATGGACGGCATTGCGCGCCACAAGCTGCCTACCAAATGCTTCGGCGTCTTCGCTCAAACAAAGACGAGACATCATCCCTTGATGCACGATGTGCCGAGGACCTTCCGAATACCGCACGCCCGGTGGAACGAGGTGCAGGAGGAGGATCTCTCGAACTGCGGATATTCGGTTCTCACTTGGTCGGCGGAGGCTGGGGTCGACTGCTTCGTCAAGCAGCAGAAGAAGAGCCTTTTCGTCCATTTCCAGGGCCATCCGGAATACGAAACCCGGACCCTATTGGGCGAATACAGGAGAGATATGGGACGCTTCCTCCGCGGAGAGAATGAAGTGTGTCCGACGATACCGAGGGGTTATTTGGACGAGGAAGCGAAAGAGATGCTGATCGCTTTTCGACAGAAAGCCCTTTCCGGCAGACGCCCGGAGCTTTTCGCCGACTTTCCAGCCGATCAGACGGCGAAGGATCTGAGCAACGTCTGGCATCAGCCAGCCAAGCGCATATACCGCAACTGGTTGCTGTACATGGTGTCGCAGCGAGCTGGACGCACAAAGCCGCTGGGGGCGCGAGAAGCTGTTCTCTCCGCAACCGGGATTCCGGCGCGTCGTCATGGACGCAAGTTGGTCGTCGCTCGATCTGCTCATCTGGCGCGCTCGCCAAACCTGATGACCAGAAAGAAGCTGGGATATTATGAGTGAGAGTTCGGGCCATGATCCGATGCCGCGAGATAGGAGCAGCCGATCTTGACGCCATCGCCGATCTTCTGACACGCGGATTTCCGATCCGCTCGCGCAACTACTGGATCGACGGACTCCGGCGCCTGTCTGTGCGGGAGACGCCCGACAATTTCCCGCGCTTCGGCTACATGCTCGAGCATGACCGCAGGCCCGTCGGCGCTCTGCTGTTGATCCACACCGCACGGAATGATGACGGCTGTGCCTCCATTCGCTGCAATCTCTCCAGCTGGTACCTGGAACCTGCTTTTCGCAGCTATGCGCCGATGCTGACCAAGGTCGCGCAGCGCAACAAGGACGTCACCTACGTCAATATCAGTCCGGCGCAATGGACCTGGCGCGCCATCGAAGCGCAGGGATTCCGGCGCTATTGCGGCGGGTTATTTTTCTCTTTTCCGGCGGTGTCGCGTCCGGTCAAGGCTATGCGCGTCGAAGTCGTCGGGCCGGACGCACAGACGGTCGACGGCTTGTCCGAAGCCGACGGCGCGCTGCTAGCACGTCACGCAGCTTACGGCTGCCTCAGCCTGGTATGCCGCGCCGCCGATGGCCCCGCCTTTCCGTTTGTCCTGCAGCCGATGCGCGTCGGTCGCATCAGGCTGCCGGCGATGCAGATGATCTATTGCCCCGATGTGGCCGATTATGTCGCGTGCGCCGGCGCTATCGGCCGCTTCTTGCTGCGGCGCGGCAGGATATCGATTGCACTCGACGCCAACGGCCCCGTAGTTGCCCTCGTCGGCATCTACAGGAAGCAAATCGGCTGCAAATACTTCAAGGGTCCTCATTGCCCCCGGCTTGCCGATCTATCGGATTCCGAACTGGTGATTTACGGACCATAGTTCAGTCGTCCCAAATTGGAGATTCGTCATGGATCCCGGCAACAGCTCCGTCAGTCATTCGCGGACACTGAAATTCTTCCGGGCCAGTGGCACGAGGGTAACGTGCCGATCTTGGGGCCACGCACCCATGGGCTCTGGCTCCCCTCGATCGCGTTCGATGGCGCGCGCGCCTTCGAAGGCGTTCGACCTTGATCGTCATTGCGCCCGCGTCAATCAATCCGCGGTCAACTTCGGGCTCAAAGTCGTCGATCTCGGCACGTGGCTCGGACTGTCGCGTGAAGGCATCGCTCGTTTCCCAGTCGATGCCGAACCGTACATTTGCCCGATGTACTGGCCGCAGAACGGCGTTGCGGAAAGTGCGCTGAGCCGAGGCAACTCGTACACGCCTCAGTATGACTGAATGAGCCAATCCCATTGATGTTGCCATCGAGAATCGGATGCGCAACTGGCGCATCCTGCGGGGACGTCATCCTGCAGGATGCGGCGTTCAGAGCCGGAAATGGCGGCCGTCAGCGGCAGACATAAGCCCCGTTGACCAGCACGCGGACGCATGCCGTGCCGACCGCGGCCGCGCCGACGGCCGCACCGCCAACCACCGCGCGCCTGGTCGTGCGGCGTGCAACGCCGGCCACCGACACTGGCGTGAGGGGCCGTCCGACGCGTGCCTGGGCCTCGCCCAGCGATAGCGAAAGGCCTTCGTCAGCTGACCAGCCAAGCGAACCAGATACTCCGAGGGCGATCACGGCAACAGCGAGTAGGAGCTTTCCGAGCATGCCACGCTTCATGATGGTCTCCATTCTGTGAGAGTGAATTTGGATCGATCCATGGACTGGTGCTCCGACCATTGATCAAGGTCAAGGAACTCGGAGAAATGTCCCAAGCGGTCGGTGACAGGCTCCGAGGCGGCATGGCGCTACTCGATCTGCGCTTCATCATCTCTGTCGTTTGGTCCGTTGGCCCGTGTTGCGCCGCGACAAATTTGCCGAATGCGAAGCAAAATCTGGCAACGACACCACTTCTCAATTCGTGCTCATCATGAAGCGTCTCGTCCGCCAGGCGTGACCAGCTTCTTGCCTCGGCCATCCACGCGGATCGGTTTTCCGGATCCCGGCTCGCAAGCTGCCGGCAAAGTGCTGCGCGCGAACTCAGCTCGAACTGACTCATCATCGGCCCTCCCTGCCAGAAGCTCGATGTACACCACGAGAGTCCTACGCTGCGAGCCGCGCCCGTCCAATTGCTCTCGTGGTCATTGTACCAAAGTGCATGTCACCGGAGCTGACCAAGCTGTGCAGCGTCGCGCGAGGCAACGTCGCTAAAACCCGATTCGTTGATCTGGCTCAAGCGAAGCCGGGCGGCAATGCGATGAACATCAGCCTGCTGAAGCATGCGTGCGCGAATGCCCCGCAAGCCTCGGCAAGTGCTTCGCCAGGGATACGCCGCGGCAGATGCAACGGCGGTTCGATTTAGGCAACCACGCCCATGCAGGTTGCGTTGTTTCGCCAATGTTGCCGCCGCCGGCCGTTGCTTTCCGGACGAAAAACCGCGGCAATGATGGCGCCGACAATGCCCGTCTCGTCATACCTGGTCTATGTCGGCGGTGCGTTGCTGGCGCTGCTCTTCATTGCGGATGCCTTTCTTCTGGATCGGCCCGCCATGCGCGGCGGGCCCGGTGCTTCGGTCGCCATCCGCATCCATTCCAATTTGAAATTGCCGGAGCGAGTCGTTCTCGACACCAGCCAGCCCACGATCGTGCCGACGGACATCGCGAAGGCGGAGCTTGCTGCCCCGCCCGGCGCCGACTCCCGAGAGATACGCGCGCAGGAGGCATTTGCCCAGCTTCGACCGCTCGATGCAGAACGACTGCAATCGCGTCAGTCGACAAAGCCTGAAGCGAAGCCGCAGCGTCAAAGCAAAATTGCAAGAAGGCACATCGAAAGACGCATCCGGCTCGTTGCGCGACCGCCGCAATTTGGCTGGTTCGGGTCCCAGTTGTGGTGAGCATGGCCGGTCCGATCGCTGGGTCTGAGCGGCCATGGCAACGACGCTGATCGCTGACGACGATCAATGCACGTCGAGCAATTGACGACTGAAACGTCCTCGAGATCGGGAGATCGCAGACATGCGTGAAACTTCAAGGTGTGAACCAGTCGCTCGCCGAGAGGCTCTTTCGCTGCCGGGATTGGCCGCGGCGCTCGGATTGGCGCCATCCGGCGCGTTCCTGTTCGGAATACAAGCGCTGGCGCAGACGGTCGGCATGGAACGACGCCAAGAGAGACGGGGAAGCACGTCATGAGCGGCGCACGAGACGCACCGAGCGTCGCGAAGAGCGGCGCAACCAGGACGACGACATGATCTCACCGGTCATTTTGGGTCGACAGATATCCGCTTGATCGCGATACGGGAGCTGGCGGATGCCGCAGATCTGGTACGTTACCTTCGAAGTGCACAGGCGTGGGACCTTGCCGAAGCGGCGAAGTCCCCGGGAGACCCGCACATTCGAGAACGAAGAAGAAGCGCGGGCTTTTGCGCGAGAGAAGTTCAATGAAGGATTGATCGTGTTCGCAGGCACGCTCAATCCCTCTTTGCCGCGACGGCTGATCCCCTCGAGCGACATCCCGTCCTGGATCGAGCAAGACGAGGAGGTCTCCGGGGCCAAGCGCGACCTGGAAAGATAGTCGACGCAATCGCATCCGATCCTTGCCTGTCACGAGAAGCGAACCCTGGCGGGCAGGCTGCTTTCCGTCATTCGGACCAAGTCATCAACGGTCAAGTCATCAGCGGACAGGTCGTTCGTGCCGGCCGGCGAGACAGATTAGGGTCGAGTTTCAGTGCCGAGTTCGAAAAGTCTTGAGTGTTGCCATTATGGCACGGGGAGATCGAACGCTCGCCCGTAGAGTTTCAGCCGGAAGTTGGGGGATGATTGCATTGCAACAACCCGCCGTTTCGAGCAATCAGAGACGGCCGGCAAGGAGAGCACACAATGAGAAGGCTTCTGCTGACAACCGTTGGTCTGGTGGCGCTGTGCGCGGGGGGGACCGCCATGGCTGCCGATATGGCCGTAAAGGCTCCGCCACCGGCACCGATTATTCCGATCTACAATTGGACCGGCTTCTATATCGGCGGCAATGGTGGCTGGGCGCAGAACCACAACTGCGTTGATTTCCTTGACGCGGCCGGCGTAGCCGTCGCTTCCGGCTGCCGCGATCGGTCCGGTGGCGTCATCGGTGGCCAGCTCGGTTATCGCTGGCAAGCCAGCCAGTGGGTGTTTGGTCTGGAAGCTCAAGGCGATTGGGCGGATCTCAGCAACCAGCGCGTCAGCCTGATCGATGCGACGCTGTCCACGCGCTCCAAGACCAGTGCCATCGGCCTCTTCACCGGCCAGATCGGTTACGCCTGGAATGCGTCGCTGCTCTATGTGAAGGGCGGCGCGGCGGTCACCGACAACCGCCTCAGCATTCTTGACACGCCCTCCGGCACCGAGCTGGTCGCGCAAAGCGCAACCCGCTGGGGTGGCGTCATTGGTGTTGGGTTCGAGTATGGCTTCACGCCGAACTGGTCGGTGGGTCTCGAATACGACCATTTGTTCATGGGACACCGGAATAATTCGTTCACGATCGCTGATCCGCGACTTGCCGCCTTTGTCAACGACCGGGTCACCCAGGACGTCGATATGGTCACCGTGCGCTTCAACTACCGCTTCGGTAGCTATGGCAACCCGGTCGTCGCGAGGTACTGAGCTCTCCCGGTCTGAGGTCTTCAGGGGGCCGGCAGCAGTGCCGGCCCTGATTTTTCCGGGGCTATCGCAGCAGGCCGATCAGCGCCTGCCAACGCGATCGACTGGACCGCCGCGATTGGCCGGAGTGCCGGGCCGCACTGCCTCGCGTGCAACTGCGCCCGCGACGGGTCTGGGCCGCAGCACGACGCCCGCCCGCGCGACACAGCTGGGTGGATAGTCGACATATTGGCAGTACACCACGGCATTGGCGCTTTCAGAACTCGCGAAGACGTATCCGATCATCACCAACGCGACGGCTAATCCGATTGATGGCTTCATTTCCGGCCTCCTCTGGATTGGAGCCGTAGTCGATGCCTGCGCTCTGCGTGCGAGTTGATCCAGATCAACGAAAGTGTAGCGCCCGCGCCAGCAAGACGCAGAGCGCAGAGTGACGGTAGCAAAAGCGCGTGCTCATTAAGTCCCGAGCCAGGATTCACCAGCCGGAGTAATAGCTCCGCCTCGCGTAGTAGCCGCCATAACCGCCATAACTGCCGTAGGCGCCATAAGCGCTGGGCGGACAATAATCGGAGCCGTATCCGCCGCCGTAATAGGAGTATCCTCCTCCGTAGTAGGGGCTTCCGCCATAGTAGCCGGAGCTTGCGATCGCGCCGCCGACGAGGGCGCCTGCTACGACGGCGCCGGCTCCCCATCCGCGATAGCCATAACCTCTATATCCATAACCTCTGTAGCCATATCCGGCGCTGCGATAACCCAGGCCACGATAACCCCATCCTCCTCCGCGGTAGCCTCCGCCCCATCCGCCGCGATAGCCCCAGCCGCCATAGCGTGCCTGCACGACATCGTTGTCGAGCACGGCTTTCATCGCGCCGACATGGGTCGGCAACGGCGCGGCTTGGCTTCCGGGTACAAAAATGAACGTGCCGGCGACAGTAAGAATCGTCGTAAATGCTGCCTTCGTGAACGTCATAACGTCCTCCGTCTGGGTTGAAATATCGACAGACCGGCGAGGGAAGGGCTCCGTCGCGCGGGCGGCATCACCGTGCAGATGAAATGTTTGCGGTCGCTGCGGAACCGGCCTTGATTTGAATCAAACGAGCGGAGATGGACGCCCTAAGCGGCGCCGGCCGGTCACCGGCTCGCTTGTCCGAGGCGCCGCGCCAGATGGATCGTATGCGGGTCGCTGCGCGCGTCCGGCTTGAAACCGAACTTGCCGAACACGGCCAGCATCGCCTTGTTCTCGGGCAGGACTTCTGCCGTGAGCTCGTGCAATCCCGAATTGACGGCAATCCTGCCGAGATGATCCATCAGGATAGAGCCGACGCCGCGTCCCTGCCAGGCATCGACGACGACGAAGGCCATCTCGGCCCGTCCGGGCTCGAAGACAACGTATCGACCGCCTCCGACGATGATGTCCCGGCCGGCCTGCGCGGCCAGCACCACCAGCGCGACGTGATTACTGAAATCGACCTCCATGAAGAAGGCCCGCTCCTTGTCGGAGAAATGACGCTTCATGGCAAAGAACCGGCGCTGCAGCGACTGCGGGCTCGTCTGGTCCAGTGCGGCGAGCATATCGGCCTCATCCTCCGGCCGAAGCGCGCGGATCTCGACCGGGCTGCCGTCCCGCAGGTGCTCTGTTGCGCTGTATGTGGCGGTGTTCGACATGCGCGGTCTTGTCTCAGGAGCTTGCCAATGCAACTACCGGAGCCTCGTCCATGACCAACCCGGTTGGCTGCGGGCTTGATCTGTGTCAAGGGCCGGCGCGATATCGGCCGCCGTACTTGTTCGTTCGCGGCGCTTGACTCATGGGGCGCGGAGAGTGGTGAGCCAGATCTAAAATATCGTCCCCATCTACCATCATGGAGCGGCCTGATGATCACAGTTCCGGAACTGGTGTCGCAAGCTCTGGGCGCATTTCTGACCACAGAAACCAAGGACCGGTTCGGCGCCTCGCATTCCGGTCTGACCGAATTGCTTCCGTTCGCGGCAAAGCTCACCATGGAGTGCATCGGCAATAGCGATGCCCTCTATCATAACATCGAGCATACGTTGCTCGTGACCCTTGCCGGGCACGATATTCTGACCGGTCGTTCGCTGCTGCGTCCCACCACGGCGAACGACTATGCGAATTTCATTCTGGCATGCCTTGCCCATGACATCGGATACGTGCGCGGCGTCGTTCAAGGCGATGAGGACGAGCTGTTCATCGCCGACGTGAACGGCGGCACTGTTCGTCTGCCGCGAGGATCGTCTGACGCGGCTCTCGCGCCATACCATGTCGATCGCTCGAAGCTGTTCGTGCTGGAGCGGTTGGATTCTGTCGAACAGCTGGACGCAGAGCGGGTCGCTCGTGCGATCGAGTATACCCGGTTTCCTTATACGATGCCCTCTAACGATAGCCTCATGGAGGAGGAGGGATTGTTGCTGCGCGCAGCTGATCTCATCGGTCAGCTCGGCGATCCCAATTATCTGAAGAAGTCGAACGCACTGTTCTACGAGTTTGAAGAGATCGGACTCAACAAGACCTTGGGCTACGCAACGCCGGCGGACGTCGTCTACAAATATCCGCAATTCTATTGGAGCAACGTAGCTCCCCAGATCCAGCCGGCGATACGCTACCTCAACGTGACCTCGCGCGGTCGGCAATGGATAGCGAGTCTCTACGGCAACGTATTCAGGGCCGAGCGTGAACTCAACCTGTCCGGACCTCAGCCCTAGAAGACCCATCGCCGCTTGATCTGGATCAAGATCGCCGCGCGAGTGCGGAGATTAGCGTCGCCTGCAACCTGCATGGATGAGGGCACGTCCGTGAGAACACTTCGCCAGATATTCTCCGGAGACGAGATCGTCCAGCTTGCGATCCGGCTGGGGTTGCTCGCGGTCCTGATCGTCTGGACGCTGCTCCTGATCCGTCCGTTCGTGCCGATCCTGGCCTGGAGCGTCGTGCTCGCCGTCGCGCTCAACCCGGTGTTTCAGCGGCTCGCCAAAATTCTCGGCGGCCGGCCGAAGCTTGCTGCAGGAATTCTCACCCTCGTCAGTCTCGCCATTGTCATCGGTCCCGCGACCTGGCTCGGCATGGGCGCAGTCGATGGGATCAGGGATCTTGCCGGGCAACTGACGGCGGGTGAGGTGCTGGTTCCGACGCCGCCTCAGTCGCTCAAGGAATGGCCCCTCGTCGGACCTCAACTCTTTGATCTCTGGGATCATGCCTCGACCAATCTTCGTTCCCTGCTGCGCCAAGTGGTGCCTTATCTCAAGCCTTTCGCGACGACGTTGCTTGGATTTGCCGGCAATGCCGGTGTGGGGACGGTCAAGTTCCTGCTGTCCGTTGTCGTGGCCGGTGTCCTGTTTCCGTACGGCCCGCAACTCGTCGCCGCGAGTCGCGACTTTCTGTCGCGGATCGTTCCTGAACAGAGCGAGCACTTCCTCGACCTCGCCGGTAGCACCATCCGTGCGGTAGCCCAGGGTGTGATCGGCGTTGCGATCGTCCAATCCTTGCTGGCCGGTATTGGATTCAAGCTGGCCGGCATCGGTGCCGCGGGACTTCTGGCATTCGTGGTGCTGTTGCTGTCGATCGTGCAGATCGGCGGCGCGATCGTCATCCTGCCGGTCATCATCTGGATCTGGGCCGACAAGGAATTTCCGATTGCGCTCCTGCTGACGGTGTTTCTCGTGGTCGTATCGGTGCTCGACAACATCCTGAAACCGCTGCTGATGGGGCGCGGCCTGACCACGCCCGCACTCGTCATCCTGATCGGGGTGATCGGCGGAACCCTTGTCCACGGCATCATCGGCCTCTTCATCGGACCGATCATTCTGTCGGTGGCCTGGGAGCTGACGGTTGCCTGGATTCACGCGAAACGTGTTCCGCCGGCGAAGCTGGCGGCCGAGCGTTGACCTAAATCAACACTGGCGGATGCGCAGGCCTTTGAATGAAATCGACACGACGATGAGGTCGAACCATGTCGATGGAAATGCCTGCGTTACCCGGTGGCGCGATGTCCGGACTTGTCGCTTCGGCGGTCGAATACATGGTCGATGCCGGACAGCGAAGTATCCTGTTTCTCGACGTGATGCGCCGGCGCGGCGACCAGTATCGGGAGCACGTCGCCCAGACGGCGCCGCACGTCCTGCAATATGCCGCCGAATTGATCATCGACGGTCGCAAGCTGGATGAACCCGTGAACTATGCGCTGGTCCGCATCATCCCGCCCAAGGATGTCGAGATCGATCCTGCACGCCGCCCGTTCATCGTGATCGATCCGCGCGCCGGGCACGGCCCGGGTATCGGCGGATTCAAGGCCGACAGCGAGATCGGTGTCGCGATGAAAGCGGGTCATCCCTGCTACTTCATCGGCTTCCTGCCGGAACCGATGCCGGGACAGACCATTGAACGGATTGCGCACGCCGAGGCGCTGTTCATCGAGAAGGTCATCGGCCGCCATCCGGAAGCCGACGGCAAGCCCTGCGTGATCGGCAATTGTCAAGCCGGCTGGGCCGTCATGATCCTGGCGTCGCTGCGGCCTGAACTGTTCGGACCGCTGATCATCGCCGGTGCGCCGCTCGCTTATTGGGCGGGCGTGCACGGCAAGAATCCAATGCGCTATTCCGGCGGCCTGCTGGGCGGAAGCTGGCTGACCGCACTTGTCGGTGATCTCGGCGCAGGCAAATTCGACGGCGCCTGGCTGGTACAGAATTTCGAGAGCCAGAATCCTTCGAACACGCTCTGGACCAAGCAGTATAACGTCTATTCGAAAGTCGACACCGAGGCCGAGCGTTACCTCGAGTTCGAGCGGTGGTGGGGCGGACACGTCAACCTCAACGCCGAGGAAATCCAGTTCATTGTCGATGAGCTCTTCGTCGGCAACAATCTGGCCGCCGGCAACATCAAGATGTCCGACGGCCAGCAGGTGGACTTGCGCAATATCAGGTCGCCGATCGTGGTGTTCTGCTCGAAAGGCGACAACATCACGCCGCCGCAGCAGGCGCTGGGCTGGATTCTCGATTGCTATGCCGACGTCGACGATATCAGGTCCTATGGGCAGACCATTGTCTACACCGTTCACGAGAGCGTCGGCCATCTCGGCATCTTCGTCTCCGGCGGCGTGGCCAAGAAGGAGCACGCGGAATTCTCCAGCAATATCGACCTGATCGACGTGCTGCCGCCCGGACTTTACGAGGCGACCTTCGAGGCCAAGGGCGCCGACACCACGCATGCGGACCTCACCATCGGCGAGTGGGTGATGCGCTGCGAGGCGCGGACGCTCGACGACATCCGGGCCATGGGCGGCAATTCGCCCGAGGACGAGCGCCGCTTCGCCGCCGCCAAGCGAGTCTCGGAGCTCAACCTCGCCGCCTATCGGAAGTTCGTGCAGCCATGGATCAAGAGCATGGTGGCGCCCCAAACGGCGGAGTTGATGCGCAATCTGCATCCGTTGCGGACGCAGTATGAGGCGTTCAGCAGTCAGAATCCGTGGATGACGGCGGTGAAGTCGGCGGCGGATGGCTTGGAAGAGAACCGCAAGCCGGTTTCGAAGGACAATCCTTTCCTGGCGTTTCAGGAGCAGGTCTCCAAGCAGATCGTTCATGTCCTGGACGCCTGGCGCGATTCGCAGGAAGCGCTGAGCGAAGCGATCTTCCTCAACGTGTATGGCTCGCCAGCGCTCCAGGCGGCCGTCGGGATCGATCCGAAGGCCGACCCGTCGCACCGGCTGGAGATGCCCGCCGAACACCGCGCCATGCTCGAGAAACGGACCGCCGAGCTCAAATCCAGGATTGGGGAGGGCGGACTGCGCGAAGCTGCCATTCGTGCCCTGCTCTATGTCGGCTCGGCGAGAGGAATGGTGGACGAGCGCAGCATCGAGGCGTTGCGGCAGGCTCGTCGCGACGACAGCGGAGCGAAGTTGACGCTTCCAGAGTTCAAGATGCTGGTCCGCGAGCAATTCTTCATGCTGCTGCTCGATCGCGAGGCGGCGCTGGCTGCGATTCCGAAGTTGCTCCCCGACGACGTCAATCAACGCCGAGCTGCCTTTACGACGATGAACGAGGTGCTGTCGGCCAGTGAGGATATCACGGGCGAGCGCGCCAGCCGCCTGCAGCGTGTCGCAACGCTGTTCGGTCTCGACGCCGGCGAGACGTCGGGGAGGGCGTCGAACGTTGCCCCTTTCGATCCCAAGGCGAAGGCGTCGTAACACTGGTTGGAAGGAGCGGCCTCATGTCAGCCGACGCGACGCAGACCCCGAGCAAATACGACCGCCTGATCGCCGCCGCGAGGGCGGTGCCGCCGACCCCGACCGTCGTCGTGCATCCCTGCGACGAGACATCTCTGCGCGGTGCCGTCGAAAGTGCACAGGCCGGCATCATCCGGCCAATCCTGGTCGGGCCTGAAAAGAAGATCCGGGAGACGGCCGCCAAACACGGCCTCGACATTGCTCCCTTCGAGATTGTCGATGCCGCGCACAGCGACGAATCTGCCGCCCGCGGGGTCGAACTGATCCATGTCGGCAAAGGCGAGCTGCTGATGAAGGGCAGTCTGCACACCGACGAACTGATGCGCGCCGTCACCGCCAAGGTCGGCGGCCTGCGCACCGACCGACGCATCAGCCATGTCTTCGTGATGGACGTGCCGGCTTATGCCGAGACCATCTTCGTGACGGATGCGGCCATCAACATCTTTCCCGATCTCGACGCCAAGCGGGACATCATTCAGAACGCGATCGATCTCTATAATCAGGCGGGCTTCGGCACGTCGCCGCGGGTGGCGATCCTGTCGGCCGTCGAAACGGTGACCTCGAAGATTCCGTCCACGATCGAGGCGGCCGCGCTCTGCAAGATGGCCGATCGCGGCCAGATCACCGGCGGGCTGCTCGACGGCCCGCTGGCGTTCGACAATGCCATCGATATGGAGGCAGCGCGGATCAAGGGAATCAAATCGGAGGTCGCCGGCCGGGCGCAGATCCTGGTCGTTCCAAACCTCGAGGCCGGCAATATGCTCGCGAAGAATCTCGCCTATTTCGCCAAGGCGGACGGCGCCGGCATCGTGCTCGGAGCCCGGGTGCCCGTTGTCCTGACCTCGCGCGCGGACTCGGCGCGCGCGAGGATGGCTTCCTGCGCGGTGGCAGCGCTGTACGCCCACGCGCGGCGCCAGCATGCTCCGACGATTGCCGCGTGAGCGCCATGGACACTATCCTTGTCGTCAATGCCGGCTCTTCCAGCGTCAAGTTCCAGATCTATTCGATCGAGGGTGAAGGAGCGCTACGACAGCAGCTCAAGGGGCAGATCGACGGCATTGGAAGCCGTCCGCGCCTGCGCGCGAGCGGCGCCAGTGGCGATCCACT
This sequence comes from Bradyrhizobium sp. SZCCT0153, assembly GCF_018129995.1. Lineage (GTDB taxonomy): Bacteria > Pseudomonadota > Alphaproteobacteria > Rhizobiales > Xanthobacteraceae > Bradyrhizobium > Bradyrhizobium japonicum_G. The sequence continues at coordinate 605,448 of NZ_JAFCKS010000004.1, forward strand.
TGCCGATCGCGCTTATCCGATCGAGACGGTGCCGGACGTTCCCGCCGCGATGGACATCGCCGGCGCCTGGCTGCGGGACGAGCTTCGCATCCAGCCCATTGCCGTCGGCCACCGCGTCGTTCACGGCGGACCCGACTATGATCGCCCGATCCGGATCGACCATGGCGTCGTGACCCGGCTGGAACGGTTCATCGCGCTGGCGCCGCTGCATCAGCCGCACAATCTGGCGCCGATCCGCTCGATTCTCGCCAATTTTCCGGCGCTTCCGCAGGTCGCCTGTTTCGATACCGCATTTCATCGCACGCATAGCGCGGTCGCTGATCATTATGCGATCCCGCACCAGCTTCATGCCGAGGGCGTGCGCCGCTACGGCTTTCACGGTCTCTCCTACGAATACATTGCGAAGTCCTTGCCGAAGATCGCGCCGAAAATTGCGAATGGGCGGGTGATCGTCGCGCATCTCGGGAGCGGAGCCTCGATGTGCGCGATCAGAGGCGGACGCAGCGTCGAGAGCACCATGGGTTTCACGGCCCTCGACGGGCTCCCGATGGGGACGCGCCCCGGTCAGATCGATCCGGGCGTCGTGCTCTACCTCATCTCCGAGAAGGGAATGTCCGCGCCGAACGTCCAGGATTTCCTCTATCGCGATTGCGGCCTCAAGGGATTGTCCGGCATCAGCAACGACATGCGCGAGCTTGAAGCCAGCGACAGCTTCAACGCCAAGCTGGCGATCGACTATTTCGTCTACCGGATCGGGCTCAACGCCGGCATGCTCGCGGCGGCATTGCAAGGGCTGGATGCCTTCGTCTTCACGGCCGGCATTGGCGAGAACTCCGCGACCATTCGCGCGCGCATCTGCGATCAACTCGCATGGCTCGGCGTCGGCATCGACCAGGCGGAAAACGCCCGTCATGCCCGGCTGATATCGCGCTCGCACAGCCTCGTTCCCGTCTACGTCGTGTCGACCGACGAAGAACTGATGATCGCGCAACACACGCTGTCGCTGCTGATGAACTCGCCATCGTCCACCCCCAGACATGAGAAAGCGTCATGATTCCCGCATTTCCGGAAACCAAGGTCGCCCTCAAGGGCAAGAAGGGACTTGTCGTCGGCATCGCCAACGACCAGTCGATCGCATGGGGATGCGCCAGGGCCTTCCGCGCGCTCGGAGCGGATCTCGCGGTGACCTACCTCAATGAACGCGCCAAAAAGCATGTCGAGCCGCTCGCGCAGGCGCTTGAGGCGCCGATCTTCATGCCGCTGGACGTCATGGTGGAAGGACAGACGGAGGAGGTGTTCGCCCGGGTCGAGAAGGAATGGGGGCAGCTCGATTTCCTGCTGCACTCGATCGCCTTCTCGCCAAAGGAAGCCTTGCACGGGCGCGTGGTGGACGTCGGCCGCGACGGCTTCCTGAAGACGATGGAAGTCTCCTGCTGGTCATTCATGCGCATGGCTCATCTGGCCGAACCGCTGATGAAGAACGGCGGCACGATGTTCACCATGACCTATTACGGCAGCCAGATGGTGGTCGAGAACTACAACGTGATGGGTGTGGCCAAGGCGGCGCTTGAAGCATCCGTCCGCTACATTGCCGCCGAACTGGGGCCGAAGGGCATCCGCGTGCACGCGATCTCGCCCGGCCCGCTGGCCACGCGCGCGGCGTCAGGCATCCCGGAATTCGACGAGTTGATGGACAAGGCGCAATCCAAGGCGCCGGCGCGCAGCCTCGTCAGCATCGAGGACGTCGGCAACGCCACGGCCTTCCTCGCCCTTGACGGCGCCAAGCTGATCACTGGCGGCGTGCTTTATATCGACGGTGGCTATCACATCATCGATTGAACGACGAGCCCGGCGGGCGTCCCGCGCGCCGGCTAGCGATAGTGCAGGGCGATCAACTCGGCGACGCAGGCCGGGCGTTTGCCCCCTTCGATCTCGATCACGAGATGGTAGTTCACGCGCAGGCCGTCGGGAGGCACGTCCTCCGTCTCGGCAACGGTGACGCGGCCGCGCAGCTTTGAGCCCGCCGGGACCGGCGCAAGGTACCGGATCCTGTCCGCGCCGTAGTTCAGGGTGTTGCGCAGGCCCTTCAGCCCCATTACCGATCGGATAAACATCGGCGCCAGCGCCAGCGACAACAGTCCGTGGGCGATGGTGGTGCCGCCGGGCAGTTCCTTCCTCGCACGCTCCTGGTCGACATGGATCCACTGCTCGTCGCACGTCGCTTCCGCAAACCTGTTGATCCGATCCTGCGTCACCTCGATCCAGTCGCTGACGCCGATTTCGGTGCCGACCGCGGATCTGATCTCGTCGAAATCGCTGAATATTCGCATGTCCGTCACCTCGTCAGATATTCATTTCCGGGACGTGGTCGGGGACGACGAGGTCGGCTTCCGTCACTGCCATGACTTCACCGACGCTGACGCCCGGCGCGGTCTCCAGCAGTGTGGCCTTGCCGTCCGGGAAGCCGATCACCGCCATGTCGGTGACGACGAGATGGACGGGCCGCGCGGAGGTTAGCGGCAACGTGCACTTGCCGACGATCTTCGACTTGCCCTTTGCGGCATGCTGCATGGCGACGATGACGCGCTTGGCGCCGCTGACGAGGTCCATCGCGCCGCCCATGCCGGGCACCATCTTGCCAGGGATCATCCAATTGGCGAGATGGCCGTGCGCATCGACCTGAAGACCGCCGAGCACGGTGACATCGACGTGGCCGCCGCGGATCAATCCGAACGACATCGCGCTGTCGAAGGTGCTGGCGCCGGGCAGCGCACTGATCGGGCGTCCGCCTGCGTCCGTCAGCGTCGGATGCGCCAGACCTTGCTCGGGGATGGGCCCGGTGCCGATCAGTCCGTTCTCCGACTGGAAGAATACTTTCAGATCCGCCGGAACGTAGTTCGCAACCAGCGTCGGAATGCCGATGCCGAGATTGACGAGGTCGCCGCTCTTCAGCTCCTTGGCGACGCGCCGGGCGATGACAATCTGCGGATCCATGGGTCACCCGTTCGCAATGAGGTAGTCGACGAGCGGTGCCGGCGTCACGACGTGGTCGGGAGCGATCACACCGACGGGCACGATGTTCTCGGCCGACACGATCACCGTGTCGGCCGCCATCGCCATGATCGGGTTGAAGTTGCGCGCCGTCAGCGCGTAGGTCAGGTTGCCGAGGTAATCCGCGAGAAAGGCGTGCACCAGCGCGAACTGCGCACGCAGGGCCGTCTCCAGCACGTACGGCTTACCCTCGACTTCGATCTGGCGCTTGCCTTCCGCAACCAGCGTGCCGACACCGGTCGACGTCAGGACGCCGCCCAGGCCGCATCCGCCGGCGCGAATGCGCTCGGCAAATGTTCCCTGCGGTATGAGATCGACGGCGATCGTGCTAGCCAGCATCTGCTGCTGCGCCTTCGCATTGAGACCGATATGCGTTGCGGTCAACCGCGACACCAGCGCAGCGTCGAACAGCTTGCCGACGCCTTTGCCGGGGGTCGCAGCGTCGTTGCAGATCAACGACAGGCCGGTCTTCTTCTGGCGCACGATCTCGTCGAGCAGTCGCTCCGGTGTCCCGACGCCCATGAACCCGCCGACCATGACGCTGGCGCCCGCCGGGATCATTGCGACGGCTTCTTCGACGGAAACGACCTTCATGACGACAACTCCGGTCGGGGCACAGAAGCGACGGTTGTTGAATGTTGGGGGGCGCCGGCCGCGCGCCCTTGATCTGCGTCAAGCCCCCGCATTATTCGCGACTGCGATTCCCACGCTTTCGAGCGCGTCGCTCCAGAGCTTGCGCAACTCGGTGTGTCGGCGTTCGAGCGCCGCGCCGACGACATCTCTGAAAGGCACCAGGTCCGGCCCCTTCAGGAACATGATTTGAGCCTGCAACAGCCGGCCGCTCTCGAATTCGATCCGGCGCAGCGCCACCGCGAAGGGATCGTTCGCATTCGCCTCGATCGGCAGCAAGGCCGCCGGTCGTATTCCGGCATGAACGGCATGGGCAAGCGTGGTCAGGTGCACCGCTTGCGCAAGTAAGCTATCGCTGATGCCTTTGATCGGCGTCGGGAACCATGCTGTCTCCCAGGACGTGGCCATGTAGCACAGGGCAAGGTCAGGCACCCACGTGGTTGCGCGCATCAGAAGCGAGACGATCTCGGTCTCGCGGTAGAACTGCGCGTTCAACTCGCTCTGCCAGGCGGACTGAAGCTTGAGGGGCAGGGTGAACGCGAACTGCCGCGCCAGGGCGCCATGGGCGGAGATCAGGAAAGCGGCGGCGCGCGTCTGCTGGTGCGGTGGTACGCGACCTTCGGGATCGAGAGGTCCAAAGAATCCGCTCATGTTGACGTCCCCTGCACGGGGATCGCGCGCAGATGATCGTAGCCGGCGGGAAACGGGGTGAGCTCATCGCCGGGATCTTCCGGCGCAATCCAGACCGCCTTGTTGCCCCGCCAGCGTCCGGCCAGCACGTCATCGGCGAAGCGCGCGAGCAGGTCAGCTGTGAGCGCACCCTTCTCGAGCGTAAAGGCGTGATAGGCACGCGGGATGATCACGAGCGCGCTGTCGGGGATTTCGACCCGCAAGGTCTCGTGCAGCGCGCGCGGCGTCAGGAAGTCGAACTCGCCGTTCAGGATCATGGTCGGCACGGCGATCGACGAAAGCTGCGGCGTCAGCGGCTGAAAGTCGAGAAACGACTCCATCAGGTTCTGAAGCGCGTAGACATCGTTGACCAGCCAGCCCTGCCGCTTCACGCTGTCGAGCTTGTTCAGCAGCGGCTTGAGCCATTCATCGGACAGGTTCATCGGCAGCAGCAGATCCTGGAGATAGCCGGTGCCGCCCAGGATCAGTCCGGTGCGCAGGGCATTGCCGATCAAGAGAAGCTGGGGCGAAAGCTCGGCAAAGCAGCTCATCGGCACCAGGCCCGAAAGGCGCTTGCCATGCTCGATGGCGTAGCGAAGCGCGATCAAGCCGCCGAAGCTGATACCGCTGAGGAAGATCGGCTCATCGCCGAGCTCGCCGATCAGGCGATGCAGCGCCAGGACCTGGTCGTCCTGATTGATGAAGAGCGCGGGCTTGTCGGAGGCGCCCTGACCGAGCAGATCGAAGGTCGCAACGCGAAACCCACGCGCGATCAGCGCGTCGCGATAGGGGGTCCACAGTTCGGAATATTGTGTCAGTCCGTTGACCAGCACATAGGCCGGCGCCTTGGCAGGACCGTCGAGCTCGTACCGGATCCGGTAGGAGCCGTGGCTGAGGAAAGGCATCGCGGCGCCCCGGCGGGAAATTCGTCGTGGAAATTCTCGCGCGCGCAGTGCGAATTCCCTTGCGCTAGATCAAGGGTCGCGCCGCCGCCGCTCATAACGTTTGAAAAAATGTAGCCTGCCGGAGGAATTCGCCATGATCGTGAGACATGTCATGCGGCGATATCTCATCAGCCTGCTGTTGCTGTTGATCGGGACATCGCTTGCGGTCGCGCAGCCGTTCTCGCGCCGCTCGTCGCAGGTGCAGCACGACGGGTTGAAGAAGACCTACGAGATCGCCAACTTCCGCCTCGGCGGAAAGTACGATCTCGCCGATCCCTCGAAATGGGAGAATGGCGGCGAGGGCGGCGTCACGCTGGAATCGCTTGGCGCCGGGAAACTGCACACGGCCTATATCGCGGTCGGCACGCCGCGGCGCAATGCCGCCGGCGAGATCACCAATGCCGTCGTCATCAACTCATACTATTCCGGCGATTCCACCGACATGTATGAGCAGTGGGTCAAGGGCGCCGCCTTGTCCGGCACCGTGCCCATCATCGGTCCGGGCCGGCCGATCGATACCGACCGCTATTACGTCATCATGGTCGACCCGCTCGGGACCTGGGGCGCGAGCAAGCCGTCCGACGGGCTTGGCATCAAGTTTCCGCAGTACAGCTACTATGACATGGTCCAGGCCAATTACCGGCTGCTGCGCGACGAGCTGAAGGTCGCGCGCGTGGCCCTCGTGTCGGGCGTCTCGATGGGCGGCACCCAGACCTATGTCTGGGGCGTGATGCATCCGGAATATATCGGCGCGCTGATGCCGATCGGTGGCACGACGCAGTCGGATGGCGAGGATCCCGTCGGCAACTGGACGTTCCAGATGATGACCGCAGCGATCGAATCCGATCCGGTGTGGCAGGCGACGAAGGGCGATTATTACAAGCTGCCCAAGGAGAAGCATCCGATGCCGGGCGTGGCATTCGGCTGGTCGATCCTCGGCATGACGGGCTATGACTTTGCCTTCCGTACGTCCCAGAACTGGGGGGCCGTCCAGCCCGAAATCTTCTATTGGGACCCACCGAACGAAAAGGCGGCGCTGAACGTCGTCAACCGTGCCAAGCTTTACGACGCGGTCGACCTCGTCTGGCGCAACCGGGTCGGCGAAACGCACAACATCAACGCTTATCTCGGCCGCATCCAGGCGCGCACGCTGGTGATGCACATCACGAACGACCTTTGGCTGAACTTCAAGCTGGCACAACAGGCGGTCGACCGCGTGCCCGGTGCGGACCTTATCGCTCAAGAAAGCCCGGTCGCCCATTATGGCGTGTTTCCGATCATCAACCAGCGGAAGAACGACCCGAAGTTCGTCGCCTTCATGGACGATGTCGCAAGCCTCGATCGCGCGCAGAAGTTCGTCGACAAGAACTATCGCGTGCCCGGCGTCGCCGGGAATATCGATCCGAAGAAGTCGTTCTGGAAGGAGTTCGTGACCTACCCCTATCCGGTCAAATACGCCAACGCCAAGGACAAGAGCGGCAATACCTGGCAGATCGGCTACATGGATGAATATGCCGGCACCGACAAGGATCCGAAGGTCCTCGTCGTCATCCATGGCAAGGGCGCTTTCGGCGGCCACTACGGCAACATCATGCAGTATGCGCTACGCAGCGGCCTGCGCGTGATTGTGCCCGACCTGCCGCATTACGGCATGTCCGGGCCCGGCAATCTCGACAAGAGTCTGGCGCGCACCATGCAGGACATGCGCGAGGTCATCTACGACCTCGTCGTCAACCAGCTCGGCGTCAAGAAAGCGTACTATCTCGGCCATTCGCTCGGCGGGCAGTTCGTGATGGGTTACGCCCTGACCTGGCCGGATGCGGTGCAGGGCCTCGCACTGGAGGCGCCGTCGGGGCTCGAGGAATATCCGCGCGACATCACTATCGCCAAGGGCAAGAAGGCGCGATTGTTCGACCCGGCCTTCGATCATGACTTCGACAAGTGGAAGGCGACCTGGGACCAAACCGGCATTCTGGCCGCGGAGAAGGCGCGTGACGAGCAGAACATCCGCGATTTCTTCTACTTCAAGAAGCGCGACCCTGAGACCGGCGCGGTGTCTGCGGCGAAGAGCGGCTATTTCTTCAGCGACAGCGAATATGCCCGCCTCCACACCGAGCAGCGCGTCGGGCTGACCAAAGGTAATCCGAAGGAGCTCGAGCAGTGGTGCAACGTGTTCATCTATGACGTCTACACGATCGGTGCGGAGCTCCAGCAGGATGATCCGAAGAACCTCTACGAGCGACTCACGCAGATCAAGGCACCGATCTTTCTCGCCTTTGGCGACAAGGAGCCGTTCATCCCGACGCCCGCCTTCAACGGGCTGACGGATCTCGGCCGCGACGCCATCACACCGTTCATGACGCGCATGACCAATGCGGGTAACCGGCCGATCCTCAAGATCTATCCGGAGACCGGGCACTTCATTCATACCGACAACCCGGTCGAGTATCCGGCCGACGTCGTGGATTTCGTGACGAGGGGAAGCGTCGACACGTCATCGCCGCTCGGGACCGATCGCATGATCAAGGGCTCGGTGGTTTCGGCCCTGCCGGTGGCACCGACGCCGCCAGGCGCGGCGCCCACTGCCGGCCTGAACAAGTAGGACCGGTTCATGCCGAGGGTGCAGGCGGGTGAAATTCAGCTGGGCTGGCGAGAGTGGGGACACGGCGACATCACCGTCGTCTTCATCCACGGCAATCTCGCCAGCAAGGACTGGATCGAGCTCGCTGCGCCGCTTTTTCCCTCCGGCCTCCGTGTGATCGGGATCGACTGGCGCGGCTGCGGCGACAGCGATCGGCCGAAGCCCACGGTCGATTATACCAACTATACGATGCAGCAGCACGCGCAGGACATGCTGGCTGCACTGGATACGCTGGGTATCAATTACTGCCATCTTGCAACGCATTCGACCGGCGGCATCATTGCGGCCCGCATGCTGTTGATGCAGCCACGCCGGTTCGGACGGGTGTTTGCGCTTGATCCGGTCACCCCGCTCGGCATGGCATTCAATGCCGACCAGATCGGGCTGTTCCGCGCGATGATGGCGAGCAAGGAGTTGACCCGGTCGGTGATGGCGACCGCAGCGTCATCTTTGTTCGTGCCGGAAAGCATGGCGCCGAATATGATCCCGCAATTCCGTCCAGGGATCCCGGACATCCAGGCGCTGTTCGACCGGATCATCGAACAGACCTTTGGTGTCTCCGAGGGCATCTGGATCGGCACGCCCGTCAATCTCACCCGCGAGAAGGAGAGCCGCGAGCTGGAGCTCCGGATGCCGGATATCGGGCATTCGCATCTGGTGCTCTGGGGCGAGTGGGACGGCTGGATTCCGCCGGCCGATCTTCGCAGGATGGCCGAGGCGATGCCGGATTGCCGGCTCGTCGTGGTGCCCCGGGTCGGACATTCAATGAATCTCGAACTGCCCGCACTCTACGCCGGCTATTTCGGTGCGTGGTTCGGCGGGCTAACGGCATAGGACTTGCAGCATAACCAGGAGGAACGACACCATGGCCGACATCAATCCATCTGCCGAAGGCATTCGTACGATGCTAGCCGAGACGCTCGGCCGTCTGCGCAAGGCCAATGCGGAATATTTCGAGCAGCTGGAGAAGGGCCTGAGCGCCTCGCCGCTGCCGATTGCCAACCAGGCCAAGGAATTCTGCAGCTACATGCAGCGCAACGTCGCTGCGACATTTGATCTCGGCGACAAGATCATTCAGGCCAAGGACATGCAGGACGCGCTCAAGATCCAGTCCGATTTCTTCCAGGAGCAGATGCGTTTGCTCACCGATCAGACCAGGAGCATGGGCGAGTCCGCAATGAAGGCGGCGGCAGGGGCCTTTACGCCGAAGGCGTGAGCAGTGCGGTTGCCTCGGGGCGCGCGATGGCGGTTCAGTTCCTGCTCGGCACCTTCGTCAGCGTGATCGACATCATGATCCACGCGCTGGTGACCGTTGCAGCGATCGACATCGCTCGCGCGGCGGGATTGCAGCATACGTCGCGGCCTCGATCGCATCTGATGGCCGTGATGGTCACGACGGCTGTCATTTTGATGGTCGCGCATACGGTTGAGGTGCTGGTCTGGGCGCTGGCCTATGCCGTGGTTGGCGCAGCGCCTGCCGGAAGCGATCTGCTGTATTTTACCTTCGTGAACTACACCACGCTCGGCTATGGCGATATTACTCCCGTGGAGGGGTGGCGGCTAACCGGACCGATGACCGCAATGAACGGAATCCTGATGTTCGGCTGGTCCACCGCCGTCTTGTTCGAGGTGCTGCGCAAGACGCTCGAACATCTCGCCGCTATTGCGGCCGCCGGGTCTAGTTCTGCAGATCGAGGCTAGCGAGCTGCGGCCGATCCAGCAGCACGATCTGGCGCTGGTTGCTGCCGATGAAGCCGAGGATGCCGAGCTCGTGCAGTCGCGACAGCGCGCGGGACACGGTCTCCAGGGTCAGTCCGAGATAGTCCGCGATGTCGCGCCGCGACATCGGGAGCGCCAGGATGCCCGCGGCCGTCAGCCGCTTGTCCATTTCGATCAGGAAGGCCGCGACCCGCTCCAGCGATGTCTTGCGGCCCAGCAGCAGCATGTGGTCTTCGGCATGCTGAAGATTGCTGGTGGTCATGCTGAGCAGATTTCGAGCGACCATGGCGTCGCTTTCCGCAACGAGCTCGAGGCTTTGCCGCCTGACCAGGCGAACCGCGGTGTCGACGACGGCCTCCGCCGTGAATCTGTGTTCGCTGCCGTTCTCCAACCCGAATATGTCGCCGGCCAGGTGAAACGCGCCGATCTGGCGGCGGCCGTCGGACAGCAACTTGTAGCTTCGGACCGCGCCCAGCTTGACCTGGTAGACGTAGTCCGCGGGCTCCTTCTCGCCGTAGATCTCGGTACCCTTCTTGTAGGCAAATTCGTTTAAACTGATGATCGGATTCGAATCACTGGTCATTCCGAGTTCGCGCAGCGAGTTGGGGCGAGGGGAGGTATCGATGGCGCTACGGATGAACATGGCCAACTCCCGAACTGATGATGATGTGATAGCCCGCCATCGTTGAGGGGAAGGAGCCGCCGATACCCCCATTCCCGCATGGGTGGCTTACGACTAAAACCGCATATTCAGCCATTGTCTCTAGGTTCATTGTACCAAAGGACAGCGCAGCGAACGGTGCGCTAAATGAGATGATTGGCATGGGGCCTGCCCGATCTCTGGGGAGTATGGTGCGATCGAGATATTTCGGCATAATGTTGCTGTTCGATTATGCCGTGACTTCGGACGGACGGTGGCTTCCTTCGGGTGGCTTTTGATTAGCACTTCGCGATTTCGTGGCTTGCCCACGGTTCTGTGAGTGGCTCGAGAGGGGACATTGCCAGGCCTCGTTTATGTCGTGGACGACGACGAATCGTTTCGAGTGGCAATCGAGCGCCGGCTCAAGGTTGGCGGCTATGAGGTCGTGACGCATTCATCGGCGCAGGAGCTGCTTGATCACATGCCGGATGCTTCAAGACCCGGATGCATCCTGCTCGACGTGCAGATCCCCGGGCTGAGTGGACCCGAGTTGCAAGCACGGCTCATCGAACTGGGTTCGATGCTGCCGATCGTGTTTCTCACCGGTCATGCCGATACCGCAACCACCGTCCGCACCATCAAGGCCGGGGCGGAGGATTTTCTGACCAAGCCGGTTTCATCGGAGCAATTGATCGATGCGATCGAACGGGCATTGGCCCGCTGGGAAGCCTCGCGCGGCCGACAGAGCAAGCTCGACGCGCTGCGTGCTCTTTTGGCGTCGCTGACGCCGCGCGAACGGCAGGTGTTCGACCTGATCGTGCGCGGCAAGATAAACAAGCAGATCGCCCATGAGCTTGGGACCACCGAACGTACGGTGAAGGCGCATCGCCATCAGGTGATGGAGAAAATGCGGGTGCCTTCGTTCGCCGAGCTGGTTTCAATCGCCGAGCGCTTGGGTCTGCTCGATCCCGGGAAGATGTAACTAACCGGTCGGTACATGAGCCCGTCGCTGTTGTTCTCATTGCGTCCTGTACGAAGGGACAATATGAAACTTTGTTGACAGAATCCGGCAGAAGCTGCGTAGTGTTTTCTCGTCGAGAGCGGCGCGGAATTATCAAACGACCGGATCAATAGCGATATCGCCGCAACTTCTCCGGACTCAGAAAGAGATCTCTTGTCCGCACGCAGATTCATTTTCGTTGTGGATGATAATTCTTCCGTGCGCCGAAGCATAGAGCGTCTGCTTCGCGAGCGTGGCTTCGATGTGATCCCGTTCGACTCGGCCAGCGCACTGCTGCGTCATGGCCGTTTCGACGAAGCCTGTTGCATCGTTCTGGATATCAACCTGAACGGCGAATCCGGCATCGTTCTCCGCCGCAGGATCGCGCAGGAGGGCGCTACCGTGCCGGTCATCTACATCACCGGCAACGACAGCCACGCGAACCAGGCGGCGGCGATCGAGTCGGGATGTGTTGCCTATCTGACGAAGCCGTTTGCCGCGGATGCATTCATCGAGTCGGTGGAACGTGCCTGCACCGGAAGCGTCTAACCCGATCGCGCTCGTTCATTCGTCGATGTCCTGTTCAAATGTCTTTGCCGCCGCGCCCTTGTGGACGGAGGCGAACTGGGTGAGCGGCAGTGAAGTCGTCACGGCCAGAAGGCTGGAATCAACCACCACGAGTACCAGTGCCTTTCCGGACTCCATCGCTGTGACGAAGCTGTGATCCACGACGTCGGCGGCGATGCAGGCGTTGGTAAGGCACCAGTTGTAGGGGAGCAGCTGCTCGCTGCCCTGATCGACCGTCAGCTTGGCTGGCTGTTTTAGATACATGCCGACCGGAACGAACACTTGCAGCCGCGCGGCGCGGTCGCCGTCACGCTCGATCAGGTCCACGCGTACCGCCGTTTGCCCGGTCGGAAACTTGCCCGTGATCGACGTCCGGCACAGCGCACGCGCACCGCCCGGCTTGAAGCAGAGCTTCTGCCAGTCGCCGAAAGTGATGTCCTTGGCTTCGCGCTGTCCGCGGGGCGCGATTTCGGCGGGTTTCGCCTGGCGCGCCTGCTGTTGCGCTGCAGCGGCGCTCAGAACCGAAGCTGGTCCGGTGATAGCGGCAGCGAACAGAATCGACAGGCAGGCGCGTGCAGGCCTGGGCCACGGTGTTGAAGCTGTGTCGATCATGACAGTGTCTCCAGGCGCCGCGCTTGCGGCTACTTCTGTGCGTCGAGGAATTTTTCGACGAGCGGCGACCACATCGGGATCGCATCGGGCGAGCCGACGAAGAAATGACCCTCATTGCCGAAGGGCGGCATCAGATGATACTCGGCCCTGCCGCCGGCGGCGGTGAAGGCGTCATGCATGCGTTTCGACAGGGCCGGGCCGAAGAACGTGTCGTTTTCGATGTAGAACCACAGCATCGGCACCCGCGAGGTCCGGCCGAAATCCGCGGTCGCTTCGACCAGCCTGTCCGGTGCGCAGTTGTTGTTGGGCTTGCCGTCGACGCGTCCGCCGCGACCGGCTGCAAAGGTGATGATCGCCTTGACCTGCGACGGGTTCACGCTCGACAGCGCGATCGAACCCCAGCCACCGGCGGACTGCCCGATGACGATGACGTCCTTCGCGAGCACGCGTTTCTCGGCGACCATGTAGTCGATGATCCAGAGGTCGACCTGTGCCAACGCGCGTCCGGCATCCTTGAAATTTGGATTGCTGCAGTTGCCGATTTTGGCGAAGAAGGGCCCGTAGAGTCCGCGCTCGGGAATGTCGATGGCGGCCGCGCCATATCCGGTGCCGACCGGCGCCACGACGAAATAGCCGTGTTCTGCGAACCACTTCGCGGCGTCGCGGAATTCCACCAGCGGAAAGAAGCTCCGGTCGACCGGCTTGAGCGACACGCCATGGTTCATGATCGCGAGAGGAAAGGGGCCGTCACCGACGGGGCGTACCACGTAGGCGAGCATCGGGAGCGGGAGCTGCAGCGCCCAGATTTCCTCCTGGATGGGGCCGCCGTCTGCGGCCCGCGCCGGGGCGAACAGGCAGATCAGGAGGGCCAATGCCGCCGCTATCGACTTTAGGGCTGGGGCATGCAGGAGATTCATGCGCGCCTCGCTCAACCGGCGAATGTGCTGGCCACGATAATCGGGCCGAGCACGGTCAGGACGACATTGCCGACCGCGTAAGGCACGGCGACCCCGAGCACCGGCGTCTGGCTTTCGGCAACATCGCAGGCACCGGTTACGGCGGCGTCGACCGTCATGGCTCCGGCCAGCGCGCCGCAAATAATGACCGGGTTCATCCGCAGCACACGATGGGCGAACAGGGTTGTAACAACGAGCGGCACCAGCGTGACGACCAGGCCCATGCCGACCAGCAGCATGCCGTGCGACTGGATCGCAACCCATGCCGCATGGCCGTTGCCGAGCCCGATCGCTGCGATGAAGCCGCCGAGCCCGAGATCGCTGAGCGTCTGCTGTGCCGCGGGCGGCATTGCGCCTATCGTGGGCCGCCTCGAGCGCAGCCAGCCACAGAACAGCCCGGCGATCAGGGCGCCGCCGCCACCGCCCAGCGTGAGCGGGACTGAGCCGATCTTGACGCTCGCGAGACCGGCGAGCAGGCCCACGGCGATGCCCGCGGCAAGGAACGCGATGTCGGTGCGGTCGCCCGAGCGCAGAATCTGGCCGACCTTCGCGGCGGCGCGCTCGATATTGCGGGTGCTGCCGACCAGCGTCATGACATCGCCGACATAGACGCGGGTGTCCGCGCTCAACGGGACCTCGCGTCCCATCCGCGTCAATGTGCGCAGGAAAACGCCACGCGCGTTGTCGCCGACGCGTTCGGCGACGTCCTTGACAGAGCGGCCATGGAGTTTGCGGTTGTCGATGAGGACATCGACCACGTTGCCGGGGATTGCCCTGAGAATCTCGTCGGCGTCGATCTCGGTGCCAATGATCGGCTTTGCTGCAACAAGAACCGCGGTCCGTCCTGCGATGACGATGTCGTCGCCTGCTTCAAGAACGGTGTCGAGATGCGGCTCGACGTCGGCGCCCTGACGCACGATCCGCTCGACCACGCTACGACTGCCGATCTCGCCTTCGACGGCGCCGACGGTCCGTCCTGCCGCGACCGACACCCGGTAGGCGCGGGCCTGGAATTTTCGATAGTGCAGATTTTCAGTTTGTGGCGGGTCGCCACCCGAAAGCTCCGCCTCGAGCTTTGCGGCTTCCGCTTTCAAATCGATCCGCATCAATTTCGGCGCGACAAACGGCACGTACAGGAGCGTGAGGATATAGCCGAGCACGTAGGTGACGGCGTAGCCGGCGGCAATATTGGCGTCCTGCTGCTCCAGCACCTCTTTGGCGAGTCCGAGCTGGGCCAGTGCGCCAGATGCGGTGCCGATGACCGAGGACTGTGTCAGGGCTCCTGCAGCAAGACCGGAAGCGGTGCCGGGACCGAGCGCGAACACATGGGCAAATATGAGAACGATGACGAGGCCGGTCCCACCGAGCACGAGCGCGAGCGCGACCTGCGCCAGGGTCCGGATGCTCAGCGAGGCAAAGAACTCGGGTCCGGACCGGTAACCGATCGTAAACACGAAAAGGCTGAAGAGAATGACCCTGAGCAGGGAGGGAAACGTGAATGTGCCGAGCTGCCCGATGAGGACGGCGATGATGAGCGTGCACGCCGTGGTGCCGATCGAAAAGCCGTGGATCCGGACGCGGCCAAGAATGGTGCCGAGTGCGACCGACAGCAGCAGGAAGATTTCCGGAGCGGCGGAGATGATCCATCTGACCGTGCTCATGACGCATGCCCTCCAGCGATTTGCGCCAAATCTGGTTCGTGAAACCCGGCGATGCTTGATCCAGATCAACCCCTGCCGAGGGCTAAGCCGCTCCCTGTTCAGGCTCTACAGCACCCAAGACCCGGCGTTCGGACATGAGCACGATGGATATCGCCCCTGTGTCGTCGATAGGCCGCGACGAAACGGTGCCAATCGCGCTGCTGCTGGCCTTCGCCGGCGGCTATCTCGACGCCTATACCTGGATCGTCCACGGCGTGATGGCCAACGCGCAGACCGCCAATCTCGTTCTGCTTTGGGTCTATGGGTCGATCGGCGACTGGACGAAAGCGCTCCACTTCGTTCCACCGATCCTCGCGTTCGCGGCCGGTATCGTGATCGCGGCATGGCTGCGCCGCGCAACCGGCGAGCGCGCCAGGGTGATCAGCACGCTGGTCGAGATCGTGCTTTTGGTCGTCATCGCCGTCCTGCACAACCGCCTGCCGGATCTCGCCGGAACGCTCGGCATTTCATTCGTCGCCGCCATACAGAGCGCCGTCTTCACCCGGGTCGAGGGCGTTGTCTTCAGTTCGGTGATGATCACGGGCAATATGCGGCAGGCGATTGAAGGTGCGTTCGCTGCAGCGTCCGGCGATGGATCGCTGCGCCCTCCAGGTATTTTCGCTACCTTGTGCCTCACTTTTGGCCTCGGGGCCGCCCTCGGCGCCTTCGCGACCAAGCAAATCCCGAATCTGGCGCTCGGTTTGCCCGTGATCGCACTGCTGGTCGTGCTGTTGCTCTGCGAAGCCCCGCGCGACGAGGCCAGCCTATGACGACTTCCGAGCGGAGAGCGCGCTGGACTTTCCTGTTTCCGCCGGCGACATGGCTTGCGCACTACCGCAGCGCCTGGCTGCGCCCGGACGCCGTCGCCGGCATCACCCTCGCGGCCTACGCCATTCCCGTGTCGCTCGCCTATGCTGCGCTGGCGGGCCTGCCGCCCCAGATCGGAATCTACGGTTACATGCTTGGCGGCATCGGCTATGCGCTGCTCGGGTCGTCGCGTCAGCTTGCAGTTGGTCCGACCTCCGCGATCTCGTTGATGATTGCGGCCTCCGTCGGAGCGTTGGCGGGCGGAGACGCGACAAAATACGCCGAGATCGCCAGCCTGGCGGCATGCGCGGTGGCGCTGCTCTGTCTGATCTCCTGGCTGTTCAAGCTCAGCGTTCTCGTCCGCCTGGTGAGTGACAGCATCCTGGTCGGATTCAAGGCCGGCGCCGGACTCACCATCATGATGAGCCAGTTGCCGAGCCTGTTCGGCGTCGCTGGCGGCGGTCACAATTTCTTCGATCGCGCCATCAAGCTTGCCGGACAGCTCGGCGGCATCAATTGGCTGGTTCTCGCGATCGGAGCCATCGCGCTCTTCTTCCTGCTGGTGGGAGAACGGCGGCTGCCCGGGAGGCCGGTCGGGCTCACGATCATGGCGCTGTCGATCGTCGTTGCGACGTTGCTCGGGCTTCCGTCGCTTGGCGTGCCGGTCACCGGCAAGATTCCCGAGGGATTGCCGTCAATCGGCTTGCCCAGGTTCGGTCTGTTGGAGCCCGACGAGCTCTTCCCGCTGGCTGCGGGTTGCGTGCTGCTGGCCTACATAGAAGGCGTGTCCGCCGCCCGCAGCTTCGCTGCCAAGCATGGCTATGCGCTTGATGTCCGGCAGGAATTTTTGGGGCTCGGCGCGGCGAACCTCGTAGCGGCATTCGGCCACGGCTATCCCGTGGCCGGAGGGCTGTCACAATCTGCGGTCAACGACAACGCAGGGGCGCGCACGCCGCTGGCGCTGATGATCTGTTCGGCGACGCTTGCGCTATGCCTGCTGTTCTTCACGGGCCTGTTGACGAATCTGCCCAAGGCAGTGCTTGCGGCGATCGTCTTTGCCGCCGTCTACAGACTGGTGGACATACGCGCGCTGTTGCGGATGTGGCAAGTCAGCCGCATCGACTTTTATGCCGCGGCCATTGCGCTGCTGGCAGTGTTGCTCCTCGGGATATTACAGGGCGTCCTGCTGGCGGCCATTGCATCGATCGTTCTGCTTTTGGCGCGGGCCTCACGCCCGAATGTCGCTTTCCTTGGTCGCCTGCAAGGGACCGGCCGTTACTCCGACAATGCGAGACATGAAGGCGTCGAGCCGCTGGTCGGAATCATCGCCTTTCGACCCGAAGCCTCGCTGCTCTATATCAATGCCGAAACGATCCTGGAAGCGGTGTTGGACACCTTGCTGAGGTCGGTCGATATCAGGCTGGTCGTCTGCGATCTCTCGGCCTCGCCCTATATCGATCTGGCCGGGGCGCGTATGTTGCACGATCTCTATGACGAACTCGCCTCCCGGAAGATCGCATTCGCGATCGTTGGCGCGCATGCACAGTTGCGCGATCTGTTGAGGGCTGAGGGTCTGGCGGAAAAGACCGACAGCGGAGCGTGGCTCCGCTCGCTCGACAGCGTGCTGGGAGAGGGCAAAGCCGGGCAATCGCCGGATCCCAAACCGGAGGATCCGGCGGACTTGTTGGCCGGCCGGCTCTGACCTGTCCCATTGATCGCTCGCCGTCCTTCGCGCGGCAGCCGCCCGGACGATATTGCAT
Source organism: Bradyrhizobium sp. SZCCT0153 (assembly GCF_018129995.1). Taxonomy (GTDB): domain Bacteria; phylum Pseudomonadota; class Alphaproteobacteria; order Rhizobiales; family Xanthobacteraceae; genus Bradyrhizobium; species Bradyrhizobium japonicum_G. The sequence goes on from NZ_JAFCKS010000004.1 coordinate 623,144, forward strand.
CGCGAAGTGTTCCAGGCCTGTTCAAGATGCGCGACCGTTGACTTGGATCAATGGACCGAGGTGAGCGGGCACCACGATGCGGCCGGGACTTTGCAAAAGATCCGGAGAGAGACATGTCCAAGGACGCCAAGCCAGCAGAAAAGCGCATCGATCAGTTCATTTCCGGGCCCGGCGGGCGAGCGGACGACTGGCGCGATCTGGTCGAGGCAGCCAAGGCATGGGCGCGCGGCGGCGACCGCGCGAAGTATGATGCGGCGCTGGCCGATCTTTCCGTCATAGAGGAGTTTCACGGCTATCCCGGGCTGCAATTGATGGCGGCGTTGCGGGAGGCGGCCTCGGCGGGCGATGCGGCGGGCTCACTGAGCCTTGCGACGCGCATCACGCAGGCCCTGATGACGAGATCCTTCCGCCAACATGCCGGCGACTGGAATGCCAGGGATGACGGCAACGGCGATGCGCCCGAGCTCGTGCCCTCGAGTTTCGGGTCGCATGAGGGCCATCGGCCCTATTTTGAAACGCTGATCGTCACCGGCCTCTCGTCCGACAAATGGCCGGCGCTCGCTGCCGAATGGCGCAAGCTGCGACGTCCGGTGGATTCCTTCGTCTATGAGCCGGTGATCGTCGGCAGTCTTGAAGACGCCTTTTGTGCGACGATGCTCAATCCCACCATCGCGGCCGTGATCATCAACGAAGGGTTTGGCCTGCGCTCGCGTCACAACGCACCGATCCTGCGCACCATGACCGCGACGGCGGGCATCAATGACGAGACCGACGCGTCCGCACTCCGGCTTGCACACATCATCAAGCGGGTACGTCCCGAGCTTGACCTCTATCTGATGTCGAATCGCGACGTCGAGAAGATGGCGGGAGATCCCGACGCCAACGTGGTTCGGCGGATATTCTACTCGATCGAAGAGCTCCTCGAACTCCATCTCTCCATCCTCGAAGGTATCCAGGATCGATTCGACACACCGTTCTTCGACAATCTCAAGAAATACGCACAACGCCCGATCGGGACGTTCCACGCGCTGCCGATCGCGCGCGGAAAATCCGTGTTCAAGTCGGACTGGATCCGCGACATGGGCGAATTCTACGGCTTGAACCTGTTCCTTGCCGAGAGCAGCGCCACCACCGGCGGTCTCGACAGCCTGCTGGAGCCGACCGGCAACATCAAGAAGGCGCAGGACAAGGCGGCGCGCGCGCTCGGTGCGGACCGCGTTTTCTTCGTGACCAACGGCACCTCGACCTCGAACAAGATGGCGGTGCAGGCGCTGCTTGGGCCGGGCGACATCGCGATCGTCGATCGCAACTGCCACAAGTCGCACCACTACGGGATGGTGCTGGCCGGCGCCCAGCCGATCTACGTCGAAGCGTTTCCGATGACGGAATACTCGATGTACGGCGCGGTGCCGCTGAAGACCATCAAGCAGGCCCTGCTGAACGCCAGGGCCGATGGCCGGCTGGACCGTGTCAAGATGCTTGACCTGACCAACTGCACGTTTGACGGCCACATCTACAACACCCGGCGGGTGATGGAGGAATGCCTCGCCATCAAGCCCGACTTGATCTTCCTCTGGGACGAAGCCTGGTTCGGCTTTGCGCGATTCTCGCCGTTCCTGCGGCGACGGACCGCGATGGGCGCCGCCAATGAGATCGAGGCCTGGATGCACGATCCGAAATCGGTCGCGGCTTACGAGAAGCAACAGGCCGAGCTCGGCAAGACCCCCTCGGACGAGGTGCTGCTCAAGACCAGGCTGATCCCGGATCCGCGTCAGATCCGCTTGCGCGTCTACCAGACCAACTCGACCCACAAGTCGATGTCGGCGATCCGGCAGGGCTCGATGCTGTCCGTCAAGGACGTCGAATTCCACACCGTCGAGCAGCAGTTCAAGGAGGCGGTCTTCACGCATGCATCGACCAGCCCGAACCAGCAGATCATCGCGAGCCTCGACGTATCGCGGCGCCAGATGGAGCTCGAGGGCTATGGTCTGGTGTCCAATGCGATCGAAATCGCTTTCGCGATCCGCCAGGCGGTCAACAACAATCCGCTGATCTCCAAATACTTCCGGATTCTCGGCGCGGACGCGATGGTGCCGGCGCAATACCGCCAGAGCGGCTTTACCGACTATCTGGCCCCCGGCATGAACTGGGCGAACGCCCTGAAGAGCCTGGACGACGACGAGTTCTGCCTCGATCCGACCCGCATGACCCTGGTGTGCGGCACCGCCGGCTACGACGGCACGCAGTTCAAGGGAATCCTGGCCAACGAGTACGATATCCAGATCAACAAGACGTCACGCAACTCGGTGTTGTTCCAGTCCAACATCAACAACACGCGCAGCGACGTTGCGCATCTGGTAAGAGTGCTGGCCGAGATCGCGGGCGAGGTCGATCGCGGGCTGGTTCAGGGCGGCGTCAATGCGAAGAAGACCTTCGAGGCGCGGGTCAAGAGCCTGATGACGGACGTGCCGGACTTGCCGAACTTTTCGCATTTCCACCAGAGTTTCCGTGGCGATGCCGGCACCAAGACCAACGAAGGCGACATCCGCAGCGGTTTCTACTCGGCCTATGACGCGGCGGGGTGCGAATATATCCGGCTGGCCGATCCCGAGATCGACCGTCGTCTGAAGGCCGGTCCCGATCTCGTGTCTGCCAGTTTCGTGATCCCGTACCCGCCGGGCTTCCCGATCATGGTGCCGGGACAGGTCATCACCCAGGAAACCATCGACTTCATGCGCAAGCTCGATGTGAAGGAAATCCACGGCTACGACGCCAAGGAAGGGCTGAAGCTCGTACGTGCCGAAGCCCTGGCGAAGATTGGCCGGCCCAAGCCCGGTGCGACGCCGAAGCTGAAGGCCGCATCATAGATAGGGGACGACCATGCTAGGGTTTTTCACGTTCTTGCAGCAGAATCCGTTTCTGTTGCTGTTCTTCGTCGTCGGGCTCGCCGTCTGGATCGGCCGGGCCAGCATCAAGGGTTACGGCCTCGGCATGGTCGCTGGCGCCATCGTGGTCGGCGCCGGCCTAGCCGTCTGGGCTTCGAGCTACGGCGTGAAGCTCGAGCTGAACAACTTCGCCAAGAGCCTGTTCTACTACCTCTTCATGTACGGCGTCGGCTTGCGCGTCGGGCCGTCCTTCATCAACAGCCTGAGGGGGGACGGCATCAAATTCGTGCTCCTGGCGGTGGTGTCGAGTGTGCTCGGTCTGGCGCTCGTCGTCATTCTTTCAAAGCTCTTCGCGCTGCCGATCGGCGCCGCCGGCGGCATGCTGGCGGGGTCGCAGACCATGTCGGCCGCGATCGGTTCGGCCGAGCAGGCAATCACCTCGGGTGTCGTGAAGCTTCCCGAAGGGATGAAGCCTGAGGACGCGACCGGCATGATCGCGCTGTCCTACGGCATCACCTATATCTGGGGTACCGTCGGCATCATTTTGATCTGCAAGTACCTGCCGCGTTGGTGGGGTGTCGACGCCAAGGCGGCTGCCACGCAGTATGAGAAGGAGTTCGGCGTCAAGGATCTCGAGGGCGGCGGCCTGACCGGCTATCGGCAGTTCGGTCTGCGCGCCTACCGGCTCGACAATCCGGCCCAGGTCGGCATGAGCATCGCCAAATTCCGCACGATCAACCCGGAATACCGCATCGTCAACGTGGTGCGGGGCGGTCAACCGTTGGGAGCCGATCCCGAAATCGTGCTGCAAAAGGGAGACGTCGTCGCGCTCGGTGGCGCGACCGAGCATCTGACCGACAAGATGGGCCTGATCGGCCCCGAGGTTGCCGATGCCAAGGCGCTCGGTATTCCCATGGACCAGGCGGACATCCTCGTCACCAACAAGGAGATGGTCGGACGCACCTTCGAATCGTTCCGCGAGACAGCGTTGGCGGGCCAGTTGCAGGTCACCAAGGTCGAGCGTGGTGGTGTGCCGCTTGCCGCCGGTCTCAAGACCGAGTTGCAGCGGATGGATATCATCTCCGTTGTCGGTCTCAAATCGGCCGTCAACGAGCTCGGCGAGATGTGGGGGCGCATTGCGCGGACCAACACCTCGACCGATCTTCTCACGCTCGCCGCGGGCATGATCATCGGCTTCCTGATCGGCATGATCGAGTTTCCGGCCTTCGGTGCCAAGATCGGCCTCGGAAACGCCGGCGGTCTATTGCTATCGGGCGTGATCGTCTCGTCGCTGGTTTCGCGGCTGCGCTTCTTCGGCAACACGCCGAACGCGGCGCGCAACGTGCTGGAGGATCTCGGCCTCGTCGTCTTCGTCGCCATCGTCGGCGTCAATGCCGGCGCCGGATTGCTGGCGCAGCTCACGGGTGCGGTTGCCTTGAAGATATTCGTCGCCGGCTTTATCGCCTGCACGATCCCGCCTTTCGTCGTCTGGGCGATCGGCTACCACGTCTTCAAGATCAACCCCGCGGTGCTGATGGGCGGCGTTGCCGGCGCGCGGTCGCACTCCGGTCCGTGCCGCGAAGCGGCGGTGGAAATCCAGAGCTCCGTGCCCTGGATCGGATTCCCGGTCGGCTACGCCGTGTCGGGCATCCTGCTCACCGTGTTCGGCTACTTCGCAATGCTCCTTGCCCAATAGCTCGGCATCACAACCAAAGGGAAACGAAAGTCATGAGAAAAGTCGCCATCTGCGCCGTCCTGGCCACCGCGCTTGCAAGCATCGCCGGTTTCAGCACGCCATCGCGTGCCGAGACCGGCCAGGTTGCCGTGGTCTTCACCAAGGGCGGATTCATCGTCGGCGTCGGTGGCGGCGAGGGGGTTCTGCTTTATCGCGGCAAGAAATATCCCTTCACGGTCTCCGGCATGAGCGTCGGTTTCACGATCGGCGCCTCGACCACCAAGCTGGTCGGCCGCGCCCTCAATCTGAGGGGACCGGAGTCCATCGAAGGCTCCTACGCGGCGGGCGGCGCGGGCGGCGCCGTTGCCGCGGGCGCCGGGGCCGTTCAGTTGCAGAACGGCAACGGCGTGATCCTCCAGCTCAGCGGACCGAAGGTCGGCGCGGAAGTGTCGGCCGCCGTCGGCGGTGTGACGATACGGTTGAAGTAGACCAACGATCGGGCCGCGTCCAGGCGCGGCCTGATCGTCTCGTCAATATCGTTCGGTGACGAAGTTCATCCCGCGCAGGGTGGCCTGGTCGTTGTAGCGTCCCTTGTCGGAACGCTTGGGCAGCTTGACCTTGGTCTTCCTGATCCGCTTGTAGGGGATCGCCCTGAGCAGATGCGCGATGCAGTTCAGCCGCGCCCGCCGCTTGTCGTCGGAGCGGATGATGTACCATGGCGCATGCTTCGTGCTCGTCTTCTTGAGCATCAGGTCGCGTGCGCGTGAGTAATCGTACCAGCGCTTGAAGGATTCCAGATCCATCGGGCTGAGCTTCCACTGCCGCACCGGGTCGTCGATGCGAGCCGTGAAGCGGCGCTCCTGCTCCTCCATTCCGACCTCGAGCCAGACCTTGATCAGGATGATGCCGCCGTCGATGACGTACTTTTCCATCTGCGGACAGAGCGAGAGAAAGCGGTCGTGCTCGGCGGGCGAGCAGAAGCCCATGACGTATTCGACGCCGGCGCGGTTGTACCAGCTGCGGTCGAAGATCACGACCTCGCCGCCGGCTGGAAAATGCTTCATGTAGCGCTGAAAGAACAGCTGCGACTTCTCGCGGTCCGACGGCGCCGGCAGCGCAACCACGCGGAACACGCGCGGACTGACCTTTTCCGTGATCGCCTTGATCGTGCCACCTTTGCCGGCTGCGTCCCGCCCCTCGAACAGCACGATGACCCGAAGCTTGTTTTCCCTGACATAGTCCTGGAGATGGCAAAGTTCGACCTGGAGCTTTTCGAGCTCCTTCTCGTAATCCTTGCGCTTCATCCGTTCCATCGCCCCGGCCTTTGCCATGCTTCGCGTTCCATTGCGTCAATGCGGCCAAACCGCGATCAGTCCCCCCAGGAAATGGTCACCCCGATGTCGCCGGGCACGCCGCCGGGAAAGTCGATGACCTGATAGCCGATCCGATAGCCGCGCGGCTTGAGGTATTCGGTCCAGAGCTCGAAGATCTCCTTTGGAATTCCCGTCAGCGTTTTCTCCCAGCCTGCCTCCATCTGGTTGATGGCGCGGCCCTTGTCGGTGCACAGCGTATTCGGGAAGCGATAGACTTGTACTTCGGTCAGGCCGTTGCGTACCGCGCGCTGGATGATGGTCGAGGCGAGCTTGATCTTCTCCTCCTCGGACTTGCCGGACGGTTTGCTCAGCCGTTCGATCAAGTCGCGTTTCTCGGCTTCGGCCGCCGCGGCGAGGCGAACATATTCCTCGGCCTTTCTGGCTTCCTCGAGCGCGGCTTCCTTGCGGATTTGCAGTGCGTTGGGAATGAGATCATCGATGCCGGGCATGGTTCCTGGCTTGCTGTTGGGGCAGAGTCAGGACTAGTCTAGGTTTCGCGCCGTCTCGACCTTTGATTCATATCAAGCAATTTCTCACCTGCGTGGCCACGGTGGCCGTGCGGTGCATAAGCCGCCCTGGTCCCTTCCGTGGAGAAGAGCATTGAGCGAGCAACTTCATCCGCTGGCCCCTCATCATTTGCCGTTCTATCTCGCGCCGGGAAGCGGGACCGACGTGCTGATGGTGGTGATGGGGATCTTCCTGGTCGGTACCGTGCTCTGGGTGGGCACGCTCTACTGGAAGCTGCACAGCCTACCCGAGCGGATGGCGCACAAATCGCAGAAGCTGCAGTTTGAGATCGTGGCGGTGCTGGGCATTATCTCGCTCTTTACGCACTTGCACATTTTCTGGGTGGCGGGTCTGCTGCTCGCGATGATCGACCTGCCCGATTTCGGCACGCCGCTACGCAGCATTGCCGGCTCCGTCGAGAGGATCGCTGATGCGGCGCCGGGCGAGGCGCGCGAGCCCGACCAGCCGAGCCCCGCGCCGATAGAGACGTCAGTCCCGAAGGAGAAGGAGCGCAGCCATGTTTGAGCTCATGTTCTGCTCCCTTCTGACCATCCTGCCGGACTATCTCTACCGCCGCTATGCCCAGGGCAAGCGCTTCGGCAAGGAGATCACGTTCTTTTCCATCTGGTACGAGCTGCGCTGGGGCATCACCGGCTGCCTGATGCTCACGGTGTCGCTGATCACCATGATCTTCTACTTTCATCCGGCGACCAACTCGGCGGCAATCTACTTCCGGACCGTGCCGATTCTTCCCGAGGGTTCGGGGCGCGTCGCCGAGGTCAAGGTCAGATACAGCCAGTCGGTGAAGCAAGGCGACGTCCTGTTCACGCTGGACAGTTCGAAACAGCAGGCCGCTCTGGAAACGGCCAGGAGCAAGGTTGCCGAAGTCGATGCTTCGCTGATTTCGGCGCGCGCCGACGTCGTCAAGGCCGAGGCTCAGCTGGAGGAGGCGAAATCCTCCTTTCAGCAGGCCAAGGACGAACTGGATGTGAAATCCGAGCTGCAGCGTCGCAATCCCGGCATCGTGCCGCAGCGTGACATCGAGAAGTTGCAAGTGGTGGTCAACGGACGGCAAGCCGGTATCGACGCCGCGAATGCCACACGGGAATCCGCGTCCTTGCGAGTCTCCACGCTGCTGCCCGCGGAGAGAGCCAGCGCCTCCGCCGCGATGGCGCAGGCACAGGTCGATCTCGACAAGACCTTCGTTCGCGCCGGCGTCGATGGGCGGGTCGAACAGTTCTTCGTTCGGCCCGGCGATCTTGTTGCACAGATCATGCGACCAGCCGGTGTTTTGATACCGACAGAATCCGGCAAGGGTGGGCTGCAGGCCGGGTTTGGACAGATTGAAGCGGGGGTGATGAAGGTAGGGATGGTCGCGGAAGCGACCTGCATCTCCAAGCCGTGGGTGATCATTCCGCTCATTGTCACCGATGTGCAGGATTACATCGCCGCCGGCCAGGTCCAGGCTGGCCAGGAATTGATTGAACTTCAGAATGCACGGAAGCCGGGTTCGATACTCGCCTTCCTGGAGCCGCTCTACAAAGGCGGCCTTGAAGGCGTCACTCCGGGGAGCAGCTGCATCGTCAACGCCTACACCAGCAATCACGAGGAGATCTCGGCGAAGGAGACCAGCACCGTCCGCGCCATTGCCTTGCATGTCGTCGACGGCGTCGGGCTGGTGCATGCGATGCTGCTGCGCATTCAGGCGCTGCTGCTGCCGATCAAGACGCTGGTGCTCAGCGGACACTGATCGGGTTCGACGCGCTACCAAATCGAGCGGGCAAATTGCTCCAGGCGGAGTGAGATTAGCCCGTCCGGCCTGCGAACGTCATCTGTTCTGCGAGAGCCGCATGGTCTCAGCGAGAATGCCGATATGGTTTCGTTTCGTCATCGTCGCCGGCTTGGTCGTGCTGGTTCTCGGGGCTGGCCTGTTCGGCTATCGCTGGTATTCCCGCCCGACGGTGCTGACTATCGCGGTCGGATCCCTGGACCGGGAGGCCACACGGCTGGTAGCGGCGCTGGCGAGCCGGCTCGCTGCGGTCAATGCTCCGGTGCGCCTCAAGCTGGTCGAGACGACCAGCGCTGTTGACGCGGCCGATTTGTTTGCGGCCGAGAAGGTCGATCTCGCCGTCGTGCGCGGCGACGTCGGCGATCTGTCGCAGGCCCAGGCCGTCGTGGTGCTCGCCCATGCCGTCGTTCTGCTGGCGACTCCGCCGGGATCGTCCATCACCGACATCGCCGGCTTGAAGCGCACCAGCGTCGGCGTGATCGGCGGCGAGATCAATCGCAAGATCGTCAACGTCCTGAGCGACGAATATGGCCTGGCCCGCGCCAACGTGACGTTCCGCAATCTCCAGCCGCCAGACGCGCGGCGCGCGCTGGACACCAAGGAGGTCCGGGCGATTCTGATCGTCGTTCCTCTCGCCGAAAAATACCTCGCTCTGTTGCGCGGCCTGTTTTTGCAGACGCCGAAGACCGCGCCGGTTCTGCTTCCCATCGATGCCGCCGGTGCCATCGCCGCGAAGCAGCGCGCATTTGAAAGCTTCGATGTCCCGAAGGGCACGTTGCGCGGTTCGCCTCCTGTCCCGAGCGAGGATATCACCACGCTGCGGGTCTCATTCTATGTGGTCGCGCAAAAGCAGCTCAGCGCAAAGGTGGCCGGCGGCCTGGCTGACGCGCTGATGAAGGCGCGCAGGGACCTGCTCGGCGAATTGCCGATCCTCTCGCAAATGACAGCGCCGAGCACGGATTCGGACGCCTTCCTCCCGGTCCATCCCGGCGCCGCCGCGTTCTACAACGGCACACAGCAGAGCTTTCTGGACGAATGGGGAAACGCGATCTTCCTCGCGCCGATGATCCTGGGCGGGCTTGTGTCGGTGCTGGCGGCCGCGTGGAAATTCCTTCGGGCGGGCGATCCTTCGAAGGATGAGCACGACCTGGATTCGCTTTATGCGCTGGGTGCGCGGATACGCACGACCGGCGCGGAAACCGAACTGTCCGAGATCGAGGCCGAGATTGACCGGGTTCTCCAGGCGCAGCGGGCCAGGACGGCGGCGGGAGACGAGAACGCGCTCGATGTCACGACCCTGAACGTTGCCGCGCATCGCCTTCAGAGCCTGATCCACGACCGCCGGATTCTGCTGTCGGCGCTGCCGGACTCGAGCGCTTGAGCGGCGCGGCCGAAGGGCGATAGAGGCGCAGTGCGTTAGCGCAAGAGTTGTGCTGTAATAGCCGCCGTTTAGACTTTTGAGGCTGCCGGGGAATAGAATGAACGGGCGCATTCCCATCGGCGCGGTCAACATGGTCTGGCCCGGGGTAGCTGCGCGTGTCGTCGTCTGCCTGCTGGTTTGGGCCATGCTGCCGGCCGCCGCGAGCAGCGAGCCGCGTGGCCAGCCCAAGCGCGTCCTCATGCTCCACTCCTTCGGACGCGACTTCAGACCATGGAGCGAATATGCCCGCACCATCCGGGCCGACCTCCAGCAGCAATCGCCGTGGCCAATCGACCTGCAGGAGCACACGCTCCTGACGGCGCGGTTCAACGATCCGGGTCCGGAGGCACCGTTCGTCGCCTATCTCCGCTCGCTTTATCGCGACAACCCGCCCGACATCGTGATGAGCATTGGGGCGCCGGCGGCAAGGTTTGTCCAGAAACATCGTGACCAGCTATTCCGCGACACGCCCATGGTGCTGACGGCGGTCGAACAACGGCTGGTGAACCGCATCGAACTGACCGACAGCGACGTTGTCGTCGCCGTTCACAACGACTTCCCGGCGTTCTTCGGCAGTATTCTTCAAGTCATGCCGGAGACCGAGACGATTGCCGTCGTCATCGGCTCTTCGCCGCTTGAGAAGTTCTGGCTCGAGGAGATCAAGAGGGAAGCGAAGCCGTTCGAAAACCGGGTCGCATTCGTCTGGTATGCAGACTTGGCATTTGAACAGATTCTTCATCGGGCGTCGGCGCTTCCGCCGCATACGGTGCTGTTCTGGCATCTGATGTCCGTCGATGGCGCCGGTATCGCACACGAAGGTGATCTCGCGCTGCGCAGCCTGCATGCGGTCGCCAACGCGCCGATTTTTTCCTACCAGGAGGCGTTCTTCGGTCACGACACCGTCGGCGGCCCGATGCATTCGATCGCGGGAGCGAGCCAGGCGACCGTCAACGTTGCGATCCGCCTTCTCGGCGGCGAGAAGCCCAGCGCGATCAAGATCGAGCCGCTTCGGTTCGCGTCGCCGAGATACGATTGGCGCGAGTTGCAGCGCTGGGGCATCAGCGAGAGCAATCTGCCCGAGGGCAGCGATATCCTGTTTCGCGAGGCAACCATTTGGGACAGATATCGCTGGCAGCTGGTGCTGCTTGCCAGCGTGATCCTGATCCAGGGGGCGTTGATCAGCGGATTGCTCCATGAGCACCGCCGCCGCCGCCTAGCCGAGGTCGAGGCGCGCCAGCGGATGGTGGAGCTCGCCCATGTCAACCGCTACGCGGCCGCCGGCGAACTCACGACGTCGGTCGCGCACGAACTCAACCAGCCGCTGGGCGCCATCCTCACCAATGCGGAGACTGCGGAGCTCATGCTGAGGAGCACCTCGCCGAACCTCCGGGAAATCGCCGATATTCTCGCCGACATCAAGCGGGACGACCAGCGCGCCAGTGAAGTGATACGCCGGCTTCGCAGCGTGCTGAAGAAGACGCCATTCGAGATCAGGGACATCGACCTCAATCAGACGGTGCGCGAGGCGATGGGATTTGTGGGCGATCTGGCGCGTGGACAGGGTGTGGTGTTGAATTATGTTCCGCCCCCGACCGAGCTGCACGTCAAGGGGGACCCTGTTCAACTGCAACAGGTCATGCTCAATCTCATCATGAACGCAATCGACGCGGTGTCCGACGCGGACCCGAGGAAGCGCGAAATCAGCGTCACGGCGGTCCACGCCGGCAGCCATGCCGAGATCAAGGTCGCCGACAACGGGCAGGGCATTGCGCCCGGCGACCTGAATACGATCTTCGATCCGTTTTTCTCCACCAAGCCGCAAGGCATGGGCATGGGGCTGGCCATCGTCCGCACCATTGTCGAGGCGCATCAAGGGCGTATCGCCGCTGAAAATCAGCCATCGGGGGGCGCGCTCTTCACCGTTAGGCTTCCGATCGGTCGCGGCAGCGCGAAATCGGCTTGATACCGCCGTATCGCTCTGGCGTCGCAGCAGGTTTCCTCCCCGCGCCGGATGCGCGTTCCTTTGATCTTGATCAATGAAGGCTGTTGACCTTCCAGGATGCTCGCGCTGCGAGGCCCGAGGGAGGATGTGATGTTTCGTTGCGGCAAGACCTTGATCGCGATGGCGCTGCTGCTGGCGATCCCGGTCGCTGCGGTCGCTCAAACGGCTGGCACCCCGACTGCCCCGGGCGGTCAGGCACAACCGTCAAGCCAGCCGCCGCCGACTGTCGAGTTGCTCAAGCCCGAGCAGCTCGAGGCACTGGTGGCGCCGATCGCGCTCTATCCCGACGAACTGCTCGCCAATGTGCTGGCGGCATCCACCTATCCTCTGGAAGTCGTGCAGGCCGATCGCTGGCTGAAAGAGCGCAAGACCCTGATGGGCGATGCCCTGAAGACCGAGGTCGAGAAGCAATCCTGGGACGACAGCGTCAAGGCACTGGCCTCGACCGCCGACGTCCTCACGATGATGAGTGACAAGCTCGACTGGACCAAGGCGCTCGGCGACGCCGTGCTGGCGCAGCAGCCGGACGTGATGGATGCGGTCCAGCGGCTCCGTTCCAAGGCCTTTGACAACAAGAAGCTGGTCACCACCAAGCAGCAGAAGGTCAGCGTCCAGACCCAGGAGAGCAGGCAGGTGATCGTGATCGAACCGGCCGTATCAGATACGATGTACGTGCCGTATTACGAGCCGGCGACGGTCTACGGCGAGTGGCCCTACGCGGAGTATCCGCCGTATTACTTCGGTTACCCGTCCTACATTGGTGCGGGCGTCGTCGCGGCGGGTCTCGCCTTCGGCACGGCCTGGGCCATTGGCCGCTGGGGCAATTATTGGGGCGGTGGCTGCAACTGGGGCAACCGCAACGTCTACATCAATCACCGAACCACCAACGTTGGAAATGGCTGGCAACACAATCCGTCGCATCGCCAGGGCGTTCGCTACAACAACGCAAATGTTCAGCAGCGCTTCGGCAATAGCAACCTGAAGGCCGGTGCCTCCGACCGGATGGATTTCCGCGGACGCGACGGACAGCAAGTGTTGAAGCCGGGACAGGACCGGGCAGGTTCTGGAGATCGTGCGGGAGATCGTGCAGGAGACCGCGCCGGCGATCGAGGTGGCCAGGGTGCGGGGGATCGCGCCAAGGGCGGAGGTGATCGTGCGGCCAAGGGTGGTGCCAAGAATGCCGGTGCCAAAAATGCGGGTGCCAAAAATGCCGGTGCCAAGAGCGCCGGCAACAAAGCAGGCGGTGGCAAGGGCGGTGCTGCGGCTGCGAACCGTGGTGGCGGCAGCTCACGCGGCGGAAGTGCGCTGAACGTATCGTCGGGCCGCTCGGCGGCGGCGGCGTCGGCCCGCGGTCACGCCAGCATGGCGAGCGCGGGGCCGCGTGGCGGCGGTGGCGGCGCCAGCTTCGCCGGCCGCGGTGGTGGCGGTGGAGGCGGCCGCGGCGGTGGTGGCGGCGGGCGCCGTTCCGACATCTCGCTGAAGCACGATGTCGTCTTGCTTGGCCATCTCGCAAACGGACTCGGCTATTATCGCTTCAACTATATCGGCAGCGACAAGGCCTATGTCGGCGTCATCGCGCAGGAGGTCGAGGAGGTGATGCCGAAAGCTGTCACCCGCGGAGCGGACGGTTATCTCCGGGTCTATTACGAAAAGCTCGGTCTTAAATTCCGCACCTACCGCGATTGGCTCGCCGGCGGCGCGAAGATTCCTGCGGAGGTGACGCCATGATGGGCTTGAATACGGTTCATCGTGCGGTTGTGCCGGCCATCATGGCACTGGCGCTCATGGGTTCGCCGTCGCTCGCGCAGCAGTCCTATCCGACACCGGAGGAAGCAGCGGCGGCGCTCGCCACCGCCGTCAAGAGCGGGCCGGACAGGGCCATCCTGAAAGTGCTCGGCAGCGCCGCCGACGACATCGTCTCGTCCGGCGACGAGGTGGCCGACGTCGACATCCGGAAACGCTTCACCTCGATGTACGATGCGAAACATTCGATCAAGGCGGAGGGTAACAAGAAAGCGACGCTGATGCTGGGGCCGGACGACTTCCCGTTCCCGATCCCGCTCGTCAACACCAAGACCGGCTGGGAGTTCGACACCGCCGAAGGCCGCATCGAGATCCTGTATCGCCGTATCGGCCGCAACGAGCTCGACGCGATCCAGACCAGCCTCGCCTTTGTCGATGCGGAGAACGAGTACGCCGATAAGGATCGCGGCGAGGGAGCCGGCGTGTACGCACAGCGCATCGTCAGCAGTGCGGGCAAGAAGGATGGGTTGTTCTGGCGCGACGACAGTGACCCGAGCCCGCTCGGCGCACTGGCGGCACAGGCTTCGACCGAGGGCTACAAGGCCGAGGAGGGGCCGGCGCCCTATCACGGCTACTATTTCCGCATCCTGAAGGGGCAGGGCGCAAACGCGCCGGGCGGCGTGCTCAACTATGTCGTCAAAGGCAAGATGATCGGGGGCTTTGCGCTGATCGCCTGGCCTGCCGAGTACGGCAATTCCGGAGTGATGACCTTCCTGGTCAACCATGCGGGCATCGTCTATCAGAAGGATCTGGGGACTCGGACCAAGGTCCTCGCTCCCCGCATGACCGAGTTCGATCCGGACCAGACCTGGAAGAAGGTCGATGCTGCAAAACCCTGAGCGACGCACGGAGATATCGCGCCGGCTGCTTGGGCGTCTCGCACCACTCGTGTTGCTCGCGCTCCTCGCCTCGATGACCCCCTCGTTCGCGCAGGCGTCCGCCCAGGTCCGCGTCAAGATCGTCAAGGCGGGGCTGCTCTTGGGTGGTGGCGCCGGCAGCGGGGTGCTGACTTATCGGGGCCGCCATTATCCATTCCGTGTCACCGGGTTGAGCTTGGGTTTCACCGCCGGCGCCACGGTTGGACGGCTCGAGGGCCGGGCTTCAGGAATTCGAGAGGTCGGCGATTTTGCCGGTACGTACAGCTCGGTCGGCGGCGGAGCCGCCCTGATCGGCGGCATCAACGGCGTTCAGTTGCGCAACGACAGAGGTGTCACGATGGTGCTGCAGGGACCAAAGGCCGGGCTGGAGTTCGCCGCCAACCTCAGCTCGATCATGATCTCCCTGAGGTGAGCGTGCAGCGGCGAAATGGGGACCTCACATCCAGCGCCCCCTGACGCCTTTTCGCTCGCAACGCCACTGCTCCGATGACGGGGCGTAATTGACTGGGCTTTCAGATCACGAGCTCGAATTTCTCGCGCGGCAGAAACTGATCTGAAGCTATTGTCGGGCAGCGATTGCGGTCATCTCGAGTTTGACGCCCGGACCGAGATCGGCCACGCCGATTGCGGCGCGCGCCGGCAGATGAGCTTCTGCGAAGTGCGCCTTCCAGGCCGCATTGAACTCTGCCTTCTCCTTGAGGTCGGCCATGTAGATGGTGACCTGCAAGACGTTGGCGAGATCGGACCCGAGGGTCTTCAGCAGGTGGGCCAATTGTCCGAGGACGTCGTATGCCTGGCCCGACATATCGAGACTCGTGTCCTCGGGGACGATGCCACCGATGTAAAGCACGCCGTTATGCTCGACCACTTCGTGGAGCAGACCCTCGTAAGGCAAGACGCGCTTGATCATGACGAAACCGATGTTGCTGTGAGGACCGGCGGCATATCGCACATTTCAATGTCGGTGTCGTTGCAAGAGATGGCGTACGCCTGCGAAAGGGCCACTCCGATCGTGGTCAGATAAAGTATTGAAAATAAAGGAACAAATTGACCTGCGAATCGTCGTCATCGCTCTGGCGAAGGTCACCAGCCTCTCATTGCGCACGAGGGCCCGGCATTTCCGCAGGCCTTGACCCTGACGACATCGGAAAGTGGATCGGTATACTGGCACCCGAATGACGCGGGGCTGCCGGACCATGCCGTGCCCGGAACAAGGATCAGACGATGGACGATACGATTGGCTTCCCCGACCCCGGCCTCGACCTGTCCGACGGCTTCAAGCCGCACACCTCCCATTGGGGCGTGTTCTCGGCGCGTCAAAGCGCGGCCGGGCTCGAGGTCAGGGCGTATGCGGGCGATCCCGATCCGAACGGCATCATCGACAATTTCCCCGGTGCGCTGCGACACCAGGCGCGTATTGGCCAGCCGGCGATCCGCCGCGGCTGGCTCGAGCGTGGCCCGGGCCCGGACGATCGCCGCGGCCGCGACGAGTTCGTCTCCGTCAGCTGGGAGAAGGCGCTCGATCTCCTCGGCGACGAGCTCGGTCGCATCCGTGACACGCGCGGGCCCGGTGCCGTGTTCGGCGGCTCCTATGGCTGGTCGAGCGCGGGCCGCTTCCATCACGCCCAGAGCCAGGTGCACCGTTTCCTCAACATCGCCCTGGGCGGCTATGTACGCTCTGTGAATTCCTATTCCTCGGGCGCGTCCTCGGTGCTGCTGCCGCAGATCCTCTGCGGCTACGAGGACATCACCAAGCGCAACGTCACCTGGGAGCAGATCGCGGCCGAAACCGACATCGTGCTGGCGTTCGGCGGCATGGCGTTGAAGAACTCGATGGTCGCCGGCGGCTCGATCAGCAAGCATGTCGAGCGCGGCGCGATGGCAGCTGCGCGCCGGCGCGGCTGCGAGTTCATCCTCTTCAGCCCGCTGCGTGAAGACCTGCCCGTCGAGGCCGGTGCCGAATGGATGACATGCGTGCCCGGCACCGACACCGCGCTGATGCTCGGAATCGTCCACACGCTGGCGAGCGAAGGCCTGCACGACCAGGCTTTCCTCGATCGCTACACGGAGGGGTGGCCGGTCTTCCTGCGCTATCTCACCGGCGAAACCGATGGCCAGCCGAAGAGCGCCGAGTGGGCCGCCGCGATCTGCGGCGTCGGCGCGGACACGATCCGCCGGCTGGCGCGTCGCCTGGCCGGAAAGCGCGCGCTGATCACCGTCTCCCATTCGCTCCAGCGCGCCGAGCATGGCGAGCAGCCGGTGTGGATGGGCATGGTGCTGGCGGCAGCCCTTGGCCAGATCGGCCTTCCCGGCGGTGGCTACGCCTATTCGTTGGGTGCGATCGGTTATTACGGCCGCCGCGTCAACGACGTGCCGGGGCCGACGCTGGGGCAGGGCCGCAATGCCGTCCGTGATTTCATTCCGGTGGCGCGCATCGCCGACATGCTGCTCAACCCCGGCAGCACCTATCGCTACAACGGCGAGACGCGCACCTATCTGGACATCCGTCTCGTCTACTGGGCCGGCGGCAATCCCTTTCATCACCACCAGGACATCAACCGCCTGCGCAAGGCGTTTGCGAAAGTCGACACGCTGGTCGTGCACGAGCTCGCATGGACCGCCACGGCCCGGCATGCCGACATCGTGCTGCCCTCGACGATGACGCTCGAGCGCGAGGACATCGGCTATTCCAGCAACGATCCGCTGATGGTCGCCATGCACCGGATCGCCGAGCCGTTTGGCCTTGCGCGCGACGATTACGAGATTTTTGCCGATCTCGCCGAACGTCTCGGCGCGCGCGAGCCTTTCACGGAGGGACGCACGTCGCGAGAATGGCTAGAACATCTTTACGAGCCGACCCGCGCATCGCTGGAAGCGCGCGGCCTTGAGGCCCCGGCCTTCGAGGACTTCTGGCAGCGCGGCAGCCTGGTCGTGCCGCAGCAACCCGATGACGGCGGCCGGCTGCGCAGTTTCCGCGACGATCCTGTCAATCATCCGCTGCCGACGCCGAGCGGCCGCATCGAAATATTCTCCGCCAAGATTGCGGGCCATGGCGACGCGGATTGTCCCGGCCATCCGGTCTGGCTCGACAAGACCGACATGCCCAAGCCCGGCGCGCCCTGCTTCCTCGTCGCCAACCAGCCGGCGACGCGTCTGCACAGCCAGCTCGATTTCGGCGGACATTCGCTGGCGGCAAAGCATCGCGGCCGCGAGGTCGCGCGCATGAATCCGCGCGATGCGAGCGCGCGCGGCATCGGGGACGGCGACATCATCCGCCTGTTCAACGCGCGCGGCGCGTGCCTTGCCGCAGTCCATGTCACCGACGGCGTCGCGCCGGGCGTCGTGCAGCTTCCGACCGGCGCCTGGTACGATCCGATGGATCCCGAAGACGAAGCGCCGCTCTGCGTTCACGGCAATCCGAACGTGCTCACCCGCGACATTGGCACTTCATCGTTCGCCCAAGGCTGCACCGGCCAGCTCACGACGGTCGAGGTCGAGAAGTTCACCGGCAATCTGCCGCCGATCCGGGCTTTCGATCCGGTGTAGAAAAAAGCGGGGCCGCCCTGTTGGGTGCAGGGACGGCCCCGAGAGGCTCGCGGGCCCGGGAGGAGGAGGGCGCGAGCTGAATGCTTAGGCGGCCGCGCTGATCCATTCCCTCTGTGCAGAAGCACGACGCGGCGGAAGCGCCTTCACCTCGGGCCGCTCGCCCTTGCTGGCGAGGCGCCAGCGTGCCGGTGATTGACCGCTGATGCGCTTGAAGACGGTGGAAAAATGCGCCTGCGTGCTGAAGCCGACCGCAAGCGCGATCTCCGCCAGAGGCCGCTCGGTCGTCGCCAGCAGCGCCTTGGCCTGCTCGATCCGGTAATTGAGCAGATACTCCCGGGGGCGATAACCGGTCGCGGTGCGGAATTGCGCCGCAAAGTGCATTCTGGACAGGCCGGCGACGTTGGCGAGCTCGGACAGGCTGATGCACCGGTCGAAATGATCGGCGACATATTGCTCGATGCGCCGCAGCCGCCATTTCGGCAACGCATTGACCCTGGCGCGCGGCAATTCCACGCGCGCAAGATGCATCGCAAGGGTCTGGCCGATGCAGCACGTAAACTTGTGGTCCACGGCGTCGCCATGTTCGATCAGCGCCTTGGCAAGTTCGGCGGCGAGCGGGTCGCGCAACAGCACGAGGTCATTCAGTCCTTCGGTCGCGGCGAATTGCGCCGGAAAATGCTCCGTGGCGATGTGGACGTGCAGGAAGGCGCAGGGCGACTGGAATTGCACGGCGAGAGGTTTCGACGGCGCGGTGAGATAGAGGGTGCCGGCGGGCATCGTGCCGTCGAAAATGATCTGGCGGTCCCGGCTCAGTTTTAGGCGCGTGGTCTTCAACGCGATGCCGACGAAATAGCGATCCTCGGGCGTCGTCGCTTCGTGCGAGGACGTGCTCCGCGGGTCTTCCCATCGCGAAACCGTGATGTCCTCGACGGCCTCGGGGCCGCAATCGATCTGGCGCCATTGGCGCTCCCGAATGATCGCCTGTGTCGATTGGGGGATCTCGTGACCCCGCTGGCCGGCCGGAAAATCAGTCCAGGCAGGCGCTCCCTGCGAATTGGTCAACATCGTTGGTCCTCTCCAGGCTTTGCGGCTGCTTGCAATCGGCAAACGCGCAAACCCATGCTTTCGATGTTGAGAGGATAGGCGTGCTCTGGCCAGGAAGCCCGTTAGTGGTGATTAGGATCTGTTAGTTTTTGTGGGGCGCGTCACGTGCGGCAGCTCGTCGCAGAAGGGGACGTTTTTGCGCGTTTTATCAACTGTTTGCGCAGCCCGATCCGACTCGGGAGAGCGCGGGCTATCACGCGGCTATCCATGCAGCGGCGTGGGTTTCGTACGATGCCCTCGCTGGACCTCGCACCGGTGCCGGGTATAGTCGCGCCGCATTTCGATGGAGCGGCTGTCAAGATGAGTCAGAAGTGACCGAGCTCTCGGCAGGTCATGGCCCCCGTGGCAGCGGCGCCGCAACGATGCTCGATTTCGAGGCCGTCTCGTTCGGTCCATTTTCGCTTCGGTCGCGGCTGCTGGAGAAGGATGGCCTGCCGGTCAGGCTCGGCAGCCGCGCGATGGATATCTTGCGCCTGCTCGTCAGCCGCGCCGGCGAAGTGGTCCCGAAGGACGAGATTCTCGGCTATGCGTGGTCCGGACTCTCTGTCGAGGAGATCAGCCTTCGCGTCCATGTCGCGGAGCTGCGCAAGGTGCTGGGCGACGGAAAAAGTGGCGCCCGCTACATCACCACCATCCCTGGCCGGGGCTATTGCTTCGTCGCGCCCGTGCGGCGCGTCGAGCGCGCAGAGGTGTCTGCGTTGGCGTCGCGGGCACCTCAAAAGGCGGCGCCACCGCCGTCTCTGCCGCATCGACTGGACCGGATGGTCGGGCGGGAGGACGCCGTGGCCGAGTTGACGGCGCGCTTGCTCCGCGATCGCTTCGTCACGCTACGTGGGCCGGGCGGCATCGGCAAGACCACCGTCGCGACCGCGATCGCGCATGACATGTGCGATACCTTCGACGGCAACGTCCATTTTCTCGAATTCGGTCCCCTGAAGGACGCGGCGCTGGTTGCGAGCACGGTTGCCGCCGCATTGGGCCTCGTCGTTCACCACGATGATCCATCGGGCAGCATCGTCAATTTCCTGCGCGGGCGGCGGCTGCTTCTCGTTCTCGACAGCTGCGAGCACGTGATCGACGAGGTCGCGCGCCTTGCGGAAAACATCTACCGGGAGGCGCCCGGCATCGTCATTCTCGCCACCAGTCGCGAGTCGCTGCTGGTGGAAGGCGAGCAGATTTTCGAGCTCGTTTCGCTGCCCGGCCCCCCGCAGGGAACCCGCCTCAATGCCGGCGAGGTGCTGGCTTATCCCGCTGCGCGTCTGTTCGTCGATCGCGCGGTCGCCGCGGGGCATCGCGACGACATCACCGACGCCGATGCGGAGATCCTGTCCCGGATTTGCGGCAAGCTCGATGGCATCGCGCTCGCGATCGAGCTGGCTGCCGCACGCGTCGGTCTCTACGGGCTGCGCGAGATGGCGGATCTGCTCGACAGCCGGCTGCAGCTCGAATGGCGCGGGCGGCGAACGGCGCCGCCGCGGCAGCAGACCCTCAGTGCAACGCTCGATTGGAGCTTCGGCCTGATCGGCGAGAGCGAGCGGATCGTGTTCCAGCGGCTCGCCGTCTTCGCGGGCAACTTCACGTTGAAAGGCGCGATAGCGGTCGCGGCCGGGGAGGCGCCGGAAGAAGGCGTCGTCCACGCACTGGAGCAGCTCGTGGCCAAGTCGCTGGTGTCCGCGCTGCCGGACGGAGCGTCGCGGCGCTATCGCCTGCTGGATGCCACGCGCGCCTATGCCATGCAGAAGCTGGCGGATGGCGATCAGGCAAACGAGATCGCGCGCCGTCACGCGCTATATGTTCAACGCGCGCTCGAAGCAGGCATGAGGGATCATGGGGGCACCGATCATCCATCCCTTGTGCAGGAGCGCGTGAGCCTGCTCGCCGACGCTCGCGCGGCGCTGCAATGGAGTTATGCCAACGACGACGGCGCCGGCTTGCGCGTGCCGCTGGCGGCCGGCTGCACAAGGCTGTTCGTCGAGCTCAATCTGCTCAGCGAGGCCCGCATCTGGTCCGATCGCGCACTCGCAACGCTCGACAATGCCGACCGGGGCGGCAGATGGGAGCTCGAGCTCCAGTCCACGCTCGGTCACGCCCTCATGTTCACCGAGCGCAACAGCGAGCAGGCGGAAGCGGCGCTCCGGCGCGGGCTGGAGCTTGCGGAGGCGCTTTCCGATCACGCCAACACGTTCAGGCTGCTGTCGCGGCTCAACATGTTCTACCGCCGCACCGGTGGCTATCGGCATCTGGTGCCGACCGCGCTTCACGCCGAGCGGATTGCCCGCCTGATCGGCGACATCGCGGGGATTGCCGGCAGTAAGGCGCTGCTCGGCGTTTCCTATCACCTCGCCGGAGATCAAGTCGCGGCGGAGGCCCATCTCGACCAGGGCGTACGCGACGACGCTGCGCTACGCGGAACGCAACCCGGACATTTCGCCTATTCGCGCACGCCGCAAATTCCGCTCGCGCGCGTGCTGTGGCTGCGCGGCTTTCCCGATCGTGCGCTCGAATGCGTCCGGCCGCTTGTCGGCGCTTCAGCGCCGCGCGACGCGGTGATGCATTGTATCGCGCTGTGCTGGTCCGCCTCCGTGTTCGGGTGGGTTGGCGACTGGTCGTCCGTCGAGACCATGACCGGTCGCTTGTCGGCGCATGCGGGCATGCACGGACTCGTACCCTACGAAGCCGTCGCGACCGGCTTTCGAGCCCAGGCCATGATCGGCCGCGGCGAGGTCACCGGCGGCATCGACTTGTTGCGGAGCGCGCTTCCACGCCTGCATGCCGATCGCTACGAGCTCTATGCATCGGCGTTCGCCTCGGACCTGTGCCGGGGATTGGTCTCTTTGGGACGATTGACGGAAGGCGCCCAGGTCCTGCACGAAACCATCGACCGGGTCGTGCAGGAAGGCGGGGCCTTCGACATGCCCGAACTGCTCCGTCTGCGGGGAGAACTCGAGGCTCGTGGCGGCAATCTCGAGGCGGCCGAAGCAGATCTTGTCGCGTCGATCACCCTTGCCGAGCAGCAGGGCGCATTGTCCTGGCGGCTGCGGGCCGAGACGTCGCTGGCGCAGCTTCGTGTTCGGCAGGGTGTGCAGGCTCCGCTGGAACGGCTCGCCGAAACCTACGCCCGCTTCTCCGAAGGATTCGAGACCGCCGATCTCATTGCGGCGCGGCGCATGCTGAACGGGCCGGCGGCCTGAACACGTCGCAGCAACCGGCCGTCAAGGCCTCTCCTAAGGCCTGTCCTGGGCGCGTCCATCGGCGGTCATCTCTTCTGTCCGTCCAGCCGCGCCAGGAAGTCGCGGACGAGCGCGGCGATCTCGTCGGTGGCTTCATCCAGCGCGAAGTGGCCGGCTTCGAGGATGTGAATCTCGGCATCCGGCACGTCGTCGCGATAGGCCTCGGCGCCTGCGACGGTGAAGGACGGATCGTATTTGCCCCAGACCACCAGCGTCGGTGGCCGCGTCTTGCGCAGCCAGTCCTGCCATTTGGGATATGAGGCGACGTTGGTCCGGTAATCGAGGAACAGCGTGGTCTGGATCTCGGCCTGGCCGGGACGCGTCAGGAACGCGTATTCGTCGGTCCAGGTGTCGGGGTCGTAGCGTTCGGGGTGCGGGCTCGAGCCGAGATGCCGCTGACGGGTCGCTTCCAGGGACGTGAAGTTGGCCTTGAGCGCCTCGAGCTCGTGTGCGGGATCGGCCCAGTACTTCCTGCGCGCACTCCAGAGCGGACCCAGCCCCTGCTCGTGCGAAACCGCGTTCTGAACGATGATGGCGCTGATACGTTCGGGCTGCGCCAGGGCAATGCGGAAGCCGACAGGACCTCCGTAGTCCTGCATGAACAGGACGTAGCCGGCAAGTCCGAGCTTTGTCGTGAGCTCGCCGATCACGGCGGCGATGTTGTCGAACGTATAGGTGAAATCTGACGGCGGCGGCGCGCTGCTGTTGCCGAAGCCGGGATAGTCCGGAGCGATGACATGATATTTGTCGGCGAGCAGCGACAGCAGGGGCTCCCACATCCGCGACGACGAGGGAAAGCCGTGCAGCAGCAAAACGGCCGGGGCGTCGGTGGGGCCGGCCTCGCGGTAGAAGACCTTGAGGCCCTCGATCTCGACGGTGTGATAGCTGATCGAGCGTCGGCTCGACCGCAACTCTTGCGCCGACGCTGTCACGGTCGCGCCGACCATCGCGGCCGAGAGGACGAGTGCGGCTGGGATGTTCATGTCATCGCTCCGGTCCGGTATGTCGGGTGAAGATCTGTCGAAAGCGGGTCATGCGCTTGCGACTGCGATGTCGGGAGGCGCCGTCACGGGCCCCTCCCGAGATGTGGCCGCATCCCGGCTTTACGAAGCGCGCGCCAACGGTTTGCCCTTGAGGGCGGCGAGCAGCGCCTGCGCGGCCGGCCTGGACGAATGCGGGTTCTGTCCCGTGATCAGCAGGCCGTCGCTGACGACGTGGGGCGTCCAGTTGGCCTTCTTCGAGAAGGTGGCGCCGAGGCGCAGCATCTCGTCCTCGACCAGGAACGGCACCACCTTGGTGAGGCCGACGGCTTCCTCCTCGCCATTGGTGAAACCGGTCACTTCCCTGCCCCGCACCAGTGGCTTGCCGTCCGGCGTCTTGACGTGGCGCAGCGCCGCCGGGGAATGGCAAACGATCGCGACATGCTTGCCGGCGGCAAAGAACGACTCGATCAGCTTGACCGAGTCCGGGTCTTCGGCAAGGTCCCACATCGGGCCGTGGCCGCCGGGATAGAACAGCGTGTCGAAATCCTGCTGCCTGACGCTGTCGAGGCGAAGCGTCTTGTCGAGCTGTGCTTCCGCGGCGGCATCCGCTTCAAAGCGCAGCGTTAGGTCGGTGCGGAACTCGGGCTCGTTGCTCTTGGGGTCGAGCGGCGGACGGCCGCCCTTGGGCGAGACGAGCGTGATCTCCGCGCCCGAATCCTTGAACACGTAATAGGGGGCGGCCAGCTCCTCGAGCCAGAAGCCCGTCTTGCGCCCGGTGTTGCCGAGTTGATCGTGTGACGTGAGAACCATCAGTACTTTCATGACTGTTTCCCTTGAGTGTGTTCACTGAAATGATGCGTTCCAACCCGATGGAGATGGGCCGTCTGCGTCTCGTTCGAGCACGTCGTTCGATGCTCGCAAGCGCAATCTGCACTCGAGGCGCGCTGTTGGCTCGTTATGTATTGTTAGACGTTGAGAGCGGTGGTCCGTTGCCGGGCCTGCGCGCGCGGTTACTCGAACACGGCGTCGAATATCTCGACGTCCATCAGCACCGGCTTGGCGATCACGGTTCCGTCGGGCCGCAGCGTCTGCGCACGTCGAAGCGTCGGCACCACGATGCCGCCGAAGCTGTCATGGGCCCAGGAATAATTTGCGACCTTCATCCCGAACAGATCGTGATCCGTCCGCCGTTGCAGGGCGCTCTCGTCGAAGTAGAAGATCTGCTCGGGCGCGAGCGTGATCAAATGCGCGGGAAATTGCGCCCGCAGCCGCCGCCAGGTCTCGGCGCCCTCGCGCCATGGCGCCAGCTCCTCCGTGACGACATCGGGATGGGCAAGGAGGAATGGGCTGGTCAGGTAATTCCAGATTGCGACGCCGCAGAAGAAGACGAGGTGCAGTTCGTCCGCGAGCGCAGGCGAGCCGACCTCGGGAAATGCAAGGCTCGGGTTGCGCCAGGACCGCAGGACCTCGCCATCCAGGCTCTCGATCGTGATCGCATCGGGCTGGAAGGAGCCGGAGTGTTCGCCCCCGGTGATGCCTGTGAAGCGGACCGATTGTGTCTTGGTCGAGCCTTCCGCAGTCACATCCTTGAATTCCCTGGCATGTCCGGCGCTGGAGAACAGCGTTCCGCCGACGGACAGGTGGAGGGTGAACCGGTTCAAGCTGTTCCAGCGGGCCAAACCACCGCTGGCATCGATGACGTCGTCAAGAAGGGCCATGTCCCGCCATATCCACCGTGAAGTGCCACCACCATGGCGGGGTGTATGCGGCTTGGCGTGTTAGAAGTTGTTAGGAGTTGCGAGCGCGCAGCATGGTGGTATCTCCTTGAAGATACTCTCAATTCAGGCTGCCCAGGAGCTCCCTTGCGGCGACCAGATCGCAAGTCTGGAGGCCTTCCCTGTATCGCGCCACGAGTGGGGTGAGCAGGGCCCGCGCGTCGGCGGACTTGCCGGCCCGCTCCCAGATGCGGCCGAGACTGATCGCTCCGCGGAGCTCCCAGCCAAGCGCGCATTGCCGGCGTGACAGATCGAGCGATTTGCGGACGTAGTTCTCGGCTTCCGCTGAGTGACCCGACCGCGCAAGGATGTCGCCCTTAATCCTGAGCATCTCCGGCATGTCGAAGGACTCGCCGTTATCGGGAATCTGGGCGATGGCCTCATTGATCGTCTGCAAGGCCTCCTCGGCCTGGTTCTGGGCGGCGAGACCCTCCGCGAGCGCCGTCGCGAACACCGTCGTCATGATCCGGTGCCGGGTCGCGTACAGCGTGGCCTGGCTGCGGCGCAGGAGTTCGATGCCGGCGGCGACCTCGCCGCGGCGCAGCAGCAGCTCGCCCTTCTGGCCGATGCCGACCGCGTGATAGGGGCCGAGGAAGTGCCGGGCGGAGTGATCGATCAGGCGCTCGATCAGGCTTTCGGCATTGGCCCAGTCGCCGACCCAGAGGAACACGTAGATCGTCCAGATCAGGGAAATACCGAGCGTGAGCGGCTGCTCGAGCAGCTCGGCCTCGCGCACCGTGTATCTGGCCGCCTCGATCGCATGATCGGGCCTGCCGGTGAGCCAGAGCCCGCGCGCCAGCGCCACCAGCGCGACGATGCGGTCGTCATAACCGAGATGGCCGATATTGAGCCGCTGCGAGCCGGGATTATGCACCATCGCGCTCTCGCAGAACTGCACCGCCTTGTCCTGGTTGCCGATCAAATGATGCGCGACGCCCAGCATCCATTCCACGTTCAGCGTGCTGGCGGGATCGTTCAGCTTCCGCGCAACGCTTTCGCCCTGTTCGCCGGTCCCGAGCGCGCCGTGAAAATCTCCGACCCGGGTCAGGTAGATGTGCAATCCGCGCAGCAGCCAGAGCTGCCAGTGCAGATCCTCGAGCTCCCGGGCAAGCTGGAGGCTGCGCGTGAACGCCGAGTGGACCGCTTCGGTATTGCCCTGCGTGAACATCGCGGAGACGCCGAGCGCGGCTTGCAGCGTCATCTCCGTGCGGCTGTCGGCCGCGCTCGCATCGAGCAACGCCAGCGCCTGCTGGGTCCAGCGGGAGCATTCCGTCAGCAAGGTCAGCTCGAGGAAGAACTGGGCCGCCGCGGCCGCCAGATCCACGCCGATGGTCCGGTCGCCGCCGTCCGAAAAGCTGAAGGTCAGCGCGGCCCGGACATTGGGCAGATGATCGGCATAGGGAAGGAAGCCGCCCGCGCTCTGCATGCCAGTGGATTTCAGTGCGATGTCGCGCAGGAAATCGCGGAAATATTCGGCGTGGGCGCGCGCGACGCGGGGCGCTTCCCCGTTCTCGACGAGCTTGTCCGCGACGAAGGCGCGTGTCGTGTCGAGCAGGCGATAGCGCAGCCGCCGCTCCGCAGCCGAGGTCGCGATCAGCGATTTCGACAGCAGGTTCGAGATCGCCTCGACCGCTTCGGGCTCGCCGATGCCCTGGCAGGAGGCGACCGCAAGCGCGGCTTCCAGCGTGAATGGCCCGACGAACACCGACAATCCGCGCAGCGTTGCGCTCTCGGCTGCCGGCAGCAGATCGTAGCTCCAGGCGAGCGCCGCGCTGAGGGTCTGGTGCCGCGGGATCGCGGTGCGCCGCCCCCGCCACAGCAGCGAGAAGCGGCTGTCCAGCAGCGAGGCGGTTCCGGCTATGCCATAGGCGTTCACGCGCCCGGCCGCGAGCTCGATCGCGAGCGCGATGCCGTCCAGCCGCCGGCAGATCTCGGCGACGAGCGGCGCATCCTCTTCGCTGAGCTCGAATTCTCCGAGGCTTTCGGCAATGCGTTCCACGAAGAGCTGACTTGCGGGATAGGCAAGGATGTCGGCGAGGCCGAGCCCGTCGCGCTCCGGCGGGCAATCCAGCGGAAACAACCGATGGACGCGCTCCCCTTCCGAGCGGAAGGATTCGCGGCTGGTGGCCAGAATATGCAGCTCGCCCGCCTCCCGGACGATGCGCTCGGCCAGGGGGGCGAGGTCGTCGAGGATGTGCTCGCAACTGTCGAAGACCAGCAGCATCCGCCGGCTGCGCAGGTGCGTCAGCAGCCCCGGCATCGGGTCCTCGGAATTGACGGTCAGGCCGAGGGCGGCTGCGATCGTTCCGGTAACGAGCCGGGGCTCCGTCAGCGCGCCGAAATCGACGAAGCACACCTGGCCCTCGAAGGCCTGGAGCTCGGCGTGCGCGACGGCCAGTGCGACCGAGGTCTTGCCGATCCCGCCGGGGCCGACGATCGTGACGAAGCGATGCAGGGCAAGCTCGGCCGAAATCTTCTCGATCGCATCGTCCCGCCCGATCATCTTCGCGAGTGGCGAGGGCAGCGAGCGGGGCGAAGCTGCGGGCAGGCCGGACCGGTTCTCCGAAGCAGGCTGCAGCAGCGGAGCCGCGAAGCAATAGCCGCGCCCTGGGACGTTGACGACGTAGCGGGAGGCTTCCCCGGCATCGCCCAAGGCCTTGCGGAGCGTCGTGATGTGAAAGCGAAGGCTGCCTTCGTCGACGTTCACGTCGGCCCAGACGCGCTTGATCAACTCACGCTTGTCCACAACCTCGCCGGCGCGCTCGGCGAGAAAAACGAGGAGGTCGAGCGCACGACCGCCAAGGTGAACGGGAGCGCCGTCCTTCTCGAGCAGCCGCGACTTTGCGAACAGCCGGAACGGTCCGAAGGCAATGGCCGAATCCTGGTCGTTGGTGTCCGGCACGGGCTAGTGATTCCAGTGAAAAGGCTGGTGTCTGCGCTTTGATCTACCAGAACGAGGTCATCAGTAAACTGGCCGAAAGTGGCAAAATCGCGTGGCGATGACCGACCGCAGGCGGAATCTCAGCCGCAAATTTGCTTAAACGCGAACGGTTTACGACGCGACCGCGACAATTCGTCAGTGGGCCTGACCGTCGCGGCGGCAGTCGCCACTGCCAGATCGTGATGCCGCCGATCATAACAAAAACTTGCAACGTCTAACGGGCAAAACACGCGCGATGCATCCAGTATGGCTTCCGAGTTAGATCCTATTTCAACAGGGAGGCTATGATGTCCGCTATCGGGTCCATGCCGAACGGTAGCTCCGTTCGTGCTCAATTTGTCGCCAGCCTCGACGACCAGTCGCGTGATTGGGAACTCGTGCTGCGGGAGTCCCATCATCGCATGAAGAACACGCTGACGCTGCTCGGCGCGTCGGTCCGTCGCGACTTCACGCGGGCCGGCACCAGGGACGTGTCGCTTGCGGTGGATCGGTTCGAGCGGCGCATCGTCGCCTTCGGCAGGCTCTACCAACTCCTGTCTGACAATGACGACCATTCGGCGATCTCCGTTGCAGGCTTCTTCGAAAGCCTGTGCGCGGCGATTTCCGAGGCCGTGCTGGAGCCGTCGGGCATCCGCTGCGAAGCGGCCATCGAAGACGGCACGCTGCCGGCATGGCAATGCCATCGACTCGCATTGATGCTGACGGAGCTGGTGACGAATGCGGCAAAGCATGCCTTCCCGAACAGGAATGGTGCGCTGATCCGCATCGACATGGCCAAGCGTGACGGCGCCTGGTTCTGCACGGTGGCCGACAACGGGATCGGCGCGACCAAGCCGCTTCAGGGCACCGGCAGCCGGCTTCTCGAAGGACTCGCACGCGGCATTCGCGCGCAGCTGCACGGCGAGGCGGGAGAGGGCGGCACACGGGTGACCATCGTGATGCCGATCGAAGCCGCCTGAGGCTCGTTTCAAATCCAACTCAGGGAGTTCGACATGGCCACACTCGACATCGACCGTGATGCCGCGGTCAAATCTTCGGAGACGTCTGCAAGCAAGCCTTCGACGTCGCCTGGCGTTGATCTGAGGCTCGAGGTGGTCGTGATCCCCGTGTCCGACGTCGACCGCGCCAAGGCGTTCTACACCCGTCTCGGCTGGCGGCTCGACGCCGATTTTGCCTCGGACGACGACTGGCGTGTGATCCAGTTCACGCCGCCGGGCTCGGCCTGCTCGGTGATCTTCGGCAGCAACGTGACGGCGGCGGCGCCCGGGTCGGCGCGGGGCCTGTACCTGATCGTGTCCGATCTGGAGGCGGCCCGAAAGGATCTGCTCGACCGTGGCATCGAGGTCAGCGCTCCGTTCCACGGTGCCGGGGACGTTCATTCCGGATCGGACGAACCATATCTGTTCGGCCGCGCGCGAGTCGGCGGTGCTGACCCGAAGCGCGGCAGCTACAGCTCATTTGCCTCGTTCAGCGATCCCGACGGCAATGGCTGGCTGTTCCAGGAAGTCACCACGCGACTGCCGGGACGCATCGCGGGCGGCGGCACGACGTTCGCTTCGCAGGCCGAGCTGGCCGCGGCATTGCGCCGTGCGGCGGCGGCCCATGGCGAACACGAAAAGCGGACCGGCGGGCACGACGAGAACTGGGCCGATTGGTACGCCGACTACATCGTCCGTGAGCAGGCGGGCCAGCCTCTGCCATCCTGAGCTGGGCGGCACGAACGCTTCAACCGACGCAAGCCGACGCGGCGCGCGATGACCGAGGTCATCGCGCGCCGCGTTGCTTTTTGCCGATCGGCGATGTGCCCCGCCGGCTCGCAACGGCTAACGCAGTCTAACAATGCATAACGAGCCAATTGCAGTTGTCTGCGTCACTCTCTGCCCATGACGAGCCGACGCGTCGATTTCGAATTCGATCGGCGTCACCGATCAAGCAAGGGAGAGCCAACATGACCACGCAAGCACGAGCCGACATCCTCAACCCCGACCGCCGTCAATTGCTGACCCAGGCCGCGATGACGGCGGTTGCCGCCAGCGTATCGAGCCTGCTGCCGCTGCATCCGGCGAAGGCCGCTGCAAGCGGCGCCGTCCGCCCGTTCCACGTCAGCGTGCCGGAGGAGGATCTGCTCGATCTCCGTCGTCGCCTCGCAGCGACGCGCTGGCCGGATCGTGAGATCGTCGCCGATCAATCGCAGGGCGTGCAGCTGGCGACGGTGCAGCAGCTCGTGCGCCACTGGCAGAACGACTACGACTGGCGCAAGATCGAGGCGCGGCTGAATGCCTTGCCGCAATTCGTCACCGAGATCGACGGTGTCGACATCCACTTCATTCACGTCCGCTCTCGTCACGAGAACGCGCTGCCGATGATCGTCACGCATGGCTGGCCCGGCTCGATCATCGAGCAGATGAAGATCGTCGGCCCGCTCACCGATCCGACCGCGCACGGTGCAAAGGCGGCCGACGCCTTTGATCTCGTCATCCCCTCGCTGCCCGGCCACGGCTTCTCCGGCAAGCCAACGGCACTCGGCTGGGACCCCCAGCGCGTCGCGCGCGCCTGGATCGTGCTGATGAAGCGGCTCGGATACGGCCGCTACGTTGCGCAAGGCGGCGATTGGGGCAATGCCGTGACGGAGCAGATGGCGTTGATCGCGCCGCCGGAACTGCTCGGCATCCACACCAACATGCCTGCCACCGTTCCCGACGATATCGCCAAGGAGCTACAGCCCGGCGGGTCGCGGCCGGCTAATCTCTCGGCCGACGAACGCCATGCCTACGACCAGCTCGACGATTTCTACAAGCACGGACTGGGCTACGCGATCGAGATGTCGAACCGACCCCAGACACTCTATGGCCTCGTGGATTCGCCGGCAGGTCTCGCATCCTGGATGCTCGATCACGATGCGCGCAGCGCTGCCATGATCGCGCGGGTGTTCGACGGCAGGACGGAAGGGTTGTCGCGGGACGATGTGATCGACAACATCACGCTCTATTGGCTCACCAACACTGCAGTGTCGTCGGCGCGGCTCTACTGGGAGAACAAGCTGGTGTTCTTCGAGCCCAAGCACATCAAGATCCCGGTCGCCGTCAGCGTCTTCCCGGACGAGATCTACGCCGCGCCCCGCAGCTGGACCGAGAAGGCCTATCCGAAGCTGATGCACTACAACCGACTCGACAAGGGTGGACACTTCGCGGCCTGGGAGCAGCCCGCGCTGTTCGCTGCGGAAATGCGCACCGCGTTCCGCCCGCTGCGCCAGTCGATCTGAGAACGAGCGGGGACACGCAATCCCGCGCGTCCCTGACCGCCCCGACATCAGGAGTTACAATCATGAACCGTCCCGAACGCAATTTCACGACCGGAGACATTCGTCTGGAACGCCGTCTGCCGTCCTACTGGCGCGTCACCTTCGACATGCCGCCGGTTAACATCTTTGGCCCGAAGCATCTTCCGCTACTCGACGACATCGTCACGGCGGTCGAGACCGATCCGGAGGTGAAAGTCGTCGTGTTCGACAGCGCCGTCGAAGGCTTCTTCATCACGCATTACGACTTCCTCGCGCCGCTGGAGGATTCGCTTCGTATCCCGCCCGGACCGACCGGATTGCAGGCGCTGCCCGACGCGCTGGTTCGCCTCAGCCGCGCGCCGGTCGTTTCCATTGCGTCCATCCGGGGCCGCGCCACCGGCGTCGGCAGCGAGCTCGCGCTCGCCAGCGACATGCGCTTTGCCAGTCGCGAGAAGGCGATCCTGTCGCAATGGGAAGTTGGTGCGGGCCTGGTGCCCGGCGGCGGCCCGATGGCGCGGCTGCCGCGCCTGATGGGCCGCGGCCGCGCGCTCGAAGTGCTGCTCGGCGCCGACGACATCCACGGCGATCTCGCCGAGCGCTACGGCTATGTGAACCGGTCGTTGCCCGATACCGAGCTCGACGGCTTCGTCGAGGCGCTCGCGATGCGCATCGCGTCCTTCGACAAGGACGCCATCGCCGAGACCAAGCGTCTCGTCGACGTCGCGAGCCTGCCGCCGGATGTCGAGATCAAGCCGGAATGGGACGCGTTCCTGGCCGCGCTCGGCCGCCCCGCGAGCCAGACCCGCATCAAGGCGTTGATGGCACGTGGCTTCCACCGCGCCGGCGACGTGGAGAATCGCCTGGGTTTCCACGTCGGCCAGATTGGGGCCTGACGGAACCGCCGCGGCGCTTGGCCGGTTGGAATGGCGACAGGCGGTCGTGCCAATGTCGCTTTCCTCCGGTACGGACGCCGGTGCTGAAAATCAACAAGGAGAATTGAGATGATCCGCAAGGCAACAGCAGTCTGGAAGGGGACCGGTCGCGACGGCACCGGTCAGCTATCGAGCGAATCCGGCGTGCTCGCCGCAACGCCTTATTCGTTCAAGACCCGCTTCGAGAACGAGAAGGGCACCAATCCCGAGGAGTTGATCGCGGCGGCCCATGCCGGCTGCTTCACCATGGCGCTGGCGTTCGGCCTTCAGCTCGCCGGCTTCACGCCGGACGAACTCTCGACGGAGGCCGCCGTCACGCTGGAGCCGGAAGGCAAGGGCTTCAAGATCAGCAAGTCCGCGCTGACCCTGCGCGCCAAGGTGCCGAACCTCGATGACGCAGGCTTCGCCAGGATCGCCGGCGAGGCCGAGAAGAACTGTCCGGTGTCGAAGGTTCTCAACGCCGCGATCACGCTCGATGCCAAATTGACCTAGGCAACACAGGGAGCGGCGCCATGCTTCGTCAAGATCCGTCCCGTCAACATCAGCCGGACGAAGACAGGTTTCGGGCGATACTGCCCGAGGATATCGCATGGCTGCCGTTCCCGGCGTTTCCATCCGGGGCGCGGCTGGCCGCGATCGTCGGTCATCCCAATGAACCCGGACCCTACGTGGTCCGGGTGAAGGTGCCCGGCGGTACCAGACTGATGCCACACAAGCATCCGGAGGACCGCGTCTACACGGTCATGTCGGGTGTGTTCTATATCGGACTCGGCGAGCGTTTCGACGGCGACGATGTCAAGGCCTACCCGCCCGGTAGCGTGATCGTGCTGCCCGGCGAAACCTGGCATTTCCATTGGGCGAAGTCCGGTGAATATGTCACACAGGTCTACGCCATCGGCCCATTGGGCCTCGAATATCACGACGACGATGATGACCCGCGCCTCCATGCAGTTGCCAGGTAGAGCGCCGGGGATATCGGCTGAACGAATGGAGGATCAAATGACGACAGAGCGCGCGGTTCTGGCCGGAGGATGCTTCTGGGGCATGCAGGATCTGATCCGCAAGCAGCCCGGTGTGATTTCGACTCGCGTCGGCTACACCGGCGGAGAGGTCAAGAACGCGACCTATCGCCATCACGAGGGCCACGCCGAGGCGATCGAGATCATCTTCGACCCGGCGAAAACGAGCTACCGAACGATGCTGGAGTTCTTCTTCCAGATCCACGATCCCACCACGCTCAACCGTCAGGGCAACGACTGGGGTACGAGCTATCGCTCGGCGATCTTCACGACGAGCGACGAGCAGAAGCGGATCGCGGAAGACACGATCGCCGATGTCGAGACCTCGCAACTGTGGCCTGGTAAAGTAGTGACCGAGGTCACGCCCGCCGGCGAGTTCTGGGAGGCCGAGCCTGAGCACCAGGATTATCTCGAGCGCTATCCGGACGGCTACACCTGTCACTTCATCCGGCCCGGCTGGAAGCTGCCGCGTCGGGCGGCGGCGGCGGGAGGCTAGATCGCACCGTTACAAATTGCCGGGGAGAGCCCGGCTGGGTCCGGCTTGCGAACCGCTCGCGACGGCGGCCATTTGTTGACGAGGAATGCAAGTGTGCCGGTTGAAGTCATCTCATTGCGCGGAAGAATCGCTCCCGACCGTCACCGGCTCGCGAGCCGAGAACGCCTCGCTGCTCAGCGCACCTCTGTCCGGCAATCGCAGATCACGTCCACGGCCTTCCGGGCAAGCTCCCTCAACTCGGCGCGGCGAGCGCCGGCGCGGGCGCGAATGGCGATGGTATGCATCGTGGCTGAGGCGAGGATTGCAAGCGCAGCGGGATCCGCATCACGCTTCAGTTCGCCCTTGTCCTGGGCAAGGCGGAAGCGGGCCTCGAAATCGGCATCGATCGCGCGGAGTCCCGCCGCTACGCTGTTCCGGATTGCTGCATCCTCTGCCACTTCGGTCACCGCGGTTCCCACCACGAAGCAGCCGCGCGCGGTTCCCTTGCCGGAAAAATAGATCGACAGCGCAGCGTCATAGGCCAGCATCAAGGCTTCGTCCAAGGGAAGGTCCCCGGCGAGGGCCTCACGCGTTGCGGCAAGGCTCATCTCCCAATAGCGCGCGAGCGCTTCGAGATAGAGCGCGTGCTTGTTGCCGAACACGGCGTAGAGGCTCGGTGGACTCATGCCGGTCGCGGCGGCGACCTTGTCCAGTGATGTGCCGGAATAGCCGGTCCGCCAGAACGTCTCCGTGGCCCGCTTGAGGGCCGTCTCTGCATCGTAGGCGGGCGGCCGTCCGCGGCGCGCCGGGCCCGTTTCGCTCTTCTTCCGTGCCATATCGCCAAAATCCTGGTTGCGATGTTTCACACATATATTTGTATGGATCGTTATAAAAATCAATGGCCGCGCACCTTGATCGGCGCACCGGAGTACAATATTTGTAACGATCGTTAGTGAAAAGGATAAGACGAGGGCCTTACGATGCGCTTGAATTTTGCGCCAATCGCCGGCTGGTTGGGCGATCGCAGGAGCTTCCGCGGGAGCGAGGCTGCTGCGCCATTGTTCGGAGCGGACCTTGGCAGGCGGCTGCGCCGGCCCCTGATGCTCGCGCTGCCGACTGCGGCCGCCGTGTTCGGCGCCGTCATGTATCTGGCGCAGGAACAATATGTCTCGACCGACGACGCGTTCCTGCGTTCTGCCAAGGTGACCATCAACGCGCGGGTGTCAGGCCAGGCGGTCGAGATCGCCGTGCGCGATAACGAGCGCGTGCGACGGGGCCAGGTCCTGTTTAGAATCGACCCGGAGCCCTATCAGATTGCAGTCGATCAGGCCGAGGCGCGGCTCGGCAGTGCGCGGCTCCAGATCGCCTCCCTCAAGGCGACCTACCGCCAGCAGCAGGCGGAACTGCAATCGGCGAAGGAATCGGCTTCCTTCGACGAACGTGAGTTCGATCGCAAGAAGATGCTGGTCGCCTCCGACTTTACGCCGCGCGCGGTCTATGAACGGGCCGAGACCGATCTCAAGGTCGCCCGCCATCGCATGGCATCGATCGAGCAGCAGATCGCCAACACGGTCGTCGCGCTTAACGGCGATCCCGATATCGATGCCGATCGTCATCCGACAGTTCGCGCGGCAAGAGCCCAGCTTGACCGTGCGCGGCTCGATCTCTCCTACGCCACGGTGATTGCGCCCGACGACGGTATCGTGACGAAGGTCGACGACTTGCAGATCGGCGGCTTCGTCAACGCGGGGGCGCCGACGTTCTCGCTGATGTCGAGCCGGAACATCTGGATCGAGGCGAATTTTCGCGAGACCGGCTTGACCCACATGCGTCCGGGCCAGGAGGCGACGATCGACGTCGACGCCTATCCGGATCGCAAGTTCAGGGCGCATATCGTCAGTATGAGCCCCGGCACCGGCTCGGACTTCTCGATCCTGCCGCCCGAGAATGCGACCGGAAACTGGGTCAAGGTCGTCCAGCGGCTGCCGGTGCGCCTCGAGCTCGACGATCTCGATCCGACGCGGCCGCTGTTCTCGGGCATCAGCGTGACGGCGCGGGTCGACACCCGCCATCGCCGAAGCTGGCCGCATTTGCTCCAAGGCGCGCTTGCGACGGAGGTCAAATGAGTACGCCCCTCCCATCGACCGCGGCGACCGGCGGTCACCACGCGATCTCCGCGGCGGCGCTCATGGCGACCTACATGCAGGCCGTCAACATCTCGATACCGAACGCGGCGTTGCCGCATATTCAGGCGACGCTCTCGATGGCGAACGACGAGGTCGGCTGGGTGTTCTCCTCGTATATCGCGGCAAGTGCCGTGACCATGTCGGTCACGCAGTGGCTCGCGGGGCGCTATGGCCGCAAGGCGGTCTATCAGGCTGCCCTCGCCATCTTCACGCTCGGTCTTGTCCTCGACACGCTGGCAACGACGTCGATCCAGTTCGTGCTGGCGCGGATCCTCCAGGGCGCGGCGAGCGGGCCGCTCGCGACGCTCTCCTTGGCGATCCTGCTCGAGGTGACGCCACCGGCGCGGCACGCGCGGATGGGCCTGGTGTCCACCGTCTGCTCCCTGCTCGGCATCAGCACCGGCCCCGCCATTGGCGGCTGGCTCAGTGAATATTACGGCTGGCCGTCGATCTTCCATTTCAGCCTGCCGATGACGGCCTTCATCTTCCTGACGATGGCCTTGCTGCTGAGCGAGAAGCGGGTCGAGCGAAGCCAGCCCTTCGACTTCTTTGGCCTCACGACCTTCTCCGTCGGCATGATCGGACTACAGATGCTGCTGGACCGCGGCGAGCGCCTCGAATGGTTCGCATCGACGGAGATATGGGGCGAAGCGATCGCCTCGGTGCTGGGTTTCTATCTCTTCATCGTGCACGTTCTGACGAAGAAGGAACATTTTCTCCGCACGGCGCTATTCAGGGATCGCAATCTCGTCCTCTCGACGGTGATCTCCTTCGCGCTTGGCTTCGTCCTGCTGCCGACATTGGCGTTGACGTCCCCGATGCTGGAGGAGTTGCTCAATTACCCCGTCGACACCACCGGCTACATGACCATTCCGCGCGGCGTGGCGCTGATGGGCGCGCTGGTGCTGACGAGCCTGGTTCCGGGACAGGTCGACTACAGGCCGTTCCTCATGGGTGGAATGACGTTGGTGATCTATGCCAATTGGCTGATGCTCGGCTACTCGCCCGCGATGGATTGGCGGCCGGTCGTCGAAGCCGGTTTCCTCCAGGGCGCAGGTCTCGGCATGTTGTTGCCGGCGCTCGCGAGGGCTGCGTTCGGCACGCTCGATCCGAAGCTCCGGCCGGAGGGCAGCGCGATGATCAACCTGTCGCGCCTCTATGGCAGCACCATCGGCATCGCGGTGGTCCAGCTCTTCTTCTATGCCAACACCCAGGCCGTGCACATAGCGCTTGCCAAACACCTCACGCCTTTCCGTGTCGCGGCGAACGTTGCGGGCCCGATCGGGAAGCCGGCCCTTGTCGCGCTCAACGGAATGGTCACGCGTCAGGCGGCAACGGTCGCGGTCATCGATCAGTTCGAGATCCTGATGTTCGCCATGCTCGTCGTGATCCCGCTCGTATTCTTTCTCCGTAAGCCGCGTCCCGCCGGTTAACGCCGGGGAGTCGTGAATGACATCGCATCGGCAATTTCGATCACTTCGTGCCCCGCTGGTGCCGGGGACGCAGACAAGCAAAGGAGCCTACCATGACGATCTCCGATTCACTTCGCTACACAAAGATTCCCACACGTGGGTCCGGCACGATTCCCGCGGTGGGATTTGGCACGCTCATTCCGGATCCGCTCGTGACCAGGCAGGCCACCAGGGCCGCATTGGAGGCCGGATTTCGACATCTCGATTGTGCCGAGCGCTATCGCAACGAAGCGGCCGTCGGCGATGCGATACAGGACGCGTTCAGGGCGGGCACGCTTCGGCGCCAGGACCTGTTCGTGACGACGAAGCTATGGAACACCAATCATCGGCCGGAGCGGATCAAGCCTGCCTTCGACGCCAGCCGCCGGCGGCTGCAACTCGACGATATCGACTGCTACATCATCCATACGCCCTTCGCCTTTCAGCCCGGTGACGAGCAGGATCCGAGGGACGCGAGCGGCCGCGTCATCTATGATTCAGGCGTAACGTTGGCGGAGACATGGCACGCGCTGGAGCGCCTCGTCGACGAGGGGCACTGCAAGTCGATCGGCCTGTCGGACATTACCCTGGAGAAGCTGCGCGAGATCGTTGCCGTCGCGCGGATCAGGCCGGCCATGGTGCAGGTCGAATCGCATCCGTATCTCCCCGAATGGGAGCTGCTCGAGTTCTGCCGCGAGCATGGAATTGTCCTGCAGGCGTTTGCGGCGCTGGGACACGCCATGGAGCCAAACCTTTTGGCCGACCCGGTGATTACCGCCATCGCGGAGCGCATGCACAAGACGCCGGCCCAGGTTGCCCTGGCATGGGCTGTCCAGCGCGGCACGGCTTTCCTGACGACCTCGACCAATCCCAGGCGCATCCAGGAGAATTTCGATATCTCGACGTTGCCTGAAGACGCTATGCGCCAGATGCGGGACAGGATCACGACGAATGTCCGGTTCAACGCGGTGGTCGAGACCGGCGTGCCCGGATTTATTCCCCGGGCTACTTGAATTGAGCCGAGCAACCGCGACCCCGCGCTCGGGGTCGCTATTCCGGCCCTGGCACCGGAAAGTTTCACGACTTTCCTCCATTTCCCGGTTTCATCTGCGATGAGCTTGCCGAAGTCGCCCGGCGATCCCGCAAGAATCGTTCCGCCCATGTTCGTGGCCTGAGTCCTCAGATCCGGCTCCGCCATCGCGGCATTGATCTCCCGATTGTCGGTCGCGCCGGATAGTCCAGCGTTCGGGCGATGCGGGGCAGGATTGGAAGGATGGTCGCAGCGGCGGCAAAGTGAAGAAATCTCCGTCGTGGCTGTCTCGTGACGCGCCCAGATAATCGTCGCCGGCGGCAGAAACTGTGACTGTTTTTTCGGAGGGATCGGAAGGGACTGATGGACCTTACCCATGGCGAGATCGCCTTTCGCGTCGCTTCACATCAACCGTGAGATGTGCCATTTCAACTCAAGCTTGCGTGAGGTCGCGAATATGGTCGCAAGCGAGAGCTTCGCGCCGGTTGGTTGCTGGCCCGAACGACGGTCTGCTATCCTGGGCGGTCTGGATTTGGGCCGAGAGAAACGGATCGGCCTCGCGCGCACTGAATAAGAACACGGGGCCGATGAAGACGCCGGTGGTGCTACGCAACGAGATACTGTCGTTCGGCCCGTTTCGCGTCACAGCAAGCGAAAGGTTGCTGACGAAGGACGGCGTCGCTGTGGAGCTTGGTGCCCGGGCGTTCGATATTTTGATCGCGCTGCTGTCGCGCCCGGCCGAAATCATCAGCAAGCACGATCTGATGGCGCGAGTCTGGCCGGGCGTCACCGTCGAAGAGGTCAGCCTGCGATTTCACGTCGCCAGCCTGCGCAAGGCTCTCGGTGACGGCAAGGACGGTGTCCGCTACATCACGACGTCGGCGGGACTGGGCTATGGCTTCGTCGCGCCGGTGTTGCGATCGGTCGAGCAGACGCCCCTGCTCAAAGCGTCCGAGCCCGGCTTTCAGCATGCCAACCTGCCGGTCCGCCTGTCTCGGATGATTGATCGGGAGGAGGACCTTGAAAGCCTTTCGGTGTTGGTCGACCGGGAGCGCTTCGTCACCATCGTTGGCTCCGGCGGTGTCGGCAAGACGACCGTCGCGGTCGTGGTCGGGCATCAGTTGATTGA
Organism: Bradyrhizobium sp. SZCCT0153; assembly: GCF_018129995.1. Taxonomy (GTDB): domain Bacteria; phylum Pseudomonadota; class Alphaproteobacteria; order Rhizobiales; family Xanthobacteraceae; genus Bradyrhizobium; species Bradyrhizobium japonicum_G. The sequence goes on from NZ_JAFCKS010000004.1 coordinate 662,557, forward strand.
TCGCTTCACCGGCGCGGTACTCTTCGTCGATCTCAGCATGCTCAACGATTCCGATCTGGTGGCAACGGTCATCGCTTCGCTGCTTGGACTGTCCGTGCAGTCCCATGACGCAACGTCCAGCCTGGTCGCATATCTGCGCGACAAGCGGATCCTGCTGATACTCGACACCTGCGAGCATCTGATCGAAGCCGTGGCCGTACTTGCTTCACTGATCTTCGCATCCGCGCCGCAGATCCACATCCTGGCAACCAGCCGCGAGACACTTCAGGCCCAGGGCGAACACGTTTACCGGCTCGAGCCGCTCGCGTGTCCACCAGACGGCGAACTCTCTGCGGATGTCGTCAAGACTTTTCCGGCTACGCAATTGTTCCTCGATCGCGCGCTGGCGAGCGGCGCGCAGCTCGATTTCAGCGATGCGGAAGCGGCGACCGTCGCTGAGATGTGCCGCAAGCTCGACGGCGTCGCTCTGGCGATCGAGCTCACGGCACGGCGTATCGAGGCCTATGGCGTGCATCAGACGGCGGCACTGCTCGATCAGCGCCTGACGCTCTCATGGAGCGGGTTGCGCGGTGCACCGGCGCGGCAGAAGACCCTCCAGGCGACGCTGGATTGGAGCTATAGATTACTGTCCGAAGTCGAGCGGGTCGTGCTGCGTAGACTCGCCGTTTTTGTCGGAAGCTTCACGATCGACGCGGCACTTTGGGTTGCCGCGACCGCGACCGTAGATCGTTCGCTTGTTCTTGGTGCCATCGACGGGCTGGTCGCGAAGTCCATGATCGCGGTTCGCCCTGCCGGAACGCTGATGCGGTATCAGCTTCTGGACACGACGCGGGCCTATGCCCGGCAGAATAACCTCGAAGCTGCCGATTTCGCCGATCTTCACTCTCGCCACGCCAACTACTACCGGCAATGGCTGGAGACGATAGGGCTCAAATGGCCGATCCTTGCTACGGCCGCGGAGCGCGCGCCCCACTTCATTGCGCTCAACAACGTTCGTGCGGGCCTGGAATGGTGTTTTGGCGCCGGCGGCGATGCTGATCTTGGCGTGAGGCTTGCGGCCGCTGCCGCGCCGGTGTTCTGGGCAATGTCGCTGCTTCCCGAATGCCATCGTTGGTCGCTCCGTGCCATCCAGGCCCTTGACGAAACGAGCAGAGGAAGCCGCGAGGAAATGCATCTTCAGGCGGGCCTTGCGACCTCGTTCATGAACGTCAACGGGAAAACCGACGACGCGAAAGAGGCCTTTCATAGGAGCCTCGCTATCGCCGAGGAACTCGGCGATAGCCTTGCGCAAATGGGACTGCTTGGAATATTGCACGTGCTTCACGTGCGCGGCGGAGATTTCAAGACCGCATTTCAATATGCGCAGCAGGCGTCCGTCGTCGCCGCCGGGATCGACGACGCGACGGCAAAGGCGTTTGCCCACAGTTTGCTGGGGAGAGCATTTCTCTTCGAGGGCGATGTCGCCAATGCACGTCTCGAGTTGGAGGCGGCGGTGAGGCATCAGCCAAATCCTGAACAAATCAGTCCGATCTATCTGGCGGCCGATCGGCACTACCGGCCGGGCATTCAGCTCGCGAGAACGCTTTGGTTGCAGGGCTATCCGGCCCAGTCGGTGGAGCGGGTGCACAATACGCTCAAGGAGGTGACCGATCATCCGGTCGCACTGACAGGCGCCTTGACGTTTGCAATCGGGGTATTCTTCTGGACCGGCGACCTCGCGAGTGCCGAAGCGCATATCGACTGGTTCCTGGCCCATGCCGAAGCTCATTCGCTCGGCCCCAATGCTGCGGTTGGACGGGGCTTGCGAGCACAATTGGCCATTTACCAGGGTGATGCAGAAACGGGGGTCGAAACGTTGCGTGGCTCCATGGCGAGAGTCCACGCCGCCCGTCACGGCCTCCTGGTCACGGAGTTCAACATTTCGCTGGCCCGCGGCCTGATGGCCATCGGTCAGTTCCCGGAAGCGATGACGTTGATCCAGCAGGCGATCGATCGGGTCGACGCCGCCGGCGACACGTTTTCCAAGCCGGAGCTGTTGCGATTGAGCGGGCGCGTGCATCTTTCGAAGCCGGAGGCCGATGCTGCCGCTGCGGAATCCTGCCTGCTGCAATCACTTGAGTTGAGCCGGCGCCAGGGCACCTTGGCGTGGGAGTTGCGGACCGCCATTGACCTCGCCGAATTGTTCGCCAGCCAAGGGCAACCGCAGCGTGGCCGAATGCTCCTTGAACCCGTGTTCCTGCGCTTCACCGAGGGGTTCGAGACAGCCGATCTCGCGGCCGCCGAGCGGCTGCTGGCGGGGTTGCGCTGACGCGGCGTCAGGCTCGCATCTGCGCGATCAGGCCGCGGGCAACGCGCATGTCGGCGATGTCTGCGCCCTCGGCAAACGCCGCGCAGACATCGTCGAGAACCGCGAGAGCCTCTGCATTCTGGCCAGTCGCCATCATGTAGCGCGCGAGGCTGATCGCACAGCGCAGCTCCCAGAATCGTGCGCCCTGCTGGACGGAAATGTCCATGGCCTCTCGAAAGCGCGCCTCGGCATCCCCAGAATGCCGTGCGCTCCTGAGCATCAACTCACCCTTGATGCGGATCAGCTCCGGCAGATACCAGAGCTCCTGCCGGTCGTTGCAGCGGGTCAGGCCGTCCTCGATCACGTCGAGGCCGCGGTCGACCTGGTCGGTCTCCAGAAAGCACGCCGCGAGCTCGCCGAGCAAAGGAAGAAAGCGCGGCAGGAAGCGCGCATCGCCGGCACGATTGAGCTCCTCGCGCAGCAGCGGCAGGCCGGTCGCGACGTCGCCGCGCTTTACGATGACCGCGGCGTTGAAGGCCCGCGCCCACAAGCCCCATAGCCGGATGGCGTGGCGCTCGGTGTGTTCGAGCAGCTCGGTGCCGTGGCGCTCGGCGGCATCGAAATCGCCGGACCAGAAGGCGATTGGGCAGGTGGCTTGGCCCAATACGCTGCAGAAGGTCAGGGCATGGCCATTGGCGCGACCTTCCTCGATGTTCCTGGCGGCGAGCGCCTGGGCCTGATCGGCGAAGCCCTGGAGCCACAGGATGCGGGCGCGGAAATATTGCGTGGATAGTCGCAGGTCGAGCGGAAAGATCTTCGGTTTCTCCGCCAGCACATGCAGCGACGCATTGACCCGGTCGATGCGCAGCCGTGCCTCGTTCTGGTCCCCGAGATAGTGCAGCGCGACGGCCGTCAACCGGTCGCCCAGCATGGGATCGGTCTTGTCGGGCGAGTTCGCCGCTGCATTCGCGAAGCGATCGGCGAGCGCGCGGGCCTTGCCGAACTGTCCGTTGTTGAACTGGTCGATGCACAGGCCCCAGAGCGCGCGCAGCCGGAAATCCTTGTCGTCGAGCCTGTCAGCCAGCTCGAGGGTCGTCTCGAGGATCGGCCGCGCCTCGCGCGCGCGGCCCTCGCCATACATCAGCGACCAGCCGAGCGCCGACAGCAGCTGCATGCGGATACGGTCGTGGTCGCCGTTGTCGCCGAGCGCGGCGAGCGCCGTTCTGGTGCGCTCGCGACATTCGGCGAACAGCGAAAGGCGCACCCACAGCGTGACCGCGGCCGCCGTCAGCGCGATGCCGAGCGTCGCATCGCCCTCGGGTCCGAAGGCCCAGTTCAACGCCGCGCGTGCATTGTCCAGCTCGGCGCCATAGATGCTCAGCCATTCCGGGAGCGGCGTCGACGTGTCGGCCTCCGCGCGCGCGAAAAAATCGCGAAAATGCTCGGCGTGGCGGCGCGCGAACTGACTGGTTTCGCCGAGTTCGCTGAGCTTCCCGTGCGCATAGGTGCGCGTGGTGTCGAGCAGACGATAGCGCAGCGTCCGTACGCCGGACGGCGAGATCAGCGACTTGGTGACGAGGCTGTCGATCGCTTCGAGAGTCTCGGATGCGTTGAAGCCGTCACCGGAGGCGACCGCGGCAGCCGCCTCCGGCGCGAAAGGCCCGGCGAAGACCGACAGGCGTCTCAAGGTGGCGCTCTCCGCGGCAGGCAGCAGATCGTAGCTCCAGTCGAGGGCCGCGGCGAGGGTCTGGTGCCGCGGCACGGCGGTGCGCCGCCCCCGCCACTGCAGCGAAAAGCGGCTGTCGAGCAGCGATGCGGTGCCGGCGATGCCGTAGGCATTGACGCGGCCTGCCGCGAGCTCGATCGCCAGCGCGATGCCGTCGAGGCGCCGGCAGATGCTGGCGACGAGCGGCGCCTCTTCCGCGCTGAGCTGGAACGGGCCCGAGCTCTGCGCGATGCGCTCCACGAAGAGCTGAGCCGCGGGGTAGGCAAGGACCGCGGCGGCATCGAGCCCTTCGCGCTCGGGCGGACAATCCAGCGGGAACAGCCGGAATATCCGCTCGCCTTCGCTGCGGAAACTCTCGCGGCTGGTCGCGAGAACACGAAGCTGCGGCGCCTCGCGAACGATGCTCTCGACGAGCGGCGCCAGATTATCCAGCACATGTTCGCAACCGTCGAAGATCAGCAGGGCCGGGCCGGTCTTCAGAAATGTCAGCACGGCCGGCGTCGGATCCTCCGCGCTGATGGTCAGTCCGAGCGCCGAAGCAATGGTGGTCGCGATGTGGCTGGCATCCCGCAGCGGACCGAAGTCGACGAAGAAGACGCGTCCGCCGAAATCCTGGGAACGGCGATGACCGACCGTGACGGCGACCGCGGTCTTGCCGATGCCGCCCGGGCCGACGACGGTCATGAAGCGATGCAGCGAAAGCCCGCTCGATATCTTCTCGACGATCTCCTCCCGTCCGACCATCTTCGAGAGCGGCGCGGGAAGCGAGCGGGGGGGTATGATCTCGGCGAGAGGCTGGGCGGCGGGCGGGGCCGGTTGAGCGAACGAGGCGACGAAGCAATAGCCGCGGCCGGGCACGTTGACGACATAACGGGCCGACTTGCCGGTATCCCCGAGCGCCTTGCGCAGCACCGCGACATGGAAGCGGAGGCTGCCTTCGTCGACATTGACGTCGGCCCAGATGCGCTTGACCAGCTCTCTCTTGTCGACGACTTCACCGGGGCGCTCGGCCAGGAAGATGAGAATATCGAGTGCACGGCCGCCGACATGAAGCGGCGAGCCCTCCTTCTCCAAGAGCCGGGACTTCGGAAACAGTCGAAATGGCCCAAAGGAAATGGCCGAGTCTTCGGTACGATCTGGCACGCGCCATTGCCCCCGCAACGGGAGTCAAAAGGTATTACTTTCTGGTCTATCAGAACGAGGCGTACAGTAAACTGGCCGAAAGCAGTGGGCAGGGCTGACAGCTCTGCGCAGACGGCTTGGGTCCGTGGGCCTCGGGAATATTGCTTTAAAAGGAATGGCTTAGGTCGGCATGACCGTGTCCATGGCGGCGGGAGCTAGTCCGGACGGAGCATTGACGGCGGTGGAAGATTGCTGCGATGGGATGGCTTGGGAGCCGGTCCCGCCTCGACAGTGACCACCGACTTCCGGAATTCGACCATGCCGTCCTTTTCACGCCGACACTTCGTCCATGCGTTATCGGGCGCAGCGGCCCTTGCCGCCATTCCGCGCAGCGGACAGGCCGCCGATTATCCCTCCCGCCCCATTCGCCTCGTGCATCCGTACGGAGCCGGCGGAGCGGGGGACCAGATCGGGCGTCCCTGGGTCGACAAGATGTCATCGCTGCTCGGGCCGACCTTCATCGACTATATCGGCGGTGCAGGCGGCGCGATCGGGACCGCCGCCGTCGCGCGCGAGGAGCCCGACGGCTATTCGCTGCTGCTCGGCAACGGCAGCACGCAGGTCATCATTCCCCTGACCTCGGCAAATCCCGGCTATTCCGTTGACGATTTCCGCGCGATCTACCGCCTGATCAGCAGTGCGTTGGTTTTCGCCGTTCATCCGTCGCTGCCCGCCGCAAACCTGCGCGAACTGATCGCCTACGCAAAGGCCAATCCGGGAAAGCTGTCCTATGGGACGCCCGGCATCGCCACCGGAAACCATCTGGTCGGAGAATCCTTCAAACAGCAGGCTGGCGCACTGGACATTGTCCATGTGCCTTATCGGGGGATGTCGCAGGCGGCCAACGACCTCGTCAGTGGTCAGATCTCGCTCATCATTGGCGTGATGTCCGTCCAGTTGAAGGAGCTGAGCGAGGCCGGGAAGGTCAGGCTGCTGGCGGTCACCACGGAAAAGCGTTTGAGCGGCGCGCCGGAGATTCCGACCGCCGTCGAATCCGGCATGCCGGATCTTCGCTATGAGGGATGGTTCGGCATCTTTGCACCCAGGCGCACCGACGATGCCATCATCGGCCGGATCGCGCAGGCAACGCGACTGGCCATGTCCGATCCCGCACTGCTCGCGAGCTACCGCGCCCAGGGCCTGGAGCCGGACAGCGATTCAAGCCCGGACAAATTCCAGCGCATCGTCGAGGCGACGACGGCAAGCCTGGCGCCGGTGATCAAATCGATCGGGCTGCGCAAATTGTGAGGTCGCTCACGCATCGACGCGCGATGTCTGGCGCCGCTCCGCGGTGACAATGCGCGCGGACAACGTGACGAGCCCCATCAATGCGGCCAGAAGCCAGAACGCCATCGGCAATCCGCCAATGCGTGCCACGAAGCCGACGCCGGCGGGACCGACGAGGATGCCGGCGTAGCCCGCCGTCGTAATCGCCGCGACGGCGAGCCCCGTGGGCATCACCGTCTGCCTCGCCGCCCGGCGGAACAGCACCGGCACGAGGTTCGATGCGCCGAGGCCGATCAGCATGAAGCCGCCGACGGCGACCGCCGCGACGCCAGCCGTGAGCAGGACCACGAAGCCCGCGATGGCAATGAGGCTGCCCCAGAACAATGTCGCACGGTCGCCGATGCGGGCGACGACGGCGTCGCCGCCGAGCCGTCCGACGGTCATCGCGATCGAGAACACGATATAGCCGATGCCGCCTTGCGCATCCGCGACGAGGCCTGCGCCGATGACGAGCAGCGCACCCCAATCGAGCATCGCGCCTTCGACGAGGAAGGTGATGGCGCCGAGCAGCGCGAGCAGAAGCACGGAGCCGTGCGGCAGCACGAACAGCGGTCCGTCCTGCACCTTCGTGGAACGCAACAGGCGCGGCCAGGCCACCAGCATCGCGATCAGCATCAGGACGGAGCAGATCAGCGTGCAGGCGAGCACGCCAAGTTGCAGCGAAAGCAATACGGTCATCAGCGCGGATCCGGCAAAGCCGCCGATGCTGAACAGCGCGTGGAAGCCGGACATCAGCGGACGTGGCGCTGCGCGCTCCACCTCCACCGCGTGGATGTTCATGGCGACGTCGATGGAGCCGAGCGCGGCGCCGAAGGCGAGGAGCGCCAGCGCCAGCGTCGCGGGCGAGCTCGCGACCGCCAGCACAGGCAGGACCAAAGCGAGACCGAGCCCGCCCGCAATAATGATCGGCCTGGAGCCGTAGCGCGCGCTCAGGACGCCGGTCAAAAGCATTGCGACGACCGAGCCGATGCCGAGGCTGAGCAGGAGCAACCCGAGCACACCGTCATCGACGCCGAGCCGTGTCTTCGCGAACGGCACCAGCGGCGCCCAGCACGCGATGCCGAAGCCCGCGACGAGAAAGGCAAGCCTGGTCGCAAGGCGCGTCGCCGGCCGGTCGGCAGATGACATGGGAACTCCGGAGGAAGCAGGGCAGGGCGATCGACAAACCCCGGGATTGTCGCGCCTTTATGTCCGGGGCGTGCTCGAATTGTCGCAGGCGGCGTTCGACAGCCGCAAGCGGACACGCAGGCCCTTCGGCTCGTTGTCGAGCAGCTGAAGCGTTCCATCATGCGCGGTCACGATCGCCTGCGCGATGGAGAGGCCGAGGCCAAATCCCGATGTCTCGTCCATGGTGCGGGCTTCCTCTCCGCGTACGAAGGGCTCCAGCATCGCGGCCTTCCTTTGATCGGGAATGCCGGGTCCGTCGTCGGCAACGTCGATGACGAGATGATCCCCGGCCGTCAACAGCGCGACGTCGACTTCGGTTCCGAAGTGCGTTGCGTTCTGGACGAGGTTGGTGACCGCGCGGATGATCTCATCCGGGCGCAGGATGAAGGCGGCCCTGTCCGGGCCGGAATAGGTCACGGCAAATCCGGAATCGGAAAATTGCTCGCAGACCATCTGAAGCAGCGCTGCGACGTCCACCAGCGTCGGCTGGACGGGACTTTCACTGCGCAGCAGCGAAAGCACCGATTCGAGCATGGACTGCATCTGGTCGAGGTCGCGTACGGTCTGCGTGCGCTGTGCCGGGTCCTCGATATATTCCGAGCGCAGCCGCAGGCGCGTGATCGGCGTGCGCAGATCGTGGCTGATGGCCGCCAGCATGCGGGTCCGGTCGTTCATCAGCGTGGTGATGCGCTCGCGCATCCGGTTGAGCGCCCTCGCTGCGGACTTGATCTCCTCCGGTCCGTTCTCTGGCAGCGGCGCCGACGACCGGTTCAGGCTGAAGTCCTCCGCCGCCCGCGCGAAGGCCGACAGCGGCGAACTGAGCGCGCGGCCGGCCCAGACGCCGAGCAGCGTCACGCTCGCCACCAGGAACAGCAGCGTGCTGGTCCAGAGACCGCTCACGAATGGCGGCATCTTGAATGATCCGATCGTGGCCTCGAGCACCTCGTCGTTCGCCAGATAGAACCAGATGCGATTGTCCTCCGGCGCGTCGCCCCGAAGGAGATCGGCGCGGCCGTCCAGCGACAGCGGGATGTTCAGGGCTGTCCGCTCGGGCAACGGCGCCGTGGAGGCGGAAACGCCTTCTCTCAATCGGAGCCTGAGCACCGGAAAGCTTCGGCTGATGCTTTCCAGGACGAGACCGCGCTCTGCCTGCGGTGTATTGGCGATGATCCTTGCGATCAGCTCGAACTGCTCGATGGGCGTGTCCGCCAGCGGCTTCGGCCGGCTGAGCAGGAAATACCCGGCGATCAGGACGTGGATCAGGATCAGCGATCCCAGGATCAGGGCCGCGATCTGGCCGCTGATCCGCCTGAAGCTGAACAGCGCGACGGTGTCGGCGATGCGGCTCATGCTTCCTCCACCACCGGGGTGAAGACGTAGCCGCCGGTGCGGACGGTTCTGATCATCGAGGTCCCTTCGGTCCGGTCGAGCTTGCGGCGCAGCCGGCTGACGAGGACGTCGATGCTGCGGCCGAAGCTTCCCCCGGGACGGCCACGCGTCATGCTCAGGAGGTTGTCGCGGGCCAGGATGCGGCCGGCGCGTTCGCAGAAGGCCTGCAGCAGATCGAACTCGGCGCTGGTCAGCGGCACCTGCGCGCCTTCGGGGTTGCGCAAATCCCGCAGTCGCAGATCGATGGTCCAGCCCTCGAATTTGAGGCGCGTCGCCGTGGAGCCGGCGGCCAGCCCGCTCATATGGCGGCGCAGGACGGCGTTGATCCTGGCGAGAAGCTCGCGCGGGTTGAACGGCTTTGGCAGATAATCGTCGGCTCCCATCTCGAGGCCGAGGATCCGGTCGAGATCCTCGCCCTTGGCGGTGAGAATGATGATCGGCGTCATGGACTCCATGCGCACGCGGCGGCAGAGGCTCAAGCCGTCCTCGCCGGGCAGCATCAGGTCGAGCACGATCAGGTCGGCCCGGTTCCGCGAGAGAAAGCGGTCCATCTCCTTGCCGTTGGCGACCGTGTCGACCGAGAATTTTTGATCGCGCAGATAGCGCGCGATGAGGTCGCGGGTCTGTTGGTCGTCCTCGACGATCAGGATGTTCTGCGTGCCGCTTGTCATGGTTGAGATCGCATCGGGGTTGCCGATCGTTGATCGATTTGCGGACGAATGTCTCGCCCGAAGAACTACGGTCATGGTGCAATCCTAAGGTCAGTCACGGCTCAGCGCCACCACGGGGTCGAGGAATGCTGCGCGGCGGGCGGGGAAGAACCCGAAGGCGACGCCGATCCCGGTCGAGGTCAGGAACGCCGCGCCGATCGAGAACATCGAATAGCTGACCTCGAATCCCGGCGCGGCGATGTTGATGGCAACGCCGAGCAGGATCGCGATGAGAATGCCGGCGATGCCGCCGATGGACGAGATCAGGGTCGCCTCGACCAGGAATTGCTGGAGAATGTCGCTGCGCCTGGCGCCGACCGCCATGCGCACGCCGATTTCGCTGATCCGCTCAGAGACGGACACCAGCATGATGTTCATGACGCCGATGCCGCCGACGACCAGCGAGATGACCGCGATCGCGGCCACGAGGAAAGCCAGGGTCCGCGTCGTGCTCGTGATGGTGCGGCGGATGTCGTCGGTGTTGAGGATGACGAAATCCCTGACATTGTGCCGCTGCGTCAGCAGCGTGGTGACCGCATCCTGCGCCAGCGCGGTCGAGACCTCGTCGCTGATCCGCAGCAGGACGCTGCGAAGCGCGCGGTCGCCCGTGAACTGGGCCTGCACCGTGGTGTAGGGCAGGTAGACCGAGAGATTCTGGTTCGAGCCGAACCCGCCCTGCTGCTGGGCGATGACGCCCACGATAATGCAGGGGACCTTCCCGAGCCAGATGACGCGTCCGATGCCGGAGGTCTGGTCGTCGGCGAAGAAGGTCTTGCGGGTGTTGTCGTCGATGACGGCCTGCCGCTCGATGTTGCGGACCGCCTCGGTATCGAACAGGCGTCCCTTCGCGAGCTTGGCGCCCTTGACCTGGAAATAGCTCTCGCCGACGCCGTTCACCAGCACATTGGACTCGTTGCCACGGTACCGCACGGTCGTGCTGGTCGAAACCGTCGGCGTCACGCCGGCGATGAAGCTCTGCCGGTCGAGCGCGCGGGCGTCGTCGACGACCAGCGTCTTGATCTTGCCGGCGCGGGCATCGCCGAAATCCTTGCCCGGAAACACCTCGATCGTGTTGGTGCCGAGGCTTGCGATGTCGGACAGCACCTTGCGCTGAGAGGCGTTGCCGAGCGCCACGACGGACGACACCGCCGCGATGCCGATGATGATGCCGAGCATCGTCAGGAAGGCGCGCAGCCGATGCGCGGCCATCGACACCAGCGCCATCCGCGACGCCTCGCGCAGGCGCCGCAAGGCGCCGGACCAGCCTGGCGCACTGTCCCAGCCGGTCCGGGCCACTGGAGCAGGCAGCTGCGATGGCTCCGCGGTCGCCGTGCGGCGGTCTGCCACGATCTTGCCGTCGCGCAGCTCGATGACGCGCTCGGCCCTGGCGGCGACGTCGGCATCGTGGGTGACGATGATGATCGTCCGCCCCTCGCGGTTCAGCTCCTTCAGGATCTTGAGGACTTCCTCGCCGCTGCGCCGGTCGAGCGCGCCGGTCGGTTCGTCCGCCAGGACGACCTCGGCGCCGTTGATCAGCGCCCGCGCGATCGAGACACGCTGCTGCTGGCCGCCCGAAAGCTGGTTCGGGCGGTGACCACGCCGGTCGTTCACCCCGAGCCGTGCGAGAAGCGTCTCTGCGCGCGTGCGGCGCTCTCGGGCCTTCATTCCGGCATAGATCGCGGGGATCTCCACGTTTTCGCCGGCAGAGAGGTCGCCGAGCAGATGATAGCGCTGGAAAATGAAGCCGAAATGCTCGCGGCGCAGCGCTGCAAGCGCATCGGCGTCGAGCTCGGCGACATTCTTGCCGGCGACGCGATAGGTGCCCGATGTCGGCCGATCGAGACAGCCGAGAATGTTGAGCAGCGTCGACTTGCCCGACCCGGACGAGCCGATGATCGCGACCATCTCGCCGGGCTGGATGCTGAGCGAGAAGTCGTCGAGCGCGACCACGCGCGTATCGCCTGCCGTGAATTCGCGCCGGACGTTGTGAAGGGCGATGATCGGATCGGCCATGTCAGGGGCCTCCCGGCGGGCCGCCGCCCGACGTGCCGTGCGAAGCGGTCTGCTCGTTGGCCTCTCCGGTGACGACACGCTCGCCTTCGACGAGGCCGGATTTGATCTCGACGGTGGTGCGATCGTTGAGGCCTGTCTTGACGTCGCGCTCGGCCACGTCGCCCGATGGGCTCAGGGTGCGCACCGTGCTGCGCCCGTCCGACTTCCGCATCACCGCCAGTGCCGGAATGACCTTCACGCGCTTGGCCTCTCCGGTGATGATGTGCACCTCCGCGGTCATGTAGGTCCGCAGCGCATATTCCTTGTTGGGGACGTTGAAGACGCCGATGTAGTAGATCGCGGTGCTGGTCGAGCTCGAGGAGCTCGTGCTCGATGTCGACGTCGTGGTGGTCGAGGAGAAGCTGGCGTCGCTCTTGATCGACTCGGGCGCAGGCTCGATCTGCTCGAGCCTGGCCTCGTAGCGATGGTCCTGGTCGCCGAGGATGGTGAAGTAGAGCGATTGGCCCGGCTTGACCTTGACGATGTCGGCCTCGGAAATCTCTGCCCGCACGGTCATCGTCTCGAGTTGGCCGAGCACGACGATGGTCGGCGCCGACTGGACCGCGTTGACCGTCTGTCCCTCCTGCGCGACGGTTGCGAGCACCGTGCCGTCGATCGGCGCGGTGATGCGGGTGTATTCGAGGTTCACCCGCGCGGTCTCCAGGCTGGCTTCGGCGCCGACGATCAGGGCGTCCAGGGCTGCGATCTGGGCGCGGGTCTGGCGCACCGTCGAATCCGCGCTGTCGAAATCGCTGCGCGATGTCGCACGCTGCGCCAGTGTCGCCTGCTGGCGCGCGAGGTTGGCTTCCGCCAGCGCCAGTGCGGCCTCCTTCTCGTCCTTCTGCGCGCGGTAGTTCTTCAGCGAAGCCTCCGAGCTTCGCAAATCGTTCTGCTTGGTCACGGGGTCGATCTGGGCGATGACGTCGCCGGCCTTGACGGTATCGCCGACGCGCACGTTGAGCGCCGTGATCCGGCCCGACACCTGGGCGCCGACGGCCGTCAATCGTGCCGGCTTGAGCGTGCCGCTGGCGAGCACCTCCTCGCGCAGATCGCTGACGGTGACGGGCGCGGTGATGTAGGACTGCGCCTTGCTCGATGTCCCCGGGAAGCGTGTGGCCGCGACGACACCGGTCGCCACGACGGCAACCACGGCGGCGGCGATCTTCACGCGCTTGGCGGTGATGATATCAGTCACTTGACCGTTTCCCGCATGTGAGGCCCCGTGTTGGCGTCCACGATGATCGGCGTCGACACGTCGACCGGGTCGGCCCAGCCGCCGCCGAGCGCCTTCGCGAGCGAAATGTAGTCCTTGGCGGCCGACACCTTGCTCTGGATCAGCGAATCTTCGGCCGAATAGAGCGAACGTTCGGCATCCAGCACGTCGATGAAGCTGGCACTGCCGGTTTCGTACAGCGATCGCGACAGCCGCGCCGCCTCGCGGTAGTTCGTCGCCGCCTCCGTCAGCTTGGAGGCGCGCACGCGTTCGCGTGACAGCGAGACCAGGGCGTTCTCGACCTCCTCGAGCGCGGTGAGCAGGGTCGAATGGAAGGTGGCGAACGCCTGGTCCCGTTGCGCTTCCGCTATTCGGACCGTAGCCTGGCGCTTGCCGGCATCGAACACCGGCACCGTGACGGAAGGCCCGACCGACCAGCTCACGCTGGAATATTTTGCGAGATCGCCGGCGCGCAGCGCCGAGGTGCCGACCGAGCCGGTCAACGACACCGCCGGGTAGCGGTCGGCCTCGGCCTGGCCGATCTTGGCGGTTGCCTGCGCCAGCTTGCGCTCGGCGCTGGCGACGTCGGGTCGGCTCGTGAGGAGATCGGCGGGCAGTCCGGCGGGCAACGGCATACGCGGTGCCGGCACGGGTGCGGACCGCGCCATCAGCGAGGCGACGCCGTCCGGCGGTCGCCCGAGCAGGATCCCGAGCCGATGAATATCGGCCGCGAGCGCAGCCTGATAGGTCGGAACATTGGCTTCCGTGCTCGCGGCTTGCGCGGTCGCCTTGGCGAGGTCGACGGCGTTGCCGCTGCCGGCATCGTATTTGCCGCGTGTGAGCTTTTCGGTGTCGCGCTGCGAGACCGCGGTCCGCTGCGCCAGCGCGATCCGGGCCTGATAGCCCCGCGCCTCGACGTAATAGGCTGCGACATCGCCGATCAACGTGACCAGGCTGTCGCGCAGATCCTCCTCGGCCGATTCTGCCCCGCGCACCGCCGTTTCGATGCTCCGCTGCGTGCCGCCGAACAGGTCGAGCTCCCAGCTCGAATCGAAGCTCGCCTGGTGCAGCGTGTAAGGCGCGCTGTCGACGAGAACCGAAGAGGAGGCGGCGCTGGTCTTGTTGTTGGTCGTCGAGGCGGTGCCGCTCACGGACGGAAACAGGCCTGCCGTGGTCTGCTGCAGGGTGGCGCGCGCCTCGCGTACGACCGCTTTCGCTTTCGCGACATCAGGGTTGGCTTGAACTGCCTCTTCGATGAGCCGGTTGAGCAGGGGATCGCGCAGGCGGAGCCACCAGCGGTCGAGCCTGCCCGCGTCCCGATGCGAAGCGGTCCCGGTGCTCCAGTGCGAAGGCAGGTCGAGCTTGGGCGGGCCAATATAGTCCGGGCCGACCGCGCAGCCGGCCAGCGCGCCGCCCACCATCAGCGCAACGCAGATTGATCCGGCGCGCGACAGGGCGGCATGCAACGGGTCTGGCGTCGGGTGATGATCCACCTTTGCGGGCGACACGGGGCTTACGACGAACGAATGTGACGGCATCAAATCGGCTGAAATCCAGTGGTCTCGCCAGGGAGCGGCGGCGCTCGCGGCCCGGAGGCCGACCGCGTCGAAGGCGAGGCAGGGCTGATTAGCCGGGCGATCATGGCCTTTCGGCAGACGGATTGTTGCTGGATGTAAACAGATGTTGCCCTGCATCTCGGCCCCCGTGGGCTGCCCGTCGGGCAAAACACCCTGGCACCTCCGGCTTGCGCCGGTGTCAAGCCGCATGGATAAAATATTCCGCTTTACCGAAATTCGGTTTTGGCGTATGTGTCGCCCACCCGGCTCATCCTTGAGGGGCGATCTTGTGGTCGTCATGTTCGCGAGCCGGGCTTGCGGTGGACGCGGCAGCGTCGG
>NZ_JAFCKS010000005.1 GCF_018129995.1 Bradyrhizobium sp. SZCCT0153
ACCTGCATGCTGCTGTGCGGTTCTTTTGCGCTACATCTTCGCGCAGCGGACCGCGGGTGCCAGCCGGCACCCGGCCTTCCCTGCGCCCTCTTGGCTTGGAGAGGGCGGAGCGACAAAGCAAAGCTCGGGCGAAATGCGCCGCGAGGATGCGAAGGCGTGCCTGCGACACAATTCGAAGAGCGGAGCCGTCGCCTCATACTCCGTCATTGCGATCGCAGCGAAGCTAAATATTCGGCAATCGTGCCCGCACCGCCGATGGACTTGATTGGCGCAATCCGGTTCAATGCGGCGAATGAGGGTCTATCGAGCGACAATGATGTCGAAATATCTGCTGGTTATTCTGCTGATCGCCTCGCCGGCCATGGCGCAGATCAAGCTGACCCCAAAGACCACGGCGGCGCATCCGGACCCCTGCGCGCCGATCGGGCGAACCGCGGACGGCAAGCTGGTCTACTCCATGAAATGCGAGAACCTGCCGGCGCCGCCCGCGCCGCCGCCGCAGGCGGAACTGAAGGAGGCGCCGCTGCCTGCCGCCGAGCCGGAGCCGGAGGTGCGTCGGAGCGGCGTTTTCGGCTGGTCCTACGACCGCAGGTGATGTGGCCTCCCACTTGCGCGAACCTGTCTGGAATGCTCTTTGCTTGAAGATTCCCCGTGGGGGCAGCGCCCCCGATCCAGAGAGATGAGATGAGCAAACTCGTTATCCGCGCCGGCGATTTTACCTTCGATGCCCGCTTCGAGGAGCAAGCCGCGCCCAAGACCGTCGCTGCGTTCCGCAAGGCGCTGCCGTTCGAAAGCCATATCATCCATGTGCGCTGGAGCGGCGAGGGCGTGTGGATGCCGCTCGGCGACCTCGATTTCGGCGTGGGCTACGAGAACCACACCAGCTATCCCGCGCCCGGCCAGATCATCCTCTATCCCGGCGGCATCAGCGAGACCGAGATCCTGATGGCCTATGGCGGCGTGAGCTTCGCCAGCAAGATGGGCCAGCTCGCCGGCAACCACTTCATCACCGTGACCTCTGGGCTGGAGAACCTGGCAACGCTCGGCAAGAGCGTGCTGTGGAAGGGCGCGCTGCCGATCCGCTTCGAGGAAGTCTGAGTGACTGAGACCCGCTACCCGCGCGATCTCCGCGGTTACGGCCGCAACCCGCCGCATCCGCAATGGCCTGATAATGCGCGGGTCGCGGTGCAGTTCGTGGTCAATTTCGAGGAGGGCGGCGAGAACAACATCCTGCACGGCGATCGCGCCTCGGAAGCGTTCCTGTCCGACGTGCTCGGCGCGCAGCCCTGGCCGGGCCAGCGCCATGCCAATATCGAATCGATGTTCGAGTACGGCTCGCGCGCCGGCTTCTGGCGGCTGTGGCGGATGTTCAGCGAACGCAAATGGCCGACCACCGTGTTCGGCGTCGCCACCGCGTTGAAGCGCAATCCGGAGATCGTCGCGGCGATGAAGGAGGCGGGCTGGGACATCGCGAGCCATAGCCTGAAGTGGATCGAGCACAAGGACATGACCGAGGCGCAGGAGCGTGCGGAAATCGCCGAAGCGATCCGCGTCCATCTTGAGGCGACCGGATCGCGGCCGCTTGGCTGGTACACCGGGCGCTCCTCGATCAACACCAACCGTCTCCTGATGGAGGAGGGCGGCTTCCTTTATCTCTGTGACTCCTACGCCGACGATCTGCCCTATTGGGTCAAGGGCGCCAGCGGCAAGCAGCTGGTCATCCCCTATACGCTTGACGCCAACGACATGCGCTTCATCAACCCGCAGGGATTTGCGGAAGGCGAGCAATTCTTCACCTATTTGAAGGATGCCTTCGATGTTCTCTACGCCGAAGGTGAGACCGCGCCGAAGATGATGTCGGTGGGACTGCACTGCCGCCTCGCCGGCCGGCCGGGCCGCGCGGCGGGGCTGATCCGCTTCCTCGACTACATCGGCAAGCATGAGCGTGTCTGGGTTCCGACGCGGCTCCAGATCGCACAGCACTGGCACGACAAGCACGCGCACCTTGCGGCCGACGCATTCGAGATCGGGTGAGAGACGATGTCGCAGATCTCGCTTTCTGATCTCAATGCCGCCAGCGAAGCCGATTTCATCGCCGCGCTCGCCAATGTCGTAGAATATTCGCCGTGGATCGCAGAGCAGCTCGCCGGGAAGCGGCCGTTCGCCGGCATCAACCAGTTGCACGCCGCGCTGATGGCGGCGATCCAGAGTGCCGAACCCGACGTGCAATTGGCGCTGATCCGTGCGCATCCGGATCTCGCCAACAAGACCCAGCGCGCGGCGGGCCTCACGGCGGAATCGACCGACGAGCAGAACAGCGCCGGCCTCGACCGGCTCTCTGATGCCGAATACGCCGCGTTCGAGCGCGTCAACAAGGCCTATCGCGACAAGTTCGACATCCCCTATATCGTCTGCGTACGTCGTCACACCAAGGATTCCGTGCTGAGCGACTTCGAGGCGCGGTTGCGCAATATCGCCAAGACCGAGATGCGCCGCGCGATCGAGGAGATTGGCCGCATCTCGGCGTTGCGCCTCGATCAGCTCGTTGTTGCCGACGATAAGCTGAAAGTGCACGGCCGGCTGTCGACCCACGTGCTCGACAATCACGCAGGCAAGCCCGCTCCAGGCATCCCGGTGGAGCTCATCGAACTCGCCGCTCTCGGCGAGAGCCGCGTCATCGCGCGCACCTTCACCAATGCGGACGGGCGTACCGATCAACCGCTGATCGGCGGTCGTCCGCTGCCGATCGGCAGCTATGAGCTCCGCTTCAGCGTGGCCAAATATTATGCCGAGCGCAACGTCCAGCTCACCGACCCGGCGTTCCTCGACGTGATTCCGCTGCGCTTTGCGATCAGCGAGCCGGAAAGCCATTACCACGTGCCGCTACTGGTCACGCCGTGGAGCTACTCGACCTATCGTGGCAGCTAGTCGCCAAATTTCTCGTGCAGTGCCGGAAACAGCCGGTCCGGCTTGAAGGGAGGCGCGGTGAAGCGGATTCCGGTGGCGTCCGCGATCGCATTGCCGAGCGCGGCGGCGACCGGATTGTACGGGCTCTCGCTCATCGACTTCGCTCCCAGCGGTCCGATCGTGTCGCTGGTCTCGGCGAAGAAGACTTCCGTACGCGGCACGTCGGCGAAGGAGGGCAGGTGGTAATCGCGGAATTTCGGATTGGTGACGCGGCCGTCCGCGTCGATCACCATCTCCTCGTAGAGCGCCGCACCGAGCGCCTGCGCGACGCCGCCCTCGACCTGGCCGCGGCACTGCATGGGATTGGCGACGACGCCGGCATCCGCCGCCTGCACGCTCCTGAGAATCTTCAGCTCGCCGGTGCCCTTGTTCACGGCGACGCGGAAACCCTGCACGTTGAAGCCGACCGAACGCGGCGTGCCGCCGGAACGGCCGGTGCCTGCGAACGGCTGTCCGCGTTCGCGCGCAAGCCTGGCCAATTCCGCAAACGACATACGCCGCACGCCGCTGACGACAGCGTCGCCTTCGAGCGTGCAGCCGCCGACCTCACAGAGCCATGCAGCGGCTGCCGCCGCCTTCAACTCGGTCGCAAGCTGCATGGCTGCCTCATGGGTCGCCTTGCCGGCGACGAAGGTGCCGGCGCTGCCATAGGCGCCGGTGTCGTGGCCGCCATGGGCGGTGTCGGACTGGCGCAGATGGATGCGGTCGACGGTGGTCGCCAGCACGGTGGCGGCGATCTGCCGGTGCACGGTGCTTGTGCCGTTGCCGAACTCGGCGGTGCCGACGGTGAGATCGAAGCCGCCGTGGTCGTTGAGCGCGATCTTGGCGTCGGCGAGGTGGCCGGCTGGCGGCACCGTGTCGATCATGGTCAGCGCGACGCCGTCGCCGACCAGCCATTCCGGCGACAGGTCCGGCTGCGGACCATCGGCCTGCATCGCGCGCTCGACGAGGTCGAGGCACTGGTCGAGCCCGTAGGAGCCATAGAGCACGTCGTGAAATTCGGATGGCGGCGGCGACAGCATGGGATCGCCGGGCTTGACGACGTTGCGCCGGCGCATGTCGTAGGGGCTGATCCCGAGTTGCGTTGCCAGCTCGTCGATCGCGGCTTCGATCGCAATCTGCGTTTGCGGCAGGCCATAGCCGCGAAATGCCCCCGCCGGCACCGTGTTGGTGTAGACGGCGAAGCCGTCGACCTTCTTGTTCGGACAGTTGTAGACGCTGATGGACTCGGCCAGCGAGTGGAACATCACCGGGCCGGCGTGATTGCCGTAAGCACCGGTGTTGGAGAGCACCTCGAGCTGGAGCGCGGTGAGCTTGCCGTCCGCGTCTGCACCGGCCTTGATGTGGACGCGCATCGGATGCCGCGTCGAGGTTGCGATGAACTGCTCCTCGCGGGTGAGCTCCAGCTTCACCGGCCGCCCGGTCTTCAGCGCGGCAAGCGCCAGGATGTCCTCGACGAACATCTCCTGCTTGCCGCCAAAGCCGCCGCCGACGCGTTCGCAGAACACGCGGACCTTGTCCATGGGAAGCTCGAAGATATCCGACAGCGCGCGCCGGGTCAGGAACGGTACCTGCGTCGAGGTGCGGACATTGAGCACGCCCGACGCATCAAGCCAGGCGAGCCCGCCATGGGTTTCCAGAGCGGCATGCTGCACGCGATGGCTGTGGAAGGTGGCCTCGTAGGTGACGGCGGATGTCGCGAGCGCGGCCGCAACGTCGCCGAATTCGCCGTGCGTCTCCGCGACGAGGTTACGCTGGGCGTCGGCAACGCGATTTTCGCTGGTCCGATCGGGATGAATGATCGGCGCGCCCGGCGCCATCGCCTTCTCAGGGTCGATCAGCGCAGGCAGAAGCTCGTAACTGACCTGCAGCCGGCGGCAGGCCTCCTCGGCGGCGGCCTCGCTTTCGGCGACGACGGCGGCGACCTTCTGGCCGATGAAGCGGACGACGTCGTCGAGGATTCGGGTATCCTCCGGATCCATCCAGTCCTTCTCATGCCGCGCGGTCGAGATCAGGATCGTTGGAGCATCCTCATGCGTCAGCACCGCGTGCACGCCGGGAACGCGAAGGGCGTCCGATTTGTCGATCGCGACGATCTTCGCGTGCGCGTGCGGCGAGCGGAGCAGCTTGATATGCAGCAGGCCGTCGATCTGCGTGTCGAATGTGTAGCGCGCCTTGCCGCGCACGACGTCGGGTCCAGCCGGAGCCGGCAGGCTGCGGCCGAATGCAGCGCCGGGCTCGACGCTCTCCTCGACATTGATCTTGCCGAGAAGCGCATCCTCGATCGAACGATAGCCGGTGCAGCGACAGATGTTGCCCTTCAGCGCGACGCCGAGATCGGTGCGCTGCGCCTGATTCAGCGACGCGCAGGTCAGGATCATGCCGGCGGTGCAGAAGCCGCATTGAAAGCCTTGCGCATCGAGGAAGGCCTGCTGCATCGGATGCGCGCCGTGGTCGTCGCCGAGACCTTCGATCGTGGTGACGGCACGGCCTTCGGCGCGGAAAGCCGGGATCAGGCAGCTATGTACCGGCTCGCCGTCGAGCAACACGGTGCAGGCGCCGCAATCGCCGGCGTCGCAGCCCTTCTTCACGCCGAAATGGCCGAGCTCGCGCAGAAACGTGCGCAGGCACTGGCCGGCGCGCGGGCTCTGCGAAAACGGCTTGCCGTTGATCTCGAAGCTCATGATGGCGTCGCGTCCAGAAGTTCGTCACGGATCTCCTCGGCAAGCCGCAGTGTCATGTGCTTGCGCCAGAGCGGCTTGCCGTGGATGTCGGTGTGGTACAGATCGTCCGTGATCTGCCGAGCAATAGCGTCGCGAAGCGGGCTCGCCTCCGGGGCCTTGCGAAAGGACAATCGGATCGGCCGCACCGTCGATGCGGTGACCGTGATCGTCAGCGTGCCGTCGGCATCCAGGCTGCCGATCAGGAGCGCCGCCGAGCGGCCGACCGGTGCCAGCGAGATCTGGCGAAAGGCCGTGCGGCGCTTCAACGCGGCGATCGGAATATCGATTTGCCGGAGCAGGTCCCCCGGCATCAGAAGGTTGCGCTGGTTGCCGGTGACGAAGTCCGCGACTTGCATCTTCTGTTCACCGCCGCCGGCCTTCCAGATGGTACAGACGCCATCGAGCGCCGCGGTGAGCGAGATCATCGGTCCTGCCGGCAACGACATGCAGAGATTGCCGCCGACCGTCGCCGTCTTCCAGATCTTGAACGAAGCAAGGAAGGCGCGGCAGCATTGGTTGATCAGCGGCGACGCGAACCAGCCGAACGGACAGGCGAGCCCATCGAGCTGCGCGATGGTGCACGTGGCGGCAATGCTGAGATGACTGTCGGTGACCGTCAGCGCCGGCCACTTCAGGTCGGTGAGATCGATGAGCCGAGCCAGGTGGACTTGCGGCTCCGAGAACAGCCATGTGCCGCCCGCGAGCCAAGCATCACCTGGCGTCCAAACGGGCAGCTGCGCGCGCGTTTGCGGATGGGTGACCGCTGTGATGGTATTCAAATCCATGGCCGCGCCAACGCTTCCGCCCGGTGAATCGTGCAGATGAGTCTTGCAAGACCGGAGCCAAGTCGCAACAACAAGTCGCAGCAGGATGGCGTTCGGGCTGGCGTCTGTCTTGCAGGCCTGCCGTCAGCGGATGTGAGGAGAGCAGGATCATGAGCGACGCAAAGCCGATCTGGATCAAGGATCCGCTGGCCATCCTCGCCGACGGGGCCGAGTGCGGGGTCGTGGTGAAGGACGGCCGGATCGTCGAGCTGGTGCCGGTCGGCGCTGCGCCCGCAACTGCGGATGTCGCAGTGTTCGATGCCGGCGAACACGTCGTGCTGCCCGGCCTCATCAACACCCACCATCATTTCTACCAGACCCTGACGCGGGCGTTGCCGGCGGCGATGGATCGCGAACTGTTTCCCTGGCTCCAGGCGCTCTATCCGGTCTGGGCGAAGCTGACGCCGGAGCGGCTGCAGCTCGGCGTCACGGTGGCGATGTCCGAGCTGCTGCTGTCGGGCTGCACCACCACGACCGACCACCATTACGTGTTCCCTGCGGGGCTCGAGGAATCCGTCGACATCGAGGTTGACGTCGCAAAACGTCTTGGCGTGCGCGTGCTGCTCACGCGCGGCTCGATGAACCTGTCGCAGCGCGATGGCGGCCTGCCGCCCGATAGCGTCGTGCAGGACGAAGACACCATCCTCGCCGACAGCGCGCGCGTGGTTGCCAAGCATCATCAGCGAGGTGCGGATGCGATGGTGCAGATCGCGCTCGCGCCGTGCTCGCCGTTCTCGGTGACGACGTCCCTGATGCGTGCCACCGCCGAGCTCGCCGACAAGCTCGAAGTACGCCTGCATACCCATCTCGCCGAGACCGAGGACGAGAACAGGTTCTGCCAGCAGATGTACGGCTGCCGTCCGCTCGACTATCTCGAGCAATGCGGCTGGCTCAATGCGCGCACTTGGCTCGCCCATGGTATCTTCTTCGATGCCGACGAGATGAAGCGGTTGGGTCGCGCCGGGACGAGCATCAGCCATTGCGCCTGCAGCAACCAGCTCCTGGCATCCGGCTGCTGTCCCGTGTGCGATTTGGAGGAAGCCGGCGTCGGCATCGGCATCGGGGTGGACGGTTCGGCCTCGAATGATGGATCGAACCTGATGCAGGAGGTGCGGGCGGCGTTCCTCCTGCAGCGGGCGCGCTACGGGGTGGCGAAGGTCAGCCACAAGGATGCGCTGCGCTGGGCCACCAAGGGTTCGGCAGCCTGCGTCGGCCGGCCGGAACTCGGTGAGATCGCCGTCGGCAAGGCAGCCGATCTTGCGCTGTTCCGGCTCGATGAGCTGCGCTTCTCCGGCCATGGCGATCCTCTGGCCGCAGTGGTGCTGTGCGGGGCGCATCGGGCTGATCGGGTGATGGTGGCTGGAAAATGGGCCGTAGTCGATGGCGCGATCCCGGGCCTCGACGTTGCAGACCTCATCCGCCGCCATAGTGCGGCGGCGCGGGCCATGCAGGCCGGATAATATCCCGGCGAAAATAGAAAGAGGGGGCGACCACAAGTGCCGGGTGCTTCTGGCCACCCCCTCCGAACCTCCTCCGGGAGGAGCAGGTGATCTAGGCAATGCAAGAAGCGTGCTACTTGCCCGGCAGCTTGTCGTCGATGCCCTTGACGTAGAAATTCATGCCGAGGATCTGGCCGTCGTCGAGGTGATCGCCGCCTTTACACTCGACCGGCTTGCCGTCCTGCCCAATGACCGGGCACTTGAACGGATGCAGCTTGCCCGCGGTGATCGCCGCCTGGGCATCTTCGGCCATCTTCTTCACGTCGTCAGGCATGTTGGTGTAGGGCGCCATCGCGAACATGTGGCTGTCGAGGCCGCCCCAGGTGTCCTCGGACTTCCAGGTTCCGTCGAGCTCGGCTTTGACGCGGGCGATGTAGTAGGGGGCCCAGGTGTCCAGGATCGAGGTGAGCTGGGTCTTCGGCCCGAACTTGATCATCTCGGAGTCCTGGCCGAAGGCGAGCTTGCCGCGTTCGCTGGCGATCTGCATCGCCGCCGGCGAGTCCGTGTGCTGCATGATCACGTCGGCGCCCTGGTCGATCAGCGCCTTGGCGGCGTCGGCTTCCTTGCCCGGGTCGAACCAGGTGTTGGCCCAGATGATCTTGACCTTGATGTTCGGGTTGATGGTCTGCGCCGCCAGGATCGTCGCGTTGATGCCGGAGACGACCTCCGGAATCGGGAACGAACCGATATAGCCGAGCACGCCGGACTTCGACATCTTGGCCGCGATCAGGCCCTGGATGTAGCGGCCCTGGTACCATTTGGCCGAATAGGTCGACATGTTCTTGTCGCGCTTGTAGCCGGTCGAATGCTCGAAATGCACGTTCGGATACTTCTTGGCCACCTTCAGCGTCGGATCCATGTAGCCGAACGAGGTCGTGAAGATCAGCTTGTTGCCGGCGCGGACGAGCTGCTCGATGGCGCGTTCGGCATCGGGACCTTCGGGCACATTCTCCAGATAGGTGGTCTCGATCTTGTCGCCCAGTTCCTTCACCAGCGCCTGGCGCGCGAGGTCGTGCTGGTAGGTCCAGCCAAGGTCTCCGATCGGACCGAGGTAAATGAAGCCGACCTTGAGCTTGTCGGCGGCGGAGGCTGCACTGACGCTTCCGGCAAGCAAAAGCCCGGCAGCCAGCGCAAGAAGTGTTTTCCTCATCATCAATCTCCAAACATCAGGGGAAAGCCACGATCCGCACCGTGCGCGCCCCATCGCGCACGGTGCGGAAATGAAACTCAGCGGTCAGGCACGAACACGGTGCCCAGCGCAGCCGGCGCGGTCGATCCGCCCGTGCGCGCGCGGGAGAGCAGGACCAGGACGATGACGGTCGCAAGGTAAGGCAGCGCCGACATGAGCTGCGAGGGAACGCCGACGCCCCAGCCCTGCGCGTGCAGCTGCAGGATCGTCACCGCGCCGAACAGGTAGGCGCCGACCACGAGCCGTCCGGGTCGCCAGGACGAGAACACGACCAGCGCCAGCGCGATCCAGCCGCGGCCTGCGGTCATGCCGGGAATGAAGAACGGCGTATAGGCGAGCGGCAAGTAAGCGCCGGCAAGTCCGGCGCAGGCGCCGCCGAACATCACGGCGAAGGTTCGGATGCGCAGCACGGGATAGCCGAGCGCATGGGCGGAGACGTGGTTGTCGCCGCAGGCGCGCAGGATCAGGCCCGGCCGGGTACGGTATAGAAACCACCAGACGCCGACGATCAGCGCCAGCGAGAAGTAGACGAAGGCGTCTTCGCCGAACAGCACGCGGCCGATCAGCGGAATGTCCGTGAGACCGGGGATGTGGAGATGAACCGCCGGCGTGATGCGCTCACCGACAAATCCGGCGCCGATCAGGCCGGACAGTCCGATGCCGAGAATGGTCAGAGCAAGGCCTGTCGCAACCTGGTTGACCGCGAGCCCGAGCGTCATCAGAGCGAAGACCAGCGACATCAATGTGCCCGCAACGATGCCGAACAGCGCGCCGATGAAGATCGAACCGGTCAGCCAGGCGCCGGCAAAGCCGCAGGCCGCCCCGACGATCATCATGCCCTCGACGCCGAGATTGAGCACGCCGGATCGTTCGGTCACGAGCTCGCCGGTCGCCGCGATCAGGAGCGGCGTCGAGGCGGCGAGCACTGCGAGGATGATGGCTTCAATTAGCTCCACGAGCCACCTGTCGGTTCGGGAAGACCAGCTTGAAGCAGTAGAGAATGAGGGAATCGCAGGCGAGCACGTAGAACAGCAGGATGCCTTGAAAGACCTTGGTGACGTCCAACGGGATCTTCATCGCGATCTGCGCCTGCTCGCCGCCGATAAAGGTCAATGCGAGAAAAAGGCCTGCAATTAAAATTCCAAGCGGGTTCAGCCGACCGAGGAAGGCAACGATGATCGCGGTAAAGCCGTAGCCGGGGGAGATGCCGGGCTGGAGGTGTCCGACGGGACCTGCGACCTCGATGATGCCGGCAAGGCCCGCGAGTGCACCCGAGACGGCGAAGGTCAGGAGGATCAACTGGTTCGAATTGAATCCGCCGAACCGCGCGGCGCGGGGGGCTGCGCCCACCACGCGGATCTCGAATCCCTTGATGGTGCGTCCGAGCAGGATCGCCACCGCCGCGACGACAAGCAAGGCGATGATCGAGCCGAGATGCAGCCGGCCGCCTTCGATCAGCAGCGGAACGGTTGCGACCGGATCGAATTCGGCCGTGGTCGGAAAGTTGAAGCCGTTCGGATCGCGCCAGGGGCCGCGCACCAGATAGTCGAGGAAGAGATCGGCGACATAAACCAGCATCAGGCTGGTCAGGATTTCGCTGGCGCCGAACCTCACCTTGCAGATTGCCGGGATCAGCGCATAGAGCGCGCCTGCCGCGGCGGCGAGCACGAACATGACCGGCAGTACCCAGGCGCCGGCGTCGGTGCCTTGCGTCTTCACGGCGATCCAGCTTCCGGCGACAGCGCCGATCAGAAATTGCCCCTCGGCGCCGATGTTCCAGGCATTGGCGAGATAGCAAAGCGACAGCCCGATCGCGATCATCACCAGCGGTGTCGCTTTCACCGCGATCTCCTGCAGCGAATAACTGTCGGTCAGAGGCGCGATGAAATAGGCGTGCAGGGCAAGGAGCGGATTCTTGCCGAGGATCGCGAACAGGATGACCATGGTGACGATCGTCAGGCCGATTGCGATCAGCGGCGAGACCAGCGCGATCGTGTTGGAACGCTCGGCGCGCTTCTCAAGCACCAACTGCATGCGCGGCCTCCTTCGGCTCCAGGCTGCTGCCGCCCATGAGGAGGCCGAGCTTTTCGCGAGTGGCTTCGCTTGTTGCGAGCGGCGCGGACAGTCGGCCATGGAACATGACGGCAATGCGGTCGGCGATTTCCGCCAGTTCGTCGAGGTCCTGGCTGGTGACGAGCACGGCGGCGCCCGCGGTTGCCAGATCAAGCAGCGCCTGGCGGATGACGGCGGCCGCGCCGGCATCGACGCCCCAGGTCGGCTGGCTCACCACCAGCACGGCGGGGTTGCGCAGGATCTCGCGTCCCACGATGAACTTTTGCAGATTGCCGCCGGAGAGGGATGCGGCTTCCGGATCGCGCTTGGCCTTGCGGACGTCGAACGTCTCGGTTGCGCGGTCGACGGTCTTGAGCGTGGCCGCGGTGTCGATAAAGCCATGATTGACCATACCGCTCGCGGCATGGCCGGTGAGCAGCGCGTTCTCCGACAGCCTCATGCGCGGCGCGGTGCCGTGGCCGAGCCGCTCTTCGGGAACGAAAGCCGCACCCAGCTTGCGCCGCTGCGTGATCGAGAGATGGCCTGCGGCGATGCCTTCGATCACCACCGTACCGGGATCCTTGGACAGGCGCTCGCCGGACAGCGCGGCGAATAGCTCGTCCTGGCCGTTGCCGGCGACGCCGGCGATGCCCAGGATTTCGCCGCCCTTCAACTCGAACGAGATGTGCTCCAGTCGCACGCCGTGCGCCTCGCTAGGGGCCAGCGAAAGATCGTTGACGACGAGCCGAGGTACGGTGGTCGTCCGGCCGGCGGCAGCCTTCACTTGCTTGATTTCGCCACCGACCATCATGCGCGCGAGCGAAGCTGCGGTCTCGAGCCCGGGATTGCAGGTCTGGATCTTCTTGCCGCCGCGCAGGATCGTTGCGGTGTCGCAGAGGCGCTTCACCTCCTCCAGCTTGTGGCTGATGTAGAGGATGGCGCGGCCTTCGGCCTTCAGCCGCTCCAGCACGATGAAGAGCTGGTCGGCTTCCTGCGGCGTCAGCACCGCCGTGGGCTCGTCCAGGATCAGGAATTTCGGATTCTGCATCAGCGCGCGGACGATCTCGATGCGCTGGCGCTCGCCGACCGACAATTGCCAGACCTCGCGTTTGGGATCGAGCGGCAGTCCATACGTCTTCGACACCTGCTCCAGTCGCGCCGACATGTCCTTGAAGGATTCCTTGCCGTCAAGGCCGAGCGCGACGTTCTCGGCGACGGTGAGATTGTCGAACAGCGAGAAATGCTGGAACACCATGCCGATGCCGCGGTCGCGCGCTTCCGAGGGACCGGCCAACACGATCGGCAGGCCCTGCCAGAAAATCTGGCCGGCGCTGGGCTGGATCAGCCCGTAGATCGCCTTGACCAGCGTCGACTTGCCGGCGCCGTTTTCACCGAGCAGCGCGTGGATTTCCGTTGGCCAGATATCGATGTCGATGGAATCGTTGGCGAGGAAGTCGCCATAGCGCTTGGTGAGCCCGATCGTCCTGAGGAGCGGAGACTCGCCGGAATGCAGGCCGTTAGCCGTGGGATCCAACATTCGCTGATGCGCTTGCTTGGGGTGAAGTGCCTCAATAGTGGGCTAGTTTAAACCGCCGCCTCTGGAGAACTGTTGCTGCCGCCTCCTGCTTATGGCGTCTGTTGCAAATTTGTGACGGTTCAAGCCAAATCGGAACCTGCTGTGCAGGCTTGATGCGAAGTTGAGCAAAACTCCGCCAGCGCGCGTATGCAATTCCCGATCGTGAGGACAATCGCCGTGGCCAATTTTGTCGACACCGTCCGCTCGACGCAAAAGACAAACGAAATCAATCGGGAATGTCCGGCAAGGACGGCCATCGCGCGACCTGGCGCACGTGACAGCGAAGCAAAAAAAATCTTCTGAATTTCGCTGAGAGGCGCCGCTTGCTGCTGAAACGTGCGGCATGGCTTGAAAGAAGTTGAGGCTTCTCACCCCGGGAGATCGGCGCAAGTGTCGCACCCAAGGGACGTTCATTTTTACGTGTCCAAACTTGGGGGTATTCAGGATGTCGTTTCGTTTCAGGGCAATTGCAGCAGCGGCGCTGTCACTTGCCACGCTCGCCACAAGTGGCCTTGCTCAGGCCGCGGACTTGCCGGTCAAGGCCGCCAAGAAGGCGGCCGACCTCCCGTTCTTCCTGGTGATCGACGACCGCGTCACCTTCTCCTACATCTTCGACGCCTCGCAGCCGGGCGCGTTCACCAACACTAACGGGGTGATCAACGCCAAGACGACGAAGCAGGTCTACTCCTTCACCCATTTCGACGCCTGGGCTTACGGCACCAACTTCTTCACCATCTCGCTGTTCAAGTCGGACCACAACGACCCGGCAGGTCCCTGCACCGCTACCGGCGTGATCGTGTCGCCGGCTGCAGGCTTCGCAGCGACGCCCGCAAACTGCGCCGGCGCAACCGAAATCTATGGCCTGTTCCGCTCGACCTTCGGCTGGAACGAGATCTTCAACACCAAGGCCTTCACGCAAGGCCCGCTGCATAACATCTCGTTCGAGGTTGGCATGGATGCCAACACAGAGAACCGGTACTTCGGCGCCGCCAAGCGCGACGTCGTCGCCGGTCTGCAGTTCGCCTTCGATCTTCCCTACAAGGGCTACTTCAACGTAGCGCCGCTGGTGTATTGGGAGTTCGCCAACCACAACTCCTTCTCGCAGTGCGGCGCCGGTTGGTCGGCCCCGTGCATCGCCGACGGCAACACGTCGTTCAAGCCGACCTGGGCGGTCGAAACCAACTACTATATGGACCTCGGTTTCCTGCCGGCGAACATGCAGTACTTCTCGATCAGCGGCCGCGCCGGCTGGTACGGCAAGAAGGGAACGGACACGGAGCCGCTTCCGGCCAGCGTTGCCAACAACGTCTATCCCACCAAGGTCGAGTTCAACTCGGAGCCGATCCGCCTGACGCTCGATGCCTCGAAGGCGGTCTGGGGTGAGAAGTACTCGCACTTCGTCGACGTTTGGGTCGCCTATCGCTACTGGCAGAACAAGTTCGGCCTCGATCACAACAACGCCTTTGCTTGCACCACTTTCGTCGGTGGCACGAAGGTGAGCACCGGCTCCTGCACCGAATCCTCGCTGTACTCCGGTATCACCGTGAAGTTCTAACCACCTGACGCGTCAGGTGAACGACGATGACGCCGCGTCAAACCTCCGCGGCGTCATCTTCATGTGTGGGATGCGCTGGTGCCGTCGCCAGGGCCTTCCGCGAGAGCGGGAGCAAGGCTCGCTCGGCAAGCGGCTACTTCGTCCACACGCCGTCGTGCAGCGCTTCGGCCTCGTCTTCGAGCAGCGGTCCAACGACCTCAGTCGGTCGCTGCCCGCTGGCGAACACCTCACGGCAGGGCAGATCGAGCGTCGGGTTCTCCGGATGGTTGCCGGTGATCCCGCGCAGACGCTCCTCGCTGAGACCGTAGACGACGCGGCCGATGCCGGCCCAGTAGATCGCGCCGGCGCACATCGCGCAGGGCTCGGCGGAGGAATAGAGCGTAGCCTTCGCCAGCGCCTCGCGGCTCGATGTGCGGCAGGCTTGCGTGGCCGCCAAGCGCTCGGCATGCGCGGTGCCGTCGTGGTCCGGCATATAGCCGTTCTCGGTCTCGATCAGCACCTTGCCGTCCGCGTCGACGACGATGCAGCCGAAGGGGTGGTTGCCATGGGTGAGGGAACGGCGGGCGACCGCCAAGGACAGCCGAAGGAAGTGTTCGTCGCGTTCGGTTCCGCCGTCCATCAGGGTGCGCTCAATGGCCCGCCATGTGCCGGCCGACCACGGTGAGGTCGGCTTCGCTGGTCCGTGCTTCATACACGAATTCGCCGTGGAACATCACCACCAGCCGGTCGGAGAGTTCGAGCAGCTCGTCGAGATCCTCGCTGACGAGCAGCACGGCGGCGCCGCGGTTGCGTGCCGCCATGATCTCGGCGTGGATCTGCGCCACGGCTGCGAAGTCGAGGCCGAAGCAGGGATTGGCGGCAATCAGCACCTCGACGTCGCCGCCGAGCTCGCGGGCGAGCACGGCACGCTGGACGTTGCCGCCAGACAGTGCCGAGATCGGCGTATCGGGCGTGCGGGTCTTGATCTTGTACTGGGCGATCTTCTTCTTCGCGTCGTCGCGGAAGGCACCACGGTTGAGCCACCAGCCGCCACTTGCAAAGGGTGCGCGGTCGAACTCGCGGAAGGCGATGTTGTCGGCAACGCTCATGCCGCCGACGCAGGCATTCTTCAGCGGCTCCTCGGGAAGGAGCGACATCTTGTGCCGTCGCATCTCCTCGCGGCTGGCATGGTAGGGATCGCCGGCGACGCGGATTTCTCCGCCCTCCGCCTCGCGCTGGCCGGCTAAAACCTCGACCAACTGGCGCTGGCCGTTGCCGGAGACGCCGGCAATGCCGACGATCTCGCCGGCGCGGACCGTGAGCGAGACATTGTGCACGGCGATGGCGCCGGCATCGTCAAGCGCACGGACCCTTTCGAGTTCCAGTCTGGCAGTGCCGGCCTCGCCGGTGCGCGGCGGCTGCACCGTCAATTCCTCGGCGCCGATCATGGTGCGCGCCATCGCATCGGGCGTCAGCTCGGCGACCCTGCCGGCTCCGGCGAGCTTGCCGCGGCGCAGGATCGTGACGTCGTCCGCGAAGGCCATGACCTCGCGAAATTTGTGCGTGATCATCAAAATGGTCAGCTCGCCCTTGACCACCATGTCGCGTAGCATGCCGAGCACCTCGTCGGCCTCCGCCGGCGTCAGCACCGAGGTCGGCTCGTCCAGGATCAGGAAGCGGCGCTTCAGATAGAGCTGCTTGAGGATCTCGCATTTCTGGCGCTCGCCGGCGGAGATGTCGGAGACCCTTGCCGAGAGCGGCACCTTGAACGGCATCCGCGCCAGAAAGGCCTCAAGGTCCTTCATCTCGCTGGACCAGTTCACCACTGCCGGAACGTCGTCGCGCGCCAGCACGAGATTTTCAGCGACCGTCATGGCCGGCACCAGCGTAAAGTGCTGGTAGACCATGCCGAGGCCGAGTGCGTGGGCGTCCTTCGGATTGCCGACCGCCTGCTCGCGCCCGCCGACCAGGATGTCGCCCTCGGTGGCGTGGTAGTAGCCCATGATGCATTTGACCAGGGTCGACTTGCCGGCGCCGTTCTCGCCGAGCAGGGCATGGAACGAGCCCGGCCGCACCTTCAGCTCGACATTGTCGAGCGCCACGAAGTCGCCGAAGCGCATGGTCATGGCGATGGCGTCGACGCCGAAGGCGCCCGACGGCGGAGGCATTTCGCCGATGATCACGAAATCACTCCGATGAACGCGTCGGAGGTCGAGACCGCGCCGAACACGCCGCCCTGCATCTTGATCATCTTCAACGCGTGCTCATGGTTGCTCTTGTCGGTCGCGCCGCAGCAATCGTGCAACAGCACGCATTCGAAGCCGCGGTCGTTGGCCTCACGCATGGTGGTGTGGACGCAGACATCGGTGGTGATGCCCGTCAGCACGATGTTCGCGATACCACGCACGCGCAGGATCAGTTCGAGATCGGTGGCGCAGAACGAGCCCTTGCCGGGCTTGTCGATAACAGGTTCGCCCGGCAGCGGCGCCAGCTCCGGGATGATGTCCCAGCCGGGCTCGCCGCGCACCAGGATGCGCCCGCACGGGCCGGGATCGCCAATGCCGGCGCCGATCTGCCGCGAACGCCAGCGCTTGTTGGCGGGGAGATCGGACAGATCGGGGCGGTGGCCTTCGCGCGTATGGATGACGTGAAAGCTTTGGGCACGCATCGCCGCGAGCAGCTTCCTGATCGGTTCGATCGGCGCCCGCGTCAGCGAGAGGTCGTAGCCCATCTTGTCGACATAGCCGCCGACACCGCAGAAATCGGTCTGCATGTCGATGATGATGAGCGCGGTGTTCTCGGGGCGCAGATCGCCGTTATAAGGCCAGGCGTAGGGCTCGGACTTGATGGTGCGCTCGGGCATGATTTCGCTCTCTAGCGTGTGATCGACAATTCGGCCGGGGCTCCGGTCAACGTGCGTTTCGGCGAGCAGGTGATGATCATGATCGCCAGCGTCAGGATGTAGGGCGCGGCGTTGAACAGATGATAGCCGGACGTGACGCCGACCGATTGTAGCGCCGGTCCAAGCGCCGCGGCGCCGCCGAAAGCGAGCGAGGCCCACAGGCACAGCAGCGGATCCCAGCGCGCGAAGATCACGAGCGCCACCGCCGTGATGCCCTGGCCGGACGACAGGCCCTCGTTCCAGCTTCCGGGATAGAACAACGACAGGAACGAGCCGCCGATGCCGGCGAGGAAGCCGCCCACCATCGTGGCGCGCAAGCGGATCAGCAGCACGGAGTGGCCCATCGCACGGGCCGCGTCCGAACTCTCGCCGGCGGTGCGGATCAGGATGCCCCAGCGCGTGGTGCGGAACGCCCAATAGAGGATCGGCGCGAGGGCGACACCGATCAGGAAGAGCACATTGACGCGCAAGGCGGCGCGGACCTGCGGGATGTCGCTCCACCAGCCGAAATCGATCGCGGGCAGGCGCGGCGCGGTGGGCTCGATCAGCGGTTTGCCGAGGTAGAAGGCAAGCCCGGTGCCGAACAGCATCAGCGCGATACCGACGGCGACGTCGTTGACGCGCGGCAACGAGCAGATGCCGGCGTGAAGGGCGCCCAACAGTGCTCCGGTGATGCCGGCGGCGAGCACGCCCAACCATGGCGATCCCGAGAGATAGGAGATGCCGTATGCGCTCATCGCGCCCATCACCAGCGTGCCTTCGAGGCCGAGATTGATGCGGCCGGAGCGCTCGGTGATGCATTCGCCCAGGCTCACGAACAGGAACGGGGTGGAGACGCGAATTGCGCCGCCGAGCACGGCGAGCGGGACGGTCCAGAGTCCGATCGAGCCATCTGCCATCAGGACTTGCCTTTCAGGAATCCGATGCGGCCATAGAGCGCGTCGCTGGCCAGCACGAAGACGAAGATGATGCCCTGCAGCACCAGCACGGATGCATCCGGCAATCCGAGGCGGCGTTGGAGCAAGCCGCCGCTGGCGCTAATTCCTCCGAGCAGGATCGCGACGGGGATGATGGCGAGCGGGTTATGCCGCGCCAGGAACGCGACTAGGATGCCGGTGAAGCCGTAGCCGGCCGCGAGGTTGGCGTTGGTGCGCCCCTGCACGGCCGCGACCTCGACCATGCCGGCAAGGCCCGCGGCGCCGCCGGCGAGGAAACAGATGGTCAGGATCAGCTTGCTGACGCCGAGGCCGACGATCTTTGCGGCGCGGATGTTGCCGCCGGCAACACGCGCGGCGAAGCCGAATACGGTATGATAGATCAGGATGTAGGCGGCGATGGCGGCGATCAGTCCGAACACGAGGCCCCAATGCACGTCGGTGCCGGGGATGGTGCCGATCATGTTGGCCGCGCCGATCTCGCGCGTCGAAGGCTTGTTGAGGCTGGCGGGATCGCGCATCGCGCCTTCGACGAGATGATTGAGGACCGCAAGCGCGATGTAGACGAGTAGCAGGCTCGAGATCGTTTCGTTGACGCCGCGATATTGCCGCAGCGCGCCCGAGAGCATGACCCACAGGCCGCCGCCGATCACGCCGGCAACGACCATGGCGATCTGCACGATGAGCGGGGGCAGGCCCTGCAGCGCCAGCGCGGCGCTGGTTGCCGACAGCGCGCCGATCAGGAGCGCGCCTTCGCCGCCGATGATGACCATGCCGAGCTGCGCGGGCAGCGCCGTGCAGAGCGCGGTAAGGATCAGCGGCGCCGCGCGCGTCAGCGTGTTCTGCCAGGAGAACCAGGTGCCGAAGGCGCCGTAATACATGTAGAAATAAAGGTCGAGCGGGTTCTTGCCGAACATTGCGACGAAGATGCCGAAGACCACGAGCGCGCCGGCAAGCGCCGCGCCCGGGATCAGGACATATTCGATCGTGCCGCCGTGACGTTGGAGGAATCCTGCATCGGCGGCCGGGGCAACAGTCCCGACCGCTTCAGTGGAATCCACCGCTTCCGTCGTCACGAAGTCGCTCCGAGCACGCCCTCGACCAGGTAGTCCATCTTCTCGAGTTCAGGATCCTTCTGGCCGCGATCAGTGCCGGCCGGGATCACCGTCTTGCCCTTGTTATCGACCAGCCCGCCCTTGAAGATGGCGTAGCCTTCGGCGGACAGGAATTTGGCCTTGACCTCGTCCGCATGCTTGCGCGCCTCGGCAGACACCGCTTCGCCGTAGGGCGAGGTCTTGACGATCTCTTCCTTGAGGCCGCCGCGGTAAAAGTTCGGGATGCTCTCGCCGGCGGCGATCATCTTGACGAACTTCGGATAGAGCGCTTCCCAATTCCACTCGGCGCCGGTGAGATAGGCCTTCGGCGCGAGCGGAGACTGGTTGACGTGATAGCCGCATACCATGGCACCGCGGCGCGCGGCGTTCTCGACCATCGTCTTCGGGCCGTCGACGTGGCAGGTGAGCACGTCCACGCCCTGGTCGATCAGGCTGTTCGTGGCCTCGGCTTCCTTGACCGGCATCGACCAGTCGCCGGTGAAGATCACCTGCGTCGTGGCCTTGGGATTGGCAAGCCGGGCGCCGAGTGCGAAGGCGTTGATGTTGCGCAGCACCTGCGGAATCGGCTTAGCCGCGACGAAGCCGAGCTTGCCGCTCTTGGAAGTGTAGCCGGCGACGATGCCGGAGATGTACTGGGCCTCGTCGATATAACCGAAATAGCTGCCGGCGTTCTTAGGATCCTTGTCCGACCAGAGCCCGCCGCAGTGCTCGAAGCGAAGCTTCGGAAACTTGTTGGCCATCTTGATCATGTGAGGATTGTAGTAACCGAACGAGGTCGGGAAGAGCAGGGTGGCTCCGTCGAGATTGATCATGGACTCGATCGTCTTCTCGACCGCGTCGGTCTCCGGCACTTTCTCTTCTTCCACGACCTTGAGACCGGGAATTTTCTTCAGCGCTGCCGCGCCCTGCGCATGCGCCTGATTGTAGCCGTAGTCATCGCGCGATCCGACATAGATGAAGCCGATGGTGGTATCGGCCGCGAAGGCCGGGCGGGCGCCGGCCGCCGCCCCGAGGGTGAGGGCCGCGCTACCTTGCAACAAATGACGTCGTGAAATCCTGCCAAAATCCATTGCTCGCTCCCCTTGGCGGATGAACCGCCCCAATCTCGCGGCTGCGCCGGTCTGGCGGAGCCCTGGGATAGTTGTCGCAAGCTTCGTGCCAGAGGCCGGGAAGTGAGCGAGATCATACAAGTAATTGAAATATATATATTATAGTCTCTACTCCGATCCCTGATCAGGAATTCACCAGATGAAATTTTAGGCAGGAATTTATGATTGTATGCAAGGGAGTTAAGCAATGTTAACAGGCCTGGACGGGTGCATGACAAGAGCCGGGCGGTCTGCCGCCGACCCGCATTCATGCTAACCACGCGCTGACCGGAACGGCGTCGGCAGCGTGATTTCGCTGGCACCGAACTTGTATCGATTTGCCGCCAGGACCGCCGCTGCCGCGGTCCCATGAGATGGGAAGCTCGCCGAGATGGGTGCTGGTAACGCCGTTCAGACTGCATCGCTCGGCGAAGAGATCGTGCGTCGCATCAACGAGCTTGGTGCGATCTCGGAAGAAGGCGACAAGCTCACCCGCATCTATCTCACAAGAGAGCTGCGCACGGCTGCCGACCTCATCCTGAGCTGGATGCGCGATGCCGGCATGAGTGCGCATCTCGACGCGATCGGCAATGTCTGCGGGCGCTACGAAGGCGAGCGGCCGGGGGCGCCTTGCCTGATGCTTGGTTCGCACTACGACACCGTGCGCGATGCCGGTAAATGGGACGGACCGCTGGGCGTGGTGACCGCCATTGCCTGCGTCGCCGATCTCAACCGCCGCGGCAAGCGCCTGCCGTTCGCGATCGAAATCGTCGGTTTTGCGGATGAGGAGGGGGTGCGCTTCGCCTCGACCTTGCTGGGCAGCCGCGCGCTGGCCGGCACTTTTGACGAGAGCGTTCTGAACACGCGTGATCGTGATGGCGTGTCCATGCGCGATGCGCTCGTGCAGTTCGGGCTCGACCCCGATCACATCGGCGCGGCCGCGCGGACCCGGCGCGAGCTGCTCGCCTACCTCGAGCTGCACATCGAGCAGGGGCCTGTGCTGGAAGCCCAGAATCTTCCCGTCGGCGTCGTTACCGCGATCGCAGGCGCCACGCGCCTTGCCGCGCGGCTGACCGGCATGGCCGGTCACGCCGGCACGGTGCCGATGGCGCTGCGCCGTGATGCGCTCGCCGGTGCGGCCGAATGCATCGGCGCGATCGAGCAGTTCTGCCGGACCGACGCGAGCGGCCTCGTCGGCACCGTTGGTTACATCCAGGCGAGGCCCGGCGCGACCAACGTCATTCCGGGCGAGGTGTCCTTCACCATCGACATGCGCGCGCCGACCGACATGCATCGCAAGCGCGCGGTCGCGGATGTCGTCAGGCAGATCGAGGCGATCGCAAAGCGCCGTCAACTGGCGCTTCAGCTCGACGTCACCCACGAAAATCGCACCGCGCCTTGCGCGCCATGGCTCAAGGAGCAGATCGCGCAGGCTATCAAGGCGGAAGGTTTTTCCGGGTTCGAGCTGCCGAGCGGGGCGGGGCATGACGGCATGGCGATGATCGACATCGCCGATGTCGGCATGATCTTCGTCCGCTGCCGCGGCGGCATCAGCCATCACCCGGACGAGCATGTGGAGTTCGCCGACGCCGACGCCGGCGCGCGGGTGCTGCTGCGGGTGATCGAGAATTTTCGGCCGCGGGAAGGCTAGGTCGAGCCCGCAAGTCACCGGATGGAGATACGAATCAGGCACCATTGGAATGGCGACTGCCATTGCCGGGATCACGAGACACCAGCCGATTGACGCATATGAACAGCGACATCACTTTTCCATCGCATCGCGAAAACCGGTTCTATCGGGGGCTGGCGGCGACCTTCGTCGCCAACGCCCTTCAGGCGGTGAATTTTCTGGGCGATCGATTCCTGAGGAGGTCGCATCATTCGTTCACGGCCATCGAGGACCTTTACCGGCATTCGATGGACAGCGCCTTTTCGGTGTCCGAGTCGTTTCTCGTCACCGGCGCGCCGCACGCTTCCGCTTACTATCCACGCGACTTCGCCTGGTTCTATCCTGATGTTCTCGACCCCGAAACCATCATGGATTCGGGGGACGCGGTCCGTCGGGTTCGGCTGCTCGACAAGAGCGTCCGCCTGCTGCTGGAGGCGGTTCGCGCCGACGTAGTCACGACGACCATCGTCCCGGCGGGGCGCGCCCGGTATCTCGGCGTGAACTATTTCTCGCGCCCCTCGGATACGCTGCTCGGCGTTCTTGCCGGCCTGCAGCAGATGATGAGCGCAGAGGGGAGGGCGTCACCCTATCTGGCGATGTCGCAATGTGCGCATGCCGGCCGCCTGCTGCTGGCCGAATACGGCGGCGATCTGAAGCGCGCGATCCTCCAACTCGCAAGCGAATTGGAGCCGTTCGATCATGACGGCATCCGGTATTTGCTGTGCGATGCACGCGCCCCGCGCTCTGCGGCAACCGACACCCGCGC
This sequence comes from Bradyrhizobium sp. SZCCT0153, assembly GCF_018129995.1. GTDB lineage: Bacteria > Pseudomonadota > Alphaproteobacteria > Rhizobiales > Xanthobacteraceae > Bradyrhizobium > Bradyrhizobium japonicum_G. The sequence goes on from NZ_JAFCKS010000005.1 coordinate 22,840, forward strand.
GGAGCGCCGGCGGTTTGTCACTAATGCCTGCGTCTACACGACATTCGTGTGGGGCGTACAACTCGGAGTCGTCGACGAGAGCGAGTTGAAGCGGCTGCTCGGGCGCGACCTCGCGCAGTACAAGAGGGACCTGCTCCAGCTTTTCGGCAAGAACGGTTATATCAGGCATTCCCTTGACGGCCCGGCAAGCTCGCCGGTCTCTTCAGTGGCCCTGGATTTCGTCAGTGTGCATCGCGGCTTCTGGGATATGAACGATGCGAGCGAGCGCGCGTTGTTCGCGGCCACGGCGGATCTGATCATTGCGGAGCCGCGCTTTCGCATCCCCAGCACGTTCCACTTCCTGGTGTCCGCGGATAATCCGCGGAACAAGATGATCCACAAGATCGCGGCTCCCGCCTACCAGGGACGTTCCTCCTGGCCGACGTTCAACGTCGAATTTGCCGATCGCATGCTCGACTACGACGAATTTTCAGGTCGCGACACCTATCGCGCCTGCGCCCGTGGAATATTGAAGGACATTCGGACAGCAACCGAGGTCCACGGCGGCTATCAGGAGCTGATCTCGGAACAGGGTCTTAAATATCGCACCTGGGCCTACAAGGGCGCGGTTGCTCACTCCTGGTTTCCGCGATTCCTGTCTGTCTGGAGGAGGGCATATGGAACGTCGCTCCTCCATTGGAATGATTGATCCGTCGGGCGCTATCCCGCCGTCACGTCCACCAACTCGCCACCGTCGAGAACCTTGGCCGCCTTGGCGCGGTCGAGGTCACCTTCCCAGGCCGCGACGACGACCGTCGCCACGCAGTTGCCAATGAGGTTGCCGACCGCGCGGGCCATGCCGATGAACCAGTCCACCGACAACACCAGCACGAGGCCGATGGCAGGGATGCTCGGCACCGCGTTGAGCGTTGCGGCCAGGATCACGATCGCCGAGCCCGGCACGCCATGAGCACCTTTCGACGTGATCAGCGAGACGCCGAGCACCAGCAGGAGATCGCCGAAGGACAGCGGCGTATTCGTCGCCTGCGCGATGAAGACGACGGCGAGCGTGAGGTAGATCGAGAAGGCATCGAGGTTGAAGGAATATCCGGTTGGGATCACGAGTCCGACGACGGAATCTTTCACGCCCATCCGCTCCAGCTTCTTCATGATCTGCGGCAGCACCGCATCGGACGAGGCGGTCGCGAGCACGATGGTGAGCTCCTCGCGGAGGTAGGCGAGGAATTTGAGGATGCTGATTCCGGCGAGAGCCATCACGCCGCCGAGCACGCCCAGCACGAAGATGCCGACCGTCACGTAGAACAGTGCCACCAGGGAGACGAGCTGCTTGAGTGAACCGACGCCGTATTTGCCGACGGTGTAGGCGACCGCGCCGAGCACGCCAAGTGGAGCAACGCGGACGATAAGCCCCATGACGCGGAACAGCACGGTGGAGGCGGCGTCGATCATCGAGGTGACGAGTTTGCCTTTCTCGCCGCCGACCAGTGCCAAGCCGACGCCGAAAAGCACCGCGAAAAACAGTACCTGGAGCACGTCGTTGCGCGACAACGCGTCGAAGGAGGTAGTCGGAATCACGTTGAGCAGGAAGGAGCCGATACCGCCGCCCTGAAGCTTGTGGGCGTTGTCGGCGTAGGCGTTGAGCGCCTTGGCATCCAGCGTCGAGGGATCGATGTTCATGCCATGGCCCGGGCCGAACAGATAGGCCAGGATGAGCCCGACCACGAGGGCGACAGTGGTCATCACCTCGAAATAGACCAGTGCCTTGACACCGACCCGGCCGACTTTCTTGAGGTCGCCGGCGCCGGCAATGCCGTGTACGACGACGCAGAACACGATCGGCGCCACGATCATCGAGATCAGCTTGAGGAAGGCGTCACTGAGGATCTTGAGCGAGATGGCGAATTCCGGCGCGGCCACGCCGAGGATGATGCCGAGGGCCAGCGCCGCGAGGACCTGGACGAACAGCGAGGTGTAGAGCGGCTTGCGCTCGGCGGTCGGGACCGCAGCAATGGTCGACATGGTGATTCCCCCGTTTTGACGACGTCTCGATCGTCAAAAGGAGCAACTACCGTGCCAGATTGTCGCGGTCTTGGCTGGAAATGCCTATTCGGCCGCCTTCGCGGCCTTGCCGAACATCCGAGTCGGCGCTGCGAAGCCGCAGGAGCTGCCGTCGGTGACCTTGACCTGATCCTCCCAGGGCAGGCGATAGGTGCCCGCGACCATGTCCTGCATGAAGGTGTAGGGACAGTCCATCGCTCCGCCCTTCACCGCGACGTAGCCGCGGTGCCAGAGCTGGTAGATGTTGTTCTCGACGCCCCAATTGATGCGGGCCTCGCGCACCAGATCGGGACGTATCTCGGCGGTGATGATCTCGTCGGCGCGCCCGGTGGTGCCATGCGCCAGCACGCTGCCGTCGAAATTCACGATCATGCCTTCACCCATGGAATCGAACGAGCCGTCGGAGCCACACATGCAGACATTCGCTGTGACCATCAGGTTCTGGAAAGAATTGGCCTGGTTGGTGAAGCGCCAGGCTTCGCGGATCGGTGCGGTATAGCCGGCGGTGCGGATCATGATCTCCGCGCCCTTGTAGGCGCATTCGCGCGCCATCTCCGGGAACATGCCGTCATGGCAAATGATCAGTGCGATCTTTGCGCCGTTGGGGCCCTCGATCACGGGAATGCCGACGTCGCCGGGCTCCCACGGCTCGACTGGAATCCAGGGATGGAGCTTGCGATAATAGAGCTTGATCTCGCCGTGGTCATCGATGATCAGGCCGGAATTGTAGGGGTTGCCGTGCGGGTTGAACTCCATGATGGAGAAGCAGCCCCAGATCCGGTTGTCGATGCAGGCCTTCTTGAAAGCCGCGACCTCAGGTCCGTCGAGCCGGCACATGATCTCGGGATTGGTGTCCATCGAGAGCCCGTGCAGCGAATATTCGGGGAAGACCACCAGATCCATGGTGGAGAGATTGCGGCGGGCCTTGCCGACCATCCAGACGATGCGCTCGGTCTGCTTCGCCAGGTCGGCGCGGGTCACGACATTCGGCAACTGCAACTGCACCAGCCCGATGACGACGCCGTTGGGAGATTTGTTCAGCCCGCCAAGCCCGTTCATATTTAGCTCCCTTGCCGTCCGCGCGGCGCCTCTGCGCGCAGTTCTCGGCAGAGCAAATCCGATTTTGGTGAGGCGCAAAAGTCTATTTTTCAGGCGACGTGCGAAAGTCGGTCGCGCGAGGGCGCGTGGGCGCTCCCCTCAGGCGGCTGACGCCCATTGTTGCGGCGGGGCGTGCCTCAAGTCTCGGCTTGACCCTCCAATCCGCTCAATGTCAGACTTATGACATGAGTACAGCAAAGCGACACATCGCCAGCCTTCGTGACGAGTATGCCGAGATGACGCGGCAGCGCATCGTTGCGGCTTTTGTCGAGACGCTGGAGGATGAGGCGGCTGACGACATCTCCATGGCCGCGGTGGCCAAGCGCGCGAAGGTGGCCGAGCGAACCATCTATCGGCACTTCAAGACCCGCGCGGAGCTGTTTGCAGCGGCCGGCGAATGGATCGAGGACAACGTCTTCAGCTACATTCCCTTCACTTCGCCCGACGAGCTGCCTGATATTTTCCGGAAGCTTTGCAAGCGGTTCGATCGTCATCCGCATCTGGCGCGCGCCATTGCGGTGACGCGGGCGGGCCGCCGCGTGCGCGCCGGATTCCGGCGGCACCTGATCGATCAGCATCGCAGGGCGATGGCGCCCCTGGTGCGACATCTCCCCGCGAAGGAGGTCCGCAAGGCGGAGGCGCTCGCGTCCTATCTCAACAACGTGCTGGCCTGGAATGCGATGCGCGAGGACTTTGGCATGTCCAGCGCGGAGATCGCCGATGCGATCGAGTGGGCGCTCAGGACCCTGTTGAACGATGTCCGTCAGCGCGATGCCGCTGCGGTACGGAGCGGCAAGGCCGGCAAATCGCCCCGCAAGCGAACCGCAACGTCGAAGGTGCCGGCGTAGAATGAGGCGAGCCATGAATGCGATACCCGACGACCTCCTGATCAACGCGCCTGATGAGATTCGCATCCGCCAGGATCTGGTGCTGACGGCGCTCGGCCGCCGTCCGGCAGATCGCTCCTTGCGGGTCGGCCGGCTGCTCGACGTGCACAGCCGCACCTGGAGCGATGATCAGGAAATCGTGTTCAAGGGCCGACGGATCGCATGGGTCGGGCCGGCCGGCAGTTATCCGGGCGAGGTCCGGGAGCGCGTGCATCGTCCCGACCTCGCAGCAGTTCCCGGCTTCGGCGAAGTCCATAAGCATATCGAAAGCTCGCATCTGACGCCGGAATGGGAAGCGGCGCTGGTGCTGCCCCATGGCAACACCTGGACGTGCGAGGCGAGCCATGAATTCTCCAATGTCAACGGCGCACGTAATCTCGAATTCTGGTTCGAGGCACGTCGTCGCGGATCGCCGCTGAAGATCTTTCCGCAACCGGGATCGGCGGTGCCGCCCACGGCGTATGAGTGGGGCGGCGGCTGGTATGGCCACGACGAGCAGGCGCGCTTCATGGCGGAGAGCCTGATGGTCACCGGGCTTGACGAGGTGATGGACTGGCCCGCGGTCTGGAATCCGGAAAACCCGTCCTACAAACGGTTATGGGGCATGATCGAGGCCACGTTCGCGGCCCGCGGCGTCGTCGAAGGCCACGCCTCCGGTCTGCGGGACCTGCCATCCATCAACGCCTTCGCCGCGGCCGGCCTCGCCTCCGATCATGAAGTGCAGACGCCGGAGGAGACCTGGGACAAGCTCACCCGCGGCCTCTTCATCGAGTTGCGCGTCTACGCCATGTCCGAGATCGTCGCCTGGCTGCTCGCCAAGGGTCTGCAGGACTGGTCGCAGATCGCCTTCACCACCGACGACCGCAGCGCCAGCCATACGCTCGAGCTCGGCGCCAGCGATCACAACGCGCGGGTGGCGATCGAGGCCGGTCTCGCGCCGGAAGTCGCGATCCAGTGTCTTACCATCAATCCCGCGCGTCACATGCGCATCACGCCGTTCGTCGGCAGTCTCGCGCCGGGGCGATTTGGCGATGTTGTGCTGCTATCGGATGTCGCCAAGCTGACCATCACCGAGGTCTGGGCCGACGGCGCGCAGGTGTCCGAAGGCAAGCGCTATCTGGGCAGGGTCCCCGAAATCTCCTGGCCCGATTGGGCGACCAGGACGGTGAATATCAAGCGTACGATTGAGCCGAAGGACTTCGAGCTGCCGGCTGAACCCGGCCGCGCCACGATGAAAGCCGCCGTGATCCGCCCGTTCCACTGGCATCCGGAGTTCTACACCCTCGATTTGCCGGTGCGTGACGGCGCCGTGCAGCGCGATGAGAGCGAGGCCATCACCAAGTTTGCGATCGTCGATCGCTTCTCCGGCGACGGCCGGGTTGCAAAGATGTTCTGGCGCGGCTGCGGACCGCGCACGCCGGATACCGCGGTTGCCTGCTCGGTCGCGCACGACAAGCACAACATCTGGGTGGTCGGCTCGTCCGACGCTGCGATGGCCAAGGCCGTGAACGCGCTGGTCGAACGTCAAGGCGGATGGGCGCTGGTGCGCGAAGGCGAGCTCGTCGCCACCGTGCGGTTCGAGGTCGGCGGATTGATGAGCTGTCGCTCGGCGCAGGCGCTCGATGCGGAGATGCAGGCACTCTACGCGGAGGGCCGCAAGGTGGACTGGATGTACGAGCCGACCTTCCGTCCGCGCTGGTATCCCGGATTTCCCGAGCGCCTGATGTTCGCGACGCTGACCTGCGCGCCCTGGAGCTGGGTTCTGGTCGCGCCCTGCGAGCAGGCGCCGCTCGGATTTATCAACGTGCAGACCGGCGAAGTGCACCCGGTGGTCTGGTAGAGGAGCGACTGCGATGAACGAGATGACGCAACCGCAACCGGCTTCCGCGGAGCCGACGTCGAACCCGGCCAGAGGTTCGCTCGACCGCATCTTCCGCCTTACCGAGCGCGACACCAGCGTTGGCCGAGAAGTGATGGCGGGCGCGACCACGTTCGCCGCGATGGCCTATATCATCGCGGTGAACCCTGCGATCATGTCCAACGCCGGAATGGATCGAGCCGATCTCGTCAGCGCCACCGCACTTGCCGCCATCTTCGGTTCGGCGATGATGGGACTTTGGGCCAATCTGCCGCTCGCCGTTGCCCCGGCCATGGGCTCGAACGTCATCTTCACCTATGTGATCGTCAAGCAGATGGGCATGCCATGGCAAGGCGCACTTGCCATGGTTGCTTTCACCGGCGTCCTGTTCCTGATCCTCAGCCTGTCGAAGCTGCGCGAGCGCGTTGCCAGGGATGTTCCAGAGGCGTTGAAGATCGGCATCCAGGCGGCCGTTGGCACGCTCATTGTTTTCATCGCGCTTCGCGGCGCCGGTTTCGTGGTGCAGAATCCCTCGACCTATATTGCGATGGGATCGCTGCGCAGCCCATCGGTGCTGTTGACCCTGTTCGGTCTCTTGCTCACACCGGTACTGGTGGTGCGCCGGGTACCAGCCGCGCTGATCCTGTCGATTGCGGTGCTGACGCTGATCGGCCTTTTCGTTCCTGGCGCGAACGGCAAGATGGTCACGTCAGTGCCCTCGGCCATCATGTCGTGGCCGCGCTGGCCTACGAGCACCTTCATGGCGCTCGATTTCGGCTATCTCTTCAGCCATTTCATCGTGGCGTTGCCGCTCCTGTTCTACTTCCTTTGCGCCGAATTCTTCTCGACCCTCGGCACACTGATCGGCGTGACGGGCGCCGCCAATCTGCGCCGGCCCGATGGTTCGATCCCGAACGCCACCGCCGCATTTGCGACGGATGCGACGGCGTCAATCGTGGGGCCGCTGCTCGGTACCTCCGTCGTCACGGCCTATATCGAATCCATCACCGGCGTGCAGGCCGGCGGTCGCACCGGCCTGACCTCGCTGACGGTCGCAGCGTTCTTCTGCTTCGCGCTGTTCTTCTGGCCGGTCTTCGTCATCATCCCGCCGCAAGCCACCGCGCCGGCACTCGTGCTCGTCGGCGTCTTGATGATGCAGGGGCTCGCCCGCATCGACATGACCGATCTCGTCAATGCGGTGCCGATCGTGCTGACGTTGCTCGTTACCGTACTGACCAACAATCTGATCAACGGCATGGCCCTGGGCACGTTGAGCCATATCGCGCTGGAGGTCACGATGGGCCGGAGATCGCAGATTCCCGCGATGGTCTGGGGCCTTGGTGTGGTGTTCGTTGCCTACGCGATCGTGATCGCGCAGATATTCTAGATGCATCGACGTCGCGGAAGCCTATGCCGCGAGATCCAGTAGGCGACACGATCCGCGTACCAGCACCTTGCGGCCATTCGGCGTCATTGCAGGTACGCCGTCGCTGACGACGACAAGACCAAGCTTGACGAGGCTCTCGATGAGATAGGCCTTCGAGAGGCGACTGCTTGACGCCGGCTTGCGAAGTGCGCGCAAGGCTTCCCATTGCTCCGGCGAAAGATCGAAGTCGACGTCGTTGCTCATGTTGCCTCAAGCGATAGTACCGTTCGTGCGCCCCTGTTAGCGGCGCTGCGTGAAGACCGTGCGACGACAATGAGTCGGGAATTCGGTGATCTGTCTAGAACGCCTCTTCACGAATTGCCGCACTTCATTGCGCCACAACAGTTAAGATCGGTCGGGCGCGAATTTCGTCCCGCGCCGCGATCACACATTGATGATGAAGACTTGATATTGCGCCGCGAGCTACCGCGCTGCACGGGAAGCGCTGCTGTCCCATTCCGCGTCGCAATACGCACAGAAACCATGAGACGAAGGTTGCGGGACTCTGTTACGCTGATTCGCGGGGAATGGCTTCACACAGCAGGAGTGGAGTGCATGAACAGGCTGGTGGAAATTCGCAGTCAGGAATCCCTGTGCCGGGAGCGCGCCGCGCTCGATTCTGAGCGCCGGATCTTCTGGCTCGCGCAAGCCCAGGAATGGGAGCAGCGCGCGCTTGACGAGATCGCCTATCACTTCCGAGAGTGCAATGTGGCTCGGACGGAGCCTTGCGCGAAACTGACGTCGGCAGTGACGTGAAGACTTACTGATAGGTCGCCACGATATCGGACACCGCGCGCTCGAGCTGCTGCGCGGTGGCGCATTGGCGGACGATGCTGCAAAAGGTCGCGTAGCGCGGCATTTCCGAATCGCCAAAACCCCAGGCGAGCCGCCCCTCGGGATTGAGCCAGACCAGGCGCGTCGAGCGTTCGGAGACGCGGCGCAGGATGTCGGCGCGCGGGTCCAGATTGTTGCTGCGGGCATCGCCGAGCACGATCACCGTGGTCTGCGGCGTGAGCGTGCTCATGAAGTCCTTCTCGAAATCGACCAGCGAGGATCCGTAGTCGGACGATCCGAAGCCGACCTTGGACATGATCTCGGCCATCGCCTCTTCCGGCGACTTCTTCTCCAGGATCTCGCTGACCTCGATCAGATGCGAGGAGAAAGCGAAGGAGTGGACGTCGTCGACCACCTCGTGCAGCGAGTGGATCAGGAGCAGGAAGAAATCCGAGACCTGCGCGACCGAGCCGGAGACGTCGCACAGTGCGACGATCTTCGGCCGGTCGCGGTGCTTGCGCTTCCAGGCGGTGAGGAACGGCACACCGCCCCAGGCCGCGTTGCGGCGCAGTGTGCGGCGAACGTCGAGATGGCCGCGGCGCTGACGCTTGCGCGGTTTCGAATAGCGTTCGCGCAGGCGCCGCGCGATCTGGCGGATCAGGGCACGCATCTCGGCGACCTGGCGCCGCTCGATGCGGGCCAGCGGTGCATTGCGCAGGATCTCGTTGCGGAGGTTTTCAGCCTCCTCGCGGGCATAGAGTGCAAGCCCCTGCGCAACGGTATCGCGCACGGCTTCCCGCAACGCATCGAGCGCGGCCCGAAGCCGCTCGGCCAGTGCCGGGTTGGACGCGGTCAGCTCGTCGAGATCGTCGCGCAGGCGCTGGAGGCCCATGGCGTCGAGGATGCGGCTGGAGAAGATGCCGCGCTGCGTGGAGTAGCGGATGTCGGACAGGGAGGCTGCCCCGGAAGCGCTGGCGATGGCGGCGGCGACCGCATTGCGATCTTGCGACAGCAGCATCCGGGCAAGCGGGCCCAAGCCTTCGGGAGGCTGTCCTTCGCCCGCTTCGCTGGCCGAGCTGGACGAGGGCGACTGATCCGCATCCTGCGAGGCGGCGTTGCTGTCGGCCTCGGGCTGATCCTGCCGCGGCTCCGGCTGGCTGAAGAACAGATCGAAACAATCCCCGAGCGCGAGCTTCTCGTCCTGCGACTTGGCGAGGGTCAACAGAAGGGTGTCGCGCAGGATGGCGCGGTCGGACATGCCGACCTGCGCAACCGCGCGCATCGCATCGATGCTTTCGGCGGGCGAGACATGGACGCCGGCGCCCCGCGCCGCGCGGAAGAAACGATGGAGGTTTTCGCGCATCGGCGTCAACCGAAGACGTTGGATCGTGCTGCCTTGGCAATGAAGGTCGTAATCTGAGGCTGGGCCGCCTCTATGTCGGCCTCGTATTTCAGGAGCACGTTGAGCGTGTCCTTGACGATGTCCGTGTCGAGCTCGGAAGCCTGGAGCAGCACCAGCACGCGCGCCCAGTCGATGGTCTCACTGACCGAGGGCAGCTTCTTGAGGTCGAGCGAGCGGATCTCGTGGATGAAGCCGACCATCTGCCGCCTTAGCGTCTGCGAGATGCCGGGCACGCGGCTCTCGACGATGCGCTCTTCGAGCCGCTGCTCGGGGAAGCCGATATGCAGATGCAGGCAGCGCCGCTTCAGGGCGTCGCCGAGATCCCGTTCGCTGTTGGAGGTGAGGATCACCGTCGGCGGCGTGATCGCCGAGACGGTGCCGAGCTCGGGGATCGTGACCTGGAAGTCGGAGAGGATTTCCAGCAGGAGGGATTCGAATTCCGCATCCGACTTGTCGATCTCGTCGATCAGGAGCACGCAGCCGCCCGGCTGTTCCAGGGCCTGGAGCAGCGGTCGTGGTTCGACGAACTCCTTGGAGAAGAACACGTCGCCGAAATCGTGGAGCTGCGCCAGTGCGGCGTGCAGCGTCTGCGCGCCGCCGAGAACTTCGCCAAGCTTGTCCTTGAGGATCTGCGTGTAGAGAAGCTGTTTTGCGTACTTCCACTCGTAGAGCGCCTTGGCCTCGTCGAGGCCCTCATAGCATTGCAGGCGGATCATTTTCATGCCGCGCCAGGCGGCGATCGCCTTGGCGAGCTCGGTCTTGCCGACGCCCGCGGGGCCCTCGACCAGAATCGGCTTCTCGATCTGTTGCGACAAATAGACGGCCGTAGCGATCTGCCGGCTCGCGATATAGCCTTGCGCGGCGAGGCCGCTCTCGACTGCCTCGATCGCGATCGAGGGCTTCTGTTCAGCCACGAAAGAGCGCTCCCAAAGGTCTTGCTTGGGGCTTGTTCTGCCCGCGTTCCCGGCAAAGAACAAGCCTCGTTTGGGAGACATCAGACCCGCACGGACGGCGCTTTTTCCGCTCAACGCAAATTCGGGGGCGACCGACCGGCCGCGCGATCAGTGCCGCAGCAGTTCCGGCTTGCGGATGGTCTGTCTGACCTCGGCGCCGCAATCGGCGCATTCATAGACGAAGTCGATCTTGGCAAGGCTCCAATGCGGTTCGACCTCCCGCACATACATCGGCAGGAATCCCATGCAGGACGGGCAAATCACAGGCGCGATCTCGATATCCTGATGATGCTGTACATAAGCTGGCATCTCGGCTCTCCTTCGCAGGCGACCACCAAACCCCGCACAAAGGCTACTGCCGGTCGGCCCAAGCCTGAGATCAACTCTTTCGAACAGAGGCGGAACGATGGGCGTTTGTCGTTCGCTGTGACATTCTTGTTACGTCGCTGTACTGTAAGGGGCGGACCAAATGCCTATTTCACAGGGTGATCCGCTTTCCACGGACTTTACCGCAACGATAAGGGAGCAACCCATGACGCATGCCATTCGCTTTCGCAATACCGGCGGTCCGGAAGTCCTGGTCTGGGAGGAGGTCAGTGTTGGCAAGCCTGGGCCGGGCGAGGCGCGAATTCGCCACACAGCTGTCGGTCTCAACTTCGTCGACATCTACAATCGCTCGGGTGTGTATCCAGTGGAATTGCCGAGCGGTCTTGGCAGCGAAGCGGCCGGAACCGTGGAGGAAGTCGGGCCCGGTGTCACCGACCTGAAGCCCGGTGATCGCGTCGCGTATGGCGCCTCGCCGCTCGGCGCCTATTCCGAGGCGCGGCTGATTCCCGCCGACCGGCTATTGAAGCTGCCGGATGGCGTCGACGACAAGACCGCAGCGGCGATGATGCTGAAAGGGCTCACGACCCAATATCTGATCCGGCAGACCTATCGCGTGAAGGCCGGCGACACCATCCTGCTGCATGCCGCCGCCGGCGGCGTCGGACTGATCCTGAGCCAGTGGGCCAAGCATCTCGGCGCGACCGTGATCGGCACCGTCAGCAATGACGAGAAGGCAAAGCTCGCCAAGGCGCATGGTTGCGATCATGTCATCATCTACACGCGCGAGGATTTCGTGAAGCGCGTCGACGAGATCACCGGGGGCAAGAAAGTGCCGGTTGTTTATGACTCCGTTGGCAAGAATACGTTCCTGAAGTCGCTGGACTGTCTCGCGCCGCTCGGCGTCGCGGCGTTGTTCGGGGCGTCCTCCGGTGCCGTCGAGCCGCTCAATCTCGGTTTGCTCGCCCAGAAAGGCTCGCTCTACGTCACCCGGCCGACGCTATTCACCTACGCCGCCAAGCGCGAGAACCTGGTCGCGATGGCTAACGAACTGTTCGACGTCGTGAAGTCCGGCGCGGTCAAGATCGAGGTGCACCAGACCTATCCGCTGAAGGATGCCGCCAAGGCGCATGCGGATCTTGCCGCGCGCAAGACCACGGGATCGACCGTTCTCACCGTGTGATCTGCCGAACGGGCGCTGACGCAGGCCGCCCGGGCCTGCGTCACGTCCGTTCGTGCTTGCGCAGGTCGCGGGCGTGATCGAGGCGGATCGCCTGAAGGTCGACATCTTCAGGAGGAATCTGGGGGAGGGCGGCCTCGTTCATTATCGCCTCGGTGACGTCCTCGACCGAGTTCTCCACGATTTCGTGGATGAACGAGATGTTCTGATATTCACCCGAAGTGACGCGGGAGATGACCTCGCGCCTTGTGATCTCGGGATCGACCACCGCCTCGCGGCCGCGTCGCCCATAGTCGATCATCACGACGAAATACTGCATGAAACAATCCTGCCGCGCCCCGTGACCGGGAGCGCGGCAGGAGTATTTCCGAAAAACGGAATTAAGTCAAGGGCGATTTTCGAAAATCGGAAGTCTTGACTGGCCTCCTACTTGCCCTTTTTGCGGGGGCGCGCAGACTTGGCGCGCAGCCGCTCGAGCTGGCCCTTGGGCATCGACAGGCAGATTTCTCCCACCCACTCGAGTTTCACGCCGACGATCGGCTTAGCGTTGAAGCTGTTGAGATTGACGACGGAAGGGGTTTTGCCCCGCTCGATGGTCTTCAGGTAGCGCTCGCCGGTCTTGAGCCGGACCACAGCCTCTTCGCCGTAGAAACTCGACAGCGGATGGCGCTGATCCTTGTAGACCACGATCACGTCGCCGCTCTCGTATTTTGGCAGCATCGAATCGCCCACGATCTCGAATGCGACGGTCTCTTCCATGATCGGGAAGGGCAGCGCGATATCGCCGAGGCCTTCCGGGGGAACCTGTTCGTAGTCCGGCTCGATCACAGCGCCGGCGCCGACGCGGCCCATGATCGGCGCGAGGTTGAGCTCGAGGTATTCCATGATCGGAATGATTTCCGACGCCTTTACCAGGCGTTCGCCGCCGAGGATCTCCGAAACCGCGCCGGGTCGCACGCCCATGGCCGCCGCCAAGCCGCCCTTGCTCTTGCCTGTCTTTTCCAGGCCCCGCTCGATCATTGCAACGTCCAACATGCTGATTCCCTTGATTGCGCGCCGTCTCACCCTCTTGTAATCCGAAATTCGGAATTGATGCAATTATGAATATCAGAATTATTGCTTGACTTCGGTTTCGGAATACCGGAATGTGCGTTTCGCCTCGCGATCGTGCGATCGGAGGAGGCGCATCACAGGACAGCAGCATGGAACCGGGCCATTGGCCGTCGGAGCACTCCGACGCGCTTCGCGACTATTTTCTCAAGGGCATGTCTTATGCGGAGATCGGAAGGCAGATTAATGCAAGGTTTGGAACGGCTTACACGCGCAACGCGGTGGCTGGCCGCGCCAAGCGGCTTGGGCTCGCCGCACCGACGCGGATGACGGGTCCATCGATCGTGCCATCTTTGCCGTCAGGAGCCCGCCCTATCGCGCCGCCCCGTCCGGCGTTGCCGAACCTCAACTTACCGCCGAAATCCGCAATGAAGCCTGCGCGGGCCAAGTTGCGCTGCGTCGGGGTCCAGCCGCGCCTGATCCCGTTGGTCGAACTCGCGCGCGGCGATTGCCGCTATCCCTATGGCGGCGACAGGGAGGGGGAGGAGATTGCCTTCTGCGGGCACCCGCGCCAGCCGGGCTCGAGCTATTGCACGCCGCATGCGAGCCTGACGTGCCGTTCTGGAGCCGAGGCCGCCCGCATCGCCGGTCCCGTGATGCTGAGGCTGGTCTCCGCTGCCTGACCTCGTAGTCACCCGCTCGATCGTCAATTTCACAAGGAGTATCCAAGTGGCTCGCGTCCGACGCAACAAGTCCTACAAATTGGCGAATATCCACGACCGCCGCTCGCGCGAGGTGCCGTTCAATGCCGAAGTGGCCGAGGTCGAGATCGACAATCCGCTGGCGCTCGACCCCGGAGAGAAGATTGTGGCCGTGCGGTCGATCCGCGGCGATCCGCTCGGCCGGTTGCACGCGCACCATCAGATCGATGAGGCACAATACCGCAGTGGACGTGCCTTCCAGAGCGATTGGGAGATGGCGGAGCGAGGCCCTCAGGCGATGGACCCGACCCGAGAATATGTCGATGGCGCGCGCACGCGCGAGCCTGTCACCGAAAGCCAGCGCCAGGCGGTGCTCCGGCTCAACCGGATCGAGCGCGAACTCGGCACCGACGGCGCTGCGCTGGTGCATGACGTGCTGGTGCTCGGCCTGACCATGGACCAGATCGGGCAGCGTCGCGCCGTCCGGACGCAGCGCTGGAACGACTATTTTGCGAGGCGTTTTCGTGAATGCCTTGATCGGCTGGCACTGATCTATGGCTTTGCGACGGATGCGGGGAAACAGCGTGCAGGGCAGCGCAGATGACAACGGCACGCCTGCCATGGCGACCGCCGGCGTGCCAACCTGCTGCTCAGGGATGCGGCAGGATCTGGTAGGGCGTGGTATAGGGCTCGACGCGCAGCGAGGCGTTCGCCAAAAGCCCGATCCTGGCAGTCGGCGCCTGCTGCAATTCCCCGTTCGGACCGCGATGCACGTTGTATTGCCAGACGGTGAGATCGCCCTTCTGCGCCAGAGCGTGTGCAACCGCGCTAGCATCAATGCCGCCGAGCGCGTGAAGCTCCTCCGCCGACAATCCGACGACGATTTCGTCCTTGATGGTGACGATCTTGAACAGGTTCATCTTGGTCTCCTGCGCCCATGTGCCTGGTATCGAAAGGGTGAGAAGCGCGACTGCGGCGCCCTTGATGAGATCGCAGCGAGAAAGCATGCCGTCGTCCTTTGGTGGCGGCGCCCGAATGGATTCGTCCATCGGCCATGGCGCGCTTGATTTGAGTGACTGTTCCGCAACCGCTCTGTCGTGCTCTCTGCAACAACGGTTCACGGGCGGAAACATATTCGGCGACCGATGAACCCCGATGCGAAGAGTTGCGTCCAATTCCAACGGCGCAAGGCGACGGAGCAGATGAAATTCACCGGCATCGTCTGCCTTCTCACATCTCTTGGTGCGGCAGGCTCTGCGGCGGCAGCCGATCCGTTCTACATCGGCAGCTGGACATTCACGGCCGCCGTGGTCGCGCCATGGGCCGATCCTCAACACAAGCCTGATGGCACCGAGCAGGCGCGGCTGATCGGAAAAGCGGTTGTCTTCAAGGCGAGAGAGATATCAGGACCCCGTTCCTTTGCCTGTGAAAATCCGCAATACAAGGTCACGTATTACGGCCCCGACATGGTCTTCCAGGGGGCATTCGATGAGATGCGGCGCGCCGACAGGAAGGTCGATCCCAAGGCGCTTGCCACCTCGCTCGGCTTCACCGCTGCGCGGATCCGGACGCTGGAGACCGGGTGTGAGATCGACATTCATTTCGTCGACGATACAACCGCAGAGATCGGACTCAACAATTACGTGTATACGCTGAAGAAGCACTAATTCGCACTCGCCAATGTCCATTCACATCCGAAACAGAGCGAAATGCACCGCCGATTTGACTGCAGGCGGGTTCGTGTGCGGTATGAATGACGCTTCTTGACGCAGGTGGGTGACGGCGCTTCATATTCCTGTTATCCGGAATTGCCGTGCTGCGATGCAGACAAAGCATCGCTATGCCGACCGTTGGACTTGCCGGAAGGGTTGTTGCTTGGCATAATTGCAACCTGTTCGGTCGAGCCCGTCGGTTCGGGATATTGTCGTTCAGCGTGCTAACCCGCCGGGTTTCCCGGCCGAGAGTTCGCCGTCGCCATGCCATCCGGTTATGGCGTTCGGTTATCGAGTGGGACCCTCGACGTCGGATCACGAAGGCCGATGCTTGTCATAGGTGCGAGATGAAAAACCTCAATTTCGCGGCTGAGCTGCACCTCAAGCTCGGCGCGCCTGCGGGCAGCACCGTCGAAAGCCTGCGCCTGCTCCGCGCGTTTTTGAAGCTCGCACCCCGGCAGCGTTTTGAGGTCATCAAGCTCGTTGAAGACCTTGCCACCGACGAATCCCTCCCCGAGCACCCCCTGTCCTGAGCCAGGCCACGCGCCGGCCTCACGCCTTGTCCCGCGTTTTCCTCCCTGAAGCGGGCCGCAGGGCGACGTTTGCCCCCGGCTGGCCGCTGGTAGGCAATCCGGCAAGTGTGGTATTCAGTTAAGAAAAAGGGAGGAGTGCGATCATGATCGAACCGAAGCTCGAAGTTCCGGCCGAACTGCGCGACCTGGCCGAGAAGACGATTGACCAGGCCGAAAAGGCGTTCGGCATGTTTTTCGAAGCCGCCACCAAATCGATGTCGTCCGTTCCGGGCGCGGGGACGGAAGTGTCGAAGCAGGCCCTCGTTTTCACCGAGCAGAACATGAAGTCGGCGTTTGAGCATGCACGCAAGCTCGTTCATGCCACCGACCTGCAGGAAGCGATGCGAATCCAATCCGATTTCCTGCGCAGCCAGTTCACCAGCGCCGGAGACCACATGCGCCAGATGACCGGCAGCCTCATGCAACCTGGCAAGGGCAAGTCCTGATTGATCCTGGGCGGCATGGAATCCGCAGCTCGATGCTGGCGCAACTCCATGATGGGCCGCCGACTCGAGCTCATGCGCCGTCCATCATCCTGCTGATCCCTGCCGGTCCTCCGGCAGGGATTTGCATTTTGTGACAGGTGTCGCGCTTGGCTGGCGCTCTACGGACGCAGCGATCCGATATAGGCCGCGATGTCGCCGGCTTCGGTCCTGCTCAAGGGAAAGCTCGGCATCTTCGGATGTGGGTCGAGCAGGAAGAAGGCGAGCTTCTCCGGACTGAAGTCCGGCCGGCGCGCAACGGACGCGAAGGAGGGGACGTCTGCGCTTGCCTGGGCCTGGCCCTCCGCCACGACATGGCAACTTGCGCACCAGCGCTTGGCCAGGTCGGCACCGTGACCGGCATCGGCGGCTAGAGCGGACGACGTGCCGAAGCCCGCGGCCACGGCAAGCAACAGGCAGATTCGTCTCAAATGCTGGTGCATCGGGCAACCTTCATGCGTTCGCTTGCGGCCACTGTGCTCATCCGCAGCACGATCCCGGAAACTGGGAGAGATCGATGCGGGCGACGATCGACCGCAGCAGCCTGCGGACCGAACGATAGAGATGCCGCGCGAATCCAGGTGTCCTTGTCGCGCGCAAGCCCAAACGTTTCGTATCAAGGCTTTCGATGGACTGCGACACGTGCCTCTCCGAGATTGTGAGGCTCTCTGTATCGTGGCTGGTCCGGAGGCGCCTTGATCTGCCGCAAGGCGTCCCCCGGCTAATAGTCGCCGGGGTTCATGATCATCGGGCTCTTCGTATCGGCCGGCGCGAGCGCGCTGCTGGCGCTGTCGCGCAGGAATCGGTCGAGCGTCGCCTGGATCTTCTCCTTGACCGCATCGGGCCCGCGATCGCTCATCTCGGTATGCTGAGCGCCAGTGTGGACAATGTCGATGCCGCGCGCCTTGGCCACTTCCGGCGTTGGCAGCACGCCGGGATCGGTGACGAAATGCGGATCCTTCGATCGGAAGGACAGGATCTTCATGTTGTCGCTGAGCACGAAAGGCACCCGCAGATTGTCGAGCGTGATCACTTTCGACACCAGCTCCGGGTGCTGGTGGGCGACATACATCGAAACGTCGCCGCCGTTGGAATGCCCGACGAGCGTGATGTGGTCGTAGTCGGCGTTCTCCTGCCGCCTCTTCAGCTCACCCAGGGCGAAGAGGATGTTGGCCTCGCAGCGGATATAGACCTCGCGCCGTCCGACATACGGCTGGCCGACCTGGGTCATCAGCGGCGGATCGCTCGGCAAGTCCTGCTGGATGCTGGCAACGAGATAGCCGCGTGCGGCGAGCACGTTGGCGAGGAAGGAATATTCGGTGGCCTTCACGGTGTTGCCGTTGCTGATGATGGCGAGCGGGAGCTTCCAGAGGCCGAGATTGGCCTTGGTCTCGTAGTCACGCCGCACCGCAATTTCGACCGAGATCGGCCGCTGGCGCGCGGCGTCGAACAGGGTCAAAAGCTCATGGCGGATCGCGAACCGGCTGACGACGAAATACTGGCCGACGCCGAGGACGCAGAGAAGCGCCAGAATTGCAAACACCCTTTTCATGGTCTCGTCTCAAATCACGTTTGACTGAACATGGCCATTGTGACCGCCCGGGTCGAGCGATCGTGAGAAGGTTACGGGATTAAATTTAGGCAAGTCTGTGAGCAATGCCCCAAAAGGGGCTGCATCCGGGGGGCCGCGCGATGGGCGTTGGACCAAAGGCAGCCGCCCTTGCCGCGTTCCGGGCAGAGCCGGAACGCGCTCGACAGCGTAAACAGCAAGCGCGGACTGCGGCGTTCGTTGTCGGGCGCCCGATAGCTTAGGGGGACGGCCACAGCGAGGTCGGCCTGGAGATCGTCTGGCAGGAAGAAGCGCACGCCTGCTCCGGCCGATGTCAGAGAGAGGCCGCCGCTCGGGCGATAGCCGTCGTTCCAGACTGCCCCGGCGTCGCCGAAGGCGTAGAGCTGATAGCCCGTCCAGTAGCGGAAATTGAGCTTCTGGTCGAAGCGCGGTTCGAGCGAGCCGGCAAGACCGTTGTCGCCGCTGATCTCGACTGCACCGTAGCCCCGGCCGAAGGCCGCGCCGCCGAGATAGAATTGCTGCGAGGTGAACAGCGGCCGCGACGCCGTGTGGCTCGCCGCGGAGAGCTTGAGCGACCAGGCGTCGTTGAGTGTCTGGTAGCGCGTGAACCAGAGGTTCAGCACCGAGAAGTTCGATGATGCGCCATCCCGCGACAACAGATCGTCGTCGAAATGGGAGGCACCGAAGATGTCGAGGCCCTGGCGGTAGGTCAACGTCGCGAAGTTGATGCCGCCGAAACGATCCTGGAGCCGGTAGTCGGCGACCCAAACCAGACGTGCTGGCTGGCTTATTTGATGCTAAAGTCTCTGCGCAAAAATGCATGCTGAGCCTCATGCGCACGTTTGCACGGGCTCTCGCATGAAACGCGCTGCGGAGGATTGGGATGAAAATCGACGGGCGTTGTCACTGTGGATACATCACCTTTGAAGCCAAGATCGAGCCGGACAAGACCCTGCTGTGCAATTGCACCGACTGCCAGACGTTCTCCGGCTCGGCATTTCGCGTGCATGCCTTCGCGGAGGAAGACGATTTCAGGTTGCTCTCGGGCGAACCGAAAATTTACGTCAAGACCGCCGAAAGCGGCAACAAGAGGCCACAGGCGTTTTGCCCGGAATGTGGAACGCATATCTACGCTACGGCGCTCGGAGCAGGCCCCAAGGTCTTCGCCATCCGCGTGGGATCCATTCGTCAACGCGACCAGATCGTCCCCCATACGCAGTGGTGGTCTCGCTCCGCTCAGCCCTGGCTTAAACATGTCGATTCGATGCGAACGTTCGAGAAGCAGCCTTAGATCGACCAGACCGGCAATCTTGACCTGATGGCCGTTGGCCGCAGCGATCGGTCTGCGATTGACCTGAACTGGACATTCAGCCCAAAGTGCCTGCGATTTTCGCTCGCGCCCGTTTCCATTCTCTGACAATTAAGACATATTTTCGCCGACGGCAGACATCACGCCGAGGCGGCAAGCCGAGATGCGGCGTCTGGGGTAGGCACCAGGAGCATTTAGCAAATGCTGACGACCGACTATTTGATCATCGGCAGCGGTGCCGCGGGCATGAGCTTCGCAGATCAGTTGTTGACCGAAACCAATGCAAGCATTGTCATCGTTGATAGACATCACCTGCCTGGTGGCCATTGGAACGACGCCTATTCGTTTGTCCGCCTGCACGCGCCATCTGCATTTTATGGCGTGGGCTCACGACGCCTCGGCAACGACTGCATCGACGTATCCGGCCTAAACAGGGGTTATTATGAATTGGCCTCGGGTGCGGAGATCGTCAGTTATTTCGACAAGTTGATGCAAGAGAGATTTCTTCCATCCGGCCGTGTCCAGTATTTTCCGATGTGTGAGTACCTGGGGCACGGACGGTTTATTTCTCGCCTCTCAGGCACAATGCAACAGGTCGCATTTGGCAAGAGGCTCGTGAACGCCACGTTCCAGGACACACAGGTGCCCTCGACGCACACTCCATCTTTTCAAGTTGCCGAAGGTGTCGAGCTTACAACGCCTAACCTGCTGCCCATGTATGCGCCCGGACACGAACGACGCGTTATCCTCGGAGGTGGCAAAACAGCGATGGATGTCTGTATCTGGTTACAGCAGATGGGCGCCCGGCCAGAAAGTATCCGATGGATCGTGCCACAAGATTCCTGGGTACGAAATCGCGATATGATGCAGCCCGGAGATGCATTTTTCGAGCGTACTGTTGGCGGAACGGCCGATCTGTTTGAGGCAGCGGCCGAGGCCACTTCGGTCGCCGATCTCTTCGAGCGTCTGGAAAAACGAGGTCAGATACTGCGCATCGATCGGACGATCTGGCCGACGGCTTTTCGCGGAGCTACGCTTTCGATACTCGAAGCGGAAGCGTTGGGCACCATCAAGGACGTGGTGCGCAAGGGGCGTGTTAGGCGGATCGAGCGCGACTCCATTGTCCTTGACAGAGGCAATGTCGATGCCGCGCCGGACGATCTCTATGTCGATTGTACCGCGAAAGGATTCAGAAAACGCCCTGCGGTTCCGATCTTCAATGCGGATCAGATCACGCTACAGCAAGTACGTCCCGGACGTCTCAGTTTTAGCGCGGCCTTCATTGCACATGTGGAAGCATCCTATAACGATGACGCGATCAAGAACGATTTGTGTGCGCCAATTCCGTCAGTTGAGGTCGCCGAAGACTTTCTCAGCACCATGATCGCGACTTTGCGAAATGAGCGACGATGGACGACCGAAAAGGAGCTGCGTCGTTGGATCGACGAGCACAGGCTATCTGGCACCGGCTTCCCGGACACCGGCGTAGCGTCGAGTCCTAAAGGGACACGCATTCTTGAGCGTCTGCGAGAAGCGCGTCCACGAGCTGCGGCAAACCTGGCGCGCATTATCGCCGAACTCGATTCGACGCACCAGGCTTCGTGACCGGTGCACTCGCGAGGTCAGCTTCTGGCCGACCTGCGACCTCGGAGGCCTTCCGCTCTCCGGACATCAGGCGGCCTGCCGCTTGGTGAGCACACGCCCTAGCGCCGACGCGCAACCGCGACGCCGAACAGGAAGGCGACGAACAGGCTGGCAAGCGGCGCTTCGCGCGTGATCGCCGCAACCGTGGAGAGGGGCCGGCCGGGCTTTCGCGCTTCCTCGATTGCAGAGCCCAGGCGGTCGACAGCTGCATGCAGCCCACCAGCGACTTCACCCACCGTGCGGGAGACGTCCGTCGCTGCATCGATGGCGCGCTCGGCCATGCCGGGTTTGGAATCGGACTGCGGGATCTCGGTGCTCAAGCGTGCGACTCCGGGCTGATCGTGTGACGGAGGCCGGTACCTTTGGCTATCCGCGCGAGCGCTCGTTTTGAACAGCGGGTCGCATGACCTTTGGCTATCCGCGACAGGCGCCGTGTTTCTTACGGCGGGTACCGGCCTTGAATAAGCAATGCGGGGCGCGGGATTTTGTTCCGGGATGATCCGCCCGAGCGTGGCCTTCCCCGTGAAACGACGGATGCGAATCTCTGTTAGGCTGGCTTAACCTTGCCGATCTCAGGAGGCTGCTGTGACCGATCGGACCACGACGGATCGAGCCCGGCGCATCGCCTTGCTCGGTGCCCCCATCGACATGGGAGCTTCGCAACGCGGCACCCTGATGGGGCCTGCTGCGCTCCGCACCGCGGGCCTTGCGACACTGCTCGAAAGCCTGGATTTCGAAGTCGTCGATTACGGCGATCTCTCGGTCGCCGAGCTTCGGGATCTCGCAGACACGCCCCCCGAAAAAGCCAATCACTACCGTGAGATCCAGCGCTGGACGCGCGTGCTGAGCCTGAGAGGCTACGAGATCGCGAAAACCGGTGCGCTGCCGATCTTTCTTGGCGGCGACCACACGTTGTCGATGGGATCGGTGAATGCCATGGCCCGTCACTCGCGGGAGCGCGGACGCGAACTGTTCGTGCTGTGGCTGGATGCCCATGCCGACTACAACACGCCGGAGACGACGATTACCGCCAACATGCATGGCATGTCGGCGGCGTTCCTGTGCGGCGAACCCGGCCTCGACGGACTGCTCGGCAATGATCCGCGCGCCTCGATCGATCCGGACAGGCTCGACTTGTTCGGCGCGCGTTCGATCGACAAGCTCGAAAAGGAGCTGATGCGCACGCGCCGAATCCGGGTTGTCGACATGCGCCAGATCGACGAGTTCGGCGTCGCCGTGCTGATCCGCCGCGTCATCGAACGCGTCAAGGCGAGGGATGGCGTGCTGCATGTCAGCTTTGACGTCGATTTTCTCGATCCCTGCGTCGCGCCAGGCGTTGGCACGACGGTGCCGGGCGGCGCGACCTATCGTGAGGCGCATCTGATCATGGAACTTCTGCACGATTCCGGCGTGGTGGGATCGGTCGATATCGTCGAGCTCAATCCGTTCCTCGACGAGCGCGGCCGCACCGCGCGCACCGCGGTCGAACTGATCGGCAGCCTGTTCGGCCAGCAGATCGCCGACCGGCCGACCCCCAGCAACGCGATCGCGCCGGGCGAATGAAACGCGGGCCCTTTGTGCGTGCGAAGAAGAGAACCGCTGTCACGGCCAGCGGAGTTAGATCAGCCCAGATGGACGCCATTGCAGGAGTTCGATGGCATCATCACGCCGAACGGACTCTTCTACGAGCGGCATCATGGCGGCGTGCCGACCATCGATCCGGCCCAGCACCGGCTGATGCTGCACGGGCTGGTCGAGCGCCCCCTGATCTTCACGATGGACGATCTCAGGCGTTTCCCATCGGAATCGCGCATCCACTTTATCGAATGTTCCGGGAATCCCGGCTACAGCAAGCCTTACGGCAAGACGGCATCGGACCTTGTCGGTCTGGTGCGTCGTGCGGAATGGACCGGGGTGAGCCTCAAGCTGGTGCTGCAGGAGGCTGGATTGAAGCCGGAGGCCAAATGGGTCGTCGCCGAGGGCGCCGACGCGGCCGCGCTGACCCACAGCATCCCGATCGAGAAATGCCTCGAGGACGCCCTTCTGGTCTACAGCCAGAATGGCGAACGGCTCCGCCCGCAGCAGGGTTATCCGCTACGGCTCTTCCTGCCGGGGTTCGAAGGCAATATGAGCGTGAAGTGGCTGCGGCGCCTGCATGTGACTGCGGAGCCGGTTTATTCGCGCGAGGAGACCTCGAAATACACCGACCTCCTGCCGGACGGGACGGCGCGCGAATTTTCGTTTTACATGGAGGCGAAGTCGATCATCACGCGTTCGTCCGGCGGCCAGCGTCTGAACGCGCCCGGCTTCCACGAGATCACCGGCATTGCCTGGAGCGGGCATGGCAAGATCGCGCGGGTCGAGGTGTCCGTCGATGACGGCATGAGCTGGCAGGACGCGCAATTGCAGGATCCGGTGCTGACGCGGGCCCTCGCGCGCTTTCGATTGCCCTGGCGACGGGACGGCAAGCCTGCCGTGATCCAGAGCCGCGCGATCGACGAGACCGGTTATGTGCAGCCGACGCTTGCCGAGCTGCTCGCGGTTCGCGGCGAGAACTATTTCTACCACAACAACGCGATCTGGCCCTGGCGCGTTGCGGCCGGCGGCGAGGTGACCAATGCGCTGGCATGAGATTTTCGGCATTGCCTTCGCGATCCTGTTCAGCGCTTGGGCAACTGAAGCGCGGGCGCAAACTTCCTACGGCATCGGGCGGCTTGCAACGGCAGCTGAGATCGCGGGCTGGAACATCGATATCGGGCGCGATGGCAGCAATCTGCCGAAGGGAAGTGGCTCGGTCAGCCATGAACGCGAGGTGTTCGCCCAGCAATGTGCATCATGCCATGGCGACAAGGGCGAGGGTGGGCTGGGTGATCGGCTTGTCGGTGGGCAGGACACGATCGGAACGCCAAAGCCCATTCGAACCGTCGGCAGCTATTGGCCCTATGCGCCGACGCTGTTCGATTACATCCGCCGTGCGATGCCGCAGAACGCGCCGCAATCGCTGAGCGAGGAGGACGTTTATGCAGTGTCTGCGTACATCTTGAACCTGAATGGACTGGTGGGAGCGAATGCGACGCTCGATGCCAAATCGCTTGCAGCGGTCAAAATGCCGAACCGCGACAGGTTCCTCGGCGATGCGCGCCCCGACGTGAAAAGTGAACGTATCGTGATGAGCGAGTTCCGCGCGGTGGCGCGGGACTTGCTTAAGCGAAGGGCGGAACTCGCGGGACGCGCTTGCGTTAACCCGCGAGAGGAAAACAGTATGGGTCCTTCGATGGCAACTGATCGCTTCGCAAACTCCATGTCCTCGGCGCTGCGCCATCCCGGCGTGATCGCGTTGATCGTGGCCGCCTTGACGATTGCTGCGATGCTCATCGTCGACCACGGGCCGTGGAACCGGGCCAAGACGCAACCGGCGCATGTCGCGATGTATCATACCACCGGTGAGGCCGCGCACGCTGCTGGCGCCAAGGTGCTTCCGACCCAACCAAAATCGCCGGTCGAGCCGGAACGGCCGGGGCCGAAAACGTCCCCGACCGTCAATCCCGTGACGCCGTGATACGCCTCAACTCTTGATAGGCCTCAGCTCTTGCGACCGTAGTTGAGAAGTCCGCCGCTGGCCTTGGGCGGATGCGCGCGAAGGGCTTCCTCGTTCGGATCGGTGCCCCAGCCGGGCCGGTCCGGAATGACCAGATGGCCGTTCGCAATCTCGGGCTCATGCGTGAATAGCTCGCGGTCCCACGCCAGGCGATCGATGTCGATCTCCATGATGCGCAGGTTCGGCACCGCGGCGCAGAAATGCGCGTTCATCATCGAACAGAGATGGCCGTAGAAATTGTGGGGAGCTACGTTGACTTCGAACGCTTCCGCGGCGGCCGCGATTTTCATCGACTGCCAGACGCCGTTCCAGGGCGTGTCGATGATCGCGACGTCCATGGCTTGCTCCTTGAAATAGGGCAGGAATTCCCGCAAGCCCAAAAGAGTCTCGCAGGACGAGATGGGATGCGGGCTTTGCCGGCGGATGTAACCGAGCGCTTCCGGATTGAAACTGTCGATCTCGATCCAGAACATGTCGAGGTCCGCGATGGTGCGCAGGATCTTCAGATAGCCCTCGGTCTTGGCGTTGAAGTTGCAGTCAAGCAGGATGTCGACGTCGGGGCCTGCACCGTCGCGGATCGCTTCCAGATGCATGCGCAGGTCGCGCAGGATCTTGCGGTCGACGTTGATCTCTGGGGCGAACGGAGAGCCGAAGCCGGGCCGCCAACCGGTCGGCTTGCCATCATCATAGGAAAAGATGTTGGTCTTGAGCGCGGTGAATTTCTGCTCGCGTACCTCGCGGCCCATCGCCTTGACGCCGTCGAGGTTCTCGATCGGAGGCTTGTACCAGGCGGGGTGGTTGATCCGCCATGTGGCGCAATGCGACCAGTAGACCCTGATACGATCGCGGATCTTGCCGCCGAGCAGCTCGTAGCAGGGCACGCCGAGACACTTTGCCTTGGCGTCGAGCAGCGCATTCTCGGTCGCGCCAAGTGCCTGCGCCACCACGCCGCCGGCGGCGGGACGTGTGGCCGCGAACAGCTCGGCGTAGATGCGCTCGTGCTGGAAAACGTTCTGCCCGATAACACGGGCGGACAGGCGCTGGATCGCAGCGCCGACGCCGGGCGAGCCAAAGCCCTCGTCGAACTCGCTCCAGCCGACAATCCCGTCTTCGGTGGTCAGCTTGACGAAGTGGTAGTTTCTCCAGCCGGCATCGCAGGCAAGAATTTCCAGACTTGTTGCTCTTGATGATTTGGTCATGTCGCTCCCTGTCGCCCGGCCGGGCCTTGTTTTTCTTGTGACTTCGCAAGCACGAGCCCAGCCTCAATTGTTAAGCTAACGATCGGCCGTCGTGAAGCCCGCCAAGTCGCGTCAGGACACGCCATTCGGCCCTTTGAGCTGGAAAATTCTGTGGAATCCGGTGGGGATCGCCATGATCTTTTCCGGGGTCGTCCCGAAATTGCGCCAAGCTCAGGCTTATTTGGCCACAATCGCGACCGATCCTGCCGCCATGAAATTCTTGGCCGTGATTTCGATTCTGGCGCTGCTCACGATGGGCGGGGGCGCCATTTCCGATCAGTTTCTGACGGCCGATCAGCACGTCGCGCAAGGGGTGGAATAGCGCGGCGGGCCAAGGCTCATTTTGTCCTTGGGGCAAGGCTGATCAGCCGATCGCGGACGAGGCCAGCAGCGCGAGCACGGCCAGCGCCATCAGCGCGGTGCCGAGCCAGCCCAGCGCGATCAGCCATGACCGGGCCCTGAAGCGGCCCATGATTGCCTTGCTCGAGACGATCAGCATCATCATCGCCATGATCGGAACGGCGACGATGCCGTTGAGCACGGCGCTCCACACCAGCATATGTATCGAATCGATCCCGGTGAAACCGAGTCCGAAGCCGATGATGGTTGCCGCGGCGATGATGGTGTAGAAGCCGACCGCCTCGTCCGGCTTCGCCTCCAGCGTCGCGCGCCAGCCGAAGATCTCCGCGACGCCGTAGGCGGCCGAGCCCGCCAGCACCGGGATCGCCAGCAGGCCCGTGCCGATGATGCCGAGCGCGAACAGGGCGAAGGTGAAGTCGCCGGCGAGCGGGCGCAGTGCTTCGGCGGCTTGCGTCGCCGAACCGATGTTGGTGACGCCGTTGGCGTGCAGTACCGAGGCGGTGGTGAGGATGATGAAGAAGGCGATGCCGTTGGAGAGCAGCATGCCGGCGATGGTATCGGCCCGGATGCGCGCCAGCTCCGGATCGCCCTTGCGCTGCGTTTCCTCGCGCAGCGGCTTGTCACGCTTGCCCTGGTTCATCTCCTCGACCTCCTGCGAGGCCTGCCAGAAGAACAGATACGGGCTGATCGTGGTGCCGAGCACGGCGACGACCATCATGAAATAGTCGGGGCTGACATTCGCCTTCGGCCACACTGCCGCGAGCAGCGCCGTGCTCCAGGAGATCTTCACGGTGAAGGCGGTTGCGACATAGGCGAACAGCGCCAAGGTGAGGAATTTCAGCACCGGCGAATAGCGGCGATAGGGCAGGAACACCTGGAGGATGGTCGATCCTGCCGCGAAGATCAGCGCGTGCTCGTGGTTGAGGCCGCCGATCACGAGCGAAAGCGCCTCGGCCATCGCCGCGATGTCGGCGGCGATGTTGAAGGTGTTCGCGGCGACGAGCATGGCGACGAGCGCCAGCACCGCCCAGCGCGGCGCGATGCGCATGACGTTGGCGGCGAGTCCCTTGCCGGTGACCCGGCCGATCTGTGCGCTGACGAGCTGAATGGCGATCATGAACGGGGTGGTCAGAAAAACCGTCCACAGCAGTCCGTAGCCGAATTGCGCGCCGGCCTGCGAATAGGTGGCGATGCCCGACGGATCGTCGTCGGCGGCCCCGGTGACGAGGCCCGGCCCCAGTCTCTGCAACAGCGTCGGCGCGGATTTCGTCGGCGTGAGGGCGCTGTCGCTCATGGAAGAAGAACCTCGATCGGTGCGGCGGTTGAAAGCAAATGCCAGCGAGGGAACAAAGGTTCCTGACAGGCGATTGGCTCCTTGCCATTTCCGATTATGCTAAGCGCCCGTGAAGCGCCGTTTTCTGGAGTCCCTCATGGGCACGGATCTTGGGGACGGATCTTGGGCGCGGATGGTCGAAGAACTCGCGGCTCCGAGCCGCGCGAATGCAGCACCGCGAAAAAAGTTCCGGTCGCTTTTCGAAAATAAACTCGTGGGCGACCGCGTTGTCGAATACGCGGTTTCCGGTTACCGTGCCGAATGTCCCTGCTGAAATTCGACCGTTCGGTCCCGACGCCGGCCCTGTTCGCGTCCTTTCTGGCGCTCGACCAGGCCATCCTCGATGCGCTGCCGATCGGCGTTTACGCATGCGATGTCGAGGGGCGGATCGTTCGTGTCAACCAGCGCGCTGTCGAGCTCTGGGGCCGGGCGCCGAAACTGCGCGATCCCGAGCAGAAGTTCTGCGGCTCGTTCCGCGTCGAAAGCCTTGACGGCGATTTCATCCCGCCCGGCGAGACGCCGATGGCGCTTGCCGTGCTGACCGGCAAGAGCTTTGAGGGCGTGGAGGCGGTCGTCCACAATCCCGATGGAAAGCGATGGGTCGCGCGCGTCAATGTCGCACCCCTGCGCGACGACGACGGCGCGGTCGTGGGCGGCATCAATTGTTTCCAGGATGTGACCCACGAGCACCAGATGCGGGTTGCGCTGGAGCGGCAGCAGCGCACCTTCGACCTCGCAATGATCGCCTCCAATATGGGGACGTGGCGCTACACTTTGGCCGACAACATCTGCATCTATGATCACAACGCTCAGCGGCTCTATGGCCTGACCGAGGCGCGCTTCCTCCACGACAAGGACGGCGTCGAAGCCAAATTCCACCCCGCCGACATGGATCTGATGTGGGCCCGCGTGGCCAGGGCGCTCGATCCGCAAGGCGATGGCCGCTACGAGGTCGAATACCGCGTCAGGCAACGCGACGGCAGCTGGCGGTGGCTGAGCGCCTGGGGCCTCGTGGAGTTCGAGGGCGAAGGCGCCGGGCGCAAGCCGGTCGCGATCGCCGGCGCCAGCCGCGATCTCTCCGAGCTGAAGCAGTCTGAAGAGCTGCAGCGCCTGCTCACCAACGAGCTCAATCATCGGGTCAAGAACACGCTTGCCACCGTGCAGTCGATCGTCAACCAGACGCTTCGGGGCGCTGTGGAGGTTGACGCCGCGCGCAAGACGGTCAATGCGCGTCTGCTTGCGCTGGCCGGAGCTCATGATCTGCTGACCGCGCGGGCCTGGGCGGGCGCCGACATTGCCGACCTCGTGGCGCGCACAATTGCGCCGTTCCCGGCGGGCCAGATGGTGCTCGATGGACCTTCGCTGGTGGTCTTGCCGACACAGGCCCTGGCGCTCTCGCTGGCCCTGCACGAGCTTGCCACCAACGCGGCCAAGTATGGCGCGCTGTCCCGTCCCGAAGGCCGGGTCGAGATTTGCTGGTCCGTGCAGGAGGGCGAGGTCAACCTGAGCTGGCGCGAAAGTGGCGGCCCTCCGGTTGCGCCTCCGAGCCGCCGCGGGTTCGGCAGCCGCCTCATCGAGCACGCAAGCCGCGACATCGCCGGGCGCTTCCGGCTGGATTTCGATCCGGCGGGCGTTCGATGCTGGATTTCGGCCGCGCTCGCCCCAAGCGAGGAGGGACTGCGGGCATCCGCCTGAGCCATCGCGGCAGGTCTGCCGAGCTCGCCCAACCCCGACAATCCGATTTCACGATTCGGATTTTATGAAATCAATTTGACCCGTCGGGCAAAACACCTGTATAAGGTCATCATCGCAACAGGTCCGAGGCTCATGGCGGCGCCCGTCGCGGTTTGTCTTGGACCGCGTCCTGCTCCCTCCAAGTCCCGGCGCGATGATGGCTGACCCTTGCACACCTCGCGTTGAGGTTGTAGGGAGCGCCATGAACGATTGCATGAACGATTGTCTGACGGCCACGAAGGTCGGTCGGCTGGACGCGGAGCAGGCTGCCGGCCTCGACCGCGACGGCTATCTGCTGTTGCGCAGTGCGGTGCCCGAAGCCTGGCGCGACGGCTTGCGCGCTGCCTTCGAGTGCGGCGTGGGCGCCGGCGACCAATGGTCCGCGCCGCGCGGCGCCGGCTGGCGCCACGCTCTCGTCGATCTGGATCCGGTGGTGCAGCAGACTTGCCGCCTGCCTTTGCTGCTGGCTGCGGGAGCACAGGTGCTCGGCGGTCCTTTCTTTCTTGCCCAGGTCGAGGGCCGCGAGCCGCTGCAAGGCGGCGGCCATCAGCCCCTGCATCGCGACGGTGCAGGCACGAAGGCCGTTGCCGCCCTGGTCTTCCTCGACGCATACGGGCCGGACAATGGCGGGACGCGGCTCGTTCCGCGCCATCTCGATCCAGGCTTTGTCGGCCAGCCCCTTGTCGATCGAGGCCTCGCCAATCAGGCCCTGCCGGACGAGACCCTGGCCCTGACGATCGCGGGCGAGGCGGGGGACATTTTGGTGTTCGACGCCGATCTGCCGCATGGGGCGACCTGCAACCGCTCCGGCGCGCGGCGCCGTTCGCTGCTGCTGAGCTTCATGCCGGAGCGTAATCGCGCAGCCATGGACGCCTGTCGCGCCATCCGCAACGTGCGCATGGACACCAGCGAAAGGTTCATCCCCTGAGCGGGCGCTCGGCGCTACTTGATGCTGACGAACATGCCCCAGGCGCCGGCCAGCGCCGCACCGGAGAAGACGATCAGCGGGTTGTCGCAGAACGCCCCGCCATAGGTGCACATGGTGACACCGAACGAGCCGATCTCGTGATTGCTCGCGGAATAGAACAGTCCCGACAGCACCAGCAATGCAGCGGCGACGTAATACATCGACGGTCACTCCTCGGATTTGCCAAAAGCGGCTTCGCCTGGCGCCGCCGCACAGGGCGGCCGAAGCACCGGCAAAGGGGTACGCGGCCAACGTGGCACAAGGAACTTTCATTCCGCCAAATCGGGTCCGCTGCATTTTAGATAAACCTCGACGGGTCATCGCAAGCATCCCACTGGCGCCTGCGGGTGCGCCGGCTGGCTCGTTCTTCAGTTCACTTTTATACATTCGCCTGGAACCAAAGTTCCCCTGCCGCGTAGTCCCCGGCTCGCAGCGGCGCGGCGATGACAGGGGAGCCAGGGCGTGCAGGGTTTACCGGTGGTCCTGGTCACGGAAGATGACCAGCTCGTGCAGGGTATCGTCGAGGAAGCGTTGGCCGAGGGCGGTTTCGAAACGGCCACGGCGACGACCGGCGAAGAAGCGATTGCACTCCTGACGGCCGACGCCGACCGGTTTCGCGCGCTGGTCACCGACATCCATCTGGGAGGCAAGCTCGACGGCTGGGACGTCGCGCGCGCGGCGCGGGAGATCAACGCCAACATTCCCGTCGTCTACATGACCGGCGCTGCGGCCGACGAATGGGCGTCGAAGGGCGTGCCCAACAGCGTCCTCCTCAACAAGCCGTTCGCGCCGGCGCAGCTCGTCACCGCCGTATCGCATCTTCTCAACGCGGCACCGCCCAACACGGCGACGGAATAGACTGGCGCTGGCGGCACGACCTGGTTGTTGGCTGATGCCGGTTTTGACCCGCACAAGATAGGCCCACTTCGCGCAGCGTGGATCTTGCCAACACAGGACGGCGGAACTTATGTCCACTTTGGCGCTTAGGAACTCGCATCATGCGAGGTGAGTCATGTCCGAGACCAGGGAAGCTGAGCCGTTGTCGCCGCGGCCTTCGCAATGGGGACCATCCTGTCCGAAGTGCCAGGCGCCCTCGCGCTTCACGACCTCGATCCTTGACCTGAAGAACGACAGGCCGGTGCAGATCTATCGCTGCGACCGGTGCCGGGAAGAAATCTGGAATTGAGAGCGCCGCACATTGGATCGTGCGTGGTCCGCGACAACGCCCCCGGCGGAGCGTGCGGTTGCATGTCGAGCGGCGGCCTTTCAATTTGTACCACCCCGTCAACATGGAGAAGCTAGGCTGCCTTCGCAGAAGGCTGGCAATTGAGGCCGATGCAGTAATGACGGCCGCGCTGATCCCCCTATGGGAAAAGAGACCGAACGAAGCGCCATCGCCATTCAGAAGGAAATTGACCAACGGGATACCACTGGGCAGTGGGGGCCACTTCAAGTTGTCGCAGAGCAGCACCGATTTGGAAGTGAGCAATTTTGCGCAGCGGCTGAGCTTCAAACTGTTCCATGTAGATTATCGTTGCCGTCTCGACCTTTGGCACCTGCTAGGCGACCCCCTGAAAGGAGGACGCTATGGAGAACTACATTCACAAGGAGAACCTGGCTCTGTTCAGGAAGCGCCTCGCCGAGCCCCATAGCGAGATCCTGCACGATACACTTGTGAAGCTTCTCGCCGACGAAGAAGCCAAGGACCGGCCACCAAAAAAAGGACCGTGATGCAGTTTCCGCAAGGAAGCGGAAGATGCCGGGAGCAGGCCGCCAGGGCTATGACCGCGCACGACAGGAAACGTGGCTTCGCCTCGCGGGGGATTGGATGAAATTTGCGCAAGAGGCGGACAAACGCGCCGACTCACAAAGCCCCTTCAAGGGATAAGGCCGCCTCAGTCGGAGGCCACCAAAATAGATTTGAACCATTCGCCTCCCCATCCGGTTGAACATGCGGAGGCGACACCGATGATGCCTGATCAACTAGCACGCCAAGAGCAAATTGCCCGCCGTCTGGGACAGTCCAGGCGCTTGCTGCGGGGGGTGACCGACGCTACGACTGCAAAGCGCATCGGTAATCTGATTGATGATCTGGAGCGCGAACTCGTGGAAGAAAAAGAGAAGTAGGGCCGTCCCAGTTGGCGACCTCGTTGCCAAACCTGCAATGTCGTCTGTTGGGCCCTTGGCAACATCTTCAGAATGGTTTCGATATCGCCGGCGCGGTAGGCATCAAGCCAATCGACAGCCGCGGCCATCGGGTCCAGGAGATGGTCCTGCCTGCGCGCTGTTCGACGAAACACCCCTGAAACAGTGTTGAAACCAGATTGCCCTGAACGCCGCGCCCGCTCGGTCCGACCAACGGAACGAGAAGGAGATCATCATGATCCAGATCGGTTCGAAGGAAGAAGTCGCGTTCCTGCTGGCGCTGTTCGGCACGCATACCCAGCCCGTCAAGAAGCCGCAGCCGAAATCGCGACAGAGCTGAAAGCGGAAAGCCATGCCAGGTTTGGCCGAATGCCAGAGCCTCCTGCGTCTCCTGATCGCCAGGGGCGACCCGAAGGCGATCCCGCTCGCCAAGGGCGCGATCGATCAATATTTGAACACGGCGCCGGTCTGCATGCGCGGACGCGGCCTGCGCGTGCTCCAGCGCGACGCGCTCGACCAGCATGGTGCCGCGGTCGGCGTGCAGCGCTCGTTCGCCGAGACGGTGGACGCCTATATCGAGCGCAAGCTTGCGGAGGAGTGAGCGTGCCGGCCCAGGCAGGGGCGCGTTGACGGGGCCCGATCATCCCGCACAAGCGCGTTGTTCCCGGAACTCGTTGCTTCTCGAACCCATTGATCTCAAGGGAATCTTTTCGTCCCGCCTGAAACCTTTGCCCGCTTCGGACCTATCTTGGTCAAAGGATGCAGCGATGGCCCGGTATTACTTCGACCTACGCGATGACAACGGTACGGCGCGCGACGAGGAGGGGCTGGAGCTTGCCACTGCCCGCGCCGTGCAGGCGGAGGCGGCCAAGTCGGTTGCGGACATGGCGCGTGACGCCATCCTGTCCGCGCCGCTCACGGGCAGCAAGCAGACGCTGGCGATCGACGTTCGCGACGCCGGCGGCCCCGTGATGCAGGTGATATTCTCGTTCGAGATCGAGGATTTCAAGACGCGATCGCAAGCGCGCGATCATTGACGCGTCAGCAAATTCGGCGGGGCCTGCAACGAGGCCTGATCGGGCTCCAGCACGGCGATCTTCCGGCCGAGCTGCCAGACCTCGACCTTGCCGTGCCGTGTGTATTGCTGCGCGAAGGTGAGCGCGGACGCATCGGACAAGGCCTCGAAGGCTTCGGCGGAGCGGAAGACGCCATTCTCCCCGACGAGATAGGCGCGATATTGCTGGCTCATGTCGGCGCCCTCAGGCCGGGCGACTGCAGCCAGGCATCGATGTGAATGGCGGTCTCGTCCTGCCGCGCCTTGCGCAGCAGCATCTCGCGGCGGCGTCCCGGCGCGAGCGCGCGGGCCTCGGCGCGAAGCCGCGCGGCCTCGTCGGCGAGCCGCTCGTTGAGCGTTCTGGTCTGCTTGAAACGTCGGCGGGTCGGCATGCACATCTCCCTCGTTCGCATCGGGCGGGAGCGCTGGTTCGCGTTCTCATCACCGGTCGTTGCCAAGTGCCTTGCGGTGATGGATTGAGCTTACGCCTCTGCCGGCGGGAAAGTCACATCATTTGATACGTTGGAAGATTAAATTGCGCGAGCAAGTTCAGTGACTTGAGTGACTTACTCATCTTGAGTGCTTGTGATTCCAATGTTCAGTTTTGAACAGAAGCGAGGTCAACCGGGACCTTAGGTATCAACCGTAGCAGCGGCGAACAAATCTTCCTTCTCGACGCCACGCGCGACGATCTGCAAGCATCCGTCCTGCAGCGGCCGTTGTAGTGCCTTGGCCTCATCCCAAGGTGCCCGCAACCAAATGTCCCGTTCCTCGGTCGTCGTCAGGATCACCGGCATTGCCTTCGGATGAATCGGCTCAACGACAGCATTCGGCGTCGTTGTGAGAAAGCCGTACACCTGATGCGGCCCTGTAATGGGTTTTGACTTGGTGCCGCGGTCACCATTGAAAGTCGTCCAGATGCCGGCGAACGCGAACAGCGGCCGTGCTTCCGCCAGCGCAAACCACACGATGTCCTTCTTCTTCGTCTCCGGGTTGGGCTCAGGCGCGTATTCGGCGAAGCTGTTGACCGGCACGAGACACCGGTGCTCCGGCTTGAGCCACGCGCGCCAATGCGGCGACGAAGTGTTGCGAATATTCGTAACGGGCGGGCCGCCGGTACGGGGCGGCGGTGGCATGCCCCAGCGCATCATCACCATTTCACGTTCGCCACTGCCTCCATCGCGGATCACCGGCGCCGGGTAATCGGGAAACACGCCGGGCATCGGCGCCAGATTGCCTTCATAGCGACGCACGACGCGGAAGAGGTCGGCAACGGCCGCCTGATTTGTGGTGATCGAATAGAGATTGCACATGCGCGCGACGATCCTTAGCGTTCGCCCGGCCACCAATAAGAGGCCGGATGGCTGGCTGAAATCTTCGTGGGTCTCAGTGCCACAAGTGCGCTCCGCTTGTATGGATAACCACGCAACTGCGAACAGTCCTTGCAGCGCATGTAGCGTTCAAGTTCATGCACCGGCGTCGCCTTGGCTCGCCGAACAATATCGAGCGCCACCGTCTGGTTGGTGTCGCATCCCAGACATCGCACTTCAAGGTACAGGAAGCCCGCATTGATGGCATCGCCGATGGTTGGCGACGGCTGCGCGGGACCCTTGTAGCCGAGCATCCGATAGTTCCACGCCTCGCAAGCGAGCTTGTCAGCTTCTTTGCGGGCCGCTTTGGCGCGTTCGGCCGATATTTGAATTTGTGTGCCGTAGAGATGTTGGCGCGACTTGGTGCTCATGTGGGGATCAAAGCCATGCGCCGGCGAGGCTGGCAAATTGTCGATTCCTAGGGGGGAGCCGTGGCGGCGTGCTACTGTCTGTCGTGGGTGTGGAAAACCTTCGCCGTAACCCAAGACAGGCATGCACGGATATTCCAAACGTGCCTGTTGGTATCCTGGCTTGGCCGCATAGACGCGCGCTCGCAGGTCCGAACGCTGGCTCACCAAGCCAAATTGTGATGCGCGTCACATAGTTTGCTCGACTTCTTGGTTATTGTGATCACCAGACTCAATGTTAGTGTCGGTTATTATTGGGGATTTGGGACTTTGGGGATGCGTTTCCTGGTTGGACTTTTTGTGTCGGTCTGGCTGATGGCGCCGACGGCCCCAGCCTTGGCCGATAAGCGCGTGGCCCTCGTCATCGGCAATTCGACCTACCGCAACGTCGCCAAGCTCGGTAATCCCGTTAATGACGCGGCCGCCGTTGCGGCCATGTTCAGAGCGGCCGGGTTCGATTCGGTTGAATCCAAGCTCAACCTGACCATCAGCGAAATGCGTAAGTCATTGCGTGATTTCGGCAATGCAAGCCGCGATGCGGATGTTGCCGTGGTTTATTATGCCGGGCACGGCATTGAGTTGGACGGCACAAATTATCTCATCCCGATTGACGCCACGCTCGAGATGGATACCGACGTTCTCGATGAGACGCTGTCGCTCGACCGGGTGTTGGTCGCGGTCGAACCGGCCAAGCAATTGCGGCTGATCATCCTCGACGCCTGCCGCGACAACCCCTTTGCCAAGAACATGAAGCGGACGATGGCCTCGCGCGCGGTCGGTCGCGGTCTCGCCAAGGTCGAACCCACGAGCCCGAATACGGTGATCGCGTTTGCCGCCAAGGCCGGATCGACTGCATCTGACGGAGCCGGCAAGAACAGTCCATTTGCAGCGGCCCTGGTGGAGCACCTCGCTAAACCGGGCCTCGATCTGCAAAGAGCGTTTCGTTATGTCCGCGATGACGTTCTGAAGGCGACCAACAACACGCAGGAGCCGTACACATATACGTCGCTTGGCGGTGATGACGTCCCCATTGTCCCCGCCGCCGCGGCAAAGCCTGTGGTTGTCCCTCCCGCCGTTGCCGCACCGGCTGATCAGAGCACTACGATGCGGCGTGACTATGAGTTTGCTTTGCAGGTCGGCACAAAGCCGGCGTGGGATGCTTTCATAGAACAATACCCGACCGGATTCTTCACTTCGCTTGCGAAGGCTCAGCGCGACAAGCTTGCGGCGGAAGCGGCGCAGATAGAAGCAACCAACAAGGCCAAAGCTGCTCGCGAAGAGCAGATCAGGCTTGCGGCGGAGGGCGCCAAAGCCTCGGTGCAGGCAAAGGCCGCTGAACAGGCAATAGCCGCCGACCGGGCGCGGATCACCGCGGAAGCGGCCAAGAAGGCCGAGGAAGCCAAGGTCGCCGAAGCCGAACGTATCAAGGCGGCCGAAGCCGCCAAGGCTGAGGCGAAGGAGGCTGAACGCGTCAAGGCGGCTGAAGCGGCCAACGTCACGCGAGAGACGAAACTGGTCGAAGCTCAAAAGGCCAGAGACGAAAAACTGGCGATCGACCAAAAGGCCAAGGAGGACCGGCTGGCCGCTTTGACTCCGCCAGCCGCCAAACAGGATCCGCCAGCCGCGCTTGATCTCCCGCGGGCTCTCCAGACAGAACTTCGCCGGGTCGGCTGTAACACCGGTGCAGTCGACGGCAACTGGAATGCAGTCGCGCAGCGATCGCTCGATCTATTCAACAAGCACGCCGGGATGAAGCTGGATGTCAAGACGGCCAGCGCCGATGCGCTCGATGCCGTCAAGGGCAAAACAACACGCGTCTGCCCGCTGGTGTGCGAGCACGGGTTCAGGGCCGATGGCGACCAGTGCACGAGGATTACGTGTCGCGCTGGCTACGAAGTCGGTGACGACAACACTTGCGAAAAAATTGAGACGAAGAAGCCGGTGGTCAAGCGCGACGAACCGAAGCGCGCACCGTCTGAACGGGCCAAGACAGAGGCTGCACCAGCAAAGCCGCAGGCTTCGGGCCAGATGTATTGCGGGTCGGCCGGATGCCGACCCGTGGCTAAAGGGTGTCACCTGGATACCCAGGCTCGCAATGGCAATATCATCCTTTCACCTCGCGAAATCTGCGACTGACAGTCGGGAAATTCTTCGCGCAGAAATTTCATAGTTGGGCGCGTGAAAAGATGCTCAGCGAGGATCGCTATTTAGCGCGTCGGAGCATTTACCGCAGTTGCAGGGCGGCTCCTATCGAAGTGAAGCCGGCGTTCTCAACGATTGACGAGTGTGCATAACATCTTGGAGCCCAATGGATTTGACACGTCGGGCAAAACACTGGCAGAATGGCATTATCGAAAAGAGTTTGGTTAGCCCGCGCGGAGCAGTCCGCCGCGGGCTTTTTGCTTCCGGAGATGCGATTGCCTTAGTCGAAGGATTTTGAAATGACCAAATTCAAGAGGAGGACTGAGCTGCACCT
Source organism: Bradyrhizobium sp. SZCCT0153 (assembly GCF_018129995.1). Classification (GTDB taxonomy): domain Bacteria; phylum Pseudomonadota; class Alphaproteobacteria; order Rhizobiales; family Xanthobacteraceae; genus Bradyrhizobium; species Bradyrhizobium japonicum_G. The sequence continues at coordinate 60,522 of NZ_JAFCKS010000005.1, forward strand.
TCCTGTCGCTCAGCATGTCGTCAGTGAAGGTTTCAGGGCTCCAACGCTGGCCGATATCGAAACCCTAGCACGCGCCAAGACCGAAGCCGCGCTCAACGTGCTCGCGGCCATCATGTTCAGAGAGACAACGAATGCCTTTGCGCGGGTGGCCGCAGCAAACGCCATCCTCGATCGGGGATGGGGCAAGCCGGTGCAGCCTTTGGCTACGGACGCACGTCCGCGCGAATTGCTGCAACGGATCGAGCGCATCATCGTACATCCGGACCATTCGTCGACACTCAACAATGAGACCGGCGAACCCGAGGCTTCGTAAGCTTCGTACCGTCTTGTCTCCAGAGGAGTAATTGCAATGAACACACGGTCGCCAGCGACTTCAGCGGGGTCTCCAGGCGCGTTTTCACAGCAAGAGAACGCGGCTCTGACTGGTTTACCCCGGTGGATGCGCGAGGCACTATCTCATCAGCCGGCCCCTGCGCCATCACAGCAGGCCGGCCGAGTCGATGAACCTACGCATGGTAGTCGTGCGAATATTCGAATCTTGAGCCGAGTGCCTTCGCGTCCAGCCTAGCCTGAAGCCGGTCCGAACCACCTCGTCAGCGCGTCCGAAAGTCCGTGCTGGCTCTGGTCTCCCACCCAGGCCACGTGGCCGTCGGGCCGCACCAGCACTGCGCCTGGCGCGGCGACCTGTCCGACGCACGGAAGCTCCCACGCGCCGTCGGTATCGGCGGCTATGTAACCGACGCGATCAGCCCAGGGCGTGACGTCGATGCCACCGGGCTTGCCGAAATCAAGGAGAACGCCGCGCGCCCGGTGCAGCAGCGTGAATAATCTCAAGCGGCGTCCTTCGATCGTCACATCGAGATCGGGCGCGCGCCGCCCGAGCAGCGGGTGCCCTTCGCCGAGATCGTAGTGAATGTCGAGCCCGCTCATCATCGCGCCAAAGCTCCGGCGCGGCGCGTCCATCGCGAGCAGTTCGGAGACGATTTCGCGCGCGGCCTTGAGGCCGTCATCGCCGCGGCGGAGCAGGGCGATTTGTGCCCTGGTGTTGCGCAGGACGCGCGCGGCGACGGGATGGCGCTCGGTGTGGTAGGTGTCGAGCAGGCTGTCGGGCGAGGCGCCCTTGACCACTTGCGCCAGCTTCCAGCCGAGATTGACCGCATCCTGCACGCCGGTGTTGAGGCCTTGTCCGCCGACGGAATGATGGATGTGCGCGGCATCGCCGGCGAGCAGCACGCGCCCCTTGCGATAGGACGCGGCCTGCCGTGCCGCATCGGTGAAGCGGGAGATCCAGGACGGGCTGTGGAGCCCGAAATCGGTGCCGTACACGGCGACCAGAGCTTCGCTGAGATCGTGCAGGCCGGGCTCGCGGGTACGCTCGAGCGTCGCTTCGGTCACGACGGCCAGCACGCGTCCGCTCTCGGTCTTGCTGAGGCCGTGAAAGCCGAGCACGTCGTGGCGCAGGCCCCAGACGGGCTCGTCCCGCATCTCGACCTCGGCCATCAGATTGCTGAGCGTCGGATCTGTGCCGACGAAGTCGATGCCGGCGGTCTTGCGCACCAGGCTGCGTCCACCGTCGCAGCCGACGAGATAGCTTGCGCGCAACGCCTCGCCGCCGGACAGCATCACGTCGATGCCGGTTTCGTCCTGCGCGAAGCCCGTCACCTCGGCGTTTCGATAGATCGGCACCGCGAGCTCGCTGGCCCAGCCGGCCAGAAGGCGTTCGATGTGGCTCTGCCGCAGCGCGAGGCCGTAATTGTGCCGCGTCGGCAGGTCGCTGATGTCGAGCCTGGTCCAGGCGAAGCCCGCGAGCTGCGTGACTTGTCCCTCGCGCAGGAATCGGTCCGCGACGCCGCGCTGATCGAGGATCTCGATGGTGCGCGCGTGCAACCCGCCGGCGCGCGTGCCGACGAGCTCCTGGCTCGCGCGCCGCTCGATGACGGCGACGTCGACCTCGGCGAGCGCGAGCTCGGCGGCCAGCATCAGTCCGGTCGGGCCGCCGCCTGCGATCACCACGGCATGCCCGGACGGCGCCGGGTTCCTCGTGCGGGCTCGCTCGCTCCGGCCGCGCGACCGCGATGTCGGAAGCAGTACAGGCATGTCGTGACCCCTCGTCTTGGTGGCTGGGTCGGGGGTTCTACGCGAGGGTCGGGGACTTGAAGCAAGCCCCTTGCGCACCACATATCAAGCTGGGAGGAGGGGTCTGCGCTTTCGCGCTCGACGGTGTTTGACACGTCGGGCAAAACACCGGCAGAATGGCATCATCGAAAGAGTTCGGTTCGCCCGCGCGGGAGGTTCCCGCCGCGGGTTTTGTTTTGAGCATGCGACGTTCAGCAAATGCCGGTGGTTCGCTGCATGGTGCTGGCGAGTTCCTCGAACGAAAACGGTTTCCGGATCATCGGAAGGCCGTCGCGCCGAGGCTCGCGACCCGAGAGTTGCAATATCTTCAGCTCCGGGTGGCCGCGGCTGGCCAGCTCGGCCAGCTCATGGCCGTCCATGCCTGGCATGTTGATGTCCGTGATGAGGATGGAGATATTCTGGTTCTGCTTGAGCTGATCGAGCGCATCCGGGCCGCTTTGGGCGCTGACGACGTTGCAGCCGAGATCCTCCAGCATGCCGACGAGGACGTCGAGCACGCCGGGATCGTCGTCGACAACCAGCACAGTATGAGTCATCGCGCCAACGTCCTTCCTGATGGAGGAGTAACGCGACGGCCATCACATATGTTCCTGTACGGCGTGGTCGAACGACCGGTGTTTGACACGTCGGGCAACACACCGGCATAATGCCATCATCGAGACGAGTTTGGTTCACCCGCGCGGAACGCATCCGCTGCGGGTTTTTTCGTCTCGATTTCGAGATCGGACGGTGGCCGCGCATCCGGCCACGCACTCGTCAAACCCGGAGCGCCGATCGGCGCGCCGCCGTCCGAACCATTGCTGGCCGCGCACGCGCGAACGTGCCGGTCCGCGGCGCCGGGCCTGTTGCTCGTGCCGCTGCGGTCTTCCGGGAACGGAGATAGGGTTCGCGCCCGAAACGATCGCGCTTCGTCACGCGATCTGCCGCGCATTTCTTTCTCAAGGAGAGGTCATGACAGCCTATCTGATATCGCTCGCGCTCGCGGGCCTGGTTGCAATCGTGTTGTGGGAGATTTTTTCTTGAGCGAGGAGATCCAATACGCGGTTGTGAGCGAGCCGGTCCGCTTGCCCGCGCGAAGGAAGACGTCCAGCGCGCGCACCCTGACCGAAATCCGCTCGCTCGCGCGCAGCCACACCAGAACTGCACTGAAGGTGCTCGTCGGCGTCATGTGCAGCGACGACGCAACGCCGGCCGCCCGTGTCTCGGCCGCCAATGCTATCCTCGATCGCGGCTGGGGCAAGGCCGCACAGCCGATCGAGAACGGCGAGGACGGCGTGCTGGAATTGATTCACCGGATCGAGCGCATCATCGTGCATCCGGGGAGCTCGGGCGACGCTGACGGTGGGGCCGGTGCTTGAGTTGTCGTAGAACTCATTTTCCAGTTCAGTCGGAGTTGCCGTTTGACTCGTCGGGCAAAACACCGGCAGAATGGCATCATCAAGAAGAGTAGGTTTAGCCCGCGCCGAGCGATCGGCCGCGGGTTTTTTTGGTCTTGACGATGCTTTCGCTGGTTCCTGGTCTGCTTGCTGGTCCGGCGTTGCCGGTGAAATGCCGTCCAACAACGAAGACTGGACCACGATGTGGCGCAGGCGCACCGGCCTGCCGAGGGCGAGCGAGCGCATCCATTGTCCATCCTGAAAATTCCGACGGCGAAAATCTTCGAACCGCTGTTGAAACCCACCCGCTACAAGGGCGTCTACGGTGGGCGGGGCTCGGGCAAATCGCATTTCTTCGGCGAGCTTCTGGTCGAGACCTGCCAGGCCGAGCGCGGTACGCTCGCGGTTTGTATCCGCGAGGCGCAGCGCACGCTGGCGCAATCTTCCAAGCGGCTGATCGAGGGAAAGATCGCCAGCCTCGGCCTCGGTCACGGCTTCAAGCTCTTCAGCGACAAGATCGAGACGCCCGGCGACGGGCTCATCATCTTCCGCGGGCTGCAGGATCACACGGCCGACTCGATCAAGTCATTGGAAGGATTTCGCATCGCCTGGATCGACGAGGCGCAAAGCTTGAGCGCGCGCAGTCTCGCGCTGCTGCGGCCGACGATCCGCGCCAAGGACTCCGAGCTGTGGGCGAGCTGGAATCCGCGCCGCAAAAGCGATGCGATCGACGATTTTTTGCGCGGGCGCCGGCCCGAGGGAGCCGTCGTCGTCAAGGCGAACTGGCGCGACAATCCCTGGTTTCCGGACGTGCTCACGGAGGAACGGTTGCTCGACCAAAAGCTCTATCCGGAGCGCTACGATCACATCTGGGAGGGCGAATATGCGCGTGCCTTCGAGGGCGCCTATTTCGCCTCGCTGCTGTCGGAAGCGCGCGCGCAGGGGCGGATCGGAAACGTCGCGGCGGATCCGCTGCTGCCGCTGCGCGCCTTCATCGACATCGGCGGCGCGGGCGCCGCGGCGGATGCCTTCACGCTCTGGGTCGTGCAGTGGGCCGGCAACGAGCTGAGGGCCGATTTCCAGCACCTGCGGAGGTGGCGAAAGAGCGTGGAGCAGGCGCAGAGCTACACCTTCAAGGCCGTGATTACCGTGATTGCCACCGGCCTGATGGGGGCGGTCTGGCTGGGTGTCAAGGTCGTGCTGGGCAAATGAGCCTTCGCGGCGGACATCGCGGCGCTTGCGCTCACATCATCCCACTGACGAGCCGTCTCATGTACAGAATTCGCATTGTCGATGCATCCGATGACGACGTCGCCGACACATTGTCTGATCTGCATCAGTTGACGTTCTTCGACGCGGCTGTCATGCCTCAATTCGAGTTGGGAACGTGGTGGCTGGCCTATCACGGTGACGATGCGGTCGCTTTCGCCGGCGTTCTTCCATCGACGCACGTCAGAAATGGCGGCTATTTCTCCAGGGTCGGGGTCTTGCAACGGCATTGGGGACGGGGACTTCAGCGCAGATTGATGCGTGTGGTCGAGGCGAGGGGGCGGCTTATCGGATGGGACAGCATCGTCTCAGATACGACGGACAATCCGACGTCTGCGAATAACTTCATCCAGGCGGGCTATCGGCTCTTCGAGCCGGAAGTGCCGTGGGCCTGGGCGCATACGCTTTATTGGCGAAAGAGGCTTCGCTGAGCAAGTTTTCCCGGCGTGCGGAACGTGCTTTTGCGATGCAGAATGGCCAGTTGTGAGATGTAGCACAACCTCGTCCGCCTGGAATGTCCGAGGGCCCGGCAGCTTGACCGCTGCCGGGCCCATTTTTGCGTATTCAAGCGATGCCGGTGAGGCACTTGCGAAGTGGGCGGTGGCGGGCTTTAAGTTTGCTCTCGCGGGAAATTCGGCGGCCATAAGCCGATGCAAGGGAGCGTTATCGATGCCCACCAAGCCTCAACTGCCCGAACGTTCGCCGCGGGCGACGGGAGGGCCAGCTGCGCTCGAAGGCCTGCTGGTTGTTGATTTCACGCGTGTGGTTGCCGGCCCGGCCTGCACGCAGACGCTTGCCGATTTCGGCGCGCACGTCATCAAGATCGAGAATCCAGACGGTGGCGACGACACGCGTGCGTATGAACACGCCGAAATCGGCGGAGAGAGTGCTGCCTATCTGAGCCTCAACCGCAACAAGCGCGGCATCGCGCTCGACCTTAGCTTGCCAGAGGCCCGTGAAATTGCACTGGATCTGATTCGCAAGGCCGATGTGGTCGTCGAGAACTTTTCCAGCGGGGTCATGAAGAAATTTGGCCTCGACTATGATGCTGTTGCGCCGCTCAATCCGCGGCTGGTCTATTGCTCGATCTCCGCCTACGGGCGCACCGGACCGTTTGCCGCGCGTCCCGGTTTTGATCCGATCACGCAGGCGGAAAGCGGGTTCATGTCGCTCAACGGATTTGCCGATGGCCCGGCGGTTCGTACCGGCCCACCCATCGTGGACATGGCGACGGGGATGTCTGCCTGCAACGCGATCCTGCTGGCGCTGTTGGCGCGGGATCGGCTCGGTCGCGGCCAGCATGTCGAGGTCGCCTTGTTCGACGTCGCAATGGGAATGACGGGCTTCTACGGCATGGCCTATCTGATCAACGGCGAGAATCCGGGGCGGTTCGGCAATTCGCCGAGCGGGTCTCCCACCGTCGGTGTCTACGAAGCCTCCGATGGGCCGCTCTACATGGCGTGTGCCAACGATCGGCTCTATCGCAGACTGGTTGTCGAGGTGCTGAACAGGCCCGATCTCATTACCGATCCGCAGTTTGCAACGCGCAAAGCCCGCTCCGAGAACAAGGAGCTTTTGCGAGCAGCCATCGCGGAGGTCTTTGCGGGCGATACCCTCGAGAACTGGATGGCGAAGATGAAGCTGGCCAGTATCCCGGTCGGCTATCTTCGGACGGTTGAAGAGGGGTTCAATGCACCGGAGGCTCGCGAGCGTCATCGCTTGAGCCGAATTCCACATCCTACCGCGGAATGGGTTCCAAACATCGAGACCCCGATTACCATGGGCCTGACAGGCGCGATTGATCCCGTCGCGGCACCGCTGTTGGGTGAACATACCCAAGACGTGCTGCGCGATACGCTTGGCTATGACGCCCACCGGATTTCGGAGCTCAGCCAAAAGGGTGTCTTTGGACCAGGCAAGCCATAGAGTTCGGTTTGAGCCTGAGAGGTTCGATCCCATGGGGCCAGCACGGGGGCCGGCATCGCCCGTCCGCTTGATTTGATAAAGTTCCCGCCGCATAAATGTGCCAGAGCGAGGGACACGAATGGCGTCTGGTCGAGAGCCGAGCATGGGCCAGCCCAACGGGCCGGAAACCGCTGAACGTGCCTATGCTGCGATGATGGCGAACGCCCGGGCTCTCGTACCACGGCTGCGAGAGCGGGCGGCGCGGACGGAAGAGCTGCGGCAACTCCCGCCGGAAACCGAAAAGGATCTCCACGAAGCCGGCCTGTTCCGGATGCTCCAGCCGAGCCGCATCGGCGGCGCCGAGCTCGACTATGTCGCTCTTGTCGACTGCGCCGAACTGCTCGGGCGGGCGGATGCGTCAGTGGCGTGGAATCTTGCCAATCTGGCGAGCCATCACTGGATGCTCGGCATGTTCGAGCAGAAAGCGCAGGATCTGGTCTGGGGCCACGATCCGGACGCGCTGATCGCATCCTCGTTCATATTTCCCGCCGGACGCGCCACGAGAGTCGAGGGCGGATACCGGCTCCATGGCAGCTGGCCATTCTCCTCGGGCGTCGCCTCCTGCGCATGGAACATGCTTGCGAGCGTGGTTTACTCCGACGATGAGGCAGACGGCATCGAGTATCGGATATTTCTGTTGCCGAAAGGCGACTACAAGGTCCTCGACACCTGGAACGTCGCGGGACTGCGCGGGACGGGGTCTTGCGACGTCGAGGTCAAGGACGCTTTCGTGGCCGACTACATGACAGTCGCGGTGGGCGATCTTGCCGGCGGCCCGACTCCGGGAAGCAAGCTCAATCCTAATCCTCTGTATGCGCTCCCCGTGTTCTCGCTGTTTCCTTACGTCCTCTCCGGTGTCGCGCTGGGGAACGCGCGGGCGTGTCTCGACGATTATGTGGAGGTCGCCCGTCACCGCATTTCTACCTACAACCGCGCCAAGCTGAGCGACTTTCAGAGCACACAGATCAAGATCGCGGAGGCCTCGGCAAAGATCGACGCTGCACACCTCATTATGCGCTCAGCCTGTCTGAATGCCATGGAAGATGCACGGCGCGGTCATGTCGCCGATATGGCAACCAAGACCAGATATCGGCGCGACGGGGCTTTTTCGGTGAACTTGTGCACCGATGCGGTCTCGATGCTGTTTGCCGCGAGCGGAGCGCGGGGCCTGTTCACGACGGGCGTATTGCAGCGGCAGTTCCGCGATGCGCATGCGATCAACTCGCATCTGGCGTTCAATTTCGATGCGGCCGGAACCAATTATGGACGCGTGGCGCTGGGGCTGCCGTCCGAGAATCTCACGCTGTGAGGCCGGACGATGAATGATCTGCCGAAGCAGCCGGCCGTTCCCGATCCAGCCAACGAATTCGCGAGCGACAGCTCGTCGATCGATCCTCGCGATTTTCGCAATGCGCTCGGTACCTACGCCACGGGCGTGACGATCATCACGGCTGCGGCCCCTGACGGCAAGCCCTATGGCCTGACGTGCAATTCGTTCGCCTCGGTCTCGCTGAATCCTCCGCTGGTTCTCTGGAGCCTCGTCGTCTATTCCTCCAGTTTGACCATCTTCCAGAACGCCAGTCATTTCATTGTCAACGTGCTCGGCGCTTCGCAACAGGCGCTTGCGAGCAAATTCGCCAAATCGTCGGACGACAAGTTCACCGGTGTGGACTGGACCCCGGGCCTCGGCAATGCGCCGGTGCTCGCCGAGAGCGTCGCCAATTTTCAATGCCGCTCGGTCAATCGCTATTACGGCGGCGACCACGTGATCTTCCTCGGTGCGGTCGAGGCCTATACTTACAATGCGGAAGAGCCGCTGCTCTTCGCGCGGGGGACGTTTGGCCGGTTTCTGGTCGACGAGGCGGGCAAGAAGGCACCTTAGCGTGCTTCAGTTCGCGCTCGACGGCTCAGCGCTCCGGCGCCGACAGCTTGTAGATCTCGAGCGCATCCGCGTCCGCGCCTCGTGCGGCCTTGGCGAGCCTGAAAAGTTGTCCCGCAAGCGAGGCCATGGGCACCGGCGTCGACGTCGTCTGTGCGACATCGGCGACCGTATCCAGGTCCTTGAGCATCGTCGCAATGTGACCGAGCGGCGGCGAATGAATGCCCTGGACCATCCGCGGTACGAACAGTTGGAGCGGAATGGAATCTGCGAAGCCGCCGGCGAGCGCTTCGGGCAACCGGTGGGCGTCGATTCCGGCGTTCACGGCAAGGCGTGTTGCTTCCGCGAGAACAGCCATCGCGCATCCGACGATCACCTGATTGCATAGCTTCGTAGTCTGGCCGGCACCAGTCGGACCCATGAGGGTGAGCCTGCGCGCCATAGCGAGCACATAGGGCCGAACCCTCTCGATGTCGGCTGCCTCTCCGCCGGCCATGATTGCAAGGGTGCCTTCCTCGGCCCCCTTGGTGCCGCCGGATACCGGTGCGTCGATCCAGCCAGCTCCGTTCGCAGCTTTCAGTCGCGCCGCGAGGTCCCGTGCGGCGTCAGGGTGGATCGACGAGAAATCGACTATGAGCTTTCCTGCGCCGGGAGCGGTTGAAACGCCGTCGGGTCCGAAGATCACCTCTTCGACGGCGGCGGCATCCGTCACGCACATGAAAATGATGCTCGAGCTCTCCATCAAGTCGCGTGGGGCCGCTGCGCGCCTGGCGCCGGCCTCGACGAGTGCGGCCACCTTGCCTTCCGAGCGGTTCCAGACATTGACCTGATGGCCAGCCTTGAGCAGGCGCCGGGTCATCGGAGCGCCCATCAGTCCAAGGCCGAGATAGCCGAGCCTCTCGACTCCTTGCGGGTTTGACTTGCTCGCATCAGCCATAGGTTGCCTCCTTCCGCCGCGGCGCAATGCTGCGCGCCCGCCGATTTACCATACATGGCGGATCTGACGGCGAAACCGCCCGGTCCGCATGGCTTGCCTGATTGTTTGAACCATGAAACATTTGCCCGGGTCGGGTTGGTGGCGCGGTTGGCGCCGGAGCAGCGGAGTGGGCACGATGCGAACCGTTTCGAGATGGATCCTGGCATTGGGGGCGGCTGCGGCCGCGATTGCGGGCTCAGGTCCGTCATGGGCACAGCAGACGATCCGCGTCGGCTGGACGATTCCGGCCGAGGAATCCAAGTACTGGATGATGCGCCGCCCGGCTGAATTTCCCAATATCGGCAAGACATACAATATCGAATGGACCCAATTTCAGGGTACTGCGCCGATGACGCAGGCATTGGCGGCCGGCGCGCTGGATTGCGCAACGCAGGCGCCGCTGTCGCTCGCCAACGGCGTGGTTGGGGGTAACCTCAAGGCCTACATCGTGGCGCAGCACGTCTTCGAGAAGCCCGGCGGCTTCTCGGTCTACTGGGCGGTCATGGACGACTCGCCGATCAAGACGATCGCCGATCTCAAGGGCAAGACGGTCGGGATTTCCGTGATCGGCGGCGGCACGCAAGGCCCGTTCAATCTGCTCCTGAAGCAGAATGGCGTGGACCCGACCAAGGACATCAAGCTGGTCGAGGTCGGCTTTGCCGTCTCCGAAGATGCATTGCGGCAGGGGCGCGTCGATGCGGTCAACATGAACCAGCCGTTTGCCGCGCGCGCGGAGGCGAAGGGCGGCACTCGCAAGCTGTTCTCGCTGTCGCAAGCCATGCCGAACATCGTGCACATCCTGGAAGCCTGCCGGGCCGATTTCGTCGACAAGAATCCGGAGTTGGCGAAGGCTTATGTGCGGGACATTACCTCTGGCATGAAGAAAGCGCTGGCCAATCGCGAAGAGACGCTGAAGGTCGTCAACGAAGTTCTGAAGGCACCTGTTCCGGTTCTCGATACCTATCTGCTCAAGGACAATGATTTCGGCCGGGATCCGGGTGCGGCACCGAATTTCCCCGCGATCCAGAAGATGCTGGACATCTATGCCGAGACGGGAATGCTGCCAAAACTGGACGTCGCCCAATTCAAGCATCCGACGATCGTCGCGCCGCTGCAATAGACGACGGAGCGAATGATCCGAATGAGGATGTCGCGGCGTCCCCGGATGATCCGGGGCGTTGCATGAAGAAGATGCAAGTATGAAGAAGCTGCGATCACGGGTCACGACAGATGGCCTCGACCGGGCCCCGCACCGCGCATTCATGCGTGCAATGGGGCTCGACGACGCTGCGATCGAGAGGCCGATGGTCGGCGTCGTCAGCATGAAGGGCGAGCAGACGCCCTGCAACATGACCCACGACTTTCAGGTCGCTGCGGCCAAGACGGGAATCGAGGAGGCCGGCGGTACGCCGCGCGAGTTTTCGACCGTGTCGGTTTCCGACGGCATCAGCATGAATCACGAGGGGATGAAGTTCTCCCTGTTTTCACGGGAGCTGATTGCCGACTCGATCGAAGCCGTCGTCCATGGTCTCGCCTACGATGCGCTGATCGGGTACGGCGGATGCGACAAGACGCTTCCCGGCGTGATGATGGGCATGGTCCGTTGCAACGTGCCGTCCATTTTCATCTATGGCGGCAGCTCGCTGCCGGGGCGCGTGGACGGGCGGACCCTGACCGTGCTGGACTCCTACGAGGCTGTCGGCAGCTTCATGACCGGAGAGATCGACGGCGCCACGCTCGAGCGGATCGAGCGGGCCTGCCTGCCGACCATCGGTGCCTGTGCCGGCCAGTTCACCGCGAACACCATGGGGATGGTGTCGGAGGCGATGGGCCTCACCATTCCCAACGTGTCGATGGTGCCGGGCATCTATGCCGAGCGTGCGCAGATATCCCGGCGCGCCGGACGCCTGATCATGGAGATGTTGGAGCGCGGCGGGCCGTCGCCGCGCGACATCGTGACGCGGAAATCCCTGGAAAACGGCGCGGCGATCGTGGCCGCCACCGGCGGTTCGACCAATGCCGCGCTGCATCTGCCGGCGATCGCGAACGAGGCCGGCATTGCATTCACGATCGATGATGTCGGTGAAGTTTTTGCAAGGACGCCGCTGATCGGAAACCTGCGGCCGGGAGGCAAATATACGGCGAAAGACGTCTACGATATCGGCGGCGCGGCCGTTGTGATCCGCGAGTTGATCCAGAGCGGGCATATCGATGGCAGCTGCTTGTCGGTCACGGGCCGAACGCTCGCCGAGGAATATGGCGCGTCCAATACCCCGGACGGCGAGGTCATTTACACCGTGCGCGCGCCAATCATGCCCGATGGTGGCGTGGCCGTGCTGAAGGGCAATCTCTGTCCTGACGGCGCGGTCATCAAGATCGCGGGCCTGAAGAGCCAGTTCTTCGAGGGCGTGGCGCGCGTTTTCGAGGACGAGGAGGCTTGCGTCGCAGCGGTTCGCGACCGCAGCTACAAGGCGGGCGAGGTGCTCGTGATCCGCAATGAGGGGCCGGTCGGCGGTCCCGGCATGCGCGAGATGCTCGGCGTCACGGCGCTGATCTACGGGCAGGGTATGGGCGAAAAGGTGGCCTTGATCACCGATGGACGGTTCTCCGGCGCCACTCGCGGAATGTGCATCGGCTATGTATCTCCCGAGGCCTTCATTGGTGGTCCGCTGGCACTGGTTCGCGATGGCGACAGGATCCGGATCGACGCCGCAAATCGGCGGATGGATATGCTGGTCGACGAGCAGGAACTTGACGCGCGCCGACACGATTGGAAGCCACGTCCGCCTCGCCACCGCGCAGGCGCGCTCGCGAAATATGCGCGATTGGTTGGCCAGGCACCGGGCGGAGCCGTCACGCATGAGGGACCCGCCGAATGGCCCTGGTTCGAATGACGCAGTTCACGTGCCCGGAAACAGCCGGTGGTCTGGCAAGTTTCTTGCTGTGCTCCTGCCGCTGATGGTGCACATTCAGCACATCGGTTGCGTGATGTCCGCGCGTGAGTGAAGCGAGAGGCGGGATGAAGGTTGTGCCTTCGAGATCGAGCGAATGGGTGAGACCGGTGACGTCACAAGAGCCGGCTTCCGTGATCATCGAGATCGACCGCGTGTCGCAGGTCTTCCAGACCTCGGCGCGCAAGGATCATGTGGCGCTATCCGACATCTCGCTGACGATCGACGACGGAGCGTTCGTCTCGATCCTTGGTCCGTCCGGCTGTGGCAAGTCGACGCTGCTTTACATCGTCGGCGGTTTCGTTACTCCGACCAGCGGCTCGGCGAAGATAAAGGGGCGGCCGATCACGGGGCCGGGGCCTGATCGCGGTCCGGTGTTTCAGGAATTTGCGTTGTTTCCGTGGAAGACGGTGCTGGGCAACGTGATGTATGGCCCGCGTCAGCAGGGCATGCGCCCCAGCGAGGCAGAAGCACAAAGCCGGGCCTTGATCGAGATGGTCGGCCTCAAGGGCTACGAGAACTTCTATCCCAAGGAGCTGTCGGGCGGCATGAAGCAGCGTGTGGCGCTGGCTCGGACGCTGGCTTACCATCCTGAGGTTCTGTTGATGGACGAACCGTTCGGTGCGCTCGATGCTCACACCCGAACGCGCTTGCAGAACGATCTGTTGAATATCTGGGAGCGCGACCGCAAGACGGTGTTGTTCGTCACCCATTCGGTCGACGAGGCCGTCTTCCTGTCGGACAAGGTCGTGATGATGTCGAAGTCGCCCGGCCGCATTCGGCAGGTGATCGACATCGATCTGCCGCGGCCGCGGCGTCGCAACGAGCTGTTGCTCGATTCGCGGTACCAGAAATACGTCGTCGATATCGAGCGCATGTTCGATGAGGTCGAAGAGACCGGATCGCCGTCATGATGTCGCTAGCGGCCCTGGCCAAGCGTGCCGCGCCGGTGTTTGCCTGCATCGGGCTTCTGGCGGCATGGCAGGCTGCGTCATTCGCGCTGAAGAACGACAGCTTCCCGACGGCGATCGAGGCGATCCGTGCAATCCCGGATATCCTCGGGGACAAGGAAGCGCTGATCAATATCCTGGCTTCGCTTCGCCGCATGGCGATCGGATTTGGTGTGGCGGTGATGGTTTCCATTCCACTAGGTCTGTTGATGGGCCGCAGCCGCGCGGTGGCCGCCTTCTTCAATCCGCTCCTGATGGTGATCTACCCGGTTCCGAAGGCAGCCTTGATGCCGATCATCATGCTGTGGCTCGGCGTCGGCGACGTCACGAAGACGCTGGTGATCTTCCTCGGCGTCAGCCTGCCCGTGATCTATCACAGCTTTGAGGGCGCCAAGGCGGTGGAAGAGAAGATGCTATGGTCGGGCGCCGCAATGGGGCTTTCGCCGGCGCAACGGCTGGTCCGGATTGTGCTGCCGGCGGCGCTTCCCGAAATTCTGACCGGTTGCCGCACGGGACTCGTGCTGGCGCTGATCTCGATGATCACCAGCGAGATGATCGCCCGCCAGTCCGGCGCCGGCAATATCCTGTTCAACGCGCTCGACATGGGCCAATACGACACCGTCTATGCGATGATCATCATCGTGGGAGCGATGGGTATCTGCCTCGATGCGATCTTCGAGCGGGTCCGCGCACGGCTGGTGCGCTGGTCAGAGCCTCAGTTCGACCTGCCGCTGAGCTTCTCATGACATCGCGCTTTCTCCCAGCAAACGTCATTCTTGGGCTTGCGCCGATCGTGCTGGTGATCGCGGTGTGGCAAGGCCTCGTGTCATTCGGCTTTGCGCCTGCGGTCCTGCTGCCGCCGCCGGGTTTCGTCTTCGGCCGGCTGGCCCAGCAACTCGTGACGTGGACATACCAGCAGGAGATCGCGGCAACCCTGATCCGGCTGTTTGCCGGTTTCGCGATCGCGGTGGTGCTCGGCGTGAGCATCGGCATCGCCGCCGCCGCCAGTCCCGCGATCAATGCCGTGGTTCGGCCGATCGTTCGGGTTTTGGCGCCTTTGCCTAAAGTCGCGCTCTACCCGGCGCTGTTGCTGCTGCTCGGTTTCGGTCACGGATCGAAGATCACGCTGGTGGCGGCGGATGCGCTCTTTCCCATTCTGCTCTCGACTTACTATGGTGCGTCGACCGTCGAGCAGAAGCTGATCTGGTCGGCCATGGCGGCCGGCACACCGCGCTACGAGATCCTTTTCAAGGTGGTGCTGCCGGCGGCGATGCCGTCGATCCTGACCGGCTGCCGGATCGGCCTTGTCATTTCCTGCATCGTGGTGTTTCTGGCCGAGATGATCACGTCGACGGACGGGCTGGGCCATGTGCTCGTGACGGCAGCCCGGACCTTTCAGGCTGTCGACATGTTCGTGCCGTTGATCACGATCTCGCTCTTGGGGTTGATCCTGAACGGCCTGTTGGGTGCCTTGCGATCGTACCTTTTACGGGGCTTCCCCGAAACGTGATCTGACTAACGAGAAACCAGAAGATCGGGAGTGAACCATGCTGGCGGATCGCATCGAGGCAAAATGGATCGACGCGTTTTGCGAGATTTTTGAGCGATGCGCCGTCAAGTCCGGCGATACTGCGGCGATCCTCTCGGAAACCCAGTCACGCGCGCTGAATGTTCACCTTGCGGAGCTTGCGCTGCTGCGAATGGGGGCGCGGCCGTTCCACGTGGTGATGCCGACGCCGCGAAACCGCAATATCGTTCCGGTTCGCTCGACAGGGGCGAGCGAGGCGATCCAGCGGCTTGGTCCGGTTATCACGGCGCTTCAGCAAGCGGGTTTTGTCGTGGATTGCACCATCGAAGGCCTGATGCATGCGGTGGAGACGCCCGAGATACTGAAGGCCGGCGCGCGCATCCTTGTGATTTCCAACGAGCATCCCGAGGCGCTGGAGCGGATGGTGCCGGATTCCGCGCTCGAGAAGCGCGTCCGCGCGGCGGCGAAGATGCTGCGTGGGACCAAGCGGATGCGGGTGACATCGAAGGCCGGCACGGCGCTCAACGTCGACATGGTCGGTGCCTCGACCGTCGGCGTCTGGGGCTGGACGGACAAGCCCGGCACGCTGGCGCATTGGCCGGGCGGCATCGTCGTCAGCTTCCCCAAGAGCGGGACGATCAACGGCGCGCTGGTGATGGCGCCAGGCGACATCAACCTCACCTTCAAGCGCTACCTGACGTCGCCGGTGAAGATGACCTTGAAGGATGATTATGTCGTGGAGCTGGAAGGCGAGGGTACGGATGCCGCGATGATGCGTGCCTATCTTGCCGCTTGGGGCGATCGCGAAGCCTATGCGGTCTCGCATGTCGGTTTCGGCATGAATCCCGGCGCGCGCTACGAAGCGCTGTCGATGTACGACCAACGCGATACCAATGGCACGGAGATTCGGGCCGTCTCCGGCAACTTCCTGTTCTCGACCGGCGCCAACGAATTCGCCGGCCGTTACACGGCAGGCCATTTCGACCTGCCGATGATGGGAACGACGATCGAACTGGACGGCGTCGCGGTCGTTCGCGAAGGCGTGCTTCAGGACGTCTTCGGCTAGACGCGATCGAGCACCGGCGGGCGAGCCAGGTTGAAGTGCCGGAGCAGGTCGACCATGGCCTGAAGCCGCTTTACCCGATAGGCGTCGACGTCCATTCCTGAATAATCGAGGAAGCCGGCGCCTGTCCGTAGACCGATCTTGCCTTCATGCATGTTGCGGGCAATGACATCAGGTGCACGATAGCGGTCGCTGCCGAGTGCGCCCTCGAGATAGCGACTGGCGTAGTAGAGAATGTCGCCGCCGCCCCAGTCGATGAACTCGAGCAGCCCGAGCACGGCGTAGCGGAAGCCGAACCCGTAGCGGATCGCCTTGTCGATATCTTCCGCGCTGGCGACGCCTTCCTCGACCATGCGCGCGGCTTCGTTCATCGCCAGCGCCTGGATGCGCGGGACGATGAAGCCTGGGGTCGCCGCACAGACGACCGGAACCTTGCCGATGCCTTCGAGCAGCGCCTTGACCTCGTCGATGATGGCCGGATCGGTGGCCTTGCCGGGCGAGACTTCTACCAGAGGGATCAGATAGGCCGGATTGAGCCAGTGCACATTGAGGAAGCGGCGGGGGTTTACGATCGCGCCGGAGAGATCGTCGACGAGGATGGTCGACGTCGTCGATGCAATGATCGTATCCGGCCCGACCTGTTTTGAAGCCGCTCCCAGCACCTCGCGCTTGAGCTCAACGACTTCCGGAACGCCCTCGAAGACGATGCCGGCTTCGGCTAGCGCTGCGCCGCTCTGATTGGCCGGCACCACCGAGACCCTCGCGATGAGCGGATCGACATCTGCTTCGGTCAGCAGCCCCAGCTTCGCCAGGCTGGCAAAGGTAGTCCTGACTTCGCCGATCGCGTCCGCCTCGAGCTTGGCGAAATCGTCCGTGGAACGTGCCTTGATATCGACCATCGTGACCGTATGCCCCGCGTAAGCGAACGCGACGGCGATGCCGCGGCCCATGCGACCGGCCCCGAGACAGGCAATGTTGGTGCGGCTGGTCATCGGTCAAAATCCCCTGCGTAGAAGCGTCTGCAGTTCGGCCTTGCCGAGATTGCCCAGCCCCAGCGTTTCGAGCGTTCGGCCGCCCTGGCTGAAATCCTCGCCGCAGATTGCGCCGCCGATCGCCAGGAAAGCCTTTGCGAGCGGCGTGGCCACGCCCGCCAGGCCAGCGACTGAGACCAGCAGCGATAGCCCAAGCCGCAAATCCTCGCGCATGTAGCGATGTTCGCTCAGCACGATCCGTTCGCGCCAGTCGCCCGAATCGGTCAGGCGATCATGCGAGCCGCGGCCGTACATCCAGATCTCGCCTTCTTTCGCGTAGTGATGAGCCAGCGGAAAATGCGGCGCGCCGTAGCCGAGCGCTTCGCGCACCGCGATGCGTTCGGCGTCGAGCGCATCGGTTACCCGGCGGATCGCGCCTTGCGTTCCCTCCTTGTGGATGTCCCATCGCTCGAAATGTTCGATCGGGCCCGCATTCATCACGATCAGCGGCGGATGGATGATCGGGCCTGCGTTCATCAGTGCCCCGGACAGCGCGTCTCCGCACGGCTCGATCGCATCGGGGAAAGCGCGTCCGATCACTTCGATCGCGTGTGCAGCAGTTTCGAGAGGGAGCACGCCGACCGGCAGTCGCTTGGCGCGGATGGTGATGGCGACCTCGAATGGCCCGTGCTTGCGGGTCAGCCAGGGCAACGTGCCGGTCTCTGCAAAGCTCGCCTTGGCATGGTTGCCGGCGTCCCGCGCTGCCTGGGCGAAGATCATCGAGCCGAACGTCGCCGGTGGCAGAAACACGACCTGTCCATCCCGCAGATGTGGAGCAAGCAGCCGGGCGATGTCCGGCTGCGCGAAGGCGGGGGCGGGGCACAGGATCAGCTCCGCGCCGTTGACGGCTTCTGCGATGTCGGTCGTGACCAGCGCGAGCTTGGTCTCGTGACGGCCGTTATGATCCTTTACAACGATGCCGGAGCCGGCGGCACGATGTGCCGCGACCTGATCCGCGTCGCGGCGCCAGAGCCGGACCTCATGTCCGGACAGCGCAAAATCGCCTGCGGCCGCGAAAGAGCCGTTTCCCCCACCCAGAACCGCAATCTTCAAGATGTCTCTCCTTGTGCGCGCGACTGCGCATCGATCTGCTTCAGCAGGAAATGCTGAACCTTGCCGAGCGCCGTGCGCGGCAGGTCCGTGACGAAGACGATGTCGCGCGGTACCTTGTAGCGCGCGAGTTGTGCCAGAAGGTGCGCTCTCAACTCGTCGGCTCCGGGCTGGCATCCCGATCTCGGGATCACATAGGCGATTGGCACCTCATCCCAGCGCGGATCGGGCCGGCCGATCACCGCGCATTCGCTGACATCGGGATGTTCCAGAAGGACGCGCTCGACTTCGGCCGGATAGACGTTCTCCCCGCCGGAGATGATCAAGTTCTTCTTGCGGTCGCGGACCCAGAAATATCCGTCGGCGTCGCACAGGCCGATGTCGCCGGTGCGATACCAGCCGTCGTGCAGCGCATCGCGCGTGGCATCCGCATCGCCCCAGTATTCAAAGAACACGTTGGGGCCGCGCACGGCGATCTCGCCCGGCGTGCCCGCCGGCACCGCGTTGCCAGCCTGATCGATCACCTTTGCCTCACAGCACAGGCCGGCAAGACCGGTCGATCCCACACGTGAAAGGTCGCCGCCAAGGCGCGTGTAAACCGCGATCGGGCAGGTTTCGGTCGAACCATAGACCTGGAGCACCGGTACACCGCGTGCGACGAAGCGCTCGATCAGGTGCGGCGGCACGATGGTCGAGCCGGTGGCGACCGCCTTCAGCGACGACAGATCGGCGGCAGCCCAGGCGGGATGCTCGGTTACGGCCTGGATGATTGCCGGCACCATCACGGTCAGTGTCGGTCGTTCCCGTTCGATGGCCGCGAGTGCCGTATCCGGCGTGAAACGGGCGTGGATCGTGACGGTCGCGCCAAGTTGGAGCGCTGCCGTGGTCTGGATGTTGAGGCCGCCGACATGGAAGAGCGGCAGCACCGTCAATATGTGATCGTCGGATGTCATGTTGTGCATGTGCTGGCTCATGACGCCGTTCCAGAACAGCGCCTCCTGGCGTAGCACCGCGCCTTTCGGCCGTCCGGTCGTTCCTGACGTATAGACAACGAGGAGCGGGCAGGAGAGATCGGCGTGCGGGTTGCGGCCACTGCCCTCGCTGCGTGCCAACAGGTCGTCGAACGTCGTGCCGCCCGGCGGCTCGAAATCGAGCCCGACAGCGGCAGTCCCCTCAAGCTTGGGAAGAACCCCCTCAAATGCCTGCTCGAGCACCAGGACCTTGGCGCCGGCATTGGTGAGAATGAAAAGCTGCTCTGCGACGGCCAGCCGCCAGTTCAGGGGCACCAGCATCGCGCCGAGCCGCGCGCAGGCATAGAGCAGAACCAGATAGTCCGGCCGGTTCAGGCTGAGGATTGCAACGCGGTCGCCCCGGCCGACGCCGAGTTCCTGCTTCAACGCCGTCGCGGTCCGCTCGATCCGCGCGGCGAACGCTGCATAGCTCAGCCGTTCCCCTTCGAAGGCAATGGCCGTCTTGTCTGGCGCGAACGCCGCGTTGCGATCGATCAGACTACACAGGTCCACCGTCAGTCGTCCGTTTCGCCGGCCTCGTAAAGCGCCTCGCGTCCAATCCGGTCGAGGCAAAGCTCGGCCGTCCAGGGCAGCATCAGCGAGCCGCAGCGGCTGTCGCGATAGATGCGCTCCAGCGGCAGCGAGCGGAGCATGGCCTGACCGCCGCAGGTGCGGATCGCGAGCGCGGCGAGCTCATTGGCACCTTCCATCACCGAATATTGCGCGGCGTAGGCGCGGAGCACCTGCTCCTTGCTTGGATTGGCGCGCGCTTCCGTGACGGCCTGGAACCAGATCGCCTTGATCTGCTCGAGCTTGATCTGCATCTGCGCGACCGCGATCTGCTTGGTCGGGTACATCCTGCGCTTGACCGGCGGCATGCCTGGCGCTTCGCCGCGCAGATAGCGCACGGTGAAGTCATAGGCGGCTTGTGCCAGGCCCATGTAGGTCGGCGACAGTGTCAGGAACATGTGCGGCCAGCGCATCGCGGCCTGGAAATAGACGCCGCGCGGCATCAGCGCAGAATCCTCGGGCACGAACACGTCCTTGAACAGCAGCGTACGCGAGACCGTTCCGCGCATGCCGAGCGGATCCCAGTCGCCGACGACCGAAACGCCCTCCGACTTGGCGGAGATGGCGAGATAAAGCGTGTTGCGGCGCGAGGCTTTCCCGCCTTCCTCGATCTCGGTGCAGAGCACGCCGTAATAATCTGCATGGCCTGACAGCGATGCAAAGATCTTCTTGCCGCTGACGATCCAGCCGCCCTTCACGGGCTTTGCCTCCGTGCCGAAGGCGACGCCGCCTGCCGCCGCTGCGCCACCCTCCGAAAAGGGCTGCGAATAGATCGCCCCGTCCTCGACGATGCGCTTGTAGTGGACCGCCCGTCGCCGCTCGTGCTCGGTGCGAGTCGCGGCGTCCATGTCGAGATCGTCGGCGAGTGGACCCGACCACAGGGTCGAGCAGACGTGCATGTTCCAGGTCAATGCGGTCGCGCCGCAATAGCGGCCGATTTCCGCGGCTGCCAAGGCATAGGTCTGATAGTTCGCGCCGAGTCCGCCATGCGCCTTGGGGACGGCAATGCCGAGCAAGCCGACCCGGTGCAGGTCGCGATAATTCTCGGTCGGAAAGATTGCCTCGCGATCGTAAGTCGCCGCGCGGCCAGCGAACACGCTCTGCCCGATCTCCCGCGCGCGCGAAATGATGCCGGCCTGCTCGTCGTTCAGGCGGAATGCCACGGGATCGAAGATCGGGGCGTCCATTGCCACCTTGTCGGTTGCGCCGACGTTCTTGCGGACTTGCACGGTCATTGCACGCTCGCCTTACGTTTTGATCGCGACGGAGTTCAGGAACCGGCCGAGGGCCTCGTCGAAGGCATCGCGTCGCTCAAGATTGGCGAGATGGCCGACGCCGGCGAGCTCGACATATTCGGCCGAAGGGATGTAGGTCGCCGTCTTCGCCATCATCGGCGCAGGCGCATTGTTGTCCTTGGAGCCGGACAGCAGCAGCGTCGGCACGGAAATGTCCTTGAGCGTGCTGCGTTGGTCGAAGCCGATCAAGGCCAGCATCATGGCGCGATAGCTCGCCTCGGGCACGCTTCCCATGCATTCGCGCGCAAGCTCCATTCCCTTTGGATCGGGATCGTCGCCGACAAGCTCCTTTACCAGGGAAGGTGCCAGCGACTTCATCGTCTCTCCGCGGTCGAGCGGGCCAAGCCGCGCCGCGATGAACGATCTCTGCCAATCGCCGTCGGCCTTGCCGAAGGCCGGGCTGGTCTGCGCCAGCACGACCGCGCGCCCGCGCATCGGAAATTGCACCAGCCATTTCTGGACGATCATGCCGCCGATGGAATGGCCAACCAGAATTGGCCTGCTCACACCGAGTTGCTCGATGAATTGCTGAAGCGCGTCCGCCAGGGCAGCGATGCTGACGCTGCCGAGCGGAGCCGATCCGCCATAGCCCGGCATGTCCCATGCAATCGCGCGAAAGCGGGTGCCGAAGGTGGCGAGCTGGTTCCGCCAGGCTCGCGCCGCGCCGCCGATGCCATGCAGGAAAATCAGGGGTATTGCGCCCGGATCGCCCGCGGCTTCGTAGGCGAAACGTCCGTCCCTTGTTATCATGGGCGTGGATTGCGACACGCAACAACCTCTTGCTTGGCCCGGCGATGCTAACAGGCCTGTAAGGGATGGGAAGAGACAATTTTATACTTAAAGCAATTTTCGGGCCGGTCCCGGGCGCTTGGACGTTTGGGATCTTAATCGGTGCTTTCGTTGCAAAAATTTGAAGGTTAAAATATATCGAGGGGCGATCACATCCCAGGGAGCCAACGCATGTCCGCATTGCCGCATTCG
The DNA here is from genome assembly GCF_018129995.1 of Bradyrhizobium sp. SZCCT0153. Lineage (GTDB taxonomy): Bacteria > Pseudomonadota > Alphaproteobacteria > Rhizobiales > Xanthobacteraceae > Bradyrhizobium > Bradyrhizobium japonicum_G. Next base: position 82,552 of record NZ_JAFCKS010000005.1, read on the forward strand.
CCGCACGCGCTGGTCACCGGCGGCGGCCGTGGCATCGGCCGCGCGATTGCAGCCTCCCTCGCGGGCGCCGGTGCCACCGTGACGGTGCTTGGCCGCAATGCGGCAACTCTTGACGAGGCGGTGAGCGCGGGGGCTGCGCATTTTGCTGCGGTCGCGGACGTCTCGAACGAAGCATCGGTGAAAGCTGCCATCGCCCAAGCAAGCGCACGGAAGCCGATCGATATTCTGATCGCCAACGCCGGCAGCGCTGAATCGGCGCCGTTCGCGAAATCGGACAGTGCGCTGTTTGCCCGCATGATGGACGTCAACTTCATGGGCGCGGTTCACGCCATCCACGGCGTCTTGCCGGCGATGAAGGACCGCCCCTACGGTCGCATCGTCGCGATTGCATCGACGGCCGGGCTCAAGGGCTATCCCTATGTCAGCGCGTATAGTGCCGCCAAGCACGCCGTGATTGGACTTGTGCGTTCGCTTGCGCTGGAAATGGCCGGCAGCAATGTCACGGTGAATGCCGTATGTCCCGGCTTCACGGATACCGATCTGGTTGCCGGCAGCATCGAGAACATCATGAAGAAGACGGGCCGCAGCCACGAGCAGGCGATTGCCGAGCTCGCGAAGCACAATCCGCAGGGGCGGCTGATCACGCCTCAGGAGGTGGCCGATGCAGTGCTGTGGCTGTGCGGGGAGAGCGCCGGTGCGATCACAGGACAGGCGATCGCGGTTGCCGGTGGTGAGATCTAGCGTGCGCGATGCAGGCCTGGAACGAGAAAGCTAAGGAGATCGCATGAGCAGACCAGCCAATCCCGTGACCCTGCCGCTGGCGGACTATTCGCCGCAGAATTTCCTGCTGGCCGTGGTCGACGGCGTTGCCACCGTGACGCTCAATCGTCCCGAGCGGAAAAATCCGCTGACTTTCGAGAGCTACCGCGAGCTCACCGATTTCTTTCGCGCCTGCGCGTTCGACGATGCGGTCAAGTCGATCGTCGTCACAGGCGCGGGCGCCAATTTTTCGTCCGGCGGCGACGTATTCGAGATCATCGGTCCGCTCGTGAAGATGGACACCAAGGGACTGACGGCCTTTACCCGGATGACGGGCGACCTCGTCAAGGCGATGCGGGCCTGCCCGCAGCCGATCGTCGCTGCGGTCGAAGGCATCTGTGCCGGCGCGGGCGCGATTATTGCCATGGCGTCCGACATGCGGCTCGCGGCGAGCGGGGCCAAGGTCGCATTCCTCTTCAACAAGGTGGGCCTTGCCGGCTGCGACATGGGCGCGTGCGCAATCCTGCCGCGGATCATCGGGCAGTCCCGCGCCTCCGAGCTGCTCTACACCGGCCGCTTCATGACCGCGGAGGAGGGCGAGCGCTGGGGCTTCTTCAGCCGTCTCGTGACACCGGAGCAGGTGTTGCCCCAGGCGCAACTGCTGGCAAGGCAGATCGCGGAAGGGCCGACCTTCGCCAACACCATGACCAAGCGGATGCTGGCGATGGAATGGGCGATGTCGGTAGAGGAGGCGATCGAGGCGGAGGCCGTTGCACAGGCCCTGTGCATGACGACGGCGGATTTCGAGCGCGCCTTCGAGGCCTTCGCCAACAAGGTCAAGCCGGTGTTCAGGGGCGACTAGGCCGGTTACTCCTGGCCGCGGCCCTGCCAAAAAGGGAACGTACGCGAAATTCCTTTAAGCTTGAAATAATTTCGCGTTGGGCTCAATTGGCGGGGTTTCGATGAGGAATGCGCCTCCGGCAGGGGCCTTAGGAGCCGGGAATTAAGGCTAAGCCCAAGACCCGGGCCGAGCTCTGGGCGGAGGCGACAAAGCCGCTTGCGGCGGAGCAACTGCCCGTGCGACGTTAACTCATTGCCTGGCGTTATCGAGTGGAGTTAAGGCGATGAAGGCGATTATCGTCGGTGGCGGTATCGGTGGTCTCACCACGGCATTAATGCTGCGCTCGCGCGGCCTGGATTGCGAAATCTTCGAGCAGGCCGACACCATCCGCGAGCTCGGTGTCGGCATCAACACGCTGCCGCATGCGATGCGCGAGCTCGCCGGCCTCGGTCTGCTCCAGAAGCTCGACGATGTCGCGATCCGCACCGATCAGCTCTATTACCTCAATCGCCACGGCCAGGAAGTCTGGCGCGAGGCCCGTGGCATCGACGCGGGCCACGACGTGCCGCAATTCTCGATCCACCGTGGCCGCCTTCAGGGCGTCATCCATCGCGCCGTCGAGGAGCGGCTCGGGCCGGATGCTATCCACACCGGCTGCCGGCTCGGCGCATTCACTCAGGACGAGGGCGGCGTCACCGCCTATTTCTTCGATCGCGCCGGCGCGCATATCCACACGGCGCGCGGCGATATCCTGATCGGCGCCGACGGCATCCACTCACGCGTTCGCGACACGCTGTTCCCGAACGAGGGACCGCCGTGCTGGAACGGCCTGATGCTGTGGCGCGGTGCGCGCGACTGGCCGCTGTTCCTCACCGGCAAATCGATGATCGTGGCCGGCGGGCTCAACGCCAAGGTGGTGATCTATCCGATCGCGGAGGGATCGAGCCCCGCGAGCCGTCTCACCAATTGGGCGGTGCTGGTGAAGGTCGGTGAGGGCAATGCCCCGCCGCCGCGGAAGGAAGACTGGTCGCGGCCGGGCCGCCGCGAGGAGCTGATGCCGCATGTGGCCCGCTTCTCGGTGCCCTATATCGACGTGAAGAGCCTGATCTCGGCAACGCCCGAGTTCTACGAATATCCGACCTGTGACCGGGATCCGTTGCCCTATTGGTCGTCCGGGCGCGTCACGCTGCTCGGCGATGCCGCGCATCCCATGTATCCGGTCGGCTCGAACGGTGCCTCGCAGGCGATCCTCGATGCGCGTTGCCTCGCCGATGCGCTGGCGCGCGCCGAGCATCCCCGCCAGGCGTTGCTCGAATATGAGAAGAAGCGCCTGCCGATGACCGCGGACATCGTTCGCTCCAACCGGCGCGGCGGTCCCGAGGGCGTCATCGACGCCGTCGAGCAGCTTGCACCCGACGGTTTCGACAATGTCGACAACGTGCTGAGCTATTCGCAGCGCGAGGCGATCGTGCGCGGCTATGCCACCAAGGCCGGCTTTGCCGCCGTGCCGGGGCTGGCGGCGGTGCGCGCTTGAGGGCGATGAATCATCATCACCCTTTGGCCTTTGATTGAGCATGCCCCTTCCGGAAAACCGCTTGCGCACTTTTCCGGGGTCATGCTGCTAACCGCCGGGAGGCGGCGGCAGGAAGTGAATGTTGAACTCGGCCGCCATCGCCACCACGTCCTCCGGCTTCTGCTCCTTCATGTTGTGAAGGCCCCAGAACAGGTCGAACAGCTTGCGGGTCGGTGATACCCAGAACAGGACTTTTGCGGTCTGCTCCGACTTGTTGAAGATGCCGTGCGGCACGCCCATGCCGAGCCGGATCAGATCGCCCGCCGTCGCCTGCGCCTCCGAATTGCCGAGCACGAAGTCGAGCTTGCCCTCAAGCATGTAGAGATACTCGTCCTGGTCCGGATGGATGTGCGGCGGCACGAATGTGCCCGGCGGCAATGTCGCGTGCCAGGAAAAGCTGTGCTCGGTATTGCTTTTCGGCACATAGGTCTGACCGAGGATGTTCCAGGAAATTCCCTGGATCCCTTCATTGGCCCGGGTGATGCCGGTGATTTCAGTTTTCATTGCAGTCCTCCCGTAACGCGACGCGCGGCTTAGTTCGCCGCCTTGCAGTCCTTGGCGTAGCGGTCGCCGTAATTCTCGAAGACCTTCTGGACGATCTCGGTCTGGAACTTGCCGTCCGGACGCTTGGCGACCTTGGTCAGGTAAAAGTCCTGGATCGGATAGCCGTTGGTGTTGAACTTGAAGGCACCGCGCAGCGAGGTGAAGTCGGCTTTCTTCAGGGCGGCGCCGACCGCATCCTTGTTCGAGAGGTCGCCCTTCACGGCCTTGACCGCGCTGTTGATCAGCATCGCGGCGTCATAGGCCTGGAAGGCGTAGGTCCCGGGCACGCCGTTATAGGCGGCTTCATAAGCGGCGACGAACTTCTTGTTCTGGGGGTTGTCGAGATTGGGCGCCCAGTTCGCGCCGCCGAACATGCCGACGGCCGCATCCTGCTGGGCCGGCAAAGTGGATTCATCCACCGTGAACGCCGAGAGCACCGGAATGCTGTCGGCGAGGCCGGCCTGCCGGTACTGCTTGACCAGATTGACGCCGAGCCCGCCCGGCATGAATGTGAAGAGAGCATCGGGCTTCTGCGATGAAATCTTGGAAAGCTCCGGCTGGAAGTCCAGCGTGTTGAGCGGCATGTAGGATTCCTCGACGATTTCGCCCTTGTAGTCGAGCTTGAAGCCGGCGACCGAGTCCTTGCCGGCCTGATAGTTCGGCACCATCAGATACATGCGCTTGTAGCCGCGATCCTGCGCGACCTTGCCGAGGACTTCGTGCACCTGGTCGTTCTGATACGAGGTCACATAAAAGAACGGGTTGCAGTCCTTGCCGGCAAAGGTCGACGGGCCTGCATTGGGGCTGATCAGGAAGGTCTTCGACTCCGTGACTGGTCGATGGATCGCCTGGAGGATGTTGGAGAAGATCGGGCCGACCACGAAATCGACCTTGTCGCGCTCCAGAAGGCCTTTGGCTTTCGTCACGGCTGCATCCGGTTTCAGCTCGTCGTCGGCGACGATCACTTCGACATCGCGGCCACCCATCTTGCCGCCGAGATCCTTCACCCCGAGCGCAAATCCGTCGCGAACCTGCTGGCCGAGTGCGGCGGCGGGTCCCGACAGGGTCACGATCACACCCAGCTTGATCTTCTCCTGGGCGAGGGTAGGGCTCACCGCGGTCCCGAGCAGGATGGCGGCTGCGGCCAAAGTCGTTTGCGTCTTCATGATCTGTCCCCCGTGTCGATCGGGCTTGCACTACAAGCCTCGTGCTTCAACTCAAGCTTATGCCGATGATGGCTGCGGCGGCAAGCAAAGCCCAAAGGCGCCGTCATCTTGCGGGGAAGCGGCGCATGCAAGCGGCGCGCCAATTACTTGAAGCCTAAAGAAATTGGCGTGCGGTCGATTGTTGCAGCTTTAGGCTTGCAGCCGGCCCGGATTTATTTGAAGCTCAAAATGTTGGGAATCCGTGCCGGCGCCAATGCCGGCCGTGAGTGACTGCATCGAGATGCTCGATTCCGAGACCAAGGCTGTCGAAACTCCGGAAGATCACGCCGAAGAGCTTCGGTTGTGGCTGCGCCTCTTGACCTGCACGACCCTGATCGAGGGCGAGGTCCGCGGCCGGTTGCGGCAGCGCTTCGATGTCACGCTGCCCCGTTTCGATCTGATGGCGCAGCTCGACAAGGCGCCGGAGGGCATGACGCTGTCCGACGTCTCCAAGCGCATGATGGTGTCGAACGGCAATGTGACCGGCCTCGTCGAGCGTCTCGTGGAATCCGGCCATCTCGATCGCCGGACCTCCGACACGGACCGCCGCGTTCAGGTGATCAGGCTGACGAAGCTCGGGCGTGCCGAGTTTCGCAGGATGGCCGCGGAACACGAGACCTGGATCGCCGATCTCTTCGCCGATCTTTCGCCGAAGGACGTCCGCGAATTGATGCGGCTCCTCGCCAAGACCAAGGCATCGGCGCAGAAATCGGCCGGTCGCCGCCGCGCCTGAGGCGCCCGCGGGCCGACGCGCCCGCCGATCCTTCCTTGCCGCAGCAAAATGCACGGGATGCCCAAAATCCGCTATTGCGCCGAATTGTTTTAAGCCTAAAATGTTTCCCAGATAGTGCTGCCGGGTGCTTTCCATGCGCAAAGGAGCGTGCGATGGCCAACGCCGCCAAGGTTCAAGTCTCGGGCTCGTCTGACGGCAACGATGCGACGGCCCATGTCGATACGTTCGCGCGGCAGCACCTTCCGCCGCGCGAGCTCTGGCCGGAATTCATCTTCACCCGTCCGGAGCTGTGTTATCCGCCGCGATTGAACTGCGTCAGCTATTTCCTCGACCGCTGGGTCGAGCAGGGGCATGGCGACGCGCCTTGCGTCATCAGTCCCGCCGTCAGCTACAGCTATCGCGAGCTGCAGGCGCTGGTGAACCGCATCGCCAATGTGCTGGTCGGCAAGCTCGGTCTCGTCACCGGCGGGCGCGTGCTGCTGCGCTCGTCCAACAATCCGATGATGGTCGCGACCTATCTCGCGGTGATCAAGGCCGGCGGCATTGTGGTGGCGACGATGCCGCTGCTGCGCGCCAAGGAGCTGTCCTATCCGATCCAGAAGGCCGAGATCTCGCTGGCGCTCTGCGATGGAAAGCTCGCCGAGGAGATGGAGAAGGCGAAAGCCGCTGCGCCCGGTCTCAGGCACGTCGTCTATTGGGGGAACGGCGCCGGCGATTCGCTCGAAGCGCTGATCGCGGACGCCAGCCCGGAGTTCGGAGCTGTCGACACCGCCTCCGACGACATCTGCCTGATCGCCTTCACGTCGGGCACCACGGGCGATCCCAAGGGCACCATGCACTTCCACCGGGACATGCTGGCGGTCTGCGACGGCTACGCGCACAACATCCTGCGGGCGGAGCAGAAGGATCGCTTCGTCGGCTCGGCACCGCTCGCCTTCACGTTCGGCTTCGGCGGCGTCCTGTTTCCGATGCACATCGGCGCCTCCTTCGTCGTGCTGGAGAAGACCACGCCCGACGACATCCTGAATGCGATCGAACAGTACAAGACCACGGTCTGCTTCACCGCACCGACCGCGTATCGCGCCATGCTCGGCAAGCTCGCAGGCCGCGACATCTCTTCGCTGCGTAAATGCGTCTCCGCGGGCGAGACGCTCCCCAAGCCGACATTCGATGCCTGGCTCAAGGCGACCGGCATCAAGCTGATGGACGGGATCGGCTCGACCGAGCTGCTGCACATCTTCATCAGCGCGACCGAGGACGAAATCCGTCCCGGCGCGACGGGCAAGCCGGTGCCGGGCTATGAAGCCAAGATCGTCGACGGTTCCGGCAACGATTTGCCGCCGGGCACGATGGGCTTCCTCGCTGTGCGCGGACCGACCGGCTGTCGCTATCTCGCCGACGAGCGGCAGCGCAAATACGTCCAGAACGGCTGGAACATCACCGGCGACACCTATCTGATGGATGGCGACGGCTATTTCTGGTACCAGTCGCGCTCCGACGACATGATCGTGTCGGCTGGCTACAACATTGCCGGCACGGATGTCGAGACGGCGCTGCTCACGCATGCGGCCGTTGCCGAATGTGGCGTCGTTGGCGCGCCGGACGAGGCGCGCGGGATGATCGTGAAGGCCTATGTCATTGCCGCGCCCGGCGTGACGCCCGACGCTCGGCTGGTCGCCGAGTTGCAGGAGCATGTCAAACGCGAGATCGCGCCGTACAAATATCCGCGCGCGATCGAGTTCGTGACGCAGCTGCCGAAGACCGAAACCGGCAAGTTGAAGCGCTTTGCGCTGAGACAGCTGGCGCAGGCCGCTGTGACATCCTCGGGCGTCGCGGGAATGAAAGGATAGAGATTGTCAGTGACGACGCCGACAGGCCCGCCCCGCGCGGTGTTGCCGACAGCAGGCGGGGACGAAACCCGGTCGGGAGCGCAGGTGCTGCAGCCGTCCGGCTGGCCGCTCCCGAAAGGCTATGCCAACGGCATGGCAGCCGAGGGGCGGATCGTCGTCACCGGCGGGGTGATCGGCTGGGATGCCCAGGAGCGTCTCGCGGACGGCTTCGTCGCGCAGGTCCGCCAGACCCTGAGCAACATCGCTGCGATCCTTGCCGAAGCCGGCGCCCGGCCCGAGCACCTGGTGCGGCTGACCTGGTACGTCGTCGACATGGACGAGTACCTGACCAACCTGAAAGAGCTCGGCAAGGTCTACCGTGCGATCTTTGGCGCGCACTATCCTGCGATGGCGCTGTTGCAGGTCGTGCGCCTCGTTGAGAAGGCGGCGCGCGTCGAGATCGAGGCCACCGCCGTGATTCCACGCTGAACCGCGTCAGGTTTCAGCTCGCCTTGGCGAGATCGTCGTCCTCGGGCGAGTTCAGATAGACGCCGGACATGGTGTCGACCCAGCAGAGATGGTCGTGCACCTTCTTCACGCCCTCGACGTTCTCCGCTGCGACGACCGCAGCCTGCCGTGAGCGCTCCTCGGTGATGACGCCGCTGAGGTGAACGATGCCGTCGCGGACGATGACGTTCAGCCCGAACGGACACCAGTCGTTCTTCTCCATGGCGTCGATGATGCGGCCGCGGATGTGATCGTCGTCTGCCGTCGGATCCGGCACCTCGCGGGCGAGCCCCGCCACCGCCTGCAGCAGGTTCGCGCGCGACACGATGCCGACGATCTTGTCGCCGCGGACGACGGGCAATCGCTTCACGTTGTTCCGTTCCATGAGATCGACGATCTCGGCGAGCGCCGTATCCTCGGTGATGGTCACGACGGAGGTGGTCATCACCTCCGAAACCTTGCGGCCGTGCTCGTGGACGAAGTCGCGGGCCGATCCGCCCGGACCAAGGATGAACCTCAGCCAGCGCCCCCGCTTGCGTCCGGTGCCGATTTCGCTGCGTCGGATGAAATCACCTTCCGAGACGACGCCGACCAGCTTGCCGGTATCGTCGACCACGGTGAGGCCGCTGACATGCCTCTTCAGCATGATGTTCGCCGCCTCGACGATGCTGGTGTCGGGGGTGACCGAGATGACCGATCGGGTCATGATCTGGTGGGCGCGCATGGGTAGCTCCGCAGGTTTTGACGAAAGTGGATGAGCGAAGCCTATTTCAAGCATGGAGGCCGGCTTTGACGCAGGTCAAGCAGGTGAGGTCGGTCGATGGCAGTGAAGCAATCGTGATCGGCGGACGAGATTGATGCAGCTCAACGCATCGGAACCCGGGCGACGTATCCTGCCAAGGACCTGAAACCCCAAGAACCTGAAACGGCAAAGTGCGCAGGAATTTTCAGCCATGAGCGTCGTGCAGCTTGTTCCGCGAACCGAAGAGCCGGCAGGGCACCCCTCCGCCGACCCCGTTGTGAGCGTCGACCGTCCGACCGAAAGTCTGCCCGCGCGACCGGCGCCTCCGTCAGAGCCGTACCCTCTGGACCGAGCTTTTCACGCGTCGCTGGCGCGGTTCACGGGCGGGATTTCGCCGCTGGCCCTGTCGCTCGCCTGGCTCGATTGGAGCTCTCATCTCGCTGCGGCGCCGCAGCGCCAGATGGAGATGTCCCGCAAAGCCGTTCGCGACATGGGCCGGTTGCTGGAATCTGTTGCGCACGCACCAACGCAAAAGCCGTGGTCGGTGATAGAGCCGCAGGAACGGGATCGCCGCTTCAGGGGAGCGCAATGGGAAGCCCCGCCGTTCAATCTGTTCGCGCAGGCGTTTCTGCTCACGGAGCGCTGGTGGCACGACGCCACGACCGGTGTACGCGGCGTGTCGCCCGCCAATGAAGCCATCGTCGAATTCTCGATGCGCCAGATGCTCGACATGCTGGCGCCGTCGAATTTCGCTGCGACAAATCCGCTGGTGCTGGAGAAGGCGTTGCAGAGCGGCGGGGAGAATTTCGTGTTCGGCTGGCAGAACTGGTACAGCGATCTGGTGCGCCTGCACTCGACCGCAAAACCAGCCGGTGACGAACAGTTTGTCGTCGGCAAGACGGTCGCGGCTTCACCAGGCAAGGTCGTGTATCGCAACGGTTTGATGGAGCTGATCCAGTACCATCCGACGACCGCGCAGGTGCGGCCCGAGCCGATCCTGATCGTGCCGGCCTGGATCATGAAGTACTACATCCTCGATCTGTCGCCGCAGAATTCGCTGGTGAGGTATCTGACCGGTCAGGGCTTCACCGTATTCGCGATTTCCTGGCGAAATCCGGACGCCCAAGACCGTGATGTCGCCTTCGACGACTATGGCAAGCTCGGCGTCATGGCGGCGCTGGACATGATCGGCCGGATCCTGCCGGACCGGAAGGTCCATGCGCTCGGCTACTGCCTCGGCGGCACGTTGCTATCGATCGCCGCGGCCGCGATGGCGCGCGATGGCGACAAGCGACTGGACACGATCACCCTGCTTGCCGCGCAGACGGATTTCACCGAGGCCGGCGAGCTGACGCTCTTCGTCAACGAGAGCCAGGTCGCCTTCCTCGAAGACATGATGTGGCAGCATGGCTATCTCGACACGACCCAGATGGCCGGTGCGTTCCAGCTCCTGCGCTCCAACGAGTTGATCTGGTCGCGGCTGTCGCATGATTATCTGATGGGCGAGAGCACGGCGCCGATCGACCTGATGGCCTGGAACGCCGACGCCACACGGCTGCCCTATCGCATGCACTCGGAATATCTGCGAAAACTATTCCTGCACAACGACCTGGCCGAGGGCCGCTATCGCGTCGAGGACAGAAGTATCTCGCTTTCCGACATCCATGCGCCGATGTTCGTGGTCGGCACGCTCGCCGATCACGTGGCGCCGTGGCGATCTGTCTACAAGATCCACTATCAGGTCGATGCCGACGTGACGTTCGTGTTGACCAGCGGCGGTCACAATGCAGGCGTCGTCGCGCCGCCGGACCAACCCGGCCACAGCTATCAGGTGCTGATCAAGGCCGCGGACGCGCCCTATGTCGGACCGGATGAATGGCTGAAGCAGGCACCGCGACTTGAGGGGTCGTGGTGGCCTGAATGGGCCGGATGGCTGGCGGCGCGCTCCGGCGCGCCCTGCGATCCGCCGCAGATCGGAGCTGGAGGCGTTGACGGTCTGCCGGACGCGCCGGGAGACTACGTCCACAACTAATCCTCAGGCTCTGCATTCGGCGCGAGGTCGGACGAGCGGAACGGCTTCGCCTTGTCCAGCTTGCGGTAGGCCTCCGTAGCGGCTCGCAGCAGCTTCTTTTCCCGTTTGCGGTCGAGGAAGCGAAGGCCGGCCTCGGGGATGGCCTCGTTCAAGGATGCCGCCAGGGTTTGCCCTCGCGCATCGTCGTTCAATTGTCCGAGGGATTTTTGCGCCTTGCGCAATTGCTTGAGGATCGACTTCTGCTTAGCCAGCGTCTCGTCGGCGAATAAATCCTCGAGAGACTCGATCGAATAGGTCAGCCGCTTGTTGAGAAGCCGCAGCTTGTGTCGTTTCTCGACGTCGAGCCGGTGCAGTTTTCGCGCTTTCCTGAGCAGCGTCGTCTCCCACTCGGTGAGCCGCTCAGTCGCGTGGTTGGCGAGCGGGCTGCGGCGCAGCCTGATGGCTTCCTTGCTGCGCCGGGTCGACCAGGGGCCGCTCTCGATCCAGGTTGTGGTCTGCTCGACCAGGCGGCGATACCGCGCGGATTGCAGCGCGCGGGCCAGCAGGCGATGGCTCTCGGCGCGTTTCTCGTCCCAATGCTGGAGTTCGGCAATGACGACAAGCTCGCCTCCGCTTTCGGCGATGACCCGCTCGATCGCCACGTCGAGATCCCGCACCATCCCGAGCTGGCTGTTCAGCCATTTCAGCTCGGCCCACACCCCCGGCCGCAGCGCGTCGTCGACCATGGGCGAGAAGAAGCGGATGGTGGTGCGCAGATGTGTCAGTGCGATCCGGATCTGATGCAGCGCCTCGGGGTCGCCGCGACATGTACCGTCATGCTGGGCGAGGATGGCGTCGAGGTGACGGCGGGAGATGATCCGGAAGGCCGTGTCGCAGGCCATGCCGGGGCTGAGGCGGCCGGGCAGGGCATTGCGCTGCGCCGCCGGCGTGGCGCGAGCGGCCGTCGAGGTCGTGCTGGGTCGCGCCATCCTTGCCCGCGTCACTCAGATTGCCTTATTTGCCTCGGCGATCGCGTCCCGGCAGGTCCGGAGCGTCTGCTCTTGTGTCCCGGATGCATCGATGGTCGCCCAACCGACTTGGCCGATATTATAGTGCTCTTGGTGCGCGGCAACCTCCTGCGTGGCGTCGGATGCGTCGTCCCGGCGGCCTCCGATCCGCGCTTGCCGGGTCGCGAGGTCGGCAACCAGGAATAGGCCACTCAGCGGCACTTTGCTGTCGCGTGCCAGTGCGGCGACCGCGTCTCGTTCATCTTCACGGGCGAATACGCCGTCGATGATGGCCGAATGGCCTTGCGCCAGCACCTGCCGGGCCTGCTGAGCCAAAACGTCGTAAACGCGGGCCGTGGCCTCCGGCGTGTATGCGGTTGCCGGCAGCCGGTGCGTGTCCTCGACCCCGGCCAGTCGCTTGCGGACGACGTCGCTGCGCAGCACGACGGCTCCCGGCTCTGGTCCGATGAAACGCGCGAGCGCGCGTGCCAAAACCGTCTTTCCGGTGCCGGACAATCCGCCGACCGCGATCAGCCGGGGAGCGGGAGGACGGATCAGATCCCGCGCGAGGCTGAAATAGCGTCGTGCCTCGTCGAGAATGCCGGGGTCAACGGAATGCGGCGGCTTCAGCCGTGCCAGCGTCACCTGGGCGCGGATCGCTGCACGGACGGACATGAACAGCGGCAATGCGGAGAGCGCGCCGAGATTTTCGGGCGGCGTCGCGGCGAGATATCGGTTCAGGACGACATTGGCCGCGTACGGTTGATCGTGGTGCAACAGGTCCATCAGCGTGAATGCGAGATCGTAGAGCACATCGACGGTTGCGATCTGCGCGTCGAACTCGATGGCATCGAACAGCACCGGCTGCTCGTCGATCGACACGATGTTCGCAAGATGCAGGTCGCCATGACAGCGGCGCACAAAGCCCAGACGGCCACGCTCCTCGAGCAGAGGCCGGAGACGCAGGAACGTCGCGAGCGAGTCTCTGCCGAGCTGTGCGATCTCTTCAGCGCCCAGATGATTGCCGCTCCGCAGGCCATTGCTGTTGCCGTCGATCAGGGCTGGAATGGAGGAAACCCATGCCTTGCCGTCGGCGCGAACAGCCTGCGCATGCGAAGCCACGATCGCGTCAGCGGCAGCCGAGGCAAGCTTTGCATCCAGCGGACCGGCCTTGGCGAGGTGATCCAGCGTCCGGCTCTCGTCGAACCGCGACATGTCGACGGCATACTCGATCGGCCGGCCAGGACCATCGATTTTCACTGATCCATCGGCCTCTTCCGTGATCGCCACGACGCGGTGATAGATCTGCGGCGCCAGCGGCCGATTGATCCTGATCTCCTCCTCGCAGGCGGCCTTCCGCTTCGCGAGGGTCGAATAGTCGAGGAACGGAAACCGGACCGCCCGTTTGATTTTCAGCGCACGCCCGCCGTTGAGAAAGACCGACGCGGCATGTGTATCGATCCGCCTCACGTCGGGATGCCGGTGGGATTCGGTGAGCGCCGCAAAAATCCGGTCCTGGGTCGCAGACTCGTCTGTCATTCCTGCTGGCACATCCAGTTGCGGTGGAAGGCGGTCTGCCCGGCGACCAGCGTAACCCTTAGATGCGGATCGCGGCCAGTCCTTGACGTCGGTCAAGACCTGTCGGCTGACCGGACGGGGTTTCCAGGCTTGACAAAAATCAAGGGGGCCCGGCCACAGCCGGCCTAATCTTGCCACCGAGGAGAATCCCGATGCCCTTCAAGGACGTCTTTCTGCCGCTTGTCGGCCAGCCGCGCGGGCCGGCCCTTGCTGCCATCGAGAAATGTGTGGCCGTTGCCGCCGACCTCGGCGCCAGGATCACCGCACTTGCACTCGAGGAGGATGCCTTCGTGCGGCCGAAGGTGATGCTTCCCGATGAGTCCGGTACCGCAGAGGCAAACGGGTCGCTCGGGACAGGCGACATGCAGCATCTTCTGAATGCGTTCACCACTGCGTCCTCCCACACCGGCATCCGCGCTCAAAGCCGATCGGCCAAGGTACCCGCAGACCAGATCGCGTCGATCCTGGCCGAGCATGCGCGCTTCAGCGATCTCACGCTCCTCCCGGTGAAGTCGCACGACAGCCGAACGGAGCACGTCATCGAGACGCTCCTGTTCGAATCCGGGCGGCCGCTGCTGCTCTGTCCGGAGCATTATGTGGACGCGCTGCGGCCGGAATTCGAGAACGTCATGATCGCCTGGGATCACTCCGCGCGCGCGGCGCGCGCGGTCGGCGATGCGCTGCCGATCCTTCAGGCGGCCGCCTCGGTCCGCGTGGTGACCGTGGCGGACGACAAGTCCGACGCGATCGTGCAATCCGGAGCCGCACTCGTCGATCACTTAAGGGAACACGGGGTCTACGCCTCGTTCGAAACCGCAAGCGGCGGCGGCAGCTCGACCGGCAAGGTGCTCGGAAGCTGGGCGGATTCCCACGCCATCGACGCGATCGTGATGGGGGCCTACCATCATTCGCGTTTGAACGAGATCGTCTGGGGCGGTGTGACAAAGACCGTCATTGGCCAGCCACCGTGCTGGGTTATGATCTCGCACTAGGCGTCCAGCCAGCTTATCGGCCTGATCGTCAACCATCGGAACCGTCACCGACCGGGCGAATTTGCTGTCATGTCAACTTATCGGCTGAAGAATCTGCTGGCGCCCCGCTCGGTTGCGCTCGTCGGCGCCAGCGCCCGCCCGCTCTCCGTGGGACGTGCCATTCTGGAAAACATTCAGAAGGCTGGATTCACGGGTCAGTTCGGCCTCGTCAATCCGCGCCATGCCGAGATTGGCGGCGTCGCCGCGGTGGCCAGCCTCGACAAACTGTCGTTCGTGCCGGAACTCGTGGTCATCACCGCGCCTGCGCGCGAGGTGCCCGGCATCATCGATCAAGCGGGGCGTCGCGGCTCGGCGGGCGCGCTGATCGTCTCGGCCGGACTCGGTCGCGGTCCGGGATCCCTGCTCGAGGCCGCGATTGCCGCGGCCCGCAAATACGGCATGCGGCTGATCGGGCCGAACTGCCTCGGCATCATGATGCCCGGCGTGAGCCTCAATGCGAGTTTTGCCGCGAACATGCCGGGGGCGGGAAACCTCGCGCTGATTTCGCAATCGGGCGCGATCGCAGCCGGCATGGTTGATTGGGCGGCGCAGCGCGGCGTCGGCTTCTCCGGCATCGTCTCGATCGGTGATCAGGTCGACGTCGATATTGCCGATCTGCTCGACTATTTCGCGATGGATCACAGGACCCGCGCGATCCTGCTCTACATCGAGGCCATCAAGGACGCGCGCAAGTTCATGTCGGCGGCGCGTGCCGCGGCGCGCGTGAAGCCGGTCGTCGTGGTGAAGTCCGGCCGCATGGCGCAGGGTGCGAAGGCCGCTGCCACGCATACCGGCGCGCTCGCCGGCGCGGACGCGGTCTACGACGCGGCGTTCCGGCGCGCCGGCATCCTGCGGGTCTCTGATCTGCGCGAGCTGTTCGACTGCGCGGAAACGCTCGGCCGCGTCGAATCGCCGACCGGAAAGCGCCTGGCCATCCTGACCAATGGCGGCGGAATCGGCGTCCTCGCCGTCGATCGGCTGGTCGAGCTTGGCGGAATTCCGGCGACGATTTCCGCGGACGCCCGCAAGAAACTCGACGACGTGCTGCCGCCGACCTGGTCCGGCGCAAATCCCGTCGACATCGTGGGCGATGCCAATGCGTCGCGCTACGCGGCGGCGCTTGAGGTGCTGCTCGCCGACCCCGACAACGACGCAGTTCTCGTCCTCAATGTGCAGACAGCGATCGCCTCGGCTGCCGACATCGCGACGACCGTGACGGAGCTCGTCGGCAGATATCGCGAGCAGCACCGCAGTTGGGCAAAGCCGGTGCTTGCCGCCTGGATCGGGGCCGATCAAAAGATCATTCAGACGCTCTCCGGCGGAGGCATTCCGAACTATCCGACCGAGGACGACGCGGTGCGCGGCTTCATGCATCTGGTCCGGCACCGCGAAGCGGTGGAGGAGCTGAGCCAGGTTCCGCCGGCGATGCCCGACACCTTCGTGCCTGACGCCCGGGCCGCCAAGCAGATCGTCGCCGCCGCCGTCGCGGACGGCCGCCAATGGCTCGAACCTGTCGAGATCAAGCACCTGCTCGAGGCCTATGACATCGCGATGGTGCCCACATACGCCGCGACCGATGTCGAGCAGGCGGTGGCCTGCGCGAGCGAGATGTTCGCGCAAGGCGCCACCGTCGTCCTGAAGATCATGTCGCGCGACATCGTGCACAAATCCGATGTCGGCGGCGTCGTGCTCAATCTGACAACGCCCGAGGCGGTGCGGGTCGCTGCCACCGACATTCTCGCTCGGGCGAGGAAGCTGCGTCCCGAAGCACGCATCGAGGGCGTCATCGTGCAGGCGATGGTCGTCAAGGCGAAGGCGCGCGAGTTGATCCTGGGCCTTGCCGACGATCCCACCTTCGGCACCGTCGTCGTGTTCGGCCGCGGCGGGACCGCGGTCGAGATCATCAACGACAAGGCGCTTGCGCTGCCGCCGCTGGATCTGCAGCTGGCCCGCGACCTGATCGACCGCACGCGCGTGTCACGTCTGCTTCGTGCCTACCGGGACGTCCCGGCAGTAAAGCCCGACGCCGTCGCCATGGTGCTGGTCAAGCTGGCGCAGATGGCCGCCGACATTCCCGAGATCCGTGAATTCGACATCAACCCGCTGCTGGCTGACGAAACCGGCGTGACCGCAGTCGATGCCCGTGTCGCGGTCGGGCCGCCGCAACGGAAGTTTGCCGGCTCCGGCCCTGTGAACTTCGCCGTTCGGGCCTATCCGTCGCAATGGGAGCGCCGCCTCAAACTCAAGGACGGCTGGCGGATCTTCGCGCGGCCCCTGCGTCCGGAGGACGAGCCGACCATCCACGAATTCCTGCGTCACGTCACGGCGCACGACCTCCGCCTGCGCTTCTTCGCGCCGATGAAGGAGTTCACCCACGAGTTCATCGCGCGCCTGACCCAGCTCGACTATGCGCGCGCGATGGCCTTCATCGCATTCGACGAGGCCACCGGCGAGATGGTCGGCGTGGTCAGGCTCCATTCGGACTCGATCTACGAGAGCGGCGAATACGCCATCCTGCTGCGGTCCGATCTCAAGGGCAGGGGGCTGGGATGGGCCCTGATGCAATTGATCATCGACTACGCGAGATCGGAAGGGCTGAAAGCCATCTCGGGCGACGTACTGCAGGAGAACACCGTGATGCTCGAAATGTGCCGGCAGCTCGGCTTCGAGGTGAAGCCGGATCCGGCCGAGCCGGATATTTGCGACGTCAGGCTGAAGCTCTGAGCGCGCCCGCTAAGGCATGATCGGGAAAATTGCGCAGCGGGTTTCCGAAATGCTGATGCTCAAACAGTGACTCAGAGCGCGATGACGATTTATCCCCATCTCGTCGCGCTTCAGGAACGCGCTTCAGCCGGACTTGCGGCGGCAGAGTCCTTGGCGGTCCTTCGCAAGTTCCTGACGATGATCGCAATCAGCGGCACCAGCACCGGGACCAGCGTGCTGAGCGGATGGTGGACTGCGCCCGACATCTGGGCCTGCAGCGCACGCGCCTCGAGCTGAAGGGCTTCGATGGACGCGCCGTGAATCTCGTTGGCGAGTTCGATGTCACGGCCGGACGGAGGACGGCCGGCAAGAACGAAGAGAATGGCCGCGATGGCAAAATTGGCGGTGCCGAGGATGGCCGCCGCCGCAATCGCACTCCAGATCTGGACCAGCGCGAAATAGGCGGACAGCTCCAGCATCAGAAGCCCGAACGCCGCGATCAGCGCCGCAAAAGCGCGCAGGCCAAGGCCCGTCAGCAGGTGGCGCAGCCGGATGTCGGCGATGATCCTGTCGGTGCGCCAAAGCAGCCGCAGATGTTTGACCACATTCTCGGTATTCACTTAATGTCTCCGCAGCATGAAGCCGACGACCACGCCGAGCGCGAAGGACGAGGCGAGCGACGTGATCGGGCGTTCCGCAATGAGGCCCTGAAGCTGCTCCTGTTCCTCTTCGACGGTCTCGCCGAGCTCGGTGAGCGCAGCCCTGATCTGGTCGGCAAGCGCCTCGGCGCGGTCTTTCGAGCTGTCGAAAATCTCCTCGCCGGCGGTGCTCAGCAGGCGTGTGACGTCAACCTTCAGCGCTTGCAGTTCTTCGCTCATCCTGTTGCTGTCGAACATGGATCGGATATCTCCATTGAATGGAAACAAGACTAGGACCCGCTGACGCGACCGCGCTTGATCTGCGTCAAAAGCCGGCCGCGGGTGCTGCTCTTGAGAAAGGTCAATCCAGGCGCCACATGCTGGCCTAGAAATGCCGGCTGAATGGGGACCGATTGTCCCGATGAGGTAGAAGCGTGAATCTCGAACCGCTGTTGCTCGCAACGCCCTCCGGCGATGCGCTGAAATTGCGCCCGGAAGGGCCATGGACCGCAGCGAACGTGGCGACGCTGGAAACGTTGTCCCGGTCGGTCGGGGCGGAGGTCGATCAATCCAGAGCCGTCACGTTGGACATGTCGGGCATCAGCGCGCTCGACACGCTTGGCGCCTGGGTCCTGGAAAAGCTGTCGCGCAGGGCTGCATCAGCCGGCCGACCGGCGGAATTCGTCGGAGTCGCCGATCACTTCAGCGGTCTTTTGGACGAGGTGCGTCAAGTCAACCGCCACACGCCGGTGGCTGCGCCAGCGCTAAATCCGGTGCTGCTGAGGCTGAATAATCTCGGCAAGTCCACGGTC
Organism: Bradyrhizobium sp. SZCCT0153; assembly: GCF_018129995.1. Lineage (GTDB taxonomy): Bacteria > Pseudomonadota > Alphaproteobacteria > Rhizobiales > Xanthobacteraceae > Bradyrhizobium > Bradyrhizobium japonicum_G. The sequence continues at coordinate 101,064 of NZ_JAFCKS010000005.1, forward strand.
GACGCGCGGGAAGACGTCGCGGTCTTCCTTCAAATGCTCGGTGCATTGTCCATGGCCGTGATCGGCGTATTGCGCCGGCCGAAATCGCTGCGACTGACCTCGCTGGTCTACCAGCTTTATCGCGTCGGCTGGCAGGCCATTCCGATCGTCGTACTCATCACGTTCCTGATCGGTGCCATCATCGCCCAGCAGGGGTTCTTCCATTTCCGCAGGTTCGGTGCCGAGTCCTACACCGTCGACATGGTCGGCATTCTGGTGCTGCGCGAGCTCGGCGTGCTGATCGTCGCCATCATGGTGGCCGGCCGTTCGGGGAGCGCCTACACGGCCGAGCTGGGCTCGATGAAGATGCGCGAGGAGATCGACGCCCTCTCGACCATGGGCCTCGATCCCATCCATGTCCTGATACTGCCGCGCGTCGCAGCCCTGGTCATCGCCCTGCCGATCCTCGCCTTTATCGGATCGGTTGCCGCGCTCTATGGCGGCGGCCTGGTCGCGCAGTTCTACGGCGGCATGGCGCCGGCGATCTACATTGCGCGGCTGCATGACGCCATCTCCGTCACCCATTTCGAGGTTGGCATCCTGAAGGCGCCGTTCATGGCGCTGGTGATCGGAATCGTCGCCTGCAGCGAGGGCTTGCGTGTCAAGGGCAGCGCGGAATCGCTCGGGCGGCAGACCACGACCTCGGTGGTGAAGTCGATCTTCCTGGTGATCGTTCTCGACGGCCTGTTCGCGATCTTCTTCGCCTCGATCGGAATGTGACGATGAGCGAACCGCAGGAAGAGTTTGCGATCCGCGTCCGCGACCTCGTGGTCGGATTCGGCCGTCAGACCGTGCTCGATCATCTGTCGCTCGACGTCCGAAGGGGCGAGATTCTCGGGCTCGTGGGTGCGTCCGGTGGCGGCAAGTCGGTGCTGATGCGCACCATCATCGGACTGATCCCGCGCCAGTGCGGGAGCATCGAAGTCGTCGGACGGTCGATCGGCGGGCGCACCGAAGGCGCGGCCACGAGATGGGGCATCCTGTTCCAGCAGGGTGCGCTGTTCTCCTCGCTGACGGTCCGGCAGAACATCCAGTTTCCGTTGCGAGAGAATCTCGTGCTCTCGCAGGAGCTGATGGACGAGATCGCTATCGCCAAGCTCGAAATGGTCGGGCTGCAGGCGCAGGATGCCGACAAATATCCGGCGGAGCTGTCCGGCGGCATGACCAAGCGCGTCGCGCTGGCGCGCGCGCTCGCGCTCGATCCGCCGATTCTTTTCCTGGACGAGCCGACCTCGGGCCTCGATCCGATCGCCGCCGGCGATTTCGACACGCTGATCGGGACATTGCAAAAGACCCTCGGTCTCACCGTGTTCATGGTCACCCATGATCTTGCGAGCCTGACCACGGTCTGCGACCGCGTCGCGGCGCTCGCCGACGGCAAGATCGTCGCGATCGGCCCGATGCACGAACTGCTGCAATCCGAGCATCCCTGGGTGCGCGCCTATTTCCACGGCAAGCGCTCGCAGATGCTGCAACACCAGATGAGATGAGAAGACATGGAAACCCGCGCTCCCTACGTGCTGATCGGCAGCTTCGTGCTGGCCGCGATTGTCGCGGTGTTCGGCTTCGTCTATTGGCTGAACAACACCGGCGGCATCGGGCCGCGCACGAATTACCACGTGCAATTCCAGGGCTCGGTGCCGGGCCTGCTGGTCGGTGCCGGCGTACTGTTCAACGGCATTCGCGTCGGCGAGGTGACGCAGCTTGGCCTAGCGCCCGACAATCCGCGCTTCGTCAACGCGACGATCTCGGTGGCCGCGACGACGCCGGTGCGCACCGACACCAAGGTCGGGCTCGATTTCCAGGGGCTGACCGGCGTGCCGGTGGTGACGCTGGAAGGCGGCGTGATTGTCGCCAAATCCGGCGAGCCCCTGACCTTGGTCGCCGAGCCCGGCGCGGGACAGAGCATGACGCAGGCCGCGCGCGATGCGCTGCGGCGGGTCGATTCCGTGCTGGAGGACAATTCCGGCCCGCTGAAGGACACCATCGCCAATCTCAAGACCTTCTCCGAGGGGCTCGCGCGCAACACCGGCAAGGTCGACGGCATCCTGGCGGGGCTCGAGAAGATGACCGGCGGCGGAACGCCGGCACAGAAGGTCACCTATGACCTGCGCACACCGCAAAACCTCGGACCGGCCGACAAGACGCTCGCGGCGTCGCTTTCCATTCCCGAGCCGACCGCGGTCGCCATGCTCCAGACCCAGCGCATGCTGTTCGCGCCTGGCGGCGACAATCCGGGCTTTGCCGATTTCCTCTGGGCCGACAGCATTCCCAAGCTGGTGCAGGCGCGGCTGATCGACAGCTTCGAGAATTACGACATCGCCCATGCACCATTGCGGGCATCCGATCTCGGTCAGGCGGACTACCAGCTCCTGGTCGATATCAGGCGGTTCCGAATTGCGACGGAAGGCGAGGCCCGGGTGGAGATCGGCCTGTCGGCGCGGGTCGTCGACAAGAACGGCAAGGTGGTCGCCTCGCGCCTTGTCGAGACCAGCGAGAAGCTCGACAAGGTCGAGCCGGTCGCGGCAGTCGCAGCGTTCGACAGGGCCTTCGCGCGCATCGCCAAGGAGCTGATCGGCTGGACCGTGCAGGCGGTGTGATGCCGGCTATTCCAGCGTCTTCAGATAGGTCAGGAGATCGTGGATCTGGTCCGGACTGAGCACGAAGGCCGGCATGTCGGCGTGGCCGGTGGAGATGCCTTCGGCCAGCGCCTCACCAAGGTTCTCGATTGGATAGCGCCGGTGCAGGATGCGCAGCGGAGGAGCGATCTTGAGCGGACTTGCGGAAACGCGGTCGATCGCATGGCAGCGCGCGCAATTGGCCCGCGCGAAGGCCTTGCCGTGTTGTTCGGCGGCCGGATCGGCGAATGCAGGTCCAATCAGAAGCAGTCCGATCAGGCCGTGACGCAACGCGCTTTGCAGCATGGAAAGTGACCCCGGTAGAACCCTGGAGACAGATTAAGACGGGGATGTCCGCCAAAATTGATCTGGGTCAATCGGCTTTCGTGCGGTGCAGTAAAATGGCCAGCGCGGTGGACGCTGCCTACGGAAGGCAGCCGGCGCTTGGAGCGATGGATGAAGCCTTCCCTGGTCACGATTGGGCCGAACGGGCATTTCTGCAGCGATTGCGCCGTCCGCGAATCGGCGGTGTGTTCGTCGTTGGATGCGGTTGAGCTCAGGGAATTCGAGCATCTCGGACGCCGGGTCCGTTTGGGCTCGGGCGAAACCGTGTTCTCCGAGGAGGACATCTCCACCTCGTTCTACAATCTGCTCGAGGGCGTCATGCGGCTGTACAAGCTGCTGCCCGACGGCCGGCGCCAGATCGTGGGCTTTGCCTTGCCTGGCGATTTCCTGGGCATGAACGTTTCCGGCCGGCACAATTTCTCGGCCGATGCGATCGGCGCGGTAACCGTGTGCCAGTTCGCGAAGACTCCCTTCGGCCGCTTCATCGAGGACCGGGCGCATCTGCTCAGGCGGATCAACGAGCTGGCCATTCGTGAGCTGGACCATGCGCGCGACCACATGGTCCTGCTCGGCCGCCGTTCGGCGGACGAGAAGGTCGCGGCCTTTCTGCTCGGCTGGCGCGAACGGTCGTTCGCGCTCAAGGGGCGGTCCGACACGGTGCCGCTTCCAATGAGCCGCCAGGACATCGCCGACTATCTCGGCCTGACGATCGAAACCGTCAGTCGCACCTTCACCAAGCTGGAGCGTCACGGCGTGATCGAGATCATTCACGGCGGGATCCGCCTGCTCGATCCGGCGCGCGTCGAGGCGCTGGCTGCAGCCTGACGACTTCCCCAACACGCTCCCGGATTTTTGATCCCGATCAATGACGCCGGCCGTCTGTCGCCGATAATGCGCCAAACAACCCGGGAGGACATCATGCCTGCTGACGCAATGCTGGTGACTATAGCCGTCGTGGCGATCTTCGTTGCGTTCGCGGCAGCTCTGGCCTGGGCAGACCGACAAACCAGTGCAGGCGGGTTCGACCCGGATTCCAGGCGCTAAAGCTCGGAGATCATGGCCCGTCCAGCCGGCGAGCCGCCGACGCTCGACCGGCGAGCTTTTGGCCGTTGCCCAGCGCCTCAACGCAATCGCAGACTCCCATCTGCAACTCTGCATCGATCAAAATTCGCCGCGCATCCTTCGGATGCGGCCTTCGGTCCCGGCCAAGGGCGTTTTTGCGGCATTTGCCTAAAACGGCGCGCGTGCTTTCCGGTTGAAATGCCGGGCAACGTTGACTACGCAGGACCTCCAGTGCCTCGCAGTCTTAGGAGCCCCCCGGCGTGCCTCAGGACAAGACCGGCGACCCGCGACAGTCGGCGGGCAACAAACTATCGGTCCTGCGCAAGCATCCGATCTTTGCGGATCTGGAGCCGGAAGCGCTCGATCAGCTCTGCCGCTACGCCAAGCACACCACGGTGAAGCGCGGCGCGACGATCGCCGCCAAGGGCGATCCCGGCAACAACCTGTTCGCAGTGATCACGGGCACGGTGAAGATTTCGTCTTCGTCGCCGGACGGGCGAAACGCCATTCTCAATCTGATCGGTCCCGGAGAAATCTTCGGCGAGATCGCGGTGCTCGACGGCGCACCCAGGTCGGCCGATGCGACCGCGAACACCAATTGCGAGCTCTACATCATCGATCGCCGGGACTTCCTGCCGTTCGTGAAGAGCCAGCCGGCGCTCGCGATGAAATTCATCGAGCTGCTCTGCGCGCGCCTGCGCTGGACCAGCCAGCAGGTCGAGCAGGTGATCCTGCAAAATCTGCCGGGCCGGCTTGCGAGCGCGCTGCTCGGTCTCACCGAAGAGCGCAAGTTCGACTCCGGCAGCGGCACTCTCGCCATCACGCAGCAGGAGATCAGCGAGATGGTGGGGATGACGCGCGAGAGCATCAACAAGCAATTGCGCGCCTGGGCAGGGCGCAACTGGGTTCGCCTCGAGCACGGCGCCATCGTCGTGCTCGACATCGATGCCCTGCGCGAACTCGCCGAAAGCGGCCTCGACGGCAACTAGCCGTCGATGATCGCAACCGCGCGGGTCCAGCCCGCGGAGGCTCGCTCGATCTTCACAGGAAAGCATGAGACCGTGAACCCGGTCGACGGCAGCTGGTCGAGATTGTGCAGCTTCTCGAGATGGCAATAACCGATGTGCCGTCCCGCCTTGTGGCCTTCCCAGATCAGGCCGGCATCTTTCGTCTCGGCATATTTCTTCGCGGTGTAGACGAACGGCGCGTCCCAGCTCCAGCCGTCGGTGCCGGTCAGCCGCACGCCGCGTTCGAGCAGGTACATGGTGGCCTCATAGCCCATGCCGCAACCGGAGTTGACGTAATCGGCGCGGCCGAACTTGGCGCCGGCGCTGGTGTTGACCACGACAATCTCGTGCGGCGACAGCGTGTGCCCGATCCGCTTCAGCTCCGTCTCGACGTCGTCGGCGCTCGCAACGTAGCCGTCGGGCAGATGCCGGAAGTCGAGCTTCACGCCGGGCTGAAAGCACCATTCCAGCGGCACCTCGTCGATCGTCCATGACCGCTCGCCGCGGTTCATGGTCGGATGGAAATGCCAGGGCGCATCCAGATGCGTGCCGTTGTGGGTGGACAGCGAGACCTGCTCGACGGCCCAGCCCTGGCCGTCCGGCAGGTCCTGCGCCTGGAGGCCTTCGAAGAACTGCAGCATCCGCGGCAGGCCTTGCTGGTGATCGATGTACTGGATCGTCGGGTGATTGCCTGGCGGATCGGCCGTCACGTCGTTCCTCAGCGGCACGGAAATATCGATCAGTCTCCGCGACATGGGATTCCCCCCGAGATCTTCCGCTTTGTTTCGCGGCATCTTGGCGGGGCTGGACCGGCGCCGTCAAGCGATCCCCAGGGGCGGGTCGCGCGGCAGACAGTACGGTTGGTTTCGGAAAAAACGGACCATTCACAGATTGCCCGGCCAAAGCCGGTTTGATCCATCGATGCAACTCTGGCATTGATCGATGCCGGATTTGGCTTGGACTCAGAATGCCGCGCGCCCTAGGGACGACAATGGCGCTTGACTTCACACCGGAAGTGGAGCGACCCAAGGCGGCCCGCAGCATCTGCCCAACGACATAATCAACTCAGGAGGAAGCCCACATGAAGATACTCACCGGCATCATCGCGGCCGCTCTGCTCGCGGTCTCGGCCCCCTTGGCGACCGCACGCGATTTCCGCTCCGCCGACGTCCACCCCGCCGACTATCCGACCGTCGAGGCCGTCAAGTTCATGGGCAAGCAGCTCGCAGCGGCGAGCGGCGGCAAGCTCGGCGTGAAGGTGTATCCCAATGGCGCCCTGGGCTCCGAGAAGGACACCATCGAGCAGCTCAAGATCGGCGCACTCGATATGATGCGGATCAACGCATCCCCGCTCAACAACTTCGTGCCGGAAACCATTGCGTTGTGCCTGCCCTTCGTCTTCCGGGATACGCAGCACATGCGTACTGTCCTTGACGGGCCGATCGGCGACGAGATTCTGGCGGCGATGGCGCCCGCGGGATTGATCGGTCTGGCCTATTACGACAGCGGCGCCCGGTCCATTTACACCGTCAAGGCGCCGGTCAAGTCGCTGGCGGACCTCAAGGGCCTCAAGATCCGCGTCCAGCAATCCGACCTGTGGGTCGGCATGATCCAGAGCCTCGGGGCCAACCCGACGCCGATGCCGTACGGCGAGGTCTATACTGCCCTCAAGACCGGTCTGGTTGATGCTGCCGAGAACAACTGGCCCTCTTACGAATCCTCGCGCCATTTCGAGGCAGCCAAGTTCTACAATGTCACCGAGCACTCCCTGGCGCCCGAAGTTCTCGTGATGTCCAAGACGGTCTGGGACACACTGAGCAAGGAAGACCAGGCGATGGTCCGCAAGGCGGCCAAGGAATCGGTTCCCGTCATGCGCAAGCTCTGGGACGAGCGTGAGCAGGCCTCCCGCAAGACCGTCGAGGCCGCCGGCGTTCAGGTCGTCACGATCGCCAACAAGCAGGAATTCGTCGATGCGATGAAGCCGGTCTACGACAAGTTCGCCGGTGACGAGAAGCTGAAGGGTCTCGTCAAGCGCATCCAGGACACCAAGTAGGACCGCAAGCGTCGGGTCCGGCGTCGCCGCGAGGCGATACCGGACCCTCGCAAGGAGACGCGCAAGGAGACCTGGATGACCGACCCACACGTCGCAAGCCACGAGCAGGACGTGGCCGGACGCCCGTCCACCGGCCTGCTGTCGCGGATCAATGCTCCCGTTGCTCGAGCAGGCATGTATCTGTCCGTGACCGGCCTGCTCGTCATCGTCACCATCGTGTTCTACCAGGTGTTCGGACGCTACGTGCTCAATTCCAGCCCGACATGGACGGAGAACCTCGCGCTGGTCCTGATCCTGTATGTCACGCTGATCGGCGCCGCCGTCGGCGTGCGCGATGCCGGTCACATCGGAATGGACAGTCTGCTGGTGATGCTTCCGGATCATGTGCGGGAGAAGATCGAGTTCGTGATCCATGTTCTGGTGGCCGTGTTCGGCATTGCGATGGCCTACAACGGTTGGATCCTCGGGGCCTCGGTCGGAACCGTGAAGATCCCCAATCTCGGCCTGCCTGAAGTCATCCGTTACGTTCCGCTGATCGCCTCCGGCGTCCTGATCGTCTCCTTTTCAATCGAGCACATCATTGCTCTCCTGCGCGGCGAAGAGGTCGTCCCCTCATGGAATTGATCATCCTCGGCGCCTCGTTCTTCGGCTTCCTGGTCATCGGCGTACCTGTCGCCTTCGCGATCGGCCTCTCGGCGATCTGCACCATCCTCTACGAAGGCCTGCCTGTCGCCGTCATCTTCCAGCAGATGATGTCGGGAATGAACATCTTCTCGTTCCTCGCCATCCCGTTCTTCGTCTTCAGCGGTGAGCTGATGCTGCATGGCGGCGTCGCCGACAAGATCGTGCTGCTCGCCAAGAATCTCGTCGGGCACATCCGCGGCGGGCTCGGCATGTCGAACGTGGTCGCCTGCACGCTGTTCGGCGGCGTCTCCGGCTCGCCCGTGGCCGACGTGTCGGCGATGGGCGCGGTGATGATCCCGATGATGAAGAAGGAAGGCTTCGACACCGACTACGCCGTCAACGTCACCACCCATGCCTCGCTGGTCGGAGCCTTGATGCCGACCAGCCACAACATGATCATCTATGCGCTCGCCGCCGGCGGCAAGGTCTCGATCGGCGCGCTGATCGCGGCCGGCCTCCTGCCGGCGCTCGTGCTGATGGTGTGCATGCTGGTCGCCGCCTACGCGGTCGCGGTGAAGCGAGGCTATCCGGCCGGCAAGTTCCCGGGCTGGGCCGAGGTGTTCCGCTCGTTCGCGGCCGCGCTGCCCGGTCTTTTGATCGTCGGCATCATCCTGACGGGCATCCTCTCCGGCGTCTTTACGGCAACCGAATCCGCAGCCGTCGCGGTCACCTACACGATCCTGCTGACCTTCTTCATCTACCGCACCATGACCCTGCCGAACTTCCTGCGGGCCGCCGCGAAGGCCGTGAAGACGACGGGCGTGGTGCTGTTGCTGATCGGCGTCTCCACCATGTTCCAGTACCTGATGGGGTTGTACGAGGTGGCCGACCTCGCTGGCGAGATGATGAGCAAGGTCTCCTCGCAGCCCTGGATCATCTTCCTGCTCATCAACGTCATCCTGTTCCTGCTCGGCACGTTCATGGACATGGCGGCGACCATCCTGATCTGCACGCCGATTTTCCTGCCGATCGCGATGAAGGCGGGCATGGACCCGGTGCAGTTCGGCATGCTGATGCTGATCAACTGCGCTTTGGGGCTGAACACCCCGCCGGTCGGAACGACGCAGTTCGTCGGCTGCGCCATCGGCGGCATCTCGGTGGGCGCGGTGATGCGCACCATCCTGCCGTTCTACGCCGCCCTGATCGCAGCTCTGATGTTCGTGACGTACGTCCCCGCCTTCTCGCTGTGGCTGCCCCGCCTGCTGATGGGCTACAAGGGATAGCAGCAACAGGGAGAATTCGTTCGTGACTGACTATCGCAAGCTCTTCGACCTCACCGGCAAGTCGGCCGTGGTGCTAGGTGCCGCCTCGGGCATCGGCAAATCGTCGGCCGAGGCGCTGGCCGGGCTCGGTGCCCGCGTTGTTTGCGCCGATCGCGCCCTTGACGCGGCGGAGGCGACCGCCGCCGGCATTCGTGAGAAGGGCGGCTGGGCCGAGGCCGCTGCGTGCGACGCCGCGAGCGCCACGGAGGTCAATGCGCTGGCCAGGACCGTGATGCAGAAATTCTCGCGGCTCGACATCGCCGTGACGACGCCGGGGCTCAACATCCGCAAGACCATCCTCGACTACACCGAGGAGGATCTCGACCGCGTGCTCAACCTCAACGTCAAGGGCACGGTCTGGTTCTTCCAGGCCTTCGGCCGCATCATGGTCGAGCAGAAGGGCGGCAGCATCATCGCCTGCTCCTCGGTGCGCGCCGTGACCATCGAGCCGGGCCTGGGCGTCTACGGTTCGACCAAGGCGGCGATCGGCCTGCTGGTGAAGGGCTTCGCCTCCGAGGTCGGCCACGCCGGCGTGCGCGTGAATGCGATCGCGCCGAGCATTGCCGAGACCGCGCTGACCGGTCCGTTCAAGCAGCGTCCCGACATCTACAATCTCTACGCCGGCCACACCGTGTTCAACCGCTGGAGCAGCGCCGACGAGGTCGCCACCGCGGTGGCTTATCTCGCTTCGGATGCCGCAAGCTATGTCAGCGGCAGCACACTGTTCGTCGATGGCGGCTGGACCGCGGTCGACGGTCCGCCGACCGGCCTGACCCAGTTGCACAAATAAGGGCTCGGCATCTAGCCGGCGAAGCCTGCGCGCTGGCGTTGCTCCTTCCGGTCTGCGCCGGTCAGCAGCGCGATCAGCGCGGCGGCCTCTTGCGGATGCGCGGCCCGTGTGGTCACGCCGGCCGTGTACATCGTCACGAGTTCGCAGCCCGGCGGCAGCGACCCCGACAGCGCGATGCCCTCGGTCGCGATGATCTCGGTCGCCTGCGTGCAGCCGATCGGACGCATCGCGGCGGACGCCGCAAGCTCGCGCATCGCGGTCGCGCCGTTCGGAAAGATCTTGAGGCGCGAGGCGACCTCATAGGCGATGCCGAGCCTATCCAGCACCTTTGCGACGTGCTGTCCCGCGGTCGAGGCCTTTGTGTCCGGGACGTAGATCGCGTCGGCGCCGCGCAACACCTCGCGCAAATCGCTCCCGGTCTTCGCGTTCACCTTGGGATCGCGGCTGCGGACCGCAAGTGCGGTCTCGACCCTGCCGACATCCGCGATCGAAGAGGGGCTGACGAGCTTCTCCTCGGCGAGCTTTGCGAGCAGCGCCTGCGTCAGGATCACGAGATCGGCCGGCGTTGCCGCGCGCAGCTTGTCCGCCATCACGCCGACCGCGCCGAACTCGCCGTCGACGCCGAAGCCGGTTTGTGCCTTGAAGGCCTCCGCGAGGCCGCGCACCAGCCCTTGCGCCGCGCCTCCGCTCAGGATGTTCACTGTCGTCACGATGCGAGCTCCATGGCTGCGATGATCCTGTCGCGGGTGATCGGCAGGTCGCGTACGCGCACACCGAGGCAATCGGCGACGGCGTTCGCGATCGCCGCGGTGACCGGGCCGTGGGCGGCTTCGCCGGCGCCGACGGGCTCGATCTCCGGCCGCTGGATGACCTCGACATCCACGGCCGGCACTTCGCTGAAGGTCAGGATCGGATAGTCCGGCCAGGACGTCGATGTGATGCGCGTCCGGTCGAAGCGGACGCGCTCCTTCAGCACCCAGCTCGTCGCCTGGATCGCGCCGCCCTCGATCTGGTTGACGACGCCGTCCGGATTGATGGCCTCGCCGACATCGACCGCAAGCGTCAGCTGATTGACGCGGATGTCGCCTGCGCCCTCGACCTCGGCAATTGCGGCGCAATAGGCGCCGGTGTTCTTGTAGCGGGCGAAGCCGACGCCGTGACCGATTCCGGTTCGCTTCTGCGGCTTCCACGCGGCACGTCGCGCCGCGGTCCGGATAACGTCCTTTGCTCTTTCGTCGCGCAGATGGCGCAGGCGGAACGCGATCGGGTCCTCGCCGCGCAGGGCGGCGATCTCGTCGAGCAGGGACTCGATGGCGAACACATTGCCTTGCGCGCCGAGTGTCCGCAGCGCCGACGTGCGCACCGGCATGGTCAGAAGCCGATGGCTCGTGATCGTCCACGCCGGGAGCTCGTAGAGCGGAACGGAATTGCGGTCTCCGCCGCCGCCGTTGGCGGCGGCCGGATTCGTCGAGATCATGCGCGGGTAGGGAGGCGCAATCTCGGTTGCGGCAAGCAGCGCAGGCTGGGCAGCACGCCCGGGCCGCGCCGCGTGGCCGTTGCTCCAGATCGCATGGCGCCAGCCGACGATCTCGTTGCCCGCGTCGAGGTCGGCCTCGATCTCGATGGCCATGGCCGCGCCGAACGGCGCGTGGGACATCTCGTCATGGCGCGACCACTGCACCCGGACCGGACGGCCGCCCGCGACTTTCGCCAGCAGCACGGCATCGAGCGCGACGTCATCGGCCGCGTTGTGCCCGTAACAGCCGGCGCCTTCCATGTGCTCGACGACGATGCTCTCGGCAGGCAGCTTGAGCACGATCGCCAGATCGGCGCGCAGCAAATAGACACCCTGGCTGTGGGTCCAGACATGGACGCGATTCCCGTCCCAGCGCGCCATCGCGCAGGACGGCGCGATCGAGCCATGTGCGATGTAGGGGCGGGTGTATTGTCGGCGGAGGGTGCGGACGTGTTCGGTCGCCGCCGCCGCCCTGGTGTCGATGACGGTCGTCTCGACCGGCTGGCTCTTCAGGAATCCCGCCAGGTCGTCTTCATCCGGCAATGGCTCGCCGGCCGACCAGGTCGCGCCCTTGCGCAGGGCTTTCAGCGCGGCTTCCGCCGCCGGCTCGCTGTCGGCGACCACGCCGGCAAAGCCGCCGTCGCGAGCAACGGCGATGAGGCCGGGGACGGCGCGCACAGCCGCTTCGTCGAGCGCGAGCAGTCTGGCGCCCGAGACGTCCGGCCGCAGCACGCGTCCGTGCAGTTGGTCCGGCAGCGCGCGGTCATGGATGAAGCGCGGCCGCGCGAACACCTTGTCGGGAATGTCGACACGCTGGACCGAATGTCCGGCGACGGTGCGCTTGGCGACGGTCTTCGCCACGGCGCCTGTGATGGCGTCGTGGTCGAGCGAGACGTCGCCGGCCAGCTCCCAATAGCTGGTCCTGACATTGCCGGGGCCCGAGATCGTGCCGTCATCGATACCAAGCAGCGGTGCATCGACGCCGAGACGTTCCGATGCAGCAGTGAGGAAGCGCTGGCGCACCTCGGCGCAGGCGTGGCGCAGGGCGCGGCCGGATTGCTGGACGGAGAGGCTGCCGGAGGTGACGCCCTCGTTCGGACTGGTCGCCGTCGAGGCGCGGATCATCTCGACCCGGGAGATATCGACGTCGAGCTCGTCCGCGGCGATCTGCGCCAGCGCCGTGACGATGCCCTGGCCGATCTCGACCTTGCCGGGCGAGATGGCGACACGGCCTTCGCCGGTGAACCGCACCCAGGACGACAGTCTTGGATTGGCGGCAAGGCTGACCGGTAGTTTCGGGGCAGGGGACGGCGCACTCATGACGTCGCCATCTCCGAGGCCGCGCGCAGCACGGCGCGGACCATGCGGTTGTGCGATCCGCAGCGGCAAAGATTACGGTCCAGCGCCGCCTTGACCTCGGCCTCCGTCGGCGACGGACTGCGCTTCAGCAGCGCTGCCGCACTGATCAGGATCCCCGAGACGCAATAGCCGCATTGCATCGCCTGTTCGGTGATGAAGGCGCGTTGCAGCGGATGCGGTTGCCCCGCCGTGCCGAGGCCTTCGACCGTGACGACATCCTTGTCCGCGACCGACCACATCGGCATGTCGCAGGAGGCCATCGCGTGGCCTCCGACCATGACGTAACAGGCGCCGCATTCACCGGCCCCGCAGCCGAAATGCGCGCCTGTGATGCCGAGCCGGCCGCGCAGCACGTCGAGCAGCGTCAGATCCGGATCGCCATCCACGGACGTGGCCGTGCCGTTGAGCTGGAATTGAATCGTGGGCATTGTCGGTCCGCGATCTCAGGACTTGTCGAACTTCTTGACGACGTCGGCCCATTTCTCGATATCGCCGCGCAGGAACTTGTCGAACTCCGTCGGCGTCATCGACATGGGCACGGCACCCTGCTCAGTCCATAGCTTGACGATGTCGGGCCGCTTCACCATTGCGTTCACGGCGGCGTTCAGCTTGTCGATGATTGGCTTCGGCGTGCCGGTCGGTGCCATCAGGCCAAGCCAGATCGTCGCCTCGTAGCCGGGTACGCCGCCCTCGATCGCGGTCGGCACGCTTTGCAGTACCGCAGAGCGCTGCTTGCCGGTGGTGGCGAGGGCGCGGACCTGGTTCTCGGCGATGTTCGGCGCCATCGCCGGCACCGCGTCGATCATCATCTGCACCTGCCCGCCGATCACGCCGCTGCGCGCCTCGCCGCTGTTGCGGTAGGGCACGTGGACCAGGTTGATGCCCGCCATCGCTTTGAACAGCTCGCCGGCCATGTGATAGGGCGTGCCCTGGCCGGAGGAGGCGTAGTTCAGTTTGCCCGGCTGCGCCTTGGCGAGCGCGATGAACTCCTGCAGCGTCTTCGCCGGAACCTGCGGGTTCACCACGATGACGAGATCGGAATAGTTCACCGGCGCGATCGGTGCGAGGTCGCGCATCAGCTCGTATTTGCGTTGGTCCGGCGTCAGCAGCGATTCGTTCGCGGTCTGGGTGTTGGACATCATGAGCAGCGTGTAGCCGTCGGCCGGCGACTTCGCCGCTTCGACCGTGCCGATGACCCCGCCCGCGCCGGTGCGGTTCTCGATCACGAAGGGCTGGCCAAAGCTCTCCTGGAGCACGTTGCCGATCAGCCGGGCGGCGACATCGGCCGGCCCGCCGGCGCCGAAGGGCACGACGATCCGCACCGTGTGGGTGGGATAGTCCTGCGCCAGGGACGGAGCTGCGGGAAATGTGGTGAGCAGACCGGCGGCCAGCGCCAGCATGAGTTGTCGGGCCGTCACACCCACCTCCCTGATATCGTTCTTGTTGGCCGGCACTGTAGCGGCAGGGGATGCGGACTGTCGACGCCTCACTTGGCCGATCGTGCCGGGAATATCGGGCCGGTTTCGGTGTGACCGGGCCGTATTTCGCGGCCGCGGCAGGAACCCGCGTCGCATGTGGTTTGAGCAAATCGCATGGGCATTGCCGGATAAATGCCCTCGGCGGACCGGTATTTTGGTGTTACGAAATCGGGCATGAACCAGCACGCCAAGATCGAAATCCGCCATTCGACCTGTCCGCATGATTGCCCGTCGGCCTGCGCCCTCGATGTCGAGGTGGTCGAAGGCCGCAGCATCGGCCGCGTTCGCGGTTCGAAGAAGCAGACCTATACGGCCGGCGTCGTCTGCGCCAAGGTCGCCCGCTATGCCGAGCGCATCCATCACCCCGAGCGGCTGATCTATCCGATGCGCCGCACCGGGCCGAAGGGCTCCGGGCAGTTCGTGCGGATCTCCTGGGACGAGGCGCTCGACGAGATCGCCAACCGCTTCAATCAGGCCGAGCGCGAGTTCGGCGCGGAATCGATCTGGCCCTATTACTACGCCGGGACGATGGGGCTGGTGATGCGCGACGGCCTCAACCGCCTCACGCATGTGAAGAAATACTCGCGCTTCTATCAGACCATCTGCGCCAATGTCGGGCGCATCGGCTTTGCGATCGGCACCGGCAAGATCGCCGGCGTCGATCCGCGCGAGATGGCAGTGTCCGATCTCGTGGTGATCTGGGGCACCAATCCCGTCAACACGCAGGTCAACGTGATGACGCACGCCGCCCGTGCGCGCAAGGAGCGCGGCGCGAAAATCGCGGCGGTCGACATCTACGACAACGAGACCATGAAGCAGGCGGACATCAAGATCCTCCTGCGTCCCGGCACCGACGGTGCCTTTGCCTGCGGCGTGATGCATGTCCTGTTCCGCGACGGCCATGCCGACCGCGCCTACATGGACAAATACACCGATTGCCCCGCCGAGCTCGAGGCGCATCTGAAGACCCGGACGCCGGAATGGGCCTCCGCGATCACAGGCGTGCCGGTGTCCGAGATCGAGGCGTTTGCCAAACTGGTCGGCGAGACCCAGCGGACCTTCTTCCGGCTCGGCTACGGTTTCACCCGCTCGCGCAACGGCGCGACGCAGATGCATGCGGCACTCTGCATTCCCGCGGTGACCGGGGCCTGGCAATATGAAGGCGGCGGCGCCTTCTTCAACAATTACGCGTTGTGGCACTTCGACGAATCGCTCATCGAAGCCCACGACGCGATCGACCAGACCACGCGCGCGCTCGACCAGTCGCAGATCGGCCGCATCCTTACCGGCGATGCCGAGGCCCTGCTCGGAAAGGGGCCGGTCAAGGCGATGCTGATCCAGAACACCAACCCGATGACGGTGGCGCCGGAGCAGGCGCTGGTGCGGCAGGGATTCGCGCGCGAGGATCTGTTCGTCGCGGTGCACGAGCAATTCATGACCGAGACGGCGCAGATGGCCAACATCGTGTTGCCGGCGACGATGTTCATGGAGCATGACGATCTCTATTACGGCGGCGGCCACCAGCACATCTCGGTCGGCCCGAAGCTGATCGACCCGCCCGGCGAGTGCCGCTCCAACCACCAGCTGTTGCAGGCGCTGGCGCCGCGGCTTGACGCGACGCATCCGGGTTTCGAGCTGACGCCGCGCGAATTGATCGACGCGACGCTGAAGCTCAGCGACCACGGCGACATCGCCGGCCTCGAAGCCGATCTCTGGCGCGACCTGCAGCCGGACTTCCGCACCTCGCATTATCTCGACGGTTTTGCCCATGCCGACGGGAAATTCCACTTCAGGGCCGACTGGGCGCATCCGCCGTTCGGCCGGACGATGGGCGATTTCGACAAGATGCCTTCGTTGCCGGACCATTGGGCGGTGATCGAGCACGCCGACCAGGCTCATCCGTTCAGGCTTGCGACCAGCCCTTCGCGCAGCTTCCTCAACACCACCTTCAACGAGACGCCGTCCTCGCAGGCGCGCGAGGGCAGGGCGAGCGTGATGATCCATCCCCTCGATGCAGCCTCCCTCGACATCGCCGACGGCGATGCGGTGACGCTCGGCAACACCCGCGGCGAGACCACGCTGATTGCCACACTGTTCGAGGGCGTGCGGCGCGGCGTGCTGATCGCGGAATCCGTTCATCCCAACAAGAGCCATATCGGGGATCGCGGCATCAACATGCTGACGGGCGCGGACACCATCGCGCCGATCGGCGGGGCCGCGTTCCACGACAACAAGGTGTGGATCAGGAAAGCGGTCGCCGCCTGAGCGGGCCTTGATCGCCCGTATATTTGTGTCGAGGCGCTAAAGCGGCGTCTCGCCGCAGATTGCCCCTTGCACCTTGCGCCCGCGCTGCCGCAAATGGCAGCAAAACGGAAAGCTAAGGAAGCGGCGTCATGACCGACACAACGAGCGTCATCACCGAGAAGCGCGGGCAGGCGTTCTGGATCACCATCAACCGGCCGGAGAAGCGCAATGCGCTGAACGGCGACGTGATCGCCGGCATCGGCAAAGGCTATCGCGACGCGCATGACGACAGGGATGTCCGCGTCATCGTGCTGACGGGCGCGGGCGACAAGGCGTTCTGCGCCGGAGCTGATCTGCAGAACTCCGGCGCGGCCTTCGCGATGGATCATTCCAGGCCCAATGTCGACTATGCCGATCTGCTGCGGTTGTCGCAGAACGCGACCAAGCCGGCGATCGCGCGCGTCGGCGGCGTCTGCATGGCCGGCGGCATGGGCCTGCTGTGCATGACCGACATGGCCGTTGCGGCCGATCACGTCATCTTCGGCCTGCCGGAGGTGAAGGTAGGCGTGTTCCCGATGCAGGTGTTGAGCCTGCTGCAGTCCATCGCTCCGCCGCGGCTCGTCAACGAATGGGCGCTGACCGGCGAGCCGTTCGACGCGAAGGCGGCGCAGGCAGCTGGCCTGCTCAACCACGTCGTCCCCGCAGCCGAGCTGGATGCCAAGGTCGACTGGCTGATCGGCCGCATCGTCGACAAATCCCCGACCGCGATCCGCCGCGGCAAATACGCCATGCGTGCGATCGCCTCGATGTCGTTCGACGAGAGCATCGCCTACACCGAAAGCCAGATCGCGCTGCTCGCGATGACCGAGGACGCCAAGGAAGGGCTGAAGGCCTTCGGCGAGAAGCGCAAGCCGGTCTGGACGGGTCGGTAAGGGGGTTACGACAGGAGCGGCGACCTCAGCCCGCGTTGGCCTTCAGCCCCGCTGCCTGGATGCCGGAGACCGCGCAGGCCTCGTCATTGTCGGACGTGTCGCCGGAAACTCCGACCGCGCCGAGCAAGGTCGTGCCGTCCATGATCAGCACGCCGCCCGGGACCGGTACCAGCGCGCCCCTGGCGATGGTGTTCACCGCGTCGATGAAATAGGCCTGCTCCTGCGCGCGCTGGAACAGGGCGCGCGAACCCATGCCGAGCGCGAGCGCGCCGTAGGCCTTGCCGTGCGCGATCTCGGCGCGCATCAGGCTGGTGCCGTCCTGGGCCGCGGCGATCTTGAGCACGCCGCGGGCGTCGAGGATGGTGACGACGAGCGGCTTCAGCTTGAGTTCGCCGGCCTTCGCAAAGGCGGCATCGAGGATCTTGCGGGCGGTGTCGAGCGTGAGGTCAGCCATGGCTGGTTTCCTTTTCAGCGAGAGAAGTGGAGTTGGTTTCGGCGCGATCGAGGCTCATCGCCAGCACGCGCGCGACGTGAAGCGCCTCGCGCTGCGCGCCGTCGTGGATCTGGTGCCGGCAGGAGGTGCCGTCGGCCACGACCAGCGTCGTCTGGTCCGCGCGCCGCACGGCGGGCAGCAGCGACAGCTCGGCCATCTCGATCGAGGCGTCATACGTGTCGGCGCCATAGCCGAAGGCGCCGGCCATGCCGCAGCAGCTCGATTCGATGGTCTCGACTTTCAGGCCGGGGACGAGGCGCAGCACCTGTTCGACCGGCTTGAACGCGCCGAAGGATTTCTGGTGGCAATGGCCGTGCACAAGTGCCTTGTCGGCGACGGCGCCGAGCGGCAGTCGCAGCCGGCCGGCCTCGGCCTCGCGCACCAGGAACTCCTCGAACGTCAGTGCGTGGGCACCGACGGCCTTGGCGTCATTGCCCTGGCGCAGCGAAGCCAACTCGTCTCGCAGCGTCAACAGGCAGCTCGGCTCGAGGCCGATGATCGGCACGCCGCGCGCGGCAAAGGGCGCGAAGGCGGCGACGATCTGGTCGAGCTCGGACCTCGCTTCGTCGACGAGTCCGGCGGACAGGAAGGTGCGGCCGCAGCACAGCGGCCGGCTGCCGCTCGCGGGCTTCGGCATGTGCACGCGGTAGCCGCCGGCCGTGAGCACGCGCAGCGCGGCGTCGAGATTCTCGCGCTCGTAGATGCGGTTGAACGTGTCGGCGAAAAGCACCACCTCGCGGCCGGCCTCCGGACCAACCGTTTCCGCAGGCGGCACGAACACGTCGCTGCGGAAAGCGGGCAGGGCGCGGCGTGCGCTGATGCCGGCAAAGCGCTCGAACAGCTTTCGCAGCAGCGGACTGCGGTTGCGTAAATTCGCCAGCGGCGCGAAGCGCGCCGCGAGGCCGGCATAACGGGGCAGATAGCCGACCAGCCGGTCGCGCAGCGTCAGGCCGTGGGAGGTGACGCGCGCGGCCAGCACCTCGATCTTCATCTTGGCCATGTCGACGCCGGTCGGGCATTCGTGGCGGCAGGCCTTGCAGGAGACGCAGAGTTTCAGCGTCTCCATCATCTCGTCGGAGGAGAGCGCATCGGGCCCGAGCTGGCCGGAGATCGCAAGGCGTAGCGTATTGGCGCGCCCGCGCGTGACATCCTTCTCGTTGCGCGTCGCGCGGTAGGACGGGCACATCACGCCGCCCTCGAGCTTGCGGCAGGCGCCGTTGTTGTTGCACATCTCGACCGCGCCCTGGAAACCGCCGCCCGCGCCGGGCCATGCGGACCAGTCGAGCTTCGTGTTCAACTCGCCGACGCGATAGTCCGGCCGGTAGCGGAACAGCGAGCGGTCGTCCATCTTCGGGGCATCGACGATCTTGCCGGGGTTGAGCACGCCGTCGGGATCGAAGCGCTGCTTCACTTCCCTGAAGTCGGCGACGAGGCGTTCGCCGAACATCGTCGCATGGAATTCGGAGCGCACCAGGCCGTCGCCATGCTCGCCGGAATGCGAGCCCTTGTACTCGCGCACCAGCGCGAAGGCCTCTTCGGCGATGGCCCGCATCGCCTTGACGTCCTTCTCCAGCTTCAAGTTCAGCACGGGACGCACATGCAGGCAGCCTTCGGAGGCATGGGCGTACATCGTGCCGCTGGTGCCGTGCTTGGCGAAGACTTCGTTCAGCCGCGCGGTGTAGTCGGCCAGATGCGGCAGCGGCACCGCGCAGTCCTCGACGAAGGAAACCGGCTTGCCTGCGTCCTTCATCGACATCATGACGTTGAGGCCGGCGGCGCGGAAATCGGCGATGCCGCCCTGCAGCGCCGGCTCGGTGATCTCGACCACGCCGCCCCATTTGCGCTTGTCTTTGCTCCAGCCGAAGCCGAGATCGTCCATCAGCTCGCCGAGCTGCTTGAGGCGGACGAGGTTGTCCGCCTGGTCCTCCTCCGCGAATTCGACCACCAGCACGGCATCCGGATCGCCCTTGATGGCGGTGGAGATGATGGGCCGGAACATCGCGATGTCGCGGCCGAGCGCGAGCATGGTGCGGTCGACCAGCTCGACCGCGATCGGTTTGAGCTTGACCAGATGCTGGGCCGCGTCCATCGCCTCGTAGAAGCTGCCGAAATGGCAGATGCCGAGCGCCTTGTTGCGGATCACCGGCCACAGCTTCAGCTCGACCTTGGTGGTGAAGGCCAGGGTCCCCTCGGAGCCGACGAGAAGGTGCGCCATGTTGTTGCGCGCATTGCGCGGCACCAGCGCATCGAGATTGTAGCCGCCGACGCGGCGCTGCACTTTTGGAAATCGGGCCGCGATCTCCTCGGCCTCGCGCGTGCCGAGATCGAGCATGTCGCGGAACAGCGCGCGGGCGCCGTTGCCGGGATCGACGTCGGAAAGATCGCGCGACACCTCGCCGTAGTGCGCCAGCGTGCCGTCGGCGAGTGCGGCCTCCATCGACAGCGTGTTGTCGCGCATGGTGCCGTAGCGCAAGCTGCGGCCGCCGCAGGAATTGTTGCCGGCCATGCCGCCGATCGTCGCGCGCGAGGCCGTGGAGACGTCGACCGGAAACCACAGGCCGTGCTTCTTGAGCTGGCGGTTGAGGTCGTCGAGCACGATGCCGGGCTCGACCACGCAGGTGCGGCCCTCGACGTCGAGCGCCAGGATCCGGTTCAGGTGCTTCGAGAGATCGACCACGAGGCCGTCATTGACGGTCTGGCCGCATTGCGAGGTGCCGCCGCCGCGCGGGGTGACCTTCAATCCCTCGTCGCGGGCGATCGCCAGCGCCCGCAGCGCCTCGTCCATGGTCCTGGGCACGACCACGCCAGCCGGCATGATCTGGTAGAACGAGGCGTCGGTGGCATAGCGGCCGCGGCTGAAGCCGTCGAACAGCACGTCGCCGGTCATGTCCGCGCGCAGGCGTCGTTCGAGCGTGGAGGCGTTTGTCATCCCTGATCCCGGACTGATCCAGCGAGGTGGCTCAGCCTTGCTGAGTTATCCATTATTGTTCACGACCGATTATATTATGAATTCAAAATGAGCAAGCCGGCTGGCCCTCAAGGCGAGGCGGGCGCCTCGCCTTGGGGCTCGGTCAGGTGATCGATCGCCGCACTCCGCTTGTTGCGCAGGTGCTGGAACAGGATGTCGCTGAGCTCACTTGCGGCGCGCCGGCGCAACGCATCGAGGATGGCCTCGTGCTCGCGCATCGCTTCCGCCCAGCGCTGCCGCTTGCGGGCGAAATTGGCGGAGTAGCGGACACGGCGGATCCGGCCGGCGAAATTGGCGTAGGCGGTCCTGAGCGTCTCGTTGCGGGCGGCCGCGACGATGCTCTCGTGGATGCGCTGGTTGGTCTGGAAATAGCCGTGCATGTCGCGATGCAGATAGTGGCCGTACATCTCGTAATGCAGCTGCTCGATCGCGGTGATTTCCTCATCCGTGATGGCTTCGCAGGCGAGGCGCCCGGCGAGGCCCTCCAGTCCCGCCATCACGTCGAACAGCTCCTCGAGGTCGCGCTGGCTGAGCTGGCGGACGCGTGCGCCGCGGTTGGGCAATAGCTCGATCAGCCCCTCGGCGGCGAGCACCTTCAAGGCCTCGCGCAAGGGCGTGCGGGAGATGCCGAACATTTCGCAGAGCCGGCGCTCGGGAACGCGCGCGCCCTCGGCGATATTGCCCTCGACCACATAGTCGCGCAGCCGCAGCAGGATCTCGCCATGGAGCGAGGCCTCCTGGCGGTCGCCGCCGTTGCCGGCGGGCGGGGCGATCGGAACCCCGGTGTCGGGAATCGTGGATTTCATTTGCAGCACAGTAGTTTGCCCGTTTGATCGCGTCGACGTCCACAATCGAATACCAAATTTCGATTGAAAGGACAAAAAATGAATGCAAAATAGCTCGCAGGGCCGGCCATAACCCGCCGACAGGGAGGTTTTCATGCATCAGGGACGCCATTTTCTTCAGATTCCGGGCCCAAGCCCCGTCCCCGACCGCGTCCTGCGCGCCATGGACATGCCCGTCATCGATCACCGGAGCGCGGAATTCGGCGAGCTCGGCCGCGCCGTGCTCGAAGGCAGCCAAAAAATCTTCCAGACCGCCGGTCCGGTCGTGATCTTCCCCTCGTCGGGGACCGGCGCCTGGGAGGCGGCGATCGTCAACACGCTGTCGCCGGGCGACAAGGTGCTGATGGTCGAGACCGGCCATTTCGCCACGCTGTGGCGGCAAATGGCGGGCCGCTTCGGTATCGATGTCGATTTCGTGCCCGGCGATTGGCGCCGCGGCGCCGACCCGGCGGTGGTCGAAGCAAAACTCACCGAGGACAAGGCGCACGCGATCAAGGCCGTGATGGTCGTGCACAACGAGACCTCGACCGGCGCGACCAGCCGCATCGGCGAGATCCGTGCTGCGATCGACCGCACGGGCCATCCGGCGCTTCTGATGGTCGACACCATCTCCTCGCTCGGCTCGGTCGACTACCGCCACGACGAGTGGAAGGTCGACGTCAGCGTCAGCTGCTCGCAGAAGGGCTTTATGCTGCCGCCCGGCCTCGGCTTCAACGCGATCTCGGAGAAGGCGCGCGCCGCTGCGAAGACCAACAGGATGCCGCGCTCCTATTTCGATTGGGAGGAGATGCTCAAGCCCAACGCCAACGGCTTCTTCCCCTACACACCCGCGACCAATCTGCTCTACGGCCTGCGTGAGGCGATCGCGATGCTGCTCGAAGAAGGGCTCGAGAACGTGTTCGCGCGCCATCAGCGGCTGGCTGCCGCGACACGCGCCGCCGTCAATCATTGGGGGCTCGAGATCCTTTGCCGGGAGCCGGCGGAATTCTCGCCGGTGCTCACCGCGGTGCTCATGCCACCGGGACATGATGCCGACCAGTTCCGCAAGATCGTGCTCGACAATTACAACATGTCGCTCGGCTCGGGCCTGTCGAAGGTCGCCGGAAAGGTCTTCCGGATCGGCCATCTCGGCGAATGCAATGCGCTGACGCTGCTCGGTGCGCTCACCGGCGTCGAGATGGGCCTGTCGGTCGCGGGCGTGCCGCACCGCTCAGGCGGCGTCGATGTCGCGATGAAGCTGCTGGAGCAGCGTCCGCAGGGCAATGCGTCGCCGCATCTGAAAGTGGTCGGCACTTAAGGCCGCGCGGGACACGCGGCCGAAATCATAGGAAGTGATCAGGGAGGGATGCGGGCCCCATGGCACACGCGGCCGCTCGCCGCTCGCGCGCGGCGGAGGCCGAGGAGCCTCTCCCGTCCGGCAAGGTGGTGGCCGCGGAGTAGGGGGCGGCGGAGGTCCGCCGCTTCTGCATGGGAGTCGCCCTTTGGAGAGGGGACAAGCCGGTCAAATGGTGCTATTCGGCGGCCATCAAAACCAAGGCTAGACCGGGAAGGACGCCGATGACCGTGCATACTGGAAGGCATTTCTTACAGATTCCAGGACCGACCAACGTGCCCGACCGGGTGCTGCGGGCGATGGACATGCCGACGCTGGACCATCGCGGTCCGGAGTTCGCCGAGCTCGGTTTCGCCGTCCTCACCGGCATGCAGCGCGTGTTCCGCACCAAGCAGCCCGTGATCATCTTCCCCTCGTCCGGCACCGGCGCCTGGGAAGCGGCGATGGTCAACGTGCTCTCGGCCGGCGACAAGGTCCTGATGTGCGAGACCGGCCAGTTCGCCGTGCTGTGGCGCGGCATCGCCGACAAGTTCAAGCTCGACGTCGACTTCATCCCGAGCGACTGGCGCCACGGCGCCGATCTCGCCGAGATCGAGAAGCGCCTTGCCGCCGACAAGCAGCACACGATCAAGGCGGTCTGCGTCGTCCACAACGAGACCTCGACCGGCTGCGTGACCCCGCCGCTGGAGGTGCGCAAGCTGCTCGACCGCGTCAAGCATCCGGCCCTCCTCATGGTCGACACCATCTCGGGCCTCGGTTCGATGGAATATGAGCACGATGCCTGGGGCATCGACGTCTCGGTCGCGGGCTCCCAGAAGGGCCTGATGCTGCCGCCGGGTCTCGGTTTCAACGCCGTCTCGGAGAAGGCGCTCGCTGTGGCGAAGGCCAATCCGGGCATGCGCTCCTATTGGGACTGGCAGGAAGTCATCAGCTTCAACAAGCTCGGCACCTTCCCCTATACGCCCGCGACCAATCTGCTCTACGGCCTGCGCGAGGCGGTGAAGATGCTGGAGGAGGAGGGGCTGGAGAACGTCTGGTCCCGGCACAAGCGCCACAGCGCTGCGACCCGCGCCGCGGTCAAGGTCTGGGGCCTGGAGACCCAATGCGCCGATCCCGCCGCGCATTCGCCGGCGCTGACCGGCGTGCGCGTGCCTGACGGACACGATGCCGACGCCTTCCGCAAGGTGGTGCTGGAAAACTTCGACATGTCGCTCGGCACGGGCCTGAACAAGGTCAAGGGCAAGGTGTTCCGCATTGGCCATATCGGCCATTTCAACGATCTGATGCTGATGGGCACGCTCGCCGGCGTCGAGATGGGCCTGGATCTTGCAAAGATTCCGCACCGAAGCGGCGGCGTGTTGGCGGCCATGGACGTCCTCAAGGGACGCGACGTGGTGCCGATGGCCAAGGCCCAGGTGGCTTAAAGGCCCAGGTGGCCCGAAACTAACCTAGAAAGTGAGCGCGCGATGAACGCACCGACGACGACGAACGAAGACCTGCTCTACTCCGTCCAGGACGGCATCGCGCGGATCACCTTCAACCGCCCCCAGGCGCGCAATGCAATGACCTTCGCCATGTATGACCGCATGGCGGAGATCTGCCAGGAGATCAACGCCGACCGCTCGATCAAGGCGTTGATCCTGACCGGCGCCGGGGACAAGGCGTTCGCCTCCGGCACCGACATCTCGCAATTCCGCGCCTTCAAGACCGCGCAGGACGCGCTTGATTACGAGGCCCGCATCGACCGCGTGCTCGGCACGCTCGAGCAGTGCCGCGTGCCTGTGATCGCGGCGATCGCCGGCGCCTGCACCGGCGGCGGCGCCGGCATCGCGGCCTGCTGTGACCTCCGCATCGGGACTGAGACGACGCGCATCGGCTTTCCGATCGCGCGCACGCTCGGCAACTGCCTGTCGATGTCCAACATCAGCCGCGTCGTCTCGCTGGTGGGACCTGCCCGCACCAAGGATATGATCTTCAAGGCGCGGCTGGTCGAGGCGCCGGAGGCGCTGGCGCTCGGCCTGCTCAACGAGGTCGTGCCCGACGTCGAGACGCTTCAGCGCCGCGCCGACGAGACCGCAAAGCTCGTCGCGAGCCACGCGCCGCTCACGCTCGAAGCGACCAAGGAAGCGGTCCGCCGCATCCGCCGCACGCTGTCGCGCGAAGAGGGCGAGGACCTGATCCTCAAGGCCTATATGAGCGAAGATTTCCGCGAGGGCATGGACGCCTTCCTCAACAAGCGCACGCCGAACTGGAAGGGCAAGTAGCCCGTACCGTCGGCTCCTTCGCCCGCCTTCATGGGCTGCACGAAAGCCGAAGCGATTGCGGACGCCAATCGTCAGTCGTTTCGCGTAATCCAAATTGTCACAAACCTTTCAATCGGTTCCGGTCCCCGGAACCGCGATTGTGTGCGCCCGCACCTACGCGTTCACGTTGACGGCATGACAGGCTCGGGCATAAGATCGCGAAGGTTGCATTCCACCGTCTCGTTTTTCCGAGCGGCCGATCGCATCGAGTGACGTGATTTGTGTGAAGCGTTCCGGCCGATCGTCCTGCAACCGGACGTCATTGAACTGAAATTGAACTGAAAAAGTAGCGAAGTAAGTTTCGTCGACGCGAACCGCGCCAGAATTCATTGCTGCTCACCATCCCCACGCCAGGCACGGCCTCGCGAACAAGCCAAGCGAATCAAGACTGTTGAGTCACGACTCTTAAGCCACGTCTGATCTCTCGGACCGACTAGTCGCGCCGCCGCGTGCTCGTGCGGTGACGCCTTCATGGCAACGCAGGCAGGGATTTTTCCATGACCAATCACACGCCGATTTTCACCTCGTCATCCGCGGCGGGCAGCTTCACCGAATTCGCCAATCTGGACGACTCGACCACGCTGCACACGCTCTCCGGAACGATGAGCTTCAAGGACAGCGACAAGACCGACACCCATACGACGTCGTCGACGCTGCAGTCCGCGGTGCTGTCCAATGGGACGATCATTCCTGCAACCTCGCTTGCGCATTTCCAGACTGCGATGCAATCGCAGATCCTGAGCGATTCAAACGGCAACGGCCAGCTCAAATGGAGCTTCAGCGACCAGGACCAGGATTTCGACTTCCTTGCCAAGAACCAGACGCTGGTCCTGACCTACGACGTCAAGGTCTCCGACAACCATGGCGGCTTCGCGATCCAGACCGTCAAGATCACCATCACCGGCACCGACGACAAGCCGGTGATCAACATGACGGCGGCCGCGACCGTCACCGAGCAGACCAACCAGACGCTGTCGCTCTGGCCCGATACGGTTCACGTGGCGCTCACCTTCACCGACGACGATCTCACCAACACCGGGCACACCGCGACCGTGATCGGCGTGTCCGCCTCCGGCGCCACCGCGGGCCTCTTGCCCGGTTCGCTTGGCAACGCCGAGCTGATGGCGTTCTTCCACGTCGACAACGTCGTCAAGACGTCCGGTTCCTCGACCGGCACCATCAACACCACCTTCTCGGCGCCCGATCTCGCCTTCGACTATCTCGCGGCGGGCCAGCATCTCGACATCACCTACACGGTGCAGCTCGACGACCATGCCGGCGGAATCTCGACCCAGACGGTCGCGGTGACCGTGGTCGGCACCAACGACAAGCCGGTGTTCCTGTCGTGCCCGGAATCGGCCGCTCTCGTCGAGGATCAAAATGTCAGTCCGACCGGCGATCTCACCGCGCATGACAGCCTGGTCTTCGCCGACATCGACCTCGCCGACGCGCATACCGTCTCGACGACGGTTACGGCGACCCGCTCGGGCGGCGGTTCGATACCCCTGACCGATGCGCAGCTCCTGGCTGCGTTCGGCACCTCGCTTCAGGATTCGACCGGCCACGTGATCGGCGAGGTCGACTGGAATTTCGCATTTCCCAATTCCTCCGCCAATTTCCTCAACGGCGGCGAGACACTCAAGCTCGTCTATCACGTTGCGGTCGACGACGGTCAAGGCGGCTCCACCACCCAGGACGTCACCATCACGATCCTCGGCACCAACCATCCCGTCGTGATCACAAGCGATCCGGAATCCTCCACCGTGGCCGAGCAGGATGCAACCACGGGCTCGTCCGCGCCCGATACGACGCCGACGATTCCGGCCGGCACGCTCGCTTTCACCGACCAGGACATCAGCGACACGCACACCGTGACGGTCACGCTCGGCTCGACCTCGGGGCCGACGCCGCCGGCCGCGACGCAGGCAGACCTTGCCGCCGCGCTGACGACCACGCTGCACGATTCCACGGGCACCGGCACCGGCAGCATCGACTGGAATTTCGCGATCGCCGACCAGGACCTCGATTATCTTGCGTTCAATGAGACGCTGACGGTGAACTACGACATCAAGGTCGCCGACGGCTCGACCAGCTCGACGCAGACCGTCTCCGTCGTCATCACCGGCGCCAACGATGGGCCCGTCATGACCAGCGGACCGGGATCGGCTTCGCTGTCCGAGCAGCCGGGCGTGACCGGATCGCAATCGCCGGACACCACGAGCCCGGTGCCGACGGGAACGCTGGGCTTCAACGACGTCGATCTGGCGGATACGCATTCGGTCAGCGTGGTGGTGGATTCGGCGGTGTGGTCGGCCAACAGTTTCGCCATCCCCGGCCAGACGCTGGTGGACCTCCAGTCGGCGCTCTCCACGGTGCTGAATGATTCCACCGGGACCGGAATCGGCGGCATCGACTGGACTTTCAGCATCGCCGACGCCGATCTCGACTTCCTCAGCGTCGGCGAGACGCTGACGGTGCAATATGACGTCAACGTCTGGGACGGCTTCACCAACGCGACCCAGATCGTCACCGTGACCATCGACGGTGCGGCCGATCCGCTGGTCTTGACGCCGGTAGCCGTTGCCATATCCGATACCGACGGCCCCGATGCCGGTGTGGCACTCGCAACCGGCGCCCTCTTCGACGTCAACCAGCCGGTCGACCTGAGCACGCCGCGGACCGTCACCGAGGTCAACGGCAGCGCCGCCAATGTCGGCCATTCGGTGGCCGGCGCGCACGGAACGCTGGTACTCAACGCCGACGGCTCCTACGGCTATGTGGCGGATTCGTCGGTCGACGCGCTGCACGCCGGCGACGACGTCACCGATCAGTTCACCTTCACGGTCGATGACGGCCAGGGCAATCTGGCCTCGACCACCCTGACTTTCGACATCGCGGGAGCCAACGACAAGCCGCTGGTCACATCGGCCAATCTCAGCGGATCGGTCACCGAAGACGCAGGTCCGCCGGTGATCCTGAACGGCGATTTCGAGACCGGCAATCTTGCCGATTGGACGGTGAGCGGCAGCCACATCCACGTGGCGCAGCTGGAGTTCGGCGGCAGCTTCGGCCACTATTCGGCCGAGCTCCTGCCGACGAGCGGCGGCCCGGAGACGCTGTCGCAGAATGTCGCGACCACGCCCGGCCAGCACTATTTCGTCAGCTTCGATCTCGTTGGCGATGCCGAGGGCGTCAACACGCCGTTCTCGATGTCGTGGGACGGCGTGACGATCCTGTCGCTCAGTCAGGTGCCGGCCGGCGTCAACCATTATTCCTTCGATCTCATCGGCGACGCCGCCCTGTCCTCGACGGAGCTGCTGTTTTCTTACGAGGACGATTCCTCCGGCATGATCCTCGATTCCGTCAACGTCAATCCGGCGACGGGACCGGCAACCGAATCCACGGCGGGCTCGCTGTCGTTCTCCGACGCCGAGACGGGGGATACGCACAGCGCGAGCTTCCTGCCGAACGGCAGCGGTTACGTCGGCACGTTCTCGCTCGATCCGGTCAGCGAGGCGGGCGGCACCGGATCCGTGGCCTGGCACTTCACGGTCGACAATTCCGACATCCAGTTCCTGGCGCAGGGGCAGACGCTGACGCAGGATTATTTCGTGACCATTGCCGACGACAATGGCGGGTCGACGACGCAGGACGTCACCGTCACCATCAACGGCACCAACGATGCGCCGACTGCGGTCAGCGAAACGGTGATCACCGATGTCGGAACGAATGCAACGGTGCAGATCCCGAACTGGGCGCTCGCCCTGAACGACACCGACCCCGACACCATCGACCATCTTTCGCTCGGCAGCATCACGACGAGCTCGGGCGGCAGTGCCTTCAAGTTCGGGGATGCCTTCTTCGGCGATGACGCAACGCTCGGCGGCTCGTTCAGCTACACGGCCTCCGACGGGATGACGACCTCGTCCAACACCGCGACCGCCACAATCATGAACAACGCGGCCGGCGCGACCGCGCTGACCGGCACCGGCGGTGACGACATCCTGATCGCCAGCAACGGGACCGAGACGATGAGCGGAGGCGGCGGCAACGACGTGCTGATCGCCACGGCCAGCGGCAATGTCATGACCGGCGGCGGCGGCAACGACACCTTCGCCTTCCTCCAGCCGTCCGGACCGAGCGCGGTCAGCGACTTCAACAACACCACCGAGCAGGACCGTATCGCCGTCTCTGCGAGCGGCTTCGGTGGCGGGTTGACGGCGGGGACGAACGTGACGTTCGAGACCTCCGGTGACGACGTGCTCTCGGGCTTCTCCCAGTTCCATTTCGACACGGCAAACCAGACGCTCTACTACAGCGCCGACGGGACGCAGGGAGCGGCGGTTGCCCTGCTCAGCGTCCAGGCCGGCGTGATGCTCAACCAGCACGACATACTGGTCGTGTAGGCCGCGGCGGGCGAGCTTCCCGAAGCCGAGGCGCGGGTCCCGAAAGGGGCCCGCGCCTTTTGCGTCATGCCCAATCTCATTCCAAAGTCATAAGAGGGATGACATCGGACAGCTTGAACTCGGCCGGATTCGCCAGCACAATGGCGGCGGAATTCACCTTTGAATTTCCAATCCGAACAATAACATAGGGAAGACGCGCTGTGGGACATGGAATGAAGGCCGCGGTCACGCTGGCGGCCGTGCTTTGCGGCGCGCCGGCCTTTGCCGGCTGGGAGCCGGCCAAACCCGTCGAGATCGTGGTTGCGGCGGGCGCCGGCGGCGCCTCCGACCAGATGGCGCGGATGATGCAGGCGGCCATCCAGAAGAACAATCTGATGAAGCAGCCGATCGTGGTCTCGCTCAAGGGCGGCGCATCGGGCGCGGAAGCGCTGATGTACATGAAGTCCAGCGAGGGCGATCCGAACAAGGTGCTGATCGCCTATTCGCTGATCTACATGCTGCCGCTGTCGGCCAAGATCCCGTTCAACTGGCGTGAGCTGACCCCGGTCTCGGTGATCGCGCTCGACCAGTTCGTGCTGTGGGACAACAGCGCGGGTCCGAAGTCGGTGAAGGAATTCGTCGCGGCCGCGAAGGCGGCGAGCGCGCCGTTCAAGATGGGCGGCACTGGCTCCAAGCGAGAGGATCATGTGCTGACCATTTTCCTCGAGCAGAAGACCGGCGCGAAATTCTCCTATCTGCCCTACAAGTCCGGCGGCGAGGCGGCGACCCAGCTCGTCGGCAACCACACCGAATCCAACGTCAACAACCCGTCCGAAAACCTCGAAGTCTGGCGCGCGGGCCAGGTGCGGCCGCTCTGCGTGTTCGACAAGGAGCGGATCTCCTACACCAGCAAGGTGACGGATACCCAGTCCTGGGCCGACATCCCGACCTGCAAGGAGGAGGGCATCGACGTCCAGTACCTGATGCTGCGCGCGATGTTCCTGCCCGGCAAGGTCACGCCGGAGCAGCAGGCATTCTATGTCGAGCTTTTCCACAAGGTGACGCAGACCGCGGAGTACAAGGACTACATGGAGAAGCAGGCGCTTAAGCCGATCTTCATCACCGGCAAGGACATGGTGCAATTCCTCGAGGAGGACGATGCAACCAACAAGGCGCTGATGACGGAAGCCGGGTTCGTCGCGAAGTAAGCGGTCTCTCTTCTCCCTCTCCCCGTTGTTGCGGGGAGAGGGCAGGGGTGAGGGGCTCTCTCCACGAGTCGAGCCTGTGGAGAGAGCCCCTCACCCGGCGCTTCGCGCCGACCTCTCCCCGCAAGAATGGGGAGAGGTAAATAATTCCCAGACTTGCACCAGAGTTCATGTCCCAAACCGATCTTGAAATCGTCGTCGACGATCCGACCGCGCCCGAGGACGATTCGCCATCCGTCGTCAGCTCCGGCACGATCGAGATCGTCGTCTGCCTTGTCTTGTTCGCGCTCGCCGCCACGCTCGGCTACGACAATTGGCGCACCGGCGCGTCCTGGGATTCGACCGGGCCCGAGCCCGGCTATTTCCCGTTCTACCTCTCCGTCATTCTCGGCGGCGGCAGTCTCTATGGCCTGGTCGTGGCGCTCGCCGCGCATCGCAAGGAAGCTGAGACCTTCGTCACGCGCGCGCAGGCCCGCCGCGTCATGGCGGTGTTCGTGCCGACGCTGCTGTTCTGCCTGGTGACGCAGTTCCTCGGCCTCTATGTCGCGAGCTTCCTCCTGATCGCGGGCTTCATGCGCCTGGTCGGCAAGATCGCGCTGTGGAAGTCGCTGCTCACCGCCTTCCTGTTCACGGCGATCATGTTCGTCACCTTCGACGTCGCCTTCGACGTCATCATGCCGAAAGGGCCGCTCGAAGCGGCCTTCGGCCGTTAGGCGGACCCGCGATGGAAGCTTTCGGTCTCCTGCTTCACGGCTTCGCCGTCCTGCTGACGTGGAAGACGCTGCTGCTGATGATGGTCGGGCTGGTGCTCGGCATCTTCGTCGGCGTGCTGCCCGGTCTCGGCGGCCCCAATGGCGTCGCGATCCTGCTGCCGCTCACCTTCACGATGGATCCGACCTCGGCGATCGTGATGCTGTCCTGCATCTACTGGGGGGCGCTGTTCGGCGGCGCGATCACCTCGATCCTGTTCAACATTCCGGGCGAGGCCTGGTCGGTCGCGACCACGTTCGACGGCTATCCGATGGCGCAGCAGGGCAGGGCGGCGGAGGCGCTGACCGCGGCGTTCACGTCGTCCTTCATCGGCTCGCTGGTCGCGGTGCTCCTGATCACCTTCCTCGCGCCGATGATCTCGTCCTTTGCGCTGAAGTTCGGCCCGCCGGAGTTCTTCGCGGTTTATCTCCTCACCTTCTGCTCCTTCGTCGGCCTCGGGCGCGAGGCCAAGCACAAGACGGTCATCTCGATGTCGCTGGGGCTCCTGCTCGCAGGCATCGGCATGGACACCGTGTCGGGCAATCTGCGCATGACCTTCGGCTCGGCCGAGCTGCTCCGCGGCATCAACTTCCTCGTCGCCGTCATCGGCCTGTTCGGCATCAGCGAGATCCTGCTGACGATGGAGGAGCGCCTGGCGCTGCGCGGACATGCCGCCAGCATCTCGCTGCGCGTCGTGCTGAGCGTGTGGAAGGACCTGCCGAAATACTGGGTGACGCTGCTGCGTTCCTCCTTCATCGGCTGCTGGCTCGGCATCACCCCGGGCGGCGCGATCGCGGCGTCCTTCATGGGCTATAACCTCGCCAAGCGCTTCTCGAAGGATCCCGAGAGCTTCGGCAAGGGCCGCATCGAGGGCGTGTTCGCGCCCGAGACCGCGGCGCATGCCTCCGGCACCGCGGCGCTGCTGCCGATGCTGGCGCTCGGCATTCCCGGCTCCGGCACCGCAGCGATCCTGCTCGGCGGCCTGATGGTGTGGGGCCTCAATCCCGGCCCGCTGCTGTTCGTCGAGCACAAGGACTTCGTCTGGGGCCTGATCGCCTCGATGTATCTCGGCAACGTCGTCGGCCTCGTGCTGGTGCTGACGACGGTGCCGATCTTCGCCTCGATCCTGCGCGTGCCGTTCGCCGCGGTGGCGCCGATGATCGTGGTCTCCTGCGCGATCGGCGCCTATGCGATCCAGAACGCGATGTTCGACATCTGGTTGATGCTCGGCTTCGGCGTCGTCGGCTACGTCTTCAAGAAGATCGGCATTCCGCTTGCGCCGTTCACCCTGGCGCTCGTGCTCGGCAACCGGGCCGAGGATGCCTTCCGCCTGTCGATGATCGGCTCCGGCGGCAACCTGAAGGTGTTCTGGTCGAACGGCCTGGTCGGCTCGATCACGACCCTGGCGATTGTGCTGCTGTTCTGGCCTGTGATCGACGCTTTGCTGTCCCGCGTCGGATTGTCGCAGGGGCCCAGGCCGGCGCCGCGGTAGGCGGAAATCCTCTCTGGAGTCAGACCTATAGGCGCCATGTCGTCCTGGTCCTAGGTATGACACACCCAGATTGTTTCCGGTTGTTGCTGCCCCGGCACAGCCCTTGAGCGCCCCCCAGCTTATGTTTTCATCACGAATTTGTGCGGAAAGGGAATTTTCATGAAGCGGATCGTGATTGGACTGGCAGCGGCGATGTCGCTGTTCGCGACGGGTGCAATGGCTGCTGACCTGGCGGCAAGGCCCTATGTGAAGGCTCCGGTCATGGTCGATCCGGTCTGGAGCTGGACCGGGTTCTACGTCGGCGGCAATGGCGGCTATAGCTGGGGCCGTTCAAGCACCGACGTCTCCTATTTCAGCCCGGTAACCGGCCTTCCGATCGCGCCTCCCGCCGGCTCGATCACCAATGCCTCGTTCGACATGAACGGCGGCATCGCGGGCGGCCAGGCCGGCTACAACTGGCAGAGTTCGAACTGGGTGTTCGGCATCGAGGGTGACCTGCAGTGGTCGGGTGAGAAGGGCCGCGCCGGCTACTCCTGCGTCGGCACCGTCGCGCCCGCCGGCGGCGTCTGTCTTCCCGGCCTGACCTTCCTTCCCGCCGGCGGTCTGGCCGGTACGACCCTGACCGTCGATCAGAGCCTCCAGTGGTTCGGTACGCTCCGCGGCCGCGTCGGCATCCTGGCAACCCCGAAGGTGCTGTTCTACGGCACCGGCGGTCTGGCCTTCGGCGAGATCAAGACCACGGGCACGATGACCGGGTTCAACGCCGCCGGCGTGCCGATCGGCTCTGTCGGCTCGAGCTCCACCACGCGCGCCGGCTGGACCGCCGGCGTGGGTATCGAAGGCAAGATCACCCAGAACTGGAGCGCCAAGCTCGAGTACCTCTACATGGATCTTGGCCGCTTCTCCTCCGGCCCGTTCACCTTGTCGCCCGCTTTGCCGATCAGCGCCAACGTGTCCTCGCACTTCACCGACCACATCCTGCGCGCCGGTATCAACTATCAGTTCGCTGGTCCGGTGGTCGCCAGGTACTAAGATCAACAAAGGCGTCTACAAGAAGCAAAGCCCGGCTCGCGCCGGGCTTTGTCGTTTCTGTCCTGATTTCCGGAAATGGCGCAGGGCCGACGATCGGACGACGCGACCGATCTGTTGCGACCCTGCCACGCCCGCAGCTTCATTTGCGCTGATCGGAAGGCCGCAGCTGTCCGGATCGAGCGCCTTGCGGTGCCATCGCGTCATTTCGCAAAATTCATCTCCGCACCAAAACCCGCTGAAACAATGGTGATTTCGCGATCACGCGAATTGCCCGCGCCTGCTTCGCGCAGGCGATCGCGGACCTGCATCCTGCAAACGACTGACCTTCGTTCGCACGACGCGGAGCGATGCGCTCTTCCCTAGTGTCGCCGCACTGAATCGCCGGCGCATCTTGCGCGCAGGCGAACAGGCAACGCCGTTTGTCGAGGGAAGAATTGATGACACGAACTTTGCTGCTTGCGGCCGCGGTCGGAATGCTGCTCGCGCCGCCCGCCCTTGCCGCCGATCTCGCGGTGCCGCACATCCATACCAAGGCGCCGCCGGTGGCCGTCGATCCCGGCTACAATTGGAGCGGTTTCTATGCCGGCCTCAATGTCGGCTATGGCTGGGGCCGCTCGGCCACCAATGCGGACTTCATCGACAGCAGGGGCGGCACGCTGCTGAGCTCCGGCGCCGGCAAGTTCGATCTCAACGGCGTCATTGGCGGCGGACAGATCGGCTTTAATTGGCAGCGCGAGATGTTCGTGGTCGGCCTCGAGGCCGATTTCCAGGGTGGCGGCCAGAAGGGCAGTCTCGATGCGCTGTGCGCGGGCGCACCGGCCGGTTTGCAGGACGGCGTCTGCACGCCGGGCCATCGCGGTGACAACACGTTCGATCCCGCGCTGCCTGTTGCGTTCAATCTCGCCCAGAAGCTGGACTGGTTCGGCACCGTCCGAGGCCGGCTTGGCGTCGCGGTGGCGCCGCGCGTGCTGTTCTACGGCACCGGCGGTCTTGCCTATGGCCGCGTCTCCACCTCCGGCAGCGTGAGCGCGATCAATGTCGGCGGCTTCCCGGGCGCAGACGGCGGAACATTCACGCCGGTTTCGGCGAGCTTCAGCAACAGCACGACCAGACTCGGCTGGAGCGCGGGTGCCGGTATCGAAGGCGCCTTCGCCGACAATTGGAGCGCCAGGCTCGAATATCTCCATGTCGATCTCGGAACCGTCTCGGGCTCGTTTGCGACCCCCGTGATCGCGCTCAGCGGCGCGCCTCTGGTGGTCGGTTATCGCTCGCATGTCACCGACAACATCCTGCGCTTCGGCGTGAACTACCGCTTCAGCGGCACGTGAGAGCGGGCGCTGCTCCGCACATCAAAAAGCCCGGCGCAAGCGCCGGGCTCTTTCGTTGGCGGCCTCGAGCGAGCGCTCACACCACTTTGGCGTCCCGGAGCCTGGCAATCTCCTCGGTGCCAAAGCCGAACTCCTTCAGCACCTCGTCGGTCTGCTCGCCGAATTCCGGCGGCCGCGCCACCATCCTGCTCGGCGTGCGCGACAGGGTCACGGGCTGGCCGACCAGGCGAATGTGGCGACCCTCGTCGTTTGGCACGTCCTGCGCGATGCCGAGATGCTTGACCTGCGCGTCCTCGAACATCTGGTCGATGGCATAGATCGGTCCGCAGGGCACGCCGGCCTCGTTGAGCTCGCGGACCCAGGTGTCGGTCGATTTCGTCACGGTGCGCTTTTCGATCTCGGCGTTGAGCGCGTCGCGATTCTTGGAACGGGCAGGGGCCGTCGCGTAGTCGGGATGGCTGTAAAGCTCGGGCGCGCCGATCGCCTGTGCGCAACGCTCCCAGATCCGCCCGCCCGTGGTGGCGATGTTGATGTAGCCGTCCGAGGTCCTGAACACGCCGGTCGGGATACTGGTCGGGTGGTTGTTGCCGGCCTGCTTGGCGACCTCCTTCTCCATCAGCCAGCGCGCGGCCTGGAAGTCGAGCATGAAGATCTGGGCCTGGAGCAGCGAAGTCTGCACCCACTGGCCCTTGCCCGAGACCTCGCGCTCCAGCAGCGCGGTGAGGATGCCCATGGCGCAAAACAGGCCGGCGGTGAGGTCGGCGACGGGAATGCCGACCCGCATCGGGCCTTCGCCCGGCGCGCCGGTGATCGACATCAGCCCGCCCATGCCCTGCGCGATCTGATCAAAGCCCGGCCGCTTGTGATAGGGGCCGTCCTGGCCGAAGCCGGAGATGCTGCCATAGACGATGCCGGGGTTGATCTCGCGCAGGCTCTCATAGTCGATGCCGAGCTTCTTCTTCACGTCGGGCCGGAAATTCTCGACCACGACGTCGGCCTTGGCGGCGAGGCGCTTGAACACGGCAAGCCCGCGCTCGTCCTTCAGGTTCAGCGTCATCGCCCGCTTGTTGCGGTGCAGATTCTGGAAGTCGGAACCGCGCCGCGGCCCGCCCGGCTGCTCGCCGCCGGCATCCTCGGTCAGCGCATCGATCTTGATCACGCTGGCGCCCCAGTCCGCGAGCTGCCGCACGCAGGTGGGCCCGGAGCGGACGCGGGTCAAATCGAGCACGGTGAAGCGGGACAGGGCATCCGAGGCATGCGGGAAGGGCATCTTGAAAGGCTCCGGGACAGATTGCGGGCCTACCATAGTGCCGAAAGACCACGCGGCAAGGCATCCTGCGGCAGGTCTGGGCCGACGCGGATGCTGCCTGTCGAATGCAAGGCCTGACCGGGCTGCCGCGATGCGTGGCGGATCAGCGCGACATTCGCTTCAGTTCGGCCCGTGCCTGCTCGGCCAGGGGGGAGTCGCCGTGACGTGCGATGAAGAGTTCGAACGCCTCCCGCGTTCCCTGCCGGCGGGCGGCTTCGTACTCCTCGGCGACGGCTGCGGAAGGATCGCGGGCCATCGGCATGGAGGCTG
Organism: Bradyrhizobium sp. SZCCT0153; assembly: GCF_018129995.1. Classification (GTDB taxonomy): domain Bacteria; phylum Pseudomonadota; class Alphaproteobacteria; order Rhizobiales; family Xanthobacteraceae; genus Bradyrhizobium; species Bradyrhizobium japonicum_G. Next base: position 138,166 of record NZ_JAFCKS010000005.1, read on the forward strand.
CGGGCCCCTGCTTGCCGCGCTCGTCCGCATTGGCTTTCCCCACCATGGCAGGCAGTCCTCCAGAGGATGAATGATCCGGCCCGGCGAGCGCCATCAGGGCGCCCAGCAGACCGGCGGCGAGCCGACATCGTTTCATGATTCTTTTGCAGACCTCGCAGGTTTGCCGCCACCGGCATCCTTGTTTCTTGTCCCGTATGACTACGGGATTTGATGGCTAACAGGACGTTTCGGAAGAACTCCGGACGGCCTCGCCCAATTTAAACCAAACGTTCAACTCTCTAGCTAGAATCATCTGTTTAACGCCCTGAATCGGACGGGGCTTGCTGCTTCGGAGTTCCCTTTGGCAACCGCGGTCACGACCACCAGGACCAACAATGCTGACATCGACGGCCTGCTGTCGGGCATCAAATGGTCGGGCACGATCACCTACAGCTTTCCCGACGCTTCCAGCGATTACGCCAATCCGTATACCGGAGGCAGCAGCGAGCCGACGACATCGGGCTTTGCCTCGGCGCCCACCCAGATGCAGGCGGCGATCAATTACGCGATCGGATTGATCCTCGGCTACACCAACGCCAGCATCCAGTACGCCGGGACGAACGGCGCCGACATCATGATCGCGCAGTCGCCGGCGGCCAACCCGACCTCCTACGCCTATTACCCCGGCAACTACGCCTCCGGCGGCGACATCTGGTTCGGAACCCAGTACAACTATTCGCTTGCCGCGCTCGGCAATTACTATTTCACGACCGCGCTGCACGAGCTTGGACACGCCCTCGGCCTCAAGCACAGCCAGGAAACGGGCGGCGTCGCCAACGTCGCCGTGCCGAGCGCGCACGACGACAGCGAATACACCGTCATGAGCTATCGCAGCTATGTCGGTGCTTCGACGACCAGCGGCTACACCAACGAAGCCTATGGATATCCGCAGACCTACATGGCCAACGATATCCTCGCGCTGCAGACGATGTACGGCGCGAACTACACGACCCAGGGCGGGACCACCGTTTATACCTGGAGCGCGACCACGGGGCAGGAGTTCATCAACGGCGTTGGCCAGCCGGCCGACAATGGCGGTGCCGGTGGCTCGGCCAATCGCATCTACGAGACGATCTGGGACGGCGGCGGCGTCGATACCTACGACCTGTCGAACTACACGACGAACCTGAGCATCAACCTCAATCCGGGTGCGTCGTCCGTGTTCTCGTCGGTTCAACTGGCCAATCTCGGCAATGGCCATTACGCCTCGGGCAACGTCTACAATGCCTATCTCTACAACAGCGACGCGCGTTCCTACATCGACAACGCCATCGGCGGTTCCGGCAACGACACCATCGTCGGCAACGCCATCGCCAACGCGCTGAACGGCGGCAACGGCAACGATACGCTGACCGGCGGCGGCGGCAACGACACGCTGACCGGCGGATCGGGCTCGGACAAGGCGGTGTATTCGGGCAATTACGCGAACTACAGCTTCGCCTACAATTCCGGCTCGCAGACCTTTACGGTCACCGACCAGCGTTCCGGCTCGCCCGATGGCACCGATACCGTCACCGGGATCGAGTCCTTCCAATTTGCAGACCAGACGATGTCGAGCGCGGCTCTGACGAGCCTGCTCAGCCCCGTCGTGGTCGAATCCTTCGGTGCGACCAGCCTGGTGGTGGAGAACAACAACTACCATCTCAATCCCGTTTCGGGTGGGGATGGTCCCGTACTGAAATACGGCGGTCCGGCGGTCACGGTCGGTCAGTTCGGCAGTTGGACATTCATCGGCGCAGAACAGACCGCCAGCGGCTTCGAAGTCGCGCTTCATCTGTCCGGTGCCGACCAGTACACCGTCTGGAACACGGATACGAACGGCAACGTCAACGCGAATGCCGTGGGAGGGATTGTCTCGGGCTCGAGCTTTGCCTTCGAATCCCTCGAGACGAGCTTCCATCAGGATCTCAATGGCGACGGCACGATTGGCGTCCCAGGCACCGTGATCGAATCCTTCGGCGCGACCAGCTTGGTGGTGACGAACAACAATTACTATCTGAATCCCGTTTCGGGTGGGACTGGTCCGGTATTGAAATACGGCGGCCCCGCGGTGACGGTCGGTCAGTTCGGCAGTTGGAGCTTCATTGGTGCAGAGCAGACCGCCAGCGGTTTCGAAGTCGCCCTTCATCTGCCCGGTGCCGACCAGTACACGGTCTGGAACACGGATACGAATGGCAACGTCAATGCCAATGCCGTGGGAGGGGTCGTGTCGGGCGCGAGTTCCGCACTGGAATCCCTCGAGACGAGCTTCCATCAGGATCTCAACGGCGACGGGACGATTGGAGTCCCTCCCAACGTGATCGAATTCTTCGGCGCGACCAGCTTGGTGGTGACGAACAACAACTACTATCTGAACCCCGTTTCGGGTGGGACTGGTCCCGTACTGAAATACGGCGGCCCGGCGGTGACGGTCGGTCAGTTCGGCAGTTGGACTTTCATTGGCGCAGAACAGACCGCCAGCGGCTTCGAAGTCGCGCTCCATCTGCCCGGTACCGACCAGTACACGGTCTGGAACACGGATACGAACGGCAACGTCATTGCCAATGCCGTGGGCGGGGTCGTCGCGGGCGCGAGCGCCGCCCTCGAATCTCTCGAGGCGAGTTTCCATCAGGATCTCAACGGCGATTCTTCAATGGGGGCTCCCTCGGCTGGTCTGGATTGGCATCTGACAGCGTGACTGCTTTCCCGGCAGCCAACGGAGTGCAATCCCGCCCCGGCCGTCATGACCGTTTCATGCTCGGCTGACGGCGCGGCCCTCCTCGCGTCGAATCGGCGCAGACCCGGCGTGGGCCTTTCCGTCACAACTTGGGTGTAACGTCGCGATCAGTGGGACATGGAGGATAATTTTTCGCGACCCGCTGATCCTCATTGTCTTCAATCCCGCGCCTGCACTATGCTCGCGACGGCGAAGGCAAGTTTAAGAGTAAAAAAAAGCGCGTCAAAATTGAACCTTGTCTGACCCGGCGCGACCACTAGAAAGCCTGCGGTGCATCACGCAACGGTTGCGTGACGAAATGCCGACAAAGTCCGTTTCCGCTTTTCCAAATAGCGTTGCGTATCGAGCCATTTAGACCACGAAAGCCTATTGCGGACGCCGAAAACGGCGGGGGAAGTTTCAGCGATATGTGAAAATGATGCGTGCACGCGCCAAGCGCGCGCTGCGGCAGCGAAGATTTGTGCATGGCAACAAGCTGATATCTCAGCTTCATCTCGGGAGGACGAAATGCGTCGAATTGCACTCTGGGCGCTGGTGGCGGGATTGTTCATACCAGTGATCGCATCGCAGCCGGCTCACGCGCAAGCCTCAAGAACCTGGGTGTCCGGCGTGGGCGACGACGCCAATCCGTGCAGCCGCACCGCGCCCTGCAAGACCTTTCCCGGCGCGATCTCGAAAACGGCGGCTGGCGGCGAGATCAATTGTCTCGACCCGGGTGGCTTCGGCGTCGTGACCATCACCAAGGCGATCTCGATCTATTGCGAAGGCACCATCGGCGGCATCCTGGCGGCCGGCACCAACGGCGTCATCATCAACGCTGCCGCGACCGACCACATCGTGCTGCGCGGCCTGGACATCGAGGGCTTCGGCACCGGACTGAAGGGCGTCACGGTCCTGCAGGCGGCTTCGGTGGTCATCGAGCATTGCTTCATCAGGGATTTCAACTCCGCGGGTAGCATTGGCGTCTCGTTCACCCCGAGCAACGCCGGAGCATTGTTGATGATCCGGGATAGTATCATCTCGCACAACGGCTCTGGCATCGACGGCACCGGCGTTCTGATCAATCCAAATGGCGGGAGTGCCAAGGTTCTCATCAACAATTCCTCCATCAACAAGAACTTCGTCGGCGTGAATGCCCAGGGATCGGTCAATCTGCAGGTCAACAACAGCAACATCTCCGAGAGCCTCAGTACCGGCGTTGCTCAGGGTGGTGTCGCGAATATCCGCATCGGTCGGTCCATGATCGTGAACAATGCGGGAATTGCGACGGCGGGCACCGTGCTGTCCTATGGCGACAATCAGATTAACGGCAACGGTCCGGACACCACACCAGGGTCGGCGGGCGGCTACAAGTAGTCCATCTCCCCCATTACCGTATGCACAAAGCCCCGGGCGATCTTCGCCCGGGGCTTTTGTCTTATGCGCGCAAAACGTGCACGGTTGGTCCGCCCTTGCCGCAAGCGCGTATAGCACGGCGCCGCGTCTTCCATTAAGTCTGGCCGTTCGTCTAACTCTCGCCACGTGCCCGGATTGCTGCTCCGGCAGGGATTGGGAATTCCAATACTCGTCGATAGGTACTGGCTTTTCGCCTCGAGCCCGGGATGGAATTCACAGAGCGAGACTAGACACCGAAGCAACATCGACACGGTCAGGAACGCTCGATTCCATGATTAGCCTGGACCCGGCGAAAAACGATACCTCCGTCACCTTGAATCTCTTGAGAGCAATCGCGGCGCAAGTGGTTTGTATCGGACATGCTTGGGGTGTTGGAGGGCTTGGGAAGACCTATGTCCCCGCTGATGGTGTCTTGTTGTTCTTTGTTCTGTCCGGCTTCCTGATTGCCTACACCCTCGATAGCAAGTCAGAGTCGCCTTCCTACGGTTTGGTCGACTTCGGCATTGAGCGGTTCGCGAGGATCTATACGGCTTACCTGCCGGCCATATTGGCTATTGGACTCGCGACGCTTGGTCTCCGATGGTCCGACATCGAAATTGTCGCGGATCCGGTCGATTTGAAAACCTACATAGGCAACTTGTTCATGCAGCAGAACGTGCCTTGCTGTCTGAGTGTAGGCACATTCGGGACGGCCGGGCAATTGACTTCGGTTGCACTTGAGTTTCACATCTACTTCTTCGTGGGTGCGATATACTTTCTGCTCTGCGGCAAGAACGTTCTATTGTGCAGCCTCGTTGCTGCGCCGTTTTCTTTCATGCCGCTCGCCTATTTCTCCAACATCCCGGGCACCGATCGCGCGCTGTTCGTGCTGTGGCTTATGGCCTTTGCCTCTTATTACGTCGTAAAAGGCGTGATCGGGTACCGGCCGAATGTCCTGTTCTGGTGTCTGGCATTCGTCGTCACCCTGGCGACCTGGCTGATCCAGCGCACGCCCGGCGATGATGCAAACCTGGGGCAATATCCCATACTGGTTTTGTCGTTCCTCAGCTTGATCCTGGTGTCGCAGCACGTCCGCATCATGCCGCATCGGCTGGCCACGCTGATCAACCTTGCTGCCGACTATTCCTACTCGCTCTTTCTAATCCATCTCACGACGTTGCGGTTGATCTTCAGTGTCTGGCCGAACGTCTCCATCTGGAGATCGCTATTCGCGGTCATCGTGGCGAACGCCCTTGCTTATGTTTTCGCGCTGCTTTTTGAGCGACACTATCATCGCGTGTCGGACTGGATAAAAGCCGCTCTCGGCCGGCCGTCGCGCGAGTGGCGCGGCGGGCCGCCGGCAAGAGCGGCTGCTGGAGACGGGCAATCGTGATCTGGATTCCGTCATCCGGCCGGAATAACCTGTGGCAGCTGCCATCGATGAGAAGCCGGTAATGAGTAGGACACGCCCAGATATGAATTGTCGTCGTCTGGTCCGCTCGCTGCGGCTTGCCGTTCTTGTCCTCGTGATCGCGGCACCCGTGCTCGCGGCGCCGGCCGGTGCCCACGCCCAGTCGTTGCGCCAGGGCGTCTCCGCCTTCCAGCGCCAGGACTATGTGAGGGCCTCGCGCATCTTCATTCCGCTCGCCGAGCGGGGCAATGCGGCGGCGCAGACCTATCTCGGCTTCCAGTTCGAGACCGGCCGCGGCGTGCCGCGGAACTACACGGAAGCTGCGATGTGGTACCGGCGGGCGGCCGAGCAGGGCGACAGCCGCGCGCAATATTCCCTCGGGCTGCTCTACGACCGCGGCCAGGGCGTGCCGCAGGACATCGTCGAGGCCTCGAAATGGCTCAATCTGTCGACGGCCGCCGCGCCGCCGCCGGCGCGGGAGGCGCGGGCCCGGATCCGCGATGCCGTCACGACCAAGATGACCCGGGGAGAGATCGCCCAGGCTCGTCTGCGGGCGCTGGAATGGGCGCCGAGCCGAGAGCACTGATCCGCCGGCCCTGACAAGCGCCACGCCATCGGCCGCGCTCGGCACGGGGGCGGGTGGCGCTATCGCCATCATGACATCATGCCGGTGTTTTGCCGACGTGTCAAAGGGGATTCGTAAAATCCGCAAAGTGTCCGCGCCGGTCGTCAAGTCATTGACAAGGCTGCACCCGGCTACTGTGCATGGGGTTGTTTTCGGGGTTTTTTGTCTGCCGCCCTGAATGACGATTTGCCGGATCACCCTAACCCGGCCAGCCGCCGAGCCAGTTGGTGTACCAGACCTCGCCCAGCCAGCCGATCCAGATCGCCGGCGCCAGGAAGAGCCCGAACGGCAGGAAGGCCGTAGCGCGGAGCCGCTTTCTTCGCAGCGCGGCATTGGCGACATAGGCGCCGATCGCGACCAGCGCCGCAAGCTCGATCACTGCGGCCACCGTCGTGAGCTCGAGCCAGGCGCCGCAGACCGCGGCGAGCTTGACGTCGCCGAGCCCGAGCCCGTCGCGGCCGCGCCAGCGCCGGTAGAGCAGCATCAGGAGCAGGAGCGGGAGCGCGACCGAAACGGCGCGGACGACTGCCCAGAGCATCGCGTCGGCGCCCGTCTCCAGCGCGAATCCGCCCGCGCGGAGCAAAGCGAGCGCGAAGGCCGCGCCGGTCAGCTCGTTCGGAATGAGATAATGGCGGGCATCGTGCGCCGCGATCGCGAACATCAGCGCGGCGAGGAACGCGCCGTAGAGGCCTTCGGCGCCCGGCGCTGCGACGAGGCTTGCAAGCACACCCAGCAGCAGCGCGAGGCTGAGCGCGAGCGGAGAGCCCGTCCCGTCGTTCGCGACCGGGTCCGTCACGCCACTAGCGCGCCGCCGTGGGCGGGTTCACCGTGACGACCGGATTGCTGGTGCCGACCAGGCGGCTGTTCATCTTGCTGCGCATTTCCTCGGCGATCACATGCGCATCGACGCCGTCCTTGATGACGGTCGGGCGGATGAACAGGATCAACTCGGTGCGGGCGCGTGTGTTGGTCTGATGCGAGAAGGCGTCGCCCACGCCCGGAATGGAATCCAGGATCGGCAGGCCCTGGCGCTGCCTGTTCTCGGTCTCGCTGATCAGGCCGGCGAGCAGCACGGTCTGACCGCTGGTCACCGCGATCGAGCTCTTGACCCGGCGCTGCGAGATCGTCGGCGTCAGCGAGTTGGCGCTGCCGGCGGCGACGCTCGAGATCTCCTGCTCGATGTCGAGCACGACGTTGCCGTTGGCGTTGGCGCGCGGCAGCACGCGCAGGATGATGCCGGTGTTCTTGTAGTCGATGGTGTTGACCACGGTGTTGTTGGCGGTCAGCACGGTCGCGGTGCCGGTCGAGAACGGAACCTGGTCGCCGACCTGCAGCGTCGCCGCCTGATTGTCCAGCACCACCAGCGACGGGTTCGAAAGCACCTTGACGTTGGTGATGCCGTGCAGCGCGTCGAGCACGACGCGCGGCGAGTTTTCCGCACCGATCAGGAAGTTGAAGCCGGGCAATGCGCGCCCGAGCAGGGCGCCGGCCGCGGCATTGACGGCGTTGCTCGCCGGCTCGGTGTTGCTGCCGACCGTGGCGCTGTTGCTGATGCCGGAGACCGTGTTGGAGATCGAGCCTTTCTGGCTCGCCAGGAAGAATTGCACGCCATAGTTCAACTGGTCGTTCAGCGTGACCTCGGCGATGGTCGCCTCGATCGCAATCTGGCGCTGCGGCCGGTCGATCTGCCGGATCGTCTGCTCGACGACGCGTTGCGATTCCGCGTTGGCATAGACCAGCACGGCGTTGTTGGTGACGTCGGCGGTGATCCGCACGTTCTGGAGCACCGCACCGGCCGGTTTCGCAGCCGTGCCGAGCAGCGAGCCGGAGCCGTTGTCCTGGCCGGGTGCGCCGGCCACGGCAGGGGTGGAACGCGCGGCCAGCGGCGAGCCGGGCGCACCGGTGACCGGGGTTGCCGCACCCGCAGCCGCAGTCGGAAGTGCGCTGAGCGAGGCTACCGGATTGGTCCCGGACGAGGACGTCGCGATGCCCGCGCCCGGCGAAATCTGGCTCGCGGAATTGTCGAGCGACGAGGTGCTGGTCGCGCTCTGGCTGAACAGGATCTCGTTCAGCAGCGCCACCACCGCTTTGGAATTGCCGTAGCGCAGCGGATAGGATTTCAGGTTCACGCCGTCGGTGTCGGAGCGGTCGAGCCGCGCGATCCACACCTGCGCGCGCTTGAGATATTCCGGCTTCTGGCTGACGACCAGGATCGAGTTGAGGCGGCTGATCGACTGGAACTTGACCACGCTCTGGCTCAGGCCGCCTTCGCCCGAATCCATGATCTTTTCCATCTCTGTGATGAGCGGCTCCGGCGTGGAGTTGCGCACCGGGAAGATGCCGACCGATTGCCCGCGCATCCAGTCGGCGTCGAAGGAGAGGATGGTGTCGACCGCGGTCGCCCGGTCGGTGCCGCTGCCGCTGACGAGCAGCGTGTTGCGGGCACTGTCGGGACGCATGGTCGAGGCCTTCACGCCGAAGGCGTCGAGCAGCTTGAAGATGTTCTGGGCCGAGACATAGCGCAGCGGCACCACCGTGATGCCCTGGCCGGCGGCGGCGTTGGCGGAGCGATCGATGCCGCCGGGACCGGCTTCCGGCGCCGGCAGCAGGCGGTAGCCGGCGCGGTCGCGCACCAGCGCCACGCCGGACATGCGCAGCGCATTCTCCAGCACATAGACCGCGTCGGCCTTGGGGACGGGGCGCACCGAGGCGAGCGTGACGGTCCCCTGTACGCGCGGGTCGATCGTGTAGCCGACGTTGAGTACGTCACCAAGGATGACCTTTGCGACGGTGGCGACCGGCGCGTTCTCGAAATTGAGGTCGTAACCGCTGCCGCCGCTGTCGTCGCGCTCTGCGATCGCGCCGCCTTGCGGCGTTGCACCATCGCTGAGATAGATCGCAGGCCTTGACGATTTCGCCTGCGCAATGCCGCTTGCCCCTGCATCCGAAGGTTGTCGCGGCTGAAGGTCGAGGGAGCGGACCTTGTCGGCGATGTCCTGCGCGCGCGGATCCTTTGGATCCGCCTCGATCGACTGGTCCGCTGTGACGATGCAGGCCGTGAGCAGGAAGGCGGACGACAACAGAACGAGCGTTCCAGTCAACGCTGAGCGAAGACGCAAGAGCGGCTGGACCACCTCAAACAAAATACGCCTGCCAACGCTGGATGTGACTGGAGATGGCATCCGATCCCCCTTGGTTCGGACGCGCAATAATTTGCGCCACGATTATGTTTTTGCTAAGAAATAAGTCAAGGGCAAAGGGCCTTCCGTAACCCGCCGAAGTTGTTGCATTCAGGTAACAAGGTCAACGCTGTGAGTGCGATGCGCGACCGCTCCGCTGATAGCTTCCGGCAGCACCTCCTGGAAAAATACGCATTGCCGCAGCGGGCGCATGCCCATGCCGACAAATCCGCCAATCCCGCGATCACGCGCCCCTTGCGCGAATTGTGGGAGGCGACCGATCTTTCCGCCGCGGAGTTCGCCGACGAAGTGTCCGATCATTTCGGCCTGACGCGGCTGAGCCTTCCGCAACTGCTCGCGGCGACACCTCGCCTCGACGGTTTTTCGCGCCGTTTCCTGCGCGAATCCACCATCTTCCCCTTCAGTGCGTCGGATGACGTTTTTCGGCTGGCTGTCGCCGACCCCTCCGACACGGCAGCCATTCGCGCCGCCGAAATCGTGTTCGGAACGCCGGTCGATGTCGTCGTGGCGTCATATGAGGACATTACCACGGTCCTCGATCAACGGGCCGAGGCCGACGACGCAAATGCCGATCGAAGCGGCAGGGGCGTTGCGCAGCAGTCCGACGACGACATCGAGAGCCTGCGCGATCTCGCCAGTGGCGCGCCGGTGGTGCGTGCGCTTAACGATCTGCTGGAGCGCGCCATGGACTTGCGCGCAAGCGACATTCACGTCGAACCGTTCCGTGCCGGGCTCACGGTGCGCATGCGCGTGGACGGTCTGTTGCGCGCGCTGCCGTCGCCGCACGGCATCCCGCCGCAGGCACTGATCTCGCGCATCAAGATTCTCGCCAGCCTCAACATCGCAGAACGGCGCCTGCCGCAGGACGGCGCCGCCCGCGTGCGGGTCGGACGCAGCGAGATCGACGTCCGCGTCGCGACCATGCCGACGCAGCATGGGGAGAGTGCCGTCATCCGTCTGTTGCCGCGCGATCGCGGCCTGCTGGAGATGAGCAAGCTCGGGCTCGGTGCGCGCGACGAGAGCGCGATGACGCGCCTCTTGGCGATGCCGCACGGCATGGTCGTCGTCACCGGACCGACCGGCAGCGGCAAGACCACGACGCTTGCGACCATGCTGTCGATCCTGAACGAGCCGATGCGCAAGATCCTCACCATCGAGGATCCGGTCGAATACGAAATTCCCGGCATCAACCAGTCCCAGGTCAAGCCGTCGATCGGGCTGACCTTTGCCTCGGCCATGCGCGCCTTCGTGCGCCAGGATCCCGACGTGATCATGGTCGGCGAGGTTCGCGACGCCGAGACCGCGCATATCGCGATCCATGCGGCGCTGACCGGCCATCTCGTGCTGACGACGCTGCACACCGAGACCGCGGCGGCGGCCGTGCCGCGTCTGATCGATCTCGGCATCGAGGGGTTCCTGCTGAAGTCCACGTTGCGTGCCGTGGTGGCGCAGCGACTGGTGCGCATGCTCTGCGACCGCTGCAAGGTGGCGCACGCGCTGACCGAGGCCGATCTCGCCAGGGATCCGCGGATTGCGGTGATCGGTTTCAAGTGCGGCGAGGTCGTGCACGAGGCCGGCGGCTGCGAACGCTGCGGCGGCACCGGCTATCGCGGCCGCAACGGCGTGTTCGAGATCCTGGAAATGTCCGACGAGGTGCGCACGCTGATCGGCCCGCAGACCGACTCCCATTCGATCGACGCTGCCGCGATGCGGAGTGGCATGACGACGATGCTGGAGGACGCGGTCGCCAAGTGCCGGGCCGGGCTCACCACCGTGCCCGAGGTCTTCCGCGTCACGACGGTGCGCTAGCGCATGCCGAACTATCGCTACCGCGCACTCAATGCCAACGGCGAACTGGTCTCCGGCGCCATCGCCGCGCCCGCGCCCGGCGACGTCGCGCAGCGGATCGAGCGGCTCGGCCTCGTGCTGGTCGACAACGTCACGCCGGAAGAGGGCGGCGCGACCGGCAGTGTGCTCAGCCTGTTCAACAGGCCGAAGCCCGAAGACATCACCATCCTCACCCGCGATCTGGCGCTGCTGCTGCGCGCCGGCGCCCGCATCAATGACGGATTGGAACTGCTGGTGGCCGATCCCGATCTCGGCCGGCTGCGCCCCGTCGTCGCCGACATCCGGTCGCGCGTTGTTGCGGGCGAGAGCTTTGCCGAGGCACTGGCGCGGCATGAGGGGCTGTTTCCGCCGATGTATATCGCGCTGGTGCGTGTCGGCGAGGCCTCGGGCTCGCTGGATCAGGTTCTGGAGGTGCTGGCCGGCGAACGCGCGCGCAGCGAGGCGTTGCGGCGCCGGCTGTCGGATGCGATCCGCTATCCGCTCTTCGTGCTCGGCGCGGCCGGCTGCGTGCTGCTGTTCTTTCTCACCTTCGTGCTGCCGCAGTTCGCCAGCGTGTTGCAGGATTTCGGCGCCAAGGTCGATCCGATCGTCGGTGTCTTCCTCAACATCTCGACCTTCCTGCGCGGCAATTCCGATGCGGTCCTGGCCGGGCTTGCGACCACCATCGCGGCGGCGTGGCTCTTGCTCCGGCGGGAGCGCGTCCGCCGCGGCATCACCAATGCGATCGTGCGGTTGCCCGCGATCCGCAACGTGATGAGGGCGTACCGCACGGCGCTGTTCTGCCGCAATCTCGGCCTGCTGCTCGGCAGCGGGGTCAATCTCACCACCACGATGCGCATCCTGATCGACATGATGGCAACCACCGGCCCGTCTACGGTCTGGAGCGATGCGGCCGACCGGGTCCGCCACGGCTCGAAGCTGTCCGACGCGCTCGCCGAGACGGAGGCGCTGCCGGCGATGGCGGTGCGCATGCTCCGGCTCGGCGACGAGACAGGACAATTGCCGATGCTATCCGGACGCGTCGCCGAATTCTACGAGGTCAAGTTGCAGCGCACGCTGGACCGTGCCGTCGGCATCGCGGGACCGGCGGCGATCATCGCGATCTCGCTGGTGGTCGGAGGCCTGATCACGTCGGTGATGACCGCGTTGATGTCGGTGAGTCAGATAGTCGGTTAGGCCATGGGAATGGGAGAGGCTTGAAGTGACCAAACATCCATCGTCGAGGCGCGGCCGGCGGCGCGGGGCCTTCGGGGAGGCGGGCTTCACCCTGGTCGAGATGCTGGTCGTCATCACCATCATCGGGATGATCATGGCGTTGGTCGGGCCACGCGTGCTGAACTATCTCAGCGAATCCAAGGCGAAGGCGGCGAAGATCCAGATCGAGAGTTTTTCCAGTGCGCTCGATCTCTATTTTCTCGATCTCGGGCGCTATCCGACATCCAACGAAGGCCTAGCCGCGCTGACCCGCAATACCAATCAGGCCGGCTGGAATGGGCCTTATCTGCGCGGCGGCGTGGTGCCGAGTGATCCCTGGGGGCACATCTATGTCTATCGCTCGCCGGGCCCGAGCGCGCCCTACGAGATCATCTCGCTCGGATCGGACGGTCAGGAAGGCGGCAGTGGAACGGCGGCCGACATTGTCAGCGGCACGCGCTGAGGGCATCTGCGATACGCGCGGCTTTGCGCTGATCGAGATCCTGTGCGTGCTCGCGATCATCGGCCTGCTCGCGGCGATCATCCTCCCGGCGGTTCCGCGCACCACGACGCGCGCCAGGCTGGAGAGCTATGCGGTCGAGACCGCGGCACTGCTGAAAGCCGACCGCAACGCGGCGCTGCGCCGGCAGGTGCGGGTCGCGACCATGGTGGATGCGGAGGCGCGCGCGATCCGTTCCGGCGTCACCGGGCGGACCATCCGCCTGCCGGGCGACGTGGTTGTGCAGGCGATGCTGGCCGCGCGCTGTGCCGATCGCGCGACCGGGCGATCGATTGATTTCTTTCCCTCGGGCATGTCGTGCGGCGGGACGATCGCGCTGGCGCGTCCGGGCATGGGCTATGAGGTGCGCGTCAACTGGTTGACCGGAGGCGTCGAGATTGTCCCGCAGAAGGTTTTCTGACGCCGCCGGCTTCACCCTGATCGAGGCGCTGGTCGCGCTCGCGATCATCGCGGTCATGCTCGGCTCGATCGGCTCGGTCATCGCCACGACGGCGAAGGGCACGCGTGCGATCGACCAGCATCTGGCCCTCGCCGGGACCGCCGAGACCCTGCTTGCGGACCTGCCGGCGCGCTCCTTGCTGAAGCCCGGCCGTCAGAGCGGCGAACTGGCCGGCAGCCGCTGGCGCGTCGACGTTGCGCCGATGAGCGTGGCGGGCGGCAACCCCGCCACCGACCGTTTCGTGCCGTTGGCCGTCAATCTGCGCCTCCAGCGCGCCGACGGCAGCGCGATCCAGATCACGACCGTGAAGCTGGTGCCGAGGACTTCTCAATGAAGGGCCCGGCAATGAAGCGCCTGCGCCGCGCACTGGCAGACGAAGCAGGCTTCACCCTGCTCGAAGTGCTGCTCGCGACACTGCTGATGACCGTCATCCTGGCGGCGCTGGCGACCGTGACGGCGCAATGGCTGCCGAACTGGAATCGCGGCATCGCGCGCGTGCAGCGGGCCGAGCGTCTCGCAACCGGCCTCGAACGCATCATCGCCGACCTGTCGGTCGCCGAGCAGATGACGGTCAACGCCGACGCCAGGGCGCCGCTGTTCGACGGCGCCGAATTGTCGGTGACCTTCCTGCGCACGGCGCTCGGCCCGAGCGCGCGTCCGGGGCTCGAATTCATCCGCCTGGTCGAGAAGGCCGACGCACAGGGGCTCGCGCTGGTGCGCGAGCGCGCGCCGTTCCAGCCGATGCCGGCCGACGGGCAGATCCGCTTCGTCGACCAGGTCGTGTTGATCCGCGCGCCGTTCCGCGTGAGCTTCGCCTATGCCGGGCCGGACGGGCAGTGGCTGCCGACCTGGCGGGGCCAGGCGCAGTTGCCGGATCGGGTCCGCATCACGGTGCGCAACAGCGCCACCGGCCAGATACTCTCGGTCTCGGGTGCGGTGACCCCGCACATCACGGCTCCGGCCGAATGCGCGCGGGCCAAGAATCCGACGACCTGCGTGACGGCGCGGACCCGGCCGCAGCAGGCGGAGAAAGAGGAGCAGCAGCTGTGAGCGGAGCGAGGCACGCGCGTGCGGGAGTTCGCGACGGCCGCGGCTTCATCGTCGTCGTGGTGCTCTGGATGCTTGCGGCGCTGGCCGCGCTCGCGCTGATCTACCTGACTTACGTCACCAACACCGCGGTCACGGTCGCCGTCACCGCCGACCGATTGCAGGCGGATGCACTGGTGAACGCCGGGCTCGAACTCGCGGCTTACCGGCTGACAGCGCAGAACGAGGCCACGCGTCCGACCAGCGGCACCTTCAATGCCCGCGTGGGCGCCGGACGCGTCAGCGTCACCTTCCGCTCGGAGGCCGCGCGCGTCGATCTCAACATGGCACCAAAGCCGATGCTCGCGGGGCTGATGATGGCGCTCGGTGTCCCGGCGACGGACGCGTCCGTTTATGCCGACCGGATCCTCGCCTGGCGCTCGTCGACGGAGCCCGGCCAGGACAATCCGGAGGATTCCTACTATCGCACGCTCGGCGCGCCCTATCTGCCGCGCCACGCGCCGTTTCCGCACAGCGACGAGCTCTGGCTGGTGCGCGGCATTCCGGCCCCGGTCGTGGAGCGCGCGCTGCCCTTCGTCACCGTGTTCAGCAACATGCGGACCGTGAACGTGCTCGACGCCGCACCGCAGGTGGTGGCGGCACTGCCCGGCATGACGCCCGGGATGCTGCAACAGGTGCTGCGCGACCGCGCAGATCCCAATATCGATCCGCGATCCCTGGTCGGGCTCGCCGGCAGCACCAACGCGACGGCCGAGGGTTCGAAGGCGTACCGGCTGACGGTCGCGGTCGAAGCGCCGTCGCATCGGCGGAGCTCGGCCGAGATCGTCATCCTGCTTCTCGAGAGCGGCGATGAGCCATATCGTGTATTGTCGTGGCACAACGCCTTTGACGGCTCGGCCGGAAAGCCTCTGTGAGATGAGCTCGCTTAATTCCATTCGCGGCATTCTCGATGCATGGACCGGCACCGTGGCCGGTTCGGTCGTGGCCGGCCTGGAGCGGATGGTATCGCCGCGGGTGGTGCGGCTGGTCGAGACGGAGACTGGCACGTTCGCACTGGACGCTGCGAAGGTGGAGAACGTCCCGAAGGAAATCGCATTCGAGGACGGCAAGTTCATCGCCGATCTCGCGCAGATCGTCCGCGGCAGCCGCGTCGAGATCGTGCTGCGGCCCGCGCGCTTCCTGTTCCGTTCGCTGGAGTTGCCGGCGCGCGCGGCCGATTTCCTCGACGGCATCGTGCGGGCGCAGATCGACCGGCTGACGCCCTGGAGCGCGAGCGAAGCCGTATTCGGTTGCAGCGCCCCGGTGGCGCATGGCAGCGAGAGCATCACCACAGTGATCGCGGCTGCACCGCGCCGGCTGGCGACGGGCTATGTCGAGGCGGTGTCCGGCTTCCATCCGACTGCGATCGCGGTCGCGACGGAGGCGCCCGAGGGTGGGCGCATCAAGGTGTTCGAGCAGAAATCGCGCGGCGCGATCGACCCCGTGCGGCTGAGCCGGACGTTGCAGGCAGTGCTCGCTCTCGCCGCGGTCACAGCGGTGGTCGGATCGGTCGCGGCAGGCTATTTGGCCGACAGTCTGAGCGCGCAGGAGGGGGAGCTCGAACGGCAGATCGCCCAGCGCCGCGCCGCACTTCGCGGCAGCGACGGCGGCGAGCGCTCGCCGCTCGCGCTGCTCGAGCGCCGCAAATACGAGACGCCGTCGAGCGTGATCGTGCTGGAATCGCTGAGCCGGCTGTTGCCGGACCACACCTATGTCACAGAGCTGCATCTGGCCGGCAACAAGGTCCAGATCGCCGGCATCACGCGCGATGCGCCGTCGCTGATCCCTTTGATCGAGCAGTCCCAGCATTTCACCCGCGCGACCTTCTCCGCCCCGACGACGCGCAACCCCTCCGATCCCGGCGAGCGCTTCCACATCGAGGCGCAGATCGAACCGAGGAACGCGCCATGAGCAGCGCCAAGGTCGTAAGCGGAAATGCGGTTGGGCGGACGCTCGCCGGCTCGCCCCTGATCGCGGTCACGCTCTATCTCGCGGTCACAAGCGGGCTGCTGCTGATGGCAGCGCTGTCGATCGCCGACGTCATCGCCCACCGCGAGGCGCTGGCGCAGACCTCCGACCTGCTCGACCAGCTGCGCGGCCGCAAGGGCGGCGCCAAGGGTGCCGCGGCCCTGTCCGCCGAGCATCCCGGCACGCCGTTCCTGGAGGGGCCGACCGTGACGGTCGCGGGCGCCAACCTGTTGCAGCGGGTTGCGGCCGCGGTCGGCGATGTCGGCGGCTCGGTCCAGTCCTCGCAGGTCGACGTCTCCGGCGCGCAGACCAAGGACGGTTTCGTCGGCCTCGTCGTGAGCTGCGAGCTGGAGCAGCCGGCGCTCCAGAAGCTGCTCTACGATCTCGAAGCCGGCATGCCATTCCTGTACGTCGATCAGCTCGACGTCCAGGTGCCGCAGACCACGGCGCTGAGCGACGTCGGCACCGGCCGCGTCAGGGTCATTCTCGGCGTTTCTGGCCAGTGGCAGGCGGCGAAGTAAGGCCGTCCCGTCAGCCTATCGGGGCAGCTTACCAGGCGTACCTGAGTACGCCCTTGCCGGAATAGCTGGTGACGTTGCCGGAGAACTCGCCGTCGAAGGTGCCGGCGACCGAAAAGCCGCCCAGCCATTTCATCTCGGCGCTGGCGCTCACGAGCGCGGAGTCGGCGTCGACGCGGGCGCCGTTCACGACGAAGCTGGTGCCCGGCAGGGTCTGGAACAGCGCGGTGACGGCGCGGCTCGGATTGTAGTCGTGCGCCCAGGCGGCGCGGCCGCGCAGCGTCAGCACGCCGTTCTGCATCGCGTAGGCCTTGTCGGCGCGCAGGCCGAACTCGGAACGGGTGTCGGTCACCGATTGCGCGGCGTAGTTCAGCGCGAACAGCCCGCCGCCATTGAGGCTGAGTTCCGAATAGTTCGGCAGGTTGAAGTTCGTGACCTGCGCCGCCGCATAAGGAGTGATGCCGACCAGTGGCGTTGCGAAGCGGTAGCCGCCCTCGAAGCGGGCCGAGAAGGTGTCGGCCTTGAAGCGACCCTGGAGCTGGTCTGCGCCGGCGAGCGCCACGGTGCGGTTGGTGGTGACGTCGTGCCAGCCATAGGCGAGCGCGGCCGAGATGTAGGCCGGTCCGAAATTGTGCCGTCCGTATGCGCCGGCCTGGAACAGGTCCGCCGAGCCCGAGCCCATGGCGTTTGCGAGCGAGTAGCTCAGCCCGCCGCCGCCGAGCGCAAAGCCGACCAGCGTGTCCACCGAGATCCTGTAGTCGGCGCCGGCAGCGCCGCCCCAGACGCTCGCGGAAAGGTCCTGCGAGCCAACCGGCGCATTGCCGCCGACTTGCGCCGAGCCGCCATAGCCGGCGGTCCAGACGCTCCAGCGGCTGCTCGGCAGCGAGGAGAGCAGCGGCGCCTTGGTCGCCATGGCATAGGCCTCGCGCTCGCGCGCATTGGCCGGGCGCATGGACGCGTAGGCGGAAGCATCGTCGCTCTCGGCGAATTGCGCGACGCTGCCCGCCTTGGCGAAGCCGCCAGAGCGGCCGATGACGGTGGGGTCGAGCATCAAATTGAGAAACTGGCCGTCGGCGTTGATCGCCGACTGGATGATGCCTGTGCCGAGCTCGCCCGAGGCGGTCGTCAGTCCCGCGGGCGAGAGCGCGGCGAAGGCCGCAGGGATTCCGCCGGTCGCGTTGAAGAAATTGCTCAGCGTGTTGGCGACGTTCTGCTGGTTGACGTTGAGGCCGCCCGCCTGCGCAAAATTGACGTTGACGTTGAGGAAAACGTTGCTGGTGTCGTAGCTAAGCGTCGCGTTGAGCGTCGGCATGTTGGAGAGGACGGTCGGATTGAAGGTGGTGCCGACGAGGGTGCCGGCCGCAGTCAGGATCGTGTACTGCTTCTTGACCGTCCCCGAGGTGAAGTTCACGCTCACCGTCGCACCGCCGAGCCCGGCCGCGCCCGTCACTTGGGCGAGGCTGGCATTCGTCGAGGAGACCTGCACCAGATAGGTCGAGGCCGCGGTGAAGGTCAGGGATCCGTTGATCGTCAGCGGTCCGAACGGGCTCGCCGCGCTGCCCGGGGCGAGCGTGCCGCCGTTGACCGCGACGCCGGCGACCGTGCCGCTGCCGGCGAGCGTGCCGCCGGTGTTGACGGTGGTCGCGCTCGCGATCGAACCATCGACCACCAGTGTGCCGCCGTTCACGGTGGTCGCGCCGCTGTAGGTGTTGGCGCCGGAGAGAGTCTGCGTGCCGCCAGCGATGGTCAGACCGCCGCCCGCGCCGGCATCGTCGATCACGCCCGCGAAATTGCCGTTGCCATTGCTGATCGTCAGCGTGTTGGCGCCGAGATTGAGGTTACCCGAACCCGCCAGCGACTTGATCGAGGTGCCGGCGCTCAGGGCGGAGATGTCGAACACGCCGTTGGCGATGACGTTGCTCGAGGTCGCGATGCTGCCGTCGCTGCCGGCGGCGTTGATGAGATCCAGCTCGCCGCCGGTCGCGATGGTTGTCGTGCTGGTATAGGTGTTGGTGCCGTAGAGCTGCTGCGTTGCGCCGCCTGCGATCACGAGGTTGCCGCCGGTGCCGCCGCCGATGCCGCCGTCCTGGATCACGCCCCCGAAGGAGTTGCCAGCCGTGATCGTCAGCGTCTTCGATCCCAGCGCGACGACGCCGTTGGCGCCGAACGAGAACAGCTGTGTAACCGAAGCCCCGGACGTGGTCTGGGAGATATCGAGCGTTGCACCGGGGCCCGAGAACGCGACATAGAGCGAGTTCGCGATCGAGCCGCTGCCCTTCAACGCCAGCGTCGCGCCCGCGTCGATCTGGGTGACGTTGCTGTAGGTGTTCACGCCGGATAGCGTTTGCGTTCCGGCAAACACCTCCAGGCCGCCGGTGCCCTGGATCACGCCCGCGAACTCGGTCGAGCCGTTGGTGATCACGAGCCCGTTGCCGCCCATGTTGACGATACCGCTGGAACTGCCCGCGAGCGTCGTGATGGCGTTGAACGGCACGGACGAGGCGGAAATGTCGAGCGTGGCATCCACCGTCACGACGCTGGACGAGGAGATGCTGCCGAAGCCGGAAATCGCCAGCGTTCCGGCCGAGATCGTCGTCGCGCCCGTATAGGTGTTGGTGCCGGTCAGCGTCAGCGTGCCGGTGCCGACCTTGGTCAGTCCTCCGCCGGTGCCGGAGATCACGCCGTCGACCTGGGTCGAGGTGTTGAGGCTGCCGGTGGTGAGCGTGTTGGCGCCCAGGACATAATTGCCCGCGCCCTCGATCGAGCCCGACGTCATGCCGCCGCTGGTCAGGCCGGACATGTCGACCGTTCCGCCGGCATTGGTGATGAATTGCGCGCTGCCGCCGGTCGCCGTGCCGGAGAAGTTCGTCGTCGCGCCGTTGTTGGTGGTGATCGTGGCGCTGCCGGCCGTGGCGGAGCCGTCGAAATTCACCGTTCCGTCGTTGACGACGGTCGAAGTGGCGGCTGTGGTGCTGTTGTGGAAGTTCAGCGTGGCCGACGCCAGGTTGTTGATCGTGGCGCTGCCCGCCGAAGCGCTGGTGAAGAAATCGATCTGGCCGTTGGCGTTGTTGGTGATCTGGGCGCTCCCCGCAGAGCTGGAATCCTCGAACGTGACGAAGCTGCTGTTGACGAGGCTTGCCGTTCCCGCCGTGCTGTTCTGGAGGAAGCTGACGGTGCCGCCGGTATCGTTCGTGATGATCACGGCTCCGGCGCCGATGCCGCCGCGCGCGGTACTGCTGTTCTGGAACACCAGAGTGTTGCCGGAGGTGACCTGGAAATTCTGCGTCGTGGCGGAATCGTTGATGATGCCTGTCCCGTTGACGATGAACGGGTTGCCGACCGTGATCGAGTAGGCCTGCGCGATGGTCGTGAACCGGATTGTGCCGATCACGACGACGCCGTTGTTGTTGTCGACGGCCGTGCTTCCGGTGCTTGTGAAGGTCGCGGTGCCGTCCGGCACGCTCGGATTGGACGACCAGTTCGTGCCGTCCGTCCAGTCGCTGGTCGCGCCGTTCCAGTCGCCGTCCGCGGCGTGCGCCGCGACGGCGCCGAGCGCCGTGGTCGCCAGCAGGGCCGCCAGGGAGCGGCGCAGGACGGATTGCAGCCCGGATCGCAGCCCGTATCCGATCCGCCCACCTGCCATTGTCGGTCCAGCCATCCGGTATTCTCAAATCAGCAAAGAAATCATCGCAAATGCGCAAATGGGGAGCGGGCGGACCCTGCGCCGCGCGATGATCTCATGGCGTCGCAGCGTGCGGCAATGAACGGATGTCCATGTGGGTCGGGTTCCGCGCTGTTCCGCCTTGCATTTTGGACGATCGTGGCCCTCGGGCAACATATTCACGCATTGCAACATATGGGGGGAATAGGCGTGCCCGTGGGGGCGGCCTGGCGCTTTGGGTTGATGGCGCTACGGATCGGAACTAGTTTGGCTCGGACGCCTAGCCGCCGTCGTGGCGCGGCTGGTGGTCGCAGGGGAATGTCGATGGCCGGGTGGTTGAGGCCGACAGGATTGGCTGTGCTGTGCGTGGTTCTGGGCACCGCCGGGACCATGGCCGCCACCTCGTCGCGCATGGATGTCCTGCCCGACGACGCTGCGCGCAGCCCCGCCGACAATGTCGATGTCGGCGCGACGCGGCCGATCTCGCGCCCCGTGCAGCAGGCTCCGAGCAAGCCCATCCCCCGCGGCAATCCGCTGTGGTCGGTGCCGCTCTCGGCCCTGACCGCGACACAGGAGCGCCCGATCTTCTCTGCCATGCGCCGGCCGCCGCCGCGCGCGGTTGCGGCATCGCCGGTGGAAGAGAGTCCCGCGCCGCCGCCCAAGCCGGTCCAGGCACCGCCGCCGCTATTGCTGGTCGGCGCCGTGGTGGGCGAGGGGGACGCCATCGCGATTCTCGTCAATCGCATGGATCAGAAGGTCGTGCGCCTGAGGCAGGGCGAATCGCTCGACGGCTGGTCGCTGACCTCGGTGCAGCCGCGCGAGGTGACGTTCAAGCAGGGCGAGCGCAGCGAGGTGCTGGCGCTCAAGCCGCAGGACGCTCCCGCTCCGGCGGGCCCGACCACGGATGCCGCCGGCAAGCCGACGATGCCGGGCCCGACCGATTCCTCGTTCGCGCCTTTCGTGCCGCGTTCGACGCCGAAGAACGGCGAGTCGGATGGGCTCTGAGCGCTGCCGCGCGCCGGGGCTGATCGGGAAGGGCGCGGCTTGACCGACACGCAAACTGACGCACCCGGCAAGGCCGGCGGTGCGAGCGGATCCGGCGGCGCCGGCCGCGCCCGCCGGCTGTTGCAGGGCTGGTCCGCGAACCTTGTCCAGATGGTGCTGGGGTTGACCCAGCAGTTGCTGCTGATCCCGGCGTTCCTGCATGTCTGGAGCGGCGACCTGCTCGCGGCCTGGCTCGCAATCTATGCGGCCGGCAGTCTCGTCGTCGTGGCGGACGCAGGGCTTCAGCTTCGTGCGATCAACCGTTTTCTCGCCTTCAAATCCTGCGTCGATTGCGATGGGCGCACGGCGAATTTCTATTCGGCCCTGCTGCGAATCTATCTCGCAATCGTCGCGGTGCCTAGTGTTCTGCTGTGCGCGGCCATCTACCTCGCGCCGCCGTCAGCCGTCCTCGGCTTCCGCCAGGCGCCGACCTTCGATGCTGCGATGCTGGTGATGACGCTCGGCATGCTCCTGACCTTGCCGGCCAATCTCGTCTCCGGCCTCTATCGTGTGCGCGGCCGATATGGCCGGACGGTCTGGCTGCAAAACGGCGCGCTGCTGCTCGGCCAGATCGCGCAGCTTGTCGCGCTGGCGACGTTCGGCAGCCTGCTCGCGGTGGCGATCGCCTTCGTGTCGATGCAGCTGCTTTTCACGATCTTCCTGACCGTGTTCGACGCGCCGCGATTGTTTCCGTTCCTGCGCCGTGCCGGCAGGTTGTCATTCGCATCGCCATCCCTGCGCTGGAGCGTCGGTCAGTTCGGCCGCGCGCTGCCCTTCGCGGTCGCCAACATCACCGAGCTGGCGCTGGTCAACGTCCCGGTGCTGCTCGTCTCCGCGCTGGTCACCAACCGCGTCGCGGTGGCGCAATGGGGCCTGACGCGCGTGATCGCGAGCCTGGTGCGCGGCCTGTGTCTTCAGGTCACGTTGCCGCTTGCCGCCGAACTCGGCCACGACCATGCCGTCGGCGACAAGGAGCGGCTGCGCCGGCTCTACGCCCACGGCTCGGTGTTCGTGACCGGGCTCGCCAGTCTGATCGTCGCGGGCCTGCTGCCGTTCTGGCCTGACTTCTTCGCGTTGTGGACTCATGGCAGCATCCCCTACGACGCGCCGCTGACGGTGACGCTGCTGCTCGGCTCGGCGGCCGTCGCGCCGTCGCTGCTGGCGCTGGGCTTTGCCAATCACAGCAATCGCGGCGATCTCCTGATCCGCACCAAGGGACTTCAGCTCGTCGTCTTCCTGGTGCTGTCCTTCGTCCTGATCCCGCAACTTGGACCGCTGGGCGCCGCGCTCGCCGTGGTCGCAAGCGACATCCTCGTCCAGTTCGGCCTGCTCGCGCTGATGGTCATGCGTCAGACCCTGCGTCATCCGTTCAGGCACATCGGGTTCCTGCTACTCATGGCCTTCGCGATCGTGGCATCCGGCTGGCTGATCGGGCTGGCGATCACTGCACTCGTGCCGGGAAGCGGGCTGACGCACTTCATCGTGGAGTGCGCGGTCTGGCTGATCGTGGTCGGCACCCTCGCAAGCCCGCTGCTGAGCGTAGCTCTGCGCGCGCGGCTAAGGGCGTTTGTGCCAGCCTAGCGGATAATGTTCAACGCGGGGGCAGCGCGAGCCGGTGCTTCAGCCGCTCCAGGTGGCGGGCGAATTGCCGGTGGCCAGCCTCGGTCTCCTCAGTGAACTGCGCGAGCCGCCGATGGCCGGCCGCGGTCAAGCGCTCGCGTGTGCCCTCGGTGCGGAGATTGACGATGGCGTCTGCGAGTGAGCGCGGGTCGTCATAGTCGAACAGGATCGCGGCGTCGCCGGCCTGCGCCTTGAAGGCTTCGGGGTAAATCACGGGCGTGCCGACCGCCCAGGCTTCCAGCGGCGGCAGATTGGTCGGACCAAAATAGGTCGGCATCACCAGCGCGGAGGCCCCGCGATAGAGCGCGGCGAGCTCGGCGGATTCAACAAAGCCGATGATGGAAATCTGGTCGGACAATCCATAGCTGCGGATCGCCATGTCGATCTTGTCGCGACCGCTGCGGTTGGAGCCGCATAGCACCAGCCGTTCGGTGATGCCCCGTTCGCGCAACAAAGCGAGGGCTGCAAGCAGCGTCATGTGGTTCTTGTGCGGCCAGAACTGCGCAGGATAGAACAGATAGCCCGGCTCGAGCCGGTACTGCGCCAGCACGGCGGCATCGGGGGCGGCTTCGGGCGCGGACCGGCTGACAAAGGTCGATGGGGAGAACGGGATGCAGATCGCGCGCTCGCGTTCCATGGCGTAGCGGCGGCAGAGATCATCGATCAGCTCGGATGCGTTGACGATCACCGCGACCGCCTTGGTGCTGGCGAGACGGAACAGGATCTCGCGGCGCTCGAATTCACCGAAGGTGCGGACTTCCGGAAACTCCGGGGCGTCGCGATGGCAGCCGTCGAAGATCGTGATGATGAAGGGCAGCTCGTAGAGCAGCAGATGCCGCTTCGAGGTGGAGGTGAAGTGCACGACGTCGATGCCGTCGCGGATCAAGGCGCGCTCGAACGGCGATTTCAGCTTCAGCGCGATCTGGACGAGATCGAACGGCCCGCAATATTTCAGGAAAAGGAAGAGATAGTCGAGCGCGCCGAATTTGCGCAGCCGGCCCGTGACGCCGAACTCCTTCAGGATTTCAAGCGTCTTCGGATAGGGCGAGTAGACCACGATCTCGTTGCCGGACTTGGCTGCCCAGTCGCGCAGCCAGAGCAGGTCATTGAGCGGCTGTTGGAAGCCGCCGCCGACCTCGAGCGCCTGCTCCAGCATCACGGCGAGCCGCAGCGGTCTCACGGCGTGCCGCTCTTTCTGGCGACGGCATAGGCCGCCCAGCTCTTCGAATTCGGCGCGTCCTGCGTCAGCCACGCGGCGTGTGCGGCCGGCTGGAAGCCGCTCGCCGCGAGCGCCGCATCGATCTCGAACGGAAACCAGTAGCGCATGTGGTGCGCTTCGTCGACGCGCCGGATCGTGGCGCGATCCGTGTCCTCGCAGAACAGCGTGTAGTTCACGGTGACGGTCGCGGTGTGTTCGTCATGATCGGATTGCGCGATGCGGGTGAGGCGCAGCGGCTTCTGCTCGATCACCTTGACCCGCGTCTCGACGCCCTGTGCGAGCACGGCGCCGCCATACCAATAGTCGAAGAAGAACGTGCCGCCCGGCTTCAGCGCTGCGTGCGCGGTGCGGAACATCGCCGCCAGCGCATCGCGGCTGGTCTGGTAGCTCGCGACGTGGAACAGCGATACCACCGCATCGAAATCGCGTTCGGGGCCGGTCTCGCAGGCGTTGCCCTGCCGGAACGGTATGGAGAGCCCGGCCTGCTCGGCGCGCGCCTTGGCGCTCGCGATCATCTCGTGGCTGAGATCGATGCCGGCAACGCGCCAGCCGCTGCGCGCGAAGGCCAGCGCATGCAGGCCGGTGCCGCAGCCGAGATCGAGCAGCTTGCCGGAGGAGGTGCCGTGGTCGCGCAGGCGCGCCTCGACGAACGCCGTCTCGGCCGCGTAATCCTTGTCCTGATAGAGGAGGTCGTACCAGGGCGCGTATTCGGCGAACACCGTCACGCCAAAATCTCCTTCAGCGCCTCGGCCGAGCGGGCGATTTCGTCGTCGGTCAAGGCAAGTCCGCTCGGCAAATAAAAACCGCGGCGGGCAACGTATTCCGCGTTCGGATGGGATTCGTCGCGCATCAGGCCCATCCGGCGCAGCACCGGCTGTTCGTGCATGCACCAGAAGAACGGCCGCGTTCCGATGCCCTTTTCGCCGAGGCGGCGCATTGCCTCCTTGGCATCGAACGGGACCTCGTCGTTCAGCACGATGCCGTAGACCCAGTAGATGTTGTCGGCATAGGCCGTGCGGGCGACCGGGCGGCGGATGCGGTTGAGGCCCGCGAGATGTTCGTCGTAGAGCCGGCCGATCCGGCGCTTGAGCTCGACCGTGCGCGGCAGGCGCTCGACCTGGGCGACGCCGAGCGCGGCCTGGAGGTTGGTCATGCGCGCGTTCCAGCCGAGTTCCTCGTGGACGAAGCGCTGCTGCGGCTGAAAGCAGAGATTGCGCAGGCTCTGCAGCCGGTCGGCGAGCGCGTCGTCGTCGGTAAGGATCATGCCGCCTTCACCGGTCGTGACGTGCTTGTTGGGATAAAAGCTGAAGGTCGAGACGTCGCCGAAGCCGCCGCAGGGCGCGCCGCGATAGGTCTGGCCATGCATCTCGGCGGCGTCCTCGATCACCTTCAGGTCGTGCTTGCGTGCGAGCGCCATGATCGGATCGAGATCGACCGGCAGGCCGTAGATGTGAACCAGCATGATCGCGCGCGTGCGCGGCGTGATCGCGGCTTCGACGCCGTCGGCCGTCATGTTCCAGGTTGCGGCATCGCAGTCGACCCCGACGGGGACGAGGCCCGCCCGCACCAGGGCGGCGGCGCAGCTGATGATCGTGAAGGTCGGGATAATGACTTCCGAGCCTTGCTCGAGCCCGAGTGCCTGAACGGCGATGTCGAGTGCGACCGAGCCGTTGGTCACGGCGATGCCATGACGCCGCCCTGCGGTCTCGGCCATCGCCTGCTCGAAGCGCTTGATGAACGGTCCCTCGGAGGAGATCCATCCGGTGCGGATGCATTCGGCGAGGTAGTCGGCCTCGTTGCCGTCGAGCAGCGGCGTGTTGACGGGAATGAACGGTGCGGTCACTGGCCCGGACCCTTGACCCGGATTTCGGATGCCGCGACTTCGGCGAACCGGGTCTTGTCGTTCTCACCGGAATAAGGACCTTGCTTGACCTCGATCATCTCGAGCGGCTCGAGCACGTGGAAGCCGTGGGCACCGCTGCAGAGCAGGATGATGTCGCCGGCACCGAGCACGCGGCTTTCGAGATATTCTTCCTCGACAGTGTAGAAATCGACCTGGAGCTTGCCCTTCTGGATCAGGAGAACCTCCTGGGTGTAGTGCACCTCGCGCGTCACCTTGTTGTGGCGATGCGGCTCGATGCGCTTGCCCTTCGGATGGCTCATATAGGCGAGCTGCTGCGACAGTTCCGGCGTCGAAAAGAAATGGATGCCGGGCTCGCGGAACGAGGCGCGCACGATGATGGCGTAGAGCTGGTCGCCGAATCGAACATGTTCGACGTTTTCCATCCTAAGCCTCGACAAAAACCGCTGTGATTGGAGTGAGTTAGCTATCTCGCCGCGCACTTTGGCCATTTTGGCCGGGACCGTCAAGGGTCGACCGGATATGACATTTGCTGTGCCGCCGACGAAAGATTCAGCTGATGTGAGCGAGTATCTCCTCGACACGCCGGCGGAAGGTGTGGGTGGCAAATGTCCTGGCCTGTCCCGCCTTCGTAATGGACAGGCGCGCAGCGTCGTCGCCGAGATAGCGCTCGATCTGCGCAAGGCAATCCTCGACGGTGCGCCAGGCCGCGACCTCGCGCCCGGGCGCGAACAGCGTGTCCAGATTGTCCTTGAAGTCGGTGAGCAGGAATGCGCCGACGCCGGTCGCTTCGAACAGCCGCGCATTGCCGGCCTCGCGACCGGCCATGTCGATATGCGAATTGAGCGTGACGCGCGAGGCGCGCAGCGCCTGGTACATTTCCACGCCCCACACCTCGCCCTGGTAGCAGCGGTGCAGCGGCGAGGAGGCGGGAAGCGACTGCAAGCCGCTGCCGAACAGTTTGAGATCGTAGCGCCGCGCTACCGCCTCGAGCTGCGCGACGCGGAGCTGGTGATCCGCCGACACCGCGCCGACGAAGGTAACGTCGAAATCCTGCGGCGGTGGTGGAGGCAGGGTGTCGAGGATTCCCGGCTCGAAGGCGAGATGCACCACCTCGGCGCGAGCGCCATGGGCACGGAAGAAATCCACCACGGCCGCCATCTGCGAAATCATGAGGTCGTAGACCGACCAGTCCTCGCCGCGGGAGGGCGAGATGCCGACCTGGCCGACCAGGATCGGTCTGCCGATCTGCTTGATCCGGCGGGCCAGCCGCGTGTCGACGTGAAACAGATCCTGGTTCAGGACGAGATCCGGCTTGAAGTCCTCGATCTGCGCCAGCAGGATCGCTTCCGCTTCCGCGTCGAGGCGCGGGCTGAGGCCGACCTTGCGCGCGAGCGGGCGCAGGACCGGCTTGAACGGCGCGACCGCGCGTTGCAGCCAGCCGGGAACGGCATCGCGCGCAGCAGGTGCGCCGGGCGGCTGCGGCTCGGTGACGGCAAGGCCGTGCTCGCGCGCCCAGGCCGCCCGCATCCAGGGATTGTTGACGTGGATGTCGGCGGCGACGTGCCCGAGGCCGGCGAAATTGCGCGAGTAGAAATCGGCGACGCCGAACAGGCTCGCGTTCCGCGCCGCCATCTGCGCCGCGTAAGGCTCCGTCTCGAGACCCGGCCGGCGCCGGTACAGCCAGGAAAGAAAGCGCGGATAGTCGGCGTTGAGGATCAGGATGCGCACGGCGTCACGTCTTCGGTTCGAACAGGCTGCGAGGCATCACGTACCAGAGCAGGAACAGGATGGCGGTGCCGTGGGTCAGCATGGCGACCGAAAGCGGCACGTTGAGCAGAACGTGCGGCAGCACGCCGGTGGACATCAGGACGAAGCGAGGCGGAAGCCCCGCCGACGTGCGGTTGCCGAGCGCCAGCACGAAGCCGGATGCAAGCGCCGCCAAAGGCGCGAGATAGAGGCCGACGGATGCGATCCCCTCGGTCGCAAACAGCGATGCATTCAGATTGCCGAGGTCGTAGGCCTCTTGCATCACGACCGCCAGCGGCGCCTGGTAGGGACAATGCATCAGCGGCTTGAGGACGGAGATCTGGCAGAACCAGGTCAGCGGGTGGCTCGAGAAGAAATTGTTGTAGATGTCGAGGGCGCTGGATGCGGTCGCCATCATCCGGATGTTGACGAGGTCGAAATATCTACCGGGGATGCTGTTGAGGGGCGCGCCTGTCAGAACGATCAAGACGAGGCCAAGGAGCATCGGAACGAAGATCGATACGATGGCCGAAGTCCTCGCTTCCAGGAAGCGCGAGAGCACCGCCAGGGCGACCAGCCAGGCGGGTGTGAAGAAAGCGAATTTCGTCAGCGTGATGGGGTAGAATAACAGGAGCAGGCCCAGCACGAGGCCGGAACGCCAGCGATGGCCGAGCAGCCAGTAGCAGGCAAAGGCGAACGGCAACAATGTGCTGGAGACCCAGCCGGTGAGATATCGCACCGCTGGCGGAAATTCGAGCGTGTCGCGATAGTCGTAGATGCGCGCGACCGAGACCAGCCGGAAATTGTAGGTCGAGGCCACGGCGATGGTGACCACCGAGACCACCAGGATCAGCGTCAGCAGATGCTCGAAATGAGCATTCGACAACTTAACGAGTTGCCGCAGCGGCGCCTTGACGAACAGCGCGGGCAACAGGAAGAGCACCAGCGCCAGCGCCGCCGAGATGCCTGCGGGCAATTGCGGGTAGCTGTAATACGAGAACACGTCGATCCACAGGAAGCCGAGGATCATCGTGTAGAAATAGAACCCGACGAAATAACCGAAGCTGAAGCGGGCGATGACGAACAGCAGCGAAACGA
Source organism: Bradyrhizobium sp. SZCCT0153 (assembly GCF_018129995.1). Taxonomy (GTDB): domain Bacteria; phylum Pseudomonadota; class Alphaproteobacteria; order Rhizobiales; family Xanthobacteraceae; genus Bradyrhizobium; species Bradyrhizobium japonicum_G. The sequence continues at coordinate 167,356 of NZ_JAFCKS010000005.1, forward strand.
CGGAGAAGCCGAGTGCAACGATGACCGCGATCCAGACGCGCTCCCCGCTGAAGCTGATATAGTACTGGAAGGTCGCGACCTTGATCAGCGACAGGCAGGTGACGGCGCTGTGCAGCAGCACCAGGCTCGTCAGCACGGCTTTCGAGTCCAGGCGGCTCCGCAGATCGGTGAAAATGCCTGGCGGAGCGCTCATTGCGGAAGCTCGCTGCGGACGACGGGCGTTGCGGGCGCGATCAGGCCAGTTCAAGCGTACGCTTGAAATAGGCGATCGTTTCCTTCAGTCCGTCCTCGAGCGCGACCTTCGGCTCCCAGTCCAGCGCGGCCTTGGCCTTGGTGAGGTCGGGCTGGCGCTGGCGCGGATCGTCCTGCGGCAGCGGCTGGAAGACCAGTCGCGAACGCGAGCCGGTGAGCTCGATCACCTTCTCGGCGAGCTCGCGGATGGTGAACTCGGAATTGTTGCCGATGTTGATCGGTCCGGTGACGTCCTCGCCGGTCGCCATCAGCCGCATGATGGCCTCGACGAGATCGTCGACATAGCAGAACGAGCGGGTCTGCCCGCCGTCGCCGAACACGGTGATCGGCTCGCCCTTGAGCGCCTGGACAATGAAGGACGACACCACGCGGCCGTCATTGGGCTGCATGCGCGGGCCGTAGGTGTTGAAGATGCGCGCGACCTTGATCGGCAGGCCATGCTGGCGCCAATAGTCGAAGAACAGCGTTTCGGCGCAGCGCTTGCCCTCGTCGTAGCAGGAGCGGACCCCGATCGGGTTGACATTGCCCCAATAATCCTCGGTCTGCGGATGGATCAGCGGGTCGCCATAGACCTCGCTGGTCGAGGCCTGGAAGATCCGCGCCTTGAGCCGCTTGGCGAGGCCGAGCATGTTGATGGCGCCATGCACCGAGGTCTTGGTGGTCTGCACGGGATCGCGCTGGTAATGGATCGGCGAGGCCGGACAGGCCAGGTTGAAGATCGCATCGACCTCGATGTAGAGCGGGAAGGTGATGTCGTGCCGGACCGCCTCGAACAGCGGATTTGCGATCAGATGGGCGATGTTGCGCCGGCTGCCGGTGAAGTAGTTGTCGGCGGACACCACCTCGGCTCCTGCGTCGAGCAGGCGCTCGCACAGATGCGATCCGATGAAGCCGGCGCCTCCGGTCACGAGGATGCGGCTGGTCTTGTAGCTTTCAAACGGCATGATCGGTTCCAGACTGTCCGCGGTCGGAGCGGCCGGCTGAGTGGTATCGGCAACGGCCGGGCTCGCCAATAGCCAAATGACCCGATACGGCGAGGTATTTTGATACCCCTACTGTGCATGGGGTTGTTTTCGATATTTTTGTGGAAAGGGCCGGACGGCTAAAATTCCCGCCGCTTCAACCAGGCCCGCGCCCCCCAATGGGCAAAGCACCAGGCCGATCTGATCAGGGAGAGGCGTTCGACATTGCGGTAGATCTGCCAGACCCATTTGGCCGAGCGTAGCGGGCGGCTGGAGACCGACGAGCCCCTGACGCGGTAGCGCGCAAGGTCCTCGTTGAGGCCGTATGCGGTATGGCCGCGCTTGAGGATCGAGAGCCACAGGCAGAAATCGTCATAGCCCTCGTTCTTCATCGCGATGGGGCCGGCGATCTCGCGGTCGACCATGGCGGTCAGCGTCGCGATCGCGGTGTTCTCCAGGAGCTGGCCATAGGTGAGCGAGGCCGGCACCTCGATCAGCCGTCCGGTGACCGTGTTGGCCTCGTTGATGCGGCGGAACGCGGTGTAGCTGAGGGCGGCCTGCTTCTCCCGGGCGAAGGCGAGCTGCCGCTCCAGCTTCTCGGGCAGCCACAGATCGTCGCTGTCCAGGAAGGCGAGATAGCGGCCCTGCGCGGCGTCAATCGACGCCTGGCGGGCGAGCGCCGGGCCGCCATTTTTGGCTTGCCGGATCAGCTTGACGCGGGGATCGCGCTCGCCGATCGCGGCGATGATCGCCGGCGTCCGGTCGGTCGAGCAGTCATCGGCGATCAACAGCTCCCAATCGGCGAATGTCTGGCCCTGCACCGAGCGGACCGTCTCCTCGATCAGGCCTTCGACGTTCCAGGACGGTGTGATGATCGAGACGAGCGGCATGATGGATCCGTTCAGTTCACACGGGCCGGCTCGGCGATTGCGGCGCGCAAGGAGGCCGCAAACGTGTCGAGCAGCTTGGGATCGCTGATATAGAGCTCGCCCGGATAAGACCGGCGCCAGGCCGACTCGAAATAGGGCGCGCCCCTGGCCGGATCGAAAGGTCCGGCGCGCAAGGCCTCGCGCAGCCGCGCCGGCACGTCGGCCAAACGGTCGACCGCATAGACCAGCGGGCAGGAGCGGTAAAACGCATCGCCCATCACCACGACCGGCTTGCCGAGCAGCAGCGCTTCAGCACCCGACTTGCTGTTGACGGAGATGACGGCGTCGGCGCGGCTGAGTACGGTGTAATTGTTGGTCTGCGGCGGCAGCAGCACGAAATTATCGAACCGGCGCGCGAGCTCGAACAGGCGCGAGGCCGCGATCGCGCCGATCTGGGCGGGATGTTCCTTGACCACCAGCACATGCGAATCCGGGATCGTGCGCAGCAGGAAGTCGACGGTCGCGACCTGGTCGAGATAGTCCGGCGAGCGCAGCGTCAGCGCCATGTCGGCCGGAACGTGGAAGGGATAGTAGACGAAGGGCGTTTCGGAGAGCGGACGATAGAGCTTGCGCAGCCGGCTCGCGTTGAGTGCCATCGCGGCGTGCACCTGGGCATGGCGCAGATTGTGTCCGAACTCCTGGTGCTTGCCGAGCGCAAACTGATCCCAGAGTTTTTCTGCGAGACGGTGAGCGTTGCGCACGTTCACGACCTTCTTGAAGGCCGCCGAATAATGATGCTGGTCCTTCCTGGGAATGACGATCGCACGCTGCGTCAGCGTGTCGTCCAGATAGGCGCGCACCTCGGGCGACACTGCGTCCGCCGGCGCCGGCATCACGTCGGGCGCCGCGAGGCTGTCGGGCGTAAAGTACATCCGGCCGCGAAAAAACGACGGCTCGATGAACCAGTTGCGGATGCCTCGGCGCCTGGCGGCGTAGAAGCTCGCGATGACGGACAAAAAGCCGCCGAGCTCCTGCACCAGCTCGGCAGGCCGCTGCTGCGCGTCCAGCCGGTCGAGCAGCCCCTCCATGGCGTTCGCATAGATCATGAAGCGCCGGCGCAGCGCGGCCGTATCCCTGATGCCGAACGTGAAACGCTCGTGGCTGAACAGGAAATTGGTCCCGTCGAGCCCGTAGGCGGCGACGCGCGCGTCGAACGCCTTGCGGTCGTCCGGGGCAGGGCCGGTCTTGAGGCCCTCGCGGTACATGTTCGTGACCGGCACGCCTTCGGCAGCCGACATCTCGGCGCTGCGATCGTCGAAGGCGAGGAGCTCGACGTCATGGCCTGCCGCGCGCAAGCGCTGTGCGACCGGAATCCAGAACCGGGTCTGGTACTCGGCGAGCGTGGTGATGAGAATGGTCTTTGCAGATGTGGTCATGGCTCTAATGGACCTGTTCGATCGCAATGCTCGCGAGCGGCAAGCCCGTCGTCGCGCAATGCGCGCGTCTCGCGGCGAATTGCGACGGGCTGGCGCCATCGTGCGCGGCGATCCGCCCCAGCAGGGTGTTGACGAAGGCCGGCTCGATCCGCTTGTCGCGCCGGGCTGGATTGAACCGGCTACGCAGCCGCTCGGTGACGGCGGAGCCGAGGGCCGCGCTCGCCGCGCCCTTGACGACCTGACCGAGGCTCGGCTTGGCGCGCGTGCCCTTCACGGTCGCAAGCAGCGAGACGTAGGGCCGGCGCGAAACGGCTGTGCCGATCAGGACATCGGCAACCCGTTCGGCAGCCTGTCCGTCGTTGAGATGGAAGAAAGCCTCGATGTCGGCGGCGTGGACGGCGGCGAAATCGAACGTCCCGGTCTCGCGCTCGACGTGGTCGATCGCGCCGAGCAATTCGTCGAATGACGTCACTTGCCGGCTCACGCGCGCGGGCAGCGCGGCGTGGCCCGCGGTGGTCGGTGTGTTCAAATATTCGAGCTGGAGCGGCAGCTTTCCGAGCAGCACCGATTCGACGGCCGTCCCGCAGTTGAGATGAACCACCGCGGCCGCATTGCGGATGCGGTCGAGCACGCTGCCGGTGCCGTCGATCACGACGTTGGCGTGGCGCGAGAGCGCGTTGCGATAGACGTCCTCGCTCTCGAACGGATGTGGACGGACGAGAATGCGCCGGTCGGGCCGCGCTGCGGCGAGGCGCTCGATCTCGGCGAGATAGTTCGCAAAGACCTGCTTCAGGTCCGCGATGAAGCGATCGACATAGGTGCCGTCCCAGCCCGCCCGCACCATCGCCTCGCGCTCGCCGCCCGGCTTGCCGGTGAAGCGCGAATTGACCAGCGGGAAGTTGGCGTTGACGAGCAGATAGCCGCGCGGTTCGCCGTCGAGCAGTGCGCGCCAGCGAGGGGCTGCGAAATCGAAACGCGGGCACCCGGTGAGGTGGAGCTGCTCCGGCCGCATCGTTCCGGCTGCCAGGAAGGCATCGTGCAACCGGCTGCCCCAGAAGAAATAGCCCGACAGGATGTCGGCGTAGCCGCTGCCCTTGATGTGCGCGGCCATAGCCGGCGGCGAGTTGCCGCCCTTCTCGGCGAGCACGCCGCCTTCGGTATCGAGCACGTACAACGCGATGCCGGCCCTGGCAAAGCTGCGCATCAGGTCGAGATTGACGGGACGTGCGTAGTTGACGACCAGGGCGTCCAGCCCGAGCCGCGGGACATCGACCGCCTGCTCGTACATCGGCACCAGCACGACGGAGACGCCGCGCCGCGCGAGTTGATAACCGAGCATGACTGCGCCCGGCAGGTCACGCTTGGGGTGATCGACCACCAGGCCTATGCGCAACGATTCAGCTCCCGGCTGGTCCGCGTCAGAGCCGCATCACGGTGCGCTCGAGGTCCGTCAGTGCACCCGCCGCGCGGAAACGCGCCGGCGGTTCGGGATAGATGCGCGGCTGCTGGATGTAGGTTGCCGTATACAGCAGGCGATTGTGATCGGACTGGATCCGGCTCCCCATGTGCAGGCAGCGCGCGGTATTGACGATGAAGGACGACAGGCGGGGTGCGATCATTTCCTTGACCGCGTCGGGACCGGTCTTGGCGAACACCTGCGCGTCGCTCATGTGGCTCTTGAGCGTGTTGCGGAACGGTTTAGACGGGCCGGCCGGAATGAAGGTGAAAGGACCGTCGGCGGTGTCCTGCACATCGGTCAGGTAGATGAAGAGCTTGCAGACGCGCTTGTCGTCGTGATCGAGATGCCACAACTGCGAGTAGCTCAGCGCCTGGTTCGGAGTCGGTTGCGACAACGTCAGCAGCACGTCCGACAATTGCGGCAGGTCGTGCATGAAGTCGCCGATGATGCGCAGCGCGGCCGGCTGCAGGGCGTAGCGCACGAAGGGATGGTCGGTCGCAAAGGCGCCGTTGACGAGATCCTCGTCCAGCAGGCTGACCCAGAAGGATTTGTGCCCTTGCTTCTGCTGGCCGACGAGTTCGTTGAGGCGGTTCACCTTGCCGTCGGCGAACGAAGCGACGGCTTCCGCCAGGCTGCGATCGACGATCGAGGAGACGTCGACATAACCCTGCTCGTCGAGCTTGCGGCTCGCCTCGGCCCATTCGGGCTTCGTTGGAAGCTGTTTCAGCAGCGCGGCGCGCTTGGCGCGGGCCGGCAATTGCAGGCTGGTCAGGGCGGCCTTGAGCACCCATCCGAGATCGGTGCGGTTGACGTGCCACAGCAGGCGGCGGAACTGGCTGATCTTCTGCTTTTTCGGGGCCGGCCGATCAGCGGTCGTGTCGATGGTTGTCATGTGGGCTCCCAGCAATACAAAAAACCATCATTGTGGATCGTCGGCGCGAAGGGCATCCGCTCGCGTGCCAAGATGCGGACGCGGCCCTGTCGCTCGTAGTCGTCGAGTGTCGAGAACAGCTGCGTCTGGTAGTCAACCGAACGGATGTAAAGGAAGCTCACGATGTCGCGCGGGCTCGATAAATTCAGCAGCTCCGTCGTTGGCTCGATGTTGATGACGCGCTTCGGCCTTGCCGCGATGATGTTGTCCACCACCTTGCGTACGTCGTAGGGAATCTGCTCGATGCAGAAGTAAGTGAAGGCGACCTGGTCCCGGATCGCGGCGTAGCTCGGGTCAGCACCGTCGGTCAGATCGATCCCGTCGAGCGAAATCCGGTCGGACAGGCCGAAATGTGCGGCGATCTCGCGGCCCGCGGCGATGCCGTTCGGCGCGATGTCGAAACCGCGCAGCTTCCAGTCGGGATGATTGAGGTGAAGCGACAGCAGATTGATGCCGCAACCCGCGCCGAGCTCGACGATCTCCGTGGCGCTGCCGGCGTGCCGTGCGAGCAGTTCGCCGAGGGCTCCGATCCGGTAGCGGTAATAGTCGTCGGCCGCGACCCTGCAGATATGATTGTCGACCTTGCGAAGATCCCGCGCGCGATTCTTCGGGATCAGGAATTCGTCGATGCTGGCGGCCGTCTTCCAGCTCTTTTGCGACAGCATTCGCTGCCAATGCGATAGATTGTATTCGGAATCAACGACGTCGGCAGTACGCTTGACACGGCGCATCGCGAGGCGGCCGATGCTCTTGGCCCCATCGAGCGCATACGTCGCCGCCTTGTCCGACAACGACGCCGGAGCGAAACCTGTGATGACGGCTTTCGTGTCTGTCGCGTGGATGTTCATTCAACTGCTTTTGGATGTCAGTCCCATCAGTTGTCCGACTGCGGGAAATACAGTCCGATGCCGCTTCTCGAGCACCAGAAAGTATTGAAGCGCCCAGGTAATCAGGCAGAAAACCATGGAACCCAGCGCGAGCTTTAGCACGCTGTCGAACTGAATGTAACCTGCAATTATTGCTAGAGAAATGCTTGCCAGGACAAGGATTGCGCACTGGGTTCCGATAGCCTTCGCGAAACGATTCCGGTCAATGTCGAGTGCACTGCGCAACTCCCCAATCTGCCAGGGCAGGACGACGATACAGCCGACGACCTGCCCGAGGATCAGGGCGCGTTCCGCGAACAGATGCAATGATGCGACCGAGACGGCAGCCCAGATCAGAAGCTGGACCGCCATCAGCCGATTGAGCCGGGCCTGCACCTCGGGCCGCGTCAGGAAGATCAGGCTGCCGATCGCCACGTATTGGGCGCAGATCGGAACGAGGAAGCTCAGACCCATCCAGAACGCATAGGGAGCAAGAAGAGGACCGATCCAGATGTTCATGATCTCGGGCGAGAGGATCGCGGTCGCGGCAAGCGGCGGCACCACAAACATCGGCATCATGACGAGGCCGAGGTCGCCGAGGCGCTGGAACGAAGTCGCGCTGCCGCGCTCATCGAGACGGCTGGCAACGGGAAGCAAGGCAGATGTCAGAAGGCTGACAACGATTTTGGAGACCCGCGACAATCGCACCAGTGCATCGTAGGTGCCGACGGCCTTGGGGCCGAACAGCAACCCGATCAGGAACGGCTGGAACGGCCCGGAAATACCGCCCATCAGTTTGCCCTGCAGGAGCAGCAGGCAACGATGCAGAATATCCTGCCGGATGTCCGGGGTCCACGGCAGCAGTCGCACATGCTTGTGCCGCAGGGCGACGAACGCGGCAATCCCGATGACGACGGCGCGTGCCACCAGCGTTGCGAGATAGATGTAAGCGACCACTTCAAAGCCTGCCGCCGCCCAGGAGGCGGCGAATGTCAGGCCGACATAGGCGGCCGTTGACGTGACCTCCGCGAAGCGAAGCAAATTATAGCGCTCGAAGCCCTTGACGATACCTTCCCAAACCAGCGCCGGAACGAAGATCAGGTTCGCGAATGCCGTGTAGTGCATGATCCGGGTGAACGTCTCCAGATGCGCGGCGTCAATCTTCATCACGATGACGAGCAGCGGCGTCGCAAGCCAGATGGCGGCGCTCAGGATCAAGGTGAGCGCGATGGAGACGACTCCCAAAAAAGAGATCTGGCGGCTCGCCTGCGTCCAATTGCGGTGCTCGCGCGCGCGCGCGACGATCTGGGTGGCGACCTCGGACAGACCGAGATCCAGCACCGCCATCATGCCGCTCGGCAACAGCAGTCGCGAGATCACGATGAGGCCGAACTCGGTCACCCCCCAGGTTCGGATGATCAGTGGAATGACCGCCAGGCCCAGCAAAGCGGCCACGCCAAAGGCGATCGCCGAAATCACCGTGTTCTGGACCAGGCGCTTGATCATTGGTGTTTTGCTACCACGCGCTCAGTCCGCCATCGACGGCGATGTTCTGGCCGGTCACGTAGGATGCTGCATCCGATACCAGGAACAGCATCGTCCCCACCATCTCGTCGGCACGGGCCATCCGGCCGAGCGGAATGCGAGCGCCGTAGCGCGCCTTGAAGGTTTCGTTCTGTCCGCTCTCTACGCCGCCCGGAGTAAGCGTGTTGACGCGAACGCCCTTCGCCGCCCAGTAGGTCGCAAGGTGCTTGGTCAGACCGATGACACCGGCCTTGGACGCCGTGTAGACCGCGGGCGTGTTGATGGCGCGTCCGAGATATTCGGAGCCCTCGTAGATGCGCTGGTCGGGTGCCATCAGGCCGTAGATCGATGCGGTCTGCACGATGGCGCCGTAGCCGCGCTCGGCCATTCGGCCGCCGAACACCTGCGCGATGTTGAACATGCCGTCGAGATTGACCGCCATGATCTCCCGCCAGGTATCCAGCGAGAATTTCTCGACGGGCGCAAAGAAGGCGTCGACATCGCGGGTCTTGCTCGCGGCGTTGTTGAGCAGGATCGAGACCGGTCCGAGCTCCGCTTCGATCGCATCGGCCGTATTGCGGACGGAATCGGGCTGGGTGATGTCGCAGCCATAACCCCTGGCGCGGGCGGCATGGCGCGACGTCAGGTCGGCTGCCGCAGCATCGGCCGCGGCCTGGTCGAGATCGACAATCGCGACATTGGCGCCGAACTCGGCGAGGCCCTCTGCGAAGCGGCGTCCGAGGATGCCGCACCCGCCGGTGACAACGGCCGTGCGGCCGGTGAGATCGAACAGGGCCTTGAAGCTCGTGGTCATCGCTTCAATCTCCTCAGGCCGCTTGTCGCTGGCGAAGCAGAAGTTCCACCAGCGTAAAATCGAGATCGGAATCAATGTCGATCGAGCGCTCTTCCGGCATCTCGAACAGACGCGTATCCGGATAGAACACCGCGGGCTGCTCCAGAAATGGCGCGACGCGCCAGACATAGATCGACGCGTTCATGTCGAAGCAGCGCGGCGCATCCTGCCTGCGGGTGATCGGAGGGTTGGCGGATTTCGAAAGGCCGACGCTGCCGTCGGTGCGCTGCTCGATCAGGTTGAAATAGGGCGAGCGGCGTGCCGGCGCGCCGGTGATGACGTTGCGCGCGCCGCTCTCGCGCAGCATTGCCACCGCGCCGGTGATGTCGGAGGCAAGCCTGAGCGGCGAGGTGACGTCGAGATCGACGAAGATCTCGGGCGTCTTGCCCGTTTGCGCCATGGTTCGCTCGAGACAATGGCGGATCGCCGGCAGCTTCGGCGCGGTGTCGGTCGCCATCTCGTCCGGACGCTTCACCGCGATGTCGGCGCCAGCCTTCAGCGCCGCGTCGAGCAGGGCGTCAGAATCGCTGCTGAAGGCGATCGCGTCGAACAGGCCGGTCTCGCGCGCCTGCTCGATGCTCCACGCGAGCACCGGCTTGCCGAGGAGATCGCGCGCATTTTTGCCCACGACCCCCTTCGAGCCGCCCCGCGCGCAGATCGTGCAGACCAGACTCATGGCGATATCCAGGTCTTGGTGCGCAGAGCGCGCTCGCTGGCGTCGATCAGGTGAACGACGCCGAGCGCCTCGGGCAGCGAGCAGACCTGGCTTGCGCCTCGCATCGCCGCGACATGCATGTCGCGGTAGGTCTGGTCGCGCTCGCTGGGGATTTCGGTCGCCTTGCCGTTGACGGCAAGACGGCTGCCGACGAGATCCGCCTCGATGGTGTCGTCCTCGACGTTGACACGAATGCGACGGATGCCCTGGCGGTCGAGATAGTCCATGTGGACGTGAACCGATGGTGCGCGCTGCATGTCGAGCAGCAGATCGAGATGGTCGTCGACGTCGATATCGCGCGCGCCGGACGCGCCGCCGAGCGCTGCTACGCGATACCACGGCCCGAACAGCCACAACAGATAGTCCAGTTCGTGGCTGAGATCCCGCAACACGCCGCCCCCGGCGTCAGCGGTGGCGGATGCGGTGGCACGATGATCGCGGCCGGGCCGCCAGTCCCTGATGTCCTGGCCGACATAGGCGGCGACCGTGATCACGTCGCGTCCGCGCAGCCTTTCGGCGAGCGCCGTCATCACGGGGTGAAAGCGCAGATTGTATCCGACGCTGACGTGGGCAAACGGATATTTCGGTGGCGGTGCCGGTGTTGCGAATAGCGGTTTTTCGACGAGGACCTTGCCCTGGAAACCGGCCTGCGCGAGCTCCTGCAGATTGTCCGCGTGGCGCGCAGTCTCGGTGGCGATCACCACATAGTCCGGATGCGCGCCCGCCACGGCCTGCGTGATCGACCCATAGTCGCCGCCTTCGCGGCGGCTGACGGTTGCGACTCGAAGGCCGAGTTCGCGCAGGACGCGCACATGTCTTGTGCCGATCGAGCCGAGGCCAACCACGACCGCGCTTGTCGATGTCACGGGAAGACCTCGTGAAACTCCGCATGCGCCTGCTCGAAATCCTCCAGACGGCCGATGTCGAGCCAGTATTCGCGGATCGGATAGACCGCGACGCGCCCCTGGCCGGCGATCACGCGCTCCAGCACGGTCGGCATGTCGATCGGGACGCCGGGTGCGACGTGGCGAAAGACGGAGCTGCCGATCACATAGATGCCGGCACTGACGAACCAGCTCTCGGTCGGCTTCTCGCGGATGGCGTCGAGGAAGCCCTCCGACGTGGAAACCACGCCATACGGTACGTGCACCTTGTGCTCGCGCACGGCCATCGTGGCTTCCGCCGGTGTTCCATTGTGGAAGTCGAGAAGAGCCCCGTAATTGATCGTGGTGAGAATGTCGCCGTTGGTGACGATCATCGGCACAGCCGGGGGCGTCGGGAAGAGTCCGAGCGCGCCAGCGGTCCCCAGACGTTCCGCTTCGTGCACGTACTGGATACTGGCGCCGAAGGCGGCGCCGTCGGCAAAATAGTCCTTGATGGTCTCGGCCTTGTAATTGACCGAGATGAAGATGTTGCCGAAACCCTGCTGCACGACATTGCGGACGATCGTCTCGAGCAGCGGTCGGCCGCCGACATTGAGCATCGGCTTCGGCACCTCGCGCGTCAGCGCGCCCAGGCGTTCGCCGAGGCCGCCCGCCATGATCAGGACCGGGTTGGGATAGTGGCGCGGTTCGAGCAACTCATCGAGCGTCTCGACCAGGATCAGATGGCCGCCCTCGTCGACGAGCGGGAGCTGCTTGATCGACTTCTGCCGCATCAGCTGCAGGCGATCCTCGCGCGGCAACGTCGCAGGAGCCGACACCGGCGCACGGTTCATGATGTCGGTCGCGAGTCCGGCAAGCGGGATGCCGCGCAGCAGTCCGCGCCTCACGTCACCGTCGGTGACCACGCCCAGAAGGCGATTCTGGTCGTCGAGCACGAGCGCAATCTGAATGCTTCCGCTCTCGATGGCGGCAATGGCCTCGCCCACGGTCGCCTGCGTTCCAACGACGGCCTTACGCCAGGATTTCATGGCAATCTGCCTCGTATCCGCCGGATGTCGGGGGGCCGCCCACGGCTTGAGTGTGCTATATCGCGGCTGCGAGACGCGGCGTCAACCCCAACGGGGTTTCCTCCGGCCGCCCGTTAACCTCAGCTTTTTGCGGTCCGAATCGACGGTTTGAAGACCCGCCGTTCGGCCGTTAAGGTTGTCCCGCGCAGGGGAATCGGCATGGATGATCTCATCATCATAGGCGGCGGCGAGCACGCCTTCATGGTCTACGAGGCGGCGCTGTTGTCCGGCCGGTTCAAGGTCGTCGGCTTCCTCGATCGCCAGCCTGCAACACTGGGCGACATCAGCTATCTTGGAACCGACGACGCTGCGCCGACCCATCCGGATGCAGCCTTCGTGTTGGGGATCGGAACGATGCAGGCGGGGCCCGCCCGCCGCCAGATGATCGGCCGCTTGCAGGTCAAGCGCTGGGCGTCCGTCATTCACCCGCGCGCGATCGTCTCGCCGTCGGCAACCGTCGGCGCGGGCAGCGTCATCATGCCGGGCGCGATCGTCAATGCGCGCAGCATGATCGGCAATCATTGCATCATCAATTCCGGTGCCATCGTCGAGCACGACGTTCGCATTGGTCACTGCACGCACCTGTCGCCTGGAACCGTGGTCGGCGGAGGCGCCGAGATCGGCGACAATTGTTTTGTCGGTCTCGGTAGCCGCGTGCGCGATCACATCTCCATCGGCAACGATACTCTGATCGCGATGGGATCGGTCGTGACCGGCTCATGGCCGCATGGGTCGGTGCTGCGCGGGGTGCCGGCGAAGCCGCGTCGTTAGACCGGATCGTCCGGCTCGAGCGCGCGCGGCGCTGCCGTTCCGATCAGCGACCAGTAGTCGATCGGCGGCCGGCCCCCGCCAGGACGCTTGGCGGTGATGTCGGTCGGGCCGATGGTCTCGCCGGCCTTCAGCGCACGCGCCGCCACGATGCTCTTGCGCGCGACCGGCACGTTTCTGATCTCGGACTCTTTCGGCGCCTTCAAGCCGTCGCCGAGTGCACGCTCAACATTGCGGATGGCCGCAACCATTTGCTTGAAGTCGCCCGGCTCCAGCGAGGCTGCGTGGTCTGGGCCCGGGGCGTTGCGATCGAGCGTCAGGTGCTTTTCGATCGTGGTGGCGCCGAGCGCGACCGCGGCGATTGAAACCTCGAAGCCGTCGGTGTGATCGGAATAACCGACCGGGAGCTGGAACGCGGAGCGCATCGTCGCCATCGCGGCGAGATTTACGTCGGCGATGGGGCAGGGATATTCGGTCGTGCAATGGAGCAGGCTGACGTGCCGCGCCAGCGCGGTGCGTGCCGCCGGATCGCGCCACGCCGCGCGGAAGGAAGCGCTGCCGGGCGGATCGTTGTGCTGGCCGTAGCCATGAGCCAGCACGCCGAGCGCGTCCTCGATCTCGCCGAGCGTCGCCATGCCGGTCGACAGGATCAGCACCGCACCGGCCTTCGCGGCCGCATGCAGCAGCGGCGCATTGGTGAGATCGCCCGATCCGATCTTGATGCGCGGCAACTTGAGCGACAGCAGGAAAGCGAGCGAAGCGTCGTCGAACGGTGTCGACAGGAATTCGATGCCGCGCTCCCTGGCGCGCGCGATCAGGGTGTGGTGTGCGGCTTGCGGCAGTTCGAGCCGTTCCAGCATGGCAAGCTGGCTCTCGGCGGCGTTCGTGGTGCGCTGCTGATAGTCGGCCTTCTTTGCCGCACCGCCCGCCAATGCCTTCGCATTGAAGGTCTGGAACTTGACGACGTCCGCGCCGGCGTCGGCGGCGGCGTCGACCAGCGCCAGCGCCTTCTCCAGGCTGCCGTCATGATTGACGCCGGCTTCCGCGATGATCAGCGTGTGCGTCATGGCCGCGCTCCACTTGCCGGAAGATCGTAAAAGCCCTTCGCCAGAAGCTGCCTGAAATCGGGGATGGCGGCGACGATGTCGGCAAATCGCCGGCTGGATTCGCCGTCGCCGTAAGGGTTGGCGGTGGCTTGGAGGCCGCGCTGCAGTCCCGCCGACATGGCGGCGGCGATCGCGTTGCGCTCGGGCGCCGCGTGAAATACCGAGGCCGCGCGTTCGCGTCCCTTCTGACGGTCGCCGATATCGACCGTGGGAACGCCGAAGGAGGGTGCTTCGAGCAGGCCGCTCGAGGAATTGCCGATCACCAGGTCTACCTGGCTCATCAGGCTGAGATAGCGGAGCTGCCCAAGCGAGGCGACCGCGATCGTGTTCGGCCGGCCAGCTGCAAAAGCCTCGATCCGGGTGTTCAATGCGCGGCCCTCGGCATCGGCGTTGGCGAGGGTGAACACGAGACGAAAAGCGGGATCGAGCGTCGATAGGGCCGCGAACAGCTCATTCAGCTCGGCCACCGAGCGCCCGGCCTCGATCGTGACGGGATGGAACGTGACGAGCGCATTGCGTTCGCCGAGCGGTATCCCGACCGCGCGGCCGATGCCGTCGCGGTCCATCAGGGCGAGATGCTTGATGGCGTCGATGCCGACCGAGCCGATGGTGTGAATGCGCGACGGATGCTCGCCGAGCTGAATCAGCCGCTGGGTCGAGCCCCGATTGCTGGTGAAATGCAGATGCGACATCTTGCTGATGGCGTGACGAATGGACTCGTCGACCGCGCCCTCGGTGACATCGCCGCCGAACAGATGCGCCATCGGCAGCCGCATGAACATCGCCGCCTGCGCGGCCGCGAACATCTCGAAACGGTCGCCGAGCACGACCACGAGATCCGGCCGTAGCCGGGTGAAAGCATCGGCAAAGCCGATCACGCCGAGCCCCACCGATTTCGCGACGCCGGCACCGGTGTCGCTGCTGAGCAGCGTCTCGACCCGCTCGTCGACCTCGAACCCCTCGTCGCGGATAGCGTTGAAGGTATAGCCGAACTCCGGCGCCAGATGCATGCCGGTGGCGACCAGCTGAAGCGTCAAGCCGGGCGTCTCGCGGATTGCGCGCATCGGCCAGACCAGCAGCCCGAAATCGGCGCGGCTACCGGTGACGAAGCAGATTTTTCGCGCGCCGCTATTCATCGCGGACCCTGATGCTGGCGCTGCTGGGCAGGTTGATCAACCGCCGTTCGATGGATTCGGCGGTCGAAAGATCGCCGCGCGGATTTTGCGCGAACATCGGCAATTTGTGCATCAAGGTCCAGGCCGGTCGCGCGCCGAAGCCGGCGTCGTTGAGCGCGGCGAGCAGGTCGTCGCGCCGATCGGCATTATTCTCGTCGAGCAGGATCGCGTTCAGCCAGTAATTGCTCGTGGTGTCCTTTGGCTCGCGCGAGAAGCGGATGCCGGGAATATCCGAGAAGGCACGTTCATAGGCCAAGGCAAGCTTGCGCTTGCTCGCCAGAAAACCGTCGAGCTGCTCGAGCTGGGCGCAGCCGAGCGCGGCATTCAGGTTGGGCAGCCGGTAATTGAAGCCGATTTCGTCATGCACGAAGGCCCATTTGTGCGGCAGCTTCGCGGTGGTGGTGAGATGCTTGGCGCGGCGCCCCAGTTCCTCATCATTGGTGAGGATGGCGCCGCCGCCGCCGGTGGTGACGATCTTGTTGCCGTTGAAGCTCAGCGCCGCGAGCCGCGCCTGCGATCCGACGGCGCGACCCTTGTAGGTCGAGCCCAGCGATTCCGCGGCGTCCTCCACCAGCGCAATGCCCCAGTCGCGGGCGATAGCGCTGATCTCGTCGAGCTCGACCGGATGCCCGAACGTGTGCATCGGCGTGATCGCGGCGATGCGGCGTCCGGTCTCGCGGTTGATCGCCCCCTTGGCGGTCCGCTCGCCGATGGCATCAAGCCGCGCGGCGAGTGCGCGCGCATCCATGCCGAGCGTGACGAGCGAGCTGTCGACGAAATGCGGCGTTGCGCCGCAATAGGCAATCGCATTGGTCGTCGCGATGAAGGTCAGGGCCGGCGAGATGACCTCGTCGCCGGGCTCGACGCCGGCGAGGCGGAAGCAGGCATGCAGCGCGGCGGTACCGTTGACGACGGCCACCGCACGCCTGGCGCCGGTGGTTTCCTCGAGCATGCGCTCGAACCGGTCGACGAACGGCCCGACCGAGGACACAAAGGTGCTCTTGATGCACTCTTCGAGATAGGCGATTTCGTTGCCGGCGAACACCGGCTCGTGCAGGCCGAGGATTCCGTTGGGCGTTCCCACGGCACGCCGTACGGCGTCGACGATCGCCTTTGGCTCGAAATCCGACCTGGTCAGGGGACTGTCCACCATCGCCTCAGACGTTGTAGACGTCAGCCTTGTAGCGGCTGAGATTAGCGGGATTGGTGAACCAGTCGACCGTCTTGACCATGCCGCGGCGCATGCCGTCGACGCCGCCGAATTCAGGGCTCCAGCCGAGTTGCTGGCGTGCCCTGGAATTGTCGGCCCAGAGCCGTTCGACCTCGCTGTTGGCCGGACGCAGGCGCGCCTCGTCGGTCTCGATTTCGATGCTCGCCCCCATGACGTCGGCGATCATCTGCGCGGTCGCGCCGACCGAGATCTCGAAGCCGCTGCCGAGATTGATGGTCTGGCCGACGACTTGCTCGGCAGGCGCCGTAAGGCCCGCGATCAGGCCGCGCGCTGTGTCGGTGACGAACGAGAAATCGCGCGTCGGGGTGACGGCGCCGAGGCGGATGGTCCGCTTGCCGGTGGCGATCTGGCTGATGATTGTCGGGATTACCGCGCGCGCCGATTGTCGCGGGCCAAAGGTGTTGAACGGGCGGATCACCACGACAGGCATGTCGAATGAAGCCTGGAACGACAGCGCCATCTGGTCGGAGGCGATCTTCGAGGCCGAATAGGGAGACTGTCCGACCAGCGGATGGCTCTCCTTGATCGGAACGGTCTGGGCCGTGCCGTAGACCTCGCTGGTCGAGGTCTGCACGAAGCGGCGCGCGCCGGCCATGCGCGCGGCCTGGAGTACGTTCACGGTGCCACGCACATTGGTTTCGACATAGGAGTCGGGCGCGACATAGGAGAAGGGGATCGCGATCAGCGCCGCCAGATGCAGCACGTCGGTGCAGCCGCTCGCAGCCCCAATCATGAAGTGCGGATCGCGGATGTCGCCGGACACGACCTCCACCGACGTCATGATGTCGGCCGCTACGGTGTCGAGCCAGCCCCAGGAGTTGAAGGAGTTGTAGTAGACGACCGCTTTGACGCGGGCCCCGGCTTTCACCAGCTCTTCGACGACATGCGAACCGATGAAGCCGTCGCTGCCGGTAACGAGGACGCGGGCGTCCCTCAGATCTGCCATGCCGGACCCCAAAAGGCGATTAAGCCAGCGTTCGCAACAAGATGGCGCTATAGCACACTGGCGCTCGCGTGCAACAGAACACCGCCGGACATCCGCCAAATGCCGGGGGATGCAGCGCTTTTGGGCGCGCCTCTAGACGTTCCCGGTCGGAGCCAGTCGCTGCTTCACGAACACTTCCAGATTTCCGCCCTCGAACAGATGGCCCGCAAGGCCTGCGGCCCGCGCCGCTTCCATGTCGCTGTCCTTGTCTCCGATCACCATGCTGCGCGTCATGTCCACCGGGAAACGCTGCGCGAGATCGGTGATCATGCCGGGCGCCGGCTTACGCCGGTCGCTGGTGCGGCAATAGTGCGCGACGGTGCCGTCGGGGTGATCGGGGCAATACTCGAACGCGTCGATATGGGCGCCGACCAGCGCCATCTGGTCTGCCATCCAGCGGTGCAGGGCGACGACGTGATGCTCCTCGTAGTAGCCGCGTGCGACGCCGGATTGATTGGTGATGACGAAGGCGAAGTAGCCGGCGTCGTTGACGGCCTTCACGGCCTCGCGTGCGCCCTCGATCCATTCGAGCTTATGGGTCTCGAAGGTGTATCCAGAATCGTGGTTGAGCACCCCGTCGCGATCGAAGAATACGGCGGGGCGCCGTAGCTTCTCGCTCAGCTCGCGGTCGGCGCGCGCGAAATCATCGGGTATGCCGATGTCGATGAAATAGCCACGATAGGCCGTGCCGCGCAACTGGCCGGACTTGACGAGACCGGGGAATACGTCCTGCTCGAGCGAGGCCGGAAGCGTCGCAATGTCGGTGAGAATGGACCTGTCCACGACGTAGATGCCGGCATTGACCGGCCCCGTGGCGCCTGCACCCGGGGCGATGAAGTCACGCACCACGTCGCCGTCGAGAACGACCCGGCCGTACCGATCTCCGACGACGCCGTCGCGCAGTGCCATGTGAATGCGCCCATCCTGCGCGCGCGCGATCAGATCGAGCAGGTTGAAGTCAAACAGCGAGTCGCCATTGAGCAGCAGGAATCGTTGATGCAGCAGGTCGCGTGCATGCACGAGCGCGCCGCCGGTGCCGAGCGGCTCGGTCTCGCGCGACACGATGATTCGCGTCCGTCCCCTGGCGGCCGCGGCGTAGTGCGTCTCGACGATCTCCGACTTGTGGCCTGCAAGCAGGAGAATTTCATCGAACACGCCATGGCGTACGAGCTCGTCGATCAGCGCGTCGAGAAACGGGCGTCCGCCGATCTCGAGCATCGGCTTCGGAACCAGCCTGGTACGTTCGCCCAGCCGTGTGCCCAGCCCGCCGACGAGGATGACGGCCTGCCTCAGCATGGAGGGGTTGTTTTGCGACATCGGTTAAGCCGTCGGACGAGCAAGTTTCATTCCCAACGTCCATACCGTGCCGCCGATCTCGGCGCCAGATGCGCTTTCATCGCGACGGAGAATGCCGAAGGTCAGCGCTCGCACGGAATGCGAACAACCGCGGTCTGCCGGTTGGCGAACAGCGCCTGAAACGGGCCGGCGCGAAGCGACGTGACGAACCCGGAAGCCAGCGGCTCCGTTGGCGGAAAATAGGGGAGGCGCTGGCCGGCATCGAGACGGGTCCATTCGATCGTACGCGGGTTGATCACGGCGACGAGCTGCCAGGTGTCTTGGCCTGTCCCCAGCATGTCCTGGACCGCGCTTCGGTCCGCTTCCTCCGTCTCATTCGGGACCTGCGTATTCGTCGGCCGTGGCGCGGTCGTCGCCGGCGCTTCCGTGGTGCGGACGGGCCGCAAAATTCCGCCCATAGCGTCGGCCCTGCCCATCTGAAAATACGTCTCCTGATTGATATCCTGCAAGAGCGGCCGGATGGTCGTGCAGGCCTCGGCAAGCCGCCGCGCTCCGTCGCCCGGTTCGACGATCGCCGAAACGACGGTGCGCATCCGCTTCGCGACGGCCTCGTTCACGGTATCAAGATTCGAAAACATGTAGGCAGCCGGGGAACCGGTCAGGGATTGGATCACCCCGAGCGTGTAGGGATCGGACAGCAGGATGCCCTTTTTCAAATTGTCGTGCAGCCAGCGCGCCGCGTCCAGGTCGCTGGCATTGTAGTGCGTGATGGCCGTGGCGCCGCTCGGAAGAGCTCCGTAGCTGTAACTCTTCGACATGCCGGCCAGCCCGGCGCGGTCGAGAGCGACGCCCAACCCGACGATGGCCGCAAGCGCGCAGACATGAATCCATCTCGACCGCATGAACGTCGCCGGCACGAGCGCGAGAAGGAGAGCCGCTCCCGCTATCTCGGTCGGCCGGAGGAAATCCTGGTATCGCGAGGACGACAGGTCCGGCCGCCAATTGAAGGTATAGCCGGCCAGCACGAGGCCGACAGCGATCAGAGTAACCGCGATTGCCGCGGAAGCTCGCCGCCGGACGGGAGCGGGAGAGGGGTCGATGAGCAGCTGGCAGAACGCTTCTGTTGCGGTGACCGTGAGCAGGGCCAGCACGATCATGATGATCCGGTACAGAAACGGAAAGCCTGACAGCACGGCAACGGCGAGGCCGCAGCCGATCGTCCAGGACCACAGCAGCTTCGCCGTGCGCGCGGTTTGAGCAGGGCTGGAAGCGGTGTCCAAGCGCGGGTTGAAGCGATCAATCCAGCACCAGGCCATGGCCATCGCGATGCAGACGGCAAACAGCGGGCCGATGGCCCGGCCCAGCTCGATCACCGCGATCTCGGGGCCGGCGCCAAGGAACAGTTCGTCGCCGCTTTGAATTGCTCTTCCCAGCACCAGCCCGGTGATGTGGGAGAACATCACGTTGGCATTTGCCGATGGCAGATAGCCGAGGCGCATCATCACGATGCAGGAGACGATTCCGGCTATGATCAACGGCAGTACGATGGACAGGGCCCGCAAAAGTCCGAGGCTCCGCGCCGGCCGGCGTGAGGTCTCGTGCAGGATCAGCAGGTAGCCCAGCCAGGCGGCAAACACCGCTGGGATGAACAGATAGGAGCCGCGGTGCGCCAGCAGCAGCGTCGCGGGCCATACGCAGCCGACCAGAAGAACGCCTTCGTGTCGATTGGCATTACCCAGAATCCTGAGCAGGAGTAGCGCGCCTGCCACCAGTGCAAGCAGCAGCGCGTTGTTGTTGAGCACGAAGGCAATGAGGAGCGAGGTCGCCGCAGTCAGGATCAGCAACGCGACCGAGCCCGCCCGCAGATCCTCCTTCGCGCCTTGCCTGGTCTTGCCGAGAAGGACGCCGAGAAAGGCCACGCTCCCCGCAAGCGCCAGGCTGCCATTGGTCAGCAGCCCGATGGCGTTGCCGGTCGCGGCGAAGAAAAAAGCGTTCCATTTCCGCGGTTGTTCGGAATAGACGCCCTCCGCGAAGGTGTAGAGGGCGACGAGGAAAAACAGGATCGAGACGTAGCGATAGGTCCATCCGAAATGCAGGAGATCGAGTCCCAAAACGCCAGCCAATGCGCCCGCCAGCGCAGCACGAAGGTCGACGTAGGATTGCGACGCGTAAGGATTGATGACGCCGCTATCGGCATATTCCTGCGCCGTCTTCATCCAGTGAACGTCGGCGCCGATATCCGAGTAGGGAAACTGGGAATACGCGCCGAACGTCCACCACCACGTCATGAGCGCGATTGGTAGCGACAGCAGACACCACAGGCCGATCGTTCCGGCGTCGCCCCTGCGCGGGCGCCAAACCGGCCAGGTCCACGCCAGTCCGAAGCCGGACAGCGCGATCATGATTGCCAGATGAAGCCGGATGTCGCCGATCAGAACGGAGCAGAACCCAAGAAGAATGCCCACGGCGGATGCGCCGATCGCATATCCGAGTACGACGAACTGGACCTTCGTCAGCCGGCTCGTCTTGATCAGCTTCAGCGGCGCGATCGCCAGGATTGAGAGGCCGGTGCCGAGCTGGATCAGGAAGAATACGAACGTCAAAAGCAATGTATTCATCCACATCGCAGTATCTCTAGAGTTCTTCCGGCTGAGCCAGGAAGATGCATGAGACAGGCCCGCTCGGGCGGGACGAATGGCCGCCGGTTATTTCGGGGCGCTGCGTTGCGCGCGCATCTGCGTAGGCGCGGCGCGGTTCCATTCACAATTGGCTCCTCATCGGCTGAGCGGATTCGTCCATGCAGCGTGTTTAGCACGCCGGCGAGAGAATATCCGGCGGCAATCTTCGATCCGTTGGCCGATCCGTCCCGATTGTTGCCTTCTGGCCGCAAATCAGCTCTGCGATTGTGCCGCGGCTACCACACGCTCCGACCGCCATCCATGACGAGATTCTGTCCGGTCATGTAGCTCGAGGCGTCCGAGCAGAGAAACTGCACCGCGGCCCGGTATTCGTCGACATCCGCCATGCGCCCCATCGGGATCAGACGCGTCAGCCGTTCGACGAAGGCGGGATCCTGGTTGTTGAACACGCCGCCGGGTGAGATCGCATTGACGCGGACGCCGTGGTCGGCCCAGTAGGTCGCGAGATATTTTGTCAGCCCGATCAGCCCGTGCTTGATCACGGAATAGGTCACGGGCTTGACCGGTTGCTCCTCCTCGCGCGTGACGCTCGGCTGGCGGTAGAGCCGCTGGTCCGGCGCGATCACACCGAGATCGGAGGCGATGTTGAGGATCGCGCCGCGCCCGCGTTTGGCCATCTCGCCGCCGAACACCTGCGCGCACAGCATCGCGCCGGTGAGGCCCACGGCGATCTCGGTCTGCCATTGCGGCACGGGAAAGGCTTCGAAGCGCGAGGAGTGCATTACGCCGGGCGCGGATGTGACCTTGGGATCGATCGCCGCGTTGTTGACGAGGATGTCGATGGTGACGCCGCGGCCGGCAAGCTGCTCGTTTGCCGCCCGCACCGAATCAAGCGAGGTGACGTTGATCTCGAGCGCGATCAGGTCGGCCGATGGCGCGCTCTGCTTCAGCGTCGTGACGGCGGCTTCGGCCTGCGCCAGTCCGACATCGGTGACGACCACGCGCGCGCCGGCTTCGGTGAGCGCTGCAACGTGCTGCTTGCCGAGCAGGCCGCCCGCACCGGTCACGAGCGCTGTTCGTCCGGTCAGGTCGTAGCGGGAAGAGGGAGTTGCCATCGAAGGCTCCTGTTCAGCTTCTGAGCTGGCCGCCGTCGGCCACCATCACACTGCCGGTAATAAAGGCCGCGCGCGGCGAAACGAGGAAGGCGACGACGTCGGCGATCTCCTCGGGAGTGCCGAGCCGGCGCAGCGCCACCTCACGCTGGAGCATCTCGTCGACCGCGTGCTTGTTTTCGGCGATCTTGCGCGCCCAGGTTCCGTCCGGGCTCAAGATGTTTCCGGGGGCAACGGCATTGATGCGGATGCCTTCCAGCGCCAGCGGCCGTGCCAGGCCGCGGACGGTCGCGTTCAGCGCCGCTTTTGCGGCGTAGTAGGTGACGGGCGCGCCCAGTGCGGCCATGCCTGCGATCGAGGACACGCAGACGATGGCCCGCTCGCCGCTGCCGCGCGCCATCAACGGCCGGGCGGCCTCGATCATGTTGGTCGTGGCGAAGAGATTGAGGTCCATCACCCGCGACCACTCCGGCGCGGTCTCCTTCCCGGGGGGAACGGACGCGCCACTGCCGACGTTGCAGACGAGAATGTCGAGCCGCCCCCACTGCTTCTCGACGTCCTGGATGAGGCTCGCGGCGCTGGCGGGATCAGTGACGTCGGCAACATGAATCGAGCTCCGCCCGCCGACAGCTGCACGCGCGGCGTTCAGCGCGTCGGCGCCGCGCGCCGCGAGCGCGACCTTGGCGCCTTCCGCCGCGAGCGTCGTCGCGATCGCAAGCCCGATCCCGCGGCTGGCGCCGGTGACGAGAGCGACGCGATCGTCCAGCTCGAGCTTCATCGCGCGGCGTCCTCGATCCAGCCGATGGTCATGTCGCGGTATTTCGCCAGCGCGCCGGCGTGGTCGCCGTCGGCAGCGCGCGCGGTTTGCAGGATATACTGGCCCTTGTAGCCGGACCGCTCGATTAGCCGGATCGTTTTGGCAAGGTCTGCATTGCCGGTGCCGAGAGGCACGGTGGTGCCACTGCGAATGCGGTCCTTGACGTGCACGTTGAGGATGCGCGGTGCGTAGGCGCCGATCTCCTCGTCGCTGTCATAACCGAGCGAAGCACTGTTGCCGCTGTCATAGTTGATGCCGAAGACGTCGGCAGGAAAAGCTTCCATGAACCGCGCGAGCTCGCGCGGCGGCAGATCGGATTCGAAGACGATCTTGACGTTCCGCCGCGCAAGCTGTTCGTGGCGGGCGAGCAGTACGCGTTTCAACGTGTCGCTTTCGCTCTGGCGCTCGATCTTGCCATTGTCGACCAGCGGAATCACAACGAATTCGATGCCGATATGGCTGCAGGCGGCGATCAGCAGATCGAGGTCGGCGACGAGCGCGTCGCGCACAACGGCATCGACCTTCCAGAACGGCGCCTGCATGAAGCAGTCGCCGGTCAGGCTCGGGATCCGCACGCCGGTCTCGCGCGACAGCGCCAGAATGTCCTGCTGCCCCGGGTCGGTCGTGAGCGGATTCTCGCGCAGCCGTTCCTGATCGATGGTCCATTCCATCCGCGTCAGGCCGAGGGCCTTCGCACGTGGAAACTCGTCTCGCCACTCATCCCAGGGGAATGCCTGGATCTTGCCGTCGACGAGAGCCGACAGTCGTCCTTGCATGAAGCCGATGCGTTGCAGCGTTGTGGTCACGATTTGCTATCCGAGCTGATGGCGAGGCCCTTGGTGGTCCAGCCGCCGTCGACGAAGAGCTCCTGGCCAGTCACATAGGCGGAGGCTTCCGACGCCAGGAACACGGCGGCTCCCACCATGTCCGCGGGCTGTCCCCAGCGGCCGAGCATGGTGTGGCGGCGCCTCGCCTCGTGCATGGCGGGATCGGCGAAACTCGTCGCGGTCATCTCGGTCGCGACATAGCCCGGCGCGAGCGCGTTGACGCGGATGCCGTCGGGCGCATAGTCGGTGGCCAGCGCTCGCGTCAGTCCGGCAAGGCCGGCCTTCGCCGCCACGTAGCCGGGATTGCCGGGAAAGCCGCGGACCGAATTGATGCTGGTAACGTTGACGATCGCAGCCGAGCCCGCGTTCTTCAGGAGCGGATGGGCGGCAAGGATGGTGGCGTAGATTCCGGTGAGGTCGGTTGCGACCGTGGCTCGGAAGCGCGCGAGCTCGCTCTCGGCGCTTTGGGCGGGCAGGCTGATGCCGGCCGCGTTGACCAGCGCGTCAATGCGTCCGCCTTGTGCTGCCACGGTGTGGAATGCGCTCTCGATGGCCGCATCGTCGGAGAGATCGCAGGCAATCGCACTCACGCCCTGTGGCGCGGTCCCGGAACGGCTGAGGCCGAACACAATGGCCCCCGCATCTTGCAGGCCGGCTGCAATCGCCGCGCCAATGCCGCGCGAGGCGCCGGTGACGACCGCGATCTTGCCGGCGAGAGAGAAGGCGCTGAGGTCAGGCATAACCGTAACTACGCATGATGGCGGCGCAGAGCTTGACGTCCTCGGGACGGTCGATCTGGAACATCTTGTGACGCTCCATCACGTGAAAGCCGATCTTGCCGCCGAGACGATTGCTCTGCTCGCGCAGGAGCGAAGGGATGAAGACGTAGAACGAGCCGTTCTCCAGGTAGCGCTTCTCGATCTGCTGCCGCATGCGGCGGTTGCGATAATCGTAGTTGATAGGCTCCGGTCCGCTCGTGCCGATGTGCCAGTTGAAATAGTCCTCGACCTCGCAGACCGACAGCAGGCTGTCGAGATGATCGCGATCGAAGGTCGCGAGCGCGCTTTCGATGTCGCCGGGCTCGCGGATCGGCGACGTCGCCTGGAGCGCGACGACGCGCTCGAACCGTCCCATCTGCTCGTCGGTCGCATCGAGCGCGTGCAGCCAGGCGGATTCGGAGGAGGCGAGGTCACCTGAAATGCCTTCGGGGCGCCGCACGCCGACGGCGCCGGCAGCTTCGGCCGCGGCGAGGATATTGTCGCTGTCGGAAGAGACCGCCACCACGTCGACACCGCGCGCGGCGCGTGCCTGTTCGACCGTCCACGCAATCAGCGGCTTGCCGCAGAGATCGAGCAGGTTCTTGTGCGGGATGCCCTTGGAGCCGCCGCGCGCGGCGATCACGGCCAGCGTCTTGCGCGCCATCAGATGTGTCCCTCGAGACGCTCGAGCGCGGTCCAGAAGCCTTCGCCCATGTTCTTGTGGCCTTGCCATATTTCGGGAATGAACGATGCCGTCGGAGCATGCTGGCGCAACACCCGTCCGATCTCGTCGAAATCGATCTCGCCTTCGCCGATCTGGAGGCCTTCGCCGTCGAGCCCCTTGGCGTCGCCGAAATGCAGATGCGCGGTGTGCGGACCGAGCTGGGCGAGACCTTGCGCGAAGTCGAAGCCGAAATGGTTGGCGGCGAGCTTGGTGTGGGAGATGTCGACGCACATGCGCAGATCGTGCTTGGCGCAGAACGCAGCCGACTCCTCCGGGAAGATGAAGATGTTCTGGTGACGCTGGCCGCCGAAATGCCAGGGGAAAGGCGCCATGGTCTGGGGCGTGAGCTCGACGCCGTCCATGTCGAGTTCCTTCAGGCTCTGCGCAAAGATGCGGTAGCGCTCGGCCTTCTCCTCCGGCGGCAATGGCTCGTCCATGGTAAAGCCGCCGATATTCGCGACGATGGGCGGGCGCCTGGTCTTGGGAAAGAATTTCTTCAGGCCGCGGGTGATGTCGATCACCGCCTGGGTCTGCTCCAGCGAATAGCGCCGCAGCGCCTCGTCGGGTGTTGCGAGGTCCATCAGCTTGGAGCCGGCAAAGAGCTCCGGCGCATGCACCACGAAGCCGAGCTCATAGGTACCGGAGAGATAGGCCGCGGGATCACGCTCCATGTCGCTGTAGCTGAGATGGAACTCGATGATGTCGGGCTCGCAGATTTCCAGGAAGCGCCCGGTGTCGTGATAGCGTACCGGCACACCCCATGGCCGGTCGAAGCGATAGCGCCGGGCTTTTGCCGTCCCTTCGTCGAGGTCGCTCTGGAAGAAATAGTCGTCGGTCGCCATCGTCCGCGTCAGCCTGCGGCCGAGCAGGGCCGGCATCTTCAGCGGCGACAGGCCCTGTCCCGGGCTCTTCACGGCGATGTCGCTGTCGGAGATCACGGTGCCGGCCGGAAGATCACGTGCGGCCACCAGGCTCTTGGCGAGGCTTTCGCGGTTGATCAGCTCGCCCTGGCTCAGCGCTCGCTCGGCCAGCTTCTCGCCGCGCGCCGCCTCAACCTCGCGGATGCCCGAGACCAGCGCCTTGAATTCCTCCGGCTCCAGGCTCGCGGCATGGTCCGGACCTTCCATCTCGCGGTCGAGCGTGATGTGCCGTTCGATGACGACGGCGCCGAGCGCCACTGCGGCCGTCGAAACGGCAACGCCGCGCTCGTGGCCCGAATAGCCGACGACCGGATGGATCTCGCGCAGCGTTTCCATGAAACGCAGATGGATGTTGTGGAGCGCGGCCGGATAGGTGCTCTGGCAGTGCAGCAGCACGTAGCTCGCATCGCGATCGTCGAGGAATTTCGCCGCGGTCTTGATCTCGTCCGTCGTGCTCATTCCGGTCGAGACGATCAGCGTCTTGCCGGTGGCGGCAAGGCACGCGAGCAGCGGCAGGTTGGTGAGGTCGGCGGAGGCAACCTTGTAGGCTTGCACGCCGAAGCCTTCGAGCGCGGCGACGCTCTTCGCGTCCCAGGGCGTGCAGAGATACTGGATACCCTTTGCGGCGCAGTACTCGGCGATCTTCTTCTGCTGTGGGGTCGGCAGTTCGAAACGGCGCAGCAGATCGAGCGTATATTCGACGGCGAGGTCGTCGTCCTTTCCGGACAGGCTCGAAGCGCGATAGACCTCGTCGAGCTTACGCATCTGGAATTTGGCGCAATCGGCGCCGGCCGCGACCGCGGCATCGACCAGCGCAATGGCGCGATCGAAGTCGCCATTGTGGTTGTTGCCGATTTCGGCGATGACGTAGCAGGGTTCACCATCACCCAGAAGACGGTTGCCGATGCGGATTGGGGCAGGCTGTTTGGGCGATGTCATCAACATTCTCGTCTCATATCGTCAGGCGAATCGCGCGGGAAAGCGCGACTTCCATGTCCGCAGCCCGTTCTCTTCGAACATGATGCGCGAACAACTGTGCCCCTGCTGTTCCAGTGCGGCAATGAGCTGATAGCGCTCGAACGGACGCACGAAGAACATGAAGTAGCCGCCGCCGCCGGCGCCCAGCAGCTTGCCGCCGACGGCGCCGTTCTGCTTGGCGAAATCGTAGATCGCGTCGATCGCGTCCGACGAGATCTTCGAGCTCAGCTTGCGCTTGGCGTGCCAGGCGTCGTCGATCAGCCGGCCGCATTCCAAGAGCTGGCCGCGCAGAAGATGCCGCCGGATGTCGCGCGTCACTTCCTTCTGCTTGGCGGCCGCGGCGACGGCATCGCTGGTCTCGTGCTGTGCCTTCTGGTCGCGGTGGATGGCGCCGGAATCGCGGCCCGAGCCGGTGTAGCAGAGCACCAGACTCTCCTCGAGCTCGGCGATGATGTTGGGATCGAGCCGAAGCGGCACGATGGTGTTCTGGTCCGAGAAGAACTCCATGTGATTGAAGCCGCCGAACACGGTGGCGTACTGATCCTGCCAGCCGCCGGGAATGTTGAGCATCAGCCGCTCGGCCTGGAACGCCATCTCGGCGATCTCGTGACGGTCCCACTGGTCGCCGCGGAATTCGTTGAAGCAGCCGATGATGGCCGATGAGACCACCGCCGAGCCGCCGAGGCCGGAACCGACCGGGAAATCGGCGGACACTTCGAGCTCGAATCCGTAAGTCGGCTTGATCAGGCGCACGACCGACTTGATCAGCGCCAGATCGCCGTCCGTTCCTAGCTCTGCGAGGCTGCCGGCCTCGACCGTGCGGCGAAAATCGTGCGAATAGATCCGGATGCTGGGATCGTTCCTTCGCCGCAGTGTCGCGTGGGCGTACATCTTGATCGTGGCGCTGATGACCGCACCGCCGTCATTCGCCACGAAATAATGCGTGAGGTCGGTGCCACCCCCGGAGAAGCTGATCCGCACCGGCGAGCGGGCGCGCGCGAACACCTCGCTCTCTTCCGACAGGTTGAACAACTCGCGGCTGAACACGTCGACCAGTCGCCCTTCGCCATCGAGGATCGGCACCACGTGCACGCGCTGGTCGAGCAGCTTGAGGATCTGTTCGCGCGGCCCGCCGCTCCGCGCCCAGACGAAGTTGCGATTGACGCAGGTCGCAACCCGGTCCTGGATCGTGGTGCCGGCCAGCATGCGTCTGCGGATGTCGCCGTCTGTCACCGCGCCGACGATTCGTCCGCTCGCGTCCTGAGCGAACAGGATACCGAGCATGTTCGCATTCAGGCGCCGGAAGGCTTCCTCAATGGTCTCGGTCTCGGCGATGGTGACGAGTGTTCGTTCAAGCACGTTTTGGGGTCCAGGAAGGGCCAATTCCAGGCCATTTCGTAGCAGGGTTGGTAATACGGGAGCGACAGGGACGATGCAAGGTTCCTGCGCCCCGGTGCATCGCGCCAAAATGGCTGCCCTCAAGCGCTTCGGCCGGGCGCAGCCGATTTACATTGGCCGCGGTTTCTATAGAAGGCTCCCGAGGGGTCTACGCGACATGTATGTGATCGGAATCAGCTCGGGGATCAAGCACGGGCACCATGACGGCGCGGCGGTGTTGCTGCGCGACGGCGAGTTGGTCGCAGCCGCCGAGGAGGAGCGTTTCACGCTGGCGAAACATGCGCGTGGCGAGCTGCCGCGCGGTGCGATCGGCTTCTGCCTGAAGCAGGCCGGCATCACCATGCGTGACGTCGACTGGATCTGCTCGCCGCTGAAGACCTACACGAACTACACGCAGCGCCTGACCGAATATTTCAAGTATCAGTTCGGCCACAGCCCGAAGATCGAGCTGTACGACCATCATCTTTGTCATGCCGCAAGCTCGTTCTACGGCTCCGGCTTCTCGGAGGCGACGGTGGCCTGTTTCGACTTCTCGGGGGATTCCAGCTCCGGCCTCGTCGCCCATGCGCGCGGCAACGACTTCCGTGTGCTGACGCGGTTCGCGCGCAACAACAGTCTCGGGCTCTATTACGGGATGCTGACCCAGTATCTCGGCTATCAGATGACCAATGACGAGTACAAGGTCATGGGCCTGTCGTCCTATGGCAGCCCGGACTATCTCGACAAATTCGCCAAGCTGCTTCGTCCGAACGGCATCAACTACGAGCTCGATCCCGAGCTCGACAAGCGCCGGCGCGACGCCGACATCTTCACCAGCGATTTCTCCACGCGGCAGGAACGCATCTTCACCGAGAAGATGGAGGAGATTTTGGGACCGCGCCGCCTGCGCGGCCAGCCGCTCGACCAGCGGCTGACCAACATCGCAGCCAGCGGCCAGAAGCAACTCGAGATCGTAGCCACCGAGGTGATCCGTTCCGCGATCGCCGAGACCGGCTGCGGCGATGTCTGCATCGCCGGCGGCGTCGGGCTGAACTGCAAGATGAACATGGAGATCGCGGCCGAGCCGTCCGTGAAGCGTCTCTACGTTCCGCCGGTGCCGCACGATGCCGGCGTGGCGCTGGGGGCCGCGATGATGAAATGCGCGGAGGCGGGCCACGCGATCGCGCCGCTGACCCACGCCTACTGGGGCCCGGAATATTCCAACGACACGATCCGGGAGACGCTGGACAAGATCGGCGCCCGATTCGAGCCGCTCGATGATCCCGTGGCGCGCTGCGTCACCGACCTGACGGATCAGAAGACGGTGGGCTGGTTCCAGGGGCGGATGGAGTACGGTCCGCGTGCGCTCGGCAACCGCTCGATCCTGGCCGATCCGCGCCATGCGGGCATGAAGGACCGCATCAACCTCACCATCAAATATCGCGAGGAATTCCGTCCGTTCTGCCCGTCGGTGCTATACGAGCGCCAGGCCGAGTATTTCGAGGACACGTTCGATGCGCCGTTCAT
The DNA here is from genome assembly GCF_018129995.1 of Bradyrhizobium sp. SZCCT0153. GTDB lineage: Bacteria > Pseudomonadota > Alphaproteobacteria > Rhizobiales > Xanthobacteraceae > Bradyrhizobium > Bradyrhizobium japonicum_G. The sequence goes on from NZ_JAFCKS010000005.1 coordinate 197,414, forward strand.
GGTGGTGACGTTCCCGGTCAACGAGAAGGTCGCCGAGACCATGCCCGCCGTGGTTCACGTCGACAACACCGCGCGTATCCAGAGCGTCCATGCGGACAGCAACCCGCTCTACAGCCACCTGATCGGCGAGTTCGCGAAAGCGACCTCGCTGCCGGTCCTGATCAATACCAGCCTCAACATCAACGAGCAGCCGACGGTGAACGCGCCGCTGGAGGCGCTGCACACCTATTTCTGCTCGGGGCTCGATGTGCTGTATCTCGGCAATTACCGGCTGTCGAAGGCGGGCTGAGGCTACCGCTCGTCCGCGATGATCTTGCCGTCGTTCGGCAGTGCGCCGGGGCTGACCAGTTCTACGCTTCCGCCGAGCTTCGTCACCGCGCGCAAGCTGGCCGCGATCTCCTCGCGCAACGTGTCGCTCGCCGCAGCCGTTTCCGCTTTCAGCGTCATTGCATCGCTCTCGCCCTGGCGGCTGACGACGAGGCGCAGTCTTCCGAGCGGGGAATGGCGCTTGCCGATCTCGGCGACCTGCTCGGGCCGGACGAACATGCCCTTGACCTTGGTGGTCTGGTCGGCGCGGCCCATCCAGCCCTTGATGCGCATGTTGGTGCGCCCGCACGGGCTCGGGCCCGGCAGCGCCGCGGTGAGGTCGCCGAGCGCCAGGCGGATCCAGGGATGGTGCGGGTCGAGCGAGGTCACCACGATCTCGCCCACGTCGCCCGGAGTCACGGGATCGCCGGTGCCGGGCTTGACGATCTCCATGACCAGGTCCTCGTTCACGACCATGCCGTCGCGCGCTTCGGTCTCGAAGGCAATGAGGCCGAGATCGGCGGTGCCGAAAGCCTGGTAGGCGTCGATGCCGCGGGCCTTGATCTCGGACTGGAGCGAGGGCGGGAATGCCGCCCCTGAGACCAGCGCACGCTTGATCGAGGAGACGTCGCGGCCCGAGCTTGCGGCAGCATCGAGCAAGATCTTCAGGAAGTCCGGCGTGCCGCTATAGCCAACCGGCCGGTAGGCCTCGATCAGCTCGAATTGCTGCTCGGTGTTGCCGGGCCCGGCCGGGATCACCGCGCAGCCAAGCGCGCGGGCAGAGGAATCGAAGATGAAGCCGCCGGGGGTGAGGTGGTAGCTGAAGGTGTTGAGCACGATGTCGTCAGGGCGGAACCCGGCCGCGAACAGCGCCCGCGCGCCACGCCAGGGATCGGCCTGCCGGCCCTCCGGCTCGAAGATCGGGCCGGGAGAGGTGAACAGGCGGGCGAACGATCCCGGCGCCGCCGCCACGAAGCCGCCGAACGGCGCTGAGGCCTTGTGCAGGGCGGGCAGTTCCGACTTGCGCAGCACCGGCAGGGCCGCCAGCGCCGCCCTGGAGGTCACGGTAGCCGGATCAACGCCTTTCAGCCGCTCGGCATAGGCGGGTGCGGCCAGCGCGCTGCGCAGCACGTCCGGCAGGCGGCCGAACAGCTCAGCCTCGCGCGCGGCCTGTTCGCGCGTCTCGCGGGCGTCGTAATGGGCGGTCATGGCTGGACTTTCAGGGTTGGCATCCGTTGCACGCCGCCGCCAGCATGGGTATCAGACGGCCATTGGCGGGGCTTGAAGAGGACGCGATGGCGGACGAAGGAATCATTGCGGCGGACGGGGCGGCCGACGTCGTCGCGCGCCTGAAGCGCCGCATGATCGACGAAGCGCTGCCGCTGTGGTCGACGGTCGGCTGGGACCGTGGCGCGGGTGGTTTCATCGATCGGCTGCACCGTGACGGCACCGCGGACGTGGCCGCGCCCCGGCGCGTGTTCGTGCAGGCCCGGCAGATCTATTGCTACGCCAAGGCTGCGCAGATGGGCTGGTACCCCGAGGGGCGTGCCATTGCACTCAAGGGGCTGGAGCATCTGCTGGCATGCGCGAAGGCACCCGACGGCCGGCCCGGCTACGTGCACCGGCTGACGCCGGAGGGCACGGTGCTCGATGCGAGGCGCGATGCCTACGATCACGCCTTCATCCTGTTTGCGCTCGCAACCGTGTACGCACTGGACAAGGACGCACAAATTCGCGCCGAGATTGACGCGTTGCTTGCCTTCCTCGACGGTCATCTGCGCTCGCCGCATGGCGGCGTCCACGAAGGGCTGCCGGTCTCGCTGCCGCGCCGGCAGAACCCGCACATGCATCTGTTCGAGGCGATGATCGCTTGCTTCGACGCGACCCACGATCTGTCGTTCCAGAACCGCGCCGGCGAGTTCTTCGCGCTGTTCCTCGCCAATCTCTACGACAAGCAGAAGCGCGCGCTCGGCGAATATTTCGAGGAGGATTGGTCGAAGATCGCGCCGGTCAGCGTCGAGCCTGGCCATCAGGCAGAGTGGGTCTGGCTGCTGAAGGGGTTTGAACGCATCACGGGCTGCCCGACCGGACAGCGGCGCGCCGAGTTGCTCGCTACCGCGCTGCGCTATCGCGACGCGGCCACGGGCTGTCTCGTCGACGAGGGCGATGACACCGGCAATATCCGTCGCAGCACGCGCCGGCTGTGGCCGCAGACCGAGATGGCGAAGGCGTGGATCGCGCAGGCCGAGTCCGGCGAGGCTGGCGCGGCGGACGAAGCGCGCGCGGCGCTGGTGCGGCTCGAACGGCATTATCTCAGCCATCCCGTGAAGGGCGGCTGGTACGATCAGTTCGACCGCGACGGCAAATCGCTGATCGACACCATCCCTGCGTCGTCGTTCTATCATGTTCTCTGCGCAGTCACGGAAGCGGAGCAGGTGCTGGGTTAGAGCCAGCGCTTGCGTCGCTTGAAGCTCTTGAGGTTCTTGAAGCTCTTGCGCTGGTCGCCGGCGCCGCCGAGATAGAACTCCTTGACGTCCTCGTTGTCGCGCAATTCGTCCGCTGTGCCGTCGAGCACGACCTTGCCCTGCTCCATGATGTAGCCGTGGCTCGCCACCGACAGCGCGGCGCGCGCGTTCTGCTCGACCAGGAGGATGGTGACGCCGAGGTCGCGGTTGATCTTCTGGATGATGGAAAACACCTCCTTCACCAGCAGCGGCGACAGGCCCATCGAGGGCTCATCCATCAAAATCATCTTCGGGCGTGCCATCAGCGCACGGCCGATCGCGAGCATCTGCTGCTCGCCGCCGGAGAGATAGCCGGCAAGGCCGGTGCGCTCCTTTAGGCGCGGGAAATAGTTGAAGACCATGTCGAGGTCGGCATCGACCTCGCGATCGCGGCGGGTGAAGGCGCCGAGCTTCAGATTCTCCAGCGAGGTCATGTCGGCGATGATGCGGCGGCCCTCCATCACCTGGAAGATGCCGCGGCGGACGATCTTGTCGGGGTCGATGCCATTAATCCGCTCGCCTTCGAACAAGATTTCGCCGCGCGTGACCTCGCCGTCCTCGGTCTTGAGCAACCCCGAGATCGCCTTCAGCGTCGTCGACTTGCCGGCGCCGTTGGCGCCGAGCAGCGCCACGATCGCGCCTTTGGGCACGTCGAGGCTGAGGCCGCGCAGCACCAGGATGACGTCGTCATAGACGACCTCGATGTTGCGCACGGCAAGGAGAGCAGGCGCGGGGACAATACTTGGAGCGGTGCGAGCAGCTTCTGCGATCTGGGTCATGCTTCATGGCTTTCCGCTGTCGCCGCCCGGCCTGTGCGCAATGGCGCACAAGCCGGGGATGACAGTTGCGTGTATGGGAACGGTGAGGGTCACCACCCCAGCAATTCCGGCTTGCGCGGCAACTCGACGGTCTTGACCTTCTCGAGCTTGATCGCGCCCTTGGCCATGAGGTCGTTGAGGTCACCGTCAGTCGCGCCTGATATCTTGGTGCGATAGAGGTCGACCTTCAGCGTGCCGCGGTGGTCCTTGTCGGTCCAGGTCGAGGGATTGCAGACGCCTTCCATGCCCGCCGGCACCCAATCCTTCTTCTGGTAAAAGCCCTTGGCCACGTTATCGCCGGTGGCGCCGCCGTTCTTGGCGGCCCATTCGAGCGCCTCCTTCATGTAGAGCGCCGAGCAGACGGCCGCGATGTAGTGCACCGGGCGATAGACCTTGCCGGTCGGGTCGGACATCTTCGAGATGTCCATTACCGTCTTCATGCCGGGCGCATCGCCGCCCCAGCTCACGGCGGTGCGCAGCGGGAAGATCACGCCGTTGGCTGCATCGCCCGCGGTCTTGGCGGCGTTCTCGTCCATGCCCCAGACATTGCCGAGGAACTGGATCTCGACGCCGGCGGTCTTGCAGGCCTTCATCACCGAGATGTTGGAGGCCGCGGTGTTGCCGAGATAGGCGTAGTTGGCGCCCGAGGATTTCAGGCTCAGGCACTGCGCGCTGTAGTCACCCGGCGCGAGCGCGAACACCAGCGGCGGCAGCACCTCGAAGCCGAGTTCCTGCGCCATGGCTTCGCCCGCGGCCTTCGGCGCGTTCGGATAGGGGTGGTTGGCGCCCATATGCACGAATTTCGGCTTGCCGGACTTGCCCTTGGCCTTCCAGTCCTCGGCTGCCCACATCAGCATCGCCCGCAGCGAGTCCGAATAGCTCGGGCCGTAGAAGAAATTATAGGGCGCGGGCTTGGCCTTGCCGCTGACCCCTTCGGGATCGGTGAGGGCAGCTGCGTAGGAGCCGGACATGTCGGGGATCTTGTCCTGCGCGAGGAAGCCGGTCAGCGCCTCGGTGTCCGCGGTGCCCCAGCCCATGATCGCGGCGACCTTGGAGTCCGGGGCCGACCATTTCTTGTAGAGTGCGATCGCGCGCGGCACCTGGTAGCCGTAATCGTTGGTGTCGACGTTGAGCTGCTTGCCGCCGACGCCGCCGTTCTTGTTGACCCAGGCGAAGGTGTCGGCGACGGCCTGGCCGTAGGGCGTGCCGACGTCGGACGTGCCGCCGGAATAATCGGCGAGATGCCCGATCGCGATCTGCGCCTGCGCGCTCGCCGAAAATGCTGCGATCGCCAGCGCGAGCGATGCGGTGCTCAAAAGGGATTTTGTCTTCATTGGTTGCCTCCTCCTGTTTATTGGTTGGTTAGAGAGTAGCCCGCGCTCAATGCGAGAACGGGTAGAGTTTCCAGTAGGCCTTGATCTGCCGCCAGCGATGCGCGAGCCCGTCCGGCTCGAACATCAGGAACGCGATGATGATCACCCCGATCGCGATTTCGCGCAGGAAGGTGATGTTGTTGTTGAGCGACAACGCCTTGTCGATCGCGCCGCCCTTCAGATAGATGCTGAGGAATTCCATCGTCTCAGGCAGCAGCACCACGAAGGCGGTGCCCATCAGCGTGCCCATGATCGAGCCGGTGCCGCCGATGATGATCATGGCGAGGAACAGGATCGAGCGCTCGATGCCGAAGCCTTCCTGCGACACCACGAGCTGGTAGTGCGCATAGAGCGCGCCTGCGATGCCGGCGAAGAAGGCGGCGAGGCCGAATGACAGCGTGCGGTACTTGGTGAGATTGATGCCCATGATCTCCGCGGAGAGGTAGTGGTCGCGGATCGCCACCAGCGCGCGGCCGTCGCGGGTGCGCATCAGATTGGTGACGAGGACGTAGCTTGCGATCACATAGGCAAGCACGACGTAGAAATATTGCCTGTCGCCTCGCAGGGTAAAGCCGAAGATCGAGAATGGATTGGCGCTGGCCGGCACCGAGCCGCCGGTGAACCACTCAGCGCGGGAGAAGAAATCGAGCAGGATGTATTGCGCCGCCAGCGTCGCGATGACGAGGTAGAGTCCCTTCAGCCGCGCAGCCGGGATGCCGAAGATCAGCCCGACCAGTGCGGTGACGATGCCGGCGAGCGGGATCGCGAAGAACACCGGGATCGGTGCGTTGTTGGAGATGTAGGCCGATGTGAACGCACCGAGCAGGAAGAAGGCCGCGTGCCCGATCGAGATCTGGCCGGTAAAGCCGACCAGGATGTTCAGTCCGAGGGCCGCGATCGAGAAGATGCCGATCTGGATCAGGATGCTGAGCCAGTAGCCGCCAAGGAATTGCGGCACGAGGCACAGCGCCAGCACGCCGGCGATCGCAAAGTTGCGGCTTGTCGTAGTCGGAAAGATCGTGGTGTCCGCCGCGTAGGAAGTGCGGAAATCGCCAGCAGGAATGAGGGCAGGGCCGGCCATGGGTCAGATCCGCTCGATGTCGTGGGTGCCGAACAGGCCGTAGGGCTTGATCATCAGCACGATGATGAGGACGTAGAACGGTGCGATCTCGTAGAGATTGCCCCAGTGCAGATACTCGCTGTCGACATACTGCGCGATGTTCTCGAGCAGCCCGATGATGATGCCGCCGAGCACGGCGCCGCCGACGGAATCGAGTCCGCCGAGGATCGCCGCCGGAAACACCTTGATGCCGTAGGCGGCGAGCCCGGAGGATACGCCGTTCACCACGGCGACCACCACGCCCGCAACCGCCGAGACGGTGGCCGAGATCGCCCAGGCCATCGCGAACACGCTCTTCACGGAAATGCCGAGCGATTGCGCCACCTGCTGGTTGAACGCGGTCGCGCGCATGGCAAGGCCGTACTTCGAGGCGCGGAAGAACCAGGCCATGCCGATCATCATCGCGACCGACACAACGAGGCTCATGATGTAGACTGTCTGGATCTGGAGCCCGAACAGGCTGACCGACTGGCTCTCGAACACGCGCGGGAACGGCTGCGGGTTGACGCCGAACATCCATTTCAGCGTCGCCTGCAGCACGGTGGAGAGGCCGATCGTCACCATGATCACGGAGATGATGGGCTCGCCGATCATCGGCCGCAGGATCAGGACCTGGATGGCGATGCCGAAAACGAACATGAACACCAGCGTCATCGGCATGCCGATCCAGAACGGTACCTGGTACTTCGCGAGCAGCGTCCAGCACACCCAGGCGCCGACCAGCAGCAACTCGCCTTGCGCGAAATTGACCACCTGCGTCGCCTTGTAGATCAGCACGAACGACATCGCGACGACGCCATAGAGCGTGCCGACCACGAGGCCGTTGACCAGGAGCTGGATGAGGAAAGCGGTGTTCATGTGATATGCTGTCCTTCGCCTCTCCCCGCGTGAGGCAGGGCTATCGCATAGGGTGTGCACGATGCGGCGGCATTGGCAGTCGGCTCTCTCTCCTGCTTGCGGGAGAGGGCTGGGGTGGGGGCTGTCTCCGCACTGGGATTGCTGAGAATTGCGGAGGTTGTCCCCGAGTGGTGAGAACCCTCACCCGCCGCGCTCTGCGAGCGCGTCGGCCTCTCCCGCAAGCGGGAGAAGCGGGGCAAGCCCGCGGTCCTCGTGAAATCCATATGCGATGGCACTGCCGCAGACGGGGAGAGGCGAAGGGCAGCAGCGTGCTGAGTGACAGACTTCCTCACTCCGCAGCCTCCGCCAAATGCCCGTGCCCGCCGAGATCCACCACGCGCAACGTCGTACGCACCCGCTGCGTGGTGCCGTCCTGGAAGCGGATCATTGTGTCGACGGGGATGTCGGCATCGCCGCGGTAGATCGCATCGATGATGCCTTCGTATTTCTCGTTGATGACGCTGCGGCGCACTTTCCGGGTGCGGGTGAGCTCGCCGTCGTCGGCGTCGAGCTCCTTGTAGAGCAGCAGGAAACGCGAGATACGCTGTGCCGGTGGCAGAGTGGCGTTGACGGTCTCGACTTCCTTGCGCAGCACCGCATAGACCTCGGGCCGCGAGGCGAGATCGCTATAGGTCGTGAACGACAGGCGGTTCTTCTCGGCCCATTTCGATATGATGGAGTAGCGTATGCAGATCATCGCGGCGAGCGCGTCGCGGCCGGCGCCCAGCACAACGGCTTCAGCGATATAGGGCGAGAATTTCAGCTTGTTCTCGATGAACTGCGGCGAGAAGCGCTCGCCGCGCGAAGTTTCCGCGAGGTCCTTGATGCGGTCGATGACGACGAGCTGCTTGTCGTCGTTGAAATAGCCGGCGTCGCCCGACAGCATCCAGCCGTCCTTGATGTCGGCAACGCTCGCCTCGGGATTCTTGTAATAGCCGAGGAACATATTGGGATGCCGCACCACGATCTCGCCGACGCCGTGGACGTCGGCGTTGTCGATGCGGATTTCGACGCTGTCGGCCATTGGTACGCCGGTGGTGTCCGGATCGACCTTGCCTTCGGGATGCAGCGTGTAAGCACCCAACAGCTCGGTCTGGCCGTAGAGCGTACGCAGTGGCACGCCCATGGCCTGGAAGAACTTGAAGGTCTCAGGCCCGAGCGCGGCACCGCCGGTCGCGGCCGAGCGCAGGCGGGTGAAGCCGAGGCGGTCGCGCAAGGCGCGGAACAGGATTGTATCCGCAAAACCGGAGCGCTTGTCCTGTTCGAGCGCGGCGAGGCCTGACTTCATGCCGATATCGAACAGGCGTTGCTTGAAGGGTGTGGCGTCCATCACCCTGGCCCGCACGTCGGCCGCGATCGATTCCCAGACGCGCGGGGCAAAGAGCACGAATGTCGGCGCGATCTCGCGCAGATCGTTCATCATCGTCTCGGGCTCTTCGACGAAGTTGATCTTCATGCGGCAGAGCAGGCCTTTGCCGAGCACATAGACCTGCTCCATGATCCAGGGCAGCGGCAGCACCGAGACGTATTCGTCCTCCGGTCCCTTCGGATCGAAGGCGAGATAGGTCGCGCAGTGGCCGAGCACCCGGCCGGCGGCGAGCATCGCGAGTTTTGGATGCGAGGTGGTGCCCGACGTGGTGCAGAGGATCGCGACATCCTCGCCCTTGGTCGCATCCACCAGCCGATCGTAAAGCTCAGGCTCGCGCGCAGCGCGGGCACGGCCGAGCTCGGCGAATTTTTCCGCCGACAGCAGCCGCGGATCGTCATATTTCCGCATGCCGCGCGGATCGGAATAGATGATGTGCTTCAGCTTGGGCACGCGGTCGGCGAGGGTGAGCAGCTTGTCGACCTGCTCCTCGTCTTCGGCGAATACGAGCTGCGCCTCGCCATAGTTGAGGAGATAGGAGGCCTCTTCGTCCAGAACGTCGCGATAGAGCCCGAGGCTGAGGCCACCAATCGCATGCGTCGCCACTTCCGCCGCGACCCAGTCCGGCCGGTTGTCGCCGATGATGCCGATGACGTCGCCGCTCGCCAGGCCGAGTTCGATGAGACCGAGCGCGAAATCGCGCACGCGCGTCTGGTAATCGTTCCAGGTGAACGGGCGCCAGAGGCCGAGATCCTTTTCGCGCAGCGCGATCTCGTTGCCGTGCTCCCTGGCATTGAGCCGGAGCATCTTCGGATAGGTATCGGCCTGCGCGACGCGGCCCGCATAGTCCATCATGCCGCGCTCTCCTGCGCCGGCGGGGCATCGTCGGGGTCGACCAGCACCTCGTCCTCCTCGCCGAGATAGGCGCGCCTGACATGGGGATCGGCGAGCACGGCGGCCGGATCGCCTTCGGCGATCTTGCGGCCGAAATCCAGCACCATGACGCGGTGGGAGATGTCCATCACCACGCCCATGTCGTGCTCGATCATCACCACCGTCATCCCGAACTCCTCGTTGAGGTCGACGATGTAGCGGGCCATGTCCTCCTTCTCCTCGAAGTTCATGCCGGCCATCGGCTCGTCGAGGAGAATGAGGCGGGGCTCCAGCGCCATGGCGCGGGCAAGCTCCACGCGCTTGCGCAGGCCGTAGGAGAGGGTGCCGGCCTGCGCTTTTCGCACCGATTGAAGGTCGAGGAAGTCGATGATCTCCTCGACCTTGCGGCGATGCGCGAGCTCTTCCTTGCGTGCGCCGGTGAGCCAATACAGCGAGCCGGTGAGGAAATTGTTCTTCAACAGGTGATGGCGGCCGACCATGATGTTGTCGAGCACGCTCATGTGGTGGAATAGGGCCAGGTTCTGGAAGGTGCGGCCGATGCCGAGCGAAGCGCGCGCGTTGGGCGTCAGGCCGGTAATGTCGCGGCCCTGGTAGAACAGCTGGCCTTCGGTCGGCTTGTAGCGGCCGGAAATGCAGTTCACGATCGAGGTCTTGCCGGCGCCGTTGGGGCCGATGATCGAGAACAGCTCGCCTTCCCTGATGGCGAAGCCGACGTCGGTCAGCGCACGGACGCCACCGAATCGCAAGGACACGCCGCGCACTTCGAGACTGGTAGCCACCAAACGAATCCCTCCCGGTGATGGCGCATTCAGTGGCGCTCTTCGTCCGTTTCTCTCGGGCGATCCTAGTACGGCCGTGCCGGTGAGGCCATGCAGCAGATGGTCCCGACCGGAGCCTCGCCACTTTCGTTCCCGTTTGGGATCAAAAGCCGCAGCGCCCGAGGTGGTCCTCAATAGGGGAAAGCGCTATTTTGAAATGTCTCCTGACTGACAATTCTGCGACAAAGTTTTTCGGGCGGCAGCGGCCTTCATCTTTCGTTGGATGACGGTCGAAATGACTATGTTGCAATGCAGCAGAAGAGCGGAGTGACGAGAACAGTGCGGCTGGCTTCGGGATCATGATTTCAGAGGATCAACTGAAGCGCGTCGCCGCCTGGTCGCGCGAGCTCACGGATGCCGAGATCGAGGTCGCTCGCGCCGGGATCACGGAGCGGTCCTACGGCACCGGCGAGAGCGTGTTCATGCGCGGTGACACGTTCGACTATTGGGCCGGCATGGTCTTCGGCCTCGCCCGGATGGGCGGGGTCTCGCGCGACGGCAAGGAGGCGAGTCTGGCCGGGCTGACGGCGGGGGCCTGGTTCGGCGAGGGCAGCGTGCTCAAGAACGAGCCGCGGCGTTATGACGTGGTCGCGCTGCGCAACAGCCGCGTCGCGCTGATGGAGCGCAGCGCCTTCATGTGGCTGTTCGAGAACAGCGTCGGCTTCAACCGCTTCCTGGTGCGCCAGCTCAACGAGCGGCTCGGCCAGTTCATCGGCATGCTCGAGGTCAACCGCACGCTGGATACGACCGCGCGTCTCGCCCGCGGCATCGCCTCACTGTTCAACCCGATCCTCTATCCGGAATCGACCGCGCATCTGGAGATCACCCAGGAGGAGATCGGCGCGCTCTCCGGCATGTCCCGCCAGAATGCCAACCGTGCTCTGAACCGGCTGGAGAAGGAGGGGCTGCTGCGGCTCGAATACGGCGGCGTCACCATCCTCGATGTCGAGAAGTTGCGCGGGTACGGGGACTAGGTCCCCGTCATCGCGCATTGGCCGGCGCATGCACCGGCCAGAGGTCCGCGCGCCAGCGCACCACGATCGCCAGCATCGCGATGAACCCTGCGGCGGCATAGAGCGAGCCCGTCGCGGAATAGCCGATGATGTCGATCAGGCTGCCGGCCGCGAGCAAGCCGAGCGGCAGGCCGTAGATCACCATCATGCGCACGCCCATCACACGGCCCCGGAGATGCGCGCTGGCCGTCCGCATCAGGATCACGGCCGCCGAGATCATCGACATGCTCTGGGCGATGCCGGCGAGAACGAGGCAAGCCATCGCCACCGGCATGGTCCTGATCTCGACGAACACCAGCAGCATGGCGTACCAGGCCAGCGTTGCGCCGATCAGGAGCCGGGCAATGCGCAGTCCGCCGACCAGGCTAAGCGTGATGGAGCCGATCAGCGAGCCGACGGCGAAGCTCGCCGAGAGATAACCGAGACCGGTCTGGTCGGTATGAAAGATTTCGCGCGCGATGTAGGGCAGCAATCCCCCGGTGAAGGGAAATGCGGTGAGATTGGCGAGGAAGGCGACGCACAGCGCTGCCCCCATTCCCGGGCCATTCCAGGCGTAGACGATCCCTTCCTTGAGGTCGCCCAACAAGCGCGAGACGGCGTGGCTGTTCGCCGGAAGATCACTCGTGGCGACGGACCTTTCCGGCCGGGTCAGGCAGAGCATCAGAAGCGCGGCCGTGAAGTAGAGACAGGCGATCATTACATAGACGAGGCCGATGCCGAGGACGGCGAACAGCCCGGCGCCCGTCAATGCTCCGGCGATGCGCGCGCTGTCCTGGGTCGTGCGTGCAACGCTGATGGCGCCGACCAATTGCTCGGCCGGCATGATCTCGGCCAGCAGCGCGCCCCGGACGCCGAGATCCGAGGGGCGGATCATCCCCATGATCGTCACGATGATCATGACGCTGAACGGCGTCAGGTGACCGGTCAGCGCCAGAACCATGATGGTCGACGAGAGCGTTGTATAGGCAAGGCGCATCGCGACCAGGAGATCGCGATGACCCATGCGGTCGCCGATCATGCCGAACACCGGCGCAACCAGTGTCCCGACGAATTGCAGCGACCCGAGCACGGTGAGCAGCAGTACCGAGCCGGTCTCGACCATGATGTACCAGCCGAGCACCAGCGTCTCGACTTCGAACGCCCAGGAGGTGAGCAGGTCGGACGGCCACTGGAAGCGATAGTTGCGGATGCGGAATGGCGCGAGCGCCGACGGCCGTGCGGCTGCGCTCACAGCGCGATGACTCGTATCACGGCGATTCCCTTGCCCTTGTTGTTTCTTATGTCCGTCGGCAACGTATCGCCGGTGATGGTCGTGTCAATTGGAACTGCCGCAGGCCGCCCTTGCGCTTCGCTCTTACCTCGCCGTGGTTCTCGGCTTCCGCTCCGCCAGCGCCGCTGCCATGGCCGAGATCAGCGGACGCATGAAATAGGCGTCGTCCGCCGGCGAGACGTCGGTGCGAAGGCCGTGTCCGGCGAGTTCGCCCGAGACTGCCGGCCCCACCGAGGCAATCAGCGTCCGTTCGAGGCCGGCACGCAGGCGCGCCTCGCTGCCATGTGTCTTGGCGGCTTCGATCAGGCGGCGGACCTGGCCGAGATTGGTCAGCGCGATGCAATCGATCCGTCCCTCCGCCATGTCGTCGATGGCGGTGATGATGTTGGCATCCGCTGCCTTGGAATCGTAGGTGTAAGGCAGCACGGTATCGAGCTCGGCGCCTTGCGCGGCAAGCGCGCCGGTCAACGCGCTGTGGTCCTTGTCGGGATAAAGCTGGACGCCAAGGCGACGTCCCCTCAGCTCGAGCTTGCCCAACATCTCGATCACGCCTTCGGTGGTCGGTTTCTCCGTAGTCTGCTGAGTCTCGAGCCCATTCTCGCGCAGCGCCTTGCCGGGCTTCGGCCCGCGGCTGAATTTACGCGTTTTGGCAAGCGCCGCCACGAGCGCCTGGTCGAGCCCGCGGGCGACGGCGAGCTTCATGATCCGCCGCAGGCCTTCGCCGGTCATCAGCACGAGGTCGTCAAGGGGCCTGTCGATGGCACGGCGAATCCAGGCCTCGACCGGGGCGGGGTCCGGCGCATCCTGGATGGTGAACATCGGGCATTGCACGACCTCTGCGCCTTGCTCGGCCAGCAGCTTGGAAAATTGCGCCTCCTCGCGCGTTTCCAGGATCAGGATGCGGGTGCCGTTCAAGCGGTCGGCCATGGGCGTGCTCCGGTCGGTAAATCGCAATGGTACGTTCATCCTGACTCTACGGTCGGGATTGGCGCAAGGGCGGGGTCGGTGATAGAGCAGGCCGCAAATCGCGGCTCGTTCCGCGGCCCAGTGCACAAACCTTCATCAAGAGCCATTTCTTCAACAGCCATGCCCGATCATCAATATGTCCTGACCCTGTCCTGTCCGGATCGCCCCGGCATCGTCTCGGCGGTGTCCACCTTCCTGGCCCATAACGGACAGAACATTCTCGACGCGCAGCAGTTCGACGACGTCGAGACCAAAAAGTTCTTCATGCGCGTGGTGTTCACCGCGGCCGATCTCGCCGTGGAGCTGTCGGCGCTCCAGACCGGCTTTGCCGCGATTGCCGAGCGCTTCGGCATGGAGTGGCAGATGCGCGACCGCGCCGCGCATCGCAAGGTGATGCTGCTGGTGTCGAAATCCGACCACTGCCTGGTCGACATCCTCTATCGCTGGCGCACCGGTGAGCTGCCGATGACGCTGGCCGCGATCGTTTCCAACCATCCGCGCGAAGTCTATGCCGGGCTCGATTTCGGCGGGGTCCCGTTCCACCATCTGCCTGTTACCAAGGAAACCAAGCGCGAGCAGGAGACGCAGATCCTCGATCTCGTCGCCAAGACCGGGACCGATCTCGTCGTGCTCGCCCGCTACATGCAGATCCTGTCGGACGATCTGTCGGGGAAACTCTCGGGGCGCTGCATCAACATCCACCACTCGTTCCTGCCGGGCTTCAAGGGCGCAAAGCCCTATCACCAGGCCCATGAGCGCGGCGTCAAGCTGATCGGCGCCACCGCGCATTACGTCACGCGTGACCTCGACGAGGGCCCGATCATCGACCAGGACGTCGAGCGCATCAGCCATCGCGACACGCCTGAGGATCTCGTCCGCAAGGGTCGCGACATCGAGCGCCGCGTGCTGGCCCGAGCGATCCGCTACCATCTCGATGACCGCGTCATTCCCAATGGCCGGAAGACCGTGGTGTTTATGGATTAGCGAATGGCGAGAGGCGAATAGAAGGGCCTTTGTTCGCCACGCCCCATCCGCCTCTTCAGCGCACCGCGCTCCCCGACGTCGACCCAGCCGCGGCCTTCTGCGCCTGCTCTTCCTTCTCGCGATCGGCGGCCGGCAGCAGCCGTTTGCGCTCTCGCTCCTTCATGTAGGCGTCGTATTGCGGCGTGCCGGCGCGCGGCGGGGCGTCGGCCGGCAGACCGCCGGCCCATTGCGGGACGTAGTCGCCCATGCCGGCCGAAAGCTTTTCGTTGACGGTGCCGCAGCCGGATAGCCCCGCGGCGAGCACAGCGAGGGTAAGGACGGAGCGGAAAGGTTTGAGCATTTTGGCGCGCGCGGGTTCGGTCGTTGGACGCCAGCTCAGGCTGGCGCCGGGAGACTAGCCTTCAACAGGTAAAATAGACTTATTCGAGGTGGGTATTTTATTACCTATAAAGGGGAGGAGATAGCCTCGCCGAGTCCGAATTCTGCAAAAGAAAGACGAAATTCTCCATCCACGCGGCCAGCTGCTTTTCTAGACTGCGGCCTGACCGCTCGCGACAAATTGGCTTGGTCGCGGGAGAGGCTTTCTCGTTGACAGGTCCATTATATTTGTACAATCGTACAAATTGGCGTGCGAGGTCGCGGTGTTCGGGTTACCCGGATGTAACCGCGATAGCGCCGCTGAATGTCTGCAGTCGGAACGCTCGGCTTGCGCCGAATGGTCGCCAAACGTCCGATTGACAAGAAGGGCGCGAAAGACGCCATGTGGCGCGCGATATCACTCGCGCGTGAGCGAAGTTTAAGGCAAGGACCGGGCGCTCGATCCGCCGCACAAAAGGTCAGGAATGAAAGGGGAGGGACATCTGATGTTCGAACGCAAACAGCTTTCTTGGGCTGCCGCAGCAGCCGCCATCGCGGGCCTCGCGGCCGTCGCGCCTGCCAAGGCCGAGGACACCGTCAAGGTCGGCCTGATCCTGCCGATGACCGGCGGTCAGGCTTCGACCGGCAAGCAGATCGAGAATGCGATCAAGCTCTACATGCAGCAGAAGGGCGACACCGTCGCCGGCAAGAAGATCGAGATCATCCTCAAGGACGACGCTGCGATTCCCGACAAGACCAAGACCGCCGCGCAGGAGCTGATCGTCAACGACAAGGTCAACTTCATCGCAGGCTTTGGCGTGACGCCGGCGGCGCTCGCCGCCGCACCGCTCGCGACGCAGGCCAAGATTCCGGAAGTCGTGATGGCGGCCGGCACCTCCATCATCACTGAGCGCTCGCCCTATATTGTGCGTACCAGCTTCACGCTGGCGCAGTCCTCGACCATCATTGCCGACTGGGCGGTGAAGAACGGCATCAAGAAGGTGGCGACGCTCACCTCGGACTACGCGCCGGGCAACGACGCGCTCAACTTCTTCAAGCAGAATTTCACCGCTGGCGGCGGTGAGGTGGTCGAGGAGGTCAAGACGCCGCTCGCCAACCCGGACTTCGCTCCGTTCCTCCAGCGCATGAAGGACGCCAAGCCCGATGCGATCTTCGTGTTCGTGCCGGCCGGTCAGGGCGGCAACTTCATGAAGCAGTATGCGGAGCGCGGCCTGGACAAGGCCGGTATCAAGGTGATTGGACCCGGCGACGTCACCGACGATGATCTGCTCAACAATATGGGCGACGCCGTGCTCGGCACGGTCACCGCGCATCTTTATTCTGCGGCGCACCCTTCGCAGATGAACAAGGACTTCGTCGCGGCCTACAAGAAGGCCTACGGCAACCGTCCGGGCTTCATGGCAGTGAGCGGCTATGACGGCATCCACCTCATCTACGAAGCCCTGAAGAAGACCAATGGCGACACCGACGGCACCAAGCTGGTCGAGGCCATGAAGGGTCAGAAGTGGGAAAGCCCGCGCGGCCCGATCTCGATCGATCCGGAGACCCGCGACATCGTGCAGAACATCTACATCCGCAAGGTCGAGAAGGTCGACGGCGAGCTCTACAACGTAGAGTTCCAGACTTTCGAAGCCGTCAAGGACCTCGGCAAGACCAAGAAGTGACGCGCGAAAGCGCGTTATCCCCGAGCGCGCTTAGCGCGCATCGGGGATCTCGCCCCCCGCTCTCGTCATGCCCGGGCTTGACTCGGGCATCCACGCGAGAGCCGAAACAAGAACGTGGATGGCCGGGACAAGCCCGGCCATGACGACAACACCAAGCTGAGACGATGACCTCTATCCTCACCAATTTGTTCGATGGCGTCGCCTACGGCATGCTGCTGTTTGTGCTCGCCTGCGGGCTTGCGGTCACGCTTGGTCTGATGAACTTCGTCAATCTCGCCCACGGCGCCTTCGCGATGGCGGGCGGCTATGTCTGCATGGTGCTGGTCAACCGGATGGGCTGGCCTTTCTTTGCCGCGCTGCCACTCGCCTTCGTCTCCTCTGCGGCGATCGGAATCGCGCTCGAGCGCACGCTTTACCGCCATCTCTATGCGCGCAGCCATCTCGACCAGGTGCTGTTCACGATCGGGCTCACGTTCATGTCGGTCGCGGCCGTCGATTACATCCAGGGCTCATCGCGCGTCTTCATCAACCTGCCGGCTGCGCTCCAGGGCCAGTTCGACGTGTTCGGCGTCGGCATCGGCCGCTACCGGCTGATGATCATCGCGATCTGCGGCCTGCTCACCATCGCTCTCCAGATGGTGCTGGCAAAGACGCGCTTCGGCAGCCGGCTGCGCGCCGCGGTCGATGATCCCCGTGCCGCGAGCGGCCTCGGCATCAACGTGCCGCAAGTGTTTGCCTTCACCTTCGCGTTTGGCTGTGGTCTCGCCGGCCTCGGTGGCGCGCTCAGCGCCGAAATCCTCGGCCTCGACCCGTATTTCCCGCTGAAATTCATGATCTACTTCCTGATCGTGGTCACCGTCGGCGGCTCGTCTTCGATCACCGGGCCGTTCCTGGCCTCGCTGCTGCTCGGCATCGGCGACGTCGCCGGCAAATATTACGTGCCGAAGATGGGCCCCTTCGTGATCTACACCATGATGATCGTGATCCTGATCTGGCGCCCGAACGGCCTGTTCGGCCGCACGGCCGCGCGTTGAGTTCGCCGATGAACGCCGCTTCCGACGTCGGTTTTCACGCCCAGCGCCAGGCGCGCTGGCACTACGGCGAAGTCGCCTTCTGGCTCATCGTGCTGGCCTGCGGCTTCGTATTTCCCACGCGCTATCTGATCATGACCGACATCCTGCGGCTGGCGCTGTTCGCCATGTCGCTCGATCTGATCCTCGGTTATGCCGGCATCGTCTCGCTCGGCCATGCCGCTTTCTTCGGTGTCGGTGCCTATGCCGCGGGGCTGCTTGCCTTGCACGGCATCATCAACGAGCCCGTGCTCGCGCTGATCGTCGCAGGCCTGGCCGCGATGGTGCTGGGCTTTGCCACCAGCTTCCTGGTGATCCGCGGCGTCGACCTGACCCGATTGATGGTGACGCTCGGTATCGCGCTGTTGCTGGAGGCGCTGGCCGAACGCTTTTCCAATATCACCGGCGGCACCGACGGCCTGCAGGGCATCGAGATGCAGCCGATCTTCGGCGAGATATCGTTCGATATGTTCGGCAAGACGGGCTTTTTCTATTCGCTTGCCGTGCTTTTCGTCCTGTTCCTGTTCGCCCGCCGCGTCGTGCACTCGCCGTTCGGGCTGTCATTGCGCGCGATCAAGAACAATCCGCTGCGCGCGGCCGCCATCGGCATTCCCGTCAACCGCCGGCTGATCGCGATCTACACGCTCGCGGCATTCTATGCCGGCATTGCAGGGGCGCTGTTCACCCAGACCACCGCGATCGCCTCTCTCGACGTGTTCGCCTTCGACCGCTCGGCCGATCTGATGCTGGTGCTCGTCATTGGCGGCACCGGCTATCTCTACGGTGGGCTGATCGGCGCGGTGATTTTCCGCATGCTACAGGAAGTGTTCGCCACCATCACGCCGCAATACTGGCAGTTCTGGATCGGCCTCGTGCTGGTCGTGATCGTGCTGGTCGGCCGCCAGCGCCTGCACCGCTGGGTGCTGTATGTGCCGAACCTAGTGATCAAGCAGTTTGCCGGACGCAAGGCCGTCGTCGCCGTGCCGGAGAGCGACGCATGACCATCGCGCTCGAAACCCAGAATCTCGAAAAGCAGTTCGGCGGCCTGCGCGTCACCCGCGATCTGTCCTTGAAGATCGAGCAGGGCGCCCGCCACGCGCTGATAGGCCCGAACGGCGCCGGCAAGACCACGGTCATCAACCAGCTCACCGGCGTGCTCAAGCCGAATTCAGGCCGAATTTTGCTCGAGGGCCAGGACATCACCGACCTTGCCGTGCACAAGCGCGTGCTGCGCGGCCTGTCGCGCACCTTCCAGATCAACCAGCTCTATCCCGACCTGACCCCGCTGGAGACCATCGGCCTTGCCGTCTCCGAGCGCCTCGGTCATGGCGGCGACTGGTGGCGGCGGATGGGCACGCGCAGCGACGTCAACGGCGAGATCGCCGATCTGCTCACGCGATTCCACCTGCTCGACGTCATGAACGAACAGACCGTGACGCTGCCTTACGGCAAGCAGCGCCTGCTCGAGATTGCGGTCGCGATCGCAGCCAAGCCGCGCGTGCTGCTCTTGGACGAGCCCGCCGCCGGCGTGCCCGAGAGCGAGCGCCACGACATTCTCGCGGTCGTAGGCAGCTTGCCGCGCGACGTCACGGTGCTGCTGATCGAGCACGACATGGACCTCGTCTTCTCCTTCGCCGACCGCATCTCGGTGCTGGTCTCCGGCGCGCTGCTCACCGAAGGCCCGCCCGATCAGGTCGCGCGCGACCCGCAGGTCAAGGCGGTCTATCTCGGCGAGGAGGCAGTCAATGTCTGACCTGCTCGCGATCGACTCGCTTCGCGCCGGCTACGGCGAGGCGGTGGTGCTGCCGAACATGTCCCTGCGTCTCGCCGAAGGGCAGGTGCTGGCGCTGCTCGGGCGCAACGGCACCGGCAAGACCACGCTGATCAACTCCATCGTCGGCGTCACCCGCCGTTTCTCCGGCACCGTCGCGCTCGCCGGGACCGACGTCACGGCCTTGCGGCCCGACCAGCGGGCACGGGCCGGCATCGGCTGGGTACCGCAGGAGCGCAACATCTTCCGCTCGCTGACGGTGGAAGAGAACATGACCGCAGTGGCGCAGCCGGGGCCCTGGACCGTCGAGAGGGTCTACGAGATGTTCCCGCGGCTGAAGGAGCGGCGGAGCAATTTCGGCAACCAGCTTTCCGGCGGCGAACAGCAGATGCTGGCGATCGGGCGCGCGCTGACCCTCAACCCGAAGGTTCTGCTGCTGGACGAGCCGACCGAGGGCCTTGCCCCGATCATCGTCGAGGAGCTGCTCAAGGCGATCGGGACCATCACCCGGGCCGGCGGCATCTGCTCGATCATCGTCGAACAGAATGCGCAAAAGATTCTGGGGCTGGCCGACCGTGTTGTGATATTGGAGCGCGGAACGATCGTCCACGACGCTCCGAGCGCCGCGCTGAAGGCCGACCCCTCGGTCCTCGAGCGCCACCTCGGCGTCGCAGGGGCGGCGGCCCACTAAGATATTCCGGGAGTCGACAATGCAGCGAACCAAAGCCCCCTTCCGCGCCGACGAGGTCGGCAGCCTCCTGCGTCCGGCCAAGATCAAGGAAGCCCGCGCCAGGCTGGAGAAGGGTGAGATCTCGGCCGACGATCTGCGCAAGATCGAGGACATGGAGATCGAGAAGGTCGTTCACAAGCAGGCCTCGGTCGGCCTGAAGCTCGCAACCGACGGCGAATTCCGCCGCTCCTGGTGGCATTTCGACTTCCTGGCCAAGCTCACCGGCTGCGAGCTGTTCCATCCCGACTCCGGCATCCAGTTCGCAGGAGTGCAGACCCGTCACGACGCGGTGCGCGTGATCGGCAAGCTCGACTTCCCCGACGACCACCCGATGCTGGATCACTTCCGCTTCCTGAAGAAGTACACTGACCAGGCTCACGTCACCGCCAAGATGACGATCCCCTCGCCGGCGGTGCTGCACTTCCGCGGCGGCCGCAAGGCGATCTCGAAGGACGTGTACCCCGATCTCGACGCTTTTTACGAGGATCTCGGCAAGACCTACCGCAAAGCCGTGAAAGCGTTCTACGACGCCGGCTGCCGCTATCTCCAGTTCGACGACACCGTGTGGGCCTATCTCTGCTCGCCGGACGAGCTGCAGAAGGCGCGGGAGCGCGGCGACAATCCGGACGGCCTCCAGCAAATCTATGCGCGCGTCATCAACTACGCGCTGGCCGAGAAGCCGGCCGACATGGTGGTGACGACGCATGTCTGTCGCGGCAATTTCCGCTCGACCTGGATTTCCTCGGGCGGTTACGAGCCGGTGGCCGAGACCATGCTCGCCGGCACCAATTACGACGGCTATTTCCTCGAATACGACAGCGACCGTGCCGGCGGCTTCGAGCCGCTGCGCTTCCTGCCCAAGGGCAACAAGGTCGTCGTGGTCGGCGTCATCACCTCGAAGTTCGGCGAGCTCGAGAAGAAGGACGACATCAAGCGTCGTCTCGAAGAGGCCTCCAAGTTTGCGCCGCTGGAGCAGCTCGCGCTCTCCCCGCAATGCGGCTTCGCATCGACGGAAGAGGGCAACATCCTCTCCGAAGAGGAGCAGTGGGCCAAGCTGAGCCTGGCGGTCGAGATCGCGAAGGAAGTGTGGGGCAACTAGGCCCGACGCATCCCGTCACGTGAGTGACGGATAGACCTCGCCACGCTTCCAGTGTCGTCCCGGCCTTCGCCGGGCCGACGCCGAATTTTGGCGTCGTCAACGCATTGCGTCGCCAGCCTCCTCACTTCTCCGCCAGATAGACCTCGCCCAGCAGCGACGAGTTCGACCACGGCACCTGCTTGCTCTTCGTGGACGAGACCACCTCGGCCCGCACCCGCGTCAGCATCTGCTGCACTTCGAGCCCGGGCGTGCCGAGATGGCGTGACAGCGCGGCGGAGAAGGGCGAGTTGGCGCCTTCGCCGTCGAGCGCGACCTGGCCCGGTGCGGTGGCGAAGGCGATCAGCGTGCCCGCGCCGAGCGTCGCGCCGGCCCCCAGGCTCGTTGGTGCTGCGAGGCCCGAGGCGCCCTCGATGGCGCGGTTGTTGCCGGCGGCCGCGACCTGCTGCGCCATCGGATTGTTGCGGCAGGCATCGAAGATCAGAATATTGGTGCGGACCTGGTCGTCGAGGCCGGCCATGATCGTGTCCATGTCGATCATCGCATCCGTCATGCCCGTGCCCGGCTTGAGCTCGACGTCGACGGGTATGAGATAGTTGCGGCCGTCGACCTGAACGCCGTGGCCGGCATAGTAGACCAATGCGACCTGTGCCCGCGCCGCCTCCCGCAGAAAATCGCGCGTCATCTTCTGCATCGTCGCGTGATCGAGATCGACGCCTTCTGATACCGTGAAGCCGATGTCGCGCAGGCTCCTGGCGACGGCGCGCGCGTCGTTCGGCGGATTGGGCAGCGCCTTGACATGCGCATAGGCGCCGTTGCCGATGATCAGCGCCATGCGTGTGCCGCGAGCGGCCGGAGCAGGCGAGGGCATTGGCGCCGCGCCGGTCTGCTGCGGAGCATGGGCCGCGCTCGGCTGCGTCGTCGGTGCCGGTGCATCGCGCGGGATCGGCGCGCCCGCATCCGTCACCAGCGACAGTCGCACCTTTGCGGTGGCCTGGTTGGCCTTGCTGCCGGCATCGGAAGCCACGATCGCCAGCGTCGCCTTGTAATCGTCTTGCGCGTGCGCGTAGTCGCCTTTGGCTTCATAGGCCAGCGCGCGATGGGTGTAGCCCGAGATCAGCACGCTGTTCGGGGGCGTCATGATGTTGACGGGCGGCTTCTCCTTTGCGAGCCGGATCGCCTCGCTGCCGTCGGCGATCGCGCGACCGAAATCGCCTCTGGCACGCCAGATCGCGGTGCGGTTGATCAGCGGTTGCGGCAGCGTCGGGTCGAGCCGGATCGCCTGGTTGATGTCGGCCAGCGCCCCGTCGAGATCGCCGAGGGCCTCCTTGGCGATGCCGCGGTTCTGGAACGAAAACGCCGACCCGGCGTCGGCCTTGATCGACATATCGTAATCGGCGATTGCCTTGGCGTAGTCGCCCTTGCCTCGCCAGGCGTTGCCGCGATTGTGGAAGATGATGCCGCTTGGCGGGCCGAGCTTCAGCGCATCGTCGAAATCGGTGATCGCGATCTCGTGCTCGCCCCTGTCGTAGTAGGCCGATCCCCTGAGATTGTAGGCCGCCTGGCTCGGCTGGAGCCGGATCGCTTCGGTGGCGTCAGTGATAACCTTTGCGTAATCGCCCTTCTTGTTCCAGCCCACCGCGCGCCAGAAGTAGACCGTCGCGAGCTGCTCGCCCTTGAACACCTTCAGCGCGATGATCCTGGTGCAGGCGTCGATCATCTTGTCCGCAGGCGTCGTGTCGGTGGTGCAGAGCGGCCCGAGCTGGCTGCGCGCCTGCGCGAGACAAGGTGCGGCCCACAGAGGCGCGGCGAGCAGGCAGAGCGCGATGAGCAGGCGGCGCATGGCGGAAACCCCGTAACAGGAGAAGCGCTTGTTTGTTGCCCGGCGGCGCGTCGGGGTTCACGCTCCCGTCATTGGACGTGGGGTAAAGCGATTGTGGGTATTCCCCTAGTGGGCAGAACTTGCTAATGGTCTGGTCCCAACACACCTGCCCACCGTATTCCCACCGATGAAGAATGACGAAATCCTGAGCCAGATCACCGAGTTCTGCCGCAAGGCGGACATGGCGGAATCGACATTTGGCCGGCGTGCGGTGAACGATGGGAAGCTGGTGCACCGGCTGCGCGAGGGAAAGCGCATCACCGTCGATACCCTGGAGCGGATCCAGGCCTATATCGCCGCATCGACGACCGGTGGCCTGCCGCCGCCGCGGGGGCTTCAGGTGCCGCCGGAAAAGCGCGATCCGCGCGGCAATTTCCGCTTTTTCGAGAATCGGCAGAAATACCTGCTGTTCGTCCACACCTGCAGCGAGAAGCGGGTGGTTGCCGAGCGCGTGGCGCTGGAACTCGCCAGCATCCATCCGCGCCCGCCGGCTCTGCGCATATTCGACGCCGGCGTCGGCGACGGCACGGTGCTGGCGCGGGTGCTGCGCGCAACGCACCAGCGCTATCCGCACATGCCGTTCTACGTCGCCGGCAAGGAGCTCAGTCTCGAAGATTTGCGCCTGACGCTGGAGAAGGTGCCGGATCGCATTTTCGAGCATCCGGCGTCGGTGTTCGTCTTCACCAACATGTTCTACTCGGAGGCGCCCTGGCTGACGCCGGCATCGCCGGCGGCGGCGGCGGCCACCGTCTGGCACGAAGTCCCGCTCCGGGGCGCATCGTCAGGCGAGTTCGAGCAGCAGATCGCCGAGCTGAGGCCGTTCCTGGAGCAGAACTGGCGCGCCGCGATCAGCCCGCGCACGGCCATGCCGCTCTACGAGCGGCCCGTCGTGCTCGTGCTCTACCGCGAGGATCACAGGTTCCTGCTGGATTCGACCATTCCGAGGCCAGGCCAGACCGAGGCCAATTTCGACCTCGTCATCGCATCCCAGCCCTACCGTGCGCTGTCCTCGGTCAATTTTCGGGCAAAACGGATCATTGCACCGCTGGCGCGGGCGCTTCGGCCCGGGGGGCGGCTGATTGGAATCCACTCCCACGGCCAGGATCCGGGCATGGAAATGATCCAGGCGATCTGGCCGGGAGAAAATCCTTTCTCGGTCAGCCGTCATGAGCTATTGCGCGCCGTGAAGTATGAACTCGGATCGTTGGGCCGCGACCTAAATTTTAATGCTTATGCGGATAACCGCTCGATCTTCAGGTATGATATGGAAGCGCTGCCCAACGAGGTGACGGGTACCATCGGAACCTCGACGGCCTTTGCAGCGTGGAATGCGGCGGTGTATGTCGCTCAGATCGAGGACGATCGATTGACAGAAATGACTCAAAACGGCCGCACTCTGGATGCCGCCAGGGATGTGCTGCGAAAGTACAACGGGCTCTGGTTTCTCGACGAATCCTACGTCATCTCGCGACGTCGTGATTGACATATCCAAGGCTAAACATCGCAAACGCCCGCCGGCTTAGCGGCGGAACAAGGGGTTACTGATGCGCGCGTCCTATCTCTTCACCAGCGAGTCCGTGTCCGAGGGCCATCCCGACAAGGTCTGCGACCGGATCTCCGATGAAATCGTCGACCTGTTCTACCGCGAAGGGCCGAAAGCCGGCATCGATCCCTGGCAGATTCGTGCGGCCTGCGAGACGCTCGCGACCACCAACAAGGTGGTGATCGCCGGTGAAACCCGCGGCCCCGCATCCGTCACCAACGAGCAGATCGAAGGCGTCGTCCGCGACGCGATCAAGGACATCGGCTACGAGCAGGACGGCTTCCATTGGAAGACCTGCGACATCGAGATCCTTCTGCACCCCCAGTCGGCCGACATCGCGCAGGGCGTCGATGCGCTGCAGCCGGGCGAGGTCAAGGAAGAGGGCGCGGGCGACCAGGGCATCATGTTCGGCTACGCCACCAACGAGACGCCCGACCTGATGCCGGCACCGATCTTCTACGCCCACAAGATCCTGCGCCTCATCTCCGAAGCGCGCCACTCGGGCCGCGAGAAGGTGCTGGGTCCGGACTCCAAGAGCCAGGTCACCGTGCAGTACGAGAACGGCAAGCCGGTCGGCGTGCGCGAGATCGTCGTATCGCACCAGCATCTGGTCGAGGACATCTCGTCCAAGCAGATCCGCGACATCGTCGAGCCCTATGTGCGCGAGGCGCTGCCGAAGGACTGGATCACGCCGAAGACGATCTGGCACATCAACCCGACCGGCAAGTTCTACATCGGCGGTCCCGATGGCGACACCGGTCTGACCGGCCGCAAGATCATCGTCGACACCTACGGCGGCGCGGCTCCGCATGGCGGCGGCGCGTTCTCCGGCAAGGATCCGACCAAGGTCGATCGCTCGGCGGCCTACGCTGCCCGCTACGTCGCCAAGAACATCGTCGCGGCCGGTCTTGCCGACCGCTGCACGCTCCAGCTCGCTTACGCCATCGGCGTGGCGCGTCCGCTGTCGATCTACATCGACACCCACGGCACCGGTAAGGTGTCGGAGGACCAGCTCGAGAAGGCGGCGGCGCAGGCGATGGATCTCACGCCCCGTGGCATCCGCAGCCATCTCGATCTCAACCGCCCGATCTACGCACGTACTTCGGCCTACGGCCATTTCGGCCGCACACCCGATAACGAGGGCGGCTTCTCCTGGGAGAAGACCGATCTCGTCGAAGCCCTCAAGCGCGCAGTCTGATCACCGACGTCATTCCCGGGCGCCGCGACGCGGCGAACCCGGGATCCTTATCCATCATGTCGAGAATCCGGGTTCGCCGCGTCGCGGCACCCGGAATGACCAATTCAACAACAGGACCTCCGCTATGAATGCGAAGCCCGGCTTCTCCGACTACATCGTCAAGGACATTTCGCTCGCCGATTTCGGCCGCAAGGAGCTCTCGCTGGCCGAGACCGAGATGCCCGGCCTGATGGCCACTCGCGAAGAGTATGGCCCGAAGCAGCCGCTGAAGGGCGCGCGCATCGCAGGCTCGCTGCACATGACGATCCAGACCGGCGTGCTGATCGAGACGCTGGCCGCGCTCGGCGCCGACATTCGCTGGGTCTCCTGCAACATCTATTCGACGCAGGACCACGCCGCGGCGGCGATCGCGGCCGCCGGCATTCCCGTCTTTGCCGTCAAGGGCGAGACGCTGGCCGAATACTGGGACTACACCGCCAAGCTGTTCGACTGGCACGGCGGCGGTCACCCGAACATGATCCTCGACGACGGCGGCGATGCCACCATGTACGTCCATCTCGGCCTGCGCGCCGAGAACGGCGACACCGCCTTCCTGGACAAGCCGGGTTCGGAAGAAGAGGAGGTCTTCTTCGCGCTTCTGAAGAAGCAGCTCAAGGAAAAGCCGAAGGGCTACTTCGCCGAGATCGCCAAGAGCATCAAGGGCGTTTCCGAAGAGACCACCACGGGCGTGCATCGTCTCTACGACATGCAGAAGGCCGGCACGCTGCTGTGGCCTGCGATCAACGTCAACGACAGCGTCACCAAGTCGAAGTTCGACAACCTCTATGGCTGCCGTGAATCGCTGGTCGACGGCATCCGCCGCGGCACCGACGTGATGATGTCGGGCAAGGTCGCGATGGTCGCCGGCTTCGGCGACGTCGGCAAGGGTTCGGCCGCCTCGCTGCGCCAGGCCGGCTGCCGCGTCATGGTCTCCGAAATCGATCCGATCTGCGCACTGCAGGCGGCGATGGAAGGCTACGAAGTCGTGACCATGGAAGACGCCGCGCCGCGCGCCGACATTTTCGTCACGGCGACCGGCAACAAGGACATCATCACGATCGAACACATGCGCGCGATGAAGGATCGCGCCATCGTCTGCAACATCGGTCACTTCGACAACGAGATCCAGATCGCGGGTCTGCGTAACCTGAAGTGGACCAATATCAAGCCGCAGGTCGACGAGATCGAATTCCCCGACAAGCACCGCATCATCATGCTGTCGGAAGGCCGCCTCGTGAACCTCGGCAATGCGATGGGCCATCCCTCCTTCGTGATGTCGGCCTCGTTCACCAACCAGACGCTGGCGCAGATCGAGCTTTTCGCCAACAACAAGGACGGCAAGTACAAGAAGGAAGTCTACGTGCTGCCGAAGTCGCTGGACGAGAAGGTGGCCCGGCTGCATCTCGCCAAGATCGGCGTCAAGCTCACCGAGTTGCGCAAGGACCAGGCCGACTACATCGGCGTCAAGCAGGAAGGCCCGTTCAAGTCGGACCATTACCGCTACTGAGACGCAGCGCACCTCAGGAACGGACGAAGCCCCGGAGCAATCCGGGGCTTCGTTGTTTCTGGACCCCAGGGGTGCGCTACGGGCGCCTCAGTCGCCGACATTACGGGGCGACGACCTTGACCGTAGTCCTGAAGACGTCCTTGTTGGGGTTGACGACGACGATGGCGAGATCGCCGACGCTGAGGACGTCTTCGTTGAGCAGGGTGATCTTGCCCTCCGTTGCGCTGGACCTTTTGAAAGCCCTGTCCTTGCCGTTGATGGTCGCCTTGGTGTCCGTCTGGAAGCCGCTGCCGGTGACGGTCAACTCTTCCAGCTTTCCTTGCGTGAGCTTGGCCGGGGCAACCTTGAGATCGGTCTCTCTCGCGTTGAGGGGGTTGTCGCGGTCCACCGGTTTCCTCATAGCAAAGACGGCGTCGAACACGGCGGCAAGCTTGTCGGTTGCCTGCTTGGAAAACATCCCCGCCAACGCTGCGAAAGCGGCCATGCCGTAGGGGTTCAGCTGCAGGGTCGAATTGGTTGGCACCTGCGTTCCCGCGGGCGGAGTCGAAAGAGTCGGGAGCAGAAGGCCTCCCCGGACGATGAAGTAGAACAGCACGGCGAGCGTCATTCCGATCGGCACGCGCAAGATCATGAACCACAGCCAGTTGGTGCTGAGCTGACGGTTGCCGACGTAATCCCCGAACGACGTCATGGTGTGCGTGAGGCCGCCGAGTGCTCCGGCGACAATTACGGTGAACAGCATCTGCTTGTCCGGCTCCCAGGAATGCCGCGAGAAGAAGATGTGGAAGTCCTTGAACGCACCGCCACCCGTTTCAAGGACAGGCCAGGTCGCTATGAGAAGGTAGAAGAACAGCACGGTTATGAACAGGTAGAGCCCACCCATCAGGTTGATCGCGTGGATGGAGGGAGGCGTGATCAGTTCAGTCTCGCCGTCGCCATGGTCGGGCGAGCCATCAGCGCTGTGATCTGTCATCAGAACCCCAATAGGAATGAATTGAAAGAGCAGCCTGAAATAATTCGCGTTATAGTAGATTTTAAGTTCTGATGCAATCGCGGGCCCATTGCAGCGCCCAACGGACGCTCTGGCACTCCGTTGTCGCGCCGCACCCAACGGACGAGTCCGCGGCTTATCGATTGACTGGCTGAGAAGCAGGCCAGACAATCCGCACGGCGGAGGAAACCATGGCCCAGGAACATTTTGACGTGCTGATCGTCGGAGCCGGCTTGTCCGGCATCGGCGCGGGCTATCATCTTCAGACCAAGTGCCCGGGCAAGAGCTACGTCATCCTGGAGGGGCGCGACTGCATCGGCGGCACCTGGGATCTGTTTCGCTATCCCGGCATCCGCTCTGACAGCGACATGTTCACGCTCGGCTATTCCTTCAAGCCGTGGACTGATCCGAAGGCGATCGCGGACGGGCCGCAGATCCTGAACTATGTGCGCGAGACCGCGGCCGAGAACGGCATCGAGACCCACGTCCGCTTCCGCCATCGTGTCAAGCGTGCGGCATGGTCGACGGCTGACGCACGCTGGACGGTCGAGGCCGAGCGCATCGCAGGCGAGGGTGCGACCGAGCTCGTGCGTTTCACCTGCGATTTCCTGTTCATGTGCTCGGGCTATTACAAATACGAGGCGGGCTACACGCCGGAGTTTTCGGGTGCGGCGGATTTCGCCGGCCGCATCGTGCATCCGCAGAAATGGACCGAAGACATCGACTATGAGGGCAAGCGCGTCGTCGTGATCGGCTCGGGCGCGACCGCGGTGACGCTGGTGCCGGAGCTAGCCAAGAAGGCGGCGCAGGTCACCATGCTGCAGCGCTCGCCGACTTATGTTGTGTCGCGCCCGGCGCAGGATCCCGTCGCCAACAAATTGCGCCGCAATCTTCCGGCGCGGCTCGCCTATCATCTGATCCGCTGGCGCAACGTGATGTGGGGGATGTTCTTCTTCCAGCTCAGCCGGCGCCGCCCCGCCAAGGTGAAGGAGCTGGTCCTCAAGGGCGTGCAGATGGCGCTGGGGCCGGACTACGATGTCGCGACCCATTTTACGCCGCGCTACAATCCCTGGGATCAACGGCTATGCCTCGTTCCAGACGGTGACCTGTTCAAGGCGATCCGTGAGCAGCGCGCCTCCGTGGTCACCAACGAGATCGACACTTTTACGCGCGACGGCATCCGCCTGAAGGACGGCAGCAAGCTTGACGCCGACATCATCGTCACGGCGACAGGGCTGGTGCTCCAGGTCGTCGGTGGCCTCGAGGTCAGCGTCGACGGCCGCGCCGTCGATTTTGCCAACACGCTGACCTACAAGGGCATGATGTATGCCGACGTGCCGAACATGGCGTCGGCGTTCGGCTACACCAACGCGTCCTGGACGCTGAAATGTGATCTCACCTGCGAATATGTCTGCCGGCTGATCAACTACATGGACCGGCACAATTTCCGCCAGTGCATGCCGCACAATGACGATCCGACCATCACCGCGCAGCCCTCGCTCGATTTCACCTCCGGTTACGTGCAGCGCTCGCTCGCAAAGATGCCGAAGCAGGGCTCGAAGCAGCCGTGGCGGCTGTACCAGAATTACGCTCTCGACATCGTCACCTTGCGGTTCGGTCGCATCGACGACGGCGTGATGCGATATTCCTGATCACGCCGCCGTCTGCGGTTATGCCTTGCGTGTCGTGAGCGCCAGCCCGAGATCGATCGCAAGTGCAAGCACAACGGCGCCGCCGCCGAGCCCAAACAGGACCAGATAGTCGCCGCCGGTCTGCGCGTAGATCCAGGAGAAGCCGTAAGCGGCGGCCGCCTGGAACAGCGCAAAGCTCGTGGTGGCGTGGCTCCATGTCGCGCGCTGCTGCTCGGTCGAGTGCGGGACGAGCTCGTGGATGCGTCCGAGCACCAGCGGCACGATGCCGGGCGTGAAGCCGCCGACCACGACGCTCGACACGATCAGCGAGACCGGCGCGGTGCTGACGGTCGGCAGCAGCACGGCCACCGCCTCGATCAGAAAGGCTGCCCGCAGGGCCGGGCCGAAGCCCGAGCGGTCGCCGAGATGGCCGGTGACGAGCGGGCCCACGACCGCGCCGAGGCCGTACAGCACCCAGTAGCGCGATCCCGCGGCAATACCCTGGCCGAGGCCACGCGCGACGAAATCGACGATGAAGACCATGTGCGGCACCAGCGCCACCGCGTTGAGGCCGTACTGGACCAGCAGCGCGCGGGCCGCCGTCGATGCATGCTGGTGCTTCGCGTGATGCAAAGGCGCAGCATCAGCCTTGGCTTCCGCAGGCCAGTTCCGCCAGCTCGCAAGAGTGAGCAGGGCAGACAGGGCGCCGAGACCATACCAGCTCTGCTGCAAGCCTTGTTGCAGGAGCAGCGGCACCAGCGTGCCCGAGGCGGCGACGCCAAGGCCGACGCCCGCAAAGATCACGCCGCCAGCGATGCCGCGTCTCGCGGCCGAAATGTGCGGCAGGATGACGGAGGCCGCCAGCACCATGATGATGCCGCCGACGAGACCCGACAGGAAGCGCCAGGCGAAGAACCAGGCGAACGACACCGGGGTTGAACTGGCGAAGAAAGAGAGCGTGGCGAGCAGCATCATCGCACGCAACGCGCGCACCGCGCCAATGCGGGCGGCCACAGCGCGTGCCGCGAGTGCGCCGGCAAGGTAACCGGCAAGATTCGCCGCACCGAGATAGACGACATCCGACGCGCTGAACCACTTTGCCGCGATCAGCGCCGGGATCAGCGGCGTGTAGGAGAAGCGGGCAAGGCCCAGTCCGACCAGCGATGCGGACAAGCCAGCCGCGGCGTATCGCCAGCTCATTTGTGAAGTCTGTTGTGAAGCCGGTCCCGGCCGCTGATGCGGCCGGGCCTTAACGTGTTGCTTCGTACCTGTGTTGGTCATTTCATCCTCCTGCGCGCTCGGTCGCGCGCGGATCATCCTGTCCGGGCGGCGCGGCGGCGCCGGAATTCCGGCACGGGCAGGCCGCCCCAGCCCCAATTGTCGGTGTCGACTTCCTCGATCACGACGAAGGTGGAATCGAGCGGCTTGCCGAGCACGTCGAGCAACAGCCGGCTCGATCCCTCGATCAGCGCGGCCTTCTCTTCCGCCGTGAGCGACGCCGCGCCCGGCGTCGTTCCCTCGCGGGTCACTTGAATGGTGACGATCGGCATGGTGTCTCTCCTCTTGCGCTCAGTGGCCGGCGCTCTGGCCGCCGTCGACATGCAGGATCTCACCGGTGACGAAGCTCGCCTGCTCGAGATAGAGCACGGCATCGACGATGTCGGACATCTCGCCCATGTGGCCGACCGGGTGCAGCGCGCCGAGCTGCGCATGCGTCGTGACGGGGTGCATCGGCGACTTGATGACGCCGGGCGCCACTGCGTTCACGCGGATGCCGCGCCTGGCGTATTCGATCGCGAGCGACTTCGTCGCGGCGTTGAGGCCGCCCTTGCTCAGCGAGGCCAGCACCGAGGGCACGTTCGAGTTGGCCTGATCCACCAGTGTCGTCGTGATCTGTACGACATGACCCGAGCCTTGCTTCTCCATCTCGGCGATGGCGAGCTGCGTGATGTTGAAGAAGCCCGCGACGTTGGTGCCCATCACCGCTGCATAGTCCTCCGCGGTGTACCGGGTGAAAGGCTTTGCGACGAAGATGCCGGCATTGTTGACCAGCGTGTCGACGCGGCCGAAGCGGGCGACGGCTTGCGACACCACGCGCTCGGCGGTGCTCCGGTCGGCTATGTCGCCGGGGACGGCGAGGACATCATCGTCGCCCGACGGCTTGATGGAGCGCGCCGTTGCGACGACGCGATAGTTGCGGTCACGAAAACCCTGGACCAGGGCGGCGCCAATGCCCTGCGATGCACCGGTGATGACGGCAACCTTCTGCTCGATACCCATGACGGGCTCCTGTTGTTGGCTTGAAAACCTGGGCCAGCAGCGGCCGGCTTGGAGGTTGAGCTACGCTCCAGCAGCCCGGCTGCGAATACACGTTGTCCGGCAGACACTGTTACGTGGCGCGAACGAATGCCGGACCGGCCGTTGGCGGCGGTTGTCGCGGCCGGGGCGAACGCTTAGCTTGTCACAGGAATTTGACGGGTGGCGGAAGCGCATGGATCGTCTGGACGCGATGAAGGTGTTCGTCCTTGCGGTGGACGAGGGAAGCTTGGCGGCCGCAGGCCGCAAGCTCGGCCGCTCGCCGGCGGCGGTCAGCCGCGCCATTGCCTTCCTGGAGGAGCGAGTCGGTACCGAACTGCTGCACCGGACGACGCGGTCGATCAAGCTGAGCGAGGAGGGCGAGCGCTATGTCGCGATCTGCCGTCGCGTGTTGATCGAGCTGGAGGAGGCCGACGACATCGCGGCCGGGCCGCGTACGGCGCCGCGCGGCGTGCTCACGATCACCGCTCCGGTGGTGTCGGGCGAGATGGTGCTGCGGCCGATCCTCGATGCGTTTCTGGACGCCTATCCGACCGTATCGGCAAAGCTCCTGCTGTTTGACCGCGCGGTCAACCTGATCGAGGAGGGCGTCGACATCGCGCTTCGCATTGGCCATCTCGCGGATTCGGCGATGGTGGCGATGCGGATCGGCGAGATCAGTCGCGTCGTGGTGGCAGCTCCCCGCTATCTGAAGCAGCATCCGCGCATCACCGAGCCCGGCGATCTCGCCAAGCATCAGATCGTGGCGATGGCGCATCTGCCCAATTCCTGGACCTTTGCTCCACAGGCCGGCTCGTCGGCAGCCCGCACGGTCCAGTTCACCCCGCGCCTCGTCGTCAACAGCACCCATGCGGCCGTGGCGTCCACGGTCGCCGGGCGCGGCGTGGCGCGGATGTATTCGTACCAGGTGGCCGAGCCCGTCGGGCGCGGCGAGCTCGAGATCGTGCTGGCCGCCGACGAGGATCCGGAGATGCCCGCGCATTTGATCTGCCCACAGGGGCGGCTCTCGGTGCCAAAGGTGAGGGCGTTCACCGACTTTGCCGTGCCCAGGCTGAAGAAGCAGTTCGCGCTGCTGAAGAAGAGCATCAATGCGCGTTGAGCGGCCGTGCCCCCGGCAATGCGTTGTTTTGCGTATACGGCCGCCGGGGTGAATCGGCGATGCTGGCCGAACGGTTAACGCCGATTTAACGGATGAGTCCTAGCCTGTCTCGGCCGGGGTTACTCGCAAGGCCGAGGTGAGCCCAATGGAAGCCCAGAAAATCGCGGTCGACGCCGTCGTCGCGCTGACCGATTGCGACCGCGACGCCGTCATCGCCTTCATCCGCCGGCTCTATCTTGCCGGCGTCACCGACCCCAAGCGCCTGACCTTCAAGGGTCTCCAGGCGTTGTCCCGGGTTTGACCGGCACCCACGCAATCGAATTTACTGGACGGTCGGATCGCTGATCCGGATCGAGGTAACGCGGTCCTCCCCCACCTCGAATGAGAAAGGCCAGGGCCCATAGGTCCAGAGTTCGGTCTTCTCGAGCCCGCTCTGCCCGACATGGAACGGGCTTCCGAGCTGCGCCAAGAGTTTTTCCGTGCTGTCGCCGAGATTGATCTGATTGAACCCGTAGGCGGCGACCGGTGCCGGCCCGCTGATTTGAAGTGCGAAGACGCCGTTCGCCTTCACGGCCGCGGCGAGACGCGGATATTCCAAGCAGAAACAGAGCGAGCGTACAGCCCGCCAACGACCGCGATGTCTCCAAGATGCACCCCGACTTCCCAATCCCTGGAACCAGGATAATATGTCGGAAACCGCCCGCAACGCCGGGATTGACGGGGAGGCGGCCGCGATTTGTAATCGTGCGCGGTACGGCTGGGGCCGGCCCGATCACGACCTGCGGAACAGCTTCAGGCTGCACCGCCAATATCTTGCCGCTGGGGCCGGCTCAGAGTAGATCACGTCCCCGGCTGGGTTACTCGGATTTGGGGAAATGCTGAAACAGCTTTTTGCGCCGCAACTTGTCACTCTCTATGTGCTTGCGGCTTCGACGATTTACGTTCACTTCCGTGGCAAGCAGCGGCTGCGCTTTGCGCGCCAGCTCGGCGATCATTCGACCTATCTCGCGCCCTACAACGTGCTGATGTATGCGGGCTCGGCGGTACCGAACAAGCCGGTGATCTCGGTCGAGCAGTTTCCCGAGCTCAAGCCGCTCAGCGAGAACTGGGAGACCATTCGCGACGAAGCGGTGCGCCTGTTCGACGAGGGCTTCATCCGCGCGGCCGCGAAGAACAACGATTGGGGCTTCTACTCATTCTTCAAGAGCGGCTGGAAGCGATTTTATCTGAAATGGTACGACGACTTCCTGCCCTCGGCGCGTACGCTGTGCCCGAAGACGGTGGAGCTGCTCAACTCGATCCCGAGCGTGCACGGGGCGATGTTCGCGATGCTGCCGCCCGGTGGCAAGCTCGGGGCGCACCGCGATCCCTTCGCGGGCTCGCTGCGCTATCACCTCGGCCTCGTCACGCCGAACTCGAACAAGTGCCGTATCCTGGTCGACGGCGTCGAATGCGTCTGGCGCGACGGTGAGGCCTTCATGTTCGACGAGACGTTCATCCACAGCGCGGAGAATGCGACCGACGTCAACCGCATCATCCTGTTCTGCGACGTCGAGCGCCCGATGAGGTTCGGCTTCATGACCGCGATCAACCGTTGGGTCAGCCATCACATCGTCAAGGCTTCGGCGACTCAGAACGTCGACGGCGAGAGCGTCGGCGTGCTCAACAAGGTGTTCGGCAAGCTCTATGAGATCCATCTCGGCAGCCGCAAGGTCAAGGAGTGGAATCGCAACGTGTACTACACGCTGAAATACTCGCTGACGGCGCTGATCCTCGGCCTCATCGTGCTGTCGGCGTTACGGTAAGTGCGTAGGTGGACAAGTCGCTAGTCCGCCCTGCAGTTCTCGGTTTTGATCCGGCGGCGAAGACGACGAGCCGCCAGTCTTGCTGGACAGTTCGGGCCATGGCAACAAGGATTGCCGTGATTGAGTTGCCGAATATGGAGCAGGCAATGGCCTCCTTGCCGACCGCGAATACAGAGACAACGCAGTTCTTCCGTCAGTGGCTGGAAACCTTCGCCGGCTATGTCCGCGAGGTCGACTACGCTTCGGCGAGGCCGCTCTTTCATCCCGAGGTGCTTGCCTTCGGCACGCATAACGACGTCATCCCCGGCCTCGATCAATGGGTCTCAACGCAATGGGACAACGTCTGGCCGAAGACGAGCGACTTCCGTTTTGTGCCCGAGCAGATCTCGATCCTCGCGTCTCCCGACGGCACGATGGCGACCGTGGTCGCGCCGTGGACGAGCACGGGCTATCATCCCGATGGCAGCGCGTTTCCACGTCCGGGCCGAGCGACGATGGTGTTCTCGAGGAGCGCCGATGGCTGGCTGTGCGTGCATTCGCACATGTCGCTCAACCGCGGCGTCCCGCAGGTGAGTCACGCCAATCGAACGGTGAAGGCCTGGTAGAGGCGATCTGAATGGAAAAGGCCCCGGACATGTCCGGGGCCTTTCGATGTCGAGATGTCGTGCAGCCTATTCCGGCTGGCCGATCGAGACCTTCAGCGTGCCGACGCCGTCGACGCCGCATTCGAGCTTGTCGCCCGGCTGGAGCTGCGACACGCCGGCGGGCGTGCCCGTCATGATGATGTCGCCGGCGGCGAGCTTCACCTGCTGCGAGAGCTGCCAGATGATCTCGGGCACGTTCCAGATCAGTTCGGTGAGATCGCCCTTCTGGGCCTCCTTGCCGTTGACCGTGAGCCAGATCTTGCCCTTGGCGGGATGGCCGATCTTCGAGGCCGGCTGCACCGCTGAGCACGGGGCGGAGCCGTCGAACGACTTGCCGATCTCCCACGGGCGCTCCTTCTTGCGCGAGGCGATCTGGAGGTCGCGGCGGGTGAGATCGATGCCGACGGCGTAGCCGTAGACATGGTCGAGCGCCTTTTCGGCCGGGATGTTGAGGCCGCCGCTCTTCATCGCGACGATCAGCTCGACCTCGTGATGCAGATCCTTGGTCAGCGGCGGATAGGGGATGGTGGCGCCGTCGGGCACCAGCATGTCGGCGTGCTTGGCGAAGAAGAACGGCGGGGCGCGCTCGTCGTTGCCCATCTCGCGGATGTGTTCGAGATAGTTGCGGCCGACGCACCAGATGCGGCGCACCGGATAGCGGCCGC
The DNA here is from genome assembly GCF_018129995.1 of Bradyrhizobium sp. SZCCT0153. GTDB lineage: Bacteria > Pseudomonadota > Alphaproteobacteria > Rhizobiales > Xanthobacteraceae > Bradyrhizobium > Bradyrhizobium japonicum_G. The sequence continues at coordinate 233,772 of NZ_JAFCKS010000005.1, forward strand.
TTTCCCCGACGACGGGAAGAGACGGCTGGGCTGGAAGCGGGATGACGTAGGAGGCGGCGTTCATGTATCGGTCTCGCTGCTCGTGAGGTGAAACGAACTCTATGCGGTTGCGCTGATCGGCGCCAGAGCGCCGGCGTCGCGATGTTGCAGGCGGAAGAACGAGGCGTAGCGGCCGGAGCGGCGCAGCAATTCGTCATGCCGGCCCTGCTCGACGATCTCGCCGCCCTCGACCACCAGGATCGCGTCGGCGTGCATGATCGTGTGCAGGCGGTGCGCGATCACGATGGTGGTGCGGTTCTGGCAGAGATGCTCGATCGCCTCCTGCACCTGCTTCTCGGACTCCGAATCGAGCGCGGCGGTGGCTTCGTCCAGCAGGATGATCGGCGCGTTCTTGAGCAGGGCGCGCGCGACCGCGATGCGCTGGCGCTGGCCGCCCGACACCTGGGTGCCGTGCTCGCCGACCGGCGTGTCGTAGCCCAGCGGGAAGCCCATGATGAAATCATGAGCGCAGGCCGCCTTGGCGGCATCGATGATGTCGTTCTCGGTTGCGCCCGGCTTGCCGAAGGCGATGTTGTTGCGGATGGTGTCGCGGAACAGATAGACGTCCTGGCCGACATAGGCGGTCTGCGCCCGCAGCGATTTTCGCGAGATCGCGCCGATCGACTGGCCGTCGATCACGATGTCGCCTTGCGTCACCTCGTAGAAGCGCAGCAGCAGCGCCAGCACGGTCGACTTGCCGCCGCCGGACGGGCCGACCAGCGCGGTGACCTTGCCGGGCTCGGCGACAAAACTCATGCGGTTGAGCACGGTCTCGCCAGTCCGGTAACAGAAGCTGACGTCGCGCAGCTCGATCCGCGCGTCGGACAGTTTCAGCGCCGGCTTGTCGTCGTCGGAGTGCTCGGTGGCCGGGCTGTCGACGACTTCGAGCAGCATGCGCGCGCCGACGAGCTGGCTGTTCAGATCGATGTTGAGCCGCGCCAGCCGCTTGGCCGGCTCGGTCGCCATCAGGAACGCAGTCATGAAGGAGAAGAACGCGCCGGGCGTGGCGTTGAGCGCGACCACGCTGTAGCCGCCGTAAAGCAAACAGCCGGCGACCGCGAAGCCGCCGAGCATCTCCATGAGCGGATTGGAGCGGTTGGCGACGCGGGCCATCTTGTTGGCGTTGCGCTCGACGATCGCGATGTTCTCGTCGATGCGCCTCTGCATCGTGTCTTCGAGCGTGAACGCTTTCACCGTGCGGATGCCCTGCAGCGATTCCTGCATGGTCTCCATGATGTCGGCGGTGCCGGTGAATTGGTTGAAAGCGAGGCCCTTGATGCGCTTGACCAGCTTGCGCAGCACCAGCATCGCCGGCGGCACCACGACGAGGCCGATGAACGACATCACCGGGTCCTGCCACACCATCACGCCGATCATGGCGAGCAGCATCATGAGGTCGCGTCCGACCGCGTTGACCAGCATGTTGAGGACGTCGGTGATCGATTTTGCGCCGGCCGTCAGCCGTGCCAGAAATTCAGACGAATGCCGTTCGGAGAAGAAGCCGACGCTCTCGCGCATCAGCTTGGCGAACAGTTGCCGCTGGTTGGTGGCGAGGATGGCGTTGGAGATCTTGGTCAGGATCACCATGTGGCCGTAGGTCGCCACACCCTTGATGAAGAGCAGGATCACCGTGATGCCCGAGAACATCGCGATGCCCGGGATGTTCTTGTCGACATAGGCCTGGTTGATGACCTGGCCGAGCACGTAGGTCGCGCCCGCGGTCGACCCGGCGGCAAGCGCCATCAGCGCGAAGGCGACGAGGTAGCGCCGCCAGTAGATGATCCCCTGTTCCGTGACCAGGCGGCGAATCAGGACCGCTGCCGCATAGGGATCGTCGGTGATTTTCTTTGGAAACTGCGCCATCCGTAGTCCATTGACGGCGCAGGAAAAGCCTGCCTGCGCGTCAGGGGATCGAACGGCCTCTGTGCCCGCTAAAGCGGCGCTTTTCAAGCCCCATTAAGGACTTGCGCCGGGATGGAATCTAGGCCGAGGCGGCCTGGCGGAGCTCGCCGTGGCGCTCGCGGAACAGCTTGTCCTCCCAGGCCAAAGCGTGGGCGGCGATGGTCTCGAGGTCGTCGTATTGCGGCTTCCAGTCGAGCAGGCCACGGATGCGGCTGGTGTCGGCCACCATGGTCATGATGTCGCCGGGCCGGCGCGGGGCGTATTGCACGGCGAAGCTGCGCCCCGAAACCCGGCGCACCGCGTCGATGGTTTCCAGCACCGAATAGCCGCGGCCATAGCCGCAATTGAGCGTCGTCGAGGCGCCGCCATTGCGCAGGTAGGCCAGCGCCGAGCGATGCGCCTGCGACAGGTCCGTGACGTGGATGAAGTCGCGGATGCAGCTGCCGTCCTGGGTCGGATAGTCGGTGCCGAAGACGTCGATCTTGGCACGCTGGCCGGTCGCGGCTTCCACCGCGATCTTGAGCAGATGCGTGGCGCCGACGGTGGCAAGCCCGATGCGGGCCTGCGGATCGGCGCCGGCGACGTTGAAATAGCGCAGGGTCACGTACTGCATGCCGTAGGCGGCGGCGACGTCGTGCAGCATGATCTCGGTCATCAGCTTCGACGAGCCGTAGGGCGATAGCGGCCGCGTCGGCGCGTGCTCGGGCACCGGCACCTGGTCCGGATTGCCGTAGACCGCGGCGGTCGAGGAGAAGATGAAGCGGCCAATGCCGCGCTTGACCGCGACGTTGAGCAGATTGCGTGCGGTCGTGAAATTGTTGCGGTAATAGCCGAGCGGATCGCGCATCGATTCCGGCACCACCACCGAGCCGGCGAAATGGATGATGCTCTCGATGTTGTGTTGGGAGATCACGCCTTCGAGCAGATTCTCGTCGCCGGCATCGCCAATGAACAGCGGCACGCCTTCGGGCAGATATGCGGAGAAGCCGGTGGAGAGATCGTCGATCACGACCACGTCCTCGCCGGCTTCCGCCAGCGCCAGGACCGTATGACTTCCGATATAGCCGGCGCCGCCGGTGACTAGCACAGTCATGATCTCACCCGTCTTCGATCAACGCTGCAAGCTAACGTTTACGTGGTGAAGAGGGGGTATCGGCGCGGCTGAACTGGTCACTATGCTTAATGTTGCGTATAGGGGGCCTGCTAAACGGAGTGTGACGTGGCGAATCCCCCGAGCGATCTGCAAGTGATCGTGCCAAATCTGCACAGGCGCTATTCCGGGGTCACCGCGACCAACCGGATGGTCGCGCCGCGGCTGGCAAAGCTCTATCGCGCGGCATGGTTCGGCTCGGACGCTCCGGAAGGCATTGCGCGGCTGAGCGGTGCCGATTTCCTGAAACTGTGGCGCCGCAAGGCGCCGCTGATCTGGCATGCGCGGCGCAACAACGAGATGATCGCGGGCGTCGCCCTGCGCGCGCTCGGCTGGCCGCTCAAGCTGGTCTTCACCTCGGCGGCGCAGCGGCATCACAGCTGGATCACGCGCTGGCTGATCCGGCAGATGGATGCGATCATCGCGACGTCGGATCTCTCGGCCTCGTTCCTGAAGGTGAAGGCGACGGTGATCCCGCACGGCGTCGACACCGACATCTACGCGCCGCCGGCCGATCGCGCCGCTGCCTTCGCGGAAGCCGCGCTGCCGGGCCGTTATGCGATCGGCTGCTTCGGCCGCGTCCGTGCGCAGAAAGGCACCGATGTGTTCGTCGATGCGATGTGCCGGCTGCTGCCGCGCTATCCCGATTTCACCGCCGTCATCGTTGGCCAAGTCACGCCGGAGCAGGCGCCTTTCGCCAATGACCTGAAGAAACGGATAGACGCCGCCGGCCTGCACGCGCGCATCGTCATCACCGGCGAGCTGCCGATCGAAGAGGTGCAGCGCTGGTACCAGCGGCTGGCGATCTACGCCTTCACCTCCCGCAACGAGGGCTTTGGCCTGACGCTGATCGAGGCGATGGCGGCGGGCAGCGCACTCGTCGCCGCGCGTGCGGGTGCGGCTGGGCTCGTGGTCGAGGATGGGGTCACCGGCGTCCTGATCCCGACGGGCGATGCCGAGGCGCTCGCCGCGGCGCTGGAGCCGTTGATGCGTGACGTGCAAGCTGCGACCGCGATGGGCGAGCGCGGTCGGGCGCGGGTGCTTGCGAAGTTCAGCCTCGATGCGGAAGCGGCGCGGATCGGCGAGGTCTATCGGTCGCTGCTCTGAGCAGCGCTTTCAGGCGCCGAAAACAAGAAAACGCGAAAACAACCCCATGCACAGTAGCTGGGGATAACGGAATCAATGGCTTGGCGGCCGGTGCTGTCTCTTGCGGATTTTACGAATTCGATTTGACCCGTCGGGCAAAACAGTGCTAGACAGGTATCGTCCCGAAATGCCCGATCACCCGCGGCTGCGGGCCCGTAGTCCGCGCGCTGTGGCGCATGGACCACTCCCCATTTGATCAGACCGGCGTCTCGCCGCGCGGCTTCGTCGGAGCGTGCCGCTGAACTGTCCGCTCCTGAAGGCAATCCGGAAATGGCAAGGCAGCCGCCCAATCGACGCTTTTGACCCAAATCGGATATTGGCCTGGACAAAAGACAGACCTGTGGCAACTGAGTAACAGCAATCCGCCGCTCAGCTGTTAGTTTCGCGGAGTTTCAGGCGCACTTTTATTGGGGACCCAATGAAGAAATTCGCTATAGCGCTGAGCGCGCTGGCGTTGGGGATATCGGCGGCTTCGGCCGCAGACTTGCCAGCCCGCACTTACACCAAGGCTCCGCCGCCTTCCTTAGTTGCTGTTTACGACTGGTCCGGTTTCTACATTGGCGTCAATGGTGGCGGCGGCGGCGGCCAGAATTGCTGGAACTTTGTATCTGCAGGGTTCGACGCTGGCTGTCACAACGTACGCGGCGGCGTAGTGGGCGGCCAGATTGGCTACAATTGGCAAGCAAGCAATTTTGTAGTTGGCGTGGAGCTTTCCGGCGATTGGGCGAACCTGAGGGGAAGCAACGTGCCCGTGTTGGCTACCTCGGGTACCGACAATTCTCACGTCTCAAGTATCTTCATGGCGACAGCGCGCGCTGGCTATGCTTGGGACAGAGCTTTGCTCTACGTCAAAGGCGGCGCCGCTTGGGTGCACCAAGATTACTTCCGTACCTGCAATGGGATCACCGCGACCGGCGCCTGCCTGCCCGTTGGCTTCACACCGACCACCGGAAGTGAAACGCGTGTCGGCGGCGTGGTTGGCGCCGGCTTTGAATATGCAGTGACCAACAACGTGATTCTGGGTATCGAGGGAGATTTTTTGCCGTTAGGCACGAGAGACAACACCTTCAATGCTCGCCCGACCTATAGCTGCGGCGCGGGCCCTGGGCAGCCTTGCACCATCGCCGTCAAAGAAAATCTTTGGACGGTGACTGGACGGCTTGGCTGGAAATTTGGCGGCCCGGTGGTCGCGAGGTACTGATCGCTTCCCCCGACTTCCGAAATTGGCCCATCGCGCCATCCAGCTGCGTTTCAGAATTGGGTGCAATCGGTGCATAGCGCACTTTGGCGAGGCGCTTGCTGCCGGATTTAAGAGTTCAACTTTGGCGCTCGTGCGCCCCCGCCTCACCCAGCACCCGCTGCGCGATCGCCACGACCTCCGTAGCGGCGATATCGCGCATGCAGCGGTGGTCGTTCATCTTGCAGATCGTGCTCTGGCAGGGCTGGCAGGCGAGCACGCTCTTGTCCTGGACCACGGTGGCGGCGAGGCCGTTGAGGGGGGCCCAGAGATAGGGGCTGGTCGGGCCGAAGATGCCCATGGTGGGCGTGCCCAGCGCGGCTGCGATGTGCATCAGGCCTGAGTCGTTGGAGATGGCAACGCCCGCCGCGGCCATGGCCAGCACACCGTTGCGCAGATCGTTTCCGGTGAGGTCCCGCACCGCCGGGCCGCCCGCTGCGACGATCTGCTGGGCGAGGCCCTTTTCCGCGGGGCCGCCGACCACCCAGACCTCCAGGCCGCGCTCGACCAGCAAGCGGGCGGCTTCCGGATAATAGGTCCAGCGTTTCGAGGCGCCGACCGAGCCGGGGGCGAGCGCCACCGCGGCGCCTGCGCTGAGGCCATTGGCCTGCCGCCAGCGGACGATCTCCTCGGCCGGCACGCGAAGCTGCGGCACCGGCCATTCCGGCGGCAGGGGGGCGCCGTCGGGCTGGGCGAGGACGGCGTTCTTGTCGATGAAACGGGGCAGCTTTTTCTCGCCCCAGCGCCAGCGGTTGAGCAGGCCGAACCGGAACTCGCCGACGAAGCCGACCCGTTCGGGGATGCCCGCCAGCGCCGGCGCGATGGCCGCCTTCCAGGTCCGGGGCAGCACCAGGGCGGTGCCGTAGTTGCGCTCGCGCAGCAGCTTTGCGAGGCCCAGCTGGCGCCCTATGGCCAGCCGGCTGCGAGGCAGGTCCCAGGCGATGCCAGCGCGCACGCCGGGCATGTAGTCCACCAGCGGGGCGCACAGGGAGGTGGTCAGGAGATCTACCGGCCGGTTCGGCCAGCGCTCCTTCAGGACCCGGATCACGGTGTGACCCCGGACGAAATCGCCGATCCACATGTAGGGGATAATCAGGATCGGGCGGGTGTCGCTCCGGTCCGTATATCCACTATATTGCGAATCTTGGTTCATTCGTTAAACAAAGCCGGGGGCGATCGGATCCGGTGGTTCGGTTAGCCGCTCCGGGCCGGCAGGTAAAGCCGCCAGAAGCGCCAATCCCAAAACCGCTTACACTTTGGCGGATCATGCGCTACGGCAGGACCGGGCCGCAAAACATCGGGCAGGGATTTCAAAATGTTGCTGGTGACCGGCGGGGCCGGTTTTATCGGATCGAATGTCGTGGCTGCCCTCAATGAATCGGGCCGCGGCGACGTCGCGGTCTGTGACTTCCTTGGCAGTGACGGCAAGTGGCGCAACCTCGCCAAGCGCCAGCTTGTGGATATCGTCCCCCCGGGCGAGTTGCTCGACTGGATGAAGGGCCGCAAGCTGGATGCCGTGATCCATCTCGGGGCGATTTCCGCGACCACAGCGACCGACGGCGATCTCGTGTTCGAGACCAATTTCCGCACGTCGATGCGTCTGCTGGACTGGTGCACGGCGGGCGCCGTGCCGTTCATCTACGCCTCCTCGGCGGCGACCTATGGCGACGGCACGGAGGGCTTCGACGACGACGCCTCGGTCCCTGCGCTGAAGAAGCTGCGGCCGATGAATCTCTACGGCTGGAGCAAGCATCTGTTTGATCTTGCCGTTGCCGAGCGAGTCGCGAACGGCGATCGGCTGCCGCCACAATGGGCGGGCCTGAAATTCTTCAACGTGTTCGGCCCTAACGAATACCACAAGGGCTCGATGATGAGCGTGCTGGCGCGGCGCTTCGACGACGTCAAAGCGGGCCGCGCCGTGCAATTGTTCAAGTCGCATCGCGAGGGCATCGCCGACGGCGATCAGCGCCGCGATTTCATCTATGTCGACGACGTCGTGCGCGTCGTCATGTGGCTGCTGGCGACGCCATCGGTGTCCGGCCTCTTCAACGTCGGAACCGGGAAGGCCCGCAGCTTCAAGGACCTGATGCTCGCGGCCTATGCCGCGCTCGGCGCCAGGCCCAACATCGAATACATCGACATGCCCGAGCAGATTCGCGACAGCTACCAGTACTTCACCCAGAGCGAGGTCGATCGCCTCCAGCGCGCCGGCTACAATGGCGGCTTCAAGAGGCTCGAGGATGCGGTGAAGGCCTATGTCGGGGATTATCTCGACCGGCCCGACCGCTTCCGCTGAGGCTCCTTGACCATGGCGACGCCCATTCTCGATTTCGATGCCCTTGCACAAGCCATCTCGGGTCGCACGGTGCTGTGCATCGGCGACATCATGCTGGACGAGTTCGTCTACGGCGAGGTGTCGCGGATCTCGCCGGAAGCGCCGGCGCCGGTCATCGCCGCCCAGCGCAGCGAGATCCATATCGGCGGTGCCGGCAATGTCGCGCGCAATGTCGCGTCCCTCGGCGCGCGCTGCATCTTCGTCGGCCTCGTCGGCGAGGATGCCGCGGGCAAGCAACTCGCCGCGGCGCTTGCGGAGCAGGGTGGGATCGAAAGCGTGCTGGTGTGCGATCGGTCGCGGCCGACAACGCGCAAGGTTCGCTTCGTCTCCGAGCATTTTTCCACGCACATGCTGCGTGCGGATTGGGAGCAGGCGGTTGCTGCATCCGATGACGTCGAGGCCAGTCTGATCGATGCGATCCTGCCCCAGATCGCGCGCGCCGACATCGTATTGCTCTCCGACTACGCCAAGGGCGTGCTGACCGCGCGCGTGATCCGGCACACGATCGACGCCGCGCGAAAACTCGGCAAGCCGGTGATCGTCGATCCCAAGAGCCTGAACTGGGCGATCTATCGCGGCGCGACGCTGCTCACGCCCAATCGCAAGGAGTTTGCGGAGGCCACGAGAAGCCGCGCCGACACGCCGCAGAGCATCGTCGATGCCAGCGAGGACGTGATGCGGCTCGCCGATTGCGAGGCGATTCTCGTCACGCAAGGCGAGCACGGCATGACGCTGGTGCCGCGAAACGGTGAGGCCGTTCACGTTCCGGCCGTTCCGGTGAAGGTGCGCGACGTCTCCGGCGCCGGCGATACCGTCGCCGCCGCGCTCGCGGTGTCGCTCGCCACGGGCGCGGACTGGGATACGGCGCTGCGCATGGCCGCTGCCGCAGCCGCCGTCGCCGTCGGCAAGCAGGGCACCGCCAGCGTGACTGCGGCCGAACTGAAGCGAAAGATCCTGCCGCATGCCTCCCTCGCCGCCGAGGAGAAGATCGTGCTCGAGCCGGGCGCGCTCGAGGCGCAGCTTGCGGAATGGAAGCGGCAGGGCCAGCGCGTCGGCTTCACCAATGGCTGCTTCGACATCCTGCATCCCGGCCACGTCAAGGTGCTGACCGCGGCGCGCGCCGCCTGCGACCGCCTGATCGTGGGCCTCAACAGCGATGCCTCGGTGCGGCGGCTGAAGGGCGCCGATCGCCCCGTTCAGGACGAGCGGGCGCGTGCGGAAGTGCTGGCGGCGCTCGAAGCCGTCGATCTCGTCGTCATCTTCGAGGAGGATACGCCGATCGACCTGATCACCCGGATCAAGCCGAGCGCGCTGGTGAAGGGGGGCGATTACACCCGCGAGCAGGTGGTCGGCCACGAGGTCGTCGAGGCGGCGGGCGGGACGGTCGTGCTGGTCGACGTTCTCCAGGGCTTCAGCACGACGGCGCTGGTTCATCGCGCGCGGGGAGGGGGCAAGTGACGGCGCTGGCCGGGGAGACGACCGGCCGGATGCTGTGGCGGCGCCTGCGCAGTCCGGCGGCCTGGGGCGAGACGGTCGACCTGTTCGCGATCCTGACCGCGGCCTCGCTGCCATGGTCGACCTCGCTTGCGGGGATATTCAACGCCCTGATGCTGCTCTGCATGGTGCCTTTCCTCGACGTTCGCGAGTTCCTGCAATCGCTCAAGCGTCCGATCTGCGCCGCGCCGATCGCGCTGGTCCTGCTCGCGCTGGTGGGGACATTGTGGTCGGACGCGGCCTGGGGGGCGCGTTTCTACGCGGTCAATCCCACCGTCAAGCTGCTGGTGCTGCCGGTTCTGCTCTTTCACTTCGCGCGCTCGCCGCGCGGGCACTGGGTGTTCGTCGCCTTCCTGGTGTCCTGCGCGCTGTTGTCGGTGATGTCGTGGCTGGTCGCCTTCGACCCGAACCTCGCGCTCAAGACCGATCCCGCCGAACGCGGCATCTTCGTCAAGAACTACATCGACCAGAGCCAGGAGTTCACACTCTGCGCGGTCGCGCTCGCTTATCCGATCGTGATGCTGCTGCGCGAGAAGCGCTACTGGATCGCCGGCCTGCTCACGGCGCTGGCGTTCAGCTTCTTCGTCAACATGGCTTTCGTGGTGGTATCGCGCACCGCGCTCGTCACCATTCCGATCCTGTTCGGCGTGTTCGCGCTGCTGCACCTGAGATGGCGCAGCATCGCGATCATCGCCATCGCTTTGCTCGCCGGTGCGGTTCTCGCCTGGCAGGCCTCGCCGCAATTGCGCAAGACCGCCGAGACCTTCGCCAGCGACTACACGCGCTATGTGGAAAAAGGCGAGCCGACCTCGCTTGGCCTGCGGCTCGAATTCTGGCGGAAATCCCTCGGCTTCTTCGCGGAAGCGCCGGTCATGGGGCACGGCACCGGCTCGACGCGCGGTTTGTTCGAGCGTGTCGCAACGCCCAGTGGTCGGTACCAGGCGTCCGCCGAGGTGATCGGCAACCCGCATAACCAGACCTTGAACGTCGCCGTGCAATGGGGCGTCATCGGCATCGCCGTGCTCTATTCGATCTGGATCCTGCACCTGCTGTTGTTTCGCGGCGACGGGTTTGCCAACTGGGTCGGCCTCCTCGTTGTGGTCCAGAACGTCTTCACCTCGCTGTTCAACTCCCACCTGTTCGACTTCCACGAGGGCTGGATGTACGTCATCGGCGTCGGCGTCGCCGGCGGCATGGTGCTCCGGGCGCAGCAGGTCGAGGTGAAGGTGGGGGAAGCCGGTTCCTGAACGGCCGCGCGGCTGGCAAGCCTTGTACTGGCAGCCTTGTACTGGCAAGTCCGGTCGAGATGGGCTATCAGCGCGGTCAGGTTGCACCCAACGGGATTTTCATCGGTCCGCGGATGACGCGTCTTTCGCATCTCACCTTGCGCAATTTCCTGATCGCGCTCCACGACCTGCTGGCGACCACGGCGGCGCTGTTCGCTGCCTTCTATCTGCGCTTCGAGGGCGGCGACGGCTTCTACGATCGCCTGCCGCTGCTGTTCGAGATCCTGCCCTATTTCCTCGCCTTCAGCGTGGTCGTGTTCTTCATCTTCAACCTGACCACGACGAAATGGCGCTTCATCTCGCTGCCCGACGCGATGAACATCATCCGCGTCGCAACCGTGCTGACGGTTGCCCTGCTCGTGCTCGATTACATCTTCGTCGCCCCCAACGTCCGCGGCACCTTCTTTCTCGGCAAGGTGACGATCGTTCTGTACTGGTTCCTCGAGGTCTCCTTCCTCAGCGCATTGCGCATGGCCTATCGCTATTTCCGATACACGCGGGTGCGGCGTCACGCCCGCACCGATGATGCCGCGCCGACGCTGCTGATCGGCCGCACCGCGGATGCCGAGGTGCTGCTCCGCGGCATCGAGAGCGGGGCGATCAAACGCATCTGGCCGGTCGGCGTGCTGTCGCCGTCGAGTTCCGATCGCGGCCAGTCCATCCGCAACGTGCCGGTTCTGGGCGGCGTCGAGGACATCGAGGACGTCGTCGCCGACTTCGCCAAGCGCAGCAAGGCGATCGCGCGCATCGTGATGACGCCGACCGCGTTCGATCCGGAGTCTCATCCCGAACAGATACTCATGCGGGCGCGCAAGCTGGGGGTGATCGTGAACCGCATGCCCTCGCTGGAAAGCGGCGATACGCCGCGGCTCACGGCCGTCGCGGTCGAGGATCTGCTGCTGCGGCCGAGCGAGACGATCGACTATGCGCGGCTCGAGGCCCTGATCGAGGGCAAGGCCGTGATCGTCACCGGCGGCGGCGGCTCAATCGGTTCCGAGATCTGCGAGCGCGTCGTCGCGTTCGGCGCCGCGCGCCTCCTGATCGTGGAAAATTCCGAACCGGCGCTCTACGCGATCACCGAAGCGCTCGCGGCGCAGGGCACGGCTGCTGCGGTCGAAGGGCGGATCGCCGACATTCGCGACCGCGAGCGCATCATGCGCCTGATGGCCGAGTTCAAGCCGGACATCGTGTTCCATGCCGCCGCGCTCAAGCACGTGCCGATCCTCGAGCGGGACTGGAGCGAGGGCGTCAAGACCAACATCTTCGGCTCGATCAACGTCGCCGATGCCGCGCTCAGCGCCGGCGCCGAAGCCATGGTGATGATCTCGACCGACAAGGCGATCGAGCCGGTGTCGATGCTCGGCCTCACCAAGCGCTTCGCCGAGATGTACTGCCAGGCGCTCGACCACGATCTTGCGGCAGGGAGCGGCGGCGCCAGGCCGCCGATGCGGCTGATCTCGGTCCGGTTCGGCAACGTGCTGGCGTCGAACGGCTCGGTGGTGCCGAAGTTCAAGGCCCAGATCGAGGCCGGCGGCCCCGTGACGGTGACGCATCCCGACATGGTCCGCTACTTCATGACCATTCGCGAGGCCTGCGATCTCGTCGTCACGGCGGCAACGCATGCGCTCGGCACGCAGCGTTCGGACGTCTCGGTCTACGTGCTCAACATGGGCCAGCCGGTGAAGATCGTCGATCTCGCCGAGCGCATGATCCGTCTGTCGGGCCTGCAACCCGGCTACGACATCGAGATCGTGTTCACGGGCATGCGGCCCGGCGAACGCCTGCACGAGATCCTGTTCGCCTCCGAGGAGCCGACCCGCGAGATCGGCGTCGCCGGCATCATGGCGGCGCAGCCGAACGAGCCGCCGATGCAGACGCTGCGCAAATGGATCGCTGCGCTGGAGCAGGCGATCGCACGCGACGATCGGGCCACCATCAGGACGATCCTGAAGGACGCGGTTCCGGAATTCGGGTCGACCGCGGCCTGACCATGCAATCTGGAGGCAAGATCGTCGTCGCGAGCCAGCATTATCCGCCGGATCCGAGCACGACGGCGGCGATCATGGCGGAGATCGCCTGCCGTCTCGCCGTCGGCCACGAGGTCGTCGTGCTGTCGGGCTCGCCCGGCGCACTGCCGGCGTCGCAGAGCGGTCCGGGCAAGCCGCGCGTTGTCGCTGTCAAGAACCGGATGGCAGGCAAGGCGGCGCTGGTACGGCGCGGCGCCTCCGAGCTGCTGTTCGCGGCGCGCACATTCTTAGCGCTGCTGCGTGAGCTCAGGCGAGGCGATGTCGTGCTCACCGTCACCGCACCGTTCATGCTGCCCTATGCGGTCGCGGCCGCCGCGCGGTTCAAGGGCGCGCGCTCGGCGCTGATCATGCACGATCTCTTCCCCGACGTGCTGGTGATGGCGGGTCTGCTGAAGCCCGGCTCGCTCGTGACGCAGACGATGCGCTTCGCCAACGGCCTGATGTTCCGCGCGCTCAACGCCGTCATCACCATCGGCCGCGATGCGGAGCGGCCGCTGCTGAGCTATTCCGGCATGAGGAGGAACAAGATCCGCTTCATCCCGAACTGGGCGACGCTCGTGCCCGGGCCGCGACCGCTCGCAACGGACAGTCCTTTCCGCAAGGCAATTTCTGCGCGTTTCATCGTCGGCCTGTCGGGCAATCTCGGCTTCACCCATGATCCGGACATCGTGTTCGAGGCGGCCCGCCTCCTGAAGGACGAGCCGGACATCCACTTCCTGCTGTCCGGCTGGGGCATCGGCTTCGCGCGGTTGCAGCAGTTGCAGGCCGCAGCGAACCTCTCCAACGTCTCCTTCGTGGCGCGGGTCGAGGACGCCGAGCTCGAGGCGTTCCTGGCGGCTGCCAATCTCTGGATCATTCCGTACCGGAAGGACGTAGCGGGCGTGTCGGTGCCGAGCCGGTTCTACAACCTGCTGGCGGTCGGCCGTCCCGTGGTGCTGGTCTCGGAGCCCGAGGCCGAGGCCGCCTTGACGGTGGTCGAGAACGGGCTCGGCTGGGTCGTGACGCCGGGGCGCGCCGATCAGCTCGCCGAGGCGATCCGTACGGCGTCGCGCGCCGACGACGGCGCCATGGCGGAGCGCGCGGTGAAAACGGCTTCGAAGTTCGACCGTACTGTCGCGATGAACGCCTATGCCGCCGTGATCGACGAATTGTTGCGCAACCCGGACCTTTCGGAGCAACGATGAGTGAACACAAGCCAGTCGTGCTGGTGACGGGAGCGAGCGGCTTCGTCGGCCGCCATGTCGCGCCTGCGCTGGCGCGCGAGGGATGGTCCGTCCGCCGCGCGGTGCGCATCCCGGAAGGCGTGGGCGATGAGGTCGTCGTCGAGACGATCGGCCCCGAGACCGATTGGCAGGCGGCGCTCGAAGGCGTCGACGCCGTGGTCCATCTCGCCGCGCGCGTGCATCACAAGCACGAGGAGCATGCGGTCCAGCTCTACCGCAACGTCAACATCGCCGGCACGCTGCACCTGGCGCGCGGTGCGGCGGCAGCCGGCGTACGCCAGTTCATCTTCGTCAGCACCGTTCTCGTGCACGGGCGCAGCAATGAGGGCCGCGCGCCGTTCAGCGAGGACGACATTCTCACGCCGCGCGGGCTCTACGGCATGTCCAAGGCCGCGGCCGAGGCGGGCCTGAAGACGCTGGCGCGCGACACCGACATGAACATCTCGGTGATCAGGCCGCCGCTGGTCTACGGCGCGGGCGCCAAGGGCAATTTCGCGCTGCTGACGCGTGCGGTGAATCTGGGGATGCCGCTGCCCTTTGCCGCGATCCACAATCAGCGCGCGTTTCTCGCCGTGCAGAACCTGTCGTCGTTCATCGTGCGCCGGCTCGCTCATCCCGATCCCGCCAGCAATTTCGAGATATTCCTGGTGGCCGACAGGGAACAGGTCTCGACGCCCGAATTCATCGAGCGGCTGGCGAAGGCTGCGGGCAAGAACTCGCGGCTGTTCGGGATGCCGTCGAGCCTGCTCAGCACGCTGCTCAGCGTGATGGGCCGGCAGGATACGCATGACAGCCTGATCGGCTCGCTGGAGCTCAACCTCTCCAAGGCGATGGCAACCGGCTGGCAACCGGAGATCTCGCTCGACGAGGGCCTGCGGCTGGCGCTGTCGGCTCAGGACGCCTGAGGGCGGGAGAAGCGCCGCAGCACGAATCCGACCGCGATCGCGCCGGCGAGCAGGCATGCGATCGTGATCGCCATCGAGCCGGCGCGAACGGTGACGATGGCAAGCAGTGCCAGCACGAGGTTGAGCGCGAACACCTCGCCGGTCACGCGGGAGACGGTGAAGCCGTTGTCGGTCGCACGCTGGTAGAAGTGCGTGCGATGCGCCGACCAGAATTGTTCGCGGCTGCCGATGCGGCGAAGCAGCGTGATGGTGGAATCCGAAAGGTAATAGGCCGGCAGCAGCAGCGCCGCGGCGGGCTGCCCGCGCCAGGCAAGCTCGAGCAGGCACCAGCCGAGCAGGAGGCCGATCGGCAGGCTGCCGACATCGCCGAGAAACACCTTCGCGATCGGCTTGTTGAACGGTGCAAAGCCGAGCATGGCGCCGCACAGGGCCGCGGCGATCAGCGCGGCCGGCCAGGAGAGATCACCGAACCATCCGAGCAGCAGCAGCGCCGCGGTGACCGGCACCACTTCCGCCACCGTCATCAGGTCGAGCCCGTCCATGAAATTGACGAGGTTCACGAACCAGACGCCAGCCAGCAGGATGAGGCCGCGCTCGAGCGGAAGCGGCAGCGCCGGAGCGATGCGCGCGGTCTCGGGCGCGGTGAACACGACGGCTCCGACGCAGACTGCCTGCAGCACGAGCCGCGCAAGCACCGGCAGCGACACGATGTCGTCGGCAAATCCGACCAGGGCGATCAAGACGGTCGCACCGATCAGCGCCGGCGCGATCGCGATGTCCGTCCAGGCTGCCCAGGCGGACGCGACCAGCAGCGTCGCCGATATGACCGCGATGCCCGCACCCTGCGGGGTCGGGATGCGATGCGAGGACCGCGCGTTCGGCCGCGCCAGCGCGTAGCGCTGGAGCAGGGGACGGCTGCCCCAGGTGATGACGGCCGACACCAGCGCGGCGATCGCAACGGCCAGCAGCGAAGGTACGGCGAGCGCGTCGGCGGCCGGGTTCACTCCGGCACTCCGATCGGCGCCGATCCTTGCGCGGCTTTCTCCGCGCTGAGAATCCAGACCAGTCCGCCGACGGCGCCGACGATGAAGTAGACGGTGCCGAACAGCAGCGAGATGTTGACGCCCTCGTTGGCGGCAAGTCCCGCAAAGCCGAATGCCAGGCCCATGGTGGCCTCGCGCACGCCCCAGCCGGCGATCGAGATCGGCATCATCGTGATCAGCATCACCGGCGGCACGAGCAGGAAGACGTCGCTGAAGCCGACCGGGGCCGCAATCGACTGCACGACGCACCAGGCGATGACGACGGTCAGCACATGCACCGCGACCGACAGGATCGTGACGATCGGTCCGCGCGAGCGGCTGAAGATCACGCGATTGGCGATCACGGCACAGGCGTGAACGTGATGCGTCACCCACCAGGTCTTCAGCCACCGCCAGTTCAGCGCGCCGAAAATCAGGAAGCCGAGGCCGCCTGCGAGCGCCGCAAGGTCGACGAGCAGCAGCGCCGAGCGGCCGTGCGGATCGGAGATGAGGGAATAGCTCCAGGGCAGGCTCGCGACGATGAGGATCGCCACCGCGATCAATCCGATCGCGCGGTCGACGAAGATCGAGTAGGTCGCGGCGCGCCAGCCTGCGCCGGCGCGCGCGACGAGCCACAGCCGGACCGCATCGCCGCCAATGGCCGATGGCAGGGTCTGGTTGAAGAATGCGCCGATCACGTTGTAGCGCATCGCGCGGGCGAGCCCGAGCGGCGCGCCGCATTCGGCGCTGATCTCGCGCCAGCGCAGCACGCCGACGAAGATTTGCAGGAACGTGATCGCGATCGCCAGGCCGATCCAGAACAGGCTGGACACGGTGAAGCGCGAAAACAGTTCGGACAGATTGACCTTGCGCAGCGCCAGATAGAGCAGCGCCGCGGAAATCAGGATTTTGGCCGTCGACAGCAGGATTCGGCGCATCTCGCCCGCATGAACAGGGGTTTTTGAAGCAACCCGACGCACGGCGCCGAATTCGGCCGCTTTGGTATGGTTTTGGCGCCGATCTTGCAATAGCTGTTCTGAAGTCGTTCTGAAGCTGTGTTCCGGGCCGTTCCGAATGGCCCTCGTGCAGGGGCAGGGCTATTGCGAGCCCCTCGACAGGATGGCTAAAGAAGCGCTGCGGACGCAAGACTGAGCGAAGACCGGACGAACGATTGGCGAAGGATTCCTCGGGAACAGGATGACGGATCAGGCGATTTTGGTCACGGGTGCCGCCGGCTTCATCGGCTTTCACGTCGCCCGCCAGCTTTTGGGCGAAGACCGGCCCGTCGTCGGGCTCGACAATCTCAACAGCTATTACGATCCGGCGCTCAAACAGGCGCGCCTTGCGCTTTTGCGCGGCGATTCCCGCTTCTCCTTCGTCGAGGCCGATCTCGCCGACCGCGAGACGATCGCAGCGCTGTTTGCGCGACATCGATTTGCCAAAGTCGTGCATCTCGCGGCCCAGGCCGGCGTGCGCTATTCGATCGAGCAGCCGCAGGCTTATGTCGATTCCAATCTCCAGGGCTTTCTCAACGTGCTGGAGGGCTGCCGCAACAATGCCTGTCGTCATCTCGTCTACGCCTCGTCATCCTCCGTTTATGGCGCCAACACTAAACTGCCCTTTGCCGTGCAGGACCGCACCGACCATCCCGTGAGCTTCTATGCTGCGACCAAGAAGGCGAACGAATTGATGGCGCAGTCCTACAGCCATCTCTACCGGCTGCCGGTCACGGGCCTGCGCTTCTTCACCATTTACGGGCCGTGGGGACGGCCCGACATGGCGTTGTTTCTGTTCGTGAACGCCATCATGGCCGGTCGGCCGATCCGGCTCTTTAACCATGGCAAAATGCGCCGCGACTTCACCTATATTGACGACGTCACCCGTGTAGTGTCCAAGCTGATCGATCTTGTGCCCACGGATGACCCGGCCGCCGCAAATGCGCCGTCTAAGGTCTACAATGTCGGCAATCACCACCCGGAAGAGCTGATGCATGTCGTCGGGCTTCTGGAGCGGGAGCTGGGTCGGACGGCGATCAAAGAATTGCTGCCGATGCAGCCCGGAGACGTCTTGGAAACGTTCGCGGATGTCGAGGATCTGATGCGCGATACCGGCTTTGCACCGTCAACGCCGATCGCGCACGGGGTCCGTAATTTTGTCACCTGGTATCGGGACTACT
The DNA here is from genome assembly GCF_018129995.1 of Bradyrhizobium sp. SZCCT0153. Taxonomy (GTDB): domain Bacteria; phylum Pseudomonadota; class Alphaproteobacteria; order Rhizobiales; family Xanthobacteraceae; genus Bradyrhizobium; species Bradyrhizobium japonicum_G. Next base: position 251,714 of record NZ_JAFCKS010000005.1, read on the forward strand.
TCAAGGTTTGAATGACGATGGACAAACGCATTATCCCCCTGATCATGTGCGGCGGCGCCGGCACGCGGTTGTGGCCGGCTTCGCGCGAGGTGCGCCCCAAGCAGTTCCTGCCGCTGTTCGGCACGCGCTCGACCTTCCAGGACACGCTGCTGCGCGTCTCGGATGCCTCGCTGTTCGAACGTCCGATCGTCATCACCAATGCGTCCTACCGCTTCATGGTGCTGGAGCAGCTCGCCGAGATCGGCATCGAGGCCGACGTGATCCTCGAGCCGATGCGGCGCGATTCCGGCCCCGCGATCGCCGCCGGCGCGGTGTTCGCGCAGAACCGCGCCAGTGAAGCCATCGTGCTGGCGCTCGCCGCCGACCACGTGGTGCAGGACAAGGCCGCCTTCGTCGCCGCATGCCGCGAAGGGCTCACTGCCGCGAGCACCGGGCGCATCGTCACCTTCGGCGTCAAGCCGGAGCGGCCGGCGACCGAATACGGCTATATCAGCCCGGGCGAGGCGATCTCCGGCACGGTGCACGCGGTTGCGCGCTTCGTCGAGAAGCCCGACGCGGTGAAGGCCGCCGACTACGTCGAGTCCGGCTATCTCTGGAACAGCGGCAACTTCATGTTCCCGGCCAGCGTGCTGCTCGACGAATACCGCAAGGTCGACGCGGCGAGCGTGGAGGCGGTGTCCAACGCGGTCGCCAATGCCGGCCGCGATCTCGGCTTCGTGACGCTGGAGCCGGAGGCGTTCGGCGCCGCCAAGGCGATCTCGATCGACTATGCCGTGATGGAGAAGACTGCGCGCGCGGCCGTTGTGCCGGTGTCCTGCGGCTGGTCCGACGTCGGCTCCTGGCACGCGGTGTGGGAGCTGTCGGCGAAGGACGCGCAAGGCAATGCCGCGCACGGCGCCGCCGTGTTCGAAGACTCGCGCAACTGCAACGTCACCACCGATGCCGCGCTGGTCGCGCTCGAGGGCGTCGACGATCTTGTCGTGGTGGCGACTGCGGATGCCGTGCTGGTGTCGCGCCAGAAGGACGCCAACGGCCTGAAGCGGCTCGTGACCAAGCTCAAGGCGGTCGCTCCGAAGGTCACCGAGGAGCATCTCAAGGTGCACCGGCCCTGGGGCAGCTACCAGTCGGTCGACAATGGCGAGCGCCACCAGGTCAAGCGCATCGTAGTGAAGCCGGGCGGGCGGCTGTCGCTGCAGAAGCACCATCATCGCGCCGAGCACTGGATCGTGGTCCGGGGCGCTGCCCGCGTCACCGTCAACGAGACCGTCAAGACGGTGCACGAGAACGAGTCGATCTACATCCCGATGGGCGCCGTGCACCGGATGGAGAACCCCGGCAAGATCATGCTGGAACTGATCGAGGTCCAGACTGGAAGTTATCTCGGGGAAGACGACATCATCCGGATTGAAGACGACTATCAAAGGTCGTAACCAGCACACTCCGAATCACGTGATCCGGGCCGAAAGAGCGGTATCTTTCAGCCACTTAAGGCCCGGGGAACGTGTAACTTTTTGAATCAAATCGTGTCCGGTCAGTCAGGCCGGCATTCGCCACAAATGTGGCGTCCGTGCTAGAAGCAGCCCGGGGATTTGCGCTGAATCGGGGTTTGCTCACATGAGTTCCAAGGGATCTGCACCGGCAAAGGCCGGCCTGCGCGTCGGCGTCATTGGCGCGGGCGTGATGGGCAGCAACCACGCGCGCGTGCTCAGCGGTCTGCCGGGCGTCAGTCTCGTCGGCGTCGTCGATCCTTCGGCGGCCCATCGCACGCGCGCCATGGAACTTGCCCATTGCGCGAGCTTCGAGACGCTCGACCAGCTCCTGGCCGAAGGCGTTGACGCCGTCACCATCGCGGCGCCCACCCATCTGCATCACGAGGTCGCGCTCGCCTGCATCGCCAAGAACATCCACGTGCTGGTCGAGAAGCCGATCGCCTCCACGGTTGCGGAAGGCCGCGAGATCGTTGCCGCCGCGCAGAAGGCCGGCGTGACGCTGATGGTCGGCCATGTCGAGCGCTTCAATCCGGCGGTCGCCGCCGTCAAGCAGGCGATCGCGGGCGAGGACATCCTCTCGATCGCGATCACGCGCGTCGGCCCGTTCCCGCCGCGCATGTCCAATGTCGGTGTCGTCATCGACCTTGCCGTGCACGATATCGACCTGATCCGCTGGTTCACCGAATCCGACATTGTCGAGGTGCAGCCGCAATTGTCGAGCGCGGTCGCCGAGCGCGAGGACATCGCGCTGCTCCAGTTCCGTACCGCCAACGGCGTGCTCGCCCACATCAACACCAACTGGCTGACGCCGTTCAAGGCGCGCAGCGTCACGGTCGCGACCCGCGGCAAATACGTGATGGGCGATCTGCTAACGCGCCAGGTTACCGAATGCTTCGGCTTCAAGCCGGATGGCAGCTACTCGATGCGGCATTTGCCGGTCGGCCATGACGAGCCGCTCCGTGCCGAGCTGATCGCGTTCCTCAAGGCCGTGCGCAACGGCGAGATTCCGGCGGTCACCGGCGACGAAGGCGTCGCCAGTCTCGAGATCGCCACGCAGTGCCTGGAAACGCCGTCGCGGCCCGCAGCCAAGGCACCCGCCCGTACAGGCCCGCGGCGCGTCGCCGGCTGAACCCTTTCCATGTCGACCATTCAAGAAGGCGCCATGAACCAGCATCTTCGTTCCGAACCCATTCCCTTCATCGATGTCGCTTCGCAGCGTCGCCGGCTCGGCGCCTCGCTCGATGCCGCGGTGAAGCGCGTTCTCGACCATTGCCAGTTCGTCAACGGTCCTGAAGTCGCCGAGCTCGAGAAGCAGCTTGCGGCCTATTGCGGTGCCAAGCACGTCATCGGCTGCGCCAGCGGCACCGACGCGCTTCTCATGGTGTTGATGGCGAAGAATGTCGGTCCCGGCGATGCCGTGCTGTGCCCGTCGTTCACCTTCATTGCGACCGCGTCGCCGGCGGCACGGATGGGCGCCACCCCGGTCTATGTCGATGTGGATGAAACGACCTTCAACATGAGCCCGGAGTCGCTGAAGCGGGGCATTGCGGCCGCTCGCAAGGCTGGTCTCAAGCCCGTTGCGGTCATTCCAGTCGACCTGTTCGGCCAGCCTGCAGACCACGATGCCATTGCCGAGATCGCCAGGGCCGAAGGCCTGTTTGTGATCGACGACGCCGCGCAAGGCTTCGGCGCAAGCTATCATGGCCGCAAGCTCGGCACCTTCGGGCTCGCAACCACGACCAGCTTCTTCCCCGCAAAACCGCTCGGCTGCTTCGGCGACGGCGGCGCGATCTTCACCGATGACGACGAGCTCGCAGCCACGCTGCGCAGCATCCGCGTGCACGGGCAGGGCGTCGATAAATACGATAACGTCCGCCTCGGCCTGACCGGCCGGCTCGACACCATGCAGGCCGCGATCCTGATCGAGAAGCTGAAGATCTTCGACGACGAGATCGCTGCCCGCAACAAGGTCGCTGAGCGCTACGCGCGAGGCCTGTCGAATGTCGTCACCGTGCCGCGCCTTGCGCCCGGCAACACCTCGGTCTGGGCGCAGTACACCATCCGCCTCCCCAAAGGCACCGATCGCGATGGCTTTGCCGCGGCGCTGAAGGCTCAGGGCGTGCCGACCGCGATCTATTACGGCAAGTCGATGCACCAGCAGACCGCCTACAAGCAGTATCCGGTCGCCGACGGCGGCCTGCCTGCTTGCGAGAGCCTGTCGCAAGACGTCATCAGCCTGCCGATGCACGCCTATTTGACCGAAGCCGACCAGGAGCGAATCATCGCAGCCGTGCGCGGCGCGGTTTCGGGCTGATCTTCCTGTCACCTCTCCCGCTTGCGGGAGAGGTCGCCGCGAAGCGGCGGGTGAGGACTCTCTGCCTCTTGGGAATTCTCGCTTGCGGAAACACCCTCTCCCCAACCCTCTCCCGCAAGCGGGGGAGGGGCGACCTTCCTCGCGGTTTGCACCTAGACCTGATCTCGCCATGCACTAAAACAGACGCATGCTCGGACGCATCTTCACGGTTGGCGGATATACGCTGCTCTCGCGGCTGACGGGATTTGCCCGCGACATCATGCTCGCGGCGATCCTGGGCGCCGGCCCCGTGGCCGACGCCTTTTTCGTGGCGCTGCGGCTGCCCAATCATTTCCGCGCGATCTTCGCCGAGGGTGCCTTCAACGCCGCCTGGGTGCCGGCCTATGCCCATGTCCATGGCGAGAAGGGGGAGGGCGCGGCAAGACTGTTCGCCGACCGCATCTTCACGCTGCTGCTGGCCTCGCAAGTGGTGCTGCTGATCGTCGCCTGGCTGTTCATGCCGCAGGCCATGAGCATCCTGGCGCCGGGCTTCAGCGAAGACGCCGAGCAGCGCAAACTCGCGATCGAGCTGACCCGGATCACCTTTCCTTATCTCTTGCTGATCACGCTGGTGACGCTCTATGGCGGCATGCTCAACGTGATGCAGCGCTTCGCCAGCGCCGCCGCGGCGTCGATCTTCCTCAACATTTCGATGATGATGACGCTGGCGCTGGCCGCCTGGTTTCCCAGTGCGGGCCACGCCGCCGCCTGGGGCGTCCTGATCTCGGGCTTTTTGCAGTATTTCCTGCTCGCAGGCGATCTCGCGCGCCACGGCGGCCTGCCGCGCTTTGCGCCGCTCAAGCTCGATGAAGACGTTCGCGGATTCTTCAAGGCGCTCGGGCCGGCGACGCTGGGCTCGATGGGCACGCAAGTCGCGCTGTTCGCCGACACCATCATCGCGACCTTCCTGCCCGCGGGCGCGCTGTCGGCGCTCTATTACGCCGATCGCCTCAACCAGCTGCCGATCGGCGTGATCGGCATCGCCATCGGCACGGTGCTGCTGCCGGAGATGTCGCGGCGAATCACGGCCAACGACCATGACGGCGCGATGAAGGCGCAGCGCCGCGCCTTCGACTTCACGCTGCTGTTCTCGATTCCGTTCGTGGCCGCCTTCCTCACCGTGCCCGACGAGATCATGCGCGCGCTGTTCGCCCGCGGCGCGTTCTCCAAGGCCGATGCGGCCGCCGCAGGCGCCACGCTAGCGGCCTACGCCATCGGCCTCATTCCCTTCGTGCTGATCCGGAGCGCGGTCGCGACCTTCTATGCGCGCAAGGACACCGCGACACCGGTGCGGGCGTCGCTGACCGGCATCGCCGTCAACGTTGCCCTGAAGGTCGCCCTGATGGGATCGCTCGCCCAGATCGGCCTCGCACTGGCCACCGCCGTCGGTGTCTGGACCAATCTGCTGATGGTGCTGTTCTTTGCGGTGCGGCGAGGCTTTCTCGTGCCGGACCGCGCCTGGCTGTTGTCCCTCGCCAAATTCCTGCTGACCGGGTTGATCCTGGCCGCAAGCTTCTGGCTGATCGCGCGCTTTAGCACGACCGCGCTTGCCGCGCTGCCGGCCTTCCGGGACGAAGCAACGCTGGGGGTGTTGGCGGTGGGTGGAACGATCGTTTACACGCTCGCAATCCTCGTGCTGTTCGGCCGCAGCTGGCTGGTCTCGCTGGTGCGCGGCTAGGCGCGTATCGATAGGTTCGTCATATCCGCTCGACCCGCGAGAAGCGGATCGCTGGGCCGCAACTAACATCATGCGGCCCAGAAGTCGCCCTTGATCAGATCGATGTCACGCTGCTTTCACCAGCACGTCAGTCAACCAATCCGGCTCGCCGATCATGACCGAGTGGCCAGATGTCGTGTTTTCGAGGACAGTCCAGGAATTGTCCGACTTGCACTCCGCTGCCGCTTTGTCCAAGGCGGCTAACTGGAATTTGGGTAAACGGATGTAGGTCTTCTTCGCGACCTTTTCGCGTGCGCCGGAGAGCTTCGCCGGTTGCAGCCACGTCCCAATCGGTTGCGGTGTTACTTTTGATAGAACCCAAGCGACGTCTTTGGGATCGCTAAAGGCCGTCGGAGGGAGCGCTTTGGGGGCCGGACGGCTGATCGCGCCCTCCTCGATCGGGAAGGGCACCAGGTCTCGAAATGACTGGCCGTCGGCGGGCTTTATTGCATCAACCCAAACGATAGATGATACGCGGTTTCCGATACGTTCAAGAGCACCCGACGCGGGACATCCGGCATACGAATGGGCAACGAGGCAAATGTCCGTGAGGTCTTCCCATTCGACCAGATTTGCGATGTCACTAATGTGCGTGTCGAGATTTATGTCTTTGCTGAGGAGGTGCGAGCGTTCAGCCAATCCCGAGCGTAAACGCATAGACTTTATGGCCCTGTTTTTCGAGCCTCTCGGTCACACGATGCCAACACCACGCGCCGTAAAAGGCGCCACCAATCAGAACAAAAGTCTTTGGCGCGGATTGAGCGCGCGCACTGCCGATGCCTGATGAAGTTACCGAGACTGCACTTATTCCGGCCGCGACGCCGCCGATCAATCTGCGGCGGGTGACATTTTGCAAAGTCATGAAATCCCTCCCGTGCAAGAATATGAGTTCAATATCAGTGCGACTATCTAATCGCCAAAATTGGATTGGGGGAAGACGAGTGCCGCCGGCTTGGAAGGAATTTTTTGATCCAGTCGGTGACTTCTGAATGGGGTATTTGCGGCCGAACGGACAATCCTCTCCATGTCCGATTTATCCCCGATAACGACCGGCAGACGTGCCCGGACTTCGGTTAGCTGAGCAGTCCGCTGATGTTCAGATGCCGGGAAATGCCCAAACATTTATGGTAGCGGCACCCTCGCGCAGCTTCTTGATGGGCACATAGTCTGGAGAATTCCAGAAGGCACGGATAGCCTCCATCGCGGGAAACTCGAACATCACGACTGGTCGCGTGTCGTGCTCGCCTTCGAGTACTTCCACCTTTGCGCCTCTCGCGACAAGTTTGCCGCCAAAGGAAGCGATGAATGGAACGACCGCCTCGCGGTACTTCTGATATTTGGGTTCGTCGGCAATGGTCGCTTGAACAACAAGATATGCAGGCATAATCGACCTTCATTTTTCATTTGCGCCGGGAAAATCGAATGGTCCAAGCGTAGTCACTCTCCGGGCCGCCGTCCATGATGCCAATGCGTGCTTGGCAGCAAAATCCGCTGCTGGTGCTGTCCTTCGCCGTGCGGCGAGGCTTCCTCGTGCGGGACCGCGCCTGGCTGTTGTCCCTCGACAAATTCCCGCTCACCGGACTTATCCTGGCCGCCGACTTCTGGCTGATCGCACGCGTCAGTGGTGTCTATTTTGCTTCGATGCCTCTCCGGGATGAATTGACGCTCGCGCTATTGGCCGTCGGCGGCACGATCGTCTATGCCCTCGTGATCCTCGCGCTGTTCGGCCGCCGCTGGTTGGTCTCGCTGGTGCGTGGCGAGGCGAGCTTCAATAGACGGACGCGCGGGAGCGGACGCTCGCCCCCAGAGTGTAAGCAACATCCGCACATCTCTTGATTTTACACGATTGCCGTGGTACTGGCATCTCATGATCAAATCGTCGCGCAAACTCAACTGCAACCACATGACCCGCTTCGGCCGGGCCGTGGGAGGAGTCGTGCGCTAGAATTCGACGACGACATCTTTTCCACCAGGCCCCGCCGGCATCGGACGGGGCCTTTTGTTTGGCCACGCTCCCTGCCGGCACAACAGCAGGAGCGTCCGATGCCACCTCAATTGACGAGCAGCACATCCGCGACGGAGGGCGATGCCGCGAGGCTCCGCCTCGACCTCTCCACCGTCTTGAGCCTGCTCAAGCGATACTGGTTTGCGTTTCAGGCGCGGCGCCGAGGCCAGCGAGTTACCTTGCAGGACCTGAGCGACAGGGAGTTGATGGATATCGGCCTAACGCGTTCCGAGATCGACCACATCACGCCTGAACGGGCTATCGACAGGCTGAGAGATCGCGTCGCGGATCCATGGAGTCGAGGCGTGATGTGAATGATCAAACGGCCGGAAGGGGACATGCGCTTTGCGAACGAGCGGCGGGCAGCACGCTGCCTGTTCTGCATTGCGAGACGAGTTCGGCAACTATCGTGCCATCAACCGGACCGGTCCTCACAGGGAAATGAGCGGGCTGCGACCTTTCCGTCATGACGGGCGTGGGTGCTGGGCGATCCATGCGCCTAAACTCGTTTGCCTTGCCAGTTTTTCCACGGCAATATGCCGGCAAAACAACCATAGGACGGGACAAGAAAATGGCGGCTCCCATCAAGTTCGGCGTTGGCCAAAGCGTGCTGCGCAAGGAGGATGACGCGCTCATCCGCGGCAAGGGCCGCTATACTGATGATTACGCGCCGCAGGCCGCGCTCCGTTGCCTGATGCTGCGCTCGCCGCACGCGCATGCCAAGTTCGCCATCGATGCGAGCCGCGCCCGCGGCTTGCCGGGCGTTGCCTTGATTCTGACCGCTGCCGACGTCGCCGATCTCGGCGATCTGCCCTGCCTGTTCAATCTCGAGACCGACCCGTTCAAGGGGCCTCCCTATCCGATCCTCGCCAAGGATGAAGTGCGCCATGTCGGCGATTCCGTCGCCTTCGTCGTCGCCGAGACCATCGACCAGGCCCGCGACGCGATCGAGGCGATCGAGGTCAAATGGAGCCCGTTGCCGGCGGTGACCGGCGTCGTCAATGCCGTCAAGAAGGGGGCGCCGCAGGTCTGGCCGGACAAGGCCGGCAACGTGCTGTTCGACGTTTCGATCGGCGACAAGAAAGCGACCGAAGCCGCGTTCGCCAAGGCGCATGCGGTCGCCGAGATCTCCATCGTCAATCCGCGCGTGGTCGCAAGCTTCATGGAGGCGCGCGCGGCCGTTTGCGAATACGACGCCAAGCGCGACCATCTGACGCTGACGGTCGGCAGCCAGGGCAGCCACCGCCTGCGCGACATCCTGTGCCAGAACGTGCTGAAGATTCCCACCGACAGGATGCGGGTGATCTGCCCCGACGTCGGCGGTGGGTTCGGCACGAAACTGTTCCCTTATCGCGAATACGCCTTGCTGGCGGTGGCGGCCAAAAAACTGAAGAAGACGGTGAAGTGGGCGGCGGACCGCACTGAGCACTTCATGGGCGATGCGCAGGGCCGCGACAATGTGACCACCGCCAAGATGGCGCTGGCCGAGGACGGCAAGTTCCTCGCGATGGATTGCGACCTGATGGGCGACATGGGCGCCTATCTGTCGACCTTCGGGCCCTACATCCCGCATGGCGGTGCCGGCATGCTGCCGGGCCTCTACGACATCCAGGCGTTCCACTGCCGGGTGCGCACCATCTTCACCAACAGCGTGCCGGTGGATGCCTATCGCGGTGCGGGCCGGCCCGAGGCCGCTTACGTCATCGAGCGCCTCGTGGATGCCTGCGCGCGAAAGCTCGACATGACGGTGGATGCCATCCGCCGCAAGAACTTCATCCAGCCGAAGGCGTTGCCGTACAAGACGGCCACGGGCAAGGTCTATGATTCCGGCGACTTCGCCGCGCATCTCAAGCGCGCAATGGAGATCGCCGAGTGGAAGGAATTTCCCAAGCGCGCCAAGCTGGCCAAAAAGCACGGCCTGATCCGCGGCATCGGGCTTGCGAGCTATGTCGAGGTCTGCGGCACCATGGGCGAGGAGACCGCCAATGTGCGGATGGATCCGAACGGCGATATCACCGTCCTGATCGGTACGCAGTCGAGCGGGCAGGGCCACCAGACCGCCTATGCGCAAATCGTCGCCGAGCAGTTCGGCGTTGCGCCCGAGCGCGTGCACATCCATCAAGGCGACACCGACGAGATCGCGACCGGTCTCGGCACCGGCGGTTCGGCTTCGATCCCGTCGGGCGGCGTCAGCGTCGAACGCGCCACGCGCGAGCTTGGGCAGAAGCTGAAGGAGATCGCGGCGCAGGCGCTGGAAGCCAGTGCCGGCGACCTCGAGATTACCGACGGCGTTGTGCGCATCGCAGGTACCGACCGTTCGATCTCGTTCGCCGATATCGCCAAGCGTCCCGGCGCCGATCCGTCGAAGCTCAATGCGAGCGCGACCTTTGCCAGCGCCGACGGCACCTATCCCAACGGCACCCATGTCGCGGAAGTCGAGATCGACCCTGCCACCGGCATCATCAAGATCGTCAACTACGTGATCGTCGACGATTTCGGCAAGACGCTCAATCCGCTGCTTTTGGCCGGACAGGTGCATGGCGGCGCCATGCAGGGCATCGGCCAGGCGCTGATGGAGCAGGTGGTCTACGGCGCGGGCGACGGCCAGCTGATCACCGCGACCTTCATGGACTACGCGCTGCCGCGCGCGGCGGACGGGCCCGACTTCGTGTTCGAGACCGCCAACGTTCCCTGCACGACCAATCCTCTGGGAGTGAAGGGGGCGGGCGAGGCCGGTGCGATCGGCTCCTGCCCCGCCGTCGTCAACGCCATCGTCGACGGCCTCTGGCGCGAATACAAGATCGACCACATCGACATGCCGGCGACGCCGGAGCGGGTCTGGGTCGCCATCAACGAGCACCATCGCCGTCACAGCCTCTAAGCTGCGACCTTCGGCGGCGGGAATAAACGCCCGCCGCCGGGTTCTATCCATGATGGCCCCCAACCTCTGCGACCCGGAGAAACATTCCGATGAAACGGACCATGATTGTCGTGAGCATCCTCTTGCTGGGTGCGGGCGCCGTGATGGCGCAGCAGGAGATTGCCGTGCAGCAGGACAACCTGATGCGTTCGATCGCCAAGAACCAGTATGGCGTCATCCTGAAGATGACGAAGGGCGATATCCCCTACGACCAGAAGGCCGTCGATCAGGCCATCGCAAGCATCGAGGCCGACGTCGCCAAAATCGCAAAAACCTTCGAGGTCAATCCCAAACAGGACGTGGTGAACGCCACCTACGGTGCATCATCAAAAGTCTGGCAGAACAAGGCCGATTTCGACTCCAAGATTCCGCCGGTGCAGAAGGCGATCACCGAGGTCAAGGGCAAGATCAGCGATGTGGCGAGCCTGAAGGCCGCCTACACTGCGATCAACGACCGCTGCAACGATTGCCATGAGACCTATCGGGTCAAATTGAAGTAGCGGTTGCAGCTTGTAGTCTGGATGGAGCGGCTTGTCCGCCGTAGCTCGTAGAGCGAAGGCGGAAGCGAAATCCGGGCTACCAGGAACTCAGAAAGGGCGGCCTGCGTAAGCAACCGCCCCTTTTTTGTTGTGTGACGTGACCAGCGGCCGCAACGGCGGCGCGCGGCGCAGCAGGAAATTCTGTTCGCAAGGCCTGACGGATCGTCGTTGGAGCAGCTATCTTTGCTCCAGCCGCCGCGACAGTGATGTGAGCCATTGGATGCTGGCGCATCTCGCTCCCTTACCGCTCCACTCGACGGAGTTCCAGCACGCGGCGAACAGCTCAATCAGGAACAGCGAGACAGGCCATGGCAAAACCGTTCCCGTCGAAGACTCACATCGGCAACCATATGCTGCATCCGGAAACGCTGATGCTGACCTATGGCTATGATCCGCAACTGTCGGAAGGCGCCATCAAGCCGCCGGTGTTCCTGACCTCGACCTTCGTGTTCAGGACGGCCGAGGACGGCCAGGACTTTTTCGATTTCGTCGCCGGCCGGCGCGAGCCGCCGGAAGGGATGGGCGCGGGCCTGGTCTATTCGCGCTTCAATCATCCCAACAGCGAAATCGTCGAGGACAGGCTCGCGATCTACGAGCGCACCGAGAGCTGCGCGCTGTTCTCATCCGGGATGGCGGCCATCGCAACCACGATCCTGGCTTTCGTCCGCCCTGGCGATGTCATTCTGCACTCCCAGCCGCTCTACGGCGGGACGGAAACCCTGCTGACGAACACGCTCTCGCGCCTGTCGATCGGCGCCGTTGGCTTCGCCGATGGCGTCGATGAAGCCGTGGTCAGCCAGGCCGCGGAGGAGGCCATGGGCAAGGGCCGGGTTTCGATGATCCTGATCGAAACCCCGGCCAACCCGACCAACGGGCTGGTCGACGTTGCGATGATGCGCCGTATCGCCGAGGCGATCGGAAAGCGCCAGGGACACGTTCCGATCATCGCCTGCGACAATACGCTGCTCGGGCCGGTGTTTCAGCGGCCGATCGAGCACGGCGCGGACATCTCACTGTACTCGCTCACGAAATATGTCGGCGGTCATTCCGACCTGATCGCGGGCGCCGCGCTCGGAGCGAGGGCGGTCGTGAAAGGCATCAAGGCGCTGAGAGGCGCCATCGGCACCCAGCTCGATCCGCATTCCTGCTGGATGATCAACCGGTCGCTCGAGACGCTGAGCCTGCGCATGGAGAAGGCCGATACGAATGCGCGTGTCGTGGCGGACTATCTGCGCGATCATCCGAAGGTGGCCAAGGTCCACTACCTCGGTCATCACGACGAAGCTTCGCCGGCCGGACAAGTGTTCGCGCGGCAATGCCTGGGGGCAGGATCCACGTTCTCGTTCGACATCGTCGGCGGCAAGGGGGCGGCGGTGAAATTCCTCAACGCGCTGCAGATACTCAAGCTGGCGGTGAGCCTTGGCGGCACGGAATCGCTGGCGAGCCTGCCGGCTACCATGACCCATTCCGGCGTTCCCGCCGACATCCGCCGGAAGATCGGCATCCTCGATTCCACGATCCGGCTGTCGATCGGCATCGAAAACCCGTCGGACCTGATCGCCGATCTCTCGCAGGCGCTGAACGCGGCTTGAGCGCAATCGGGTCCTGTCGAATCGAAAAGGCCGGACGCCCTCTCCAGCGTCCGGCCTTCGCCGACGAAACAGCCTCGAGAATTACTTCGTCACCTGGCCGCGGATCTCGCCGCCCGGATTGGCCGCGGTGTGGATGTTGACGTAGAGCTTGCCGGCGAGCAGATCGGCGGCCTGCGCGTCGGTCAGCGTCGCGGAGCCCTCGACCGGGCTTTTGGCGGCGCCCGGGATCGGGACCGCGACGCCGGCGTTCTTGCCGGCTTCGGCAGGTCCGTGGAAATGGGCGGCGGTGGCGGGGCCGGACAGGCCCGAATAAGTGAGCTTCCAGGACAGTTTCTTGCTGGCGGCGTCGTAGTCCAGATCGGCCGTTCCAGTGCCGCTGCTAGTCGTTGCGGGCACCTCGGACTTGGCGTCAAGCGTTGCTTTCAGCTTGTCCGCGTTGGCCGAACCGGCAAACGCAACGGCACCTAGCACTGACATGGCGATAGCGGTCTTGTTCATGACTCTCTCCCTGCTGAACCCGTTTGGGCTGCCAAACTTCCAACAGCCGGCATCTCACTTTATTCCCGTTTCAGGCCGCGGCGAGCTAAATTCTTCGTGGCTGGAGCGGCGAAGACATCGATCATAAGGTTCTCCGCAAGGTTTGAAAGGACTGCATGTTGCGACGAACAATTTCCGTGGTGCTGCTCGCCGCACTCGCCGCCGCCGGCGTCTATTGGTGGCTCAGCGCGCCGGTGGTGGCCGCCGCCGGCACTGCGCCTGCCCATGTCCCCAATCTCGCCAACGGCGAGGTGATGTTCAACGCCGGCGGTTGCGCCTCATGCCATGCCGTTCCCGGCCAGCCCGACCGCACCAGGCTCGGCGGCGGCGTCGCCATCAAGTCGCCGTTCGGAACGTTCTACGCGCCGAACATCTCCTCCGATCGGACCTCCGGCATCGGCAAATGGAGCGACGCCGATTTCCTCAACGCGGTGATGCACGGGGTGTCGCCGGACGGACAGCATTACTTTCCGGCGTTTCCCTATACGTCCTATCAGCATGCAAGGCGCGAGGATTTGCTCGATCTCTTCGCCTATCTGAAAACGCTGCCGCCTGTTGAGGGCAAGGTACGCGACCACGACGTGCGCTTTCCGTTCAGCATAAGGCGCAACATCGGCATCTGGAAATTTCTGTTCATGGACGGCAAGCCGCTGGTCGCCGACGGCACCAGGTCACCGCAATGGAATCGCGGCGCCTATCTGGTCAACGGCTTGGGCCATTGCGCGGAGTGTCACAGTCCGCGCAACGCGCTCGGCGGCATTATCTCCGGCGAACGCTTTGCCGGCGGGCCGAATCCGGAAGGCGAGGGATGGGTGCCCAACATCACCCAGAAGGGCCTCGGCGAGTGGAGCGCGAAGGATATTGCCTATTTCCTCAAGACCGGTGAATTGCCCGACGGCGACAGCGTCGGCGGCGCGATGACGCGCGTGATCAAGAACACCTCGCAATTGTCGGACGAGGATCTTGCGGCGATGGCGGACTATCTCAAGTCGCTGCCGCCGGTGGACGGCCCGCCGCGCCCCAAGCGCAAGGAGGGCGGCGCCTGACGAGGCCCGCCCCTTTCCGGATGGTTAGCTCGCGCCAAACGCCTTGAAGGTGATGATGGTGAGGGTGTCCTGGATGCCCGGGAGCACCTGCACCTTCTCGTTGATGAAGTGACCGATGTCGGTGTCGTTGTCGACGTAGAACTTCACCAGCAAATCGTAGTGGCCGGCCGTGGAGTAGATCTCGGAGGCGATCTCGGCTTCGGCAAGCGCATTGGCGACCGTATAGGACTGGCCGAGCTTGCATTTGATCTGGACGAAAAAGGGAACCATTGCAGTCACTCCGAAGGCATATCTGAAGGCTAATAGGCCAAACCCGGCCGGATTTAGCAAGCGGCCGGTCCGGATGCGGGGATAAGCCGCCCGCGGCCATCCTTCGAGACGCCCGCCCTTGGCGGGCCCTCAGGATGAGGGCGGAGTGGGTGGCGGCAGTTTCAAGGGGCAATGATGGCAGTTAGCCTCGGCCTGAGGAGACCGCGCAGCGGTCGTCTCGAAGGGCGAGGCGTGCTGCCAAATATCAAGTGCGATTGCTCCGCGATGCCCTATGAGGTCACCGTCGCCGCGGCAAAAGCGTCCCTGAGCCGCTGCGCCAGCTCGGCCTTGCGGTAGGGTTTTGTCAGGACGACCGCCTGCGCCTGCGCGCGGCCCTGCTCGACCAGGGTCTCCAGCGCGTAGCCCGATGTGAACAACACCGGTAGACCGGGGCGAATCCGCCGGGCCTGATCGGCGAGATCCCAGCCGCTGAAGCCGCCCGGCATGATGATGTCGGTGAACAGCATGTCGATGCCGGGATCGGTGCGCAGCCGCTGCAAGGCCTCCTTGCCGTTGACGGCGGCGACCACGCGATAGCCGAGCGCTTCCACCCTGACGATGACCGAGGACCGCACGAACGGATCGTCCTCCGCAATCAGGATGGTCTCGTGGCCCAGCGGCACCGCCTCTTCGCTCTCCTGCACATCTGCGAGGGAATGTGCGGCGCCGGCGCGCGGCAGGTAGATCCGGACCGTCGTTCCCAGGCCCTCTTCGCTGTAGATCGAGACATGGCCGTCGGATTGCTTTGCGAAGCCATAGACCATGCTAAGCCCGAGGCCCGAGCCCTTGCCGACCTCCTTGGTGGTGAAGAACGGCTCGAAGGCGTGTTCGATCACGTCGGACCTCATGCCTTCGCCGTCATCGGTGACGGAGATCAGGGCGTAACTGCCGGACATCACCTCCGGGTGCAGGGCGCGATAGTCCTCGTCGATCGCGGCCAGCTCCGTGCTCAGTGTCAAGTGCCCGCCGGCCGGCATGGCGTCCTGCGCGTTCAGCGCCAGGTTCAGCACGGCGGATTCGAGCTGGGCGCGGTCGGCGAAGGCCTGGATCGTGCCGGGACCGAACGCGGTCTTGATCTCGATGTTCTCGCGCAAGGTACGCTTGAACAGTTTCAGCATGGATTCGAGCAGCTCGCGGCAATCGATCGTCTGCGGCTGGAGCAGCTGGCGGCGGCTGAATGCGAGCAGCCGCTGCGTCAGCTCCGCGCCGCGCTCGCCGGACTCGCAGATGTCGTCGGCAAACTGCCGCAGATCGGGCCGGGCCTTGAGCTGCTCGCTCAGATGCTCGGCGTTGCCGATGATGACGGTGAGGAGATTGTTGAAGTCGTGGGCGATGCCGCCGGAGAGCTGGCCGACCGTCTCCATCTTCTGCGCCTGCTGGAGCTGCTGCTCGGTCAGCTTGCGCGCGGTCAGATCGTGGACGATGCCGACGTAGATCAGCTCGCCGTCCTGCCATGCCTGGCCCACCGACAGATTCATCGGAAAGGTCGAGCCGTCCTTGCGCAGGCCGGCGGCTTCCCCGGTTGCAAAACGCCGCGTATGACCCGTGGGTGAGGGTCTCTTCTCGTCGGTCATCAGCATGCCGATGTCATGATTCATGACCTCGTCAACGCGATATCCGAACAACCGTTCGCAGGCGGGATTGAACAGGAGAATGCGGGCTTGCGCATCGAACAGGATGACGCCGTCGACCGCGGTGTCGACGACGGCGGTGAGGCGCGTCATGCTCTCGCGCAGCGCGCGCTGGGCTTCACGGACCTGGCCGAGAAGCTGCGCCGCATCCCGGCTCTTGATCTCCTCCTCCTCGAGCGCGGCCTGGACCTTTTGAAGCTCGAACGGGGAGGGGATGGCCAGGATCTTCGGCAACAGCGGCCAAAGCGCACCGGCAGTGACCACGGACGCGACGGCCGTCGCCGCCTTGACGATGCCTTCGATGCCGTAGATAGGAACCCACAGCGTGTAGATCGACAGCACGTGCGTCAGGCCGCACGCCATGATGAAGATTGCGAAGGCCCAATAGACCCAGCCGAACTGGAGGTCGCGCCGTTTGGTGACGAGGATCGTGAGGGCGAACGGGATCGAGAAGTAGGCGGCCGCGATGAGGGCGTCGGAAACCACGTGCAGCCAGATCAGCTCGGGCTCCCACAGCAGGCAGATGCCGTGCGGTGAAAACATCGAGGAGTCGAGGATGCGTTCGAAGTAGGCCCACATGATTCCACTCCGACCGGCTTGCGGGCCGGGGCGGCCTGCAACATTGGTGTCGCTGGATGATTCCAGCACCAACGTCTCACTCCGCGATACGGACGCCAAGGGTCAAGACGATATAAGGACATATTTTGCAATCTGTGCACGATTGCGGGACGACAGCGCGGCACCGGGCCAAGACCGGCTGATTCGCCGGCCGGCCCGGCTTGCTGGCGTTCCGTGGTCGCGCTAGGACAGATCATGGCGATGCCCCTCTCAAGCGAATGGTTCCGGCGATGACGACGCCTGTCGCTCTCACAATTGCCGGCTCCGATTCGAGCGGCGGCGCCGGCATCCAGGCTGACCTCAAGACCTTTGCCGCGCTCGGCGTCTATGGCGCGTCCGCCATCACGGCGTTGACGGCGCAGAACACGCGCGGCGTCACTGGCATTCACGCGGTGCCCGCCGAGTTCGTCACAGCGCAGATCGACGCGGTGTTCTCCGATCTCGACGTCGGCGCGGTCAAGATCGGCATGGTGGCCCAGGTCGCCAGCATCGATGCGATCGCAGCCGCGCTGTCGCACTGGGCGCCCCGGCATATCGTGCTCGATCCCGTGATGGTGGCGACGTCGGGTGATCGCCTGCTCGCGTCCGAAGCCATCGACGCCCTGCGGACGAAGCTGATGCCGCTGGCCTCGGTGATCACGCCCAACCTGCCCGAGGCCGCGGCGCTGCTCGACGAGGCGGTCGCGGCAAGCGAGACGGAGATCGAGAGCCAGGGGCGCCGGCTGCTGGCGCTGGGCTGCCGCGCGGTCCTGATCAAGGGCGGGCACGGCGAGGGCGCCGAGAGCATCGACCATTTCGTCGATGCCGAGAACACGATCGCGCTCGCCGCGCCGCGCATTGCCACCCGCAACACCCATGGCACCGGCTGCTCGCTGTCCTCGGCGGTCGCCGCGGGGCTGGCGAAAGGCGAGGACCTCGAACACGCCGTGCGTAGCGCCAAGGCCTGGATCAGCGCCGCGATCGCGGCCGCCGACCGCTTCGGCGTCGGCCACGGCCACGGGCCGATCCATCATTTCCACAAGTTTTACTGAGCGGCGCGACGGCTGCTGCCGTTAACCAATAGGGCCACGGGGCCCGGGCTTTTTGCGGGCAGCCATTGCCGCTTCATGTCGCCTGATTGTCGCATGCGACTGATATTCGCGGGGGGGCGAGGCAAGGCGTGATTCGTATCTGAGGGTGCCTCAAAAGTTCAATCGGTCATCCCCCTGTCACGGGATCTTGTTACAGGCATGTCGCATGGGAAGTTACGATGTGAGTGACGAGAGCCCTGAAAGGCGCTTTCGCACCTTGTTCATCTCCGACGTTCATCTCGGAGCCCGCGGTTCTCAAGCCGACCTTCTGCTCGACTTCCTGCGCTACCACGATGCCGATACGATCTATCTCGTCGGCGACATTGTCGACGGCTGGGCGCTGAAATCGAGCTGGCACTGGCCGCAATCGCATAACGACCTGGTGCAGAAGCTGCTGCGCAAGGCACGCAAGGGCGCCAAGGTCATCTACATCCCCGGCAATCACGACGAGTTCCTGCGCAATTACTACGGCACGCATTTCGGCGGCATCGACGTGGTCGAGAACACCGTCCACACCGGCGCCGACGGCAAGCGCTATCTCGTCATCCACGGCGACATCTTCGACCTCGTGGTGCAGAACGCGCGCTGGCTCGCCCATCTCGGCGACAAGGCCTACGACTTCGCGATCCAGATGAATCGCTTCGTCAACTTCTTCCGGCGCATGTTCAAGGTGCCGTACTGGTCGCTGTCGCAATGGGCCAAGCAGAAGGTCAAGAACGCGGTCAACTATATCGGCGCGTTCGAGCAGGCGCTCGCCGCCGAAGCGCGGCGCCACGACGCCGACGGCGTGATCTGCGGCCACATCCACTACGCCGTGATCCGCGACGAGGGCGGCATCCGCTACATGAATTGCGGCGACTGGGTGGAGAGCTGCACGGCGCTGGTCGAGCACGACGACGGTCATTTCGAGATCATCACCTGGGCTGATCAGGTGCAGAAGCCGTCACAAGTTCCGCAGGTCGCAGCAAGGGCAGCCTGAATGCGCATCCTGGTCGCGACCGACGCCTGGCACCCGCAAGTCAACGGGGTGGTTCGGACGCTGACCAAGCTTGCTGACGCCGCCAAGGGCTTCGGCGTCGAGTTCACGTTCCTGACGCCGCAATCGTTCCGCACCTTCGCGATGCCGAGCTACCGCGACGTCCGGCTCGCGATGCCGCGCCCGGCACGGATCGCGAAGCTGATCGAGGAAGCGCGCCCCGACAGCATCCACATCGCGACGGAAGGGCCGATCGGCCTGATGGTTCGCCGCTATTGCCGCCAGCGCAAGCTGCCGTTCACGACCAGCTTCCACACCCGTTTCCCCGAATACGTCCGCGCCCGGGTGCCGGTTCCGGAATCCCTGATCTGGCGGGCGCTGCGCCGTTTCCACGGGGCAAGCCGCGCCGTAATGGCGGCAACGCCTGCGCTCGCCAGCGAGCTGACCGAGCGCGGCTTTGCCAATGTCGTGCTGTGGCCGCGCGGCGTTGACACAAAACTGTTCCATCCCCGCGCGATTGATCTCTGCCTTCCGGCACCGGTGTTCCTCTCGGTCGGGCGCGTTGCGGTGGAGAAGAATCTCGAGGCTTTTCTCGAACTCGATCTGCCCGGCACCAAGGTGATCGTCGGCGACGGTCCGGCGCGTGCCGTGCTGGAAGAAGCCTATCCCGACGCGATCTTCCTTGGGCAGAAGCACGGCGACGAACTGGCCGACATCTATGCCGCCGCCGATGTGTTCGTGTTTCCGAGCAAGACCGACACCTTCGGCCTGGTCCTGCTGGAAGCACTCGCAAGCGGCCTGCCGGTAGCCGCCTTCCCGGTGAAGGGGCCCCGCGACGTGATCGGCGATGCGCCGGTCGGCGCCCTCGATCCCGATTTGCGCAATGCCTGCTTCGCCGCGCTCGACATCTCCCGGCAGGCCTGCGTCGAATTTGCCGCCGACTACACCTGGGAGGCCTCGGCCCGGGCGTTTGTGGACAGCATCAGGGCGGTCGGAGCCATGCTGCCAGGGCGAAACGGCGCGGAACAGCCACGTTTCGTTGCCTAAGAGGTGGAAACCCTCGCGCGGAGGTGTCTTGCCCACGCCTCATCCGCCGGGATAACATCTGCCATGACCGAACAGCTCCTCCCGATCGGCCCTGCCGACATCGATGCCGCAGCGCGCGTGATTGCGCCCTTCGCCGTCCGCACCCCGCTGTTGTCCTTTCCCGTGCTCAATGAGCGCGTCGGTGCCAAGGTGTTCCTGAAGCCGGAGATGCTCCAGCGCACCGGCTCCTTCAAGTTCCGCGGCGCCTTCAACAAGGTCGCATCGATCCCGCAGGACAAGCGCGCCGGTGGCGTCGTCGCGTTCTCCTCCGGCAACCACGCCCAGGGCGTGGCGGCCGCCGCAAAAATCCTCGACATGCAGGCGACCATCGTGATGCCCGCGGATGCGCCGCTGTCCAAGCGCGAGCGCACCAAATCCTACGGCGCCGAGGTCGTGCTGTACGATCGCGACCGCGACGACCGCGAGGCGATCTCGCGCGGCATCGCCGAGAAGCGCGGCGCGACGCTGGTCAGGCCCTATGACGATCCCTTCGTGATCGCGGGGCAGGGCACCGCCGGCCGCGAGATCGCGGAGGACATGGCGGCGCTCGGCCTCAGCCCCGACATCGTGGTGGCTCCGGCCTCCGGCGGCGGCCTGATCGCAGGCGTCGCGACCGCCGTGAAGGCGCGCTATCCGCTGGCCCAGATCGTGGTGGCCGAACCCGAGGCGTTCGACGATCACGGCCTGTCGCTGACGGCAGGTCATCGCGAGCCGCATGCGCCGGCCGGCCGCACCATCTGCGATGCGCTGATGGCCTTGATCCCCGGCGAGATGACGTTCGCCATCAACAGCAAGCTGCTCGCACGCGGCGTCACGGCGTCGGACAAGGAAGTCGGTGCGGCCGTCGCCTTTGCCTATCGCGAGCTGAAGCTCGTGGTCGAGCCGGGCGGCGCGGTGGGCTTGGCCGCGCTGCTCGCGGGCCGCCTCGACGTTGCCGGGAAGAACGTCGTCATCGTGCTCTCCGGCGGCAACGTCGACGCCGATCTGTTCGCCGAGCTGGTGGCCTGAGAACAATTTCCTGTGGCCCATCCATCCTTCGAGACGCCCGCTTCGCGGGCTCCTCAGGATGAGGACGAAATGCGCAGCAGCACTTTCAGCCGGTACCGATGCCTTCGAGCCTCATCCTGAGGAAACCGCGAAGCGGTCGCCTCGAAGGACGAGGCGCGCGCTCAGGCCGCCCAAAGGCCACCTGGTAAGGACAGGCCGCGATGCAGCTGATCACGTCTATTCCCCGAACATGAAAGGGGCAGAGCGTTTCCGCTCTGCCCCTTTGTCGTTGTGTGGCCGACCGCGATCAGTGCATGAAGCCGCGATGGTTGTTGCCGCCGCCCATGCTCGGCGACTGGTTCATCGACTGGCGGAAGTTGTTGCCGTTGTTGTTGACCATCCGGTTGGTCGTGTTGAACTGCGGCCGGCTGTTGTTCTGGACCTGCACCTTGTTGACCGGGTTGGTGTTGATCTTGACGCCGTTGTTGACGCGGATCGGGTTGTTTTGGGTCTGAACCTTTACGGGGTTGGTCTCGACGGTCGAACCGCCCTTGCCGACATTCACCGGCATGCTCACGATCTTGCCGGGAGTGGCATTGGTCGTGCCGTTGCCAGTGCCGGCATTGTTGCCGCCGTTCTGCGTAATGTTGGTCGCCGGCAGCGTCACGATCTTGCCGATGCCGCCATTGGTGTTGGTCGTGTTGGTCGGCGCAGGCAGGGTGACGATCTTGCCCGGGGTCTGCGACGGCGTGCCGTTCTGCTGGTTGTTGCCCGCCGGCAGGTTGACGATCTGACCGCCGTTGCCGAGCTTGCCGATGCCGTTGTTGTCGCCCGGCTTCTGCATGATCGGCAGGTTGCCGCCCATCTGGCCACCGCCATTACCCTGCTGCATCAGTGGCATGTACTTCGGCTGGCCGAGATTGCCGACCTTGAAGGTCGGGTTGACGTTCTGCGGCGCCAGGAACCTGGTCGCCTGCATCAAGGGGACCAGCTTCGGCTGGACTTCGAGCTTCAGCGCGACTTGCGCATAGGGGGTGTTGCCGTAGCTGTCGTAGAAGTTCTTGTAGCCGATCGGCGAGTTCGCGAGCACCGCCTTGTGCCAGGCCTGCGTGAGCAGCAGGTTGTTGAGCAGCCAGCGGACGTGGTCGCACAGCGGATCGTGCGGGTACATCTGGATGAACTCCTGATAGTACTCCGGCCGCGCCTCGGACACCACGTAATCATAGGCCTGGCGGGTCGAGCGGCTCGGCAGGTTGGAGGCCATCTGCACGACAGGCGCATTCACCGGCGCGCGGTTGGCGGCAACGGCGGTGTCGCCGAAGAAGGTGAAGTCGGAGGTCAGCGACGAGCTCTCCCACGGGATCTGCGCGCCGCTGGTGCTCTGGTTCACTTCGAGACGCACGCGCTTGAAGAGTTGCTCGATCGGCACGTTGGGCTCGCGCGCGACGTTCAGGAAGGCCTGGGTGTAGGGGCTGTGGCCACCGGTACCGTCCTGCGCTTCCGCGCCCGGCGCGGTCGAGTAGCCGACGATCGAACCGTTCGGCGCATCGACGATGGCAAGGCCACGGCCGGCGTCGTTGACGTTCGGGAACGGGTTGTTGCGGCAGGCATCGAGGATGACGATGCGCATGCGGCTCGGGATCGTCTCCAGCGTCGACATCACGTCGACCAGGCGAACCGAGTTGTTGACGAGCTCGGTCTGGCTCGAGACCTTGGCGTCGACGGGAACGAGGTAGTTCTCGCCGGCGAGCTGCACGCCGTGACCGGCGTAGTAGACCATCGCCACCGTGTTCGGACCGCGCGCGGACACTTTGGCGGAGAAGTCCTGCACCACGCGGAGCATGTCGTTCTGGCCGAGATCGGTTGCGGCCACCACTTCGAACCCGGCCGAATTCAGGAACTTCGCCATCGACTCCGCGTCATTGTCGGGGTTGGCGAGCTGCGGCGCGTTCTGGTAGTTCGAATTGCCGATCACCAGCGCCACCCGCTGTTCCGGGCCTTGCAACGCGGTGGGGGCCGGCTCGACCGGGGCGACTTGCGCGGAAACGGGGCCGCAGGCGAAGCCGAACAGGCTTCCCAGCAGGCTAGCCGTCATCAGGAAAGGCTTTAGGCGGAACATGGCGTGCTCCTTTGGCACTGATCTCGATGCGAGATTGGTTGCGAGGAAGCTTGGCCGCGTTCGAGCTTGTGGTCCGTGATCGTGATCACCATGATAGGCTGCGTGATCTGAATCACGTTTGGAACCTGGTCAGGTTGGCGCCCGATGGGAGGACAGTCCGTCACATGCTGAAATCGATCGATCCGATCCTGACGCCTGATCTGCTCTGGCTGCTGGCTTCCATGGGCCATAGCGACGACCTCGTTTTCGTCGACGCCAACCACCCGGCCACCCGCATCGCGCAGAGCACCACATCGCAGCGCCTGATCCATCTGCCGGGCATGAGCATGGAGACCGCCATCCGCGCCATCATGTCGGTCTATCCGCTCGACGATTTCGATCCAGATCCGGTCCGCGTGATGATGCCGGTCGACGACCCCGACCGCGTCCCCGACGTGCAGCGCGCGGTGCTGGCCGAGATCGAACGCACCGTCGGCCGCCCAGTCGTTCCCGGAAAGCTCTCACGCCCTGACTTCTATCGCGCGGCAGCGGCGAGCTTTGGCGTGGTCCAGGTCGGCGACTGCAGAGGCTATGGCTGCTTCCTGATCAGGAAGGGCGTGATCAGCTAGGGTCAGTCATCAATTGGGACGGCCAGCCGATGCGCACAAGAAGACCGTCAGGCCGGATATTCCGACCTCGTAGAGCCCCCATTCGCGATGGCGCAGCACGCCGCCGGGCCGGATGATCAAATCGTCCACGCGGGCGGCGACGGCATCCACCTCGGGCGTGCGAATGATCGGCCCCGGTGCTCTATAGTCGTGGCCCGTTTCCCGATCCGCAAGGGCGCCGGCCGCAGAGATCGTCGATGATATTGTGACGCCGGACGAGATCAGCTGTGCCTGAAAGGGCCGACTTCGCGGATCACCTTGCAGATCTGCAGAAAGCCGCTGGCGTAGAACTCGGCATGTCCCCGCTTCATCGTCTCGACGTGTTCGGGGTGGGTGCGCCAGGCTTCGAGCGCTTCCTCCGAGGCAAAACGGAACACGGTGAGTTCCTCGCCGTCATCGGCCTTGAACGACTTGATCGACAGAAAGCCCGGAAGACGGCTGACGATATCGTACATGCGCCCGCCGAGGCGGTCGTGTTCGTCGACAGAGGCGCCGTCCCGCAATTGTAGATCGCCAATGACAATCACTTCGCCAATCATGTGTCCTCAACCTTCGGTGATGGAATTTCCGTCCCCGACCTCTTCGGTTTCGCGGGGGGCTTTGTTACATCGCGCCAGGCGAGATTGTTTTCGTGCACGGGTTGTTTCGGCGTGTGTCAATTCCTCGTCGTCGAAACATCGATCGTCGGATGTCGCCCGAAATTCCCGGTTGCGATGAACTTCGCCCCGAATTTGAATGGCCTGCCGGCATCCGACTGTCTATGATCGGTCCATGTCTCGCCTTATGTGTCTATCTGTCGCTATTGTCCTGTCGCTGCTGCCGGCTGTCGCCCCCGCTGCGTCAATCCAGAAACGCCACAAGCAGGCCTGGCAAGGCTACGGCTTCCTGCCGGGCTATCGTCAGCCGCTGAGCAACAGCATTCCGCTCTACAAGCAGAAGGACGCGATGCGGCGCCTGTCGCGCAACGACCGGCGCCACTGGTACATCGACCCGGTTCCGCAATATTACGGCTGGGATGGTGATTGGCATTATTTCGGCCGGCCCGGCTTCGGCGGCGGCCGCTACAACGGCGGCAGCTTCGGTCCGTGCTGGACTCGAACACCGATCGGCGCGGTCTGGAATTGCGGGTGATGGGGCGAGCAGGCGGCGGCTAGTCCGTTATTGCGAGAGCGCGCGCCTCACTCTCCTTCTGCGCCCCTGACGCAGTGTAGCGCTACTTCAGCGGTGCGCTGCAAAGCTGCAGCCCATCTTGCACAGGAATTCGTTGCTTGCGGGATCCCGGCTCTGCGCAGCAACGCCAAGGGCGTTGCAGCGCGTCCGGGACACGAGACCGAGTATGCTGCGTTCCCTTACGAGAAGAACGCGATCTTCTCGGCCTGGGTCATGCGGCGGATCGGCGCGAGGGGGTCGTTCGCTGCCGCGCGGGGCTTTTGCAAAATGCCGCTGGCGAGGATGGTGGCGCCGAGCGAGGCTTCCGGGACCGGTGAGGGCATCGGAAGCGATGCGGTCGGCGCCGCGGCGAATGTTGCCGTGGCGGCCATCGCAGGGGCCGGCTGCTCCATCACTTCGGCGGCGGCTTCCGCGATGGCGTTGGTGAGGCGCGCCAGCGATTCCATCGCGATCGGCGCTTCCTCGGCGGGCTCTTCCATCACCGGTGCGATCGGTTTCGGCATCTCGGCGGCAATGGGCGCTGCGGCCTCCGCAACCATCGGGTCCGCAACGGCCGCTTCCATCTCGACGGGCTCGATGATCTCGTCGAACTCCGGATCGGGTGCAGCCATCTCCAGCGCGATGGCGTCAAGTATGGCTTCGTCCTCGGCTTCCGCGGCGGCATCCGGCGCAAACGCGTCGGTCACCTCCGTGAAGGCGGCGGGCTCTGCAATAGCGGTGTCGTCAGGCGCGATCTCGCTCTCGGCGGCGATCTCGGGCCCGGCGGCGGCGTTCATTGCCTCCTCGGCGACGACGAACGCTTCGGCGGCGCCGGCCGTCTCCACGGCCGGTTCGGGCTCGGGGGCCTTGGCGATGTCCTGCGGCGGCTCCGTAAAAGCCAGGGGCGCTTCGCTTGCCATCGCGGCAGGCGCGACCTCCGCAGGCGATGCGTCCGCCACGGGCGATGCTGCGTTCTGCTCCGCAGCCGGCGAGGGCCGCACCGCAGCTTGCGGCTTCGTGTCGCCGTCGGCCTCCAGCTGCTCGATCCGATCCCTGAGCAGATCGAATGCGGCCTGGAGCTCGACGCGGGGATCGATGGTCGAAACCTGTCCGCAGGCCGCCTCGATGGAGGCGAGCTGCGAATCAATCAGGTCGCAGA
The DNA here is from genome assembly GCF_018129995.1 of Bradyrhizobium sp. SZCCT0153. Classification (GTDB taxonomy): domain Bacteria; phylum Pseudomonadota; class Alphaproteobacteria; order Rhizobiales; family Xanthobacteraceae; genus Bradyrhizobium; species Bradyrhizobium japonicum_G. The sequence goes on from NZ_JAFCKS010000005.1 coordinate 277,664, forward strand.
TTCGCCCGTCGGCGCCGATCTCGCGCCAGCGCCAGGAGATCTCCTTGATGATGCGCACGCCGCGCGGGATCGCAGCGAGGATCGCCTCGATCGCCGCGGGATCGACGGCCGCGATCGCGATAGTCTCGGCTTCGCGAATGGCGCGGCGGATCTCGACCAGCGCTTCGGGCAGGCGGTCCTCGACGACGGGTTGTCGCTGTGCCGCAAGGGTTTCTTCGATTTTCGCGACCGCATTGAGCACCATGGCCGTGTCGGCATTGCGGTTGCGCTTGGCATATTCGCCGAGGAACCAGCGGCCGCGCGCGGTCTCCATGAAGGCTTCGCGGATCGCGTCGTAATCCTGCTCGTTCGGCTCGGCCGCGCGGGCAGACATGGGCGAGAGGGCGAATGCTTCGTTGGCCATGACAATCTCGTCGCGCAAATCACCGCGCGTTACTGTAACGATCACCACGATATCGACCGAATCGCAATTGGTTTGATGGCACCCGAATCACAAATCCCCATCGCAGCGCTCTCGGGGCGGCGATTCGCCCGCTACCTTGCGCTGTTCTACAGCACGTCATTCGCTGTCATGGGCACCCATCTGCCGTTCTTTACGGTGTGGTTGAAGGCCATCGGCATCGAGCCGGCCTGGATCGGGATCATCGGCGCCGTTCCAGCCGTCACGCGCTTCACAACGCTGCCCTTCGTGACGAGCCTTGCCGAACGGCGCCAAGCGTTGCGCGGAGCGATGATCCTGACGGCGTCGGCCACCGCGCTCTGCTTTGCACTCGTCGGCACCCAGCAGCAGCCTTGGCCGGTGCTGCTGCTCTACATTGCGACCTGCTGCTGCTGGACTCCATTGTTGCCGCTCACCGATGCTTACGCGTTGCGCGGCGTCGCCCGTTACAAGCTCGATTACGGACCCTTGCGGCTCTGGGGATCGGTCGCGTTCATCCTCGGTGCGCTTGCCTGCGGTTTTTTGGTCGACATGATCGCCGCGCGTCAGCTGATCTGGGTCATCGTTGCGATGGCGACAGTCTCGGCCATGGCCACGCTTTCGCTTCGTCCGCTGGAGGATGCGCCGCGATCGACGAGGGGAACGCAGGCTGGCAAGGCCCTGCTGCGCGATGCGGGCTTCCTGGCCATCATCTCTGCGTCCGCGCTGATCCAGTGCAGCCACGTCGCCTTCTACACGTTCGCCTCGATCAACTGGCAGAGCCAAGGTCTCGGCGGGTTGACGATCGCGGGACTGTGGGCGCTCGGCGTGCTTGCCGAGATCGTCGTCTTCGCGCTGTCGCCACGCTTCTCGCTACACCCGTCGCTGCTGGTGGTGATCGGAGGCTTGAGTGCCGTGGTGCGCTGGCTGATCACCGCGCAGGATCCGCCGATCGCCATGCTCGCGCTCGCCCAGCTCGGGCACAGCTTGAGCTTCGGCCTCACCCAGGTCGGCGTGATGAATCTCATGGTGCGTCACGTTCCCTCGCATCAGATGGCACGCGGGCAGGGATATTACGCGGCAACCAACGGTCTCCTGAGTTCGGCGACGTCGATCATCTCGGGCGTGCTCTACGCGCGCTATGGCGAGGCGTTGTACTACGTCATGGCCGCGATGGCCGCTGCCGGTGCCCTCGTGATGTGGTCGGCGAGGCACCGGCTCAAGGCTCATCCCCACAGCGAAGCGTCCGGCGGATAGACCAGGCTGTCGTCATAGCGCAGGGCGTGATCGCGATCGCGCGCCAGCAGCAGCGGGCCGTCGAGATCGACGAAGCGCGCCTGCGGCGTCACCAGCATCGCCGGGGCCATCGACAACGAGGTTGCCACCATGCAGCCGATCATGATCTCGAAGCCGAGCGCCTGCGCGGCGTCCGCCATCGCGAGCGCCTCGGTGAGGCCGCCGGTCTTGTCGAGCTTGATGTTGACGGCGTCGTAGCGCTCGCGGAGCGGCGCCAGCGAGCGGCGATCGTGCACGCTCTCGTCGGCGCAGACCACGAGCGGCCGCTTGATCCGCGCCAGCGTGCCGTCCTTGCCGGCCGGCAGCGGCTGCTCGACCAGGGTGACGCCGGCGGCGGCGCAGGCGCTCAGATTGTGCTCCAGATTGGCCTCGGTCCAGGCCTCGTTGGCATCCACGATCAGCTCGGATTCGGGGGCGACCTTGCGCACCGCGGCGATCCGCTCCGGATCGCCGTCGCCGCCGAGCTTGATCTTGAGTAGCGGCCGGTGCGCCGCCCTGGCGGTCGCCGCCGCCATGGCGTCGGGGGTGCCCAGCGAGATCGTGTAGGCCGTGGTGCGCTCGCCCGGCACCGGGCGGTCGAGCAGGCTCCAGGCGCGCAAGCCGGCCGCCTTGGCTTCCAGATCGATCAGGGCGCAATCCAGGGCATTACGGGCCGCGCCGGGAGGCATGGCCGCCTGGAGAGCCTGGCGGGTGAGGCCGCCGGCCACGGCCTCCCGCATGGCCTGGATGGCCGCGAGCGTCGCCTCGGGCGTCTCGCCATAACGGGGATAGGGCACGCATTCGCCGCGGCCGGTCAGGCCGTCCCGGCTGACCTCGGCCGTGACGGTCACGGCCTCGGTCTTGGCGCCCCGGCTGATGGTAAAACTGCCGGCGATGGGGAAGCGCTCGATTCGCGCGGCGAGAACCGGAACTTTGCTGGAAGTCATTTTGAACTCTGGCGAAATCTGAACCTGCTAGTTACCTCTAGCAACTAACGTTAACCAGTTGGGGATACCTTCTCCGGGTAAGGGCGCGTGCGCAACGATCTGATGAGTCTATCCGTTTCTTGCGCCCCGGCACGGGAGCGGACATCTTGAACGGCGATCCGAAGCTGGAACGGATTGCGAAGGGCAATGCGCTGGCACTCTGCGCCACCGGAACCTGGACCGCGAGCTTCGCGCCGGTCCTGGAGCGGATGGTGGCGGACGCCGAAAAGCTCGCGGGCGGTTCGCAAAGCGTCTTCATCGACGTCTCCGAGGTCGCCAAGCTCGACACTTTCGGTGCCTGGCTGATCGAGCGGCTGCGCCGTAGCCTCACGCAAGGCGCCGTCGAGGCGCAGATCGCCGGGCTTTCCACCAATTATGCGAGTCTCGTCGACGAGGTGCGGCGGGTACGGGCGACACCCGTCGTCGACAGCAGCACGATCACCATCACCGGCATGCTGGAGCAGATCGGCCGGACCGTGGCCGGCGTCGGCGCCACCGTGGCGGGCCTGATCGACATGCTCGGCGCGGTGCTCGCGGCGGGTTTTCGCGTGCTGATCCATCCGCGTTCGCTGCGCCTGACCTCGACCGTGCATCATCTAGAACAGGTCTGCTGGCGCGCGGTGCCGATCATCGTGCTGATCACCTTCCTGATCGGCTGCATCATCGCGCAGCAGGGTATCTTTCATTTCCGCCGCTTCGGCGCCGATATCTTCGTCGTCGACATGCTCGGCGTGCTGGTGCTGCGCGAGATCGGCGTCCTCCTGGTCGCGATCATGGTGGCGGGCCGCTCGGGCAGCGCCTACACCGCCGAGCTCGGTTCGATGAAGATGCGCGAGGAGATCGACGCGCTGCGCACCATGGGGTTCGACCCGATCGAGGTCTTGGTGCTGCCGCGCATGCTGGCGCTGGTACTGGCGCTGCCGATCCTCGCCTTTCTCGGCGCGATGGCCGCGCTCTATGGCGGCGGTCTCGTCGCCTGGCTCTATGGCGGCGTCGATCCCGAAGCCTTCCTGCTGCGCCTGCGCGACGCCATCTCGATCGACCATTTCATCGTCGGCATCGTCAAGGCGCCGGTCATGGCCGCGGTGATCGGCATCGTCGCCTGCGTCGAGGGCCTCGCCGTGCAGGGCAGCGCTGAATCGCTCGGCCAGCACACGACGGCGTCGGTGGTGAAGGGGATCTTCTTCGTCATCGTCATGGACGGCGTGTTCGCGATCTTCTTCGCCTCGATCGGGATGTGACGATGGCGCAGGAGGTTCAAGGCGGGATTCAAAACCCCATCATCCGCGTCCGCGACATCACCGTGCAGTTCGGCGCGACGCGCGTGCTCGACGGCCTCAACCTCGACGTCAAGCGCGGCGAGATTTTGGGCTTCGTCGGCCCCTCCGGCGCCGGCAAGTCGGTGCTGACGCGCACCATCATCGGCCTGGTGCCGAAGGTCGCGGGCTCCATCGAGGTGTTCGGGGTCGACCTCGATTCCTCCAGCACGTCGCAGCGCCGCAACGTGGAGCGCCGTTGGGGCGTGCTGTTCCAGCAGGGCGCGCTGTTCTCCTCGCTGACGGTGCGGCAGAACATCCAGTTTCCGATGCGTGAGTACTTGCGGGTCTCGCAGCGGCTGATGGACGAGATCACCATCGCCAAGCTGACAATGGTCGGCCTCAAGCCCGAAGTCGCCGATCGCTTCCCCTCGGAACTGTCCGGCGGCATGATCAAGCGCGTGGCGCTGGCGCGCGCGCTGTCGCTCGATCCGGATCTCGTCTTCCTCGACGAGCCGACCTCGGGCCTGGACCCGATCGGCGCCGGCGACTTCGACGAGCTGGTGAGGACGCTCCAGCGCACTTTGGGGCTGACCGTTTTCATGGTAACGCACGACCTCGACAGCCTTTACACAGCATGTGACCGCATCGCCGTTTTAGGGAACGGTAAGATCATTGCGGCAGGCTCGATCGCCGACATGCAGGCCTCGCAGCATCCCTGGCTGAGACAATATTTCCATGGCAAGCGCGCTCGCGCGGTAATGAGCTGAGGTGCTGGAGTAGCTGATGGAAACGCGGGCGAATTACGTATTGATCGGATCGTTCACGCTGGCGGTGATCGCCGCGGCGATCGGCTTCGTGCTGTGGTTCCAGTCGCTGCACACCACCAAGCAGCGCAGCCCCTTGCGCGTCGTGTTCGAGGGCCCGGCGGCGGGCCTGCGCAACGGCGGCAGCGTCAACTTCAACGGTATCCGGGTGGGTGAAGTGGTCTCGGTGAAGCTGGACAACCCGCGGCGGGTCGTCGCACTCGCCATGGTCGAGAACAACGCCCCGATCCGCAAGGACACGCTGGTCGGCCTCGAATTCCAGGGCCTGACCGGCGTTGCCGCGATCTCGCTCAAGGGCGGCGAGGAGGCGGCCCCGCCGCCGCCGCTCGACGAGGACGGCATCCCGACGCTGACGGCTGATCCCAACAAGCTCCAGGACGTCACCGAGGCGATCCGCGGCACGCTCCAGAACATCAACAGGATCGTCGCCGACAATCAGGAGTCGGTGAAGAACTCCCTGAAGAACCTCGAGACCTTCACCAACTCGCTGGCGCGCAACTCCGAGAAGATCGACGGCGTGATGGCCAGGGTCGACGGCGTCATGCTCAAGGCCGACAGCCTCATGCTCGGCCTCAACACGCTGGCCGGCGGCAAGGACGGCGGCGAGCTGTTCCAGGCGGTGAAGTCGATCCGCGAACTGGCTGACGATTTCGACAAGCGCTCCGGATTGCTGATCACGGACGGCCGCCGTACCCTCGGCGACATCAGCCGCGCCGTGAACAATTTTGATCGCAACCCGACCCGCGTGCTGTTCGGCGCCAGCAACAGTGCGCCAGCGGCCGCTCCGCCGCCGCCCGAGCCGCCGAAGCCGGCAGCGGCGCCCAAGCGGCAATAGTAGCTGGTTCGCGCGCTTCTCACCGTCGTCATTGCGAGCGAAGCAAAGCAATCCAGACTGCCTCCGCGGGGACAGTCTGGCTTGCTTCGTCGTAAGAGCTCTCGCGATGACGGTGCTTGTAGGGGCCGTAATTCCCCGATGCGCAGTGAGCTGCTCGTGCAATGACAATCCAAAACAAAACGGAGCCCGCGAGGGCTCCGTTTTTCATTCGCTATTCGCTACTCGCCATATCGCAAGTTGCGTCTTACCCCAGCCGGCCTGCCGCGTGCGCCAGCAGCGTGTACACCAGGCCCGTTTCCGAGGTCAGGTGGTTGCGCAGCTCCTGCGGGCCGCGGCCGTCGCGAGCGACTTCGTCCAGCAGGCGTTCGAACTCGGCGACGTAGCGGTCGACCGTGCCCTTGAAGTTGCGGTCGGCGCGGTACTTGCGGGCGACCTCGTCGAAGGCCTTCTGGCCGGCGGGCGTGTAGAGGCGCTTGGTGAAGGCCTTGTTCTCGCCGCGCTGGTAGCGGTCCCACATCTCGGCGGCAAGGTTGCGGTCCATCAGCCGGCCGATGTCGAGCGACAGCGATTCCAGCGGATTGCCGCCACCCTGCGGAGCCTGCGGCTGCGGGGCCGGCGCAGCCTGGCGGCCGCGCGGCGCTTCACGCCCCGCGGGCGCGCCCTGGTTGGCGTCCGTGCGGTTCAGCAGGTCGGACAGCCAGCCGTCGCGGCCCTGATCGTTGCCCGCGGGTGCAACCGGCGGAGCCTCGGTGCGGCGCGCGGCCGGCATGCCGAGGTCGGGCGGCGGCAGCGTCGAGGCGCTGCCGGTGTCGCGCACGCGCGTCTCGGTGCTGCGCGCGCCGACGGTCGCCAGCATCGGCTCTTCCTGGCGTTGCACGCTGGCGCGGCCCGTCGTGGTGACGTCGAGGCCGCGGCCGTGCTGAGCCACAATGCGGTTGAGCTCGGCGAGGGCCTCGATCTGGTCGACGATCACCTTGCGCATCTGCGCGGTGCTCTCGGCGGCCTCCTGCGGCATCTCGAGCACGCCGCGGCGCAGCTCGTTGCGGGTGGCTTCGAGCTCATTGTGCATCTCGAACGCCATCTGCTTCATGCTGGAGACGAGGTTGCCGAACTTCTCAGCCGACTGCTTGAACATCGCATCCGCCTCGTCGGTGGTCTGGCGGTAGATGTCCTGCATGGCCTCGATGGTCTGGCGGTGCTCCTCCTCGGAGGCCGACCGCACCGCCTCGAACTGGCGGGTGATCGCGGCCGAACCTGCGCCGGCGGTCTCCGCGACGACGCGGGCGATGTCGCGGGCACGCTCTTCGGCGGCTGCCAGCGATTCATCGAGCAGGCCGGTGAAGCGCGACAGACGCTGGTCGAGATCGGTCGTGCGCAGGTCGATCGTGGTGACGAGCGATTCCAGCGCCTGCTTGCGTTCGGCCAGCGAGGCGGTGGTGTTCTTGTTGCTCTGCTCGACGACCTGGGCGGCCTCGACGAGCGCCTTGCCGTGCGCGTCGAACTGGGTCGACAGCTCGCCGAGATCCTGCAGCGCCCGGGTGGTCTTCGTGTTGAAGACGTTGAGCTGGTCTTCGAGGTTCTGCGTCGCAGCCCCGTTGCGCGAGGTGACGTCGTTCATCGCCGAGACGAAGTCGGCGACGCGCGTCACCAGCGCCCGCTCGAGCGAGTTGAGGTTGTCGTGCGCGCCGGTCAGCACCTCCTGGAGCAGGATGTTGCCTTCGCGCAGGCGTTCGAACAGGGCGACCGTGTCGGTGCGCAGGATCTTGCTGGTCTCCTGCATCTCGGTGACGGCCGCGATCGAGACCTGGCGCGACTGGTCGATCGCCGCGCGCGAGGCCTGCTCGAGGTCCTTGAGCGACTTGTTGACGGCACCCGTCGCCATCTCGCTCGCCGAGTTGATGGTCCGCGCCACCTCGGAGCCGTTGCCCATCATCGTCTGCGAGAACGCGTGGCCGCGCGTCTCGATCGACTTCAGCGCGTCCGACGTGACGCGGTCGATGTCGAGCGTGAGCTGGCTGGTCTTCGAGCCGATCGCGTCCACGAGCGAGCCGCGCTTGGCGTCGATCATGTTCGCGAGCCGGTCGGACTGCTGCTGCACATAGGTGACGATCTCGTCGGTCTTGCCGGTCATGGCCTGGCCGAAGCTGCTGCTGGCGGCGAGCACCGAGCGCTCGACGTCGGCCGAGCTCGACTTGACCCGCGAGCTGGCCTCGTTGGAGGCGTTGATCAGCGCGTTCTGGGCGTTGAGCGCACTGGTCTGGATGTCGTTGGTCGCGTTCGCGGTGGCCGCGCTCAGCGTGCGCTCGATCTCGGTCGAGATCGTGCGGATCTGGCTGGCGGCATCCGCCGACGTCGAGGTCAGCGAAGTCTGCGCCTCACGCGCGCTGTTGAGGATGGTCGAGGCGGTGTCGGCGCCGACCGAGGTCAGCGTGCGCTCGATGTCCGTGGTCAGAGACTTGATCTGGCTCGCCGCGTCCGTCGAGGCGGAGATCAGCGTGCCCTGGGCCTCGCGCACGCCGCTGGTGAGTGCCTCGATGGTGGCGCCGCCGGCGGTCGCCAGCGCGCGCTGCATCTCGGCCGCCAGCGAACGGACCTGGCTGGTCTGTTCGGCCGAGACCGACAGCAGGGTGGTCTGGGCGTCGCGGGCGCTGGTCGTGATCGTCTCGGCGGTGGACTGGCCGACCTGCGAGAGCGAGCGATGGACCTCGGCCGCGAGCGACTTGACCTGGCTCGCGGCATCCGAGGACGCCGTGACCAGGGTGCTCTGTGCCTCGCGCGCACCGGTCATGATGGACTCGGCCGTCGCGGTGCCCGCCATAGAGAGCGAGCGCTGCACGTCCGAGGACAGCGCCTTGATCTGGTTGGCGGTCTCGCTCGAGGCCGCGATCAGCGCGCTCTGCGCGTCGCGGGCGCCGGCGGTGATCGATTCCGCCGTGGTGGTGCCGGCCATCGAGAGCGAGCGCTGCACGTCGGCGGTGAGGGTCTTGACGTGGTTGGCCGCATCGGAAGAGGCCGTGACGAGCGTGGTCTGGACCTCACGGGCGCCGGCCAGGATCGAGGCTGCGGTCGCCGAGCCTGCCGCCGACAGCGTGCGTTCGACGTCGGCCGACAGCGACTTGATCTGGTTGGACGCATCGCCGGATGCGGCGACCAGGGTCGACTGGGCCTCGCGGGCGCTGCTCAGGATCGAGTTCGCGGCGCCGGTGCCGACCGCGGTCAGCGCGCGCTCGACCTCGGAGGAGGTCAACTTGAGCTGGGCGTTGACGTCGGAGGAGACCGTCATCAGCGACTGCTGCGCGGTGCGCGCACCGGTCTGTATGGTCTCGCTGGTGTTGACCACGAGGTTGGTGAGCGAGCGCTCGGCGTCCTCGACATGCGAGCGGATCGCGGTCGAGATCATCTCGGCGCGGGACATCATGTCCTCGCTGGCCTGGCGGCCGCTGCTCTCGATGCGGCCGGCGACGGCCTCGACACGCGAGCCGAGCAGGTCCTCGAACTGCGCCACGCGCACGTCGATGTCGCTAGCGACCGAGCCGACCTTGGTCTCGATGGCCTGGTGGATGTCCTGGAAGCGTGCCGTGACCGTGTCGGTCAGATGCATGCTGCGGCCGTCGATCAGCTCGGCGACGCTGGTGATGCGGCGGTCGACCGCCTCGATCGCCTGGGCGGTGCCGTCCGTGAGGGTCGAGGTCAGGATCGTGAGGCGCGTGTCGATCGACTGTACGGCCTGCGAAGCGCCGTTCGTCAGCGCGGTGTTGAGGTAGGTGAGGCGGGAGTCGATGGACTCGAGCGCCTGCGAGGCGCCACCGGTGAGGGTGGTCGTCAGATGCGTCAGGCGCGTATCGATCGCCTGGATCGTCTGCGAGGCGCCATCGGTCAGCGTTGTCGTCAGGTTGGTGAGACGGGAGTCGATGGACTCGAGCGCCTGCGACGCGCCGCCGGTGAGCGTCGTCGTGAGGTGCGTCAACCGCGTATCGACCGACTGGATCGCCTGCGCGGCACCGTCGGTCAGCGACGAGGAGAGCGTGTTGAGGCGTACGTCGATGGTCTCGGTGACGGACCTTGCGCGGGTATCGAACGACTGCTCGAGCGCGCTGACGCGGCTGCCGAGCTGTTGGTCGAATGTCTTGATGTGACCTTCGATGGTGCTGTCGAGGCTGGAGATCTTGCCGTTCAGCGAGGCATCCAGATTGGTGACACGTTCGCCGATCGTGGTCTCGAACTGCACCAGGCGCTGATCGAGCTTCGCGGTGATCTCGCCTCCGTTTTCGGTGAAGCGGGTGTCGAAATTGTCGACATAGGTCTTCAGCGACTCATGGATGTCCTGCGTGCGCTGGCCCATGCGATCGACGATTTCGCCGCCGAACGTCTTCACGGTGCGGTCGAACTCGGAGATGTGGCGGGTGATCAGCGCGCCCAGCGTGCCCGAGTCGCGGGCGAACTTCTCGACCAGCTCGGTGCCCTGGTTCTTCACCAGCTCGTCGAAGGCGCTCATCTGCAGCGACAGCGAGTCGTGCGCGGTCTCGGTCTGACTCACGACCTTGGCAACGAGGCTGTTGACGGTGGCGTCGAGCGCCTCGCTCGCCTTGTCGCCGCTCGTCATGATCTGGTTGGCGAGCCGGCTGCCGGCGTCGTCGATCTTGGCCGAGATGTCGTTGGAGCGCAGCTCGAGCTCGAGCAGCAGCGAGTCCGACGAATTCTTCAGGCTGTCGTGCACCTGCTCGGTGCGCTCGGAGATGCCGTCGACGATCGCGGCGGAGCGCTGCTCGAATTCGCCGGTGATGCGGTCGATGCGCTCGTTCAGCATCTCGTGGACGCGGTCGGCGAGGTCGACGAACTCGTCGTGGACGTGGCCGGTCTTGAAGTTGAGGCTGGTGGTCAGCCGCTCGCTGGCGTCGAGCACGGCGCGCGTGGTCTCGTTGCTGGCCTCCTCGAGGCGGTCGAGCAGGTCGCCGCCGCGCTCGCCGAGGGCGAGGATCATGTTGTCGCCGGCATTGCTCAGGGCGCCGGTGATGTGGGCGCCGCGCTCTTCGAGAGCGCCGGTGATGGACTTGGCGACCTCGTCGACACGCGAGGCGATCGCGTCCGAGATCAGCGCGATGTCGTGGCGCAAATCGATCTGCACACCGGAGATGGCGCTGCGGACCTGCTCTGCCTGGCCGACCAGGTTGTCGCGCTGATGCGCGATGTCCTGGAGCAGGGCGCGGATGCGCACTTCGTTGTCTGAATAGGCGCGTTCGAGCGCCGCGACCTCGTTGGCGACCAGCGTCTCGAGTTCGCCGGCGCGCGCGATCGCGCGCTCGATGCCGTCGCCCATCGCCGCGACCTCGCGGCGGATGGCCTGGCCGACGGTGACCATGGAATCGGAGGCCGAGCCTTCCGGCTCGGAGAAGCGAATCGCGACCTGCGCCATCGCCTGCGCGATCATGCGCATTTCCTGGCCGCGCCAGACCAGGCTCGCGAGGAAGTAGAACAGCATGATCGGCGCGAAGAACATCGCGATCAGGCCGGCGATGACGAGCACGCCGCCGCTCTGGCCCATGGCGGCCTGGATCGAGGGCAGGAAGCCGACCGTCAGCGCCGCGCAGGCTGCGAGCCATACGCCGGCGAAAATGGTGGCGAAGGTGTAGACGCTGCGGGCAGGGCGGCCCTTCTGAAGCGCCTGGAGCAACTGGCCGATGGTCTCGCGGTCGTCGTTGGCGGCACGGCGCGAGGAGCGCGGCTCCTCGATCGGATCGAACACCGCCCGTTCGTTCGCGGCAGGACGCGGCTCGAAGCCCGGTTCGTCGAACATCGGGGGAGCCGGCGGGGCTACCGGAGGTGGCGTTTCGCTGCGCATCGAGGCGTTGCGGCTGGTGTCCGCAGCGGTGTCGCTGATGTTCAGGGCTTCCTGGATCGCAGAAAGCGCAACTTCTGTGGGGTCTTTGACCTTTTTCGGAGTGTTCGCCATGTTCAGTCCGAGCCCTCGTTACTTTTACGCGTCCCCCCGCGAGCCCTGCGCGCTACGCAAGCCCACAGACCGGATCATGCCGCTTGCGCGGATCTCCGAGCCATCCCCACCCGGACGGCTTGTCCGCCAATTTCCGCAACATCCTATTGGCAGAGCGTCGCGAATGAAATGCCTGCGATTAAGACAATCTTAATCATCGTTAACAGGATCGCGCCGTAACGCCTTAGCAATAAATGCAATTCTCCACGGGACTCGCCGGATTGCGGCAACTTTTCGTCAATAAACGGGCGGATTTACGTAAAACGGCCCGAACACTTCGTTAACCATTTCCGTGCTTCGGTGAGAGGAACCTGACCGCCGGACCGGCGGACATCGCGCGATGCCGGGGGCCTGCGCCATGACGCCTGAACTGCAACGGATGGACTGGATGCCCTCGCCCCCGCTTGCACCCATCGACAGCCCGCTCGACCTCGATCACCTCTCCCGCATGACGCTCGGCGACCCTGAGCTGGAACACGAAGTGCTGGCGATGTTTGCCGAGCAGGCGGTCCGCCTGATCGCGGCGATGGCAGCGCTGCCGGCCGAGGCCGGCGCACTCGCCCACAAGCTGAAGGGCTCGGCGCGCGGGATCGGCGCCTTTGCAGTGGCGGACGCTGCAGCCAGCCTCGAGACCGCGATCCGGACCGGCCAGAACCGGCCCCACGCCTTCGCCGCGCTGAAAGAAGCGGTGACCGAGGCTCGCACCGCCATCGAGGCGATCCTGAAGCCTTGAGGCCGGCGCGGTCAGAACCGGGCTCTAGCGTCTTGTTTTGACGTATTTTCTTCCCGTAAAGCGGGATTCATTTCGCCTCAAAACGCTATGGCGCCGGGCTAATCGACCCGTTATAGGACAGCCCGGACCCTCCTTCATTCACAGCACCGCGGCAGCACGAGCACACATGGCCAAGATTCACTTTGTCGACCACAAGGGCGAAACCCGTACGGTGGAAGTCGAGAACGGCGCAACCGTGATGGAAGCCGCGATCCGCAACAGCATTCCCGGCATCGAAGCCGAATGCGGCGGCGCGTGTGCCTGCGCAACTTGCCATGTCTATGTCGACGAAGCCTGGCGCGAGAAGGTCGGCAGCCCGACGCCGATGGAAGAGGACATGCTCGACTTCGGCTTCGACGTGCGCCCGAACTCCCGCCTGTCCTGCCAGATCAAGGTTTCCGACGAGCTCGACGGGCTGGTCGTGGCGACACCGGAACGCCAGGCCTGATCTTTCATGTCTTTCTTGCAAGCCTGATTTTTGCAGCAGGCCCGATCCTCACTGATTGAATCATGGGCCCGGCATCGCGACCTCGATGCCGCGCTTGTGCCAGGGCCTCAGCTTCGCGATCACCTCCGCAGTGAGCGGCGTCGGCCGCCGCGACGCTTCGTCGATCGTCACGCCGACCGAAATCGCCGATGCGATGCACTTTCCTTCCGAAAACACGACCTGCTCGAACGTCACCGACGTTCGCCCCAGCTTCACGACGCCGAGGCCGAGCTCGATCGTGTTCGGCCAGTGCAGTTCGGCGCGGAAATGGATGTCGAGCCGCACCATGATCCAGGCGAGCCCTGGCGGCGTCAGCCCGTATTCCGGGCTCTTCATCAGCGTGACACGGCCGGTCTCGAAATAGGTGGCGTAGACCGCGTTGTTGACGTGCTGGTTCGGATCGAGATCGCCGAAACGGACATTGTCGGCGAGGCGATAGGGATAGTCCTCCAGGCGCGGCGTCGTATCGAGGCGGCTTGGTGCGTTCACCGATTGATCTCCGTCATATCCTTGATCGTTACAGCCCAGTTATCCTGACCCGGCAAGTGGGCACGGCTGCGGGGCGCTCCCGCTTTTATGCCTTCCCTGATCCATCCCCGTTGGCTAGACAGGCAGGGTCACCTCTGCCCGCCGGGCGCCGTCCAACCGATAACGACCGATAAAGAGACGACATGAGCGACGTGATCAAAACCGATGTGCTGATTATTGGCGCCGGCCCTTGCGGTCTGTTCGCCGCCTTCGAGCTTGGCCTTCTCGATATGAAGGTGCATTTCGTCGACATCCTCGACAAGGTCGGCGGCCAGTGCGCCGAGCTCTATCCGGAAAAGCCGATCTACGACATTCCCGGCATTCCGCAGGTTTCGGGGCAGGGCCTCACCGACGCGCTGATGGAGCAGATCAAGCCGTTCCATCCGACCTTCCATCTCGGCGAGATGATCGAGACGGTGGAGAAGATCGGCGATCCCGCATTTCGCTGCACCACGGACGCCGGCAAGGTGTTCGAATGCAGGGTGCTGGTGATCGCGGCCGGCGGCGGCTCGTTCCAGCCCAAGCGTCCGCCGGTACCGGGCATCGAAGCCTATGAGGGCACCTCGGTGCACTATGCCGTGCGTAAGATGGAGACGTTCCGCGACAAGAACGTGCTGATCGTCGGCGGCGGCGATTCCGCGCTCGACTGGACGCTCAATCTGCATCCGCTGGCCAAGCGCATCACGCTGCTGCACCGTCGCGACGACTTTCGCGCCGCCCCTCACAGCGTCGAGCAGATGCGCGCGCTGGTCGCAGGCGGCAAGATGGATCTGCGGCTCGGCCAGGTCACCGCGCTCTCGGGCGCCGAGGGCAAGCTCACCGGCGCCACCGTCAAGGGCAACGACAACATCGTGAGCGAGATTTCCTGCGACACCATGCTGCCGTTCTTCGGGCTGACCATGAAGCTCGGTCCGGTCGCGAACTGGGGCATCGCGCTCGAGAACAATCTGGTGCCGGTCGAGACCTCGGCATTCGAGACCAACGTATCAGGCATCTTCGCGATCGGCGACATCAACACCTATCCCGGCAAGATCAAGCTGATCCTGTGCGGCTTCCACGAAGGCGCGTTGATGTCGCAAAAAGCCCATCGTTACGTCTATCCTGACAAGCGGCTGGTGTTTCAGTACACGACCTCGTCCTCCAGCCTGCAAAAGAAGCTTGGCGTCAACTGACACGGCAGGACGGGGCGGCGATGCCCCATGTTTCTGGTGCTAGCGCTTCTGGTGCTGGAACCGTTCGCGAAATCGCCGTAGTCTGCGGCCATTGCGGTGGCGGCTCGGCAAGGCGATTGGCTCAGCAAGGTGATGATGATGCGGATTTTCTTTTCCAGCTTTCGGCTGCTCTCGCTCCTCGCGCTGTTGCTCGGTGCGGCAAGCCCGGCTGCGGCGCAAATGTCGGCTGCAGCGCCGGCCCAGCCGACCGCCGCGGGCCTCTGGCAAAAGGTCGAAGACGGCAAGACGGTGGGATGGTTCCTCTTCATCGACCACAACGGCATCTTCGAAGGCGTGATTGCAAAGACCTTCCCGCGGGCCGGCGATGATCCGAACGAGGCCTGCACGAAATGCACGGACGATCGCAAGAACGCGCCGGTGCTCGGGCTCTCCTTCATCCGCGACATGAAGCGCGACGGGTTGAAGTATGATGGCGGCAACGTGGTCAATCCGCGCGACGGCAACATCTGGAAGGCCAAGATGACCGTCAGCCCGGATGGCCAGACCCTGACCATGCGTGGCTTCCTCGGCATTTCGCTGTTCGGCAAGGACGAGACCTGGACGCGCCTGCCCGACGCCAACATCGCGCAGGTCGATCCAGCCATCGTCGCCAAATATCTTCCTGCCCAGGCGACCGCGGCGACGAAGCCGGTGCCCGCGCCAGCGGCGAAGAAGGG
This sequence comes from Bradyrhizobium sp. SZCCT0153, assembly GCF_018129995.1. Lineage (GTDB taxonomy): Bacteria > Pseudomonadota > Alphaproteobacteria > Rhizobiales > Xanthobacteraceae > Bradyrhizobium > Bradyrhizobium japonicum_G. Next base: position 292,925 of record NZ_JAFCKS010000005.1, read on the forward strand.
CGGCGCGATGATGGCGCCGGCGCAGAAGCAGTAGGGTTGCTTGCGCATTCTCTTGTAGCCCGCATGAGCGAAGCGACATGCGGGGCAGCCGTTATCGCTGCGCTCACCTGGGCTACAGGACCGTCAGTACGTTCGTGCCTTCCTGCACGGTGCATAGAAGGTGCCGCCGGCGACGACCCGCTCGAGGCATTGCCGGGGATCGGTGATCTCGCCGTCGACCCGGAAGTAATAGGCCTGCGTGCCGAGGCTCAGAACGTAATGTCCCGGCGGAAGTTCGAGCTCTGAATCGCCGGCGTGGAGCTCAAGCATCTCGGGCGCCCCGGGAATCGGTGACACCCGGAACGGATAGGCGAAGTTGCGGATGACGCCGACGTCGTCTCCGCCACTCAGCGCCTTGCCAGCGGCGTCGTTCGAGAACTCTCTGGCGATCCTTGCCACGACCCGAACCTCGACCCGTTCGGGAATCGCGTTTGCGACGTCGCGGCGGAATACGATGAATTTGACGCGCCCGTTCGGCAGATGCGGCCGGTCGGGGTTCTTGAACTCCGGTGAAATCGCGATGCGAATGTCCGGCGCCATGATGCCGGTCGCATTCAACTCCGCCAGCGACTTGTCATCGATCAAGGCGTAGACGCCGTAGTCGGTTGGAAGCACGCGCGCCGGTTTCGCCGGCGGCGCGACGGCGGTCACCATTTCAGGCTTGCTGACCGCCATCGTCGTCTCCGGTTTGGGCGGGACCAGCGCGATCTCCTGGGACTGGGATGAAACCAGCCGGCGCAGCGCGGCGATATGGTCTCGCTGCGAAATGAGGAGAACGATGGCGACGGCGGCAAGCAGGATGGCCCCTGTACGCTTCATCACCGGCCAGAGCGGGCCCGAGATCGCAGGCCGAGTGGACGCCTCGATCCCCGAGCGCAGCACCGGAGTGTCGGCGGACAAAAGCGGGCCGCTTGTCTGACCCGCCTTCGACGAGGTGAGTTGATGTTGCGGCAACCGCTCCAGCGGCGGCGCTTCACGCGAGAACTTCTCGACCTCCTCGATCGCGTCCTCGAGCGCCCGCTTCATCTGGTCGATGTTCTTGGCGTCGGCGTAGGTGAACTGCTCCTGGAGCTTGTAGCGGGCAAGATCGTAGACGAGCTGCCGCCTGAATTCCGGATCGTCCTTCACCGTCTCCAGCATGCGCGAAATCACCAGCGCAAACTGCACTTCGTTTGCGGGCAAATCGGTCGCGTCCTGCTGGCCAGGGAGCAACTCTCTGGAACTCATAGCGCTGACGGTCCGATGCCTGTCACGCCAACATCCGATTTCTCTAATCCAAACAGTCTGTTAAACAATGCGACAAGGTTCGCGGCAACGTTCGTACACGTCCCGGCACGACAAGGAAAGCCTCCAAAAATAGCTGCGGCAGATCGCGGGCGTGCTCAGCCTGAAGCAATGTGTGCACACAACAGCTTGCGGCAGTAGTTCCCCGGAATGCGTGCTGGCGCCGGATTTGCATAGCTGTTGCAAAGCCGCTGGGGAGCGAGTCGCCGTCTTCACGCCTGCCGCCACCGTGCGGAAGGCGGACGGCGGCGTCTGTCCCTCGCGGCGCCGATTGCGATCCGCAGGAAGACGACATGCGACTTGCCAGACTATGTGCTGCCTCGCTGTTGGGGCTGACGGCGCTGCTTGCGACCTCGGCGCTCGCGCGCGACGACGGCCGCTACGCGAATTCACCGCTAAAACCCTGGTTCGAGAGCCTGCACAGCGAATACGGCCAGTGCTGTTCCGATGCCGACGGCTATGTGGTCGCCGATGTCGATTGGGAATCCGACAAGGGCCGTTATCGCGTGCATCTCGACGACGAATGGGTCATCGTGCCCGACGGCGCCGTGATCACCGAGCCGAACAAGATCGGCCGCACCATGGTGTGGAAGCACTATATCGACGGCCATCCGCGCGTGCGCTGCTTCATGCCGGGCAGCATGACCTAGCCGTCCGGTCCGTCATCCGGGACGAGGCGCATCCTCAATCGGTGAGGACGACGATCTTTCCGCTGGCCGCGTTGGCGTCCATGCAGCGGTGCGCCTCCGCGATCTCCGTGAGATGAAAGACCCGCCCGACCTGGACGCGAAGGGCGCCTGTTTCGATCTGCCGTACCAGTTCCTGCAACGGCGTCTGCATGAAGTCGTCAGGGCCTCCGGAGTAAACCGTGAGGCTGACGGCATTGGGGATGACGTCCATCGGGCTGAATTGATCGAACCACCATTTGTCTCCGACCATGCCCGTCATGCAGACGATGCCGTTCGCCCGCACGGATTGCAGGGAGTCGGCCAGCGTCGTCGTGCCGACGAGCTCGAGCACCTTGTCGACGCCGCCTCCGCTTGCAGCCTTGACCTTCCCGGCGATCCGGCCGTCATCGATGATGGCAAGGTCCGCCCCGGCGGAGCGCATCAGGTCCGTGCGCGCGGGATTGCGCGTGGTGGAGATCACCTCGGCGCCGTGCTTGCTGGCGATCGCCGCGGCCGCAAGGCCAACCGAGGTCGTCCCGCCGCGGATCAGAAGCCGCTCGCCGTGCTTGAGCTGCAAGGCGGTGAACAGCGAACCCCAGGCGGTCTGGAGCATCTCCGGCAATGCGCCCAGCCTTTCCCACGACAGCGCGGTCTCGAGCGCCTGGACCTGTGCGGCCGGCACGCACACATATTCCGCGTAGCCGCCGTCGAACTGCCGTCCCATGCCGCCCATGGCCGTCGCGACGATCTGGCCCTTGCGAAACCGGCCGCCCGGCGCCTGCTCAACGAGGCCGACCGCCTCGATGCCGAGCACGCGCGGGAAGCTCACGCCCGGCGATAGCCCGCGCCGGGTGAAGAGCTCGGACCGGTTGAGGCCGAAGGCCTTGACGCGAATGAGAACCTGATCCGGGGCAGGCGTCGGCACGGGCCAGCTCTCGATGCGCAGCATCTCGGGTCCGCCGGCCTCGCGTATCACTGCTGCCTTCATCCGGGTCATATCATGAAAATCCTGCGAGCTTTGGCCAACTGGCTTGCAGGAGAAGGCGCAAAGATTCAAGCGCTGGCTCAGCGCGCGCTGTTGTGCGGCTACCTCATGCGCGGGGGTATGACGTCAACCTCCTTGCTAGAATTTGTAGGTCGCGCTGCCGAGTACCGTGCGACCGATGCCGAGGAAGCAGTCGCCGCGTGCGAGGCAGGTGGTGACGTGACGCTTGTCGAAGAGATTGCTGGCATTGACCTGAAATCGCCAGGGGCCGGTCTCGTAACGGACCATGGCGTCGAACAGGGTGTAATCGGGTGTGCGGATCGTGTCGGTGCCGTCCCATGACGTGCCGATATAGCGCACGCCGCCGCCAAGCGTGACGCCGGGCAGGCCGAGCAGGGAGAGACGGTACTTCGCCCAGAGCGAGGCCTGGTGGTCCGGCACGGTCTCGACATGCTTGCCCGTGTTGTCGCCGCTCTCCACGCGGGCATCGAGATAGGTGTAGGCTCCGATCAGGTCGAGCTCCGGCGTGATGCGCGCCAGCACCTCGAGCTCGGCGCCGCGGATGCGGACCTTGCCGGTCTGGATCGAAATCAGCGGATTGTCGGGGTCGCTGGCCAGCCGGTTCCGTTCGGTGGTGTCGAAGATGGCGCCGTTGATCGCGTTGCCAGGTGTCGGATTGTACTTGAAGCCGAGCTCCACCATCTCGCCGCGCTGCGGCGCGCAGACCGTGGCGCAGACGCCGCTGCCGAACACCGGATTGAACGACTGCGCATAGGTCACGTAAGGCGTGACGCCGAACGGCAGCTCGTACATCAGTGCGGCGCGGCCTGTGGTCGCCTGGTAATGCTCGACCGGAGAGCCCTGCGTGGCGCTGGTGACGTCGTCGTGGCGCAGGCCGAGCACTGCGAGCCATGGTCCGAGCCGCAACTGGTCCTGCGCATAGAGGCCGAGCTGGCTCTGGCGGAGATCCGGCTCCGCCGACATGACCGGCGGCGTGACGCCGGTGTAGACCGGCGCGTAGAGATCGAACGGCGTCGCATCGTAGCCTGCGCCGGACGATGCACGCTCCTTGTAGCCGCGGTAGTCGATGCCTAACAGCGTCTTGTGCAAGAGCGCGCCGGTTGCGAACTTCAGCTCGGCATTGCTGTCCGAGGTGAAATTGTCCTTGACGCTGTCCCGGGCCCAGATGTAGCGCGCCACCGTGCGACGTTCGGCATCCAGGAATGGATTGTCCGGCGTGGAGTACACGTCCGGATACAAGCCGTGATAAATACCCTCGACACGAGTATAGCGTAGGTTCTGCCTGACGGTCAGAGCGTCGTTGAAGCGGTGCTCGAACAGGCTGGAGACCGCGCCGGTCTCGGTCCGGTAGCGATCCCAGCCCGGCTCGCTGGTGAAGCGGTTGATCGGAATGAATCCGTTGGGGCCGGGATAGAGCGTGCCTTCGTGCGGCAGGAAGGCGGTCGACGAGCCCGTCTTGTCCTTTTGATAGGTGCCGAGCACGGTCCAGCTGGTGTTGTTGGTCGGCCGCCACGTCAGCGACGGCGCCAGCACGATCCGGTCGTCCTTGACGTAGTCGGTCTGCATGTTCCTGTCGCGAAAGACGCCGACGAAGCGGTAGAGCCACTCGCCATCCCCGGTCAGCTTTCCGGTGGAGTCGAGCTGCACCTGCTTGCGGTTGAAGCTGCCATATTGCACGCCGATCTCGTTGGCGGCTTCCGCCTGCGGGCGCTTCGAGATCAGGTTCAACAGGCCCGCCGTCGAGGTGTCGCCGTATAGCACGGAAGAGGGGCCGCGCAAGACCTCGATGCGCTCCAGCGTGTAGGGCTCCGGCCGCCATTCGTTGAAGTTGAAGGTGTTCACCACACGGGTGCCGTCGAGATAGATATTGGGGTCCTGGCCGCGGATGCGCGGATAATCGCCGCGCGAGTCCGCGCCGTAGGCATCGGCGAACACGCCGGGCACGTAGCGCAGCGCTTCCTGCACGGTGGTTGAGCCCTGGTCGGTGACCCGGTCGGCGGTCACCACGCTGATCGATTGCGGCGTCTCGCGCAACGGCGTGTCGGTCTTGGTGCCGGTGCCGCTGCGGGTCGCGACGTACCCGTGGACCGGGCCTGTTGCGGTCTCCGTCACCGTGCTTGCGCCGGCTGACGGCGCATTGGCATTCGACGGCATCCGTTCGGCCTGACGACGGCGGCTCGCCGCCTGCGCAGCCTGGCGGGAGCGAAGCGGACGCGGACGTGCCGCCGGCCGCGATGATGACTGTTCGACGACGACGGCGGGCAGCTGTTGAGACGATGATTGCGCCTCGGCCGGTGCGGCGTCCACCAAGCCTGCCAGCAGCGGCAGGACGCCGCCGATCAATCCCGCCGTCGTCCGTAGATATGTTGTCATTTGCGACCCCATCATTTGCGGGGCGACGACTAACAAGTGTAGTCGGAAGCTTGAAGTGCAGGAGGGACGCAATAGTCCCGCAATCATCGGATTTGGAATTAGTATTCATATAAATCGAGCGCGCGCCGATTGATGTCGGCGCGCGAATGCGGGAATGAGATAATGAGGTGGTGCGCCTCGCTCAGCGCCGATCAACGCTGCTCGCTGGTGGCGTTGGCGGCCGCAAGCCGCTTGACGCGCGGCGACAGCACGGACATTTGCGTGGGCGAGGCGGGCATGCCGGCGACGACCATCGCGGGCGCAGTCGGCTGCTGCTCGACGCCGGCGCCGCCGAGCACCTGGACTTGCGTCGTCGAGATCGGAAACGAATTCACTTCGTAAGAGGGAAGCTCGCCGGCGAATGCACCGGCCGAACCCGCCATCATCGCACCGGCAGTGGCAATCATCGAGAGAATACGCATTGAAAAATCTCCGTTGAAAAATATCAATCGGAGGTTTGGTCGCGGCGCTGCCGCCACAGGTTCGCTCGTGGACGAACATTCGCTCGCCGCCGCCGGACATATTTGATTGCGTGGTGCGACGGAACGAAGCAAGGCGGAAACGCATCGCTTCTGTGTTTCAGGACGGTTTCGCCGGCGCGGTGATCTTCAGGTCACCGGCGCCGGATTGAACAGCGTCAGATCGTTGTGGATGCCCCAGCGGTCCGACCATGGCTTTGTCCGGCCGCTGGCGACGTCGAGGATCAGGCGGAACAGGTCCCAGCCGGTTTCCTCGATGGTCTTCTCGCCGGTGGCGATGCCGCCGGCGTCGAAATCGATCAGGTCTTTCCAGCGGCGCGCAAGCTCGCTGCGGGTCGCGACCTTGATCACAGGCGCGGCCGCAAGCCCGTAAGGCGTGCCGCGGCCGGTGGTGAACACTTGCAGCGTCATGCCGGAGGCGAGCTGGAGCGTGCCGCAGATGAAGTCGGAGGCAGGAGTGGCCGCGAACAACATGCCTTTCTGCGTTGCCTTCTCGCCGGGCGCGAGCACGCCGGTGATGGCGGACGAGCCGGACTTGACGATCGAGCCCAATGACTTCTCGACGATGTTGGCAAGACCGCCCTTCTTGTTGCCGGGCGTGGTGTTGGCGCTGCGATCGGCGCCGCCGCGCGCCAGATAGGAATCGTACCAGGCCATCTCGCGCACCAGCGCGCGGCCGACGTCCTCGTTGATTGCGCGGCGGGTGAGAAGCTGGATGGCGTCGCGCACTTCGGTGACTTCCGAGAACATCACGGTGGCGCCGGCGCGCACCAGCAGGTCTGCGGCGAAGCCAAGGGCGGGGTTGGCCGTGACGCCGGAAAACGCGTCGCTGCCGCCGCATTGCAGGCCGATCACGAGATCGGCCGCCGGGCAGGTCTCGCGGGTGCGCTTGTTGAGGATCTTCAGGCGCGCTTCGGCCTGCGTCATGATCGCGTCGACGATCGCGCCAAAGCCGTCGAAGGCTTCGTCCTGCATGCGGACAATGGCGTCGCTGACGCCTTCCGGCACCAGCCGCTCGGGCGCGAGCTTCTCGCATCCCAAGCTAATGACCAGGATCTCGCCGCCGAAATTCGGGTTCAGCGCGATGTTTTGCAGCGTGCGGATCGGCACAACCGCGTCCGGCGCGTTGATCGCGACACCGCAGCCATAGGCGTGCGTCAGCGGCACGACGTCGTCGACGTTCGGATATTTCGGCAACAGCTCGGCGCGGATGCGCTTCACCGCGTATTCCATCGTGCCCTTGACGCATTGCACGGAGGAGGAGATGCCGAGGATGTTCTTGGTGCCGACCGAGCCGTCGGTGTTGCGAAAGCCTTCGAAAGTAAAGCCTTCGAGCGGCGGCAGCGGCGCGGGGACGGCGGTGGAGATTTCCAGCTTGTCCAGCGCTGGCGCCTCCGGCATGCGGATGCGCGCCTCGTCCACCCATTCGCCGGCCTGGATCGGCGCGAGCGCGTAGCCGATCACCTCGCCATAGCGGATGATCGGCTGATCTTGTGCGATGTCGACCAGCGCCGTCTTGTGGCCTTGCGGCACGAAGGCGCGCAGCGTCAGGCCGCAGGCAAAGCGCGAGCCGGCAGGAAGCCCGAAATCATTGACCACGATCGCGACATTGTCGCGCTCGTTGAGCTTGATGTAGCGGGGCTGCTCTTTCGCTGCCACTGACTGGTCCATTTGCTTTGCCTCAGAAGCTGAAGTCGTAGGGTGGGGCAAAGGCGCAACGCGCCGTGCCCACCATGCTTCACACCGAACCCAAGCGGTGGGCACGCTTCGCTTTGCCCACCCTACGATATCTTGCCCTTGGTTAGCCCGGATAGGTATAGGCGGTCTTCACCGTGGTGTAGAACTCGCGGGCATAGGAGCCCTGCTCGCGGGCGCCGTAGCTCGAACCCTTCCGGCCGCCGAACGGCACGTGATAATCGACGCCTGCGGTCGGCAGATTGACCATCACCATGCCGGACTCGCTGTTGCGCTTGTAGTGCGAGGCGTATTTCAGGCTGCTGGTGCAGATGCCGGAGGCGAGGCCGAACTCGGTGTCGTTGGAGATTGCCAGCGCCTCCTCGTAGTTCTTGGCGCGGATGACGGCGGCGACGGGGCCGAAGATCTCCTCGCGCGCGATGCGCATGTTGTTGTTGGCCTCGGTGAACAGCGCCGGCTGCAGATAGTGGCCGGGCGTCTCGCGCTTGAGCAGCTCGCCGCCGAAGGCGAGCTTGGCGCCCTCGTCCTGGCCGATCTTGATGTAGCGCAGGTCCTGGTCGAGCTGGCTCTGGTCGACCACCGGGCCGATATGGACGCCGGCCTTGAGCGCGTCGTCCACCGACAGGCCTTTCAGGCGCTCGGCCACCGCCGCGACGAAGCGGTCATGGATGCCTTCAGTGACGATCAGGCGGGAGGAGGCGGTGCAGCGCTGGCCGGTCGAGAAATAGGCACCGTTGACGGCGACCTCGACGGCGGTCTTGAGGTCGGCGTCGTCGAGCACGACCAGGGGATTCTTGCCGCCCATCTCGAGCTGGAACTTCTTCATCGGGTTCGACAGCACGCAGGCCTGCGCGATCTTGCGGCCGGTCTGCACCGAACCGGTGAAGGAGATCGCGGCGACGTCGGGGTGATCGAGCAGGGTCTGGCCGACGACCGAGCCGGAGCCGACCACGAGGTTGAATACGCCGGCGGGAATGCCGGAACGGGTGATGATCTCGGACAGAGCGTGCGCCGAGCCCGGAACCAGTTCAGCGGGCTTGAACACCACGGTGTTGCCGTAGCAGAGCGCCGGCGCGATCTTCCAGGCGGGGATCGCGATCGGGAAATTCCAGGGCGTGATCATGCCGACGACGCCGACCGGCTCACGGGTGAGCTCGACGTCGAGGCCGGGACGGACGGAGGCGCCCTTCTCGCCGATCAGGCGCAGCGCCTCGCCGGCGAAGAACGCAAAGATCTGGCCGGCACGCGCGACCTCGCCAATGCCTTCCGGCAGGGTCTTGCCTTCCTCACGGGCGAGCAGGCGGCCGAGCTCTTCCTTGCGGGCGATGATCTCGAGGGAAATCTTGTTCAGCGCGTCGTAGCGCGCCTGCGGCGTCGACTGCGCCCAGGCGGGGAAGGCGGCCTTGGCGGCGGCGATCGCTTTTTCGGTCTGCGCCTTGTCGGCCTTGGCGTATTCGCCGACGAGGTCGTTGGTGTTGGAGGGGTTGATGTTCTTGGTGACGCCGGAGCCGTCGACCCACTCGCCGCCGATGAAGTTCTTCAGGATCGCAGTCATGTATTCCTCCAGAGTTTCTTAGCGAACGAGGCAGGGACGCTTGTCGTCGAAGGTCCAGCCGGGGATCAGGTCCTGCATGGCAATAGCGTCATCGCGGGCGCCAAGTCCATGCTGCTTATAGAGGTCATGCGCGGCGTCGATGGCGGCCCTGTCGATTTCGATACCCAGGCCCGGCCGGTCGGGCACGGCGATCTTGCCGCCCTTGATCCGGAGCGGCTCTTTGGTCAGCGCCTGGCCGTCCTGCCAGATCCAGTGCGTGTCGATCGCGGTGACCTTGCCCGGGGCGGCAGCGCCGACATGGGTGAACATGGCGAGCGAGATGTCGAAATGGTTGTTGGAGTGCGAGCCCCAGGTCAGGCCGTTGTCGCGGCAGGTCTGGGCAACGCGCACCGAGCCCTGCATGGTCCAGAAATGGGGATCGGCGAGCGGAATGTCGACCGCTCCCAGACGCAAGGCATGCGAGAGCTGCCGCCAGTCGGTTGCGATCATGTTGGTCGCGGTCGGCAGCCCGGTGGCGCGGCGGAACTCGGCCATGATTTCTCGGCCGGAGAAGCCGGCTTCGGCTCCACAGGGGTCCTCGGCATAGGCGAGGATGCCGTGCATGTCCTTGCAAAGCCGGATAGCCTCGTCGAGTGACCAGGCGCCGTTCGGGTCCAGGGTCACGCGCGCGTTCGGAAAGCGCTTGGCGATGGCGGTGACGGCCTCGATCTCCTGCTCACCGCGAAGCACGCCGCCCTTGAGCTTGAAATCGGCGAAGCCGTAATGATCGTGGGTGGCTTCCGCGAGCCGCACCACGGTCTCCGGCGACATCGCCTCCTGATGGCGCAAGTTGAACCATTCCGGCTTGCCGGTCTCGCCCGCGACGTAGTCGAGTTTGCTCTTGCGGCGATCGCCGACGAAGAAGAGATAGCCGAGCGTCTCGACGCTTTTGCGCTGCTGGCCCTCGCCGAGCAGCGCGGCGACGGGCAGGTTGAGATGCTGACCGAGCAAATCGAGCAGCGCGGATTCAATCGCCGTGACCGCATGGATCATGACGCGCAGGTCGAATGTCTGCTTGCCGCGGCCGCCGGCATCGCGGTCGGCGAAGGCGGTGCGGATGTCGGCGAGGATGTTGTTCATCGCGCCGACGGTCTTGCCGGTCACGAGATCGCGGGCATCCTGGAGCGTCTGCCAGATCTTCTGCCCGCCCGGCACCTCGCCGACACCGGTGTGACCGGCATTGTCGGTGAGGATGACGATGTTGCGGGTGAAGAACGGCGCGTGCGCGCCGCTCAGATTGAGGAGCATGCCGTCGCGGCCTGCGACCGGGATCACCTGCATCGCGGTGACGACCGGTGCGCCGGTGATCTCGGTCCTTGCCATCGTCCGCTCCTCCCTGTTGTCGTTTGTTATTCTGCAGCCTGTTGTGACGATCGGATGGCGGGCAGATCCTTGACCAGCGCCGTCACTTCCGCGATCTCCTGCTCGGTGAGATCGGTGAGGGGCGGGCGGACCGGGCCGGAATCGCGGCCGATCACCTTCATGCCGGCCTTGATGATCGAGACCGCATAGCCCTTCTTGCGATTGCGGATCGCGATCAGCGGCAGGATGAAATCCTTCAGCCCGGCATGGATCGTCGCGTGATCGCGCTTGCGCACGGCGTCGTAGAAATTGGTGGCGAATTCCGGAACGAAGTTGAACACGGCCGAGGAGTAGGTCGTCACGCCCATGTCGAGATAGGGCAGCGCGAATGTCTCCGCGGTCGGCAGGCCGCCGATATAGGTCAGGCGGTCGCCGAGCTTGGTGTGGACGCGGGTCATCAATTCGATGTCGCCGATACCGTCCTTGTACCCGACGAGGTTCGGGCAGCGCTCTGCGAGACGCGCCAGCGTGTCGGGCTGGAGGATGGCGTTGTCGCGGTTGTAGACGATGACGCCGATCTTCACCGAGGCGCAGACCGCCTCGACATGGGCGGCAAGGCCGTCCTGCTCGGCATGGGTGAGATAGGGCGGCAGCAGCAACAGGCCGTCGGCACCGGCCTTCTCGGCCCCGATCGCGATCTCGCGGGCGATTGCGGTGCCGTAGCCGGTTCCGGCGAGCACGGGCACGCGGCCCTTGGTCTCTTCCACGGCGATCTTGACGACCTGCGGAACTTCGGTCGGCGTCAGCGAGAAGAACTCGCCGGTGCCGCCGGCCGCGAACAGGCCGGCGACGTCATAGCCGCAGAGCCAGTCCATGTTGGCGCGGTAGGTCGTTTCGTCGAAGGAGTAATCCGCCTTGAACGGCGTGACGGGGAAGGACAGGAGGCCGGATCCGATCTTATGGGCCATCTCCTGCGGGGTCATCTTGCTCATGGGCGCTGCTCCCTTATTGCGTGTTGTGGAGGACGCAACCAAGGCCTGCGCGTCCATGCGCCGTTGTTTAGGCAACCGTTCTATGCGCGTCCAAGCCAAAGCCTATATCGACCGATGCGAAATCAGCATCAATCTTCCATCGTCTCCGCGGAGGACAATTCACCTGCGATTTTGACGAGCGCCGACAGCAGCGGATTCTCGTCGTCGCGGCGCCAGACCATGAACAGCTCGACAGGCACGCGCGTGCGCAGCTTGAGCGGCCGCAGCCGCACGTCGGAGATCTTCAGGCTTGCCGCGGCCGCCGGCACGATAGCAAGGCCGAGGCCGGCGCGGACCATGGCGAGGATCGAGTGGATCTGGCTGAGGTGCTGCACATAGCGCGGCAGCACGTCGGCGCGAGTGAACAGCGCCACCAGCAGATCGTGGAAATAGCGACTTTCATAGGGCGAATACATCACGAAGGGCTGGCCGTCGAAATCCTTGATGGTGACGGTTTCGGCGTTCGCCAGCGGATGCTTCTTCGGGATCGCGGCGAGCAGGGGCTCGGCGACGACGCGGCGGCTGGCGATTTCCGGGCGCGCGATCGGCGGTCTGAGCAAACCCGCATCGATCTGGCCGGAGCTCAACGCCTCGAACTGGTCGCCCGACACCATCTCCTTCAGCGAGAAGTCGACTTCGGGCAGCTTGGCGCGGCAGGCTGCGACGAGCTCCGGGAGGAAGCCGTAGGCGGCGGCGGCGGTGAAGCCGATCTTCACCGAGCCGGTCTTGCCGAGCGCGATGCGACGGGCGACCTGCGAGGCACTTTCGGCGAGCTTCAGGATGCGCCGCGCCTCGGGCAGGAAGCTGCGCCCGGCAGGTGTCAACCGCACCGAGCGGCTGGTACGCTCCAGCAGCGGCGCATCGATGATGTGCTCGAGCACCTGGATCTGCCGGGACAGCGGCGGCTGGGTCATGTTCAGCCGCGCGGCGGCGCGGCCGAAATGCAATTCCTCCGCCACCGTGACGAAACAGCGGAGCTGGTTGAGGTCGAACATCGATACATGCCTTAGATGAATAAGGCGTTTCCCCGGCACTTCTAGCATCGATTACCCCCAAAACAAAGACGGCGGCTGTGACGCCGCCGTTGAGTTGCCTGGTCAAGCTCCCGCAGGAGCCCTCAGGAGGAACGTTTGAGCACCACCCGCTCGATCTTGCCGACGATCACGAGATAGGCGAATGCGGCCACCAGCGCGTTGGCGCCGACGAAGACCAGCGCGCCGTTGAACGAGCCGGTCGCGGCCAGGATGTAGCCGATCACGATCGGGGTGCTGATCGAGGAGAGGTTGCCGAAGGTGTTGAACAGGCCGCCCGAGACGCCGCCGGCTTCCTTCGGCGAGGTGTCGGAGACGACGGCCCAGCCGAGCGCGCCGATGCCCTTGCCGAAGAAGGCGAGCGCCATGAAGCCGACCACCAGCGCCTGCCCGTCCACATAGTTGCAGGCGATGATCGACATCGACAGCAGCATGCCGCCGACGATGGGGATTTTCCGCGCCAGCGTCAGCGAACCCGTCTTGCGCAGGATGGCGTCGGAGATGACGCCGCCGAGCACGCCGCCGATGAAGCCGCACAGCGCCGGCAGCGTCGCGACGAATCCGGCCTGCAGGATCGACAGGCCGCGCTCCTTGACGAGATAGACCGGGAACCAGGTCAGGAAGAAATAGGTCAGCGTGTTGATGCAGTACTGGCCGAGATAGACGCCGAGCATCATGCGGTTGGAGAGCAATTGGCGGATGTGGTCCCAGCGGGGGCCGGAGTCCGGCGCACGCTCGTGCTTCAGATCGTCCTTCGGCGCGTCGAGATCGACCAGCGCGCCGCCGTCCTTGATGTAGTCGAACTCGGCCTCGTTGATCCCGGGATGCTCCTTCGGGCCATAGATGGTCTTGATCCAGGCGAGACCCATGAGGATTCCGAGCGCGCCCATCACGAAGAACACGTAGCGCCAGCCGTAGTCGTGCGCGATCCAGCCCATCAGCGGCGCGAAGATCACGGTGGCGAAATACTGCCCCGAATTGAAGAAAGCCGATGCGGTGCCGCGCTCGTTACCGGGAAACCAGGCCGCGACGATGCGGGCGTTGGCGGGGAAGGACGGAGCCTCGGCGATGCCGACCAGGAAGCGCAGGCCGAACAGCACGGTGATCGCGGTGCCGGCGCTGAAGAAGCCGACCCAGCCCTGCATCATCGTGAAGATCGACCAGACGATGATGCTGAAGGCATAGACGAGGCGCGAGCCGTAGCGGTCGAGCAGCCAGCCGCCCGGCACCTGCGCGATCACATAGGACCAGCCGAAGGCCGAGAAGATGTAGCCCATGGCGACGGGATCGAGATGGAGCTCCTTGGAGAGCGCGGGGCCCGCGATCGAGAGCGTGGCGCGGTCGGCGTAATTGACGGTCGTGACCAGGAACAACATGGTCACGATGAACAACCTGACGCGAGACCTCCTCACGTCCGTTGCGGACACCACTGCGCTCATCACGCGCCTCCTTAGAACTCGAAATGTTTCCTCACTGCGACTCCTAGAGGCGCGCGCGGCAAAGTGTCCAAGTTCAAGGGGGTATCGATCGATGCCGTTTTTGGATTGATGGAACGGCAGGTCGAGGAAACGATGCGTGGAAATCGTGACCGGGATCGAGTGCTCGAGCCACCAACTCGTCATTGCTTCGCTGCGCTCGCGATGACGGCGCGGAGAGAGTTCGCTCTTGCTATTTACTGCTGCGCGCCCGGAAGCAGTTGCGGCAGCAGTCCGCGCGTCACGCCGGGCGGCACGGCATCGAGCCCGAGCACTGCGCTCGCGGCCGGCAGCGCCGCGTCCGCCATCGCGGCGTGACCTTCGGCGCTCGGATGCACGGCGCCGCCATAGATGGCGGAGAGCACGCCCCAGGTCGCGTCGTGGATGTCGGTCGGCTGGCTCGCGGCCGGCAGGCCTTGCGGATAGGTCATGGCCGCGAAGTAGCTGTCATTGGCGTCGCGGATCCAGCGCGCGCGCGGCAGATAGGCGCGGAATTCGGAGGCGCTGCGGCCGCACAGCATCGGCTGGCTCGCCGCGCTCACGATATCGGGATTGAAGCTCTGGCCGTTCTCGGCAAAGCAGGTGCGGTCGAATTCCGGATCGTTGCCCGAATGCGCGCAGAAGCCGTGATCGGCGAACGCGGCCTGGTGCGCGTCGACGAAGGTCATGCGGTCGGCTTCCGGATCGCGGCACAGCGCACCGCGGGTGCAGGTGGCAAGGCCCTTCAGTTGCGGCAGGAATTCCGTGTCGACGAAGGTCGAGACGCGGGCGAGGCGCTGCGGGTCGGCGTTGAAGGACGGGTGGATGTCGAAGCCGGCGCGGCCGCCGCGGCAGGGCACGCCGCCATCGGCGAGCGCCGGGTTGGCGTAGGAGACATAGACCACGTGCGAGAGGTCGCCGCCGACCAGCGGCTTAAGCGCCTCGCGCAACTTGACGAAATTCTGCGGCAGCTCGCGCGCCAGCGCATCGCGGGAATCATCGACGTTCGCCATCACGCCGGAGCGGCGGAACAGGGCGCGCTCGGTCGCGGTGTCGACGATGACGTCGGCGACGAGGCCGGAGAAATAGACGTCGTTGGCGCCGACCGAGAGCAGCACGAGGTCGAGCGTGCGGTCGGGCTGGCGCTTCCTGGCGGCGGTGAGCGCTTCACGCAACTCGGCAACCTGCGCGTTCACGCTGGTGTTGCAGACGCCGGTCTTGCCGGGCGGACATTCGCGGGCGCGCTGCGAGCCGAGCAGTCCGTCGCCAATGCTGGCGCCGGTGCAAGCGAGCGGCAAAAAGGTCACCGCGACGTGGGTGTAGCGCACAGCGAGCGCCAGCGCGGTGCGGGCCTGGTAGCTGTAGAGCGAGCGGTGGCAGGGTGAGTTGAACCAGAGCGCGCCGTAGCGCTGCCAGTTGGCGAGCGAATCCGGCGCCTCGCAGGCGCGGCCGCCTTTGTAGCCGGCGCGGCTCGGTCGGTAGTACTGGCCGCCGGCGGCGGTGCCGAGATAGGAGCGGAAGCAGAAGCCTTCGTCGGACAGCGCCAGCGGCCGATCCGGATTGCCTTCGCCCGAGGCGATGCTGTCCCCCAAGCCGGCCACGAAGATGTCGCGAACCTGGATCTCGGCCTGGACACGCTGGGTCGGATCGGAGCCGGAGGAGACGTCCACGCTCGCGACCGTCTGCTTGCCATAGCGGACCCGCAGATTGACCGGCTCGGCGCAGTCGAAAGTCGAGGTCTGCGGCCCGTCGCCGTCGTCGAACGACCAGGCGCAGGTAGCGCCGACCGGCACCGCGCCGGTGAGGCGCACGGTGACGGGGTGATCGACCGGGGTGAGGTAGTTTTCCTTCACGTTGTCCCGGGTGCAGGGCTGGTTGACCCGGCCCTGGAGGTCGATGCAGAGGCGGTTGACCATGTTGCGGGCCCAGCCCCGACCCTCGCTCTGGAGTTCCAGCGATTGTTCGGCGGCGAGAATGCTGCGGTTACCCGCATTCTCGACATGGAGCAGGAAATCACGCTCCTCGCGGAACAGCCGGAAGCGGTTGCGCACCTCCCAATTGATCTGCAGGGCGCCGGAGTCCTGCGCGGCGGCGCGCTCGGGCGGCAAGGCGGTCAGGATCCCGGCAAGCAGCAGGGCGCCTGCGGAGAGAGTGCGAAGGGATGCTCGGATCATGGCCCGCGTCTTCAACGGCAAAGTTGAGGCGGAAATAAGAGAGCATTGCTCCCCCGCCTGCAACCTTTGTCTGGACCGTCCGCGTCAGCGCTTGTTGGCCTGCCGCAGCAGCCGCTCGCGCTCCATGGGCGTCACCTGCTTGGGCAGGTTGGCCTGTGCGCAGGCCTCCGCCAGCCGCCGCCGCTCCTGCCAGGGCTCCACCACGTTCATCCAGAGCTCGCGCGCGCCCATGATGGAGATGGCGAGGCCGAACGGGATCACGAAATAGAGAATGCGGAACACCAGCAGCGTCGCCAGCAGCTGCTCGCGGCCGAATTCCGGCAGCGCCACCAGCATGGCGGCATCGAACACGCCGATCGAGCCGGGGGCATGGCTGGCGAAGCCGAGCAGGGTCGCCAGGATGAACACCACGGCAAGCGACAGAAAATCGATCTGCGGACTGGCCGGCACCAGCAGATACATCGCCAGCGCGCAGAAGCCGAGATCGACCACGCCGATGAGGATCTGCACCAGCGTCAGCGGCGCCGAGGGCAGCACCACCTTCCAGCCCTTTTGGCCGAGCTCGCGCCGCTTCTCGCCCATGCAGAGCCAGACCAGATATGCGGCGATCGAGGCGAGGCCGCCGAGCGCGATCAGCCGATTGATCGATGACGGCAGCTGATCCATGTAGGACGCGGCGTCGGGATGGATCGCCATGCCGATCGAGAGCACGAAGATGTTACCGAGCCAGAAGGTCAGCCCCGACAGGAAGCAGATTTTCGCGACGTCGATCGCGTTCAGCCCGTAATCGGAATAGATCCGGAAGCGGATCGCGCCACCCGTGAACACCGTGGCGCCGATGTTGTGGCCGATCGAATAGGACGTGAAGCTGGAGAGCGCCGCGATGCGATAGGGCACGTGCTTCTTGCCGATCGTTCGCAGTGCAAAAAAATCGTAGAAGGTCAGCGTACAGAACGCGAAAAAGACGCAGATCGCCGCCAGCCCGATATTGCCGCGGGGAATCTCGGTCAACGCGGTCAGGATGACACCGGTATCGATGCCCTTGAGGGTCCGCACCAGCGTGGTGATCGCGAAGGCGATGATGAAGACGCTCGCGGCAATGCCGAGCCGTCGCCAGCCGATCCATCTCTTGAAGCCGCGTTTCAGCGCGGGCAGCAGTCCGTGCATTCGTCCTCCCGGCGGGGGGCAAAACCGACCGGGCCAGAGATTGGCCGGTCGGGTGCGATCACTGCCCGAAATGGGCTTCGATCGCTAGGCATGATGTAGCTCATTTAAGGCAAAAACAGTAACTTGTGCAGCCCTTGACAATGATAGGTTCTGCGCCGGACCGGCCACTTTTGTCATACGCGGTTCACATCGGGCGGGCGTTAAGCATATGAGTCGTGGGACCGGTTCGGCTCTCGCGTCCGTGTCTCGGCATGGTTTCAAATCCTGGCGCGGTCGGCATTGTTCCAGCTCAAGCGATGCGGGCTTTTTTGGAACGCCGATGCCGGGTGCCCGTTAGGCCACCATCAGCAATCGAACATGGCGGAATACGCGGCTTTTCTTGCAGGCCGCTGCGTCCGTGTTCCCGAAACCTCGAGAGGATCGGACCGATGGGACTGTTCACGAAAGACATCAAGACCATGAACGACCTGTTCGTGCACCAGCTTCAGGACATCTATTATGCCGAGCAGCAGCTCGCCAAGGCCCTGCCGAAAATGGCCGACAAGGCCACCGATCCGCAGCTGAAACAGGGCTTTTTGACGCACCTCGAAGAAACCAAGCAGCACGTCAAGCGGCTGGAGGAAGTGTTCAAGATGCACGGTGCTCAGGTGAAGGCGGTCGACTGCCCGGCGATCGACGGCATCATCGAGGAGGCCGACGAGACCGCCGGCGAGGTCGCGGACAAAGCGGTGCTCGACGCCGCCCTGATCAACGCAGCGCAGGCCGCCGAGCATTACGAGATCGCCCGCTATGGCAGCCTGATCGCCTGGGCCAAGCAGCTTGGCCGCAATGACTGCGCCAGCGTGCTCGCCAAGACGCTGGAGGAAGAGAAGGCGACCGACAAGAAGCTGACCACGCTCGCCGAGAGCAAGGTGAATCTCCGCGCGGCCAGCTAAGGTGAGGTAATCAAAAAAAGCGCCGCGCGGCCATCCGCGCGGCGCTTGCATGTGACGCATCCATCATTCGGTCATTGTCGAAACATGACGGCGGGATGGAAGCGTATGTTTCGCATGGGGCTGCAACCGAGTTGGCAGCATGCGAGCAAGCACCATCAAAAATGAATCCTTCGGCGACGGAGCCGGCGCGCCGCGTGCCGGCTCGCGTCTTGCAACCTCCCTCACGCTCGCCGCGATGAGCCTCGGCTATGGCGTGGTGCAGCTCGACGTCACCATCGTCAACACCGCGCTCGGTGCGATGGGCAGGACGCTCGGCGGCGGCGTCGCCGAGCTGCAATGGGTGGTCAGCGCCTACACCATTGCATTTGCCGCGTTCATTCTGACGGCCGGCGCGCTCGGCGACCGGATCGGCGCCAAGCGCATCTTCATGGCGGGCTTCGCCATCTTCACCGCGGCCTCGCTCGCCTGCGCACTGGCGCCCAATGCGGCCGTGCTGATCGCAGCGCGGCTGGTCCAGGGCCTGGCGGCGGCGATCCTGGTGCCGAATTCTCTCGCGCTGCTCAGTCATGCCTATCCGGACGACCGCGAGCGCGGCCGTGCCGTGGCGGTCTGGGCCGCCGGAGCGAGCCTTGCCCTCACCGCGGGCCCGTTCGTCGGCGGCGCGCTGATCACGCTGGTCGGCTGGCGCGCGATCTTCCTGGTCAATCTGCCGATCGGGCTTGCCGGCCTGTGGCTGAGCTGGCGTTACGCCAGCGAAACCACGCAGGCGCGCTCGCGCGAGATCGATCTGCCCGGACAGCTTGCCGCGATCGGTGCGTTGGGGGCGCTGGCCGGCGCGATCATCGAAGGCGGTTCGCTCGGCTGGGAACATCCAGCCGTGATCGCGGCCTTCGTCGGAGCCGCCATTCTCGGCGCGCTTTTCGTCTGGCGCGAGAGCCGCGCGGTACAGCCGATGCTGCCGCTGTCGCTGTTCGGCCACCGGCTGTTCGCGCTGACTTCGCTCGTCGGGTTGCTCGTCAACATTGCGATCTATGGCCTGATCTTCGTGCTCAGCCTGTACTTCCAGAGGATCAACGGGCTGTCGGCGTGGTGGACCGGTCTCGCCTTCGTGCCGATGATGGGGGCGGTGCTGCCGTTCAATCTGCTGGCGCCGCGCCTCGCCGAGCATATCGGCCCGTGCCCGACCATCGTCGTCGGCGCCTGCGTCTCGGCGCTTGGCTGCCTCGGCCTGCTCTGGATCGAGGCCGGGACGAGCTATTGGGCGATCCTTGCCCAGATGATTGCGATCAGCGGCGGACTTGGGCTGCTGGTGCCGCCGCTGACCTCGACCTTGTTGGGCAGCGTCGAGAAGGCGCGCTCCGGTATCGCGGCGGGCGTCCTGAACGCGACGCGGCAATCCGGCAGCGTCCTCGGCGTCGCGCTGTTCGGCTCGCTGGTGGCCTCGGAGGGGGCGTTCGTGACCGGCATGCATCTGTCGCTGATTCTGTCGGCGGCGGTGCTGCTGCTCGCCGCCGCCGTGATCGGCCTCGGTGCACCGGCGCGCGGATGAACAATCCGAGCGAATGGACACACCTTCCGTTCACCATCCCCGAAGGGGGCACGTAGCCAGTTACCGACTATCCACCTCTGTCGGTTCAAGTGCGGGTCGATAGGGGCCTGCAATGTACCAAGTATTCTACTGTCTCGCCGAAGAGCACGACTGGCGGCTTGTGGCGCTTGGCGGCGCTGTGTGTCTGCTCGCAAGCGCGGCGGCGATCAGCCTGTTTCACCGGGCTCGGGCGTCGAACGGCCCCGGTCGCCTGGCCTGGATCGCCCTGGACGCCGCCGTCAGCGGATGCGGCATCTGGGCGACGCATTTCATCGCGATGCTCGCCTACGGGCCGGGTGGCGCCGGCGCTTACAACATCCCGGTGACGATCCTTTCCCTGGTCTTCGCGATCTCCGTGACCTTCGTGGGGCTGAGCATCGCGGTATCATCCTCACGCGCGCCGTGGATCGTGCTCGGCGGCGCAATCGTCGGCACAGGCGTCGCGACGATGCACTACACCGGCATGGCCGCGCTGGAGATGCCGGCGCGCGTGGACTGGATCGGAAGCACGGTTGCCGCCTCCGTGCTGTTCGGAGTTGTGTTTGCAGCGCTCGCGCTGTTCGTCGCAGCGCGGCGCGACAACCGCTTCCATGCGCTGGCCGCGACCGCCCTGCTGACGGTCGCCATCGTCGCGCATCATTTCACCGCGATGGGCGCGGTGCTGCTGACGCCGGACCCGACGATCGCGATCAGCGGGCTGTCCGTCTCGCCGGCCTCGCTGTCCTTCCTCACCGCAGGTGCCGCTGTTGCGATCATCGCGATTGCGCTCGTGGCCGCGCTGCTCGACCGCCGCGCCAAGGGCGAGCTGGGCCGCCAGCAGATCGTGCTGGACACGGCGCTCGAGAACATGTCGCAGGGACTGTGCATGTTCGACGCGGACGGCAAGATCATCCTGTTCAACGAACGCTATGCCGCGATGCTCGGCCGCACCGACATCCCGCTCGCCGGCCGCCTGCTGGTCGATGTGCTGCGGGAGGAGCAGGCCAGGGGCCAGTGGCAGGGCGATGCGGGCGAATTCTTCGCCCGCCTCGTCGCCGACGCGCGCGAGAGCCGTACCACGACCGATGTCGTCAGCAGGCTGGGCCGGTCCATCCGGGTCGTCAACCAGCCGATGCAGGGTGGAGGCTGGGTCGCGACCTTCGAGGACATCACCGAATGGCTGGAGGCGCAGGCCAAGATCTCGCACATGGCCCGCCATGACGCGCTGACAAGTCTGCCGAACCGCGTGCTGTTCCACGAGCAGCTCGAGCAGGGATTGCTCCGGACCAGGTCGGGCGACCAGCTCGCGGTGCTTTGTCTCGATCTCGATCATTTCAAGGACATCAACGACTCGCTCGGCCATCCCATCGGCGATGCGCTGCTCAAGGAGGTCGGCCGCAGGCTGAAGGCCACCGTCGGCGAGAGCGACACCGTCGCGCGGCTCGGCGGCGACGAGTTCGCCGTGGTCCAGATCGGACGGTCGGAGGAAACCGCGGCAAGATCCCTTGCCGGCCGCCTCGTCGAGGTGGTCTCGGCGCCTTACGAGATCGACGACCATCAGATCGTCATCGGCGTCTCGATCGGCATCTCGCTGGCGCCGCAGGACGGCAACAATCCGGACGAGCTGTTGAAGAACGCCGACCTCGCGCTGTATCGGGCCAAGGCGGACGGCCGCGGCACCTATCGGTTCTTCGAGACCGGCATGGATGCGCGCGCGCAGGCGCGGCGCCTGCTGGAGATGGATCTGCGCGCGGCGCTGCAACGCGACGAATTCGAGGCGTACTATCAGCCGATCCGCGACGTCGCCAGCGGTCGCGTCGTCGCCTTCGAGGCGCTGCTGCGCTGGAACCATCCGCAGCGCGGCCTTATCGCGCCGATCAGCTTCATTCCGCTGGCCGAGGAGACCGGACTGATCGTTCAGCTCGGCGAGTTCGTGCTGCGCGGCGCCTGCGCCGACGCGGCCACCTGGCCCGACGATGTCGACGTCGCCGTCAACCTGTCGCCGGTGCAGTTCAAGAATCCGAACCTGATCGCATCCGTGACCGAAGCGCTGGCCGCTTCGGGACTCGATGCGCGCCGTCTCGAGCTCGAGATCACCGAATCCGTGCTGCTTCAGAACAGCGAGACGACGCTGACCACCCTGCACGAGCTGCGTGCCATGGGCGTGCGCATCTCGCTCGACGATTTCGGCACCGGCTATTCGTCGCTGAGCTATCTGCGCAGCTTCCCGTTCGACAAGATCAAGATCGACCGCTCCTTCGTGTCGGAGCTGGCGACACGGGAGGATTCCATGGCGATCATCCGCGCCGTGACCGGTCTCGGCCGCAGCCTCGGAATCGTCACCACGGCGGAAGGCGTCGAGAACGACGCGCAGCTCGAGCTGCTCAGGCGCGAGGGCTGCACCCAGGCGCAGGGTTATCTGTTCAGCAAGCCGCGGCCGGCTTCCGATGTCGCGATCATGCTGAACCGGCCGCGGCTGCGCGCGACCGCCTGAGGTCAGCCGCGGCGCAGCGCGAAATGCGCGCCGCAGAACGCCATCACGGCGCCGAGGCATAGCGCCGCAAGCCCGGCCAGCACGCCCGAGACCGTAGGGATCGGGCTGGGCGCCGAGGCAACCTGGCCCGCGCCCGCCAGCAGGAGCACGCCGACCGCGATCAGGAACTGCCGCATCCGTTGCGGGATCTGGCCGTCGGCGGCGCTCTGCATCAATGTCGCGGTGAAATAGCCGCCGGAGAAGCCAACCGAGGCGATCAGCCACCAGGCGATCGCCGCGCCCGCCGGGATGAACTCATGCGTGTCGGAGTGCCAGAGGCCCCCGAGGTCGAGCCCGTAGCGCGCGCCCAGCATGTGCACCGCAAGCGCGAGCAGCACGCCGGAGATCACGGCGGCGCCGAGAATCAGGCGGCGCGGGAAAAAGATCGTCTCAGCCATGCCCCGCTTGTAGGATGGGGGAGGGCGATGATGCAAGCTGATCGCGGATTGGATTGATTGTGAAGATGCAGGGCGCGGGAGCCGACGCGGCGCCGGTCGCGAGCTATGCCTACAAGGCGTCGCTGATCGGCTCGGCGCATCGCTTCGAACTGACGGACGAGGGGCTCTCCTGGCACATCCCCGGCCGTTCCGGCCTGTGGCGCTATGACGAGATCAGTGCAATCCGGCTGTCGTTCCGACCCGTCTCGATGCAGCAGCACCGCTTTCGCGCCGATGTCAGCCACACCAAGGGCGGCCGTATCGCGATCCTGTCGACGAGCTGGCAGACCGCGGCGCTGATGGCGCCGCAGAACAATGGTTTTCGCGATTTCATCATCGAGCTTCATGCGCGGATGGCGAAAGCGGGCAGCCGCGCTGTGCTGACCGCCGGTCTGGGCCGCCAGACCTATGCCGCGGTGCTGGCCTTCCTGGCGGTGCTGACGGTGGCGATGACGGGACTCCTGATCCGCGCGCTCATGATCGGCGAATTGGCGGGCGCGCTGTTCATCATCGGATTTGCCGCGCTGTTCGCCTGGCAGGTCGGCGGCTTCGTGCGGCGCAACCGGCCGCAGAGCTACAGCTTCGATCGCGTGCCGAAGGCCTTGCTGCCCTAGCTGCAATCGTCCGCAATCAAACGTGACTTCGCGCGCCGGCGCCGGTGTCGGATCGTGCAGCCATGTCCACCCTGGATCGCAGCGCGCGCCGGCCTACGGCCGATGAGATCGCCGAGATCAACCGCACGCACCTGATCGACACGCCGCTCGCGCCGGCCGATCTGTTGTTCGTGTTCGGGACCCGGGAGGATGTCGCACTGCGCGCCGACACCGCGGCGCGGCTGTGGCGCGAGGGCTATTTTCGTTGGTCGATTGTCAGCGGCGGCGTGACGCCGGGCTCGGAGCAATCCGAGTGCACGATCATCAAGGCGGCGATGATTGCGGCGGGTATTCCGGCGGAACTTGTCCTCGAGGAGCATCGCGCCATGAATACCGGGGAGAACGTGATTTTCTCGCTGCCGGTCATCGATGCGGCGCTCGGACTGCAGAACATTCGCAGCGTGATCTGTCTCGGCAACACCTGGACCGCGCGGCGCTACCCGATGACGTTGCATCGGCACTGGCCCGAGGTCGAGAAGATGCTGCTCACCGTCGACAGCTTCGCGACGCCCCGCGCGCTCTGGCATACCGATGCCGAATTTTGCCGCCGCATGCTGCATGAATGGGACAAGATCGAGCCGTACAGGGCGGAAGGCTTCATCGCTGAATGGCCGAAGACCTGAGAGCTACTCCGTCGAGTCGAAATCCTCTTCCTTTGTGCCGAGCAGCGACACGAGCGTGCGCAGGCCGGCATCGAGCTGCTCGAACGTGGGCGGGGCGAGCGCGAGGCGCACCGCATTCGGTGCATGGCCATGAGCTATCGCGAAGGTGGAGGACGGTGTCAGCGCGATGCCGCGCCGGGCCGCCGCGGCGACGAAGGTCTGTGAGCGCCAGTGTGACGGCAGCGTCAGCCAGAGATGATAGGAGCGCGGATCGGCCGAGATCTGGTAGCCGGCGAGCAGCCTTGCCGCGGTCTGCTGCCGGCGCGAGGCGTCGATCCGCTTCAGCCGTGTCAGCTCGGCGACGGTGCCGTCGGCCATCAGCCGCTGCCCGGATGCGAGCGCGTGGCCCGAGGCGATCCAGCCGCCGGTCCTGACCGCGCCCATCACGCTTTCGCGCAGATGCGGCGGCGCCACCAGGATACCGAGTGCAAGGCCCGGTGCGACCTTCTTGGACAGGCTGTCGATCACGATGCAGCGCTCCGGCCCGAGCGCGGCCAGCGGGGTGTCGTCGGCGAGAAAGCCGTAGACGCTGTCCTCGATGATGGTGAGGTCGAGCTTCTCGGCGACGCGCATGATGTCGGCGCGCCGCGTCGCGTTCATGGTGACGCCGAGCGGGTTCTGGATGATGGGCTGGAGATACAGCGCCGACAGGTGCGCTTCGCGATGCGCTTTCTGAATTGCATCGGGCCGCGCGCCAAACTCGTCCATCGGAATCGGGACCAGCGTGATGCCGAGCCGCGCCGCGATGCTCTTGACGTAAGGGTAGGTCAGCGCCTCGACGCCGCAGCGGCCGCCGGTGGGAACGAGGGCGGCGAGTGCGGCCGCGAGCGACTGCTTGCCGTTGGCGGTGAAGACGATCTGCTCGGCCTGCGGCGCGAAATCCTTGCGCGCGAGATAGGCGGCGGCGGCATTGCGCGCGCTCTTGGTGCCGGTGCTGGTCGAGACGCGCAGCGCGGATTCGAGCGCGTCGACGCGCTCCAGCCCCGCAAGGCTCTTGGCGATCATTGCCCATTGCTGCGGCAGCAGCGGGTAATTGACCTCGAAGTCGATCCGCGCGTCGCGCGGCTCGCTCAGCGCCTCGACCTCGCGCCTGATGTCGCCGGAGATGAAGGTGCCGCGGCCGACCTCGCCGACGACGAGCCCGCGGCGGAGCAACTCCGTATAAACCCGGCTCGCGGTCGAGACCGCAATGCCACGGTCATAGGCAAAATTGCGCTGCGGCGGCAGCCGGTCGCCGGGCCTTAACGTGCCGTTAGAGATATCCGAGGCAATGGCATCGGCAAGCTTCACGTACTCGAACTTGGACATTATTGCACCGAGAGCAATGTTTCACTTGCTCCGAGCAGTGTACTGGAGCATTTAAGTTCCATCAAGTTCCGCGATTGAGCCGAGGGAGCGAGAGCAATCCAACGGCAAATGAGGTGCAGGCGCTGACAGCGTCTGCGCCAACGGCACCTGCTTCGCCGCACGGAACAGCTGGCCGGAGAAAGAAAAATGACCACGATCTCGCAAACTGCCGGGCGGAGTTTACGCCCATCCTCGTCGGGCGGATTCTTCCGCACGCTCGCCAACGGCGCCTATGCGCTGTTCGACCGCCTGGAGCAACGCTCCGCCGTCAAGACGCTGAACGAACTCGACGACCGCGCCCTGCGCGACATCGGAATCACGCGCAGCCAGATCGAGGACGCGGTCTACGGGCAGTTCAAAGCCGAGCTGACGCGTTATCTGTAAGCTTCTCCGTGTCCCGGACGCGCCGCAGCGTTCTTGCGCTGCTGCGCAGAGCCGGGCCCGGAAGGCCACGCAAAGCGCTGATGCATGGGCCCCGGCTCTGCAGCGCACCGCTGAAGTAGCGCTGCGCTGTGTCCGGGGCACGAGACCTTTGTTCGACGATCGTCATAGCTAGTCATCCTCGCGGCTTGTTCGCCCGAGCTTTGCTTGGTCGCCTTGCCCCCTTGGTGAAAGAGGGCGCAGGGAAGACCGGGTGCCGGCTGGCACCCGCGGTCCACTGTGCGAAGTTGCAGTGAGAAATCTGCACAGTGGCATACAGGTGTAGCCAGGACATCCGGCCTTCCCTGCGCAGTTGTGTTACGGCTTATGTCGCGCTCTCCCCGGGGAGCGATGCACTATTGCCCCCGTCGCCTTGCGGATGGCTGATGCGCGCGCCCGGTTGGACGGCACACATCACCGCAAGACTTGGCGCACAGACCCCGGGCGCCAGGACCACACGATTTTGCCGTACGCGGATCACACCGGTCGTGTGCGCGAGGCCTTCGCTCACGGTTGCCCGCCCTGCGAAGCCGTTCGCGCCGGTGTGGCCCACGTCCACCGCCGTCCGGCCCGCGTTCGTGACGATCGCGATACGCCCCTCTTCCTTGGGCCGGAGTGAGACGACACATACGTCGTTTCCGAATTTCGGTAAAGTGGAATATTTTCGCCGATCGGTATCGACCCATGGATGGCGTGTTTTGCCCGTCGTGTAACGCAAGGTGTTGTGGATGCGCAGGGTGAGTTCCCGCAGCGCAACCACCCTACGAGATCACCTCACCCGCCAACCGCTCGATCACGATATCGAGCAGCGCGCGCAGGCGTGCCAGCCGGCGCAGATCGCGGTGGTAGCCGACAAAAGTGTCCCGGCCGGGCGGCGTTGTACCGATATCGAGCGCGACCAGCCGGCGATCGCGGTCGCCGAGCGGACGCGGCAGCACGGCGAACCCGCCACCGCTCGCGCAGAGCTCGGCCTGCGCCTGCCTGTTATTGCTGCGCGAGGCGATTTCCGCATTCGGCAGCGTGCGCTTCAGCCAGACCGCGTCGGGCATGTCGGCGAATTCAGCATTCATGGTGATGACGCGGACGCCGCTTCCGTCGCCGGCGCGCGGCGCTTTACTGCCCTTCCTGCCGTAGAGCGCGTAGGGAATGTGGAGCAGCTTCCTGGAAATGACTTCAGGCTCGTCGAACCGCTTGATGCGGAAGACGAGGTCGGCCTCGCGGCGCGACAGGCTGTAGAGGCGCGCATCGGTCAGAAGTTCGACCGTCACCCTGGGATGGCGCTCGCCGAAGGCGGCGATCACCGGCGACAGCATCACCGTCCCGAACCACTCCGACGACGACAAACGCAGCAAGCCGTCGAGCTGGGTCTCCGTGCCGGACGCTCGCCGCTCAAGGGCGATCGCCTCCTCCTCGATCCGCTCGGCATGCTGCAGTACGGCTGTACCCTCGTCGGTGAGGACAAAACCATCGGCGGTGCGCTGGAACAGCGTCTGCCCCAATGCCGTTTCGAGGGCTCGAAGCCGTCGTCCCATGGTCGGCTGGGTCTGGCCGATCTTTCGCGCGGCAGCGCCAAGCGTGCCTTCGCGCGCAATCGCCAGGAAGATGCGCAGATCGCTCCAGTCCATGGGCGTCTCACCATACAAAACTGTATGATAATCGTACATCATTGTTCCTTCTCATGCAAAAATTCATGAGCATATTGGAGGCCGACAACGGAGCAGGACAATCATGACGAGACAATCGACGATGCGTGCGGCTGTGCTGGAGACCCACAACGCACCGCTGCGCATCTCAACCATCTCCACGCCCGACATCGGCCCGTCAGAGGTGCTGGTGCGGGTACGTGCGAGCGGGGTCAATCCGCTCGACACCAAGATTCACGCTGGTGCTGCGGCGCATGCGCGCCACCCGCTGCCTGCCATTCTCGGAATCGATCTCGCCGGCACGGTGGAGCGCACCGGGGACCACGTGACGCAGTTCAAGCCCGGCGACGAGGTCTATGGCATGACCGGCGGCGTCGGCGGCGTGCCGGGATCGCTGGCCGAGTTCGCCGCTGTCGGTGCCGACCTGCTGGCGCTCAAGCCTGGCAATCTCAACATGCGGGAAGCGGCCGCCCTGCCCCTCATTTTCATCACGGCCTGGGAGGGCCTGATCGACCGCGCGGCGTTGAAGGCCGGCCAGAAGGTCTTGATTCACGGCGGCGCGGGCGGCGTCGGCCATGTCGCGATCCAGATTGCACGCGCCTTCGGAGCAGATGTGTTCGCGACCGGCTCGCCGTCGCAGCGCGCCACGATCGAAAGTCTTGGCGCTGTCTTCATCTACCGCGACGTTGCGCCCGAAGATTACGTTACGGAGCAGACCGGAGGACGCGGCTTCGACATCGTCTTTGATACCGTCGGGGGCAAGGTGCTCGATGCCTCCTTCGCGGCGGTGCGCCGCTTCGGCCATGTCGTGAGCGCGCTCGGCTGGGGCACGCATGCGCTGGCGCCGCTCTCGTTCCGCGCCGCCACCTATTCCGGCGTGTTCACGCTGCTGCCGCTGCTGTCAGGCGAAGGCCGCGCGCATCACGGAGAGATCATGACGGAGGCGACGCGGCTGGTTGAGGCCGGCAAGCTGATGCCGCGGCTCGACGCCAGGCACTTCACGCTGGAGAGTGTTGGCGATGCCTATGCGCTGATCCGGGATCACGCGACGAAGGGCAAGCTGGTCGTGGATGTCTGAGGCGGAGTCTGCAGCCCGGCTCTGCAAAGCTACGGTCGGGCTAGTCCTCGCTGGACGCCGCGAAACGGTTGCGCAGATAGGCTTGCGACAACAGGAAGAATAATGCGCGCTCGCCCTGATATTTGGCGGACGGCCGCGTGCGCTCGAAGCCATCGGCAAAGACCTTGCCGGACTGGTCGCACACCTGCCATCGCCAGCCAAACCGCTTACGCCTGGTGAGTATCACTTCGTACATGCTGACGGGCTTGGTCCCCTGCTCCTGCCGGTTTCACAGGCGCACGAGCCCGCTCCGGCTTCCCCCATATGAAGGATACCCGACATATAACCCAGCCCAACCGAAAGAGAACAAAATTGATTATCGGAAATACGTATCTTGCACCGGCTTTGACGAAGTCGCGATGCTGCTGGAATAAGCCGGTAAGGCCGGTGTTTAGCGCCGCTCCGGCGCAGCTTGGTAGCCCTGGCAAGGGTATTCAAATCGGAACACAGGCGCGAAAGTCCGGTAAGCAGATGCTCACCGGACTTCCATGACGGACGTCAGCGCCCGACGCGGGCCTGCAGATGCGCGGGATAGCGGTCGCCTTGCACGGCCACCCTGGCCAACACCGCTGCAATGGCCGCGAGATCCGCATCCGACAATGTCACCGCCGCCGCGCCGACATTCTCCTCGAGCCGGTGCAGCCTGGTGGTGCCCGGAATCGGCACGATCCACGGTTTCTGCGCGAGCAGCCAGGCCAGCGCGATCTGCGCCGGCGTCACTTTCCGCGCCGCGGCGATCTCGCCAAGCAGATCCACCAGCGTCCGATTGGATTTTCGTGCGCTGGATGAGAAGCGCGGTACGATATTGCGGAAGTCGCTCGCATCGAACGTCGTGCTCTCGGTGATCGCGCCGGTCAGGAAGCCCTTGCCGAGCGGGCTGAAGGGAACGAACCCGATGCCGAGCTCTTCCAGCGTCGGCAGAACCTCGTGCTCCGGCTCGCGCCACCACAGCGAATATTCGCTTTGCAATGCGGTCACGGGCTGGACCGCATGAGCACGGCGGATGGTCGAGGCGCCCGCCTCCGACATGCCGAAGTGCAAGACCTTGCCCTCGCTGATCAATTCCTTCACGGCACCGGCGGTATCCTCGACGGGCACGCCGGGATCGACACGGTGCTGATAGAACAAATCGATGCGGTCGGTCTTGAGTCGCTTCAGCGCTGCCTCCGCGACTGCCTTCACATTGGCCGGCGTGCTGTCGAGCCCGGCGTCGACCTTCCCGCCCTTGAAGCCGAACTTGGTGGCGATCACCACCTTGTCGCGAAACGGTGCAAGCGCATCACCCAGCAGTTCCTCGTTGAGGAAGGGGCCATAGGCCTCCGCAGTGTCGAACAAGGTCACGCCGCGCTCGAAGGCGGTCCTGATCAGCGTGATCGCCTGCGTCTTTTCCGTCGCCGGACCGTAGCCGTAGCTCAGTCCCATGCAGCCGAGACCGAGGGCGGAAACCTCCAGACCACTCTTGCCCAGTTTGCGCGTCTGCATTGCAGCTCTCCTTGAAAATCACGTTCGACTGCGAACTTAAGCCGCATGACACCCTGCGATTAGATGATAAAATCGGCATGTACTCATGATCGGGACTCATGAATGGCCCGCACCAACATCAATGACCTCGTCGCCTTCCTCGCGGTCGCGCGGGAGCGCAGCTTCACCCGCGCCGCGGCCCAGCTCGGCGTGTCGCAATCGGCGCTCAGCCACACGGTCCGGGGCCTGGAGGAACGGCTCGGCCTGCGGCTCTTGACCCGCACAACCCGCAGCGTCGCGCCGACCGAAGCCGGCGAGCGCCTGCTCCGCAATATCGGACCGCGCTTCGCGGAGATCGACGCGGAGCTGTCGGCGCTGACCGCACTGCGCGAGACCCCCGCCGGCACCGTCCGCATCACCACGGGCGAACATTCGGCGCAGACCATCCTGTGGCCGGCGCTCGCAAAGCTGCTGCCGCGCTATCCCGACGTCAAGGTCGAACTCGTCGTCGACTACGGCCTGACCGACATCGTCGCCGAGCGCTACGATGCCGGCGTCCGCCTCGGCGAGCAGGTCGACAAGGACATGATCGCGGTGCGGATCGGGCCGGAGATGCGCATGGCGGTGGTCGGCGCGCCCGCCTATTTCGCCGCGCGCGGCAAGCCGAAGCAGCCGCAGGATCTGACCGCTCACAATTGCATCAATCTTCGCCTGCCGACCTATGGCGGAATCTATGCCTGGGAATTCGAGAAGCGCGGCCGCGCCGTGAAGGTGCGGGTCGACGGCCAGCTCGTGTTCAACACCGGCCTGCTCAGAATGAATGCCGTGCTGGCGGGGCTCGGTCTTGCCTATCTTCCGGAAGACCTCGTGAAGCGGGAGATCGCCGACGGGCGGCTGGTCCGCGTGCTCGCCGACTGGTGCGCGCCGTTTGCGGGCTATCACCTCTATTACCCGAGCCGGCGGCAGCCGACACCGGCTTTTGCGGTGCTGGTGGAGGCGCTCAGGTATCGGAAGTGACCCCCCTCGCAATCCAGAGGCCCTCAGCGGAAAGATTCTGGATTGCTTCGCTACGCTCGCGATGACGGCACGGAGAGAGCTGACGCCCGGTCAGATCGACCCGCGGAGCAGAATCAGCGCGCGACCACTTCGACTTCGCCGTCGACGCCGTTGACGACGTTGAAGCCGCGCTCGTAGACCTTGCCCTCGTTCTTGGCGATGGCGCGGTATTCGCCTTCGGAGAGCACGACGCGCGGGAAGGCGCCGATCGATTCCTTGATGACGTCGCCGCCGGGGGTCAGCACCGACCAGGCGGTGTTGGCAAGCGCCTCGCCGCCCTTGTCGCTGACGAGCTTCAGCGTGATGACGGCAGCACGGTGGGTGATGGTGACGTCGGTGAGCTTGCCGGCCTGGACACGGATGTCCGAGCGCACCACCGAATTGGCGTCGCCATAGTTGGAGATGATGTAGTAGGTCCCCTCGGGGATCAGCACGATGTCGCCGGCGGCGACGTTGGGCACCAGCGCGGCGCGCTCGCCGGCCTCGAACTGGCTGCCCTTGTAGATCGCGAACGAGATCTGGTTCTGCGGAATGCGGCTGGTGCCGACGCGGCCCTCGATGCGCAGGCCGCCGGCCGGCAGCACGAAGGACTCGCGATCGGTCTCGGCCTTCAGGCTGACCGTGCGCACCGCGCTGACGAGGCCGAAGGCGACATGCACGACGTAATTGCCGGGCGGCAGAACGATGTTCGGGGTGGCGTTGCGGTCCTCGCGGATCAGCTTGAAGGTGCCGTTCTCGTCGGGGCGGTCGGCGAACACGCGCCAGACCAGGCCGCTGGTGATCGCGGGAGCTTCCTTGCCGTATTTCGCGGTCAGCGACAGCACGCCCTGGCCGGGCACGGCGGCGTTGAGCGGCGCGGCCGGCGGCACGGTGCTGACCGCGGGCGGCGGCATGCTGGGCGAAACCGGCTGCGTCAGGGTCGGCGGCAGGCTTGGCTGAAGGCTTGGCTGAAGGCCTGGCGGTCCGGCGCCCGGCCCGGAGGGCGGTGCCAGATTGATGGCGCCGCCGGGATCGGGCACCGAGGCGGGCGGCACCGGCGGCGGACGATCAGAGAAAAGCTGCGCCTGCGCAGCGCCTTGACCAAGGGTAACGAGGCACGCAGCAACGATCAGCGCCGGCAGCAGCGATACGCTGCGCCGCCATCCGATGATGCCGTCACGCCTGAGAGTCATGCCCCTGCTTTTCACCGAAAACGCGGCAAATTCAAGCCTCTGAAACCCCGGGAAATACGGCCCGATACGGTTTTTTGGAACCCGCTTGACGCCTGCGTGATTACGCTGAAGGCAACCGCCCCCGCCATACTCCTGCCCCGTGCCCTTCCCAAACCGGCATAAACCATGCTTCGCGCCGGTTCTGGCGAAGCGCAAATACGGTGCCTAGTCTGATGAGTGGGGCTGGCCCGGCGTAGGAGAGTTTCGGTGCTGGATATCTTGAAGGGTCGAGGCGCGAACGGCTCGAATGGCGACAAGGTGGCCGAGAAGGTTGGCCTGGGCAGCATCCGCCGGCCGGTCATTGGCCTTTCCCTCGGTGGCGGTGCCGCCCGCGGCTTCGCCCATATCGGCATTATCAGGACCCTGCTCGCCAACGGAATCGTACCCGACGTCGTGGTCGGCACCTCGATCGGCGCGGTGGTCGGCGGCCTCTATGCGGCCGGTCGGCTCGATACTCTGGAAGAATGGGGCCGCAGCCTGCAAGGCATGCGCAACATCCTCGGCTATCTCGACATCCGCCTCAACGGCTCGGGCCTGATCGGCGGCGAGAAGCTGGCGACCCGGCTCGAGGAAGCCTGTGGCCAGACCCCGATCGAGGACCTCCCGATCAAGTTCGCCGCGGTCGCGACCGAGGTTCGCACCGGCCACGAGATCTGGCTGACGCGCGGCCGCGTGGTCGATGCGATGCGCGCCTCCTACGCCCTGCCCGGCATCTTCACTCCGGTCCTGATCGGCGATCGCTGGCTGGTCGACGGCGCGTTGGTGAACCCGGTGCCGGTCTCGGCTGCCCGCGCGCTCGGCGCCGAAATCGTCATCGCCGCAAATCTTTCCAGCGATATCTTCACCTATTCGACGACAGTCTATTCGCACGGCGCGATGCCTGAACCGGTGATCCCCGTGAGCGAAGAGACGACGTCAAAGCGGCGCTTCCCGAGATTCTTCTCGCCTGAGAAGACGGTGAAGCGCGAGTTCTTCGGAGGTGGCAGCGCCCGGCCCGGCCTCTCTTCGGTGATGGTCGACGCCTTCAACATCATGCAGGACCGCATCACCCGCGCCCGCCTCGCCGGCGATCCGCCGGATCTGCTGATCACGCCGCGGGTCGGCCAGTTCGGCTGGTTCGACTTCCACCGCTCCGAAGACCTCATCGCCTTGGGCACCCGCGCCGCCGAGCGTGCACTGGACTCCATCCAGGAGGCAATCCACGTGCTGGCGCCGCCGCCCGAGGGCACGGCGCCGAAAGCCGGCGCGCAAGACTGATCAGGCCGTCTAACTGATCAGGCCGTCTTGATGTAGTCGCGCAGGGCTTCCTGCTCGGCTTCGTATTCGCGGACGCGCCATTTGACGATGTCGCCGATCGAGATCAGGCCGACCACCTTGCCGTTGTCGACGACGGGCAGGTGGCGGAACTTGCCTGTTGTCATCATCTCCATGAGCTCGGCGACCGTGTCGGCTTCCTTGCAGCTCACGACCTTGCGGGTCATGACCTGAGCGACCGGTTCCTCCAGCACGGAAGCGCCGCGCTCGCCGAGCACGCGCACGATGTCGCGCTCGGACAGGATGCCTTCGAGCCGGCTCTGGTTCATCACCAGCACCGCGCCGATCTTCTTCTCACCGAGCAGCTTGACCGCGGCGGCCAGCTTGGCGTCGGGCTCGACGCTCATGATCTGGTGGCCCTTGCTGTTGAGAATCGAACGTACCGTCATTGTCGCCTCCCTGAATCGGAACCGTCCGCCTTTGGCGGTCCGGACTTGTTCTTCGAGTCTTCAACTAACAGTTTCGGCGCCGGTTTCACGCTTCAGGCGCTTTGCGAAGCATCGCCGCTAGCGGCTTGTCGCTTCGGAACATTCTTGGCGCAAATGATGGATGAATTCGGGCGGCACCGCAAGCGCCGCTTCAAATACGGTCTGAAACGTCCTGTGATGACGCATCCGCAGCATCGTTTCGCATGCGCGGCACGGGATCGAACAACGCAAACAGCAGGAGTCCCGCGAAGAAGCCGCCGATATGCGCCTGCCAGGCGACGCTCGTGGTCTCTGAATCGATCCCGATCGCACCGACGCCGAAGATGATGTTGACGCCGAACCACACCGCGAGGAAGCCCACCACCCGCCCGTCGCGCAGCGCCCGCGACAGCGGCAGCGCCGGAACTCTTGCGGCGGTATCGGCGTCCGATCGGTTGAACGACAGGAAGCTGCCGCGGACGAAGGCGAAGCGGATCGCCGCCGCCATCGCGCCCGACACCGAGGCCGAGGCGCCGATCATCGGCGCCACCGCGTGCTCGTGGGTCACGAGATGGGCGAGCGCGCCGGCCGCCGCCGTCACCGCGAGAAACAGGAAGAACCTGACAGGGCCAAAGCGCCGCGCCAGCGCACTGCCGAACGGCAGCAGCCAAAGCACGTTGAAGCCGAGATGGGTGAGATTGGCGTGCAGCAGCGAATAGGTGACGAAACTCCAGACCTTTGCGCCGGCCCCGCCGGGAATCTGCAGATTGAGCAGCGAGGCATCGTAGCGCTTGGGGATGAAGCCGAAGACGTCGATGGTCCAGTTCTCGAGCTCCGGCGGCAGCAGCACCCGCAGATGGATGACGGCCAGCAGGACGATATAGGCTGTCAGGGCCAGGGGCAGCGTCAGGATCGGCTCGCGCGGAGCCGCCTCGACGACGGCCGGCACGTCTGGCGACGAATCCTGCGGCGGAGAATCTTGCGGGGAATCCAAGGCAGCGTCGCTTTCAAGCCCGATCGGAGCGATCCGCTTGGAGATAGTCGCCTTTACCTGCCTTGCGCAAGTGAACAAAAGGAAAAGGCAGGGCCCTGGGAAGCCCTGCCTGTCCGTGCCGGCCTTCCGGTACTCCCAGGGAATAAGGTGTATCCCCACCCCTCCCCGCAGCCCGTGACCAAACTGTTTGACGCCCGTGTACAGGCCTCGCCGAGAACCTGGAGAAAAGCGGCGAGGCTTGCGACCGCGGTCACCATAGCAGGCGCCATGCCGGCGCAAAGCGCATAGTTAATTTAACGTTAACGACGCAAAGACGGCTCCGGAGGCGGCGAAAACGCCCTCGCGGCATGGACGCTGCAAATCCCCTCCTGCACAACAACAAAGGGATCGCGGGTGCACTGATGCGGGACAGGTTTGTCCCGCAAGGTTGCACCCCGGGGTGAGCGTTCAGTCATGAAACATCCGTCGAGCCGCGCGTTCTTCGCGTATTGGGACAACAAGCGCGGCGCTGCGCGGGCCCCTGACCGGGCCGATATCGACCCGGCGGCCGTCCGCGGCCTGCTCGGCGACATCTTCGTGCTGTCCTGCGAGCCCAGGTTCGGCTTTCCGTTCCGCGTCGCCGGCACGCGCGTCTGCGCGCTCGCGGGGCTGGACCTCAAGGACCAGAGTTTTGCGGCGCTGTTCACGGATGCCAGCCGCCGCGAGATCGAGGAGATCACGACAATCGTCGCCGACGAGACGCTGGGTGCGATCGCCGGTGTCACTGCCGCGCGCGAGGACGGCAGCAAGGCGCATCTCGAGCTGCTGCTGCTGCCCTTCAACGCCCGCCCGCATACGCCGGTGAGCGTGACCGGCGTGCTCGCGCCGTTCGACGACGAATGCGGCTCGCTTGGCCCGTTCGCCCTCACCTCCTGGCGCTATCTGCACCAGCCGGAGAAGCTGCTGCCGCGTGCGATCCGCAAATTGCAGGTCGCCCGCGGTCTGATGGTGTATGAGGGGCTGCGGTAGCTCTCGTTTCGATCTGAGCGACCTCGATGCAGGCTCTCACCGGGATGACAATGCCATGTCCGACATCATCAATTTCGGCGCGCTCCAGCTCCGCTTCCTGCAAAGCAAGGATGACACCGGCGGCAGCGTCGATATCTTCGAAATGACGCTGCAGCCGAATGCGCGGATGCCGATCCCGCACTATCACGACCGCTGGGACGAAACGATCTACGGGCTGTCCGGCGTCTCGACCTGGACGATCGACGGCAGGCAGACCGATCTTGACCCCGGAGAATCCATCTTCATCAAGCGCGGCATCGTACACGGCTTTATCAACCGTTCGACCGGGCCGGCGACATGCCTGTGCATCCTGAGCCCCGGGGTGTTGGGCCCGCAATATTTCACGGAGATGGCGGCGCTTCTGTCAGCCGGCACACCACCAGATCCCGCGAAGATGAAAGAGACGATGCTGCGCTATGGCCTGGTGCCGGCGCCGCCGGCGTGACACGCGCGAGAATGGGGACGGGCTGCCAAGCGCAGCCCGCCGGCACGTCTCGAAGGATCGCTTACGGCATCGCCAGATGCCAGGCACCGTTGAGAAAACCGTCGCCGGTGACGTCGCCGGGCTTGGTGTCCTTGGCGAAGGTGTAGAGCGGCTTGCCCTTGTAGGCCCACTGCTTAGAGCCGTCGTCGCGCGTGATGACGGTGTAGCCGTCGGCGGCGGTATCGCTGGCCTCGGCCTTCAGCACCGGCCAGTTTGTCGCACACGGGCCGTCGCAAGCCGATTTGCCGTCCGCGTCCTTGTCGAAGGTGTAGAGCGTCATGCCCTTGGCGTCGGTGAGCACGCTGCCCTTGTCGGTCTTGCCGGTCTTGGTCGGCGGCGCTGCGAACGCGGCGGGAACGATCGCGAGCGAAACGGCGAGCGTGAGCGCAAGGCGGATCGGGGATATCGTCATGGTCTCTCCTGTCATGCAATGGGCTTGCATGAGGTAGGACGCCGCCCGAGCCGTGGTATTCCTGAGAGCACGTCAAAGATATTTTTCGCTGCGCGCATCGTCGCATCGGAATAAAACGGGTTGAATGAGACCGACCGACATGAGCAAGCCGCATTGGCGTCCCGCGCACATATCCGACCTGCCGGCGATGAGTGCGATCGCGGCGCGCATCCATCCCGACCTTCCCGAGCGTCCCGAGGTGTTGGCGGAAAAGATGCGGCTCTATCCCGACGGCTGCTGCGTGCTCGCGGCGGACGATGCGATCGCCGGCTACGGCCTGTCGCATCCCTGGAAGCGGCAGCAGATCCCGCCGCTCGACCGATTGCTCGAACGGTTGCCCGGCGATGCCGATTGCCTCTATGTGCACGACGTCGCCGTGCTGTCCGACTTTCGCGGCGGCGTCGCGCGCGACTATGTCGCAACCATCGAGAAGCTCGCGCGGGCATCCGGCATCGCGGCGCTTGCGCTGGTGTCGGTCTACGCCACGCGGCCGCTGTGGGAAAGTTTCGGCTTTCAGCCCGTCACGGCGGATGCAGAGTTACGCAGCAAGCTTGCATCCTACGGGGAAGGCGCAATCTACATGCTTCGTGATCTCGCCGCAGCGCCGCGTGCCGACATCTGAACTTCCGCGGCTGGAGTTCTAGCCGCGGTGTTTCTTCTTTGCCTTCTTTCCCGGTGCGCCCTTCACAGACCACGGCGTGACCGAGGGCTCTGCCTGGCCCGGCTTGTTCTTGTGCTTCTTTTTCTTCCCGAAGGCCGGAGCATCTTCGAATTTCGGCGCGCGCTCGCCGTGAGGCTTAGGGCGTGGCTTGAATTCGCTCGGCTCGCGCGCACGGTCCTGACGTTCACGACGATCACCGTCGCCGCTCTCGCCCCGAGGCGCGTGGGACCGCTCTTGCGAAGGCGCCTGCCGCTGCGGCGCGTCCGCCATCGGCTCGAGGCGGATATTGTCTTCCTTGTCCGGACGCTTGATCTTGACGGCGAAGGAATCGGCGACCCGCTCGGAAATCTCGAACTCGGTCGTGGTGTCCATGATCTTGATGGCGCCGATGTCGCCCTTGTCGATGCCGCCGCGACGGCAGATCATCGGCAGCAGCCAGCGCGCTTCCGCGTTCTTTTTGCGTCCGATGTTGGCGCGGAACCAGACGCTGCCGTCCGCCATGCCATGTTTCGACGATTTTCCCGATTTGGGTCGAGGCCTTTCGGGGCGATCGTCGCCGCGCGAGTTGCGGGCATCGTCGCGCGGTGCACGGACATTGTCACGCCCGCGATCGTCGCGCGGCCGGCTGCTGCGCTCGCCGGGATCGATGATATCTTCGGGCGACGGCAGCCGCGCGCGATAGAGCCGCGCCAGCGCGGCGGCGATATCCTCGGCCGACCGCTCGGCCAAAAGCGCCTGCGCCAGCACCAGATCGTCGGCGGTCGTCTCCTCCGTGAACAACACGTCCTTCATGCGCTCATGATCGAGCTTGCGGATTTCCTCAGCCTGCGGCGCCGTCCCCCAGACCGCGTCGATGCCCGAGAGATTGAGCAGCAGCTCGGCGCGCCGCCGTCGTGCCGGCACCACCAGCAGGACGCTTGTGCCCTTTCGGCCCGCACGTCCGGTGCGGCCCGAGCGATGCTGCATGACCTCGGCGTCGTTGGGCAGATCGGCATGAATGACGAGGTCGAGGCTCGGCAGGTCGATGCCGCGCGCGGCGACGTCGGTCGCCACACAGACGCGGGCGCGTCCGTCCCGCAAAGACTGGAGCGCCACGGTTCGCTCGTTCTGTGTCAATTCGCCTGACAACGCGACGACGGAGAAACCGCGCTCCAGCAGCGCCGCCTGCAGATGCCTGACGCCATCGCGCGTGCTGCAAAACACCAGGGCGCTCGGCGACTCGAAGTAGCGGAGCACGTTGACCACCGCATGTTCGACGTCGCCGGGGGCGACCCGGATGGCGCGGTACTCGATATCGGCGTGACCGCCTTCGTCGCCGGCGACCTCGATCCGGAACGCCTGCTGCTGGTACTGCTTGGCCAGCGCGACGATGCCGCGCGGAAACGTCGCCGAGAACATCAGGGTGCGGCGCGTGTCCGGCGTGGTCTTGAGGATGAACTCCATATCCTCGCGAAAACCGAGATTGAGCATCTCGTCGGCCTCGTCGAGGACGACCACCTTCAATTCCGAGATGTCGAGGCGGCCACGGCGCAAATGATCGCACAACCGGCCGGGCGTGCCGACCACGATGTGAGCGCCGGCCGCAAGCTCGCGCTGCTCGCGCCGCGGATCCATGCCGCCGACGCAGGAGACGACGCGCCCGTCGGCGTGCTGAAAAAGCCAGGCCAGTTCGCGATGAACCTGCAAGGCGAGTTCGCGGGTCGGCGCGACGATCAAGGCGAGCGGTGCGCCTGCGCGCGCGAAGCGCTCGGCGTCGCCCAGCAGGTCCCTGGCCATGGCGAGCCCATAGGCCAGCGTCTTGCCGGAGCCGGTCTGGGCCGAAACCAGGAGGTCGCGGTCGGCAGCCTCGTCCGCGAGCACGGCGAGTTGAACGGGGGTCGGACGGTC
Source organism: Bradyrhizobium sp. SZCCT0153 (assembly GCF_018129995.1). Classification (GTDB taxonomy): domain Bacteria; phylum Pseudomonadota; class Alphaproteobacteria; order Rhizobiales; family Xanthobacteraceae; genus Bradyrhizobium; species Bradyrhizobium japonicum_G. The sequence goes on from NZ_JAFCKS010000005.1 coordinate 332,548, forward strand.
GTAGTTGCGCTCGGCCAAAGCTCGGGCGAGCGGCGGACTCATGGTCGGGAAAGACACGGGATAAAACCTTGGTTGGTCCAGGCGCGGAACGTCGAGCCGCGCGACCTGAAGCTGCGCAGGCGGCAAATGGTCCGGCCGCACGCGTGGTGATTTGATTTGGACGCTCTTTACGCCAAGCGCGGGCAAATCACCATGCCTATGACGCATGGCCTTGGCGCCATCGGGAATAAGCTTACCGGCCGCGTGACCCACTACATCCAGCGTTTTCCGGCCGATTTGCTGCATATAGCGGGATTCTGCGTCAAATCAGGTCCGGGGACCGCATAGCCAGGCAAGATCGCCCGATTGGCTGGCACCAAGTCTTGTCGCATCCGAAATTCGATCCCAGATCGTGCCTGACGGGAGAGCAACGGGTGAAACATGGCCGACAACATATCGCTTGCCGACAAGCTCGCGACCTTTGAGGACTTCTGGTCTCCACGGACGATCACGACCTTCAACGATTGCGACGTCATGGTGGTGAAGGTGAAGGGAGAGTTCACCTGGCACAAGCACGACGACACCGACGATTTCTTTCTCGTCCTCAGGGGTCGTCTGGACATCGAGCTGCGCGACCGCACGGTGACGCTCGGTCCGGGCGAACTCTACGTCGTGCCCAGGGGTGTCGAGCATCGCCCGGTGGCGCGCGAAGAGACTCACCTCCTGCTCATGGAGCCGACGGGCACACCGAACACGGGCGACAAGGCCACCGCAGCGTTGCGCAAGCTCGCATAGAGGGGCAACGTGCCGGCCCTAATCCCGGGAGGTCACCAGCCTGCCGAAGCCGCCGACCAGCCTGCCTCTTGCCCGCGCGACAGCGTCCCTCGCCGCGCGGCTCAAGGCGCGGATGGCGCGCCAGGCTTCGGTCGCCTGCAGCCATGCCTTGACGTCGGTGAACTTGCCATAGGCCCAGGCGAAAGCCGGAATCCGCATCAGCTTGTCACGCGTGAGATGGAATAGGCGCTCGACCAGCACGAGCTTGAGCAGCTCGCCCACGATGAACGTCACAGCACCGCCCAAAACCTGTCCGGTTGCGGCAAGATAGGCCGCCACGGGCTTGATCGGCTCCAGAATGATCACGGGTACGGAAAACAGGGCGAGCGACGGATAAGGCGACAGCGATCTGATCCAGGCGCGCAATCGCCTGAACTGGAGATGCCGCCCGAGCCAGCGCGAGATTGGCCTCGCCACGGCCATGAAGACCGCATCCACCAGAAAGTAGATGGCGGCCAGGATGTAAGTGACGGGTTTCAGGATGCGCTTCACGATGAACTCTCCCGTCAACTCAAAGCCGGAACCTGGACCTAAGTTTCACCCCGGCGTGAATAACTCGCGGATTTTCGATGGAACTTTTCGGGCGCCGGTCCCAGTCTGCGCGGTTCAGAGCTCCGCGTAGACTTCCAGGAGATTGCCGTCGGGGTCGCGGAAGAACAGCGTGCGATGCCCGAAGGACTGGTTCGTCGGCGGTGACAGCAGCGCCACGCCCTGCCGCACCAGCTCATCGGCGCACGCATCGACTCCGGCTGCGGACACCTTGAAGGCCAATTGCAGCGAGGCAGTGCCGGTCGGGATCGGCGCATCGGCGGCGGTCCGGCCTGGCTTTGCGAGAGCCAGCGTGTTGCTGCCCAAGCCGTACTCGATCCAGTTCGGCGACAGCTCCCGCAGCAACGGAAAGGCGAGGATATCCTCGTAGAAGCGCCGCATCGCCGCCATGTCGCGCACGAAGACGACGGTGTAGTCGATCGCGCGGATGGCGCGGAAGGGCGAACTGGTGCGGTGGTCGGGTTCGGTTGTTTGTTCGTTTGTCATCTCGTCCTTCATTCCAAACTCAGTCTCTTAGCCTGCATGAGCGAACCGATATGCGGGAACGTTTGATCCCCAAACACCCCGGATATCGCATCGCTCATCCGGGCCACAAAACCTTATTCCACCAGTTCCGGCCATGGCACGATCGTCGACTTCACCGTCTTCATCGCCATCGCATCCCTCACCGCTTGCGCGACGCCCTCTTCCGTGAACGGATAGATCGTCTGCATCTTCAGCCAGGGGTATTTGCCCGCCGTGCGATAGAGCATGTCGACGCCGAGCGGCAGATCGTTGCCGGTAAAGCCCCAGGAGCCCAGCACGTTGAGGTCCTTGGTGCAGATGCGGTGCCAGGACGTCTCGATCGAGCCGGCATCGGTGAACTGGCCCATCTCGACATAGGTGCCGCCGTCGCGCAGCATCTCGATGCCTTCGGGACCGGCGGTCGGATGTCCCGAGCAGTCCATCACCAGATCGGCGCCGAAGCCGCCGACGATGTCGCGCACGCGCGCGATACGATCTTGCGGTGTCTTGAGCTCCTCGATGTTCACCGTCGCCTCCGCGCCGAACTCGCGGGCGAGCTTGAGCCGCGGCTCCTCCGGCGCGCCGACGCAGATCACGCGCCCTGCTCCCATCTCCCGCGCGGCCGCGACCGCCAGAATGCCGATCGGACCTGAACCCTGGATCACCACCGTGTCGCCCCAGCTGAAACCTCCGGCACGGGTCGCGCGGTTGAAGGCGCGGATACAGGAGGTCAGCGGCTCGGACAGTGCGCCCAGCCGCAGCGACATGTCGTCGGGCAGCTTGTAGATCTTGGTGCCCGGCAGCATGTCGAGATCGACATAGACATATTCGGCCCAGCCGCCCCACATGTGAGGCGCCATCTCGAAGCCGAGATAGCGGCCGTAATAGACCGGCGTCAGGCATTTGTTGGCGGTCTGCGGGTAATGGATGCAGTAATAGCAGCGGCCGCAGGGCATCAGCGGCGGGATCATCACTTTCGATCCGACCTTGAGCGGCTTGCTCATGAAGTCCTCGGTGAACTCGTCGCCGCATTCGACGATGATTCCGCCGAGTTCGTGGCCGAGCGTGAACGGCCAGGGCAGCGGCTTCGGCCAATGCCCTTTGAGGATGTGAAGATCGGTGCCGCAGACCCCGCAGGCACCGACCTTGATCAGCGCGGCCTTCTTGCCGACCTTCGGCCACGGCACGGTGCGGATGACGGGCTCCGAGCCCGGTCCTGCGTGGGTGCAGACGCGGATCTGGTCCATGGTGTGTCCTCGATGCCCGTCTGTTATGATTGGTGGTGCGGGCGTGAGGCGAAGCGTATGTGAGATGCGCGGTCGTGCCAAGGTGCGGCAGTTCGAGGGCAACGCCGATGCTGCGTGATTGTCGAAACGAGGATGCCGAGGCGATCACGCGCGTCGCGCCCGCAGCGTTCGCGGAGTTCGAGCAGCATTATTCCGACTGGCCGATGTTCTCCGCCAATGTCGCAAGGATACCGGAGCTGGCCAAGACCGGCGAGATCATCGTCGCCGAAGATGACGGCCAGATCGCCGGCGCCGTAACCTATGTCGGTTCGCAAGCCCCGAAGCCGGCCTTCTTCGAGCCGGCCTGGCCGATCATCCGCATGCTGGTGGTCGATCCGGTCACGCGCGGCAAGGGCATCGGCCGGCAATTGACCGAAGAATGCCTGCGCCGCGCCGAGCGCGACTAGGCGCAAGTCATCGCGCTGCATACGACGCCGATCATGACGGTCGCGCTGCCGATGTATCTGCGGATGGGATTTACCTGAGTTCGCGAGGCGCCGGATATTTTGGGCGTGCCCTACGCGTTTTACGTGAGGCCTGTGGCGTAGGCTACGGCGCCTGCCCGTCGCAACGGTGGAATGTGTGGCGGCGATGCATGGCTGATCTCCAGGCACACCCAAGTGTCTTGAGCGACAGATCGCCAACGTGTATGGCCGCAAGAGTCCCACCCAGGTGATCGCTTGAACCCCCTCCCCCAAAATCCCGTGGTCGCGTCCGGCTCGTTCGCGGCGATGAAGTCGGTGCCCTACCGCCTTCAGTTCATCGCCTACGTGCTGGCGATGATGGCGGACAATATCGAGCATGTGATCAGCTACTGGGTGGTGTTCCAGAAATTCCATTCCCCGACGTTGGGTGGTTTTGCCGTGCTGTCGCACTGGCTCCCGTTCCTGCTGTTCTCGGTTGCCGTCGGCGGGCTCGCCGACCGGTTCGATCCGCGCCGCATCATCCAGTGCGGCATGCTGCTGTTCATTGTGGCCTCCGCGGGATGGGGCTTCTTCTTCATCACCGACACGATCCAGATGTGGCACGCGATGCTGCTGCTGGTGATCCACGGCTGCGCCGGCGTGTTGTGGCAGACGCCGAACCAGCTCCTGCTCTACGACCTCGTCGGGCCCGCCGATCTTCCGAGCGCGGTGCGGCTGAACGCCATGGCGCGCTATCTCGGCATCCTGGTCGGGCCCGCCGTCGGCGGAATCATCATGCTGACGCTGGGCACCTCGCACGGCATCATCTTCAACACGCTGTTCTACCTGCCGATGCTGCTCTGGCTGTTCTGGGCGCCGGTGCGCGACAAGAGCGTCGCGGTGCGGCGCTTCGCGGTGCGCGGCCTTGCCGACATCATGCTGACGATCCGCGCCATCGGCACGCAGCCGGTGCTGACGGCGATGACGTGGCTCGCTGGCCTCACCTCCTTCATGATCGGCAATGCCTATCACGCCCAGATGCCGGGCTTTGCCGGCGATCTCGGCCATGGCGATCCCGGCGTCTCCTACAGCGTGCTGCTCGCGGCTGACGCGGCCGGTGCGCTGCTCGCCGGCATCGCGCTGGAATCCTGGGGACGCCTCAAGGGCACGCCGCGCACAGCGATCATGCTGGCGATGCTGTGGAGCGTGACGCTGCTCGGCTTCGCCGCGGTGCGGATTTATCCGGTTGCAATCGTGCTGCTGTTCTCTGCGGGCTTCTTCGAGCTGTCGTTCAACACCATGGCGCAGGCGCTGGTGCAGTTGAATGCACCGCACGACATCCGCGGCCGCGTCGTCGGCCTCTACAACATGGCGGGGCTCGGGATGCGGGCTTTCAGCGGCATCACGGTCGGGCTGTTCGGCGCGGCGATCGGCATTCACTGGTCGCTCGGGCTCTCGGCCGCGGTGCTGCTGGCGCTGCTGTGTCTCCTCTACGGGCGCGCGACGAGAAAGAGGGCCAGTTGACTCCGGCGTCTCGCCACCGCACGTTTGCACAGGGCTTGGGGAGATGAGGCGTTGCGCAATCGCTGGGGCATTCTTGCGATCCTGTTCGTCGTTCGCCTCACCATCGCGTTCCAGTTCCAGAGCGTGGCCGCGGTCGCGCCGCTGCTGCAACAGAGCTTCGGCGTCGGGCTCGCCGATATCGGCATTCTGATCGGACTTTATTTCACGCCGGGCGTGGTGCTGGCGCTGCCGGGCGGCGCGATCGGCCGGACCCTCGGCGACAAGCCCACGACCATCGCGGCGCTGCTGCTGATGACGGCCGGCAGCCTCGTCATGGCCGCAACCGATGTGTGGGGCTGGCAGATGGCAGGCCGGCTCGTCTCGGGCGCCGGCGGCGTGCTGCTGACGGTGCAGCTCACCAAGATGGGCACCGACTGGTTTGCGGGCAAGGAGATCGCCACCGCGATGGCGATCTTCGTCAACTCCTGGCCAGCCGGCGTTGCGATCTCGCTGCTGGTGCTGCCGGCGATCGGCACGGCCTATGGCGCAAGCGCGGTGTTCCTGGCGGCGGGCGCACTCACTGCAATCGGGATCGTGCTGATCACACTCTATCAGCCGCCGCCGGGGGCAACGGCCAGCGCGACCGGCTCCGGCCGGCTTGATCCCCTCGCGCTGCTGGCGGTGATCGTCGCGGGCGCGATCTGGGGTCTCTACAATGTCGGCTTCGCCATGATCTTCTCGTTCGGCCCCTCGCTGCTGGTCGAGCGCGGCTGGAGCATCGCGGCGGCAGGATCGGCAATCAGTCTCGTGATGTGGCTGTCCGTGATCTCGGTGCCAACAGGCGGCTATCTTGCCGATCGCTTCAAGCGGCCGTTCTTGCTGGCGATCGCAGCCAGCCTCATCGTGGCCGGGCTGCTGGCCTGGCTGACCCGCTCGGACGCGGTGATCACGATCCTGGTCCTGATCGGCCTCATCGGCGGCCATCCGGCCGGCCCGATCATGAGCCTGGCCGCCCGCGTGCTCCGCCCGGAGACAAGGGCGATCGGGATGGGCGTGTTCTACACGCTGTTCTATGCCGCGATGATGCTGGGACCGGCGGTGGCGGGCCGGCTCGCCAAATCGGCCGGGACCGCCGCGGTCGCGCTCGACCTCGGCGCGCTGACGGTGCTGGCCTGCCCGCCGCTGATGTGGCTTTTCGAGTGCATCGTGTCTGTCCGTAGTCGACGCGCCCAATCCTAACGCGGCATTAACCCTGTGCACCTTAGGGTCGTGCCGGACTCCGCCAGGCGGGGGGTCGGGTTGTGAAAATGGCGTTGGCGAACAAAAAATTTCTTCCGGCCGCCGAGGAACGTCGGCGTTTCCAGCGGGTGAAGGTTCACCTGCTCGGCCGCTATATGCTGCCGGACCGCCGTGAATTCCCCTGCCAGGTGATCAACATGTCGCCGGGCGGACTGGCGCTGCTGGCCCCCGGCATCGGCAATGTCGGCGACCGCGTGGTGGCCTATCTCGACCATATCGGTCGCGTCGAAGGCAAGATCACCCGCATCATCGACAACGGCTTCGCCATGACGGTCGGCGCGACGCCCCGCAAGCGCGACAAGCTGGCCGCCCAGCTCACCTGGCTCGCCAACCGCGACATCCTCAATTTGCCTGAGGACCGCCGCCACGACCGTATCGTGCCGCGCAACCCGATCGCGGTGCTGACGCTCGAGGACGGCACCAAGATGACCTGCCGCATCATCGATCTCTCGCTTTCGGGCGCGGCGATCGCCGCGGAGAACCGGCCGCCGCTGAAATCGACGGTGCTGCTCGGCCGCGTGCAGGGCCGCGTGGTCCGAAACCTCGAAGACGGCTTCGCGCTGGAGTTCGTGCACGCGCAGCCGATCGAGACACTCGAAGAGAGCGTTACCGCGCGGTAAAGCGCGACAGCGCCAAAACCACTGTATTTCGAGCCTTGAAGGCGGCCTCCGCAATGCGGACGCCGCCTTTTTCGTGCACGTGACGCGCCCGGCGCGGGTTAACCCGAGGGCTGCGCAAGCGCGCAAACAACGGTTCCAGCAGCGTTTCCGCGTTAACACGTAAAATTTGAATCAATTGCGGTCATTTCAAATTTTACGAGAATTCGATTCAAGTATAGATCGAATTCGCTGCGTCTTTTACTTGTATTCGTCTCGACTTGACTTGGCTGACTTAGCGGCAACTCAAAAGCTCCCTGCGCAATGTGGTCCCAACAAGAAACGGGGGCCGCAATGTTGGACTTCAGGGGACAGGGGAAGGGCTTGGCGCTGGCCGTCATGCTCTTCGGGATCGGCGCGACGGCGCAGGCCGGTGAGAACCGGCTGCTCTACGCGAGCCTCGGCGACACCACGCGCGCGCCGATCGGCTGGGTCGAGTTCTGTGCGGAGAATTCTGCCCAGTGCCAGGGCGCACCGACGCAGGCGCGCGACATCGTGATGTCGCAGGCCGCATGGCGCGACCTCGTCAAGGTCAATCGCTGGGTCAACGAGACCGTCAAGCCTTTGACCGATCAGGAGCACTGGGGCGTGATCGAGAAGTGGTCGCTGCCGACCGATGGTTACGGCGACTGTGAAGACTACGTATTGCTGAAGCGCAAGATGCTGATTGATGCCGGTTGGCCGCGCCAGGCCCTGCTCATCACCGTCGTGCGCGACAAGAAGGGCGAAGGACACGCGGTGCTGACGGTGAAGACCGACAAGGGCGAGTTCGTTCTCGACAATCAGAACGAGAACGTCGTTGCCTGGACGGAGACCGGCTACCGCTTCGTCAAGCGCCAGTCGCAGAGCGATCCCAACGTCTGGGTCTCGCTCGGCGATACCAAGCCGGCGGTCTCCACCGCCAGCGCAAGAGATCAGTAGCGACAAACGAAAGAGATACGCGACCCGGTCACATCCCCACCCCTCCCCGTCCCAGGCCGGTTCGCGCGCGGCCAGCCATCCCCCAATGGCTGGCCGCAACTTTTTTTGAGGATGCGCGATCAGGCCTGCTGCGTTTGCCGCGACCACGGCACGCGCGCCGCGGTGAAGTCGCGCCAGGTGCCTTGCAAGGAAGGCTGCACGCCGGCCGATGCACGCGCCTGCCAGCCGGTGATCGCAGCAGCAGCAATGGCGCAGTCGGGCTCGGCGCCGAGCCCGTCGAGCAACGATGCCGTGACCGCCATGTCGTTGAAGGCGCCGAGTTCCTCCTGCAAGCCGGCGAGCCGGTGCGAGAATTTTCGCGCCGATTTGCCATCCGCGAACAGCCGCAGCAGGAACTCGCCGAGATAGCGCAGCCGCTTGGTCGCGAGCCGGACCCGGTGCAGCTGTTCGGCGGGAAGCGACTTGAAGCGGCGGCCGCGCTTGAGCACCTTCGCATATTGCGCCGACAGGATGCGCTGCGCGAAGTCGATCGCGGGCTCGGCGAGCTGGCCAAGATCCTCGGTGGCGACGTCGTTGCGCCAGCCGCGCGCCTCGATCCAGTTACCGAGACCGATCAGGAAGATGGCGCAGCGCCGATCGTCGAGCGCATCATGCGCCTTGCGATAGGCATCCGACTGGCGCCCGGCCGCAAGCCGGTCCAGCGCATCGAATCCGGCGATCGAAGGGCAGGCTTTTGCGATCGTCGGCAAGGTGTCGAGCCGGAACACATCCCAGTCGCGCGCGGCGGACAGATCCTGCGCCAGCCATTTGGCTTCCGTCCGCAACGTGTCGAGATTGCTCAGCGCCCCCGCCGATCGCATCAGATCCAGCACCGACCGGAGCCGGCGCAGCGAGACGCGCAGCTGATGGATTCCTTCCGGATTGCGGCCATCCTCGGCGGCCGGCAGCGACTGGAGCAGATGGAGGAAGCAGGAGCGCAGGATGGTGGCGAAAGCCTCGTCGAGCGTGACCGACGCATCGAGGCGAAGTTTTCGCGGGCGTCGCGCCGACGGCGGCTTGCCGGCGGCAAGATCGAAGCCGCGTGCCGACTTGGTCCGGATCGACGGCTTCACCGCCCCGTGCTCGGCAAGCCGCAGCGCGATCTCGTAGATCGTGCTCGCGCTACCGCTCTTCAGCTCAAGTTCGATCTCGCTCACGGGCAGCGAATTGTCGTCGGCCGTCAGCTCGCCCAAGTCGAAGGCGATCTCGACCGTGCCGGACGGCAGGTCGATCATCCGCGCATGGCGATGGATGTCGGCGGTGAAGACCGCTGCAAGGGGCTGCGCTTCCAGATGGCCGCGAAGCTTCTCCGGAATGAAGGGCATCGCCAGAGCAAGATCAGGCGCAAGCGACGGCACGCTCGCCTCCCACTCGCCGCGACGCAGCGGGTCGTCCGCCGCATCGGTCTTTACGGTCTGCACGAAGCGGGCGCCGCTCCGACCTACGCGCAGGCTCAATCCGTTGCGCCGAAGTGTCCGCTCCGGCGTGTCATAATAGACCGACTTGAGACGCTTGCGCGTGCCCTTGCTGCGCGCGTTCATCGCGATCACGGGCGCGGCGTTGAAATGCGCCATGCGGTCGGCATCGACGAGAAGCTTGAGCTCGATCTCGCCGGCGGCACGCGCGGCAGCGCTCGACTGGCGTGGTTCCTGTGCCGGCTCCGCGTCTCGCGGTGGCATCTGATCAACCACAGCGCCCTCGACGATCACAGGTTCCGCGGCGAGTTCGGCGGGTTCAAGCTGCCTGAGGAAGCCGGCGCCGATTTGCGTTCTCTTGTCGTCCTTAGGAACAGGATTCCGATCCGGCGCGCTCATGGTTTTGCGAGCCGGTGTAGCGTCTGATTTCAACATTTCCGGTGACATGACAGTTCAATGACAGAACGTCACCATATAGCCGGTACGGCCCGGGAGGAATAGTAACGTTACGTCGCAACGCCCTGTCATAATTCGGCGCGGCTGACGAATTAAATTGCCGACGCATACAGTAAGCGGTCGAATGACTAGCGAATCTCACGGTTCCCGAAACCAAGATGAACGCGTCAGCGAGCTTGACTGATTCGAGCCGGAGATCGCGTCCGGTTCACAGCGAAGAAAGTCGGGCGACGACGACCGGCGGTAAGAGCCGCCAAGCAATCGCGCGCTCACGCGCCCAGCACATCCGCGAGCCGCAGCTCGTCGGCGGCGGGATCCTTCAGGAACAGCTCGGCCTCGATCTCGTTCAGATGCGACAGCATCTGCGCGCACGCGGCCTGTCTGTCGCGCTTGCGGATCGCGGCGACGATGCCGGCGTGATGGTCAGTGCCGCAGGCCGGCGTGTCGTGGCGGCGGTAGAGCAGGATGATGAGCGAGGAGCGCGCAATCAACTCCTTCAGGAAGCCGAGATAGATGCTGTGGCCACTCATCTCGGCGACGAGACGGTGAAACTCTCCGGAGAGCCGGACCGAGGCGCGCGCGTCGCCGCGCAGTTCGGCTTCGCGTTCCTCGGTGAGATGTTGCTGGAGACGATCGACCCAGGCCGGCGACATCGCTTCAACGGCGTGATCGACGATCGTCGGCTCGATCAGGCGGCGCGCCTCGAACACCTCGCGGGCATCCGCGGGCGTCGGTCGCGCGACGAAGGCGCCGCGGTTCTTCTCGATGTTGACGATGCCCTCATGCGCGAGTTGCTGGAGCGCGGTGCGGACCAGCGTGCGGCTCGCGCCGTAGATCTCGCCGATCTCGTCCTCGCCGAGCTTGGTGCCGGGCAGCAGACGATGCTCGAGGATCGCCGCGGTCATGCCCTCCCGGATACGGCTGACGCGATCGCTCGCATCTGGCGCGTCGGATTTCGGGCGAATCTTGGCAGCCATCAGTTCGAGGGGTTGGGGTTGAGGGCTCGGCGACGTTCAGCCACGAATGTTAGTCGACGAGCTGTATCCAATCACAGGCGAAACTTTATACAATCTGCGCCCGTTTTGTGTGCAGACCGCGGTGCATGCGGCGGACGGCCCGGATCCGGCGGATTCGATCTAACGATTTGACTCCGCTGCACTGTTTCGGAATTCGGCCGGCCATGGGCGATTGGCATGGACCTTGCGGAGAGAGGCGAAGCATCGCCCTCGCCCCCGGACACGCCATGGCCACTCCCGCCGCCCTCGAACTGGTCTCCGTCACCAAGCGCTACGACACGACGCTGGCGGTCGACACCGTCAATTTGAAGATCCCGGCCGGCACCTATTGCTGCCTGCTCGGCCCGTCCGGCTGCGGCAAGACCTCGACGTTGCGCATGATCGCCGGTCACGAGGCGGTCAGCGAGGGCGACATCATCCTCGGCCCGCAGAACGTCACCGATCTCGAACCTGCCAAGCGCGGCACGGCGATGATGTTCCAGTCCTATGCCCTGTTTCCGCACCTCACCGTGCTCGATAACGTCGCGTTTGCCCTGAAGATGCGCGGCGTCGACCGGGCGACGCGGCACAAGCGCGCCGGCGAGTTGCTGGAGCTGGTGGCGATGACCCCTTATGCGGCAAGGCTTCCCGCCCAGCTCTCCGGCGGCCAGCAGCAGCGCGTCGCGCTGGCCCGCGCGCTGATCACCGAGCCGCAAATCCTCCTGCTCGACGAGCCGCTCTCGGCGCTCGATCCGTTCCTGCGGGTGAAGATGCGCGGCGAGTTGAAGCGACTGCAGCGCGAGCTCGGCATCAGCTTCATCCAGGTCACCCACGGCCAGGAAGAAGCGATGGCGCTCGCCGACCACATCGTCGTGATGAACCAGGGCAGGATCGAGCAGCAGGGCTCGGCCCGCGACATCTTCCACCATCCCCGCACCGAATTCGTGGCCCGCTTCATCGGCGGCCACAACGTCCTCAGCGACGCCGGCAAACTCATCGCAGTGCGCGCCGATCAGCTCGGCATCGTGCCGTTCACTGACGGCGCGTACGGTGCGCCCGCGCTGCTGACCCAGACCGAGTACCAGGGCTCCTACATCGCCGTCTCGCTCACGCTCGAGGACGGCACCGCCCTGTTCTGCCACCTCCCCGAGGCCGCCTTCGACGTCCACCCGTTCCGGCCGGGCGATCGCGTGCTGGCCACCTGGGATCCCGCCAAGGCGCAACGCCTGCAATAGCGCCGAACAATCAACGGAATGCGCAACAGAGGAGTGACTGACATGACCGAAACGACCAGGAAGAAGGGCTTCAGCCGCCGCACGCTGCTCAAGGGCACCGCGGGTCTCGCCGGCCTTGCCGCCGGCTCCGGCGCCATCACCGGCTTTCCCTATGTAAAGTCGGCCGAAACGAAGGTGCTGCGCTATCTCGGCACCGCCGTGAACGAGGGCGACGACATCTCCAAGCAGTGCCTGAAGGACACCGGCATCAAGATCGAATACATCACCGCAACCACCGACGACGTCACCAAGCGCGTGATGACCCAGCCGAACTCCTTCGACGTGCTGGACACCGAATATTTCTCGCTCAAAAAGCTGGTGCCGTCGGGCAACATCCTTGCCCTCGACGCCAAGAAGATCAAGGAATTCGACAACATCACGCCCGTCTTCACCAAGGGCCAGACCCCCGGCGGCAAGAAGATCGGCAACCAGGGCACCGCGCCCTGGAAAGTGCTCTATCTCGAAGGCAAGGACTCCAAGAAGTTCGCGACGTCGGCGACCGAATTCGTCACGTTGATCCCGACGGTCTACAACGCAGACACGCTCGGCATCCGCCCCGACCTGATCAAGCGCCCGATCAGCTCCTGGTCGGAGCTGCTCAATCCCGAATTCAAGGGCAAGGCCTCGATCCTCAACATCCCCTCGATCGGCATCATGGACGCCGCGATGGTCGTGGAAGCCACCGGCAAGTACAAATATGCCGACAAGGGCAACATGACCAAGGAGGAGATCGATCTCACCATGAAGGTGATGACCGAAGCCAAGAAGGCCGGCCAGTTCCGCGCCTTCTGGAAAGACTTCAACGAGAGCGTCAACCTGATGGCATCAGGCGAAACCGTGATCCAGTCGATGTGGTCGCCGGCGGTGACGAAGGTGCGCTCCATGGGCATCGCCTGCACGTTCCAGCCGTTGAAGGAAGGCTACCGCTCCTGGGCGTCGGGCTTCTGCGTCTCCAAGGGCGTCTCGGGCGCCAAGCTCGAATGGGCCTATGAGTTCGTCAACTGGTTCCTGTCCGGCTATGCCGGCGCCTATCTCAACCGCCAGGGCTACTACTCTGCCGTGCTCTCCACCGCCAAGGCGCATATGGAGCCCTACGAGTGGGCGTACTGGATGGAAGGCAAGCCGGCCGAGAAGGACATCAAGGCGCCCGACGGCTCGCTGCTGGAAAAGGCCGGCGCGGTGCGCGACGGCGGCTCCTACGAAGACCGCATGGGCGGCGTGGCCTGCTGGAACGCCGTGATGGACGAGAACGACTACATGGTCCGCAAGTGGAACGAGTTCATCGCGGCGTAATTTGATGGACACGTCGGAAGACATCCTGCAACAGGCCCCCCCGGGATTGATCCCGGGGTCGGGCACAGCGCGCGCCGCAAAGCCGACGCGCCTGTCGCCGTCCTTCATCTCCTGGCTTCAGGCCGGGCCGATGATGCTGGTGTTTCTCGCCTTCTTCCTGATCCCGCTCGTCTTCGTCGTCATCGTCTCGTTCTGGGACTACAATGAATACCAGTTGCTGCCGGCCTTCTCCGGCCGCGGCTACACCGACACGTTCGAAGGCTGCATCGCGCAGCTTCCCGATCTCTGCACCATCGCCAGGACCTATCTGATGACCTTGAAGCTGTGCTTCCTGGTGTGGGTCATCACGCTCTTCATCGGCTTCTGGGTCGCCTATTTCCTCGCCTTCCACGTCAAATCCAAGACCTGGCAGATGGGATTGTCGCTGCTCTGCACGATCCCGTTCTGGACCTCCAACGTGATCCGCATGATCGCCTGGATTCCGCTGCTCGGCCGCAACGGCCTCGTCAATTCCGGCCTCGTCAAAACAGGGCTGATCAACCAGCCGCTGGAATGGCTGCTGTTCTCCGAATTCTCCGTGGTGCTGGCGCTGGTGCACCTGTTCACCTTCTTCATGGTGGTGCCGATCTTCAACTCGATGGTGCGCATCGACAAGTCGCTCATCGAAGCCGCCTATGACGCCGGCGCGACCGGCTTCCAGACGCTGGTCAACGTCATCATCCCGCTTGCCAAGCCCGGCATCGTGATCGGCTCGATCTTCGTCATCACCATCGTGATGGGCGACTTCATCACCATCGGCGTGATGGGCGGCCAGCAGATCGCCGCGGCCGGCAAGATCATCGAGACACGGGTGAACGCGCTGCAGTTCCCGGCCGCTGCCGCCAATGCCGTGATCCTGCTCGTGATCACCTTCCTGATCATCACCATGATGTCGCGCATCGTCGACATCAAGAAGGAGCTCTAGAGCATGAAGGAAGGACGCCCGCGCTCTTTCTACGTGCTCGCGATCTTCTTCGCGGCCTACACGTTGTTTCTCTATGGCCCGATGATCGCGATCTACGTCCTGTCGTTCCAGGGCCCCCAGGGCGGCCTGACCTTCCCGATGAACGGCGTGTCGACCTTCTGGATCGCAAAACTGTTCCAGGGCACCGGCATCGTCGATCTCGGCGCCGCCTTCCGCCGCTCGCTGCTGCTCGGCATCATCGTGATGATCGTCACCGTCGTGCTGTCGGTCGCCGCCGGCATGGCCTTTCGCCGCAAGTTCAAGGCGCAAAGCATCCTGTTCTACTCGGCGATCGCGAGCCTCATCGTTCCCTCGATCATCACCTCGCTCGGCATCTCGCTTGAATTCCGCATCATCGACGACCTGATCAAGGCCCACTGGAACGAGAACTTCGAGACCTCGATGGGTCTGCTGACGTCAGGACTCGGCGCGCATCTGACCTGGACGCTGCCATTCGGCCTGCTCATCATGTTCGCGATCTTCAACCGCTTCGATCCCCGGCTCGAGGAAGCCGCGCGCGATCTCGGGGCGACGCCGTGGCAGGCCTTCCGCCATGTCGTGCTGCCGATCATCCTGCCCTCCGTGATCGGCATCGGCCTGTTCGGCTTCACGCTGTCCTGGGACGAACTCGCCCGCTCCAGCCAGGCGATCGGGGCGGTGAATACATTGCCGCTCGATCTGCAGGGCCTCACCACCACCGTGACGAACCCCGACATCTATGCGCTCGGCACCGTGATCTCAGCCGTTTCGTTCACGGTGATCACGCTTGCGCTCGGCACCATTCACGTGCTGAACAAGCGGCAGGCGGCCAAGGGCTCGGACGCCGGCAAAGGGCTTGTCTGATCTGATGCGACTTCACGTCGTCAATCCCAACACCACCGCGTCGATGACGGCGAAGATCGCGGCCGCGGCGCGCGCGGTCGCCCTGCCGGGCACCGTGATCGACGCGCGCCAGCCGGCAATGGGCCCGGTTTCGATCGAGGGATTTTACGACGAGGCCTTTGCCGTGCCCGGCATGCTCGGCTGCATCCGCGAGGCCGACCGTGACGGCGCGGATGCGCACATCATAGCCTGCTTCGACGACACCGGGCTCGACGCCGCGCGGGCCGCAGCCAGGGTGCCGGTGATCGGCATCGGCGAAGCCGGCTTCCACATGGCAAGCCTGATCGCGGCGCGCTTCGCCGTGGTGACGACGCTCAATGTCTCCATCGTGCCGATCGAACATAATTTGCGGAATTACGGCCTCGCTGAGCGCTGCGCCCGCGTCCGCGCCGCCGAGGTGCCGGTGCTCGCGCTCGAAGAGCGCAACGCCGATGCCATCGGCAAGATCTCCGCGGAGATCACGGCTGCAATCCGCGACGACCGCGCAGAGGCCATCGTGCTCGGCTGCGCCGGCATGTCCGATCTCGCCGCCGAACTCGCCGACACGCACGGCCTGCCCGTGGTCGACGGCGTCGCGGCGGCGGTCACGCTGGCGGAATCGCTGGTGCGGCTGGGACTGACGACGTCGCGGCTCGGGCCCTACGCGGCGCCACGGTCGAAGCCCTATTCCGGACCGTTTTCGCCGTTTCAGCCGTGATCGCTGCCCTGGCCGGGTATTCGGAAGCCTTAAGGCCTCCTGATTGCTGGTTTTTTCGCGCTTAGCCTCTTTTTGGTCCCATTCCTTGCCGAAACGTAGCGCTTTCGGGACGCCCCGGCCGCCCAAGGGTTGCCGGTCTTCGCAACGCACCAAGTTTCAATTTGGGTTTTGTCAGCGATGATCGATCTCGCAGAGGACACACGGTCCAACCCCCTTCTTCGCCTCGGCGCCCAGCCCATCGCGCTGACCGCCGCCGCCCTCCTCCTGCTCATCACCGGCGTGACCTCGATCGCGATCTGGCGGGCCTATACCGGCGCAATCCCCGAGACCGACCGGGTGGTGGCGTCGCGGCAGCTCCAGGCCCGCACCGCCCAGGCCTCCGAGCAACTGGTCGAGAAGACCAAGGGGCTGGAGGCGACCCAGCAGGAATCGATCGACCAGCTTCAGGTCGTGCAGGATCAGCTCACGACGATGAAGCGGCTGATGGCGGCGCAGCAGGCCGACAACAAGCGCCTGTCCGAGCAGGTCGCCTCGCTGAACGAGTCGATCGACAGTCTGCGGCAGTCCTTTGCCAGCGCCCGGGCGACCGAGACGGAGGCCCCCTCGGTTACCCGCAGGAAACCGGTGCGGCACCGCGTCCAGGCCAGCACGCGCAAGCGTTCGCGCGGCTGAGAGGCTCGCGACGCGACTTTAAATTCTTCGACTTGTGAACTGGATCACATTCGCCCATATGATTCCGCGCGATGCTTGCCGTTACCGGATGGCGTGAGCCGATTTCAATGTCCGGGGCTGGCAAGGTCGTTGACGGTATACTGCGTCAACGACCTTGTTTTTTAACGGGTCATTCGCAGACGTCGACGCGACGGAATCGCCATCCCGCAGGCGTCATCACCCGCCTCCGGGCGACGTAGCAGCCGCCATAACCATCGTCGTAGCCGGTACCATAATAGTAGGGGCTGCCGTAATAGGGGTAGCCGTAGCCGTAATAGCCGCCGTAGTAGCCGGCGCCGGCAAGACCCGCTCCGATCGCAACCCCGGGCCAGAAGCCGCCGCCGTGCCAGTGGCCGCCATGGCCCCAGCCCCCGCCGTGCCCGAAACCCCGCGCCTGTGCCGCCTGCGGTGCCGACAGTCCGACCGCCGCGACGGCCAGCGCCGCCAAGATCATCTTGCGTAACATCACTTGATCCTCTGCGTGGATACGCTCCACCGCTCCAAAGCAGGACCAAGCTAATCACCTTGGGGCGTTCCGGACAGCCTCGCTGTCTCACTTCCCCGCGAGCATCAGCAGCCTCGACAGATGCTCTTGAGCTTCTTGTCGAGCGTGCGGTTCTCGGCATTGACGGCGGCGTCGGTGGATCCGCCTGCACCGGTACCGGTGGTGGCTCCGGGGGCGGCATTCGTTCCGGATGATTGCGCCGTACCCAGGCTGTTGGTCCCGGGCGGAGGTGCCGCAGAATTGGCGACACCCCCGGCCGATCCCGCAGAGCCGCCGGTCGCTTGCGCGAACGATACGGCCGGCATCGCCGCAAGGCCGAAGATGACGATCATGATCTTGATTGAACGGGCTGCGGACGATGGTGCCATTCGGATTCTCCTTTCCCGATCAACCGCCGCAGCGATCACCGGTTCCGGAACAATTGCCGTCGGTTCAGCTTGAACAGGGAGAGTCACGATCATGCGAAAGCCGATCGTGTTCGACGCGGCAAACCGGAAAGGCGAAATCAGGATGACGGATCGCGATCCTTTTGCAGAGGGCGAACGCGCCGCGCAGGAAAACATTCCGGCAGAAGCCAATCCCTACTCGGACGGCAGCGACGAACACGCGTTGTGGGCCGCCGGTCACGAGAAGGTCGCGGGCGCAATCGAAGCGCGCGAATCCGAGCGAAGCTGACACGTTGCTCCGGATGGCGCGCGCCGGTGGCTATGCGGCCGCCACCATCGTCTCGGTCCGGTCCTCGACCATGGTCACGAACATGTGGGACTCTTCACCGGCGCCGCCGATCTGGACACGGCGGGCGGAGATCACGCGCCGCCCTCGCGTGGGATTGTCGATGGTGTCGATGATCGGCTCGAGCTGCTGCTTCTGCGCCAGAAGCTGCCGGTCGCGCCGCTCGATCAATTCGGCCGCTTCGGCGGAAAACAGCTCCCGCGCGGTCTTGCCGATGATCTCGCCACGCGACATGCCGATCATCTTCTCGGCGGCCTTGTTGACGAAGACATAGCGCAAATTGCGTGCATCCTTGGCGATGATGCCTTCGGCCACGTTCTCGATGATGGTGGCGAGGAAACGCTCCATTCGCTCCAGGATGCGCTGGCGCTGACGTTGTTCGGTGACGTCCTCCTGCACCGAGACCCAGCCGCCACCGTCCATCGGACGCTCGTAGATCTTGATGATGCGGCCATCGTTCAGGGCGACCTCGTAGGCCGCGGGCTCGCGCTTGGCGATCCGGTCGACAACCGCCGCGACATATTTCACGACGTCGCCGGTGAACAACCCGCTCTTGACCCGGTGCTGGAGAATCTCCTCGAGCGTCGATCCCGACTGGATTGTCTCGGGCAGATTGTAGATCCGCCGGTAGTTGGCGTTCATCGCGACCACATTGGCCTTGCCGTCGAGCATGATCAGGCCCTGCGGCATGCTGTTGATCGCGGCCGACATCTGCCACTTCTTGGCCTGGTACTTGTCGTTGAACTTGTCGCGCTCGGTCATCGCCGCATCGCGCGCCTGCGCGGTGCCGAGCTCGATCTCCTCGAGCTCGAAGATGCGCGCCACCGCGTCGCGGAAGTTCTGCACGGCGCGCGCAAGATGCCCGATCTCGTCGTGACGGCGCAGATGCGGCACCTCGCTCTTGACGTCGCCTTGCGCGACCCGGTCGGTCGCCTGGGTGATCTCGGCCAGCGCTCCCACCACCGAGCCTCGCATCACGACGACGTTCAGCCCCGCGAGCAGCAGGGCCGCCAGACCGAGCGCGAACAGATAGGCCGCGGCATATCTGTTCTCGTTGGCGAGATCGTCCGCCTCGCGGGCACGTTGCCCGTAAATTCTCTCGAGCGTCTCGAGATCGCTGTTGAGCTTGTTGCGCAACGTCCGGTTGGCGTCGTTGTCGCCCCATTCGCGCGCCGCCGCCGGACTGATCTCCAGGCCGCGCCGTACCAGCTCCTGGCGAAACTCGACGAATTGCGAGATGCGCTGGCGGAAGGCGGCAATCTGTTCGGCGTCGTCGTCACCGACTGTCCGCTCCATGTTCTTCACCGCCGCAGCGAGCTCGCGGTTGCGCCTGAGCAGCCCGTCGGCGAACTGCTTCATCGCGGCCCGATCGGCGGACATGTAGATGCCGCGCGATTCCATCACGATGGCGTAGATCAGCGCGTTGATGCGGCCGACGTTGATGGCCGCCTCGGCGGAGGTGGCGTGCATGTGGCGATAGGTCGTCTGCAGGCGGACCGACTGGATCGACATCACGAGCAGGAAGGTGGTGACGATCGCCAGGAAGCCGGCGATGCTGTAGACCTTTTCCGCCACGCTCAGCGTGTCCGTGCCGCGCGCGAAACGAACGAATTTCTTCAATAGTCTGGTTCCGGCGTCGAGGCCGGATCCCACCGCCGCAGCGTCCATAGCGCCGCTCCTCTTGATTGAGAACGCACCACGATACCAGTCGTGGCGCTAGCGGAGCCTTAAAGTTCTCGGCGGTATTGTTACGGTATGGAACCGCGGCATCTCACCCGATCCGCTTCAGGCCCTTCGTGAATCGCGGGCCATTGGCGACGTAGAACCTGGCCGCGCTCCCCATCTTCTGCACCTGGGCGTCGTCGAGCGTGCGGATGACGCGCGCGGGCGAGCCGATGATCAGCGAGCGTTCGGGGAACTCCTTGCCCTCGGTGATGACGGAGCCGGCGCCGACGATGCTGTTGCGCCCGATCCTGGCGCCGTTCATCACGATCGAGCCCATGCCGACGAGCGCGCCCTCCTCGATGGTGCAGCCGTGCAGGATGACGTTGTGGCCGACGGTGCAGTTCCTGCCGATGTGAAGCGGAAAGCCGAGATCGGTGTGGCAGGTCGAGCCGTCCTGCACGTTGGCGCCCTCGCCGATCTCGATCCACTCATTGTCGCCGCGCAGCACCGCGCCGAACCAGACGCTCGCCCCCGGCTTCAGGCGCACGCGGCCGATCACGGTGGCGGTCTCCGCGATGAAATAATTGCCGTCGGCGGGAAGATCGGGCGCCTGCCCGTCGAGCTCGTAGATCGCCATGGAGGTCTCCTGTCACGTCGAGACTGGCATAGCGAAACGGCGGCCTGGACGCAAAGGGCGGCCGGGCCGGGCGGCCCTTCAGGTCAGAACGCCGGCCGCGCGCAGCGTCATCAGGAAGAAGGTGCCGCTCATCATGCTCCAGAAGCCGGCGATGACGGTCGCCATCATCACGAATTCGACGCGACGGCTTTCCACGCGCATGCCGCGCAGCGTATTGCGCATGATGATGAAGGGCGCCGCGAACACCAGGAACGGCACCGCGGCGAAGGTCTTCGGCGCCACGCCGTCCTGCAACAGGCCGAAGCCGGCGGGCCGCTGCGCGACCGCCTGGTATCCGCTCACGAGCGCGCCCGCGAGCGCGAAACCGATGCAAATCGAGAAGAAGGTATTGAGAGCCTCAGGTGTCATCGGAACGGTCCGCCCTTACGCAACGCCGGAGTCTTCCTGTGACAAATGGCGCTGGTTAACGCTACATTATCCTTAAGGGAAGGTTAACGCCGCCGACCATCTGGCGCAGGTCCCCCTCCCTTCTCCGCGGCCCCCCGGTGCTGCGCGAAATCGCCGCCGCGTGGCATATTCGCAGCTGATTCGTCGGCCACCGGCCGACTGCTTCTCCGGTCGCGCGGCTCATGACGGTGTTTTCGGCAACCTCCCCTCAGTCTTCCCGGATGCGCACAAGGGCGCATGTCGTCCCGATCGTGCTCGGCGGCATGGCCGCATTGTGCGCTGTCGCTCTCGTCGCGTACCTGCTGTGGCCGACCTGGGGCACGAGCGGCGCGAACGGCCCCGACAAATTGCCGGTGAGCGTCGGCGGCACGCTGTTCAACCTGCCGCCGACGGCGATCCGCATGAAGATCCAGCGCCACTCCGGGCCGCAGGAGCGCATCGATCTCGACTTCCTCTATCCCTCGCTGGAACCACCGGGCGCACCGAAGCACGTCACCGCCGACACGGTGGAGGCGGCGATGCAGCCGATCGACCGCATCTTCCTGTCGATCGCGGCGCATCACGATGCACTCGCCCCCGAACAGCGAACGGCCACGATCTATCCGCGCTATCTCGACCAGGCCGCGACGATGCCCGAGGACGGACTGACGATGCGGATGTTCCGCGCCGACACGCCTTACGGCAACGAGGACTTCTATTCCGCTGCGAGCCCCGCGCTGGCCGCGCGCTGCACGCGCGATGCGGCAACGCCGGGCATGTGCCTCTCCGAGCGCCGCGTCGGCGGCGCCGACCTCACCTTCCGCTTCCCCCGGAGCTGGCTGTCGCAATGGCACGATGCGGCGGAGGCGATGGACCGGCTGACGGCGCAGCTGCGCGGGCCGAGGAGCTGAGCCTCCCTGCCCTGCCGCGAGACCAACTTGCCGAACGGGCTGAAGGGACCAACGAAAAAAACATCGAAACAACCCCATGCACAGTAGCCAAGTCACGGGGGCTTCGTATTTTTCGAATTCAACTTGACCCGTCGGGCAAAACGGGAGCATCATGTCGTCAGGGACAAATCAATTGAACGACACGGTCGCACATCTGTCGCCCGGCGCCCAGTTGTCTGGACGGCCGCAGGGATGTGTGACTGATATCACTGATAGAAAATTGCGTTTGGCCATTCTGCAAATAATCTGACGCTCTTGCATTCGGGGGCTGGAATGCGGCTTCGGCTGTTTGGTTTGTTGATTGTTGCGAGTTGCTTGGCGACCTGGCTTGGGACCGGCTCTGCGCTGGCCGAGAAGCGCGTCGCGCTCGTCATCGGCAACTCGGCCTACAAGAACGTGGCGAAGCTCACGAACCCTGCGAACGATGCCGCGCTGGTCGGCGGCATGTTCAGGAAGGCCGGCTTCGATACGGTCGACGTCAAACTCGACCTGAACGTGGTCGACATGCGCAAGGCGCTGCGCGAATTCGGCAGCAAGGCGCGCGAGGCCGATGTCGCAATCATCTACTACGCCGGCCACGGCATCGAGCTTGACGGCACCAACTATCTGATCCCGACCGATGCCGCCCTGGAGACCGATACCGATGTTCTCGACGAGGCGTTCCCGCTCGACAGGGTGCTGTTCGCGATCGAGCCGGCCAGGCAACTGCGCCTCGTCATCCTGGACGCCTGCCGCGACAACCCGTTTGCCAAGACCATGAAGCGCACGGTTGCCTCGCGCGCCATCGGCCGCGGCCTTGCCAAGGTCGAGCCGAGCAGCCCGAACACCATGATTGCCTTTGCGGCGAAGGCCGGCTCGACCGCATCGGACGGCGATGCGAAGAACAGCCCGTTTGCCACGGCGCTGGTCGAACGTCTGCCGATGCCGGGCCTCGACCTGCGCAAGGCGTTCGGCTTCGTGCGCGACGATGTGCTCAAGACCACCGGCTACAAGCAGGAGCCATATGTCTACGGCTCGCTCGGCGGCGATGACGTTTCGCTCGTCCCGGCCAAGCCGGCAGCAGCGCCGGGCCCGCAAGCCAATCCCCATGACAGCGTGCGCCGGGACTATGAGCTGGCGCTCCAGGCGGGAAACCGGGACGCATGGGAAGCATTCCTGCAGGCTTATCCTGATGGGTTCTATGCGGGCCTCGCCCGCGCGCAACTGAAGAACGTGGCGGCGGAGGAAGCACGCGCGGCTGCGGCCGCGAAGGCACGCCAGGCCGAAGACGAAAAGGCAAGGCTCGCAGCCGAGCGGGCGAACAAGGCCGAGCAGGAGAAGGCGGCTGCCGCCGCCAAGGCCGCAGAGAACGCCCGGCTTGTCGCCGAAAAGGCCAAGCAGATCGAGGAGGCCAAGGCGGCCGCCGCCGAGCAGCGCCGCAAGGACGCCGAGGCCGCAGCGGCGAAGGCTGTGGCCGACAAGCAAGCCGCCGAGAAGCCGCAAGTTGCGGACAGCGCACAGAAGCTTGCAGCCGTTGCTCCGACCTCATCGCAGCCGGGCCTGTCTCCACAAGAGACTGCGAAGCTGGTTCAGTCCGAACTGCGCCGCGTCGGCTGCCTGGCGACATCGGCGGACGGCGACTGGAATGCGTCATCGCAACGCTCGCTGACGCTGTTCAACAGATATGCCGGGACGACGCTCGACGCCAAGCAGGCGAGCTTCGACGCGCTCGACGCCATCAAGGCCAAACCCGGCCGGGTCTGCCCGCTGGTGTGCGACCACGGCTTCAAGGCCGACGGCGATGCCTGCGTGAAGATCGCATGCCGCACCGGCTATCGCGTCAACGACGATAACGAGTGCGAGAAGGTGCAGGACAGGAAGCCGGTTGCGACCCGCGAGGACGCCAAGAAGCGGGATACGGAGCGGAAGCAGATCGAAGCTGCACCCGCAAAGCCGTCAGCATCCGGTCAAATGCTTTGTAACAATGCTGGCTGTCGGCCGGTGAGGCCCGGCTGTCGGATTGGAACCCCGAAGATCGGCCCTCATGTCGCCCCTGTAGCAGGGGCACAAGTGGAGGTGTGCGACTGAGCTGCGGCCGAGACGCAATCATTCCCTTGCAGGCCAGATCTCAACGCATCGCTTTGACTGCGGAGATGTGTGACTGATATCACTGATCGCAGATTGCATTTGGCCATTCTGCGAATACTCTGACGCTATTGCATTCGGGGGCTGGAATGCGGCTTCGGTTGTTTGGTTTGTTGATTGTTGCGAGCTGCGTGGCGACCTGGCTTGGGACCGGCTCGGCGCTGGCCGAGAAGCGCGTCGCGCTCGTCATGGGCAATTCGGCCTACAAGAACGTGGCGAAGCTGGCGAATCCCGCGAACGATGCCGCGCTGGTCGGCGGCATGTTCAGGAAGGCCGGCTTCGATACGGTCGACGTCAAGCTCGACCTGAACGTGGCCGAGATGCGCAAGGCGCTGCGCGATTTTGGCGGCAAGGCGCGCGAGGCCGACGTTGCGGTGATCTACTATGCCGGTCACGGCATCGAGCTCGATGGGACCAATTACCTGATCCCGACCGACGCGACGCTCGAGACCGACAGCGACGTCCTCGACGAAACGCTGCCGCTGGATCGCGCGCTGTTCGCCGTCGAGCCGGCCAAGCGGCTCCGGCTCGTCATTCTCGACGCCTGCCGCGACAATCCTTTCGCCAAGACCATGAAGCGCACGGTTGCCGCCCGCGCCATCGGCCGCGGCCTCGCCAAGGTCGAGCCGACCAGCCCGAACACCATGATCGCCTTCGCGGCGAAGGCCGGCTCGACCGCCTCGGACGGCGATGCGAAGAACAGCCCGTTTGCCACGGCGCTGGTCGAACGCCTGCCGATGCCGGGCCTCGACCTGCGCAAGGCGTTCGGCTTCGTCCGCGACGATGTGCTCAAAACCACCGGCTACAAGCAGGAGCCATATGTCTACGGCTCGCTCGGCGGCGATGACGTTTCGCTGGTTGCCGCGAAGCCGGCAGCAGCGCAGGGCCCGCAAGCCGATCCCCAGGACAGCGTGCGACGGGACTACGAGCTTGCGCTCCAGCTTGGCACGCGCGACGGATGGGCTGCCTTCCTGAATCGCTTTCCCGGCGGCTTCTACAGCGATCTCGCCAAGGGGCAATTGAACAAGATCGCCGCCGAAGAAACCCGCGCTGCCGCTGTGGAAAAGGCCAGGCAGGCCGAGGACGAGAAGGCGCGGCTGACGGCCGACCGGGCCAAGAAAGCCGAACAGGAGAAAGCGGCTACAGCCGCCAAGGCCGCCGAGGACGCGCGTATCGCGGCGGAGAAGGCCAAGCAGGTCGAGGAGGCCAAGGCGGCCGCCGCCGAGCAGCGGCGGAAGGAGGCCGAGGCCGCAGCGGCAAAGGCCGTGGCCGACAAGCAAGCCGCCGAGAAGCAAGCTGCCGAGAAGCAGCAAGTTGCGGACGGCGCACCGAAAGTTGCAGCCGTCGCCCCGACCTCGTCACAGCCCACCCTGTCCGCCGCAGAGACGGCAAAGCTGGTTCAGTCAGAGCTGCGCCGCGTCGGCTGCCTGGCGACATCGTCAGACGGCGACTGGAATGCGTCATCACAACGCTCGCTGACGCTGTTCAACAAATATGCCGGGACGAAGCTCGACGCCAAGCAGGCGAGCTTCGACGCGCTCGACGCCATCAAGGCCAGGCCGGGCCGGGTCTGCCCGCTGGTGTGCGATCACGGCTTCAGGGCCGATGGCGATACTTGCTCAAAGATCGCCTGCCGCTCCGGCTATCGCGTGAATGACGACAATGAATGCGAGAAGGTCCAGGACAAGAAGCCTGTCGCGACCCGCGAGGATGCCAAGAAGCGAGATACGGAGCGGAAGCAGGGCGAAGCTGCTCCATCGAAGCCGCAGGCATCTGGTCAAGTATTTTGTAACACTGGAGGCTGTCGGCCGGTAAGGTCCGGCTGTCGGCTTGTTGATCGTCCGAAGCTTGGCCCCGTCGGAATTGGGGGAGGAGTGCAAGCCGAAGTATGCGACTGAGTGGCGGTCCGATCCTGCGCAGTTGGCCTGGGCGGTCGCAGAGATGTGTGACTGGCGATCATTGATCGCAGATTGCGTTGGCCATTCTGCGAATAATCTGACGCTCTTGCATTCGGGGGCTGGAATGCGGTTTCGGCTGTTTGGTTTGTTGATTGTTGCGAGTTGCTTGGCGACCTGGCTTGGGACCGGCTCTGCGCTGGCCGAGAAGCGCGTCGCGCTCGTCATAGGCAATTCGGCCTACAAGAACGTGGGGAGGCTGGCGAACCCCGCGAACGATGCCGCCCTGGTCGGCGGCATGTTCAGGAAGGCCGGGTTCGACGCGGTCGACGTCAAGCTCGACCTGAACGTGGTCGACATGCGCAAGGCGCTGCGCGAATTCGGCAGCAAGGCGCGCGACGCCGATGTCGCGGTCATCTACTACGCCGGCCACGGCATCGAGCTTGACGGCACCAACTATCTGATCCCGACCGATGCTGCCCTGGAGACCGATACCGATGTTCTCGACGAGGCGTTCCCGCTCGACAGGGTGCTGTTCGCGATCGAGCCGGCCAAGCAACTGCGCCTCGTCATCCTGGACGCCTGCCGCGACAATCCGTTCGCCAAGACCATGAAGCGCACGGTTGCCTCGCGTGCCATCGGCCGCGGCCTTGCCAAGGTCGAGCCGAGCAGCCCGAACACCATGATCGCCTTCGCGGCGAAGGCCGGCTCGACCGCCTCGGACGGCGATGCGAGGAACAGCCCCTTTGCCACGGCGCTCGTCGAACGTCTGCCGATGCCGGGCCTCGACCTGCGCAAGGCGTTCGGCTTCGTGCGCGACGATGTGCTCAAAAACACCGGCTACAAGCAGGAGCCGTATGTGTACGGCTCGCTCGGCGGCGATGACGTGCCGCTGGTTGCTGCGAAGCCGGTCGTGGCCGGGCCGCAGGCCAACCCGGACAGCGAAATCCGGCGCGACTATGAACTGGCGCTTCAGCTTGGCACGCGTGACGGATGGGCTGCCTTCCTGGATCGCTTTCCCAGCGGCTTCTACACCAATCTCGCCAAGGGGCAATTGAACAAGATCGCCGCCGAAGAAACCCGCGCTGCCGCTGTGGAAAAGGCCAGGCAGGCCGAGGACGAGAAGACCCGGCTGGCAATCGATCGCGCCAAGAAAACCGAACAGGAGAAGGCCGCTGCGGCCGCCAAGGCCGCGGAAGACGCCCGTATCGCGGCGGAGAAGATCAAGCAGGTCGAGGAGGCCAAGGCGGCCGCCGCCGAGCAGCGCCGCAAGGAGGCCGAGGCCGCAGCGGCAAAGGCCGTGGCCGACAAGCAAGCCGCCGAGAAGGCGCTCGCCGACAAGCTGGCAAATGACACCAAGCAGGTCGCCGAACAGCGGACGACCGAGAAGTCGCAAGTTGCCGATACCGCGCAGAAGGTCGCGGCTGTCGCACCAACCGCATCACCGCCGAGCCTGTCGCCGCAAGAGACGGCGAAGCTCGTGCAGTCCGAACTGCGCCGCGTCGGCTGCCTGGCGACATCGGCGGACGGCGACTGGAATGCGTCCTCGCAACGCTCACTGACGCTGTTCAACAAATATGCCGGGACGAAGCTCGACGCCAAGCAGGCGAGCTTCGACGCGCTCGACGCCATCAAGGCCAGGCCGGGCCGGGTCTGCCCGCTGGTGTGCGATCACGGCTTCAGGGCCGACGGCGACGCTTGCGCGAAGATCGCCTGCCGCGCCGGCTATCGCGTCAACGACGATAACGAGTGCGAGAAGGTGCAGGAGAAGAAGCCTGTCGCAACACGCGAGGACGCCAAAAAGCGGGATACGGAGCGGAAGCAGGTCGAATCTAAACCAGCGAAGCCTCAGGCGAGCGGGCAAATATTTTGCGCCGCCACAGTGGGTTGTCGCCCCGTGCGCCCCGGCTGCCGGCTTGAGCAGAAGGGCTCGAGCAACGTAGAGGTCTGCAATTGAGCTTCATCATAACGCTGTTTGGTTCTGCTCCGCTGCGGCACACCGGGTGAGTACGGCCGCTTCCACCCCTCGGTTTGCGAAGGTCAATACCGTCACGCGGCATCCCATTCCGAACCATTCGCGCTCCTCGACCAGTCGGCGCGCGGCTACGGATTTTCGCAAGGAAAGTAGAGCTGCGGGACTGCAGATCTAACGTGGTCACTGCGGGCGGAGCGAAGCAATCCAGCATCCCTTCGCTGAAAGAGTCCGTGCTTCGCCTTGCTCGCAATGACGGCTGACGAACTATTCCTGGTCGACGAGGTCGTCCTCGAGGATCGCCATCTGGAACTGGAACGAGCGATCATCGTCCTCGTCGTCGACGAACAGCACGCCGATGAACTCCTCGCCGATATAGACTTCGGCGGAATCATCCTTCTTCGGCCGCGGCACGACGCGGATCTTGGGATTGCCGAACACGCGCTTCAGATAGGCGTCGAGCTTCCTTACTTCCTTGACGTCCACGGCAAGTCTCCAATCGAAATCCGGGTTGGCGGGGTTTTAGGACGAGACGCGACGAACCGCCAGCATGAATTGCCAAAGAATTTGGGGACGAAAAGGGCCGGAGAATCCGGCCCTCAACTCACGCGCTCAAAGTCCCATGGCGTTGATCATCTGGTCCATGGTGCGCGACGGCTCGGCGCAGCCGGCTTCGCCGACGATCTTGGCGGGCACGCCCGCGACCGTGACGTTGTGCGGCACGGGCTTGACCACGACCGAGCCGGCCGCGATGCGCGCGCAATGGCCGATCTCGATGTTGCCGAGGATCTTTGCGCCGGCGCCGATCAGGACGCCGTGACGGATTTTCGGATGGCGGTCCTCGTTCTCCTTGCCGGTGCCGCCGAGCGTGACGCCGTGCAGGATCGAGACGTCGTCCTCGATGAGCGCCGTCTCGCCGCAGACGAAGCCGGTGGCGTGGTCGAGGAAGATGCCGCGGCCGATGCGCGCGGCGGGATTGATGTCGGTCTGGAACACCGCCGACGCGCGGCTCTGGAGATAGTACGCGAAATCCTTGCGGCCCTTCAGATAGAGCCAATGCGCCAGGCGATGGGTCTGGAGGGCGTGAAAGCCCTTGAAGTAGAGCAAGGGATCGATGAAGCGCGAGGTCGCGGGATCGCGGTCGTAGACGGCGACGAGATCGGCGCGAAAGGCGTTGCCGAGATCGGGGTCGTCGCGCAGCGCCTCGTCATAGGTCTGGCGCACGAGATCTCCGGACAGCGCGGAATGATCCAGCCGGTCGGCGACGCGATGGATCACCGAATCTTCCAGCCGGCTGTGATGCAGCACCGTCGAATAGATGAAGGTCGCAAGCTCCGGCTCGCGGTGGACGATGTCCTCGGCTTCGCCGCGAATCCGATCCCAGATGGGATCGAGCGTGGCAAGCTTTCCTCCCGGATTGACCTGATGCACTGCCATGGGGTCTGCTCTTTCGAATTGGCTCGTTTTGCCGGCTCTATAGCACAATCTAGGCGACAAAGTCCTGACGGGCTTGCCTGAGAGTGAACAGCGCCTTGCCCCGCGAAAGCGTTCCAACACGTTGAAACACAACACTTTCTTCTGGCGCCCCCGGGCGGCAAGGTCGGCTCAAGGTGGTCAGGTTTTTGCCAAATTCAAGCCGGGCGGCGTCAAACTATTGGTGAATTCTCTCCCAACCCTTATTGCAGGCATGGTCCGAGCGAGGACGGAACGGCTTTGAGCATCACAACCGATCAATTGCGCGCACGCGCCGCGGCCTCGTTCTGGCTGCGGCTGGCCGCGCTGGCCCTGCCCCTCCTGATGATCGCGCCGGCGTTCTGGAACGGCTATCCGCTGCTGCAATGGGATACCGGCGGCTATCTGGCACGCTGGTACGAGGGTTATCTCGTTCCGAGCCGCTCCACCGTGTTCGGGCTCTATCTGCACTATGGCGAGCATTTCGGTTTCTGGATCAACCTCGCGGTCCAGTCGCTGGCGACGCTGTGGCTGTTGCAGCTCACCTTGCGCGTGCTCGGCCTGATGCAGACGTTCCGCTTCGTCGCGATCAGCCTGGCCCTGATCCTGTCGACCGCGCTGCCCTGGCTCGCGAGCATGCTGCTCACCGATATTTTTGCAGGGCTGTCGGTGCTGTCGCTGTTCCTGCTGGTCGTCGGCGGGCAGCGCACTTCGCTGATCGAAAAAATCTCGCTGTTCGTCTTCACCGCCTTTGCCGCCGCAACCCACAGCGCCACTTTTGGCGTGCTGCTCGGGCTCTGCATCGCCGGCTGGATGGTACGGCCGTTGCTGGGCGCACGCCTGCCGGTTGCCGGGCTGGCGCAGGCGAGCCTCACCATCCTCGCGGGCGCCCTGATGCTGGTGTCGGCAAATCATGCGCTGTCCGGCAAATGGGCCTGGACGCCCGGCGGCTACGGCGTCGCATTCGGCCGCATGATGCAGGACGGCATCGTCGCCCGTTATCTGAACGACCACTGCCCGCGCGAAACCTACAAGCTCTGCCCCTATCGCAATGAACTGCCGGCGACCGCGGACGAGTTCCTGTGGGGCAAGAGCATGTTCAACACGCTCGGCCGCTTCGAAGGCATGGACGACGAGATGGGCTACATCGTCGTGCACGCGCTCGCCGACTATCCGGCCTGGCAGGCCGGCGCGGCGCTGCGGGCGATGGGCCAGCAATTGCTGCATGTGGCGACCGGCGAAGGCGCCAGTGTCTGGATCCCGCACACTTACGGCATCATCGAGCGCTACATCCCGGCGCAGGTCGCGCCGATGCGCGCGGCGCGGCAGCAGAACTGGGGCGTCAATTTCGACTACGTCAATTGGCTGCACGTTCCCGTTGCGCTGGCCTCGACGCTGGCGCTGGTCGGGTTGCTCGCGCATGCGCTGGCGCGCCGTCGGCTCGACGATCTGACGCTGCTGGCGGCAACGGTCACGCTGGCACTGCTCGGCAACGCCTTCATCTGCGCCGTCATCTCCGGTCCGCACGACCGCTACGGCGCACGCATGGTGTGGGTCGCGACCTTCGTGGTGCTGACGGCGCTGGCGCGCCGTTTTGGCGACGACGAACCGGCAGACGAGCCCTCAGTTGCGGCGTGACAGGAAATCCAGCACGCCGGTCTTGTAGACCTTGTCGCCGACCGCGCGCATGTGGTCGCGGCCGGGAATGTCCAGCACTTCCGAACCCGGAATGAGCGCGCCGAGCGCGCTGGCGGAGCCCGCGACGTCGTCGGTAGAACCGACCGCGATCAGCACGGGCACCTCGATGCGCGCGGCTTGCTCTTTCGTCATCAGCTCGCGCGTGCCGCGCAGGCAGGCGGCGAGCGCCTTGCGGTCGGAACGGGTCTGATCGGCAAACGCTCGAAACGTGCGCCCGACGGGATCGGTGACGTCGTCGAGCGAGGGCGCTTCCAGCGCCGTCGCCACGTTCTCGCCGGGTCCGGTGCCCTCGATCAGGCCGCCGATGCCGATGCCGCCGAGGATCGCCGAGCGCAGGCGCTGCGGCTCGTTGAGCCCCAGCCAGGCCGTCATCCGCCCGCCCATCGAATAACCCATGAGATCGGCCTGCGGGATGGCGAGATGGTCCATCAGCGCGAGCACATCGCCGGCCATGGTCGGGATCGAGTACTGCGCCGGCTCGTAGAGCTTTTCGCTTTCGCCATGGCCGCGATTGTCGAGCGCAATGACGCGGCGGCCGTTCTTGCGCAGTTCCGAGACCCAGGTCGGATAGACCCAGTTCACGTTCTTGCTGGAGGCAAAGCCGTGCACGAGGATGATCGGATCGCCCTCGCCTTCGTCGAGATAGGCAATTTCAACTGCGCCGTTGTGGAAGCTCGGCATCATCAGGTCCGCAGGTCTTGAGGGGAAAGGTTGATTTTAGAGCATGATCCGGAAAAGTGTGCAGCGGTTTTCCGGCAAGATCATGCTCAAAACGACGGCCTGAAGCGCTTCGCGCTTCAGGCGGTGACGGCCGTGTTCGCCAGAGCGGCTTCCGCGGCGGTCTGCGCCCGGCGCATCCGCCGCGCGCGTCTGCGATCGCACCAGGCCTGGGTCAGCCGCTCGGTGGTCGCCTTGATCGAGGACAGCAAGCCGAACAGCGTCAATGCCGCGCCGAACAGCCACAATGCGAGATCGAATGCGCCGCCGATCAGCAGCAGCGCACCGCGGCCGAACAGCTTCATGATCGCGCGGGTCTTGCCGCCCTGCGCTTCCGCGAGCCGTGC
Organism: Bradyrhizobium sp. SZCCT0153; assembly: GCF_018129995.1. Classification (GTDB taxonomy): domain Bacteria; phylum Pseudomonadota; class Alphaproteobacteria; order Rhizobiales; family Xanthobacteraceae; genus Bradyrhizobium; species Bradyrhizobium japonicum_G. The sequence continues at coordinate 364,368 of NZ_JAFCKS010000005.1, forward strand.
CGCGCGCGCAACGTCCTTGGGGCCTTCGGCGATGCGCAGCGTGTCCATGGCGCCGCGCGTGCCGGTCTTTTCGGCGACCCGCGTGACATCCTTGCCGAGCCGGACCAGCGCGCCCGCCTTCTCGGCGCGGAACGCGGCCTTGATCGCGCTCACGGTCTCGCCCGGGCGGAACACCGACCCCCTGGCGACGGCGTTCTGAAGCATCGGCGCATCGACGACCTCGCGCGCCGACCGGCCGGCCCAAGCCGCGAGCCCCTCGCCGAGCCGCCCCACCTTGCGCGCGTCCTTCACTAACGTCAGCCCGGCGCGCGCCGGCGCGGCGCCGCCGACGGAGACAAAGGTCACGGCCGTGACCGCAAGACCGGCGGCCGCAAGGCCGAGCACCAGACGATCGGTGTCCTCGCCCATGGCAAGGTGCTTGCCCTCGCGAACGACGTCCCTGACGTCACCGAACACGAAGAGATCGCCGGCCACGGTTCCCGACAGGCTCGCAACATCGTCGGCGTTGCCGGTGACGAGCCCCGTGGCGAACCGCTTTGCGAAATGCGAGGTGGAGTTTTCGGCTTTGACCGCGTCGCTGACGCGGCTCAGGAGGTCGTTGGACAGCGCGATGTCGCGGTCGCGCGCCAGCGCAACGAAACTGTCGGCGAGATCGGCATCGCCCGATGCGAGCGCGGCCTCGATGTTGTCCTGAACCAGGCGATCGTCATTCCGCAGCAGCGCGTCGAGCTTGAGTTCGGAGAGCGCGGCGGGATCGTCCTGGGCGGTGAAGATCGCCCCGGCCTCGCGGGCATGCGGCGCTACCTGCGCGAGCATGAAGCTGCATGCCGCGATACCGGTCAACGCTGTGCTGATTCGCAGCCATTTCATGCGGAAAAACCCGGACGGTCCTGAGATCGTTGACGCCTGACGTTTCGTCTTTCGTCGCAATTGCGCTCGTCCACAGACATAGTATGCCAAAATTGCGACACAACGTCCCCGACGAAAGAAGGGCTTCTCTCAGGCCGCAGGATTGTGTCGAATTTGCATGAGCAAATGAGCATGGGGCGATTGCGGACCTTTCGGTTCCGCCGGACTAGCAATCAGCTGCACCCGCCAGTATGGTCCGCGGCGCCTCAAAGATGCCGCGCCAGTCGTTGATTGTGTCTGCCGCCATTGCCACTCCAGGATGAACTACGATGTCCGACCATGTCGTCCCGCACTTCCACAACGATGCCGGTGTCCCCGTCATCGAGATCGGCTCGCAAGAGTTCATGTGCGTGGGCGCCAACCCTCCGTTCGACCATCCGCACGTCTTCCTCGACCTCGGCAACGACAACGAGATCATCTGCCCCTATTGCTCGACACTGTACCGTTTCGCGGCCGATCTGAAGGCGGGCGAAGCCCGTCCGCCGGAATGCGTCCTGAAGGACAAGGTGGCCTGACCGCTTCCGTCGGTCAGGCGTGGCGCTCTCCCGAACGATTGTCATCGCCGGTGCAGGAATCGGCGGGCTGACGGCCGCGCTCGCGCTCGCGGCCCGCGGTTTCCGCATCGTCGTGCTGGAAAAGGCAGAGCGGCTCGAGGAAGTCGGCGCCGGCCTGCAACTCTCCCCCAATGCCAGCCGCGTGCTGGTCGAGCTTGGCCTCAGCGAGCGCCTCAAGCCGCGTGCCGTGATCCCCGAGGCGGTCTCGATCATGAGCGCGCGGGCCGGCGGCGAACTTTTGCGCATGCCGCTGGGCGAAGCCGCCGCCGCGCGCGCCGGCGCCCCCTATTGGGTGGTGCACCGCGCCGACCTGCAAGCCGCGCTCGCGGGCGCAATCTCGGACCATCCCGATATCGACCTGAAGCTGGGCGCGACCTACGAGGACGTGGCGCCTCACGCCAAGGGGCTGACGGTCGTCCATCGCAGCGGCACGATCCGCCGCAGCGATCTCGCCAGTGCGCTGATCGGCGCCGACGGCATCTGGTCGACGGTCCGCCAGCAGCTGTTTCCCGAGGTGCAGCCGCGCTTCTCCGGGCTGATCGCCTGGCGCGGCACGCTCGATGCCACGCAACTGCCGAAGGATTACACCGCGCGCCGGGTGCAGCTCTGGATGGGCCCGAACGCCCATCTCGTCGCCTATCCGATCGCCGGCGGACGCCAGATCAACGTGGTCGCGGTGCTGCCGGGCACCTGGAGCCGGCCGGGCTGGAGCACGCCCGGCGATCCCCTCGAGGTGATGGACGCCTTCGCCGCGCCGCGCTGGCCGCCGGCCGCGCGCATGATGCTCGCCACCGTCGACAGCTGGCGGAAATGGGCGCTGTTCGGCGTGCCCGACGACTGCCCCTGGAGCAAGGGTCCGGTCGCGCTGCTCGGCGATGCCGTGCATGCGATGCTGCCGTTTGCGGCCCAGGGCGCCGGCATGGCGATCGAGGACGCCGCGGTGCTCGCGCAGCATTTGAGCCTCGAGGCCGCCGGGAGTGCCGCGGGCATCTCGGCTGCGCTGAGCCGATACGGCCGCGCGCGCCAGGCGCGCGTGCGGCGGGTGCAGCGGACCGCACGACAGCAGGGCCGCATCTATCATCTCAGCGGGCCGCTAGCGTTCGCGCGCGATGCCGCGGTCCGTGCGCTCGGCCCGGAGCGGATGCTGGCGCGGCAGGACTGGATCTACGGCTGGCGGCCCTGATGATGCGAGGCGCCGCCGGCAGGATGTCTCAGTGCCCTGCTCTGTTGGATTTCGGGGCAGGCTTGGCTAAAGGCTTGGCTACAGGCTTGGCTTCTGGCGCCGGCGCAGCGGCCGGCGTCGCCTCGGGCGGCGACTCCCGGCACCTGTTGCGACGCCAGGCATCTTCGGCCAACTGCGCCTGCCCGCGCACGGCGATGTACTCGTTGCGATAGGCGAGCTCGGACACGACAGCGCCGCCGGCGCCGGTCTGCGCCTTGTCCATCAGCTTCTGCAAGTCCGCGGTGCGGCTGGCGAGCGACTTGCGCTCGGCCTCGAGCTGCTTGCAGTCGTACAATTCGTACTTGGCGGGATCGGCAAAGGCCGGAGCGATCGTCTCGCTCATGCCGGCGCAGCCGGACAACGCGAAGCCGGCGCCAAGCAGCGCGACGGCCCCGCAGCACATGCGCAGGCGATATCGGATCAAAGCAGCCATTTGAATCAAAGCAGGCATGCCGGATGAATAGCCCCCGTGGATTGAGAATGCCTAAAGCAACAACAGGTGTCCGGATTGAGGCTTTGCCTTGTGCCGCCGGCTCGCTTAAGGAAGAACCGCCCCTCCGGCCTGCAAAGCGCCAATTCCAGATCACCGGACAAGGGCTTAAGTGTTTGATCTCGTTGGATCAAGCGGGCATGGCGGAATTGGTAGACGCAAGGGACTTAAAATCCCTCGGTGCGCAAGCGCTGTGCCGGTTCGACCCCGGCTGCCCGCACCACGAGAGCTGACGCCGCGAACCGTGCAGCAGCACGATCCGGAACATTCCCCCATGACGACCTCCCGCATTCAATCCCTCAATGCGTAGGCGATGACGTAATCACCGCGCTTGGTACCGAACGAGCCATGGCCGCCGGCAGCGGTGACGACATATTGCTTGCCGTCGGCCTCGTAGCTCATCGGCGTCGACTGGGCGCCGGCCGGCAAACGGTCCTCCCAGAGTACGTTGCCGTTGCGCACGTCGTAAGCCCGGATCGTGTACTCGTAGGTGCCGGTGTAGAATGCGACCCCGCCTGCGGTCGTGATCGGTCCACCCAGCATCGGCACACCCATCTTGAAGGGAAGAGGCAGCGGCGTGGTGTCCCTGATGGTGCCGTTGGGATGCTGCCAGACGACCTTCATCGTCCTGAGATCGATTGCGGCCATCGAGCCCCACGGCGGCCGGTAGCACGGCACGGACAACGGCGAGAGAAAGCTCGATATATCGACCCCGAACGGGGTGCCATACATCGGCTGCGTCCCAACCTCGCTGCCGACCGGCTTCTCGGCTGTCGGCGCCGGAGGGTTGAGAGGGCCGCGCGGAATGAGTCTCGAGACGAAGGGCAACGACATCGGGTTGGCGATGGCGATCTGTCTCACGGGATCGACCGCGATGCCGCCCCATTCGAACATGCCGAGATTGCCTGGGAACACCAGCGTGCCCTGCAACGACGGCGGCGTGAACGTGCCCTCGTAGCGCAGTCGATGGAACGCGATCCGGCACAACAGCTGATCGAAGATCGTGCCGCCCCACATATCGGCGCCGGTCAGTTTCGCCTCCGGGCGGAATGTCAGGTCGGAAAACGGCTGCGTCGGCGCAGTACGATCGCCGGGCGCGGCTCCTTGCGGGACCGGGCGTTCCGGCGCGGGCACGATCAGTTCGCCGTTCCTGCGGTCGAGCACGAACAGGTTGCCCACCTTGGTAGGCTGGATGATCGCGGGCACGATGCCCCTGGCCGTCAACACATCGACCAGGCTCGGTTGCGACGGAACGTCCATGTCCCAGAGGTCGTGATGCACGGTCTGATACGACCAGACGCGCTTGCCGGTGTTGATGTCCAGCGCAACGATGGAGCTGGAATAGCGCTCGACGAGCTCGTTGCGATTGCCGCCCCAGATATCGGGACCGTTGTTGCCGGTGGGGATAAAGACGAGGTTGAGCTTCGGGTCGAACGCGGCGGAGATCCACGAATTCGGCGATCCATTGGTATAGTGGCGTGTCGGCGACGGAAGCGCGTTCTCCTCCGCCGCGCCTGAGTCCCATGCCCAGACCAGCCTGCCCGTGTAAACATCGAAGCCGCGGACGACGCCCGACGGCACTTCGACCCCATAATTGTCGATGACCGCGGCGGCAACGAGCAGGATCTTGTCGCTGACAACCGGCGGCGAGGTCGGCTCGAAAAAGCCCGACGTCGTGATCCCCATCCCTTCCTGCAGGTTGAGGCTGCCGTGATCGCCGAAACTGTCGCAGAGCTTGCCGCTGTCGGCATCGAGCGCGATCATGCGCCCGTCATTGACCGGCAGGAATATCCGCCGGGGACATTCGGCGGGCGCAGCACGACCGCTGCTGTCGACGGCGCCGGCGGCCGCTTCGTGATAGGAGACCCCGCGACACGTCATATGCTGGAACGTCTTGTTGAACATGAGCTTGGGATCGTACCTCCAGCGCTCGGTACCGGTCCTTGCATCGAGCGCAAACAGGACCTGGTGCTGCGAGCAGAGATAGAGCGTATCGCGAACCTTGATCGGAGTGACCTCGAAGGTCGTCTCGCCGGAATCGTTGGGTGTTGCCACGTCGCCGGTGCGGAAGGTCCAGGCGACCTTGAGCTTGCCGACATTGTCAGGCGTGATCTGCTTCAGCGGCGAGTAGCGCTGTCCGAATTGGGTGCGTCCATACGCCCGCCAATCGCCATCCGGCTGCGGGTCGGCTTCACCTTGCTGAACCGCAGAACCGGCCTCCGCGATCGTGCCGTTGATGTCGTGATAGCTCGAGAACAGCCCGATCACGAGCACGACCGAGGCCAGCACAAGGGCGGCCCAGAGCGGCGCCGTCGCACTTCCGTAGGAGACCCGCTGGCCTTGCCCCAGCCCACGGACGATCACCGGCGTGAGAAGCCAAAGCGCCATCGGGAAGACGACGTCGCCACGCGCCGCGAGCGGCCACCAATCGAATCGCACCTCGGAGACGGCCCATACCAGCGTGCCGGCCAGGACGATGGCAAACAGGCCCAGCGCAGATCGGCGCCGCGCCATGAGCAGCGCAGCCGTGAGCAGAATGCCGGCACCGAGAATGATGTAGAAGATCGAACCGCCCAACGCGGCGAGCCAGATGCCGCCGGCCGCGAGGACCAGGCCGATCAAGGCATAGATGATACCCGTGACGAAGACCGCACTGGATCGCTGCATGATCGCTCCCGGCACGAACGAGGGACCGGACCTGTCCCGCGCACCGGCAACGGACGTCCGCTCCCGAGGACTCTCGTCCAATCAACGGTGACTAACAACCATTAGATGCCGGGTGGACAAATGACATTCGAACCGTTCGGGCAAGCCCGTCGCGCCGGCTGAGCGTCCCCCCCGTAAATGTCAGAGCTCCAACGGCGGCTTCTTCACCAATTGTTGTCCGTTCCGGCTTCGCCTGCCAGCCATCTCGAAACATGGCTTGTGCATCGCAGCATGGACGATACATAAAGCCTCTGAATTTCAGAGGTGAGCTTCTTGTCCGACGTCAATGCCGACGATTGGGTGTCCTCGGGACACCGGCCCATGGGTTTTCCAGAATTCGTCATCGTGATCGCGTCCATCATGGCGCTGAACCCGCTTGCGATGGACATGATGCTGCCGGCGCTGCCCAATATCGGGTCGGCATTCAAGATTCCCAACGCCAACCATCTTCAGCTGGTGCTGTCGACCTTCCTGATCGGCTTCGGCGCGGGCCAGTTCATCATGGGTCCATTGTCGGACCGTTTCGGCCGGCGGCCCGTGCTGCTCGGCGGCATGGCGGTCTATGCGGTCGCGAGCGTGCTCGCGGTCGCCGCCCCCTCGTTCGAGACGCTGCTGCTGGCGCGCGCACTGCAGGGCTTCGGCACCTCGGCGACGCGCGTGATCGCCACCTCGATCGTCCGCGACTGCTATGTCGGCCGCCGCATGGCCAGCGTGATGTCGCTGGCGATGATGATCTTCATCGCGGTACCCGTGATCGCGCCCTCGTTCGGGCAGGCGGTGCTGCTGGTCACGCAATGGCGCGGCATCTTCGTCGTGCTGATGCTCTACGGGCTGCTCGCGCTGGCGTGGAGCGTGCTGCGCCTGCCTGAAACTCTCCCCCCGTCTGAACGCAGGTCCCTCGCCCCCAGCGACGTGTTCGCAGCTTATTGGCAGACCGTGTCCAATCGCCAGACTATCGGCTACGCACTCGCGGCCGGCAGCGTCATGGGCGCGTTGTTTGCTTATGTCTTCTCGGCCCAGCAGGTCTTCACCGGCATCTATCACCTCGGCCATTACTTCCCGCTCGCCTTCGCCGCGATCGCGGCCGGCACCGCCATTGCCGGCTTCCTCAACGCCAGGTTTGTCGGGACCCTCGGCATGCGCGTGATCTCGCATGGCGCATTGACGCTCTACACCGCGGTGGCGGGCGTGATGCTGCTGACGGAAAGCCTCGGCGCGCTGCCGCTTCCGCTGTTCATGGTGCTCTCGGCGCTGATGATGTTCTCGTTCGGCATGATGGTCGCCAACTTCACCGCGCTTGCCATGGAGCCGCAGGGCCACATCGCCGGCACCGCGTCCTCGCTTTACGGCTCGATCACGACCTTGATCGGCATCGTCGTCGGCATGGCGATCGGGCAAAGCTTCGACGGCACATTGCTGCCGTTCTCGGTCGGCTTCTTCCTGTCGACGCTGGCTGCGCTCGCGATCGTGCTGGTGGTGGAGAAGGGACGGCTGTTCAAGCCGCATCATCGTCCCATCGCGTGAGGAACTTCGCCGCGGCCTCGATGTTGTCGTGCAGCAATTCGAGAGGCGAGCCCAATGGAACTGGAACAGCGCGAAGACCCGACTGCCTCGGATCGGGCAGCGACGCAGCGATCGCCGTCGAACACCGAGCGGGAGGCGTTCACAGTGCCTTTCGCAAGCGAAGGCCTCGAGGGCGTGCGCGACAGTCATTGTTGAGCGCGAACCTTATTCCGGCGCGCGCGCTGCGCTGAAATCATTCGCGGCGCTTTCGACCGCACATTCCTGAGCTGACGCGGAACTGACAAACGAAACGAAAGCGGCGCCGCTGATGACAGCGGCGCCGCGCAACGATCGGAACGAAGGGCGCCAGGCGCGCCCTCGCGCTACTCGGTCTTGTCGACGTTCCAGAACAGCGGCGTTGCGGGGCCGTCGAGCACGCCGGTGAGCGACTTCCGCCACGCGCTCGGTGCCTGATACTGGCCGAGCGGGATGTAGATCACCTGGTCGTAGGCTTCCTTCTGGATCTCGGTCGCGATCTTCTTCTGCTCGTCGAGCGAGGCCGCGCGGACGAAGTCGTCCTTGAGCTTCTCGATCTTGGCGTCCTCCGCCCAGCCGAACCAGCCGCCCTTCTTGCCCTGGCCGCCGATCGAGAGGTTGGAGATCGGGTTGGAGACGTCGGCGCTGACCCAGTTGGTGAAGAACATGTTCCAGCCGCCCTCCTTCGGAGGCTTCTGGCTGGCGCGGCGGCTCACCACGGTCTGCCAGTCGGTGGCCTGGAGATCGACCTTGAAGCCAGCTTCACGCAGCGCCTGCGCGGCAACGATGGGCTGGGCCTTGAGCGTGGTGACGTCGCCCGGCGCCATGATCACGACGGGCGTACCGTCATAGCCGGACTCGGCGAGCAGCTTCTTGGCCTCGGCCATGCCGTTGCCCTTGACCAGAGATTCGGAACCGACGTCGGTCGCAAACGGCGTGTCGCAGATGAAGAAGGCGCCGCAGATCTTGTAGTACTTGGGATTGCCGATCAGCGCGTCAAGCACGTCCTTCTGTTTCATTGCCAGGAGCGCGGCGCGGCGGATCTTCGGATTATCGAACGGCGGATAGAGGAAGTTCATGCGTCCAAGCGTCTGGAAGCCGAACTTGTTCAGCACCTCGACCTTGAGATCCGCATTGCCCTCGAGCACCGGAACGAGATCGAACGACGGGTTCTCGAGGAAGTCGATGTCACCCGATTGCAGCGCGTTCACCGCTGTCTGCGGGTCAGGCATGGTGAGCCATTCGACGCGGTCGACCTTCACGACCTTGCCGCCCGCGGTCCAGCTCGCCGGCTCCTTGCGCGGCACGTAGTCGGTGTTCTTGACGTAGACAGCCTTCACGCCCGGCTGGAATTCGCCCTGGACGAACTTGAACGGGCCGGAGCCGATCTGCTCGGGAATCGGCTTGTCCGGCGGCGTCTCGGCGAGCCGCTTCGGCATCATGAAGGCGACGCGCGAGGACGGCTTGCCGATCGAATCGAGGACCAGGCTGTAGGGCTCCTTGAGCTTCAGCGTGATGGTCTTGGGATCGGTCGCCTCGATGCTCGCAGTGAACTGCATCAACTGCTGGCCCATGCCATCGACGGCGGCCCAGCGCTTGAGCGAAGCGACGCAGTCTTCCGCCGTCACCGGCGCGCCGTCATGCCACTTCAGGCCGTCGCGCAGCGTGAATGTGTAGGTGAGCTTGTCGTCGGAGATTTTCCAGTCCGCCATCTGCGGCTGAATCTTGAAGTTCGAGTCGGTCGAGATCAGCGTGTCGTAGACCATGTAGCCATGGTCACGCGTGATGTAGGCGGTGGTGAAGATCGGATCGATGATGCGCAGATCCGAATGCATCACCGCGGTGATGGTCTTGCCGGCCGCGAGCACCGGCGAGGCCAGGGCGGTCGAAAGCGCGACGACCGACAGCGCAAGTTTGGAGGCGAACGCGCGAGGCCTCCGGCGCATTAACTGGAACATGGAAAGTTCTCCTGACGTGAAACTGTTCAAAGGCAGATTATTGGTTGAGCATCCGGCTCGTTCGTTGGGCGAACTAACCTCATGCAATGCCTTTATCTTTTCGAGACTTGCAGACAGCGCCGAGCGCGTCAATCCGGTTTCGCTGCAAGCCCAGGCGGCGCGCGCGCGGGCTCCACAAGGATCGGTTTGGCACTACAACACTCTCCCGCCTGTCCTGCCCGGCACCAATGCAATGCGCGTTCCATCTTCCGAAGCTCGAGAGACATTGAGATGAATCCAGCCAATCTTCCCTTCGATTCCGAAGCGATGCTCCAGGGCCTGCGCGGTTGGGTGGAATGCGAAAGCCCGACCTGGGACGCGAGTGCCGTGAACCGCATGCTCGATCTTGCCGCGCGCCAGATGGCAATCATGGGTGCGACGATCGAGCGCATCGCCGGCCGCGACGGCTTTGGCGGAGTGGTTCGCGCCCGCTTTCCGCATCCCAAGCAGGGCGAGCCGGGCATCCTGATTGCCGGACACATGGACACCGTCCATCCCACCGGCACCATCGAGAAGCTGAAATGGCGGCGCGAGGGCAACAGGTGCTACGGCCCCGGCATCTACGACATGAAAGGCGGCAATTATCTCTCGCTGGAAGCGATCCGGCAGCTGGCAAGTGCTTCGTTCACGACGCCGCTGCCGATCACCGTGCTGTTCACGCCCGACGAGGAGGTCGGCACGCCGTCGACGCGCGACATCATCGAGGCGGAGGCCGCGCGCAACAAATACGTGCTGGTGCCCGAGCCCGGCCGCGCCGACAACGGCGTCACGACTGGACGTTACGCCATCGCGCGGTTCAACCTCGAGGCGACGGGACGGCCGAGCCACGCCGGCGCAACGCTGTCGGCGGGCCGCTCGGCGATCCGCGAGATGGCGCGGCAGATCCTTGCGATCGACGCGATGACGACGGAGGACTGCACTTTCTCGGTCGGCGTTGTGCATGGCGGACAATGGGTCAATTGCGTTGCAACGACCGCTACCGGCGAAGCGCTGTCGATGGCCAAGCGGCAGGCTGATCTCGATCGCGGCGTCGAGAGGATGCTGGCTCTGTCAGGCACGACCAATGATGTCGCCTTCAAGGTGACGCGCGGCGTGACCCGGCCCGTGTGGGAGCCGGATGCGGGCACGATGGCGCTGTATGAAAAAGCACGCGGCATCGCTAAATCGCTCGGCGCCGAGCTGCCGCATGCGAGCTCGGGCGGCGGCTCGGACGGCAACTTTACCGGCGCGATGGGCATCCCGACGCTCGACGGACTCGGCGTGCGCGGCGGCAATGGCCACACGCTGGAAGAGTTCATCGAGGTCGAGAGCCTGGTCGAACGCGGCCGGCTGATGGCGGGTTTGCTGGCGACCCTGGAGTAATAGGTTGAATCAACTTCGCACTGCACAATGCGTTGGCAGTCGCGGTTGAAATTTAGCCTTGTCTATAAATAAGGCGCATCGTACTGCTCGATTGTCCACGCGACGATGCGGGAGAGATCGCAATGAAGGTTTCGGCCTTCTTTGCGGCGCCGACGGAGCAACCGCCCCGGAAACTCTCAGGCAAAAGGACTGTATCGTCAGGACGATCTGGAGAGAGACGGCACGGCCAAGATTGGTCGTTACGTCCACCGAAGGGGATAGTCCGGAGCAAGACCTCGCCTGAGGTCCGCAAAGGATCAAGCTCTCAGGTAACCGTGACAGATGGGGCGCCGCCAACGGCCTTGTGGCCGGCGGTTAGCCGACTCTAACTCACGGGAGCCCCGAACCTGCCATGACTCATATCGCCATCATCGGCGCCGGCATCACCGGCGTAACGACCGCCTATGCCCTGCTCGAACGCGGCTACAAGGTGACGGTGCTCGACAAGCACCGCTACGCCGCGATGGAGACCTCCTTCGCCAACGGCGGACAGCTCTCCGCCAGCAATGCCGAAGTGTGGAATAGCACCGCGACGATCCTCAAAGGCCTGCGCTGGATGTTTCGGCGCGACGCACCGCTGCTGATGAATCCGCGGCCGAACTGGCACAAATATTCGTGGATGAGCGAGTTCGTCGCCAACATCGGCAACTACCGCGCTAACACCATCGAGACCACGCGGCTCGCGATCGAAGCCCGCAAGCATCTGTACGAGATCGCCACGCGTGAAGGCATCGACTTCGACCTCGAACGTCGCGGCATTCTCCACATCTATCACGACAAGAAGGGTTTTGAATCCGGCCTGCGCGTCAACGCGCTGTTGCAGGAAGGCGGCCTCGATCGCCGCCCGGTCACGCCGGAAGAAATCCGCGCGATCGAGCCGACGCTGCGCAAGGAGTATTATGGCGGCTTCTACACGCCGTCGGACGCGACCGGCGATATCCACAAGTTTACCCGCGGGCTTGCCGAGGCCTGCAAGCGTCGCGGCGCGACCTTCATCCACGAAGCCAATATCGATTCCATCGCCCAGGCCGGCGGAGGCTTTGTCGTCGGCTGGGCAGATCTCTCTGCAAGCGATGCTGCCGCATCCGCACGCGGCATGCTGAACGTGGATGGGGTCGTGGTCTGCGCCGGTGTGGCGAGCCGCCACTTCGCCGCCCTCCTCGACGAGCGCGTCAACGTCTATCCGGTAAAGGGCTACTCGATCACCGTGCAGCTCGACACCGCCGAGAGCCGCAACGCGACGCCGACCGTGAGCCTGCTCGACGAGGCCGCCAAGATCGTTACCAGCCGGCTCGGCGCCGATCGCTTCCGCGTTGCCGGCACCGCCGAATTCAACGACTTCAACCGCGACATTCGCGCCGATCGCGTGCAGCCGCTGGTCGATTGGGTGCGCAGCAACTTCCCCGCCGTCGAAACGTCGCGAGTCATCCCATGGGCCGGGCTGCGCCCGATGATGCCGAACATGATGCCGGTGGTGCGCGCAGGGCGGATGCCGGGTGTGTTCTTCAACACCGGCCACGGCCATCTCGGCTGGACGCTGTCGGCAGCGACCGCGCAGATGATTGCCGGAACCATCGACGGCTGGCGCGGGCTCAACGCGCCGCCCACCATGCCCTCACTTGGGGTTGAGCGCGAGCTGCGTCATGCATCCTGAGTGGTCTCCATCAGGAGCAGGCGGCCCCTTGCGACCGCCCTGCCCTTGGCACACAATTTGCCCCGAAAGGTCGGCATCTCCGGCCGGCTTTCCCAGCCCGAATGACAGGCACGCATGATAGACACGAACGAATCCACGGGCACCTCGGCGCCCCACAAGTTCCTCAGCCGGAGATAGGTGCATGTTAGGTTACCTCATTCGCCGAATCTTCGCCGCCGTCCCCGTCATGGGCGTGGTCGCACTGTTCGTGTTTCTCCTGCTCCGCCTCACCCCCGGCGATCCCGCGGCGATTCTCGCCGGCGACAACGCGACACCGGAACGGCTGGAGCGCATCCGTACCTCGCTCGGCCTCAACGAGCCCCTGATCGTGCAGTTCATCACCTGGGTGAACAAGCTGCTGCACGGCGATCTCGGAACCTCGCTGATCTCCAACCTGCCGGTGGTGAAGATGATCGGCCAGCGTGTCGAGCCGTCGATCTCGATCGCGCTGTCGACCATCATCCTCGCCGTCATCGTCGCCGTTCCCTTAGGTGTGATCGCGGCGTGGAAGCACGGCACCTGGATCGACCGTTTCGTGATGGGTCTCTCGGTGCTCGGCTTCTCGGTCCCGGTGTTCGTGGTCGGCTACGTCCTGATCCAGGTCTTCGCCATCGACCTGCGCTGGGTGCCGGTCCAAGGTTTCAAGAGCATCAGCACGGGCTTTGGTCCGTTCTTCGAGCGCATGATCCTGCCGACCTGCGCGCTCTCCTTCATCTACATCGCGCTGATCGCGCGCATGACGCGCGCGGCGATGCTCGACGTGCTCGGCGAGGACTACGTCCGCACCGCGCGCGCCAAGGGCATCAACGAAGTTGCCGTGATGATGCGCCATGCGCTGCGCAACGCCGCCGTACCCGTGATCACAGTGATCGGCACCGGCTTTGCGCTTCTGATCTCGGGCGTCGTCGTCACCGAGAGCGTGTTCAACATCCCCGGCATCGGCCGCCTCACCGTGGATGCGGTGCTGGCGCGCGACTATCCGGTGATCCAGGCGATGATCCTGCTGACGTCGCTGATCTATGTCGTCGTCAATCTTCTGATCGACGTCGCCTACACCCTGCTCGATCCGCGGATCCGGTACTGAGGCAAGGATAAGCACAAAAATGTCGGTCGATACCCTTCCCCAGCCGTCCATACCGATCACGTCGCCGCTGCGGCCGCGCTTCGGATTCCTCACCTCGACGCCCATCATCGCCACGGCGACGGTCTTGCTCGCGCTGATCGTGCTGGTCTCGATTCTGGCGCCGCTGATCGCGCCGCACGATCCGATCCAGCTCGCGCCGTCGCAACGGCTCAAGCCATCCTCGGCGCAGTTTCTGCTCGGCACCGACGCCTATGGCCGCGACCTGTTGTCCCGTGTCATCTACGGCGGCCGCATCTCGCTGCTGATTGGCGTCGGCTCGGCGATCCTGTCGATCGTCATCGGGCTCGTGATCGGCCTCGTCTCCGGCTTCTTCAAGCTGGTCGATTCCGTCCTGATGCGGATCATGGACGGCCTGATGGCGATGCCGAGCATCCTGCTCGCGATTGCCGTGGTGTCGCTGTCCGGTGCCAGCCTCTGGACCGTGCTGATCGCGATCACGATCCCCGAAGTCCCGCGCGTGGCCCGCCTGGTGCGCTCGGTCGTGCTGTCGGCGCGCGAGGAACCCTATGTCGAAGCGGCGATCTCGGTCGGCTCGTCCCTGCCGAAGATCATGTGGCGGCATTTGATGCCGAACACGATCGCGCCTCTGATCGTGCAGGGCAGTTACGTCTGCGCGTCCGCGATCCTCACGGAGGCCATTCTCTCCTTCCTCGGCGCCGGCATCTCGCCGGAGACGCCGACCTGGGGCAACATCATGGCCGAGGGTCGCCAGTACTTCCAGCTCAAGCCGACGCTGATCTTCTGGCCGGGCCTGCTGCTCTCGATCGCCATCCTCAGCATCAATCTGATCGGCGACGCAGCCCGCGACGCACTCGATCCCCGCATGAAGCAGCGGGAGGGCAAGTGATGACCAATCAAGTGATGACCAACCCCATCCTCGACATCAACAATCTCGTCGTCTCCGTCGGCAAGAAGCCGAAGGGCGCGAACATCATCGACGGCATCTCGATCCAGGTGCACGAGCGCGAGACGTTGTGTCTCGTCGGCGAAAGCGGCTCGGGCAAGTCGGTGACCTCGCTCACCACGATGGGACTGCTGCCGAAGGGCACCCTGGTTCCCACCGGCGGCAGCATCAAGCTGGTCGGCGAAGAGTTGCTCACCGCGACCGACCGCCGCCTGCGCCAGCTTCGCGCCACGCAGATGGCGATGATCTTCCAGGAGCCGATGACGGCGCTCAATCCCGTGGTGCCCGTCGGCCGCCAGATCGACGAGGTCCTGCGCGCGCATACCGACCTCGATGCAAGAGCGCGGAAGAAGCGCATCCTCGACATGATGGACCAGGTCCGCCTGCCCGAGGTCGAGCGCATCTTCGCCTCCTACCCGCACCGTCTCTCCGGCGGCCAGCGCCAGCGCATCATGATCGCGATGGCGCTCGTGCTGGAGCCGAAGCTTCTCATCGCCGACGAGCCGACCACCGCGCTCGACGTCACCACGCAGAAGCAGATCCTGACCCTGATCCGCGACCTCCAGCGCGATCACGGCACCGCCGTGCTGTTCATCACCCACGACATGGGCGTGGTCGCCGAGATCGCCGACCGCGTCGCGGTGATGCGGCAGGGCCGCCTGGTCGAGACCGGTCCGCTGGAGACCGTGCTGCGCAATCCGACCATGGAATATACCCGTAACCTGCTCTCTGCGGTGCCGAGCCTGGTGCCGCGCGTGGCGCGGCCCGAGACCAAGGAGCCGGTCGTGCTGGAGGCCAACGAGCTCAGCAAGGTCTACAAGGAGCGCGCGTTCTTCGGCAAAGGCCGCGAGGTCGTCGCCGCCGACAAGGTCACGCTGACGCTGCGCAAGGGCCGCACGCTCGGCATCGTCGGCGAAAGCGGCTCGGGCAAGTCGACCGTGGCGCGCTGCATCGTCCGCCTGATCGACCCGACCTCCGGCGGCGTGCGCCTGGCCGGCCGCGAGATCGCGGACATCTCGCGCCGCCTGCTCCAGCCGCACCGGCAGAAGATCCAGATCGTGTTCCAGGACCCCTATCGCTCGCTCAACCCGCGCGTCACCGTCGGCGAAAGCATCGCGGAAGGCCCGATCAATTACGGCACCTCGCATGCCGACGCGATGAAGCGCGCCCGCGAGCTGCTCGAGCTCGTCGGCCTGCCCGCGGACGCCGTGGCGCGCTATCCGCACCAGTTCTCCGGCGGCCAGCGCCAGCGCATCGCGATTGCCCGCGCGCTCGCGCTCGATCCGGACGTGCTGGTCGCGGACGAAGCGGTCTCGGCGCTCGACGTCTCCGTGCAGGCACAGGTGCTGGAACTGCTCGACGAGATCCAGACGCGTCTCGGCATCGCCATCCTGTTCATCACCCACGATCTGCGTGTCGCAGCCCAGATCTGCGATGAAGTCGTGGTGATGCAGCACGGCCGCGTCGTCGAGCAGGGCCCGGCCGCCGAAGTGCTGACGCATCCGAAGGAGGCCTACACCAGGGCCCTGCTCGAGGCAGCGCCCGGCCGCAACTGGGACTTTGCGAATTTCCGGCCCGTCGCGGAAGGCGTGGCTGCGACAGCCTAGATCCATCCCTCGTCATTGCGAGCGTAGCGACGCAATCCAGTATCCCTCTGCGGAGACGGTCTGGATTGCCTCGCTACGCTCGCTATGACGGTGATCGCGGCAAGTATTCCCAAAACGGCTTAAGGCCATGCACGGCGCGAGTGCGTCCCACCTTGCTCTCGCCGCAGAGCCAAGGCTAACGTCGCCCGCTTTCAATCGCCTGGACTTGAATTGATGACACGTATCGCCGTCGGCGGCTTCCTGCACGAGACCAACACCTTCGCTCCGACGAAGGCGACTTTCGCGGACTTCCAGCATGGCGGCGGCTGGCCGGCGATGACTGAGGGCGCCGACGTGCTGAAGGTGATGCGGGCCATCAATGTCGGCCTCGCCGGTTTCGTCGACAGTGCCGAAGCCGATGGCTGGGAACTCATCCCGACGATCGCCTGCGGGGCCAGCCCGTCGGCGCATGTCACCAGGGACGCCTTCGAGCGCATCGTCAAGGTCATGGTCGACGGGATCGCCGCCGCCGGCCCGATCGACGCCGTCTATCTCGACCTGCACGGCGCCATGGTCACCGAGCATCTCGACGACGGCGAAGGCGAGATCCTGGCGCGCGTGCGCCGCGTCATCGGCAAGGATGTTCCGCTGGTCGCAAGCCTCGACCTGCACGCCAACGTCACGCCCGAGATGATGGAGCATGCGGACGCGCTGATCGCCTACCGCACCTATCCCCATGTCGACATGGCCGAGACCGGCCGCGCCTCCGCGCGACATCTCGCATTGCTCCTGAAGACAAGGCAGCGCTTTGCAAAAACGTTCCGGCAACTGCCGTTCCTGATCCCGATCAGCTGGCAATGCACCAACGACCACCCCACCAAGGGCATCTACCAGAAGCTCGCCGCACTGGAGGGCGATGCGGTTCCGACGCTCTCCTTCGCGCCCGGCTTCCCCGCGGCCGACTTCCGCGACTGCGGGCCGAGTGTGTTCGCCTATGGCAGGACCCAAGCCGACGCCGACCGCGCGGCGGATGCGATCGTCAAGCTGATCGAAAGCCACGAGGACGATTTCGACGGCAAGATCTGGTCGCCCGACGAAGGCGTGCGCCACGCCATGGAGCTTTGCAAGAGCGCGAGTAAGCCGATCATCATCGCCGACACCCAGGACAATCCCGGCGCCGGCGGCGATTCCGACACCACCGGCATGCTGCGCGCGCTCGTGCGCAACAAGGCCAGCGCCGCGACCGGCGTGATCTACGATCCCGCCTCGGCCAAGGCCGCACACGCGGCCGGCGTCGGCGCCACCGTGACGCTGTCGCTCGGCGGCAAGTCCGGCATTCCCGGCGATGAGCCCTATCGCGAGACCTTCGTCGTCGAAAAGCTGTCCGACGGCCGCTTCGTCGCGCCCGGCCCTTACTACGGCGGCCGCGAGATGGAGATGGGTCCGTCCGCGGCCTTGCGCATCGGCGATGTCCGCGTCGTCGTGAGTTCGCACAAGGCGCAGCTCGCCGACCAGGCGATGTACCGCTATGTCGGCATCGAGCCGACGCAACAGAAGATTTTGGTCAACAAGAGCTCGGTGCACTTCCGCGCCGATTTCGAGCCGATCGCGGAAAAGCTGATGATCTGCGCTGCGCCCGGCGCGATGCCGGCCGACACCGCCACGCTGCCCTGGACGCGGCTGCGTCCGGGCATCCGCATCAAGCCGAACGGCCCCGTTTTCAATCCCCCTTCACGCTAACCGGACAGGAACACATGCCCACGATCGAGCGTATCGACGGCTATGCCGACGAACTCACCGCCATTCGCCGCGACATCCACGCCCATCCCGAGATCGGCTTCGAGGAAGTGCGCACCTCCGGCATCGTCGCCGACAAGCTGAAGAGCTGGGGCATCGAGGTGCATCGCGGTCTCGGCGGCACCGGCGTGATCGGCGTCATCAAAGGCAAAGGTTCGGGCGGCAAGCGCATCGGCCTTCGCGCCGACATGGACGCGCTGCCGATGGAAGAGAACACCAATCTGAAATGGAGCTCGAAAATCCCCGGCCGCTTCCACGGCTGCGGCCATGACGGCCACACCACCATGCTGCTCGGCACCGCGCGCTACCTCGCCGAGACCAGGAACTTCGACGGCACCGTGCACCTGATCTTCCAGCCGGCCGAGGAAGGCCTCGGCGGCGCCCGCGCCATGATCAAGGACGGCCTGTTCGAGAAATTTCCCTGCGACGAGCTCTACGGCCTGCACAACGCGCCCGACCTCAACCACGGCGAGATCGCGATCCTGCCCGGCCCCGCGATGGCCAGCGCCGACTTCTTCGACCTCCGCATCACCGGCTATGGCGCGCATGGCGCGATGCCCGAGCGCTCCAAGGACGCTGTGATCATCGCGACGACGCTGGCGCAGGCGATCCAGACCATCGTCAGCCGCAACGTCGAGCCGCTGCAGGCCGCCGTCGTCTCGATCACGCAGATTCACGCCGGTTCCGCCTACAACGTCATTCCCGGCGACGCGCATCTTTGCGGCACCATCCGCACCTTCTCGAAGGAAGTCCGCACCCTGATCAGCGAGCGCATTCGCACGATCAGCGCCGGCATTGCGAGCGCCTATCAGTGCGTGATCGACGTCGACATCCGCGACACTTTCGATGTGCTGGTCAACCAGGTCGAGCAGTCCAAGGTGGTCGAGGAGGTCGCGCGCACGATCGTCAACCCCGCCAACGTGATCACCCGCGCCCAGCCGAAGATGGGCAGCGAGGATTTCGCCGACATGCTGCAGACCATTCCCGGCGCCTATTTCTGGGTCGGCCATGACGGCTCGGTGCCCGTGCACAACCCCGGTTTCGTGCTCGACGACAAGATCCTGCCGATCGGCGCCAGCATGTTCGCCCGGATCATCGAGACCCGGATGCCGGTGGGTGCCAATGCATAAAAAGGGCGTCGAAGAGGCGGTCACCTCGCTGCATGATCTGTCAGCGGTCGATCTGATCGCGGGCTATCGCGCCAAGCAGTTCTCGCCGAGCGAGGTGCTGGAGGACGTGCTCGCCCACGTCGCTGCGTGGGAGCCGCACCTGAAAGCGCTCTATGCATTCGATCCCGACGGCGCGCGCGAGGCCGCAATGGCCTCGACGGCGCGCTGGTCCGGGGGCGAGCCCTCCGGCGCGCTCGACGGCGTGCCTGTCACGGTGAAGGACAACATCGCGACCAAGGGCGTGCCGGTGCCGCTCGGCGCCGCCAGCGTCAAGCTGGTCCCGGCCGAGAAGGATGCTCCGCCTGCCGCGCGGCTGCGTGAGGCCGGTGCGGTCATCTTCGCAAAAACCACCATGCCCGATTACGGCATGCTGTCCTCGGGCCTCTCTTCGTTCCATGCGCTCGCGCGTAATCCCTGGGACCTCTCCAAGAATCCCGGCGGCTCCAGCGCAGGCGCGGGCGCCGCGGCGGCGGCCGGCTACGGCCCGCTGCATCTCGGCACCGATATCGGCGGCTCGGTTCGCCTGCCCGCGGGCTGGTGCGGCCTCGTCGGATTGAAGCCGAGCTTTGGCCGCGTGCCGATCGACCCCGCTTATGTCGGCCGCGTCGCCGGCCCGATGACCCGCACGGTCGACGATTGCGCGCTGATGATGAGCGTGATCGCAAAGCCCGACCGGCGCGACGGCACCAGCCTGCCCGCAGAGCCGCTCAACTGGAAGGGGCTGGAGAAGTCCCCGCGCAAACTTCGCATCGGTCTGATGCTCGATCCCGGCGTCGGCCTGGCGCTGGAGAAGCCGGTGCGCGAGGTCGCGGTGAAGGCTGCGAAAGCGTTCGAATCCGCCGGCGCGGTCGTGACCGAAGTCGACGGCATCCTCACGCGCGAAATGCTCGACGGCCTCGACAATTTCTGGCGCGCGCGGATGTGGGATGATCTCTCCAAGCTGACGCCGGAAGATCAAGCGAAGGTGCTGCCCTACATCTTCAAATGGGGCGAGTCCGGCGCCAGGCTCTCCGGCATCGACGTCATCCGCGGCTTCAACCAGACGATGGCGATCCGCGCCGCCGCAGGAAAGCTGTTCTGCGAGCTCGACTATGTGATCTCGCCGACCGCGCCGAACGTGAACTACCCGGCCGATTGGGCTTCGCCCACCAATGACCCCATGAAGCCGTTCGAGCACATCGCCTATACCGTGCCGTGGAATATGTCCGAGAACCCTGCCCTGTCCATCAACGGCGGCTTCGACGCCAAGGGCTTTCCCATCGGCGTGCAGATCGTCGGCCGCCGCTTCGACGATATCGGCGTGCTCGGCATGGCCAAGGCCTTTGAGGGCTTGCGCGGTCCGCAGCGGCCCTGGCCGCGCCCGCCGGCGAAGTAGCGACTAAGCACAAGTCGTCATGCGCGGGCTCGACTCGCGCATCCATCCCTCGTCAAAAAAGATGGATTGCCGGGTCAAGCCCGGCAATACACAATCGATTCAAGAATGACAGGGAAGGAAATCACCATGGCGTATGAGACGATCAAATACGAGGTCGCCGAACAGATCCTCACCATCACCCTGAACCGACCCGACAAGCTCAACGCCTTCAACGCGCAGATGCAAGCAGAGCTGATCGACGCGTTCGACGCCGCCGATAAGGACGACAACGTCCGCGCCATCATCGTCACCGGCGCCGGCCGCGGTTTTTGCGCGGGCGCGGACCTCTCCTCCGGCGCCGACACGTTCGATCGCGACGCGCGGCGCGGGCCGGTCAAGCGCTTCGCCGACGGCAAGGTCGACTACAGCGATCCGCAGGTGCGCGACGGCGGCGGCCAGGTGACGCTGCGTATCTTCAAATGCCTCAAGCCGGTGATTGCCGCAGTGAATGGTCCCGCCGTCGGCATCGGCGTCACCATGCAGCTCGCGATGGACATCCGCATCGCGTCGGACGCCGCACGCTTCGGCTTCGTGTTCTCCCAGCGCGGCATCGTGCCTGAGGCGGCATCGAGCTGGTTCCTGCCGCGCATCGTCGGCATCTCGCAGGCCCTGGAATGGTGTTATTCGGGCCGCGTCTTCCCGGCGCAGGAAGCGCTCGCGGGCCGTCTCGTCAGCAAGGTCGTGGCCCCGGATGATCTGCTGCCGACCGCGCGCGCGCTTGCCAAGGAGTTTGCGGCGAAGACAGCGCCGGTGTCAGTGGCGCTGATCCGACAGATGATGTGGCGCATGATGGGCGCCGACGATCCGATGGAAGCCCACAAGGTCGACAGCCGCGGCATCTACGCCCGCGGTCGCTCCGACGATGTGAAGGAAGGCGTGGTTTCGTTCCTGGAGAAGCGGCCGGCGCAGTTCAAGAACAAGGTGTCGAGCGACATGCCGGATTATTTCCCGTGGTGGACGGAGCGGGAGTACAAGTGATGCGAAGCGAAATTCCGGGTCTTGCGCAGCTCTCGTAGGGTGGGCAAAGCGCAGCGTGCCCACCATATCGACATCAGTTGCCGATAGCTGGTGGGCACGGCGCAAGGGCGCCTTTGCCCACCCTACGGCACCGTCACTACGGAACCGTCAATCCATCACCAGCGCGACACGCCCGATCGCCTTGCGGTCGAGCAACAGCCGCATCGCCTTGGCATAATCCTCCAGCGGCAGGCGGTGTGAGACGTTGGGGCGCAGCTTGCCCTCCTCCGCCCATTGCAGCAACGCCTCCAGGCGAACCTCGCCGAGTGCAGGATTTTTCCGGACAGCCTCACCAGCGCGCACGCCGAGCACGCTCGCACCCTTGATCAGCAACAGATTGGTCTTGGCCGAGCCGATGCCGCCGGTAAAACCGATCACCAGCAGCCGCGCGCCCCAGGCGATGCAACGCATCGAGTCTTCAAAAACCTGGCCGCCGACCGGATCGAACACGACGTCCGCGCCGCGGCCGTCGGTGAGGCGCTTGACGGCGTCGCGAAACGGTTCGCGATCGTAGCGCACGAGATGATCGGCGCCGCGCGATTTCGCAACGGCGAGCTTCCCGTCGCTGGAGGCGGTCGCGATCACGGTCGCGCCCAGCATCTTGCCGATCTCGACGGCAGCAAGTCCGACGCCGCCGCCGGCGCCGTGCACCAGCAGCACCTCGCCCGGCTCGACCCGGCCGCGATCGATCAGGGCGTGATAGGCGGTGCCGTGGCCGGCGAGATAGGTCGCGGCCTCCGCGTAGTCGAAAGTCGACGGCATCGGCGTGAGCTGCGACGGCGCGACGATGGCTTCGTCGGTGAAGGCACCATGGCGCATCTTGACGATGACCTTGTCGCCGACGGCAACGCCCCCCACCTCCGCGCCCACTTCGGTGACGTCGCCCGCCGCCTCCATGCCCGGCGTGAACGGCAGCTCCGGCTTGAGCTGGTACTCGCCGGCGGCCATCAGCACGTCAGGAAAATTCAGCCCGGCAGCCCGGATCGCAACGCGCACCTCGCCCGGCTTCAGCGCGCGCGACGGAAACGCTTCCAGCCGCAACGTCTCGGGCGCGCCGAGCGCGCGGCAGACGACTGCCCGCACCATCAGGCCGCGCTCGCTTTGCGGCGCAGGATCGCCTCGCGGATCAGCGGCAGACGATCATTGCCGAAATACATGTCGGTCTTGCCGACGAAGATCGTCGGCGAGCCGAAGCCGCCGCGCGCGACGACCTCCTCGGTGTTGGCCTTGAGCTGATCCTTGATCCCCTGCTCCGAGATGCCGGCAAAGAATTTTGGCTCGTCGACGCCGACCTTCCGGCAAATCCCGGCGAGCACTGCGTCCTGCGAGATGTCTTGATCGTCACCCCAATAGGCCTCGAACAATGCGGTCGCGAACGGCACCATGTCCTTGCCGAGCCAGATGCAGCCGCGCATCGCCTTCACGCTGTTCACCGGAAACACCGTCGGCGGCATCTTGATCGACAGGCCGGCCGATCGCGACCAATCGGCGAGGTCCTTCTTCATGTAGCGCGCCTTCAGCGGCACCGGCGTCTCCCGCTGCGCGTAGACGCTCGGGTTGACCGTGTTGAAGATGCCGCCGACCAGGATCGGCCGCCAAGTGATTTCGGCGCCGAGCTCCCTGGCCAGCGGCTGGATGTTGTGGAAGGCGAGATAGGTCCAGGGGCTGGAACAGTCGAAGAAGAATTCGATCATGGTGTCTCCCTTGTTTGTTTTGCTCTCTCTGTCATTGCGAGCGAAGCGAAGCAATCCGGACTGTCACCGCGGAAAGACCCTGGATTGCTTCGCTTCGCTCGCAATGACGGAGGAGCGATCAGTACCTATTTCTTTCCCAACAGCTCCTTAGCCTTCTGGCCGAACATGATCTTGCGTGATTCCTCGTCGAACGGCTCTTTCACGAACTTGCCGATTGCAAGCCCCGCCTGCACCTGCGGCCTCGCGCGCACCTCGGCATACCAGCGCTTCACGTTCGGATAGTCGTCCAGCGTAAAGCCCTGCGCCTTGTGGGTCATGGTCCAGGGGAAGCAGGCGATGTCGGCGATGGAATAGTCTCCGGCGACAAAGGCGCCGGTCCTGGCCAACTGACGGTCGAGCACGCCATAAAGCCGCGCGGCCTCGTCGCGGTAGCGATCGATCGCGTAAGGAATCTTCTCCGCCGCATAGAGCGCGAAATGGCCGTGCTGGCCGAGCATGGGCCCGAGGCCGGCCATCTGCCACATCACCCATTGAATGGTGGTGGAGCGGCCGCGCAGTTCCGTGGGCAGGAAGCGGCCGGTCTTCTCCGCGAGATAAATCAGGATCGCGCCGGTCTCGAACGCGGAGAACGGTGCGCCGCCATCGGCAGGATCGTGATCGACGAGAGCTGGAATGCGGTTGTTCGGGGAGATCGCGAGAAACTCAGGGGCGAACTGCTCGCCGGCGCGGATGTTGACGGGCTTCACCGTGTAGGGCAGCCCGAGTTCCTCCAGCATGATCGAGATTTTCCAGCCGTTCGGCGTCGGCGCGTAATAGAGGTCGATCATGACCTTTCCTTTTGGCCCTTCCTTTGGCCTTCCCTGTCATCGCCGCTGGAATAGAGAGCGACTTTTGTTGTTCTGTACCTCGACGTTAAGACATGGCAGACAGTGGCGCAACACAACCTGCCGGGAGGGCCGCCATGCTGTTTCCAACCACGATCGCCGGCTCCTTGCCGAAGCCGGAATGGCTCGCCGAGCCCAACATGCTGTGGGCGCCCTGGAAGTCGCAGGGAGCGGAGCTTCTTCGCGCCAAGCGTGACGCGACCATGCTCGCCGTCAAGGTGCAGGAGGACGCCGGCATCGACATCGTCACCGAGGGCGAGCAGGCCCGCCAGCATTTCGTGCATGGCTTCCTGGAGAAGATCGAGGGCATCGACTTCGCCCACAAGGTCGAGATGGGCATCCGCAAGGATCGCTACAAGGCGATGGTGCCGCAGGTAGTCGCCCCGCTGCGGCTGAAAGGCCGCGTTCATGCCGACGAGGCTCGCGTCGCGCGCGCGCATACCAGGAAGAAGCTCAAGTTCACCCTGCCCGGCCCGATGACAATCATCGACACCATCGCGGATCGCTACTATGGCGATCGCGTCAAGATGGCCTTTGCCTTCGCCGAGCTGTTGAACGAGGAGGCCAAGGCGCTCCAGGCCGACGGCGTCGACCTCGTGCAGTTCGACGAGCCCGCCTTCAACGTCTACATGGACGAGGTCAACGACTGGGGCATCAAGGCGCTCGAGCGTGCCGCGCAGGGCCTGACCTGCGCCACTGCCGTGCACATCTGCTACGGCTACGGCATCAAGGCCAATACCGACTGGAAGGAGACGCTCGGCGCGCAGTGGCGGCAGTACGAGCAGATCTTTCCGGCGATCGACGCCAGCCCGATCCAGCAGGTCGCGATCGAGTGCCGCAATTCGAAGGTGCCGCTCGACCTGCTCGCGCTGCTCAAGACCAAGATCGTGCAGGCCGGCGTGATCGACGTCGCCAGCGACACGGTCGAGACCGCCGATGACGTTGTCAAGGTGATCGACGCGGTGTCGAAATTCGTCCCCAAGAGCAACATCATCGCCACCACCAATTGCGGCATGGCGCCGATGCGGCGGGAGATCGCCGAAGCCAAGCTGATGGCGCTCGGTGCCGGCGCCGCGCTTGCGCGCGAGAAGCTAGGATGATCACGACGCGCTTGTTTTAGTCCAACGCCGTCGGATGCAGCACGGGACGGTAGCCGGCGTGGAGCGCGCGCAGCGTTGAGGGCGGCGTCAGCAGCTGGACGTCGCCGAGTTGACGCGCGCCCTTGATATAACCCGCCGGCGACCACGGCAGGGCGCTCCCCTGCATCACCAGAAAGCTCGCCTCGCCCTGCTGCACCATTGCGCCGTCGGGCAATTCTGCGAGGGGCGCCGGCAGTGGGTGCAGCCGCTTGCGACCGCGATCGAGACGCTCCCGGTGCAGCTGAGCATCCATCGCCTTCGCGCTGATGCCGCTTGCACCATTTCCTGCCTCCCAAGCCGCACGAAATCGTTTGGCATCGTCGCGGCGGCAGAAGAAGCAGGGACGGTGGCCTGCGGCAAAGGCGGTGGCCTCGTCGAGAAAGAACAGCTCGGTCCAGCTCCGCCGCGCCATCACCGGCCGCCGCCAGCCGCGGAATTCGCAAAGGCACGTGATCCAGGCCGGCGACGACCAGCGCTTCTTCAGCAGCGTCCTGGTCGCGGGATCATGAATGATGCCGCGATTGCCGGTGAACAGGCCGCGGTGCGGCGTTGAGATGATGTCGCCGGTCGGCGTGACGCGGTTTTGCAGGGGCATGGCTGCCTCCACCCGTCATTGCGAGGAGCGAAGCGACGAGGCAATCCAGACTATGTCCGCGGATACATTTCTGGATTGATTCGCTTCGCTCGCAATGACGGTGATCGTCACGCCGCGCCGTCGCGAAGCGGCGGGTGGTAGGACAGCGCGGTGTCCCAGGGGAAGAATATCCAGGTGTCCTGCGAGACTTCCGTGATGAAGGTGTCGACCAGCGGGCGTCCCTTCGGCTTGGCGTAGACGGTGGCGAAATGCGCATCCGGCAGCATCTGGCGCACCAGCCTGCCGGTCTTGCCGGTGTCAACGAGATCGTCGACGATCAGCAGCCCCTTGCCGGTGCCGCCGCCGAGCTTCATCGCCGATTCGGAAATACCCTTGAGGACCTGCAGCTCGCCCTGCTTGTCATGATCGTAGCTGGCGATGCAGACGGTGTCGATCACGCGGACGCCCAGCTCGCGCGCCACGATCGCGGCCGGCACCAGGCCGCCGCGCGTGATCGCGATCACCGCGTGGAACGGGCCGACCTCGTTGAGCCGCCAGGTCAGCGCGCGGCAATCCCGGTGGAACTGATCCCACGAAACCGGGAAAGCCTTGCCGGCCCGCTCCTGTGCACTCAGTTCCGGTGCTTCACCAGCCATTGTCTTCTCTCCTGCTTCGTCTGCCGGCAAGCCGGGGGCTCTAGCGGGTGATGTTCAATCCCGCCAGCATTTCCTTCACCGCGGCCATCGCTGCCGCCAGCTTGCCCGCATCGCGCGAACGCACAACAAGGTTGGTGTTCGGCTTCTGCTCCTCGTCCATGAAGGGATAGCTGCCGATGATGGTGTCGGGATGTTCGGCGGCGATCGCCCGCAGCGGGCTGCCGATGTCGCCTTCCCGCGCGTTGGCCCGGACCGATTCGGAGAGCATGCGCACGCCCGATTTCAGCTTGGGCGAGACGATGTCCATCATCGCCTGCATGATCGAGGGCACGCCGGCCATGACGATGACGTTGCCGATCTTGAAGCCGGGCGCGAGGATGGTGGCGCTCTGGATCAGCTCGGCACCGTCGGGGATGCGGGCCATGCGCAGACGGGCCTCGTTGAGGTCCTGCTCGCTCCAGCGCTCGCGGAAGCGGGCGACCACCTCCGGGTGATGGTCGATGCCGACGCCGAACGCCTTGGCGACGCTGTCGGCGGTGATGTCGTCATGGGTCGGCCCGATGCCGCCGGTGGTGAAGACATAGGTGTAGCGATGCCGCAGTGCATCCAACGCAGCGATGATGTCCGCCTCATCGTCGGAGACGACCCGGACTTCCTTCAGGTCGATGCCGATATTGGTCAGGTATTCGGCGATGAAGCCGATATTCTTGTCCTTGGTGCGGCCGGACAGGATTTCATCCCCGATGACCAGAATGCCCGCCGTGACGATCTCGCTCATGCCTTAAGTCCCTCGCCTATCGCACCGAATTTGCCGGGGTAACGCGTTGAAGTCACGCGGTTTTGCTGCCGAAATAAGCAGTCCTCAGCCATTTTTTCAGGCAAGCCGCCGGCCATCCCCGGCAAATGCTGCCCGTCTATGCTTATCGCGCTGGCCCGGCCCTTGCTACCACATGAAAGTCATGCACTCTTGCCGCATGGCCAGGACGTTGCGGTCTTCACCAAGGCCTGGCGACCTGTCGAATGGCGCAACGCCTTGCGGAGACAAGTCGGGATCTATGGCAGTCGCGTTTGACGAAATGAACATTCCCGGCGGGGACCTTCGCCCCGCCTATCAGGAGCTGGCGCGCTGGCTCAAGGAGACGCCTCCCGAGGCGCTCGAATACCGTCGCCAGGAGGCCGAGCTCCTGTTTCGCCGCATCGGCATCACCTTTGCCGTCTATGGCGATTCCGAATCCACCGAGCGCCTGATTCCGTTCGACGTGATCCCCCGGATCATGTCCGGCAAGGAATGGGCGCTGCTGGAGAAGGGCCTGAAGCAGCGCGTGCGCGCGCTCAACATGTTCCTGCGCGACATCTATCATGGCCGCGACATCCTGCGCGCCGAGATCGTCCCCGACGATCTGATCTTCCAGAACCCGGTCTTCCGCCCCGAGATGAACGGCCAGCAGGTGCCGCACGACGTCTACGTGCACATCGCCGGCATCGACATCGTCCGGGTCGATGCCGAGGACTTCATCGTGCTGGAGGACAATGCGCGCACGCCGTCGGGCGTGTCCTACATGCTGGAAAACCGCGAAATCATGATGCGGCTGTTTCCGGACCTGTTCGCCCGCCACAGGGTGGCGCCGGTCGAGCGCTATCCGGACGAGCTGCTGTCCGCCTTGCGCTCGGTCGCGCCGCAGGGTGCCTCGGGCGAGCCGACTGTCGCCCTGCTCACGCCGGGCGTCTACAACTCGGCCTATTACGAGCACTCATTCCTCGCCGACAAGCTCGGCATCGAGCTGGTCGAGGGCCGCGACCTCATCGTCAAGAACAACGAAGTGTTCATGCGGACGACCGAGGGGGTGAAACGGGTCGACGTGATCTACCGCCGCGTCGACGACGACTATCTCGATCCCCTCACCTTCCGCCCCGATTCCGCGCTCGGCGTGCCCGGACTGATGTCGGCCTATGCGGCCGGCAACATCACGCTCGCCAACGCGGTCGGCACCGGCATCGCCGACGACAAGGCGATCTACTCCTACATGCCGGACATCGTGAAATTCTACCTCGGCGAGGAGCCTATCCTGAAGAACGTGCCGACCTGGCGCTGCCGCGAGCCGAAGGACCTCGCCTACGTGCTGGATCATTTGAGCGAACTCGTCGTGAAGGAAGTGCACGGCTCCGGCGGCTACGGCATGCTGATCGGCCCTGCCGCGACCAAAGCGACGATCGAAGCCTTTCGCGAGAAGCTCAAGCGCGAGCCGGAAGGCTTTATCGCGCAGCCGACGCTGGCGCTCTCGACCTGCCCGACCTGCACCGCAAGCGGCCTCGCCCCGCGCCACGTCGATTTGCGGCCCTTCGTTCTGACCGGCAGCAAGCACACCACCATCGTGCCGGGCGGACTGACACGCGTCGCGCTGAAGGAAGGCTCCCTGGTGGTGAATTCGAGCCAGGGCGGCGGCACCAAAGACACCTGGATCCTGGACGAGTAGTCAGATGCTGTCGCGTACCGCCGAAAACCTGTACTGGCTCGCCCGCTACGTCGAACGGGCCGAGTATCTCGCGCGCACCATCGATGCGACGCTGCGCGTCACCGCGCTTCCCGCCGCCTATATCGGCAAGACCAACGAATGGGACTCGGCGCTGCTCACCGCCGGCGTCGCCGCCAGCTTCTATCAGACCTACGAGGAAGCCAACGAGCACAACGTCGTCGAATACCTGTCGTTCTCGCCGAACAACCCGTCCTCGATCCGCAATTGCATCGAGGCGGCGCGGCTGAACTCGCGCTCGGTGCGCACCGCACTCACCAGCGAGATGTGGGACACCATCAACTCGGCCTGGATCGAGCTCCAGGAGGTCTGGAACAAGGGCACCTCGACGCGCGAGGACCTCGCCAAATTCCTGCGCTTCGTGCAGGAGACATCGCTGCGCTTCGACGGCTCGGCCTACCGGACCATGCTGCGCAACGACGCCTACTGGTTCTCGCGGATGGGCGTGCACCTGGAGCGTGCCGACAACACCGCGCGCATTCTCGATGTGAAGTATCACGTGCTGCTGCCCGAGGAGGAGCATGTCGGCGGTCCGCTCGACTTCTACCAGTGGACCTCGATCCTGCGCTCGGTCTCGGCGCTGACGGCCTATCACTGGGTCTATCGCGAGACGCTGAAACCCTGGCTGATCGCGGACCTGCTCATCCTCAACGACACGCTGCCGCGCTCGCTGGCGAGCTGCTACGGCAATCTCGTGCGCAATCTCGACCAGATCGGCGTCGCCTATGGCCGCCAGGGCCCGGCCCAGCGCCATGCCCGCGGCATCCGCAACCGGCTGGAACACAGCAATATGAACGACATTTTCCAGCATGGCGTGCATGAATTCATTCAGGAATTCATCTCGGACAATTCCAGGCTGGGCGAAATCATCACGAAGCAGTATTTGATCTGATACTGCGTCATCCGGGGCGCCCGCAGGGCCAGCCCGGAAGCGACGACGCAAGAACAACGGTCCCCCCATGCGCCTGCGAATCCTGCACACCACGACCTATCGCTACGAGCCGCCGGCCACCAGCGTGATCCAGATCCTGCGCATGACGCCCGGCAGCCATGACGGGCAATATGTGGCGGAGTGGCAGATCGACGTCTCGACCGACACCAAGCTCGACACCCACGAGGACGCGTTCGGCAACGTCACCCACGTGCTGTCCTGCGGACCGGTCGGCGACATCCAGATCACCGCCGAGGGCCTGATCGAGACCCACGACACCGGCGGCGTCCTGCGCGGCGCCGATGAACGCTTTCCGCCCGGCATGTTCTTGCGCGCCACCGACCTCACCACGGTCAATCCGGCGATGCATGCGGTTGCGCGCCAGTTGCGCAGCGAGGCCGAAAGCGACACGCTCGGCTTCCTGCACACGCTGATGACGCAAATCAGCGATCACATGACCTTCGACGAGGACCCGACCAACAGCGGCACCTCGGCGGCCGAGGCGTTCACGCTCAAGCGCGGCGTCTGCCAGGACTACGCGCATATCTTCATCGCCTGCGCCCGCAGCGGCGGCGTGCCGGCGCGCTTCGTCTCCGGCCACTTCCTGCGCTCGGACGGCACTGTGCATCAGGACGCCGGCCATGCCTGGGCCGAGGCTTACGTCGACGGTCTCGGCTGGGTCGGCTTCGATCCCGCCAACAGCATCTGCGCCACCGACGCCCATGTCCGCGTCGCGATCGGGCTCGATTATCTCGGCGCAGCCCCCGTGCGCGGCACCCGCTATGGCGGCGGCTCGGAGACGCTGTCGGTCGCGGTCAAGGTCGAGCAGGCCGGCCGCGGCGGCCAGTCGCAATCGCAGTCCCAGCGGCAGAGCTGAGCCGAAGCCGCACGCGTGCTATGCTCGCAGGGTCAGACCAGACCTGCGAGGCACCCAATGGCGACCGTGAAGCTGCTTTCGGACGATGAACTATCCAGCGAGGCCCGCGCCGTCTTCGACGATATCCGAAAAGTGCGGAAGTCGGATTTCGTCAACAATTTCTGGCGCGCGCTGGCGCATGATCCGAAGACGCTGCGGCGGACCTGGGAGAGCATCAAGGAGGTGATGGGTCCGGGCGCGCTCGATCCCAAGGTCAAGGAGATGGTCTATGTCGCGGTATCGATCGCGCATGGCTGCAGTTACTGCATCCACTCCCACACCGCCGGCGCACGGGCCAAGGGCATGACCGAGGCCGAATACGGCGAGTTGCTCGCCATCGTCGGCATGGCCGCGGAGACCAACCGGCTGGTCACGGCGCTCGGCGTCCCCGTCGATGCGGCGTTTCTCGTCGATGCCGCCGACTGAGGGGAATGACGGCCTGGCCCCAGCGGGATTCGGGGTTGGAGTGGCCCCTGAAATTGGCTAGTAATTCCGCGCAAACGCGTTCGGGGACTGGAAATGACCTATTGTTGCGGAATTCTGGTTCGGGACGGTCTGGTGATGATCGCCGACACCCGCACCAATGCCGGCCTCGACAACGTCTCGACCTTCCGCAAGCTGCACATCTTCACCAAGCCCGGCGACCGCATCATGGCGATCGCCAGCGCCGGCAACCTCGCCATCAGCCAGTCGGTGCTCTCCACGCTGACCGAAGGCCTGGAGGACCCCAACACCGGCGATATCGAGACGCTGATGAACGCGCCAACCATGTTCCAGGCCGCCCAGCGCATCGGCCGGGCGATCCGGGCCGTGCACGCCACCGAAGGCCCGGCGTTGAAATCCGAGGATGTCTCCTTCGACGTCTCCTTCCTGTTCGGCGGCCAGATCAAGGGCGCGCGCATGCGCCTGTTCATGGTCTACACCGCCGGCAATTTCATCGAGTGCACCACCGACACGCCCTATTTGCAGATCGGCGAGCACAAATACGGCAAGCCGGTGCTCGACCGCGCCATGCATTACGACGTCGAGCTCTACGAGGCGCTGAAGACCGGCCTGATCTCGATGGATTCGACGATGCGCTCCAATCTCGGCGTCGGCCTGCCGATCGACGTGCTGGTGGTGCGCGCCGATGCGTGCGATGCCGATCTCAACCATCGCATCGAGGCGGGCGAGCCCTACTTCCACGATTTGCGCTCGCGCTGGTCGGCGGCGCTGCGCGCCGCGCACCAGAACATTCCGCGGCCGCCCTACAAGAACGAAAAAGAACCCAAAACCTGACAAAAGAACTTGAAGAGAGAAAAGGCAGGAAACGATGAGTGAGGCAAAGAAGATCGCAGTGGTGACGGGCGCCGGCACAGGTGTCGGGCGCGCGGCGTCGCTGGCGCTGATGAACACCGGCTTCACCGTGGTGCTGGTCGGGCGCCGCCTCGACATGCTCGAGGAGACCGCCAAGCTCGGGCCCGCCGGCAAGAGCCTGTGTGTCACCGCCGACATGACCAAGCCGGATTCGATCGCCGCGCTGTTTGACAAGGTCAAGGCGACCTATGGCCGGCTCGACGTGCTGTTCAACAATGCCGGCATGGGCGCGCCGGCCGTCAACTTCGAGGACCTCAGCCTCGAGCAGTGGCAGGCGGTGGTGAACACCAACCTCACCGGCCCGTTCCTGTGCACGCAGCACGCCTTCCGCATCATGAAGGACCAGAGCCCGCGCGGCGGCCGCATCATCAACAACGGTTCGATCTCGGCGCATGCGCCGCGACCGTTCTCGGCGGCCTACACCTCGACCAAGCACGCCATTACCGGCCTGACCAAGGCCAGCAACCTCGACGGCCGCATGTACGACATCGCGGTCGGCCAGGTCGACATCGGCAATGCCGCCACCCCGATGACCGACCGCATGGTCAACGGCCCCGGCGTGCTGCAGCCCGACGGCACCACCAAGCACGAGCCGCGCATGGACGCCAAGGCGGTCGGCGATGCCGTCGCCTACATGGCCGGCCTGCCGCTCGACGCCAACGTGCTGACCATGACTGTCATGGCGACCAAGATGCCGTTCGTTGGACGTGGCTAAAGCTAAAATTGCGAAAACAACCCCATGCACAGTAGGCGTCAAGAGGCGCCTGCTGTTGCCTGGCTGCGGGGGTGATGTCGGCTAAGTCCCAGCACAGCCTCCGCAATCGTGAGAGACCGGCGCCCTACTCCAGACTCTCCACCCGCCGCAGGCTGGGAAACAGCCTCATCCAGAGCAGCGCCACGGCGACGGTGCAGACGCCGCCGAGCACGGCGGCCGGCATGGCGCCGAGCAGTGCGGCCGCAACCCCGCTCTCGAACTGGCCGAGCTGGTTGGAGGCGTTGATGAAGAGGAAGTTGACCGCGCCGACGCGGCCGCGCATCTCGTCGGGGGTGGACAATTGCACCAGCGAGAAGCGGATCACGACGCTGATCGTGTCGGCCGCGCCGAGAACGGCGAGCGCGAGCACCGACAGCCACATCCACGACGACAGCGCGAACACGATCGTTGCGAGCCCGAACACGATCACGGCCTGGAACATGCGCAGACCCACGTGCCGCGAGATGGTGTGACGCGCCAGCACCATGGTCATCAGCAGCGCACCGACGGCCGGCGCGGCGCGCAATATCCCAAGGCCCATCGGGCCGGTCTGGAGGATGTCGCGGGCATAGATCGGCAACAGCGCGGTGACGCCGCCGAACAGCACCGCGAACAGATCGAGCGAGATAGTGCCGAGGATCGCCGGATTGCTGCGGATGAAGCGGACGCCGGCGAAGATATTGTCCGCGCCCGCCATATCCTTGGCGACCGCCTGCGGGCGTGGCCGGATGAAGCCGGTCAAAATCATTCCAAAAATCCAGAACAGCACCATCACGGCATAGGCGAGATGCGGCGCGACCGCGTAGGCGAAGCCGCCGAGCGCCGGCCCGGTGATGGTCGCGACCTGGGCCGCGCCGCTGGACACGGCGGTGGCGCGCTGCAGCGATCCCTGCGGCGCGATCAGCGGCAACAGCGCCGCCGTGGTCGGGCTCTCGAACGCGCCGGCAATGCCGAGCACGAAGGTCGCGACGAAAATCTGCACCTCGCCGACCGCGCCGAGATAGGTGATCACGGCCAGATAGAGCGCGGTCGCGGCCTCCACGAACTGGCAGAGCTGGACCACGCGCTTGCGCTCGTAACGGTCCGCGGCGTGGCCGGCGACGAACACCAGCAGTGCAGTCGGTAGGAACTGCACGAGGCCGACCATGCCGAGGTCGAAGGCCGAACCGGTGAGATCGTAGATCTGCCAGCCGATCGCAACCGCCGCGATCTGGCTGGAGAAGCGCGACAGGCTGCGCGAGAGCAGGAAGAACAGGAAGGCGCGATGGGAGAGGAGCGCGCGGGCACTGACCGGCGGATCGGCTGATATTGGCTGCTCTGGCATCGCCGCTTGGATTACCTCTCGGATGACCTCTTGGGTCAACCCTGGACCGTCCGCCCCTGATGTCGACGTGCTCCCCGCGTGACTGAGGCGGACCTGCTTGTCAACAGCAGGACGCCTCCCGCATGTCCCGGCATTGCCTTTGCAACGCAGGCGCGGCCATAATCACCGGGGCTTTGGGGACATCATGCTGCGCTTGCAATCGGCACTCGGCATTTTCGCATTGCTGCTGATCGCGTTCGCGTTGGCAGAAAATCGCCGCGCCGTCTCGCTGCGACAGGCGGCGATCGGTCTCGTCGCGACATTCGTCACGGCGATCGTCCTGCTGAAGGTGCCCGTCGTCGCGCGCGCCTTCGGCGCCATCAACGACGCCGTCGGCGCGATCTCGGCGGCCTCGCGCGCCGGCTCCTCCTTCGTGTTCGGCTATATCGGCGGTGGTCCCCTGCCGTTCGATTTGAAGGTGCCCGGCGCCGATTTCATCCTGGCGTTCCAGGCGCTCCCGATCGTGCTGATCATGAGCGTGCTGACGACGCTGCTGTTCTATTGGCGCGTGCTGCCGCCGGTCGTGCGCGGAATGGCCTGGCTGCTCGAGCGGACGCTCGGCGTCGGCGGCGCGGTCGGGCTGTCGACGGCCGCCAACATCTTCCTCGGCATGGTCGAGGCGCCGCTGTTCGTGCGGCCGTATCTGGCCCAGATGACCCGCAGCGAATTGTTCCTGGTGATGACCGGCGGCATGGCCGGCATCGCAGGCACGGTGCTGGTGCTCTATGCGACCCTGCTTGGCCCGCTCATTCCGGATGCGGCGGCGCACTTCGTCATCGCCTCCGTGCTGGGCGCACCGGCCGCGATCCTCGTCAGCCTGATCATGATCCCAGAGACCTCCGACCGGCGCACCGGCGGCACGCTCGAGGATCCGGAGATGGAAGTTTCGAGCACGATGGACGCGATCGTGAAGGGGACGAGTGCGGGGATCGAGCTGCTGATCAACATCGTCGCGATGCTGCTGGTGCTGGTGGCGCTGGTCTATCTCGTCAACGCCATCCTCGGCCTCTTGCCGAATCTCGGCGGTGCCGCGATCTCGCTGCAACGCCTGCTCGGCCTCGTGATGGCGCCGGTGTGCTGGCTGATGGGGCTGCCCTGGGACCAGGCCGTCAGCGCCGGCAGCCTGATGGGCACCAAGACCGTGCTCAACGAATTGATCGCCTATGTCGACTTCTCGAAGCTGCCGCCGGGCACGCTCGATGCACGCTCGCGCCTGATCATGCTCTACGCGATGTGCGGCTTCGCCAATTTCGCCAGCCTCGGCATCATGATCGGCGGGCTCGGCGTGATGGCGCCGGACCGGCGAGAGGAGATCAACGCGCTGGGATTGAAGTCGATCGTGTCGGGGACGCTGACGACGTGTTTGATGGGGGCGGTGGTGGGGGTGTTGACGTAGCGAAGGGCCCGCAGCCCGCGTGGAGCGCAGCGCAATCCGGGTCCACCTTAGAGACTTTCCCGGATTTCGCCTTGCTCCATCCGGCTGCAAGGGACCCGATTCACATCGGCGGATGCGCTAAACCAAAACTCCGGCCACGGTGCGAAATGCCGTGACCGCGCGATCGATATCGGCATCATCGATATGGCGATGGGTCACACAACGCAAGCGATGCAGACCCCAGGGCCGCGCCTTCAGGCCCGCCTTCTCGAGAGCCGCCGACCACGCGGCGCTGTCGCGTCCGGAGCGAGAGACATCGACCTGCACGATATTCGTTTGCGGGATTGTCGCGCTGAGCTTGGGATGCATCCCGTTCAGCGCATCACTCAGGATTCGCGCACGTCGGTGGTCCTCGCCCAGACGCGCACCCATGACCTGAACCGCCTCCAGACCGGCGGCAGCCAGGATGCCGATCTGGCGCTGCGTGCCTCCCAGCATGCGGCGAAACCTGCGGCTCCGGTCGATCACGGTGCGCGGCCCGGCTAGCACGGCACCTGCAGGTGCGCTCAGGCCCTTCGACAGGCACAGAGAGACCGTATCGCAATGCCTCGCAACCTCGGCCGGCGCCGTTTCAAGCGCGACCGCGGCGTTGAAGAGCCGCGCGCCGTCGAGATGCACCGGGACGCCGCGAGCCGCTGCCATGGCGTGCACAGCCTGCATATGCTCCAGCGGCAGCACGGCGCCGCTCGCATTGTTGTGCGAGGTTTCCATCGCGATAAGGGCGGTCCTGAGCTTGAGCCCTTCACCCTGTATGGCGTCTTCCAGCAAATTCAGGTCCATCGCGCCGTCGGTGCCTGCAATGGCGAGGTAGAACTGCCCTGTAAATGTCGCAGCCCCTCGTTCGGAGGTGTACATATGGGCATTCGCTTCCAACGCGATCTGTTCGCTGCGCTGCGACTGCGCCAGTGTCGCCAACAGATTGGCCATGGTGCAGCTCGGCACAAACAGGCCGGCGTCCTTGCCCAACGCCGCAGCCGCGACGGCCTCCAGCTCCTGCACCGTGGGGTCACCGTCCAGCCCGTCATCGCCGAGCGGCGTCGAGGCCATGCGGGCATACATCGCTGCGGTCGGCTTGGTGACCGTATCGCTGCGCAGGTCGATCGGCGGCAACTCAGAGCCCGCCGAGTTTGTCTCGTGTTGATGTGCCATCGGAGGACCTCTCAAGCACTTGGCGCGTCATTCGTAGACTGCCGGGTCGCCGGAATCGGTCGGGTTGGCCAGCGCCCGCTTGAGCGCGGTGCTCATCGGAAATTTCAGGTTGAGGCCATGTGGTGGGATTGGGGAATTGAAATATTTGTCGTAGAGCGCCGCGATCTGCCCGCTCTTCATCAGGTCGATCACGGCATCGTCGACCACCTTCTTGAAAGCAGGATCATCCTTGGGTTCGACGATACCGTAGGGCGCGAGTTCAAGACTCTTGCTGCCGATCACGAAATCATCCGGCGTCCTGGACGAGGCGACCGTGGCATAGGCGAGACCGTCATCGTTGGCTGTGCCGGCCACCCTGCCCGTCGAGACCAGCAAGAAGGTCTCCGCGGTATCCTTGGCCGGCACGAGCGTGATGCCAAGATTGTTCTTGGCATTGATCAGCGTAATCACCTTGAAGGTCTGGCCGCCTGCCTGGGCCGAGATGGCCTTGCCGCGGAACGAAGCCGGGTCGTTGACATCGACCCCGCCATTCTTGCGTGCGACGAGGACGACCTGCGCAACGAAGATGGTGGGAGAAAAGGCGGCGAGTTTATGTCGCTCGACATTATTGGTCGTGTTGCCGCATTCGAGATCGATCGTCCCGTTGGCGAGCAGCTGAATGCGTGTCGCCGAGGTTGTGGGGTTATAGCGGGTCTCGAGCTTGGGGAGCTTGAGGGCTGTCTTGATCGCCTGCACCACCCGTTCACAGATTTCCACGGTGTAGCCGATCGGCTTCTGATTATCGTCGAGATAGGCGAAGGGCACCGAGGTCTCGGGATACCCCAATGTGATCGAGCCGTTCTCACGGATCTTGTCCAGCCTGCTCGCACCCTGGGCCATGGCCTCGCCGGAAATAAGAACTACAGCGATGGTCGCCGCGGCGAGTGCCTTGATCCTTGTCGCTTTCATGTCGTCCCTCTCTTGGCGAATGTCCGTGACGCCGTCCGCGGTGGGTGAGCAATGACAGGACAGCTCCGTGCGAGCGGCTGCATGCTCTGGACTATCGTCCAAAAGCCCGATCTGATGAAATTCCAGTTTCACACTCCCCTATACGGATTTGATATGGCCACCAGACGCATGGGCTTGAAGCACGTGGAGGCTTTTCGGGCGGTCTTCGTGACGGGATCGATGACGCAGGCGGCGCAGCGCATGCATACCTCGCAACCCCAGATCAGCCGCCTGATCGGACAGTTGGAGGCGATCACGCAATTCCCGCTGTTCGACCGCAGTGGCGGCCGCCTGCGTCCCACCGTGGACGGGTCGCGCTTTTTCCAGGAGGTCGAGAAGACTTTCATCGGCCTGGCGGGACTGGAGGCCAGCGCAGCCAGCATCCGCTCGTTCGGCATGGGTCGGCTAAGCGTTGCGGCGATGCCGCGCCTGGCCGGCGGCCTGCTGACGCGCATAGCGGCGCGCTTCAAGCTGGACTATCCGCATGTGATGATCTCGATCCGATCCGGCACGGCGAGCGCCGTGCACGACTGGGTCAGCTCCGGGCTTTGCGACACCGGGTTGGCAATGCTCTACGGCGAGGTTGCGGGGGTGCATGTCGAGCCGGTGCTCAAGACCCGTTGCGTCGCGATCATGCCGAAGGCGCATCGTCTTGCACAGAAGAAGACGCTGCGCCCTGCCGATTTCGCCGATGACGCCTTCATCTCCTTCGCCACGGGGAGTCCGCTCCACGATCGCATCGATACGATCTTCGCGCAGGCTGGCGTCACCCGCCGCGTCGTTGCCGAAACCGATCTGGGCGCATCGGTTTGTGCCCTGGTCGCGGCGGGTCTCGGCATCAGTATTATCAACCCGATTGCCGCACATGACGAAAGCTCTGGCGCGGCGCTGATCACGCGCCCCTTCAACCCTGCAGTCCCCGTCACGATCGCGCTGCTCTATCCGCCCTATGCCGCGCGCGGCCGGTTGATCGATGTTTTTGGCGAATATGCTCGCAGGATCATGAACGAAGAACTGGACTATCTTGAGCGGTAGTCGGCCGATAGCTGCCGTAGCCCGGATGGAGCGAAGCGCAATCCGGGCTACAAGGCACCCGTCATTGCGAGCGTAGCAAAGCAATCCAGAAATTTATCCGCGGAGACAGTCTGGATTGCCGCGTCGCATCGGCGCAAAATTGCTTCGCAATTTTGTCGCGAGCTCCTCGCAATGACGACCGAGAGGGTCGAGCGACCTACGCCTTCAGCTCCACCGTCTTGAACTCCGCCGGCAGGATCACCTCCAGCAGCTCGACGTCGTCGGAATAGTCCAGGATCATGTGCTTGATCTTCGGCGGCTGGGTCCAGGCGCTGCCTGCCTTCATCAGTGTCTCGCCCTCGCCGTCCATATAGGTCTTCACCCAGCCCTTGAGAACGTAGACCATCTGGAAGTCGACAGCGTGGAAGTGCAGCTTTGACACCTCTTCCGGATTGCAGGGGCCTTGCAGGCGGATCACATGCGCTTGCGCCAGGCCGTGGGTCGCATCGGCGATGCCGAGGTCGCGGTATTTTGCATAGGCGCGCAGGCCATCGGCCTTGAAGTCTTCCTCGCGGTGATGGCTGATCACGATGCGCTGCCTGGGACGTGCGGGCTTCTTCGGCGACGTCGCGCGCGCCTTCGTTTTCACCGCCTTGCGCGCGGACGAGCGCGCCGCGACCTTGGCTCCGCTCCGCTTCTTCACCACGGTCTTCGTTGCGGGTCTCGATGACTTTTGCCTGGCCATTGTCTGCCTCCCTGATCTGAGCCGCGCCCGCCGGACGGGTACAACATACGGGCAGACTATCCGCTCTTGAACGAGGCAGCAATTGCGGGGGCAATTGCGGCTTGGGCCGGTCACGCGATGACCCGACGGTCGTAGCTTGTCCCAGGCTGTCGTGGCGAGCCGCCGTCGTCTCGTAATAGCTCCCTCGCTGAATTAATCTCGCCGGGAGATTCTGGGGGATGTGATTCATGAGCAGCAGCGCAGGCCAGCGGGCATTTCAAAATGCCCGGTTGCAGAAACGGCAAAAAGCCGACGTGGCGCCGTTGCTCGAGCGCGCCCTCCAGATGCATAAGATGGGGCTTCTGCCCGAAGCCAAGGCCGCCTATCGCCAACTGCTGGAGCTCGCGCCCAATCAATTCATCGCGCTGCATTTGCTCGGCACTTTGGAGTCTGATGCCAAAGACTATCAGCAAGCCCAGGTACTGCTGAGCCGAGCGGTGACCGTGGATCCGCGATCTGCCGAAGCTCATATGAGCCTGGGCGTCGCGCTCAATGGCCTGGGACGTCACAATGAGGCCCGCGAGAGCTATCGAAAGGCTCTCGCCTTGCGATCCAACTACGCCTTGGCCCTGTCCAATCTCGGTAACGCGAACGCGGCCCTTGAGCTCTACCAGGATGCGCTCGAGAGCTTCGACAAGGCGCTCGCAATCAACGGAAACCTTTCCGAAGCCCATAACGGCCGGGGTTGGGCGCTCTGCCGCCTGCGCGCCTACGACGAGGCCATTGCAAGCCTGAGCCGCGCGCTGTCGATCAAGCCTGACTATGCCTCGGCGCTGGCGAACCGCGCCGTTGCATGGCGGGAGCTTCAGCGATTTGACGAAGCCATGGCGGATTGCAATCGCGCCATTGCCGTGGCACCCGGCGACGCGAATGGTTGGCTCTCGCGGGCCAATGTCTTGCTCCAAACCCGGCAAACCGCCGAGGCATCGCGCGATTGCGAGAAGGCTCTCGCCATCGATCCCGGCTTCGCTCAGGCCCACAGCCTGCTCGGCCAATGCTTCTTCGCACTCGGCCGGGTCGACGAAGCCCTCGCCAGTTTCGACAGAGCCCTTGAGCTCCAGCCTGACCTCGAGAGCACGATCTCCAGCAAGATATTTGCCCTCGATTTCGTGGGGGACGCCAGCGTCGAGCAGCATCAGCAGGCGCGGCAGGTATGGTGGGAGCGGATCGGCGCGAAAATCGCTCCAGGAGCAGCGGGACCGCACGACAACGGCCGCGATCCGGATCGCCGTCTGGTGCTCGGCTACGTCTCGTCCGATTTTCGGGTGCATTCGGCGGCTTTCGTTTTCAGGCCGGTCCTAGAGCATCACGATCCGGCACAGTTCGAGGTCGTGTGCTATTCGTGCTCACCGGGATCGGATGCAATGACCAGCGAATTTCAGGGGATCGCCGATCGCTGGCACGACGCCTCGCAATGGACCGACGATCATCTCGCCGCTCAGATCCGCGCCGATGGCGTCGATATCCTGATCGATCTGTCCGGCCATACCAGCGGAAACCGCCTCGGCGTTTTTGCGCGCAAGCCGGCGCCGATCCAGGTGCATGGCTGGGGCCACGGCACCGGCACAGGCCTGCCAACGATCGATTATCTGTTCTCGGACCAGGTCGCGATTCCTGTCGCGGTTCGGCATCTGTTTGCGGAGACCGTTGTCGACCTGCCGTGCTTTGTGACGCTGGCGCCGCTGCCGGCCGGGATTGCGCGGATGGAGGCGCCGGCGATCTCGAACGGTTTCGTCACATTCGGTGTCTTCAACCGCATCAGCAAGATTTCGGACGAGGCAGCGGACGTCTGGTCCAGAATTCTCGAGCGGGTGCCTGGGTCGCGACTGCTGATCAAGGATAGTGCGCTGGACGACCGGCTGGTCCGCGACAATCTGCTGGCGCGGTTTGCGGCTTGCGGGTTGCCCACCGAACGCGTCGATCTGCTGGGACGGACCTCGCGAGGCGAACATCTGGCAGCGTTCAATCGCGTCGATATTGCCCTCGACCCGTTCCCGCAGAACGGCGGCGTCAGCACATGGGAAGCCCTGCAGATGGGCGTGCCGGTGGTGGCCAAGCTCGGCAACAGCCTGCCCGGCCGTGCTGCCGGCGCCATCCTCACCGCGCTCGGCCTGCCGGACTGGGTCGCGGAGAGCGATGAGGCGTATGTCGACATCGCCGCCAGCCGTGGCTCGCAGATCGGCGAGCTGGAAAAGTTGCGCCGTGAACTGCCCGGACAGATCGGAGCTGCGGCCGCCGGCAACGCCGTATCATATGCGCAAGCGGTGGACGATGCCTATCGCACGATGTGGAAGCGCTATTGCGACGGCTGCGCCTGAGCCCTGCCCGATGCGCCGGCCATCTGGAGCCGCGCGGCCACCCTGAAACGAGATCGGCCAAACCGGCGATCGCAAGGCCCGCATCACGCGCTCTCTGCTTGCGCACGACGCAGCCATTCAAGCGACGAAAGCCAATTCGTCGGAGCCTTCAATGCAGCCGGAACACGCCGTCCACGGCGCGAAGCTCGGCCGGCTTGATCAGCTTGGAATGCGCAACCGTCACCGAATGAAGCGGGCCATCGAGCTTCTGCTGCCAGAAGGCGAGGAAGTCGGTCAGCGCCGGGAATTTCGGGAAGAGATCGTAATTCTGCCAGACATAGGTCTGAAGCAGTGAGGGATGATCCGGCATCCGGTAGAGAATTTCGGCCGTCGTCAGCCCGTAACCCAGCACCTGTTTCCGGAAGTCGTCGGAAACAACCCCAACCCGCGAGACCATGCCAACCTCCTTTTCAGGAGCGCATATCAAGGGGTGGCTTTCCGGTACGCTGCTTACGAGCCACCCGGTGGAGATGCGCTCACATGAGAGAAATGTGACGCAAACTGACAACCCATCTCAAGCCCAAA
This sequence comes from Bradyrhizobium sp. SZCCT0153, assembly GCF_018129995.1. Lineage (GTDB taxonomy): Bacteria > Pseudomonadota > Alphaproteobacteria > Rhizobiales > Xanthobacteraceae > Bradyrhizobium > Bradyrhizobium japonicum_G. The sequence goes on from NZ_JAFCKS010000005.1 coordinate 406,959, forward strand.
AGTTTAACAAGCTGTTGAAATTCAATGCGTTAGCAGCAGACCAAGCTCCGTGCTAATACGGTCCCGCAAAGCGGTTAACGATGGTAAAGGAAATTGGCAGACAGCGCTTTTGAGTGCTTATTTTTCTGCTAGAAGCCCTTGCCCCCGCAAAAATCCTGTCCTATTTGAGCTTAACCCGCATTAGCACTCGCGGGCATCGATTGCTAACACCCCTAAAACATCAATCTGAGCAAATGCTTAGGAGGACTGCATGAAATTCCGTCCGCTTCACGACCGCGTCGTGGTCAAGCGCATTGACGCAGAAGAGAAGACCGCTGGCGGCATCATCATTCCCGACACTGCCAAGGAAAAGCCCTCGCAGGGCGAAATCGTCGCCGTCGGCCCGGGTGGCCGCGACGAAGCCGGCAAGCTGATCCCGATCGACCTGAAGGTCGGCGACCGCGTGCTGTTCGGCAAGTGGTCAGGCACCGAGGTCAAGATCGACAGCGTCGATCTGCTGATCATGAAGGAAAGCGACATCATGGGCGTCCTCGACGTCCCCGCTTCCAAGAAGAAGGCGGCCTAAGAGCCCCCTCTCGCACCCAGCTAAACACCTAAGGAAAAATCCAGATGGCAGCTAAAGAAGTCAAATTCTCCGTCGATGCGCGCGACAAGATGCTTCGCGGCGTCGACATTCTCGCCAACGCGGTGAAGGTCACGCTCGGTCCGAAGGGCCGCAACGTCGTGCTCGACAAGTCGTTCGGCGCTCCCCGCATCACCAAGGACGGCGTCACCGTCGCCAAGGAGATCGAGCTCGAGGACAAGTTCGAGAACATGGGCGCCCAGATGGTGCGCGAGGTCGCCTCCAAGTCCGCTGACGCGGCCGGCGACGGCACCACCACCGCCACCGTGCTCGCCCAGGCGATCGTGCGCGAAGGCGCCAAGTCGGTTGCCGCCGGCATGAACCCGATGGACCTCAAGCGCGGTATCGACCTCGCGGTCGAAGCCGTGGTCGCGGACCTCGTCAAGAACTCCAAGAAGGTCACCTCGAACGAAGAGATCGCCCAGGTCGGCACCATCTCCGCCAACGGCGATGCCGAAATCGGCAAGTTCCTCTCCGACGCCATGAAGAAGGTCGGCAACGAGGGTGTCATCACCGTCGAGGAAGCCAAGTCGCTCGAGACCGAACTCGACGTCGTCGAGGGCATGCAGTTCGACCGCGGCTACATCTCGCCCTACTTCGTCACCAACGCCGACAAGATGCGCGTTGAGATGGACGACGCCTACATCCTCATCAACGAGAAGAAGCTCTCCTCGTTGAACGAGCTGCTGCCGCTGCTGGAAGCCGTGGTGCAGACCGGCAAGCCGCTGGTGATCGTGGCCGAGGACGTCGAAGGCGAAGCTCTCGCCACCCTCGTCGTGAACCGCCTGCGCGGCGGCCTGAAGGTCGCGGCCGTCAAGGCTCCGGGCTTCGGCGATCGCCGCAAGGCCATGCTGCAGGACATCGCGATCCTGACCGGTGGCCAGGCGATCTCGGAAGATCTCGGCATCAAGCTCGAGAACGTCACGCTCGCCATGCTCGGTCGCGCCAAGAAGGTGATGATCGACAAGGAGAACACCACGATCGTCAACGGCGCCGGCAAGAAGGCCGACATCGAGGCGCGCGTGTCCCAGATCAAGGCGCAGATCGAGGAGACCACCTCGGACTACGACCGTGAGAAGCTCCAGGAGCGTCTCGCCAAGCTCGCCGGCGGCGTCGCGGTGATCCGCGTCGGCGGCGCGACCGAGGTCGAGGTGAAGGAGCGTAAGGATCGCGTTGATGACGCGATGCATGCGACCCGCGCAGCTGTCGAGGAAGGCATCGTCCCGGGCGGCGGCGTCGCCCTGCTCCGTGCCTCCGAGCAGCTCAAGGGCCTGCGCACCAAGAACGACGACCAGAAGACCGGCGTTGAGATCGTGCGCAAGGCGCTGTCGGCTCCCGCTCGCCAGATCGCGATCAACGCCGGTGAAGACGGCTCTGTGATCGTCGGCAAGGTGCTGGAGAACAAGTCGTACGCTTTCGGCTTCGACTCCCAGACCGGTGAATACGGCGATCTCGTCAAGAAGGGCATCATCGACCCGACCAAGGTGGTCCGTACCGCGATCCAGAACGCTGCCTCGGTTGCCGCGCTCCTGATCACCACGGAAGCCATGGTCGCCGAGCTGCCCAAGAAGGGCGGCTCCGGCCCCGCGATGCCCCCGGGCGGCGGAATGGGCGGCATGGACTTCTAAGTCCAGCCACCTCGAGACCTACGAAACCCCGGCAGCGATGCCGGGGTTTTTGTTTTTGCTCGGCTCTTTCCACTCGTCATTCCGGGGCGCGCGAAGCGCAAGCCCTGACTGACGGAGATCTCACCACACCTTCCCGAGCCGCTCCATGTGCGGCTCGCCCTCTTCGTCGAGCGACCAGAATATCCGCGTCACGCGGCCGACCAGATTGTCCATCGGCACGAATCCGAACGTCGATATCAAGCGGCTGTCGGTGGAGTTGTCGCGGTTGTCGCCGAGCACGAAGAAATGGCCAGGCGGCACGGTGTAGGCGTCGGTGTTGTCGTAGTAGCCGTTGTCGACGCAGTCCTGCGTCACGTAGGACGCGCCGTTCGGCAGCGTCTCGCGCCAGCGCCTGGCTTTCGCGCCGTCATCCACGCCGCAGGTGGAGCCGGCAGCCACCGCCTTCAGAGCCACGCGTGTCGCCGGACGGTCGTTGAGGATGAGCTGGCCCTGCCGCATCTGGATGCGATCCCCGGGCAGCCCGACCACGCGCTTGACGTAGTCGACCGAAGTGTTCTTCGGCGTGCGAAACACCACGACGTCGCCGTACTCGGGTTCGGCAGCCCGGAAACGGCCGGAAATCCATGACGGTGCGAACGGAAAGGAATAGCGGCCATAGCCATAGGCATATTTTGCGGCGAAGACGTAGTCGCCGACGACCAGGGTCGGCGTCATCGAGCCGGAAGGGATGTTGAACGGCTGAAACAGGAAGATGCGGAACAGGAACGGCGGCGACCACAGCACCGGGATCAAGAGGATCAGGACGACGATCGCCTTCCATTCCCCGGATTTGGCCTGCGGCCGGATCGTTTCCTGCAGAATGGTCATGCGCCTGCCCTGATCAAACCGTAGCCATCACGGGATTACGCAACCTTCGCGCGCACGCAATCCCTGCTTCAATGGTTTTGTCGTGCAACGCTTCGACCGCGTTCAACAAGGCTGATCCGACGGATCAGCCGCGCGCGACATCGCCGAAGCAGCGGCGGATCCATTCGATGGTGAGCCGCGTCGCCGGATCGCGCTTGAGGTGGTTCTGCACCAGCAGCCAGACGTCGCGGCGCCTCGGCAGCAGCGTCGCGCGCAGGCTGCGGTCGGCGAGCAGCGGCCCGCAGCTATGCTCCGGCAGCACGCCGATGGCCTGGTGCGACTGGATCATGGTCCTGATGATGCGGATATTGTCGGTGACGCAGCGCACGTTGTTCAGACGCTTCGCCCGCAGGAACTGCTGTTCGGGGATGTTATCGAGCTCGTCCGGATAGACGCAGGCGACAGGCTCGCCGCCCGCGCGATCGGCGGGCTCGAAGAAATACAGCCTGACATCGCCGAGCTTGGAGATGGTGAAGTCGCCCTTCTCCGGCTTGCGCAGGCGGATGGCAAGGTCGGCCTGCCAGCGCGAGAATTTGACGTTGCCGCTGGAGGTGAGGAATTGCAGCGTCAGGCCGGGGTGACCGCGCAGGAAGGCGCTGGCGTGGGGCGCCAGCAGCTCCTCGGCGACCGCGTTGGTCGAGGCGATGCGCAGGCGGCCGACCGCGCCCGGCTGGCTCTCACCGATACGATCGATCGCCGCGACATGCGCGGCCATCGCGCCGACATGTTCGAGCACCGCTTCGCAATGGCGCGTCGGCCGGCGCTGGCCGTCGACCGCATCGAACAGCGGGACGCCGAGATCGCGCTGGATGCGTGCGAGCCTGCGGCCGACGGTGGTCTCGTCGATGCGCAGCCGCGCGCTGGCGCCGGCATAGGTGCCCTCGTCCCTCACCGCGGCGATGATGCGCAGATCATCCCAGTTCATGGCGATGAGCCTAGCAGGCACGACCGGATCCTGCAAATTTGCAGCCATATGCTGCAATAGTCCTGCACAATGGCAGGCCGACGCCGCGCTAGGGTGGCGCCATCCGACACCGCCCTGAAGGCCTGACCCGCATGACCGCTCCCAAGACCCTGCTCGAATTGTCCGGCGCCGACCTCACTCCGCCCAAGCTCGCCGATTCCTGCCTCGTGCTGATCGACATTCAGAACGAATATTGCGCCGGCCCCCTCGCCTTGCCGGATGCGGAGCCCGCGATCGCCGTCGCCGCGCGCCTGCTCGCCCGCGCGCGGGCAAGCGGCGGTGCGATCATCCATATCGCGCACAAGGGACGTGCCGGCAGCCTGTTCGACCGCGAGGCCGAGCGCGGCGCGATCGTCAGGAGCCTGACGCCGCTCGCGAGCGAAGCCGTGATCGAGAAGGCGCTGCCGAACGCTTTTTCCGGCACCGACCTGCAGGCCCGGCTGGCCGCAACCGGACGCATCAACATCGTGCTGGCAGGCTTCATGACCCATATGTGCATCTCTTCGACCGCCCGCGCCGCGCTCGACCTCGGCCTGCGCACGACGATCGCAGCCGATGCCTGCGCCACACGCGATCTGCCCGACGGCCGCGGCGGAGCGCTTGCCGCAAGGACCATTCACGAGGTCGCGCTGGCCGAATTGTCGGACCGCTTCGCGATCATCGCACGAGCCGAAGCGCTGACCTGACGGAGCGTGAGCGATGCTGCAACTCTATTTCTTTCCGATGGCCTGCTCGCTCGCCAGCCGTATCGCGCTGATGGAGGCCGGCCTGGACGCGCACTATCATCTCGCCCACATCTGGACGAAGAAGGTGGTGGACGACGGCAGCGACTTCCGCGGCGTGTCGCCGAAGGGTGCGGTGCCGGTCCTGGTGCTGGAGAACGGCGAGCGGCTGACCGAAAGCGCGGCGGTGCTGCAATACATCGCCGACGCGAAGCCGGAGGCGGGCCTTGCACCCGGGTTCGGCGATCCCGACCGTTATCGCCTGCAGGAATGGCTGAGCTTCATCGGCGCCGAGATCCACAAGGCGTTCCTGTTTCCGACCTTCTGGTACAAGGACGACGGCTCGCTCGCCAAGCCGCGAGCGAGGATCACGCAGACCTTGTCGGTGCCCTCGGCGCATCTGGCGGACCGCGAATTCCTCGTCGGCAACCGCTTCACCGTCGCGGACGCCCATCTCACCTGGGCCCTGCTGCTGCTCCGTCCTGCCGGCGTCGACATCGCGCAATGGCCGGTTTTGTCGGCCTATCTCGAACGCATGCAGGCGCGCCCCGCAGTGCGAGAGGCGGTCGCGACCGAGTTGGCACTACGCAAAACCGTGGCGGCGAGCCCGGCGTGACAGGATGCCGCGGCCGCCACGTTTGACGGTTCCGCAGCGAGGGCGTTGATGCCGGCGCGGCATGCGCTAGTCTGGGGGATATTTTTCGACTTTTCCTCGGGCGGCATTCATGCGCGCAATTTCAAGATTTCACTTGCCCGGATTCTCTCTGGCCCTCCTTGCCTGCTGGCTCTGTGTTGCGACCGCTTCGGCGGAGACGCGGGTCGCGCTGGTGATCGGCAACGGCGCCTATGTCTCGACGGCGCAACTCCCGAACCCGTCGCACGATGCTGAAGACGTCGCGGCCTCGCTCAAGCGCAGCGGCTTCGAGGTCTTTCAGGGTATCGACCTGCGCCAGGCCGACATGCAGGACCTGACCATCCGCTTCGCGCGCGCCGCAAGCAGAGCCGACGTCGCCATGTTCTACTACAGCGGCCACGCGATGCAGTACAACGGCGTGAACTACCTGATGCCTGTTGACGCCGTGCTGACGGATGAAGCGGACCTCAAGCGCTTCGTGCGGGTCGACGACATCGTGAACGATCTGCAGCAGGCCAAGAACCTGCGCATCCTCGTGCTGGATTCCTGCCGCGACAATCCGCTGGCCGAAACCCTCAAGCGCTCCGCCGGATCCACGCGCGCCGCCTCGATCGGACGGGGCCTGTCGAAGGTCGAGGCGCCGCGCGGCACGATCGTGTCGTTCTCGACGCAATCCGGGCAGGTCGCCGCCGATGGCGCCGGCCGCAACAGCCCCTACACGACCGCGTTCCTGAAGCACATCGAGGAACCGCAGGAAATCGGCGACGTCTTCCGCGACATCAGCAGCGATGTCTATGACTCAAGCGGCAAGACCCAGCTCCCCGAGCTGTCGCTGTCGATCATCGGCAAGTTCTACCTGAACGGGCCGGTGTCGGTCACCTTGGCGCCAGCCGCGCCCCAAGCCGCGCCGCGGGCGGATCCCTGCGCAGCCGCAGAGGCACACTGGAAGGCCGCGGACAGCATCGGCACGCTGGGGGCCTACGAGGACCATCTCGCCAGATTCCCGAACTGCATTTTCGCGACGCTCGCCAGGGCGCGCGTCGAGGGGTTGAAACAGAAGACGGCGCTTGCGCCGGCGGCCGGCAACGCCCGAACCGGCGGCAGCAAGGAGTTTGACGGCAACTGGGACGTGACGTTGAATTGCCAGACCAGCGGCAAGGCGCAGGGCTTCACCAGAGCCCTCGCGGCAACCGTGACGAACGGCGTTTTTCACGCCGAGGCGCGGGGCTCGAGTGGTGTCAACCGGCTGGAGATCGACGGCCAGATCCCGGCGGACGGCAAGACGACCTTGAGCGCGCGGGGGACGACGGGGGCGAGCACGTATACGCTCAACAACATCGCGCCCGGCTCGCCCTACGCCTTTACGGTCGATGCGCAGTTCGATCGCACCCGCGGCAGCGGCAAGCGCAACGAGGCACGTTCCTGCAATCTGGTTTTCGTCAAACGCTGATCGTGCAATATCACGCAGTGCAGGCGACGGCGATCGGCTCGATCCCGCGGCGGACTGACATCTCACGACAGGAACAAGATCATGGCATCGCATGACGGGAAGAAGATATTGGCCGGCAAGGTTGCGCTCGTGACCGGCGCCGGGCGCGGGCTCGGCCGCGCCTTCGCGGAGAAGCTTGCCGCGCTCGGCGCCGATGTCGCCATCCACGGCATGCGCGAGAACGGGCCGGCTGAATATGGCGAGGGCACCACCCTCACCGCGGTGGCCGCGGAGATCGGCCGGCAATTCGGCGTTCGCAGTCGGCGCATGCTCGGCGACCTCACCAAGGGCGAGGACATCGCGCGCGTGGTTGCGGAGACGGAAGGCGCACTCGGCCCGATCGACATTCTCGTGCACAATGCCGGCGGCGATATCGCGGCCGCCGGCGGCAAGCCCGACCCGAACGACGCGGTGAACATCAAGGAGGCCGACGTCCGCGCGGTGCTGGAGCGCAATCTGCTCTCCACCATCCTGACCTGCCAGGCGGTCGCGCGCGGCATGATGGAGCGCCGTAGCGGTCGCATCGTCACCCTGGGCTCGGTCGCCGCTTTCAAGGGACGCACCAACGGCTCGATCTATGCGGTGTCGAAGGCCGGCGTGACCCATTACACGCGATGTCTGGCCGACCAGCTCCGCCCCTACGACATCGCCGTCAATTGCATCGCGCCCGGAGATACCCGAACCGGCCGCTTCCTCGGCACGCGCGCGGTGGACCCCGGCAGAATGGTCGAGACCGGCACGCTCGACCGGATCGCAACCGTCGACGAGGTCGCGCGCGTCGTCGAATTCTTCGCAGGCCCCATGGGCGCGTTCGTTTCCGGCCAGGTGCTGCGGATCGACGGCGGCGGACAGTGCTGGCCGGGCTGAAACGTCGCGCAAAAGGAAAAGGCCGCTGCGAGCGGCCCTTTCTGCATCACCAGGAATGAGCCGGGATCATTCGACCCGCGCCAGCACCGCGAGCTTGCGGATGCCCTTGTTGCGGTAGGCGTCGAGGAACGCGTAATAGTCCTTGAACGACACGCAGCCGTTGGAATCGCCATTCGGCCCGAGCATGAAGGTGTGCGCCAGCAGGCCGTCGCGGCCGTAGATCGCGCTCTCGCCGCCGATCGGGGTCAGGCGCAGCGCGGGCACGCCGTGGAACAGCGCCTCGCGCGGCTTCAGCATGTAGATGTGCGGCGGGGTCACGCCGCGCATGCGGACACGTGAGGAGCGCGGGTCGTCGAGATTGGAGCCGAGGCCGGAATGCGCCTCGAGCTTGGTGCCGTCCGGCAGATAGACCGTCCTGGCGGTGATGTCGTAGACCGCGGTGTCGCGCTCATAGGGCGCCGAACCGCCGAGCATGGGGTTCTGCTCCCGCGGCGCGATGGAGGCGGTCACGCTGGCGTCGGCCGAGGCATAGGCGAGCAGCCCGCCGGACGGCTCGCGCTTGCCCCAGAGCTTGTCCACCATCGACTGGCGCGGCCCGGTGATCGACATCACCGCAGCCTTGGCGCGATCGGCGAACGATTTTGGTTTTGCCTCAGGCGCCGGCACGATCTCGGCCGGATCAGCCGAGGCCAGTTGCACCGGTGCGTCGGCGCGCTTGGTCCTGGCAGAATCCTTGGCAGAATCCTTGGCAGAATCCTTGCCAGCATCGGCGATCCTGGCGGGAGCAGGCTTCAGCGCTTCCGCGACCTTCGCGATCACGCCCGGCTTCGCCGTGTCCTTGGCCTCGGCAACCTTGGTCGCAGGCGCGACGCTCGCGGCGTTCGACTGCACGCCTTGGGTCGCAGCCGCGGCAAAGCGCTCGTTGAACATCTCGCGCGAGATCGGAGCTGCGACCTGCAACCGGTCGGGCAACAGCGCAAAGGCTTCCTTGACGGCCTCGCCCGCCTCGCGCAGCGCGACCCTGGGCGCCCGCTTGATCACGGGTGCGTCGTAGCCGATGCTGCCGACGGTCGGATAGACGCTGGCAGCGAAGATGTTGCTGTACACGGTCCAGCCGGCGCCAAGCACGACGCAGCCGATCACGGCGGCGCCAAGCGCGTTTTGGGTGGTCATCTTCCGGGAAGGTTTCCGATAAGAATTGCTCGAGAATTCTTTGGACTTCCGTGCCGCGTTACTCTGCGCAGCGATACTCGTACTCATTCGCCTTGCGTCCAGGACGGTGTCACCAAGTCCCCCTTCGAAGTGCCGCTGGTCACGATCCGGGAACAGCATCTCGCAGAGGGTCGGAGCGTCATTAAGGCGACTTTTAGTTAAATGCGGATTAAGTTCGGGCAGATGTGAGGCATCGGGTTAACGCTGTCCCATTTCGAGAAAAAGGCCCGCAGAATTACGGACTTAGGCGAAGCTGTTAACCATAATTCTCGCCCGGTTCAGCACGGTCAGCGGACGTCTCCGGCCGCATCTCTAAACGCACCAACCAAGTCGTTTTCGTGGTCTTCGATACCCGGACGATAACGGGGAAGCATTGCGTGACGCTGGTGCGCAATAGCCTCCCTCCACCTCTCGAGGCACGCGTGGCGGGCCACTCACACACCGCACGGGGCGCTCACGCCGTGCGGCGCCGTGAGTGAAAGTTGATCGCGCCGGTCTGGAAAATGCCGCAGCGAGGAAATAGCTGCGGAAGCGGCACTGTTCAGCAGCCTCTGCGTGTGATACGGTACCGTATCAACATCGCCTTGAACTGTGCCGGGCACGCTAACGGAGGCTGGCATGAGAGAGTTCGCGCGCGCAGGGTTTCTCGCTCTGGCGGGGTCGTTTCTGTTGATCGGACATGCGATTGCCCAGCCTGCAGCCAATGTTGGCTGCACGGCGTCGCCGTCTGCCGCCGGAACGCAGACCTGGCGCTGCGACAACGGCATCACGATCGTTGCCGAAAGCGGCGCCAGATTTGAACTTAAGGACGCCAACCGCGACGGACATATAGACTCCGTGGAGTTGAGCAGCAGAGCGCTGCTGGTCGAGGTGCCCAAGAAGCCCGGCGGCAACCGCTTCAAGGTCCTGACGCCGCAAGCGATCGCCGCGGTGCGCGGCACGAAATGGGCGATCGATGTCGCGGAGGCCAAGACGTCCGTGTTCGTCGCCGACGGCCGCGTCGGGGTGAGCCGCAGGGCTCGTGGACGCGGCGTCGTTTTGGGCCCCGGCGAAGGCGTCGATGTCGAGGCAGCCGGCCCGCTGACCGTCAAGACATGGGGCCAGCCGCGCGTCGACGCGCTGATGGCAAGACTGGGCCAGTAAAACTTGGCCGGTAAGACTGGGCCAGTAAGACCAGGCCAGTCAGGCGGGGTCAATAAGGCCCGGACGAGCATTTGGACGATAGAAGAGATTGCAAAACGACCGCATGAGTAGCCGACGCGTTCAGATCCTGGTGGCACTCGTCCTCACCGCGCTGTGGGGCGCGGGCATTTATGCCGGCCACGCCAACGGCCATCTGCGCTTTCTCGATCGCCTCGAGGCAGCACTGACTGATTGGCGGACGCAGGTCCGCGGCGTGCAGGCTCCGCCCGATCTCGTCACCATCGTCGCGATCGACGACACCGTCGTGAAGCGCGGCGGCAGCTATCCGCTGCCGCGCGCCGATCTCGCCCGCGTCGTCGACACCATCGTGCAATTCAAGCCGAAGGTCGTCGCGATCGACCTGCTGCTGGTCGACCGCAGCGCCGCGATCGGCGACGCCACGCTCGCCAACACGCTCGCCACCGGCCCCATGGTCCTCGCCGCCGCGGCGATTTTCCCGTCGGCCAGCGAAACGATAGAGCCCGGCAGCCAGGGCGCCCTCGCCGCCCTGCCGCAGGCCGAGCGCTTCCTGCTGCCCCTGCAGGCCTTCGCCGACCATGCCGAGGTCGGCGTCGTCAACGTGGCAACCGGACAATCGGGCTCGCCGCTCTCGGTGCCGATGCTGTTCCGGACACGCGACAAGCTCGAGCTGTCATTCCCGTTGCGGGTCGCGGCGCGCGCGCTCGACAAGCCACTGACGATCGCGCCGGATCACCTGATGCTCGGCGACCGCGCGGTGCCCACCGATACCGACTTCGCGCTGCCGATCACCTATTACGGCCCGCGCCGCACCATCCGCACCGTCAGCGCGCAGAGCATCTTCGACGGCACGCTCAATCGTGCGGCGATCGAGAACCGGATCGTCGTGATCGGCGCCTCGGTCGCGGGCGGCGGCGACTTTTATCCGACGCCGTTCGATTCCCTGATGCCCGGCGTCGAGGTGGTCTCGACCGCGATCACCCATCTCGTCGCCGGCGACAGCATCGTGCGCGACCGCAAGGTCCACATCGCCGACGCGCTCATCGCGATCCTGTTGCCGATGCTGCTGGTGGGCCTGCTCGCCTGGCGGCGCAGCGCGCTCGGTATCATGGCCGCGGCGGCGGTGATGATCGCCTGGGCCGGGTTCAATCTGTTCGCGTTCACGCACGGCATCTGGCTGAACGGTGCGACCACGCTCGCTGCAGCATTGCCGCCGGTTGCGGTCTTTGCCGGCGTGCAGTTGTGGGCGGGAGGCCGCCGCACGCAATATTTCGCAGACAAGAGCCGGTCGCTCGCGCAATTCCAGGCGCCGGCGGTGCAGGAGTGGCTGGCGCGTGATCCGAATTTCCTGTCCAAGCCCGTCCGGCAAGATGCCGCAATCGTCTTCATCGACCTCTCCGGCTTCACGGCGCTCAGCGAGCGGATCGATCCAAACCAACTCCAGGACGTCCTGAAGGCGTTTCACGCCCTGATCGACAAGGTCGCGGTCGATTGCGGCGGCATGATCACCGGCTTTCTCGGCGACGGAGCCATGATCCTGTTCGGCCTGCCCGGCGCGATGCCCGATGACGCCGCACGCGCGCTGAAATGCGCGATCGACCTGCATCGCGGCGTCGAGCGCTGGATCGTGTCGCTGCCGTCTGCGGTCAGGGATCAGCTCGGTTTCAAGATCGGCGCGCATTTCGGTCCGATCGTCGCCTCCCGCCTCGGCGAAAGCCATCAGCACATCACGGCGACGGGTGACACCGTCAACGTCGCGAGCCGGTTGATGGAGGTCGCCGTCCAGAACGGCGCGCGGCTCGCGCTCAGCGATACGCTGCTGGATACGGCCGACTTCCACGGCGCGCCCGACGGCGTCCTGTCGGGCCCGCTGCTCACGCAGGTCCGCGGCCGCTCCGGCGTCGTGACCGTCTGGTTCTGGCGTGACCGGAACAGGCCAAGCCAGGCCGCGACCAAGGCCGAGATGATCGACTAAGACGTCTACTCATCAACGTCGGCCCTTGCCTCAAAAACGGAAGTCTCCCGCTCTCGGCGTTATCGGCGCTTGTGACCTGGAACAGACATCGGATCGGAAAACCAACCGAGCGCATCCACCTCACAGCTACGTCGATGCTTTTGCATCCGGTCGCCTTGCGACGAGAACACTGCCGACGCACTGCAGCACCGACTCTCGTCTTTGGTTGTGCAGGTGGACTTGGACGCGAAGGATTCCCGTATCGGGTCTCGACTTCGACTCGCGCTTCTCTAGGACAGTCGACTCATAGTCGAGTTCGTCGCCCGGGCGTACCGCATTCGGCAGCCTCAGCTCTTCCCAGCCCAGTCCGGCAAGTGCACGGAGCGGAGGCTGCCCTTTGTCGGTTAGAAAGATGAAGATCGCGAACGTGTGGGCGGCAGATGCCGACAGTCCTCCAAAGACGGAACGAGTGGCAGCTTCCTCATCGATATGGAAAGGCCGGGGGTCGTACTGCTTGGCGAACTGAATGATTTCAGCCTTGGAGACTAAATAGGGACCAGCCTTGCGGCTATCGCCGACTTCGAAATCTTCAAAATATCCGCTGGTCATCGGGTCAATCCTCCACGCGGTTTAACGAAGGGGACGGCATGAAACGGCTGACTTTCGGCCACTATATCCAGTGCCGATCAATATCACCACGTCCCCTTCTGGCACGAACCGTCAAGTTTGCGCGGTGCAAGGCCACGTCCGCAGTTGGGGGCAAAGCCGATCTGCCGGTTGAACGCCCAGACTCATCACTCTGACCCGCAACGGACATCTATCAAATCGTCCATTTCTGCCTTGACCCCTTCTGGTATTGTCTGTTGACCACAGCCGGTGGAGGCATCGATGGCCAACCTCTATTTCGAAGAACTGCAGATCGGAGGCCGCAGCACGGCTGGGCCCTATCTGGTCTCGAAGGAGGGTATTATCCGATTTGCGAAGGAATATGATCCGATACCCCGTCACGTCGACGAAGAAGTCGCCGCGCGCTCAGCCTTCGGAGGGCTGACTGCATCAGGTTCACATACCTTTGCGATTTACATCCTTTTGACTGGTCAGCTTCAACCGCATTTTCAAGTGCTCATGGGATTGGGTTGGGACGAGGTAAAACTGCCGAACCCGGTGCGCCCGGGTGATGAGCTCGATTTGGAAATGACGGTTCTGGAGATACGCGAATCGAAATCCAGACCTGATCGAGGGATCGTTCGAAACCGAAATATCTTGCGCAACAAAAAGCGCGAAACCGTTCTCGAATGCATCTCCAACATATTCGTTGAGCGGAGACCGAACGCGAGTGTGTAGGACTCGGTTGCACAGGGCGACTTCTGCTGATTGGCCCAACGCGGAAGTCCCGCTATGCCCGCTTTCCCGCCGTTGTCAGGGGCATAGCAGACATCAAGCGGCGTCCTTGCTTGTGAGTACACGCCCTAGCCGCGGCTGCCCGCCCAATAGTCGCTGCCGTTCCAGCGAACGCACGCGTTCGCTGGAACAACGAAGAACTACCGCGCTTCCGGCGGCGGCGAGCGGTCGAGGACGTCGCCGTTGGGATGTTCGAGCAGATCGATGCCGTAGGTCTCGACCACCAGCGGCCCGCGCTTGCGCTGCAATTGTGCGATTCGCGTCACCTTCGCAAAGAGGTCGTGGACGGCGGGACCGCCGTCGCTGCGCAGCTCGTCGACATAGAGCAGCTTGCCCGCAAGCAGCTTTGGATCTGGCTCGGGCATGTTGACCCAGCGGATGCGCTGGTTCTGCTGCACCACGCAGGTGCCGCGCGGCAGATAGAAAGCGAGCCAGCCGGTGGTGCCGTAATCCGGCGCAAGTACGCAGGTCGCACCGTTGCGCGCGCGGACCGCTTCGATCTCCGCGGCGAGCTCGCGCCAGCCGACGCCGACGCTGCGCACGGTCGCATCGCGGCGGTACCCGGACAGCCAGCCGGTGTTGGCCTGCACGATCAGCGCTGCGAACATCACGATGCCGACCGGCGCGGCCCAGCGCAGGCAGAAGTCAGCGAGGCGCCGCTGGCGCGGCTTCCACTGCACGAGATTGGCGGCAGCCGCCGCGGCGACCACGAAGGGCGGATAGACCGGCGCGAACCAGTTGGCCTCGACGCGCGCATGCAGCGAATGCCAGATGAAATAGGCGACGATGGTCCAGAACATCGTCTCGATCAGCACGCGCGAGGCCAGCGCGCCGGCGCGGCGCCAGGTCAGCGCGTGCAGCCCCATCGCGCCGAGGATGAAGACCAGCGGCGTTGCGAACGCGATCTGGGTCGGCACCAGTTCGGCGATGAAGACCGGACGGAAGTCCTCGATCCTTGCCCGCCCGAGCTGCTTTGCGAACGAAACCCATTGATGATCGGCATTCCAGAGGATCACCGGCGCGAACAGCGCGAGCGCAACGAGGCCGCCGAGATATGGCCAGGGCGAGAGAAACCAGCGCCGCAGTTTCGGCACGGCCGCGAGCCAGATCAGGATCGCCGGGCCGAAGAACATCGCAGTGTATTTCGACAGCAGCGCCGCACCGACGGCCGCGCCGACCGCGAGCCACCAGACGCCGCGGCCGGTCTCCAGCACTTTTGCGAGCAAGAACAGCACGAAGCTGGAGGCAACGAGCAGCGGCGCGTCGGGCGTGACGATCAGCGTGCCGACCGAGGCCATCATCGTGACATTGAGCAGGATGGCGCTGGTCGCCGCCACGCGCGCGCCGCCGAACAGGATCGCCGCGGAGCGATAGACCGCATAGCTCATCGGCAGCGCGAGCAGGATCGAGACCAGGCGGACGCCGAACTCGGTGTCGCCGGCGATCATGGTGCCGGCGCGGATGACGTAGGCGACCATCGGCGGGTGGTCGTAATAACCGCCCGCCAGATGCTTCGACCACATCCAGTAATAGGCTTCGTCGAAGGTGATCGGCGTGAACGCGGCCGCGACCAGCCGCAGCACCACGAGAGCAACAATCACCAGCGCGGTGTTGCGGACGATCCGCGCGTCAGCCCCGCCCATCGTGGGTTATTTCTTGCGCCAGACGAACAGTCCGGACATCGCGTAGTTCCACACCACGCCCATCAGCGCACCGGCCATGCCGGCCAGCCACCAGATCGGCTCCTGGTCGTAGACAGAGAAGGCGACGCCGACATTGGCGAGCAGGCCGACGCTGCACACGATGTAGAAGGCAATCAGGCCGCCCAGCAGCGCAAAGCCCTTCAGCCGCTGGTCGCGATAGGTGAGAAAGTTGTTGAGAACGAAATTGCTGGTCATGGCGACGACGGCGCCGGCGGCCTGCGCCTCCGCGAACGGCGCCTTGAACAGCTGAAGCGCGATGAAGAGCGTCGTCAGATGCACCACGAGGCCGATGCTGCCGACCATCGCGAACAGCAGGAAGCGCAGCGAGACGGCATCGTTGGTGAACTTCGCCAGCACCAGACCGAGAAAATCCAGCGCGACCATGGAATCGAGCTTGCTTTCGCCGTGCTGGCGTTCGCCGAACGTATAGGGGATTTCGACGGCGCGCAGGCTGCCATGCGCACTCGCGACCAAGTCGAGCAGGATCTTGAAGCCGTGCACGGAAAGCTTCGGCGCGAGCTGCTCGAAACGATCGCGGCGAACCATGAAGAAGCCGCTCATGGGATCGGCGATCTCGACCCGCAGCATCTTCTTGGCGACCTCGGTCGCCAGCGCGCTGGCGCCGGCGCGCTGCTTGTTGAAGCCTTCGCTCTTGTAGCCCTCGATGTAACGGCTGCCGACGACGAGGTCGGCCTGCCCGCTTGCGAGCAGCGAGAGCATTTTCGGCAGCTGCGTCTCGTCATGCTGGAGGTCGGCGTCGATCACGGCCGCATAGGGCGCACTGGAGGCCAGGATGCCCTCGATACAGGCGCCGGACAGGCCGCGGCGGCCGATGCGACGGACACAGCGCACGCGGCTGTCGCGCTGGGCCAGCGCGCGCACGACGTCCCAGGTGCCGTCCGGCGAATTGTCGTCGACGAAGACGACCTCCCAGGCTGTGCCGGCCAGCGCCGCCTCCAGCCGCCGGTACAGCACCGTGACATTGTCACGCTCATTGAAGGTCGGGACGACGACCGACAGTTCCGCCGACGGGGACGCCGCCTGCGGGGCCTGCGGCGGGTTGTCGGAGCCCGGTCTGATCGCTTCATTCATGACGGCAGCGTATATCCGTCGCGTGCTGCGCTGCCAAGTTCTTGCGCAGCCAGGATCTTGTGCCGACGATTCGGGGGCGGGGAACGGCCCAAAGGGGCCCTAAAATGCCAACGACCCCGGAACGGCGGACCGCGCGTACATCCGGCGCAGGCCATCTATTCCAAGGTCGTCCCAGCGCCGGAGTTTTTTGCTCAACGTCGCCGTTAAAAGTTAGATAGGAACGACAAAGCCGCATCGCAAGGGGCGAAAGACGCCTTTTCAGCCCCTATTGGTTCGGGACTTCCTTGATCACCGGCCCTCGGGGCGCCGGGGCTGCGGGCACCGCAGCGGGCGCCGGCTCGACCTTCGCGGGCTTGGGCGGCTTGCCGTACTGGCCGATCGGCCCGAAGACGACGGCGACCGCAAGCACGATCGCCGCGACGATCGCCCCCAAAATGCCACCCACCGACTCAGACGACATCGAAGCCCATCCCTGTTCCCGTTGCGCCCATTGATATCACGGATGAGCGCGGAGCCGGAAGGGCCTGCCGAACCGCAACGGTCAACGGGGGCTATTTCTGTGGCGGCCTGTGCTTGACGAAAGCCGTCACGATGTCCTTCTGCGCCGACTCCACCGCCCTGTTCGCAGTCGCGAGATGGGCGTCGGCATCGATGGCCGGATATTGCGTGGTGAGATAATCGAGCAACGCCACCCGGTAATATTGTCGCTCCGAGGGACAGGCGCCCGCGACCGAGCGGCCGAAGTCCTGTTCCGACAGACCCTGATTGCTGTCGCGCGAATATTCCCGCGCCAGGCAATGCCAGTAATCGTCGCGGCCCTGCATGGCGAGCTTCTGCGCGCCCTTGGAATCGTCGTCATCCGCCATGACTGAAGAGGTCATGGCAGCAGATGTCATCATGAAGAGCGCCGCTCCCAGCATCACCATCCGCATCTTGTTCTCCTTTTTCGCGGGTCCCGCCTGCGAGCTTAGACGGGACGTCGCAACTGGCCAATCACAACTGGTTTGATTAGGATCAGGGCCTCCCCTCCTCGTCGATGCGAGATTCCCCGTGGCCAAAGCAAAAACCGCGTCCAAAAAATCCGGCAACATCTTCATCGGCATCGGCGGCTGGACGTTCGAGCCCTGGCGCGGCGTGTTCTATCCGGAGAAGCTGACGCAGGCGAAGGAGCTGTCCTACGCCGCCTCGAAGCTGACCTCGATCGAGATCAACGGCACCTACTATGGCTCGCAGAAGCCGGAGAGCTTTCGCAAATGGGCGAGCGAGGTGCCTGATGGTTTCGTGTTCTCGGTGAAGGGGCCGCGCTTCGCCACCAACCGCCGCGTGCTCGCCGAGGCCGGGGATTCCATCAAGCGGTTCTATGATTCCGGCGTGCTGGAACTCGGCGATCATCTCGGGCCGGCGCTGTGGCAGTTCGCGCCGACGAAAAAGTTCGACGGCGCCGATTTCGGCAAGTTCCTCGAGCTGTTGCCGCGCAAGCTCGACGGCCGCGCGCTGCGCCATGTCGTCGAGGTTCGCCACGACAGTTTTTGCACGCCGGACTTCGTCGCGCTGATCCGCGAATTCGAGACGCCGGTCGTGTTCGCCGAGCACGGCAAATATCCGGCGATCGCCGACGTCGCCGGCGATTTCGTCTATGCCCGACTGCAGAAGGGCGATGACGAGATCAAGACCTGCTATCCGCCGAAGCAGCTGGATGCCTGGGCCCGACGCTTTCAGGACTGGGCCTCGGGCAGTGAACCCGACGATCTTCCGAAGGTTGACAAGACCAAGCCGAAGAAGGAGCCGCGCGACGTGTTCGCGTATGTCATCCACGAGGGCAAGGTGCGGGCGCCGGCCGGCGCCATGGAACTGATCGCACGGGTGAGCTGAGGGTCGCTCATGGCAAAGGCGAAGAAGCTCTTCACCATCGGCTACGAGCAGACGCCGCCCAAGGCGGTGCTGGACGAACTGGAGCAGGCCGGCGTCAAGCTCGTGGTCGACGTGCGCGCGGTGACGTCGTCGCGGCGGCCGGGCTTTTCCAAGAAGCAGCTATCCGCCGGACTCGACGAGCGCGGCATCGCCTATGTCCATCTCGCCGCGCTCGGCACGCCGAAGGAAGGTCGTCTCGCCGCGCGCAGCGGGCAATACGACGTGCTGGAGAAGATCTACGCACGGCACCTGAAGACGCCGCAGGCCAAAGAAGAGATGGACGAACTCTCGGCGCTGGTGAAGCAGGCCGGTCCCGTCTGCCTGCTCTGCTACGAGCGCGACCACACCCACTGCCACCGCCAGATGATCGCGGAGGTCATCGAGGAGCGCGATGGCGTGGCGGTGAGGAATCTTGCTGGGCGGCAGGTCTAGCCTACCCTTCCCCCGCCAGATTGAACGTCCCCTCCATCATCTGCACGCAGCTGCCGCCGACATGGGCCGAGACGATCTTGCCGTCCTGTTTGCGCGCGCGGGTCAGCAGCAGGCTCGGCCGGCCCATGTCGAAGCCCTGGCCGACCGTCAGCTTCAATTCGCCATCGCGCGTGGGATCGAGCTCGGCGAACAGCGCGGCGGCGGCGACCGTGGCGCTGCCGGTGGCGGGATCCTCGATCAAGCCGCTGGCGCCGGGGAAGAACATCCGCGCCTGGCGCTCGCATGGCGCCTCCACCGAAGGCACGTCGCGCGTGTAGAAATAGACCGAGAAGGCGCCGTCCCGCGGCAATACCCTGCCGAAAGCGGTCGCATCGGGCTTTGCGCGTCGCACGGCATCGCGAGAGCGCACTTCCGCCACCACGAAAGGCGTTCCGACGCCGACGACCTGCGGCGCGTGGTGGTCGGTCACGATGTCCTCCGCAGTCAGGGAGATGCAGGCCGCGACCTCGGCGGTGGAAAGCTGCGCAAGCCGCGACAATTGCTGGGGCGCCGTCAGCTCCGTGCTGACCACCCGGCCCTGCACCCTCACGATATCGACCGGCACGAGCCCGGCCTTCTCCTCGAACAGCAGGCGCGGCTTCGGTTCTTTCGCGAGGCTCGCCAGCACGAAGGCAGTACCGACATTGGGATGGCCGGCGAAGGGCAGCTCCCTCACCGGCGTGAAGATGCGCACCTCGGCGTCATTGGCCTTGTCGCGCGGCGGCAGCACGAAGGTGGTCTCGGAATAGTTGAACTCGATCGCGATCGCCTGCATCTGCGCGGTCGAAAGCCCGCCGGCATCGAGCACGACGGCGAGCTGGTTGCCGCCGAAAGCGCGGTCGGTGAACACGTCGACGGTGATGTAGCGGCGCTGCATCGTTCGCTTCCTCTTCACACAAGTCGCGGCCACGAGCGCGCCGCATCGCCGGCACTCTACAGGCCGTCGACATCGCTCGTCATGCCCCAAAATTCGGAGCAATCGGAGCAATCGCGCAAAGCGAAATTCAGAAGCGGAAGAGCGGACGCGGCGACGCCAGCACTTGCGCGCGCTCGCTTTGATCGGCGATCAGCGCGTCGAGAAATTGCCGGTTATTCGCGTAAGCCTGCGACGCCTCGAACTGCGTGTGCGGCCAGTCGCTGCCCCACAACAGGCGATCAGGTCCGTAAGCGTCGCGCAGCAGCGGATAGGCCGCCTTCGCAAGGTCTTCGCCGGCCGCGCCGTTGCGATACGGCGCGGAAATCTTGACCCAGACGTTCCGCGTCGCACCGAGCTTCAGCACCGAGCGAAAGCCGGAATCGTCGACGCCGAGCTTCGGATCGGGCAGCGCATAGTGATCGAGCACGACGGAGACGCCGCGATCGAGAAGCTGCGGCGCGAGCACGGCGAGATCGGTGGCATTGCGCTGGATTTCGACCTGCCAGCCCATGGTTTTCACCTCTGCCAGCAGCGCCTTCCATTCGGCAGCGCCTAAATCCGGCAGGGGCTGGCCGACGAGATTGAGACGGATGCCGACCACGCCGGCGCGGTCGAGCGCGCGCAGTTCGTCCGCGGTGATCGTGGGATCGATCACGGCGATGGCGCGCAGGCGGCCCCCCGCCTGTTTCAGACATTCGACCAGGTAGGAATTGTCGGTACCGAGAAAGCTCGGCTGCACCAGCACGCCATGGGTCATGCCGTTGCGGTCGAGCTGCTCCAGATAAAGCGCGAGCGGCGCGTCGTAGTCAGGCGCATAGCGCCGGCCCGGCGCGAGCTTGAGGCCGCGATGGAAGGCATGGGCGTGGGTATCGATCGTCGGCAAGGCCGCCTTACTCCTGGGTGTGGTCGCGGCCATCGTCACGAGCGATGCGAGGCCCGCGGCAAACCGGCGGCGCGTGAGGTGGCGCTGGCCGAGTGCCATGGCAGATCCTCCCCATTCCGCGTCAGGCGCGCGTCGCGGCGGTCTGTTCAAAGACCTTGCCGCGGGTCTCGGGCAGCAGGACCACCGCGATCAACACCAGCGAATAGGCGAACGCCGCATCGATGCCGATCGCCGGCCCGAGCCCGATACGGTCGCTGAGGAAGCCGACCAGGAACGGGAACGCGGCGGAAACGATGCGGCCGAAATTGTAGCAGAAGCCGACGCCGGTGCCGCGCACGCCGGCAGGATAGAGCTCGCTGAACAGCGCGGCCATGCTCGCCGGGATTCCGGCCGAGAAGAAGCCGAGCGGAAATCCGAGCACCAGCATCTCGCCGTTGGTCAGCGGCGCGAAGATATAGACCAGCACGGTGACGATGCAGGCGCTGGCGAACAAGGCGACATTGGCCCTGCGGCCGATCCGATCGCTGACGATTCCGCTGGTGACGCAGCCGCAGAAGAAAGCGACGATGATGACGGCGAGATAGCCGCTGGAGCCCAGCACCGACAGATGCCGCACCTCGCGCAAGTAAGTCGGCAGGAAGGTGGTAAGCGCAGCGTAGCCGCCATGGGCACCGATGCCGAACAATCCGCCGATCAGCGTCGCGCGCAGGACGTCGCGGTGGAAGATACCCGACAGCGTGGCGAAGAACGGCGTTTTGTCGGCTGCGACGGCACGTGGCGGCTCCTTCAAGCCGCGACGGATGAAGATGATGAGGAGCGCGGGCAAGAGTCCCAGCGCGAACAGCAGCCGCCAGCCGATGTCGGCCGGCGCATAAGTGAAGGCCAGCGCCGACAGCAGCACCGCCGCGCCCCAGCCGACCGCCCACGCGCTCTGCACCGAGCCCAGCGCCTTGCCGCGATGCTCGGGGCGGATGATCTCGGCCATCAGCACGGCGCCGCAGGCCCATTCGGCGCCGAAGCCGAGCCCCTGGATCGCCTTCAGGACCAGCAGCTGGGTGTAGGTCATCGCGAACGCGCAGGCGAAGGTCGCGAGCGCAAAGGTCAGAACCGTGATCTGGAGCGCCTTGACGCGGCCGAAGCGGTCGCCGAGTGCGCCGCCGAGCCAGCCGCCGAACGCGCCGAAGAACAGCGTGACCGAGCCGAGCAGGCCCGCATCGGCCTTGCTGATGCCGAACGCCGCGATCAGCGCGGGAATGGCGAGGCCGAACATCTGGACGTCGAGCGCATCCAGCGCCCAGCCGCCAAAGCTTGCCCAGAACGTGCGCCGCTCCAGCGGCGAGCTTTCGCTGTACCAGTTTGACATTGTTTCCCCCTGTACTCGTTTATTTGTTGATGTCGTTGAAAGGCCGCTTCACCTGATCTCGGCGTGGTAGCGGAAGCGGTCGGCCGGCCCGCGCGACCGGCGCCATTCGATCGGCCGTCGCTCGAGGTCGAGCGCGAGGCGCTCGATCACGATCAGCGGCGCATGGGCCTCGAGCCTGAGCAGGCGCGCCTGCATCTCGTTGGCGGTCTCGACCGTCAGAATTTCCTCGGCGGAGACAACGATCTCGCCGCAGCGCTCCTCGTAGAGCGGATACAGGAGGTCGCCGAATTCGGCGGTGTCGATCTGAAGGATCGGCGCGAAGCGCGACTGCTGCAGCCATATCTCTTCGGCGAGCAGCGGCACATCGTCGATCAACCGCAGGCGCGACAGGCTGATCACGGGCTCGCCGACCGGAATGCGCAGCGCGGACGCGACAGCCGAGGTCGCCGGCACGCTCTTGCGCCTGATGATGCGGCTCTTCGGTACGCGCCGCTCGCCGCTTTCGGACTGGAAGCGGAAGAAGCGGAACAGCGAGGAGTTGAAGCGCGCGCGGCGCACGAACGTGCCGCGGCCCTGCTGCCGTTCCAGCACGGTATCCGCGACGAGCTGGTCGATTGCCTTGCGCACGGTACCGATCGCAACGCCGTAATGCGCAGCCAACTCGGCCTCCGACGGGATCGGCTCGCCCGGCCGCCATTCATTGCGGTTGATCCGCGCGGCGAGGTCGTCGCGCAGGCGCTGGTAGCGTGGCAGGCGGTCGTCGCGCGGAGCTGAATTCATATAGTCATATAGATGACTAGATGACAACCGAGTCAAGCGCTACGTAAATACCTCCGGCGGACGCCGGACCGGCGAACTTCACCAGCCCGGCGTCGTCTGCCCCGATCGTTAGTACGCGTACGAGTACGTCGTGCTCGGCAGGCAAGGCGGCTGCTTGTAGGGCGCAGTGGCATACGCGCCCACCGCCGGAGCTCTGACGCAGTCCGCCATCGCCTGGGTCGCGGCACGCCGCGGGGCGATGTCGCGCGCGGCTGCGGCCTCGGTCTGGGTGACGGCGGCGGCGATCAGGGCGGCCGCAATAAAGGGCAATCTAGTCATTGGCTTTCTCCAGGTGACAAAGGGACGCCGAGACGTTTCGGCTTCCACAGTGCAAGACGCCAAAGCTAGCAGGGATATTTCATCACGCGCCTTCAACGGAACGCGACCTGCTTCAACGAACCGCGACTCGCATTTGAACGCGCGCTACCCCAGTTGAAACACCGCGACCTTCTGCTCGTAGCCGCGCACCTCGACCTCGCCCAGCGCGACGGCATCCTTGCCGTCGTCGCCCAGCACCTCGCGCACCGACGCGGAGATCAGGAACTGCGAGCCGAACTCCTTGTTCAGCGCCTCCAGCCGCGAGGCGAAGTTCACGGTGTCGCCAATGACGGTGTATTCCTTGCGCCGGGGCGAGCCGATGTTGCCGGCGACGACCTCGCCGAAATGAATGCCGATGCCGATTCTGAGCGGCCAACTCGTCTTTGCATTGATGCGATCCATCGCGGTCAGCATCTCGCGGCCCGCGGCGACCGCGCGATGCGCGGCATCGGAGGCCTCCAGCGGCGCACCGAACAGCGCGAGGAAGCCGTCGCCCAAAAACTTGTTCACGATGCCGCCCTGGCGGTCGAGGATGTCGACCAGCACCGCGAAGGCGCCGTCGAGCCGGTCGACCACCTCCTGCGGGGTGCGCGACTGTGCGCCGGCGGTGAAGCCGCGAAAATCGACGAACATCACGGCGACGCGGCGCAGGTCGCCGGCCGCGCTGGTGCCCGCCGCCATCAGCCGCTCGACCACCTGAGGTGAAACGTGCTGGCCGAACAAGTTCGTCACCCGGTCGCGCGCGGTGGCCGCGGCAATGCTCGCCGCGAATTGGCGCCGGAGTTGCGCGCCGACCGCGCCCGCGAGCACGCCGCAGACCAGGATGATGGTGCTGCGCACCGCGTGGAAATAGGCCTGCGGCTCGCCGGCGCCGCTGGCGGGATCGTAAATCAGCGCCACGACGAGCAGTTCAGCCGCGGCGATAAAGCCGGTGAAGGTCGAGAGCCGAAAATCGAGTCGCAGGGTCGAGAGAATGATGAAGATGAAGTACATCAGCGGTACGGCGAAGCCGAGCGCCTGGCTCGCGCCGATGGTCCGGATCTGCAGGATCAGGATCACCGTCGGCAGCGACGTCTCAATCAGCGCACCGATATAGCGCCGGGTCACCGGCAGGTCGCGATCGAGCCGGAGGTTCTTCCTTATCTGAGTGTGGACCCAGACCTCGAACAGGATGAAACCGACGAGCAGGCCGTAGACCTCGGCAAGCCCTTCCGTCCCGCGCCAGACCCGGTTCACGACGACTGGATCGATCAGATAGATGGCGGTGAGAGACACGGTCATGACGCAGCCCGTCAGGATCAGCGTCCGCACCCGCAACAGCTCGGTGCGAAGCACTTCCCGCGTCAGCTCGCGCTCGAAATCGCCCGATAGCACGGCATGCTGCCGCGTCTTCCTGCTCGCAAACCTGGCCATCTGCCCCTCGATTCCGGGGGCATCTTGCCTCAATCCAGCGTGCGGCGGAAGCGCGTCACGGCGACGGTCATGGCGAGCAGCATCAGGGTCGCCAGCGCCAGCGTGTCGAACTGCAAATTCTGCATGCCCGCGCCCTTCAGCATGATGGCGCGGACGATGCGCAAGTAATGCGTCAGCGGCAGGCATTCGCCGAGATATTGCGCCCAGGCCGGCATCCCCGCGAACGGGAACATGAAGCCGGACAGCAGAATGCTCGGCAGGAAGAACATCATCGACATCTGCATCGCCTGGAGCTGGTTCTGCACCAGCGTCGAGATCGTGTAGCCGATCGCCAGGTTGGTGGTGATGAACAGGGTCGATAGCAGCGCCAGCAGGAACAGGTTGCCGAGCACGGGCACTCCGAACAGGCCGACGCCGATGCCGATGATGAGGAACGCCTGCAAGAAGCCGACCAGCACGTAAGGGATGATCTTGCCGAACATCACCTCGACCGGCCTGATCGGCATCGACAGCAGGCTCTCCATGGTGCCGCGCTCGATCTCGCGCGTGACCGAGAGCGCGGTGAAGATCAGCATGGTCATGGTCAGGATGGTGCCGACGAGCCCCGGCACGATGTTGAGGCTGGAGACGGCGGCCGGATTGTAGCGGGCATGCGCGCGGATCTCGAAGGGCATCTCCGGGGGATCGCCGATATAGAGATCGTGCTTGAGCGCGGTCTGCACCAGCATGCCGAGCGATCCCATCGCCGCGCTCGCCGCGACCGGATCGGTGGCGTCGGCCGCGACCAGCAGCGCCGGCTTGTCGCCGCGCCGCACCGCCCGTTCGAAGCCGCGCGGAATCTCGACGCCGAACAGCACCTTGCCGGACTTCAGCAAATTGTCGAAATCGTCGACGTCGTGCACCTCGTAGATGAAGCGGAAATAGGCGGTGTTCTCCAGCGCCTTCAGGATCGAGCGGGCGAGATCGGAGTCCTCCTGGAGCAGCACCGCGCTGGGCAGATTGTGCGGCGTGGTGTTGATGGCATAGCCGAACAGGAGGAGCTGCATCACCGGCAGCATCACGATCATCGCGAACGACACGCGGTCGCGCCTGAGCTGGATGAACTCCTTGATCAGCATCGCATAGGAGCGCCTCCAGAAGCCGAAACGCTCCCGGAGCTCGTGCAATGGAGAGGGACGATCGACGGCGCTCATTGGAAATTATCCTTGGAACGGCTCATCAATTCGATGAACACGTCCTCCAGTGACGGCGACGTCTTGTGCCAGTGCAGCCCGCTTTTCTCGCGCCATGGTGCGATGCTGGCTTCGAGCGCGGCGACGTCGCGTCCTGAAACGTGCAAGGAGGTGCCGAACGGCGCGACCATGTCGACGCCCGGCTTGCCGGTGAGCGCGGCGGTGAGACCGTTCAGATCCTCGCCCGTCACGGTGTAGGTCGTCAGCGCGGATTTCGCGATCACCTCCTCGACGGTGCCGTGCACCAGCAGATGGCCATAGGCGATATAGGCGATCTCGTGGCAGCGCTCGGCCTCGTCCATGTAGTGGGTCGAGACCAGCACGGTGAGACCGTCGGCGGCGAGCGCATGGATCTCGTTCCAGAAATCGCGCCGCGCCTTGGGATCGACGCCGGCGGTCGGCTCGTCCAGCAGCAGCAATTTCGGACTGGGCAGCGTGCATGCGCCCAGCGCCAGCCGCTGCTTCCAGCCGCCGGAGAGTTCGCCCGCAAGCTGCTCCTCGCGGCCCGAGAGCCCGAGCCGTTTGATCATGTCGCGCGCGGCGCCGCGCGCATCGGCCAATCCATAGAGTCGCGCGACGAATTCGAGATTCTCGCGGACAGAGAGATCCTGATAGAGGCTGAAGCGCTGGGTCATGTAGCCGACCTGGCGCTTGATCTTCTCGGCATCACGGCGAATATCGTAGCCGAGGCAGGTGCCCTCGCCGCTGTCGGGCGTGAGCAGGCCGCAGAGGATGCGGATGGTCGTGGTCTTGCCCGAACCGTTCGGGCCGAGGAAGCCGTAGATCGAGCCGCGTTTCACCTGCATCGACAGATCGTGCACGACCTCGCGGCCGCCGAACGATTTGGTCAGGCCCTTGACGTCGATCGCGATGCCGTTGCCGCCGTTCATCGCTTGTCCGCCACCGGAGTCTTTGGATTGAGATGGACGTCGATCGGCTGTCCCACCCGCAGGGCGTCCGGGCGCGAGGGTCGCGCCTGGATCAGATAGACGAGCTTGCTGCGTTCATCGAGGCTGTAGATGACAGGCGGGGTGTATTCGGCCGAGGTCGCGATGAAATAGATCTTTGCGGTGAGATCGGCGGCGCAATTGTCGCAAACGACCCGCACCGTGTCGCCGATCGCAAGCTTCGGAAGCTCGGTCTCGGGCACGAAGAAGCGCAGCTTCATGTTGCCGGGCGGCATGATCGAGAGCACCGGCCGCTGCGCCGCCACCATCTCGCCCTCGCGGAAATAGATCTGCTGGATGGTACCGGCGACGGGCGCAAAACCCTTGCGCCGCGCCATCCGCGTCTCCGAGGTCGCCACCCGTGCCTCGGCAACGCGCAAGGCCGACACCGCGGAATCGAGATTGGCCTGGGTGCCCGAGCCGGTCTTGCTCAGCGAGGCCGCGCGGTCATAGGTCTGCTGCGCATTCGCCAGCGTCGCCTTGTTCTGGTTGAGGTCGGCGAGTTGAAGATCGTCGTCGACGGAATAAAGGTTATCGCCGACCTTGACCTCGTCTCCTTCGCGGACGCCGAGCTTCGTCACCCGGCCCGATTCGTCCGGGCTGACATAGATCATGTCGGCCTCGACCCAGCCCTGGAAACCGGCATCGCGCTTCTCCTTGCAGCCGGCAAGGCCGGTTGCGAGCACCAGAACCACGATCGAACAGAGGCGCGGCAGATACTGCTGTCGAACCCTCACCCTGAGGAGCCGCAAAGCGGCGTCTCGAAGGGCGAGGAGCCACAGCCGGGCCTGCAATCTTCGAGACGCGCGTTCCGCGCTCCTCAGGATGAGGTGAGAGATGTTCTGCGACGGCGTCATGTCGTGCTCCGTTCGCCAAAGATCAAATCGAGATGGACACGCAGCATGTCCTGCGCGTCGAGCGGCGCGTGCCGCTCGAACAGGCTCTGCCAGATCACCGCGATCATCGCGGGCGCGACCAGGATCTGCGGATAGCGCGCGAGGTCCTTCTCGCGGATCTCGCCGCGGGCAATGCCGAGCTCGATCAGTGCGCGCATGCCGGCGATCCCGCGCGAGACGACCTCGCGGTAGTAGAAGTCGGCCACGGACGGAAAGCGCGGCCCCTCCGCCACGATCAGGCGCACGAGATCGCCGCGCCTTGTGCCGATCACCTCTTTCAGGAAGTTGCCGGCAAACGCCTCGACGAGATCGCGCACCGAGCCCGCCGGCAGCGGCAGTGCATTCAGCTTCTCCACCACCGGCACGATCACCGTGCGCACCAGTTCCTCGAACATCGATTCCTTGTCCTTGAAGTGCAGGTAGATGGTGCCCTTGGCGACACCGGCGCGCTTGGCGATGTCGTCGAGCCGCGTCGCGGCAAAGCCGCGCGCGATGAATTCCTCCATCGCGGCGTCCACGATCGCCGTGCGCCGCTCCGCCGCGCGAATGGCGCGGTTCGAGGCGGGGGCGGCAGCCTCCCGGTCAGCGTCGGGCGAACGGTCCCTAGCAGGTGGTGTGACGGGCTTCTTTGTCATTTCTCATATCTGACTGACTAGTCAGTCATTGTCAATTGCAGAATCGGATATCCGAAGACTGAGACGAATTAGCATTGACTAATGCATTAGCCTTCGCTAATTTGTTGACATGATCGAAGCAGCCCCGAATGCCGTCACCACCGTGATGCGCGCCCTCGCCGATCCCACCCGCCGCGCGGTGTTCGAGCGCGTGTTCGAGAGCAAGGAGATCAGCGTTGCCGAACTGACGCGCGGCAGCGGCGTGACCCAGGGCGCGATCTCGCAGCACCTGAAGTCCCTCAGGCAGGCCGGCCTCGTCGCCGAGCGCGCCGAGGGCCGCAATGTCTATTACCGCGCCGCGCCGCAAGGACTCGAGCCTCTGGTCACCTGGATGGACCATTACGGCGTGTTCTGGCGCGAGCGTTTCCAGAATCTGCGTGACCTCTTGAAGGAGATCGATCCGTGAGTGCAGCCGAATTGAAAGCCGAGACCCAGGAAAACTTTCGCGACATCGTCATCGACGAGGTCTTCCCTCACGCAACGGAGACGATCTGGAAAGCGCTGACCAGCGCCCAGCTCGTTGCGCGCTGGCTGATGCCGCCGTCCGGTTTCGAGGCCGTCGAAGGCAACACTTTCACCTTCAAGACCAATCCGGCCGGCGCATGGGACGGCACGATCCATTGCCGCGTTCTCGAGGTCGTACCGAACCGGCGCCTCGCCTACGCCTGGAAGGGCGGCGACGCGGGCAATACCGGCTACGGCTCGGCACTCGACACCGTCGTTACCTGGTCCCTCACGCCGGTCGAAGCAGGGACGCGCGTGAGTGTTGTGCATTCGGGCTTCGTAACGCCGAAGAACGACACCGCTTATCAAAACATGAGCGACGGTTGGGTCAAGGTGATGCAGCGGCTCGATGCCGTCACCGGCGAAGGCAAGTGAAGAGGCGTCACGATGGACAATCCCTATACCGGCGGCTGCGCCTGCGGCACGATCCGCTATTCGATTGCCAGTGAGCCGCTGTTCAGCAATCACTGCCAGTGCCGGGACTGCCAGCGGGAAAGCGGCAGCGGCCACGGTTCGTACATCACCTTCGCGCGCGCCGGTGTCACGGTGACGGGTGAGGCCAGGCACTGGGACATGGTCGGCGACAGCGGCAACGTGAAGACGCGCGGCTTCTGCATTCAATGCGGCCTGCCGGTCTATATGACCTTCGCCGCAATGCCAGACATCTTCACGATCCGCGCCGCAAGCCTCGACGAGCCCGCCCGCTACAAGCCGCAAGTCGTCACTTACGCCGCGCGCGGACATGATTGGGATCGTCTCGATCCCGACCTGCCGAAATTCGCCGGCATGCCGCCTGGGTGAGTTGACGCGTTTTCTTGACGCGAACCGGTATCCACTTCGCTCGAAAACGCTTTAGCCAAAATCCAGCACCATGCGGCCGTCGATCTTGCCGGCCTTCATCCGGTCGAATACGTCGTTGATTTGCGCAAGCGGTACCTTCGTCACCTCGGCCTTGACCTTGCCGTCGGCGGCGAACGCGATGGCCTCGTCGAGATCCCGCCTCGTGCCGACGATCGAGCCGCGCACGGTGATCCGCTTGAGCACGACGTCGAAGATCGGCGTCGGGAATTCGCCCGGCGGCAGGCCGACGAGACTGACGGTGCCCTTCCGCCGGACCATCTTCAGCGCCTGGGCGAAGGCGGCGGTCGATACCGCGGTCACCAGCACGCCATGGGCCCCGCCCCCGGTTGCCGCCAGCACCTTGTCCACCGCATCGCCAGCAAGCGCGTTCACCGCAAGATCGGCGCCCGACTCGCGCGCGAGCACAAGCTTGTCCTCGGCGATATCGACGGCGGCGACCTTGAGTCCCATCGCCTTGGCATACTGGACAGCAACATGGCCGAGCCCGCCGACGCCTGAGATGACGACCCACTCGCCGGGCCTTGCCTCGGTCTCCTTCAATCCCTTGTAGGTGGTGACGCCCGCGCACAGGATCGGCGCAATGGCGGCAAAATCGACCGTCGCCGGCAGCTTTGCAGCGAAGGCGGCGGAGGCGATGACATATTCGGCAAAGCCGCCGTTCACGCTGTAGCCGGTGTTGTGCTGGTGCTCGCACAGCGTTTCCCAACCGGTCTCGCAATATTCGCAGGACATGCAGGCGTCGTGCAGCCACGCGACGCCGACGGCATCGCCGACCTTCAGGTTTTTCACGCCGGGCCCCAGGGCCGCGACGATGCCGGCGACCTCGTGACCGGGGATGAAGGGCGGCACCGGCTTCACCGGCCAGTCGCCGGAGGCGGCGTGCAGATCGGTGTGGCAGACGCCGCACGCTTTCACCTTGACCAGGACTTCGCCGGGACCGGGCTGCGGCACCGGCACGTCCTCGATCGCCAGCGGCTTGCCGAACTGTCTGACGATGGCGGCTTTCATGGTCGGCATTGGTCTGCTCCGTTGCATTGCGGATGCAGACTAGCGAGGCCCGCGCAGCGCTCCCTTGATGGGAGTCAAACAGCACAAAGTTTGCGCAGGCAGGCTCAACAATGACAACGCGCTGACGGCACAGCGCCAAGCGCCGTCAGCTATGGAACTTCAGCCCGTCGACGATCTTGTCGATCACCTTGCGCTCGGCGCGCATGGCGATGCCGACGAGATTGAGGTCAGTGCGTGCCACCGCTTTCACCGCCTCGCGATTGGCGGCGTCGTGCGTGGTCCTGAACATGTCCTCGGTGTAGACCGCAGGCGTCACGTTGCGCGTGAGCGCGCGATCGAGCGCGCGCGTCAATGCGGGACCGTCGGCGCCGTAGATCAGGATCGGCTGGCCGATCAGCGCCTGATATTTGGTCCCCGTGGCGTCCTCATAGGGCTCGCCGATGCATTCCCGAAAGGCCGCGGCGATGCCGCTGGTGAGGAAGGCCGCGACGTTGAGCTTCTGCCAGGCCTGAAGATCGGTGCGGATCACGACGGCGATCTTGGTGTCGAACTGCATGCAACTCCCCAAATGTCATTCCGGACTCGATGCTACGCATCGCCGAAATGACAGCAAGAGGAATCAACCCTTGGCGTCGCAGGCCCAGGCGCGGATCACGCATTCCTTGCCGCCGTATTTGTAGCATTCGCGGGTGGCGGCGTTGAGAGAGGCCGAGATCTTCGGCTTGACGGCATAGCCATAGGCGCCGCAAGGATTTGACAGATCGACCGACATCGCGGCGCAGGCGCGCTTCATCGTCACGGTCGTGCAGTCGCCCTTGCACTGCTTCTGCGCCGCGGCGCGCGCCTCGTGTTCGGCGACGTAGTCAAACGCCTGGCCATAGGCGCCACACTTGCCGACCGCAATCGCACCGGCGGCATGCGCATCCGTGATGTGGCGGGCACCCGTCACACAAACCGACAGCGCAAAGAAAAACATCGCGCAACGGCGCGCGACGATGGTCGAAGCCATGGAAAAACCCCTCCCCCCAAGGCAGGTGGGAGCGACTCTAAGCGGCGGTCGTTTCCAGATGGTGAACGGGGAGTTGAAATCGTTGGAAAGTGCTTCGTAGGGTAGGCAAAGCGAAGCGTACCCACCGATCGCGGATCATCATGTGGAGAAATGGTGGGCACGGCGCTACGCGCCTTTGCCCACCTACGGCAGCGTCATCCCCGCCGCGCTGCTTCAAGCGCCTGCGGCGTGTCGATGTCGAGGAAGGCGCTCTCGCCATCGACCGGCACTTCGGCCACAGCTTCCGTGTGCTTGGCAATCAAGTGCCGCGCGCCGATGTCGCCGTCGAGCGTCATCAGCTCCCTGAAGAAGCGGCGCGACCACAGCACGGGATTGCCGCGGCGGCCCTCGCTGACGGGCACGACGATGAGGTTGCCGCGGTCCGGTGCAAAGCCGTCGATGAGGCGGTCGATCAGGCCGGCATCGATCAGCGGCATGTCGCCGAGACAGACGACTGCGCCGTCACTGGTCTCGGACACGGCCGCGATCCCGGCCTTGACCGAGCTTGCGATGCCGCCGGCGAAATCGGGGTTTTTGACGAACCGCACCTTCAGGCCCTGCAGCGCCTGCTCGACCAGCTCGATCTGATGGCCGGTGACGACGATGACCTCGGAAGCCTTCGAGGCCAGCGCCTGCTCGGTCGCGATCCGCACCAGCTTCTTGCCGTCGAGCTCGGCGAGCAGCTTGTTCGGTCCGCCCATCCGGGTCGAGCGGCCCGCCGCGAGCACGATGGCGGCGACCTGGCTGTTACCCTCGATCTCCGGCTTTGCGCGCGGCTGCGGCCGCGTCACGATCTCCATCAGGAGGCCGCCGACGCCCATGCCCATCAGCTCGGCGCGCGTCACCTTGATGCCGGCAAGCAGCCGCATCAGCACCCAATCAAAACCGTTCTCGACCGGCGAGCGCGCGCAGCCCGGCGCGCCCAGCACCGGCACGCCGCCGGCACGCGCGATCAGAAGCAGATTGCCCGGATCGACCGGCATGCCGAAATGCTCGATCTCTCCGCCGATGCCGGTGACGGCCGCCGGGATCACGTCGCGCCGGTCCGCGATCGCGGACGCGCCGAAGACGATGACGAGCTCGGCGCCAAGTCCGAGCAATTCCTTGATCGCGGCCGACAGCGCATGCTCGTCATGCTGGACCCGCCGCTCCGCGATGATGCCGGCGCCGGCCGGCGCGAGCCGCTCGGCGGTGACGCGCAGCGTCTTGTCGATCACCTTGGAGGACAGGCCCGGCAGCAGCGTCGACACCACGCCGACCCGCTTGATGACGTAAGGCGCGACCTTCAGGACGTCCGTGCCCGCCGCCTCCACCGCGGCATCGCGCAAGCTTCCTTCGACGCCAAAGGGAATGATCTTGACGGTGCCGACCATCTCACCCTCGACCACCGGCTTGAAGGCGGTGAGCGTCGCAAAGGTGATGGCCTCGTCGATGTTGTTGATGCGGTCGACCGCCGCGCGGTCGATCACCAGCACGCCGGGGCGCGCGGCGAACAGGTTGGCGCGGCCGGTGAAAGCGCGCTCGACATGGATGCCTTCGCCGCCGACGGCGAGCGCGATGCTGGCGGCCGCGACATCCTCGGAGACGTCGCCCTCCTCCATCCGCACCACGACGACGTCCTTGATGCCGGCGCGCTCCAGCGCCTCGACCTCGGCCGGCCCGATCGTCGTGCCTTTCTTCAGCACCAGCGGCCCCTGGCGCAGGGTGTGGACGGTCACCCCGCCAATCGCATCCCTGGGGCTCGCCGGACCGAACTTCATGCCGCTTCTTCTTTTTCTTTGGGTGGTAGCCGAAGCACCGCCGTGATCTCGGCCATGATCGACACCGCGATCTCGGACGGCGAGACCGCGCCGATCGCAAGGCCAATGGGCGCGTGGATGCGCGCGATGTCGCTGTCCCTGGCGCCTTGCGCCCTCAACCGGTCGCCGCGTTTGGCATGCGTCTTCCGCGAGCCGAGCGCGCCGATATAGAAGCAGTTGCGCTCGAAGGCGTGGAGCAGCGCGGGATCGTCGATCTTGGGATCGTGCGTCACTGCGACGAAGGCGGTGTAGGCATCGACGTTGAGCGGCGGCAGCGCGGTTTCGGGCCATTCCGCGACCAGCGGAATGTCGGGGAAGCGCTCGGGGCTTGCAAAGGCCGTACGCGGATCGACGACCGTGACGTCATAGCCGAGCGAGCGCGCCAGCGGCGCCAGGGCCTGGCTGATATGGACCGCGCCGACGATGACGAGCTTCGCCGTGGGCGCGTAGACGTTGAGGAACAGCTTCTTGCCGCCGGCCTCGACATTGGCGCTCTTGCCCATGCGAAGCTGTTTTTCAAGCTCCGCGCCCAGCGGGTCTTTCGCGAAATCCTTCGCCTTCACCAGGCGCTGCTCGCCGCTCTCGGTGTCCGTCACCAGGATCACCGGCCGGCGCGCGGCGCGCTCGGCATTGAGTTCGTGCAGGATATCGAGCTTCACGGCTAACCGACTTTCTCGACGAAGACGCGAATGGTTCCGCCGCAGGACAGCCCGACATTCCAGGCGGTCTCGTCGGCGACGCCGAACTCCAGCATTTTCGGCTTGCCGCTCTCGATCACGTCCATGGCCTCGGTGACCACGGCACCCTCGACGCAGCCGCCGGAGACCGAACCCAGGAACGTGCCCTCGTCGTTGATGACGAGGCTGGAGCCCGCCGGGCGCGGCGCGGAGCCCCAGGTCTCGACAACGGTCGCCAGCGCGACGCCACGGCCGGCCTTCTGCCAGTCCTCCGCCGCCTTCAGGATATCCTCGTCGCGATCGAGCATGGTGGACCTCTCAGGCTGCGGAGCGGATCAGGCTGCGGTGATGCGGCGGCAGTGGCCGGGAGAGCGTGGCGATCAGCTCCTGGATCGAACTCAAATTATGTACCGGGCGGAATTCGTCAACGTGCGGGAGCATCATTTTGATGCCCTGCGCCTTGGCCTCGAAGCCGCCGAACCGCAGCAGCGGGTTGAGCCAGATCAGCCGCCGGCAGGAGCGGTGCAGCCGGTCCATCTCGAAGGCAAGCTTGGAATCGGCCTCCCGCTCCAGCCCGTCGGAGATCAGCAGCACGATGGCGCCCTGGCTGAGCACGCGCCGTGCCCACAATTTGTTGAAGTTGTGCAGCGAGGCCGAGATCCGCGTGCCGCCGGCCCAGTCCTCGACCGAGGCCGAGCAGCTCGCGAGCGCCTCGTCCGGATCACGCTGCCGCAGCGCCCGGGTGACGTTGGTCAGCCGGGTGCCGAACAGGAACACCGAGACGCGCTTTCGCGCGTCCCCGATGGCGTGCAGGAAATGCAGGAACAGGCGGGTATACTCGCTCATCGAGCCCGAGATGTCGAGCAGCGCGACGATCGGCGCCGGCTTCTCGATCCGCCCGAGGCGATGGATGTCGATGATTTCGCCGCCGGTGCGGAGCGATGCGCGCAAGGTGCGACGCAGATCGAGGCGAAGCCCGCGCGGATCGGGCCGGTGCCGGCGCGTCAGAAGCTCGGCCTGCGGCAATCGCATCCGCTCGACGGCGCGGAGCGCCTCGGTGATCTCCGCCGCGCTCATCTGCGCAAAATCCTTCTTCTGAAGGATCTCCTTGTCGGAGACCGACAGGCGCAGATCCTGCTCCTGGTGCTGCGGCGTCTCGGTCATGCGCGGCTGCGACATCGCCTCCTGCACGCGGCGCGAGCCGGCCTGCGGCTTCTTCTTGGCCTGTTCCGGCAGCGGCACCGAATCCAGCATATGCTTCCACTCTTCCGAGGCGCGGAAGAACAGGTTGAAGGCCTGCTTGAAGATCAGCGCATGCTCGTGGCGCTTGACGAAGATCGCCTCCAGCGTGGTGAATACGTCGGCGCGATTGCCGATGTCGATCACCTGCAGCGCGCTCATGGCATCGATGACGGCGCCCGGCCCGACCGGCATGCCGGCCGCGCGGAGCGCGCGGGCAAAGCCGACGATGTTGTCGGCGAACTGCTCGGTTTGCTCGGGCGCAAGGTGGTTGATGGCCATGATCGTACCAATCTTCCCGTCATTCCGGGGCGATGCGCAGCATCGAGCCCGAAATGACGGACTCGATTTGACGCGAGATCAATCCTCGCTCGTCGCTTCCTTCAGCACCTTCTGCAGGGTGTCGCCCTGCATCCGGGTGATGTCGTCCTGGTACTTGAGCAGCGCGCCCAGCGTGTCGCCGACCACTTGCGGGGTCAGCGAGCGGGCGTCGAGCTCGGACAAAGCAGTCGCCCAGTCGATGGTCTCGGCGACGCCCGGCGATTTGTAGAAATCCTGGTTGCGCAGCGCCTGCACGAAGCGCACGACCTGCTGCGACAGTTTCGCGGAGATGCCGGGCACGCGCGACTTGACGATCGCGAGCTCGCGCTCGGCGGCGGGATAATCGACCCAGTGATAGAGACAGCGCCGCTTCAGCGCGTCGTGGATCTCGCGGGTGCGGTTTGAGGTGATGATCACGATCGGCGGACTCGGCGCCTTCACGGTGCCGAATTCGGGGATCGTCACCTGGAAGTCGCTGAGGATTTCAAGGAGGTAAGCCTCGAACGCCTCGTCGGCGCGGTCGAGCTCGTCGATCAGAAGCACCGGCGGGCCGGCAACGTCGGGCTGCAGCGCCTGGAGCAGCGGCCGCTTGATCATGTAGCGATCGGCGAAGATGTCGCTCGAGAGCTGATCGCGGTCGGTGTCGCCGGCGGCCTCCGCCATCCGGATCGCGATCATCTGCGCGGCGCTGTTCCATTCGTAGACCGCCGAGGAGACGTCGAGGCCTTCGTAGCATTGCAGGCGGATCAGCTTCCGCCCCAACGCTGCCGACAGCACCTTCGCGATCTCGGTCTTGCCGACGCCGGCTTCGCCCTCCAGGAACAGCGGCCGGCCCATGCGCAGCGACAGATAGGTCACCGTGGCCAGCGACCGCTCCGCGAGGTAGCCGCGCGACGTCAGGAGTTCGAGCATCGCATCGACCGATGCCGGCAAGGCCCCGGAAGTATTGGCCGTGAGAGTCATGAAAGAGCCAGTCTCGCTAAGCCCTTACCGGGGGCAGGTGTCGGGCCAGTCGATCCGGCCCGCTCATTCCTTGGCATTGGCGGCATCGAGAGCGCGGCGCGTCAACACCCCGATCAGGTGTGCGCGATATTCGGCGCTGCCGTGGATGTCGCTGTTGAGGCCTTCCGCGGGCACCTCGATGCCCTCGAGCGCCTTGGCGGCGAAGCGCTTCTTCAGCGCTTCCTCGAACGCGGCGACGCGGAACACGCCTTCGGAGCCGGCACCGGTGACGGCGACCCGCACATCCGACGGACGCCGAGCCACGAACACGCCGACCAGCGCGTAACGCGAAGCCTGGTTGCGAAACTTGATGTAGGCCGCTTTCTTCGGCAGCGGGAACATCACCTTGGTGATGATCTCGTCGGCTTCCAGCGCCGTCGTGAACAGGCCCTGGAAATACTCCTCCGCCTTGAGGCGGCGCTTGTTAGTGACAATGGTGGCGCCGAGCGCGAGCACCGCAGCCGGATAATCGGCGGTCGGATCGTTGTTGGCGAGCGAGCCGCCGATCGTGCCCTTGTGGCGCACGGCAGGATCGCCGATCTGGCTCGCAAGATTCGCCAGCGCCGGGATCGCTTCGCCGACGATGGCCGAGCTTGCGACCTCCGCATGCCTGGCGGTGGCGCCGATCACCAGCGAGCGGCCCTTCATCTCGATCGTGCCCAGTCCCTCGATATGGGAGAGGTCGACCAAATGCGGCGGGCTGGCGAGACGCTGCTTCATGACGGGTATCAGCGTGTGGCCGCCGGCGATCACCTTGGCGTCTTCGTTCTTCACCAGGAGGTTGGCGGCCTGCCGAACGGTCCCGGGGCGATGGTATTTGAATTCGTACATCTGAATGTCCTGATCGCGGGATGCGCGTTACGCGAGGTCGGATTTCGCCATCGCCTTGGCGCCGGCGGAGATCGAGGCGACGATGTTCTGGTAGCCGGTGCAGCGGCACAGATTGCCTTCCAGCTCCTCGCGGATGGTGTGGTCGTCGAGCTCGTTGCCCTTGCGATGGACGATGTCGATCGCGGTCATGATCATGCCGGGCGTGCAGAAACCACACTGCAGACCATGGTGCTCGCGGAAGGCCTCCTGCATCGGATGCAGCGGCGCGCCGTCGGCGGCCAGTCCCTCGATCGTCTTGACCTCGTGGCCGTCGGCCATCACGGCCAGCGTGGTGCAGGACTTCACGGCCTTGCCGTCGAGATGCACGACACAGGCGCCGCACTGCGAGGTGTCGCAGCCGACATGGGTGCCGGTCAGGCGCAGATTCTCGCGCAGGAACTGCACCAGCAGGGTGCGGGGATCGACGTTGGCCGTGACAGGATTGCCGTTCACGATGAGGGAGATTTTTGCCATAAGCACTCTCTAATCAGCGCCCCGACGGGTCCCGTCGAAGCGGTTCTTATAATTATTCCAACCCATCATATGGACCATTATGCCCCGGGGCAACATCACCCGGAACGCAAGGCGCCATACCGAAAGGCGATAGCCTTCAGCCCTGTACCGCCTTGGCGAAGTTCGCGAAAAATTCGTCGGCCAGTTTCTTGGCGGTGCCGTTGATCAGGCGCTGGCCGAGCTGCGCCAACTTGCCGCCGATCTGGGCCTCGACCTCGTAGGACAAAAGCGTGCCGCCGTCCTTCTCCGCAAGCTTGACCACAGCGCCGCCCTTGGCGAAGCCGGCCACCCCGCCCTCGCCCTCGCCGGAAATCTTGTAGCCGTTCGGCGGGTCGAGATCGGAGAGCGTCACCTTGCCCTTGAAGCGCGCCGACACCGGGCCGACCTTCATTTTCGCGGTCGCACGAAAGCCGCCGTCCTCGGTCTTCTCCAGCTCCTCGCAGCCGGGGATGCAGGCCTTCAGCACCTCGGGATTGTTGAGCTTCTCCCACACGGCCTCGCGCGGCGCCGCAAGCTGGACTTCGCCGTTCATCGTCATGGCCATGGGTGCCTCCCGGGAATCTTGCTTGGATCACGTCAGTATAGCGCAGCTCAAGTAACGCAGGGAGGCGGCAAAAGAAAGGGCGGACCCCGATCATGTGCAATGCATATTCGCAACTGCACAAGGCTTTGCGCGGATGGTTTGGGATTGGCACAGGCGGGTCATGGTGGTTAGGTCCCGCCCAAGATGAGCACATCTCTGTCCCCCCTTCTCGCGCCGATGCTGTCGAGCGCGGCCATGCGCACGGTCTGCGACGACCGGTCGACCCTGCAGAACATGCTCGATTTCGAGGCAGCCCTGGCGCGCGCCGAAGCGGCCATGGGTGTGATTCCGGCGTCCGCGGCGGCCCCGATCGAAACCGCGTGCAAGGCCGATACCTTCGACATGGCCGCGCTGGCCGAGGCCGCGACGCGATCCGGCAATCTCGCGATCCCCCTGGTCAAGACGCTGACCGCCAATGTCGGCAAGGCCGACGCGGAGGCCGCACGCTATGTGCATTGGGGGGCGACCAGCCAGGACGTCATCGACACCGCGACCATGCTCGCGCTTCGCGCCGGCATCGACGCGCTGGACGCCGACCTCAGCCGTGCCATCAAGGGCTTTGCCGCACTGGCGCGCAGCCATCGCAACACGGCGATGGTGGCGCGGACCTGGCTCCAGCACGCGCTGCCGATGCCGTTCGGCCTCAAGGCCGCCGAATATGCGGCAAGCCTCGCCCGCGCCCGCTGCCGCCTGCGGCGGCTCTCCCGCGAGGGCCTCGCGCTGCAATTCGGCGGCGCGGCCGGCACGCTCGCCGCGCTCGGCGACAAGGGGCTCGCGGTGGGCGAACGGCTGGCGCAGGAGCTGAACCTGCCGCTGCCGGAGGCACCCTGGCATACCCATCGCGACCGCATCGCGGAAGCCGCATCCGGCTTTGCGATTCTCGCCGGCAGCTGCGGCAAGATCGCGCGCGACGTCTCGCTGCTGATGCAGACCGACGTCGCCGAGGCGTTCGAGCCCGCCGGCGAAGGCCGCGGCGGCTCCTCGACCATGCCGCACAAGCGCAACCCGGTTGCGGCCGCAAGCGCATTGGGCTGCGCGACCATGGCGCCGCAGCTGGCCGCGACAATTTTTGCAGCGCAGGTGCAGGACCACGAGCGCAGCGCCGGCCCGTGGCACGCGGAATGGCCGACGCTGCCGCAATTGATGCTGGTGACCTCCGGCGCGCTCGCTGCGATCGTGGACATCGCGGAGGGCCTCGACGTCGACGCCGCGCGCATGCGCAGCAATCTCGATGCGACCCACGGGCTGATCATGGCCGAAGCAGTCACCTTTGCGCTGGCCGAGACGATCGGCAAGAGCGATGCGCACCATCTCGTCGAAGCCGCGAGCAAGCGCGCCGTCGCCGAGAAGAAGCATCTGCGCGACGTGCTATCGGCCGATTCGCGAGTTACCGCGCATCTGACGTCCCAGAAAATTGCGGCATTGTTCGAGCCGATGGCCTATCAAGGGGTTTCCCAAGTCCTGATCGACCGGCTGCTCGCTTCACTGGATCTCCCTTGATGTCACTGCCGGGCTTGACCCGGCAATCCATCATCTTGGATAGATTCACTTTTTGGATGGATGCGCGGGTCAAGCCCGCGCATGACGAGGAGTAACTCATGCCCATGATCGATGCCGACGGTTGCCTGATCAACGTCTCCGTCGAGGGCCGCGACGGCGGGCCGACGCTGATGCTGTCGAACTCGCTCGGCTGCACGCTGCAGATGTGGGAGCCGCAGATGAAGGCGCTGACGCAGGTGTTCCGCGTCATTCGCTACGACCGCCGCGGTCATGGCAAGTCCAACGTGCCGCCCGCCCCCTATACGCTGGAGCGCTTCGGCCGCGACGTGCTGGCGATCCTCGACGACCTCAACATCGAGAAGGTGCATTGGTGCGGCCTGTCGATGGGCGGCATGGTCGGGCAATGGCTGGGCGCCAATGCGCCCGACAGGTTCGGCAAGCTCATCCTCGCCAACACCTCCTGCTATTATGCCGAGCCGACCAAATGGCTGGAACGCATCGACGCGGTGAAGAAAGGCGGCATCGCGGCAGTCGCCGACGCCGTCATCGCCGGCTGGCTGACCCAGGATTTCCGGGAGCGCGAGCCTGACATCACCGCCAGGATGAAGTCGATGCTGCTTGCGACCCCGGTCGAGGGCTATCTCGCCTGCTGCGAGGCGCTGTCGACGCTCGACCAGCGCGCGCTGCTGCCCAAGATCAAAAGCCCGACGCTGGTGATCGCCGGCCGCCACGACATGGCGACGCCGATCTCGGCGGGTGAATTGATCCGCTCGAGCATTCCCGGCGCGAGCATGACCATCATCGACGCCGCCCACATTTCCAATGTCGAGCAGCCGCACGCGTTCACCGATGCGGTGGTGGGATTCTTGACGCAGCGCTGATCTCACAACGCGTCATTGCGAGCGCAGCGAAGCAATTCGGAAAATCCCTCCGCGGCGACAGACTGGATTGCTTCGCTGCGCTCGCAATGACGAGAGGAGGAAAGAACATGGACGACCAGAAACGCCGCGATGCCGGCATGAACGTGCGCCGAAAGGTGCTGGGCAATGCCTGGGTCGACAAGTCGATCGCGAACCGCAATGCCTTCAACACCGACTTCCAGGACATGATCACCCGCTATGCCTGGGGCGAGATCTGGACACGGCCGCATTTCGACGAGCGCACGCGCCGGGTGCTGGTGATCGGCACCATGGTCGCGCTCGGGCAATGGGACGAGTTCCGCCTGCATGTGCGCGCGGCGCTCGCCGAGGGCGGCTTCACGCCGGACGACATCAAGGAAATTCTGCTGCAGCAGGCGATCTATTGCGGCGTGCCGGCGGCGAACCACGCCGTCAAGGAGGCCTCAGCGATTGTGCAGGAGCTCGGCCTGCTCAAGCCCTAGCGGCGGCGCAGCCTCGACGGTCTTCGGCGCCGGCGCGGGCCGTTCGATCACGATCACGATGGCAGCGCCAAGCAGCAGCAGGAGCTCGGTGGCGTGGAGCCGCAGGGCGGCCATCTCGCCGACCTTGGAGGCCATCACCATGCTGGCAAACGAGATGATGCTGCCGATCGCCAGCGCGATGCCGAGCGCCTCGTCGCTGCCGCCATTCTTGCGGACGCGCGGGATGCAGAGCAGCGCCAGATAGATTGCGAAGAACGCCACCACGGTCAGCCGGCCCAGCGCCAGCAGCCAGGCGGCACGCACGGTGTCCATCCCCGCCATTTGGAGATGGTCGCTGAGGAACAGCGCCACGGCGACGCTCGGCCGCTCGTAGAGGCCGTGCACCGGTGCCACCATGATGTTGAAGGCGACGAGGATCCAGGCCGGAATGAAATAGGCCGCCAGCAGCGCACCGTTGACCGAGCCGATCCGCCAATTCCTGAACATGCCGCTTCCCGCTTCGCCTGCCGCGCCTTCGATGGAAGGCTTTGCCGGGAGCTAACTCGCATCAGACTGTGGCGGCAATTTAAACCCTTTGTTTACCTTAATCGCCTGACCGACCGGCCGAGCGCCCAAAGGAAAAGGCCCCGCCTTCCGGCGGGGCCCTCCTCACTACCCTTGGTTCACTACCCTTGTTCTTGGGCAAATTCCCGGGCTCCCAAACTACTTGTTGTGCTGACCGTGCTGGCCGCCCTGCTGCTGGCCGGGACGGTCGCCCTGGCGCATCGGATCGTTCTGCTGCTGCTGTCCGGGCTTCTGACCACCGCCCTGCTGCCCTGGCTGTTGACCTGACTGTTGACCTGGACGCTGCTGGCCGGGGTTCTGACTCTGCTGACCCGGATTCTGGTTCTGCTGCTTCGTCATTCGGGGAAACTCCCTTGTTGGACAGAGCAGAGACAACGGCCGGCATCCACTTTGGTTGCCTCCCGGAACCCGGTTCCGCCGCTCGCGGGAACCGGAGCGCCAAATGATCTCTGTACAATCCCCCCGGGGTAAGGCCGGGACAGTTGCGGCCGCCAGTTCCCTCCTGTTACAAAACCAGAAGAAATGCTCAAGGGCTGCCAGGGCCCAAGAACTCTCTCTCGAAGAGCTCCCTTTGAGCCCGCGTCAGGTTTGGTAACGGCAGCCTATGGATTATTTCGCCCAGCAGCTCATCAATGGCCTCGTGCTCGGCTCCATCTACGGACTGATCGCGATCGGCTACACGATGGTCTACGGCATCGTCGGCATGATCAACTTCGCCCATGGCGACGTCTTCATGATCGGCGGCTTCGTCGCCCTGATCACCTTCGTGCTCCTGATCTCGACCGGCCTGACCGCGATCCCGGTGATCCTTCTGGTGGTGTTGCTGGTCTCGATGGCGATCACGGCGCTCTACGGCTGGACCATCGAGCGTATCGCCTACCGGCCGCTGCGACACTCTTTCCGCCTCGCTCCAATGCTGTCGGCGATCGGCATGTCGTTCGTGCTGACCAACTATTCGCAGGTGGCGCAAGGCGCGCGCGTCAAGCCGATCCCGCCCTTCATCACCGGCGGCTACACGCTGCATGAGAGCCAGGACGGCTTCGTCATCCAGCTCTCCAACATCCAGATCATGGTGGTCGTCACCACCATCGTGCTGCTGGCGATCTTCACCTGGCTGGTGTCGCGCACCCGTCTCGGGCGCGACATGCGCGCCTGCGAGCAGGACCAGACCATGGCGGCGCTGCTCGGCGTCAACGTCGATCGCACCATATCGATGACCTTCGTGATCGGTGCCGCGCTCGCCGCGGTCGCCGGCCTGATGTACCTGCTCTATTACGGG
This sequence comes from Bradyrhizobium sp. SZCCT0153, assembly GCF_018129995.1. Taxonomy (GTDB): domain Bacteria; phylum Pseudomonadota; class Alphaproteobacteria; order Rhizobiales; family Xanthobacteraceae; genus Bradyrhizobium; species Bradyrhizobium japonicum_G. Next base: position 450,306 of record NZ_JAFCKS010000005.1, read on the forward strand.
CTGGTCGATTTCTTCATGGGCTTCGTCGCCGGCATCAAGGCGTTTACCGCGGCCGTGCTCGGCGGCATCGGCTCGCTGCCGGGCGCGATGCTTGGCGGACTTGCGATCGGGCTGATCGAGACATTCTGGTCGGCCTATTTCTCGGTCGAGTACAAGGACGTCGCCGCGTTCTCGATCCTGATCGTCGTGCTGATCTTCATGCCGACCGGCCTGCTCGGCCGTCCCGAAGTCGAAAAAGTCTGACGGGCCGGCCGCGTGACACCCATTCCGCACGAGACCACGCACGCAAGCCGCACCGCCGGCATTTCCGCCCTTCTGAAGACAGCCTTCATCAACGCGCTGATCGCGCTGGTGCTGTTCTCCCTGATGGTCGGCATCCGCACCGAAGCAGGCTCCGACGGCCAGCTCACTTATTGGACACGCTTCGGCGACCTCGCATCCCTCGTCGCCGCGGTGTTCGGCGGCTCGATCTTGATCGAGCTGCTCCGGCAATGGATCGGCTCGACCGGAACCGAGAAGCTGGTGCCGCCGGCGGTGAAGAGCGGCATGTCGTTCGTCGGCCGCTATCTCGCGCCCGCGCTCCTGATCTTCACGCTGCTGGTGCCCGTGATCTTCTATAACCAGCGCTACATCCTCGACCTCGCCATCCTCGTGCTCACCTATGTCATGCTGGGCTGGGGCCTCAACGTCGTGGTCGGCCTCGCGGGCCTGCTCGATCTCGGCTACGTCGCCTTCTATGCGGTCGGAGCCTATTCCTACGCTCTGCTTGCCACCAATTTCGGCTGGTCGTTCTGGGTCTGCCTGCCGCTGGCAGGCATCCTCGCCGCGTTCTGGGGCGTGCTGCTCGGCTTTCCCGTGCTGCGTCTGCGCGGCGACTATCTCGCGATCGTGACGCTCGCCTTCGGCGAGATCATCCGCCTCGTCATCATCAACTGGCAGGAGCTCACCGGCGGTCCCAACGGTGTGTCCAGCATTCCCCGCCCCTCCTTCTTCGGCATCCCGCTCGACAACAGCGACAGCGGACTCGCCGCCAGGCTCGGCATCGAATACTCGCCGACCCACCGTATCGTCTTCCTGTTCTATCTGATCCTCGCGCTTGCGCTGCTCACCAACTGGGTCACGATCCGCCTGCGCCGCCTGCCGATCGGCCGCGCCTGGGAGGCGCTCCGCGAGGACGAGGTCGCCTGCCGCGCGCTCGGCATCAACACCACGACCACCAAGCTGACGGCGTTCGCGACCGGGGCGATGTTCGGCGGCTTCGCCGGCGCGTTCTTCGCGACACGTCAGGGCTTCATCAGCCCGGAATCCTTCACCTTCCAGGAATCGGCGCTGGTGCTCGCCATCGTCGTGCTCGGCGGCATGGGCTCGCAGCTCGGCGTGGCGCTCGCCGCGCTCGCGATGATCGGCGGCTTCGAGCTGTTCCGGAGCCTCGAGACCTACCGCATGCTGGTGTTCGGCATGGCCATGGTGCTGATCATGATCTGGCGGCCGCGCGGCCTGATCGGCCATCGCGCGCCGACCGTGTACCTGACCAAGGCACAGGCGATCTCATCCGACCTGGTCAAGGAAGGCCACGGATGAGCCGCGACGAGATTCTCAGCGTCGACCGGCTGACCATGCGCTTCGGCGGCATCGTCGCCGTGCAGGACCTGTCCTTCGCGGCCGAGCGGAAAAAGATCACCGCGCTGATCGGACCGAACGGCGCCGGCAAGACCACGGTCTTCAACTGCATCACCGGCTTCTACAAGCCGAGCGACGGCACCATCCGCCTCGCCCATGACGACGGCAAGGTGATCGCGCTGGAGCGGCTGAACGATTTTCGCATCGCCAAGCAGGCCAAGGTGGCGCGAACATTCCAGAACATCCGGCTGTTTCCCGGCATGACGGCGCTGGAAAACCTGATGGTGGCGCAGCACAACGCCCTGATGCGGGCCTCCGGCTTCACCTTGCTCGGGCTCATTGGCGCGCCCGGCTATCGCGACGCCGAGAAGCGCGCGATCGGTCTCGCCACCGACTGGCTCAGGCGGGTCAATTTGCTCGATCGCGCCGACGACGCCGCCGGCAATTTTGCCTATGGCGACCAGCGACGGCTCGAGATCGCACGCGCGATGTGCACCGAGCCCGCGCTATTGTGCCTGGACGAGCCTGCAGCCGGCCTCAATGCGCGCGAGAGCGCCGCCCTGAGCGAGTTGCTGCTGTCGATCCGCAACGAGCTCGGCACCTCGATCCTGCTGATCGAGCACGACATGTCCGTGGTGATGGAAATCTCCGACCACATCGTGGTGATGGACCATGGCGTGAAGATTGCGGAAGGCTCCCCCCGCGAGGTTCGCGATGACCCCAAGGTGATCGCCGCCTATCTCGGCACCGATGAGGAAGAGGCGGTGGCCGTGATGGAGGGCGGGTCGTGACCGCGGCGCCCGCTCCCATGCTCGCGATCCGCGGCCTTCGCGCCGCCTACGGCAAGATCGAAGCGCTGAAGGGCGTCGACGTCGAGATCAATGCCGGCGAGATCGTGGCGTTGATCGGCGCCAACGGTGCCGGCAAGTCGACGTTGATGATGACGATCTTTGGCAAGCCGCGCGCCCGCGCCGGCCAGATCCTGTTCGAAGGCCGCGACATCACCGACGTTCCCACCCACGAGATTGCGCATTTGCGCATCGCGCAATCGCCGGAAGGCCGCCGCATCTTCCCGCGCATGAGCGTGGCGGAAAACCTCCAGATGGGGGCGGACGCCACCGACTGCACCGAGGCGGAGCGCAACGCGACGCTGGAACGCGTGTTCACGCTGTTTCCGCGGCTGAAGGAGCGCTACGCCCAGCGCGGCGGCACCCTGTCCGGCGGCGAGCAGCAGATGCTGGCCATCGGCCGCGCCTTGATGAGCCGTCCCCGCCTGCTCCTGCTCGACGAGCCCTCGCTCGGGCTGGCGCCGCTGATCGCGCGCCAGATATTCGACGCGATCCGCACTCTCAACCGGCAGGACGGCCTGACCGTGCTGATCGTCGAGCAGAACGCCAACCATGCACTCAAGCTCGCCCATCGCGGCTATGTCATGGTCAACGGCCTGATTACGCTGGCCGGGACCGGCGCAGAGTTGTTGCAGCGCCCCGAGATTCGCGCCGCCTACCTGGAAGGCGGCCGGCACGGCTGAGGCCGTCCAAGAACGAACCCCAAGAACGAACCCCAAGATCGAACCCTGCGGACCGGCGTGCGGCCGAATATGGCGAGATATCTCCGCCAATGCCCGTATTTTGCCGGTGACTTCTCCCCGAATTCATTCAAGAATGGCGCCGGTTTGGACCGGGCGTACCCGGCAACTTCCACAGGCGACCACCCACGAGGTATCTCATGAAATCACTGAAGCTCATCGGTCTGGCATTCGGCGCGTCGATTGCGCTGTCGAGCGCGGCATTCGCGCAGGATGTCACCGTCGCAGTCGCAGGTCCGATGACCGGCGGCGAGTCCGCCTTCGGCCGCCAGATGAAGAACGGCGCCGAGATGGCCGTGGCCGACATCAACGCCGCCGGCGGCGTCAACGGCAAGAAGCTCGCGCTGTCCATCGAGGACGACGCCTGCGATCCGAAGCAGGCCCGCTCGGTCGCCGAGAAGATCGCCGGCGCGAAAATTCCGTTCGTGGCCGGGCATTATTGCTCGTCGTCGTCGATCCCCGCTTCGGAAGCCTATGCCGACGGCAACGTCCTCCAGATCACGCCGGCCTCCACCAATCCGAAGTTCACCGATAGCGGACTGTGGAACGTGGCTCGCGTCTGCGGCCGCGACGACCAGCAGGGTTTGGTCGCCGCCCAGTACATCGCCAAGAACTTCAAGGGCAAGAACATCGCCATCCTCAACGACAAGACCACCTACGGCAAGGGTCTTGCGGACGAGACCAAGAAGGCGCTTAACAAGGCCGGCGTCACCGAGAAGATGTACGAGTCCTACAACAAGGGCGACAAGGACTTCAACGCGATCGTCTCGCGGCTGAAGCGCGACAACATCGATCTGGTCTATGTCGGCGGCTACCACCAGGAGAGCGGCCTGATCCTGCGCCAGATGCGCGACCAGGGCCTCAAGACCGTGTTGATGGCCGGCGACGCGCTCGCCGACAAGGAATACGCCTCCATCACCGGCCCGGCCGGCGAAGGCACGCTGTTCACCTTCGGTCCCGATCCGCGCAACAAGCCGACCGCGAAGAAGATCGTCGAGGCCTTCAAGGCCAAGAGCATCGACCCCGAAGGCTACACGCTCTACACCTACGCGGCGATGCAGGTCTGGTCCCAAGCGGCCAAGAAGGCCGGCACCACCGACGCCAAGAAGGTCATGGCGGCGATCAAGGCCGGCAAGTGGGACACCGTGATCGGGCCGATCGAGTATGACGCCAAGGGCGACATCAAGCAGCTCGACTACGTCGTCTACAAATGGGACGCCAAGGGCGGCTACGCCCAGATCAGCGGCAACGGCACGTAAGCGCGCTTGCCTGAAGGCCGCGTCCAAACATCCCGCGCCCCGGCTTACCCCCGGGGCGTTTCTTCTTGCGGCAGGGTCAGACGGCTGCGGGCAACTCGCCGTCCGCCGCGGCCTGGGCCTTCCGCAAGGCTTGAAGAAGATCGTTCGGCCGAAACGGCTTTTGCAGGCAGACGACGTTGCCGAGGTGGGGCGATTGTTCCATGAAATCCAGCGCCGTCATTCCCGACACGGCAACGATCGGGAGGCTTGGGGCCAGCTCGCGCAGCGTCGCGATGACTTCGACGCCGCTGGTGTCGCCGAGGAAAATGTCCACGATTGCCGCATCGAAGGGGGCCTCGGCGAAGGCGTTCACCCCGCCCGCGCCGCTCTCGGCCTCGACGACTTCGTACCGGTTGACACGCAGCACGATCGCAAGCATCGCCCGGACGTCCTTCTGGTCGTCGATGATGAGAATGCGAGGCATGGGGAAAAACTCCCGGATCTCGAAGTCAAAATCGCCTGATTCAAACCTGGAACCCGAAGCATCGGGAGGGCATTATGGCACCGTCCAGTAAAGCGCATCTTACCCGATCCCCAGTGCGCTCCCAGCAAAATTAAGTAATCTGTAACCTTCGGTTGAGTCGCGGCGGGTTTTGTCATGATGCGTGCCCGGAACCCGCTACCATGGACGGAAACCAATTGGGCCAAATGAGATTTGCGGAGATGCTCAAGACCGATCTGCGAGAGCTGGACGTCGGCGCGACCACCGATCGAAGCACATTCCTGTCGACGTTGCCTGCAACCCCGACAGACCGCGCCGCAGCATTTGCGATCGTCGGCGTCTCCGCGATCGTGTTCGCGTTGGCCGTCCCCTTCGCTGGTATCCCGCTGCTGCCGGTTCCAGCCTTCGTCGCGAGCTATCAATCCGCCCTCGCCGTCGCAGACATCGTCACCGCGGTCCTGCTGCTGTCGCAATTTGCGGTGCTCCGGACCCGCGCGCTGCTCGTGCTCGCGACGGGCTATCTGTTCACGGCCGCGGCCGCCATACTCCATGCCCTCACCTTCCCCGGACTTTTTTCACCGACTGGATTGCTGGGGGCCGGCCAGCAGACCACCGTCTGGCTCTACATGATCTGGCACGGCGGCTTCCCGCTCTGTGTGCTCGCCTATGCCTGGCTGAAGGAGGCCGATGGCGGTGCCCGGATCGCTGGCTCGGCAAGCAGGGCGATCTACGCCAGCATTCTCGGCGTCGTCGCGGCCATGATCGTTTTCGCCTGGATCGTCACCGCCCAGCACGATTTGCTCCCGGTGCTGCTGCGCGATGGCCGTTACACGCAGATCATGATCGGCGTGGTATCCTTCGTTTGGTCCCTGAGCTTCGCAGCGCTGGTCTCGCTGTGGTTCCGGCGGCCGCACTCGATCATCGACGCCTGGCTCATGGTCGTGATGTGCGCCTGGCTGTTCGACATCGCGCTGTCGGCGATCGTCAACGTCGCGCGCTTCGATCTCGGCTTCTACGCCGGCCGCCTTTACGGCCTGTGCGCGTCGACCTTCGTGCTTGCGGTGCTTCTGATCGAAAACGTCCGCCTCCAGGCCCAGACGGTGGGCCTCGTCGGCAAGCTGCGTCAGCAGTCGGCGCTCGATCGCGACTATTACGGCAAGCGCCTTGCGCTATACGGCGCCGTCGTCGAATCAGCCAATGACGCCATCATCACGAAGACGCTCGACGGTATCATCACGGGCTGGAACAAGGCCGCCGAACATCTGTTCGGCTTTTCCGCCGCGGAGGCCGTCGGCCAGCCGATCGACATCATCGTCCCGGAGGACCGCAAGGCCGAGGTCAGGGGCATCCTGAACCGGGTCGGCGGCAACGAAACGATCGCCCAGCACGAGACGGTCCGCATCCGCAAGGACGGCCGCCCGCTCGACGTGGTTCTCAATGTGTCTCCGCTGAGGTCAGACAACGGAAGGATCATCGGCGCGTCCAAGATCGCCCACGACATCACGGAAGAGAAGCAGGCGCGGGAAAAACTGCGCCGCGAGATCGAGGAGCGGGAGCGCATCTTCGAGACCTCGCAGGACCTGATCCTGGTCACCGACGGCTTCGGCAATTTCATCCAGGTCAGCCCGAGCGTGAAGACCATCCTCGGCCTCAACCCGGACGACATGATCGGGCGCAGCGCGACCGAGTTCATTCATCCCGACGACCTCGAGAAGACACGGGACGAGATGCGCGCGGCGCGGCGTGGCGCGGTCAAGCGCAGCTTCGAGGCGCGCTACTACCATGACGATGGTCACGAGGTCACACTGAACTGGATGGGCACCTGGTCCGACCCGGTGAAGCGGCATTTCTTCATCGGCCGCGACCTCACCGAGAAGCAGGCCGCCGAGGCCCAGTTCAGGCAAGTCCAGAAGATGGATTCCATCGGTCAATTGACCGGTGGTGTCGCCCACGACTTCAATAATGTGCTGACCGTCATCACCGGCACGATCGGCATTCTGTCAGACGCGGTGGCCGACCGTCCTGAGCTCGCCGCCATCACCAAGCTGATCGACGACGCCGCCGAGCGCGGCGCGCAACTGACCAAGCATTTGCTCGCCTTCGCCCGCAAGCAGCCGCTCCAGCCGCGCGAGATCGACGTCAACGCATTGATGCTCGAGGCCGCGAAGCTGCTGCATCCGACCCTCGGCGAGCAAATCACCATCATGCCGCAGCTTACCGAGGATGCGTGGCCGGCATTAGTCGACCCCGGTCAGCTTTCCACCGCGATCCTCAATCTTGCGCTGAACGCGCGCGATGCCATGCCCGACGGCGGCACGCTGGTGCTGGAGACCCGTAACATCTTCCTCGACGACGGCTATGCCAGCATGAATCCCGACGTGCTCGCCGGCAACTACGTGATGATCGCCGTCAGCGACACCGGCTCCGGAATCCCGACGGGGTTGATCGACCGCGTGTTCGACCCCTTCTTCACCACCAAGGAGGTCGGCAAGGGGACCGGCCTCGGGCTCAGCATGGTGTTCGGCTTCGTCAAGCAATCCGGCGGCCACATCAAGATCTACAGCGAGGAAGGCCACGGCACGAGCGTGAAGATCTACCTGCCGCGCTCGAGCGGCGTGCAGGAGACCGAGTACGAGGTGCTCCAGAACGTGCCCATCACCGGCGGCAACGAGAAGATTTTGATCGTCGAGGACGACGCGCTGGTCCGGCAATACGTCGTGACCCAGATCAAGAGCCTCGGTTACGCCGCCCTCGAAGCCGCCAACGCGGCCGAAGCCCTCGTCATCATCGACGCCGACAAGGACATCGACCTGCTGTTCACGGACGTCATCATGCCGGGCAACATGAACGGCCGCCAGCTCGCCGATGAGGCGGCTCGGCGCCGTCCCGACCTGAAGACGCTGTTCACCTCGGGCTATACCGAAAATGCCATCGTCCACCACGGCCGGCTCGATTCCGGGGTGCTGCTGCTGGCAAAGCCCTACCGCAAGTCCGAACTCGCCAAGATGCTCAGGACCGCGCTCGCCGGTTGAGCCTGCGGCATCCCTGCGCTATCGCTGAAGCGAGCTCCTTTCAGCCGGCGAGGCCAACCTTGAAAAATCTGCTCACCGATATCGCCGGCGTCCGCGTCGGCCATGCCGAGGATGCGAAAGCGGCCACCGGCACGACCGCGATCGTCTTCGATGCGCCTGCGGTTGCGGCGATCGACGTTCGCGGCGGCGGACCCGGCACGCGCGAGGACGCATTGCTCGACCTTGCCAGCACGCAAGAACGGGTCGATGCGATCGCACTGTCCGGCGGCTCCGCCTATGGCATCGAGGCCGGGGGCGGCATCCAGGCCTGGCTTGCCGAACAAGGCCGCGGCTTGCGGATTCGCGAGGCGGTGATTCCGCTCGTGCCGGGTGCGATCATGTTCGACCTGCTCAACGGCGGCGACAAGGCCTGGGGACGCTTCGCGCCCTATCGCGATCTCGGTTACGAAGCGGCCGCAGCAGCAGGCCACGACTTCGCGCTGGGCAGCGTCGGCGCCGGCCTCGGAGCCACCACCGCGACCTTCAAGGGCGGGCTCGGGTCGGCTTCGGCAGTGCTGGCCAACGGCATCAAGGTCGCCGCGATCATCGTCGTCAACGCGGTCGGCAGCGCAACCGTCGGCGAGGGACCCTGGTTCTGGGCGGCGCCGTTCGAGGAGAATGGCGAGTTCGGCGGGCGCGGCCTGCCGCCCGCCTTCACCCCGGACATGCTGGCGATGCGCATCAAGGGCGGTCCCGCCGCGAGTGCGCGCGAGAACACCACGATCGGTCTCGTCGTCACCGACGCGACGCTGACCAAGGCTCAAGCCAAGCGGCTTGCGATGATCGCGCATACAGGGTTTGCCCGCGCCATCTATCCGGTGCATGCCCCGACCGACGGCGATGTGCTGTTCGCCGCGGCGACCTGCGACAAGCCGATCGAGCCGCTGGTCGGCCTCACCGAGCTCGGCACCGTCGCCGCCAATGTGGTCGCGCGTGCGATCGCACGCGGCATCTACAGTGCAAGCGCGCTGCCGTTTGCGGGCGCGCTGCCGGCGTGGAAGGACCGGTTCGGCTAGCGCGTGATCCGGAGAAGTGCGACGCGGTTTTCCGAACAGATGATGCTCAGACTAGCCGCAGGCAAGGCTAGACGCTCATCGACATCGATGAGGCCGTTGATCCCGCTGAAGCCTGCGCCTGGCGCTGCATCATCTGTCCGAACCAGTCGTAGGGCGAATTGCCGCCGCCGTTCGCATTCGAGGAGCTGGAAGCGCCCGGGACGGTCGTCGACATCTTGAAGCCGTCGGCATAGGTGACGGTGGTGGTGGTCGAGCCGTCGGCACCGGTCGTCGTGGTCGAGGTCGATCCGCCGCTCGATGACGAAGAAGAATCCGAGCCGCTGCCCGATCCGCCCGCACCTTGCGCGTGGTGGCCGTGATGGCCGTTCTTCAGCGCCTTCGACATCTCGTCCAGGCTGACGCTGCCGTCGGAATCCTTGTCCAGCTTCGAGAACACGTCGTCGGCCTGCGCCACATTGGTACCGCCAGCGCCGAGTGCATTCTCGAATTCGGACTTGGTGATGCTGCCGTCGCCGTCCGCATCGATCTGCGAGAACAGGTCCTTGAGCGCAGCATCCCGGCTCGTCGAGGCCGAGGAGGTCGAACTCGCCGAGGTCGAGCTGGTGGCGCTGCTGGTGCTGTTCGAGGACTGGCTTTGCGCCGCGAGCAGCGCGCTCATCGTCTCCGGCGCGATCTGCGGACAATTGCCCGAATTGACCGACGAGGTCGCGCCGCTGGTCGTGCTGCTGCTGCCGCCGCTGTCGATCGCGAACGGATTGGTCGCGCCTTGCGAAGTCCCGGTCTTATGCGTCGCCGACGACGATTTCGAATTCGTCAGCGACTGGATCGCGTCGAGCGCGCTCGATACGGCCCCAAGAGCGAACAACATTGCACAAACTCCAAACGATGCGGCGCGCCGCAGCCAATGTTCTGGCGGTAAAGTCAGCAAGCACCGTGCCAGCGCAAAAAGCTCAATGAAATCCGCCTTCACCGCGCTTGATGCGTCCCGGAAACACCGGCAATTCATGCCGGTCACGGCAGAAATTTCCGCCCACAGGAAGCACGCCTGCCCTGCATTGCCCGGCTGAGAGGCCCATGTTAGGCGAGGTTCATCTTTCACGGCCGCCACGGGAAACCGCGCCATGACCCAAGCCTTCAGCCCCCGCCCCCTGGCAATCGCGCCCTCGATCCTGGCATCGGATTTCTCGAGGCTCGGCGAGGAGGTGCGCGCGGTGGACGCCGCCGGCGCCGACTGGATCCATCTCGACGTGATGGACGGGCATTTCGTTCCCAACATCTCCTATGGCCCGGACGTCATCAAGGCGATGCGCCCGCACACCAGGAAGATCTTCGATGCGCATCTGATGATCTCGCCCTGCGATCCCTATCTGGAGGCTTTCGCGAAAGCCGGCTGCGACCACATCACGGTGCATGCGGAGGCCGGTCCCCACCTGCACCGCTCGCTCCAGGCGATCCGCGCGCTCGGCAAGAAGGCCGGCGTCTCGCTCAATCCGGGCACGCCGATCAGCGTGCTCGAATACGTGCTCGACCTGGTCGACCTCGTGCTGGTGATGTCGGTCAATCCCGGCTTCGGCGGCCAGGCCTTCATCCCCTCCGCGATCGGCAAGATCCGCGACATCCGCGCGATGACGGCGGGCCGTCCGATCGACATCGAGGTCGACGGCGGCGTCGGTCCCGACGTCGCGGCTTCGCTGGCGGCGGCCGGCGCCAACGCCTTCGTCGCCGGCACTTCCGTGTTCAGGGGCGGCACGCAGGACGCCTACAAGACCAACATCGCCGCGATCCGCAACGCCGCCGCCGGCGCGCGCGGCGAGGCGATCTGAGGCCTCACGCGCAGCTCCGCAGAGGTGCGGCTTCCACGGGCGTTGCGGCGCGCAATGCCTAAAATTGCAACCTTGATCCGTACTCCTCCGGACTTCCCTGATTCGCGCAAATCACCGCTAGTGATTCTTGCCTGTTTTCACGGGAGCACATCATGACGACGACCCTGGTTTGGACTGGCGTGGCGTTGTGGATCGGTTTTTGTGCGTTTGTTGTGTTTGGCCCATCGGCCGGACCGGTGAAGGCCCCGGCGCGTTCCGCCCGCATCTCTCACGCGCGACTCCGCCGGGGTTGATGCCATGGAAATCTCGCTCGTGAAGCGTCAGCCGAAGCGCAGGTGTCGCATCCCGCGGCGCCCGCATCCGAGCCTCGACTATTTCTTCGGTCGGCTCGAACGCACCGAAGGCGAGATGCGCGACGACACCGGGCCGGAAACGGCGGATCCGGATCACCCGCTCCGGTCGCCGCGCCGGCATTGAAATCCTTTCTGGACCAAGCCCGATGAAACCGCATTGCCCGAACTGCCTGAAGGAAATGACCAAGGCATCCGCGTCGCGCAACCTCTTCAATTGCGAGCCCTGCCGCGAGATCATCCAGTATTTCGGCGGCAGCGCCGATCACGGCGAGCCGGGCCCGCAATTCTCCTGGCCGATCCGCCGCAAGCGCTCCGTTCACGCCGCCCACGCGGCCTGATCCCTTCCAGGATCCGGAACCGGCCCCTACCCGGCCTCCTCATCGGCGTCCGCAGCCATCCGCGGCGGCCGCACCACGGTGACGGTGCAGGCCGCTTCCGCAGCCACCTTGGCCGAAACGCTGCCGAGCAGCGTGCGCCTGAACGAGCCCTGCCGCGCCCCGATGATGAGGTGGTCGACATGGTTGACCTCGGCGAATTCCAGGATCGCCGCGGCGGGATCCACCGCCTCCAGCACATGAGCCGACAGCCGGCTCTCGTCCAGCTTCAGCGGCGTGGCCCAATGCCGGAGCGCCACCAGGCGGTCGATATGCTTGTTGGAGCCCTGCTCGTCCAGGGTCCGGTCGATTGCGATGCGGTTGAGCTTGAGCACGTTGAGGCAGGCAAGCCGCGCCGACGGCAGCGTGGCGAGAATGCGCTCGGTGGTGACACGCAGCGCCTCGTTCAGCTCGGGCTCGCCTTCCGCCGTGTCGAGCGCGACCGCGAGGATCGGACTCGATGCGATCTGGGCTGCGACATCTGATTTCGCACGCGGCGCCATGACGCCCTGGTTGAAGCGCCGCCGCCAGGCGATGCTGAGGGGATCGCGCTTCATCCGCTCCGAGCGCGTCGTGAGCCTGATTTGGTCCGGATGGGTCAGATCGAAGGCGAGCTGGGACGCAGTCGGATAGCGCCGCACCGGCTCGATCTCGAGGCACCGCAGCACCACCTCCTGGAGCCAGGGCGGATAATCGGCGCGAAGTGCGCGCGGCGGATGCGGATCGCGCCACAGCCGGCGCCGCATCGCGCGCAGCGTCTCGCCCTCTCCGAACGGCCGCTCGCCCGTCGTGAAGAAATAAAGCAGCACGCCGAGCGAGAACAGATCGCTGCGCGGATCGTCCCGGACGCCGAGCAGCCGCTCGGGTGCCATGTAGGGCGCGGTGCCGTAAGGCAGGCGGAATTCCTCCTGCAGCAGATCGGGCAGATGGTTGTGGTGCGACAGGCCATAGTCGATCAGCACCGCCTCGCCGCTGTCGCGGAACATGATGCTGCTCGGCTTGATGTCGTGATGGATCACGTTCTGCCGGTGCAGGTCGGCGAGCCCCGTCGCGATCCTGGCAACCAGCAGCCTGGCCTCGTCATACGGCAGCGGCAGGTCTGGCAGCCGCTTGTAGAGCGTGGTCCCGGGGATGCGCTCGATCACGGCATAGGCCTGGTGGGCGAAATCGCCGGTGCCGAAACACGTGGGCACGTGCGGCCCCGCAAGGCGCGGCAGGATCATCATCTCCATCTCGAAGGAGACGATCGCGGCGGGGTCTTCGCCCTCCGACACCCGCGGAATCTTCATCAGCAGCGGCACGTCGATACCGGGATGGGTGACGGTCCACAGCGTCGCCATGCCGCCGGCATGGACGCATTCGCCGATGGTATAGCCGTCGATCTTGGCGCCTGATTTGACCAGGGGTTTGGGCATCGGCCTCTAGCGCCCCTGCGACAGCCGGTCGGCGAGCCAATGCGGCAGGCCGTTCTCGCGGATCCGGTTCGCGGCCGTCTCGATGTCATAGGGCGCGCGGCAATAGGTGATCTGGCACGAGACCGTGTCGAACAGCACGAAGGCCGCGGATGGATCGCCATCGCGGGGCTGGCCGACCGAGCCGAGCACCGCAAGCCATTGCCGTCCGCGCAGGAGCTGCACCGGGACGTCGGTCTTGGGCACGAAGCTCGTCATCTTCGCCGTCACCGACATCGAGTAGAGCGCCGGACGGTGGATGTGGCCGCAGAACGTGACATGGGCGGGCGTCGCGATCAGACTCTTGGCGGCATCCGCGGTCGATCGGACATAGTGCCAGCGCTGCGGGCTGGAGGCTTCCGAATGCACGAACAGACGGTCGCTGTCCTGCACCAGCATCGGCAACTCCGCCAGGAACCGCCGCTGCACGGCATCGAGCCGGCCGCGGGTCCATTCGATCGCGACTTGAGCCTCCGCATTCATGGTCTCGGCCGAGGAATTGACCGCCTGGTCATGATTGCCGCGCACGGCGACGGCGCCCTGCGCAACCAGCTCCATCGCGGTATCCACGACCCATTCCGGGTCGGCGCCATAGCCGACGAAATCCCCGAGCAGGATGAATCGCTCCGCCCCTCTCGCCCGTGCGAGCTTCAGGCACGCCTCGAGCGCCTGCCGGTTGCCGTGGATATCCGAGAAGACCGCGAGAAGCACACACCCTCCACCCTCAGGTTCTTATCGAAAGCCGATAAGGCCAAATTGAGGGAGGTCAACATGCGCCAGCGCGGCGCGGTTTTCCAGCGCGCCTCTGCGGCGATGGTGAAGAGCCTATTGCTCGTCCTTCGGCGGCATCCGGGGCGGCGGCAGCGGGGTGAACGCGATGCCTTGCGCGCCGGCGGGCGGAGCGTTGAATTCGCCGGTCGAGGAATCGCCGCCGCTGGTCTCCAGGATGGTTTTTGGCGTCACGTATTCCCGGACCATGTCGATCAGCGAGCCCTCGCCGCCACCGAAATCTGCCGCGCGGCCGCCCTGCAAATGGCCGGCCGCGATCTCGTTTTGCGCGGCGTGGGTCTTGTCGGCCAGCCTGTCGTCGTAGGGCACGCGGAACGCCCGGGGGATGCCGCTGGGGCGATTGTCCTCATCCAGCTGTTCGACCCACAGATAGATCGAGCCGGGATCGCCCTCCAGCGAATGCGGCTCGACGATGCGGGCCTGCAGCAGCTTGAACGAGGTTGGCAACCGGTCGGCGCTCGCCCAGCCGAGCAGCCCGCGCATTTCGGTGAAGCTGACGACATAGAAGGCGCTGGTCACGACCACCGCGACCGCCTTCAGCGACCAGTGCAGCCGCGCATAGACCAGCACGACCAGCAGCAGCGCGCCGATCACGGCGTAGGCGATCGACAGCGTCAGGATGACCGTCTGCAGACTAGTCACGGCGCACCCTCGCAGCGTTCCTGCTCACCCCGGTGTTCGGATCGAGATCGGCGCCGTTGCGCCAGCCGCTGCGGAACGTCTCCAGCAACGATTTCGGCCGCTGGTCCACATTGACGACCTTGCCCTCGGCATCGAGCCGGAACCGCACCGCGGTCTTCTCGTCGCCGGTGTGGTCGAGCGTGAACTTGTTGTCGAACACCACCTGCGCCGTCGGATTGAGTTTTTGTACTTTCACATTGGCCGTCACAGGCTCGCCGGTCGTTGCGGCGAAATGCGAGACGTTGACGGTGTATTCGCCCGGCACGATGCCGCGCACCGTGACGATCTCCTCGCGGATGGGGGAAGCGATCTTCTTGCCGGCGACCATGATGAAGTCGTTGGCCCCGCCGCGGTCGTCGCGGTCGAGGGTCAGGAAGCCGGCCTCGCGGTGGCGATACCAGGCGATGTTGCCGGCGGGATCCTGCACGAACAGGTCGAGATCGTCGGGGTGACTGTCCGGCCAGTCCAGCGTGATCATGAACTCCGCCTTGGAATCGATCTTGCCGTCCTTGGCGTCCGGGGAGACCGCGAGCAGTGCCAGGAAGAACAGGAACGCGATCACCTGGAGCGCCTTGAACAGCATCACGCCCAGCGGATCGAACGGCTCCTCGCGCGGATAGAGGCCGAAATCATCCATCATGACGGGGTTCCGGCGCCCTTGATTCCAGCCCCCTTGCGCTCCAGCTCCGGGGTCACATAGGTCTCGGTCAGCACCACCGCATCCGAGAACACCCGCTGGGTCGCGGCATCCAGCATGTAGTACTGGATGCGAACCAGGATCGAGCCGACGAGGCCCGCGAGCGTCGTGTACATCGCGACCGCCATGCCATCGCTCATCAGCCCCATCGAGGAACGCATCGCGACCTTATCGGCGGCATCCAGCCCCGCGATCGGCGCCAGCATGATGATGAAGCCGATGATGGTGCCGAGCAGGCCGAGCTTCATCAGCGTATCCGAGACGAAGGCCCCGAAGCCGTTGGAGCCGCGCAGCCGATCGGCGAGCGTCCGCAGCAGCAGCGTCTGGTCGACCGGCCGGAAATCCTGCGCGGTCGCTTTCGTCACGAGGCTCTCGATGTGGTCCCGGACCAGCCCGCGCGGCAACACGTTCGCTCCGGCATCGAGCGCCTTGCTGCCGTCGGGTGCCGCGAGCACCGCGCGGCAGCGCCGCGCCGCCGCGCCTTCACGGGCGATCGCCCGCGTGCGCAGGAAGCAGTGGCCGCAGGTGAGGACATAGAGCAGCGCGATCACGCTGGAAATGTAGGTCCGGTCCGAGGTCAGCATCAGACGGATCAGGCCGAACCGCCACAGCAGCACGACGGCGAAGATAGAAAGCCCGGTGAAGATCATCCAGAACAGCAGCGCGCTGCGCTCGGATGGGTCGGCAGCAGGCCCCGCGATCGGTCCAATCGTCATCGAACTCATGCTGCGCTGCTCCCGGCTTGCAGGGACTCGCCCTGCAACGATTCCCCATCCAATAGATCAAAGCCGCCGCACCCGTCCAAAGAGCCATGCCCAATCCGGCTTGGGAAATTTGCCCGAGCTGCCACTCTGCCAAACCCTGCAATTGGCAAGGCGCAGCGGCGTTGTTAGGCTGACCCTACCAAATGTCGGGGATGATCGCATGCGCCTCGTGCTCCAGCTTGTCGCCCGTCTGCTTCTCATCGTCGCGCTCTGTCTTGGCGCTGCGACCGTCTGGGCCACGTTCGACGCCTATCGCAGCGTCGACCGGGCGACTGCGGCTTCGGCGCAGCGGGTCGCGCAGGCGCTTCAGGCCCTGTACTGGCGCGAATTCTTGTTGCGCAGCAGCAGAACACGCGAGCAGCTTTTGCCGGTTCCGGAGTGGCGCACGCTGGAGACCATGAAGCTGATCTCGCCCGGCGTTTGCGTCGAGTTCCAGCCGACCATTGCATTCGAAAGGCCGCTGTGTGGCCAGAGCGAGGGGCTGGGCAAGACGCCGCCGCGCTGGTTCGCATCGATCGTGCCGACTTTCCTCGGCAGCCACGCCGAAGTCATACGGCCGGTCAGTCCCCGGGCGGCGGCCGCCGGAACGGTGGTCGCGACGCCGGATGAAGCAGCAGCCATCTTGCTCGCCTGGGAGTACATCCTCAACGTGATCGACGTCGCGCTTTTGATGGCGGCGGCAATCGCGCTCCTGGCTTCGCTTGCGATCGCGCATGCACTGGCGCCGGCGCGCACGATCGTGATCGCATTGCAGCGCATGGCGCGCGGCCAGTACCGCACCAAGCTGCCGCGCTTCCGCTCGATGGAGCTTGCGATGATCGGGGGCGCCGTCGGCGAGCTCGGCGGCCGGCTGGAGGAAGCCACCGAACAGCGCGCGGCACTCACAAGACGCCTGATCGAGATCCGCACCGACGAACGCCGCGCGCTCGCCCGCGAGCTGCACGACGAGTTCGGGCAAAATCTTTCCGCGATTCTCGCTTTCGCCAACACCATCGAGACCGCGATCACGAAGCAAAGCCGGGACAACGACATCGCGCAGGATGCCCGCATGATCTCGCAGGCGACCCATCATCTGATGGCCTCGCTGCGCGATGCGCTGAAGCGGCTGCGCAATCCCCTGCCCGAGGAGCTCGGGCTCGAGGCAAGCCTCGTCAATCTCGTCGACAGCTGGCGCTCGCAGAGCGCGGCGCGGCCGACGATCCAGCTCGATCTCAGGGGCGACCTCACCGACATCAGCGGCCCGGCCGCCGTCACCGTCTATCGCGTCGCGCAGGAATGCCTGACCAACGCGCTCCGCCACGGCGCGGCGCGCGAGATTTCCCTGCGCGTCGAGCGGCGCACGGGCGAGGACGACATGCTGCTGGTCCACGTCGAGGATGACGGTGGCGGCGATGCGGCGCGCGTGGCGCAGTCGGCCGGCTTCGGCCTCACCGGCATCCGCGAGCGGATCGCGGCGGCCGGCGGATCGCTGTCGATCCTGCCTGCGAGAGGCGGCCTCAGCGTTGCCGCCACCATCCCGTTCGCCGCGTGAGGCCGGGATGAGCGAGGTTGCGGCTACAGGAATCTCCGTGCTGCTGGTCGACGACCATCCGATCGTACGGCAGGGCTACCGGCGCGTGCTGGAGAGCCAGGGCGATCTGCGGGTCGTGGCGGAAGCCGACAACGCCGCGGATGCCTACGTCGCCTTCAAGGCCCACGATCCCGATGTCGTCGTGCTCGATATCTCGATGCCCGGCGCGAGCGGGCTGGAAGCGATCCGCAACATCCGCGCGCGCAGCCCGCGGGCGCGGATCCTCGTCTTCACCATGCACAACGAGGCCGTGCTGGTGAAAGCCGCCTTCAGTGCCGGTGCCTCCGGCTTCGTCACCAAGAGCAGCGAGCCGTCCGCCGTCGTGACCGCGATCCGCAGCGTTGCCCGCGGCGAACGCGCCATGAGCGACGACATCGCGCATATCCTGGCCGAGGACAGCCTGTCGGCGGGTTCAGTGCTGGATCAACTCGGTGAGCGCGAGATCGAGATCGTGCGCCAATTCGCCGGCGGCGCGACGACCGAGCAGATTGCCGCGCACCTCAATCTCAGCGTCAAGACGGTGCAGAACTATCACTATCTGATCAAGACCAAGACCGGCGCGCGAACGGACGCGCAGCTCGTGCGGCTGGCCGCGGCTTGCGGGCTCACGAAGATTTAGCTGGGAGCGTCAAGCCTTCAACCCGCGCAGCACCAGCGCCAGCGTCGCATCGACGCGTGCCGGCAAGTCCGCATCCTTCCACTCGTCGGCATGGGCCGGATGGTGGAAGCGGACGGTGGCATCGAAGATCGCGCGCGCCGTGACCTTGGCGTCGTCCACGGCGAACACGCCCTGCTTCACGCCGTCGGACAGGATCGCCCCGATCTGGTCGATCATGGTGTCCTTGTGGCACTTGACCGCCGCGCAGGCCTCGCGCGCCAGCGTCAGATAGGTCTCGAACATTTCGGGGTCGTCGAGCACGCGCGAACGCTTGGCTTCGAACAGCGTGCGGAGCCAGCGGTCGAGGCGCGCCGGTGCCGGCCCCTGCTCCTCGGCGATCGCCAGCAGCGGCGCATCGATGCGATCCAGCCAGCGTTTGGCGACGGCCTCGCGTAGCGAGGCCTTGCTCGGGAAATGGCGATAGACGCTGCCGTGGCTCACATCGAGCGCACGGGCAACGTCGACCACGGTGGCCTTGGCAAGTCCGTAGCGCCGCAGCACGTCCTCGGTGACTTCGAGGATTCGCTCCGGCGTCAGGATAACGGCTTCATTCATGCCAGCACCTTGTTCCCGTTGAGGGCCCAGTTACCCGGCGATGGAGCTGCTTCCGAAGCGCCCGTGCCGGTCGTTTCGGAAAGCTCTCGCCTTAATGAGGCAGTTTTGCAGCCTGCGCCGCGATCTGGCGCGCGACCAGTAAATTGAGCCAATGCCCAATCGTCCCGGTCAGATTGATGATTTCGGTCGTCATTGTCTTAAGTCTCCATTCGTCCGCGGTCCCCTCTCTTCAATTTCGCCCTTCGAACCGTATTTGTTTCGGATCTCGGGGCTTCCGGGGGTGGCCGCGGGACGCCCAATCGGAGCGTCCGGGAACGGATATACACGTCTCTCTGACAGATTTCAATATCTGTCAGTCAATGATCCGTGATTGACAGTTAATTTTTGAGACCCGGAGCTGGAGGCCCGCTTGCCGTGCCGCGCCCCGGGTCATGCTGCGGGCTGGTGCACCTCGCCGGCCTGATCGACAAGTTCCTGTGACACGGCGGAGGGTTACGGTACGCTCACCCACCTTAGAAGCTCATCATAAGAAACGGACCCTCCCCATGCCCATCGTCAACCGCATTGCCGCCCTCTCCGACGAAATGGCCGCCTGGCGCCATGACTTCCACGAGAACCCGGAGCTGCTCTACGAGGTCCACCGCACCGCCGGCATCGTCGCCGACAAGTTGCGCGAATTCGGCTGCGACGAGGTGGTGACGGGCATCGGCCGTACCGGCGTGGTCGGCGTGATCCGCGGCCGGAAATCAGCCTCCGGCAAGACCATCGGCCTGCGCGCCGACATGGACGCGCTTCCGATCATGGAGACCTCGGGCGTGCCCTACGCCTCCAAGGTCGCCGGCAAGATGCACGCCTGCGGCCATGACGGCCACACCGCCATGCTGCTCGGCGCCGCCAAATATCTCGCCGAGACGCGCAATTTCGACGGCACTGCGATCATGATCTTCCAGCCCGCCGAGGAAGGCGGCGGCGGCGGCAAGGCCATGGTCGAGGACGGGCTGATGACGCGCTGGAACATCCAGGAAGTCTACGGCATGCACAACATGCCGGGCCTGCCCGAGGGCCATTTCGCGACCACGCCCGGCGCGATGCTCGCCTCCTCCGACAACATCCAGATCACGGTCCACGGCAAGGGCGGCCACGCCGGCGCGGGTCCGCACAAATCGGTCGACAGCGTGCTGATCGGTTCGCAGATCGTGGGCGCGCTGCAATCGATCGTCGCGCGCAACGTCGATCCGCTCAAATCGGCCGTCATCTCGATCACGCAATTTCATTCCGGCACGGCCTTCAACATAATTCCGGAGGTCGCCGAGCTCGGCGGCACCGTGCGCACGCTCGATCCCGAAGTGCGCGATCTGGTCGAGCGCCGCATCGGCGAGGTCGCCGAAAGCGTGGCGCGCGCCTATGGCGGCTCGGCGGAAACGAAATACACGCGGATGTATCCGGTGACGATGAACCATGCGCGCGAAGCCGGCCTCGCCGCCGACGTCGCCCGCGACATCGTCGGCGCCGAACGCGTCAACGACAAATTCATTCCGATGATGGGCGCCGAGGATTTCTCGTTCATGCTGGAGGCACGTCCCGGCGCGATGGTGCTGGTCGGCATGGGCGACGGCAACGAGTGCCACCACCCGGCCTACGTCTTCAACGACAACATCCTCGGCCACGGCGCGTCGTTTTGGGTGCGGCTGATCGAGACGCGGATGCCGACGGGGTAGCGCCGCATTCGCCGCTGCCGCAGCTTGCAAATTCAGTTGCAGACTTCAACCATGCTGCTGCCGCCTCCGCTCGTCAGGCCCGCGGTCCTGTTGCCCCACCCTTCCAGGCGACACCCCTGACGGACCGGACGGCAACCTGCATTGTTGCAAAAAATCTGTCCTGTCGCCTGCGGCTTCGACGGCGCGGACTCGGTTTTCTTCCGATCCTCGTCTCGCGGCTTGGAGTCCTGTCGGGTTGCGACCGGCTTCTTCTCCTGGATCTTCTCACATTCGTTGTCGTCGCCGACGCGATAACCGGCGCGGCAGGTGATCTTCATGCATTGGTCGCCGTCGGCCTTGAAGCCGAAATTGCACACCAGCGGGCAAACCCGTCCCGGTTTCGCCTTCAGCGCATCGAGGGCGTCGACGCTCGCCAGCTTCGCGTCGAACTGGGTCCCAGCATATTTGTTGAACAATGCCAGCGAGCGCTGCGCCGCTGAATTCCATTCGCCGTCAGCAGCGGCGGACAGGCAACCGACTCGGCGCAATTCGCTCTGCACGGATTTCGTCAGATCGGCTGCAGACAATGTCGATGCCGGCGCAGGCGAGAGCGCGGCCACTTTCTGGCTCTCGGCTTCGAGCATCTGTCGATCGGCAGTTAGTTTTGCGGCCGGCTCTGCCGCCGCCTTCTCCGCCTCCTGCTTGGCAGCAAGTTCGGCCTTGGCTTTCTCAGCCGCCTGCTTCTCGGCAAGCATTTTTGCGGCGGCCGCTTCGGCCGCCTTGCGCTGCCGCTCGGCCGCTTCCGTTCTCGCCTGCTCGATCTGCCTTTGCTTCTCTGCAGCGATCCGCGCCTCCTCGGCGGCCTTGGCCGCCGCAGCCGCCTTGTCCTGCTCAGCCTTCTGGGCGCGTTCGGCAACGAGCCTCGTCTTTTCCTGCTCGGCCGCCTTAGCCCTTTGCTCGGCCGCCGTGCGCGTCTCTTCGGCGGCGATCTTGTTCAATTGGCCCTTGGCCAGATTGGCATAGAACCCGTCGGGGTATTGCGCCAGGAAGGCTTCCCAGCCATCGCGCGTCGCGAGCTGGAGCGCGAGCTCGTAGTCCCTGCGAATGGCATCCTGTGGGTTGGCCTGCGGTCCGGTCGCAGCCGGTTTGACCACGACCAGGGGCACATCGTCGCCGCCCAGCGAGCCATAGACATAAGGCTCCTGCTTGTAGCCCGTGCTCTTGAGCACGTCGTCGCGCACGAAGCCGAAGGCCTTGCGCAAATCCAGTCCCGGCTTCGGCAGGTGCTCGACCAATGCGATGGCGAACGGGCTGTTTTTGGAATCGCCGTCTGACGCAGTCGAACCCGCCTTTGCAGCGAAGGCGATCATGGTGTTGGGACTGGTCGGCTCGACCTTGGCAAGCCCGCGTCCAATCGCGCGCGAGGCCAGCGTGCGCTTCATGGTCTTGGAAAACGGATTGTCGCGGCAGGCGTCCAGGATGATCAGGCGCAGCTGCTTGGCCGGCTCGACCGCGAACAGCGCGCGCTCCACCGGGATGGTCTCGTCAAGCACGTCGCCATCCGTCTCGAGCGTAGCGTCGGTCGGAATGAGATAGTTGGTGCCGTCGAGCTCGATGCCGTGACCAGCGTAATAGATCACCGCCATGTCCGCGTCGCGCGTTCTGCCGGCGAACTCACGCAACATGCGCCGCATCTCGCTGGCACTGAGATCCAGCCTGACGTCGACGGAATCAAAGCCCGCTTTCTTGAACATGCCGCCGACCAGTGTGGCATCGTTAACGGGATTGCCGAGCTTGGGCGCGCTCTTGTAGGCGGAATTGCCGATGATGAGCGCCACACGCCGGTCCGCATGCGCCGGTCCGCAGCCAAGGACAATGGCAAAAATCAACAATCCAAATATCCGAAACGGAATCACTCGCAATCCCCCGAATGCAATTCCACGAGACTATTCGGAGTTATCGCCCGATGCCAATTCTTCCCTATGTGACAAAAGTCACACAAGAGCTCTCAGGCAGCCTGTGATCCTGCGGCGAAGCACCGCCTCTCGCCGAGGTTATAAGCCAGCGTCTCGCTCCTAGGCCGCCTAGACCTGCACCACCTCGTGCCGCATCACGAACGGGTCGAGCAGCGTGTGTACCTCGCCCGCGACGACCTCGCGCTGGTCCGGCGGCAGGCCTGCAAGCGTCACCGTGGCGATCGAGCCGTGGCTGCCATGTGCGCCGACCTTCACCTTGCAATCGATGCCGCGCTCGATGATGGGCGTCAGTACCTTTGTGAACACGCGTTGCGCGGCGTCCCATCGCAGCTGCGGCTTGAACACCTTGCCGACCCCGGTCACCGGCATCGGATCGATCGGGATGACCTGCACCGGAACGGCGGCGCGCTCCGGTGTGCGCTCGCGCACCCAGGCTTCCAGCTCGCCCGGCTCGACCGTCGCGCCCGGCTTCAGCTGCACGTATCCCACCGGCAGTTCGCCGGCGTAGGCATCGGGCTGGCCGACCACCGCGGCAAAGCCGACGGCGGGATGGCGGAACATGATCTCCTCGATCGGCGCCGGATCGATGTTGTGGCCGCCGCGGATCACGAGGTCCTTGGCGCGGCCGGTGATCCAGAGATAGCCGTCGGCATCGAGCCGGCCGAGATCGCCGGAATTGACCCAGACTTCGTCGACGAAGGCCCCCTTGTTGTGCTCGTCGTTGAGATAGCCGCCGAATACGCCGGGCCCGGCCATGATAACGACGCCGATCTCGTCCGGCGCGCAGTCGCGGATCAGCCTGCCATCGGCATCGAGCTGCACGATGCGCACACGCGCATAGGGCATGGGAAGGCCGACCGAGCCGAGCCGGATCGGCCGCGACGGATAGGCCAGCGTGTGCACGCTCGAGGTCTCCGTCATGCCGTAGACCTCGACCACCGGCAGCTTCAGCCTGTCCTGGATCGCCGAACCCACGGCGACGGGAATCGCCGAGCCGCCGCCGGCGGCATATTTCAGGCTGGAGATGTCGGCATTGCCTGTTGGCACCGCGAGCGTTGCGGCAAGCACCGTCGGCACGCTCGACAGCGCCTCGGGCTTGAAGCGCTCGACCAGCCCCCAGATGTTCTTGACCGAGTTGGGATTGCGCCAGCCGCTCGGAGACAGCACCACCAGCGAGCCGCCGGCCGACAGCGTCAGCAGCACCTGCGTCAGCGAGCCGCCGACGTGAAACAGCGGCATGCCGAACAGCATGTTGGCGCCCGGCCTTGACTTCAGCAGCAGGTTGAGCGCCCAGGCCTGATAGACCTGGTTGGCATGGGTGTGCCGCACCAGCTTCGGCGTGCCGGTCGTGCCGCCGGTGTGGAAATAGGCGGCGATGTCGCTGCCGGAAATCTTGCGTCCGCTGACAAGCCGGTCCGCCGGCTGCTGCTTGATCAGGTCGCTGAAGGCATAGATTCCCTTCGCCGGATCGCCGCCGCCGAACACCTGCACGATCGCCTTGAGTTGTTTCAACTGCGGCCTGATCTGCTCGACTTTCTGCCAGATGTCGGTGCCGGGCATCGGCCCGAGCGCCACCAGGATCCTTGTGTTCGCGGCCTCCAAAATCTCCGCGATCTGGTGCGGCTCCAAGAGCGGATTGACGGGATTGGCGATGCCGGCGGCCTCCGCGCCGAACAGGGTCACGAAGGCATCGGGTACCAGCGGCAGCATGAAGCTGATGACGTCGCCCTTTTCGACACCGAGCGCGTGAAACATGTTGGCCGCTTGCGTGACGCGCGCGACGAAATCGCGGTACGTGACCACGACCGGCGTGTCGGCGGGATCGGCATTTTGAAGGAACTGGATCGCCACCGCGTCGGGATCGCGCGCCGCACCCAGCCTGATCGCGTCATAGGTGCTCTCGGCCGCGACGCGCTCGGCGTAAGGGACCTGTTCGAAGGCACGAACCTCCGCGTCCGTCGCCAGATCCGGATAGTCGTCGCCAATGAAGCGATCGAGCGCGTGGATGCCCGCCATGGAATTCCGTCCTCCCTCAGATGCATTTCCCCGCCCCCTGTCTTTTGACTTTTTGGTTCGGCAAGGCCCCGACCGACGGCCGGTCGAGCGCGGACAGAATGATGCATGATTTGGCGTTCGTCCATGACCTAACGGTCACGGTGGCAGCACCCGGCCTGGAGGCCTTTGAACCTCCGCGCCCGATCCGGGGACCAAGAACTGGCATCGGACTCGCTCGGCAGCGTCCTGCCGCAAGAGGTGATCATGACCACACCCCTGCGGGATCGCGTCTCACGGCTGATTGTCGCGCTCGCCATGACATCGGGGATCATGACGTCGATCATCGTGGTTTCGACGATCGCGCTGCCCCGCGCTGCGATCGCCGAGGACAGCCAGTTCGACAAGATGCGCGCCAAGATCGCGACTTTCGTCGCCGACAAGATGGAGAAGCTGGGCGGCTCGCGCATCGTCTACAAGGTGGACACCGACGGCTTGCGCGAGAGCGTCGTCACGGATCTGCGCGACGACGTCTACAAGGCCCTGCGCGAGGGCAAGATCGCCTTCTCCGGTCTTGCGATCCGCGACGGTGGGGTCGAGTTGAAGATCGCCGACGCCAAGGGCCGCGAGCAACTCGCGCGCAAGCTGGCGTCAGCCGCGGAGGGACTGCCGTCGCATGCGCTGAGCGTGACCGACGGCGGCAACGGACCGGTCAGGCTCGCGCCGACCGATGCCGCAGCCGCGGCGCGGCTGCACGAACTCGTCGAAGATTCCATCGCCATGATCGAGCAGCGCCTGAAGGACGCCGGCATCCAGCTCGCCAGCGTCCTGCCGGACGGGCAGGACCGAATCCGCATCTTCCTGCCTGGTATGATGGAGCCCGAGCGCGTGACCGCGGTCTTCGCCAGAAGGGTCAAGGTCAGCTTCCGTCTGATCGACCTGTCGATGCCAGCGGAGCAGGCGCAATCCGGCACGCCGCCGGCAGGCACGGAAGTCCTGTCCGGCTTCAAGGACAAGAGCCTTTATCTGGTCGCCAGGGACAGCGCGCTCGACGGCGACGACATCAGCTATGCCGCCCCGGGGTTTGCGAGCGGCACGAAGGACCCGATCGCCTCGTTCCGCTTCAACGGCCGCGGCACACGGCGCTTCGCCCACGTCACCGAAGAGAACATCGGAAGGCCCTTCGCCATCGTGCTCGACGGCAAGGTGATCTCCGCCCCCGTGATCCGCGAGCCCATCACCGGCGGTTCGGGCCAGATCTCCGGCAATTTCACCCTGGAGGAAGCCAATAGCGTCGCCATGTTGCTGCGCGCCGGTTCGCTGCCGGGACACCTCGGCCTGGTCGACCAGCAGGTCGTGCAACCCGCCGCCAAGCCCTAAAGCCGGAGATCGTCACGCCCCCGCCCCGTCGGCAGCGCCGAGGTCCATCCACGACGCCGGGACTCGCATCCGGGGCGCCGAATCGCGGCATGTTACGGCATGCAAGCAGCCAAACGGGCAATTGCCGAAATCACCGATCAGGCTAAAATTTGCCTCTTGCGGCATGACGGCCGGAGGCTTCATTCAAGCGGTCGTCATTCGATTTCGGCTATAGGTGTCGAGAAGACCGACCAGGACTGAAGGCCTTACGCGGGGATAGTACCATGCCGTCCGGCAGCGCAGACATTTCGGCGATCCTCGACCGCATTCTCGATGCGGCGACGGACAATCTCAGGATCGCGAAGATCCTGGTCCAGATGGGCCTCGATCCGAACAACGTCACCTACGACTCGATCTTCAATCGGATGCTGGAGATCTTTGTCCAGAACATCACGCTGGCCAATCTGTTCGCCGCGGTCGGCGCCGGCTTCTTCGTCGCCACCCTCTTGATGCGGACGATGGTGCCGCTGCGCGTCGCCAACATGATCGGCTGCGGGTTCTTCGCCGTTTTCGGCGCGCTCTCCGCCAACGTCTCGACGTTCCTGCTGTATCTGCTCTTGCTTCCGATCAACGCCCTGCGCCTGCGGCAGATGCTCAAGCTGGTCAAGAAGGCGCGTCATGCCGCCGAAGGCGACATGTCGATCGAATGGCTCAAGCCGTTCATGACCGAACGCAAATATCGCCGCGGGGACACACTGTTCAAACTGGGCGATCCTGCCAAAGAGATGCTCCTCACGGTCACAGGAAAATTCCTGGTCAAGGAGATCAAAGTCGAGATCGGCCCCGGAGCTCTCATGGGGGAGCTTGGTTTCCTCACGCCTGACAACCGGCGGACCGGAACGATCGAATGCATCGAAGACGGACAGGTGCTGACGATCACCTATGACCGGCTGCTCGAGATCTACTTCCAGGATCCGCAGTTCGGCTATTACTTCCTGGTGCTCACCAGCCAGCGCCTGCTGCAAAACATCGACCGCCTGCAGAAGCAGCTGGCGAGCGAGCGGGCGGCCACGACGAACCGAATCGCATGATCGCCGACGCCACTCAGCTCAGCAGCAGAGCCATGCCCGGATCGCCCTTCTCCATCGCCCGCTGGTAGGCCGGACGCGCGCCGATGCGGCCGAGATATTCGACCACGTTCGGGCAGCGCGACAGATCGTAGGGCTGGAAGTAGCGCATCGTGGTGAGCGAGAAGCCCATCATGATATCCGCGGTGGTGAAGGTGCTGCCGGCCAGATATTCGGCGTTGCGAACGCGCGCATCGACCAGATCGAAGGCGCGGTCGACGCGCCCCCTGGTCGCGACCAGCATCGGGTTGTCCTCGGCGAGCTTCAGGCGGTTCAGGATCATCAGTCGGCCCATGCCGGCCTGCAGCGTGCCGTTGGCGAAGTGAAACCAGTACAGGAACTGCGCGAAGTCAGGATCATCAGGGCCGAGCACGAGGCGCCCCTTACCGTATTTGGCCATGATGTAATCGACGATGGCGCCGGATTCGGCGAGCACAAGGTCACCGTCGGTGATGACCGGCGCCGCCCCGATCGAGTGCAGCGCCTTGTAGTCGGACGGCGCCAGCATGGTCACGGAGTCGCGGGTATAGCGCTTCAGCTCGTAAGGAAGTTCGAGCTCTTCGCAGAGCCACACGATGCGCTCGGATTGCGACTTGCCGAGATGATGGACGGTGAGCATGAGGCCTCCTGCGACGTAACGTAGGCTCGATCAGTGGTGACGCCGCATCATATCCCGTCATTGCGATGTAGAAGCAATGTCATTCCTCTCCGTCACCCTGAAGT
This sequence comes from Bradyrhizobium sp. SZCCT0153, assembly GCF_018129995.1. GTDB lineage: Bacteria > Pseudomonadota > Alphaproteobacteria > Rhizobiales > Xanthobacteraceae > Bradyrhizobium > Bradyrhizobium japonicum_G. Next base: position 477,930 of record NZ_JAFCKS010000005.1, read on the forward strand.
GGCCGCTTCTTCAGCGGTCTTCGAAGGATGACGGATCGAACTGAAACGCGAGCCGCCCTACGCCGCCTCGTCTGTCACCATCCGTGCCACGACGCGGTCGCGGCGGATGAAGTGATGCCAGAGGGCCGCGATCACGTGAACCGCGATCAAGGCGAGCAGCACATAGGCAAAGAGGATGTGGCGGTCCTCATAGGCGCCCGCCGCCGCACGGTCGGGAGAGGTGAATTGCGGTACGTGAAACAGGCCGAAGAAGTCCGAGTAGTCCGGCGCGTGCGCGCCGGAATGCGCCCAGCCGAGCAGGGTCACGACGATGACGGCGAGATAGAGCGCGCCATGGCTGATATGGGCCGCAACCTTCTGCCAGCGCGAGGTATCGGCCGGCATGGCGGGCGTCGGGTTGATGAGGCGCCAGACCAGGCGCAGCACGGTCAGCAGCAGGATCACATAGCCGATATCGGCGTGGATCGAGCGGTAAAAGAAGCGGTCGGGCCGCGCCGGGATGTGGTTCATCCACCAGCCGAAGCCGATCATGCCGATGATGGTCAGCGCCAGGATCCAGTGCATCCACCGGGAAACGCTGCCCCAGCCAGCATTGGTGTTTCTGATCATGTCGGCACTCCGGAGTTTTGCGGGCCTGTCCCTGTGCGCACCGCAATACGGCTGCTGATAACGGGAACAGGCGGCAATCGTGAAATTGAATCGCTCCAAATCGGGTCCCGCCGCAAAACCGCCCAAAAACCGAATGGTAACCATGGCTCCCTTAAGGTAGCGACGTGACCAATTCCCCGACGATCCTGGTGTTCGATTCCGGCCTTGGCGGGCTCACGGTCCTGCGTGAGGTCGTGGCCGCGCGTCCGGACGCGCACTACGTCTACGTCGCGGACGACGCCTTCTTCCCCTACGGCCACCACGGCGAGGACGAGATCATCGCCCGCGTGGTCCCCCTGATGGGGGAACTGATCGGCGCGCATGATCCTGACCTCGTCGTCATCGCCTGCAACACTGCGTCCACCCTGGTCCTATCGCATCTGCGCGCCGCTTATTCCCTGCCCTTCGTCGGCACGGTACCGGCGATCAAGCCGGCCTGCGCGCAGTCGAGGAGCCGGCGGGTATCGGTGCTCGGCACCAAGGGCACCGTGAAGCGCGAATACACCAAGGCGCTGATCCGCGATTTCGCACTGGGCTGCGAGGTGACGCTGGTCGGCTCGCCCGAGTTGGCCGCGCTGGCTGAAGCCGAGCTCAGCGGCTCTTCCGTCAGCGACGACGCCATCCTCGCCGAGATCGCCCCGTGCTTCGTCGGCGATGCCGAAGAAGCAGGCGCCCGTACCGACACCGTGGTGCTGGCCTGCACGCATTATCCGCTGCTGCTCGACCGGCTGAAAAAACTCGCGCCCTGGCCGGTCGACTGGATCGATCCGGCGCCCGCGATCGCCCGCCGCGTCTCGGATCTGCTCGGCGTGCGCATCGGCGGCATCGCGCAGTCAGGCGCCGAGATGATCTTCACATCCAACCGTGCGCATGGCCTCAGCGCCACCCTGAGGCCGTTCTTCGGCGGCCGCATACCGGCCTGACTTTTCGGAGTCACGGCGGGCTGCTAGGCTTCGCCGTCGTCATTGTCCCCGCAGGCTCTTTCATGTCCGTCCCGACCACGCCGCTCAACCGCCTCCGCCAGCTCTGGCGCGAGGGCCGTCCCGCCTTCGGCGCGATCGCGACGATCCCGAGCGTGCAGACCGTGCAGATCATGGCGCGTTCGCTCGACTGGATCATCGTCGATCTCGAGCATGGTCCGATCGGGCTGACCGAGGCGCATGCGATGATCGCGGCGACGACAGGCACACCCTGCACGCCGCTGGTGCGGATCGCGGCGAACGAGCCGTGGCTTGCGAAGGCGCCAATGGACATCGGCGCCTTCGGCATCAACTTTCCGATGATCACCAATCGCAACGAGGCCGAGAAGGCGGTGCGAAGCGTGCGCTATCCGCCGCGCGGCGATCGGCTCTGGGGTCCCTTCCACGCGCCGTTCCGCTGGGGCCAGTCGATGCCGGACTACATGGCCAGCGCCGATGACGAGATGATCTGCATGATCACCATCGAGCATGTCGACGCGGTCAACCGCATCGACGAGATCATGGCGACGCCCGGCATCGACGTTGCCGTGATCGGCCCCGGCGATCTCGCCACCTCCATCAACAAGCGCGGCCAGATGGACGATCCGGAATTGCTGGAGCTGGTCGCCCGGGCCGAGGCCGGCATCCTCAGAAGCGGCGTGCCGATCGGTGGCGTCGCCCGCACGGCGGACCAGGCCAACGCCTTGGTCGACCGCGGCTACCGTGCGATCGCCCTCGGCTTCGACTGGTCGCTGTTCCAGCGCGGCATCATGGCGGCGTTCGAGGGCATCAAGCGCTGAAGCAAGCCGATTGCCACCTTGCCGGGAACGACCGCGCTGCTAGGGTCGGCGAACCGACTGGGCCCAACCGGGTTAGTTCGTGCTAGAGCAGGCGGCGAGCAGGAGGCCTGCTCGCTGCACATATTTTAATCCGCGGGAACCGGAACAACGATGCGCGGGAAACCCAAGCACATTTCACTGCCGCGCCGCCTGATTTGCGACCTCATGCGGGCTTCGATGGACGTGCCGTTCGTGTCGCTGTCCCGATCGCTGCATATCCGCCCCCTGCTGGAGGCCCGCGCGGGCACGATGACACCCGCCGGCTGGGCCGCGATGTTCGTCAAAGCCTTTGCCCTGGTCGCCAGGGACGAGCCGATCCTGCGCACCGTCTACGCCAAATGGCCCTGGCCGCAGCTCTACGAGCTGCCGAGGAGCGTGGCGCTGGTGGCCATCGCCCGGGTCGAGGACGGCGAGGAATGCGTGATGCCGCAGCGAATCGCGGCCCCTGAAACCATGGCGCTAGCCGCGGTCGACGCCGAGATCCGGCGCGCCAAGACGGCCCCGATCGACGACGTCCCCATGTTCCGCAAGATCATGCGGGCGACCCGCCTGCCGCTGCCGCTGCGGCGGCTGTCCTGGGCGATCGGACTGAATTTCGGCCGCCAGCGCGGCAACTGGTTCGGCAGCTTCGCGGTGAGCTCGGTGGCCGCCTACGGCGGCGGCGAGCTCCACCCCATCACGCCGGGCCCCTTCATCGTCAGTTACGGGGTGGTCGAGCCCGACCAGACCATCCATGTCGTGATCCGCTGGGATCACCGGGTCACCGACGCTGCCCCGATCGCGCGGGTCCTGACCCGGCTGGAACAGGTCCTGAACGCTGAAATTGCTGCCGAATTGCGCTCCGCCGGTCCGAAACCGATCCGGGCCGTCGGAACGTGATTCCGGGGCCATTCGCATTGACAGCGAACCCCAAACTCCCCTAAAAGCCGCCTGCTCGCGGGCCGATTTCGGCCCGCGAAGCGTTTCGCGACCCGTGGTCCTGCCCCCTATGCTTTGGGGATCGGACCTGTCGGTGCCGGGCCTCGCCCGTCACACAGGAGGGCGCGTTTCCTCAAACCATGGACCTGAAGAGGACGCGATGACTAAGCGCAGTGAAGCCAAGTACAAGCTCGACCGCCGTATGGGCCAGAACATCTGGGGCCGCCCGAAGAGCCCCGTCAACCGCCGCGAATACGGCCCCGGCCAGCACGGCCAGCGCCGCAAGGGCAAGCTCTCCGATTTCGGCGTGCAGCTGCGCGCCAAGCAGAAGCTGAAGGGCTACTACGCCAACATCTCCGAGCGCCAGTTCCACAGCATCTATGTCGAGGCCAGCCGCCTCAAGGGTGACACCGGCGAGAACCTGATCGGCCTGCTCGAGCGCCGTCTCGACGCGGTCGTGTACCGCGCCAAGTTCGTCTCGACGATCTTCGCCGCGCGCCAGTTCATCAACCACGGCCACGTCAAGGTCAACGGCCGCAAGGTCAACATCTCGAGCTATCAGGTCAAGATCGGCGACGTGGTCGAGGTCAAGGAAGCCTCCAAGCAGCTCGCCCACGTCCTCGAAGCCAGCCAGCTCCCCGAGCGTGACACCCCCGACTATCTCGAAGTCGACCACGGCAAGATGACCGCGAAATACGTGCGCATCCCCCACCTCTCCGACGTGCCGTTCCCGGTGCAGATGGAGCCGCATCTGGTCGTCGAATTCTATTCGCGCTGATAATCGGCAAGATCAATCGCTCAAAGGCCCCGGTTTCCGGGGCCTTTTTGTTTGAACCGGCCATTCCCATGTCTCGATCCACTTGTGCTATGATCGCACGTGGTGGAGCTTCATCATGACGCGTCTTCTGGAAGAGGCCTTTAGCAAGGTTTCCGCCCTGCCTGATTCAGAGCAGGACGAGTTGGCGCGGACCCTGCTTGAACTTGCCGGGGTCGATCAGCCTCCGATCAAGCTGACGGCGGCGGAAGAGGCAGACCTCGCCGAGGCCGAAGCTGAAATCGCCCGCGGCGAATTGGCCAGCGCCGACGAAGTTCGCGCGATGTGGGCCAAGCACGGGCGGTGAATGTCCGCTACACAAAGCGGGCGCTCGCCCAGATCGACGAAATACTGACCTATCTCCAAGCGCGCTCTCCTCAGGGAGCGGGGCACGTGCGCGATCGCATTGCCGCTCTCATCGCGCTGCTCCAGGATCATCCCTATGCAGGGCGGCAGACCACTCGCGCATACGTCCGTCGCTTGCCGGTCAATCCATATCCCTATCTGATAGACTATCGTGTGGCCGAGACGGAAATCGTTATTATGCGGTTTCGTCACGCCGCCCGGCGTCCACCCAGAACTCGCTGACCGCGAGTGAGTGCCATTCCCTTAGGGAGCAAGCTGATGCTCTACACCCCTCCCCCGATCGATCCCAAGGCGCCGCCGGTGCGCATCAATCTGCTCTCGGACACGCAGACCAGGCCGACGCCGGCGATGCGCGAGGCGATGGCGCGGGCGGAGGTCGGCGACGAGCAGGTCGGCGACGATCCGACCGTGAACGCGCTGTGCGAGCGCGTTGCCGAGCTGCTGGGCAAGGAAGCCGCCGTCTACATGCCGTCAGGCACCATGTGCAACGTCACCGCGACGCTGGTGCATTGCCGCCCCGGCGACGAGATCCTCGCCCATGAGAGCGCGCACATCATCGCACGCGAAGGCGGCGCGCATGCCGCGATTGGCGGCTTCCAGGTCACGCAGCTGAAGGGACCCGACGGCCAGTTCACGCCGGAGACCTTGCGCAAGGCGCTGCATCCGCGCACCCGCTACCAGCCGCCGCAGACCGTAGTCAGCGTCGAGCAGACCGCCAATATCGGCGGTGGCACGATCTGGAAGAAGGCCGCCCTCGACGAGATCGTCGCGATCGCCAGGCAGCACGGGCTCGTGACCCACATGGACGGCGCGCGCCTGCTCAACGCCACCGTGGCGAGCGGCATCTCTCCGCGCGACATGACGGCGGGCTGGGATTCGGCGTGGATCGACTTCTCCAAAGGCCTCGGCGCGCCGATCGGCGGCGTGCTCGCAGGCTCGCGCGCCTTCATCGAAGCGGTCTGGCAGTGGAAGCAGCGTCTCGGCGGCTCGATGCGGCAGGCCGGCATCTGCGCCGCCGCCTGCATCTACGCGCTCGATCATCACGTCGAGCGGCTCGCCGACGACCACGCCAATGCGCGCGCGCTCGCCCGCGGACTGTCGCAGATCGCAGGCATCGAGGTGCAGGAGCCGGAGACCAACCTCGTGTTCTTCAAGCCTGATGGCGCCGGCGTGCCCGGCGACAAGATGGTCGCCGCGCTGCGCCAGCGCGGCGTGACGCTCGCAATGATGGACGGCCGCATCCGCGCCTGCACCCATCTCGACGTCAATGCGAGCCAGATCGAGGAGACGATCGGATACGTGCGCGAGATCGTGCGCGGGGCGTAAGTCCGCAGCCCGATATCACCGCCCCATCGCCTGATAGATCAGCGTCTTCAGCGCCAGTTGAATCCGGCCGCGCTGAGACGGGGTCTGCACCATGAAGATTCCGAGCAGATCGTCCTCGGGATCGATGAAGAAGAACGTGCCGCCGACGCCGTCCCAGCGATATTCACCAAGGGGCCAGTCCGTTCCCGGCGGCACCGAGGTGCGCACGGCGAAGCCGAGACCGAACCCGGAAGACCCGCCCGGATAATAGTTCTGGTCGCGCGCGACCTTCGTCTCCGGTCCGATATGATCCGACGCCATCAGCGCAATGGTCTCGGGCTTGAGATAGCGCCGGCCTTCGTAGGTCCCGCCATTGAGCAGCATCTGCGCGAAGCGGGCGTAGTCGCCGACCGTACCGACCATGCCGGCGCCGCCCGACTCCCATGTCGCGGGCCGCCTGATATCGCGAACCTGCGTTGTTGCATTGATGTGACGATCGTCCGGCATCGGCTCGGCAATGCGCGGAAATTTTGCCGGATCGGCGACATAGAACGCCGTCTCGGTCATGCCGAGCGGATCGAGCACCCGCTCCCTCTCGAACTGGAGCAACGTCTTTCCAGAGATCACCTCGACGACGCGGCCGAGCACGTCGGTGGAAAAGCCGTAGTCCCACACCGTGCCCGGCTGTTCGGCGAGCGGCAGCGTGATGAGCTTCGCGATGAAGTCGGCGTTGGAAAGATCGCTGTTGAAAAGGTTGGCCGCAGCATAGAGCTCGCGCACCGGTCCACCGCCGGAGAAGCCGTAAGGCAGCCCCGAGGTGTGGCGCAGCAGGTCCTTGATCGTGACCGGACGATCGAGCGGCTCCAGCGCCAGCGCCACCTTGCCGCCCTCGGCCTTCTTCTCGACGCCGACCTTCATGCCGGCAAAGGCCGGAATGTATTTCGAGACGGGATCGTCGAGCGCGAGCTTGCCCTCCTCGACCAGCATCATCGCCATCACGGAGGTGATCGGCTTCGACATCGAATAGAGGCGGAAAATCGTGTCCGCACTCATCGAGATCTCGGTCGCGACGTCGCGGACGCCGAAATTCTCGTAATAGACCGGCTTGCCGTGCTGCTGGAGCAGCAGGATGGCGCCGGGGATCTTGCCGGTGGCGACCTCGTTGCGGATGTAGTCGGAAACCTTCGCCAGCCCCTCGGGCGAGAGAGTGTGGACCCTGCCTCCCTCGGAACCCGCCTTCGCACCGAAGCCACCGACCAGAACGACGAGCGCCGCGATCAGCGCGCGGCGCCCGAACATGTCACTTCTCCATGGCTTCATAGACCAACTGCTTCAGTGTCCGCTGTACCCGCTGCCGCTCGGACGGGGTCTGCTCCAGCAGCACGAAGAACATGTCCTGCTTGGGGTCGATCACGAAATAGCAGCCGGAGGCGCCGTCCCACTTCAACTCGCCGAGATCGCCGGGCGGCGGCGGCTTGGCGTTGCCGGGGTCGGTACGGACCGCAAGGCCGAGGCCGAAGCCGAAGCCGTCGCCGGGGAAGTAGAAATAGTCGCGATCGACGCCGGAGCCGGGGCCGATCTGATCGGTCGCCATCAGCTTGAATGACTCGGGCTTGAGGATGGTCTTGCCATCGAGGCTACCGCCATTGAGCAGCATCTGCGTAAAGCGCGCGTAGTCCGCCATGGTCGTGACCATGCCGCCGCTGGCGAACTGGATCTTCTTGACGACGGTCGGATCGTTGATCCGGCCGACGCGGAAATCGGCGTCGTTCGGCACCGGCTGCGCCAGGAGCTTCTGCTTCTCGGGGTCGGTGACGAAGAATCCGGTGTCGACCATGCCGAGCGGATCGAGCAGCTTCTCCCGCTCGATCTCGATGAGCGGCTTGCCCGCCGCGATCTCCATGACACGCGCGAGGATGTCGGTGGAATGGCCGTATTGCCAGAGCGCGCCCGGCTGGTTGTGCAGCGGCAGCTTGGCGATGCGCTCTGCGAACTCGGCGAGGTCGAAATCGCCGGCATAGATGTTGGCGTCGCGATAGGCCTTGCGGACCAGGCTGTCGCCGTAGAAGCCATAGGTGACGCCGGAGGTATGGCGCATCAGATCGAGCACCGTCATTGGCCGCACGGGCGGCACCAGCTCGAGCGACTTGGTGCCGTCGTCGGCCTTCTTCTCGACGCCGACCTTCACATTGGCGAAGGACGGGATGTATTTCGAGACCGGATCGTCGAGCTTGATCTTGCCGTCCTCGATCAGCTGCACCGCGACAACGGACGTGATCGCCTTGCTCATCGAGAACAGGCGGAAAATCGTCTTGTCGGTGATCGGCGCCTTGCTGACCACGTCCTGCACGCCGAAGGCTTCGTGATAGACCGGCTTGCCGTGCTGCTTGATCAACACGGTCGCGCCGGCGATCTTGCCGGTGGCAACCTCGTTCTTGAAGAACTCGCTGACCTTGGCGAGCTTGTCCTGATTGAAATGCGCGCCGGCGGGAATCTCGTAAGTCCCCTCAGCGCACGCGAACGACGTCGCGCCAACCGATAGAAGCGCGCTGCAAACCAGCGCACGCAGTCCAAAACGCAAAATCATATCCCCTCCCCGGAACATGGCCGGGCGGAGTGTACTGACCGTAGCATCAGGCACAAGGGCTGCCGTACCGCGCCAAAACGTCCGTGTGGAAAGCGGCGCTCGTCTCCGAAAAGCAACAAAATATGACGTGGCCGACCAGCGGCGCAGCCGGCAGGGCTTGAATGGTCGCATGAACTGCGATCTCCGCGGCCTGGTCGGCCGGAAAGCGATACACCCCGGTCGAGATCGCGGAGAACGCCAGCGAGTTCAGCTGATTGATTTGGCAGAGCTCGAGCGCGCGACGGTAACAGGAGCGCAGCGCCTCGGCCTCACCGCGGCCACCGCCGTGCCAGACGGGGCCGACCGCGTGGATCACATGGCGCGCGGGCAGAAGGTAGCCCTTCGTGATCTTGGCATCACCGGTCGGGCATCCTCCGAGCGTCTGGCACTCGGCAAGAAGCTCGGGACCGGCAGCGTCGTGGATCGCCCCATCGACGCCACCCCCTCCAAGGAGAGACGAATTTGCGGCGTTGACGATGGCGTCAACGCTCAGCATGGTGATGTCAGCAACGATGACCTCGAGCTCCGCGCCGCCGATCCGGCGCGTCAGCTGGGTCACGTATCAGGCCGCGACCGCGACGCCCTTCTCGGAGAAGAGCTGCTGCAGCTCGCCGGCCTGGAACATCTCGCGGACGATGTCGCAGCCGCCGACGAACTCGCCCTTCACATAGAGCTGCGGGATGGTCGGCCAGTTGGAATAATCCTTGATGCCGTTGCGCAGTTCTGCGGATTCGAGAACGTTGAGGCCCTTATAGCCAACGCCGATATGGTCGAGGATCTGGACGACCTGGCCGGAGAAACCGCACTGCGGAAATTGCGGCGTGCCCTTCATGAACAGTACCACGTCGTTCGACTTCACTTCGTTGGCGATGAATTCCTCGATGCTCATATCCATGTCCTTCTGGGGCCGAGCCCACTCCAATTGCTTCGGGCCGGCTCAGCCGATCTAACCCGATACCTGCCTATATATGTAGCCCAAACCGTTGTGCATCCAAAGTAAAATGGCAGCGAACAGCCGCCGGGCGGCGGTCCGGGGGAGCTCCCTCCCCATTGCATGATGACACGAATATCATCGCCGGGGAGGACTTTCATACCGTAACGGAGCCCCTATCTAGGACGAACCCAGGTTTTGGAACCGGGCAACGCCAACAACGTTCTCTTGTCCTGTCTGGAGAAAAACGTGACGAAACAAGCCTCCGCTTCGGCCCCTGCCCCGCTTTCGTCACCGTCGGCCGATCTGGGCGGCCTCGCCCAGGGGCTGGAAGACGCGTTTCTCACCGTCCGCAACGAGACCGAGCGCCGGGCCGCGCCGCTGTCAGCGGAGGACCAGCAGATCCAGTCGATGCCGGACGCGAGCCCCACGAAATGGCACCGGGCTCATACCACCTGGTTCTGGGAGCAGTTTTTGCTCGGCGAGCACTCCCCGGGCTACCGGCCATTCCATCCCGACTTCGCCTTCCTGTTCAATTCCTATTACGTCAGCGCAGGCCCGCGCCACGCGAGAGGCCATCGCGGCGACATCACCCGGCCGAGCGCGAGCGAGGTCGGCGCGTATCGCCGATATGTCGATGCGGCGGTCGTAAAATTCTTCCGCGAGACCCGCGAGGACGAGCTTCGCGCCGTCGCGCCGCTGGTCGAGGTGGGGCTCAACCACGAGCAGCAGCATCAGGAATTGATGTTCACCGACATCCTGCATGCCTTCGCGCAGAACCCGGTCTATCCGACCTACGATCCGGACTGGCGCTTCCCTGCCTCGACACGAACGGCTGAGGATTGGCTGACGCTGAACGAGGGCATCCACACCGTCGGCCATGTCGACGACAGCTTCCATTTCGACAACGAGAAGCCCGCGCATCGCGCCCTCGTCGGCCCCGTCAAGGTCGCGCGCAATCTCGTCACCAATGGTGAATGGCTCGCCTTCATGCGCGATGGCGGGTACCGGACCGCGACGCTCTGGCTGATGGACGGCTTTGCGGAGGTCAGCAAGGAAGACTGGCAGGCCCCGGGCCATTGGCGCGAGATCGACGGCCAATGGCATGTGATGACGCTGGCCGGCCTCAAGCCGGTCGATCCGGACGCACCGGTCTGCCACGTCAGCTATTACGAGGCCGACGCCTTCGCGCGCTGGGCAGGAAAACATCTGCCGACCGAAACGGAATGGGAGGTCGCGGCCCGCGCCGGCCAGCTCAACGACGCCTTCGGCATCGTCTGGCAGTGGACGCGATCTTCGTACTCACCCTATCCCGGCTATCGCGCGATCGAAGGCGCGCTCGGCGAGTACAACGGCAAGTTCATGGTCAACCAGCTGGTGCTGCGCGGCTCCTCGCTTGCAACCCCGGAGGGGCACAGCCGTATCACCTATCGCAACTTCTTCTATCCGCACCACCGCTGGCAATTCACGGGATTGCGGCTCGCCGACTACGAATAGAAGTCTTATCCGACGACAAATGCGCGCCGGACAGCGCGTTCAGGAGAGTATCATGAATGTGCACGCCAGCGCTTTGGCCGAAGCCCATCTTCCCGACGAGCAGACCACCGCTTTTGCCCGCGAGGCCATCGTGGACCTTTCGCAGCAGCCGAAAAAGCTGTCGCCGAAATATTTCTATGATGCGGCCGGATCGGAATTGTTCGAGGCGATCACGCGCCTGCCGGAATATTATCCGACGCGCACCGAGCTTGCGATCCTGAAGGAGCGCGGCAGCGAGATCGCGAAGATCATTCCGGAGCATGCGGCACTGGTCGAGTTCGGCGCCGGCGCGACCACGAAGGTGCGCCTGCTGCTCAACCACTGCAAGTTCGCGGCCTATGTCCCCGTCGATATCTCCGGCGACTTCCTGAAGGCGCAGGCGAACGGCCTGAAGCGGGATTTCCCTTCGCTCGGCATCTACCCGGTCGCCGCGGACTTCACCACGCCGTTCGAGCTGCCCAAGGCGGTCGCGTCGATGCCCAAGGTCGGCTTTTTCCCGGGCTCGACCATCGGTAATTTCGAGCCGCACGAAGCGCAGGCCTTCCTGAAAAGCGCGCGCGCCATCCTGGGCCGGGGCGCGCAGATGATCATCGGCGCCGACCTGGAGAAAGAGGAGCGCGTGCTCCACGATGCCTATAACGATGCCGCCGGCGTCACCGCGCGCTTCAACCTCAATGTGCTGGTGCGCATCAACCGCGAGCTCGGCGGCAATTTCGACCTCTCCGCCTTCACCCATCGCGCGATCTACAACCGTGAGCGGCACCGCATCGAGATGCACCTGATCAGCAAGAAGAGCCAGACCGTGCGTCTGCTCGGCACCAGCTTCTCGTTCCGCCCCGGCGAGAGCATCCACACCGAGAACAGCTATAAATACAGCATCGAGCGTTTTGCGACCCTGGCGCAAGGCGCAGGCTGGCGGGTGCGCGAGAGCTGGACGGATGAGGCGAGGATGTTTTCGGTGCATGCGCTGGAGGTTGCGGAGTAAACGCGCCACCGCATCTGAGAGCGCTTTGCCTGCGGCGCATCCTTCGAGACGCCCGCTTTAGGCGGGCTCCTCAGGATGAGGAAGGAGTGCGCGGCAGCAAGTTCAACGGGCAGCGACGCGGATTAGCCTCATCCTGAGAGCCTGATCGAAAAAGGAGACCGCGCAGCGGTCGCCTCGAAGGACGAGGCGTGCAATCAGGCCGCTCCCGCGGCTCAATGCTCCTCGGCCTCTTTCGGCGTCGCCCCCAGCGACACCGACTCCCACACCGCGACCAAGATCATGATCAGGCTCGTCGCGACCGACAGCCAGAGCGGCGAGAGGTCGGCGGCGAACCACCACAGCGCCAGCAGCAGGATGATGCCGATGCCGTGCGAGAGCTGGAGGAAGCCGCGGATCGCGTGCTTGAACAAAATGGTGCCGACCAGGAACACCAAGGGACCACCGATCGTGCTCACGATGGTCCTGAGATCGGAATGGCCGGTTGGATGCTTCAGCACCAGCTCGTCCGACACCGCGGTCAGGATGATGCCGGCGATGATCGGCATGTGCAGATAGGTGTAGGCAAGCCGGGCCAGCCGGCCGGATTCGGCGGACTTCGAGATACGCTCGGAGCCCGCCTCGGCGCCCTTGTGGAAATAGACCCACCACATCGCGATGCTGCCGACCAGCGCCGAGACGAAGGCCAGGATGTTGTCCGCGGTCCACTCCAGCTCGGCGAAAGTGGCGCCGTTGACGACGACGGCCTCGCCGAGCGCGATGATGACGAAGAGAGAGCAGCGTTCGGCCACGTGGCCGCCTTCGACGGCCCAGGCCTCGACCGACGAGAAGCCCAGCCTGGGGACCCAGAAGCGGACCGCCGGCGAGACATATTCCCAGGTGACCGCCGCGATCCAGAGCCACAGCCGAGTCTCCCCCTCGGACAAGCCGCCCGCGATCCACAACACCGCGGAGATCGAGAGCCAGGTCAGGATGCGAATGGCATTGTGACGCACCGGAATCCGGTGGGACGGGGTTGCGAACAGCCAGAAGGCGGTGCGTCCGACCTGCATGGTCGCGTAGGACATCGCAAACCACAGGCCCCGGCCCTCGAAGGCGGTCGGGATCGTCGTCGACAGCACGAGGCCGCCCAGCATCATCAGGAAAAGCAGGATCCGGACCGGCGTCAGGTCGGGATTGAGCCAGTTGGTGACCCAGGCGGTGTACACCCACACCCACCACACCGCGAGAAACAGCACCGTGACGTGCACCGCACCGAGCGGCGTGAAGTGGTGCAGCAGCGTGTGCGAGACCTGCGTGATTGCGAAGACGAAGACGAGATCGAAGAACAGCTCGGCATTGGTGACGCGGCTGTGCTGGTTCGGCGCGATGACGCGAAACATGGCGCCGCGAGGATTGTCCGCAGCCATCGTCAGCCCCCCGTCACGCGATCAGTGAGGTGTCCGCCGGATCAGGTGCCCGGTACACCTGTCTGCAGCGCCAGCGCATGCAGCACGCCGCCCATCTGGCCGCGCAGGGACTGATAGACGATCTGGTGTTGCTGGACGCGGGATTTGCCGCGGAAGGATTCCGAGATCACGGTCGCGGCATAGTGGTCGCCGTCGCCGGCGAGGTCACGGATGGTCACCTCGGCATCGGGGATCGCCGCCTTGATCATCGCCTCGATATCGTGGGCGTCCATGGGCATTCGGGTCTTGCTCCTTGTCTCGGCTGCAGACCAGCCTCGTCGTCGAATCGCGGCCGGGGTCCGGATCTGCAAAGCCAAACTTGCCGGCAGGGCCAAACTTAGCGTGAACGGTCTTCTACGTCACGCTTTCCGGCACTATATCCCTGATCCGATCAGGATAAAGGCACGACAAAGTGCCGCGCGCGGCAGATTGATCGAAAAGGCGTGAATCATGAAGCTTCCAGGACCCGACCACCCCATCACCATCACCCCGAATCCCCGGCGCGTCCGCGTCACGGCGGGTGATGTCGTGATTGCCGAGAGCGCCAAGGCGCTGACGCTGAAGGAGGCCAGATACCCGGCGGTGCAATATCTGCCGCGCGAGGACGCCAACATGGCGCTGCTGGAGCGCACCGGCCGCGTCACCCACTGCCCCTACAAGGGGGACGCGAGCTATTACAGCGTCAAGGCCGACGGCAAGACGCTCGACAATGCGATCTGGACCTACGAGACGCCGTTCCCCGCGATGACCGAGATTTCCGGCCACCTCGCCTTCTATCCGGACAAGGTGAAGATCGAGGAAGTGGGGTAAGTCGCTGAGAGTTCGTCATGCCCGGCATGGCCGCCGCTACGCCCTGAATATCGTGAGCCCGAGTATCAGCAGCACCAGGAAGATCACGACGAAGACGTAGAACAGGAAGCGGGCGATGTCGGCGGAGGCGGCCGAGACGCCGGTGAAGCCGAGCACGCCGGCCACGATCGAGATCAGCAGGAAGATCAGCGCCCATTTCAGGATCGTCATTGCCAGCTCCAAATTGGTACGCTTTTCGCGGTCCTCAAGCCCTTTTGGCGAACGCTAACTTCCCTGCGGGGAACTGGTTCCTAGCGGTTGCCGGCCCCGCGGGACGTCCCAAACGACACTTGCTGAATCCAGTTCCTGGCGGCACAGTCCGGCCGGGATGGAAGCGCAAGCCGGGGCAACCATGATCACGATGTCACATTCCGCGACGATCGGCGCAGAGGCGCACGCCGCGCCGAAGATCAGGGCGCGCAACGTCTCGCTCGACCGCGCCCGCACCTTCCTCACGCTGGTCGTGCTGCTGCATCACGCCGTCATTCCCTATACTTATTTCGGCCACACCGATCCGGCGTCCTGGATCGGCTTCGACATCGTCGTGCTCGCCACCGACAGCTTCTTCATGGCGATGTTCTTCTTCCTGTCGGGCCTGTTCACCTGGCCCGGCATCGCGCGCAAGGAGCCATCGGTCTTCCTGCGCGACCGCCTGTTGCGGCTCGGACTGCCGTTCGCGATCGCCGCCCTCACCGTCATCCCGCTCGCCTATTACGCGATCGCACTGCGGCAGGACCCCGAACTGAGCTTCGCGGCGTTCTGGTGGAAGACGATCAGCGTTGGCCCGTGGCCCAGCGGCCCGATCTGGTTCGTGTGGGTGCTGCTGGCGTTCGACCTCACCGCGAGCCTGCTCTACCGGGTCTCGGCGCATCTGGTCGATCCGGTCAACCGAATCTCGCTGCGCGGATTTGACCAGCCGGCCGTGTTCTGGCTGCTGCTCGCCGTCGTGAGCGTCATCGTCTACGTGCCGGCACTGCTCTATCTCGGCGCCAACAGATGGTTCGAGTTCGGGCCGTTCTCGGTGCAGGAGAGCCGCATCCTGCTCTACTTCGCCTATTTCTTCATCGGCGTCAGCGTCGGTGCGGCGAACTTCGATCGCGGCATCCTCAGCGCCGACGGCCAGTTGCCGAAACAGCGTTGGCTGTGGGCGATCGTGACGCTGATCCCGTACTGCCTGATGTGGGGCATGATCTACGTCAAGCGCGAAATCCTGGGGAATCCGGACCCGCAACCGCACTGGTACCAGGCGATCTACGGCACGTTCTTCGTGCTTTTCTCGGCTTCGATCCTGCTCGCGATCCTCGCCTTCTTCCTGCACGAGAAGTCGCCGGGGCCGAACCTGCTCGACCGCATGCAGGCGGATGCCTATGGCATGTTCCTGGTGCACTACCCGATCGCGCTGTGGATCCAGTACGCGCTGTTCGACTATGGATTACCGGCGATCGTGAAGGCCGCGATCGGCTTCGTGCTCACGGTGGTCCTGAGCTGGGGCCTGACCGCGGCGTTGCGGAAGATTCCGGGGGCGTCACACGTGTTGTGAGGCGCACGCTCTCTCAACTCCGTTGAAGCAGCTTACGCCGCCTTCCCGCCCATATAGTCCGGCAGCCAGCGCTCGAACGAGGTCCGCAGCGTATCGATCGCGACCGGCGCCTCGCCGGCGATGGCGATCGCGTCGCCGCCGGTGGTGCCGATCCGCACGCAGGGCACCTCGCAGCCGCGCATCTTGGCGAGCACCAGGCCGGCTTCGGTTTCCGGCACGGTGACGAGATAGCGCGCCTGGTCCTCGCCGAACCAATAGGCCTGCGGCACCAGCGCGGTCGGCGCCGCCAGCAGTTTGGCGCCGATGCCGCTCGCCATCGCCATCTCGGCGAGCGCGATCAGTAGGCCGCCATCCGACAGGTCGTGCACGGCAGTTGCGGTGCCCGCATGGATCATGCCGCGCACGCAGTCGCCGTTGCGCTTCTCGGCGGCGAGATCGACCGGCGGCGGAGCGCCCTCCTCGCGGCCGCAGATGTCGCGCAAATAGACCGACTGGCCGAGCCAGCCATGGGTCTCGCCGACCAGAAGGATCGCCTCGCCCTCGGCCTTGAAGGCGAGCGAAGCCGATTTGGTGAAGTCGTCGAGCAGGCCAACGCCGCCGATCGAGGGCGTCGGCAGGATCGCGCGGCCGTTGGTCTCGTTGTAGAGCGAGACGTTGCCGGACACGACCGGGAAGTCGAGCGTGCGGCAGGCTTCCGAGATGCCCTTCAGGCAGCCCACGAACTGGCCCATGATCTCGGGCCGCTCCGGATTGCCGAAATTGAGATTGTCGGTGATCGCGAGCGGCTTGCCGCCGACCGCGGTGATGTTGCGCCAGGCTTCCGCCACCGCCTGCATGCCGCCCTGATAGGGATCGGCCTCGCAATAGCGCGGCGTGACGTCGACGGTCAGCGCTAGGCCCTTTGGCCCGTCCTCGACGCGCACCACGGCGGCATCGCCACCGGGACGCTGCATGGTGTTGCCGAGGATGACGTGGTCGTACTGCTCCCAGACCCAGCGTTTGCTGCACATGTCGGGCGTGCCGATCAGCTTCTCCAGCGCTGCACCGAGACCCATCGGCGCCGGCACCTCGCGCGCATGCACGATCGGCAGCGCGGCGGAGGGCACATGCGGGCGGTCGTAGAGCGGTGCCTCGTCGCCAAGCTCCTTGATCGGCAAATCGGCCATGACGTCACCGCCATGCTTGACCACGAAGCGCTTGCTCGGCGTGGTGTAGCCGACCACGGCGAAGTCGAGCCCCCACTTCTTGAAGATCGCTTCGGCTTCCTTTTCCTTCTCGGGCTTGAGCACCATGAGCATGCGCTCCTGGCTCTCCGAGAGCATCATCTCGTAGGCGCTCATGCCGGTCTCGCGGGTCGGCACCGCGTCGAGATCGAGATCGACGCCGAGGTCGCCCTTGGCGCCCATCTCGACCGCCGAACAGGTCAGGCCGGCCGCGCCCATGTCCTGGATCGCGATGACGCAGCCCTGCTCCATGATCTCGAGGCAGGCCTCCAGCAGCAGCTTCTCGGCGAAGGGATCGCCGACCTGCACGGTCGGGCGCTTCTCCTCGGACTTGTCGTCGAATTCGGCCGAGGCCATCGAGGCGCCGTGGATGCCGTCGCGGCCGGTCTTGGAGCCGAGATAGACGATCGGCATGTTCACGCCGGAGGCGGCGGCATAGAAGATCTTGTCGGCGTCGGCGAGGCCGACCGCCATCGCGTTGACGAGGATGTTGCCGTCATAGCGAGTGTGGAAGCGCACCTGGCCGCCGACCGTCGGCACGCCGAAGGAATTGCCATAGCCGCCGACTCCCGCGACGACGCCGGAGACGAGATGCCGCGTCCTGGCATGCTCGGGCGCACCGAAGCTCAGCGCATTGAGGCAGGCGATCGGCCGCGCGCCCATCGTGAAGACGTCGCGCAAAATGCCGCCGACGCCGGTGGTCGCGCCCTGATAGGGCTCGATATAGCTCGGATGGTTGTGGCTCTCCATCTTGAATACCACGGCCTGGCCGTCGCCGATGTCGATCACGCCGGCATTCTCGCCGGGGCCCTGGATCACCCAGGGCGCCTTGGTCGGCAGGCCCTTCAGATGGATACGCGAGGACTTGTACGAGCAGTGCTCGTTCCACATCGCCGAGAAGATGCCGAGCTCGGTGAAGGTCGGCTCCCGCCCGATCAGCTTTAGGATGCGCTCATACTCGTCGGGCTTTAGCCCGTGGGCGGCAACCAGTTCGGGGGTGATCTTGGGTTCATTCTTCATGGATTCGAGGCTTTCGGCGGCGGTTGGCCGTTCTTAGGAACATCGGGGGCCTACGAAAAGCCCTTTATGAAGCATTTTCCCGCTGTCCCACGTTTTGCGGCCGGGGGATGCGGGAACGGGAATTGCAAGGCGCTGACGGATCGGATTTAAGGGCTGAAGACCCGTAATTGAAGGCCCGTTTCTTTGCACGAATTGACCAAAGCGCCGCCGCCCCGCCGCCCCGACCTGCACGTCGCCACCGAGGGCGAATTCAAGGGCTGGCGGACCTGGATTCGCGACAGTTTCGAGAGCCATATCGGCCCGTTCTGGCACAGGATCGAGAACGACGGCAGCGTCCGCAGCGCCTTCCGGGTCGAGAAAAAGCACCTCAACGGCTCCGGCAACGTCCATGGCGGCTGCTTCATGGCATTTTCCGACTATTGCCTGTTCGCGATCGCCACCCACGAACTGGACGGGCCGGCAGTGACCACCAATTTCGCCTGCGATTTCCTCGACGCAGCCCGCGAAGGCGAGCTGATCGAGTGTGTGGGCGAGGTTTCCCGTGCCGGCGGCTCGCTAATCTTCCTGCGCGGCAAGCTAACATCGGGCGGACGGCCCCTGTTCACCTTCTCCGGCACGATCAAGCGGGTGAAGCGGAAGCCCGCCGTGCAGCCAAACGCATAGCTCGACGCCTTCCCTTTTCGCGTCCCCTCGCCCAGAGTTGGGTCAAGCGCTATCGCGCCGGGGAGCAAAAACAAGGGTGCCGCAGAGCACATCAAGGACGGGCCGCACAGCGGCCTCCGTCGCATCGCCATTGCCATCCATGACCGCCACCGGCGCGCGCAACTGGCGCGACTACGCGCTGCTGTTCGCGCTCGCCTGTTGCTGGAGCTCCACCTATCCACTGGCCAAGCTGGCGCTTCCCACCATCCCGCCGATCACTTTCATCTCCGCGCGCTCGCTGATCGCGGCCGCGTTCCTGTTCGCGATCCTGGGGATGCGCAGCATCAGGATCCCCACCGACGCAAAAGCCTGGAAGCTGTTCGCGACCCAGCAGCTGATCAACTCGACATTCCCGTTCCTGATCATCACCTGGTCGCAGCAATATGTACCAGCCTCGAACACGGTGGTGCTGGCCTCCACCACGCCGATTTTCGCCTTCCTGATCACCTCGCTGATCACGCGGCACGAGCCGGCAACGCTGCTCAAACTCGCAGGCGCGATCCTCGGCCTTGCTGGCACCATCGTCATCGTCGGCCTCGACGCGCTGCGCGGGCTCAGTAGTGAGATTATCGCGGAGATCGCGATCCTGCTCGCCACCATCTCCTTTGCCTGCGCGACGATCTTCGGCCTGCGGCTCTCCGACTACGACCCGATGGTGGTGGCGGCAGGCTCCCTGCTGTTCGGCGGCCTCGTATTGCTGCCGCCCGCGCTGATCATCGACCAGCCCTGGACGCTGCATCCGACGCCGACGGCGATCGTCGCCACCATCGTGATGGGTATCGTCTCCAGCGCCTTGGGATTGATGCTGTTCTACATGTGCCTGGGCCGGCTCGGAACGCTGACGACCAACGCGCAAGGGTACTTGCGTATCCCGATCGGCGTCGGCCTGTCCGTGCTGCTGCTCGGCGAGAGCGTGCCGTCGAACCTGGCGCTGGGACTGCTGCTGGTCATGGCGGGCGTCGCCGCGATGACGGTGCCGGCCGAGCGGCTGAAGTTGCGCCTCAAACGTTGAAATTCAACCGCCAAGTCAGAACCCCATTCACGCCGCACGGTCAAGATGCTGGACCAGGCCCGCGAACAGGCCGCGGCCGTCGGTGCAACCCATGATATCTTCGACGTGGTTTTCCGGATGCGGCATCATGCCGAGCACGTTGCCCTTGTCGTTGACGAGGCCGGCGATGGAATGCGCCGCGCCGTTGATGTTGTGGCTCTCGTCAACCGCGCCGTCGGGGGAACAGTAGCGATAGAGCACCCGCCCCTCGCCTTCGATGCGCTTGATGGTCTCTTCATCCGCTTCGTAGTTGCCCTCGCCATGGGCGACGGGGACGCGGATCACCTGCCCGGCATTGTAGCCGCGGGTGAACGGCGTGTCGGAGCGCTCGACGCGCAGATGCACGTCGTGGCAGATGAATTTCAGCCGCGCATTGCGCATCAGCACGCCCGGCAGCAGCCCGGATTCGCAGAGGATCTGGAAACCGTTGCAGACGCCGAGCACGAGGCCGCCCTTGGCCGCGTAGTCGCGCACCGCATCCATCACGGGCGCCCGCGCTGCGATGGCGCCACAACGAAGATAATCGCCATAGGAAAAGCCGCCCGGCACCACCACGAGATCGGTTCCTGCCGGCAGCGACGTCTCGGCGTGCCAGACCATCGCGGGCTCGCGGCCCGAGATCAGCCTCAAGGCGCGCGCCATGTCGCGCTCGCGGTTGATTCCGGGAAAGACGAGAATGGCGGCTTTCATGGCAGGGGTTCCGACGGTGGCGGGATTCGGGGTGGCCAACGGGCCAAATCGTGAAGAGACATATCCATTTGACGGGGATTTTACCAGTGCTAGCCTCCGCAAGCGGCCTTGTGCACAGGCTATGGACGCATGCCGTTGGCCGACCGATTTGCCGGGATTGAAGCCATGAATGTCCCGTCGCTGCCCGCATCCCTCTCCGAGCCGGTGTCCACCGAGGGCGTCGTCGCCGCCGGCGCCTATGTCGACGGCCGGCGCGTCGCCAATATCGCCATCAGCGAGGCCTCGAGCTGGCGGGCCAAGCCCGGCCACGTGGTCTGGATCGGCCTGCACGAGCCCGACATGGCGCTCCTCGCCGCCGTGCAGAAGCAGTTCGACCTGCACGACCTCGCCATCGAGGACGCCGACCACGCTCATCAGCGGCCCAAGATCGAGCAATATGGCGAGGCGCTGTTCATCGTGGCGCGGACGGCGCAGCTGATCGAGGGCCGCATCGCCTTCGGCGAGACCCACATCTTCGTCGGCGAAGGCTATCTGGTCTCGGTGCGCCACGGCGCCTCGACGTCCTACACACCGGTGCGCGAGCGCTGCGAAAGCTGCCCGCGGGCGCTCGCGCGCGGCGAAGACTACATCCTCTACGCCATCCTCGATTTCATCGTCGACAACTACTCGCCCGTGCTCGAAAGCATTCACGACGAGGTCGAGGGCATCGAGGACGACGTGCTCTCCAAGCCGATCAGCAAGGCGCAGATCGAGCGGCTCTACATGCTGCGCCGTGACCTCTTGCGGCTCAGGAACGCGATCGGCCCGCTGGTGGAGGTCTGCCGCCGGCTGGAGCACGACGAGCTTGCGATGGTGCGCGCGACCATGCAGCCGCTGTTCCGCGACGTCACGGACCACGTTCGCAATATCCAGGAGCGTATCGATTCCATGCGCGAGGTGCTGGCGTTCGCCTTCGAGGCGAGCCTGCTGGTCGGCCAGGCCCAGGAGACGGCGGTGTCGAAGAAGCTCGCCTCCTGGCTCGCGATCATCGCCATCCCGACCGCGCTCGCCGGCATTTACGGCATGAACTTCAAGCACATGCCGGAGCTGGACTGGGAGTACGGCTACTACACGCTGCTCGGCGTGATGCTGACGTCGTGCGGCGCGCTGTACTGGCGTTTTCGTCGGGTCGGTTGGCTGTGAGCCATCCCGTTCACCCGATCAACTCGACCCGATAGTTCTCGATCACGGTGTTCGCCAGCAGCTTGTCGGCGGCGTCCTTCAACGCCGCCTCCGCCTTGGCCTTGTCCGCGCCGGCAAGCTCGATGTCGAACACCTTGCCCTGCCGGACGCTGGCGACGCCGTCGACGCCGAGCGACTTCAGCGCGCCTTCGATGGCCTTTCCCTGCGGATCGAGGATGCCCGTCTTCAAGGTAACGGTGACACGTGCCTTCACGTCCAAATCCCCTTTTAGCTCTTCACCAGCACCGGGCCGGAGCCCGCCGGACGCTCGTTCTCCATGAGGATGCCGAGACGCTTGGCGACTTCGGTATAGGCTTCGAGGAGCCCACCGAGATCCCTGCGGAAACGGTCCTTGTCGAGCTTCTCGTTCGACTTGATGTCCCACAGACGGCAGCTATCCGGCGAGATCTCGTCGGCGACGATGATCCGCATCATCTCGTTCTCGAACAGCCGGCCGCATTCCATCTTGAAGTCGACGAGGCGGATGCCGATGCCGAGGAAGAGGCCGGTGAGGAAGTCGTTGACGCGGATGGCGAGCGCCATGATGTCGTCGATCTCCTGCGGCGTCGCCCAGCCGAAGGCGGTGATGTGCTCTTCCGACACCATGGGGTCGTTGAGCTGGTCGTTCTTGTAGTAGAATTCGATGATCGAGCGCGGCAGCTGCGTGCCCTCCTCGATGCCGAGTCGCTGCGACAGCGAGCCGGCGGCAACGTTCCGCACCACCACTTCCAGCGGCACGATCTCGACTTCGCGAATCAGCTGCTCGCGCATGTTGAGGCGGCGGATGAAATGGGTCGGCACCCCGATGTCGTTGAGGTGCTGAAACAGGTACTCCGAGATCCGGTTGTTGAGGACACCCTTGCCCTCGATCACCTGATGCTTTTTCGCATTGAACGCGGTGGCGTCATCCTTGAAGTGCTGGATCAGGGTACCGGGCTCCGGGCCTTCGTAAAGAACCTTTGCCTTGCCTTCATAAATGCGACGCCGACGGCTCATGGGGATGTACCGTGTTTTGTTGAAATCCATGTATCTGGTGTGCTCCGGTTGACGAGACCTACGACCCACAGCGGAGCTGCCGTGAACGGCCCGGAACCCGCGGAAACAGAACGGGAACCCAGCCTTAGGCAACCTATCCGATTGGCTGTCCAAGCACAATCGATCCGGCCGTCCGGCATCAACTTATACCGTCTTGCCTGCGGCTTAACGGCTCGTTGTTTTGCCGATTCTTGCCTCCTATCTAGGCATGGACCGGGGCTCTCGCAACGAGGGCCGCCGGGGCCAGTCAGCAGGGAATTGGAAAAGGCATGAGCACGTTCGACAAGCGCGAGGAAGGCTTCGAGAAGAAGTTCGCCCTCGACGAGGAGCAGAAATTCAGGGCGGAAGCCCGCCGCAACCGGCTGCTCGGGCTGTGGGCGGCCGAAAAGCTCGGAATCACCGGGGAAGCCGCCACGGCCTACGCCAAGGAAGTGGTCGCGGCCGATTTCGAGGAAGCCGGCGATGCCGACGTCCTGCGCAAGGTCATGGCCGATTTCGCCGCCAAGAACGTGGCCGTCACCGAACAGGCGATTCGCGCCAAGATGAGCGAGTTGATCGCGGCGGCGGCCGCCGAGGTGAAGGCGGGAAAGTAGTTAAAAAGGGAGTGGCGAATGGCGACGGAAACCCCATTCGCCGCTCGGGCTTGCAGCCAGCCCCGGGCAATGCCAAATGGGCGGTATGCCCCAAGATCGCACCCAAGATCGCACCCCGGACCATATCTCCAACGTCCTTTCCGAACGCTATGCCTCGCCCGCCATGCGCGCCATCTGGAGCGGCGAAGGCAAGGTTCGCCTCGAACGCGACTACTGGATCGCCGTGCTGAAAGCGCAGCGCGATCTCGGCATTCCCGTGCCGGATGGCGTGATCGACAGCTACGAGCGGGTGAAGGACCAGGTTGACCTCGCCTCCATCATGCGGCGCGAGCGCGTCACCCGCCACGACGTGAAGGCGCGCATCGAGGAGTTCTGCGATCTTGCCGGTCATGAGCACCTGCACAAGGGCATGACGAGCCGCGACCTCACCGAGAACGTGGAGCAGCTGCAGGTCTATCGCGGACTGCAGCTCGTCGAGACCAAGTGCATCGCCGCGCTGATCCGTTTTGCGAAGCACGCCAGGCAATTGCGAGACATCCCGTTCACGGCACGCACCCACAACGTGGCTGCGCAGGTCACGACGCTCGGCAAGCGCATCGCCATGTTCGGTGAAGAGATGCTGCTGGCGCACCAGAGCCTGGCCAATTTGCTGCAAACCTATCCCGCGCGCGGCCTGAAGGGCGCCGTCGGCACGCGGCTCGATCAGATCACCCTGTTCAACGGCGATGCCGGCAAGGCGCGTGCGCTCGAGCAGCGCATCCTGGTCCATCTCGGCCTGCCCAAGAGCTTCGATGCCGTGGGCCAGGTGTATCCCCGCAGCCTCGACTTCCGCGCGGTCAGCGTCCTCGTCGATCTCGCCAGCGGTCCCGGCAGCTTCGCCAAGACGTTGCGCCTCATGGCGGGCCATGAGCTCGCCAGCGAAGGTTTTGCGAAGGGCCAGGTCGGCTCTTCCGCGATGCCGCACAAGATGAACAGCCGCTCCTGCGAGCGCATCAACGGCCTGCATGTGGTGCTGAAGGGCTATCTCGCCATGGCCGCCGGCCTCGCCGGCGAACAGTGGAACGAGGGCGATGTCTCCTGCTCCGTCGTCCGCCGCGTGATGCTGCCCGATGCCTTCCTCGCCATGGACGGCCTGCTCGAGACCCTGCTCTCGGTGCTCGACCAGATGGAAATATTCGACGCCGTCGTCGCGACCGAGCTCAACCGTTATTTGCCTTTCCTGCTGACCACCACGGTCATGATGGAAGCGGTGAAAAAGGGTGCCGGCCGTGAAGGCGCGCACGAGGCGATCAAGGAGCATGCGGTCGCGGCCATTCGCGACCTGCGCACCGGCAAGATCGTGCAGAACGACCTGCTGCAGCGTCTCGCTGCCGATCCGCGCCTCGGCATGAGCGAAGCCGAATTGCAGCGCGTGCTCGACCACGGTCGCGCCAATTCCGGCGACGCCGGCGCCCAGGTCGATTACTTCGCCGAGCAGGTCGACGCGCTCGCCAGGGCCAATCCTGAAGCGGCGAAGTACACGCCGGGCGCGATCCTGTAACGAGGAGCGAATAGCGAGCGGCAAGAAGCCATTCGCTATTCGCAATTCCCCACTCGCCCCCGTCAGCCTTCCTTGAAGCCATACTCCGGAACGTTGCCGCTGGCGCCGTAATATTTGTACGGCAGGAATTTGCCGCTCATGGTGATCTTGACGCGGTCGCCCTTCGGATTGGGCAGGCGCTCCATCACCATGTCGAAGTCGATTGCCGACATGATGCCGTCGCCGTACTCCTCCTCGATCAGCGCCTTCCAGGCCGGGCCGTTGACCATGACCAGTTCGTAGAAGCGATAGATCAGGGGATCGGTCGGCGGCATCGGCATGCCGCGCATCGGCGTCTCGTTGAGCATCGTGGTCTCTGCCTTGGTAAGGCCGAACAGTTCGGCGGCGTTGGCGGCCTGCGGCTTCGTCAATTTCATCTGGCCGAGGATCGCGCCTGTTATCAGCACCTCCGAATAGCCACCGATCTTCTCGCAGATGTATTTCCAGCTCCAGCCCTTCTCGCGCTTGATGTCGAGCAGCTTCTCGGTGAGGTCTTCGCGTTTCATGTCAGTCTCCCTTCTAGGCAGTAAGTCCGGGACTGGTCCCGGGTATCCGTGTTTGTCGTGGTTCGTCGCTGGCCGCGATCGTCAGTCCGGGCTTGCCGATATGCACCATCGGCACGTTGCGCGGATCGTGATCGGGTGTCTCGGCGGTGAAGGTCTTGCTGCGCGTCACCAGGAAATCGATGATGTGATTGCGCAGCGCGTAATAGAGCGGATGGCGGTGCAGGTCCGTACGACCGCGATCCCTGGGCAGCGGATTTTCGACGACCTCCGCCAGCACCGCGCCGGGCCCGTTGGTCATGAGAAAGATCTTGTCGGCAAGGTAGATCGCCTCGTCGACGTCGTGGGTAATCATGAATGCGGTCTGTCCGGTCTCCAGACAAATCCGGCGCACCTCGTCCTGGAGCGTGCCGCGCGTCAGCGCGTCGAGCGCGGAGAACGGCTCGTCCATCAGCATCATCTTGGGCGTGATCGAGAGAGCGCGCGCGATGCCGACGCGCTGCTTCATGCCGCCCGAGAGTTCGGAAGGTCGTTTGTGCTCCGAACCCGTCAGGCCCACGAGATCGATGAAAGTCTGCGCATGCGCCTTGACCTTGGCGCGGTCCCAGCGCCGCCATTTCGAGCTCACGGCATAGGCGACATTGCCGAGCACGGTGCGCCAGGGCAAGAGCGCATGGCTCTGGAAGATCACGGCACGGTCGAGGCTGGTGCCTGATATCGACTGTCCGTCGACGATGACCGTGCCTTCGCTCGGCGCATCGAGGCCGGCGAGGATGTTGAGCACCGTGGTCTTGCCGCAGCCGGAATGGCCGATCACGCAGCAGAACTCGCCGCGCGCCATCGAGAGCCACAGATTCTCGAAGATCGTCGTCGTGGCGCCGCTCGCGCCCGGATAGCGTTTTGCGATGCCTTCGATGGAGATGAATTTGTCGGTCACAGCCCCTACTCCGGAAATGTGACCATGCGCGTGAAGCGCGCGAGGATCTGGTCGAGCAGCATGCCGACGACCCCGATCAGCAGGATCGCGATGATGACGTTTGTGATCGAGAGGTTATTCCACTCGTTCCAGACGAAATAGCCGATGCCGGTGCCGCCGACGAGCATTTCGGCGGCGACGATCACGAGCCAGGCGATGCCGATCGAGATGCGCATGCCGGTCAGGATCGTGGGCGCGGCCGCCGGCAGGATCACGGTGAAGGCGCGCCTGATGGTGCCGACCTCCAGCGTCCGCGCGACGTTGATCCATTCCTTGCGCACGCTGGCCACGCCGAACACGGTGTTGAGCAGCATCGGCCAGATCGAGCAGATGAAGATCACGAAGATCGCTGAGATCGAGGAATCCTTGATGGTGTAGAGCGCGAGCGGCATCCACGCCAGCGGCGAAATCGGCTTCAACACCTGGATGAAGGGATCGAGCGCCTTGCTCAACAGCGGCGACATGCCGATAAGGAAGCCGAGCGGGATGGCGACGAGCACGGCCAGCAGGTAGCCGGTGCCGACGCGCGCGATGGAATAGCCGAGCTGGATGCCGAGCCCTTTGTCGTTCGGCCCATTGTCGTAGAACGGCCGCTTCAGATGCTCCCAGAGTTTTGCGCCGACGTCGATCGGACCCGGCATGGCGGATTTGCCCTGCGTCGCGGTCAGGCCCATCAGCTTGGCGTATTCCGGACTCATCGTCGCGACCGGTGCCGTCGATCGCGTGGCCAGATGCCAGATGCCGAGGAACGCGGCGAGCAGAACGATCGAGACGAGGCCGGCGCGGAGGCGGAGGGAGGATGTCATGTCGCAAGACCTCTCCACACGTCGTCCCGGCGAAGGCCGGGACCCATACCCCCAGGGAGACGTTTGGCTAAGACTGGTCGTTCGGTACCGCTGCCGTTCGAAATCGACCGATCACGCGGTATGGGTCCCGGCCTTCGCCGGGACGACAACGGAGAGCGCGCGCGGCCCCTCACGATGCCTTCCTGATCTTGAAGCTCGCGACATAATCCTCGGGCTTCGCCGGATCGAAAGTCTTTCCCATCACCGCGAACGATTTGTAGGCGCTCGCGGGCGGCGACAGGCCCATCTCGGTCATCAGCTTCCTGGTGTCGGTGGCGAGATACACCTGCTCGGCGACCGCCTTGTAGTCGACGTCGCCCTTGATCTGGCCCCAGCGCTTCATCTGCGTCAGCATCCACACCGCAAAGGACTGCCAGGGGAACGGATCGAAATCGACGCGTTTGGCGTCCGTCTTCACGCCGCCGAGGCCGTCGGCATAGGTGCCGGTCAGGACCTGCTCCAGCACCGTGACCGGCGCGTTGATGTAATTGGCGGGCGCGATGGCTTCCGCGATCTGCTTGCGGTTCTCCGCCTTCGACGCATAGGCGGTGGCATCGACGATGGCGCGCGTCAGCGCGGCAAAGCTGTTCGGCGCCGTCGTGATGAATTCCTTGCTGGCGGCAAAGCTGCAGCAGGGATGGCCATCCCAGATTTCCTTGGACAAGAGGTGCATGAAGCCGACGCCGTCGTAGATCGCGCGCTGGCAGATGTTGTCGGGCGCGAGGAAGCCGTCGATGTTGTCGGCGCGCAGATTCGCCACCATTTCCGGCGGCGGCACCGAGCGCAGCTGCACGTCGGTATCGGGATCGAGCCCGTGCTCGGCGAGATAATACCGCAGCAGGTAATTGTGCATGGAATAGTCGAAGGGAATTGCGAACTTCATCCCCTTCCAGTCCTTCGGATCGCGCTTGTCCTTGTGCTTGGTCGCCAGCACGATGCCCTGCCCGTTGATGTTCTCGATCGCGGGCACCGTGAAGGGAATGGCATTGGCTCCCAGGCCCAGCGAAATCGCGAGCGGCATCGGGGCCAGCATGTGCGCGGCGTCGTATTCCTTGTTGATGGTCTTGTCGCGGATCACCGCCCAGCCGGCGGTCTTGACGACTTCGACATTGAGACCATGCTTGGCATAGAAGCCGAGCGGCGCTGCCATGATGATCGGTGTCGCGCAGGTGATCGGGATGAAGCCGACCTTGAGGTCCTTCTTCTCGGGCGCGCCGGTCTGCGCGAAGACTTCGGTCGCCGTCTTGATCGGGAAGAATTGCGACAGCGCGGCCAGCGCCGTGGACGCACCGACCGACTTCAGGAACGCGCGCCGCGCCGCGTCCTGCGGAAACATCGCGCGCATCACCGCAGATGCAACGACGCCCTCGTAACGCTTCTCCTCGCTCTCAGCGGGCTCGCAGCGCAGCGCCGTGGCCTGCTCATGCTCTGCCGCGGATTGGTGCTGGCCACAGGCACAGCCGGCTCGAAGGTTGCGATCGGGATCAAACGGATTGTCGAAAATGGACATCGGACCTCCTGCGCGTCATTGCGAGGGTAATTACGCAAGGAGCATGCCACCGCCTCTCCGCCCGCCAGTGCGTTGATGACGCAGAGCTTTCGGTCACACTTGGCCACTACGAAAAGTCGTGATAAACGATATTTCGTAGTTCAATTACGAGATCTCGCAATGGCAACGACGCCAATGCCCAGCCACAACGATGCGGCCGAAGCCGTCGACCCGCGTGTCGGAGCGTTCGAATCCTCGGTCGAGGCAACGCTGCTGGTCGATCCCTATGGCGACCAGATCGTCGATGCCAATCCGGCCGCCTGCGCCCTGCTCGGCTACGACCGAGCATTGTTGCGCCAGACCAAGGCCAGCACCCTTCATACCGGCCAGCTCCCGGCCCTCACCGTGTTCACCCAGGCCGTGCTTCACAAGGGCGCTTACTGGACCACGGCGCTCACCCCCCGCCACGCCACCGGGCAAAATCTAAGACTCGAATACGCCGGCTGCCTGCTGCCGCATGACGGCGGCACGCTGGTGCTGCTCACGCTGACCGATCTCGAAGCGCGCCGCCGCCGCAATGTCGATGCCGCCGCCGAAGACCACATGCGCAGCGGCATTTCGACCTGGCAGCGGGTCGAGCGGGTGTTCCAGGACATCGAGCGCGAAAACCAGCTGATCCTGCGCGCCGCCGGCGAAGGCATCTATGGCGTCAACGCAGAAGGCAAGACCACCTTCGTGAACCCCGCGGCCGAGCGCATGCTCGGCTGGACTGCCGAGGAGCTGGTCGGCAAGGAAATCCACCCGATCATGCACCACACCCACCATGACGGCCGGCACTATCACAACCACGATTGCCCGATCTATGCGGCGTTCCGCGACGGCGCCGTGCACCAGGTCGACGGCGAGGTGTTTTGGCGCAAGGACGGCTCGCCGGCCTGGGTCGAATACACCTCTACCCCGATCCGCGACCGCGGCGTGGTGGTCGGCGCCGTCGTGGTGTTTCGCGACGTCAGCCAGCGGCGCGAGGCCGACGAGAAGCTGCACGCCGCACTCACCGAGGTCGACCGCCTGCGGGAGCGGCTCGAGCTGGAAAACGCCTATCTCCAGGAGGAAATCCGCATCGAGACCAACCCCCGCGGCATCATCGGTCAAAGCGAGGCGGTCCAGCAGACGCTGCGTCAGGTCAAGCTGGTGGCGCCGACCACGGCTGCGGTGATGATCACGGGCGAGTCCGGCACCGGCAAGGAGCTGATCGCCCGCGCGATTCACGAGGCTTCCACCCGCAGCGACCGGCCTCTGATCCGCGTCAACTGCGCCGCGATCCCGCGCGAATTGTTCGAGAGCGAGTTCTTCGGCCACGTCCGCGGCGCTTTTACCGGCGCAACGCGCGACCGTATCGGCCGGTTCGAGCTCGCCGACGGCGGCACGCTGTTCCTCGACGAGGTCGGCGAGATTCCGCTCGAACTTCAGGGCAAGCTGCTGCGCGTGTTGCAGGAGGGCAATTTCGAGCGGGTCGGTCAGGAGCGCACGCGCGCGGTCGACGTCCGCGTCATCGCCGCGACCAATCGCGATTTCAAGCAGGAGGTGCAGCGCGGCCGTTTTCGCGAGGACCTCTATTTCCGCCTCAACGTGTTTCCGATCGAGACGGTACCCTTGCGCGAGCGGCGCGAGGACATTCCCCTGCTCGCCCAGCATTTCCTGACGCGCGAGAGCAAGGCGCTGAAGTCGAATCTGCGCCTGTCCGAAGGCGACGCGCGGCGGCTGACCCGGTACGATTGGCCCGGCAATGTCCGCGAATTGCAGAACGTGATCGAGCGCGGTGCGATCCTGTCGCAAAACGGCCGCTTGCGGATCGACCTGCCGGATGCATCCGGCGCGCTGGCTCAGACCGGCGCCGCCCGCCAGAAGGCGGAGGCGCGCCCGGCGGTCATGACGTCAGCGGAGATGCGCGATCACGAAAGGGCCAACATCCTGGCCGCGCTCGAGGCCTGCGCGGGAAAAGTGTTCGGCCCCGGCGGGGCAGCAGAGATGCTGGACATCAAGCCGACCACGCTGGCATCGCGGATCAAGGCGCTGGGAATTGCGCCCCGTCCGCGTGCCACGTGATGGCGAGCGCTCACGCCGCCTTGGTCGTCATTTCCGATGCGATCGGCAATCCCTGCTCGATCGGCAGCGACGGATCGCGCGACCATTCGTTCCAGGAGCCGAAATACATCCGCACGTCCTTCACGCCGGCGTTCTTAAGCGCCAGGAACGTGTTCGAGGCGCGCGCGCCCTTGAAGCAGTAGAGATAGACCGGCGTGGTCGTCGAGATGCCGACGGTGGCGCATTCCGCCAAAATCTCGTCCTTGGACTTGAAGCGCGGACCTTCGGCGGTCGGCTTCATCATGCGGTACCATTCCAGCCACACGGCGCCGGGGATGCGGCCCTTGCGCGGGCAGAAATCCTTGCCGTAGGGCGAGGAGCTGTCGCCGATCCACTCGTCGACATCGCGCACGTCGAGGATGGCGATGCCGGGCTTGCCGACCGCGGCGAGCATGGTCTTCGCATCGATCAGGATCTCGCCTGCTTCGGGCACGATCGAGAACGAGGCCTTCGCCGGCGCCGGCACATCCTTGGTCACCGGAAGACCCGCGGCGGCCCAGGCATCGAAGCCGCCATGCAGCACCTTGATCTTGGGATAGCCGAGCATGGTGAGCAGATAATAGCCGCGGCAGGACTGACCGAAGCCGGAGTTCATCGATTGCTCGTAGACCACGGCGGTTTCCTTGCCGGAGAGGCCGGCCGCGCCGAAGGCATCGGCGAATTTGGTCTTCAGCTCGGCCATGCCCTCCGGCGTCGAGGTCGCAAGGAACGTGAAAATCTCATGGACGTTCACGGCATTGGGGAGGTGCCCGGCGCCGTAGGCGTCGGGGTTGCGGGTGTCGATGACGACACAGGGCTCGGTCTTCAAGAGATCGGCAAGTTCGCTGGCAGAGATCAGAACGTCCGTCATTGGCAGCCTCTCCGTTGAGGTTAAGTGGTCTTCTGGGGTGGACTCGTGAAGCTCAGGACTCGAAACTCAGGACTTGAAACTCGAGACTTGAAACTCAGGACTCGGCGAGCATCTTGCGCAGCTGCTTGGTGGCCGGCGTGACGATCGCGACGAAATAGGCCTCGCGCAGACGCCGCTGCGCGCGGTGGCTCTTGAGATAGCCGCGGGCGCCACAATGCAGCATCGCCGCATGCGCCGCCGCGACGCTGGCCTCGCCGGCACGAAGCCTGAGCGCGATCACCTTGCGCCAGTAGGTCTCCTCCTCGTTGTACGGATCGCGCGCCAGCTCCATGGTCTCCGCCTCGAGCTCGGCGGCGAGATCGCGGAAATGCACCGGCTGCTGCGGCAGATAGCGGTTGATGTGGCCGAGCGGATTGTCGACCTCGTCCATGATGTTGATGCAGTCCTTGATGAGGCCGAGCGCCATGCCGGCCTGGAGCAGGATGAAGCCGGCGCGGATCTTCTTGACGAAAGGCGCGGCGGGGTCGGCCAGGATCAGCTCGTCCGGCACGAATGTGTCGCGGAACTGCACGCCATAGGTGCCGGTGCCGTCCATGGCGAGGAACGGCTTGCACGGCGTCAGCGTGATGGCGGGATCAGCGCAGTCAGCCAGGAACATCACGGTGCCCGGCTCGTCCTCGCGCTCGAAGATCGTGCCGAAGTAATGGTCCGGACCGAGATTGGAGACCCAGGGCAGCGCGCCGCGGACGATGTAGCCGCCGTCGACCTTTCGCCCTTTCAGTTTGAGCTTTTCGATACCGAAGAAGCTCTTCATCGGATTGGAGAGCCCGGTGCCGCCGAGCACCCGCCCGGTCGAGAACGCATCGCCGAAGCGCTTGGCGAGCTTCATGTTGGTGGAGTTGGCGGCGTACCAGACCAGCGTGTTCTGGCACCAGGCCATGAAGGCGGTGCCGCCGCAGACCTCGCCGATCGCCGCCATCGCCTGGATGGCGCAGCGCAAATCGGCAGGACCTTCGTGGGGCACGTGACTGCTCCAGGCGCCGACCTCGCCGAATTGGCGCAACACCGCGGCAGGATAGACCGTGCCGTCGTCGATGCCGGCGGCGAGCGGCGCAAGCTGCGCCCGCGCGATCCGCGCCACCTCCCCTGCAATGGACGGTGCGGGCTGATCCAAAACTTCGGCCCGTGATAAAGCCAGTGAACCCATGATCGTCTCCCGCACCTTGCCCTGTTGCCGTCAGCCTAGACGCCGACCTCGAGATTGACCGGGCGGGTGAAGGTGTTGGCGACCGGCGACCATTTCTTCACATGGGCGACCAGCGCGTTGATCTCGTCCTGCGAGATGCCCTCGCATTCCATGTCGACCTTGACGCGCACATCGGTGAAGCCGACCGGCTTGTCGGAGACGTCGCCGGTGCCCCAGACGGCCGTGATGTTGAGGTCGCCTTCGAGTTCGAGCTCGAGCTTGTTGACGATCCAGCCGCGGTGCACGGCGTTGGCATGCAGGCCGACCGCAAGGCAGGAACCGAGCGCGGCGAGCGAGGCTTCCGACGGATTTGGCGCGGTGTCGTCACCCAGAAGACCCGGGGGCTCGTCGACGATGTAGGGCGGCAGATTGCGGATGTAGTTGGCGTGGCGGAACTTGCCTTCCGCGACCGTCTTGCACTTCAAGGTCTTGACGACCTTCGGATTGGCCTTGCCGCTCGCGATCAGTTGCTCGAGGCCATTCTTGTCGATGGGCGCGAGGCAACCCGTCAGCACTGTCTTCTGAACGACGGCAGTCATCATCTTCTCCCTGGCAGAAGTGGAAATCGGTAGGATACCGAACGGTCTGTTTCCTTGCATGGAGCGTGCCAGAGCCGGCCAAAAACAAAAGGCGAAGCATTGGAGCCGCTTAGCCTGCGCTGCCTGCGGATTGATCAGCCGCCGTTTGCTCAAAGGCGATGCAGATGCGCCTTCTCGTGCGAATCTTTTCGGCTCGGAACAGATGCGGCTTGCTGATGCGGCGCTGCTGCGGGTAAGTTTGGACTCATGGCCAAGCCCTCACCGAACAAGCCGTCATCGAAGAAGAATTCGCCCCACGCCGTCACGGGCGAAGACGAGTCCGCGCGCGGGCGCCTCCTGAGCGCCGCGACGCATCTGTTCTGCAAGAACGGAATCAACGCCACCGGCATCGATGCGATCATCGAGGAAGCCGGCACCGCGAAGACCACGCTCTATAAATTGTTCGGCTCCAAGACCAATCTCGTCAACGCGGTGCTGGAGAGCGAAGGCAAGCAGTGGCGCGAATGGTTCATCGGCGCCATGGAGGAAGGCGGCGGCGACGCGCAGGCCAAACTCACGCGCATCTTCCCGGCGCTGAAGAGCTGGTTTGCGGAAGAGCGCTTCTACGGCTGCCCTTTCATCAACGCGGTCGGCGAGCACGACAAGGACGCCAAGCAGTTCCGCAATATCGCGCTGAAACACAAGAAGATCGTGCTCGGCCACATCGAGAAGCTCGCCGGCGAGCTCGGATCCAGCGAACCCCTCGTGCTGGCGCATCAGCTCGGCCTGCTGATCGACGGTGCCATCGTCGCGGCGATGGTGTCGCGCGATCCGGGCGTGGCCGATACGGCGGCGCTGACGGCGGGCCCCCTGCTCAGCCAGTCCAGGGCAAGGAAGAAGCGCGCGGCGGATCAGCTCGAGGCGGTGTGATCTCTCTTACCGCCCCGCCTTCCCCTCCCGCGGCAACGCCTCCGTAAACCGCCTGATCGCCGCGAGCACCGGCTGCTGATCTCCGGCAAAGAACCAGTGATCATGGCCGTCGAGCTCGACGAACTCCGCGCCGCTGATCCGGCTCGCGATGTCGCGGCCGGCGGCGATCCGCACGGCCTGGTCGTTCCGCCGGTGCAGCACCAGCGTCGGCACGGCAATTCGCGCCAGAAGGTGCCGCACGTCGGCATCGCGAAACGCCGCGAGCACGGCCGAGATGCCGCCGGGACTGGAGGCGGCGCGCAGCAGCCCCGCCCACCAGGCGCGCGCCTGCGGATCATTGGCCAGGCTCGGCGCGAAGGCTTCGATCCCGACCGGCCCGCCCCATTGCGCGATGAGGTGGCGGCTCCAGGCGTCATACTGGCTGGCGCGCAGCGCGTGCGGATAGTCCTGTGACCAGCAGCCCTTGGCCAGCGCACCGAACAGAATGAGCCCGGCCACGCGGTGCGGGTCATCGACCGCGAACTTGATGCAGGCCGGCCCGCATTCGGATGCCCCGAACAGCACGACGCGGCGCGCATCCGCCGCCCGCAACACGGTGCCGATATCCTCGGCGGTGACGTCGATATCAGGAGCCGATCCAACCCGGTCGGACAACCCGATGCCGCGGCGATCGAACACGATCAGGCGTCCAAGCTTCATCAACGACGCCAGAAACGTCCGGCTCGCGGGATGCTCCCAGGCGCGCTCCACATGCGACACGAAGCCGGGCATGACCAGGATGTCGAGCGGGCCGCTTCCGTAGGTCTGATACGCAAGATGCACATCTGAGCCCTTCACATAGCGTGTCGCCGGAACGGAATGCGGCGCCGCCGCGGGGCTCATCAGCGCTTCGGTCTCGGCTTCCGGCGCGACGCCAAGCTCGTCGCGCAGACGCTGCGTCAGTGCCGCGTGATGCCGCTCCGCCGCGCTTCGGTCGCCGGCGAGCAGCAGGCTTCGGATCAGATGCCGGCCATAGACCTCGCTGAGCGGATCGAGCTCGACCAGACGGCCCGCATGCGCGGTCGCGGCAAAATGATCGCCGGCTGTATTCTTGTCCTGCACGAGACGTTCGAGCGCGTGCATGAGCCGTCCCCTCAGCGCCTCACGGCGAAAGAATGACCAGTCGTCGAATTCAGGAGAGTGGTCCGGAGAGAAGCCGGCGAGAAAGTCACCCCGATAAAGCTGGCAGGCCGCTTCAAACTCGCCGCGATCGCAGGCGCTCTCGAACAGCTGCGAGTCGATCTTCAGCTCGACCGCCGGTGACCAACGCACACTGGTGCGGTCGGTCTCGAAAACCGGTTGGTCAAGCGTAAGCTCGATGCGGTGAAGCAGGCGCCGCAATCGGGCGAGACCGGTCTCTCGGGGCGTTTCCGGCCAAAGCAGAGTGGCGATGACATCGCGCGCAACGGCGCCTTTGGCCTCCGCAAGATAGATCAGCAGCGCAAGGCCCTTGCGCAGGTTCAGCTTGATCGAGCGTCCGTCGGCATGAACCTCCGGGAACCCGAACGCCCCCAGCGAGAAAGCCGTCATGAAGATCCTCCCTCCCCAGCCGGCGCCCCGGGGGGACGCACAGGGGACGGTCCACCGCTAACAATCGGGGCAGATCGCACCCGCTCGCCAGCGAGCATTTCAGGCTCCTGCATGCGGCACCGTTGCCGTCGGCACAATAGGAAAAACCATGTTCGCACGCCTCGCAATCCTGCTCTACGCCCTCGTCAGCTATGCCGTATTCACGGCTTCGTTTCTCTACGCGCTCGGTTTCGTCGGCAATTATGTCGTGCCCAAGTCGATCGATATGTCGATCGATATGCCGATCGACGTTGGCGGCCCCACGAATTGGGGCGAGGCCATCGCCGTCAACCTGCTGTTGATGAGCCTGTTTGCAATCCAGCACACCGTCATGGCGCGCCCGGCCTTCAAGCGATGGTGGGCCAAATTCCTTCCGCTCGCCTGCCAGCGCAGCACCTATGTGCTGCTGTCCAGCCTGATCCTCCTTTTGCTGTTCTGGCAGTGGCGTCCGATTCCGGCACCGATCTGGCAAACCAGTGGCATGGTGGCCTGGCTGCTGATCGGCGTGCATTGGCTCGGCTGGCTGATCGCGTTTGCCTCCACCCACATGATCGACCATTTCGATCTGTTCGGTCTGCGTCAGGCGTTCGTTACGTTCCGCGGGACCAAGATCTCGGGTCAATCGTTCAGGACGCCGCTGCTCTACAAGATCGTGCGGCATCCGCTCATGCTGGGCTTTCTGCTCGCGTTCTGGGCGACGCCCGAGATGACCGCCGGCCATCTGCTGTTCGCGATCGCGAACACGGCCTACATCCTGGTCGGGCTACAGTTCGAGGAGCGAGATCTGATCGCCGAGTTCGGCGCGACCTATCAGGAGTATCGCCGGCGCGTTCCCATGCTGGTGCCGCGTCTGTTCGGCCGCCGCCGGACGGACGATCGCCGCCCTGCAGGAGCGCCGCGATGAACGCGCTGTTCTCTCTCCCCAAAATGTCCGTGGATGCCGCCACATTCGCCGATACGCTCGATGGGCTCGACGTCGGCCTGTATCTCGTTGCCGCGGACGCGCGTCTCGTTCACGCCAATACGGCCGGCCAGGCCATTCTCGATGCGCGCGACATCCTGCGTGAAATCCGCGGGCACCTCGCGGCCTGCGATCTCGCGGCCAACCAGACCTTGCAGCAGCTCTTCGCGGCGGCGGGACAGGTCGGCGAAACTTCAGTGCCGATGATCGGGACCCATGGACAGCGCTACGTCGCCCATGCCCTGCCGCTGCCATCCGGCACGCGCCGGTGTGCGGATGTGGCCTGCAGCGCCGCAGCAGCCTTGTTCGTTCGCAGGGCCGCGCTGACGATGCCGCCGCGTTCCGAAGTGATCGGCAAGGCATTCAGACTGACGCCGACCGAGTTGCGCGTGCTGCTCGCGATCGTCGAGCTCGGCGGCGTTCCGGAAGTGGCGGCCGCGCTCGGCGTCGCCGGCACGACGATCAAGACGCATGTCCGCCGCCTGTTTGAAAAGACCGGCGCCGCGCGACAGGCCGATTTCGTCAAGCTCGTCGCGGGATATGCGACGCCGTTGAGAAAACCTGCCGAATGCAGACAATCCACTGGAGCACCACGATGAAAGCAGTTCTGTGCAGCTCGTTCACCGGGCCGGGCGATTTGCGCCTCGGCGAGATCGACGAGCCGAAGCCGGCCCGTGACGAGATTCTCATTGATGTCCACGCGGCGTCCGTGAGCTTCATGGACCAGTTGCTGGTTTCTGGCCTCTACCAGATGCGGCCACCGACGCCTTTCGTGCCCGGCACTGAAGCATCCGGTGTCGTCGTCGCGGTCGGCGACGGGGTCACGACATTCGCCCCCGGCGACCGTGTGGCTTGCAGCGCCTGGACCGGCGGCTACGCCGAACGGATGATTGCCAAGGAATCGAAGAGCGTGCGGTTGCCGGATGGCATCGCGTTCGAGGCCGCGGCGACGGTCCTGCACAATTATGGCACGGCCTATTATGCGCTGGTCGAGCGAGCCCGGGCGCAGCGCGGCGAAACCCTGTTCGTCACGGGCGCCGCCGGCGGCGTTGGACTGGCCGCCGTCGACCTCGGCCGTCAACTGGGCCTGCGCGTCGTCGCCGGTATCGGTTCCGATGACAAGGCTGCCCTGGTGCGCCGTTATGGGGCCGGCGAAATCGTCAACTATCGCAGCGAGGATCTGCGCGACCGGATCAAGTCGATCACGTCAGGGGAAGGCATCGACATCGGTTTCGACAATGTCGGCGGCGCGATTTTCGAGCAGATCGCCCGGCTGATGAAATGGGCCGGACGGCTGATGCCGATCGGCTTCACCAGCGGCGAAATTCCGCAGCTCCCGATGAACCTGCCGCTGCTGAAAAACTATTCCATCCTCGGCGTCTTTGCCGGCGCCTGGGTGGAGAAATTCCCGACAGAGGCAGCGCGCGCAAATGACACGCTGATGCAATTGCTGGCCGACGGAAAAATCCGCCCGCACGTCGATCGCATCCTCCCTTTGGAGGATGCCGGGGACGCCATGCGCGCCGTGGCGAGCCGGACGGTTCAAGGACGAATTGTCCTAAAGGTCAGGTAAGGTGAGCGGGCCACGGCAGGAGAGAAACACACCGATGACACAGATCATCATCGACAACCGCTTTTGCGGTCCTCCGAACTCCGGCAACGGCGGCTATGTCTGCGGCCGGCTCGCCCGCCACATCCCCGGGGCTGCGGAGGTGACGCTGCGCGCACCGCCTCCCCTGGACAAGCCGCTCGATGCGGTTGCAACGGACGACAGCACATGGGAGCTTCGCGACGGCGCCAGGGTCGTCGCGACAGGACGGGCCGCAAATGTCGAGCTTGCGCGACTGGAAACAGCCAGCTTCGAGGAGGCCTGCGCCGCCGAGTTGCTGACGCCGCTGAAGCCGCACGAGCATCCGCTGCCGACATGCTTCGTGTGCGGTCCGGCAAGGGCGAAAGGCGACGGCCTGCGCATTTTCGCCGGCTCGCTCGGGCGTCACAATGCCGTTCTCGCAGCGAGTTGGACGCCGGATAAGAATCTCGCCGCCGAGGACGGCCCGGTCGCGCCAGAATTCCTCTGGTCGGCACTCGACTGCCCCACCGGCTTCGCCTGCAATTGCGATCAGCAGAACGGCAGCTTCGACAAGACGCCACTGCTGCTCGGACGAATGTCGGCCCGGATCGAGGCCCGCCCCCGCCCCGGCGACCGCTGCATCATCACGGCCTGGCCCACCGGTCGCGACGGCCGCAAGCGCACGGCCGAAGCCGCGGCGCATGATGAAGCCGGGAGGTTGCTGGCCGTGGCGCGGGCGACATGGATCGAGGTCCAGCGCGAGGTGCAGCTTGGGCGTCCTTCGTAGGTGGGCAAAGGCGCGCAGCGCCGTGCCTACCGTCTCTCCCCTTGCCCGATGCGCACCGGTGGGCACGTTCCGCTTTGCCCCCCTGCAAGACCTTTGCCCGACGAGACCTACGCGCTCTGCTCGATCATCTCCTGCAGCCGCACCAGCTCCGCCTCGATATCGCGTTCGACATCTGCCGCCCGAATCTCTAGCACGCGATAATCGCGCGCCTCGAGCCAGGCCCGCCGCGACGCGCGGTCTGCCGCGATCGTCTCCCCCTCGCCCGGGTTCACCAGTTCGATCGCGATCCGGTGCGGGAACGAGACGAAGTCAGGGATGTGGCGGCCGACCGGGGTCTGACGCTTGAACCCTCCTGCAAAGCGGCGGTCGCGGGTCAGGGCCTGCCAGAGCAGGCGCTCGGCGTCGGTCGGGTTGCGGCGGAGCAGGCGGGCGAGCCCGCGCACCGTCGAGCCGCTGTCGGGGACACCACCCTGCCCGTGCTCGGCCAACAGCGCGCGCAGGCGCGTGGCCTGCTCCCCGTCGAGCACGCCGCCCTTGGCGGGACCCTTCCGCCCTTCCGCGATCGCCATCACCACGCCGTGCAGGGTGTGCATGTCCTGCTTGGTCGGCTCCATCCGGCTGAAGATGTTGCGCAGGTTCACCAGCATGGTGTCGCGCTTCTCGGCCGGGCGCAGGAATTCGACCCGGTCGAGCTCGCGGATCAGATTGTCGAAGAAGGCCTGCATCTGGTGCTGCGAGGCGCGCTCCGAACGTTCCGGCATGCTGTGCGGCAGCTCGCCCGAGGTCGCCCGTTTGAACCATTCGTAGCCGACCAGCAGCACGGCCTGGGCGAGGTTGAGCGAGGCGAAGCCCGGATTGACCGGAAAGGTGATGATGCGGTTGGAGAGCCCGACCTCCTCGTTGGTGAGCCCCCAGCGCTCCCGGCCGAACAGGATACCGGCCTTGCCGCCGGTCGCGACGTGGCCGGAGATCTCGCTTGCTGCTGCCTCAGGCCCGACCACCGGCTTGGCCTGGTCGTGGGGGCGCGCGGTGGTGGCGAACAGCAGGTCGAGATCGGCGACGGCCTCGCCGACCGTGTCGAACAA
The DNA here is from genome assembly GCF_018129995.1 of Bradyrhizobium sp. SZCCT0153. Classification (GTDB taxonomy): domain Bacteria; phylum Pseudomonadota; class Alphaproteobacteria; order Rhizobiales; family Xanthobacteraceae; genus Bradyrhizobium; species Bradyrhizobium japonicum_G. Next base: position 518,318 of record NZ_JAFCKS010000005.1, read on the forward strand.
TTCGACCTTGTCCAGAATGTAGTCGGCACCGGCGGCCGCCCGCTGGGCGGCGATGTTGGGCCAGCCGTCGCGCGGGTTGACGATGCGCAATCGGCTCAGCGCGAAGTTGCCCATGGCGCGCGCGGCCATGCCGATGTTTTCCCCGAGCTGCGGCTCGACCAGGATCACGATGGGACCGTCGAGGGAAAGGCCCGCCTTGGTCTTGTCAGTCCCCGACATCTCGCTTCGCTTTCACACTGGTTCTCAAGGCCTTGCCAAGACGCTTTCAGGACAAGGCGCTGTTAGGAATTGATTCAAAGCCGGCCGCGGGGCCGGCTCTGCCCGTTCGCCTGTCGTTTGCCTGTCCTGACGAAATTCTCAAGGGAAATAACGGGTTGGATTCGACTTTTGAATCTCGCCCGAAACCTCAACCCCGCCCCGCGACGGTGCCGCACCCCGCCCCCCATCTGGGGAAGCTGGATCGGCTAAAAGTGCATAATCACTTGGCTTTCGCCCGCCGCGCGGCGGTGCTAAGAGGCGGCGGATATTCACGTTGGCGCCAGCGGCGCCGTTCCCAAGAGGGCTTCCCCGATCATGGCAAAAATCAAGGTATCCAATCCCGTCGTCGAACTCGATGGCGACGAGATGACCCGGATCATCTGGCAGTACATCAAGGACAAGCTGATCACTCCGTTCCTGGATGTCGACCTGATGTATTTCGACCTGGGGATGGAGTACCGCGACCACACCAACGATCAGGTCACCATCGACGCCGCCGAAGCCATCAAGAAGGTCGGCGTCGGCGTCAAGTGCGCCACCATCACCCCGGACGAGGCCCGGGTGAAGGAGTTCAATCTCAAGCAGATGTGGAAGTCGCCGAACGGCACCATCCGCAACATCCTCGGCGGCGTGATCTTCCGCGAGCCGATCATCTGCAAGAACGTGCCGCGCCTGGTTCCCGGCTGGACCAAGCCGATCATCATCGGCCGCCACGCTTATGGCGACCAGTACCGCGCCACCGATTTCAAGTTCCCGGGCAAGGGCACCCTGTCGATGAAGTTCGTCGGCGAGGACGGCACCGTGATCGAGAAGGAAGTGTTCAAGGCGCCCGGCGCCGGCGTCGCCATGGAGATGTACAATCTCGACGATTCCATCATCGACTTCGCCCGCGCCTCGCTCAACTACGGCCTGCTGCGCAACTACCCGGTCTATCTCTCGACCAAGAACACCATCCTCAAGGTCTATGACGGCCGCTTCAAGGACATCTTCCAGGATATCTACGACCGCGAGTTCAAGAAGGACTTCGAGGCCAAGGGTCTGACCTACGAGCACCGCCTGATCGACGACATGGTGGCCTCGGCGCTGAAATGGTCCGGCGGCTACGTCTGGGCCTGCAAGAATTACGACGGCGACGTGCAGTCCGACACGGTCGCGCAGGGCTACGGCTCGCTCGGCCTGATGACCTCGGTCCTGCTCACCCCCGACGGCAAGACGGTCGAAGCCGAAGCGGCCCACGGCACCGTGACCCGCCACTACCGCGAGCACCAGAAGGGCAAGGAGACCTCGACCAACTCGATCGCGTCGATCTTCGCCTGGACGCGCGGCCTCGCCCACCGCGCCAAGCTCGACAACAATGCCGAGCTCGCCAAGTTTGCGAACACGCTGGAGAAGGTCTGCGTCGACACCGTCGAGGCCGGCTACATGACCAAGGACCTCGCGCTGCTGGTCGGCGCCGACCAGCGCTGGCTCTCGACCACCGGCTTCCTCGACAAGGTCGCCGAGAACCTGACCAAGGAGCTGGCGGCGTAAGCCGTCCGCAATTTCGCCCGACTGGGCCAGACATCATCACGGGCCGCGCCTCCAGCGCGGCCCGTTCGTTTTTTGAGACCCCTTTGCGGAGATGCGACCATGTCGATCAAGCTTGCTGCCCCCAGCCTGTTGCTCGCGGCCCTGATCGGACCGGCCTTCGCCGCCGACCCGCTCCCGGACGCCATCGCCGCGCCCGGCGAGAGCGTCGTGCTCAGCGTCCATGCCGAGGGCGCGCAGGTCTATGAGTGCAAGGCAGCCGCCGACGGCAAGCTCGCCTGGGCCTTTCGCGAGCCGATCGCCACCCTGCTCGCCGAGGGCAAGACCATCGGCCGGCACTATGCCGGGCCGAGCTGGGAGCATGCCGACGGCAGCGCCGTGGTCGGCAAGGCCATCGGCAACGCGCCGGGTGCGACGGCCGCCGATATCCCCTGGCTGAAGCTGGAGGTCGCCTCTCGCCGCGGCAGCGGCGTGCTGACGCCGGTCACCACCGTCCAGCGCATCAACACCCATGGCGGCAAGCTCGAGGGCTCTTGCGAGAAGGCCGGCGAGTTCAAAAGCGCGCCCTATTCGGCCGAGTATGTTTTCCTGAAGAAGGGCTGAGACCGATGCTTTTCATGGTGATCGAGCGCTTCAAGGACCGCGATCCGATTCCGGTCTACCGGCGCGTCCGCGATGAAGGCGTCAAATTCCCGGAAGGCCTCAAATATCTCGGCAGCTGGATCGAGCCGAATTTCGACCGCTGCTTCCAGCTGATGGAATGCGACGACGCACGCCTGTTGCAGGAATGGGTTTTGAACTGCCAGGGCTTTGGCATGACGTTCGAGATCGTGCCGGTGGTGCCCAGCAAGGAGACGCGCGAGGTCGTGGCGCCCTTCCTCGACGGCAAGTAACCGCCGGGACTATTCGTCTCAGCGGTCGGTGCCCTCGCGCTCGGCCTGCGCCAGCTCCGCCGCGGCGAGATCGCCGGTCTCCTCCAGCCGCGCCTTCGCCGTCTGGTGGACGTGCGCGGCGAGCGTCGGCATGCGCGCGATCAGGGCGTGAAAATCCTGGGCGTCGAGCACGAGCAGCCGGGTCTTGCGCGTCGCCGTCACCGTGCCGCTGCGCTTGGTTTTGTGCAGCAGCGCGATCTCGCCGAAAAACGTGCCGTCGGTGAGCCGCACATGCTGGCTCGGCAGCGCGATCTCGACCTCGCCGGCGGTGATGAAATACATCGACGAGGCGTCATCGCCCCGCCGCACCAGGATCTCGCCCTGCTCGATGGTGCGGGCGCGGAGCAGCCGCATGATGTCGGCGATCTCGGAGGCCGACAGATGCGAGAACAGCGGCACCCGCGCCAGCATGCCCCAGGTGACGACGAAATCGCGCCGCTTCACCTCTTCGGCGAAGGCCGTCGAGATGATCGCAACCGGCAGCGCGATCATGGCGAAGCCGCTGATGATCGTGAAAACGGAGATGAACTTCCCGAGCGCCGTCACCGGCACGACGTCGCCATAACCGACGGTGCCGAGCGTCACGATCGCCCACCACATCGCCTGCGGGATGGTGCCGAGCTTGTCCGGCTGCACGTCGCGCTCGATGGCGTAGAGCAGCGAGGCGAAGGTCAGGACCGCGCCGATCAGGATGACGATGCAGCCGATCAGCGCCCGCCGCTCGGCATGCACGGCGGCGAGCAGCGAACGCATCGCCGGCGAATAGCGGACCAGCTTGAAGAAAGGCAGCACGCCGAGCGCGGCCAGCGTCGCATGCCGGCCGGCGATAAGCACGATTCCCGCGGGCAGGAACGCCATGAGGTCGATGATGCCGAGCGACGAGAAGGCATAAGAGAGCCGGTCGGACAGCGCGGACGCCTTGCGCTGGGTGTGACCGGCAACCGTCCACAGCCGCGCTAGATATTCCAGCGCGAACACGATCACGGACAGGATAGTGATGCCTGAGAACAGCACGCCGAACTGCGCATCCAGCTCCGGCACCGAGGCGAGGATCATCGCGGCCACGTTGAGCACGATGACGCTGATGATCAGCTGGATGAAGCGCGACCCGGCCGAATAGGCCAGCGGATCGTGCTCCAGCAGTTCGTAGAGGCGATCCCTCAAATCGGGATCGCGCAAGCCACGTCCCCGCGGAACGAGGCCCATGGCTGTCTAAGCGCCCGTCATCGCTTTTTCGATCGCGCTCAGCGCCTCGGTCGCCTTGGCCCCGTCGGGGCCGCCGGCCTGGGCCATGTCGGGCCGCCCGCCGCCGCCCTTGCCGCCGAGCGCCTCGGAGGCGACGCGCACCAGGTTCACGGCGTTGAAGCGCGCGGTGAGATCCGCGGTGACGCCGACCACGACACCGGCCTTGCCGTCCTCGGTGACGCCGACGATGGCGACCACGCCGGAGCCGATCTGCTTCTTGCCGTCGTCGGCGAGGCTCTTGAGATCCTTCATCTCGATGCCCTCGACCGCGCGCGCCATCAGCTTGACGTCGCCGACCTCGCGCACGCCGGAGGCTGCGCCATTGCCGCTCGCCGCGCCGCCGCCCATCGCGAGCTTCTTGCGGGCGTCGGACAATTCGCGCTCGAGCTTCTTGCGCTCGTCCATCAGCGCGGCGATGCGCGCCGGGACGTCGTCGATCGAGGTGCGCAGCTCATTGGCCGCGGTCTTGGCCAGCGCCATGGTGTCGTTGGCATGCTTGCGTGCATAATTGCCGGTCAGCGCCTCGATGCGGCGCACGCCGGAGGCGACCGCGCTCTCGCCGGTCAGCGTGATCAGGCCGATGTCGCCGGTGCGCTTCACGTGGGTGCCGCCGCAGAGCTCGACCGACCAGCCGAGCGCATTGGCACCGCGCTCGCGCGCGGTGCGGCCCATCGAGACGACGCGAACCTCGTCGCCATATTTCTCGCCGAACAGGGCGCGCGCGCCGGCCTCGCGGGCCTCGTCGACGCCCATGACGCGGGTCGTGACCTCGTCGTTCTCAAGCACCACGTTGTTGGCGATGTCCTCGACGCGGGCGAGCTCCTCCGCCGTGATCGGCTTCTGATGCACGAAGTCGAAACGCAGGCGATCCGGCGCAACCATCGAGCCGCGCTGGGCGATGTGGTCGCCGAGCACCTGGCGCAGCGCCTCATGAATGAGATGCGTCGCCGAGTGGTGCGCGCGGATCGACGAGCGCCTGCCGTGATCGACCTCGAGCTGCAGCGCGGTGCCGAGCTTCAGCTCGCCGCTCTCCAATGTGCCGATATGGACGAAGAGATCGCCGAGCTTCTTCTGCGTGTCGGTGACGCGGAACTTGATGCCGCCATCGCCCGTCAGCACGCCGGTGTCGCCGACCTGGCCGCCGGACTCCGCATAGAACGGCGTCTGGTTCAGCAGCAGCGCGCCGGTCTCGCCGGCCTTGAGGCTGCCCGTTTCCTTGCCGTCCTTGACCAGCGCGGAGACGACGCCTTCGGCGCTCTCGGTCTCGTAGCCGAGAAATTCGGTCGCACCCAGCCTCTCGCGCAGCGGGAACCAGATCGCCTCGGAGGCCGCCTCGCCGCTTCCGGCCCAGGACGCGCGCGCCTTGGCCTTCTGACGCTCCATCGCGTCGGTGAAGGAAGCCTGGTCGACGCTGATGCCGCGCGACTTCAGCGCGTCCTGCGTCAGATCGAGCGGGAAGCCGTAGGTGTCGTACAGCGTGAAGGCGACGTCGCCGTCGAACATGTCGCCCTTCTTCAACGACGCGCTCTTCTCGTCGAGGATGGCAAGGCCGCGGGTCAGCGTCTTGCGGAAGCGGGTCTCTTCCAGCCGCAGCGTTTCCTCGATCAGGTTTTCCGCGCGCATCAGATCGGGATAGGCCTGGCCCATCTCGCGCACCAGCGCCCAGACCAGGCGATGCATCAGCGGCTCCTTGGCGCCGAGCAGCTGCGCATGGCGCATCGCCCGGCGCATGATCCGGCGCAGCACGTAGCCGCGGCCCTCGTTCGAGGGCAGCACGCCGTCGGCGACCAGGAAGGCGGAGGAGCGCAGGTGGTCGGCGATGACGCGGAACGAGGCCACGGTCTGCTCGTTCGGCCCGCTGCCGAGCGCGGACGATGTCGCGTCGATCAAATGACGGAACAGGTCGGTCTCGAACACGCTGTCGACGCCCTGCATGATGCAGGCCATGCGCTCCAGCCCCATGCCGGTGTCGATCGAGGGACGCGGCAGCGCCACGCGCTCCTCCTTCGTCACCTGCTCGTACTGCATGAACACCAGATTCCAGAATTCGAGGAAGCGGTCGCCGTCCTCCTCGGGACTGCCCGGCGGTCCGCCCCAGATGTGCTCGCCGCGATCGATGAAGATCTCCGAGCACGGGCCGCACGGCCCGGTGTCGCCCATCGCCCAGAAATTGTCCGAGGTCGGGATGCGGATGATGCGGTCGTCGGAGAAGCCGGCGATCTTCTTCCACAGGCCCGCCGCCTCGTCGTCGGTGTGGTAGACGGTGACGAGCAGCTTGTCCTTCTTGAGCCCGAACTCGGACGTGATCAGCTTCCATGCCAGCTCGATCGCGCGCTCCTTGAAATAGTCGCCGAACGAAAAATTGCCGAGCATCTCGAAGAAGGTGAGATGGCGCGCGGTGTAGCCGACATTGTCGAGGTCGTTGTGCTTGCCGCCGGCGCGCACGCATTTCTGCGACGTGGTGGCGCGCTGATAGGGCCGCTTCTCGACGCCGGTGAAGACGTTCTTGAACTGCACCATGCCGGCATTGGTGAACATCAACGTCGGATCGTTGCGCGGCACCAATGGCGAGGACGACACGATTTCGTGGCCGTTCTCGGCAAAGAAGTTCAGAAAGGTCGACCTGATCTCGTTGACGCCGCTCATGTTCATCCAATCGGGTGTGCTTGGACCCGCCATACGCCATCCAAACCGCAAGTTTGGGCTGATATCTGCGGGCCAAAGCGCTTTTAGACAAGGCCAGCTTCGCTGTCCAGAAACTGTGCAACCGGATCAGTGGGTTGCCGCAGGCGCGCAATCCCCGTTGCAATCCCGTTGCAATCCCGTTGCAATCCCGTTGCAATCCCGTTGAAAGCCGCCGATGCCGCGTTGACAGGCTTGGCCGCCCTGTGGTCTGTACCCATCTGTATCGTACGGCCACGTCGGGAGAGACCGGCTTTAGGCAGCCGGCGCCGAAGGAGCAACCGCCCCGGAAACTCTCAGGCAAAAGGACCGCGTGGCTTTGACGACATCTGGAAAGAGGCGCCGACGGGCGATGACCTTCTAAAGGTCGACCCGGACAGCGTCCGCCGACGGGATAATACTCTCAGGCACAGCGACAGATGGGGCTTCGACTGGTGTCCACGGGAAATCGTTCCCGGGGAACCGCCGAGGGCCCCGTAATGCTTGCGCGTGACGACAAAGAATCCCTGAAACGCACCCCCCTTTACGATCTTCACGTGTCGCTCGGCGGCAAGATGGTGCCGTTCGCGGGCTATGACATGCCCGTGCAGTACCCCGCGGGCGTGCTGAAGGAACACCTCCATACCCGCAGCCAAGCCGGCCTGTTCGACGTCTCCCATATGGGACAGCTCGCGCTACGGCCGAAATCCGGCAGGGTCGAGGACGCCGCCCGCGCGCTGGAACGGCTGGTGCCGCAGGACGTCGTGGCGATCGCGCCGGGGCGTCAGCGCTATGCCCAGTTCACCAATGCGGACGGCGGCCTGCTGGACGATTTGATGGTCGCCAATTTCGGCGATCATCTGTTCCTGGTCGTCAACGCCGCCTGCAAGGAGCAGGACGAGGCGCATCTGCGCGCGAATCTCTCCGGCGACTGCGTCATCGAGCAGCTGGCGGACCGCGCGCTGATCGCGTTGCAGGGTCCGAAGGCGGAATCGGCACTGGCGAAATTGTGTGCAGAGGCGCCGTCCATGAAATTCATGGATGCCGGCCCGCACAAGGTCGCCGGCCTCGACTGTTTCGTCTCGCGCTCCGGCTACACCGGCGAGGACGGGTTCGAGATTTCGGTCCCCGCAGGCGACGCCGAGCGCCTCGCCAGGACGCTGCTGGACAACGCGGATGTGCTGCCGATCGGCTTGGGGGCCCGCGACAGCCTGCGTCTCGAGGCAGGCCTCTGTCTCTACGGCCACGACATCGACACCACGACCACGCCGGTCGAAGCCGCGCTGGAATGGTCGGTGCAGAAGAGCCGCCGCAGCGGCGGCGCGCGCGCCGGCGGCTTTCCCGGTGCCGACAAGATCCTCGCTCATTTCGACAACGGCGCAAGCCGCCGCCGCGTCGGGCTGCGCACCGAGGGCCGCGCGCCGGTGCGCGAGGGCGCGCTGCTGTTTGCGGATGCGGCCTCCAGCGAGCCGATCGGAAAGGTCACCTCCGGCGGCTTCGGCCCGAGCCTGAATGCACCGGTCGCGATGGGCTATGTGCCGACGAGCCTGAGCGCGCTCGATACGAAACTGTTCGCCGAGGTGCGCGGCCAGCGGCTGCCGCTCACCGTCGCCGCCATGCCTTTCGTGAAAAACACCTACAAACGCTGAGGACAAGACAATGACCACGACGCTGTACACCTCCGACCACGAATGGCTCGCGATCGACGGCGACGTCGCCACCGTCGGGATCACCGACTACGCGCAGTCGCAGCTCGGCGACGTCGTGTTCGTCGAGCTGCCCAAGATCGGCCGCACCCTGAAGAAGACCGAAGCCGCCGCCGTCGTGGAATCGGTGAAGGCCGCCTCCGACGTCTACGCGCCAATCTCGGGCGAGGTGCTCGAGACCAACGCCGAGCTCGCGGGCGAGCCGGCGCTGATCAATTCGGATGCTCAGGGCAAGGCCTGGTTCTTCAAGATCAGGATCGCCGACAAGAGCGAGCTCGGCGGCCTCATGGATGAAGCCGCCTACAAGGCACACACGGCTTAAAGAGCGATGGAGCAAGCGATGACCGCGCACCGCAAATCCAACGGCGACGCCGCCGCCACCTTCGTTCGGCGCCACATCGGCCCCTCCGCGCGCGATGTCGCCGCGATGCTGGAGACCGTCGGCGCCAGGACCCTCGACGCGCTGATGGCGGAGACGCTGCCGGCCTCGATCCGGCAGGCCGCGCCGCTCGATCTCGGCAAGCCGCTCAGCGAGACCGAGGCGATCGCGCATATGGGCGAGCTCGCAAGCCAGAACCAGGTCTTCACCTCGCTGATCGGCCAAGGCTATTCCGGCACGATCCTGCCCGCGGTGATCCAGCGCAACATCCTCGAGAACCCGGCCTGGTACACCGCCTACACGCCCTATCAGCCCGAGATCAGCCAGGGCCGGCTGGAGGCGCTGCTCAACTTCCAGACCATGATCTGCGACCTCACCGGGCTCGACGTCGCCAACGCCTCGCTGCTGGATGAGGCGACCGCAGCGGCCGAAGCCATGGCGCTGGCGGAGCGGCACTCGAAGGTCGAGGCAAAGGCCTTCTTCGTCGACAAGGACGTGCATCCGCAGACGCTGGCTGTGATGCGCACCCGCGCGGAGCCCTTGGGCTGGACCCTGGTCGTCGGCGATCCCCTCGCCGATCTCGACAAGGCCGACGTGCTCGGCGCGCTGCTGCAATATCCGGGCTCATCGGGCGCCGTGCGCGACTTGAGGCCCGCGATCGCGGCACTGAAGGCCAAGGGCGCGCTCGCGATCGTTGCCGCCGATCTGCTGGCGCTGACGCTGCTCGCCTCGCCCGGCGAGCTCGGCGCCGACATCGCGATCGGTTCGGCCCAGCGCTTCGGCGTGCCGATGGGTTATGGCGGGCCGCACGCGGCCTACATGGCGGTGCGCGATGCGCTGAAGCGCTCGCTGCCCGGCCGCATCGTCGGCCTCTCCGTCGATTCGCGCGGGATGCCCGCCTATCGCCTCGCGCTGCAGACCCGCGAGCAGCACATCCGCCGCGAGAAGGCGACCTCCAACATCTGCACCGCGCAGGTGCTGCTCGCCGTGATCGCCTCGATGTACGCGGTCTATCACGGCCCCGAGGGCCTGACCCACATTGCGCGAAACGTGCATCGCCGCGCCGCCGTGCTCGCTGCCGGCCTGCGCAAGCTCGGCTTCGCGCCGAGTTGCGACAGCTTCTTCGACACGCTCAGCGTGGATGCCGGCACGAGGCGTGCCGAGATCGTCGCGCGCGCTGCCTCAGAGAAGGTCAATCTCGGCGTCGGCGAAACCGCATTGCGGATCGCGCTCGACGAGACCACCACGCCTGCGACGGTGGAAGCGGTCTGGCGCGCGTTCGGCGGCACGCTTGCTTACGCCGAGTTAGATGCGACCACGCGCGAGGCGCTGCCGGAGGCGCTGAAGCGCACGACCTCCTTCCTCACCCATCCGGTGTTCCACGCGCATCGCTCGGAGACCGAGATGCTGCGCTACATGCGCAAGCTCAGCGACCGTGACCTCGCACTCGACCGCGCGATGATTCCGCTCGGCTCCTGCACGATGAAGCTGAACGCGACCACCGAGATGATGCCGCTGACCTGGCCGGAATTTTCCAGCCTGCACCCGTTTGCCCCGCGCGAGCAGGCCAAGGGTTACCACGCGCTGTTCGCGCGGCTGGAAAAATGGCTGTGCGACATCACCGGCTATGACGCGATCTCGCTGCAGCCGAATTCGGGCGCGCAGGGCGAATATGCCGGCCTGCTTGCCATCCGCGGCTATCACGCGGCGCGTGGGCAGAGCCATCGCAAGATCTGCCTGATCCCCTCCTCCGCCCACGGCACCAACCCGGCCTCGGCCGCGATGGTCGGCATGGACGTGGTGGTGGTCGCCTGCGAGAAGAACGGCGACGTCGACGTCAATGATCTCCGCGCCAAGGCGGAGAAGCATTCGAACGACCTCGCCGCTGTGATGATCACCTATCCCTCGACCCATGGCGTGTTCGAGGAGCACATAAGCGAGATCTGCGACATCGTGCATGGCCACGGCGGCCAGGTGTATCTGGACGGCGCCAACCTCAACGCGCAGGTCGGCCTGAGCAGGCCCGGCGATTACGGCGCCGATGTCAGCCATCTCAATCTGCACAAGACCTTCTGCATCCCGCATGGCGGCGGCGGCCCCGGCATGGGCCCGATCGGCGTCAAGGCACACCTCGCGCCTTTCCTGCCCGGCCATCCGGCGACGCAAGCGGACGCTCCGGTCGGTCCGGTCTCGGCTGCACCGTTCGGCTCGGCTTCGATCCTGACCATCTCCTACATCTACATCCTGATGATGGGCGGCGAAGGCTTGAAGCGCGCCACCGAGATCGCGATCCTCAACGCCAACTACATCGCGGCGCGCCTCGATGCGCACTTCCCGGTGCTCTACAAGAACGCCAAGGGCCGCGTCGCACATGAGTGCATCGTCGACCCGCGCGCGCTGAAGAACACGAGTGGCGTCACCGTGGACGACATCGCAAAACGCCTGATCGACTACGGCTTCCACGCGCCCACCATGAGCTTTCCGGTGCCGGGCACGCTGATGATCGAGCCGACCGAATCGGAATCGAAGGCGGAGCTGGATCGCTTCTGCGACGCGATGATCGCGATCCGGAAGGAGATCGCCGAGGTCGAGGCGGGCCGCTTCAAGATCGAGGCCTCGCCGCTGCGCCACGCGCCGCACACCGTGCACGACATCGCCGACGATGCGTGGAATCGCGCCTACACCCGCGCCGAGGGCTGCTTCCCCGCGGGCAGCTCGCGCACCGACAAATATTGGTCGCCGGTCGGCCGCGTCGACAACGTCTATGGCGACCGCAACCTGGTGTGTTCGTGCCCGCCGGTGAGCGATTACGCGGAAGCTGCGGAGTAAGGGATCGTAGGGTGGGTTAGCGCAGCGTGACCCACCACTTCAGCTTCAACGGAGACGAACAGTGGTGGATTACGCCTTCGGCTAATCCACCCTACAATCTAGCCGTCCGGCCAACGCATCAGACTTCCCGATCGTGCCACAAGGCTCTGGCAATGGGTGCTCGCGACGGTGAGCGCCCAGGCTTGGGATTTATCGATGTTGCCCTGCAGATCAGCGAGCGCGCGCGCCTGCCAGTGTGCCCTTTCGCGTCCGAGCGGCAAGGCTTCAGTCTCCGAAACAATTCCCACAAAGGGCAAGATATCGGGATCATCTTCGAGGCGAGCCTTGAAGCTGTGCCTTGCAATTGCCCTGGCACCTTCCACCGGGGACACGCTTCCGGAAAGTATGCCTTTCGCCATCTCAATAATGATCTGGCGAGCAGCAATGACCTCGGATTGATTCCAACTCACGGCGATCCAGGGCTCACTAACTGATCCGGGTATCTCTTGTATCATAAAACGAAACGGGCCCCGAAGACGTCGGCAACTCAACGTCCTCAGCGCCCGCTCCTCGCGAAAAACTCTTCGCGTTAAAGCTTACTCGTCCGCCGGCTCGTCGCCGTCGGCGTCACGCTCGGGGGTGCCGGCCAGAATCTGCTCGGCGATCAGGCCGGAGTTCTGGCGGATCGAGGTCTCGATCTTGGCGGTGATGTCGGGGTTGGCCTTCAGGAACGCCTTGGAGTTCTCGCGGCCCTGGCCGAGACGCTGGCTGTCATAGGAGAACCAGGCGCCGGATTTCTCGACGATGCCGGCCTTGACGCCGAGATCGAGGATCTCGCCCATCTTGGAGACGCCCTCGCCGTACATGATGTCGAATTCGACCTGCTTGAACGGCGGCGCCAGCTTGTTCTTCACCACCTTGACGCGCGTGGTGTTGCCGACCACCTCGTCGCGCTCCTTGATCGCGCCGATGCGGCGGATGTCGAGGCGGACGGAGGCATAGAACTTCAGCGCGTTGCCGCCGGTCGTGGTCTCGGGCGAGCCGTACATCACACCGATCTTCATGCGGATCTGGTTGATGAAGATCACCATGGTGTTGGACTTGTTGATCGAGGCCGTCAGCTTGCGCAGCGCCTGGCTCATCAACCGCGCTTGAAGACCCGGCAGCGCATCGCCCATCTCGCCCTCGAGCTCGGCCTTCGGCACCAGCGCCGCGACCGAATCGACCACCAGAACGTCCACCGCACCCGAGCGCACCAGCGTGTCGCAGATTTCCAGCGCCTGTTCGCCCGTGTCGGGCTGCGAGATCAGAAGCTCGTCGATGTTGACCCCGAGCTTGCGGGCATAGACCGGGTCGAGCGCGTGCTCGGCGTCGATGAAGGCGCAGATGCCGCCCTTCTTCTGCGCTTCCGCCACCGTGTGCAGCGCCAGCGTGGTCTTGCCCGAGGATTCCGGCCCGTAGATTTCCACGACGCGCCCCTTCGGCAGGCCGCCGATCCCGAGCGCGATATCAAGTCCGAGCGAGCCCGAGGAGACCGCCTCGACGTCCATCGAGCGGTCGTTCTTGCCGAGCTTCATCACCGAGCCCTTGCCGAACTGCCGCTCGATCTGGGAGAGCGCGGCGGCCAGAGCTTTACTCTTGTCCATGGAGGATCCTTCGACGATACGCAGGGCAGTGGTGGACATTGGGTCGTGCTCCTTATGGCGAGGATTCGCGTGAGGGACAAAACAATTGGCGCGGCGGCTCGTCGATAAAGGCAATGTACCCCATTTGTTCTAAGTTCGCAATATGTTCTTTTGTGAATCTGGGCGCTGGCCTGTTTCCGACCTCAGTGGCCTAGTTTGATTTTGGGAGTGGCCTGATTTGAAAATCGGTATTCGGGTGTTCTATGTAAGTCACACAGAGGCGGTTACCTCGCCGGGGTAACTTTGCAGGTACCTGCAATTCGCTGTGTTGAATGGTGCAGTCTATTGCAATAGACTAACAGGCCACCAGAACGACCAAAGGGGTCCCCTTGCGAGGACCCCTTGGCTAAGTAGCTCCCAATGGGAAACGGACACCCTCTCGGGGCCGCGAGTGACTATCTAACTACTATTTCTATGGATTAGTTGCAAGGAAAATCAAAACGTTCATCGAAAACGTGATCGCTATGGAATACCAAACTTAACAAGTTCCTATTCAGGTAATTTAGGCAACCATTTCAATAGTAGGGCCAATATAGGATTGAATTCGCTCTCAGGAAGACGACGAATGCCAGATTTATCAGGGGTGAGCCTGCTCACAGCAACAGTAGTTGGTTTGTCGCAGATGACCCAAGACGACTGGCCATCGACCGTCGTTCCAAGCTCCACAGCCCAAGGGTTCCCCCGCTGAGGCTGGGAGGAACATGGCAGCACCGTAACCGCTCCGGTCAGTATATTCTTATAAGATACTATCAAAACAGGCCGAGTCTTCCAAAACTCTGGCAAATGCGCATCTTCCGGAAAGTCACACCAGAAAAGCTGCCGAATCGACGGGGCGCTCTTTACTCGCGGCGGGACGCGCCTCGGCTTTTCCTCGACCTCGACTTCAGCAACAACCGTTACCGTCTCTTTTAGCTCGTAAACCTTCTTCATAGGGCTAGCAGTCTCTTGGGCCTGACAAGTTGCCAAGCTTACTAAGCGACCCTTAACGAGAAACTAAACAAGTAAGGTCGCGTTAGGAAGCTCAACTAACTGGGCGGTGAATCCTTATATATCAACTTAAAGCTGCCTTCCAAAAGTTGAAGCCACAGCTTTCGATCGGTCTCCGGCCAAATTTCGCCAGACTTGGGCAGGCGCGCCAGAAGTCCAGCAATGATGGGATCTATGGGAGGCTGCCCCCCACCGCCTCCCCCATTGCCTCCGCCTCCCAAGTCCTCATCTCGCTTTGCAGAACGCTCCTCTTGAGGAGACAGCCCCGGCTTGACAAAGCGCCCCGTGGAAATGTCGATGAACCCGGCATAGGTCGCGGACTTTACGAACGTTTGGCGCGCTCGTTCCTTCTGCTTAGGCGAGATTCCCATTTGCTCCATCTGACGTTCAATCGCGGCAGCGGGGGGCAGCGTATGCCCCTTGTTCTGCTCGTACATCCGATTGAACAACTCTGGATTCAAAAAGGCTTGTACCCGGGCGCTGCGCTCATTGCCGGTACCGGTCAACGCGTCTCGACCAAGCTGAGTGATGCTCGCTCGCCCTTGGCCAGTATCAATGAGGCCAAACATTTTTGCCGCAGAAATTCGCGTCCGGAACGTGCCTCCGGTCGCGCTCTGATTCATCCAAGCGGCAAGCTCTCCTTGGTCGCACGCTGCGGGGCCGACCCTTGTAAACAAGGTCTGCGCAAGCTCCACGCAGCCCTCTAGGTCAGCATAGGGAAAGCTCAATTCCGAACGAAAGCGCTTCGTCTCTTCCGCCGTCTCAGGTCCGGCCGCAGCCGCATTGTCACTGTCTGCCATTGGGCACCTCCTGCCCGAACTTGGGCTCTTAGCTGACCTTATATGGCGCAACTCGCAGACAATGTCAATTTTTTTCGCGACCTTGTTGCGTTGACAACTTTTCTCGTATATCGTCTTGTCAATCGGAGGCGAGACATGACAACAGCTTGAGCCCCTTGAAACGCTGGCCGAGTCTCAAGGGGCTTGGAAAAAGGAAGGGCCGCTGCGCTACCCCTCGAAAAGGAACGCAACGGCCCTGCAATCGGCTTCAAGTTCTCAGGGTTCGTCTAGAGGTAGGACGCCCGCCCTTACAAGTAGGAAACGTCGGTCCGAATCCGGCACCCTGAACTTCAATCGAGTGGGACCGACCGCGTTGGCGCGCTGCCGATCCCTAGCTACCAACCCCGGGATTGAGCCCCGAAGCGATAACCAAACTGGAATATACGCCTTGGCGGGCGTGATTTCTAGAGTCGCGGACGGGCCAATTCCTCAACAGAGGATTGAGCCCTCATGAACGTACTTTCCCGCGAAAAGCAGATTGAAGTCATTGCCGCCCTCTGTGAAGGCGTCGGCATCCGCACCGCTTCCCGTCTCACTGGCGTCAACCGTGGCACTGTCGCGAACCTGGCCCTCCGCGTTGGCCTTGGCTGCATGGAGCTGCACGATCGCATCATGGTTGGCGTGCGCACCGAGCGCCTTGAGCTGGACGAGCTTTGGAGCTTCGTCGGCAAGAAGCAAAAGAACGTCCAGCGTCACGAAATCAACGCCAAGGGCGATCAGTACGTTTTCATCGGCATGGCCGGGACGCAGAAGGCAATCATTAGTTGGGGCGTTGGCAAGCGGAATGCCGAAAGCACTATGGACTTTCTGCACGATCTCCGCAGCCGCGTCATTGGTCAGCCGGAAATATCAACGGACGGCTTCCATCCCTACCGCGTAGCGATCCGCGACGCCTTCGGCCCGAACGCTTCGCATGGCGTGATCGTAAAGACCTACAGCGTGACCAACCTCGCCAAGGATGCTGTCACCCGCTACAGCCCCGCTCAGGTAGTAGCGGTAAGTCGTGAGGTAGTATCAGGCGCCCCCGAGCAGTACGTTTCAACCAGCTACGTCGAGCGCCAGAACCTTTCGCTGCGCATGGCGTCGCGCCGGTTCACCCGGTTGACGAACGGCTTTAGCAAGAAGCTGGACAACCACGTTGCCGCCGTTGCGCTGTACGTCGCTCACTACAACCTGTGCCGTACCCATGAAGCCCTGCGCACGACGCCAGCGAAGGCGCTGGGGCTTGCTGATAAGGCTTGGACCGTTGCGCAGCTTGTGGATGCCGCGCTTGCTGTGGCTCCTGCGCTGCCCACTGAGACCCCTCCCGATCGGCGCCGGAAGTTCACGGTAATCGAGGGCGGGAAAAACTGAGCAGAGCGCGAATCATCCCGATTCGATTCGAAGACGCCAAAGAAATAGCGGGCAAAGGCCACAAAACCTCTTGCCCCCTATCTAGGGGAAATATGCACAGCCAACTACTATCCGTAGAAATCGCTGTGCAACGACTTGTATTACAACCCTTTTGCAGGCCAAAAGCTGGTGCTCTGGAGCCACAATCCGTGGCCCGATTTCCGCTTGTCAACAGCATTTTCATTGACACTACGGGAAAAAAGCGACCAAATACGCCCGTTAAGGTCCTGTTAACCTTCCAGACTCATAACTAGCTAATTGTCAAGCGTTGACAATCGACTTTCGTTATGGGTAGCGCGAGGCTAGGAACGGGTCCGTAGTGTTCGCGTTAAGCCGCATCATATTACCAGAACTCTGGAGTTATTGAGGGAATAATGGCCCCGCTGTCCGCACCAGCTGAGGTGAATTTGATCTACAGAAATGTAGGAAAAACTCACGTTTTCACAGCGCTGGAATTGCCGGGCTTCCATATCGGAAGCTCGCAGCTTGCGCATGTCTTTCAACAGGCCACCGCTGCTCTGAATGAGCACGTCTCTAAACTGTGCAAGTGCGAGGCAAAATACAAACTCGACTATTCCTACGAGGGATTCTTGGCTCAAATCGAGAGCCATACTGGGCCCGTCGTTACCGCTCGCCGCGCGTCCACTGGAGAAATGGCGTCTCACCATTGACTTTTAATAAAATGGTCACTTAGCTGACCTTTAGCGCGAAGTTGGTGATTCTGATTAAGCCGTCTCGTGTGTGCGAGGCGGCTTTTTACTTGGTGTGTTTTTTCTTGAATTAGGAAGTGGACCATGTCCTTGAATGGGGACCAACCTACCCCTTATCAGGATGTTGTATGGGGCTCCGGATTGCCGGAGGCTCCGCTCACTGACACGCCTGTGACCTTCAAGCGGTTCCAGTTGGTCATGAATAGCGCGGGCTTCTTCCTTTGCAAGCTCGACCATGGCAGCTGTATTTGCCACTGGGAGAATACAAAGACCCACACAATGATCACGACCCTGATGCCGGACTTTCGATCGGTCGGGTACGATGAGCTTGTGTACGAGATGGCTTATGTTTTGGATCTCCTCCCCAAACTGGCCGGGCGCGGAACGCCAGATGAGGGCCATAACCTCGTCGCCACCCTGCGATCTCACAATAACAAGCCTTACTAGGCTCACTGGCCTACTTTGAAATCCCGAGTGGCCTATTTCGGCCAGTACCTGAATCTGGGTGCTGGCCTGTTTTAACACCTAGTGGCCTAAGTTGAATTTCGCAGTGGCCTGTTTTCGTTCGCGAACTGCCACAACCTGTTCATGCGTGTTTAGGATTAACTCGTTATGGGTGTAGCGAATAAGGGCCGTGGCGTTCCGTCAGAAGAACACCCTTAGTTGTGGCATGTTTCTGATACCGAAGGCCAAGGCGTGAATAAGAAATCAAGTTACAGCTTGGATCGAGATTCATTGGTTCCAAAACAGTAAGGCCACCTCAGTTGGCGGCATCTTCGTCTGGTCCCGTCATGCCGCGCGCAGCAACTCCCTTTAAGGAGACAGCCCGCCGCTTCGCTTTGCGGAGGAAGAGTTCAAAATAGGAAGCCAAGTCCTCATAACTTTCTTCTGAAAGGGTGCTGGGGAATGTCAGCGTCACGGGCCCCTCTTCGAGATTGAACACCTCTTGAAGCATTCCGGGCTTGGCTTCTAAGGCTGCGGCTTTAGCGGCCTCGATGGCGCGGCGGCAATGACTTCAATCTGCTTTTCGCGGGGAAGTACGTTCATGAGGGCCGAATCCTCGGTTGAGGGACCTTTGTGAGGGCGTCGGCATCCGTACCGCCTCCCGCCTTACCGGCGTCAACCGCGGCACCGTCGCGAACCTGGCCCTGCCTGTCGGCATGGGCTGCATGGAATTGCACGACCGCATCATGGTTGGCGTGCGCACCGAGCGCCTTGAGCTTGACGAGATGTGGAGCTTCGTCGGCAAGAAGCAAAAGAACGTCCAGCGCCATGAGATCAACGCCAAGGGCGATCAGTACGTTTTCATCGGCATGGCCGGAACGCAGAAGGCGATCATTAGCTGGGGCGTCGGCAAGCGAAATACCGATAGCACCATGGACTTCCTGCACGATCTCCGCCAGCGCGTGATCGGCCAGCCGGAAATCTCAACGGATGGCTTTCACCCGTACCGCATGGCGATCCGCGACGCCTTTGGCCCGAACGCCTCGCATGGCGTGATTGTAAAGACCTACGGCGTCACGCATCTGGCAAAGGAAGCGCAGGGCCGCTACTCCCCGGCCGCCGTAGTAGCCGTAAGCCGTGACGTAGTATCGGGCGATCCGGATCAATACGTCTCAACGTCCTACGTTGAGCGCCAGAACCTTTCGCTTCGCATGGCTTCGCGCCGGTTCACCCGGCTCACCAACGGCTTTAGCAAGAAGCTGGACAACCACGTTGCAGCCGTCGCGCTGTACGTCACTCACTACAATCTGTGCCGCATACACGAGGCGCTGCGCACGACGCCAGCGAAGGCGCTGGGGCTTGCTGACAAGGCTTGGAGCATTCCAGCTTGTGGACGCCGCGCTCGCTGTGGCTCCTGCGCTGCCCACTGAGACCCCGCCAGATCGGCGCCGGAAGTTCATGGTAATTCAGGGCGGGAAAACGTAAACCAATCCACGCACCCGCAAAGAATCGGCGATGTGAATTATTGACCCCAGCCCTCAAGAGCCTATCTTGAGGGCTGGAGAAATTGGCGGAGGCGGCAGGATTCGAACCCGCGGGGGCCAGACTTTCAGGGAAGGCCCCGCCGGATTTTGAGTCCGGAGCATTAAACCACTCTGCCACGCCTCCGTGAGGGCCAGATCATCTAACGATGACTGGCCTTCATTATTTACCGGTCTGCACCGGAATCCATGTCTCTCCTGCTTTCATGATCGCGCCTCGCCGCTTAAGGCGATGAAGCGAGGTTCTGACGGTGCGCTCGTGAACGTTGCCGCCAAGCGCCTTGACGATATCGGTGCCGCGAAGCCCTGGCTGCAGGCGGATGACGCCAAGCACCTTTGCTTGATCCGAGCCTTCGCGGGGCTCTGAGCTGCCGTCAAAAAAATCAGGATCGTGAGCGCTTTCCTCGGCGCCTTCAGGCTCATCCGTTATCGCGTCTTCATCGTGCTGTAGAAGAAACTGCGCCATCTCGCGCTGCAGCTTCTCTGCTCGCTCGCGCACTTTGGCCCATGTGTCATCGACGCCGCGCTGATAGGCTGCGGCCTCGATCTCGGAAATGAATGCATCCAGCTTGGAGCGGTCGTTCATCAGGTTGAACCTCGTGATGAAGCGAACCTATGGTTCCGAATGTATCATTACAAGGGCCGGGCCGAAGATAAGGCGGGAAAAGAATTGTGGGGGAAAAATCGTCTGGAATGTTGATTCCACCTTGACTCGGGAATGAGCTAGTAATTCGTAATGATCCCCAGTTGATTCGAGTTGATACAATATAGTAAGTATCACTTACGTTTCCTCGGTGGCCTATTTTGGAATCCCAAGTGGCCTATTTCGGCCAGTGCCTGAATTTGGGCGCTGGCCTGTTTCGACCCTCAGTGGCCTGATCTGAATTTGGGAGTGGCCTGATTTGACTGTGTGACCATTGTCACTGTGAGGGGACCCGTCGACCAGCATAGTCCGCTCACATCATACGGCGCAAAGTCGCCATGGCTCGGAGCAGGACAAATGACCAGCAATCATCGCGAGCTTACCACGGAAGAAATGGACGTCGTCACTGGCGCTGGTCTTCTCGACATGCTGCATAGAATTAGAGAAAAGTTGGGATCAGCCTCACAGCTACCGACCAGCGCTTCTTCCAGCCCCCCAAGCGGCAGCACCGCCCATAGCGCTCAGTAAGGGCCGCCTCAGTTGGCGGCCTCTTTCATTCGTGTTCGGGATCGAGGCCCTTGCCAAGCCTGGCCTGAAAGCCGCGGCGGCCTGTTTCGATCAGAGCAACTTTTAGGTGTATCGAAAAGCGGAACGGTGCTGGTTGGCGCTGTGGGTGAGCAATTTTGCTCAGACCCCAGAACAGAGATGTGCAATTCTACCCGCCCATGGGAACGTCCGAGGTCAAACGACCAGCCCGGTCCTGCGAGGTTTGCACCCGCGCCATGACCCATATCAGTACGCTGGGGGCCTCGGGATTGCGCCGCAAGGTCTCCGTCTTCCGATGCGAACATTGCCTGCGGATAGAGGTCGAGAAGGAGTAAGGCTGCCTCGGTTGGCGGTCGGCCGGTACCTGAGTTCAGGTACGAACCTGGCTCTGCCCCAGGGGCCCTGGTTTGAAATTGGCAGTGGCTCATTTTGCAATTGAATTGAATCGCTTGCTGCGCGCATAGCGCGTACTGTCGCCCATCACCGCCTCACCATCGGCATCTATCGGTGACTGAGAGTATTGCGCTCCCGCCTCCTTCACGGAGAGCACCTTGACGCGCACCAAACCCCACCGACCCAAGCTTTCACTTGTGAGCCGCCTCATGCTCGAGGCAAATCGCCTCAAGGACGAGGCGCATAAGCTTCCTCACGGCCCCCTGGCGGATGCCATGATCCGGAAAGCGCGCCAGACCGAAACGGCGATGCAAGTGGATCAGTGGCTTTCATCACCGGGTCTGCAGGCTCCGAGGTAGCAACACCGACGCCCCTCCAACTCGAAGGAGCCAGTGCCCCTGCCTGGTGACCCGCCCCTGCGGATGTTCCGAATCAGGAACATTGAACCTCGGCCTGGTCCGTGTAGACTAATCTTTACCGGGGTTTTGCATCATCCCCCTCGGGGCTGGTAAGCCGCCGCCTGCGCTTCATTTAAGCAGGCGGCGTTTTAGTTTCCGATAAACGAAAAGGCCCCCGTGCGGGGCTGGCTGGGCGCTCACCTGTTTTCCGACCTCAGCGGCCTGGTTTGATTTTGGGGCGGCCTAACCTGGATTAATGACGCGCTTCCCCGGATTTGGAATCATTGCCGAACACAACGCCGAACATAACGGCTCCGTGGTCCGGCATGGGAAAAAGAGAAGCACCCAATATTGATCTCTCCCGGAAACCTCCAAGTGAGGGCGATACCCCCCGCACCGAGGAAGCCCGGCAGGTGGTCCAGGAGCAAATCGATCAGCAGCGCGCCATCCTGGAGAAGCTGCGCCGCAAGCTGAATTGAGGCCGCCTCGCTTGGCGGCCTCTTTCGTTTCACGGAGCACCCTGGAGATCTCCGCCCCTCCTGGAAGCTGACGCGCATCAAAGACGGATGGTGCGGACGCCGGCAGAATTCCGTAATCTTGTGGCACCGAACCTTTTCGCGGTCTTCCGCCTTCTCCGGAATGGGACCGCAACTCTGGGAATCTCAGTCATGACGGAAAACGCGCACCACGTCGCGAGCAGGCGCAATCCCCTCCTGGAGGCGGCGCAGGAGGAGATGATCAAGTTCGAGCGCAAGGAAAACGAGTTCCGCAAGAAGGACCGCCTGGAGCGCGCCGCCGAGCTCCGTTTGCCGCTGGACTCCATCAACGTTCATTAAGGCCGCGAACGGGCGCAGCCGACCGAGGCGCGTCGGCAGGCAGCCCCAGCATCTGCTCCACGTGGAGTGCCGTCGCAGCCGGGCTGCGCGCCATTATGGTATCCACTACCACAATTAAGCCATTGATCCCTCAATGGCATTTCGTCGGCGCCTACTGTGCATGGGGTTGTTTTCGATCTTTTGAAGAAGATGGCGTCGTCGAACGGCCTCTCACCACCGGCGTGCCGATCAGGCCGGCTCCGACGGCGCCGCCTCAGGCCATCCGTACTGAGGAAGAAGATGCGTGCATCGCTAGAGTAGCGCCAGCAGCACGATGCCGATCACCAGCACGACAAAGCCAGCCGCCGTCGCGGCGGCAAACGACCGCTCTACGTTGTCCATGATGCCACCCCGTTGCCGGCGCGCCACGTTCCCCCATGGCTGCACCGGACGGTGCGAAATCTCGCCTGCCCTTGTGTCCTGAGTTGTGCGAACGGATGTCGAAATTGGGACCGGTGCGGGGCCAGTCTGCGGCCTGGCGGCCCCGTTCTCGCGGCCATCGTCAGGCGCGCGTAAGCCTCGCCTCCTAGTCTGGGCGTGCCCGGTGGACCAACACCGGGTCTCCATGCCCCAGTCGAAAACCCCGCTCCCCCCGGGCGGGGTTTTCTATTTGCGAGACGGGCGAACACGCCGGCCCGGATTCCGTTCGTGGCCTTGTCAGGCTGTCGTAAGCTGAGCCGGCTAGGGTCGTGCGGCTATGGTGTTGCAGCCCAGCACCTCAGCCTCCAACAACCTTCTCCCCCGCTTGGCTCTCCCAAGCGGGGTTTTTTCACGCCGGCCGGCCGGCTTGCGAGTCCGCCTCCTCCCGCGTCAGCCACAGCGAGAAGGCACGAATTGCCGGCGCCGCGAGCAGCACGATCGGCAGCATCGCAGCCCATGCGATCAGCCACGACACCATCCAGTGCGCGAGGAAGACCAGCGCGTTCCCGGCCGGCAAGCTGGCGATGCCCGCCGCGATCAGCGAGGTCAGGCCGGACTGGATGATTCCGAAGACGAAATGAGAGTAGCGACGGGGGATGCCCAGCATGACGCGCCCATGTTGCTTGCCGTCACCGGGGGCAAGCAAGCCACATGCCGTCGCTTCCCCCCGCCCCCGTAGTGACCGCCCAGGAACTCTGTTCTTGGTCGGAGAACCACGGGCACCAGATCCTGCACCAGGTCTTGCTCCATGTCGCGCCGATGGCTGTTCTTTCGAGATTCGATTTCGCTTGTTTCAAAGCGCGGGCGTTTTCGAGATAGCCGTGAATTCTCCGAGGCTTACCGACCGATTTTACTTGTCTCCGGAATATTATGCCGGCCAGCATGTTTGCAGTGATGGAAGTGAATCGTGGGAGAAGGCCATGAATCACAGGGGCGTTGAATTCACCGTCGCCAAGACGGCCATTCCCGGAATCTGGCAATGGCAGTTCCGCATCGGCGAGCAGGTCAAGACCGGCAGGACCGAGACCAGGATCGACCTCCTGGCGATCCGGCGGGTGCAGCTGCGCATCGATCGGGAGCTGAAGGCGATCGGACGCAAAGACGGCTTGGTCAACACGGTCTGAATCGGCCGCACCGGGATCGACGGCGGCACGACGCGTCATAAGGGCATTCCGTAGCCGCCCGGAATTGATCTGCCGATGGTTTGGGATTGGACTGCGTCTGGTCATGGCCGTGGGGACGGAGGGCCATCACGCGCGATCGGTGTCAGCCATGCCGCTCTACTTCTTTCGAATCCGGAACGGCCGTTATTCCGGCTGCGCCGACCAGGCGTCGGAATTTGCCGATCGCGACCTGGCCTGGAAGGAGATGACCAGCGTCTGCGCCGACATGGCCGCCGGCATCGCCCGCAAGCTCCAGGAAAATTCCGAATGGCACATGGAGCTGCTGGACGAGGCCAAGGAGCCCGTGTTCCGGATCCGCATCACCGCGGAAACCTTCGATTAGGGCCACCCTAATCCGCGCTGGGCAGCCGCCGCATCGTGAATTCGATGTCGCCGCCGGGCAGCTCGCGCCAGGTCTCGACTGCGCTCATATAGCCGGCCTTGGGGTAGCGGGCGAAGAAAGCCTCGGCCCTTTCCCGCGCCGCCGGGCGCGGCAGCGTGAAGGTCTCGCGCAGATAGCCGTCGCCGGCCGCTTCGCCCGGCTTGCGCCTGCGCGCCATCCGCTCGGCGAGATCCCGCGGACGTTCGGCCATGTCCTGCCCTCCTCTACGCACATAACGCTCCCGGAGGATGTAGGAAGCGAGCCGCCCAAGAGGAGTCCCCGATCGAAGGCGTCAGCCGCCTCCGATCGGACAGAGAGGTCAATTGGCAGCGGTGCCGGATTTCTTCTTCGGCGCGCTAGTTGCGGCCGACGCCTTCGCCGCCGGCTGCTTCGGCGGATCGGAGCGCATGCCACCCCAGGGATCGTTGGACGCCTTGGAGTCCGGGATCTTCTTCAGCGTTTCCTTGTAGGCCTTGTCGCGCTCGGCTTCCGCGGCCTTCTCCTCGGGGGACTTGCTCGGACCGTCCTGCATCAAATTGATATTGGGCATTTGCGCATAGGCCGGTCCCGCCAGCACCACCAGCACCGCGGCCATACGGAAAAGCTTCATCATTGACTCCTTGATCATCCATAGAGGGCGGATCGCCCGCGCCTTGTCATCGTTGTCACGGCCGGATCGCGACCGCTCGGCCCGCTAGAGCCGGTCCGATCTGCACGATTTCGGCGCGTGCAGCCAGTCGTCCCAGATCGGGCCGCACCTGGTGCACCCGTTCAGCGCCAGGCCGAGCGCGGCCAGACAAAATACCAGGACATACCGACGCAACATCATCCACCCATACCCGGTCCGTGGCATCATATCGGGCGAAGTCGGGCATTTTCAAGCCGAAGGGACCGGCGGAGGGACCGGCGGCAGACCGGGTGACTCTGCCGTGCCAATCCGCGCAAGATGGCCGAAACATCCGGCAACACGGGAGGGAACGACAGCAATGCCATCGCAGCCAGAAGCCGAGTTCGGCATCACTGAGGCCCGACGCATACTCGGCGAGGTCTTTGCACCCTGGGTCCAGGATCTCAACCTCTCGGTCGAGCGCATCGAGCACGTGCCGCCGCCGGACGTGCCGGACTGGCAGCCGGCCGCGCTTCTGCGCATGCCGTTCTCGGAGCGGCTGTGCCGCAACGGCGGCGTGGTCTGCGGCCAGGCGCTGATGGCGCTCGCCGACACTGCGATGGTGATCGCGAACCTCGCCGCCAACCGCGGCTATCGTCCGATGACGACGGTCGACCAGACCACGCATTTCATGCGCGCCGTCTCCTCCGCGGACGTGCTGGCCGACGCCCGCGTGGTACGGCTCGGACGCACCATGAGCTTCGGCCGCGTCACCCTGCTCTCGGCCACCGACAACAAGCCGGTGGCGATGGTGTCGAGCGCGTTCGCGATGCTGCCGGGCTGAGCATCATCCGAAACGAAAAAGCCGCGGAGCGCAAGGCTGACCGCGGCTTTCGACGGTGTCATGACGCGACGGGAAACGCGATTGCGGTCGCGCTTCGCACCGCCGCGCGCGAGAAATTACTTGCCGAGCACTTCGTCGGCTGCCGTCACGATGCTGACGTTCGGGTTCTTGCCGCAATAGGTCCCGAACTGCTTGGCGTTCTCGACGAACACGTCGGTGTCGATGATCGCGTTTTCCTCGTCGCCCTTGTACCAGCCGTCCATCCAGGTCAGCACCATCTTGATGGTGTCGTCCCCGCTCTCGAGGAACTGCTTGCAGCTCATGGTCGCGAGATCGAGCTTGGTGGCCTGAGCGGGCACGGACGACAGCGAGAGCGCCGCGGCGAACAGAAGCGAAAGCGTGGTCTTCATCAATATCTCCATCGGCGCGCAGCGCCATAAAGGAAAGTTCCTGGCGAAAGTCGGAGGAGCAGATCTCCGCTTCAACGTCGTAAACGAAATCTGAAGCGCAGTGCAAGTAGCCCCAGTATTGAGTTTAGTTCAACGTAATTTCCATGCACTATTTTCACAAAGGTCATTATGGATCAACGCGGATGATCGAGAAGCGTACAGCGCAGCGCTACCGTGTTTTCAAGGGTGGAACGATCGCCTTTGAAAACAGCGGCATCGCGTGCACGGTGCGAAACATGTCGGCAGGCGGTGCGGCGATCGACCTCGATGGCCCGGTCACATTGCCGCAATCGTTCACGCTCGCGATCACGCGCGACAATTTCGAGCGGAATTGCCGGACCGTTTGGCGCAGCGACAGGCGCGTCGGCCTCGCCTTCGTGGAATAACGCGCACGATGTGAATGATCGTTCGCATCGCATCCATATCACGTTGATGATTGCTTGATGGCGACGACGCCGGCGCAGCTCACACCGGCTTGCCGGTGCCGCAGTCGGCACAGCCGACTCGCCAATGCCCGTCTCGGTTACTTCGGCTTCCTGGCAGGTTCAGCCGGACGCGCCCCGCTCCACGGGTCGTATTTTTACTTGGACTCGGGGATGCGCTCGAGTGCGGCCTTGTAGGCTTTCTCGTCGACCTTGGGCGTGTTGTCCACCTTCTGGCGGCCCTCGTTGGGCTGGCGTCTGCCGCCGCCCATCTGCGCCTGCGCCGAGGCAACCGCCAGCGCCGGCACGGCGGCCGCCAAGACCAAAATCCTCATTGACGCAATCCCCTTCGTCCGGGGTACAAGCTAGCCGGCAATCGTGGAATAGCCAATGCCGCGGGCTCCAGGTCTTCAGGAGATCTTGGCTTCAGCAAATGTTGATCGGCCGGGACTTCGCCGGATCGCATTCGTGCCTATCTGTTGGCCCGCAGGGGACCTTCACGGATGTTGCGGATCATTGCTCTTGCGGCGCTGCTCGCCGGCTCGCTCACGCTTGGTGCCTGCGGCTTCGCCGACAGCCGCGCGCCGGTGCCCGAGTTCATGCGCATGAAGGAAGCCGAGCAGCAGCCGCCCGAACCGCCCCCCGACGTCAAGCGCGTGGTGCGCGAACAGATCGAATTCGTCTTCCTCAACACGTCCTATCCGCGCGAGGTGCATGTCGCCTCGCCCCATCGTGAGGTGCGGGGACCGGGCTGGACCGCCTGCGTTCGCGCGCAGCTCACCTCCGCGACCGGCTCGTCGCTCGGCGCCCAGACCTACGTCGTGACAATCACCGGCGGAAAGGTGGTTGATCGCCGGCGCGCGGAAGCTGACGACATCTGCGGGTCGGAAAGCTACGAGCCGATCTAGCAACAATCCAGGCTGACAGCGACCGGGTTCCGGGAAAAACCTGTAATTCGGCCGGAACGATCGCCGCCTCGCCTTCTTGTCCCGCCGAGGGCAGTTTCGAGGAGGACATGATGAGGACATTCACGATTGCATTGCTGGCTGGCGTCGGGGCTTTGGCCACGGCGAGCGGCGCGAAGGCCGCCGACATCTACACGAGCAGCGAATACACCAGCCCCGATCTCGTCCAGCAAGTGCGGCTGGTCTGCGACGATGCCGGCAACTGCTATCGCACCCGGGGCGGTGCGCGCGTGATCGTGCGCGACTCCTATGCCACCATGCCGCGCGATCACTACTATGAGCGCCGCACCTATCGCGACTGGGATGATGGTCCGCGTGCCGGCATCGGCATCCGGGCGCCCGGCGTCAGCGTTGGCGTCGGTGTCGGCGATCGCTGGTAGTCGATGAAGCCATGACAGGCGGGACCGGACGAGACCACTCGTCCGGTCCCGTTATCATGTTGGATGGGATCACCGCCGTCAGGCGGCGACCGATTGCTGCTGAAACTGCTCGTAGGCCGCGATCGCATCGGCGGCGTACATCAGCGACGGTCCGCCGCCCATATAGACGGCCATGCCGAGCGCCTCCTCGACCTCCTGGCGCGTCGCGCCGAGCTTGACGAGTGCTTCGGTGTGAAAGCCGATACATCCGTCGCAATGCGCGGCGACACCGAGCGCCAGCGCGATCAACTCCTTGGTCTTCTTGTCCAGCGCGCCGTCGTGCGTGGCGGCATGGGCGAGCGCGGAAAATCCCTTCATGGTGTTGGGAATGTCGCTCCGCAGCTTGCGCAGATTGGCGGAAATATTCCTGGTGATATCGACGTAGTTCTTGTCCATCGAACCCTCGCTAACTGGATTTGGTCGTCGTGGAAGTCGCCTCGTGCGGCGCGCGCAGGGCGACGTAGATCGCAGGGATGACGAGCACGGTGAGCAGCGTCGAGGACGCAAGCCCGAAGAGAAGCGAAATCGCCAGTCCCTGGAAGATCGGATCGAGCAGGATGGTCGCCGCGCCGATCATAGCGGCGAGTGCGGTCAGCAAGATGGGCTTGAAACGAACGGCGCCGGCTTCAAGCACGACCTCACGGAGCGACTTGCCGTCCCCGCCGCTGTGACGGATGAAATCGACAAGCAGGATCGAGTTACGCACGATGATGCCGGCAAGCGCGATGAAGCCGATCATCGAGGTGGCCGTGAACGGCGCGCCCAGCAGCCAATGTCCCAGCAGGATGCCGATCAGCGTCAACGGAATGGGCGTAAGGATCACGAGCGGCAGGCGGAAGCTCTTGAACTGAGCGACAACCAGCACGTAGATGCCGAGAATGGCTGCGCCGAAGGCGGCACCCATGTCGCGGAACGTCACCCATGTGATCTCCCATTCGCCGTCCCACAGCAGCGTGGGACGGGATTCATCGGTCGGCTGACCGTGCAGGCTGATCGCAGGCTTCGGCAGCTTGCCCCAATCATGGGCATCCACGCGATCCGCAACAGCCAGCATGCCGTATAGTGGCGCTTCGAATCGCCCGGCAAGTTCGGCCATCACCATGTCCGCGAAGCGGCCGTCACGACGGAAGATCGTCGGCGAACCCTCTTCCACGGTCGCCTTAACGACCTGCCCGAGTTCGACCACCGTCTTGCTGCCAGGCACCGTGTTGGCGGGCACGGGCGTGGAGGCCAGCGCCTCGTCCCAGACGAGGTCGCGCTTGCCGAGATGCACCGCGATCTCGATCGGGTTGCGATCCTCGCCGCGATGCGAATAACCGATCGAGATGCCGCCGAACAACGCCTGTATCGTGTCATAGACGTCGCGCTGCTCGACGCCGAAGAATTCGAGCCGGTCCTGATCGATCGACAGCCGCAGCCGTGGCCGCTTCTCGCCGATGGAATCGTCGACATCGACGATGAAAGGGACCTCGGCAAAGACCTTCTTCAGCTCGGCCGTCACAGCGCGGCGCGTCGCAGCATCCGGACCGTAGACTTCGGCAAGCAGCGTCGCCAGCACCGGCGGCCCGGGCGGCACTTCGACCACCTTGATGCTGGTGCCCTTTGGGATATCGAGCGCTTTCAGCCTTTGCCGCAGCTCCAGCGCGATATCATGGCTCGCCCGATTGCGTTCGCCGCGCGCGGCCAGGTTGACCTGCAGCTCGCCCATTTCGGGCTTTTCGCGCAGATAATAGTGCCGCACCAGGCCGTTGAAATTGAACGGCGCCGGCGTGCCGGCATAGGATTGTAGCGAGATGGCCTCCGGCAATTGCCGCGCGATCTCCGCCGCGCCGAACAGCGTGCGCTCGGTCGCCTCCAGGCTCGCCCCTTCCGGGAGGTCGACAACGACGGCGATTTCCGACTTGTTGTCGAACGGCAGCAGCTTGACCGTCACCGACTTGGTCGCGAATAGCGTCATTGACAACAGTGTCGCGACACCGACGCCGAGCAGGAACATCCAGGCTGCGCGCTTACTCCGGACGATGGGAGTGGCAAGGCGCCGGTAAAGCCGCCCGAGCCGTCCTTCCTGGTGCGCGGCATGGGTCCCTGCGACCTCAGCTTTCGGCGCCAGCTTGAGCATGAGCCAGGGCGCAACGACCATCGCGACAAAGAAGGAGAACAGCATCGCCGCCGAGGCATTCGCCGGGATCGGCGCCATGTAGGGGCCCATCAATCCGGACACGAACAGCATCGGCAACAGCGCGGCAACCACCGTAAGCGTGGCGACGATGGTCGGGTTGCCGACCTCCGCCACCGCTTCGATCGTCGCCTGCAATCTCGACCGGCCGTCACGCATGCCCCAATGCCGCGCGATATTCTCGACCACGACGATGGCGTCGTCGACCAGGATGCCGATCGAGAAGATCAGCGCGAACAGGCTGACCCGGTTGATGGTGTAGCCCATCAGATTGGCCGCGAACATCGTGAGCAGGATCGTCGTCGGAATGACGACGAAAGTCACGAC
Organism: Bradyrhizobium sp. SZCCT0153; assembly: GCF_018129995.1. Taxonomy (GTDB): domain Bacteria; phylum Pseudomonadota; class Alphaproteobacteria; order Rhizobiales; family Xanthobacteraceae; genus Bradyrhizobium; species Bradyrhizobium japonicum_G. The sequence goes on from NZ_JAFCKS010000005.1 coordinate 548,461, forward strand.
GGCCTCGCGCCATCCGATCGCGATCGCAATCAGCACCACGATCGAGATCGTGGCGAGCCCAAGGTGGAACAGGAGCTCGTTGGCCTTCTCGTTGGCGGTCTCGCCATAGTCGCGCGTCACCGTCACCTGAACGTCGTCGGGAATGAGGCGCCCCTTCAGTCCCTCGAGACGTCGGGCAATGTCGGCGGAGACCACGACCGCATTGGCGCCGGCGCGCTTGGCGAGCGCCAGACTGACCGCGGGCACACGCGACCACTGCCCCTTCTCGTCGCGCGCGTCGTTCCAGACCCGATGCTCGGTCGTGTTTGGTCCGATGATGACTGAGGCCACGTCCTTGACATAGACCGGCCGTCCGTCGCGCGTCGAGATCAAGAGCAACCCAATGTCGGGAATACCCGCGAGCGTCTGGCCGGCCGCGACGTTACGCACGACGCCGGCATCGCGGACCTGGCCGGCCAGGAACGAACGATTGGCGTCCTTCACCTTGGCCACGAGGTGTTGCAGCGTGACGCCGAACAGCGACAATTTCTCCGGATCCGGCTCGACCCTGATCTGCTGCGCCGCGCCGCCAGAGATGTAGGTCAGTCCGATGCTGTCGATCTTTATGAGCTCCGAGCGCAGCTTGTCGGCGAGCTCGAATAGGTCCTTGTCCGTCCAGCGTCCGGCCGCCTCCGGCTTCGGCGCCAGTGTCAATACTGTCACCGCGACATCATTGATGCCACGACCGACGATCAGCGGTTCGGGGATGCCGACCGGGATGCGATCGAGATTGGCGCGGATCTTCTCATGGACGCGGAGGATCGCATCCTCCGACTTCGTTCCGACCAGGAACCGCGCGGTGACCATCACGCGGTCGTCCTCGGTCTGGCTATAGACATGCTCGATGCCGTCGATGCCCTTGACGATCGCTTCCAGCGGCTTGGTGACGAGTTCGACTGCGTCGGGCCCGCGCAAGCCGTCGGCATTGACGCGGATATCGACCATTGGCACGCTGATCTGCGGCTCTTCCTCCCGCGGGATCACGACGACGGCGATGAGGCCGACCACGAGCGACGCGAGCAGGAACAATGGCGTCAACGGCGAGGCGATCGTCGCCTTGGTGAGCCGACCTGAGAGTCCGAGATTCACGGCCGCACCAATTGGTCGCCGGCACGGATGCCGGACAGGATCTCAAGCCCATCGGGGAGCGCGGGCGTCGGCAGTTCGCGTCCGCGCTGCACCGGCACGTCGATAACCCCGCTGGCCTCCTGAAGCCGCACGTAGTCGATGCCGAACCGGGTCGTCACGTAGCCTGCCGGAATGACGAATGCCGGCCGCGTGCCGCCGGAGATCCACACCCGCAGCCGATCCCCGACGAAGTATTCGCCGAGACCTTCGACGCTGGCGTCTGCAATGACGCGGCCCTCCTCGATCTGCGGATAGACGAGATCGATCACGCCCCATTTGGACGCCTCCTCGCCAAACTCGGCGCCGTCGACTCGAATCCTGTCGCCGGCTTTGAGCAGCCGTGCGTGCCGCTCCGGCACCCTCAACCGCAACTTGAAATGCTGCTGCGCGACGGTGACGATCGCGTCTCCGGACATCACCACAGAGCCGACAGTGACGAGCTTTTTCAACACCCGGCCACCGGAAGGCGCCAGCACCTGACCCTCGCTGAGCTGCTGCGCGATCACGCTGCGGTCGGCGGTCTTCGCGCGCAGCCCGTTATCGGCCACGTTCAGCGCGGTCCGGGCCTCGTCAAGCTTGACGCGCGGGAGCGTGCCGCGCTCGACCAGACCCTCAATGCGCGTGAAATCGATCTGCGCCTGATTGGCCTGAGCCTGGAGCGCCTCGATCTGCGCATCCAGGGCCTTCATCTGAAGGGCCAGCTTCTCGTCACCAATGGTCGCGATCGCCTGGCCGGCGGTCACAGGATCCCCCTCCCTGACATTAAGCTGGACCACAATTCCGCCGATGCGTCCACGAGCGGGCACAACGCTGACACTCTCCACCGTTGCAAACACGGCCTTTTCGTCGGCGACGGAGTGCTGCGCCACGGTGAGCGTTTCCGCCGCGGCGAGACCGCTCTGCAGGGCGGTGGCTGCGAGAACCGCCAACAATCCTAGGAGTCGCATGGGGCGTGTCCGTGTCATCATGGAACCGTTACACCGCGGCGCGGTGTCCTCTGTCATATCGTCAGCTTTATCGGGTGGGGCGTTGATCTTGCTCAACGCGCCGCAACTTGGGTGCTCGTAGACTTCATTTCGACCTTGCGGACTTGCTTGCGGACTTGGGTGCACAAAACACCTGATAGAGCGTCTTCAGGATCTCGCGGGCCGGCTCGCTCGCGATCGAATAGAAGATCGTCTGCGCGTCGCGACGCGAGGACACCAGGCCATCCTTGCGGAGGAGCGCAAGATGCTGAGAGACCGTGGAGTCCCGCAGGTTCAGGAACTCGGCAAGTTCGCCGACCGAACGCTCGCCATCGATGAGCTGGCAGATGATGAGGAGCCGGTGCCGGTTGGACAGCGCCTTCAAGAGGTCGCTCGCATGGTCCGCCGCCCGCGCCATGGTTTCGCTATCTATTTTCATACTTGCGTATATACGAATATATGAATATATAGTCAAGCATCGCGGCGGAACGGCCAGGGCGCAACTGGCGGAGCCGCTCACCAGTGGAGGTAACCTATGGCGGAAGTTGTCGTAATTGGAGCCGGTCTTAGCGGGACGCTGATGGCCTATGAGTTGCTGCCCCAGCTCGGAAAGGACGACCGCGTGAGCGTGATCTCGCAGGGCGCGGTCTATCACTTCGTCCCATCGAACCCTTGGGTGGCAGTCGGCTGGCGAAAGCGCAGCGAGATCGAGATCGATCTCGTTGACATCATGAAGCGCAAGGGCGTGCGCCTGCTGACGCAGGGCGCCAAGCGCGTGCACCCGACCGAGAATCGCGTCGAGCTCGGCGATGGCATGTCGATCAACTACGACTATCTTGTCGTCGCGACGGGGCCTGAGCTTGCCTTCGACGAGATTCCCGGCCTGGGCCCGCAAGGCCACACGCAATCAATCTGCCACGTAGACCACGCCTCGCACGCGAAGGACGCATTCGAAAAGCTTGCAGCCAACCCCGGCCCGGTCGTGATAGGCGCGGTCCAGGGCGCGTCCTGCTTCGGCCCGGCGTACGAATTCCTGTTCATACTGGAAACCGAGTTGCGCCGGCGCAAGCTACGCGACCAGGTCCCCATGACGTTCGTCACCTCGGAGCCCTATGTCGGCCACCTCGGCCTTGACGGCGTCGGCGATACCAAGGGCCTTCTCGAAAGCGAGATGCGTGAGAAGCACGTCAAGTGGATTACCAACGCGCGCGTCAAGGGCGTCGAAGCGGGCAAGATGGTCGTCGAGGAGCTCGGTGACGACGGCGCGGTGCGCAAGACACACGAGCTGCCCTTTGCCTATTCGATGATGCTGCCGGCGTTCCGCGGCGTCGAGGCGGTTCGCGGCATCGACAAGCTGACCAACCCGCGCGGCTTCGTCGTCGTCGACAAGCACCAGCGCAACCCCGCCTTCCCCAACGTCTTCGCGGTCGGGGTGTGCGTTGCGATCGCTCCGGTCGGGGCGACCCCGGTGCCGGTCGGCGTGCCGAAAACGGGCTTCATGATCGAATCCATGGTGACCGCGACCGCGCTGAATATCGGCGCCCTGCTCCGGGGCAAGGAGCCGAGCGCGCAGCCGACCTGGAATGCGATCTGCCTTGCCGATTTCGGCGATTCCGGCGTCGCCTTCCTGGCGCAGCCGCAGATCCCGCCGCGCAATGTCAACTGGTCGTCCAAGGGCGAGTGGGTGCACTACGCCAAGGTCGCCTTCGAGAAGTATTTCCTCCGCAAGATGCGACGCGGCGAGAGCGAGCCGTTCTATGAGCGCTTCCTGCTCGACAAGCTGAACATCGCCAAGATCAAGGAGGTCCGGACGGGCACATGAGCGAGACACGCCAGATCGTCTGCGGGCATTGCGGGCGGACCAACCGCCTTCCAGTCGAGCGTACGCCGGAAGGCGCGCGCTGCGGCGCCTGCCACCAGCCGATGTTCACCGGCCACCCCATCGAGGTGGACGAGGAAGCCTTTGGTCGCCATGTCGACAACAGCGACATTCCCGTTCTGGTCGACGTCTGGGCGCCCTGGTGCGGGCCATGCCGCGCCATGGCGCCGATGTTCGAGCGCGCCGCGCAGCAACTGGAGCCGCAGATCCGGCTGTTGAAGCTCAATTCGGACAACGCTCCTGCATTGTCGTCGCGCCTCAACATCAGCGGCATCCCGACGCTGTTGCTGATGCGCGGCGGCCGCGAGATCGCCCGCCACGCCGGCGCGATGGATGCACGCAGCATCGTGGCTTGGACCCAGGCCAGCCTGACCCATTCGTAATGCCAACAGACTCAAACAGGAGCATGCCATGAATCTCGATAAAGCCGTTCTCGCCTTCGCAGGTTTCGTCGTCCTGCTCGGACTCGCGCTGGGCACCTACGTGAATGCGTACTGGTACCTGCTGACAGCGTTCGCCGGGCTGAACTTGTTGCAGGCCTCGTTCACGGGCTTCTGCCCCGCTGCGATCGTGTTCAAGAAGCTTGGCCTGAGCAGCGGCTGCGCGTTCTCGTGAGCGCAGCGGAGAAATCAGTGCAATTCGACGGAGACAGTCCATGACCTATCACTTCTCGAAAACGGTCGACCTGCCGTTCGACGCAGCGGTTGCGGCCACGACCGCAGCGCTGAAGAACCATGGCTTCGGCGTGCTCACCCAGATCGACGTGAAGGATACCCTGAACAAGAAACTCGGGGCCGAGTTTCGGCCATATCTCATCCTCGGAGCATGCAATCCCAAGCTTGCCTATGAGGCGCTGACCCTCGAGGACAAGATCGGCACGATGCTCCCCTGCAACGTCGTAGTTCAGCAGCGCGAGGGCGGCAAGGTCGAGATTTCGGCTGTAGATCCCGTCGCCTCGATGGCGGCGATCGAGAACCCGAAGCTCGGCGCCGTCGCCGGACAGGTTCGCGAATTGCTGAAGCAAGTCGTCGCCGAGATTGCGTGAGACCATTCGGACAGATTGCAGAGGCCGACCATGACCGACGACACCTTCATCGAGGGACCTCTCTACGAGAAGCGGAGAAAGGTCTATCCGCAATCCGTCCACGGCCCTTTCCGTCGCATCAAATGGGCGATCCTCTGCGTCACGCTCGGGACCTATTATCTCCTGCCCTTCCTACGCTGGAATCGCGGGCCCGGCCTGCCGGACCAGGCCGTGCTGGTCGATCTTCCGCACCGCCGCTTCTACTTCTTCTTCATCGAGCTTTGGCCGCAGGAGGTCTACTATTTCACCGGTCTGCTTATCATCGCGGCGATGACGCTGTTCCTGATGAATGCGGTCGCGGGACGGGTTTGGTGCGGCTACATGTGCCCGCAGACGGTGTGGACCGACCTGTTCTACGCCGTCGAGCGCTGGGTCGAGGGCGACCGGCGCGAGCGCATGCAGGGCGACAAGCGCTACTGGACGTTCGATCACGTCCGGAAGGTCGCACTGAAGCACTTTCTCTGGATCATGATCGCCTGGTGGACCGGCGGCGCATGGGTGCTCTATTTCGCCGATGCACCGACGCTTGTGAAGGAGCTCGCCACCTTCCAGGCCCCGTTCATCGCCTATCTCTGGATCGGCATCCTCACCGCCACGACCTATGTCTTCGCGGGTCACGCCCGCGAGCAGATGTGCATCTACATGTGCCCGTGGCCGCGCATCCAGGCGGCGCTGACGGACGAATGGGCGCTCAACGTCACCTATCGGCGCGACCGCGGCGAGCCGCGCATGTCGGTGAAGAAGGCGGACGCAGCCCGCGCGCATGGCGATTTCGCCGGCGACTGCGTCGATTGCCATCAGTGCATCAATGTCTGCCCGACCGGGGTCGACATCCGCCACGGCATCCAGCTCGGCTGCATCCAGTGCGGCCTGTGCATCGACGCCTGCGACAACGTGATGCGCGAGATCGGCCGGCCCGCCGGCCTGATCGGCTACGATACCGACATCAATATGCAGCGCCGGCGCGAGGGCAAGGCACCGCTCTACCGAATCATCCGTCCGCGCACGCTGGTCTATGTCGCGGCCATCGCCATCGTCGGCAGCATCATGATCTATGCGCTCGCCACCCGCGCGACGATGGACGTCAACGTGCTGCATGAGCGCAATCCCCTCTTCGTCCAGCTCTCGGACGGCGGGGTGCGCAACGACTACACCGTCCGCATCCTGAACAAGGGCGCGCAGCGATCGTTTGCGATCGAGGTCTCCGGTCTGCCCGGCGCAACCATTCGCGTCGCCGGCATCGAAGCCAGCTCCGACGGAAAGCCCGTCATCGAGGTCGGGCAGGATCAGACCCGCGAGGTCAGGCTGTCGGTGCAGATCGGCCCCGGCGACCTGCCGAAGACCTCCCGCGACGTCGACATCGCCATCATCGAGACCGCCGGCGGCGGACGCGCAAGCGCCCGCGATCATTTCGTGCCGGGCGAGCAGTAGCTCCGAGATTCCATGGCGCATCCGGCGGCTGCCGCCGGATGCTTGATGAGACGTTAATGTTACCGCTCGAATTGAAGCGGCGTCCCAACGGTATTTTCCAATCTTTGCGCTAAGCATGGCCTCCTGAACGGGGACGACGGGACGTGGTCGATATCGCGCACCAGGCTGCGATCAATCCGGCATCGGCAAAGCATGCCGAGGCTGTGCGCGCGCTCGTCCCGCTCACGGCGATCGAAGCCGGCCAGTGGCGCGCGCTGGCGCAGCACACGATCGAGCCGAACGGATATTACCTGCCGGGCTGGGAGCTCGCCGTCAGCGCATCCGCGCGCGGTCGCACGGACGCCGAAGCGCTTCCCGCGTTCGACGGATCGCGGCTGATCGGGCTGATGCCCGTGATGTCGCTCTGGCGCGCCTGGAGGATTCCCCTGCCCGCTCTGGTGAGCGCGCATCCCTACGGCACGCTGTGCAGCCCTCTGATCGACCGCGAGGCTCCGATCGAGGCGGCGACGCGGCTGCTGCAGCATGCTCGCGATGCCGGCGCGCATGCGCTGGTGCTGAACGATATTGCGCTCGACGGCGCGGCGATGAATTCGCTCAGGCAAGTTCTCGATCGCGACGGCCTGAAGCCGCGTATCCTCTCTTCCTACGTCCGCGCCAGTCTCGACGCGACGCAGGACGGCGAATCACTGCTTCGTGACGCGCTCGGCGCCAGGAAGCTCAAGGAACTGCGCCGCCAGCGTCATCGTCTCGAAGAACACGGCGCCGTCGTGTTCGACGTCGCGCGCAGACCCGACGAGATCGGAGCTGCGCTCGAAACATTCCTGCAGCTCGAAGCCAGTGGCTGGAAAGGCAAGCGCGGCACCGCGCTGGTCCAGCATGCAGGCGATGCCGCCTTCATCCGCCGCGCGGTTCTCGCGCTGGCAGAGACCGCGCAGTGCGAGGTCATCACGCTTCGCGCCGGCGCGATTCCGGTCGCCGCCGGCATCGTGCTGCGGCATCGGGACCGCGCCTTCTTCTTCAAGCTCGGCATCGACGAGCGCTTTGCAAGATATTCGCCGGGGGTGCAGCTCACGCTCGAGCTCACCCGCCACCTCTGTGCCGACCCCGCCATCGCCAGCGCGGATTCCACGGCGAGCGCCGACCACCCCATGATCAACCCGATCTGGCGGGGACGCTTCGCAATCGGGGACGTGCTGATCCCGCTGCGGCGGAACGATCCGGTCGTGGCGCTCATTCACGGGGCGCTCGCGGCGCACGGCATCGCATACGCAGCGGCGCGCCGCGCAGTCCGCCTGGTTCGCAAATAGGATAGCTCCTACTCCGCCGCCTGCGCGTTGATCTCCGCCGAGACCTCGCGGATGGCGCGCGCGAGCATGTTCGGATCCTGCGCGCCGGAGACCGCGTATTTCTGCGCGAACACGAAGGTCGGCACGCCGGAGATGCCCTTCTCGGCGGCCTCCTGTGCGTCGCCCGATACGCGCGCGACGTCCTCGTCGGTCGCAAGGCGCTTGCGCACGTCGCCGGCATCGAGGCCGACATCGGCAGCCGCCTGCACCAGCACGTTCACGTCGGTGAGGTCGCCGCCGTCGCGGAAGTAGAGCTCCATCAGGCGCTGCTTCATCTCGGGCGCCTTGCCGATCGCCTCGGCCCAGAGGATCAGGCGGTGGCAGTCGGTCGTGTTGGGCTGGCGCGCGACGAGCTCGGGCCGGTAGAGGAGGCCCTCTTCGCTTGCGGCTGCAACGACACGCCCCGCAATGCCCTTATAGGCCTCGACCGAGCCGAACTTCTTGGTGAGATAGTCCTCGCGGCTGATGCCCTCGCGCGGCACCCAGGGATTGAGGAAGAAGGGACGGAAATTGAGCTTGACCGGAACGTCCGGAACGAGCGCCAGCGCGCTCTCGATCCGGTGCTTGCCGATGTAGCACCAGGGGCACACCACGTCGGAGACGACGTCGATCTGAAGCGGTTTCAGCGTGCTCATGTCGGGCGCCTCCTTCGGACGGTAAAGGTTCGCCCAAAGATAAGCAGAACCCGTTCCGAGGCAAGGGCGCTAGCTCATGGCTGCTGCCATTTGTCGGAGCCGCTCGGCCGTGCGCTCGTCCGCCGGGAAGAAGGTTTCCAGAGCCAACTCCGACAGCGTGATGTCGACGGGCGTGCCGAATACCATGGTGGTGGAGAAGAAACTTAGTATCTCCCCATCGTGGCGCAGCTTGAAGGGGATCGCGACATTTTCGCTCGACAGCGGTGCCGCGCGCGCCGGGATCGGATAGCTCTTCAGGTCATTGTAGAGCTTGATCAGCTCGGGATCGGCCGTCGCCTCGCATTGCCGGTGCAGCCGCTCCAGAAGATGCCCGCACCATTCCGCAAGATTGACCGTGCGCGGCGCAAGCGCTTCGGGATGAAAGGCGAGCCGCAACACGTTGAAGGGCTGGCCCAGCAGCCGCTGCGGGATGCCGGCGAGCAGCGGCGCCAGCATGCGGTTGGCGGAGACCAGATTCCAGTGCCGGTCATAGGCCAGCGCCGGATTTGGCTCGTGCGCCCTGAGGACGAGGTCGATCGCCTGGCGGGCTGATTTCAAGGCGGGATCCTCCAGCGGGCGCTGCGGAAAGGCCGGGGCATAGCCGGCCGCGACCAGCAGCACGTTGCGTTCGCGCAAGGGCACGTCGAGGCGCTCGGCGAGCCTGAGCACCATGTCGCGCGAGGGCGCGGCACGGCCGGTCTCGACGAAGCTCAAATGCCGCGCCGAGATCTCGGCCTCGCCTGCGAGATCGAGCTGGCTCATGCGGCGGCGCTGCCGCCATTCACGCAAATGGTCGCCGATATGGATCGGCTGGCTGCGCTCGGTGTGTGCCGTCGATGCATGTGCGTTCATGGTCGGAAACCTAGCATGCGAATTTCCGCCCTTCCATTACGTCGGAGGTAATCGAATTGGTCCTCGGACCGGCGCATCTTCGGTCGCAACAGGAGATGACCATGATCGCATTGCTGCTCTACCGGACCGTCGCAGACCACCTCGCCCCCTGGGCCATGGCGTTAGCAACCCGGATGCTGGCACGCAGCCTCAACGTGCCCGAGCCGCTGGTGCATTCGACCGGAGACTATGTCGTCGCGCAGGTCACGGCTTTCGAGCACGGCATCGGCAGGAGCCTCTGCCCGTTCCGCCTGGCCCGCCTGCTACGCGCCTGGTGGCGCGGATTGCGCTGAGTTTTTTCCCGAGCCCAACCCAACCATGGAGACCACGATGATCGACGCATCCACCTTCCTGCGCCGCGCACTGCTCGCCGACGCGATCTTCAGCGGTGTCGCCGCCCTCGGCTTCACCCTCGGCGCCAGCTCGTTCGCGGCGATGTTCAACCTGCCCGAAGCGCTGCTGCGCGAGACCGGCCTGTTCCTGATCGCCTATACCGTACTGGTCGGCTGGCTTGCCTCGCGCACAGTGGTGCCGAAGCCGCTCGTGCTGCTGGTCGTGGTCGGCAATGCGGCCTGGACGGTCGGCAGCATCGCGCTGCTGCTCTCGGGCACGGTGTCGCCGAACCTCGCCGGCGAGCTCATGGTCGTGGCGCAGGCGATCGCGACCGGCGTGTTTGCCGAGCTGCAATATGTGGGTTTGCGCCGGAGCGGGAGTGTGGCGGCGGCGTGAGGCTCGGACTGAGCGGCTCACCACTCGCGATCGTCGCCCGGCTTGACCGGGCGACCAGTATTCCAGAGGCGATCGACAGATGCGCCGGTCAGCCGGGGCATGCCGCAGCGCTACGCCCGCGCACGGCCGTTCGCCCCGACAACGGCATGGCCGTTCAGCTTCTTCTTTTTCGCAGCCTTGTTCTTGAGGCCCTTGCTCTTGGTGTCCTTGTTCGCAAGGTCCTTGGCCCCCGCTTTCTCGGCCTTGCGCTCCGCGCGCGCCTTCACCTTGGCGCGTTCGGCCCGTGCCTCGGCGCGCAGCTTCTTGCGCTTCTTCTCGCACGACTCGCACTTGCAGCCGATCGGCTTCAGATAGGCTTTGAAATAGTCGGTGCCGTAATCGTAGTTGATCTCGTCGCCCGGCTCGATGTTCTTGATGGCGCGGATGAAGACCTTGCGCTCGCGCGGCCGGACGTCGGATTCGGCGTTGGGCCGGCACGAATGGTTGATGTAGCGCGCGAGATTTTTGCGCACCGAGCCGTCGATGGTCCAGCGGCCGTTGAGCTCGAACAGGTACTTGTTCTCGATGTCGTCGTGTTCCGGGATCCGCGAGTCCAGGATCGGTCCGTAATAACGGATGATCCGGGTGCCCTTCTTGATCGGCTTGGTGGCGAAGAGGCCGAGTCCGGTTTTGGAGCGGCCGACGCGATATGGTTTTTGCGAGGAGATGGCTGGCATGATCAAGGGAACGAGGACGCGAACGAGGCCGGATCGGCCCAAGCGAAGCCGCTCTTCTAGAACGATTCCGCGCCGCTGTCAGGTGCCTGTCGGCCTTGTTTGAACCTTGCCCACAATCAAGACGTCTGATGGTACGGAGTTCCCGCTCGATCAAAGGCGTCATCATGATCCGCATCACCACCGCAGGCCTGGCCGTGTTGCTGATGTGCACCGGTCTCGACCGCGCCGACGCCCAATTCGTGGGCAGCACTTATACCTCGACGGCGCCGAAGGATTGCCGCCAGATCGGCAAGCCCAGCGAGCTCGACGGCAGCACCACGCGGGTCTGCAAGGGCAAGGATGGTCTCGTGGTCCTGATTGCCGAGGACGATCTTCGCGAAATCGTCTCCGTCGGCCGCAATCGCAAGGCCGCGGCCGAGGAACCGGCGGCAAAAGTCTGGTTCGCGCCGTTCAATTCGTCGGAGACCACCGTCGAATGGCGCACAGCGGGCACCAAGCCGTTTGCGATGATCCAGCGCTGGCACATCGCCGACGGATCCGATCCCGACAAGCAGGGTCGGCCGAACACCAAGGCCATGCTCGTGGTGACCCGGCTGCCGCCGGGGCCGGTCTGTCACGTCGCCTATGTCGATGCCATCGCCAATCCGAACGGCAACGAGCTCGCACGCAAGGCGGCCGACGATTTCGCCCGCGGCTTCATTTGCGGCAAGGACGAGGTGAAGATCGTCGGCGCAAGCGGCCGCGCCGTCGAGCTGGCAACGATGCGCTGAGCTCTCGGCGCTAAGCCCTCGCCGTGGCCCGCCGATAGCGCGCCAGAAGCCGCTCGCCCTTCGCGGCGATCCGCCGCGCCGCCGCCACCGTCGTCGGAACGGGCTCGCCCCAGGCATGCGCCGACAACGCGTGCCGGGTCGGCCGTCCGTTTGCGTCCACGAGCGGCGGCAATTTCGCGCGGCCATAGAAGCGCACCGCCCAGCTTCCCTTCCGCCGCATCTCCTGCGGTGTCATCTCGGACTGTTTCTTGGTGACGCCCGGTCGCAGGCGGGCACCCTGATTGCGCGCAAAGGCCTTGCGGCCTGCCGCTGTCAGACCTCCGCGCGGATCCTTTTCGCGCGCCGAGGTGCTACGCTTGCGCGCGCTCTTCGCTGTCTTCTTCGCGGTGCGCCTGCGAGCCTTTTTCGCCGATGTCTTCCCGGCTGATGTCTTGGCTGATGTCTTCTTGGCTGACTTTTTCGCCTTCGAGGTCTTCTTCGCTGCCATGCGCATGTTGTCAACGAGGTTGGGATAGCGGCGCCCGGCGCGGCGCGCGCCTGCCTTCGCGGCCGATTTCTGCGCGGGGCTGAGATGCCTGGATGCCTTGCCGGCGCGCTTGCGCGGGTTCTGGCGTTTCCAGGGGGCACGGGGTGATCTTGCCATGCAGCCTCAACGCCCGACGATGGCGGGAGTTGCGTTCGGCCGGATGGATCAGGGACCGGGCAGCTTTCCCGTGATCGGCGCCATCAGCATCGCCTCGAGCAGCCGTTCGGGCGTCGTGCCCTCGGGCAGGCGCCCCAGAATATCCTCCAGCCGCCCGTCGAGCAGCAGCATGGTGAAACCGTGCACCATCGACCAGGCGCGCGCGATGGCGGCGCCCTGGTTCAGCGTCAGCGCATCGCCACTGATCTGCTCCTGCCGCATCATGCCGATGGCATTGGCGAGCCCGGCGAAGGAGGCTTCGGCCGCCTCGTGCAGCGACGGCCTGGAATAGTCGAGGCGCTCGGTGCGGAACATGATGCCGTACATGCCGGGGTGGGCTTGCGCATAGGCGACATAGGCTTTCGGCCGCGCCAGCGCGCGCGCGAGCGGCGTGGTGGCAGCATCGCAGGACGACGCCATCGCCGCGTTGAACTGGCGAAACCCGACGGCCGCAAGCTCGCTGAGCAGACCGGTGAGATCACCGAAATGATGGGTCGGCGCTGCATGCGAAACGCCCGCCTCACGCGCCACCGCGCGCAATGTCAGGCCGGAAAGCCCGTCTCGCTCCAGCACCCTTTCGGCGGCCTGGAGCAGCGCCTCGCGCAGGGCGCCGTGATGGTAGGGCGTCTCGGTCTTCGCACTCGTCGCGCGAGGCGCCGGACGCGATGCCGCGGTCGAAGTCGTTTTTCTGGGTGCACGCGAGCTTCGCGCCGTTTCGCCGTTGGTGTCGGTCTTGGCCATTTGCAAGCTATATGACGCAATATTGACAGTGTAAAGATTTCACTTGACGCTCGCAGCGATCGGCCCTAATTCATCTTTACGATGTAAAGATAAGGGAGGGAATGCGCCGTGCACCAGGACGCCGTCACTGAGCGCCGCAACAACATCGCGCCGATTCCCTTCGAGGCCGACGCGCCCTTCCTGAAGATCGTCGGCGAATTGCCGCGCGACCTGAACGGCACGCTCTACCGCAACGGCCCCAATCCGCAGTTCGAGGCGCCGGGCGCGCACTGGTTCGTCGGCGACGGCATGCTGCACGCCTTCCAGCTCGAGAACGGCCGCGCCAGCTATCGCAACCGCTGGGTCCGCACGCCGAAATGGCTGGCCGAGCACGATGCCGGCCGCGCCCTGTTCGGCGGCTTCGGCCGCAAGCTGCCGGATGCGCCCGCAAACCTCACCGACGGCGGCGTCGCCAACACCAACATCATCTTCCACGCCGGCAAGCTGCTGGCACTCGAAGAAGCGCATCTGCCGACCGAGATCGAGCCGGGCACGCTGGCAACGCGCGGCTATCACAATTACCAGGGCCGCGTCGCCGGCAGTTTCACCGCGCATCCGAAGCTCGATCCCGTCAGCGGCGAGCTGGTGTTCTTCGGCAACAACGCCGCAGGTCCGCTGACCTCCGCCCTCTCCTACGGGTCGATCGATGCCTCCGGCAAGGCGACGCGCTTCGAACGCTTCGAGGCACCCTATGCCAGCATGGTGCACGACTTCATCGTCACCAAGAACCATGTGCTGTTTCCGATCCTGCCCATCACGGGCAGCATGGAGCGCGCGATGAACGGACGGCCGCCCTATGCCTGGGAGCCGGACAAGGGCGCCTATGTCGGCGTGATGAAGCGCAGCGGCACTGCGAAGGACATGGTCTGGTTTCGATCTGATGCCTGCTACGTCTTCCACGTCATGAACGCGTGGGAGGACGGCAACCGCATCATCGCCGATGTCATGCAGTTCGAGGAAGCGCCGCTGTTTCCGCATCCCGACGGACGACCGACGGATCCGGAAAAGTCGCGCGCCCGCCACTGCCGCTGGACGTTCGATCTCTCCGGCAATACCGACCGCTTCCAGCAGACTTATCTGGACGATCTCACCGGCGAATTCCCACGCATCGACGATCGCCGCGCGGGGCTGAAAAACCGACACGGCTGGTACGCCTGTGCCAATCCGCGGCTGCCGATGTTCGGTGCGCTCTCAGGCATCGTCCATGTCGACGGCACGGGAAAGCGGCTCGGCCATTATCTGCTGCCGGCCGGCGACACCATTTCCGAGCCGGTGTTCGTCGAGCGATCGAGCGATGCAGCCGAAGGCGATGGCTGGCTGCTCGCGGTGGTCTGGCGTGCGCGGGAGAACCGCAGCGATCTCGCCGTGTTCAACGCCACCGACATCGAGGCCGGTCCCGTCGCGCTGGTGCAGCTCGGCCACCGTGTGCCGGACGGCTTTCACGGCAATTGGGTCGGGGCACAGTAGTTCTCGTCATTCCGGGCCGCAACGAAGTCGCGTCGCTCCGGAATGACCTCGTGGACACAGGGAGGTCTCGCATGCACATGCCCTCGATCATCACCGGCTGCCTCGCCGTCCTCGCCTGCGCCGTGCTCGCCGCCCAGATGACCCGGCTGCGGCGGAACAGCCATGCCATCTTCAACGGCGGCATCTTGCTCTTCATCGGCCTCCTGATCGCTTCCGCGATGCCGATCCTGTCGCGCCTGCCCTGGGCCGAATTCGCCGACGAGACAGCCGACCAAGCCATTGCGGCACTTCATTTTTTGGAGATCACTTACGTCATTTTGACACTGTAAAGATTTTGCTTGACCCGAGATCGTCGCTGCACTACTTATCTTTACACCGTAAAGATCGGCCTGACCGAGGCGCCCATGACGATTTTCCTGATCCTTGCGCCCTACGGCGCTTACACGCTCCTGATGCTGGTGACATCGGCCACGATGAGCGTGTTCGTGGCCTCGGCGATCTGTCTCGCCACCGTCGCGCTCGACGTCGTGCGCGGCCGCTCGGTGAAGACCCTGGCCGCGGGCTCGGCGATCGTGTTCGCCGCAATCGGCCTCTACCTCGCGCTGCGCGATCCGGCGCTCGGCCCGCTCGGCGTCAAGCTGTCGGTCGACATCGGCATCTTCGTCATCTCGCTCGGCTCGATGCTGGTCCGCCGTCCTTTCACGCTGCAATATGCGGTTGAATCGGTGCCGCCCGAGACCGCGGCGATGCCCGGCTTTCTCCATGCCAATTACGTCATCACCGGCGCATGGACCGCGGCCGCGCTGTTGATGGCGGCCGCCAATCTCGTGCTGCTCTATGTTCCCGGCCTGCCGCTCTGGTCGAGCCTTGCGGTCGCCTTCGCCGCCCGCAACAGCGCCATCTACTTCACAAAATGGTATCCCGAGTATCGGCAGATCAAGTACGGTGCGCCGGCCAGCGCAATGCCCAACGCCCGCTGAACAGGATCGACGATGAAAGACGTGTTCGCCCGCCTCGCCTCCGACTTCCTCTCCGCCATCGTCTTCCTGGTCGTCTACCTCATTACCGACAGCGTCGTCCTGGCAACGTCGGTCGCGATTGCCGGCGCGATCGCGCAGGTGATCTACGCGCAGGTCAAGGGGCAGCAGCTCAATTACATGACCTATGCGAGCCTCGCGCTCGTCGTCGTACTGGGCACGGTCACGCTGCTGACCAATGATCCTCGCTTCATGCTGGCAAAGCCCTCGATCGCGCATTTCGCGATCGGCGCCATCATGCTCAAGCGCGGCTGGATGCTGCGCTACATGCCGCCGATCGTCGTCGAGACCGTTCCGGAATATGTGACGGCTGCGGGCTATGCCTGGGCTGCGCTGATGTTCGTGATCGGCGCCGGCATGATCGCCGTCGCCGCCACGGGCGATCTGAAACTGTGGGCATTCTATATTACGGTGGTCGCGGGCGGCGCCAAGATCATCGCCTTTGCCGTGCAGTACGTCGTGCTTCGCCTCATCGTCACCAGCCGCCGGCGCGCCGCCGCCCGCGCCTAAATGCCTCCAAGGCAGCGTTAGGCAGGCGCGCCGAGTTGCGCTATAGGCTCGGCCCGGGACTGGCCGCGGATTGTCGCGGTCCGCCGGCATTTTTGGGAGACGCGAATGGCCGTCGACGGCAACTGGACTCTGACCCTGACGACGCCCATGGGCGAACGCAAGGCCACGCTGAGCCTGACCGCCGCAGGCGGCACGCTCACGGGCACGCAGGGTGCGGAAGGCGATACTGCCGAGATCTTCGACGGCGCCATCAGCGGTGACGCCGTCAACTGGAAAGTCTCGATCGACAAGCCAATGCCGTTGACGCTCGAGTTCATCGGAAAGGTCTCCGGCGACAGCATGAGCGGCGAAATGGGCATCGGCCCGATGGGCAGCTTCCCGTTCACGGGCACGCGAGCGTAAGGCCGCGCTGCACCCATGCGCGCGCTCCGTCTCATCGCGGCAACGATCCTGTGTGTCGCGACACAAGCGGCGCGCGCCGACGACACCGAACCGGCGTGGCGCGCAAGCGCGCTTGCCATGGTGCCGGCGGGCTATGTCGCCGGCACAGCCTACCGCACCGAAGCCGTGAGGGGATATCTCGCCGTCTATCCGGCGGCCTCGAACGATCCGAAGACACCGGCAAGCGTGTTCGCTGCGCGTCAGGTCCTCGTCGTCGCACTGACGGCGGATGCAGCGCGCGCGGTCTCAGCCGAATTGAAGCCGCGCACCGGACCGGATCCCGACAACGACGACACCGACTTCGCAAAGCTGCACGCCGATCTCGCCGCCAGGCGCGCGGCGCTCCCTGCGGGCACCGAGCCCTGCGATCTCGGTGCGTGGTCGATCGACAAGGACCCTGAGGGCCTCAACGCGCGCGCCGAGCCATCGGTGAAGGCGCGCGTGCTCGGCACATTGCCACCACCCTACCGACTGAAGCTCGGCGGCGCCGAGAACACACCGGACGGCGGCTGGCTCACCGAATTCCGCATCATCGGCTTCAAGGACGGCTGGTTTCTGATCGAGGGCGCCAAGCCGCCGGGCAAGGATTACGAGGACGAGAAACGATATCCGCGCAGCGCGCCAAAACCCTATGCGGGGCGCGGCTGGGTTGCGTCCAACAAGATCGGCACGGCCTATGCCAATGGCGGCACGCGCATGGGCGGACTGTTCCAGGCCCCCTTCGTCGATGCCAAATGGATGCCGGCCCAGCGCGAGCTAGGCCGCGCGATCGACACCGACGGCGGCCCCAAGCGCCTGCTCGCTTGCAGCGGTCTCTGGGGCCTCGTCGAGAGCCATGACGGCGTTCGCGGCTGGTGGCGCGGACTGTGTTCCAACCAGGTCACGAATTGTAGTTAGCCTGCGGCCCATCCTTCGAGACGCCCGCCTTTGGCGGGCCCTCAGGATGAGGTCGTGTTTCGCGGCGAGATATCAGACCCTCATGGTGAGGAGCCCGCCAAAGCGGGCGTCTCGAACCATGCAGGCCAGTTCTTCGGAACTCCAGGCGAGGTGAAGAGCTAGCCCAGATTCAACTCCTTGAAGAAGTCATTGCCCTTGTCGTCGATGATGATGAAGGCCGGGAAGTCGACGACTTCGATGCGCCAGATCGCTTCCATGCCGAGCTCGGGATATTCGAGCACCTCGACCTTCTTGATGCAGTGCTCGGCGAGGTTCGCCGCAGCACCGCCGATCGAGCCGAGATAGAAACCGCCGTACTTCTTGCAGGCCTCGCGCACCGCAGGCGCGCGGTTGCCCTTGGCGACCATCACCATCGAGCCGCCGGCGGCCTGGAACTGGTCGACGAAGGAATCCATGCGGCCCGCCGTGGTCGGGCCGAACGCGCCGGAGGCATAGCCTTCGGGGGTCTTGGCCGGGCCGGCATAATAGACCGGGTGGTTCTTGAAATAGTCCGGCAGCGGCTCGCCCTTCTCCAGCCGCTCGCGCAGCTTGGCATGCGCGGAGTCCCGCGCCACGATCATGGTGCCGGTCATCGAAACCCGCGTCTTGGTCGGGTATTTCGAGAACGTCGCCAGAATGTCCTTCATCGGCTGGTTGAGGTCGATCTTGACGACCTCGCCGCCGAGCGACTGCTCGACCTGCGGCAGGTACTGCGCCGGATTGTGCTCGAGCTCCTCGAGATAGACGCCGTCCTTGGTGATCTTGCCGAGCACCTGGCGGTCGGCCGAGCACGACACGCCGAGCCCGATCGGCAGCGAAGCGCCGTGACGCGGCATGCGGATCACGCGCACGTCGTGGCAGAAATATTTGCCGCCGAACTGCGCGCCCACTCCCAGGCTTTGCGTCATCTTGTGGATTTCCTGCTCCATCTCGATGTCGCGGAAGGCGTTGCCGTCTGGCGAGCCGTGGGTGGGGAGCGCATCGAGATAACGCGCGGAGGCGAGCTTCACTGTCTTCATGCAGAGCTCGGCCGAGGTGCCGCCGATCACGATGGCGAGGTGATAGGGCGGGCACGCCGCGGTGCCGAGCGTGAGGATTTTTTCCTTGAGGAAGGCGAGCAGCCGGTCCTTGGTCAGCACCGAGGGCGTGGCCTGGAACAGAAAGCTCTTGTTGGCGGAACCGCCACCCTTCGCCATGAACATGAACTTGTAGGCGTCATCACCCTCGGCGTAGATCTCGCACTGCGCCGGCATGTTGTTGGCGGTGTTCTTCTCCTCGTACATCGAGAGCGGGGCGACCTGCGAGTAGCGCAGATTGCGGCGCAGGTAAGCATCGCGCGCGCCTTCCGACAGCGCAGCCTCGTCGTCACCGTCGGTGATGACGTTGCAGCCCTTCTTGCCCATGATGATCGCGGTGCCGGTGTCCTGGCACATCGGCAGCACGCCGCCGGCCGCGATGTTGGCGTTCTTCAAAAAGTCGAGCGCGACGAACTTGTCGTTGGGGCTCGCCTCGCCGTCCTCCAGGATCGCGCGGAGCTGCTTCAGATGGCCGGGCCGCAGATAGTGGTTGATGTCGCCGAAAGCCGCCTCCGACAGCGCCCGCAGCGCCGCACGCGACACCACCAGCATGTCCTTGCCCAAAACCTTCTCGACCCGGACGCCCTCCGACGAAATCTTCTTATAGGGCGTCTCGTCCTTGCCCAGCGGGAACAGCGGGGTGTGCTTGTACGGCGGAACGGGTTTTGCGGGGTCGGGGAAGGCGGTGGGAGCGTTCATGGGCGGATCTCGGGGTTTTGCAGCCCTGCCGGGCCTCTCAGCATGGAAGCGTTCTAAGCTTTTTTGCCACAAAGGGAAGGGAGCGAATCGCCCGGCACTGGTGCCGGCTGCGCATAAGGGACGCCTCGATCGGCGGGACCTAAGCGTCCCGTTCCTGTGCGCCGTGAAAGACCGCGGCTATCACAACCCGACGGTGCAATTCATCGACTAGGTGGACCACGATATAAGGCAATCGCGGCACGACCCACTCATAGGTGCCAACGCTATGGCCCACATGCCCCATGAATGGAAAGGAAGTCAGTAACTGGATGCTCTCGAATAATCGATCCGTGACTTTCCTTGCGGCAGCGGGACTATCCTTCGCGATCCAATTGAAAATGCCTTCGAGATCAGCGATAGCCTGAACATCGAAGACAAGTTCCACGGGCGTTCACGAACCAAAGCCGTCGACGCGAGCCCGTGCCTCGTCGAGGGAGAGCAGCTTACGATTAGGATCAGCGATCCGGCGGCGCACTTCGGCAATCTGCTCATCCGTCAACCGGATCTTATGCATGTGCTCGACGTAGTCGAGTAACGCCCCGGCCGCGGCGTCCTGCTCGCCTTCGGGAAGCTGCTCGACCCGGCGAATGGCCTCTTCTAGGAGCTTTGTCATGAGCGGCAGCATAGCACGCCGAACGGGATGGGACAGCCGCCCTACTCGTGGAAATGCCGCCACCCACCCTTGCGCTTCGCCTCCACCGACGCTTGAATGCGCCATCCAAGGGGCTTTTCATCATGATTTTCAAACTGCACGTCCGCGACGCGATTCTGGTCGCCGCCGCCATCACCGGCCTTGTGACCCTCACCTCGCCCGCGCGCGCAGACCGCTGCGACGACAGCGCCAAGGAGCTGGCGAACCAGGTCGATCGCCTCAAGGTGAATTTCCGGGCCGCCAACGTCGTCTACCTGACGCACCCTGCGGCCAAGGAGCTGTCCGTGGCTTGCCGCGGCGACAAATATTCCATCGAGCTCTATGCCAAGGGCGATCGCAAGCCGACGCCGGAGTTCTTTGCGCTGGTCGGGTCGATGGCGGCGATCGTCTTCACCGTGACGAAGGACGACACCACGACGGGCGCGACACGCTGCCTGAAGCGGATGGGACTTCTGCGCGGCGACAAGATCAGCATGCGCTACCGACGCCTCAACATGGAATGCACCCGCACCAAGACGGACGCCTCCATCGCGATCACGCGCGGCAAGGACGAATAGGCAGCGCCCGCGCGATGTGCGTCTGTCAGCACACCGCCCACCACACACTCCGTCATTGCGAGGAGAGGTCTGTCCGCTTGCGGAAACAGCGCTTGTGGCGGCACGAAGGAGGCCTCCCTTACCGCACCGGATCCCTCGCATTTTAACGATTGCCTTGAAGGAAATTTCGCTCCTCGCGGCGCAGGGTCAATTGTTTCCATGTGTGAGGATTTGTGGATGAGCGTTTCTACCGTTGCGCCGCCGCCAATCGCGATCGTGGTGCCGAGCTACGACACGACCAGGCAGCAGGACGACCAGACCAAGACCAAGGACAACGACCCGACCTACAAGCCGCCGCCGCCCGCGCCGCTGCCGCCGGGTCAGGGCACGCGGATCGATCAGCTCGCCTGATCCGCCGCGTCGAAGATGAAATGCCCGATCCGGTCGATCGGGCTTTTCGCGTGTCCGGCCTCATCTTCGCCGGATAGCGAGACCAACATCGTGCGCAACTGCTCCGGAACCTGCGCATGATCGTCAAGCTGCTCCTGCAGAACACGATCACCACCGTCGCGATGGGCGCGCTGCTGTTCGCCTGCGCCGGGACCTTGCACTGGCCTTCGGCCTGGGTCTTCCTCGCCACCTGCGCCCTGCTCGGCCCGCTCTGCGGCTGGTGGCTCTATCGGGTGGATCCCGCACTGCTCGCCGAACGTCTGCGGCCGGTCCTGCAAAAGAACCAGCCCACCGCCGACAAGGTCTTCATGACCGTGTTCATCGCCGCGATGCTGGCCTGGCTTGGCGCGATGGGGATCGACCGGCGCATGCTCTCGTCCAACATGCCCGTTGCAATCCAGCTCCTGGGCCTCGTGCTGTACCTCGCTTCGACGCTGTTCATCCTCTGGGTATTCCGCGAGAACTCGTTCGCCGCGCCCGTGGTGAAGCTGCAGGCCGAGCGCGCGCAGCGCGTCATCTCGACCGGGCCTTACGCCCATGTGCGCCATCCCATGTATAGCGGCATGATCCTGTTCTTCGCCGGCGTGCCGCTGCTGCTGGGCTCGTGGTGGGGGCTTGGGATGGTGCCGGTCATCCTCGCATTGCTTGCGATCCGCATCGGCATCGAGGAGCGCACGCTGCGCGAGGGCCTGCCTGGCTATTCAGATTATGCGACGCGCGTGCGTTATCGGCTGCTGCCCGGTGTGTGGTGAGGGCGCATCACTCTGCTGTGCACGGAAAAACGTTTCCTCTCCTCCGATCGACTGACGTCGCGGGAAGCGAACCTCGCTAGAGGAAACCGCACCCGCGGGAGACGCGCACGATGTTCTGCAAGCCCCCCTGCCCCGACGAGCATGACCTGTCTCCGGCATCCGAGTCTGAAGACGATCGACTGGCCTCGAAGTCTGCACGAGCACTCGGAAGTCACGACGATTTCGGGCGATTGATCGTGCCCGAAACGGCCGGTCCGGAGCGGGGGCTGCCGCCAGCCGCCGTCCGGACCGGCTAATAATCAAGTTCCTTGTAGCGGCGAAAGATACCCTGCTCGTTGAAGGGAATGCGGCGCTCGCTCGCCAGGTAAGCCTTGATGTTCGGCCGCCCGGCAATTCGGTCGTGCAGGCCGACGAGGCCCGGGATATTTTTCTCGAATGCCTTCATCCGCCTGGGGAACGCATAGCGCAGCCCCGCGACGATCTGGAACAGCGATAGATCGACATAGGTCAGCCTGCGGCCGGTGACGTAGCTGCCGCCATTGCCGGCGAGAAGCCCTTCGAAATAGCCGAGATATTTCGGCACGCGCTCGTCCCAGAAGTCGGCGGTGCGCTTCTTCGCCGGCGACTTCTGGTCCTCGTAATAGAGCGAGGGCCCGAGCGGATGATGGGTGTCGTGGATCTCGATCACGAGGTCGGTGATGGTGAGCTGAAGCTGGTGCACCGAGAGCTTGCCGGCTTCCGTCTTCGGCGCAAGGCCGTGGCGGGCGCCGAGATAGAGCAGGATGTTCGCGGTCTGGCCGATGACGAGTTTGCCGGCTTTGAGGAACGGCGGCGCAAAGGGCGGCGTGCCCTGATGCGCGCCCATCATCTTCATCATCGCGGCGGTGCCGCGCGGGCCACGTGCGACGTCGGCGTAAGTCGCGCCCGCCTCCTCCAGCGCTAGCCGCACATATTCGCCGCGGCCCTGGATTTCAGGCCAATAGTAGAGTTCGTATTTCATGGGAGGGTCCGTGCGCATTGAGGCGACGGGATTAATGTAGCACGCCGGCCAAGGTTCCGTCAGTGAAGGGAAGACGCTCAGCAGACTCCGTCGTTGCAAGCGCAGCGAAGCGATGACGCGGGGAGAGAGCGGCGCGCCAAACGAAAAGGGCGCCGTGCAAGAAGCACGACGCCCTCTTCTTCAGATCAGTTCGCGATCAGTTGGTCTGCTGGATCGCCGACAATTCCCAACTGCCGTTCGGACGGCGGGCGAAGGTCCAGACTTCGGTGGCCTCACCCGGCTGTTCGCTGCCGGCGACAACCGCGCCGGTAGTGCGGTCGAGCGTCTTGTCGGTGAGCGCAAAGCGCAGTGCCACCGTGGCGTAGTCGGTCTCGCCTTCACGCCAGGCTTCCGCGAGGTCGCCCTGCAGCAGCTTCACGTCGGTGACCTTGTTGACGACGTTGCGCGAGCGGTTCTGGCCGAGATCCTGCTCGAAATAGGAGACCATCTCCGGCGTCGCCAGCGTGTGCAGCTTGGCCACGTCCTCGTTCGACCAGGCGGCCTGGACATCGCCTAGCAGACGCTCGAACGCCTCATAGTCGCCGGGCTTGATCTCGAGCGGCGCGTTGTTGGCGGCGCCGAAGCCGAAGCCACCTAGTCCGCCGCCACCGAGGCCGCTGCGATAGTTCGGCTGCGGTCCCGGACCGGTACCGGCATCAGCGTTGGCATAGGCCGCCTGCGGCGTGTGGCGGCGCTGCCACCACGACATCGCCAGCCGCACCACGACCACCACCAGCACGATCTGAATGATCAGGCCGAGGATCGACGACAGGCCGCCGAGACCGCCGAACAGGCCGCCACCGAACAGCATGCCGAGCAGGCCTGCACCGAGGAAGCCGGCCGCAAGGCCGCCCAGGAAACCGCCGCCGCGGCCGAACAGGCCGCCGCGTGCGGGCGCGGTCGCAGCCGAGTTCATGCCTGCACCCGGCTGGGTGTAGGTGCGGTTGAACTGCGAGGTCGAGCCCGGCGCGGTCGTGGTCGACGGGGGCGCCGAATAGGTGCGCGAGCCGCGCGAACCCGACGACATGCCGCCACCGACGCGCGCGTCAGCAGACGAGATCGCCAGCGCAGTCGGCAGCGCAAGCGCCAGCACGACGGCAATCGTCTTGAAGAGACTGCGGGAGCGTTGCGAGAAATTCATGTTCGTTTCCCAAATCCCCGGCATGGGGACGTGTCCTTAACATGGGCAGACTTCCCGAAAAAGGAAGACGGTTTCGGAACCTATGGCTGCGGCCCTCAGTCGCGGGGATGTGGCAAAAGCCCATATTTGACGGGGGGTTGGCCGGGTGTCTCGGGGAACCACGGTCGCGGGGTACCGGCGGGTATTAGGGCCGATTTTCCGCGTTTTGCTCGTCGTTGCGAGGAGCCATTGCAATGACGGAGAACGTGGAGAGCACGCGCCCTCACCCCACCTTCGCCATCGTCTCCTTCACCGCCGCCACGAGCTGGCTCAGCGTGAACGGTTTTGGCAGGAAGTCGAACTGCTGGCCTTCGGGCAGGCTCTTCTCGAACGCGTCCTCGGCGTAGCCGGAGACGAAGATGAACTTGATGTCGGGATTCTTCTCGCGCATCGCCTTGAGCAGCGTCGGGCCGTCCATCTCCGGCATCACGACGTCGGAGACGACGAGATCGATTCCGCCGCTCTGCTCTTCCAGCATCTCCATGGCCTCGACGCCGTTCTCGGCCTCGACCACGGTGTAGCCGCGCGAGCGCAGGCCGCGTGCGTTGAGGGCGCGAAGACCCTCTTCGTCCTCGACCAGCAGGATGGTGCCCTGTCCGGTGAGATCGGTGCGGGGCTTGGCTTCCGCAGGCGCGGTTTCCTTCGCGGCACCATTGCCGGCACTGGCGACAGCGGCGGGCTGCTCGACCTGCACGTCAGGCTCGGCGTGATGGCGCGGCAGGAAGATGTGGAACGAGGTGCCCTGCCCGGGCTCTGAATCGACGTAGATGAAGCCGCCGGTCTGCTTGACGATGCCGTAGACGGTCGAGAGCCCGAGGCCGGTGCCCTTGCCGACTTCCTTGGTCGAGAAGAACGGCTCGAATATCTTGTCGCGGATGTCGGCGGGGATGCCGGTGCCGGTGTCGGCGACCTCGATCCGCACGTAGTCGGCGGCCGGCATGCCCTTGTAGGCGAGCCTGGCGGCTTCTTCGGCGGTGACGTTGGCGGTGCGGATGATCAGCTTGCCGCCGTCGGGCATGGCGTCGCGCGCGTTGACCGCGAGGTTGACGATCACCTGCTCGAACTGGGAGACGTCGACCTTCACCGGCCAGAGATCGCGGCCATGGATGGTCTCGTGCTTGACTTTCTCGCCGATCAGCCGGCGCAGCAGCATGGCGAGATCGGACAGCGCGTCGCCGAGGTCGAGCACCTGCGGCCGCAGCGTCTGCCGCCGCGAGAACGCGAGCAGCTGCCGCACCAGCGTGGCGGCGCGCGTCGCGTTCTGCTTGATCTGCATGATGTCCTGGAAGGACGGATCGGTCGGCTTGTGCGCGTTCAGCAGGAAGTCGTTCGCCATCATGATGGCGGAGAGCACGTTGTTGAAGTCGTGAGCGATGCCGCCGGCGAGCTGACCGACCGTCTCCATCTTCTGCGACTGGTTGATCTGGTTCTCCAGCGCGCGCCGCTCGGTGGTCTCGAGCATGTGCACGATGGCGGCTTCCGCCTCGTTCTCTGCCGCATCGACCGGCGTGACGAAGAATTGGCCCCAGCGCTCCTTGGTCCCTTCGAGCGCCACTTCGACCGGCGCGACGTCGGCCTGGCCCTCGGCGGCCTGGTTGATCGCCGCGATCAAGAGATGCCGGTCGCGCGAGCTGACCGCGCGGAAGATGGACTTGCCGGCGCTGTCGAGGCCCAGCGCCTGTCCGAGCTTGGCGTAGCGCGCATTGGCGCGCACGACATTGCCGCCGCGGTCGACGGTCGCGATCGCCATCGGCGTGTGGTCGAAGAAGCGCATGAAGCGCACTTCGGCAGCGCGGTCCGGATCGCTGCGCTCGTCGCGGGCACGGCTGATGACGAGCGTGCGCGACGGCCCCGGCGCGCCGTCGGCGCCGAAGGCGAGCTTGTGATAGAGCCGCACCGGCATGGTCTTGCCGGTGCGCATGCGCAAGTCGATGTCGAAGACCTCGGTCTTTACCTCGCCCGGCACCGCCACGATCGAGGTGAGCAGCGAGGCGCCGTCGCCGGAGACGATGTCGGTGAGCTTGAGCCCGCCCGAGCCGATCTCGGCGAGGTCGTAGTCGAGCCAGTTCGCCAGCGTCGCGTTGACATAGGCGAGCTCCCCGGCCGGATTGACCGAGAAGAAACCGCAAGGCGCGTGATCGAGATATTCGATCGCGTGCTGGAGCTCCTGGAACACGTCCTCCTGGCGCTCGCGGTCGCGGGTGATGTCGGCGATCGACCACACCGCGTATTTCGCCTCGCGCTTGCCGGTGCCGAGCGGGCGCACGCGCATGCGCAGCCAGCGGCCCTGGCTGCCGTCCTGGCCTGAGATGCGCACCTCTTCCTGCTGCCGCTTGCCTTCGCGCGCAGCTTTCAGCAGGCGAAACACCGCTTCGGAGACGTCGGGATTGCCGATGAAGACGCGCTCCACGGGGCGCACGTCCTGCGGGCCCGTGGCGCCGGTCAGCGTCAGATAGGCCGCATTGGAATAGACCACATGGCCGCGCGGATCGGTCACGGCCAGGCCGTCGAAGGCGTGGTCGGCGATGCGCCCCATCACGGGATCGTCGAGATTGCGGTCGACGAAGCGGATGATGCCGGCGGCGAAGGCGAACAGGTTGAACAGGCCGACCATCGCGAGCACGGCGAGGATGCCCAGGATGTAGGGCTGCGCCTGCGCGCGCCCGAGCGTCATCAGCCCGACGGCGACGGCGACGAGGCCGGCGGCCACCAGCAGCACCAGCGCAATGCTGCCCGAGCGCGGCGACGGCTCGTGCGCCGCAACGGGGTCTCGCGTGAGGTCGTGGTCGGTCTCGGCAGTCATCTCAAGCTGGCGCAGCCTGTCGGCAGAGAATCAACGCGCTACGGCGCGCGCAGGGTCCTCCCTGCCTCAATCGGACCCGCAGGCGCAAGGGCAGCAGGGGCGAAACGTACGCTGATTCCCAGATTACGGCCATTTCCGGTATTTTTCGTGGGTTTTATTGTCGGCCAGCCCCGAATCCGCGCTTCAGACGCATGACGTAGCCGATGACTTCGGCAACCGCATGGTAGTGCTCGGTCGGAATTTCCTGGTCGATCTCGACGGTGGCGTAGAGCGCGCGGGCCAGCGGCACGTTCTCGACGATGGGGATGTCGTGCGCGCGCGCGATCTCCCGGATCTTGAAGGCGAGATTGTCGACGCCCTTGGCGACGCAGATCGGCGCCGACATGCCGCGCTCGTAGGACAGCGCAATCGAATAGTGGGTCGGGTTGGTGATGATCACGGCGGCCTTGGGAACCGCCGCCATCATGCGCTTCTTGGAGCGCTGCTGGCGGAGTTGCCTGAGCTTGCCCTTGATGTGGGGGTCGCCTTCGGACTGCTTGAACTCTTCCTTGATCTCCTGGAGCGACATCTTCTGCCGCTGGAACCAGCTGCGATACTGGAAGAAATAGTCGCCAATGGCGATGATCGCGAGCGCCGCGACCACGGCGCCGAGCAGGTGGATGGTCAAGCTGGTGCTGGCGCCGAGCATGGCGGCCGGATCGAGCTTGACCATCGCCTCCATGCGATGCCGCTCCGGCCACAGGATCGTGGTCATGACCGCGCCGAGCACGATCAGCTTGCCGAGACCCTTGAGGAAGTTCGCCGCCGCCTGCTTGCCGAAGATGCGCTTGAGGCCTTCGGCTGGCGACAGCTTGCTGAATTTGGGCTTCAGGGATTCGGCCGACCAGACCAGGCGGTGCTGGAGCAAGTTGCCGGCAATGGCCGCCAGCACCAGCATCAAGAGGGGCACGCCGACCGCCGCGAGCACGGCGACTTCGATCTGCTGCATCAGCGCGAGCAGGGCCCGGCCGTCGGTCTTGATCATCCAGGAATTGGCAAGCAGGTTGCGCATCGGCGTCACCAGCCCGCTGCCGACCGATCCCGAGAAGCTCGAGACCACGAGCGTGCCGCCGGCGATCATGAACCAGGTGTTGATCTCCTGGCTCTTGGCGACGTCACCGCGTTCGAGCGCGTCTTCGAGACGTTTTTGCGTCGGGTCTTCTGTTTGACTCTCGGGATCGTTGTCTTCCGCCATCGATCACCTTGTCACTTGAGCGGCATCATCTGGTGCATGACACCGATGAAATAGTCGAGATACGTGCCCATCATCGCTGTGAGCACCACCGCGAGCACCACGAAGCCCACGAAGATCGACAGCGGCACGCCGACGAAATAGACCTGCATTTGCGGCATCAGCCGCGCCAGCACGCCGAGCCCGATGTTGAAGACGAGACCGAACACCAGGAACGGTCCGGACAGCTGCAAGCCCAGGCTGAAGGCGGCGGCGAAGGCGCGCGTCGCAAGCGAAGCGACGTCGGCGCTCGAGACGGTCTCGCCCGGCGAGAAGATCGCATAGCTGTCGTTCAGCGCCGCGATCACCAGATGATGGCTGTCGGTGGCGAACAGCAGCGTCACCCCCAGCATGGTCAGGAAGTTGCCGACCAGCACGCCCTGCTGTCCCTGCGTCGGATCGACCGAGGTGACGAAGCCGAGCCCCATCTGCTGCGCGATCACGGCACCTGCCACCTGGAGCGCCGAGAGCGTTACGCGCGCGGTCGCCCCCAGCACGATGCCGATCACGATCTCGTGCAGCATCATGACCAGCAGCGCCGCGATCGAGCCCATGTCGACATGATAGGCATTGCGATGCAGCGGTAGGATGATCAGCGTGAGCATCAGCGCGATCGACAGCTTGACCCGCGTCGGGATGTTGGTTTCGCCCAGGCCCGGCAGCAGCATCACCATCGCGCCGACCCGGGCGAAGGCGAGCATGAAGGAGGCGGCGAGCGCCGGAAGCAGCGAGACGTCGATGCGCATGGTGAGCGCATAGTGCCTCAGCCGCCGATGATTCGCGACGATATCCGCAGCATGTGGGCGTGGAGCGCATCGGCCATGAACGGCAAGGCCAACAGCATCGTGGCAAAGATGGCCAGAATCTTCGGCACGTAGATCAGCGTCTGCTCCTGGATCTGCGTCAGCGCCTGGAACAGCGACACGATCACGCCGACCACGAGGCCGACCACCATCAGGGGCGACGACACGATCACAATGGTCCAGATCGCATCGCGCGCGACGTCGAGGGTTTCAGGTCCGGTCATCTGCAGAATTCCTTATTCAACTTTCGTCCCCGCCACCTCGACGAGGGACAAACGCTTGCTGCCCCGTCATTGCGAGCGTAGCGAAGCAATCCAGACCGGTGCGTGCGAAAAGACTCTGGATTGCTTCGCTGCGCTCGCAATGACGATCGGGGCGAGCGCGAAAAATCAGATCGGCATCTTCATGATGTCTTCATAGGCGGCGATCACGCGGTCGCGGACCGAGACCAGCGTGGACACCGCGACGTCGGTGTCCGCGACCGCGGTCACCACGTCCATCACGTTGGCCTTGCCGGCGGCCATCGCCACCGTCTGCGCATCGGATTTGCGGCCGGACTCCATGACGCTGCCGACGGCGTCCTTCAGGAGCGAGGCGAAGGACTGCCCGTTCGGCTCGCTGCCCTTGCCGGCGCCGCTGTTCTCCAGCACGCGGGCGAGATTGGCATAGGCATTGGCGGCAATTGACGGTGATGCCATGGCTTAATTGTCCTGTTCAGCTCTTGAGGATGTCGAGGGTGCGCTGGATCATCCGGCGCGTCGCGCTGATGATGTTGAGATTGGCCTCGTAGGACCGTTGCGCGTCGCGCATGTCGGTCATCTCGACCACCGAGTTCACGTTCGGATATTTGACGTTGCCGGTCGCATCCGCGGCCGGATTGTTCGGCTCGTACTTGATTCGGAAACTGGACTGGTCGGGCTTGATCCTGCCGAGCGTGACGACCTGGGCGTCGAGCGTGCGGTCGAGCGCGGAAGAGAAGGTCGGCACCTTGCGGCGGTAGGGATCGCCGCCGGCGGTCTGCGACGTCGAATCCGCGTTCGCGATGTTCTCCGAGATCACCCGCATGCGCCCGGCCTGCGCCCGCAGACCGGAGGTCGCGATCGCCATCGAGCGGGCAAAGTCGCTGCTGTCATTCGCCATGATCTATCTCCAGCTCTAGCCCTTGCCGATCGCGGTCTTGAGCAGATGCAGGCTCTTCGAATAGAGCGAGGTCGCCGCCGCGTAGTCCATCTGGTTGCTCGCGGCCTTCATCATCTCCTCTTCGAGATTGACGGCGTTGCCCGCGGGGCGGGTTTCGAAGCCCGCATTCTTGTTCTGGTCGAATCCGGAGGCCGCGCCGGACGGTGTCATGTGGGAACCGCTGGTGAGGGTCAGCGCCAGGGGACCCATCGAACCCGTGACGGCGCCGGCCTTGTCCAGCTTCGGCTCGACGAGGTCGCGGGGCCGGAATTTGGGCGTGTCGGAATTGGAGACGTTCTCGGACAGGACGCGCTGGCGCTCCTGGTGCCACTGCATCTTGGTGCGTAGCGCGGACAGCACCGGAAGGTCGTTGATGGACATCGTTGCGGCTCCTTCGCCCTCTCGGACCATGTCCGAAGCTAGGCAGAATTTGCCGCGTGTATGGTTAACAGCTGGTTAAGGATGCTACAGGCACATGTCCCCCGCCGGGACAAGAATGCGCGCCCCGTGATTCTACGCCTTCAAAAGTGGCATTAACCCAACCGCTTGGGGGCACGTGCACAGGCCAAGAAGTCGTTTTGGATCGAGCGATTCATGGGTTATTAAGAGTTGGGGACGGCAAAACTTGCCGTGGGACGTTAAGAGATCGCAGTTTTGGGGCATCGTATGCCGGTGGTTGGGACGCCCGACCATAGGCACGAGAAAAGCGCCATTTGTCGGGGACAAGTATGCAAGGCAGCCCTATCACCTTCATCGTCGCATTCATCGTCGTTCTGGCGTTGATCGGCGTCGCTGCATGGCTGGTTCGCCGATTCGCCACCAGCCGGCTCGGCGCCAACACCCAGCGCGGCAGGATGCCCCGGCTCGCCGTGATCGATGCCGCCGCGGTCGACGGCCGGCGCCGCCTGGTGCTGGTCCGGCGTGACAATGTCGAGCATCTCCTGATGATCGGCGGCCCCACCGACATCGTCGTCGAGCCGAACATCGTGCGCGCAGCGCCCGGCCGCGACCAGCTCCCGCAGCGTTCCAATGCCGCCGAACCGCCGCGCCTCGCCCCCATGCCCGACGCCGGCGGTTGGGCCGACGAAGCGCCGCGTCCCGAGCTGCTCGATCATCCCGAGCCGCAAATGCCGGAGCCGCCCCAACGGCCCGCGCGCCCGTCGTTCGCCGAAGAAGTGCGCCGGCCCGCTCCCGCTTTGGCCGAACGTCGCAGCGAGCCGCCATTCGCCGGCTTTCCGCCCGATCCGATCGCACCGCGCCCCGAGCGCGAGCTGCGTCCCGAACCAATTCCGCCGCGCGTCGCCCGCAGCGAGCCGCCGCTGATGCCGCGCCCGCCACGCCAGAGCGAGCCGGTGAAAGTACCGCCGGTGCGCGCCGAGCGCGCAGCCGCGCCACCTCCTCCGCCGCCCGTGCCACAGGCTCCGCCCGTTCCGCCCCCGGCGCCCGCTCAGGCACCGTCGAGCGCCGAGCAGAATCTCGCCGAGATGGCGCAGCGGCTCGAAGCTGCGCTGCGCCGCCCCGCCAGCGAGACGGTTGCCCCTCCGGTCGCGCCGGAGCCGCCAGCCGGCCCTCCGCGCGTGGCCCGCAGCGAGCCGCCGGCACCGCCGGCGCCGCCCGCAAAGCCGGCCGCGGAAAAGACCAGCTTTGAAAATCTCGAAGACGAGATGGCCTCGCTGCTCGGCCGTCCGAAGCCGTCTTCGTGAGGCTGCCGGCCCTCCCGCGTAGAGTACTTTTTCTTTCTGTCCTGATCGGCGCGGCTTCGCTCGCGATGCCGGCGCATGCGCAGGACATCAGCATCAATCTCGGCGGTCAGGGCGGCGGCGGCGTCACCGAGCGCGCGATCCAGCTGATCGCGCTGCTCACGGTGCTGTCGATCGCGCCGTCGATCCTGATCATGATGACGTCGTTCACGCGCATCGTGGTCGTGCTGTCGCTGCTGCGCACCGCGATGGGCACGGCGACCGCCCCGCCGAATTCGGTGATCATCGCGCTGGCGATGTTCCTCACCTTCTTCGTGATGGGACCGGTCCTGCAAAAATCCTACGACGAAGGCATCCGTCCGCTCGTCGCCAACCAGCTTGGCGTCGAGGACGCGCTCCAGCGCGCTTCCGTCCCCTTGCGCGGCTTCATGCAGAAGAACGTGCGCGAGAAGGACCTCAAGCTGTTCCTGGATCTGTCCGGCGACCCGCCTCCCGCGACCCCGGACGAGCTCGCACTTCGCATCCTCGTTCCCGCCTTCATGATCTCCGAACTGAAACGCGCCTTCGAGATCGGCTTTCTCCTGTTCCTCCCCTTCCTCATCATCGACCTCGTCGTCGCTTCGGTGCTGATGTCGATGGGCATGATGATGCTGCCACCGGCAACGATCTCGCTGCCGTTCAAGCTGATTTTCTTCGTGCTGGTCGACGGCTGGTCGCTGGTGGCGGGGAGTCTGGTGCAGAGTTACGGGGGGTAGCACTCTCCCCATCATTGCGAGGCGCTGGCGACGAAGCACTCCAGACTGCCGCCGCCGAAGCACTCTGGGGGGCCCAGAGGCAGCAGGATTCCTATCGAGTCATCTTGATCTGCCGCACGACGGGGATCGTGGGCAGCGAGCCGGTGTGGTCGGCTTCGTCCTTGGCCTGCGGCGAGGCCGGCGCGCGGGCGCTGGCGTCGGGGAAACGCTGCTTCATCTCGCGCAGGAAGCCGTCGAGCGTGTCGACGCTGGCAGCCAGCTTGGCGATATCGGCGAATTCGGCGCTGGAGGCTCCGGTCGGCTTGCTCGCGATGTCGAAGGCGAGCCGATCGGCGCTCTCGCTCATCAGCGGCGCGTATTTCTCGCGGAAGCGCGACAGGCCGATCGAGTCGTCGGCCAGCGCATAGCCGACGGCGGCGCGGATGATGTCGCTCTTCTCCACCGCGTTGAGCGGCTTGAAATCGCGGAAACGGTCGCCGTAATAGAGCTCGATCTGCTCGGCGGATTCGCGCCAGCGCCGCGCCGCCCAGAAGATGTCGGAACGCAGGCGCAGCACCTCGCGCCCCGAGACGTTGGAGACGATGTCGAGCGCCAGATCGTGGCGGCCGACGTCGCTCTGCGCGCGGGCTTCCAGAAGCAGGCGCTGCTGCCTGAGCTCGCCGGAGAGGTCGCTGATGCGGCTCGCGCGCAGCGCCGTGATCGCCATGTCGGGTCTGCGGTTGGCGAGATAGATCATGGAGAGGCGCGCAGCCACCTGCGCCCGGGCTGCGCCTTCGAGGCGGTGGTCGACCTGGTACTGCAGGAGCTCGGCGGCCTGGTCGAGCAGGTCGATCGAGGCGAGACGGTCGGCGAGACGGCGGATCAGCTCGTCGCCGCGGCGGCCGATCGGCGTCAACTCGCGAAACTCGTAGAACATGCCGAGCGCTTCGACCGGCGGTAGTTCGTCGCCCTTGGGCCCCAGGAATATCTGGGCGAACAGGTCGGAGGCGAGGTCCTGTGCCTGGCGCGAGGCCTCGGCGTTCGGCTGCAGCCTTGTCGCGGTACGCGCCGCGGCGAGCGCGTCGCGGTAGCGCCCGTTCTCGGCATACATCTGCGACAGCATCTGGAGCGTCTTGACCTCGATCGAGTCGCCGCGCCAGGTCATCGACAGCGTCTCGAGCTCGCGCAGCGCGTCTTCCTTGCTGATTTCGTCGCGCTTCTGCCGCAGTGCGACCTCCAGCTGCTTGGCCTCGGCCGCAGCCGGCCGGTCGCTCGAGGCGACCGCGAACTTGTAGTCGTCGAGCGCGTCCTTGTCGTGGCCGAGCGCCTCGGCAAGCCTGCCACGCAGCACGGCGAAGCCGGGCCCGGCCTCGGGCGAGACGCCGACCACCTCGAGCTCGCTGCGGCGCTTGGAGGCGCCGGCGTAGTCCTTCACCTCGAGCGAAGCGCGCATCGCCTCCATCGTCACGATGCGCTGGATGTCGAGCGGCAGCGAGGCGATGGCGAATTCGACGTTCTTGAACTTCTCGCGCGCGTCCGCCCATTTGCCCTGGCGCGCATAGGCGAGTGCCTTCCAGAGCTGGGAATCGTGGCTGTTGCCGATCACGGGATTGGCGAGGTCCTTCAGGCCCTGCGCCGGCCGGCCGACCAGGATGCTCGCGATCGCATGCATGATCAGCGCACTGCTCTCCTCCTTGTTGAGGGGATCGCTCAGCATCAGTTCGGTCACGGCCTTGGCCTCGTGGTACATGGCGCGCGACATGTAGAATTGCGCAAGGTCGAGCCGCGGCAGCGAACGCAGCCCCGGCTCGACGTTGGAAATTGCCGTGATCAGCTCGCTCTGGCGCGCGATGAAGTTTTCCGACTGGCCCTTGCGCCAGCCTTCGGGGCTGAAGATCGGCCGCACTGCGGTCGGGGCGCGCTCGGCCGAGATGTCGACCGGCGACAGCGTCAGCCCGCCCTTCTTGCCCAGGATCACCTTGTCGGCACCGACCTCGACACCGATTTCGTCGGAGTTCGGCCGGATCGCGATGCCATGCGCGGATTCCAGCAGCGCGAGATCGACGAGGTCCTGCCGCTTGATGAAGCCGCGGACCGGCCGCTGCCCTGTGACGACATAGAGCGTGTCGCCGGCGTCGGGATCGGTGAGCTTGTGCAGAAGGCCCGGATTGGCGAAGGGGATCGCGATGTTGGCGAGCGCTGGGTCGGTGATGTTGCGCGACATCATCAGCGGCAGCGGCGTCGCCTGGATCTTGTCGGCGAGCGTGAGGAGCCAGTTGGTCTCCTTGCCGACCTCCTCGCTCGTCAACGAGTAGACCAGCGGCCGGGTGAGACGGATGCGCACCGCCTGTCCCTTGTCGAGCGGGATGCGGCCGACCTCGCCGATCATTGCCCCGCCCTTGGTGCGGATCGCCTCGACGTCGATCGGCTTCGGCGAGTCGAACACCAGCCAGATGGTATCGCCGCGGCGGAACGCCGCCGCAGGGGTTGAGACCTGAAGCGGGAACGTCACGCGCAGGCCGTCGCTGTCGCGGCGCGCATCGACGCTGGCCACGATCGGCTTCGGCATGGCCGGAGCCTCGGCTGGCGCCTTGGTGGCTTCCTTGGTGGCTTCCTTGACCGGTTCCGGCGTGGCTTCCTTCGCGGCCTCTTTGGGGGCTTCGACCACGGCAGGATTCATCGGCTTGACGGGAGCCATCGGCGCGGCGGCCTCTGCAGGCTTCGCGGCTTCCTTCAGGACTTCCTTGGGCGCTTCCGCAGCGGGCGCGGCCTCGGCCGCCGGAGCGGGCGCCGGCTTCGGCGCTTCAACGGACGGCATCGCAGCGGGCGCTTCCGGCTTTATCTCGGGCTTCGCTTCGACCTTGGCTTCACGCGCGATCGTCTCCGACGTCGGCGGCACGATCTCGCGATGGGCGTCCTTCGGCTTCTCGGCCGCCGGCTTTTCAGGCGCAGGCGCCGGTCCGTGGACGGCAGGCTTGGCCTGCGCGATCACCGCCTCGGGCGTCGCGGCCATTTTGCCCTTGTCCGGCTGGAAGGCGACATCGACGACGTAGTTCTTCTCGTCGCGGAAGGAGTGCACGTCGGAATCGCCGATCAGCGCGATCTCGACACTGGTCTGGTCGATGTCCGCCTTCTGCTTGATCGAGGCGACATTCGGCGGCGCCGCGACGACGGCGTCGGCCAGGTCGAAATTGAGATTGGCGTTGAAGGCGAGCGTGAGCTTCTGCTCGTTGAGCACGGAGGAGACGCCGACGCCGTCGGGCATCTCGAACACGAAGCGGACGAAGGTCGGCTGCACCGAGGCGCGCACGCGGATCTGCGGACGTTTCTTGCTCTCGGCCGCGGCGCGCTGGGCGCGCAGCGCGCGTTCGGCGACACGCGCGCGCTCGGCAAGTTCCTTGACCACGTCCATGGGCAGGCTCGGCGGCGACCCCTTCCAGCCCTCCGGCAAGAGGTCGATGAAGGTGCGCTCGCCGGCATTCATGGTGTTGACGGTGACGCGCCGCGCCAGCGACAGGCGGATGGCGCCCCCGTCGGGATCGCGGCGGGCGGAGTTGACGTAATCGGGCGCACCTTCCGGAACGCGGTCGACGGGAACATCGACCGGCCGGTCGAAGCGGATGATGAGGATGGAGCCGGCCGTCGTCACCTCGGAAGGCACATCCTCGCCGAGCTTGATCACCAGCCGGGCAAAGCCGCCGCTGGCCGAGAAACTCGCCTCACCCCGGATGGAATCGGCTGCCCGGGCAGGCGCACCGAAGCCGATCAGCAGGCAGGCCGCAAGCAGCGGCGCGCTCCGGACATGACGCGACAGCCCCCGCGCCAGGGCGCGGGCTCGCGACACAAATCCAGCGGCAGCCTCTTGCGCCATTGGCGGCATTTCTTCCGGTTCGACGGTCCATGCCGGCACTGACGCCGGCCCGTGCCGTCGATTGTAGGTTTTGCCAATTAAGGGCTTCTTAAGTATGAGCCCTCAATTCGGCTTTTGGGTCGGCTTGCCGTCGATCTTGGGCAGGTCGCTGGCCGAGGCGGACTGGTCGCCGCCATTGGCCCGGCGGGCCATTTCGACCGTCAGCCGCTCGGCAGCCTCCGGCGACATCAGCCCCATGATGTCCGACATCTTTCGCGGCGCGATCTGCGAGGCGATCTCGATCAGCACGCCCATCTCCAGACGGTCGAACACCCGCGCGGCATCCTTGGGCTTCATGCCCTCATACATGGTCACGAGGCCCTTCATGCGCTGGGCCTCGGCGGCCTTCTGCTCGGCCTGGGTCGCGGAGATGCGGGTTTCCACCGCCTTCATCTCCTCGACCTTGTTTTCGATGCGCTTCTCGGCGGATTTCAACAAGCTCTCGCGGATGTCGATCTCGCGCTGGCGGGCCTCGATCTCCTGGCGGCGCGACTGCAGGCGTTCCAGGATGGCGCGCTCGGAGGCCGAGACCTGCGGCTGGGCTTCCTCCACCTTGACCACGGTGCCTTCGGGCTTGGATTCGGGTGCGGCCGGCTTCGGCGCCTCCTTCGGCGCGCCATGGGTCGAGCCCGTGATATCGGGATCTTCGTGCCCGGTCGGGAAGTTCAGGTTTTCCTGCGCCCAGGATTTCTTGATCTGGCTCGGCTTGTAGTCGAAAACATAGCCGCCATTGATCACGAGGCCCGCGACCTTCAGCGTGGCAAGGCCCGCGACGGCAACCAGCACGACCGGAATGACACGAATGTTACGAAAGGACTTCATACCCTGACTTTATGCGGCAAGACCGTTGGATCGTCGGCGCTCGGAGAAGGCTTCGGCCGCAGCCGCCACCGCCTTCGCCGACGAAGGCTTGGCCGCGGGCGCGGCGACCGCTTCCGGGTCCGTCGCGGGGCGCGCGGCGATCGCGATCTTGGACAGGCGCCGCACCACGTTGTCGGCTTCGCCGAGCTGCTTGTAGAGCTGGTCGGACATCTGCGTCGCCGCCGCGAGCTGGCTGCCGAGGTTCTCGTTGACGTCGCGCACGGCGAGCTTCAGCCCGCCGATCGCGCGCTCGGCGATCTCGGTCGCGGTGATCAGCTCGCCGATGACGGCCTTCAGCGAATGCTCGTCCGCCTTCAGCCGCGTCAGCCGCTTGTTGAGCATGACGCAGTAGAAGATCGTCAGCATCAGCAGGATAGCCACCAGCGTCTCGATCGCCATTCCCAGGGAGTGGTTCATGGGGCCTCCATCATC
This sequence comes from Bradyrhizobium sp. SZCCT0153, assembly GCF_018129995.1. Taxonomy (GTDB): domain Bacteria; phylum Pseudomonadota; class Alphaproteobacteria; order Rhizobiales; family Xanthobacteraceae; genus Bradyrhizobium; species Bradyrhizobium japonicum_G. The sequence continues at coordinate 586,081 of NZ_JAFCKS010000005.1, forward strand.
TTGTTCTGCTCGTCCACCTTCTCGAACATCGCAAGTGTCGTACTTGGCTTGCGCAAGGGTTTCGTCACGCGGATGGCGACGCGGTCGCCGACCCGGCCCATCCGTCCCTCGGTCAGCGTGACGTCGCCGCAGCGCACGGTCACGTTGGCGTCCGCGCGCATGTCGAGCGGCAGCGTGTCGCCGACCTTGAGCCGCATCAGCTGCTTGAGCGGGATCTCGGCCTCGTAGAGCACGGCATCGACCGCGATCTCGGCCTGGTTGATCTCGGTGGCGAAATGGCCCTCCCAGATCGTGTCGCGGCCGAATTTTTCGCCCATGAACATCTGGAGCAGGACGCCCCGGATCGGCTCGATGGTCGCGTAAGGCAGCAGCAGCTCGATATTGCCGCCGCGATCTTCCATGTCGATGCGCAGGCGCACCAAGATCGCGGCGTTGGCAGGACGGCTGATCGCGGCGAAACGCGGGTTGGTCTCGAGCCGGTCGATCGTGAAGGTCACCGGCGAGAGCGGCCGGAACGCCTGCTCGGCGTCGGCCAGAACGACCTCGACCAGCCGCTTGACCAGCTCGGTCTCGATCGTGGTGTAGGGCCGGCCCTCGATGCGAAGCTGGCTCGCGCCGCGGCGCCCGCCGAGCAGCACGTCGATCATCGAGTAGATCAGGCTGGAATCGACCACCGCCATGCCGAAGTTTTCCCACTCCTCGGCCTTGAACACCGAGAGCACGGCCGGTAGCGGGATCGAGTTCATGTAGTCGCCGAAGCGCACCGAGGTGATGCGGTCGAGCGAGACTTCGACGTTGTCGGAGGTGAAATTGCGCAAGCTGGTCGTCAGCAACCGCACCAGGCGGTCGAAGACGATTTCGAGCATCGGCAGACGCTCGTAGGAGACCATCGCCGAATCGATGATGGCGCGAATGCCGGAATGGTCGTCCAGCGTGACGTCGCCGACCGTGAAGCCGAGGAGATTGTCGATCTCCTCCTGCGACAGCACCCGTTCGCCGGAATTCTTGCCGGCGCCGAGATCGCGGCTGCCGTCCTCGACCATGGCCGCCCATTGCAGGGCCATGGTCTCGGAGAGTTCGTTTTCGGCAGCAGCCTTCGCGGCCTCGGCGGGATCCTCGGAATCGAGCGAGGCCTCCCACTGGGCGGCAATTGCATCCTGGTCTGGTTGGTCGGTGCCTGCCATGATCCCTAGCCCGTCATGCTCACTGGATCACGACTTCCTTGAACAGCACCGCGCTGACCTGGACCGGCGCCACCGCCGCGTTGACGCGCTTGGTCAGCTCTTCCTTGAGGCGGAAGACGCCGGCGGAGCCGTTGAGGTCGGAGGAGCGCAGCTCGCGCACATAGGTCTGGAAGATGTCGGTGATGCGCGGCATCGTCGGCTTGATCGCCTCGATCTGCTTCTCTTCCTTCAGCTCCAGCACGATCTTGAGCTTGAGATATTGCACGCGCTCGCCCGGCGCGCCGGCGAGGTTGACCATGATGTCGGGAACGTCGACGAAGGCCGGCGGCTTCGGCGGAGGCGCCGCTTCGGCGTGATGCTCGTCGTCGCCGTGACGGAAGAAGAAGAACCAGGTCGCGGCACCGCCGCCGAGGACGGCGAGCAGACCGACGGCCATGATGATGAGCTTGAGCTTGTTCTTCGGCGGAGCGGCTTCCGCGCCTTCGGCGCCTGCGCCGCCTTCCGCTTCATTCTCTGCCATGGTCGCCGCGCTCGTTCATTTCTCAAAGGGATCGAAAGAGCGAAGCCTCCTGGCAGACAATGACGCGATACAAATGCCCCAGCGCAGTGCGCTCCTCTTGCCTGCAAACGCTACGGTAATAATGGTTAACGGAACCTTTCGATTGGGCCTCCGCTAGGAAAAATCTGCCGGGCAAACATGGCTAACAGACCCTTTCTGCCGCCTGCTTTCGTCCTCGAAAAATCAACAAGACATTGAAATAACGTAACTTTCCAGACTGGCACGACTTTCGCTGAGAAAGGGCCGAGACCCAAGGTTTGGGAGAACCCGAGGTCTCGTTCACGGGGTCCGCCAAGGCGCTTGGGAGAGCGAGGCGGCAGATCCCACTCAGGGGAGATTTCCGATGCAGAACGCGCTTCTGATCGGCCTGTCACGGCAGATGACGTTGGAGCGGCAGATGGATGTCATCGCCAACAACGTCGCCAATGCCAATACCAATGGCTTCAAGGCCGACCATTCGCTGTTCGAGGAGTACCTCAACTCGAACGCGCACGAGGACAATTTCGTCGGCTCCGACCGCCGGGTCTCCTATGTGCAGGACCGCGGCACCTTCCGCGACGTCGGCCAGGGACCGATGGAGCCGACCAAGAATCCGCTCGACATGGCGATCAGCGGCGACGCCTATTTCGCGGTGCAGGCCAATGGCGGCGAGCGCTACACCCGCGACGGCAAATTCTCGCTCAACAGCACCGGCCAGCTCGTCACCTCCGACGGCAACCTCGTGCTCGGCACCGCCGGCCCGATCACCTTCCAGCCGACCGACCACGACATCAACGTCGCTCCGGACGGCTCCGTCACGGTGCTCGAAGGCACGGCCAAGACCGACTCGATCCGCGGCAAGATCCGCATGGTGTCGTTCGACGATCCGGCCAGGCTGACCAAGCTCGGCGCCAATCTCTATGCCGCCGGCTCCGCGACCCAGCAGACCGACACCAAGTCCACCGTGCAGCAGGGCTACGTCGAGAAGTCGAACGTGAACTCGGTCGGCGAGATGAGCCGCATGGTCGAAGTCATGCGCAGCTACACCGCCATCGCCAACCTGCTCCAGCAGCAGAGTGACCTCCACAAATCGGCGATCGAGAAACTCGCCGATGTTCCGGCCTGATTGAGGGAGAACTGACATGCAGGCGCTTCACACCGCAGCGACCGGAATGGCGGCACAGGAACTCAACGTTCAGGTGATCTCCAACAACATCGCCAACCTGCGCACCACCGGCTTCAAGAAGCAGACCGCCTCGTTCCAGGACCTGATCTACGAACACGTGCGCCGCGTCGGCGCCCAGTCGTCCGACCAGGGCACCATCCTGCCGGTCGGCGTCGACATCGGCGGCGGCGTCAAGACCGTCGGCACGCCGCGCAGCATGACGCAAGGCACGCTGTCGCAGACCGGCAACGATCTCGACCTCGCGGTCTCGGGCGAAGGCTTCTTCAAGATCCTGATGCCCGACGGCAGCTACCAGTACACCCGCGACGGCACCTTCCAGATGGACAATCAGGGCCGCGTCGTCACCGCGCAGGGCAACCCGGTGCAGCCGACGATCACGATCCCGAACAACGCTTCGGGCCTGACCGTCAACGTGCAGGGCCAGGTCTCGGTGACGCTGCCGGGCTCGTCGACCTCGACCATCCAGGGCCAGATCGGCCTGACCCGCTTCATCAACAAGGCCGGCCTGCAGCCGGTCGGCAACAATCAATTCACCGAGACGCCCTCCTCCGGCCCGCCCCAGGACGGCACCGCGACCGCCGAAGGTTACGGCAACATCACCCAGGGCAGCCTCGAGCAGGCCAATGTCGACGTCGTCTCGGAGATGAGCGACCTGATCGCGGCCCAGCGCGCCTACGAGATGAACGCCAAGGTGATCAGCGCCGCCGACCAGATGATGCAATCGACCACGGCGCTGTTCCGCTGAGGTGATGGCAATGATCCGCACCACCCTCGCCACGATCTCGGCCCTGCTCGCGCTGGCACTGCCCGCACGGGCCGCCGACGATTTCATCGCAACGCCGACGCTGCGCGCGAGCATCACCGTGACCTCGGACGTGGTTCGGGTCGGCGATCTCATCGACAATGCCGGCTCCGCCGCCCTGATCCCGGTCTACCGCTCGCCCGATCTCGGCACCACCGGTGCGCTGTCGGTCGCCCAGGTCCTGAGCGTGCTCCGTGCCAAGCAGGTGATCGGCGTGATGACCGGCGACATCAAGGAGGTCCAGGTCACCCGTCTCGCCCGCACGCTCGCCAACAAGGACCTCGAAAACGCGGTCGCTTCGGCGCTCGAGCACCGCTTCGGCTTCGGCAGTGCCGCCAACATCACGGTCACGTTCGACCGCGGCATTGCCGACATACGGCTGGACGCCTCCAACACCGGCGCGCTCCTGCCGGTCGCAACCCGCTATGACGCCCGCAGCGGCCGTTTCGACATCGCCTTCGAGATCAACAACGACAACAATCAGGCGGCGACCAAGCTGCGCTTCAGCGGCACCGCCATCGAGACGGTGGAAGTGGCCGTGCTGACGCGCGACATCGACCGCGCCGATCTCCTGAAGTCCTCCGACGTTGCCGTGGAGCGCCGGCCGAAGGCCGAGGTCACCGGCGAGGCCGCCTCGCGCGATCGCACGCTCGGCATGCAGCTCCGCCGGCCGATGCGGGCGGGCACGCCGATCCGCGTCGCCGACATCGTCAAGCCCGACTTCGTGCAGCGCGACCAGAGCGTCACCGTGATCTACCAGGTCCCCGGGATCTATCTCACGACCCGCGGCAAGGCGCTAGAGAGCGGCGCCGAGGGCGACACCATCAGCGTGCTCAACCTGCAGACCAAGCGCACCTTAAGCGGCACCGTCACCGCCCGCGGCCAGATCACGGTCCAGGGGGCCAGCCAGTCCGCGCCGATGCCGGCTGCGGTCGAGCAGACTTCCTCGCTCAAGCGCGACGAAGCGCCCGCCCCCATCGACACTGCGGCCCTCGTCCGGAACCTGGTCCAGGCCCCCGCGTCTGCGGCCCAGATCGCCCAAGCCCAGATCCCGCAAGTTCGCGTCTCGCAAGCTCCAGCCAAGTCAGAGTAAGTCATGTCCAGTTTCAGTTCGGCTTTTCGTCCTCGCCGCATCGCGATCTCTGCCCTGCTCCTGGCAATTTGCGCGCTGGCGAGCGGCTGTTCCTCGATCGACCGCCTGTCGCAGATCGGTGAGCAACCGAAGCTGTCGTCGATCGACAATCCGACGGCGCAGCCCGGCTACAAGCCGGTGCAGATGCCGATGCCGAAGCCGGAAGTCGCCTCCTACAATCCGAACTCGTTGTGGCGCAACGGCAGCCGCGCCTTCTTCAAGGACCAGCGCGCCCACCAGATCGGCGATCTCCTCACCGTGACCGTGAACATCACCGACAAGGCCAACCTCTCCAACGAGACCCAGCGCAGCCGCACCAATTCGGAAGATTCCGGCATCACCGACTTCATCGGCGCCAAGACCCTCGGCGCGCAGGCGCAGAAGGTGCTGCCCGGCCGTATCCTCACCGCCGACTCCACCGCCTCCAGCGACGGCAAGGGCTCGGTCAACCGCCAGGAAGCGTTGCAGACCAACGTCGCCGCGGTCGTCACCCAGGTGCTGCCGAACGGCAACCTCGTGGTCGAAGGCAAGCAGGAGATCCGCGTCAACTACGAGATCCGCGAACTCGTCGTCGCCGGCATCGTCCGCCCCGAAGACATCCAGAGCGACAACACCATCGATTCCACCAAGATCGCGCAGGCCCGCATCGCCTATGGCGGCCGCGGCCAGATCATGGACGTGCAGCAACCGCGCTACGGCCAGCAAGTCATGGACGTGCTGCTGCCCTTCTAGCCTTCTCCCGAGCTCCCACATCGTGTTCGCGAACCTAGGCGCGGACGACGATGTACGACGCGGCCCTCGCTAGCTCCCCTGGCGAGGGCCGCATGTATTTTCTGGCACGCGTTGCGCTCGCAAAGACGACGGAGAGAGCTCACGTGAACTCCGCCTCCACCACGCCCAGCCCGTCCAGCTCCATCCGGACGTTGTCGCCTGCCTTCAGCCACAGCGTCTTGACCAGGCTTCCAGTGAGCACGAGCTGGCCCGCGTGAAGACCCTTGCCTTCGGCGGCGAGGTGGTTGGCGAGCCAGGCGAGGGCGTTGTGGGGATGGCCGAGCACGTCGGCGCCGGTGCCGTGGCTGACCTCCTCGCCGTTGACGATGGCGCGGCCCTTGACCGATTTCAGGTCCGGCACCGACGAGCGCTGTACGGACGGCCCCAGCACGCAGCCGGCGGCGAAGAAGTCGTCGGCGATCAGCGTCGGCGCGCCCATCGTCTCCCATTTCACGTAGCGGTCGTCGACGATCTCGATCGCGGGATGATAGGCCTCGACCGCCTCGCCGACCCATTCGGCCGTGAACGGCGCCTCGCCGGCGGCGAGGTCGCGCTTGAGCCGCACCCCGATCTCGCATTCGACGCCGACGCGGACGTAGTTGGAGGCGGCGAGCTTGACGCCGCTGTCGTGCACGCCCTTTTGGAACACGCCGCCGCCGCAGGGGTGCGGGATGCCGATATAGTCCTGCATCACCCGGCTGGTGCAGCCGATCTTGTAGCCGACCAGCGGGCCGAAATTCTTCAGCAAGAGATCATGCAGCGCGCGCTGGACCTGGTAGCCCTCGGCTTCGTCGGCGGGCGGACGGTCCAGCGCTGCAAGCGGCGCATGGTTGCGGCGCGCCAGCGCGATCGCCTTTGCGGCTTCGAGAATGTTGTCCATCGGCGCCGCCTCCCACGCATCACAATCGAGGGAGGCACTTCAGCATCCCCGCCGGGGCGTGACAAGCGCGGCCGGCGTGTGCGCTCACGCCTTGACGAGGCCGAGCCGGATCAGGCTCTCGGCCGTCGCGAGGATGGCCGCGTCGTTGGAACGGGCCTGCCAGCCCAGCAGCGACCTCGCCTTGGCACTGGTGGAGCGGCGCACCCTGCCGAGCATGGGCACGACCGCCCGCAACAGCGCAATCCGGTTCGCAGCCAGCCGCACCAGCCAGTCCGGCGCCTGGAGCCGCGGAACCCGGCGTGCGGCCGGCCCGAGTTCCCGCCGCAACACCCTGGCGATGTCGAGGATCGACATCGTCTCGCCGGAGACCGCGATGAACCGCTCGCCCTTCGCCTGCGGCGCCGTCATCGCCCGCAAATGGAGGTCGGCGACGTCGCGCACGTCGACGACGCCGAAATAGACCCGCGGCACCGCCGGCATGGCGCCGTCGAGCAGCGATTTGACGATCTCGATCGAGCCGGAGAAGTCCGGCCCGAGCACGGGACCGAAAATGCCGGCGGGATTGACGACCGACAGCTCGAGGCCTGCGCCCTCGCGCGCGACGAAATCCCAGGCCGCCTGCTCGGCCAGCGTCTTGGATTTGACGTAGGGCTGCACGTCGGCGCCGTCGAGATTGGTCCAGTCGGTCTCGTCGAACGGTTTTTCGCGCGATGGATGGCCATAGCCGATCGCGCCCAGCGACGAGGTGATGACGACCCGCCTCACGCCGGCCTCGCGCGCGGCGCGCAGCACCCGCAGCGTGCCGTCGCGGGCGGGGATGATCATCTCGTTCTCGTCCTTGGGGACACTGGTCGACAGCGGCGAGGCGACGTGGAGCACGTAGTCACAGCCGGCGACCGCCTCGCGCCAGCCCTCGTCCGCCGTGAGGTCGGCGGTGAAGAAGGACAGGCCGTCGGGCGCGACCGCCCCGCCTTCGCGCAGCATCGCCAGCACATCGGCTTGCCGGTCCGGCCGACGCACAGTCGTCCGCACATCATGGCCGGCGGCGAGAAGCTGCAGGACGACATGGACGCCGACGAAGCCGGATCCGCCGGTGACCAGAACGGTGCTCATTGCCAATTCCTCTCTTGGGCCGGCCGGCGATTGGTTCTGCCCCTGCTCAAGGCCGCATCTGGCCACTATTTCCCGAGGGAACAAGTAGAATGGATTTCGAGACCGGTATGGAAAACCTGACCAGCACTTGCGAGGGCGACTGTGATTGCAGCCCCGACCCTGCCCTGCTCGCCGACTTCAAGCGGGCCATCCGTGCCCTCGGCGGCAAATGGAAGCTGGAGATCCTGTTCGCGCTGATGAACGGCGCGGTCCGGTTCGGTGCCTTGCGCCGATCGATCGGCGGCATCACCCAGCACATGCTGACCACACAACTGCGCGAGCTCGAGCAGGATGGATTGGTGTCGCGAACCGCCTTCGCGGAGAAGCCGTTGCGGGTTGAGTACGAGCTGACGGATGCGGCTTACGGCCTGCTGCCGGCGTTTAAGGAAATATTGAGCTGGTCTAGGCTTTATGGGGATGCACGCCTTGCAGCGTCGCATGAAGCCTGATTGCAGCGACGTGTGAAGCCGCTGCATCAGTGTGTCAGCATCCGGGACGATCTCGTTGATGCGACTCGCAAAACCTCCCGCACCTGAAGTGAAGGCTGTTTCTCATCCGAACTCACGTGAGCTCGGAGGAGTTGAGTCTAGCCCATTGATCACGATTCACTTTTCGCGATTGCTGCCGCGCGTCGAAGCGCGCGGCGGCAAGCGACAGGCAACATGCTGGTCACGGCGCGAAGCGGCACCTTGGGTCCAAAAACAAAGAGCCGCATCGCTGCGGCCCGGACTCTATTCGTCGCGATAGACCTTCTCGCGTTTCTCGTGGCGCTCCTGCGCTTCCACCGAGAGCGTCGCGATGGGCCGGGCCTCGAGCCGCTTCAAAGAGATCGGCTCGCCGGTGTCCTCGCAATAGCCGTAGGTGTTGTCCTCGATGCGCTGGAGCGCGGCGTCGATCTTGGCGATCAACTTGCGCTGGCGGTCGCGGGCGCGGAGTTCGATCGCGCGGTCGGTTTCGGACGATGCCCGATCGGCGAGATCGGGGTGGTTCACGTTCTCCTCCTGCAAGGCTTGCAGGGTGAGCTTGGACTCTTTGAGGATCTCATCCTTCCAGGCAAGGAGCTTCAAACGGAAGTACTCCTTCTGCCGGTCGTTCATGAAAGGCTCTTTTTCGGTCGGTCGGTAGTTTTTCAACTTTTCCAAGGGCGGCCTATCTGTCTAAGCAACGACTCGCACACGGACCGGGGTCCGCTGAGCGGGGCCTTATATAGCGGCCTCCTGTGACAGACAATATTTCCTTAATCGCTCGGTTACCGCCCCCAAACCCTTGCACAGGAAGGTTTATCCGCAAGGGCCCGGGAGCGGCCGAGAACTCAGTAGCCGACCGTGAAACGCTGCCTCAAATGGGCCGGCCGCTCGATCTCGTCGGCAAGGGCAATGGCGTAGTCGGCGAAGCTGATCCAGCTCTTCCCGCTCGCATCTGCGAGAAGCTGGTCAGTCCCGAGCCGGAACTTGCCGGTCCGTTCCCCCTCGACGAACAAGGCGGATGGCGAGATGAAGGTCCAGTTCAGGCCCTTTTCCTGCCGCAACAGATCGAGAAAGGCCGAACCGGCCTCGGCCTCAGCCTTGTATTGGGTGGGAAAACCGGGAGTTGTGACCAACTTTACCCCCGGAGCGACCTCGAGGCTGCCAGCCCCACCGACGACGAGGTAGCGACCGATCCTGGACTCCTTCGCCGCACCGATCAGCTTGAGCGCGTCGCTGGCGAGGAAGTGCACGGAACTCACGGCGACGTCATGCCCGGCCCACAGCTTCGCGAGGCCGGCCTGATCGAGTACATCCCCCTTGGTGGGAGTGACATTCGGCAGCGCCGCGATCTTCTCGGGGTTGCGCGCGATAGCCGTGACCGCATGGCCGCGGCTGGACAGTTCCTTGGTGATCTCCGACCCGGCCCGGCCCGATGCGCCGGCGATTGCGATTTTCATGGAAGGCTCCTTTGCTTCTGTGGTAACTGTCGGTGACTAGATATCGCAAAGAATGCTGGTGTTAAGAGAGCACTTTGTGCTTACCTGATTACGCAGGAGTGACCGGCGGCGACAAAGGATCGTGAGGACCCGACGATGAAGCCAGACGTCTACGCAGCGAATTGCCCGACCCGACAGATCCTCGACCGCGTCGGCGACAAATGGGCGGTGCTGATCTTGCTGCTGCTGCGCGAGGAGCCGATGCGGTTCAATCAGTTGCGGCGCACGATTGAAGGCATTTCGCAGAAGATGCTGAGCCAGGTTCTCAAGTCGCTCGAACGCGACGGATTGATCAAGCGCCACGCCATCGCGACCGTGCCAGTGACGGTGGAATATTCGATCACGCAGCTTGGCATAACGCTCGCCGCCGCGGTCGATCCGCTGCGCGATTGGGCCGAGCGGAACCTGAAGGACGTGCTCGCCGCCCAGCGCCGCTACGACGGGCAGCAGAAGGATGAAGCAGCTTAGGCTGCGCGGAGCGACGGATAACGATTAGGCCTGACCGGCCTTCGCCAGCTCGACCTCGACGCGCAGCTCGATCTCGGACAGCACGGAATCGAGACCGGGGTCTCCGGAGGACGATTTCAGGTTCGCCGCAGCGTCACGCAGCCGCATCACGGTCGACCCATCCAGCTTGCCGGAAAGCAGGCTCATCTTGAGATCGTCGAGCACGTCGAGCGCGGTCTTGCCGCGCGCGACCGAACGCTTGCGACGCTCGACCGGATCTTCCTCGATGCCTTGCAGCGCGAGCAGCCCGTCGATGTTGGCGGCGGCCTTCGGCGCGGCAGCGCCCCGCGTCTCCTGCGCCGAGGCGGCGTCGGGCAGCACGAAGGTGCCGGAGCTCGTCCGCCTGGCCTGGCTGGCCGGCGTTCCAAGCGTGGTGCCGTTCGGTCCGTAGATGCGCATCGCAGCAATCCGGGTGATCGATGCGCCACATTCGCCGTCTTATGGTTAACGGCCCGTAAACAGCCCGGCAAAATCTGCCGACAGGCGGCAGTTTCGCTCCTCACGGCGAACGTCTGCTGACACCGGTCGAAACAGATTTATTCAACCTATTCAACCGCCTAACTCCCCTGCCCCGCGTTGGCACAGCCCTCGCAAGGAAAGCGTCGGACCAGCTCGTCATGGGAGTGTCGGGATTGGTCCGAGATTTGAGGAGCCTCGGGGAGCAGAGGATGCCAGGCGTTCGTTGGGTGAGGATTGTTGGGGTGGCCTGCGCCGCGCTGTCAGCGCTGGCGCTGTCGGTCGCGCCCGCGGCTGCGACCTCGCGCATCAAGGATCTCGCCAACATCGAAGGCGTGCGGCAGAACCAGCTCATCGGCTACGGCCTCGTCGTCGGCCTCAACGGCACCGGCGACACCCTCAACAACATCCCCTTCACCAAGCAGTCGCTGCAAGCGATGCTCGAGCGCATGGGCGTCAACATCCGCGGCGCCACCATCCGCACCGGCAACGTCGCCGCCGTGATGGTCACGGGCAATCTGCCGGCCTTCGCCACCCAGGGCACGCGCATGGACGTCACCGTGTCCGCGCTCGGCGACGCCAAGAACCTCCAGGGCGGTACCCTGCTCGTGACCCCGCTGCTTGGCGCCGACGGCAACGTCTACGCGGTGGCGCAGGGCTCACTCGCGATCTCCGGATTTCAGGCCGAAGGCGAGGCAGCCAAGATCGTGCGCGGCGTTCCGACCGTGGGGCGCATCGCCAACGGTGCCATCATCGAGCGCGAGATCGAATTCGCGCTCAACCGGCTGCCGAACGTGCGCCTGGCGCTGCGCAATGCCGACTTCACCACCGCCAAGCGCATCGCGGCGGCGATCAACGACTATCTCGGTGTCAAGAGCGCCGAGCCGATCGATCCCTCGACGGTGCAGCTATCGATCCCGCCGGAGTTCAAGGGCAACGTCGTCGCCTTCCTCACCGAGATCGAGCAGCTCCAGGTCGATCCCGATCTCGCCGCCAAGATCATCATCGACGAACGGAGCGGCATCATCGTGATGGGCCGCGACGTCCGCGTCGCGACCGTCGCGGTCGCGCAAGGAAACCTCACCGTCACGATCTCCGAGAGCCCCCAGGTCAGCCAGCCCAACCCGCTGTCGCGGGGCCGCACCGTGGTCGCGCCGCGCAGCAGCGTCACCGTCACCGAGGACGGCAAGAAGCTGGCCTTGGTCAAGGACGGCGTCTCGCTCCAGCAGCTCGTCGACGGCCTCAACGGGCTCGGCATCGGCCCGCGCGACCTCATCAGCATCCTCCAGGCGATCAAGGCCGCCGGCGCGATCGAAGCCGACATCGAGGTGATGTGATGCAGACAGGCATGATCAACACCCCGCACGTCGTCAGCTCGGCCTTCTCGGTGGAGAGCCGCAACGGCCGCCCCGACTTCGAGCTCGCCGCCGCACTCCAAAAGGTCTCGCCGAAGCAGCAGGCCAAGGCGCAGAAGACCGCCACCGATTTCGAGGCGATGTTCCTCAACAGCATGTTCTCGCAGATGACCTCGGGCCTGAAGGGCGAAGGCCCGTTCGGCGACACGCCGGGCACCGGCGTGTGGCGCTCGATGCTGACCGAGCAATATTCCAAGAACTTCGCCAACGCCGGCGGCGTCGGCATCGCCACCGAAGTCTATCGCACCCTCATCACGCAGCAGGCGAAAACGATCCGCACGGCATAAGGTCAAACGAAATGAACCATTTCAGCGCCTCGCGTCAGCCGATGCCAGCCCATCGCCCGAACACCGCGCCCGGCAGCGCCGAGGCGCGCAAGCTCGCCGAAGACCTGATGGACGCGATGAACGCCCTGCTCGGCCTGATCGAGCGCGAGACCGAGCTCGTGCGCGCCGGCAAGGTCCGCGAGGCGATGGCCTTCGAGAGCAAGAAGCAGGAGATGTCGCGCAACTATGTCGGCGCCGTCAGCCAGCTGAAGGCGAACCAGCCCCAGCTTGCGAAATCCGCGCCCGAACTGCTCGCGACGCTGCATAGGCACCACGATGCGTTCCGCGCGATGCTCCAGGTCAACCTCACCGTGCTCGCAACCGCTCACGCGGTCTCGGAGAGCGTCGTGCGCGGCGTCAATGCCGAGATCCAGAAGCGCAACGTGCCGAACACCTACACGGCTTCAGGGCGCCGCGCCGCTCCGGGCCCGCGCCACATCACGCCGCTCGCGGTCAGCCGCTCGCTCTGAGCGCGCAGGAAAAATCGACAATTTTACGAAAAACCGCGCGGCAATATCGCCGCGCGGTTAGGCACGTTTCCTTACCGGGTCTTCAATCCTGGTGTTCCATGGTTGCGTATTGAGAGGGGTTGGGATTTGACTCACGTGAGGCAACCAGGAGGCTGCCATGAGTACAGATTTCAGCATCAGGCCGGTGGGGATACCGGCCCCCGTGCAGATCGTGACGACGTCGAATGCGGCGGCGAACGAGGCCGTGCAAACTGATTTGCCGGTGAGCCAGACAGTGGCCGCCGGTGAGGCGAGCGCGCCTGCGCGCAATGATTTCCAGCGCAACGAGAACGTCTCACGCCAGGTCGTGTTCGACCAGGCGGCCGCGTCTTTCGTCTTCCAGGTGGTCAACGACAGGACCGACGCGGTGGTCAACCAGTTCCCCGACGAAGCGATGCTGCGCCGGCGGGCCTATTTCCATGCAGAAGATCTGAAGTCGCAGCCCTCGCGTCCGCTCAACACGGACCGCAGCGCCTGACCGTCAGGCGTCGAGCGTCGCGACGGCCGTATCGAGATAGGTCGAGCCGGTCGCGGGATCGGTGACGACGTTCTTGACCTGCGCCTTCCCGATATCCGTCAGCGTGAACTTGGTGTTGCCGAAGCGGAACGAGCCGTCCTTGATCAGCACCTGCTGATACTGCGAGGTATCGGCGCTCTGATAGTGGATCTGCGCGCGAAATCCGTCGACCTGCGAGACGTTGAGGGAAAACGACTTGCCGTCGGGATATTTGCCGCTCCAGCTGCCCTGATAGAGCGTGGAATCCACTGCGACGTATTTCGACGAGCCCGAGGTGCTCGACAGCACGTTCGACTTATACGCGGTCGACAGGATGCTCATGATGTCGGCCATGACGGGCTTCCATCACGGACGGCCGGACAGGCCGGCGGCGATATTGCGGTTGATCTCGATCAGCGGACGGAAGTGATCGAACTGCGGGCTCATCTGCAGCGCGGCGGTCTGGCTCAGCACGAACACGCTGATGTTGGCGATCTTCTGCCGGACGTCGAGCGGCTGCGGATTGTTGTCGCGCATGGCCTCGCTCAGGAAGATCGTCCAGAGCTTGCGATTGAACATCAGGGCCTGCGTGGTCTGCTCGCTGAAGGGGTCGGCGTTGTTCACCGCGTCCTGGAGCTTGTTCGCGGCCTTGAGCAGGGTCTGCGCCTCGATGTCGCGAGGAGATGCGGTGGTCGTTGCAACACGCGCGTAGGCCGAGGCAGCGGAATTCGACATCAATCACACCTTGGAGGTTACCTAGCCCGTTGAACGCGCTTAAGGATTTCTTTCCCGACCCTAGGCAGCACCGCTTAAGATTTGCTTACGTGTGTGCTTGGAAGCACTCCGGATTATTACGGGTTACGGAGTTCTTCTTCGACGCGAAGCTAGATGCGCATGCGCACGCTGTAAACACGTCTCGCGTGACGTACATCAATCTCAGCTAATCCTGCCTTAGCGATCTCAGTAAAAAGAACGGCGGAGCGTTAGCCCCGCCGCGTTGTCTCGAGTAGCGATCTTGCGCCGCGAGATTAGCGGAGCAGCTGCAGCACGCTCTGCTGCGACTGGTTGGCCAGCGACAGCGCTGACACCGCGATCGACTGTCGGGTCGACAGCGCCTGGCTGTTGGCCGCTTCCTCGTTGGTGTCGGCGAGCGTCAGGTTGGACGAGCCGGTCTGCAGAACATTGATCAGGTTCTTGGAGAAATCCTGACGTACCTGCACGATCGAGAGGTTCGAACCGAGCGCCGAACCTTCCGAGCGCAGCGTGCTCGAGGCCGCGTTCAGGCTGGTCAGCACCCTGTTGGTCGCGCCGTTGTCGATGAAGTCGACGCCGTTGACGAGGTTGCTGAGGCCGAGGCCGGCCGCGTTGAACACCACGCCGTTGATGCCGAGCGTGGAGCTGCCGGTTTCGTTGAAGACGAGCTTCAGCGTGTCGCCGTTGAGCAGGTTGACGCCGTTGAAGGACGAGTCCTGCGACGTCGTGTCGATTTGCGCCAGGATGTTGTTGAACTGGTTGACGAGGTTCGAGCGCGCGGTCTGCGCGACCGGATCCTGGACCGGCGGCTGCGCCGTGGTGAAGGCCAGAACACCGGTGATGGTGCCGCCGACCGTGCCGCCGGCGGTCGTCGAACCGAGCGTCGAGGAGGCGTATTCGTTCACGGTGGTCACCGTCAGCACGCCATTGGCGTCGATCGTCGCGGTCAGATGGTTCGCCTGAAGCTGCGCGTTGAGCTGGTCCAGCGTCTTGACGGTGCCGTTGGTGCCGTCGCCGAAGGTGACGTTCACCGGCGTTCCGCCATTGAAGGAGGTGAAGGTCAGTGTCTTGCCGCTGACGCCGCCAACACCGGAGGTGCGCGCCGCGGTGAAGGCTGTCGCCGTTCCCGTGTTGCCGCTGAGGCCGAATGCGTTGAGGGCATTGCCGGTGCCGGTGATCGAGAGATCGGCGTTGACGCCGGTGGAGAGCGCAAGCTGGCCGCTGCTGTTGACCGACGACGGAATCTGGCCGGACGTGGTCGAGAGGGTAGCCGCACCATTGAAGATGCTGGCGGTCTTGACGCCGGTAGCAAGGTCGATCGAGTTGAGCAGGTCCGTGAGCGTCGCGCTCTGGATGTAGACGGTCGAATTGCCGTTGCCGTCGGTGACGATATTGCCGTTGACACCACCCGACGTCACGCTGGCCGCCGACTGGGGCGTCTGGGCGTTCTTGAAGGTGATGGTGTGACCGTCGATGTTCAGCGTCGAGCCGTCCTGAACGAGAGAGCCGAGCGAGCCGGCGGTCGTCGACCGGTTCGCGGTCACGCTCGCATTGCCCGCGCCGGTCGCTGCGGTCAGACCGAGCTTGTTGAGGAAGTCAGCCTTGCCCGTCACGCTCAGATCGGCGCCGGTCGAGCTCTTCAGCGTAACCGCGCCCGCCGTGATGGACGATGCCACCTGAAGCGTGCCGACGGGACCGGCCGCACCGCTGACCGCGATTGTCGCCGCCCCCGCACTGATCGTCGCGGTTTTGACGCCGCTGGCGAGGTCGATCGCGCTGAGGACGTCGTTGACGGTCGCCCCGGGGGCAGCCGCCGTTCCCTCATAGACGATCGAATTGCCGTTGCCGTCGGTGGCGATGTGTCCGCTGGCGTCGAGGCCCCAGCCGGTCGGCTGCGTGGTCGGAGCGATGCCGGTGCGGAAGGTGATGGTCTTGCCGTTGACCGTGATGGTATCGCCGTCCGCGGGCGGCGTGCTGAAGGTGGCCGATGTCGTGGTACCGAGCAGCGTGGCAGTGCCGGACAATGCGGTGGTGCCGTCGGCAGCGGTCACTGCCGTACCGGTAAAGGTGCCTGCATTCGAGCCCAGCGAGGCGCCGAGCGCGGCAGTTCCGGTCACCGGAGTCACGCCACCGGGTGCGCCGGTGTAGAGCACGTTGCTGTTGGCGGTCGCGCTCGCATAGGAGGTCGTGCCGCGCAAATCGGCGGGCGTCGCACCGGGAATCGTGGTGGAGACGTTCGACTTAGTGGAATAGCCGACCGTGGTCTGCAGCGCCTGGTTGGCGATCGATTTCGCGCTGTCGATCAGCTTCTGCAACGAGGTGATGCCGGTGTTGGCGGCCTGGAGCACCTGCACACCGTTGTTGATGCCGTCGAGCAGGTTGCTGATGTCGCTCGCCCGGTTGTCCAGCCCCTGCGCCGTGAAGAAGTTGGTGGGGTTGTCGAGCGCCGTGTTGACCTTTTTGCCGGTCGACAGCCGTTCCTGCGTCGTGGCCAGCAAGTCGGCCGTCGACTGCAGCGACAACAGGTTCTGGCGAACTGACGCCGAGAGAACGATGTTGGACATTGGCGAGTCTTCCTCTTGAACCGGATACGAATCGGCCGCGCGGGTCTGGAAAGCGGGCTTTTGTCCAGTCTTAGAGGCTGTCCTTTAAAGTATGGTTAACGCCGGTTTAAGGGATAGGGTTAATGGCCGGTGAAAGCCCCTGCCCGCCTCCGGACACAAAAAGAGCGGCGGGGCAAATGGCCCCGCCGCTCGGATTTATTCAGTAGTTTCAGCTTCTTATTAGCGGAGCAGCTGAAGCACGCTCTGCTGCGACTGGTTGGCCAGCGACAGCGCGGAGACCGCGATCGACTGCCGGGTCGACAGTGCCTGGCTGTTCGCCGCCTCGACGTTGGTGTCGGCCAGGGTCAGGTTGGACGAACCGGTCTGCAGCACGTTGATCAGGTTCTTGTTGAAGTCCTGACGGATCTGCACCACCGAGAGGTTCGAGCCGAGGCTCGAGGCCTCCGAGCGCAGCGTGCTCGAGGCGGCGTTCAGGTTGGTCAGCACCCTGTTGGCGGCAGCGTTGTCGATGAAGTCGACGCCGACAGTCAGCGAGGCGAGGCCGAGACCCTTGGAGTTGTAGGTGACGCCGGTGATGTTCAGGCTCGACTTGCCGGTCTCGTCGAACACCAGCTTGAGCTGGTCGCCGTTCAAGAGGTTGACGCCGTTGAACGAGGAGTCCTGCGAGGTCGTGTCGATCTGGTTCAGGATGTTGTTGTACTGGGACACCAGGTTCGCGCGGGCCGTCTGCGCAACGCCATCCTGGACGGGGTTGGAAGCCGTCGAGAACGTCAGTGCCGTGGTCAGCGTACCGCCGATCGCACCGCCGGCGGTCGTCGAGCCGAGCGTCGAAGACGCGTAGTCGTTGGACGCGGTGATGGTCAGCAGGCCATTGGCGTCGATCGTTGCAGCCAGGTTGTTGGCCTGAAGCTTGGTGTTGAGCTGATCGAGCGTCTTGATCGTCCCGTTGGTGCCGTCGCCAAAGGTGACGTTGACGGCCGTGCCGCCATTGAAGGAGGAGAAGGTCAAGGTCTTGCCGGCAATGCCGCCGATGCCCGAAGTGCGGGCCGCGGTGAACGCGGTCGCGTTGCCGGTATTGCCCGCGAGGCCGAATACATTCAGCGCATTGCCGGTGCCCGTGATCGACAGATCGGCGTTGATGCCGGTCGAAAGTTTGAGCTGGCCGGACGTGTTGATTGTCGAGTTCGACTGACCGGTGGCGGTCGCAAGCGTCGCAGTGCCGTTGGCGTTGATCGTCGCGGTCTGCACGCCGGTGGCAAGGTCGATCGCCTTCAGCACGTCGGCAACCGTGCCGGCCTGCAGATAGACGGTCGAGTTGCCGTTGCCGTCGGTGAGGACGTTACCGCTTGCACCGTAACCGCTCGGAACGCTCGGAGCACCGGTCGATCCCGGGATCGGCGCGTTCTTGAAGGTTATGACGTGACCGTCGACGTTCAGCGTCGAGCCGTCGGCGATCGTCGCACCCAGCGAGGCCGCGCTCGTGGTCCGTTCGACGTTGACGGTGGCATTGCCTGCCCCCGTGGACGTCGTCAGGGCGAGAGCCTTGAGCAGGTCGGCCTTGCCGGTGACGCTCAGATCCGCACCCGTCGAGCTCTTCAGCGTGACGGCGCCACCAGCAGCGGTCGAGGCGGTCTGGCCGACGCTCGTGGCGATCGTCGCAGCGCCCGCACTGATGGACACCGTCTTGACGCCGCTGGCAAGATCGATTGCGGTCAAGAGATCGTTGACGTTCGCAGCCGGGGTGCCCGCGGTGCCGAGATACACGGTGGTGTTGCCGTTGCCGTCGGTGACGAGGTTGCCGCTGACGCCCGAGCCGGACGCAACTGCGGTCGACGCCGGAGCAGAGCCCGTACGGAAGGTGATGGTCTTGCCGTTGACGGTCAGCGTGTCGCCGTCGGCAGGCTGGGCGTTGCCGAGCAGGCCGGTCGCGGTCGTGCCGTTGGTGGCGATCAGGGTGATGGTGCCGGCCAGGGCGGTGGTGCCGTCACCGGCCGTTGCGCCGGTGCTTGCAAAAGAGCCGATGGTGGCGCCGAGCGTCGTGGTGCCGGTCGCCGCCGTCGTGCCGCCGGCCGTGCCGTTATACAGCACGTTGCTGCTCGCGGTCGCGCTGGCAAAGGAGGTCGTCCCGCGCAGGTCGGCCGCCGTCGCACCCGCGATGGTGGTGGAGACGTTGGACTTGGTGGAATAGCCGACGGTGGTCTGCAGCGCCTGGTTGGCGATCGACTTGGCGCTGTCGATCAGCTTCTGCAGCGAGGTCAGGCCGGTGTTGGCAGCCTGCAGCACCTGCACGCCGTTGGCGATACCGTCGAGCAGATTGTTGATGTCGCTGGCGCGGTTGTCGAGCGACTGTGCGGTGAAGAAGTTGGTGGGATTGTCCAGGGCCGAGTTGACGCTCTTGCCGGTCGACAGACGGTTCTGGGTCGTGGCGAGGAGGTCGGCGGTGGACTGGAGCGAGAGCAGGTTCTGGCGAACCGACGCAGAGAGAACAATACCGGACATGACTTTTACCCTTCTGGCTTACGCGTCTTCGTTCGATCGCTTCGGATCGAGTGACGGGGCCAGCGTGCCGCGACATGGCTAACAAAGGGTGAAACGGCTCTGGTTCGCATAAACGCCGGTTCACCATAAGCCGGTCGGACGCGTCGATTGGCGCCGCAATCAGCCTGAAATCACTCGCGATTTTTTCCGCTTACTCCCCATTAACCATAACCGCTGGTTACTTTTTCGATCCGCCTCCGCTCCCCGAATACCTGCAGGCGGACAAAAAAAGCGGCGGGGCCGAAGCCCCGCCGCCCTATCCTGCTAGCGATGTGCGCCGCTTGTTAGCGGAGCAGCTGGAGCACGCTCTGCTGCGACTGGTTGGCCAGCGACAGCGCGGAGACCGCGATCGACTGACGGGTCGACAGCGCCTGGCTGTTGGCCGCCTCGACGTTGGTGTCGGCCAGGGTCAGGTTGGACGAACCGGTCTGCAGCACGTTGATCAGGTTCTTGTTGAAGTCCTGACGAACCTGCACGATCGTCAGGTTCGAACCGAGGCTCGAGGCTTCCGAACGCAGCGTGCTCGACGCGGTGTTCAAGTTGGTCAGCACCTTGTTGGTGGCGGCGTTGTCGATGAAGTCGACACCGCTGGTCAGCGAGGCGAGGCCGAGACCCTTGGAGTTGTAGGTCACGCCGGTGATGCTGAGGTTCGACTTGCCGGTCTCGTCGAACACCAGCTTGAGCTGGTCGCCGTTCAGCAGGTTGACGCCGTTGAACGAGGAGTCCTGCGAGGTCGAGTCGATCTGGTTCAGGATGTTGTTGTACTGGTTGACCAGGTTCGCACGCGAGGTCTGGGCAACCGTGTCCTGGACGGGGCTGGAAGCCGTCGAGAACGTCAGTGCCGTGGTCAGCGTACCGCCGATCGCACCACCCGCGGCGCTCGAACCGATCGTCGAGGACGCGTAGTCGTTGGTGGTCGAAACCGTCAGCAAGCCGTTGGCGTCGATCGTGGCAGTCAGGTTGTTGGCCTGAAGCGCCGAGTTGAGCTGATCGAGCGTCTTGACCGTGCCGTTGGTGCCGTCGCCGAAGGTGACGTTGACCGCCGTGCCGCCGTTGAAGGCAGAGAAGGTCAAGGTCTTGCCGGTAAGGCCGCCAACGCCCGAGGTACGCGCCGCGGTGAATGCGGTCGAGGTCCCGGTGTTGCCGGCGAAGCCGAGCGCGTTCAGCGCATTGCCGGTGCCGGTGATCGACAGGTCGGCATTGACGCCGGTCGAGATCTTGAGCTGACCGGAGGCGTTGATCGACGAGTTGGTCTGGCCGGTTGCGGTCGCAAGCGTCGCGGTGCCGTTGGCGTTGACCGTCGCGGTCTGCACGCCGGTGGCAAGGTCGATCGCCTTCAGCACGTCGGCAACCGTGCCGGCCTGCAGATAAACGGTCGAGTTGCCGTTGCCGTCGGTGAGAACGTTGCCGCTCGCGCCATAGCCGCTCGGAACGCTCGGAGCACCGGTCGAGCCCGGGATCGGCGCGTTCTTGAAGGTGATGACGTGACCGTCGACGTTCAACGTCGAACCGTCAGCAATCGTCGCACCCAGCGAGGCAGCGCTCGTGGTCCGGTTGACGCTCACGGTGGCATTGCCGCCGCCCACTGCCGAGCTCAGACCGAGAGCCTTGAGCAGGTCGGCCTTGCCGGTGACGCTCAGATCCGCACCCGTCGAGCTCTTCAGCGTGACGGCACCCGCACCAACGCTCGAAGCGGTCTGGCCAACGCTCGTGGCGAGCGTCGCAGCGCCCGCACTGATGGACGCCGTCTTCACGCCGCTGGCGAGATCGACCGCGGTCAACAGATCGTTGACGGTCGCAGCCGGAGTGCCCGCGGTACCGAGATACACGGTGGTGTTTCCGCTGCCATCGGTAACGAGGTTGCCGCTGACGCCCGAACCGGACGCAACCGCGGTCGACGCCGGAGCAGAACCGCTGCGGAACGTGATGGTCTTGCCGTTCACGGTCAGCGTGTCGCCGTCGGCAGGCTGGGCGTTGCCGAGCAGGCCGGTCGCAGTCGTGCCGTTGGTGGCGATCAGGGTGATGGTGCCGCCCAGAGCGGTGGTGCCGTCGCCGGCCGTTCCCGCGGTGCCCGTGAACGTGCCGATGGTGGCGCCGAGCGTCGTGGTGCTGCTCGCCGCCGTGGTGCCGCCGGCCGTGCCGTTATACACAACGTTGCTGCTCGCGGTCGCGCTGGCGAACGAGGTCGTGCCGCGCAGGTCGGCCGCCGTCGCACCCGAGATCGTGGCGGAGACGTTCGACTTGGTGGAATAGCCGACCGTGGTCTGCAGCGCCTGGTTGGCGATCGACTTCGCGCTGTCGATCAGCTTCTGCAGCGAGGTGATGCCGGTGTTGGCGGCCTGCAGCACCTGCACGCCGTTGGCGATGCCGTCGAGCAGGTTGTTGATGTCGCTGGCGCGGTTGTCGAGCGACTGGGCGGTGAAGAAGTTGGTGGGATTGTCCAGGGCGGAGTTGACGCTCTTGCCGGTCGACAGACGGCTCTGGGTCGTGGCGAGCAGATCAGCGGTGGACTGGAGGGAAAGCAGGTTCTGACGAACCGAGGACGAGAGAACGATACCGGACATGACTCTGTTACCTTTCTGGTAAACGACGCTACTGTTACGCGTCTGCTTGGATCGAGATTGACCCAGCGACCGGCGGACCGTGGCTCCGAGAATCTAACGAAGCATGAAATGAAACCGGCAGTTTTGCCGAGTCGGCGCGTGATTCGGCCGATCCAAAGATCCGCGACGCTGCTCCGCCGGGCAATTTCGACGTTGATATGATTGATCTTTTCCGCGCTCGTGGCGAGGATTCACAAGTCGTTAACTAATCTTGATGGAGTATTGCGCCCTGATCCGCCGCAACACACGCTCGGTTACGAAAGCGTTGATGGAGAACAGGCATGGCCCTCAAGGTCGAGCTCAGACCGCACGAACGCATCATCGTTGGCAACTGCGTGATAACCAACACCGACCAGCGCGCCCGCCTTCTGATCGACGGCGACAACGTGCCGATCCTGCGCGAGCGTGACATCCTCACGCCCGAGACCGCCGACACGCCGGCCAAGCTCGTCTATCTGGCGGTGCAGCTCATGTACATCTCGCCGGATCCGCAGACCCAGCACGGCACCTATTTCAACCTGGTGCGCGACATCGTCACCGCCGTGCCGAGCTCCTGGCCGATCATCGAAGGCATCAACAACAACATCCTGAACGGCGACCTCTACCGGGCGCTGAAGGACGCCCGCAAGCTGATCGCCTATGAAGAGAAGCTGCGCGGCCAGTTCGAGGCCACGCATCCCAAGACGGAAGCGGTCAAGGACGACGTCAGCACCGCCGCCTGATCCCGCGCTCTCGCGCGGCCACGCCGCGCGAACGAGCAGGCCCCACGAACGACCAGCTCTTTCGAAAGACCAGCCTTTCGAAAGATAGCGGCCCCGGATCGCCTCCGGGGCCGTTGTCGTTTCAGGCATGCATAGTTGCTAATGCTCTGCGAGCGGTGGTGCCTCGACCTCGACCACTGCGTCGCCGCTCCGTCGTGCGCCGAACTCCAGCACGGCCGCGACCAGCGCGTCGATGTCCGACTCCTCGGTGCGATGATTGACGATCGCGGCCCGGATCGCGAACTCGCCGTTCAGCGTCGTGCTCGACGGCGCCGCGACGCCGGATTCCTGGATGTCTGCAACGATCTCGCGATTGACCTCGTCGGCGGCGCGGTAACGAAAACAGACGATGTTGAGATTGACCGGTGCCAGCAACTCCAGCCGCGGCTCGGCGAGAACGCGCGTCTCCAGATATTTCGCCAGCGCACAGCTACGCGCGATCACCGCACCCAGCCAGTCGGTGCCGAACGTCTTCAGCGTGAACCAGGTCTTCAGCGCACGGAAGCCGCGTGACAGATCGGGCCCAAGATCGCAGGGCCAGACCGCGCCCGCGGCGAGCCCCCTCGCCTCGCGGCGCAGATAGGCCGCCGGCTGCGCAAAGGCATGCCGATGCTGCTCTCCGTCGCGCACCAGCAGGAAGCCCGCATCGTAAGGCACCTGCCCCCATTTGTGGAAGTCGAGCGCGATGGAATCCGCGAGCTCGATGCCGCCGAGCAGCGGCGCGAGCTCGGGCGACAGGATCGCAAGCGCGCCGAACGCGCCGTCGACGTGAAACCAGATTCCCTCTTCGCGGCACAGCTCCGCGATCGCCTTGAGATCGTCGACCGCACCGATGTCGACCGTGCCGGCGGACGCGACGACGAGGAACGGCTTGAAACCGACCTCGCGATCGACAGCGATCTGGGCGCGCAACGCGGCAACGTCGATGCGATGGTCGGCATCGACGCCGATCTTGCGCAGCGCATCGGTGCCGAGCCCGGCAATGTCCATCGCCCGCGAGACGCAGCCATGCGCGGCCTGCGACGTATAGGCGGTGAGCAGCGCACCGTCATTGCCGATGCCGTGCTGCCGCGCCAGCGTGCCGAGCGCGCTGGCACGCGCCACCAGCACGGCCATCAGATTGGCCATCGACGTGCCCGTGACGAAGATGCCGCTCGCGCCGTCGGGAAACGCGAACAATTGCCGCATCCAGCCGACGATCTGGCGCTCGACCTCGATCGGCATGTGGTCGCGGCCGCCGAGATTTGCGTTGAGGCCCGCCGCGAGCATTTCCGCGAGCATGCCGACCGCGGTGCCGCCACCATGCACCCAGCCCATGAAACCCGGATGGACGTTACCTGTCGCATACGGCGCGACATGCTCGGCGAATTCGCGATAGACCTCGGCGAGATCGTTTGCCTCGCGCGGCACGTCGGCCTTGAATGCCGCGCGGGCGCCGTCGGGGATCGGCTGCCACACCGGGCGCGCACGAATGTTGGCAATACCGTCGATAGTTTCGTCCAGCATGCGATGGGCGAGCGCGCGAAATTCACTCCAGTCCTGAGGATCGAGCGAGCTGTGCGTGACCGAGCTATAGGTCTTGCGGACGATCTCGTTCATGCTGCACTCCCCTCGCCCGCTGTTGCATGCCGCGACAGCATCGCCGTGAATGCCGCGAATATCTTGCGCATTTGCGGCGGCTTGTACGGAAACACGATCGGCGGATCCATGTTGTGCACGACGGCGGTGTTGTCGGCCTCGAAGACAAGGAGTTCGCGGTTCTGGTTCTCGGCGCAATCGACGATGAAATAGTCGAGGCCGACGCGCCTGCTCATTTCGTCGAGCGCGACCTTGTGGCGCGCAGCGAAAGCATGATCGAAGTCGAGCATGAAGACGGCCTCCTCCGCCCGCTTCTCCTCGCTGAACGCCATGTAGGCGTTGAGATACCAGATGTCCCAGCGGTCGGCGATCGCCATGTGGCAGGCATAGGGCTTGCCGTCGACCATGGCGAGACGATATTTGCGGTAGAGCCCATCGGGACTCACATAGTCGACGAAACGCGCGACGAAGAAGTCCTGCTCTTGCCGCTCGGCAAGATAGGCCGCGAGCGCCGGCGCATTGTCGAGCTTCGCTAGGCCGACGCCGGCATGCGAGCCGCGCGGCCGCGCGATCATCGGGAAGTGCAGTTCGTCCGCGATGTCCTTGCAGGCCTTTCGTCCCTGCGAAAGATCCGACAATTGCGCGCGCGTCGCGTGGATGGTCGCGGGAATGTCGAGACCCGGGACACCGGCCAGCAATCGATAGAGCTTGTCGCGATCGAGATTGCCGATGAGATCGGGACGATTGAGCAGCGGCCGCGGCCAGCGTGGCGCGGCCTTTTCGATCAACGCGAGCGCATCCCGGCATTCCTCGGAATCGGATGCGATCACGATCGCGACGTCGTGCTCGGGCAGATTCTCCGGCAGACCGACGCCCTTGACCACGTAGAGCGTCAACAGCTCGATGTCGGAGTCTTCCAGCAGGAAGTCGATCGGCGTGTTGCCGCCCATGTCGATATCGGCCGCGAGCGCGAGCACGCGCAGACGGGGTTTCGAAACCGCACAGGGCGTGCGAAACAATTGGTGGAAGGAGAGCACTTCGGTCTGGATCACGAGCCCGGCCTCCTTCTCGCCGAGAAGCTGGGCAATCAACGACAGGTCCAGGCCTTCGCCCGCCTCTGCCGTCCCTTCCGCGATCCGCGCCAGGAGCTGTTCGCGCAACGGATGCAGATCGCCGCCCTCGAAGGCGCGGCGCGTCAGCTGCGCAAAGCCGATGCGGTCGGCATGGTTCGGCACGGTCATGCCGATCGGCGCGGAAACCGGATGTTGCATCTCACACCTCGAACGCGGGCTTGTCCAGCGCGGTTGCGGCCATGCCGCGGTCAAGCAGCAGCTCGATCTTCACCAGGACGTGGGCGATGCGATCGAGAACGTGCTGCACATTGCGTTGCGCCTGCGCCGGGTCCGACGACCATGCCTCGGTCACGAGCCGTGCGCCGACGCAGAGGCGCAACATGGCCTGCGGCGCGTCGTCCTGCCGCTCCAGCCGGACCGGCTGGCCGATCAGACAGCGCTGCGCGGCAACCTGCCGGTCTGAAGCGCTGCCGCCAATCTCCTCGTTCATGCCGCGCGCCAGCGCCCGATGGACGGCACCGGTCTCGGCGATCGAGACCGGTTTGCCGCCGCGCAGCAGCGTGAACGGAAAGATCGTGGCCTGCGCGAATTCCTCGTCGTCCGCGCCGGTGTTCTCGACCGCAACCGGCACGGGGCGAAGCGACGGCGACAGCGCGATCATGCTGTCGACGCCGGCGGCAATTTCGAACAGTGCCTTGGCGCGGAAGGCTTCGGGCACGGCGTAGTAGCTGCCGATCTCGGCCAGCGCCGCCTCCCAGCGCAGCCATTGGCCGAAATTCGGCCGGCGCTCGAAGCGCGAGCGCAGCGCCGTCCAGGCCGTCGGCCAGTCGCTGCGGCCGGCATAGTCGAACAAGCCCGGCGCGATCGCACCCATCCGGTCGAGCGAGCGCGAGCGGCCTTTCGGCACCAGCAGCGCGCCGCTGAAGGCGGGCCCGCCGAAGAATTTCGAGCCGGTGATCAGCACCATGTAGCCGCGGTCGAGATAGGAGCGCAGCCGCCGGCGGCCGAGCCGCGCCTGGCAGGCATCGACGACGACCTGAACCTTGCCGGGCCAGCGTCGCGCGATCTCGTCGAGGCAGGCTGTGGTCGGCGCGCGCCAGCCCAGTTTTGAGCAATCCATGATCTGCAACAAAACGCCTCGACCTTGCGCGAGGCTGGTCTCGATCGCGCGCAGCACTGCGTCATCGGCATCCTGGCGCATCGCGACGCCGGCCGCCATGTCGATCAGCGGCACCGCGATGCTATCGCCGGCGAGCCCCGTCACCGCGCCGTCCTTGCGCACGGCGATGCCGCTTGCCGTCATCGTGCTGAAATGGTGGCCGCGTGCGGTATGGGTGGTTCCGCTTCCGGTCTGGTCGGCGCCGACCACGATCGTCACCGGCGGTGCGCCGAGCACCGCGCGCGCCACGCACAGGGCGTGAAGCTGCGAATCCGTGCCGGACGGCGAGAACACGACATCGATGCGCGGCGAAAGCTGAAGGTGGCCGCGCAGCTCGTCGCGCATGTCCTCGCAGCGCGCGTCGAAGGCGACCTCGACCTCGTCGAACAGGCATTTGTGCATCAGCTCTTCGCGCGCCAGCGCGGCGCGATCGTAGGCCAACTGCGAGATCGTCGATGCTGTCGAGGAGGCGAAATTCCAGAGCTCCGGCTCCGGCGACGGCGCGCAGCCATAGGCGTTGACACGCTCCTTCGGATCGAGCGCCAGTCGCGGATCTCCGCCGGAGGCGAGCAGCGTGTCCAGCGGCGTGAAGAGATCCCGCAGGCGGTAGCGCGAGCCGCCGTCGGACGCGTGCTCGGTGGCCGACAGACGGGATGCGCCGGCGCTCATCCCGAAAGGCTCACGCCGCATCGGCCGCCGCCGCGGGCGCCGCTGTGAATTGCGAAGTGATGTCGCCGTGGAACACCGATGGCCCGACGTGATCGAGCGAGCTCTGGATGTCGGCCCAGATCTCGCCGCCGATGTCGGTCCAGCGCTTGCAGAAGGCGAAGTCCTCGGAGAGATAGGTGCCGGTCGCAGGATCGATCATGCATTCGAACAATGCAAACCGGTTCTGGCTCGCCGCCAACGTATCGTGCGAATGCTCGCGGAAGAATTGCAGCGCCGCGTAGTCCGGATGCCGACACATCGCCTCCAGCACGTGGCGGCGGATCATCAGGAAGCCGGTGCCGGCGTAGCGCACGCGGGTGAAGCCGTTGACCACCACGATGCGGTCGGGGTCCTCGATCTCGAGCACGTAGTCCAGCGAGGCCGCCGGAACGTCGGGGCGGCCGGCTTCGATCGCCCGCTTCGCCTTGTCCCAGTTGACCCGCTTGATCGGATAGCAGCCGGCAACGACATCCGCGCCGCACTCGATCAGCCGGAACACCTGCTCCGGCGTGAAGCCGATGTCGGCATCGATGAACAGGAAATGCGTCGCCTTCGGATCGTCCAGGAACATCGCGGCCAGGTTGGCCCGCGCGCGCGTGATCAGGGCATCGCCGTCGCGCAGGAGCACCTTGAGCTCGAGATTGGCCATGCCGTGCACGGCGCGCTGGAGCGCGAAGATCGAGCTTGCATAGATGCTCGACACCTGCCCACCGAAGCATGGCGTCGCCACCACTAGTTGCATCTTGTCCGACATCGCCCGCTCCGCCCCGCTCCAATCCTCA
Source organism: Bradyrhizobium sp. SZCCT0153 (assembly GCF_018129995.1). GTDB lineage: Bacteria > Pseudomonadota > Alphaproteobacteria > Rhizobiales > Xanthobacteraceae > Bradyrhizobium > Bradyrhizobium japonicum_G. Next base: position 613,917 of record NZ_JAFCKS010000005.1, read on the forward strand.
CCAAGAGGTAAAGAGGCATGGTTAACGGCGCCTTAACGCATCCTTACAGGAACTTGACGAGCGAGAGCTGCGACAGGTTCGAGGTCACCTGGTAGGACGCCTGGAGCGCGTTCTGGAGCGCCAGAATCTCGCTCGCGACCTGATCCGGCGAGGCCGATTCCGCCTGGTCGATGATGGTCTGGAGCTGCGCCTTGGCCTGGGTCTGGCGCGTGCCGGCGTCCTTCATCGTGTTCTGGGCCATCGCAAGGTCGGTCTGGATGTCCTCGATGCGCTGCTGGCCGGGCTGCTTCGTCAGGGCCTGCGTCACCCGCAGGCTCAGCGCGGCGACCTGCCCGCCTGAATACTGCCCGGTCGGCGAGGTCGAGAACGTCCCGAACACCGCGATCGCCTGCAACTGCTGGCGGATCGCGTCCTCGTCGGCCTGCGCGCCATATTGCACCGTGACGGAATCGTCGACGCGCGCCACGGCGGTGGAGCGCGGCGAGCCGGGCCCGTCATTGCCCTGGTACCATTTCACGGTCGTGGCCGAGCCGTTGACCAGCGTTGTCGCCGAGCTCGCGGGCGAGGTGCCGACGCGCAGCGGCGGTTGCGTGGCGGTCACGGGCGTCGAGGCGAAACCGAGCGAGCCCAGCGCTCCCGTATTCGAGCTCGTGATGTTCAGGCTCGCAGCGTCGTCGGTGTTGATCGTGATCGCGCCGCCATGAACCGTCGAGGGCTTCGAAGTCCCCGTGATCTGGTCGATCTTGCCGAGCAGGGTCTGGATGCTGTCGCCGACGTTGAGCTGGTTGGCGGTCGCGCCGGAGTTGACGAAGGTGAGCGTGGTGCCGTTGACGGTGATGGTGTCGCCGGCGACGAAGCCCGGTGAAATCGAGTCCGAAGGGCTCGCGCCGGACAGCGTCGTCGCGCCGGTCACGGGCGCCGCCGTCGCCGCCTGATTGTTGACGGGCGTGCCGATCGCGGAACTTGCGGTGTTGAAGAAATTGTCGCCGGCAACGATCGCGGATGCCGCCACGAGCGAGGTGTTGGCAAGCTTCTTGATCGCGGTGTTCAGCGCGGTGTTGAGGTTCGTCGCCGTGTTGGTCGGGTTGACGGGGGTGCTCGCATCGATGGCGAAACTGCCGAGCGGCGTCGGTGTCGCCGTCGACGCGGTCAGGTCGATCTGCTCGGTCGTCCCGTCCGGCAGCGTGAACTGCACGCTCAGCTTGTCGCCGTTGTTCGGATTGACACCGTTGAGATCGACCGAGAACGACACCGGCGAGCCGCTCGGGCCGGTGACCGTCGCCCCCGTCAGCGTCGAGGAGACCGCGGCGATCTTCAGCCCAAACGGCGATCCGGCGGCGTCCTCCGACACCTGCACCGAGCTCGGCGTCGGCTGCGTCTGCACCAGTCGGCCCATGCCGCCCGCGCCGAGGTCGGCGGCCTGGCGCTCCGCCATGACGGTCTTGAAGCCCGCCTGCGTCGTCGTACCGTTGATGATGTCGCCAGCATCCGCGACCGACTGCGTGTTGAAGGCCGTTCCGGAAAACAGATAGCGGTTGCCCGACTGCGTGTTGAGAACGCCGACCATCGAGCCGAACTGGGCGGCGGCGGTGTTCTGCGCAACGGTCTGCCCGTTGACGTTGAGATCCTGCGCGGTGTTGGCGGAGCCGGTCTGCACCGTGTTGCGGATCGTGGTCAGCGACTGGAGCGCGGTGTTGGCGAGGTTGATGCTGACGTTGACGTTGGTCATCGTGTCGGTATAGGCGGCGATGTTGGACAGCTGCGCGCGTCCGGCGATCGCAAAGCCCTCGTTGGTGCCCATCCCGGAATAGTTCTGCGACAGCTTGCCGGTCGAGAGCTGCGTCGAAAGGTCGGTGAGCTGCTGGTTGATGTTGCGGATCTGCGAGCCGAGAACCGACGAGGAGTAATTGATGCTGCTGATCGACATGTTTCAGAGCCCTGTTACTTGTTACACTTGAGCCTGGAGCAACGTGTTCATCATGCTCTGCACCACCGACATGACGTGGGCGTTGGCGGCATAGGCATTCTGGAGCTGGATCAGGTTCGACATCTCCGAGTCCAGATTGACGCTGGAGGTCGAGTTGAACTTGGCCTGCAGCGTCGAGACCACGACGCTCTGGCCCTGCTGGAGCTGGGTGGCCTGGGTCGCGGCATTGCCCTGAATGCTCAGGAACTGCTGCAGATAGTTCGAAACGCTGCCGGTGAAGGGCTGGCTCGCCGAGCCGAGACCGCTCTGCGGCGAATAGGAGAACACCGCCGAGGTGAGCTGCGAATAGAGATAGTCCGAGCGCGTGGTGTCGCCTGCGGGCGTCACCGGCGAGGTGCTGTAGACCGACAGCCTGGTCGGGTCGGTGACGAGCTGCGTGTTCACGGCGATGCGCCCGGCGAGGCCCGTCATCTGCGAACCCGACGCCGTGATCGCGCCGGTGTAGAGCGCCTGTCCGCCGTCGGTGAACAGCGGCAGTTGCGGATTGCCCGAGGTCAGCGACGTGATCGTCTTGGTGGTCGAGGACGAATTGACCTTGGCAAGGCCGGTGTTGTCGTCGATCACCCGCAGCGTGGTGGCCGTCGCCGGCGACGGAGCTGCAGCGAACGACAGATGCGAGCCGGAGAGCGCGGTGTTGAGCGCCGAGGCGATTGCGCCCATGCCGCCGGAGAAATTCACCCCGATCTGCATCGGGTTGGCGTTGGTCGCGTTCTGAAGCGGCAGCGCCGCCGGATCGGTCACGTTGACCAGCGTGACCTGGCGCTGCGTGTTGGTGGTCGTGTCCGTGTAGGTGATGTTGACGCTGTTGCCCGGCTGCGCACCGGCGAGGTCGAGATCGAACCCGGCCGGCGGACCGGAGACCGTGCTGCCGGCCGTGGTCTTGTCGGACAGCGCGCTCGACATCGTCGCGGCGAGCTGGTCGATCTGGTTCTGCGCCTGCACCAGCGTCTGGTCGCGCAGCTTGAGATCGGCCGCGATCTGGCCCGAAGACACCACGTTGTTGGCGACGACGTCGAGCTGCGAACCGTTCGGCAGCTTGATATTGAGCGCGCCGACGCCGGACTGGGCCGGATTGATGTTGTAGAGCGAGGTTGCCGACAGCGCACCGGCGGACGCAAAGGTGAATTGCGAGGCGAGCCCGGCGCCGACCAGCTGGATGCCGGTGGTGGTGTAGATGTTGGCCTGGTTCGAACCGTCGGTGGTGACGCGAACGTCGACATATTTCGACAGCGTGTTGATGGCCTGGTCGCGCTGGTCCATCAGCGTCGCGGCCGAGGGGTCGTTTGCCGACAGGCCCTGGAGCCTGGTGTTGATGTCGGCAACCTGCTGCATCGCGGCGTTTGCCTGCTGTGCCGAGGTGCCGAGATCCTGCTCGACGTTGGAGCGCAGCGACTGGATGCCCTTGGTGGTGAGGTTGAGCTGCTGTGCCAGCGTCTGCGCCGCGCCCAGGGCAACCGTTTGCGCCGACGACGAGCCCGCGCTGGTCGAGAGCGCCTGCAACGCCGTGGTGAAATTGTTCAGCGCGGTTTCGAGCGTACCGCTGTTGCCGGGCGTGCCGTAGACATTCTGAAGCTGCTTCAGGATGTTGGCCATCTGGTCGGCGTAGCCGCTGCCCCCGGTTTCGGTACGCAGCTGGTTCAGCACGTAGGTATCGAGCTCGCGGCTGACGCCGGTCGTCATCGCCGTCGAGCCGAAGTCGCCGGTGGTGACCTCGATCTGGTTCGGCGTCTGGACGACGTAACCCGGCGTCTGCGAATTGGCGACGTTCGAGGAGACGATCGAGAGCGCGGCCTGGTTGGCACGCAGACCGCTCATCGCACTGGCGAGGGCTGAACTCAAACCCATGTTGACATGCCGCCTTTGGTTACGTCACGCGCGATCAGCGCAACACGTTCAGGAGGTCCTGCACCATCGAATTCGCGGTCGTGATCACCTTGGTGTTGGCCGAATAGGCCTGCTGGGTCACGATCAGCTTGGTGAATTCGTCGGCGATGTCGGTGTTCGAGCCTTCCAGCGACGAGCCGCTGATGGTGCCCGAAGCGCCGTCGATCGCCGGTCCAGACTGTTCGGTCGCGGCATAGGCGCCGCCGTCGAGCGCCTTGAGGTAATTGGTGCCGTTGAAGTGCGACAACGAGACCTGTGCGAGGTCGAGGTTCTGACCGTTGGAGAAGGTGCCGACCACGAGGCCGTTGTTGTTGACTGCGACCGAGCGGAGCTGGCCCGCGGCGTAGCCGTTCTGGGTGATGGTGTTGATCGTCACCGCGCCGCTGGTGCTGGCATATTGCGTCAGCCCGCCCGAGGAGATGTTGAAGGCGACCGAGCCGAGCGACTGGCCGCTGACGCTGACGTTGTTGATGGTGATGCCCGAGCCGCTCGGCGAGGTCAGCGAGCCATCGGCGGCAAAGGTGAAGGCCTGGCCGGTATTGACCCAGCCGACCGTCGTGCCGGTCGCGTTCGGGTCGGTCTGGTAGAACAGGTTCCAGGTATCGGAATGCCCCGCCCCCAGCGACGCGCTGTCGGTCTTGGCCCAGCGCAGCTGCAGGTTCACCGGCGTGCCGGCGGCATTGTAGGCGGTCACCGCGCCTCCGCTGATCGATTCCTTGGTGAAGGTCGAGATGTCGTTGCCGACCACACCGCCGGTACCGGCGGTGCCGCCGCCGTCGCGGTTCTTGGTGATGGTGGAGGTGAAGCCGAGCGCGGCGAAGGCCGCACTGTTGGAGCTGGACACCGACAGGTTGGAGACGGTGCCGGTGTTCAGCGTGATCACGCCGCCGCTGCTGACCGACGATCCCGACGCGCCGGAGAGCGCGTCGATCTTGCCGAGCAGGGTCGTGATGTTGTCGGTGATGTTGATCTGGTTCGCGCCCGAGGCGCCCGAGGCCATGAAGGTCAGCGTCTGGCCGTCGACCGTGATGGTGTCGCCGGCTGCAAAGCCCGACGAAAGCACCTCGGCGCCGCCGGCGCTTGCACTGCCGCTCAGCACCGTAGAGCCGGTGATCGCGGGCGAGGACAGCACGTTGCCGCCGCGCGTCACGCTGCTGATGCCGAGGGCCGTGGCTGCCGTGCCGCTGTTGACCGCCACATCGACGCCGGTACCCGTCGAGATCTGGATGTTGCCGCTGGCGGAGAGCGAGGCCGTGACGCCGGCGCCGCCGGCGGTCTGGATCGCATTCAGGATGCTGGCCACCGTGGCCGTCGTGCCCGCGCCGAGACCGATCGTGGTGTTGCTGCCAACCGTCGTGACGGTGGTGCTGTTGTCGAACGTGACCGTGTTGCCGTTGATCGTCAGGGTCTGGCCGCTCAGCGCGGTGAGAATGCTGGAGGCGAGATGCGTACCTACGGTGTTGTCGAGGGACGTGGTGGTCGAAGCCACCGCGGACGAATTGTTCTGAAGCGCAACCGTGCCCGTCCCCGTCGTCGACGAATAGGCCGTGCGGATGTTGCCGGTGGCGGCTGCGCCGGACACCGTCGCGTTGGTGTAGGGCGCGGGCGGTGTGCCCACCGGCAGCGGGTTGGCCGAGAAGTCGGACGGATTGAGGCCGCCTTCTGCCAGCAGCGTGCCGGTCGACGCGGTCGTGCTCGCCGCCGTGTTCGGCTGGGTCGGCAGGTTCGCCGCGTACTGGATCGAGGTGGTCGCCTGCGCCGGGATGAAGTTATTCTGGAATTTCAGGACCGTCGCCACGTTACCTTGCGGGTTGCCGGTCTTCGGGTCGACCGTGACGCCCATCAGATAGTAGCCGGCGCCGTTGACCAGATTGCCGTTGGCATTGAGCTGGAAGTCGCCGCGCCGCGTGTAGTAGGTGACGCCGCTGAACACCGGCACGTTGTCCACGATGCCGGTCGCCTTCTGGATCGAGAAGAAGCCGTCACCGGTGATCGCCATGTTGGTGGCGACGGTGGAGCCCGAGATCGTGCCCTGCGTGGTGATGGTGGCCTTCGCGTTGGCGGTCACGCCGCCGGCGACCTGCTTGCTCGGCACAGAGGAGTCGGGAATGAGATCGACGAAGCTGGTCCCGATGCCCTTGTAACCGGTGGTGGACGAGTTCGCGATGTTGCCGGAAATGTTCTGAAGCGCGTAGGACTGCGCCTGCAGGCCACCCACCGAGGTGTTCATTGCATCGAAGATACCCATAACTTTGTCTCCAGATCCGATCTCGGCGGCCGGTCGACCATGGCCGCAGTCGGGAGAGACTGTCGCAAGGGCTATGCCAATGCGGGTATCCTCAGAAAATCAATGACTTGAATAGGAAGGCCCCGGTCCGATGACCGGGGCACAATTGCCGGGCCGGCAACAATTGCCGGGATCAAACCTCAGCCGGGCCTCACGTCGCCGACGCCGCCGCCGGGTGGAAGACCAGCCCGAAACCGTCGATGCAGTAGCGCAATCCGGTCGGCTTCGGACCGTCGTCGAAGACGTGGCCGAGATGGCCGCCGCAGCGCCGGCAATGCACCTCGGTGCGGAGCATGCCAAAGGTGCGGTCCTCGGTCTTGCCGACATTGCCCTCGATCGGCTGGTAGAAGCTCGGCCAGCCGGTGCCGCTCTCGAATTTGGTATCGGACGCAAACAGCGGCAGGTCGCAGCCGGCACAGGCAAAGATGCCCTTGCGGTGTTCCTTGAGCAGCGGGCTGGAGCCCGGCCGCTCGGTGCCTTCCTTGCGCAGGATTTCATATTGCTGCGGCGTGAGCTGGGCACGCCACTCGGCGTCGGTCTTCTCGATCTCGAATTTCTGGGCGGCCTTCTCGCCAGCCTCGGCAGGCGTCCCTCTCAGCCAGCGGAAGGCCGAAAGGCCGAACAGGCCGGCGACAGTCGTTAGCAGGATGCGGCGGTCAAACATCTCATTCTCCGTGTGCGAGGAGTCCACGCCCTGAGATACGGGCTCTAACGGCCGACGTTACACTTCCGGGCGGAGTTTTTCTCACCTTATCGCGAGACGCCGTCATCCTGGGACACGGGTTCCACGGCTTCGGCCGCAGGTTTCGGCGGCTGGGCCAGCCGCGGCCGAACCCCGGGCGGCGGACGGCGCGGACCGGTCCCGGCGGCCCGGTTGGCTTCGGCCAGCCGCGCCTCGCGTTCCCTGTCCTTGACCCGCCCGCGTTCACGATAGCGGGCAAGCGAGCCTGCGGCGGCGGAACTCGCCCTGCCCCAGACCCCGACCAATTGGCCCGCCACACGTCCCGTGGCGCCGCCTGCCCAGACCAGCTCGAACGGCGAGAACAGCCGCCATCGCTCGTCGCCCCACAGGATGCTGCGCGCGATCATCTGCCCGGCCATGGCCGAGGTGTTCATGCCCTGGCGGCCGAAGCCGCTCGCGACCCACAGGCCTTTGCGCAACTGGCCGATCTGCGGCATGCCGTGCACGGTCTGGCCGGTGACGCCGCCGAACGATTCGGTGATCTCGACATTGCCGAGCTCGGGGAAGATGGACCGGACCCGTCGCCTGATCGCGCCCGCAAAGCGTTGCGGTCGGGCCGCCCAGGTGGTCTCGGGGCTCTCCCACATCAGCCTGTCGCCATCGACGACGCGGAAATGGTCCACGCCATCGGAATCCATCACCGATCCCTTGAAGGCGATGATCTCGTGCACGCGCTGGCCGAGCGGCGCGGTGATGCCGGCATAGCGCCAGACCGGCAGCAGCGTTTCCGACAAGCGCCTCAAAGGCGCGCCGAGATGGATGTTGCCGGCGAGCACGATGTGGGTCGCGCGCAGTCGCGCCGAGGGCGTGACGATGCGCTTGCGGATGCCGGAATGATCGATGCTGACGACCGGCGTGTCCTCGAAGATGCGGGCGCCTGCGCGCCGCGCCAGCGCCGCGAGGCCGTGTACATATTTGCGGCCGTCGACCTGGAACGCCTTGGGATAATGCACGCCGTGGAAGTAATGATCGGTCTTGAGCACCGCGCGGACGCGATCGACCTGCCAGCCCTCGACCTCGGTGTCGAAATCCTCGTTCAACATCTGCAAGCGGCTGATCAGCCGGTCGCCGGCATCGACGTTGGAGACCTCCAGCACGCCGCTGCTCGGGCCGATTCCCGGCATGTTCTCCTCCGTGGCGTTGGCCCGGACGAACTCGGCGCCCTCCTTCGACAACGTCCACAATTCGCGCGCGTCCTCGAAGCCGATACGCTCGACCAGATCGGTGAGTGGCAGCGCGAAGCCCGGCATCACGGTGCCGAACTGGTTGCCGGAGGCGTTCCAGCCCACATGGCGGCCCTCGAGCACCGCGACGCTGGCCCCTGACCGGGCCGCCTCCAGCGCGATGGAGAGCCCGGCAAGCCCTGCTCCGATCACGCAGATGTCGGCATCGAGATCGAACGACAGCCGCGCGCGGTCGCGAAAGCCGGCTTCTTCCTGGGACACGCTTGTGAAAGTCTCGCTCATGTCGTTTTCTTAGAGCATGATCCGGAAAAATGTGCAGCGGTTTTCCAAATAGATGATGCTCAAACAATATTGGACCGATCGGGCGCTTGTCACCTTGTCCGCAACCCGCGTCCCTAGTTTATTCTGGACGTGTAACGATTCGAGAATGCCATGCGCCGTTTGATGCTGCTGCGTCACGCCAAGACCGAGACGGACGCGCCGAGCGGCCGTGACCAGGACCGCCGCCTGGATGAACGCGGCCACAAGGATGCCGCGCAGATCGGCGACTGGATTGCCGCCCATCCCCCCTTTCCCGAAGCCGTGCTGGTATCGCATGCCGTCCGGGCCCGGCAGACCTGGGACATTGCCTGGGAGACGATGAAAGACCGCGTCGCCGCGCCGCAGGTCGAGGTCCTGCCGGAACTCTACGGCGCCGATCCCGCGCAGATCCTGGAATCCATTCGCACTGCAACCGCTCCAGCCGACCCGAAGCAATTGCTGCTGGTTGCCCACAATCCCGGCATGCACGAGGCCGCGCTGATGCTGACGGGCGGCGGCGATCCGGCCAGCGCCAAGGCGCTCGCCGACAATCTGCCCACGGCGGGGCTTGCGATCTTCGACTTTGACGTCAAGGATTGGGGTGACGTGGCCTACCGCCGCGGCAAACTGGTGCAGTTCGTCAGCCCAAAGCTGCTTCGATAGTTCAAAGCTGCTTCGATGGTCCAAGGTTGCTTCGATAGGCCAAGGCTGCTTCGATAGTCGAAGGCTGCTTCGATCGGGTTGAGACGCGCGGGCGCCGTCTCGACCGGTCGGTCCAGCCCGATCAAGAGCTGCTGAAGATTTGGAGGCGCAGATGTTCAAGTCCATCCTCGTGCCCATCGACCTCGCCGACACGGACCTGGCAAAGCCGGCGATTGCGACCGCGGCAACGCTGTCGCAGACCTGGAGCGGCTCCGTCCGCCTGCTCAACGTGCTGCCGATGACGCCGGTCATGCTGGCCGAATACGTTCCGGCCGATTTCGACGAACAGCAGCGCCAGACCTCGGAAGAAGCGCTTGCCATCGTCGCGCGCGAATCCGGCATCGAGGCTTCTCGCATCTCCAGCGTCGTGCGCCAGGGCGGCATCTACCACGAGATCCTCGAGGAAGCGGTGCACATGAAGGCCGATTTGATCGTGATGACCTCGCACCGGCCGGCGATGCGCACCTATTTCCTCGGGTCGAATGCCGGGCATGTCGTGCGCTACGCGAAATGCTCGGTGCTGGTGGTGAGGCACTGACTCGGAGCGACTCCGCTCTCGTGCCCCGGTGCGAGCGTAGGCGAAATCAGACCTACAAGATATCGTGTTGCCCGTCAGGCAACACACGCGAGCGGCAGGTCAACGCGCGTCGACAAAAATATTCCACTTTACCGAAATTCGGAAACGGCGTATCTGTCGTCTCACTCCGGCCCAAGGAAGAGGGGCGTATCGCGATCGTCACGAACGCGGGCCGGACGGCGGTGGACGTGGGCCACACCGGCGCGAACGGCTTCGCAGGGCGGGCAACCGTGAGCGAAGGCCTCGCGCACACGACCGGTGTGATCCGCGTACGGCAAAATCGTGTGGTCCTGGCGCCCGGGGTCTGTGCGCC
>NZ_JAFCKS010000006.1 GCF_018129995.1 Bradyrhizobium sp. SZCCT0153
CTCGCCAGAAACTTCCTCGCTGCCGTTCTGCTGGCATCAACTAGACTTTGGCTCAGAGCTTATGAGTCCACGACCTAGGGCCGTCCTCTTGCCGGGATGGCGGCGCTCCGCGTGATGCATTGCGCTTCTCGGGGCGAAGATGCTACCTGAAGACGTGCGGCTTTGCGAAAGAGGGACGTCGTGGGTTTGCTGGTGATGATCCTGGGGTTAGCGCTGTTTTTCGCAGCCCATCTCTTCACGACGAAACGAGACGCGCGCGCGGAGGCGATCGCGAGGCTGGGCGAGGGTACCTACAAGATCGTCTATTCGCTCGCCTCGCTCGCGGGGCTCGCGTTGATCATCTGGGGTTTTGCGCATTACCGTGCGACCGGCTGGATCGACGTCTGGTACCCGCCGAAGGCGCTGAAGCACATCACGCTCGCGCTGATGCTGCCCGCGGTCATCCTGGTGGTCGCGTCCTATCTGCGTGGCCGCATCTACGCGACGCTGAAGCATCCGATGCTGGCCGGTATCAAGCTGTGGGCTGCGGCGCATCTTTTGGCCAATGGCGATCTCGGCTCCATCATCCTGTTCGGCTCGTTCCTGGCCTGGGCAGTGTATGATCGCATTACGCTGAAGCGTCGCACCGATGGCGGCGGGCCGCCGATCCCGGTGGGCGGCGTCAGCAACGATCTGATCGCGGTTGCGGTCGGAATCGTCGCTTATCTGGCGCTCGCCTTTGCATTCCATCCGGTCGTGATCGGCGTTCCCGTAGTGGGGGTCTAGCCGGTCAGCACAAGACGGAACCCTGATGCCCGTGCGCGGAAGGTAACAAGAGCAACAAGCTTTAAGGCGTTCCGATGAACTGGTCGCAATCTCAGATCCCGCCGATGCGGCTCGAAGCGCGCTTTGGCGATCGGGTGGTGCCCGCCTTTAGCGACCGGCCGGCGAGCTTGTGGGCGATGATTGCCGACGCGTGCGCCGGCAATGTCGACGGCGATGCCTTGATCTGCGGGGATGTCCGCCTGAGCTGGCGGCAGGCTGCGGAGCAGGCCGCGCGGATCGCGGCAGGCTTTCGCAAGCTAGGCCTGCGGCGTGGCGATCGCGTCGCGATCCTGCTCGGCAACCGGATCGAATTTCCGCTGCTGCTGTTTGCCGCCGCGCATGAGGGGCTGGTCACGGTGCTGCTCGGCACGCGCCAGCAGAAGCCGGAAATCGCCTATGTTCTGAGCGATTGCGGCGCCAAGATCCTGATCTATGAAGCGGGGCTGGCCGAGCGTTTGCCTGATGCGCGCGACATTCCAGACGTGATCCACCACATCGCGATCGATGCCGACCCGCAGCGGTCGCGTTTCGCGATGCTCGCAAACAACGCGCCGGCGCCGGCGCCGGTCGATGTCGGCGAGGAAGAAACCGCGATGATCCTCTACACCTCGGGCACGACGGGCAGACCGAAGGGCGCGATGCTGGCTCATTGCAACATCGTGCACTCCTCGATGGTCTTCGTGTCCTGCCTGCAATTGACGGCGGCGGACCGCTCGATCGCGGCTGTGCCGCTCGGCCATGTCACCGGCGTCGTCGCCAACATCACGACGATGATTCGCTGCGGCGGCGCGCTGATCATCATGCCGGAGTTCAAGGCCGCCGATTATCTCAAGCTCGCCGCCCGCGAGCGCGTCACCTACACGGTAATGGTGCCGGCGATGTACAATCTCTGCCTGCTCCAGCCCGATTTCGACGGCTACGATCTGTCGAGCTGGCGCATCGGCGGCTTCGGCGGCGCGCCGATGCCGGTCGCAACCATCGAGAAGCTCAAGGCGACAATTCCCGGCCTGCAGCTGATGAACTGCTACGGCGCGACCGAGACGACGTCGCCGTCGACGATCATGCCGGGCGAGTTGACGGCAAGCCATATCGACAGCGTCGGCCTGCCGTGTCCGGGTGCGCGTATAGTGGCGATGGGGGCGGACGGGCGCGAGCTGCCGCATGGCGAGATCGGCGAGCTCTGGATCCAGAGCGCATCCGTCATCAAGGGCTACTGGAACAATGCGACGGCGACGTCAGAGAGCTTCACCAGCGGATTCTGGCATTCCGGCGATCTCGGCTCGGTCGATGGGGAGGGGTTTGTCCGCGTCTTCGACCGGCAGAAGGACATGATCAATCGCGGCGGCCTGAAGATCTATTCGGCCGAGGTCGAATCCGTGCTGGCCGGCCACCCCGCGGTGGTGGAGAGCGCTATCATCGCCAAATCATGCCCCGTTCTCGGCGAGCGCGTCCACGCCGTGGTGGTGACGCGCGCGCCCGTGGCGGGCGAGGTCCTGCGCGCCTGGTGCGCCGAGCGGCTGTCGGACTACAAGGTCCCTGAAACCATGGTGATCACGGCCGAGCCGCTGCCGCGCAATGCCAATGGCAAGGTGCTGAAGCGGCAGTTGCGGGAACTCCTAGGAGCCTGAGCCGGGCCGGCGGGCATTCCTGGGCGTTCCCGGGTGGTTAACGCCTTGATCGGGCTCGCTTTGCCTTGCCACCGCCATATCGATAGGGTATCGCCGCCGCGACGCGGGGACGGGTTTTTGACGCGGACGATCTGGCGCGCATTCCTGACCGGGTATGGGGTTATCTTAAGTGTCTGAATTATTTGACGAAGTCGACGAGGAAGTACGTCGCGAACAGCTCAAGAAGCTGTGGGACAAGTATTCGATCTATTTCATCGCGCTGATGGTGCTGATCGTGGCCGCCGTCGGCGGTTGGCGCGGCTACCAGTATCTGGAGGCCAAGAAGGCCGCCGAGGCCGGCGCGGCGTTCGAGAAGGCTGTCGAGCTGTCCGAGCAGGACAAGCACGCGGAGGCCGAGGCGGCCTTCACCGAGCTCGCCACCAAGGCTCCGTCGGGCTATCGCACCCTGGCGCGACTGCGTGCGGCGGCCGAGGCGGCGGCCCGCGATCCCAAGGCGGCCGCCAAGCTGTATGACGACATTGCCGCCGACCGCGGCGTGGGCGGCGAGTGGCAGGATCTGGCGAAGATCCGAGCGGCCGGCCTCCTGCTCGACAGCGCCGGCTATGCCGACATGCAGCAGCGGCTGGAAGCTTCCGCCGCACCCAAATCGACCTTCCGTCACAGCGCCCGCGAGATGCTGGCGCTGTCGGCGTGGCGCAACAACGACATGACTGCGGCCCGCAAATGGCTCGACGCGATCGCCGAGGACGGCGAAACGCCGCCGGGCCTGCGCTCACGCGCCGAGGCGCTGCAAGCCCTGCTGCCGCCCGTCGCCAAAAGCTGACCACGCGCCGACGGCCCCGAGAGCTGAGACGAGATAAATCGATATGCGCCGCACGCCCCGCTTGATCGCAGCCGCCGTCCTGATCGCCTTCACGGGCGTCCTGGGCGGTTGCTCGAGCTTCGATCCGACCGACATGCTCGATTTCCTCGATACCAAGAAGAAGCTGCCCGGCGACCGCAAGCCGGTGTTTCCGGAGGGCGTACCGGGGCTCGAGCAGGGCGTCCCGAGGGATTTGTACAAGGGCGCGCAGCAACAGTCCGATCCGAACGTGCCCGCCGTTGCGGCCTTGCCCGCGGAGCCTGCGCCCGAGCCGGCCAAGCCGGCGAAGGGTGCCAAGGCGAAAAAGACCAGGCAGCCGGCCGCCGCCGCAGTCGCACCGGCCGAAGCGCCGGCTGGCGAAGTCGATGGCGAGGCTCAGCCGGAGGCCGCGCCGCCCGCGGCCGCTCCGCCGCCCAAGCAGAAGATCGTGCGCAAGCGCACCACCGCGCCGCCGCCCGATCAGCCCGTCCAGCAGGCGCAACCGAGCCAGACCACCCAGCAGCAATCGCAGGGCGCCTTCCCGGCGCCGCTGCCGAGCGGCAGCTTCTCGCGCTGAAGCATGATCCGGAAAAGTGCGAAGCGTTTTCCGAAAAGATCATGCTTAAACAACAACCTAAAGCGCGGTGAGGATGCATTCCAGCCTCATCGCGCTTTAATCGTTTCATTTCATTGACAGGCGCGGCCCCGGCAGCGCACGAATGACCAATGTCCTTCACAATCGCCATCATCGGCCGGCCCAATGTCGGCAAATCGACGCTGTTCAACCGCCTGGTTGGACAGAAGCTCGCGCTCGTCGATGACCTGCCGGGCGTCACCCGCGACCGTCGCGAGGGCGAGGCGAGGCTCGGCGATCTGGAATTCACGATCATCGATACCGCCGGCCTCGACGAGGGCGCCAAGGGCTCGCTGACCGCGCGCATGCAGGAGCAGACGGAGGCCGCGATCGCACAGGCCGACGCGCTGTTCTTCGTGATCGATGCCCGCATCGGCCTCACGCCGACGGATCGCGCCTTCGCCGATTTCGCCCGCAAGGCCAACAAGCCGGTGCTGCTGGTCGCCAACAAGAGCGAGGGCAAGCACGGCGATGCCGGTGCGATGGAGGCCTTCGCGCTCGGCCTCGGCGATCCCATCCAGATCTCGGCGGAGCACGGCGAGGGCATGGGCGAGCTTTACGATGCGCTAGCCAAGCTGATGCCGGAGCCCGTCGACGAAGAGGAAGACGACGAGGACGACGCGCCGCTCTCGGAGGAAGAGGCCGCGACGCGCCCGATCCGGGTCGCCATCGTCGGGCGGCCCAATGCCGGCAAGTCGACACTGATCAACCATCTGCTCGGCGAGGAGCGCCTGCTGACAAGCCCGGAGGCCGGCACCACGCGCGATTCCATCGCGGTCGAGATCAACTGGAAGGGCCGCGAGTTTCGCGTGTTCGATACCGCGGGCCTGCGCCGGCGCTCGCGCATCGAGGAGAAGCTGGAAAAGCTCTCGGTCGCCGATGCGCTCCGCGCGGTGCGCTTTGCCGAAGTCGTCGTGATGACGATGGATGCGCAGAACCGCTTCGAGGAGCAGGATTTGCGCATCGCCGACCTGATCGAGCGCGAAGGCCGCGCGATGGTGCTCGCCGTCAACAAATGGGATCTGATGGAGAGCAAGGGGGGCGGCGCCATCTCCGGCCTTCGTCGTGATGCCGACCATCTGCTGCCGCAGGTCAAGGGCGTGCCGATCATCGCCATCTCCGGCTTGATGGGCGAGGGCATCGATCGCCTGATGCAGGCGATCCAGGACGCCTACGCGCTCTGGAACAGGCGCGTATCGACCGCGGCCTTGAACCGCTGGTTCGAGGAGGCGGTCCAGGCCAATCCTCCGCCGGCGGTGTCCGGTCGGCGGCTCAAGCTCAACTACATCACCCAGACGAAGGCGCGTCCGCCGAGCTTCGTGCTGTTCTGCTCGCGCGCGGACGCGGTGCCGCAGTCATATTTGCGCTATCTCACCAATTCGCTGCGTGAGGCCTTCGAGCTGCCGGGCACGCCGGTGCGCATCACCTTGCGCGAGAAGGCCAATCCGTTCGCCCACAAGCGCAAGCGGCCGTCGTGAGCGGCGATGCCGGCGAGGCGATGGCGCAAAGCGCAGCGCCGGTCCGGCGCGGCGCGGTCGCTTTCATCTTCGTGACCATCCTGCTCGACATGCTCGCGCTCGGCGTGATCATGCCGATCCTGCCGAAGCTGATCGAGAGCTTCGTCGACAACGACACCGCGCACGCGGCCCGTATCTTCGGCCTGTTCGGCACCGCCTGGGCGCTGATGCAATTTGTGTTCTCGCCGGTGCTTGGCGCCCTGTCGGATCGCTTCGGACGGCGGCCGGTGGTGCTGCTGTCGAATTTCGGGCTCGCCGCCGACTATGTGTTGATGGCGCTGGCGCCTTCACTCGCGTGGCTGTTCATCGGCCGCGTGATCTCCGGCATCACCTCGGCCAGCATCTCGACCGCCTTTGCCTATATCGCCGATATCACGCCGCCGGAACGGCGTGCGGCAGTCTTCGGCAGGATTGGAGCTGCCTTCGGCGCCGGCTTCATTCTGGGCCCGGCGCTCGGCGGCCTGCTCGGCGATATCGATCCGCGCCTGCCGTTCTGGGCCTCGGCTGCCCTGAGCTTTGCCAATGCGCTGTACGGGCTCTTCGTCCTGCCGGAATCGCTGGCGCTTGAGAAGCGTGCGCCGTTCCGCTGGGCGAGCGCCAATCCGATCGGAGCGCTGCACCTGCTCCGTTCCAACGCGGCGCTGGCCGCGTTGTCGGTCGTCAATTTCATCGCCCAGGTCGCGCATGTCGTGCTGCCGTCGACTTTCGTGCTCTATGCGACCTATCGCTATGGCTGGGATTCCAAGACGGTCGGCCTGACGCTGGCCATGGTCGGCATCTGCGCCATGGTGGTGCAGGGGCTCGCAATCGGCCCGATCGTGCGCGTGCTCGGGGAGCGGAACGCGCTGGTGCTCGGCCTGTGTTGTGGCGCGATCGGCTTCGTTATCTTCGGCGCGGCGCCGACCGGACCGCTGTTCTGGATCGGCATTCCCGTGATGTCGCTGTGGGGCATCTCGGGCGCCGCCATGCAGTCGCTGATGACGCGGCTGGTCGCGCCCGATCAGCAGGGTCAATTGCAGGGGGCCACCGCGAGCGTGCAGAGCGTGTCGCAGCTCGTCGGCCCGTTCCTGTTCACGCTGACGTTTTCGTATTTCATCGGCACCAGCGCGCCGTGGCATCTGCCCGGCGCGCCGTTCCTGCTCGCGGCGCTGTTGATGGCGGCGTGCGTTGCGATTGCGATGCGAACGCTGGCGACCACGAAGACGGTTGCTTAGGGTGGGCAAAGGCGCTCTTGCGCCGTGCCCACCATCTCTCTACGACCTGAAGAAATGGTGGGCACGCTTCGCGTTGCCCACCCTACGGCAGCTATGCCCTTACTTCTTCACCAGCGGGCACTCGCTGTCCTTGAGCGGCTTGGCCGCATCTTCCGCCGGAATGGTCGCGAGCAGCTTGTAATAGTCCCACGGTCCCTTCGATTCTTCCGGCTTCTTCACCTCGAAAAGAAAGGCAGGAATGATACGGCGGCCGTCCTCGCGCAGCGGGCCCTTGCCGAACAGCGGATCGTCGGTCGGAAGCTCCTTCATCTTGGCGACGACCTTGGCACCGTCGTGCGGATTGCCGCCGAGGGCGTCCATCGCCTTCAGAAGATGCAGCACGGAGGCGTAATTGCCGGCCTGCGTCATCGAGGGCATCGCCTTGTTGGCGACCTTGGCCTGGAAGCGCTTCGAGAAGGCGCGCGTGCCCTCGTTGAGGTCCCAGTAGAAGGATTCGGTGAAGGTGAGGCCGTGCGCGGTCTTCAGGCCGAGCGAGTGGACGTCGTTGATGAACAGCAACAGCGCGGCGAGCTTCTGGCCGCCCTCGACGATGCCGAACTCGGCCGCCTGCTTGATCGAGTTGGTGGTGTCGCCGCCGGCATTGGCAAGACCGATGATCTTCGCCTTCGAGTTCTGCGCCTGGAGCAGGAAGGAGGAGAAGTCCGACGTGTTGAGCGGATGCTTGACGCCACCGAGCACCTTGCCGCCATTCGCTGTGACGACCGCACTGGTGTCACGCTCGAGCGCGGCGCCGAAGGCGTAGTCGGCGGTCAGGAAGAACCAGCTGTCGCCGCCGGCCTTGGTCAGCGCCTTGCCGGTGCCGTTGGCGAGCATGTAGGTGTCGTAGGTGTAGGAGATGGTGTTGGCGTTGCAGGCCTTGCCGGTGAGGTCGGCGCTGGCGCCGCCGTTGTTGAGCAGGACCGCGTTCTTCTCCTTGACGACGTTGCTGACGGCGAGCGCCACGCCGGAATTCGGCGTATCGGCGATCACGTCGACCTTCTGGGTGTCGATCCACTGCCGGGCGATGTTGACGCCGACGTCAGGCTTGTTCTGGTGGTCGCCGCTGATGACCTCGATCTTCCAGCCCTTGGCGCGGAGACCGGAGTCCTCCACCGCCATGTTGATGGCCGCCACGGCGCCGGGGCCGCCGATGTCGGCGTAGAGACTGGACATGTCGTTGAGCACGCCGATCGTGACGGTCTTGTCCTGGGCGTAGGCGGATGTGGCAAAACCGAAAGCGGCGCAGGCCAGAAAGGCCGCGGAGCGGCGTGAGAACGTCGTCGTCATGAAAGAATTCCTCCATTGTCAAATATGCGGACGGCTCTCTTGCGAAGCCCTGTTCCGGCTGATGGCTCTACCGTGTCCGACGGTCGTCGGCAATGCGCCTAAAGCCGGATGACGCTGCGTCCTGGCGTCATCCGTCGGTTAACTTTTGGGCAAAATGCGTTGAGACGCTATTTGAGCGCGTCGGATGTGAGCTTGAATTTCTGGATCCGCTTTCCGGTGTCGACCTCGGCGGTATAGACGTTACCCTTGGCGTCGATCGCCATGGCATGAACCCAGTGAAATTGCCCGGCATTGCGGCCGTTGTGGCCGAAGCTGCCGACCACGCTGCCGTCGTCGCGCCGGATGACCCTGATCTCGTTGTTCTCGCCATCTGCGCTGAGCAGCCAGGTCTGCTTCGGATCGGGCCAGATCGCGATGTCCCACACCGCGCCGTTGCCGAGCGTGTTCTTCTCGAAGAAGAACTCCTTCACGAAGGTGCCGTCCTTCCTGAACACCTGGATGCGGTTGTTGATGCGGTCGCAGACGTAGACGAGACCGTCATTGGCGAGCTTCACGCAGTGGACCGGATTGCCGAACTGCTGCGCAACCGGGGCCTTGGGATCGTAAGGCGCCTGCTTGGCGTCATCGGGCTTGTTGCCGTAGGCGCCCCAGTGCCGCTTGTAGGCGAGCGTGGTTGCGTCGAACACGATGACGCGGCGGTTGCCGTAGCCGTCGGCGACGTAGATTTCGTTGGCGTCCTTGTCGATCGCGGTTTCGGCGGGCTTGCCGAGCTGGGTCGTGTCGTTGCTGCCGAGGCTCGGCGCGATCTTGCCGATCTGGGCGACGAACTTGCCGTCGAGCGTGAACTTCAGGATGGCGTTGTCATTGTCGGCATTGCCGCCGACCCAGACGAAGCCGCGTTCGTCGACCTCGATGCCGTGCTCGCGGCCGACCCATTCATGGCCTTGGCCCGGACCGCCCCATGAGCGCAGCAGGTTCCCGTCGGCATCGAATTCGAGCACGGGCGGCGCCGACACGCAGCACTTCGAGCGCGGCGGGTTGAGGCTCGCGCCTTTCTCGTCGTCAGTGAGCGAGCGCGGGCGATGGATCACCCAGATATGGCCCTGCCAGTCGACGGTGATGCCGCCGACCTGGCCGAGGATCCAGTTGTTCGGCAGCTGTTTTGGCCAGGAGGCATCGACCGCGAATGTCGGCACGTCGCCGGCGGTCGCCACCTGCGGAAGCACAAGCGCGACGGCCGCGATCAGGATGGAGAAGGCGTGAGAGACATTTGCGAGCGCACGCGTAAAGCCTGCGCGATTCCGCCACGGCGCCATGGCGACCTCCCTTTTTTGGCTTGCGGCTTGCTGCCGCTTGAGCGCGGGCAGTCAATCGCGGGGAGGCCTTCAAGTCAATCAGGCCGGCGAGCGGAAGCTCATCAGGCTGCGCGTCTTGTAGTCGTAGAACTTGCCGGTCTCGGTCCAGCCGGGGGTGCACATCGGCACGATGAATTCGGCGACCTGCTCGGCTGTGTCGAGTGTCGCCGGATCCTCGCCCGGCATCAGGGTCGCGCGCATGCGGGTGCGGACCGGGCCCGGGTTGAACAGGTTGACGCGCAGCTTCGTGTTCGCGGTCTCCTGCGCCCAGGCGCGGGCCAGCGTTTCCAGCGCGGCCTTCGAGGCGGCGTACGGGCTGACATAGGCCGTCGCCTTGTTGGCGGCGCCGGAGGTGATGAACACGGCGCGGCCGGCGTCGGACTGCTTGAGCAGCGGCTCCATGCAGCGGATCAGCTGGAAGTTCGCGGAAACGTTGACCGCCATCACGTCGGTGAAGGCCTTCAGCTCGATATGGCCGATCGGCGAGGAGGGGCCGAGCACGCCGGCATTGCCGACGAGGATGTCGAGCTTGCCGTAGCGCTCGTGCAGGCCGGCGCCGAGCCGCGCGATGCCGTCGGAATCGGTGAGGTTGAGCGGCACCAGCGTGGTGCTGCCGCCGTCCTTCCGGATCTCGTCGTCGAGTTCCTCGAGCCCGCCCTGCGTGCGCGCGACCGCAACGATATGCGCGCCGGACTTTGCCAGGGCCTTGGCGGTGGCAAAACCGATGCCGCGCGAGGCGCCGGTGACGAGAGCGATGCGGTCAGCGAGGGGCTTTGTCATGGCGGGGTTTTACAGGCGTGGATGGCCGGGACAAGCCCGGCCACGACGGAATTTTGCCATGGGCTTCAGCTACCGCCGCCCTACTGAATGTTATTGCTGAATGTTATTGCTATTGGGTCCGTTTCCCGAGCTATCGGGCGTCACCTTCATGCCCGGCCTGTAAGCGAAGACGATGAAGCCGACCAACAGCCCTCCGCAGAGAATGGCGATGGTCAGCTGCATCGTCGCGGCCTTGCGTCAGCTCGCCTCCGCCAGCAGCGACAATTGCCGCGGCTGCTGCTCGGTCTGGGTCTGGTCGGTGAGGTGGGTCGGATACGCCCCGGTGAAGCAGTGATCCGAGAATTTCGGATTGGCGGGGTCGCGGCCGGGCTCGCCCATGGCGCGGTACATGCCGTCGATCGACAGGAAGGCCAGCGAGTCGGCGCCGATGATCTCGCGCATTTCCTCCAGCGAGTGCGTCGCTGCAAGAAGACCGCCGCGATCGGGCAGGTCGATGCCGTAATAGTCGGGATAGAGGATCGGAGGCGAGGCGAGGCGGAAATGCACTTCCTTGGCGCCGGCATCGCGCATCATGCGCACGATCTTCTTCGAGGTCGTGCCGCGCACCAGCGAATCGTCGATCAGGATGATGCGCTTGCCTTCGATCGCGGCGCGGTTGGCCGAGTGCTTCATGCGCACGCCCGATTCGCGGATCGCCTGCGTCGGCTGGATGAAGGTGCGGCCGACATAATGGTTGCGGATGATGCCGAGTTCGAACGGCACGCCGGAATGCTGGCTGTAGCCGACCGCGGCGGGCACGCCGGAATCCGGCACCGGGACCACGACGTCGACCGGCACATGGCTCTCGATGGCGAGCTGCGCGCCGAAGGCCTTGCGCACCTCGTAGACCGAGCGGCCGTGGACGATGGAATCTGGTCGGGAGAAGTAGATGTATTCGAAGATGCAGGGCCGCGGCGCGATCGGCGGGAATGGCTTGTGGATGTCCTGGCCGTTCTCGTCGAACACGATGACTTCGCCGGCCTCGATGTCGCGGATGAAGCGCGCGCCGATGATGTCGAGCGCGCAGGTCTCCGAGGTCAGGATCGGGCAGCCGTCGAGCTCGCCGAGCACCAGGGGGCGGATGCCGCGCGGATCGCGCGCGCCGACCAGCTTCTTGTTGGTCAGCGAGACCAGCGCATAGGCGCCCTCGATCTCGCGCAGCGCGTCGATATAGCGCTCGATGAAGCGGCTGCGCCTGGAGCGCGCGACCAGATGCAGGATCACCTCGGTGTCGGTGGTCGACTGCATCATCGCGCCGTTCCTCACCAGCTCGCGGCGCAGCGTCAGGCCGTTGGTGAGGTTCCCGTTGTGGGCGACTGCAAGGCCGCCAGCATTCAGCTCGGCGAACAGCGGCTGCACGTTGCGCAGGATGGTGGCGCCGGTGGTGGAGTAGCGGACATGGCCGACCGCCATGTTGCCGGGCAGGCGGTCGATCACCTCGCGGCGGGAGAAGGTGTCGCCGACGAGGCCGAGGCGGCGTTCGGAATGAAAGCGGCTGCCGTCATAGGAGACGATGCCGGCGGCTTCCTGACCGCGATGCTGAAGGGCATGGAGGCCAAGCGCCGTGATGGCGGCGGCGTCGGGGTGGCCGTAGATGCCGAATACGCCGCACTCTTCGCGCAGCGTATCCCCTTCCAGATCATCCTGCAGCTCTAGCGCGGCCGGGCCGTGGTCACGTTGGGCGTCCTGGTCAGGGTGTCGCATCTCGTCCACGCCTCTCTTTGGGCCTAAATCAACGCGCTGCAGGTTTCTCGATCAGCTTTTTCAGGCTGTCACGAGCCGGTTTGCTGTATCCGTCGCCACTGCCCGAAGGCTGCTGCTCGGTATCAGCTTGATCATCATCTGGTTTGTTTTTCTTGAATCTCTTCAAGATGGTGTTCTCGGGGTCGTCAGGCAAGAGGGCCATCAGCCAATCGCCGGTTCCCTGCAGCACCACGCGGGATTTCGCCCCGGTGACCCAGTCCGGGCGCTGCTTGTCCGGCACCAGCCAGGTGAAGAACAGAAAGGCGACCACGACGATCAAAAGCCCGCGAGCCAGCCCGAACAGGAAGCCGAGGGTGCGGTCGAGCGCGCCGATGCGCGAATCGAGGATCATGTCGGAGATCCGGACCGTGATCACGGAGACCACGACCAGGGTGCCAACGAACACGCCGGCGACGACGACGACGCTCGCGACGGTATCGTTGTTGAAATAGGTCTTTGCAGTCGGCAGCAGCTTCGAGAACGAATAAAGGGTTACGATTGCCGCCGTGCCCCAGGCCGCGATCGACAGGATTTCGCGCATGAAGCCGCGGACCATGGCGAGCAGGCCCGAAATCAGCATCACACCGAGCAGGATCAGGTCGAGGAGTGTTACAGGCATCGGCTGGTCTGGTCCGCTCGTACGTCGAAGGTGCTCAGCGAATCGGTGCTTGGCCGCCGCCCTAAGTGAGGGCCAGACGACGTTCCCGGCAAGGCCGCAACCACGCAATCCCATGCTGCTTTTGTGACGGCTGTATAGCTGTGGGGGCGGGGGACGTCACCTCCACCTAACCCTCTCCACGGCGGAATCTTGCCGGTGTGGCATTTTTCTCTGCCGGTGCGCTCTGCTCGCCCCGGCGGGAGCCGCGGGCGGCGATTTCGGCGACCAATGTCGTCAGGCTGTTGATCGCGTTCAGCGACAGTCCGGCATCGCCGCCGGCTTCGCCCCGGGCCGATTCGGGCAGCACGGCGCGCTGGAAGCCGAGTTTTGCCGCTTCCTTGAGCCGGGCAGGGGTCTGCGCCACCGGGCGCACCACGCCGGACAGCGAGATTTCGCCGAAATAGACCGCATCGCTGGGTAACTGCGCGTTAACCAGGGACGACACCAGCGCCGCCGCGGCGGCAAGGTCAGCCGCCGGCTCGTGGATGCGCAGGCCGCCCGCGACGTTCAGATAGACGTCGTGGCCGGACAGCTTGACCCCGCAATGGGCCTCCAGCACCGCCAGCACCATCGACAGCCGGCTCGGATCCCAGCCGACCACGGCCCGGCGCGGGGTGCCGAGCGAGGTGGGAGCCACCAGCGCCTGCAATTCGACCAGGACGGGCCTTGTGCCCTCGATGCCCGCGAAGACTGCGGTACCGGGCGTGCCGAGATCGCGCTCGGACAGGAACAGCTCCGAAGGGTTGGTGACCTCTCGAAGCCCGAGGCCCGTCATCTCGAACACGCCGATCTCGTCGGTCGGCCCGAAACGATTCTTCACGGCCCGCAGGATGCGGAATTGCTGCGAGCCTTCGCCCTCGAACGACAGCACGGCATCGACCATGTGCTCGACCACGCGAGGGCCAGCGATCTGGCCGTCCTTGGTGACATGGCCGACCAGGATGATGGCAGCACCCGTCTTCTTGGCGAAACGGATCAGCGCCTGCGCCGAGGCGCGCACCTGCGTCACCGTGCCGGGCGCCGATTCCACCGTGTCGGTCCACATCGTCTGGATCGAATCGATCACGATCAGCCGGGGCACCGCGCCTTCCGACAGCGTCGAGACGATGTCCTCGACCGACGTCTCCGCTGCGAGCTGCACCGGCGCATCCGACAACCCGAGCCGCTCGGCGCGCAGCCGAACCTGCGCGACCGCCTCTTCGCCGGAAATGTAGACGACGCGATGCCCGGCGCGCGCGAGCAGGCTGGTGGCCTGCGTCAGCAGCGTCGACTTGCCGATGCCGGGATCGCCGCCGACGAGCAGCACGGAGCCGCGGACGAAGCCGCCGCCGGTGACGCGGTCGAGCTCGGTCATGCCCGAGGACAGGCGAGGAGCGTCCTGGGTTTTTCCCGACAGGCTCTCCAGCGCGAATGTCCGTCCCTTGCGCTTGGAGCGGATCGAGACCGGGACGCTTCCGGTCGTGTCCTCCTCGGCCAGCGTATTCCACTCGCCGCAGGACTCGCACTTGCCCTGCCAGCGGTTATAGGCCGCGCCGCAGTTCTGGCAGACGAAGGAAAGCGTGTTCTTGGCCATGGGGACCGCGAGCCTTGGGGACAGCGAGTCGAGGGTTTCAGGTTTGCTGATAGCACGGAATGACGGGCCGAGAGAGCGAGCCGGGCCGCAGCCCGAATATCGCAATTCAGCTCGCCCGATACACCCTTTGTTAGCTCTAAGCCGCCGCAACCGGCCGGACTTTGCCAAATGTTAGCGGACGCGGGTCCAGTTTCGGAACCAATACGGGATGGCGAAGCGAATGACGGGACTCTTGCGGATATTGCTCGCTGTGGGCATGGCCTGCGGCATTCTTGTGCCGCCTGATGGCGCTGTTGCGGCCGATGCCAAGCGTCTCAACATCGTCTTCGTGAACCCGGGCAAGACCGGTGAAGTTTATTGGGACATGGTCGCGCAGACCATGCAGGCCGCCGGCCGCAAGCTCGACGCGCATGTCGAGGTGCTGAACAGCGAGCGCAATTACCGCACCATGCAGGAGCTCGGGCTCGGCGTGGTCGCACGTGGCGACAAGCCCGACTTTCTCATTCTCTCGAACGAGGAATCCGCCGCCGTCCCGATCCTGGAGGCGGCCGAGGCCGCCGGGGTCAGGACGCTGCTGCTCTCCAACACGCTGATCGGTGACGACGCGGCGCGTCTTGGACCGCCGCGCCAAAAGCTCAGGACCTGGCTCGGCGACATCACGACTGATCTCCAGACCGCGGGCGCGCGGATGGCCAATGCCCTGATCGGCGCGGCGCGCGCCGAGAAATGGCAGAGCCCGGACGGCAAGATCCACATTCTCGGCATCGGCGGGGACGAGATCACGCCGGCCTCGATCGCCCGCAATGCCGGTCTCCAGCTTGCGGTAGCGGCCGCACCCGACGTGGTGGTGGACCGGATGCTGTTCGCCAACTGGACGCAGTCGGAGGCCGAGCAGGTCACCACGAATTACCTGAGCTGGGCCGCGCGCAAGCAGATCCGGCCTGCCGGCATCTGGGCCGGAAACGATCCGATGGCGCTCGGCGCGCTCCGTGCGGTCACTGCTGCCGGCCTCACGCCCGGCGGGGACATCCAATTGGTCGGCCTCAACTGGTCGGAGGACGCGCTGCGCGAGATCAAGGCAGGCCGTCTGCTGCTGACCGATGGCGGGCACTTCCTGCTCGGCGGCTGGTCGATCGTCCTGCTGCGCGATTATGCCGACGGCTGCGATTTTGCGGCAACATCGCCTCGCGTCGAGGTCAAGACGTCTGCGATCACGCGCGACAACCTCGCGGCGGTCGGCGACCTGATCAAGACGCGCGCCTTCGACCGGATCGATTTCACGCGTTTCAGGGCAAGGGCAGGCCGCTGCGGTCAGTACGACTTCTCCATCGATGCGCTCATCTCGTCGCTGACGCCTCTGGAAGGCACGGCTGACTGATGCAAAACCGTGACGACATGACCGATCGGGATGGCAAGCAGGCGGCGCGGCCCCGCTTGCGCTCGGTCGTCCGCGCGATGATCTGGGCCACGGTACCCGTGCTGCTGCTGGTGCAATTGCTCGCCTCCGCCGGCGTCGAAGCTTCGAGCTTCTGGTCGCAGATCAGGCAGCTCGACGCCCGCATCGCCCGCGTCGCCGAGAGCCGGGCCGAACTGATCGCCGAACCGCTCTGGAAGATGCGTTACGACCAGGTCACGGGCGTGCTCAACGAGATCATGCACGACGAGACCATCGCCGCGGCGGCCGTCTACGACGATACCGGTACGGCGATTGCCCGCGTGGTGGCGCGTCCGGCAGGGCAGGCGGTCGCGGAGGTCTCGCGTCCGATCAACTACAGCAACGGCAATATGTCGGTTCAGGCCGGCCGCATCGCGATCGCCTATTCGTACGCGACGCTCTATTCGGACACGGGCAGCCGGCTGGCGCTGCTGCTGGTCGTCGGCCTGCTCGCAACATTCGCGACCCTGATCGCAATGCGGATCTCCGCCAACATCTTCATCGGCAAGCCGCTGGCGGCGATGATGTCGGCGATCCAGCGCAGCAAGCAGGACGGCCGCGCCTATCCGGCGGAGGTCAGATCCTCCAACGAGTTCGGTCAGCTCGCACATGCCTTCAACGCCATGCAGCACACGACGTCGGGCGCGCTCGACCGGCTCGGGCACATGGCCGCGCACGATCCGCTCACGGGGCTGCCCAATCGCCGCTCCCTGTCCGAGCACCTGATGACCCTGAGCAACGATGCCGGCTCGCCGGACTCCCTGATCGCGTTCTGCTTCATCGATCTGGACGACTTCAAGGGCATCAACGACACCTTCGGCCATGATGCCGGCGACAAGTTCCTGGTGCATATCTCCGAACGCCTTCGTGATGCGGTCGAGCCGCAAGACTGGGTGGCCCGGCTCGGCGGCGATGAATTCGTCGTCATCCGTCCCGAGGTCAGCAATGAAGCGACCGCACAGAGGTTTGCGCGCCAATTGCTGGATGCGATTTCCGAGCCGATCCGGCTCCACGACAAGCAGGTCGTGCCGCGCGCCAGCATCGGCCTTGCCGTGCGCCGTGCCGGCGATCCCGAGCTTTCGCACCTGCCGGCGCTCGCCGACATCGCGCTCTACCATGCCAAGAGCAAGGCGCCCGGCACGGTCGCCGTGCTCGACGAAACGCTCCAGCGCGACTATCGCCGCCGCCGGGATCTCGAACTCGCCATCCCGACGGGCTTCGCCGAGGGGCAGTTCGAGGTCTGGTATCAGAGCCAGGTCGATCTCGTAAGCCACGACGTCGTCGGCCTGGAAGCGCTGATCCGTTGGCGCCATCCGGAACATGGCGTGATCGGCCCCGGCGAATTCTTGCCGCTGATCGAGCGCAGTGGCAACAATGCGCAGCTGACACGCTACGTGCTGACCGATGCCTGCCGCGCGCTGAAGCGGCTGGCCGCCGCCGGCAGGCCGCAGATGCGGATCGCGATCAACCTGCCGCCGTCCGAGCTCGCCGACCATTCGCTTGCCGCCGAGCTGCGCGCGACCTGCGCGCGCTTCGATGTTGCGGCATCATTGCTGGAGCTCGAGATCACCGAGGGATCTCTGATCAACAACATCGCCAGCGCGTCCGAGACGCTGCACCGCCTGCGGCGCCTGGGGGCGACCATCGCGCTCGACGATTTCGGCACGGGCTACAGCTCGCTCGCCCATCTCAGGCGGTTTCCGCTCGACAAGGTCAAGATCGACAAGGCGTTCATCAGCGAGATACCTGACAGCGCCGAAGACAAGGCGATCGTTGGCGTCATCGCGTCGCTCGCCGGCACGCTGGGGCTCACCCTGGTGGCCGAAGGCATCGAGCGCGCCGAGCAGGCCGAGGCCATGCGCGAGATGGGTGTGATGCTCGGGCAGGGTTTTCTCTATCATCGGCCGCAGCCGCTGGAAGCCGTGCTGGAATGGCTCAAGGAACAGCCGGCACGCGAGAGCCGCGTCCTCGCGGATAGCCCGCCGATCGCGCCCGAATTTGCCGCCTGAGCGCAGCGCGGCTACGGCTGCGCCGCGTTCCAGAGCATGGAGAGACCAGCCGCGATCATGATCGCGTCCATCACCAGGCGGAAGATTTCGGGCTTGAGCTGCAGGACGAAACGCTTGGCAATGAAGGCGCCGGCCATCAATGAAGATCCCGCGACCAGGCCTTTGAGGAACACGTCGCCGGTCAGCGCGCCGAAGCGTTCGAAGGTCACGGATTTCGCGAAGTAGAGGCCGAGCGAAGAAGCCGCCTCGGTGGCGAGGAAGGCGCCCCTGGACAGGCCATAGAACAAGAACAGCGGGACGCTGAGCGGGCCGGTCGAGACGACGATGCCGGTGAGATAGCCGATGACGGCCCCGCCGATCGCCAGGTGCCAGAGGTTGGCCTTGAGATCGTGCCGGGCCAGCCAGTGCCGCACCGGCACCATCGCGATCAGGAAGACGCCGATGGCGAGATCGACGGCGTGTGCGGGCAGCGCCAGCAGCGTGCGCGCGCCGAGCACTGCAGCCGGAATTCCCGTGACCGAATAGGCCGCGCAGGCGCGCCAGTCGACTTCGCGCCACCAGGCCAAGATCCGCGAAAAATTCGCCATCACAGCGGCCACTGCCATGATCGGGACGGCCTCCTTCGGCCCATAGGCATAGACCAGCACCGGCATCAGCATGATCGACGATCCCGTGCCGACGATGCCGGAGATGGTACCGGCGATGAGGCCGACGCTGAGGACGAAGAGAAAGGCCAAGGCGGTCTCCACGAATCGGGAGAGTTTAGCCGCGGACCGTCACGGCGGCGATCCGTCCCAGGCCATGGAACCTATTGCACTCCGCATCGGCATGCCGGTCTGGGCGCCGGGCTTGAGACACTTCAATGCAGCGGCCTCGCAGCTTATCCCGAGTGCGCGTTGCAGCGAGGCGCCCTCATGCAGCATGGCTGCAAACGCGCCGGCAAAAGTGTCGCCGGCGCCGGTGGTGTCAACGGGTGTGATGCGCGGAGCAGGTGCTCTGATGCGGACACCGTCGGCGGTGACTGCCAGCGCGCCTTGCGCACCCGCAGTGACGATGCAGGTGAGGTCGCCGGTTCTCGCGAGATCCTCGGCTGCGGCCCCGTAGTCCGACGCGACGAGGCCGATTGCTGCCGCGGCGTCGAGCGCCTCGTGCTCGTTGACGAGAAGATAGTCGGTCACGGTGAGAAGCTCCGTGACCATCTGCCCCGTCATCTTCTCCGGGACGGGTGCGAGGTTCCAGACGACGGTGCCGGAGGCCGACGTCATCCGGCGCGCGGCCTCGAGCGCCTCCGCAAACGGCACTTCCATCTGAAGCACCAGCACGGTGTCCGGGCCAAAGAGCGAGCCGGGCAGGTCAAGGGCGCCCGCGGCCAAGTTGGCTCCGCTCGCCACCGTGATCGCATTCTCGCTGGCCTGATCGACCGTGATGAAGGCGCAGCCGGTCGGCTCATCCGATCTGATGACGAGACTGGTATCGACACAGTTTGCCGCGAGGTTGTCGATCGCGCGGTCGCCAAATCCGTCCTGGCCGACGCGGCCTGCCATCTGGACCTGTCCTGCTCCTGCGATCCGTGCCGCGGCCACGGCCTGGTTGGCGCCCTTGCCGCCGAAATGCGTCTGGTAGGACGGCGCCAGCACGGTGCGGCCGGGGCCGGGAATGACCGGAACCTGCGCGACCAAATCGATGTTGAGTGACCCGAACACCAGGATCATGGCAGGCGGGACCGCCAACCTTGCTCGTCCATGACACGAAGCTTTTCAACGCGGCGGCGGAAATCCTCGTCGGTGGAGAATTCGGCGGAGAGATAAGACGAGACGAGATCCACGGCGAGCCAGGCTCCGACGATCTGCGCGCCGATGCACATGACGTTGACGTCGTCGTGCTCGACGCTTTGATGGGCCGAATGAACGTCGTGGCAGACCGCGGCGCGAATGCCCCTCATCTTGTTGGCGGCGATTGAGGCGCCGACGCCGGTGCCGCATACCATGATGCCGCGTGCGGCTTCGCCCGAGGTCACCTTCTGCGCAACGGCGCGTGCGATGTCGGGGAAGTCCACCGGCTTGTCGTCATGGGAGCCGACGTCGATAACGTCGTGGCCGAGCTTGCGGATATGGTCGATGACGGTCTGCTTGAGCGGCCAGCCGGCGTGGTCGGATCCGATGACGAGACGCATGTGATGTCCTTTTCGATTGTCCTGTGGCCGTGACGACCGTGGATGGTCGTCACGGCCCGGTGCGGTTCAACCACGCATATCGGGCGGCAGCTCGACCCCGTGGAACTTCTTGTAGATGGCGTTCAGCTTGCCGTTCTTGACGTTCTGGTCGACCCAGGCATTCAATTTTTCCAGCAGCTTTGGTTCTCCCTTTTTCACGCCGATAGCTAGATCGAAGGTCGTGATCGGAATCTTGGCTTCGAAGATGCGCTCCGGATTTTTCTTGCCGATCTGGGCGATGATCGGCAGCGAGGTGCCGATGCAATCGATCTGACCGGAGACGGCCGCGGTCACGTCAGTGGCGTCGTCCTCATATCGCGCGATGTTGAATTCCTTGTCCTTCATGTTCGTCAGGGTAGTGTCCTGGGTCGTGCCACGCGTGACGCCGACCGTCTTGCCCTTCAGATCAGGCCAATCCTTCACATTCATCGACTTCAGGCAACCGACATCGGATTCGAGCGTCGCATAACGCTTAGAGAAATCGATCACCTTGGCGCGGTCGGGGGTGACGGACAGCGTCGAGATGATGACGTCTGCTTTTCCGGTCATGACGTTGGGGATGCGGGTCGCGCCAGTCGTCTGGATGAATTCGAGCTCCAGACCCCAATCCTTGGCGAGCAATTGTGCGACCTCGACGTCGGAGCCGGTCGGCTTCATGTTGGCGTCCATCATGCCATCAGGCGGAATCGCAAGATCCGTCGAGACCCGGATCTTCTTCGCCTTCATGATGTCGTCGAGCAGATCGGCCGACGCGGGCGTGGCCGCAATCATGATGAGGCCGCACAACGCGGCGGCGGTGCCCAGCAAGGTCTTGTTTGTCATCTTGGTCTTCCTCTCCCTGTTATGATTTTAGGTTTCCCGTCCCCACGAATTGCGTGAGTTCGGGCGTGGTCGGCGACGTCAGGATCGAGGCAGGTCCGGTCTCGTGGACCCTGCCGCGATGCATGAAGACAATCCGGTCGGCGATGCCCTTGGCAAAACCCATCTCGTGGGTGACCATCACCATGGTCATGCCGTCGGCCGCGAGCTGCTCGATCACCTTCAGCACCTCGCCTGTGAGCTCGGGATCGAGCGCCGAGGTGACCTCGTCGAACAGCATGACTTTCGGCTGCATCGCCAGCGAGCGGGCGATTGCGGCGCGCTGCTGCTGTCCGCCCGACAGCTGCTCGGGATAGGCGTGCAGCTTCTCTTCGAGCCCGACCTGCGCCAGCACCTTTCGCGCCAGGTCCTTGGCCTGCGACGTCGCCATGCCCTTCACCGTGCAGGGCGCGAGCGTGATGTTCTGCTCGATCGTGAGATGCGGAAACAGATTGTAGCTCTGGAAGACGATGCCGACGTCCTGGCGCAGCGCGCGCAAGTTCACGTCGGGACGGTCGACCCGATGTCCGCAGACGACGATCTCGCCGGCATCGACCTTCTCGAAGCGGTCGATGCAGCGCAGCGCCGTGCTCTTGCCGGAGCCGGAGCGGCCGATCAGGGCGATCACCTCGCCGCGTGCGACGGCAAAGGAGACGCCGTCGAGCACCCGGAGCGGGCCAAAGCTCTTCTGCACGTCGCGGAGCGACACGATCGGTTCGGCGGAGGGAGCGTTTTGCTGCATGTCAGGCTGGCGCGAGGTTGGACCGGCCACGCCCCATCCGCCGTTCCAGCTTCTGGCTGAACAGTGACAGGGGATAGCACATGGCGAAATAGACGACGGCGATGATGGCGTAGATGGCGAACGGCTCGAACAGCGAGTTGTTGACGATCTGGCCCGAGCGCATCAGCTCGACGAAGCCGACGACGGAGGCGAGCGAGGTGTTCTTGATGATCTGGACCATGAAGCCGACGGTCGGCGGCGTCGCGATGCGGATCGCCTGAGGCAGGATCACCTTCATCATGCGCTGGGTCCGGCTCAGCGCCAGGCCGTCGGCGGCCTCCCATTGCGGCTTCGGCACCGACTCGATGCAGCCGCGCCAGATCTCGCCGAGATAGGCGGCGACGTAGAGCGTCAGCGAAGCACCGGCGGCCGCAAGCGGCGAGACCTTGAGGCCGATCGCGGCAAGGCCGAAATAGCCGAGGAACAGGATGACGAGCAGCGGCGTGCCCTGGACGAGCTGGACATAGACGGCGCTGCCGATCCGCACCGATTTGAGTGGCGAGATCCGCGCGAGCGCGATCACGAAGCCGACGATGCCGCCGCCGATCAGCGCGATCACGGACAGCCCTATAGTCCACAGCGCGCCCTGGCCGAGGAACATCAGATGGTTGATGTTGAGATGTCCGCCCATGGTCATCTCACAGTGGCGTGCCGAGCCGGCGCCGGCGCGGAAACAGCACGAGGCCGAGGCCCCAGAAGCCCGCGCGCATCACCAGCGACAGGATGACGTAGAGCACGGCGACGATGATGTAGGTCTCGAACGCCCGATAGGTGTCCGACTGGATGTAGTTTGCGACCGCGGTGAGTTCCTCGGCCGAGATCTGCGAACAGACGGAGGAAGCCAGCATCAACAGCACGAACTGGCTGGTGAGCGCGGGATAGACCTTCTCGATCGCCGGCAGCAGGATGATGTGCCAGTAGATCTGCAGGCGCGACAGCGCCAGCCCTTCGGCGGCCTCGATCTGCCCGCGCGGGATCGCCTCGAAACCGGCACGCATGATCTCGGCGGTGTAGGCCCCGACATTGATCGTAAGCGCGGCCACCGCCACGGTGAAGGCCGAGAGTTTCAGCCCCAGACTGGCGAGGCCGAAATAGACCAGGAAGATCTGCACGAGCAGTGGCGTGTTGCGGATCGCCTCGACATAGATTTTGCAGGCTCCCGCGATCAGCGGGCTTCGCGAGCCGCGGCCGATGGCTGCGAGCGTGCCGATCAGGGCGCCGAGCACAGTCGCGAAGCACGCCAACTCCAGCGTCAGCACGGCGCCGCCGAGAAGGCTCGGCCAACGCTCCAGCACTGCGGGAAAGTCGAGTTGGATGCTCATCGTAACAGGGTCAGCCGGTCGTCTGGTTGGTCATGCGGTCGTAGACGCGGAACAGCGCCTGGTTGCCGTTGGCGCCTTCGCCATGTGCGCGGGCGTCGACATACTGGCTGGTGACGAGCGCGGTGCCGGGCAGGGGCACGCTCAGCGATTGCGCATGCTCCTGCACCAGGCGGAGGTCCTTCAGCATGAGGTCGATGCGGAAGCCGGCCGCCGCGTCGCCGGCGATCATGGCGGGGCCGAGCTTGTCCAGCATCCAGGAGGCGGCGGAACCGCCGAGCAGCATCCGGCGCAGCAGATCGAGATCCACGCCCGAGGCGCGCCCGAGCGCAAGTGCCTCGCAGATCGCCTGGATGTTGATGCCGCAGATGAGCTGATTGCAGAGTTTCACGGTCTGGCCAGCGCCGCTGGCGCCGGCATGGGTGATGGTCGTGCCCATCGCGCGGAAGAACGGCTCGGCCTTGGCGAAGGCGTCCGCCTCGCCGCCGGCCATGATCGACAGCGCGGCGTTCTTTGCGCCCAGTGGTCCGCCCGAGACCGGCGCGTCGATGAAGCTGACCCCGGCCTTTTGCAGGTCGGCATGGATGCGGCGGACGGCGACCGGCGAGATCGTGCTCATATCGACGATGAGCTTGCCGGGCGGGGGCGACTCCAGGAGGCCATGCTCGCCGTAAATGGTTGCTTCCACATGGGGCGTGTCCGGCAGCATGGTGATGACGATGTCGGCGCCTTGCGCGGCAACGGCAGGGCTGTTGGCGCGAGCCGCGCCTTCCTTGACGATCTCGGTCAGAGCCGCCTCGTTGAGGTCGAACGCGCGCACCGCGTGCCCGGCCTTGAGGAGGTTGCGCACCATCTCCAGGCCCATCGTGCCGATGCCGATGAAGCCGACGTTGCCCTTGTCGTTCCGTCCCATGTTGTCAGTCCGCTTCTTGGTTCGCCCGCGATCAGCGCGAGGCGCTGGTCTTGTCGCTGGTCTTGTCGATGTCGCCGACGACGGCCCGCCTGCGGTATTCGTCGCCGATGGCAAAATGCTTGCGCAGCGTTGCGTCCGCCCGCTCCGGATCGCGCGCGATGATGGTGTCGAAGATGCGCCGGTGGTCGTCGATCAGATAGGTCTTCATCGACGGGAAGGCCTGCACCAGCTCACGGCGACTACGATGCGAATGCGTCAGCAGGCCCGCCATCGAGCTATGCAGCACGGTAAGCGTCTCCGAATGCGATGCCACGACGATGGCGCGATGGAATTCGAAGTCGGCCATGCCGCCGGCATCAGCCTCGTCGATCGTCTCGCCGATCTTTGCGAGCGTCCGCTGGAGGCGCTCGAAATCGGCGATGTTGGCGCGTTCGCAGGCGAGGCGGATCGCCTGACATTCGATCGCGACGCGCGCCTGCATGACGTCGTCGAGCATGTCGGCCTGCTGGGCCAGCGCGAAGGTGAAGAAGTCGTTCAGGACCGACACATCCGGCCGGGTCACGACGGTGCCGATGCGGTCGCGGATCTCGACGATGCCGAGCACGGTCAGGGCGCGCAGCGCCTCGCGAACGATCGGCCGGCTGACGCCAAGCAGGGTCGCCAGCTCGCGCTCGGAAATCAGGCGGTCGCCGGGCTTGAGCGAGCCCGCAAGCAGGCGCTCCCGCAAGAAGGCGAACACCTTCTCGAACCCTTTTTCGCCCTCGGCGGCCCGCTTCAGCTCCATCCCGGTCTCTTTTGGTCTGATCTTGGTCAGACCAGTATGCTAACCAGAGTGCCCGCGTCAAGGGCTCTGGTTAATCGGCGGTGTCTCGGGCGCCGCCAATCCGCTCCACTTGCCGGCCTGATCCTTCAAATTTGACGCGTATTGATCGGAGCGTTCGCTCAAAGAACTTGAGGTGCGTGATGCCCGACCATGAGTCCTTCTCCGCGCTCGACCGCCATGCGGTACTCGGCGGATCCGACGACGGTTTTCCCTGGTATGCCGGCGCGATGCTCGCGGTCGAAGCGAGCGAGGTCGTGCGGCTGCGCTATGAGAAGCTCAGCCACGGTGATGAGGCCGCCGGGCAGGAGGCCGTGCTGATGGTCAGCGAGAAGATCGCCGCGGCCTTCGAGGCCGCCGCGAGCCTGCTTGCCGGCGTAACGCCGGGGACCATCGTCCGGCGCTATCGCGAGCATGTGGCTGCGAACGCCGAGCGGCTGTCGGCGAACGAGACGTCCTGACGGAATGGTGCTGCTGACAGCATGTTGGCAGCAGGGACCGGCTACGACCACCTCCTGACAAAACGGAGAGTGGGTCATGCCGATCGAGGCAAGCTGTCATTGCGGTGAAACGGTGTTCGAGGTGGCGGAGGCGCCCTCGGGCGTGACTCGCTGCACCTGTTCGCTTTGCGCCAAGCGCGGCGCGCTTTGGGCCTATTACACGCCGGCGCAGTTTCGGCTGCTGTCGCCGCCGGAGAACGTTGCGACCTATCTCTGGGGCAGCCGCACGGTCAAACATCATTTCTGCGCGAACTGCGGCTGCGGCACCTATTCGGAATCGCCGGACTGGTCGACCGGCAAGCCCGATTTCGACAATCCCAAGGTCGGCGTCAACGCGCGCCTGTTCGACGATTTCGATCTGGAGGCCGTGCCGGTCAACCTGATCGACGGCAAGAATTTGTGGTGAGCAGTATAGGTTCGTACAATCTATCTCAGCATGATCCACGCCGGCGCGTGATCGCTCGCGCCGTCCTCGCCGCGGACCTCCTTGTCGACGCCCGCTTTGGCCAGGCGTGAGACGAGGACGGGGCTAACCAGGAGGTGATCGAGCCGCAAGCCCGCATCGCGCGGCCAGCGGTTCCGCTTGTAGTCCCAGAAGGTGTAGATGCGCTTGTCCGGATGCAGCTCACGGATCGCGTCGCACCAGCCCTGTGAGACGAGCGAGGCAAAGGCCGCGCGGCTCTTCGGCTGGATCAGGGCATCCTTGTCCCACGATCGTGTCGGATAGATGTCGATCTTCGTCGGCGCGACGTTGTAATCGCCGGCGAGCACCACCGGCAGATCCTGCTTGATGAAGGTCCTGGCGTGGCGCTTGAGACGCGCGAACCAGTCGAGCTTGTAATCGAATTTCGGTCCCGGTTGCGGATTGCCGTTTGGCAGGTAGATGCTGGTGACGATGATTCCGCGCACCGCAGCTTCGATGTAACGGGCTTCGTGATCATCAGGCTTTCCCGGCAAGCGATCGCGCGTGAGAACCGGCTCGGCATTGCGGGCGAGAATGGCGACGCCGTTCCACGTCTTCTGTCCACACCACACTGCGCCGTAACCGGCCTTTTCGATGGCGGCCGCCGGAAATTCGCCATCACTTGCCTTCAACTCCTGAAGCGCGACGACGTCAGGCTTCGCCGTTCGCATCCACGCCAACAGATTGGGCAGGCGGCGATTGACGTTGTTGATGTTGAATGTCGCGATCTTCATGTAGAGCTACCGGCTCCTGCCTTCCGTCACCGGAGATACAATGTCCAGATTGAGCTTTGTCGCCATCGTCGTCACCGCTGCCTTCTCCGCAGCGGCTTCGGCACAATCGGCCGATCCGCGCGGCGCATGCAAGGCGGACTATGATAAATTCTGCGCCGGCCTCGCACCCGGAGGCGGGATCGTCGCCTGCCTCAATGGCAAACGCGACCAGCTCAGCGCGACCTGCAAGGCGGCCCTGGACAGCAGGAAAAAGAAGTAAGCGGCGAACAGCTCAGCTCAGCAGCGGCGGCGGCGGGCTCGCCGGCTGCTCGATCGGCGGCGTGGCGGGCGTCTGCTCGGCCACCGGCGCCGGACGTCCCAGCGGCTCGACCGCGTTGCCGCCCTTGTAGATACGGGCGTAGCGATGGCCGAGGCTGGTCAGCACCTCATAGCCGATCGTGCCGAAATGATGGGCGAGCTCGTCGACGGTGATGCCTTCGCCGAGCAGTGTCACCATGTGGCCGCGCCGCGCCGCGTTCGGGGGCAAATCGGTGATGTCGATCGCGATCAAGTCCATCGAGACGCGGCCCGCGACCGGGCAGCGCTTGCCGGCGACGATGACCTCGGCGCCGCGGGTGCCGTCATTGGAGCTGGCGGCGCGGAAATAGCCGTCGGCATAGCCGACCGCGATGATCGCGAGCTTGGTCGGCCGCCGCGCGGTCCAGGTGCCGCCATAGCCGACGCTCTCACCGCGCTCGACATTGCGGATCTGCACGATGCGCGCCTTCAGATCGACCACCGGCTGCATCGGATTGTCGGCCTCCGGCGTCGGATTGACGCCGTAGAGCGCTGCGCCCGGCCGCACCAGATCGAACTGGAAGGGCGCGCCGAGGAAGATTCCGGAGGAATTGGCGAGCGCCGCGGGCACGCCGGAGAATTCGCTGGCGATGCTGCGGAAGGCTGCGAGCTGCTTGGCATTGACGGGGCTGTTGAGCTGCTCGGCCGAGACCAGATGGCTCATCACCAGCGTGATGCCGTGATCGCCGGCATTGATGCGGGGGATGATGGCCTGCGCTTCCGCCAGCGTCAGCCCGAGCCGGTTCATGCCCGTATCGATGTGGATGGCGGCGCCGCCGGTCCAGCCGGTGCGGCGGCAGAACACGTCCCATTCGGCGAGCTCGTTGAGATCGCCGATCACGGGGCGGCAATTGATCTGGGCGTAGTGCTCGCCGGTGTTCTGGAAATGGCCGCCGAGCACGTAGATCGCCGGCTCGGGGACCGCGGCGCGCACCTTGCGCGCTTCCTCGATGGTCGCGACGAAAAAGGTCTTGCAGCCGGCCTTGTTCAGTGCGCGCGCGACCTGCTCGGCGCCGCAGCCATAGGCGTCGGCCTTGATCACCGCCGAGCATTCGGCCGGGACCGCCGTCTTCTCGAGCTTGCGCCAGTTGGCGATGATGGCGTCGAGATCGACGGTGAGCACGCCGCCGAAGCCAGCGAGTGCGGCTGCCTGATTGGCCTCCGCCGAGAGAAGGCCGGATTGAGGGATCATTTTCGGGTCGGACGCCATTGTCATGGCGCCGTTTTACGCAAGAGGCCGGTCCGGTTCAAGGAACTCAGTACTCGCTGCGATCCGGAATCTGGCCGTCATGCGCGAGGTCGCCGAAGCGCGTGACCGATGCGTCGAAGTGCAGCTCGACGGTGCCGGTCGGGCCATGGCGCTGCTTGCCGATGATGACTTCGGCGCGCCCCGCCGTGCGTTCCATGTCGGACTGCCATTTGGCGTGTTCCTCCGTGCCGGGGCGCGGCTCCTTCATGGCGAGGTAATATTCCTCGCGGAACACGAACAGCACGACGTCGGCGTCCTGCTCGATCGAGCCGGATTCGCGCAAGTCCGAGAGCTGTGGCCGTTTGTCCTCGCGCGATTCCACCTGACGCGAGAGCTGCGACAGCGCAATCACGGGGACGTTGAGCTCCTTCGCCAGCGCCTTCAGACTGGTCGTGATTTCCGTGATTTCCTGAACGCGGCTGTCGCTGGCGCGCTTGCCCGAGCCGGACAGAAGCTGGATGTAGTCGATCACGAGGAGATCGAGGCCCTTCTGGCGCTTCAGCCGGCGCGCACGCGCCATCAGCTGCGCGATCGACAGGCCGCCGGTTGCGTCCACATAGAACGGCAGCGACTGCAGCTCGATCGAGACCTGGCGGATCTTCTCGAAATCGGCCTCCGAGATGCCGCCGCGGCGGATGTGGGAGGAGGGGATGCCGGTGCGCTCGGCCACGATACGCGTGGCGAGCTGGTCGGCCGACATTTCGCAGGAGAAGAAGCCGATGACGCCGCCGTTGGCGGCCTTCATGGTGCCGTCGGCCTGTAGTTCCGGAACGTAGGCCTGCGCGACGTTGTAGGCGATGTTGGTCGCCAGCGACGTCTTGCCCATGCCGGGACGTCCCGCGACGATGATGAGGTCGGAGTGCTGCAAGCCGCCCATCTTGGTGTCGAGATCGCGCAGGCCCGTGGAGATGCCCGACAGCTTTCCGTCGCGCTGGAACGCCTTGGCAGCGAGATCGACCGCGACTGTCAGCGCCTGCGAGAATTTCTGGAAGCCGCCGTCGTAGCGGCCGGATTCCGCGAGCTCGTAGAGGCGGCGTTCGGCGTCCTCGATCTGCGCCCGCGGCGCAAAGTCGACCGGGGCGTCATAGGCGACATTGACCATGTCCTCGCCGATGCCGATCAGGTCGCGGCGCAATGCCAGATCGTAGATGGTGCGCCCATAATCCTGCGCATTGATGATGGTGGTCGCTTCGGCCGCGAGCCGCGCCAGATATTGCCCGATGGTCATGCCGCCGACATCGGTGTCGGCGGGCAGGAACGTCTTCAATGTCACCGGCGTGGCGATCTTGCCCATCCGGATCAGGCTGCCGGCGGTCTCGTAGATGGTCTGGTGCAAGGGCTCGAAATAATGCTTCGGCTCCAGGAAATCGGAGACGCGGTAGAAGGCGTCGTTGTTGACCAGGATCGCGCCCAGAAGGCTCTGTTCCGCCTCGATATTATGCGGCGCGCTCCGATAAGCGGGAGTTCCGGCTTCGGGCGCGAGTTTGAGAACGTTCGAATCAGTCAGGGCCATGGTCGAGCGATAGCAATTTTCTGGGGCGGATGCGGGGCCGGGATAAAGCGCCGCCTCGGCCCAAAGCGGAAGTGAAAGCTGGCTGCTATCAACCGATCATTAAAATGGTGGATGATTGGTCGCCGCAGCCCGCGCCGCGCTTGACGGGTTTTCGCGGAACTCGGGGCGCGGCCTGGAAGCGGCCGCAGCGGCGCCACGGAAAACTCCGGATGAAGTGAACCTAATGGATTGGCGGGCAGACGTATCGAGATGCGCGCGAAATGACGCACGCTGGGAGCTTTCGCCTCGCCTTCAGACCAGCAGGAGGTAGACCAGCGCAACCACGGCCGCCCCGACGCCGGTAACGATCAGGGCGTAATCGGTGCGGAGGTCGTCCTGCATGTCGAATGAGGTTTGGGTCTCTTTGCTCATGGCGACGGTCTAAGCCAGGCCCGACGAGACTTATGTGAAGCAGATCACATCTCCCCGGATTCTTTCGGGGGTAGTGCCGGAACAGGCAGGCGGGCAGGGAATTATCCCGTGATCCGCCAACGGCGAGACGAGGCAGGCGATGCGGCCAGAACGGCAGCCCCAGAATTGGCGGAGCGAGGCAGGCAGCCGGCTTTGGCTGTCGGGCCTGATCGCGGCCATGGAGCACGCCGAACGTCCCGAAATCCGGCGCCAGCCGGTCGCACCCGAGGTCATCGTGGAATTGCGCGCGCAACTGGCGTTAACAGCCTCTTTCCCCCTCTCCCAGATATCGACCCTGCGCCACTAGGCCATCATTCATCTGCGACCTTTCGTCTGAGCAGCCTCATGTGCGCCATGGCGTCGCGGGTGGAGCAGAAATCAGTTCACCATCGGGGCACTGGCGAGCCGTCATTGCGGTCTGCTATTGCGCTGTGATCACAGCCGATATTCCAAAAGCGCTTAATCACATCCTTGCGTGTGGAGCCTGCTTCCATTCGCGGCTCAATCCGCTAAAAGGTGACCCGCCGCCGCGCCTTCTGCCGGCCGGACCTCTCGGAATTCAATGGAGATGATGGGAATGTCGAGCCGAGCGCTCAGCCTCGCGACGGTGTTGCTTCTGATCGGCTTCGGTGCGACCGATGCCGCGCTTGCGCAGGCGACGAACCTCGAGGCCGGCAAAAGCCCGTCCCAGATTTTTGCGCAGACCTGCACTGCCTGCCACAAGAGCCCGCGCGGACTTCTGAAGTCCGTGGCGCCGGGTTCGCTGCCGGGATTCCTGCGCCAGCACTACACCACGAGCTCGGACATGGCGGGCGTCCTCGCCTCCTACCTCGTCTCCAACGGTGCCACCGACACCCGCTACCAGGCCAAGGACGGCGGCAAGGACGGCAAGGACAAGAAGGACGGCGCCAAGGAGAAGGAAGCGAGCACCAATCCTGCGCAGTCGCCTGAGCATCATGGCCGTCGCCAGCGCTCCCAGGAGGCCGCCAAGCCGGAAGGCGAGGCTGCTGTCGCCCCGGCGGCCGAGGGCGCGCGCCAGAAGCGTGCTGCGCGACCGAGCGAGGAGGGTGCCAAGGAAGCTGCAAAACCCGAGGGGCAAGCCACGCCGGAGGGCCGCAAGGCCAAGCGTCTCAGCAAGCGCGGCAAGCCCGAGACCGAAGAGGCGCCGAAGGCCGATGCCGCCACGCCGGCCACCGACGACAAGAAGGCCGACGACAAGAAGAACGAGTCCAAGCCCGAGACCGTCAAGCCCGAGACCGCCAAGGTCGAGCCAGGTCGCGATGAGGCCAAGCCCGACAGCGGCAAGGCATCGAAGCCGGAGAGCGCCAAGGTCGAGCCGCGTGGCACTGATACGCCGGCGCTGCGGCCCGATCCGGTGCCGCAGGTGACGCCGGCGCCGCCGGCAGCGGCCACTGCCGAACCCAAGCCTGCCGAACCCAAGCCCGCTGAGCTCAAGCCGGCGGAAGAGGCGGCTCCCAAGCCGGCCGCGCCCGCCGCCAGCTCCGAACCGGCAGCCAAGCCGCCGGAGCCGGCGCCGCCCGCGACTGCTGCGGCCCCGCCGCCGGCGGAATCTTCCGGACCGCCGGCGCCGCCGATCTCGCGGTAGGCCGCACCCCATTTTTATTCGACAAACGGAAGCCGCGCTCATCGCGGCCTCCGCATCATCTTGACCATGACTAGAGCACTGCTCTAGAGTAATGCTCCAGGAGGCGCCGATGACGGCGAGCGTGCGCGACGATCTGCTGGCGGCGGGGCTTTTCGTCTTCGACCGCGTCGGCTTCGAGGCTGCCACGGTGGCTGCGATCCGCGCCCGGGCGCGCGCCTCCAACGGCAGCTTCTTCCACGTCTTCGGCTCGAAGAAGGAGCTTGCCGGTGCGCTGTTCCTGGACGTGCTGCGGCAGTATCACGCCGCGATGCTGGCCGCGCTCGATCCTCTGCCTGACGCCGGGCAGGGCATCGATGGCCTGATCCGGGCGCATCTCGACTGGGTCGTCACCAGCCGGCGCCAGGCGCGCTATCTGTTCGATATCTCGCGCAGCGAATGGGGCGAGGACGTTCGCGACGCCCAGCGCGCGCAGAATGCGCGCCTTGCCGAAGGCATCGAGCGCTGGCGCGGGCCGCTGGTGGGGCGCGGAGAGCTTTTGCCGATGACGCCGGCGATGTTCGTCAGCCAGCTCATCGGTCCGGCGCAGATTTTTTGCCGCGCCTTCCTGTCGGGACGCGACCGCACCGATCCGCGCGCCGAGGCCGAGACGTTGATCGCCTGCGCCAGCCGTGCGCTGCGGCCACTCGATCGTATCAACACGCCGTGAGGAGAGGCCCATGCCAGCCGAAGCAGATCCCGAATTCGCGGCGGTAGCCGAGCGCATCCACGCCAATGTCGGCCGGCAGGGCTTTATGAACCTGGTCGGCGCCGAGCTGTCCGAATTGTCGCGCGGCACCTGCACGATCGCGGTCGAACGCCGGCCGGAGCTGCTGCAGCAGCACGGCTTCTTCCATGGCGGCGTCACCGCCTTCCTGGTCGACAACGCGACCACGATCGCGGCGGCCACTTCGCGCGGCCAGCCGGCACTGACGGCGGAATACAAGCTCAATCTGCTCTCGCCTGCGGTCGGCGAGAAGCTGATCTGCCGGGCAAGGGTGATCAAGCCGGGCCGTCAGGTCGCGGTGGTCGCCGCCGACGTGTACTGCGTCAGCGGCGGTGTCGAGAAGCACACGGCCACTGCGCTTGCCTCGATC
The DNA here is from genome assembly GCF_018129995.1 of Bradyrhizobium sp. SZCCT0153. GTDB lineage: Bacteria > Pseudomonadota > Alphaproteobacteria > Rhizobiales > Xanthobacteraceae > Bradyrhizobium > Bradyrhizobium japonicum_G. The sequence goes on from NZ_JAFCKS010000006.1 coordinate 32,444, forward strand.
GCGATGCTGAGCGAGGAGGCCGCCGCCAAAACGATCAGCCCGGCCGCCTGAGGCGGCCGGGCTGATCCATTTTCCGTCGTCATTGCCGGGCTTGACCCCAATCCATCTTCTTGAGCAAGGCTCTTTTGATGGATGCGCGGGTCAAGCCAGCGCATGAGGCGTATTTACTTCTCGGTCTCTGCCGCCGGAGCCGGCTCGACGTCGTCGTGCTCGGCTTCCGGATCGAAGAACTCGCCTGCGGCGGCGATCGCTTCGGCAGCCGCGTCGCGGTCTTCGTTGCGGGTCGAGATGTCCTCGCCGCGGTTGATGCGCTCGGCCTCGTCCTGGCTGCGCGCGACGGTGACACTGATCTCGACCTCGACCTCGGGGTGGACCGCAACCGTGATGGTGTGCTTGCCGATGGTCTTGATCGGCGCGTCGAGCTGAACCTGCGGGCGGGACAGCGAAACGCCGTCGGCTTCGAACGCCACGACGATGTCACGCACGTTGACCGAGCCGAACAGCTGGCCGGCTTCCGAGGCCTGCCGGATCACGATGATGTTCTTGCCCTGGATCTTCTCGGCGACCTTGGACGCCTCGCCCTTGGACTGGAGGTTGCGAGCCTCGAGCTCGGCCTTCATGCCGTCGTACCTGGCACGGTTGTCGGCGGTGGCGCGCAGGGCCTTGCCGCGCTTGAGCAGGAAATTGCGGGCATAACCGTCGCGAACCTTCACGACTTCGCCCATCTGACCGAGCTTGTTGACGCGTTCCAGCAAAATGACTTCCATATTCGTTCTCCTTTGAAGTGTTGAGTGAGTTGGATTTTCGGACTTGAACTCAGGGGGTCGGCAGCGGCGGTGGCTGGCGCATACGCAGGAAGCGCTCGCGGAAGCCGAACACGGCATCCGCAAGGCCGAGGATGACCATTGCAATGACGGGCCAGCCGAAAAAGACGACGACGGCGTAGGTCGAGCCGAGCCAGAAGGTGCGGCTTTTCAGTGCCAGCGTCAGCGTATGCAGCACGGCAAAGCCGGTCAGCGCATACCCCATCATCAGCGCCGCCGTGGTGATCTGCGCGACGATCGCGAGCAGTCCGCCGGTGAAGCAGAGGGCGATCGCGATGCAGAGCGCGACGAGCGTCATCGGCGGCAGCTCCGCCGTCATCAGGTCCGGCCAGGGACGTCGCAGCCGCCCCGACGTCGCGGTCACCTTGGCGCTGAGCCAGAGATTGAGTGTCAGCGTCATCATCGCGACGATGGTGGCCGCGGCCGGTGCGATATTTACCAGCGCGTCGACGAACTGGCCGGCTTCGCCGGAGGCCTGCGGGTCGGCGGTACGGAGGAGGCGCATCAGGCCACGTCGCAGCGCGCCGGTGATGGTCTCGGCGTCGGTACCGAGCGTGAGCAGGGCGGCGATCGTGGTCAGCGTGGCGAAGCCCGCAATCCAAAGCAGGATGCGGCCAACCGGATACCACTCGAGCTCGGGTTCGGCCGGCGGCGCGGCGTCGGCGGCGGGCGCTGCGCCCGGCACCAGCCGGCTGAGCAGGACGAGATGGCCGAGCCACCAGGCCGGCAGTGCGACGGTGACGGCGAAGGCGATGCAGTAGGGCAGTCCGAACAGGGCGCCGAGACCGAGCGCGGCAGCGATGCCGCCGAGCGTCGCGCAAAGCGGTCCCCAGCCGATCGAGGCGACCATCAGCGGCAGCGGTGCGAGATAGAACAGGACGAGCGAGACCAGCGCGCCCGAAATGATCGAGGCGAACATCAGGGCCGACGCAGCGCCGGCGATCAGGGCTATCAGTCCAAAGGCCATCATCAGCTGTCCCGCTCCCTTCGAGCGGTTAGAGGCGTCTTGCCCCAACCATCGGCGACCGGACGACCCGGAAGCCTTATGAAACTCAAGCATGATCCGGAAAAGTGTGCAGCGGTTTTCCGAAAAGATCATGCTCAAACGACAACCCAAAGCGCGATGATGATTCATCGCGTTTTGGAGTGCGGCCGGCGGCGATGTCGTCGCCGGCCGGGTTCGTCTTAGCGAATGACGTAGGGCAGCAGGCCCAGGAAGCGCGCGCGCTTGATCGCACGGGCGAGCTCACGCTGCTTCTTCGCGGACACCGCGGTGATGCGGCTCGGCACGATCTTGCCGCGCTCGGAGACGTAACGCATCAACAGCTTGGAGTCCTTGTAGTCGATCTTCGGAGCGTTCGCGCCCGTGAAAGGGCAGCTCTTGCGACGACGGAAAAACGGACGGCGTGCACCAGCTTCAGCCATTGATCTTACTCCGCATCCGGCGTTGAGGTTTCAGCTTCGTCGCGCGGACGGCGCGGACCGCGGTCACCGCGGAAGCCACCACCGTCGCGATCGCCGCCACGGAAACCGCCTTCGCGGTCGCCACGGAAGCCACCGCCTTCGCGATCACCCCGGAAGCCGCCGCCACGGTCGTCACGCTCGCGGTCGCGGTCGGCCTTGCGCATCATCGCGGACGGGCCTTCCTCGAGTTCTTCGACGCGGACGCTGAGATAGCGGATCACGTCCTCGCTGATGCGCTCCTGGCGCTCGATCTCGGCGATCGCGGCGGACGGCGCGTCGATGTTGAGCAGCACGAAGTGCGCCTTGCGGTTCTTGTTCATGCGGTAGGTGAGGGAGCGCACGCCCCAGTTCTCGGTCTTGGTGACCTTGCCGCCGAGACCCTCGACGATGCCGGTCATCTGCGCAGTCAGCTCTTCGACCTGCTGCGTGCTCGCGTCCTGACGCGCGAGAAAAACATGCTCATAGAGAGCCATGGTGGTCCTTTCCTCATGTTGGCGCATCGCCCGGCGTCAAGCCCTTAAGAGGCCTTCGGAAAGGACTCTGGGATTAAGCTCAGAAGGCGGAAACACGGGACGACGGGCCGACTGGCCCTGCCACACCAAAATCACGAATGATTTGCTGAGACCGTCCGTTCAGCTCCCGGCCGGGGTCTGCGGTTGCGCGCCTTATACGGATTTTGGCCGACTTGGCAAGGATGCAGGCGGCTATTCGCCCGGACGGTTCCCGTCCAACGGCATTGGGCCGGTCCTTTCATACCACAATCCAGCTTGATCTATTTGTTTGTATGTCATACAAATAAACGAGCAAGAGGGCTCCATGGCGGAAAAGTCGGTTCATGAGCCGTTTGAGGCGGCTGGCGACCCCAAGCATACCGCGCGCGCCACGCGCTCGGCAGGCCGCAAGATGCGGTCGCTGCTGCTGGATGCCGCGAGCCCGATGTTCCGGGAGCGGGGGCTGTCGGGCACCGCGATCACCGACATCGCGGCCGCTGCAGACGCCTTCCCGAGCCAGATCACCTATTACTTCCGCACCAAGGAGGCGCTGTTCGTCGAATGCGCCTGCCGCGAGCTGCTGTATCTGGCGCGAAAGACGGAGCAGGCGGCGCTGAAGGCGCGCACGCCACGGGAATACACCCATGCGCTGGCCGAGACCGTAACGGCGAGCGATTCTGTCGCTTTCTTCGCCGAAGCCCTGACATTGACACGGCGGCGCCAGGATCTCGCACCGCTGGTCGAGCGCACCATCGAGCGTCTGCACAGCGAGGGCGCGCGGGCCTATGCCAGTCAGGTGGAGCGGCACGGCTGGCGCTCCCTGCGTGCGCCCGACGAAAGCTCCCGGCGGTTCTGGGCCGTCGCCATCGGCATCATCCTCGAGGGTTACGCCATGGGCCGTTCGCCCGAGGAGCTCTGTGCCGAGATGCTCCGCGTGCTCGGCGAGCAGGCGAAATCCGTCGGCGACGCCGCGCGCCTGCGCCTCGTCGACGCGCACACTGCATCAAGCAATTCGAACGAGGAGGGTAGGCCATGACCGCGCTTCGCATGCGTGCCCGTGATTTCCTGACCGACGATCAGCTCGCCGACGTGCGCCGGCGCGTGACGTGGAAAGGTGTCGCACTGATCGCCCACGCATGGGCATTGATCATCGGTGCGATCGCACTGGTCGCGTGGTGGCCAAATCCGGTCACCTATGTTCTCGCCGTCGCCATCATCGGCTCGCGCCAGCTTGGGCTCGCGATCCTGATGCATGACGGTGCGCATGGTTGCCTGTCCGCCGACGAGAAGACCAATCTGGCCCTGAGCCAGTGGTTTTGCGCCTATCCACTCTTCGCGGAGACGCGAAGCTACCGGCGCTATCACCTTCAGCATCATGCGCGCACCCAGCAGGAGGACGATCCTGATCTCGTGCTGTCGGCGCCGTTTCCGATCACGAAGCTGAGCTACCGCCGCAAGTTCATTCGGGACATCACCGGGCAGACCGGCTACCAGCAGCGAAAGGCGCAACTGCTCAATGCGCTCGGTCCGAAGGACTGGTCGTGGCGGCAGCGCGCGGCGCATTTCCGGGAGCAGCTCGGGCCGCAATGCCTCGTCAATGCGGCGATGTTCGCAGCGCTTGCGGCGGCCGGTGTGTGGTGGGCCTATCCGCTGCTATGGCTGGTGCCGCTGCTCACATGGATGATGGTCATCACCCGCATCCGCAACATCGCCGAGCACGCCGTCGTCCCCGACAGCAGCGATCCCCTGCGCAACACCCGCACCACTTACGCCAATTTTCTCGAGCGCCTGTTCATCGCGCCGTATTGCGTGAACTATCACCTCGAGCATCATCTCTTGTTCTACGTGCCCTGCTACAATCTGCCGAAGGTGCATCGCCTGCTGAGCGCGAGCCGGCACGCCGGCCGCATGGAGGTGCAGCCGGGCTATGCGGCCGTGCTGCGGCTTGCGACGGCGAAGCCGAACCGCGACGACCGGCCGGGTCAACTGGTGAACAGCGCACGCCGCGCGCAGGCCGGGTCGGAGGTCGATGCCAACCAGACCGCCGGCGGATTTTAAGGGGTCGCGTTCCCGGTTGAATGCCGGTCGAAGTTCCCATCTTGGCTTGACAGTCCGACCCCGGACAGTGTCTACGGCCCCCTTTGGAGCATGATCCGGAACCATGGCCTAAGGCCGTGCGTAATCGGCTGCCGGTTCTCGCAGAGATCACGCCCGACAAGCAGGGAGCGCCGATGACGGCTGCATTCACATTTCCAGGGCAGGGTTCCCAGGCGGTTGGCATGGGCAAGGCTCTCGCCGACTCATTTCCGGTGGCGCGCGCCGTGTTCGACGAGGTCGATGCCGCGCTTGGGGAGAGGCTGACGGCGACCATCTGGGAAGGCCCGGCCGAAACCCTTCAGCTCACCGAAAACGCCCAGCCGGCCCTGATGGCGGTGTCTGTTGCCACATTGCGTGTGCTTGAGGCTGAAGCCGGTTTTTCCGTGGGGCGGGACGCGACCTTCGTCGCTGGCCACTCGCTCGGTGAATACTCGGCGCTGGCTGCGGCCGGCAGCCTGACGATTTCCGACACCGCGCGGCTGCTTCGCACTCGCGGTCTCGCAATGCAAAAAGCGGTGCCGGTCGGCGCCGGCGCGATGGCCGCTCTGCTCGGCCTCGACTACGAGGCCGCCATGGAGGTCGCGCACGAGGCGGCGCAGGGGCAGGTCTGCCAGGCCGCCAACGACAATGGCGGCGGGCAGGTGGTCGTCTCCGGCGACAAGGCCGCGGTCGATCGCGCCGTCGAGATCGCCAAGACCAAGGGTGCCAAGCGCGCGATGTTGCTGCCGGTGTCCGCGCCGTTCCATTGCAAGCTGATGCAGCCGGCTGCGGACGCGATGGCCGAGGCGCTGGCCAAGGTTACGATCAGGGCGCCGGCGGCGCCGCTGGTGTCGAACGTGCTGGCGCGCGCGATTACCGATCCCGACGAGATCCGCCGCCGTCTGGTCGAGCAGGTCACCGGCACTGTGCGCTGGCGCGAGTCGGTCGCCTACATGGCGGGGCAGGGCGTCACCCGTTTCTTCGAGATCGGCGCCGGCAAGGTGCTGACGGGACTCGTCAAGCGCATTGCGGACGGTGCCGTCGGGGTTGCGGTCGGCGGGCCGAACGACATTGCCGCCGCCAGGGATGCATTGGCCGCTGCGAAGCAGGGCTAACGCGCGATGGTTCGTCATCGCGCTTCAGTTCTTTAAGTTTGCGCACGATCTTTCCGGACAACTTCTGCACGCTTTTCCGGATCGTGCTTTGAAGGAGTTATCGATGTTCGATCTGACTGGCAAAAAGGCGCTCGTCACCGGCGCAACTGGCGGCATCGGCGGCGCGATCGCGCAGGCGCTGCACGCGCAGGGCGCCACCGTAGCGATTTCGGGCACGCGGAAGGAAGTGCTGGATGAGCTTGCCGGCAAGCTCGGCGAGCGTAGCCATGTGCTGCCCTGCAATCTCTCCAAGGCGGACGAGGTCGAGGCGCTGGTGCCCGCCGCGGAAGCTGCGATGGGACAGGTCGACATCCTCATCGCCAATGCCGGCATCACCCGCGACAACCTCTTCGTGCAGCTCCGTGACGAGGACTGGGATGAGGTCATCAACGTCAATCTGACTGCGACCTTCCGCCTCGCGCGCGCCGCGACCAAACTGATGATGCGCAAGCGCTTCGGCCGCATCATCGCCATCACCTCGGTGGTCGGCGTCACCGGCAATCCCGGGCAAGGTAATTATACGGCCTCGAAGGCGGGCCTGATCGGGATGATCAAGACGCTGGGTGCCGAGTACGCCAAGCGCGGCGTCACCGCGAACTGCATCGCGCCCGGCTTCATCAAGACGCCGATGACCGATGCGCTCAACGACAAGCAGCGCGAAATGATTCTGACCAAGGTTCCGGCTGCCCGCCTGGGGACGCCTGAGGACATTGCGGCGGCCGCCGTCTACCTGAGTTCGAACGAAGCTGCCTACGTCACCGGCCAAACCATCCATGTCAACGGCGGCATGGCCATGATCTGACCCATGATCTGACGCCTCGCTCCGCGCCGCCCCTCGGGGCGGGCCGGATGCGGCAAACGGCCGTTTCCGGAGCGAAATGAGGCTTGTAGTCAAGGCAATTGAAGTATGATAACCGGACCTTCAACGGATGGGCAAAGAACGCCATTGCAGGTTTTTGAAACCCTGTATATTGGCGATGCTGAGCCTTGGCCGTCGTTCGCCGGGCCCTGCATCGGTTAGGATGGGGCCAAATCAAAGTTCGTAAGCGAAGGCAGTCAAACGACCACGACGGCTCGTATCGTCCCGGGGGGTCGGGTCTACAGGGAACAACACGAGGTTAAGCAATGAGTGACATTGGCGAGCGGGTTAAGAAGATCGTGGTCGAACACCTTGGTGTTGAACCCGAGAAGGTTGTCGACGCTGCGAGCTTCATCGACGACCTCGGCGCCGACAGTCTGGACACCGTCGAACTGGTGATGGCGTTCGAAGAAGAATTCGGTTGCGAGATTCCGGACGACGCCGCGGAGACGATTCTCACCGTCGGCGACGCGACGAAGTTTCTCGAGAAGAACGCGAAGAGCTAAGGCTCTTCAATTTCGCGGGGACAACATTGAAACCGGACGGGCCGCTTCCCAGCGGTCAGCCGGTTTCTTGTTATTGGCCGCGAATCTTTCGATACGGAGTTTTCAGATATGAGGCGGGTTGTCGTCACGGGTCTCGGCATGGTGTCGCCACTCGGCTGTGGCGTCGAACCGACCTGGAAACGCATCCTCAACGGCGAAAGCGGTGCGCGCAGGATCGAGAGCTTCGACGTCTCCGATCTGCAGACCAAGATCGCCTGCACGGTCGTGCGTGGTGACGGAACGAACGACACCTTCAATCCCGACAAGTGGATGGAGCCGAAGGACCAGCGCAAGGTCGACGACTTCATCATCTTCGGCATGGCTGCGGCCGGCCAGGCGCTCGACGATGCCAACTGGCATCCCGAGACCGAAGAGGACAAGTGCGCCACCGGCACCATGATCGGGTCCGGCATCGGCGGCCTCAACGGCATTGCCGACACCGCGATCCTCCTGAAGGAGCGCGGACCGCGCCGGGTCTCACCGTTCTTCATCCCGGGCCGCCTGATCAATCTCGCTTCCGGCTACGTCTCGATCGCGCACGGGCTGAAGGGGCCGAACCATTCGGTGGTTACGGCCTGCTCGACCGGCGCACATGCCGTCGGCGATGCCGCCCGGCTGATCGCGCTCGGCGATGCCGACGTGATGGTCGCCGGCGGCGCTGAATCGCCGATCGGCCGCATCGGCATTGCCGGCTTCAACGCCGCGCGTGCGCTCTCCACCGGCTTCAACGACACGCCCGAGAAGGCCTCGCGTCCTTACGACAAGGACCGTGACGGCTTCGTGATGGGCGAGGGCGCCGGCGTCCTCGTCCTGGAAGAACTCGAGCACGCCCGGCGCCGCGGCGCGAAGATCTATGCGGAGGTGGTCGGCTACGGCCTCTCGGGCGATGCCTATCACATCACCTCGCCGGCACCCGATGGCGATGGCGGCTTCCGCAGCATGGCCGCCGCGCTCAAGCGCGCCGGCATCACGGCGTCCGATCTCGACTACATCAACGCCCACGGCACCTCGACACCGCTCGGTGACGAGATCGAACTCGGGGCTGTCGAACGTCTGCTCGGCAATGCAGCATCCAAGGTCGCGATGTCCTCGACCAAGTCGTCGACCGGACATCTGCTCGGTGCAGCCGGCGCGATCGAGGCGATCTTCGCCGTTCTGGCGATTCGCGATAATGTCGTGCCGCCGACCATCAACCTGGACAATCCGTCGGTCGAAACTGCGATCGATCTCGTGCCGCGCACGGCGAAGAAGCGTGAAGTCAACATCGCGTTGTCGAATTCTTTCGGTTTTGGCGGTACCAACGCGTCGGTGATCGTCCGGCGTCTGGACCATTAGTTTGTTGTTGCGACGAATCCACCGTTTTGCCGCATTCGGCGATAGTCATGGAAGTGGGCGCGTGCATCTGGCTCGGCAAGCGATCGTCGGGCCGCGATTGAACCGGCAGGATTCAGGTTGCATCGATGAGTGAAAGGCCGCCCATTTCGCCGCGGAGTCCGCGGGCAGCGCTCGAGCCCGAGCAGGTCCCGCCGCCGCCGAAGCGATCGGACCGCGCGCGCAATCCTTTCGTGATCGTCGGCAACGCCATCATCACCCTGCTGCTGATCGCGATGATCGGCGCCGGCGGCGTCTATTATTACGGCCGGCAGGTGCTCGAGGCGCCAGGGCCGCTGAAGGACGACAAGATCGTCAACATTCCGCAGCGTGCGGGCAAGCGCGACATCGCCGAGACGCTGAACCGGGAAGGCGTGACCGACGTCAACCCGTGGGTGTTCATCGCCAGCGTTGCTGCGTTGAAGGCGAGTTCGGATCTCAAGCCCGGCGAGTACTCGTTCCAGAAGAACGCATCCTTGCGCGACGTCATCGCCACCATCGTCGAGGGCAAGGTGGTGCAGCATGCCGTCACGATCCCGGAGGGCCTGACCTCCGAGCAGATCGTGGCGCGGCTGTCCGACAACGACATCTTCACCGGCAGCGTGCGTGAGCTGCCGCGCGAGGGCACGCTGTTGCCGGAAACCTACAAGTTCCCGCGCGGGACCCCGCGTGACCAGGTGGTCCAGCGCATGCAGCAGGCGCACAAGCGCGTGCTGTCCGAGATCTGGGAGCGCCGCAGCCAGGACATCCCGGTCAAAACTCCTGAGCAACTGGTGACGCTGGCCTCGATCGTCGAGAAGGAAACCGGCAAGCCGGACGAGCGCAGCCGCGTCGCCGCGGTGTTCGTCAACCGCCTGAAGCAGAGGATCAAGCTGCAGTCCGATCCCACGATCATCTATGGCCTCGTCGGCGGCAAGGGCACGCTCGGCCGTCCGATCAAGCGCAGCGAGATCACGCAGCCTTCGCCCTACAACACCTATGTGATCGAGGGACTGCCGCCGGGGCCGATCTCCAATCCCGGCCGCGCCTCGCTCGAGGCCGCCGCCAACCCGGCCCGCACCCGCGACCTCTATTTCGTCGCCGACGGCACCGGCGGGCATGCCTTCACCGAGACCTACGACGCGCACCAGAAGAACGTCGCCAAGCTCCGCGCGATGGAGAAGCAGATCCAGAACGACACGGTCGAGCCGGCCGAGGACGCGCCGCCGCCGGCCGCCGCCGCGCCCAGCGCCGCCGACACGCCGACCGCGACCACGCCGGCGCGGCCCAGCCAGCAGAAGAAGCCGCCTGCGGCGCGCCCCGCGCCCGCCCGGCAGGGCGCGGTGCAGACCTCGCCCCCGGTGGTCCAGCGCTAACCCGGCGCAGACCTGTCAACCGCAGACCTGCCTGCGGGACTTTGCGGATTCCACTTTCCTGCAAAATAGTCTTAAGATTCGCGTGCCTTGATGGGCCCGCGAATCCCGTGTTTCTGGAGAAATTGACCTGATGGCGTTGTCGTCCATGACGGGCTTTGCCCGAAGCCACGGCGCTAGCGGGCCGTATACGTTCGAATGGGAATTGAAGTCGGTCAACGCCAAGGGCTTTGACTTGCGCGTGCGGCTGCCGCAGGGGTTCGACGAGCTCGAGGCTCATGCCAAGAAGCGCGCCGCCGAGCTGTTGTCGCGCGGCACCGTCTACGCCAATCTGACCGTCAAGCGCGCCAATGCCGCGGCGTCCGTCCGTGTCAACGAGGATGTCCTCAACGCCGTCCTGAAGGCCGCAGCCGTGATCGCCGGCAAGGTCGACGCGGTCGCGCCGAGCGTCGACGGACTTTTGGCCATCAAGGGTGTCATTGAGGTCGCCGAGCCCGAGGGCGACGAGGAGGAGGACAAGGCCGCGCGCACTGCTGCAGCCGACGCCTTCGACCAGGCACTCGCCGATCTCGTCGAGATGCGCAAGCGCGAGGGCACCTCGCTCGGGCAGATCCTGACGCTGCGGGTGGACGAGGTCGAGCAGCTGGCGAAGAAGGCCGAGGCTGCGCCCGGCCGCAAGCCCGAGGCGATCAAGGCCAGGCTCGCCGAACAGATCGCCAGCCTCCTCGACACCTCCGACCGTTTCGATTCCGACCGCCTGATGCAGGAGGCGTTCCTGATCGCGACCAGGGCCGACATCCGCGAGGAGCTCGACCGCATCGCCTCGCATATCGCGCAGGCACGCGAGCTGATCGGCAAGGGCGGCCCGATCGGCCGCAAGCTCGACTTCCTGGCGCAGGAGTTTCACCGCGAGGTCAACACCTGCTGCTCGAAGTCTAACGACATCGAGCTGACCAATACGGGGCTCGCCATGAAGAACGTGGTCGAGCAATTCCGCGAGCAGGTCCAGAATCTGGAGTGATCGATGACGACGGGCGGTCACGGAACTGACGGTGTCGAGCGGCGCGGATTGATGTTCGTGCTGTCTTCGCCCTCGGGCGCGGGCAAGACGACGCTGTCGCGTCTGCTGATCGAGCGGATGCCCGGCCTGCGAATGTCGGTGTCTGCCACCACGCGGCCGATGCGGCCCGGCGAGGTCGACGGCCGCGACTATCTGTTCGTCGACAAGCCCCGCTTCGATGCGATGGTGAAGGGCGACGAGCTGCTGGAATGGGCGACCGTGTTCGACAACAGCTACGGCACGCCGCGCGCGCCGGTCGAGGCGGCGCTGTCGGCGGGGCAGGACGTGCTGTTCGACATCGACTGGCAGGGCACGCAGCAATTGCGCGAGAAGGCGCGCGCCGACGTCGTCAGCGTCTTCATCCTGCCGCCCTCGGCGGCCGATCTCGAGAAGCGGCTGCACTCGCGCGCGCAGGATTCCGACGAGGTGATCCGCAAGCGCATGAGCCGCGCCAGCCACGAGATGAGCCACTGGGCCGAGTACGACTACATCGTCATCAACCACAACGTCGATGACGCCTTTTCCGAGGTGCAATCCATCCTGAAGGCCGAGCGCCTCAAGCGCGAGCGGCGGACTGGCCTCGTGGGTTTCGTGCGCGGTCTGCAAGGCCAGCTTCAAGGCTAGGCTGCGACAGGCGCGGCCCGTCCTGCGCCAGCCGTTCCAGCATCGCCGTGATCACGTCGACGTCGACGGCGTCATCAATTGCCTCAGCCTCATCGCGATCGGCCGGCTCTTCGTCATGAGCCTCGTTGGCCGCGAGCCGGGGCGCAGACGCCTCGATCTCGAACTCTCCGCTGAACACATCGGCCTCGTCGAGTTCTGCGGCCGCGTTGCGGGCCGGCGGCTCACGCGCGTCGATCACTTCGATCTCACGATCAATCGCGGCCAGCTGCAAGGGTTTGGGCTCCAAGGGTTTGGGCTGCAAGGCTTCGGGCGCCAAGGCTTTGAGCTGCGAGAGTGGGGGGCGTACAGCATCGAAATCGATCGGGCGCGGCTGCTGCGCGCGCGGTGCGATGTCGGTTGCGTTGAGCCAGGGCGCACGGCCGTCGCCGTGATCGTGCGGTTCAAAATTGTCCCAGTTGACGCGGCGATGGTCGGCGGCCTGGACGCGGATGCGTCCGCGGGCGGCGAAGCGGTAGACGATGCTGGCGAGGATGCCGGCAAGCGCCAGGGCGCCGCCGATCACGAGCAGCAGCATCTGGAGCGAGCCGGCCGGCTTGTCGGCGGTGCTGTCTGCCGCGGCCAGAGCCATCGGAGCAGGGGATTTCGACGGCTTTGCACTCGGCTGTGCCGTCGTCGTGACAGGAGCGGGCGCCGGCTGCGGTGCGGGCGACGTGGACGCATCGGGCCAACGCGTCGCAACGGCAGGCTGCTGCGCGCTGTCGTCGGCGGCGGGGCTCGCAGCTTGTTGCGTCGGCGCCGCCGGTGCGGGCACCTTCGGCGCTGCGGGGCTCTGCGGCGTCAGATATTCGGCGCGGGCATCCTGCACCGAGTGCGGCTGCGGCGCTGCTGAATCGGCTGTCGGCGCGTCGGGCGCAGCCTGCGCGGTCTGTACGGTTTTTGCATTGTCCTTGCCGCCTTCGGCACGCAGATACCAGCATTGCCGCTTGGTGGCGCGCTCGAGGCGATAATGCCAGTGCTGGCCCTGCGGCGCAGCGCCCTTTGGCGAGGCAAGGCAGTCGCTCGCGGCATTTGCCGTGCTCGTTGCCGTGGGCGCAGTCTGCGACACGGCGGCCAGCGGCGCACCTGCAATGATGCTGCCCGCAAGCGCGGATATGAACTTTGCGGTGCGGTTGCCCATCCTGGTCTCCCGGTTACGCATGACGCAACTCTTAACCAGCCCTTTCTCGTCAAAGACTTGGGTGGCAATGAGCCGCAAATCCGGAGAGGATGTGGCCTGAATTGGGCCTGCGCGCCGTTCGTTCCGCCCCGCAGCCAGGCTTTTTTGCTGTTATTGCTTGGTCGAGGTCCAGGTTCCGCCGCAGCCGTCGGAGCGTCGGAAGGTGCCGGAACCGCTGCGCGCTCCGAGGCGGCCGGCGCCCGTGAATGTCACACCCTCGCCTTGGCCGAACGTGCTGACCGATCCGCTTGGGCTGACGGTGCCGGTGACGCCCTGGCCGATGACCTTGCCCGAGGAGACCACGACCGCGCCGGACGTGGTGCCGCCGCAGCCGACGCTGACGACCATCCAGGCGCCGTCAAAACCGCCACCGCCGCCACCCCCACCGCCGCTTCGCCGCGACGACGCGCGTGGCTCCTCGGCCGGCTTGCTGCGTCGCGCCGAAGGCGCCGGTTCGGCCGAACGGTCAGAGCGCGAGCCGGACAGCGACTTCTCGTCATTGCCGATCGAGCCGCCGGCGCTGCCGGACTGCGCGAGCGCGGACGATGAGGCGGAGGCGGTGAGCAGGAAGGCGAAAGCGAACGTCCGGGTGGCGGCATTGGGCATGAGCAAAAATCCAAAATGAAAATCGTATCAGCGGCCGGAGCCGTCGGCGCAGACGGATCCGATAATGCGGCAAGCTTTGCCAGCCTTTCCGCATTCGTCAAGCGCGGCGTCCCTGGCGCGCTGGACGCTGTCGCGCTGGACCAGCGACCAGGACTTGTCCGATATCGCGAAGGCGCCGCAGCTCTTGCCGTAAAAGGAAAGCTCGATCGGACATTTGGCGTCGGCGCAATTGCCGCGCGCGTCCGCCACCGCCGCGCGCCGCGAGGCGTGATTCCACGATATCCCCCATTTGCTGTCGTCGGGCCCGTAGACGATCGAGCCCCACGGCTTCAGATCCTCCATCTTGCGCATCCGCAGCAGCAGGCCTTCGGTCGGCTCACCCGTGGGCGCCATGGAAATCCGCTGCTGGAGTTTCGTGATCGCGCGGGTGAGTCCGTCGGCCGTGTCCGGGTCGAAATTGAGCTCGTAGAGCCGCTCGCTGAGCTCGCTCAGCAGGGCGGCATCACGCAAGGGGACGCGGTCGGGGTCGGCGCGCAGCCGCTCTGCCGGAAGCGGATCGGGCTGCATTGCGGCCACCTGCGGCGGTGCGGTTTGCGTCGGGGCCACGAAATAGAAGGTGCCGTCGATCGGCGAGGACGACACCCAGGGCTGCTGCGCGCCTGACGTGGCGCGCTTCACGGCGAGGCCGACCTGGTTGAAGGTCTGGAAGACGTCGAGACCCGCGGTCCGGACCGTCGCGGCCAGCGCCTTGGTGTAGGGGCTGTGGCCGTCGCTGCCGTCCTGCGCGACGTTGCCGGGCTGGGTCGCATAGGAGATCAGCGTGCCCTCGGGCGCGCGCATCTGCGCAAGGCCGCCATCTGACGACCGCAGGCCGCGTGAACCAAAGGGGTTGTTGCGGCAGGCGTCGAGGATCACGAGGTTGAGGCGCGTGCCCGATCCCTGCATCTGGCGCAGCACGAGGTTGACGTCGGTCATCTGGAAATCGACGTCGGCCTCGCGCGTCGGATTGGCACCGACCGGCACGAGATAGTTCGAGCCCGCGACCTGCACGCCGTGGCCGGCATAATAGAACAGCGCGACATCGGCACCTTGCACCTGCCGCCCGAAGCTCTGCACCGCGAGGTCCATCGCGCCCTTGTCGAGATCGAGCTGGGCGCGGCCACCGACCAGCGCGAAGCCGAGCAGTCCAAGCGTCTCCGCCATCAGGCTCGCGTCCCTGGACGGGTTGTCCAGCGGCGTGATGTTCTTGTAGGCGGAGTTGCCGACGACCAGCGCGACACGCTTCTCGGCCGATGCCGCTGCAACCGTGGCAACGAGCAGGGCCGCGGCCAGCATTGTCACCGTCAGGACGCGATTGAAAAAGCTCGCGCGCATCAAAATTCCCCAAAGCCAAATTCTTCAGAGTAATCGCGTCAATCTACCAGCTTGAGGCGCGGGCGAAAAGCGGTGCGACGTCCTGTACGGGGAGGGCCTGGGCGTATCAGCAGGGCTATGGCAGATGACAGCGGGAGGTTTCCGAAAGAGCTCGGCCTGCATGGTTCGAGACGCCCGCTTTGGCGGGCTCATCACCATGAGGGTCTGATGTCTCACCGCAAAACGCGACCTCATCCTGAGGGCCCGCCGTAGGCGGGCGTCTCGAAGGATGGGCCGCAGGCAAGCTGCCCGCCACGCTTTTCTTCATATGCGATAGCCCTGGGCCTATCAGGGTGTGAAGCGAGCATGACTTCGCCGTCCCCGCGACCTCAGGCGGAGCGGGACCATGGACCTGCGCGAGGGCGAGCTGATCGGCATGAAATGGCGCGAATTGCAGCGCGTCGCGGACTTCAGCCCGGCCCATCTGCGCCTGAAGCGTCAATCGCCGCCGCGAGCGCGAGGCGCCGAAATGCCGGGGCTCGACCGATGCCGCCGGCCCATCACTTCGTCAAAGTGCTTCTTCACCCAATCATTGCAACAGCAGGCTCTGGCTTCGAGCGCCGGCGCATCGAGGATCAAAATGGCGCCGCGGCGGGTCGCGAGGATCCGTCTTGCCTTGAACATCTGGATGACGCGGCTGGCGTAGCTGCGGGACACGCCGAGCAGGCCGGCGAGCTGCTCGTGGGTCAGAGGGATCTCGGGGCCGCCGATATGCTCGCGCGCGAGGATGATCCACTTGGCGGCGCGCTGCTCGATCGAATGCGCGGCGTTGCAGGCCGCGCTCTGGAGCAGTTGCGCGAACTGGCAGTCGGCATAGTGCAAGAAGACCTGCTGGAGCGTGGCCGACCGCTGCTGCGCCTGCTCGAGCGCGCGCAGCGGCAACCGGACCAGGGTGCCGCCCAGCTTCACGACGATGCGCGAATAAGCGGGCGAGGCGCTGCCGCCGAAGGCAATGCCCACGGCGCCCTCGCGCCCCACCAGCAGGCTTTCGACCTCGCGATCGTCCTCGACCGGCACGGCGAACGACACGAGCGTGGGGCCGCAGGGAAAATGAGCCGCCGCCACCTCGTCGCCGGCGTGATGCAGGATATCGCTCGCCTCCAGTTCGACAGGCTGGAGGTGAGGGCCGAGCAGTTCGAAATCCGCGTGGCTGAGCTGCTGGAGAAGATCGTTTTGGGGCCGGCCGGTCACGTGTCTTGCTCTGGCCGGGAATCGGCGCGAGCCGGAACCCTACGTTTCCGCGACGAAGGCGACGGTTCCAAAGTGCACACAAGGCGGCTTCGTGCGTTGAAAACTTGCAGGTCCGGCTTACGGAATTCCGGAAGTCACCGTGGTCAGGCCGCAGGGAACGCCGGACCCGCGGTATTTCGTGTCACGAACTCTGTGCAGCAGTGCACATATAAGGCGCGCGGGTCGGCATAGCATCGTCCTCGCCGGGCGCCGTACCCCGTGCGCTCTGCCCGACGGACCGCCGGCCTGTACCTCGAACGCCGCCGGGCCGGCGGGCCCGAGGGCGACGGGAAGGATCATCACCCGAAGCGCGCTTCGCAGTCATGCGCAGGCCGGCTTTTTTCCACGTGCGCGCGATAGGCGTCGATCGCCCTGTTGGCGAGCATCAACTGCCGGCGTTCGCCGGTCCTGAGCTGGGCTTCGATGGCATCGAGCAGGAGGTTCGCGGTCTCGTCCGGAGGGCCGAGCTCTCCGCTCAGCTCGAGACAGCTCCAGGCGATGAAGAATGCGCTTTCGACGGTGCAGCGAATGGACATGGCTGCCAACGCGGCGCGGCCGTTGCCGTTCCGAGCTTGGTGTCGCGTCACTGGGCGAAAGTGCGGGCGGCGCTACTTGAGCGAGGTGCTGATCGAGCTGAACTTCTTGTTCAGCGTCGAGCCGAGGTTGTTGACGACGGCGATGATTGCGAGCGCGATGCCGGCGGCGATCAGGCCGTACTCGATCGCGGTGGCGCCGGATTCGTCGGCAAGAAATCGGCGAATGGAGCAGCGGATGGTCTGCATGGTCTCACCAGAATTCCAGGAAGGAAGCTGGAGAGATATATAGTGTGCTGGTCGCCGGTTCCCCTATTCGGAACCGGGCCTTGCGTCAATTCCGAGTTAATTTTGCCGAGGAAAAGCGCGGCGGCGAATGAAGCTCCTCCGCCGCCACAGAAACTCAGTTCTTCAGCACGATGCGGCCGACGACCTTGCCGGCGCGCAAGCTGTCGATCCATTTCTGGACGTCGCCCATCGGTTCCTCGCGCATCGGCGTCGGCTTGATCTTGCCGGCACGGGCGAGCGCCATCAGTTCGCGGGCCTCCGCGAGCGTGCCGACCATGAAGCCCTCGATGGTCATGCGCTTGTAGACCCACTGCACCATCGGCAGCGTGAACTGGCCGCCCATCAGGCCGGAGACCACGATCTTGCCGCCGCGCGCGGCAACGGCGACGGCGAAGGCCATGGACTTCTCGTTGCCGGCGAAATCGACGATCTCGTCGAAACCGCCGTCGGTCTCCTTGAGAATGCGCTTGATCACGTCGGGCTCGGCCGGATCGTAGGCAACCGCCGCGCCGTTCTTCAGCGCGGTGTCGCGCGCAGCGGCGCTGAGGTCGGCGACCGCGATCGGCTGCTTGAACATGGCCTCTGCAAAGGAAAGGCCCATCATGCCGACGCCGCCGAGACCGATCAGCAGCAAATTGCGCTGGCGCGGACGATCGACGAGGCGCTTGAGCGCGCCGTAAGCGGTGACACCGGAGCACATCAGCGTCGCGGCCTGGTTGACGGGCAGGGGATCGTAATCGAGCAGGTATTTTGCGTCGGGCACCAGCACGTGGGTGGCGAAGCCGCCGTCGATCGAGACGCCGAGGAAGCGCTGCTTGGCGCAGAGATTCTCGTCGCCATTGGCGCAGTCGCGGCACTGGCCGCAGCCGATCCACGGAAACACCGCCTTCTTCGCGCCGACAAGGCCGGCGGCGACGTCGGGGCCGACTTCGTCGACCACGCCGGCGATCTCGTGGCCGAGCGTGAAGGGCAGCGTCATGCCGCGCGTGGTATCGAGCTTCTTGCCGCCGCCGAGATCGGCATAGCCGTCCTGGATGTGCAGATCGGAGTGGCAAAGGCCGCAGCGCTCGATACGCACCAGGACCTCGCGCCCTTGCGGCTTTGGCGTGTCGACGATGGTCTCGCACAACGGCGCATCGAACTTGACCAGGGACTGCCGACGCATCAACGCCATTTTCTTTCCTCCGGAATTTCCGTTATCAGCCTTCGCTGCGTATATCGGCCAATTCATGCGCCATGGCAACAAAGCCGGAGATCGGAATGGTCTCCGCGCGCCGCGTCGCATCGACGCCGGCGGCTTGCGCAAGGCGTGCGGGATCGACGCCCAGAGACTTCAGGCTCTGGCGCAGCATCTTGCGACGCTGGCCGAAGGCGGCAGCCGCGACCTGTTCGAGCAGTTTGCGATCGCAAGGCAGAGGCTTTTCGCGCGGCACCAGGCGCACGACCGAGGAGGTGACCTTCGGCGGCGGCACGAAGGCGGACGGCGAAATGTCGAACAGGATCTTGGTCTCGCAGCGCCAGTTGGCGAGCACGCCGAGCCGGCCATAGGCTTCATCGTCCTCGCGCGCGACGATGCGCTCGCCGACCTCGCGCTGGAACATCAGCACCATCGTCTCGTACCAGGGCGGCCATGGCTCGGTGGTGAGCCAGCCGATCAGGAGCTGGGTCGCGATGTTGTAGGGCAGGTTGGCGACGATTTTTGCTCTTTCGCCATCGAGCAGCGGACGCGGGTCGAAGGTCATGGCATCGCCATGCACGATCTCGAGCCGGCCGGGATAGCGCACGGAAATATCCTGCAACGCCGGGATCGCGCGCTCGTCATGCTCGATCGCGATGACGCGCCTGGCGCCGAGCGCAAGCAGTGCGCGGGTCAGTCCGCCCGGGCCGGGGCCGATCTCGACGATGGTGGAGTCGTCCAGCGGCGCCGCCGCGCGCGCGATGCGCGCGGTGAGATTGAGGTCGAGCAGGAAATTCTGACCGAGCGATTTGCGGGCCGAAAGCGCGTGCTGGCGGATGACCTCGCGAAGCGGCGGGAGGTCGTCGATCGCGCTCATCGGATTGTCGCAGCCGCCATGCGGCTCGCAAGCCTCAAGGCGGCGATCAGGCTCGCCGGGTTGGCCTTGCCTCTGCCGGCAATGTCGAAGGCGGTGCCGTGATCGGGCGAGGTGCGGATGAAGGGCAGGCCGAGCGTGACGTTGACCGCGTCGTCGAACGCCACCGTCTTGATCGGGATCAGCGCCTGGTCGTGGTACATGCAGACGGCGCAATCATAGCTGTTTCGCGCGGCTTCGTGAAACATGGTGTCGGCAGGAAGCGGTCCCTTCGCCTCGATGCCGTCGCTGCGCAGCGCCTTGAGGGCCGGCGCGATCACGGTCTGCTCCTCGTGGCCGAGCGAGCCGTCCTCGCCTGCATGCGGGTTGAGGCCGGAGACCGCGATGCGCGGCCTATCGATGCCGAAGCGGGATTTGAGCTCGGCTGCGACGATGCGCACGGTCGAGACGATCAGCTCGCTGGTCAGCTGGGCCAGCGCATCGCGCAAGGAGACGTGGATGGTCACGGGCACCACGGCGAGCCGAGGCGACCACAGCATCATCACCGGCTGGGGCACGCGGCCGTGCTCAGCGGCGAGCTCGGCGAGGAATTCGGTGTGGCCGGGATGGCGGAAGCCAGCGCGATAGAGCACGCTCTTGGCGATCGGATTGGTGACGACGGCGCCGGCGCGGCCCTCGCGGACGTCGGTGACCGCCTGCCGGATCGAGGCGAGCGCGGAAGGGGCGCTGGATGCGTCGGGCTTGCCGGGCTCGGCCGTCGCGCGCGTGCCGGTCGCAACCACGGGCAGGGCCTCGGCGAAGGCAGCTTCGGCCTCGCCGGGGCTCACTTCGGCGATCCCGATGTCGGCTCCGAGCGCTTTCGCGCGGCGGGCGATCAGCGCAGGGTCACCGAGGAGATAGAAGGCGGGCAGGCCCAGTTCGCGGCGCCCGAGCCAGGCTGCGATGGTGATGTCGGGACCGATGCCGGCGGGCTCTCCCAGGGTCAGGGCGAGGGGCTTGGCAGGGGGCTTGGCCATCAGCGGTTGCGATATTCGATCATCGCCGCCTTGCGGAGGTCTTCGAGATAGGCCTTCTGGGTCTTCTCGTATTTCTCCTGATACATCTTGTCGCGAACCTCGCGCTTTTTCGGCGTGTCGATCGTGGTCGGCTTGCGCGAGCACAGCACCACCATCTCGATGCCCGACTTGGTCACCTCGGGCGCGGTCAGGTGGCCGATCGCCGTGTCGTCGAGCACCTTGCGCAGCGCCTCGGGCAGGTCCGCGGTGGTCTTGGTGACGGCATCGCGGATGGTGGCGTTGGGCGTCGAGCGGAACAGCGAATTGGCTTCCTCGCAGCTTCCGACGCGCGAGCGATATTGCTCGGCTTCCTTCATCCGTGTCTCCTGGAAGGCCGCAGACGAGCCGCGCGGCACGATCAGCACGATCGGCTGCATCTTGTATTCGGTGCCCTCGATCTGGAGCTTGTCGCCGGTCTGGGCCTGCACGGCCTCCGCGACGTCGCGCTCGCCGACCATCAGCTTCTCCTTGAAGCGGCCGCGCACGAGGCTGGTCCAGACCATCTCGGCCTTCATGCGCGCCTTCAATGTTTCAGGGCGAACGCCTTTAACATCGAGCGATTTGGTGAGCATCTCCGGCGAGATGCGCATGCGCTGCGCCATGTTCTCGTAGGATTGGTTGATGTCGGAGACCCCGGGATCGACGCCGTATTTCTTGCCCTCCTTCAACTTCACCTTCTCGTCGATAAGCTCGTTGATGACCACCTGCCGGGCGGGGGTCTTCTGCGTGGTCAGCTGGATGAGCTTGGCGCGCTGCTCGATGTCGAAATCGGTGATCGGATCGCCGTTGACCATGACGACGATGTTCTGCGCCCGCACCGGCGCGCCGAGCAGGAACAGGGCGGCGAGGACGAGGAGGAGGCGGAGGACAGGCAATGGAGTCGTCATATTTTTTTCGCTCGCATGTCAGCCGCGGTGAGCCTGCGATGGTGCAAACGCGGCCGTCACTTCAAACCGTTCACTGGAAGCCGGAGGTCCCGGAACCGCTGGTCGCCGACGAGGTCGCCAGCGTGCGCAGGCCGATCTGGAACATGAACGCGTGGCTCAGCACGGGCGGCGTCGAGCCCGCGGAATAGCTATACGAAGTTACATAGTTCGCCGCCAGCACGAAGCAATCGTCGACATAGCCGGCGCCGAGCACATACTGGTTGATCTTGTTGGCTTCCAGGTCCCAACGCGCCGAGCCCGTCACCACCCAATTGGTCGCGACCTTGATCGAGCCCGAGGTCAGGATGCCCTCGCGGCGCGTCAGATAGCCGAGTTCCGGTTGCGGCGCGTAATTGCCGTAGATCATCGCGACCGACCAGCGATCGAAGTTGGCGCGGCCCTCCGCCTCGAAGCGCTGGACGTTCCAGGTCTGCTCGTCCATGCGAGAGCGAACGCTGAACGTATAGGTGCGGTTGGGCGAGTAGCTGGCGCTCGCGACGTAATCGGAACGCGGCTTGTCGAGGCCGGAATCCAGGCCGGTGTTGATGGAGTCCTGGACCGCGTAGGAGTTCATGCCGAACAGCTGGTAGGACTGTCCGAACAGCACCTTGACGGCGCCTCCCTTGTCGAACTGCGTGGTGGACTGCACGCCGACATTGGCGCGGCCGCCGCCCTCGACGCGGTCGTAGCCGGAGAACTTGTCGACGCTGAACAGGTTCGAGGCGTCGAACACCATGCTCTGGGCGTCCTCGTTGGGGAACTTGCCGGCATAGGTCTCGTTCGGCCGGATGATGACCTGCGCGATCGGCTCGATGGTGGTCGAGCCCCAGGGCTGAACGTTGATGAAGGGGTAGCGGTATTCGAGGCCCACGGTCGGCATCAGGCGGAACGCCTGGGTGTCGCCGACGGGAAGGTAGTTCGACACGCCCGGCTGGTTCGAGATCGACGAGTTGATCGCATCGGCGCGAAGGATGGCGAACGGCGTCCAGATTTCACCGAACGGATCGGTGTAGGACTTGCGCCACTGCGCTTCGGCCGTCAGGCGGGTGTAGGTGCCGGGAAAGCCGCGCAGCAGGCACTGCGAGGGCGTGCGCGCGAGCGGGTCGGCCGACGTCGTCGTGCACAGGCTGCTGGTGTTGGCGAGCGTCGTGATCGGATCGAACACCGCGTCATTGCGCGACAGGTTCACGAAATTGGTCTTGTAGCTGAACTCGCCGCCGAACACTGGATAGTTGAGCACGTTCGAGTAGTCGATCACGGGGTAGACGACCGGCACCTGGCCCTGGTTGCCCGAGAAGCTCAGCCAGTACATCGTGCGCGCGTCGAAGAAGCTGCGATTGCCGACGCCGGTCAGATAGAGCTGCGAGATCGCGTCCGTCGGCAGGTTCAGGAACGATCCGAGCGGATCGCGGTACGCCGCCAGGCGGTAATCGGACATGAAATAGTAGTCGGAGAGCAGGACGCCGTCCCAGCCCCAGACCCATTTGTCGTTGAGCGCGAACTGTCCCTTGGTCTCGACGCCGCCGCGGAACTGGCGGTCGCCGGGCTGCCCTGCGAACTGGTCGCGGTCGAGCTGGTCGATGCCGTAGACGCGGATCTGATAGGCGCCGTCCATCAGGCGCTGGCGGAACTCGGCCTGGAACAGCACGCCCTGCTTGGACGTGATGCGCGGGTTGAAGGTCGCGTCCATGTCGGGCGCGATCGCCCAGTAGAACGGGATTTCGACGCCGTAGCCGAACGGGGTGTACGACGTGAAGCCCGGCATCAGGAAGCCGGTCTTGCGCTTCACCGTCGGGTCGGGCGTCGAGAAATAGGGCATGTAGGCGAGCGGCACGCCGAAGAATTCGATCTGCGCCGTCTCGAAATACAGCATCTTCTCCTGCTGGTCGTGGATGATGCGCGCACCCTTGACCTGCCACAGCGGCGGCTTCTTCGGGTCGTCCTTGCACGGCGCGCAGGCCGTGTAGACGCCGTTCTCGAACACCGTGTAGTTGCCGCTGGAGCGGTCGGCGCGGCTCGCGGCCATGCGGGTCTGGTCGGCGGTGTCCACGCGCAGCGAATCGACGAAACCGTCGCGGTAGTCGTCGGACAGATCCATGATCTCGGCATAGGTGATCTTGCCGTCGGCATCCGTCATGCGGATGTTGCCCTCGGCATGGAGCCGCTTGGTCTTCTGGTCGTAGACGACCCGATCCGCCTCGACGCTGGTGCCGTTGTAGAACAGCTGGACGTTGCCGACCGCGGAGACGCGCGAATTGTTGTAGTCGTAGTCGACCTCGGTCGCCTGGACCAGCATCTGGTTGTCGTTGGCGACCTTTGGCGGCTTCGGACGCGGCGGCAGCGGATTATAGCTGAACTGGGCGGAGGCGGGCGCCACGGCGGCGACGTCGATCAGCCCGCCGAGCGAGGCGGCCGTGACGACGGCGAGCAGGAGCCTGCGGATGGACAAGCCGCGCCCGTTCGCGCGCACCACGATGCGCTGCGTCAAACGAGACACGAGCCTTCGGTGGACGGCCGTCACTATCCGTCCTCCTGATAGAGCAAGGCCAAAAAGCCGGTGAGGCCGCCCACCACCACGGGCAACCACGCCGCAGCGATCGGATGCATCAACTCAGCCTTGCTCAAATCTTCAGTCACTTTCGACAGAACGTAGAGCAGAAAGCCTGCGCCCACGCCACTCAAAACCATCTTCTGCACGCCGCCCATCCGGAAGAAGCGCAACGACACGGAGGCCGCGAGCATCACCATGGCCGCAAGCAAAAACGGCTGCGCCAGCAGCTTCTGATACTGGAGTCGGTATCCGGCTGTCGCGAAGCCCGAGCTTTCGGAGGAGCGGATGTAGCCCGGTAGTTGCCAAAAGGACACAGTCTCGGGGGTGGAAAAGCTGTTGCGGACCTGCGCCTCGGTCAGTGTCGTCGGAATCGCCAAAACGGCCTGCTCGGTCGGCGCCGCGTTGAGCGAGAAGCGACGGACGTCCCTGAATATCCATTGTCCGGTTTCGAGTTCCGCCTCGCGCGCCTCGACGCGTTCCTTGAAGTGCTGCTCTGTGTCGAACCGAAACAGCGTGAGCCCGGTGAGCCGGATACCCTGCTGCTCGCTGCGCGCCGCATTGATGATCGTCTGGCCGTCGCTGGTGACCTGATTGAGCCAGAAGCCGGAGGCATCCTGGATGCCGCCGCCGGGCGCCGAGCCGAACAGCTCGGCCTCCATGCGCTTGGAGAGCTCGCGCAGATTGGCCGACAACGGATTGTAGGCGACGGTGGCGATCACCCCGATCAGCAGCGCGCTGCCGAGCGCAGGCGAGATGAACTGCCAGGCCGAGATGCCGGCGGCGCGCGCCACCACCAGCTCGAGCCGGCGGGAGAGGGCGAGATAGCAGGTCATGGCGCCGATCAGCATGCAGAACGGCGTCAACTTCTCCAGAAGCTGCGGCACCCGGAACAGCGAGGTCTCGGCCACCATGATCGCCGAGGCGGAAACCAGCCCCGAGGTCTTGCGCACCATCTCGATGTAGTCGACCAGCACCAGCAGCAGGAAAATGCCGGCGAACACGCCCAGCGCCGCGACCACGAAGCGGCCGGCGAAATAGCGCCCGAGTGTGTTGGTGAGCATGCTCATGCGATGGCCGGCCGTCCGAACAGCCGCGCGATGCGCGCGTTCGACCTGTTGATGGCCTCCATGAGGCGGGGAGGCGGTTCGACCACGATGCCGCCGATGATCATCCACAGCCCGACGCCGATGGAGCCCAGCACCATCGCGTATTGAACCAGCACGGCGCCCGGCGACTTCACCGCCATTACCGAGCAGGCGAAGCCTGCCATGCGCAGGCCGAACACGGCGATCACTGAACCGCCGATCGAGAAGTTGCGGCTCTGGCGGGTGGTGCGCGGCGCGCCTAGGAAGGCGAAGGTCAGCACCGCGAAGGCGAAGGGATAGATCGGCGCCAGCAGGCTGTCATGCAGCGCCGAGCGGAACTGCCCCGGGATCTGCTTGTAGACCGGATCGTCCTCGGACGGCGAGAACAGCTCCCAGAGGTAACGCTCGCGGATGCCGAGCGTGACGTCGCGGCCCTGGCCCGAGAACTTCGACATGTCGAAGCCGTAGCGGTCGAACGCCACCAGCGCGGGATCGCGCTTGCCCGCTTCGAAGCGCTGCAGGTTGCCGGTCTCCAGCACCAGGAAAGATCCGGTCTCGTTCTTCACGACTTCGCCGTGCTCGGCGACGATCGAGACGCGCTCGTTCGGATCGCGGCGGTCGTCGATGAAGATGCCGGCGAGGATGCCGCCGGGCTGGCGTTCGCGAATCCGGATCGTCAGGTTCTTGTCGAGCTGGGCGAAGCGGCCGGGCTGGAGGATGTTGGTGAGCACGTCGGCGGTGATCTCGGCGTCCCACTGCTTGATCCGTCGCATGCCGTCGGGGGCGAGATAGGCCGCGATGAAGGCGACCAGCAGCGCCACAACGCAGGTGGCGTAGAAGAATGGATAGAACAGCCGGAACGGCGAGAAGCCGGCCGCATTCATCACGATGATCTCGGAATCGGTCGCGAGCTTGTTCAGCGTGTGCGAGACCGCGATCATCAGCGCGATCGGCGAGATGATCAGGACCAGGGCCGGCACGACGAGGCTGGTGATGCCGAGGAAGGTGAGGATGGTCTGCCCCTGGCTCGTCATCAGGTCGATGCCGCGCAACGCCTGCGTAATCCAGATCACGCCCGTGAGGCTGACCAGGACCAGCGCAAACGACGCGAGCGTCGTGCGGAATATATACCTATCGATCGACCCCATGCGCGACCGTACGATTCCCACCAAGTCCCCGATGCCGGCCGGCATTCCGGCTGTCCAACCAATCCCCGATCAGGAGATCCCCAAGGTCGGCCAGCCATCTCTTCCGACAGCTCACTCTCTCACTACCATCCCTTTGATCCGTCAACAAAATGGCTGCCCCGTGGCACCCTCAATATAAGGTTAATATTTCCCTCGTTGTGGCCGCTCGGCCACGCCGGGCGCTTGGCATCTGCCGCGCCGGTGGCCCATAGTGGGGAAAGTCCAGTGAATCGCCGTTCAGCTCCGGCCCGTGGCCGGGACCGCCGAACGACGGAAAGCCCGGTGTTTTGAAGGAGTTACACATGTCCGATGCCATCAAGGTCGGCTTTGTCCCGTTGTCCGCTGCCGCCCGTGGCATCCTCGTCGTGTTCTGCGACGACAGTCTGAAGCTCGGCCCGGCGACCGCCAAGGCGCTCGGCGGGGCCACCGACCTCGTGAAGCGGGCGGCCTCCGCGGCCGCCTTCAAAGGCAAAAGCGGGGCTGCGCTGGACATCCTGGCGCCGGAGGGGGTGAAGGCCACCCGGCTGATCGTGGTCGGCGCCGGCAAGGCGGCCGGCCTGAAGGCGAATGACTTCCTCAAGTTCGGCGGCGTGGCGGCAAGCAAGCTTTCCGCCGGCGCCACGGCCATGACCATCATGGCGGAACTGCCCGACGGCGCCATGACCAGCGAGCAGGCGGTCGCGATCGCCGCAGGCCTGCGGCTGCGCACCTACAAGTTCGATCGCTACAAGACCAGGAAGAAGGACGGCGAGGAGGGCGGCTTGCGCGCCGACGTCTCGCTTGCGGTCGGCGATGTCGCCGCGGCCAAGAAGGCGTTCGCCTCGGCCGGCCACGTCGTCGACGGCGTGATCATCGCGCGCGACCTCGTCAACGAGCCGCCGAACGTGCTTTTTCCTGAAGAATTCGCGCGCCGCGCCAGTCAGCTCCGCAAGCTCGGCGTCAAGGTCGAGGTGCTCGACGTCAAGGCGATGGACAAGCTCGGCATGGGCGCGCTGCTCGGCGTCGGTCAGGGCTCGGCGCGGCCGAGCCGCACCGTGATCATGCGCTGGGACGGCGGCAAGAAAGGCGAGGCGCCGGTCAGCTTCGTCGGCAAGGGCGTCTGCTTCGACACCGGCGGCATCTCGATCAAGCCGGCCGGCAGCATGGAGGACATGAAGGGCGACATGGGAGGCGCTGCCTGCGTCGTCGGCCTGATGCATGCGCTCGCGGCGCGCAAGGCCAAGGCCAACGTGGTCGGCGCCATCGGCCTCGTCGAGAACATGCCCGACGGCAATGCGCAGCGCCCGGGCGACATCGTCACCTCGATGTCGGGGCAGACCATCGAGATCATCAACACCGACGCGGAAGGCCGCCTCGTGCTGGCCGACGTGCTCTGGTACGTCGCCAAGAAGGTGAAGCCGAAATTCATGGTGGATCTGGCGACCCTGACCGGCGCGATCGTGGTCGCGCTCGGCACCGAGCATGCCGGCATGTTCTCCAACAATGACGAGCTCGCCGACCGGCTGCTGACGGCCGGCATCGAGAGCGGCGAGAAGGTCTGGCGCCTGCCGCTCGGCCCCGAATACGACAAGCTGATCGATTCTCAGTTCGCCGACATGAAGAACACCGGCGGCCGTCACGGCGGCTCGATCACCGCGGCGCAGTTCCTGCAGCGTTTCGTCGACGGCACGCCGTGGGCCCATCTCGACATCGCCGGCACCGCCATGGGCGCGCCGAAGACCGACATCAACCAGAGCTGGGGAAGCGGCTACGGCGTCCGCCTGCTGGACCGTCTGGTGGCAGATCATTACGAGCGCAAATGACCCAAGATGACTGAAGTGCTGTTCTACCATCTGCAAAACATGACGGTGGAGAACGTGTTGCCGCCGCTTCTCGAGAAATCGCTCGAGCGCGGCTGGCGCGTCGTGGTGCAGTCGACTTCGCCCGAGCGCGCCGATGCGCTCGACGCTCACTTGTGGACCTATCGCGACGATTCCTTCCTGCCGCACGCGACATGGCGCGTGAACGACGCCGCCGATCAGCCGATCGTGCTGGCGATCGAGGAGGACAATCCGAACGGCGCCAATGTCCGCTTCCTGATCGACAATGCCGCGCTGCCGCAGGACGGGCAGGGCTATGAGCGCATGGTTCTGCTGTTCAACGGCGACGATCCCGACGCGCTTGCGTTCGCCCGCAGCGCCTGGACGGATTGCAAGGCGAAGGGATTTGATGTCACCTATTGGCAGGCCGACGAGCGGGGCCGGTGGCAGCGTCGGAATTAGCGGCCGATCGCAATTAATGATAATTTGCACTTTTCGGGCGATGATGGTTTCGGTCACCTTCGTGCCGCAAAGTGATGTTGGGACAATCGCTTAAGGCTGGTCCTTCACGCGGGGAATTTGGTTTATCGTGCGACATCAAAAGCTTCCCAGCTCGCTCATAGTTGCGTTAGCCGCCATAGCACCGCTGGTCGCGGGCTGCTCTGGCGCGACCGATCTGCTGTCCAAGGACGCGCAATGGTTCAACACGCCGAGCCGCCTGTTCATCAAGAGCATCTCGATTGAATCGCCGCCGCTGACCCCCGACAAGCCGGTGACGGCCGAGGATCTGGTCAGTGCCGACGGCGCCTGTCCCGGCATGGCGCCGCCCCCCGGGCCGGCCGACGCCAACGCTTCGACCACGGCACCGGCGCCCATGGGCGGCACGGTCGCGCTCGGCCACACCGAATGCGACGTGGTGCGCGGCATCGGCGCGCCCTCGAACGTCAACCTCTCCGGCGATGCCGCCGGCCGCCGCGTCGCCGTGCTCACCTGGACCGCCGGTCCGCGCGCCGGCATTTACACCTTCACGTCCGGCCGCCTGTCCTCGATCGAGGGCACGCCGGAAGCGCCGGTGATGCCGAAGGCGACCAAGCCGAAGCCGAAGAAGAAGGCTGCGACGTAACACGGCCTTCTGCCCTGAAATTGGTTGCGGCTGTCAAATGCGATCAGCCGCGCATGCTCGTCCCGATCGTCAAGCGGCTTTGCATCCCTTGATCGCGGTGGCCGAGGCGTGAACCGTGATCTCCCCGTTCGCGCTCGCCGGCAATCTTGCCTGTAGCCGGCGTTTGAGTTCCGCGCTCTCCGTCTCCGACAGCCTTCCCAATACGCCGGCCGGGCTGCTGACGACCATCGACAGCCAGTAGTCGTCGAAATTCGCAAACGTTCGCTCGACAACCAGTTCGCGAGTTTCGACATCGCGGATGCCGAGCTTCGCCCAAAGCGCTTTCAGTGCCTCGAACCGCGATACATCCGCACTCGGTGGGCGTTGCGCAGGTTTGCCGAGAGCGTCCATCTCCTCCCACAAAGGCTGCGTAGGCGAGCCGCCCCGCGAGATGTCCCAGGTGTAGGATGCGACCATGCCGCCGGGCTTGGTGACGCGGACCATTTCCGATGCACCTTTCTGCGCGTCGGGGACGAAGAACAGCACCAGCGCCATCACCGCGGCGTCGAAGCGGTTGGCGTCGTAGGGAAGCGCCATCGCATCGCCAATCGAAAACTCGACCGGCTTTGCCGATAGCTTCTGGCGTGCGGTAGCAATCTGTGCGTCGGAGGGATCGATCGCGCAAACGGACGAAGGGGCGGACTTCGCAACAAGGAGCTCAGTGAACGCGCCGTTGCCGCAACCGATATCCACCCAGGCCAATCCGGTGCGTGACGCCAGCCAATCGAGGAACAGAGTGCCGGCCGATCGGCTCCAGGGCGACATGAAGCGTTCGTAAGCTGCACCGTCGGTGAATCTGATAGGTTCCGGTGACGACATGTGAGATCTCCCTCAAATATTCCTTGTCTGGATATCCATCGAACCGGAAATGCCGGTCGCTCAACTATTGAGCGGGATCGTTCGTTATCGCTGGCGCCAATTCCGTCGCCGAGCTTAGTACCAAATGCATCGAGCCCACAGGTGCAATTTTCGTTCGGCTCGGCGTGCGCGTCGTTAGCTGCCCCGCAGCCTCGTCAAGCTGCGCGCTTGTCTCGAGCCGCGGTTCTTCCACGCGTTTGAAAATCACGGGGTCGTTACGCGTGATCCGTGATCAGCGACTCGTGATGAGAGCGCCTCCGCATCCGCTGTCGAATACTGCCCCGAAGCAAAACTGGAGGAAATCTCCAGAATAATCACGCGCGTCTCAAGCAGCGGCTCAAGAATGTCATGTGTGCGGCTGCTACGCATCGAAGGGAGGGGCTAGATCGATCGAAGGATATTTGGATGTCTACTACCTCTGTCTTTTCCCCGGTTACGGGGCAGCTCACCATTTTCGGCGACAACGCGAATAACGGCCTCGTGATCAGCCGCGACGAGGCAGGCCGCATCCTGGTCAATAACGGACACGTGAAAACGATCGGTGGCGAACCGACCGTCGACAACACCACCGCGATCGACATTTTCGGTCAAGGCGGTGATGACACGATCACCGTCAACGAATGCCACGGACCGATGCCTGCGGTGCACATTTTCGGCGGTGACGGCAACGACAGGATCACGGGCGGCTCGGGTGCGGACCTGCTGTTCGGGCAGGCCGGTGACGACGTGATCAAGGGCGGCGGCGGCAACGATCTGCTGTTCGGCGGTGCGGATAACGACGTCCTGGATGGCGGCAGCGGCGACAACCAGCTGTTCGGCGAGGCGGGCGACGATCTCATGATCTGGAATCCGGGCGGCGGCACCAATCTGTTCGAGGGCGGCGACGGCAGCGACACCGCGCGGGTCAACGGCAGCAACGACGCCGAGACGTTCACGATCACGGCGAACGGCACGCGCGTGCGGCTCGACGGCATCGGCGCCGCGCCGTTTTCGCTCGACATCGGCACCACGGAAAATCTCGTGCTGCACGCCGGTGGCGGCGATGACGTCATCACCGCGGGCAACGGGCTCGGCAGCCTGATCTCGCTGACGCTCGACGGCGGCGCCGGCAACGACAGGATCATTGGCGGCGACGGTAACGACCTCGTCATCGGCGGCAGCGGCGACGACATCGTCAATGGCGGACGCGGCAACGACGTCGCCCAGCTCGGATCGGGCGACGACACCTTCATCTGGAATCCCGGTGACGGCAGCGACACGGTCGAGGGCGGCGCGGGCACCGACAAGCTTCTGTTCAACGGTGCCAACATCAACGAGACCATCAATATCTCGGCCAATGGCGGCCGGGTGCGCTTCACCCGCGACGTCGCCAACATCACGATGGACCTCAACAGCGTCGAGCAGATCGAATTCGATGCGCGCAGCGGCGCCGACAACATCGTTGTCGGCGATCTCACCGGGACCGGCGTCAAGCAGGTGCTGGTCGATCTCGGAGCCGTTCCCGGCGAGACGCAAGGCGACGGCGCGGCGGATATTGTGACCGTCAATGCTGCCGGCGGCAATCAGCACATCGAGGTCACGGCTGAGGGCACCACCGTGACGGTGACGGGTCTGCCGGAAGTCGTGACGATCGTAAATGCGGAGGCTGCCAACGACCGGCTGGTGATCCAGGCGCTCGGCGGCAACGACGTCATTGATGCATCCCTGCTCGCCGCGGCGATCGGGCTGACCATCGACGGCGGCGCGGGCAACGACACAATCATCGGGAGCCAGGGGGCTGACACCCTGATCGGCGACGACGGCAACGACAAGGTCGTCGGCGGCCGCGGCAACGACGTCGCTCTTCTCGGCGCGGGCGATGATCTCTTCACGTGGAATCCCGGCGACGGCAGTGACACCGTCGAGGGCGGCACGGGAATGGATACGCTGGTGTTCAACGGCTCCAATGTGGCCGAAAATATGTCGATCTCTGCGAACGGCGGTCGTGCACTTCTCACCCGCGACGTCGGCGCCATCACCATGGATCTCAATGGCATCGAGCGGGTGCAGATCGCCGCTGCCGGCGGGGCCGACAACATCTCCGTCAACGATCTCTCGGGGACCGGAGTCACGCAGGTCGCGATCGACCTCAGCGCCGGCCCCGGCAGCCAGAGCGGCGACGGTGCGGCCGACCGCGTGACGGTGAACGGCAGCGCCGGTGACGACAACATCGCGGTGACGACCGCCGGCGGATCGATCGTGGTCAACGGGCTTGCGGCGCAGGTGACCATCGCTCACGCCGACGCCGGTGACGTGCTGACCGTCAACGGCGGAGGCGGCAACGATGTCATCGATTCGTCCGCGATCAAGGCGGGACAGCTGTTCAGCCTCAACATCAATGGCGGCGACGGCAACGACACCATCACCGGCAGCGCCGGCAACGACATCGTGATCGGCGGACGCGGCAACGATTTCGCCAATCTCGGAGCCGGCGACGACACCTTCATCTGGAACCCCGGCGACGGCAGCGACACCGTCGAAGGCGGCAAGGGCACCGACACGCTGGCGTTCAACGGCGCCAATATCAACGAGACCATCAACATCTCGGCCAATGGCGGCCGGGTGCTGTTCACCCGCGACGTTG
The DNA here is from genome assembly GCF_018129995.1 of Bradyrhizobium sp. SZCCT0153. Classification (GTDB taxonomy): domain Bacteria; phylum Pseudomonadota; class Alphaproteobacteria; order Rhizobiales; family Xanthobacteraceae; genus Bradyrhizobium; species Bradyrhizobium japonicum_G. The sequence continues at coordinate 64,847 of NZ_JAFCKS010000006.1, forward strand.
CCGCCATCGCGATGGACCTGAACGGCGTCGAGCATGTCGACTTCAACGCCCTCGGCGGTGCCGACAACATCACGGTCGGTGATCTCTCGGGCACCGGCGTGAACCAGGTCGACCTCGACCTCGGTGCCAATGACGGCGCCGCCGATACCGTGACCATCAACGCAACCGGCGGGAACGACGTCATCACGGTGACCGAGCACGACGGCATCATCACGGTGTCGGGGCTTGGCCAGGACATCAACATCAGCGATGCCGGTGCGGGCGACAGGATCGTCATCAACGGACTCGATGGCGATGACGTCATCACGGCTTCCGGCTTGCACGGCGGCATCCAGCTCGTCGCCAACGGCGGCAATGGCGACGATATCCTGATCGGCGGACCCGGCAACGACACACTGGCCGGTGGAGCAGGTGACGACGTGCTGATCGGCGGCGGCGGCCTCGATATCCTCGATGGCGGTACCGGCAACAACGTCGTCATCCAGGGCGCCGCCTTCGCCGCAGCGATGATGCTCAACCAGGCCATGGCAGGCAGCTTCGTTCCGGCAGGTGACGGCCACGGCGAGATGCCGCTGGCCGATCCGCACACGGCACAGACCCAGACGCTTGCTCCGCCGCAGCACGCCTGAGTTTGATGAAAGCTGCTGTTGCAACGACGGAGGTGCACTCCCTCTCCCGCTTGCGGGGGAGGGCTGGGGTGGGTGTGCCTCCGCAATCGAGAACCCCGAAGAGGAAGAAGCCCTCACCCCGCCGCCATAGCCGATGCGAAGCATCGGCGTCCAACAGAACGGTGGCCACGGGCCGCCTATGGCGACCTCTCCCGCAAGCGGGAGAGGTTGAACGAGCCCGGCCCGGAGAACGCCCATGACGACGAATACGGTCTCGACCGATACGGGTCTCGACGCGCTGCTCACCCTGCTGCATTTGCAGGGTGTTGCGGCCGATCGTGATCAGCTCAGGCACCGGCTGGGCGCGGCAAGATTCGGCGCAGCTGACATCGTCCGCTGCGCCAGGTCTCTCGGACTGAAGGCACGAACCTATCGAACGCAGTGGAGCCGTCTGTCGGGCAGCCCGCTGCCGGCGATCGCGATGCTGCGTGACGGCAGCTTCATGGTCATTGCAAAAGCCTCGGCCGACAAGGTGCTGGTGCAGTCGCCGCAGGCGCAGCGCCCGGTGCTGATGGAGCGCGACGAGCTGTGTGCGATCTGGGACGGCGGATTGATCCTGATGGCCCGGCGCGCCGGGCTCTCCAACCTCGGGCGGCAATTCGACATCACATGGTTCATCGCGGCGATCGGCAAGTACCGGCGGCTGTTCGGCGAGGTGCTGGCCGCCTCGTTCTTCCTCCAGCTGTTTGCATTGGTCTCGCCGCTGTTCTTCCAGGTCGTCATCGACAAGGTGCTGGTGCACCGCTCGCTGTCCACGCTCGACGTTCTCGTCATCGGCCTCGTCATCGTCTCGCTGTTCGACACCGTGCTGGGTATCCTGCGCAATTATCTGTTCGCGCACACGACCAACCGTATCGACGTGGAGCTGGGGGCGCGGCTGTTCCATCATCTGCTGGCGCTGCCGATGGCGTGGTTTCAGGCCCGGCGCGTCGGCGATTCCGTGGCGCGGGTTCGCGAGCTCGAGAACATCCGCAATTTCATCACCAGCTCGTCGCTGACGCTGCTCATCGACCTGGTCTTCACCTCGGTGTTCCTGGTCGTGATGTTCGCCTATTCGCCGCTGATGAGCTTCATCGTGCTGGCCTCGTTCCCGTTCTACATCGGGATCTCGGCGGTGGCGACGCCGCTGTTTCGGCGCAGGCTGGATGAGAAATTCCGCCGTGGCGCCGAGAACCAGGCGTTCCTGGTCGAGAGCGTTAGCGGCATCGAGACGCTGAAGGCGATGGCGGTCGAGCCGCAGATGCAGCGCCGCTGGGAAGAGCAGCTCGCCGGCTATGTCTCGGCGAGTTTTGGCGTCACCAGCCTCGGCAACACCGCAAGCCAGCTCGTGCTGTTCGTCAGCAAAATCGTCACCGCTGCCATTCTTTATGTCGGCGCGCGGCTCGTGATCGGCGATGCGCTGACCGTCGGCGAACTCGTGGCCTTCAACATTTTTGCAGGGCGCGTTTCGGCGCCGGTGCTGCGGCTGGCGCAGGTCTGGCAGGATTTTCATCAAGCGCGCCTGTCGATCGCGCGGCTTGGCGACATCCTCAACAGCGCGGCGGAGCCGGCTTACTCCGCGGGCCGCGCTGGGCTGCCGCCGCTTCGGGGCAACATCCGCTTCGAGCATGTCGCTTTTCGCTATCGGCTCGACGGGCCGGAGATCCTGCATGACGTCTCGTTCGATATTCCGGCGGGCCAAACCGTCGGCATCGTCGGCTCGTCGGGCTCGGGCAAGAGCACCTTCGCGAAACTGGTACAGCGGCTCTACGTGCCGCAATCCGGCCGCGTGCTGATCGACGGCATGGATCTCGTCATGACCGACCCGGCCTGGCTGCGCCGGCAGATCGGTGTCGTGCTGCAGGAGAACATGCTGTTCAATCGTTCGGTGCGCGACAACATTGCACTGGCCGATCCGACCCTGCCGATGGACCGCATCATGGATGCGGCCAAGCTCGCGGGCGCGCATGATTTCATTCTGGAGCTTCCCGAAGGCTATGACACCGTCGTTGGCGAGCGCGGCTCGACGCTCTCGGGCGGGCAGCGCCAGCGCATCGCGATCGCCCGCGCGCTGGTGACCAATCCCCGGATCCTGATCTTCGACGAGGCGACCAGCGCACTCGACTATGAGAGCGAGCGGATCATCCATGACAACATGAAGGAGATTGCGAGGGGCCGCACGGTCCTGATCATCGCGCATCGTCTCTCCACCGTCCGCGGCGCCGATCGCATCTTCACACTGGAGCGCGGCCGTCTGGTCGAGGACGGCACGCATGATGCGCTGATCAAGACCGGCGGCCGCTACGCCGCCCTGCATCGTCTTCAGGGAGGGATCTATGAAGTCGGCTAGCGCCGTCCCGGCCTCAAGGCCCGAGCACACCGTCGTTCCCTTCCGGAATGCGAAGAGCCGGCGCGCCGAGGAGGCCGCTTTTCTGCCTGCCGCGCTGGAGATCACGGAAACACCGCCGTCGCCGACCGGCCGCGCCATCGCAATGGCCCTGATGCTCCTTGTCTGCGCGGCGCTGGCGTGGTCGGCCTGGGGTACGATCGACATTGTCGCGTCCGCAGCCGGGAAGGTCGTGTCGAGCGGGCGAAGCAAGGTGGTCCAGCCGTTCGAGACCGGCGTGGTGCGCGCCATCCACGTCCAGGACGGGCAATCGGTCAAAGCCGGCGACCTGCTGATCGAGCTCGATCCGACCGTGAACGCCGCAGAGCGCGATCGTCTGCACGACGATCTCATGGCCGAACGGCTCAATGTCGCGCGGCTGCGTGCGGCCCTTGCAAGCGGCGAGGCGGCATCCGCCGATCTGGTCGTGCCCGCGGATGCCGATCCCTTGCTGGTCGCGACGCAGCGGCAGCTTCTCGCCAATCAGGTCAGCGAGCACAGGGCCAAGTTGGCTGCGCTCGCGCGCCAGGAAGCCCAGAAGGAGGCCGAATATCAGACCATTGCGGCGACGATCCACAAATTGGATGCGTTGCTGCCGGTGACCCAGCAACGCGTCGATATCCGCAAGACGCTGATGGAAAAGGAGATCGGCTCGAAGCTGACCTATTACGAGACGCTCCAGCTCCAGATCGAGCAGCAGGAGGAGCTTCGCGTTCAAGGCAGCCGCCTCAAGGAAGCCGAGTCAGCCGTCGCCGCGATCGCCGAGACCCGCAACCAGGCCGTGGCCGAGTACAGGAAGAGCCTGTCCGACGAGCTTGCCAAGAGCGAGCAGAAGGCAAATGGCGTCGCGCGCGACCTGATCAAGGCTCGCCAGAGGACAAGCCTGCAGCAACTGACGTCACCCGTCGATGGCGTCGTGCAGCAGCTCGCGGTCCACACCGTGGGAGGTGTGGTCACGCCGGCGCAGTCGCTGCTCGTGATCGTGCCGACAGATACGCGGCTCGAGATCGAGGCGATGATTTCCAACCGCGATATCGGATTTGTCGAGGCCGGGCAGGGCGCCGCCATCAAGATCGACACCTTCAACTTCACCCGTTACGGCCTTCTCGAAGGCCGGGTCCTGAGCGTCTCGCAGGACGCCATCATCCGCGATCGTCCGCCGGAGCGCGGCGACCGCGCGCTCGGGCAGCAGCACGACAGCAGCGAGCCCAACGGGCAGGAGTTGAGCTACAGCGCGCGCATCTCGCTCGATCGCAGCCAGATGCAGGTGGACGACCGCCTCGTCAGCCTGTCGCCGGGAATGGCGGTCACCGTCGAGATCAGGACCGGCTCGCGCACCATCATGAGCTACCTGTTGTCACCGCTGCAGCGCTACCGGCATGAGATCATGCGGGAACGCTGATTCCGACCTGCTGCCGCCGACCGACCTTCGGCGGGAACATTTGGATTTGGATCGGGCTCGTGTCATTCGGGTCCGCCCGCTGAGACAATATCGCCGAGCTGAGGGTCGATCAGGTTTCCCGGTAGCTACGCCATGCCGCGGGGCGACACGCCTGATGACGTCGTTTCGTGATGGTCGCGCGGCCATGAATGGGTACATATGGCGCGAGCAAAAATTTGGAGGAAAGTATGCGGTTCATTGCCCTCGTATCGGCTCTGCTCTTGCCGTTTGGCGCGGCGCTCGCCCAGGACTATCCGGTCAGGCCCGTCACGATGCTGGTGCCATTCGCCGCCGGCGGCCCCACGGACACCATTGCTCGCCTGACCGCGGCTGGCATGTCGAAATCGCTCGGCCAACAGATCGTCGTCGAGAACGCTCCCGGCGCCGGTGGCACCATCGCCACGACCCGCGCCTCGCGAGCCCAGCCCGACGGGTACACGCTGCTGATCCATCATGTCGGCCTGTCGACCGCCGCTACGCTGTACCGCAACCTCAGCTATGACACGAAGACGGCCTTTGCGCCGATCGGGCTTGTGACCAATGCGCCGATGACCATCATCGCGCGTCCGGATTTCCCGGCCGACACGCTGAAGGAATTGATCGCCTACGCCCAGCAGCAGGGCGACAAATTGACCTATGCCAATGCCGGGCTCGGAGCGGCGTCGCACCTCTGCGGCATGCTGTTCATGACGGCGATCCAGAAGCAGCTCACCGCGGTGCCCTACAAGGGCAATGGCCCCATCATGAACGATCTTCTCGGCAGGCAGATCGATCTCACCTGCGACCAGGCGACGAACACGACCGGCCCGATCCTGTCGAAGCAGGTCAAGGCCTATGCGATCACCACCAAGGAGCGGCTGAAGAGCCTGCCCGATCTGCCGACGGCCGACGAGGCCGGCCTCAACGGGTTCGAGCTCGGTGTCTGGCACGGCATCTATGCCCCCAAGGGCACGCCGCCGGTGGTCGTTCAGAAGCTGACGGCGGCGCTCCAGTCCGCACTCAAGGATCCCACGCTGATCGCTCGGTTCAACGACATCAACACGGAGCCTGCCCCGCAGGAGAAAGCGACGCCGGAGGCGCTCGCCGCCATGCTCGCGAGTGAAGTCGACCGCTGGGCGCCGATGATCAAGGCAGCCGGCCAGTTCGCGGATTGAACCACTCCGGCGCAATTTGCGCCGGCATCGCCGCCTGGGTGGCTCTAATCGCCACGGCTAAAGAACGTCCCATTCAATGGGTAATCGCCAGGTAATAAAATACCGGTACTTTGCATGGGGTTGTTTTTCACATTTTGATGGGGAGCCTAGCCCGCCGCCTCATCGAACTGCGTGCTCGCCTCGAGCCACTGCTCCTCCGCGCGCGCCAGCGCCTCTGATGCATTGGCGCGCGCCTTGGACAGTTGCGCGGCCTGCTTGGGGTCGCGGCTGAAGATGTCGGGCAGCGCCAGTGCCGTGTCGATCTTGGTGATGATCTCGGTGACCCGTGCAATCTCGCTCTCGGCTTCCGCGATGCGCTTCTTCAGCGAGCCGCGATTGTCCGACTTCGGACGCGGCGGCTTCTCGCTCACGGCGCTGCGCTCGCGCGGGGCGGGTTCGCCGTTGCGCGACGACAGCACCAGGCGGCGATATTCGTCGAGGTCGCCGTCGTAATTGGTCACGGTGCGGTCGGCGACGATCCAGAGCCGGTCGGCGCAGGCCTCGATCAGATAGCGGTCGTGCGAGACCATGATGACGGCGCCGGGGAATTCGTTGATGGCTTCGGCAAGCGCGGCGCGGCTGTCGATGTCGAGATGGTTGGTCGGTTCGTCCAGGATGATCATGTTGGGGCCGAAGAAGGTCGCAAGGCCCAGCAGCAGCCGCGCCTTCTCGCCGCCCGACAATTTTGCAACCTTGGTGTCGGCCGCCTTGCCGGAGAAACCGATCGCGCCGGCGCGTGCGCGCACCTTGGCTTCCGGCGCATCGCCCATCAGCTTGCGGACGTGGTCGTAGGTCGAGGCGTCCTCGTTCAGCTCGTCGAGCTGGTGCTGCGCGAAATAGGCGATCGACAGCTTGTCCGCGCGCGTCACCTTGCCCGAGAAGGGGGCAAGGCGCCCGGCGAGCAGTTTGACCAGCGTCGACTTGCCGTTGCCGTTGGCCCCGAGCAGCGCGATGCGGTCGTCATTGTCGATGCGCAAGGTGACCCGGCCGAGCACGGGGCTGGCCGGATCGTAGCCGACCGCGGCGTTGTCGACGGCGATGATCGGCGGCGACAGGATCTTCTCCGGCGCGGGAAAGCTGATCTCGCGCACGTCCGCGGTCACCAGTGCCGTGATCGGCTTCAGCCGCTCGAGCATCTTCACGCGCGACTGCGCCTGGCGCGCCTTCGAGGCCTTGGCCTTGAAGCGGTCGACGAAGGCCTGCAGGCGCGCGCGTTCGGCCTCCTGGCGCTTGACCGCCTTGGCATCGAGCAACTCGCGCGCGGCGCGCTGCTCCTCGAAGGAGGAGTAGGTGCCTTTGTAGAGTGTGAGCTTGCCGCGCTCCAGATGCAGGATCTGGTCGACCGAGCTTTCCAGCAGATCGCGGTCATGGCTGATCACGATCACCGTGCGCGGATAATGCGCGAGGTGGTCCTCCAGCCACAGCGTGCCTTCGAGGTCGAGATAGTTGGTGGGCTCGTCGAGCAGCAGCAGGTCAGGGGCGGCGAACAGCGTTGCGGCAAGCGCGACGCGCATGCGCCAGCCGCCGGAGAATTCAGCGCAGGGGCGAAGCTGATCGGCGGCGGAGAAGCCAAGGCCGGAGAGGATCGCAGCCGCGCGGCTTGGCGCCGAATGCGCGTCGATGTCGACGAGGCGGGTCTGGATCTCGGCGATCCGGTGCGGATCGGTGGCGCTCTCGGCTTCATGCAGCAGCGCGTCGCGTTCGAGGTCGGCCTTGAGCACGACGGAGATCAGGCTTTCGGGGCCGTTCGGGGCTTCCTGCGCAAGGCTGCCCACGCGCCAGCGCGGCGGCAGCGTCACAGTGCCGTGCTCGGCCGACAGTTCGCCGCGGATCACCTTGAACAGGGTCGACTTGCCGGTGCCGTTGCGCCCGACCATGCCGACCCGTGATCCGGGCGTGATCTGCACGGAACTCTGGTCAATCAGAAGGCGTCCGGCGAGGCGGATGGAAAGGTCGGTGATGGACAGCATGCGGCCTTGTCACCGCAGGCGGGCGCAAACGCAACCCGTTTTTCCGGATTTGCCGTCAGTGCGAATCGCTGTCGCGCTGCTTCAGCTCGTTGAGGAGTTGCTCGAGATGCGTCGGGAGCCTGGCTTCGGGACGCAGGCTCTGCTGAAGCCGTTCGCCAACGGCATCGCAGATCGAGCGGCTGGTGCGCAGGTCGATTTGTTCGCTGTCATCGGCAAGAAGGCCAGCCATGGCGGGGTTCCGTGTTCTCGAATGAGCGTCACGGTACCAAGTCCTTGACCCCCGAATGGTTTCGCCACTCGCGGAGATTGCCGGGCCTTCTAGTAAAAATTGTGGGAAGTCCTCGCATCTGCTCAAATACTAAGCCCCGGCGCAGGGGAACGCCGGGGCTTCGCTTGGAAGGTACCTTGGGGGGCGGGTACCCTTGGAAAGGTGCTGTCGGGCTCAGTAGCAGCGGTTGATCATCCGCCAGCGGGGTCCCCAGGGGGTCGGGACCAGCCGGCGCGTATAGCAGCCGCCATAACCGTAGGAGACGACGGGGCCGCGGGCATAAAAGCGCGGGCCGCCGTAGCCGTGGCCCCAGCCGCCGCCATGCCAGCCGCCGCCGTGCCAGTGCGCGGAGGCGGAGGTCGGCGCCAGCGCGGCACCCAGCGCGACCGCAGCGACGGCGGCAAGCGAAAGTTTCCTCAACATGGTGATCTCCTCAAGACTGCCGGCGCGGGGCTATCGCGTCGATGCAAAGGCCGCCGAAACGGTCCGCCTGATGATCAGGCTTCGGTTTCGATGGGGCCGACCTTACGCCTGCGAAGCTGAACCGAACCCTGACGGAGGTTTCAGATTGGGTTCATCGGGGTGAAATTGTTGTAATCCATATTGGAATCAGGGGCCGGTGCCTGCGGCGAAGCGCCTGTGAGGGTCGTTCCGGCGGTCGCTTGCCGTCCGGCGGCAGCGCCGATATAAGCCCCCGCAACTCCGAACCCTCCGCTTTCTCCTCAAGGACAAGATCATGGCCATCGAACGCACGTTCTCGATCATCAAGCCCGACGCCACCGCGCGTAACCTGACCGGTGCGGTTAACGCCGTGATCGAGAAGGCGGGCCTGCGCATCGTCGCGCAGAAGCGCATCCGCATGACCAAGGAGCAGGCCGAGACCTTCTATGCCGTCCACAAGGCGCGTCCGTTCTTCGGCGAACTCGTCGAGTTCATGACCTCGGGCCCCGTCGTCGTCCAGGTGCTGGAAGCCGAGGGCGCCATCGCCAAGTACCGCGACGCCATGGGCGCGACCGATCCGTCGAAGGCGGCCGACGGCACCATCCGCAAGCTCTACGCAAAGTCGATCGGCGAGAACTCCGCGCACGGTTCGGATGCGCCGGAGACCGCCGCGATCGAGATCGCGCAGTTCTTCTCGGGCAACGAGATCGTCGGCTGATCCAGCCGATGAGTTAAGCCGACGGGACGAAAGGACGTATTGTGAACTGGCTCTGGCAGATCTTCGATCCCGCTACGATCGGGGCCTTCTTCACCCAGTTCCGCAACGAGATGGCCGAACCGACCTTCTGGGTCGCGGTCGGCAAGATCATCTGGATCAACATCCTTCTGTCCGGCGACAATGCTCTGGTGATCGCGCTCGCCTGCCGTGGCCTCAAGCCGCGGCATCGTCTCTGGGGCATGATCCTGGGCGCCGGCGCGGCGGTGCTGCTGCGGATCATCTTCACCGGCATCGTTGCGAGCCTGATGGAGCTGCCGTACCTGAAGCTGGTCGGCGGTCTCGCGTTGATCGTGATTGCCGCGAAGCTGCTCGTCCCGGAAAACGAGGACGAGGACGGCGTCGAGTCGGCCTCGCATCTGTGGCAGGCCGTCCAGATCGTCGTCGTCGCTGACATCGTCATGAGCCTCGACAACGTCATTGCGGTGGCCGCCGCCGCCAATGGCAGCGTGCCCCTGCTGGTGCTCGGTCTTGCCATCAGCGTACCGCTGATCGTCGCCGGTGCGGCGCTGATCATGGCGTTGCTGGCAAAGCTGCCGGTTCTGGTGTGGGCCGGCGCGGCGCTGCTCGGCTGGATCGCGGGCGAGGTGATTGCGACCGATCCCGGCATTGCCCCGAGGCTGCACACGCTGTTCGACGGCCCGTTCGGCGCCTCGCTGGACAACATGCTCGGCGCCTTGCGCATCCCGGCGCAATTCGGCCATGGCGGCGGAGGCGGCGAATATCTCTGCGCTGCACTCGGCGTCGTCGTCGTGCTGGTCGTCGGCACCATCTGGCGGAGGCGCAGCCTCAGTGCGGCCGCGCTGGGATCCTCCGAGCGCCACGCCAAGGTTTCTGCCGAATAACTTCTAGCGTCTGACGATCGAGCCGGCGCGGTTGATCAGCCGCGCGAGAGCGCGGAAACGGCTGCCGACGCGGTCGGCGACGAGATCGCCGAGGCGGTGCTCGAACACCAGCATCAGCTTGCGGCCCTGGCTACGGAAATGCGTGGCGGGCAGGACGCCCGGACGCGCCGCCGAGATCAGATGCGCGACGCGAAAGGCCGCGCCGAGCAGGCGGGCGCGTTCGAGCTGGGCCGGCGTCAGCAGCTCCTGCATGTTGACCGGCGGCTGGTTCTCCTCGCTCAGGCCCGCATACCGATAAAACACGGACAGGCCGACGAAGGCGCGCTCGGTGTGGGTGATCGCGCCGAAATTGCCGTTGACGACGAGGCTGAGCGTCTGCTCGCCGCGGTGATCAGGATGCACGCGCCAGCCGATGTCGGAGAGCAGGCAGGCCGCGTGGCGCAACCGGCGGTCCTCCGCGGTTTCGCGCAGCTTCACCACGCGCGCGAGGCGATCGGTCCAGGCGATCAGCTCACGGGCGTGCCTGGCCGAACGCGACAGCAACTGGTTCAGCTCCTCGGCCGCGCAGATCAGCCCGTCCTTGTTGCGCTCGGACTCCGGCAGCTTCTCGTGCAAGAGGCCCTCGCGCACGCCGAAGGTCGAGAACACGATGGTCTTGGGCTTCGCCACGCGGATGATGTGCTCGAGCACCAGCGCGGCATAGGTGAGGAGAGGGCGGCGCGCATCGGCGACGATCTCGATGTCGGCAAGCGTGCCGGTGGCCACCAGACGGCGAAGGCGGCGCGAGAAGTCGAGCGCTTCGGCCGCGGAAATGGAGTAGCCGTGCATCACCTGGAGCGGATAGCCGCTCTGGATGATGTGGATGCGCGCGAGCGCGCGCCAGGTGCCGCCGACGGCGTAGAAGGTGCGGCCGCGGCCCGCCGCGAGCTGCGGCACCTCGTCGAGCTCCTCGCGGACGATGCGGTCGGCACGCTTGAGCGATTTGTGCGCGAGGTCTTGGAGCGCGAGCCCGCCGAGCGGCAGTGTCACGCCGCTGCGCGCGCTGTTCTTGCGCACGTCGATCAGCTCGAGCGAGCCGCCGCCGAGATCGCCGACGATGCCGTCGGGGTGATGGATGCCGGAGATCACGCCGAGCGCCGACAACCGCGCCTCGCGCGGCCCCGACAGGATCTCGATCTTCACGGCGCAGATGCGCTCGGCTTTCGCGATGAAGTCGGCGCCGTTGGAGGCATCGCGGCAGGCGGCAGTCGCGATCGCAAACACCCGTCCGACCTGCATCACCCGGCACAGCGCACGAAAGCGCTTCAGCGAGGTCAGCGCCTTGTCGACGGCGTCGGGCGCAAGCAGGCCGGTGCTCTGCACCTCGCGCCCGAGGCCGCACAGCGTCTTCTCGTTGAAGATCGGAATGAGGCTCCGCGTCAGTCCCTCGTAGACGACGAGACGGACCGAATTGGAACCGATATCGATGACAGCGACGCTCGAGCCGCGCTTGCGCGGCCGCTTCACGTCAGCGATCCCGGATCAGGATTGATGGCGTTCATTACGGCGCGTGAGGCGGCGCGGCGAGGATTCCTTGAGCGACTTTCCACGGCCAGACAGACTCGGATTTGTCATGAAGTAGTTGTGGACGTTGAAAGGCTCCTCGCCCTTCGCGGTCTTCATACGCGTTGACGACCCGTCCGGCAACAATTGCCAGCTCTGCTCATTGTCCTTGAGGTTCGCGACCATGATCTGTTCTAGAACCTGCTGATGCACCGTGGGATTTTGCAGCGGACACAGCACCTCGACGCGGCGGTCGAGGTTGCGCGGCATCATGTCGGCCGAGGAGATATACACAGCCGCTTTCGCGCTCGGCAGGCCCTGGCCCATGCCAAAGCAGTAGATTCGGCCGTGTTCCAGGAAGCGCCCGATGATCGATTTGACGCGGATGTTCTCCGATAGGCCGGGAATGCCGGGCCGCAGGCAGCAGATGCCGCGCACCACGAGCTCGACCTGCACGCCGGCCTGCGAGGCCTCGTAGAGCGCGTCGATGATGTCGGGGTCGACCAGTGCATTCATCTTCATCCAGACCGCGCCGGTCCGACCGTGCCGCGCATGCGCGGTCTCGCCCTGGATGTGCTCGATGATGCGCTTGCGCAAGGTCAGCGGCGACACCGCCATCTTTTCGAGATCGCTCGGCGCCGCATACCCCGTGATGAAGTTGAACACGCGCGCGGCATCGCGGCCGATGGTCGGATCCGAGGTGAAGTAGGAGAGGTCGGTGTAGATGCGCGCGGTGACGGGGTGATAATTGCCGGTGCCGGTATGGACGTAGGTCGTGAGGCTGCCGCCCTCACGGCGCACCACCATTGAGAGCTTCGCGTGCGTCTTGAGCTCGAGGAAGCCGTAGACGACCTGCACGCCGGCGCGTTCGAGGTCGCGTGCCCAGCGGATGTTGGCCTCCTCGTCGAACCGCGCCTTCAGCTCGATCAGCGCGGTGACGGACTTGCCGGCCTCGGCGGCTTCGGCAAGTGCGCGCACGATCGGCGAGTTGTTGGAGGTGCGGTAGAGCGTCTGCTTGATGGCGACGACGTCGGGGTCGCGCGTCGCCTGCTGGAGGAACTGCACCACGACGTCGAAGGATTCGTAAGGATGATGGACGACGAGGTCCTTCTGCCGGATCGCGGCAAAGATGTCGCCGCCATGCTCGCGCACGCGCTCGGGATGGCGCGGCACGTAAGGGGTGAATTCGAGATCGGGCCGGTCGAGGCGGGTGAGCTGCGAGAGCTCGTTCATGGCCAGCACACCGTCGACCAGGAACACCTCGTCGTCGGCTGCCGACAGCGCATGCTGTACGAAGTTGCGCAGCTCCTCCGGCATCTTGGCGTCGATCTCGAGCCGGATCACGGACCCGCGGCGGCGTCGCTTGAGTGCCGTCTCGAACAGGCGGACGAGATCCTCGGCCTCTTCCTCGATTTCCAGCTCGGAGTCTCGGATGATGCGGAAGGCGCCCTGGCCGTGCAGATTGTAGCCGGGGAACAGGCGGTTGATGAAGAGACCGGTCGCCTGCTCCAGCGAGATCAGGCGCACCACCTTGCCCTCGGTCGGCAGGCGGATGAAGCGGTCGATCTTGCCGGGCATGCGGATCAGCGCGTTCATCTGCTTGCCATCGGCGGCGCGCGTCAGTTGCAGCGCCATGGTGAAGCCGAGGCTCGGGATGAACGGGAAGGGGTGGGCCGGATCGATCGCCAGCGGCGTCAGCAGCGGGAACACGTTGCTGAGGAAATAGTCCTCGATCCAGGTCCGCTCCGCCTTGGTGACCTCCTTGCCGTCGACCAGCGCGATGCCGACGCCGGCGAGCGTGCCGCGCAGGTCGGCCCAGATCGCCTGCTGGTCGGAGGCAAGCTGCGAGACGGTCTGGTTGATGAGAATGAGCTGCTCGGACGGCGTCAGGCCATCGGGGCTGCGCTCGGCAATGCCCTCGCGCACCTGGGCCTTGATGCCGGCGACGCGGACCATGAAGAACTCGTCGAGGTTATTCGCTGAAATCGACAGGAATCGCACCCGCTCCAGCACGGGATGGTTGGGATTGACCGATTCCTCCAGGACCCGGCGGTTGAAATGCAGCCAGGACAGCTCGCGATTGATGAACCGCTCGGGGCTTGATGCGATCACCGGCAGGCCCTCGGCTTCTGGGGCTTTTTCTTTAACTTCAGCAGCTTGCGCAGAGTCCATCAGAAGTCGGTCCATCCAGTTCGCCCCAATTTGCGACTACGCGCAAAACCGGCGGGAGCATGTGTTAGTGCGATGACGTTTCGATGACATTGATGTTCCGCTGCCGCGCCGCGTCAAGCCGCCTTGGTGTCGGAAGGACTTGGCGTCGGGGGTTTTCGCGTCGGAAGTCAGACATCCCGGAGCAGTTCGGCGGCCAAGGCCCGGGTGACCGGGCGACCGAGCCGCAAGGCCTCACTGTCGAGCAGTTCCACGGCCTGCCGGGCGGCGGCCGAAGACCGCTCCAGGCGGGTGGCGAGATAGCTCACCACGCTCTCGTCCACCGCGAGCTGGCGGTCGGCGCAGAACTTGACGATCAGGCCGCGGAAGAGCTGGTCATCGGGCGGCAGCAGCGAGACGACCGGCACGGCGCGCAGGCGCGAGCGCAAGTCGCGGAGCTCGATCTGGAGCGACGCCGGCACCTCGCGTCCAGTGAAGAGGACGTAGGCGCCGTCCTCGCGGGCGAGGTTCATGAGGTGGAACATGGCCCGCTCGTCGAATTCCTTTTCCTTGAGATCCTGGACCACCAGCGCACCGGTGGCGAGCGCCCCCGGAACGGCTTCGGCGGTCAGCCCATTGGCCGCGGTCGAGCGGGCGCCGGCCTCCTCGGCCCATATCGCGGCTAGATGGCTCTTGCCGCTTCCTTCCGGACCGGCCAGCCACATGATCCGGTTCGGCCATTCCGGCCAGGCATCGATAAGGGCAAGACCGGCTTCGTTGGCGGGGCCTTCAAGGAAATTGTCCCGGCTCAGGCTCTCCGCATGCGGAAGCGAAAACGCCAATTGTCGGGGATGAACGCGGCCTGCCACGCTTGCTTTGCTCCGTGCCGGCGCGCCGGCTTCGTTTGAAGAGAATCGACGTAATCGAGCCGGAGTTGGCCTTTTGCGGGGCCGCATCCCGGCTCATCTGGCTTCGATCGTGCTACTTGGCCTCGATCGTGCTCATGTGCCGCAGCCACTCGACGAGGTACAGCGACACCGAGGAGAGCGTGAAGACCGTGACCAGGCCCATCAGGATTATATCATAGGGGCCGGGCTTGAAGCCAAAGGCGAGGGAAGCCAGCACCAACGCAGCGTACGCGACCTGGGCCGCCGTGTTGAGCTTCGACACCTTCGACGGCCTCATCTCGACCGGCTTGTCGAACAGCCAGGAGACGATCACCGCAGTGACGATCATGATGTCGCGCGAGACCACCAGGATCACGATCCAGCGCGGAATGTCGCCCCAGATCCCGAGCGACAGGTAGATTGAGACCAGCAATGCCTTGTCGGCGAGCGGGTCGAGCAGGGCGCCGAGTTCGCTCGTCATGTTGAAGCGCTTGGCAAGGAAGCCGTCGACCGCATCGCTGATACCAGCGATCAGGAAGACGGCGAATGCCACCTCCCTTTGGCTCGACACGATGGCCCATACGATGATCGGGACCAGCATGATGCGGCCCAGGGTAATGATGTTCGGAATACTCACGCGGCGCTTCCCGGCACCCGGCCTGACCTCGAATCCAGCCCTTTAGAAGGCTGAACCCGTTGATATCTACATAGTATCGCGCTGGGCGCCATGCGAGCCATTGCGCGTCCCCTGAATTCGACGTAACCAGCCGCAAACCCACTGGAAATCGGGCATGACCGACCGCAAAAACGGCCTCACCTACGCCGATTCAGGCGTCGATATCGATGCGGGCAACCGCCTGGTCGACCTGATCAAGCCGATGGTGCGCGCCACCGCACGGCCCGGCGCCGATGCCGAAATCGGTGGATTTGGCGGCCTGTTCGACCTCAAGGCGGCCGGTTTCAAGGACCCGGTCCTGGTCGCCGCCACCGACGGCGTCGGCACCAAGGTCAAGATCGCGATCGAGACCGGCCTGCATGGCGGCATCGGCATCGACCTCGTCGCCATGAGCGTCAACGACCTCGTGGTGCAGGGCGCCGAACCGCTGTTCTTCCTGGACTATTTTGCCTGCGGCAAACTCGATCCGGAGGCGACCGCGTCGATCGTCGCCGGCGTCGCCGAAGGCTGCCGCGAATCCGGCTGTGCCCTGATCGGCGGCGAGACCGCCGAGATGCCCGGCCTCTACAAGGACGGCGACTACGACCTCGGCGGCTTTGCCGTCGGCGCGGCGGAGCGCGGCACGCTGCTGCCGCGCAAGGACATCGCCGCGGGCGATGCCGTGATCGGCCTCGCATCGTCGGGCGTGCACTCCAACGGCTTCTCACTGGTGCGCAAGATCGTGGAACAGTCCGGCCTCGGCTTCGCGGCGCAGGCGCCGTTCGCCCCGGTCATGACGCTCGGCGGCGCGCTGCTGACGCCGACGCGGCTCTACGTCAAATCCTGCCTGCGCGCGATCCGCGAGACCGGCGCGGTGAAGGGGCTTGCCCATATCACCGGCGGCGGGTTCACCGACAACATTCCGCGCGTGCTGCCGCAGCACCTCGGCGTCGGCATCGATCTCGCGCGCCTGCCGGTGCTGCCGGTGTTCAAATGGCTGGCCGCGCAGGCCGGTATCGCCGAGCTCGAAATGCTGCGCACATTCAACTGCGGCATCGGCATGATCGCGATCGTCGAGCCCGACAAGGTCGACGAGGTGATGCAGGTCTTCACCGATGCGGGCGAGACGGTCGTGCAACTCGGCACCGTGATTCCGGCCGAGGGCGAGCACCGCGTCGTCTATAACGGCCATCTCGATCTGGCGCTGTGATGAAGCGCCGCGTCGCCATCCTGATCTCCGGTCGCGGCTCCAACATGGCCGCGCTGATCAAGGGCGCGGCCGCGCCGGATTTCCCGGCCGAGATTTCGCTGGTGATCTCGAACAAGGCCGACGCACTCGGGCTCGAAAGGGCAAAGGCGAGCGGTGTCAAGACGCTGGTGATCGAGAGCAAGCCGTTCGGCAAGGACCGTGCAGGCTTCGAGGCGGTGCTGCAGGCGGCGCTCGACCAGCACGGCATCGAGCTGATCTGTCTCGGCGGCTTCATGCGCCTGTTTACGGCTGAGTTCACCAGGGCCTGGTACGGGCGGATGCTCAACATCCATCCCTCGCTGCTGCCGTCGTTCCCTGGCCTCGACCCGCACGGCCAGGCCTTGCGCGCCGGTGTCAAACTGTCCGGCGCGACAGTGCATTTCGTGATCCCCGAGACCGACGCCGGCCCGATCGTGATGCAGGGGGCGGTGCCTGTGAGCGACAACGATACCGGGGCCACGCTGTCGGAGCGGATCCTCGAAGTCGAGCACCGCATCTATCCCGAAGCGCTGCGGCTGCTCGCAACCGGAAAGGTCCGGATCGAAGGCGACGTCTGCAAGACAACCGGGAGCGGGCCGTCGGAGAATTTTTTGATCGCGCCCGCCGTGACGAGCTGAAGCGCCGCACCAGACGCCTGGCTTTGTCGCCGAAAATAAAAATCCCCCGGCAGAGCCGGGGGCAACGTCATGATCTCTCGCGTCTGGCCTGAGAGAAATCAGGAGACCTTGAGGTTCTCCGCGGATGCCTTGCCGCGGTTCTCCACGAGGTCGTATTCAACCACCTGGTTCTCGTTGAGGGTGGAGAGTCCGGCGCGCTCGACGGCGGAGATGTGGACGAAGACGTCCTTGTCACTGCCGTTCGGCTTGATGAACCCATAGCCCTTGGTCGGGTTGAACCATTTGACGGTGCCCTTTTGCGGCATCCTCAGTCTCCTCCGCTAGATACAAAAACGACGCGGCCGCTTTTCGCGTGCCACGCCACAAACGGGCTTCCGGAAGTCTGTTCGAGTCTTGAGTCTCAATGTCACGAAACGCACAGTCGAGCGGCCAATTCCGATTGTGTCCGATATTGCAACATGAAAATCGCCCGTTAGCAAGCCGCGCGCGAATTTCAAGTCCAGGCCGGCAGTCTCCTTCTGCAATTTGTGACCTGTGGCAGCGGAACCACAATCGAGGCAATAGCCTCGGCCATAGCGCGCCAACCGGTTGACCCTTCGTGGCAGTTCGGCACAAATCGCCGCACCTGCCGCGGATCGTGTTGCATTTTTGCGGGCCGCCATTTTGCTTCGGGATTTGTCGTCATGAGCTGCCAATCGCGGTCCTCCGGGACACGGCAGGCGACCGGGTTGGACCGCGTCCGGCGGGTTGCGATTGCGATGGCCGTTGCGTTCGTCGCGATGATGTCGGCGGCCACGTCAGGCTTTGCTCAGAGCCCGACGCCCACGCCGACGCCCACGCCAATTCCGTCGCCGACTCCCATTCCGGTGCCGACTACCGCCACGCTCGATCTCGGCTCGAATTTCCTCGAGCGGCTCGGCAACCAGTCATCTGGCGGCGTCAACCGGGCGTTTCGCACCAATCCCGGCGGCGGTGGTGCGTCGGCGAGCACGGAAGACCCGCGCTACCGCACCTGGTTCGAGGGCTACGGCATCTCGGTCCGGACGGATGCGGAAGGAGACTTCGTCGGCGACAAGCGCAAGACGTTCGGCGGCGTCGCCGGGTTTGGTGCGCGGGTCGCGCCGGGTGTCAATCTCGGCTTCTCGATCGATCAGAGCCATACCGACATCGACGTGCCGCTGGCGCTCCAGTCGGCGACGCTCGACCTGACGCAACTCGGTTTCAGCGGCTCGGTCGACAAGGGCCCGTGGACCTGGGCCTTCGCGGTGGTGCACGGTTTCGGCAAGGTCCGTTCGAGCCGGGACACCGGCTTTGGCCTCGCAACCGCGGGCTATCGCGCCGCAGTCGACGGCGCGCTGACCGAGATCAGCTATTACTGGACCAAGGACCAGATGCGAATCGTGCCCAAGGGCGCTCTAGAATATGTCCACGCCACCGGCGCGGCGTTCCAGGAGGCCGGTGGCCTCGATCCCCTCAATGTCGGCTCAACCGCGCTCTCGCGTGCGCGCGTCATGATCGGGGCAGAGATCGGACGCTACTTTATCTTCGACCAGAAGATCCTCGACCTGTCCGCCTACGGCAAGTTCGTCGACAATTTCTACCAGAACCTGGGATCGGTGCAGGTCAGCCTCGGCACCCAGAGCATCGTCGTGCCCGGCATCGGCGAGAGCCGCTACGGCATGGATGCCGGGGCCTCGGCCTCGCTCAGCCTGACCAACACTGCGCGGCTCTACGTCAATTACGACGTCAAGTTCCGCAACGAGCTGACGTCGCACCAGGGCACGGTCGGATTCGAATATCGGTGGTGAGGGGCGACCCGCTCTCGTCCCCTAGGTCGGCGTTGCCGCGATGTAGCCCGTCAATCCAAAACCCTCGCGCGCGGCCGTCATCATCGGCACCAGCGCGTTCGGATGGATGAACTCGTCGCGGAAGCAGGGATGGGTCCTGGGATCGAAGATCTTCTTCAGCCAATCGACCACGATCTTGTGGCGCTCGGAGGCGCGGAACTCCTTGTGGTAGGTGAGCCAGAGATCGGCGTGATGACTGACGCCGAGATCGACGGCGACAAGCGGGGCGCCGAGCGCGATCGAGACGGTCGGCAGAAAGCCGATACCGGCGCCGCGCTCCACTGCATAGAGCACGCCGACCGAGGAGTTGGTCTTGATCCCGACGATGCCCTCGAGCGATTTCAGCCCGAGCACGCGGGCGTAGGCGCCGTCGTCGACCTGCGGCGCGCTCTGCTTGATGATGCGGTGATTCTTCAGCTCGGCCAGGCTCGTCGGCACGCCGTAGAGGTCTTCGTACTCCTTGGAGGCGAAGGGATAGATGTGCAGACGGCCGAGCTTGGTAACGATCAGGTCGGGATTGGTCGGCGGCTCGAGCTGGATCGCGATATCGGATTCGAGCCGTGCGACGTCGGCCTGCTCCATCGCGCAGCGCAGGTCGACAGTGATCTTGCGATAGGTCTTCTGGAAGTCGATCAGTCGCGGCAGGATCCAGAAATTGCCGGGACCTTCGGTGACCGCCACGCGCACGGTGCCCGACGTATCGTTCGACGATCGCGAGGCGCGCCGGAAGACGTTGAAGGCATGACGCTCCATGTGCGCGACGTCGGCAATCATCGCGCTGCCTTCGTCACTGAGTGTGAGCCCGCTCTGGTCGCGCAGGAACAGCTTGCAGTCGATGCTCTCCTCGAGCCGGTCGATCCTGCGCATCAGGGTGGTGGAGGTGAGCCCGAGCTCCTCGGCGGCGTTACGGAAGCTTTTATATTTTGCGCAAGCTAAAAACAATTTCAAATCGTCCCAGGACGCATCCAGGGTTTCTTCACGGTGCTGCATCATAGCAGCACCCCGGTGCAATAACTGCTGCATACGCCAAATCCCCAGCCGCTAAGCTCTACATAGCGGGGTACGAAAGCCGCGAACGATAGAGGGGCGATCTGGGTATGGAAAGGGGCTCGTTTGCCGCAAGGCATGATTTCGACGCGTTGCCGCTCAGTCCGGATGTCGATGTCCGCGGCGCACAATTTTCCGAAATTGCGGAGCTTTCCGAGATGGCGCGCCGGCTGGTGCCCGGCGTGCAGATCGGGACGGCGGAGCTTGCAAGATACTTCACCTTTGATCCTCAGAGCATCCTGGCTTTCAGCCGGAACGGCCGTCTGCTCGGCGGCATGGCCTTCCTCTTTCTCAACGACCGCGGCCACGACGCGCTGCTGCTCGACGAGATCTGCCTCACCGCACCCGAGACGCACTATCTCGCCTCTGCCGGCGAGGAGGTTTCCGCCATCTACATCTGGGCGATCGCCGCGACGGGGCGCGGTATCGCCGGTCTCGGCAAGGCCGCGGCTCATCTGCGACAGCTAAGATTTCGCAACGCGGATTGCTATGCGCAGCCGTCAACCGTGGCCGGACGTGACATCATGAGGGCGACCGGTTTCGAGCCTGTTCCGAGCTTCCAGCCCGACCTCTGGTGCTACGAGCGGCCCTGGCATCGACAGCCGATGCGCATGCCCGGCGCGATCATCCAAGCAGGGAGTTTTGCAGATGCACGGTACTAGAATTCCTCTCGCGAAGCCCGATTCCCGCGCCATCACCATCCGCCTCGCGCGCGATCTCAGCGATCTCATGCTGGTCACCTCAATCCGCTCAGCGGTCTATCTCGCCGAGCAGGATTGCCCGTTCGACGAGGAGTTCGACGGCAACGACATGGTCGCCGCGCATTTCATCGGCTATGTCGGCAACGAGCCTGCGGGCTGCCTGCGGGTGCGGTTCTTCGGCGATTTCGCCAAGGTGGAGCGGCTCGCGGTGCGGCACCAATATCGGCGCTCGCGCGTCTCGTTCAAGCTGGTGCAGGCGAGCGTCGACTATGTGAAGCGCAAGGGCTTTCGCAAGATCTACGGCCAGGCGCAGGACCGGCTGGTCGATTTCTGGGCTCATTTCGGCGCCAAGCCGCTGGGCCATAACCGAAAGATCACATTCTCCGACTTCTCCTACACGGAGATGCTGCTGGAGATCGAACCGGGACCGGACGCCATCACGCTGGACAGCGATCCCTACGTGATCATCCGTCCCGAGGGCGATTGGGACCGGCCCGGCGTGCTCGACGCCTCGGCAGGGCGGGTGGTGACCTCGCCGCTGCGAGACCTCGCGCTCGCCGACCGCTGAAACCGTGCAGCTGCGCGCAAGACCATGCTGGCTTCCATCTCCGACGATCCGCCGATCCTGGTCTGCGCGGATCTCCAGGTCGAATATCTGACCCCTGGGCGTCGCCACGTCATTCTCGACGGCGATGCCGCCACGGCGCGTTGCGTGGAACTGCTGACGCTGTGGCGCGACAATCTCTGGCCGGTGATGCATCTGAAGCGCATCGCGCAGGCGGCCTGGTTCAATCCGGCATCCAGGCTGACCGATTGGATCGCGGAGGCGAAGCCGCGGCCGGGAGAAATGACGTTCGAGCACCCGCTGCCGTCGGCCTACAGTTCGGCAAGGTTTGTGGACTACATGTCCAATATCCGCAATGTCCGCTGCGTGCTCGCGGGCTTTTCCCTGGACGAGACCATCCTGGCCACTGCCATTGACGGGTTTCATCGCAGCCATCGCTACCAGATGGTCGCCGATGCCGTGGCCTGCCGGCAGCCGGGGACGGCCGATGCGGCCGCCTACAAGCATGCGGTAGTGAATGTCATCGGGAATTTTGCTACAATCCAGTCCAGCGCCGAACTGATCAGAACCAGCGGCGCCGTTGCGGTGTAGGCGGCCGCGATCGGCGGATAGGATGAGGCATTGTCACGGGGAGACGAGCTCAAAGAGCTGACGAGCGAGCTGTCGCATGCCGCCGAGACGGCGCAGCGGCTTGGTCTGCCCACGACGCTGTATCTGCTTTCGATGGCTCTGGTGGAGGTGCGGGAGGCCACTGCCGCCGACCGCGACGGAGACGATGACGGCGCGGCGTGACAGCTGCCCGATGCGCGGCTTTGTGCAACGCTGCTGAGCGCTTGCTGCCGACGAATTGGCGTTGCAAGTTCTGCGCTGTCGCAATAGCCAAGGAGTCTGATCATCGAGTGATGACGCTGGCCGGGCCGGCGACGTGACGCTTTCAAGGATTCCCGCAAATGTCCATGCTGCCCAATTCGCAAGAGGCCCGGGATGTGGCCTATCAGCTCCATCCCTACACGAACGCGCGCGCGCATCAGCAGGCCGGTCCCCTAGTGATCGAACGCGGCGAAGGCCCTTACGTGTTCGACGCCTCGGGCAAGCGTTATTTCGAGGCGATGGCGGGCCTGTGGAGCGTCGGGCTCGGCTTCAACGAGAAGCGTCTCGTCGAGGCCGCGCACAAGCAGATGCAGGCACTGCCGTTCTATCACACGTTTTCCGCCAAATCGCACGGGCCCTCGATCGACCTCGCCGAGAAGCTGGTCGCACTCGCGCCGGTGCCGATGAGCAAGGTGTTCTTCACCAATTCCGGCTCGGAAGCCAACGACACCGTCCTGAAGCTGATCGCCTACCGCTCCAACGCGCTCGGCCAGCCGCAGCGCAAGAAGGTGATCAGCCGGATGCGCGCCTATCACGGTGTCACCATCGCGTCCGCCAGCCTCACCGGCCTGCCGAACAACCACCGCTCGTTCGACCTGCCGCTGCCGAACATCCTGCATACGGGCTCGCCGCATTTCTACAAGGACGGCGCGCCGGGCGAGAGCGAGGAAGCTTTTGCAACGCGCCGGGCCGAGGAGCTCGATGCGCTGATCCAGAAGGAAGGGCCGGATACGATCGCGGCGTTCTTCGGCGAGCCGGTGATGGGTGCGGGCGGCGTCATCGTGCCGCCGGCGACCTATTGGGACAAGATCCAGAAGGTCCTGAACAAGTACGACATCCTGCTGGTCGCCGACGAGGTGATCTGCGGCTTCGGCCGCACTGGCAAGATGTTCGGCTGCGAGACCTATGGCATCAAGCCCGATGCGATCGTGGTCTCCAAGCAGATCACCTCGAGCTATTTCCCGCTGTCGGCGATCATCATGAACGACCGCATGTTCGAGCCGATCGCGGACGAGAGCAACAAGATCGGCGTGCTCGGCCATGGCTTCACCGCGGGCGGCCATCCGGTCGGCTCGGCGATTGCGCTCGAGAATTTGAAGATCATCGAGGAGCGCGGCCTGGTCGCGCATGCCGCCGAACTCGGCGGCTACATGCAGGGCAAACTGCGCGAGCTCACCAGCCATCCGCTGGTCGGCGAGGTCCGCGGCGTCGGCATGATCGCGGCGCTCGAGCTGGTGCTCGACAAGCAACGCAAGACCGCCGCGGCAACGCCAGGCGCCGTCGGCGGCATGGCGAGCCGCATGCTGCAGGAGCGGGGCGTGATCTCGCGCAACATGCTCGATGCCATCGCCATCTGCCCCCCGCTGATCGTGACCAAGGCCCAGGTCGACGAGCTGATCGCCGCGATCGCAGGTGTGCTGGATGACATGAAGGGCGAGGTGGCGAAGCTGCCGCCGGCTTAAAGCGGGTCCAACTCCATCACCGTCACCCTGAGGTGCTCGCTTCTTCGGCGATCCTCGAAGGGTGACGGCCCGACTGTAGCAGAGGGGGGCGTTCACCCTTCGAGGCTCGCCGTGCGACGCTTCGCACGCCTCGCACCTCAGGATGACGGTGTGGCAGTTATTCCGCGTCGATAGTTAGCGAGGCCTATTCCGCCCGCTGCACCCCGACCACACGGCCCTTTTCGATCGCCAGCGCCAGCTCGCCGCGCTTCAGCTTCAGCGCGGCGTCACCGAACAGCTCACGGCGCCAGCCGCGTAGCGCCGGCACGTCGGCCTCGTCATCGGCCGCGATCTCCTCGAGATCGTCGACTGTGGCGATCACCTTGCTGGCGACCGCATGGCGCTCCGCGGTCATGCGCAGCAAGACCTTCAAGAGCTCGACGATCGCGGCGCCGTTGTTGTTGTTGCGCGGCTTTTCCAGCTTCGGCAGCGTGGCGTGATCCCGCGCCAAGCCGCGCTCGACCGCAGCGACGATGTCCGCGCCCCATTTGGATTTCTCAAAACCCTTCGGCACCGAGCGCAGATGGGCGAGTTTCTCCAGCGTGTTCGGCGCGTGGGTCGCGATGTCGCTGATGGCCTCGTCCCGAAGCACGCGGCCGCGCGGCACGTCGCGGCTCTGCGCTTCCTGCTCGCGCCAGGCGGCGACCTCCATCAGGACCGCGAGGTCCTTGGGCTTGCGCACCCGCGTCTTGAGCCGTTCCCAGGCGCGCTCGGGGTGGAAGTCGTAGGTCTTGGGCGAGGTCAGGACCTCCATCTCGATCGAGACCCATTCGCTGCGGCGGCGCTTCTTGAGGTCGGCATCGAGCGCCGCGAACACGTCGCGCAAATGCGTGACGTCGGACACTGCGTAATGCATCTGCTCCTTGGTCAGCGGCCGGCGCGACCAGTCGGTGAAACGGTGGGTCTTGTCCGGGCGGTGGCCGGTGACCTTCTCGACCAGCGCGTCATAGGCGATGCTGTCGCCGTAGCCGAGCACCATGGCCGCGACCTGGGTGTCGAACACCGGATGCGGGATGATGCTCGCCTGGTGCCAGATGATCTCGATGTCCTGCCGGGCGGCGTGAAACACCTTCAGCACGCTCTCGTTGCCCATCAGCTCGAAGAACGGTTTGAGGTCGATGCCCTCGGCGAGGGTGTCGATGACGATGGCTTCCTCGGCGCTGGCCATCTGCACCACGCACAGCAGCGGGTAGTAGGTGGTCTCGCGCAGGAACTCGGTATCGACGGTAATGACGGGGTGCTTGGCCAGCCGGCTGCAGGCAGCCGCAAGGTCAGCGGTGGTGGTAATCAAATCCATGAACGGCCCATGACACGTACATCAGCCGTTCTGCCGAAAGCGCTGTGATGTCAAGGGGGTTGGAGCGAATTCGAGCCTTGCATTTGGGACGGAATCGCTCGGATCGGCAAAATTCCTACTCGTAACGCACTCGCTGCGAGGATTTGCGGGCGCAGGGCAGCGCCACCACGAGCACGCACATGGCGACCAGAGCCAGTCCCAGGAACTCGAAAACCAACAGATCCACGGCAAAAATCCCCCAGAAACATTGCTAAACTTGTCTGGCGCGAATTGAGGGTCTGTTAATTCTCGTGGTTACCGGCGGTGCGCCGGGCCGGATGGTGGACGCGGGGTTAACGCGCCCGGGCTACTCAAAACGAATTCGGCGCCCCGCATGACGGAGCGCCGATGTTCGTTTGCCGTTGGAGGCGGCCTTACGGCAGCTTCAGCGACGTCTCCGCGTTGTACGGCTTCAGCGTCTCTTCAGCGGCCTTCTGGGCGGCGACGAGGGCCTCCTTCGGCTGTTTCTTGCCGTTGAGAACCAGCATGACCTCGTCTTCGAGGTTCTTGCGCACCGGGACGGTCTTGTAGGTCGCGAACCAGGGTTTTGCGACGTCGAGCTGCTCGACGGCGGTCTTGGCGTCCGGGTTCTTGCTCAGGAACTCGACCATGTCGGGCGTCTTGTAGGCAGCCATGTTGGGCGCGAAATAGCCGGTGGCGCGGCTCCACCAGGCGCTCTTCTCGGGCGAGGTCATCCACTTGATCAGCGTCCAGGCCGCCTTCTGCTTGTCGGCCTCGAGCCCTGCCGGAATGATCAGCGAAGCGCCGCCGATCGGCACGGCGTTGCGGACGTTGCGCGGGATGAACGCGACCTTGTAGTTGAACTTGGCGTTGTCGCGCACATAGGTCAGCGAGCCCGTGGAGAGCATCATCATCGCGGCATTGCCGGAGATGAAGGAGGTGCTGACGGCCGGGCCGGGGGTGGCGCCGGGCGGGTGGACCTTGTGCTTGTAGACGAGGTCGTTCCACCAGGAGAGCGCGCCAAGCATCGAGGGCGTGTCGTAATAGACCTCGCCGCCGAATTCCTCGTTGTAGTAGCGCCCGCCATTGGACATGGTGAGCGTTTCCATCATCCAGCCGCAATAGTCGTAGGCGCAGGGGATCGCGATGCCCCAGCGGGTCACCTTGTCGCCCTCGCGCTTGGTGAGCTTCTTGGCCCAGTCGGTGAGCTCGGCCCAGGTTTGCGGCGGCTTGTTCGGGTCGAGGCCGACTTCCTTGGCCTGGTCGGCATTGATGTAGAGCAGCGGCGTCGAGTTCTGGAAGGGCACGCCGTAGACGGAGCGATTGATCACCGCGTTGCCCTGGAGCGCGGGAAAGAACTGGCCGAGGAACTGGTCCTTGGTGGTGCCGTCGGCCTTGATGAGGGGATCGAGATTGGTGAGCTCGTTCTCGATCTGCATGTCGAGCAGGAAGTTCGCCGACATGATCACGGCAGCCGGCGGCTTGCCGGCCTTGATCGAGGCGCGCGTCTTGATCAACGTGTCGTCATAGGAGCCGGTGTAGACGGCGGTCGCCTTGATGTCGGGATGACCCTCGTTGAACTCCTTGATCAAGGTGCCCATGTCGCGGGCGAGCTTGCCGTCGACGGGGACGGGGAAGAACAAATCGATCTCGGTCGGACCTTCGCCGGCGAGTGCTGGGAAGGAGAGGGCGCCTGCCATAGTGCCTGCGATGGCGAGGCCGAGCATGAGCCTGCGGGAAAACAGCATCGGATAATCTCCTATTTGATGCCTGAGGTGACGAAAGAGCTGATGAAACGCTTCTGGAAGATCAGGAAAGTGACGAGCAGCGGCGCGATCACCATCAGCGTGCCGGCGGCGATGGTGCCCCAGGCCTGCGTGCCTTCGGCGGTCGCGGTGAAGACCGACAGGCCGACCGTGAGCGGCCGCTTGTCCGGCGAATTGATCACCATCAGCGGCCACAGGAAGTCGTTCCAGTGGCTGGTGACCGAGATGATGGCGAACGCCGAGAAGCTCGGCATCGACAACGGCACGTAGATGTGGCGGATGCGCTGGAGCAGGCTGGCGCCGTCGATCAGGGCCGCATCTTCCAGCTCGGTCGGAATAGCCTCGAAGGCCTGGCGCATCAGGAAGGTGCCGAAGGCCGAGGCGAAGAACGGCATCATCACGCCGATCAGCGTGTCGTAAAGTCCGAGCTGTGCCACCAGGCTCAAGTTCGGCACGATCAGCAGCACCGGCACCAACATGAGCTGCATCAGGAACAGGTAGAAGATCAGCGACTTCCCGGCGAAGTCGAGCCGCGCGAACGCAAAGCCCGCCAGCGTGATCGTGACGAATTGCACCGACAGGATGCCGGTGCAAATGATCGTGGTATTGAGGGCGTATCGCGGGAAATCGCCGATCTCCCAGGCGTCCCTGATGTTGTCGAGCGTTGGCTTCAGGCTCGGCATCAGCTCGGCCATGGCGTTGATGCCATCGGAGGGCGGGCGCAGCGTCGCCACGCCCATCCACAGGAACGGGATCAGCCAGACGATCGCGAGCAGCACCGTCAGCGCAAAACCCAGCTTCGGCGTGATCTCGCGGCGGGTGGCGAGCGGGGTGTCCTTGAACAGGCGGTCGATCAGCGTCATGCCCCGCCCTCGCGGTTCGCCATCGTCCGGAACGAAAGCGCGGTGAGGCCCATCAGCGCGGCGAGCGTCAGCAGCGTTGCCGCCGAGGCCTTGCCGATGTCGTAGTGCTCCACCGCCTGCTCGTAGATGTAGAACAGCACGAGACTGGTCGAGTTCGACGGCCCGCCCTTGGTCATGACGAAGACGTGGTCGACCTGCGTCACCGCATTGAGGGTGGCGATCACGATGACGAACAGGAAGGTGGGCTTAAGCTCCGGCAGGATGATGTGGCGCAGGCGCTGGTACGGGCCGGCGCCGTCGAGATGAGCGGCTTCCATGACGTCCTCGGGCACCGCCTGGAGGCCGGCGAGGAAGAACAGCATGTAGTAGCCGGCGTTCTTCCAGATCGTGATGACCATGATCGCGTAAAGCGCGATGTCGGAATCGCCGAGCCAGTTCGGCAGCACCGGAAGGAAGCGGCCGATGTAGTAATCGAGCAGCCCGACATTGGGCAGGAAGATGAACAGGAACAGCGCGGACGCCGCGACCATCGGAATCAGCACGGGCAGGAACAGCGCGGCCCGCAGCGCACTGGTCACGGCGTTGGTGCGCGACAGCGCCAGCGCGAACAATAGCGCGAGGGCGATGCTCGGGATCGCGGTGCCGACGGCATAGATCAGGTTGTTGACGACAGCGCCGGTGAAGGCTGGGTCGGCGAGCACCGCGTTGATGTTGTCGAGCCCGACGAAGCGGAGCGGCGCCTTCGGCGTGGCGCGCTGGTAGAGCGCATCGACGAACACGCGGCCCATCGCGCCATAGGTGAACAGCGCGAGGAAGATCAGCGACGGAAGCAGCAGCAGATAGGCCGGCAGCGAGGCTTTGAACCGGTGCGAAAACCGATTCAGGATATGCAGACGCGCCGGCGCCGAGGCCGCGACGGGGAGAGCCGCGGGTTCAGCCAGGCTCATCTCACCGCGCCGCGAACTTGAGTGCATAGTCGCGGCCGTCCATTCCCGCCGGTGGCTCGAAGGGGAAACGCAGACTGGTGTCGAGGAAGTCGTGGCTGTGCACGACCAGGTTCTCCCCGTCGATCAGCACCACGCCGTAGGCCGGCGGCTCATGGCTGGCGAGATGCTCGGTCGCGGCAGCGTCAAGCTCGAACCAGACCTGGTGGTTGGTCCCGCGGAGCGTCGAGAACGGTATCTTGCCGTAGCTGCCGAAGATCGGCCGGTGCACATGGCCGAAGAAGAGGTGGCGGATGCGCGAACGATAGGGCGCGATCACCTCGGCGAACTCCGCGCTCTGTGCCAGCGAGATTTCGTCCATCGCGTGGACGCCGACCGGGAACGGCGGATGATGCATGAACACGACGAACGGCATGTCGGCGGGCGCCGCGGCCAGCGTGCTTGCGAGCCAGCTGAGGCGCTTGGCGCACATCTCGCCGGCATGGCTGGTCTCGTCCAGCGTATCGAGGAACACGAACAGGCCGTGCTCGGTGGTGCGGGTGCCCTGCACGAAGCCGTCGGGATCGCGCGGCGCGGCCTTCAGGCCATCGAGGCAGGCCACGCGCTTGTCGTGATTGCCGACCATGGCGATGTACGGGATTTTCAGCGCAGCCATCGCGTCTGCGAAATTGGCGTAGGAGTCAGGCTCGCCCCAATGGGTGAGGTCGCCGGTCACGACCGCGAACGCAGCGTCGGACTGGTGCTTGTTGATGTCGGCAATCGCAGTGTCTAGCCGGGCGCGTGGATCGAGGCCATAGAGCTTCAGCCCCGGGTTCGCCAGATGCGTGTCGGTGATGTGGATGAATTTAAAGGGCATGCGCGCTTGTCAGGACTGTTGGAGGATGGACGCCTCCGGCAAGACGACCCTGACAGGCGGTTAGAGCGCGTGTGTTTCAGTTTGATGACAGCGGTTCCGCGGCGCTCGGAATCCACAGGACGCGCCGGCGAGGGCGCTGGGTCGCATGCCGCACAAAAATCTTGAAAACAACCCCATGCACAGTAGCCGAGGTTGCCGGGACAATGGCTTACGCGCCTCTCGACGCACGTTGACACGTCGGGCAAAACAGGGGCATGATGCCATCATCGGAAAATCCGCAGAGCGCGCCGTGGCCGGCCCGGCGATGGGCGGCTCGATGGAAGGGCTGCCTGCGAAGCCCGGCTCGCCTTACGTTCCGCAGAACGTCTGCAGCACCCGTTCATCCGGCAGGGGCGGATCGGCGTAGGCCGCATACTCAGGCTGATCCTGGTAGGGCTTGGCCAGTACCTTCACCAGCTCCTCGAAGGGCGCATAGTCGTCATTGTTCACGGCGGCCTGGATCACGGCCTCGACGCGGTGGTTGCGCGGGATGAAGATCGGATTGATGGCGTGCATGGCGGCCTGCCGTTCGGCCGCTGTCTGCGGCTCCCAAGCCGTGCGCTCGTGCCAGCGCCTGGCCCAGTCGTCGAAGTCTGCGGGGTCCATGAACTCTGCGCGCGCGTCGTCCGCGGCCGGATCGCCTGCAGCATCGCCCAGCTTGCGGAAGGTGAGGGTGAAATCCGCCTGGTTCTTCGCCATGGTGTCGAGCAGGTCCTGGATCAGGGCCTCGTCGCCGTCGCGCTCCGTGAACAAGCCGACCTTCCTGCGCAGGCCCGCTTGATAGGCCTTGCTGAACGTCTCAGGGAATGCGCCGAGAATTTCCTGCGCCTGCTCGACCGCCTTCTCCTGCTCCTCGCCGAACAACTGCAACAGGCATTCGGCCAGCCGCGTCAGATTCCACAGTGCGATGCGCGGCTGGTTGGCATAGGCGTAGCGGCCCATCTCGTCGATCGAGGAAAACACCTGCGCGGGATTGTAGGCATCCATGAACGCGCAGGGGCCGTAGTCGATGGTTTCGCCCGAGATCGAGCTGTTGTCGGTGTTCATCACGCCATGGATGAAGCCGACCAGCAGCCATCGCGCGACGAGATCGGCCTGCCGTGCGACGACGCCGGCGAGGAGTGCGTGATAGGGCCGCTCGGTGCCTGATAGCTCCGGATAGTGGCGGGCGATGACGTGATCGGCGAGCCGGCGGACCGCCTCGGTGTCGCGGCGGGCGGCAAAGAACTGAAAGGTACCAACGCGGATGTGGCTGGAGGCGACGCGGGTCAGCACGGCGCCGGGCAGCGCGGTCTCGCGGATGACGTGCTCGCCGGTGACCACCGCGGCGAGCGAACGCGTCGTCGGGATGCCGAGCGCGAACATCGCCTCGCTGACGATGTATTCGCGCAGCACCGGCCCGAGCGCGGCGCGGCCGTCGCCGCGGCGGGAGAACGGGGTGGGGCCCGAGCCCTTGAGCTGGATGTCGCGGCGGACGCCGTCCTTGTCGATGACTTCGCCGAGCAGGATCGCCCGTCCGTCGCCAAGCTGGGGCACGAAATTTCCGAACTGATGGCCGGCATAGGCCATCGCGATGGGATCGGCGCCGGCGGGAACCGTTTTGCCGGCCAGGATTTCGGCGCCCTCCGGGGTCTCCAGGACATCGGGATCGAGGCCGAGCTGGACCGCCAGCGGCCGGTTCAGCTTGATCAGCCGGGGGGCCGCGACCGGGGTCGGCGCGACGCGGGCGAAGAAGCTGTCCGGCAGCGCCGAGTAGGAGTTCTGGAAGGGGAAATGGACTGTCATGGGCTCAAGATAGGCAGGGAACGCCGATCGGCAAAGGCTCTGGCCTTGGCTGGCCAAAAATGGGCGGTTCGGCCCCAAAACAGCGCGTTCCCTCGGTTGCCGCCCCGGGTCTCGTCGGGTAAACCCTGCCGCAACTCTGGACCGGCCGTTTCGGCCGTCCGATTCGATCCTCAGACATCATTTTGGGACGACCATGCATCGCTACCGGTCACATACATGCGGCGCGCTCCGCGAGGGCAACATCGGCGAGACGGTCCGCCTTTCAGGCTGGGTCCATCGCGTTCGCGACCATGGCGGCGTGCTGTTCATCGACCTGCGCGACCATTACGGCCTGACCCAGTGCGTAGTCGATCCGGACTCGCCGGCGTTCTCGCAGGCCGAAAAGCTGCGCTCGGAATTCGTGGTGCGGATGGACGGCAAGGCCCGCCGCCGCCCCGAGGGCACCGACAATGACGATTTGCCGACCGGCAAGATCGAGATCTATGTCACTGAGATCGAGGTGCTGGGACCGGCCGGCGACCTGCCGCTGCCGGTGTTCGGCGACCAGGAATATCCCGAGGACATCCGCCTCAAGTATCGCTTCCTGGACCTGCGCCGCGAGAAGCTGCACCAGAACATCATGACCCGCATCGACATCATCAAGTCGATGCGCCGGCGCATGGAGGGGCAGGGCTTTTTCGAGTTCAATACCCCGATCCTGACCGCGTCCTCGCCGGAAGGCGCGCGCGACTTCCTGGTGCCCTCGCGCATCCATCCGGGAAAATTCTACGCGCTGCCGCAGGCGCCGCAGCAGTACAAGCAGCTCTTGATGATGTCGGGTTTCGACCGCTATTTCCAGATCGCGCCCTGTTTCCGCGACGAGGACCCGCGCGCCGACCGTCTGCCGGGCGAGTTCTATCAGCTCGACGTCGAGATGAGCTTCGTCACGCAGGAAGACGTGTTCGCGGCGATGGAGCCCGTCATCACCGGCGTGTTCGAGGAGTTCGCCAAGGGCAAGCCGGTGAGCAAGAACTGGCGCCGCATCCCGTTCGCCGAAGCGCTGCGCAAATACGGCAGCGACAAGCCGGACCTGCGCAACCCGATCGAGATGCAGGACGTCTCCGAGCATTTCCGCGGCTCCGGCTTCAAGGTGTTCGCGCGCATGCTCGAAGACCCCAAGAACCAGGTCTGGGCGATTCCGGCACCGGGCGGCGGCAGCCGCGCCTTCTGCGACCGCATGAATTCGTGGGCGCAAGGCGAGGGCCAGCCCGGCCTCGGCTACATCATGTGGCGCGAGGGCGGAGAGGGCGCAGGTCCGCTCGCGAACAACATTGGTCCCGAGCGCACCGCTGCGATCCGCGCGCAGATTGGTGTCAAGGAAGGCGATGCCGCCTTCTTCGTCGCCGGGGATCCCGACAAGTTCTGGAAGTTCTCGGGCCTTGCCCGCAACAAGGTCGGCGAGGAATTGAACCTCACCGACAAGGAGCGCTTCGAGCTCGCCTGGATCGTCGACTTCCCGATGTACGAGTACAACGAGGACGACAAGAAGGTCGACTTCTCGCACAACCCGTTCTCGATGCCGCAGGGCGGCCTCGATGCGCTCAAGGGCCAGGACCCGCTGACCATCAAGGCGTTCCAGTACGACATCACCTGCAACGGCTACGAGATCGCCTCGGGCGGCATCCGTAACCACGTGCCGGAAGCGATGGTGAAGGCGTTCGAGATCGCAGGCTACGGCGAGCAGGAAGTCGTCGATCGCTTCGGCGGCATGTACCGCGCCTTCCAGTATGGCGCTCCGCCGCATGGCGGCATGGCCGCCGGCGTCGACCGCATCGTGATGCTGCTCTGCGGCACCAACAATCTGCGCGAGATCTCGCTGTTCCCGATGAATCAACAAGCCATGGATTTGCTGATGGGGGCGCCGTCGGAACCCAGCACCAAGCAGCTTCGCGAGCTGCATGTGAAGGTGAACCTGCCGCAGAAGGGCTAATTCCGGCTGAGGGGGACTCTCCGCGAGTCCAACTCTCATCGTGATTGTGGAAGCAGCCTCTCACCCCAACCCTCCCCCCGCAAGAACGGGGCGAGGGAGCGCTCCGCCGTTCTGGCTTACAGCCCCGTCGACGCGTCGATCCGGAATTGCGCCAGCGCGCTTTCCGGGTCGGCCTGGATGAGCTGCATCAATTGCATCAACGGCACCTTGGCGCGGGGCGTGACCTTGATGACGAGCGTCTGGCCCGGCGTCTCGACAAAGCTTGCGATCGCATCCACGGCCGTGCCCGCATCCGGATTAGCGGCGGCGACGTCCGCGCGGTACCCCCTGACGCGGTCGACGAGCGCCTGGCGCGCGGCGTCGCGGCTGACGTTTCGCCCTCGCGCATTCTGCGTCACGGCGGAATCGACGAAACCGTTGTCCCGCACTGAGAATTCGAGCGAGCCGGCTTCAATCCGGGCCGCCTGACCGATAAGCTGGGCAGGATCGGCCGAAAACACGTCGCGTGGCACGTTGCTGAGCGCGATACGCAATTGCGCTTTTGCGATCCCTGCGATGTCGAGGGTTGCCGGCGTCAGAACGAAGCTGTTGGACGACTCTGTCCACGCCGCGCCGAGATCGAGGTCGATCGCGAACTTGTCGATCCCGCTGAGGATCAATGTGAGCTGCTTCGGGTCGGATGGATCGGTGGGCGCGACAAATTTGGCAACCACATGCGCCTTGCTCGGGATCGACCCGACCAGCTGCCCCCAGTCCAGGCTCAGCGTGTCAATCGTGACCAGCTTTTTGGTGTTCTTGTAAGGCGCCACCACTCCCCGGATCTCGGCGCCTTCGAGCACCCGGAACAGGCCCAGCATCTGGTCCGGCGAGGGCCGCTGGCCGGGATCGGTGAAGCCTGCCGTCCAACGCAGCAAGTTTGGTACGCTGAAGGCCTTGAGCGTGAAGCGCTCCATCTTGATCTGGCCTTGCGGCGTGGGCGCATCGAGGCCTTCGAGGGCGAATTCGCCCTCTCGGTATCTGATCGCCTTCAGCGTCGGCGTCCCCTGCGGGGTCGTCATCGACAGATTGCCGATATCGACCCTGCCGACGCGAACGCCCTCATAGAGTCCCGCGAGCTTCTCCATCATCTCGCGCGATTGCGCTGGCGTCGGACGTGACGAGCCGTCGCTGGCCGGCGACAAGGCGAGGACCTCGGCCAACCGGAATTTCGACGGCTGGATAGCAATATCGTCGATGGCGATCCCATCGATCTGCATACGCATGCCCAGCGTCGACGTCGCCACATATGGTCCGGTCGAGATTTGCCCGTAGGCCCGGTGATAGCTGCTGTCATCCGCCTTCTGCGGATCGAGTGCGGCAGTGATCGCGGTCACGTCGATATCGTTGACCGCGATGGTGGAGATTTCGCCGGTCACCTTGTCCGCCTTGCCCGATCCCTGCACGTTGATCGTGAAGTTGACCCGGTCCGCCGTCATGGCGTCGATCTTGCCGCGCTTCAGATTCCGGATCGTCAGCCCGGAATAGGAGATGTCGCCGCTGCCGGCGGCACCGCCGCCTCCATCGAACGTGAAAGCCAGGGTCGGGGCCGTCACCGAAGATGCCGTCACACTCGCATATTGTTCGAGTGCATAGCGGTACATGTCGATCTGTGTACCGCCCGCCGGCGCGTTCATCGCGCGGAGGGGGCCGGCATAGTCCCGCATGGTCAGCTGCTGAATCTTGTACGAGCCTTTCAGCTTCGCCGGGCCGATTTCGCCCAGCGCGAGTTCGAGCCCCGCGATGTCGATGCTATCGGCCGAAAAGCGCGTCTCGTCGAGGAGGCGGACGCCCGTGCCCTTGATGCCGGCGATCTTGATCTGCGCCTGCGACGCGCTGCCGGGCGTGATCGCGATGTCCTCGACCGTCAGCGTCCGGCTCATCAGATCGAACCCGATCTTGCCATGGCTTGCCTTGCCGCCACTCGCACGAACCTGGTCGAACGCTGCCTCGACCTCGGCGGTGGCGCGGTGCTGGATGTAGAGATTGAAGCCGAACCACCCACCTGCGGCGAGTACGACGAGTGCGCTCAGGCCGATCAGGATTCGCTTCATTCCCAGCTCCAGTTGCTCGTTTTGCACTGCGCAACCTGCCATATTCGCGAAATGCCATGCGGTCCAGGGAAAGCTAACGCTATCAGATATTTGACCGCGCGCCCTGTTGATGGGGGCGTAATCGGATGTTGCCACCGGGGCGCCGGGCGTGCTTCATCCCGTTTCCACGGCCCGGAAATATCGCCGTCCACTAGGACGGTCGCTCCGGATTGTGCATTTTGAGGCCGGTAACGCGAGGCAGAGACCGCATGTCGTCCTATTCTGATGATCTCCACCAGGCGGCGCTGGCCTATCATCGGCTGCCGCGCCCCGGAAAGCTCGAGATCCAGGCAAGCAAGCCGCTTGCCAATCAACGCGATCTCGCGCTGGCCTATTCGCCGGGCGTTGCCGCCGCCTGCACCGAGATCGCCAAGAACCCGGCCGAGGCCGCCACGCTCACCACCCGCGCCAACCTGGTCGCGGTGGTCTCCAACGGCACTGCGGTACTCGGCCTCGGCAATATCGGCCCGCTGGCCTCCAAGCCGGTGATGGAGGGCAAGGCGGTCCTGTTCAAGAAATTCGCGGGCATCGATGTGTTCGACATCGAGATCGCAGTCGACACGATCGAACGTGTGGTCGAGACCGTGGCTGCGCTGGAGCCAACCTTCGGCGGCATCAATCTCGAGGACATCCGCGGACCCGAATGTTTCGAGATCGAGGCGCAGCTCAAGGAGCGCATGAAGATCCCGGTCTTCCATGACGACCAGCACGGCACCGCCATCATCGTCGCCGCCGCCGTCACCAACGCCCTGCGGCTCAACGGCAAGAAGCTATCCGACGTGAAGATCGTGGCATCGGGGGCAGGGGCCGCGGCGATCGCGACGCTGAACCTGCTGGTGTCGATGGGCGCGCAACGCAAGAACATCTGGGTCTGCGACATCGACGGCCTCGTGCACGAGGGCCGCAACACCACGATGGATCGCTGGAAGGCGGTCTACGCGCAGAAGACCGACAAGCGTACGCTCGCCGACGTCATCGGCGGCGCCGACATCTTCATCGGCCTCTCGGCGCCGGGCGTGCTCAAGCCGGAGATGGCCAAGGCGATGGGCGAAAAGCCCCTCATCATGGCGCTCGCCAACCCGACCCCGGAGATCATGCCGGAGGAGGCGCGCAAGGCCCGCCCCGACGCCATGATCTGCACCGGGCGCTCCGACTATCCGAACCAGGTCAACAACGTTCTCTGCTTTCCCTTCATCTTCCGCGGCGCGCTCGATGTCGGCGCCACCGCGATCAACGAGGAGATGAAGCATGCCGCGGTCGAGGCCATCGCGCAGCTCGCGCGCGAGGCGCCGTCGGATGCGGTAGCGCAGGGCTTTGACACCGGCGAGACGCAAGGCTTCGGTCCGGGCTCGCTGATCCCGAGCCCCTTTGATCCACGGTTGATCCTGCGCATCTCGCCGGCCGTGGCCAAGGCCGCGATGGAATCGGGCGTCGCGACGCGCCCCATCACCAATTTTGACGAGTACACCGCGCTGCTCGAGCGCTTCGCCTTCCGCTCCGGCCTCGTTATG
Source organism: Bradyrhizobium sp. SZCCT0153 (assembly GCF_018129995.1). Taxonomy (GTDB): domain Bacteria; phylum Pseudomonadota; class Alphaproteobacteria; order Rhizobiales; family Xanthobacteraceae; genus Bradyrhizobium; species Bradyrhizobium japonicum_G. The sequence goes on from NZ_JAFCKS010000006.1 coordinate 101,602, forward strand.
AAGCCGATGTTCGCCAAGGCCAAGACTCAGCCGGTGCGCGTGATCTACGCCGAAGGCGAGGACGAGCGCGTGCTGCGCGCCACGCAGGTGGTGCTGGAGGAGAAGCTGGCGACGCCGATCCTGGTCGGCCGTCCGTCGGTGGTGGAGGCGCGCATCCAGCGCTTCGGTCTGTCGATCAAGGCCGGCAAGGATTTCGACCTCGTCAATCCCGAGGACGATCCGCGCTATCGATCCTATGTGCAGTCGTATGTCGAGGTCGCCGGCCGCCGCGGCGTGACGCCGGATGCGGCGCGCACGGTAGTGCGCACCAACAATACGGTCATCGCCGCGCTCGCGGTGACGCGCGGGGAGGCGGATGCGATGCTCTGCGGCGTCGAGGGGCGCTACATGAGCCATCTGCGTCATGTCCGCGAGATCGTCGGCTTCTCGGCAGGGATCAGCGATTATGCGGCGCTGGCGCTGCTGATCACCAGCAAGGGCGCCTTCTTCATCGCCGACACCCAGGTGCGACCCAATCCGAGTGCCGAAGAGCTTGCCGAGATCGCCTCGCTCGCGGCGGTTCATGTCCAGCGTTTCAACATCAAGCCGAAGATCGCCTTCGTCTCGCATTCGGATTTCGGCAGCTACGACACCGAGTCCTCGCGCAAGATGCGGCGGGCAACCCAGCTCCTGAAGGAGAAGCATCCGGAGATCGAGGCCGACGGCGAGATGCAGGGCGACACCGCACTTTCGGCTGCTGCGCGGAAAATGGTGCTGCCGCACTCCAAGCTCGAGGGCGAGGCCAACATCATGATCATGCCGACCCTCGATACCGCCAACGTCGCCTATCAGATGATCAAGTCGCTCGCGGATGCGCTGCCCGTCGGCCCGATCCTGATCGGCCCGGCGCGCCCCGCGCACATCCTCACCCCCTCGGTGACGGCGCGCGGCATCCTCAATATGACGGCAGTTGCGGTGGTCGAAGCGCAGGAGCGCGCGGCGCGGCAGCAGCCGACGTTGTTTACGTAGAGGCGTCGGGGCGTTACCTCTCCCCGCAGGCGGGGCGAGGGGGCGCACCTTCGGCGCGTCGGCGGTTCAATCTTTTCAAATCGATTTCGCGATTTCCGCGTTTGTAAACCGGCGAATGACTCATCATAATCGCCTGGTGCTTTCGCCAAATTCCGGTTTCAGAAAGCCTGAGCCAAGAGGCCGATCATGCCAGCGTTCGTGACTTTCGGGCGAATACTGTTCGCCGTGCTGTTCATCTACTCGGGCGCGACCAAGCTCATTGCCATCCAGGCGACGGCCGATTTCATCGCCACCAAGGTCGTGGTGCCCGACATGGTCGCGCCCTATGCCAAGCAGCTCGAGACCGCGACGGCGATGTCCACACCGCAGTTGCTGGCGATCGCGGTCGGGGCGCTCGAGGTCATTGCCGGCCTGATGATCGCGCTGAATTTCGGCGCGCGCTTCTTCGCCATGCTGCTGATCATCTATGTCGCGGTCGCAACCGTGTTGTTTTACGACTTCTGGAACATGGCGGCGCCCGACAACGCCAAGATGCTGGTCGACGCGCTCAAGAACCTGTCGATCATCGGTGCGCTCTGCATGATCATCGGCTATGGCCGCACCACCCGCCCGGCCGAGGCGGCGTACGGGGACGTATGAGGTTCCGCGAGTTGGGTGGCGCTATCGCGCCGCCGCCCGACGCCACGGCGTGACGGTGACGTCATGCGCCGCGTCGAGCATGTAAGGCGTGCCCGGCCTCATCCCGTGGGAAGCCAGCACCTCGTGCGGCGTCCGCTCCGGGACACCGACAAAGCAGCCTTCGCCGCCGGGCAGGCGCAAATGCGGGGCTTCAGATAGCCAGAACGTGTCGTAGCGGTCCATGAACATGTCGAACACGACGGGGCCGCCGATGATCGCAACGGTGCCCGAGGCGACGTCGGCGAAGGCGCAGGCGTCCTCGAAGCTCGAATGGTCCGGATTCCACAGCGTCGCGTTCGGCATCTCCGGGTCGACAGTGAGGGTCTTGATCCTGCGGGTCGTGATCAGCCGCTTGCGCTTCGGCGAGTTCGGCTGCTGCTCGTGCGAATGCCGGCCGTGCACGATCAGCGCTGCACGGTCGAGCGCCTGTTCGAAGAACAGCTTGTCGCCTTCGAACTTCAGACTGTCGGGCATGACATGCGCAGCATCCGCGAGCATGCCGTCCGCGGAGACGATGACGTAGCCTTCGAAACGGAAAGACAATGGCCTTTTATTCCGAGACCGTCGTCACGACGCTGTTGACCGGCCGGGTGCTCACCGTCGGCAGCTTGACGTCCTTGAGCAGCTCCTGGTCGTATTCGGGCAGCGTCGAGGCCGGGAACTTGGCGCGCATCGCCACCACCTTGTAGCCGCCAGCCTTCAGGCGCTTGAGCAACTCGGGCAGGGCCTCGGCGGTGTGCTTCTGGAAGTCGTGCATCAGGATGATGCCCTTGCCCTTGCTGTCGAGCTTCTTCATCACGGTCTCGATCACCTTCTCGGGCTTGGACGCCTTGAAGTCGAAGGAGTCGATGTCGCAGGAGAAGATCGCGGTGTTGCGGTTGCCGAGATAGGTGACCATCTCCGGCGGATGCTGGAGCGCCGGGAAGCGGAAGAACGGCGACGGCGAAATGCCGCCGAGCGCCCACTTCACCGCGGACAGGCCCTTCTCGATCTCTTCCTTGCGCTGCGCTTCGGTGAGCTTCTTGTTGTTGAGATTGGCGTGCGACCAGGTGTGGGTGCCGACCGTGTGGCCGGCGGCATAGACCTGCTTCAGGATCTCCGGCTCGTAGGTGGCGTGCTTGCCGATCGAGAAGAAGATGCCGGTGGTGCATTCGTCGGCGAGTGCCTTCAGGACCGCGGGCGTGTTCTTGGGCCAGGGACCGTCGTCGAAGGTCAGCACCACCTCCTTGTCGCGCAGGAAGTCGAGCTCCTTGAAATGCTCGAAGCCGAAGCCGGGACCGCCCGTGGTGTCGATCTCGACGGTGCGGGCGACGCCGAGCGCGCCCGGTGTGTTGCAGGCGGCGCGGGCGGGCTGCGGCGCCTGTTGCGGCGGCGGCGGATTGACGAAGCCCGCGGGCTGAGCGACGGCTGGAGTGGCTGCCGGAGCCGCAGCGGGCACTGCCGCGGCCGGCGTTGCCGCCGGCGCGGCTTGCGTCGCGGCTGCGGGCTTTGCGGCGGCGGTCTGCGACCATGCCGCGCCCGTCATGCCTAAAGACATCGCGCTTGCCAAAATCAGTCCTGCCGCCACACGCATGGTGTTGTCCTCGAGATTGATCCCGTTGTTCCGCCGTGGCTTTTCGCCTCCGGCAAAACCATCCTGCCCCAAACGATCCTAGCCTAGATGGTGGGCCCTCGCCATTGCAACGGCTGTTTGGCGCGCCGTCACAATTGTGCCCAACCGGATAGGGCGTTTGCGTCAAGTCAAGTCTCAGCCAGTGCCTTGGCGATGGCCGTCTTGATTCGCGTATCGGCCGGTTCGACCGCGGACGAAAATACCGCGGCGATATAGCCGTCTCGGCCTATGAGATATTTGTGGAAGTTCCATTTCGGGACCTCCCTCGGCCGGGCCTCTGCTGCCCATTTGTAGAACGGATGCGCTTTCGCCCCAACCACGACAGCCTTGGCCGCAATCGGGAAGGTCACGCCATATTGGTGATGGGCGGTCTCCGAGATCTCACTGGTGCCGCCGGGCTCCTGTCCGCCGAAATCATTTGAGGGGACGCCGATCACGGCGAGCCCGCGCTCGCGAAACTCGGTCCAGAGGTCTTGCAGGCCGGCATATTGCGGCGTGTAACCGCAGAGCGAGGCGGTGTTGACCACCAGCAGCGGTCGGCCGGTGAACGCCGCAAGGCGGATATCTTCGCCTGACAAGGCCGGGAAAGTGAAGGCGTAGGCCGAGATCCGGCTCATGCCGCTATCGGCTCGCGCGCGTGCAACAGACGAGGTTGTCGCGACAAGCGCGGCGAGCATGGTCCTGCGGTTCAGCATGACGACGTCCCCCGACGTGATCCTGGGCCTGACATTACTCCACCGGCACGAGGCGCCTGCTCAATACCGCGTTATCTGACGCGCCGAAGCACGCTAGTACAGGCGGACGATGAAGTCGGTGCCTTCTCCGGTCTCGCCCTGATTGATGCCCTGGTCGGAGACGATGATCGAGCCGCCCGAGGTCAGCATCTCGTTGATCTTCGTCATCGTATCGGCGGGGATCGAGATGCGGCTGAGAGCCTCGGCCGGGCTGTCGGGCGTGATCACGGGCTTCGCGGCGACCGGGATCACGGCCGCGCCGCGCTGACGGCGCGCCAGGCGGCTGTCGTCCTCGCGCGCGGCGGAACGGGCGGACACCGGCAAGGACACCACCGACCAATGCAGCGAATTGGAGTCGGTCTTGTCGACCTCGGCAGTGAAGACATGCGTGCCGAGCGGCCGGTCGCTCGCGGCGATCGTGATGGGCACCTCGAACAGCGGTGCAAAATTCTGCCGCACGTAGAGCTTGGAATCCTTGCGGCTGATGAAGACTGCGATCTGGCCGGCGCGCCGGGGCGCTTCCAGCTTCGCCGATGGAGCGGGATCGGCGATGCGGGTCTGGTCCCTTTTCGCGTCCGGCGAAGCGGCCTGCTCGGGCGTCGTCTCAGATTTGGCCGTTTCGGACTTCAAGGCTGCCGTCTTCGGGATTTCAGCCTGCTCGCGCCTGGCTGCGTCGGCCTTTTCAGCGGACTTGTCATCGGCGGTCGTCGCCTTGGGCGCTTCGGCAGCCTCAAAGGGCTTCGCTTCGCTGTTCGCGGTGTCGGCCGGCCTGGTGGCCTCTGCGGGTTGAGGCTTCGCCGCCTCAGCGGTTTCGATCTTGGTCTCGGCCTTGTCTTCACTCTTGTCTTCAGTCTTGGCCGCCTCGTCGCGGGCCGGCGCGTTGCCGGTCGTCGCATCCGACATCACGGCGTGGCCGACCGTCGACCGCAGTTCGAGCACGGCGTCTGCGCTGGCCGTCTTTGTCTCGACCGGCTTCGCTTCGGTGACCTTGGGATCGACCGCGCCCTTGTCTGCCTTGTCGCCGACCGTCGTCGGCGGCACGACGCTGGCGGCGGGTTGCGGCGGCACGCGCACGGAGGCGAGCAGCGGATGCGAGAAGTTCTGCGGCGACATCTGGCCGGGCGAGACGATCACGCGCGCACCCATCCTGGTCCAGTTCCACATCTTCACCGCGAACGCCGTCGGCATGCGGATGCAGCCATGCGAAGCCGGATAGCCGGGCAGGACGCCGGCATGCATGGCGACACCTGACCAGGTGATCCGCTGCATGTACGGCATCGGCGCGCCGCTATAGATGTTGGAATGGTGGAATTTGTGTTTCTGGATGACGCTGAACACGCCCATCGGCGTCGAATGGCCCTTCATGCCTGTCGACACCGGTGATTCCGCGAATACGCCGTTGGTGTCGTAGACGGTGACCTTCTGCCGGTCGATCGAGACGACGATGACGAGAGGACCTTGCGGCTTCGTGCCGGCTTCCTTCTCGGCGAAGCTTTCTTTCTTGCCCACCGCACCGCGCTTGTGCGGCTTTTGGCGCGGGACTTCGAGGTGGCGCTCCTGGCGCCCGTAGGATCCGTCGGAATAATCCGTCCAGTAATAGAATGCTGCGTCCGCCTGGCTTGCCGTACCGATTGCACCTGCGGCCGTCAAAATGGCCACCTGCCACAGCCGCGTCGGCTTGGCAGAAACACCGGACACGCACACGCTATTCATCCTCGAATCCATAATCCAAATCAGACGTTAGTCTCTCAGAGGGGATACGCGTTCACCAGCACGGCAGTTCTGCCATCAGCTACATTTGTCCAAACCGTAGCAAAAAAGCCTCACGGAGCGGTAAACGGCGGCTGTATCGGCCCGCGGGTCACCTTCCTGACAGGCCGCCCGATGCCTACATTGTTGGGACTTGTTACTGGAGAACTTCATGTCATCTCGTTTCCCCGGTCTTTCCAGCATCCGCTTGAAAGGCCTCGCTTTATTCCTCCTGGCTCTGGTCGTGCCGGCGGCGTCCGCATCCGCTGCCGACGAGCCGGATCTGATTTTCCGCCGCTCGACCGTGTTCAAATGGATGAGCCCGAACGACAAGCTCGCGACCTATGGCCTCGACGACCCCGAGGTCGAGGGCGTCGCCTGTCATTTCACGGTGCCGGAGAAGGGCGGCTTCAAGGGCTGGCTCGGCCTTGCCGAGGAGGTCTCGGACATCTCGCTCGCCTGCCGCCAGATCGGCCCGATCAAGTTCAAGGCCAGCAAGATGGAGCAGGGCGACGACATGTTCCGCCAGCGCCGCTCGCTTTTCTTCAAGAAGATGCAGATCGTTCGCGGCTGTGATGCCAAGCGCAACGTGCTGGTCTACATGGTCTATTCGGACAGGCTGATCGAGGGCTCGCCGAAGAACTCGACCTCGACCGTGCCGATCATGCCGTGGGGACCGGCGGACGCAAACGTCCAGAAATGCGGCGAGTTCTTCACCCAGTGACGGGTTCGCGGCTGGCCCGCGGTTTTGCAAGATGCGAGCCGGTCAGCCGCACGAACATCTGCGGCGCGGCTTCGAAGCCGCGCCTCGATTGCTGCGCCATTGCGCCAGGCGACGTGGTGCTGCTGCGGCCAGGGCGTTGGTCTCCGCGGTCCGTCGGTTGGTCCGCATCGCGCGCCGTTGCGCGATCTTGCGCCATCATGATGGCCATTCCTCAAATGAACGCGCCCGGTGATTCCGGGCGTCTGGGTCTCGATGGCTTGGGTCGCAGCCGAATCTTCCCCGGTTCGACAGGCCCAGCCCTCGTTTGGCTTCTCTTCAGCAGAAAAACGTAAAACGCATGTGAAGCGTGTGAGGCGGAAGCATGACGGCGGCCTGCGTCCGGCCCGCGTCCAAGCTCGCAGGGGGACTTATCAGACCACTTCGGGCAGCGGCACGACCGTCTGAAAAGATTGGGATTTTCCGCCGAATGTTTCGTCGCTTTGAACGGGACGAAACAATTCTCACGAACATGAAACCATTTTCCGCTTTTGGCGCATCACGCGCGAAACCGCCCATGGTTATCAACCTTGCAACGAGACGGCGGAACCCGCCGGCCACGGAACCTGGAGACAAGTCCATGCGCGCGCTCAGCTTCATCCTTGCTTTCGGTTTCGTGCTCGCGGGCTCCTCGTTCGCGGGCGCGCCGGACGGCAGCCTTCCCGGTATCGGCACCTTCCAGTACAGCGGCTCGCCGGTCACGGTCACGGCGCCGCAGCCGATCGTGGTCGCCGCGCGCTTCTGATCGCCAACAAGAAATCAGCCGATAAAGGCCATCATGATTGTTCGTCTCTGCGCTGCGGCGTTCGTCTCACTTCTGACCATCGCTGCCGCTCAAGCGCAGGTGCGCGCGCCCTCCAGACTGCCGGATCCGCGTAGCGAATTCGTGCGTCAGTGCGCTCCGCGCATGCTCGGGCGCTGGGAGCATCCGGAGGAGGTCTGCGGCTGTCTGCACGACCATGCTGCCGCGGTCGTCGAGGATCGTGATTTGCGCGAGGCCCTGCTGCGCGGCATCAGCGAGACCGGCGTGCCAACCATCGAGACCGATTGGGTGCCGACGTCGAAGCAGGGTGAGATCGGCCCGACCTTTACCAAGATCGCCAAACCGACCCTTCAGTGCATGTTCGATCCGGCCAAATCGTAGCCGTCATCTCAATTTCGGACCGTAGCGCGGCACGCAGGAGCTGGTCCGCGCCACGCCCTTGTCGGTCATCCTGGCGCCGCGCACCTCCTTGACCTGCCCGGCGGGGCAGGTTCCGTCATCCACCTGCACGCGTTGGCCGAGCTTGAGATCGACGATGTCCTGCTCGCGTCCGACCGTGCCTGCGCGCGCCGCCGCGGCAAGCGTGATGGAGATCAGGAGCGAGAGGAAGATCGCACGGTGCAGCAGCATGATGTGAGGTCCCGGCACAATCCCGCAATGTAGGGAGCGGCAGCCGATTCTCATAGTGAACGTTGGTCAGGCCCGCCGGGCCGATTTGCGCCGCACACCCAGGGCCGCGCGCGATTCCCGCGCGAGCCGATCGGCGGATGCCACCAGCTTCGGAACCGCGTGGCCGGAAAATCCCAGCACGAAACCGGGCAGGGCGCGCGCGCGCGTGTAGGTGTCGGCCAGCAGCCAGCCTTCCGCGCCGGCCGCCTGTTTTGCATGCGCTGCCACCGCCGGATCGACCGAAGGATCGAACCGGGCAACGAGGTGCAGACCCTGCGACGGGACCGGCACCGACAGCACGCCGTCGGAGCCGGCTTCCAGTGTCTCGGCCAGCGCATCGCGCGCCTCGCGATAGAGCTTTCGTACCCGTTTCAGGTTCGCGGCGAACGCGCCGGAATTGAGCATGTCGGCCACCGCGCCTTCCATCAGCGTGCCTGGAAAGCGGTCGAGGGCTGCGCGCGCCGCGGTGACGTCCGCGATCAGACGCTCGGGCAGGGCGCAATAGCCGATGCGCAGGCCCGGAAACAACGTCTTGGCGAACGTGCCCATGTAGATCACGCGCTGGAGGTGATCGATGCCGGCAAGCGACATCAGCGGCGCGCCGTCATAGCGGAACTCACTGTCGTAGTCGTCTTCCAGCACGAAGGCGCCGGCCTGCCTCGCCCAGTCCAGCAGCTCGAGCCGCCGCGGCATCGACATCTGCACGCCCAGCGGAAACTGGTGCGACGGCGTCACATAGGCCGCGCGCGCGTTGGGCGCCGCAGCGCGGCCTTTGGCGATGCGCATGCCGTGTTCGTCGACGGGAACGGGCGCAGCGCGATAGCCGCAATGCGCGATGGTCTTGCGCGCCGCGGGGTAGCCCGGGTCTTCGCACCAGACCTGGTCGCCCGGCTTCAGGATCGCGCTCAGCACGATGCGAAGCGCGTGCAGCGTGCCCGACGTCAGCATGATCTGGTCGGGATCGCAGCGCAGGCCCCGCGCGGAGAGCAGATGATCGGCGATCGCCGCGCGCAGTTCGCGGCTGCCGCGCGGGTCGCCATAGTGCAGATGCTCGGACCCGAAGGCGCGCATGCGCCGGCCGACGAAGGCGCGGAAGCGCTGCACCGCCCGCTCATCGATATGGGTACAGCCCAGGGAGAACGCGCCTTGTCCGGGCGTTTCGACCACCGCCTTCGGTTTCTTCGGCTCCGCCGCGCGCGCCGGGATGCGCGCGGCGACGAACGTTCCGGAACCCACAATTGCGTCGGCAAAGCCATCGGCGATCAGGCGCTCATAGGCGGTGACGACGGCGTTGCGCCGAAAGCCGGTCTGTTTCGCCAGCGTGCGCGACGGTGGCAGCGGCTCGCGGGGTTTCACCAGGCCGGAAACGATCATCTCGCAGAGTGCCTGGTAAAGCCGGTGCGCCGACGAGGCGCCCGCCGTGATGTGCGGACCGGTGAGGTTGAGCGGCAGTTCGGCCTTGGCTGGCGAGGCGGCGAAATTGGTCGGAATTTTTTGCATGGAATTGGTACTATCACAGACCAAATCGGCCGCTACAACCATCCTGGAATTGTTCAAAGCCCGACAGGAGCGGCCGTGAGCCAGACTGAAAGCCAGAATTCCTACCCGACGTCGGCGCGCAACCAGGTGAAGCGCCGTCACGACCGCGGCTTCTACGATCACGACACCGTTCATCGCATCCTGGACTCCTCGATGCTCTGCCACGTCTCCTATGCGATCGACGGCCAGCCCTATTGCACGCCGACTTTCTTCTGGCGCGAGGGGACGAAACTGTACTGGCACGGCTCGAGCGCCAGCCGCATGCTGCGCAACCAGACCAAGGGCGAGCGCGTCTGCCTGACGGTCGCCCATCTCGATAGCCTGGTGCTGGCGCGCTGCGGCTTCAACCACTCCGCAGATTACCGGGCCGTGATGGCATTCGGTACGGCCTATCTCGTTACCGATTCCGAGGAGAAGAAGCGGGCGGTGACCGCCATGGTCGATCGCTTTTTCCCCGAGCGCACGGCGAGCCTGCGGGCAAGCAACACACAGGAGATCAAGGCGACCTCCTTCATCGCGATGGAGATCGAGGAGGCCTCGGCGAAAATCCGCGCCAAGGGTGTCGCCGACGATGATGAGGACTATGAGTTGCCGATCTATGCCGAGCGCATTCCGGTACGCACCGTGCTCGGCGCGCCCGAGCCGTGCCCGCGCCTGCTCGACGGCGTGACGCGCCCCGCCACGCTCGATGGCTATTCGGAAGGCCGACTGCTCGAAGATGCATTGCGGGATGCCTATTTTGCAGAGTACCCGAACGGCTGAAATCGGCTAGCTTGCGCTCCATCGATGATCTGAATGCCCGATTGGAGTTGCCTGATGAATGCCGAGACGCAGCAGAGGATTCTTGACGCCGTCGATGCCGGCTTCGAAGCCCAGCTTGCGACCACAAGCGATTTCGTCGCGATCCCTTCGACGCGCGGAGCGGAAGGGCCGTGCCAGGACATGATCGGCGACCTCCTGCGCGAGCGTGGCTACGAGGTCGACGATTGGCATATCAATGTCGACGATCTCAAGGATCTGCGCGGCTTCGGCCCGATCGAGCATGATTTCTCCAGGGCGCGCTCGGTAGTCGGCACTTATCGCCCCAAGACCGAGGCCGGCAAGTCGCTGATCCTGCAGGGCCACTGCGACGTGGTGCCGGCAGGGCCGCTGGAATTGTGGGACACCCCGCCGTTCTCGCCCGTCATCAAGGACGGCAAGATGTTCGGCCGCGGCGCCTGCGACATGAAGTCGGGCACCATTGGCGCGCTTTACGCGCTGGATGCCATCAAGGCCGCGGGCCTCAAGCCGACGGCACGGATCCACTTCCAGTCGGTGATCGAGGAAGAGAGCACCGGCGTCGGCGCACTCTCGACATTGCAGCGCGGCTATCGCGCGGACGCCTGCTTCATTCCTGAGCCGACCGGGGGCAAGATGGTGCGCTCGCAGGTCGGCGTGATCTGGTTTCGCCTGCGCGTGAAGGGCCATCCGACCCATGTCGCCTTTGCCGGCTCCGGCGCCAACGCCATCATGGCGGCCTATCATTTGATCCAGGCGCTGCAAAAACTCGAAATCGAATGGAACGAGCGCGCAAAGGCGGATCGGCACTTCAAGACGCTGAACCATCCCATCAACTTCAACCCAGGCATCATCAAGGGCGGCGACTGGGCCTCGAGCGTGCCGGCCTGGTGCGACGTCGATTGCCGGATTGCGGTGCTGCCTGGCTGGTCGATCGCCGATCACCAGAGGGAGATCGCGGCCTGCGTTGCGGCTGCCGCGCGCAACCACCGCTTCCTCGCCAACAATCCGCCTGAGATCGAATGGTCGGGCTTCCTTTCGGAGGGGTATGAACTGACCAACGCCGCCGCGCCCGAGGCCGCGTTCGGCAAGGCCTTCAACACCGTCTATGGCGGCGCCGTCGAAGACCTCGTCTTCACCGCGCTCACCGATACGCGCTTCTACGGGCTCAATCACGGCATCCCGAGCCTGTGCTTCGGCGCCAGCGGCGGCGAGATGCACGGTTTCAACGAATATGTCGATCTGGATTCGCTGAAGAAGACGACCAAGGCGATGGCGCTGTTCATCGCGGATTGGTGCGGGGTGGAGAAGGCGTAGCGGCGAACTGTGCTTTCTCCAATCCAGGCTACCGCCGCGGAAAAACTCTGGGTTGCTTCGCTGCGCTCGGGTCGTCGCGAGCGGCGCCTGCCCAATCCACCGGCTCTCCCAGATGCTTTAAGCTTAAAATAAAGACTAGGATGGCGGCCGCCTCGATGGCAGACTGGCGCCTGGTCACGGGGCCTGAGTCCTTGGGAGCAACAATGCGCGATTGGGATGACGCTTATGCCAATTCGGCCCACATCCCGGGCTCGGACAAGATGCCGGCACAGTGGGCGGAACGAGCGGCGGCTTACCGCGCCGGGCTGAAGGATTTTCGCGCCGACATCGCCTACGGTCCGGGCGAGCGCCAGCGCTTCGACCTGATCCTGCCCGAGGGCGACAGCAAGGGCCTCGTCGTGTTCGTTCACGGCGGCTACTGGATGCGCTTCGACAAATCGACCTGGACCGATCTGGCCGAGGGCGCGCGGCTTCATGGCTGGACCGTGGCGCTGCCGAGCTACACGCTGGCGCCGGCCGCGCGCATCTCCGACATCACGGCGGAAATCACCACCGCGATTGCGAAAGCGGCTTCGCTCGTCGCAGGGCCAATCCGGCTCGCCGGCCATTCCGCCGGCGGCCATCTCGTCACGCGGATGCTGTGCGACGACAGCCGGCTGGAGCCCGCCGTCTACAACCGCATTGCCGGCACGCTCTCGATCAGCGGCCTGCATGATCTGCGACCGCTGCTCAAGACTGGGATGAACGAGACGCTGCGCATGACGATGGAAGAGGCGACGCTGGAAAGCGCCGCGCTGCATCTGCCGCGTGGACACTCGCCTGTGACCGCCTGGGTCGGCGGCGGCGAGCGACCCGAATTCATCCGCCAGTCCGATCTGATGGCCAATGTCTGGACTGGATTCGACGTGCCGACGCGCCTCGTCGTCGATCCCGGGCTCAACCATTTTACCGTGATCGATGCCTTGAAAGATCCGTCGTCGCCAATCACCGCGCGCCTGATCGGCCTCGACTGACGAGGCCTGCAAGATCGATCGAAAGGGCCTGTCATGACGTCCAGCGATTACGATCCCTCAAGCGAAGGCGCCGAGACCGATTTCGCCCGGCGCATGTCCTATGGCAACTATCTGGCGCTGGACGCGATCCTCGGCGCGCAGCATCCGCTTTCGGAAGCGCATGACGAGATGCTGTTCATCATCCAGCATCAGACCACCGAACTGTGGATGCGCCTCGCCATCCATGAGCTCAGCGCCGCTCGCCGTGCGATCGCGAAGGATGAGGTGCAGCCCGCGATGAAGATGCTGGCACGGATGTCGCGCATCTTCGAACAGCTCAATGGTGCCTGGGACGTGCTGCGCACCATGACGCCGAGCGAGTATACGCGCTTCCGCTCCCAGCTTGGCCAGTCCTCGGGTTTCCAGTCGCGGCAATACCGGCTGATCGAATTTCTGCTCGGCAACCGCAACCACGCGATGCTGAAGCCGCACGCGCACGATGTGGAAACGACCGAGCTGCTCGAAACCGAACTCGCGACGCCAAGTCTCTATGACGAAGTGCTGCGGCTCGCCGACCGCAACGGGCTCAAGATGCCGGCGGCCGTGCTGGCGCGCGATGTTCGCGAGACCCATAGCTTCAACGAGGGCGTGCTGCAGGCCTGGCGTGTCGTCTACGAGGCGCCTGAGACGCATTGGATGCTTTACGAGCTTGCCGAGAAGCTGGTCGACTTCGAGGATTATTTCCGCCGCTGGCGCTTCAACCACGTGACGACGGTCGAGCGCGTCATCGGATTCAAGCGCGGCACGGGCGGCACCGGCGGTGTCAGCTACCTCAAGCGCATGCTGGAGGTCGAGCTGTTCCCCGAACTCTGGCGCGTGCGTACGATATTGTAGAGATGTCCATGACCAGGCTTCGCGTCTATGACGACACCAAAGCACTGTTCTATCTGCCTGACGGGGTGATCTACCTCGACGGCAATTCGCTCGGCGCGCTGCCGCTCGGCGTTGCCGAGCGCGTCAACCGCGTCATCACGGCGGAATGGGGCAACGAGTTGATCCGCGCCTGGAACACCGCGGGCTGGTATGTGCAGCCGCGCCATGTCGGCGATCGCATCGCGCGGCTGATCGGCGCAGAGGCCGGCTCCGTGATGGTTGGAGACACGCTGTCGCTCAAGGTCTATCAGGCCCTTGCCGCCGCGCTAGACATGAACTCGTCGCGCAAGGTCGTCCTGTCGGACACCGGTAATTTCCCGACCGACCTCTACATGGCCGAGGGGCTGATCGCGACGCTCGGGCGCGGCCATCAATTGCGCCTGGCTGCGCCGGAGGAAATCGAGGATTCGTTGTCCGAGGAGATCGCGGTGCTCTACATCACCGAGGTCGATTATCGCACCGGACGCCGCCACGACATGGCGAGGCTGACGGCGAAGGCGCATGCGCTCGGCATCGTCACCGTCTGGGATCTCGCGCATTCGGCTGGTGCGCTGCCGGTCGATCTCGCGGGCAGCGGCGCCGATTTCGCTGCGGGGTGTACCTACAAATACATCAACGCCGGCCCCGGCGCGCCGGCGTTCCTCTACGTCGCGCCGCGACACGCCGACAGCGTCCGCGCCGCGTTGTCGGGTTGGATGGGGCATGCAAAGCCGTTTGCGTTCGAACTGGCCTATGCGGCTGCCGGTGGCGTCGAGCGGATGCGTGTCGGCACGCCGCCGGTGCTTGCAATGGCGGCGCTGGAAGCCTCGCTCGACATCTGGGACCGCGTCGACATCCGGGAGGTCCGCGCATGTTCGCTGGCGCTCGGCGATCTCCTGATTGCCGAGGTCGAACGCCGATGTCCGTCCTTGAAGCTCGTCACCCCACGCACGCAAGAGCGCCGGGGCTCGCAGGTCTCATTCGCCTTCGACGGCGGTTACGCCGCCATGCAGGCCCTGATCGCCCGCGGTGTCATCGGCGATTTCCGCGCGCCCGACATCATGCGGTTCGGCATCACGCCGCTGTACATCGGCGAAGGCGAGATCGTTCGGGCGGCCGAGATCATCGAGGACGTGATCGCAGGCGAGGTGTGGCGGCAGCCGGAATATCAGGTCGTGAACGCGGTGACGTGAGATACGAAGGCTGCCTCAACCGTCAAAGCGAGCGCAGCGAAGCAATCCAGAAATGTATCCGCGGAAAGATTCTGGATTGCTTCGCTGCGCTCGCAATGACGGCAGAGAGGTCAAGAGCACGTCCCCCACAACGCCTTCACGATCGCATCGAGCCCATCCGTCAGCGCGGCAGGCCCCGGTTGCAGTATGATCGGTGACTTGATCTCGACGATGCGGTTGTCGCGCACGGCGGGAATCTCGCTCCATCCATCGCGCTGCTTGATGCGGGCCGGCACGACCTTCTTGCCGCACCAAGATGCAAGGATCACCTGGGGCGCGGCCTCGCGTACCGCGTCCGCCGAAACGATCCGATCCTTCGCGGCCTGCTGATGCCGCAGCTCCGGAAACGCATCCGCGCCGCCCGCGATCTCGATCAGTTCGGACACCCAGCCGATGCCCGAGATCAGCGGATCGTCCCACTCCTCGAAATAGACCTTTGGCCGTGGCAGACGGCGGGGCGTCTCGGCGATCGCAGCGAGGCGCTTTTCGAAACTTCGCGCGAGTTCCTCGGCGCGCTCGGCCGCGCCGACCAGCGCGCCGAGGGTGCGGAGCATTGTCAGGATCCCGGCGACGTCGCGCTGGTTGAAGACGTGGACGTCGACGCCGGCGCGGACGAGATCGGCAACGATGCCGGCCTGAAGATCGGAGAACGCCAGCACGAGGTCCGGTTCCAGCGCCAGGACCTTCGGGATGTCCGCCGAGACGAAGGCCGACACCCGTGGCTTCTCGCGCCGCACCTGCGGCGGCCGGACGGCGTAGCCGGAGACGCCGACAATGCGATCCTGCTCGCCCAGCAGATAGAGCGTTTCGACCGTCTCTTCGGTCAGGCAGACGATACGGCGGGGAGGGAAGTGGCGCATGGGAAGAGCATATGCGCAAATGCGGGCGCAGATGTCAGCACGGCGATTACCTCTGACGTCATTGCTTTGCCGCGCGAAGCCATTCACGCTGGGACAACAATGAATTGGGAGGATATCCGATGACGCCGCTCGAGAAACTCAAAGCGATGAAGATGCCGTTCGCCGAGCTCAAGGGCGTCGAGTTCGTCGAAGCCGAGAAGGACCGTGTGGTAGCGCGGATGACGGTGAGGCCCGATCTCTGCACGCTTCATCACACCATTCACGGCGGCGCGGTGATGGCGCTGGCCGATTCCGTCGGTGCGGCGGCGACCGTGATCAATCTGCCTGACGATGCCAAGGGCACGACCACGCTGGAGAGCAAGACCAACTTCATCGGCGGGGCCAAGCAGGGAACCACGGTCATCGCGACCGCGACCCCGATCCACAGGGGGCGGCGGACCCAGGTCTGGACCACCCGGCTGGAAACCGAGGACGGCAAGCTGGTCGCCGTCGTCACCCAGACTCAGCTCGTCCTCGTATGAATACGGGGGCTTGATTCTGTTAACGAATTAGTCGTCTCCGATGCCTGAAACTTGAGCAGGTTCCCGTCTTGAAAATTATGCTGCGACGCACAATATTGGGGGCCTAGGGATTCGAACGCCTCCTCGAGGGACACCAAGAGGAGTTTTGACTTGTCACTCGAAGCAGATCTGGAACATGAAGAAACCAACCGCGCCAAGTCCGTTCCGGGCTATGTGCGGACCTTGAGCCAACAGGAAGAATTGCCGCTTCTGCGCGATCACCTGCTCAGGCTGGATGCCGAAAGCCGGCACGACCGTTTCAACGGTTTTCTCGACGACAGTTTTATCGAGCGTTACGCCGCCCGCTGTGCCGAGGATGGCACCGTGATCGTCGCCTACATCGTCGACGGCGTGGTGCGCGGTGCGGCCGAGCTGCATCCGCCGGAGGATGATTCGCTGCCCGAGGTCGCCTTCAGCGTGGAAGGCTCCGCACGGCGCCAGAACGTCGGCACCATCTTGTTCAGCCGCCTGATCGCGGAAGCGCGCTGGAAGGGCTACAAGCGACTGCGCATCACCACGGGCGCCGAGAATCATGCGATGCGGGCGCTCGCCAGGAAGTTCGGAGCAAATCTGCAATTCCGCTACGGCGAATCGACCGGTACGATCGACCTCGCCAAGTCGCCCGAGGACGAACTGGCTGATCTCGCAGCCTCGCCATTTGCCGCTGGGCGCGCTCTTCTCAGCTTCAACTCGACCTGCTGGAAGATCATCTCCAGCATGTATGGCAATCGCGCCGCCTGAGCTGAAAAGGCAGCTGAATCAAAAAGCGGACCGGCAAAACCGGTCCGCTTCTTTATTGAGGGGACTAAGCGCTCAGGTGCCGGTGCGCTTGTCGTTGCCGAAACGGCGCACGACGCGGCGCTCGACCACCACTGAACGCTGCGCGCCCTGTTCGCCGGCGATCACGCGCGTTGCCGTGATGCGGCCGTTGGTGCGGGCCTGCTTCTTCACCTCGGCCTGAACGACATCGAGCGGCATACCCATCAACGCAGCGGCGATCTCGGCCTGCTGCTCATGATCGTCGGTGATGCCGACGGCGGCGAAGATCGCCTCGTCCAGGGTCGGCGGATCGTGGCGCACGCGCCGCGTGCCATATTTGGTATTCCAGTCTGCGCTCATAACGGCCTCGTTTCGATGCCGGGATACCTAGTGCCGGTGATGTTGCATTGCAATATGAAATCGGTGTGGCATCTCAGCTATGCACCGGTCGGGTGTCATGGCGGTGACGCGGCGCCGGCGCCGATCTCAACCTTTTGTTGCGGCCAGCGCTTCAGCGCCGCATGGCCCGCTTCCGTGAGTCCGTAGATTCCCCGGTCCGCGCGTTCGAACCAGCCATACACATTGTTAAGCAAGATCTTGCCGGCGTCGGGGCAGCGTTCGCGCAATTCGCTCACGCGCCGCGGGCCGGCCGCTAGCTCGGAGGCGCAGGCCAGCGCCTGCTGGCGATACGCCGTCATGATCGGCGCGCGCGTGCTGCCGCCGAGCACGGGATCGCCCTGGCGGCGCTGATGCTCTGCGACGAGGCGAGAGCGCGTCTTCGGCTCGCGGCGCGGCGCCGCGGTCGGTGGCTTCACCAGCACCTCGACCTCGCCGCGCTCGGTTACCCCGAGCATACCGAAGCCGAGGCGGCGGCAGAGATTGCGATAGCGCGCGTCGCTCTCGCGGCCCTTGCCGCGCATGGACATCCTGGCGGCGATCCAGACCTCATCGCCAGCGGGCGCGCGGTCGACCGCCTGAAGGATCAGCTCGAGATTGAAGGCGAGCTTCAGCTCGCCGATCACCACGACAGGCGGATCGCCGGCGCTGAGACCGACGAGGTCGCAGCCGCCGATCTCGCCCTTGACCGTGAAGCCGAGCTCTTCGAGGAAGCGTTTGACGGGCAGGTAGAGCGCGGTTTCCAAAGATAGCGTCCGAGTCTTGCGTTCCGATCGGAGAATCAGTTGCGGCCAGTCTAGCCCGGATCGGATTCGCGGCTCTGCGCCATTTGATCGGGAACCGATGCTGCGGTGATCCTGCGGCCGGAATAGTGCCGGATCAGACCCGCCCGGCCACCGGGATCAGCGCGCCGGTGATGCCGTTTGCGGCGTCGCTGGCGAGGAACAGGATGACTTCGGCGAGTTCCTGCGGCGTCACCCATTTGGAAAAATCCGCTTTCGGCATGTCGGCGCGGTTGGTTTTGGTGTCGATGATCGAGGGCAGCACCGCGTTCACCGTGACCTTGCCTTTCCACTCGCTCGCAAGCGCTTCGGTGAGGCGATGCACGCCGGCTTTCGACGCCGCATAGGGGCCCATGCCGGAGCCGGCCTGAAGCGCGCCCATGGCGCCGATGTTGACGATGCGGCCGGCATTGGACGCGGCGAGACGCGGCAGTGCCGCGTGCGAGGTGTTGAGGGCGGTCAGCACGTTGAGGGCATACATGCGCTGCCACGTCTTGATGTCGCCGTCGCCGACGGTCTCGAAGGCGAAACCGCCGGCGATGTTGATCAGCGCATCGAGCCTGCCGAAGTGCTTTGCCGCCGCCTCCACCGCCGCCTTCGCTTGGCCTGCATCGGACAGATCGACACCGCCGATCTCGATGCGTTCAGGGGCTGCGGGGATCTGCGAAGGCGCATGATCGATGGCCGCAACGCGCGCGCCACGCGACTGCGCGGTCTCGGCGACGACTTTTCCGAGTGCGCCGAGTGCGCCGGTTACGATCAGAACTTTGCCATGCATCGTCGTTCTCCCGGCGCGGCCGCCTACGATTGCAGATAACGCGCCTTCAGCGCGGACCGCTCCGATGTGCCGAGCTTGAGCCCGTCGCGCAAGTAGGTTTCGAGATCGCCGTAGTCGCGGCCGACGGCCTCGAATGCAGCAGCGAGATACGAGACCTCGACGCTTCCGATCGCGTCGAGAACGTCGGCGGGAAGATCGGAGGCGTTTGATGGATCACGCCTGTAGTGCCTGTTGGTCAGGAGGTAATCCTCGGCAATGATTTCGTCGGCCACACCGAGCGCATGCAGGATCAGCGCGCTTGCAAAGCCGGTGCGGTCCTTGCCGGCGGTGCAGTGGATCACCAGCGGCGCGCGATCCTCCAGGAGATGGCTGAACAGGCTGCGGAAGCTGGCCGTGTTGTGGCGGACATAGTTGCGATAGGATTCGCGCATGAGCTCGAGCGCGACCGGCGCGGTCAGGCTGCCCCGGGCGAGCTCGGTGCGCAGCGCGGCCACGACCGTCGGCTCGATCGGCAGCGAATGCACCGTGATCTCGTTCACCACGCAGACGCCGGCCGCGCGCTCCTCCAGCCCACGAAAGTCGAACGCATGGCGCACACCGAGCGCGCGGACGATCTCGATATCGGCGGCGGTGAGCTGGCCGAGATGATTGGAGCGGAAGATGTGCCGCCAGCGCGTGGTTCGGCCGTCTGCGGTTGGATAGCCGCCAAGGTCGCGGAAATTGCTGGCGCCTTGCAAGGCGAGATGACGGGCGGGGGACTCTGGCATGGGATCAGCTTTGGGTTATGTTTCCACTGGACGCACGACAGGCGTCCTTGGGGTCTATTACAGGGGGCGATCATGGGCCGGCACAATGCCATACTTTTGGCGGTCACCATGCTGACGGGCGGAATCACCGGTGCACGCCAGGCCGATGCGCAGACGTTCCGGACCTATCACTGCGCCGATGGTACGCAGTTCATCGTGGGGTTTTATGACTACGACAAGCGCGCGTTCGTCCAGATCGACGGCGAGCCGGTCACGCTTGCCAAGCGGCTGACGGTTTCCGGCGCACGCTATTCGGGGGCGGGGATCACGCTGAGGATTCCCAAGAGCGGAGCCACCACGGTCAAGCATCTGAAGCGGCCGGTCACGGCCTGTGCGGTGATCGAAAAGTCTGAGCTCTAGCCGGGAGTCCGCCCGGAATCAAAAAGGGCCGAAACCTCGTTGTTTCGACCCTTTTTCAAACTGCCGCCGGAAGCTTGCGAGAGCGCGGCGGTATCAAACCGACGATAGGCATCAGCGTTCCCATTTGGGCTTTGCTTCGTCGACCGCGTCCTGGTGGTACCAGCTATCGCTGCAGATCGAGGCGTTCGCGGGAAGCGAAGCATGATCGGCGGGAAAGCGGGTGTCGCCATAGCGGCGCCCGGCGAGAGCCGCGCGGCCCCCGAT
The DNA here is from genome assembly GCF_018129995.1 of Bradyrhizobium sp. SZCCT0153. Taxonomy (GTDB): domain Bacteria; phylum Pseudomonadota; class Alphaproteobacteria; order Rhizobiales; family Xanthobacteraceae; genus Bradyrhizobium; species Bradyrhizobium japonicum_G. The sequence continues at coordinate 121,909 of NZ_JAFCKS010000006.1, forward strand.
GGGGAATTGGTAGATCGTTGCAGATCCGTGACTCAGACCATTGTTCATCATTTCGATTTGCTCCTCAGTCGAAGCGCCTTGGCCTCCATGGTGCGCCCGACTCGTTTGATTGTGGTTACCGGACTCCCCATATCGGCCCCGCACCACGAATTGGAAAGTGCTGAAAAGGAAATCAGCCGTAGCCCATTTTCTAGGCACGAAGCCTTCTGCATCCCCAAAGGCACCTTGTGTGTGACCAACGCTTGAGCCATTCCAAAGGTTGCGGGTGAGGGCCGGTGCCTTCGCGAAAATTGCTGGACGTTGATGCCAGTTTGATCGGCAACCTCCGGCACGGGGGCGCCTGCTTCAGAATCAGGCGATTTCCGCTGGATTTTTGCAGTGCAGCTTCACGCAAAGGTGCGCCGCTATGACGCACGCCGTTGTGGTCGGTTTGCCGTCGGCAGAGAGCCCCCGGCCCGGGTGCAGAACCTTCCGCGCTGCGGCCTTTTGGCACGTTAAATGCTTGTAAACGGTCGGCCGATGATGGCCGGGTACAAACGTGCAGGGGCCTCCGGGCCCCCGCCTTTCGCATCATCAACAGAGAGGCTCAATGACCAAGTATAAGCTCGAGTACATCTGGCTCGACGGATATACGCCGACTCCGAACTTGCGCGGCAAAACACAGATCAAGGAATTCGCGTCGTTCCCGACGCTCGAGCAGCTTCCGCTCTGGGGCTTCGATGGCTCCTCCACCCAGCAGGCCGAAGGCCACAGCTCCGATTGCGTGCTGAAGCCGGTCGCGGTGTTCCCGGACGGCGCCCGCACCAACGGCGTGCTCGTGATGTGCGAAGTCATGATGCCCGATGGCAAGACCCCGCACTCGACCAACAAGCGCGCCACCATCCTCGACGACGAGGGCGCCTGGTTCGGCTTCGAGCAGGAGTACTTCTTCTACAAGGACGGCCGTCCGCTCGGCTTCCCGGCCTCCGGCTATCCGGCGCCGCAGGGCCCGTACTACACCGGCGTCGGCTATTCGAACGTCGGCGACATCGCCCGCAAGATGGTCGAAGAGCATCTCGACCTCTGCCTGGCTGCCGGCATCAACCACGAAGGCATCAATGCGGAAGTCGCCAAGGGCCAGTGGGAATTCCAGATCTTCGGCAAAGGCTCCAAGAAGGCCGCTGACGAAATGTGGATGGCCCGCTACCTGATGCTGCGCCTGACCGAAAAGTACGGCGTCGACATCGAATTCCACTGCAAGCCGCTCGGCGACACCGACTGGAACGGCTCCGGCATGCACGCCAACTTCTCCACCGAGTACATGCGTACGGTCGGCGGCAAGGAGTACTTCGAGGCGCTGATGGCGGCCTTCGACAAGAACCTGATGGACCACATCGCCGTCTACGGCCCGGACAACGACAAGCGTCTGACCGGCAAGCACGAGACCGCGCCGTGGAACAAGTTCAGCTACGGCGTTGCCGATCGTGGCGCCTCGATCCGCGTTCCGCACTCCTTCGTCAACAACGGCTACAAGGGCTATCTGGAAGACCGCCGTCCGAACTCGCAGGGCGACCCATACCAGATCGCTTCGCAGATCCTGAAGACGATCGCGTCCGTCCCGGCTGACAAGAAGGCCGCGGCCTGAGATCCTCCCGGCCCGGGCTGGGGGCTGGCCCGGGTTGGACTTCAATCCGCCGGTGTCGAAAGACACCGGCGGATTTTTACATTCTGATGAAAAGCCGTTGTTGTGCGTCTGCCGGCCTGACGTCTGTCCATCGCCGGCGAAACCGGGCTAGAATGTCCCTGGATGCGCGCGGGGCCGGGGACACGGCTGGTGTTTGAAGGCTTCTACAAGGTGCGATTTCAGCTCGGCGACGGCGTCGGCCGGAGCGTGATGCATGCCGGCAACGGCAAGATGCTCGGCGGCAATTCGGCCTTCGCCCATATCGGCAGCTACGAGAAGACCGGCGGCGGCGTCGACATCGTCATCAAGACCGTCCGCCACAATCCAGACCCGAACTATCGCGCCATGGCCGGCACCGACGATGCGACCCTGCTGGCGAAGGGCTGGGCCGAAGGCGACCTCTATCGCTTCAAGGGCGAGCTGAAGGAGCTGCCCGGCGTGCCGTTCCAGTCGTTGATGACGCCGATCACCGAAGACGAGGTGCCGATCGCCGGTGGCGTCGGCGAGGCCGGAATCGCCGACGGGCTCTACTCGGTCCATCTGCGCATGCTCGACGGCGTCGATGGTGGCCTGACCGGCGTGATGCTGCTCAACAAGGGCCGCATCCTCGGCGGCGATGCATCGTTCTACTATCTCGGCAGCTACACCGCCGCCAACGGTCGCTGGAAGGGCCAGATCCTCAACCAGGAGCACACGCCCGCCAAGGACGATCCGATCTTCGGCGGCCACGAGGTCGGCATCGGTTTTTCCGGCACCTATGACGCGGAGCAGGCGGTGCTGGAGGCAACGGCGCTCGCCGGCAAGCGCAGCCTGCGCCTCACCGCTGCGCTCAAGCTGATGCACCGCGCCTGATCGCGACAGGGATTGCTCATGGAAAATATCCGCATGCTCTCGACGCTCGGCCTGATGGGCGCGATGCGCAGCCTGTCCTCCGCCTTCGAGGCCGCCAGCGGCATCCATGTCGACGCCGATTTCGCGCCGACCCTGGCGCTGCTCAAGCGCCTGCGCGACGGCGAGGCCGCCGATCTCGTGATCCTCACGCGTGAGGGGCTCGACGAGATGATCGGCGAGGGCCGCGTGGTCGCGGGCGGCGCGGCAGATCTGGCGCGCTCCTTCGTCGGCATCGCGGTGCGGGCAGGGCAGGCGCATCCGGACATCGCCACCGAAGCTGCGCTGCGCGAGACGCTGCTCGCGGCGCGGTCCGTCGCCTATTCGCGGCTCGGCGCGAGCGGGGTCTACTTCGCCCAACTGATCGTGCGGATGGGGATCGCGGCGGAGATCAACGCCACGGCGACCATCGTCGAGCAGGGCTTTACCGCGGAGCGGCTCGTCAGCGGCGAGGCCGAGCTGGCCGTCCAGCAGATCAGCGAGCTGAAGCAGGTTGGCGGCATCGAGGTGATCGGCCCGATCCCGCATGATCTGCAGACACCGGCCGTGTTTTCGGCCGGCCGCATGGTGAGCGCGAAGCATGCCGGCGCTGCGGACCGGCTGCTGCGCTACCTGGCATCGCCGGAGGTCGTCCCGGTGCTGCGCCAATCGGGACTCGAGCCTTGAATTTTCCGGGGCGGCACCGCAACCTGACGTTCATGCGGACTTTCCTCGTTGCCATCCTCCTCACGCTTGCGGCGCCGTTTTCGGCGCATGCGCAATCCGCCGATCTCGTCCTGTGCGACCGGGTCGCCGCCGATCCCGGCGATCCCGACAAACCGGCCGATGTGAGAGGCGTGACGGAGATCGCGGCGTCCGACGTCGCGACCGCCATCAAATTCTGCAAGCAGGCCGCGCCGTCATCGCGCCGCGCGATGTTCGCGCTTGGCCGCGCCTATGCGGCCAATCGGCAAACGGCGGACGCGATGGCCGCCTGGCGCAAGGCCGCAGACAAGGGATCGAGCGCCGCGATGGTCGAACTCGGCGTCGCCTACGGCACCGGCACGGGTGTCGCCAAGGACGAAGCGCAGGCGCGCAAGTTATTCGAGAAGGCGGCGCAGGCGGGCAATCCCCGCGGCATCAGCAATCTCGCCGCACTCGGCAGTACCGGCGGCGCGCCCGCCGATCCCGCGCAGGCGCGCGCACTGCTCGGCAAGGCCGCCGAGACCAACGCCGAAGCGCAGTACCAGCTCGGCCTGATGCTGTCCGAAGGAGCGGGCGGTGCGAAGGACGACGTCGCTGCGCGCGCGTTGTTCGAGAAGGCGGCGGCGCAGAACCATCCCGGCGCGCTGGAGCGGATGGGCGCCTTCGCCCAGGACGGCCGCGGCGGGCCAAAGGACAAGGATGCCGCGAAAGCCTATTACGAGCGCGCAGCTGCCCTCGGCGACGACGATGCGAAGAAGGCGCTGGAGCGGCTGCGCTGTCCCTATGCGATCAAGGACAAGCAGGGCAAGCTCGTCACGACGCTGTGCTTCTAAAGCGCGGCGAGAAAAACCGCTGCACGCTTTTCCGGGTCGTGCTCTCGCTCACTTCATGTAGTAGGCGAGATTGTTGCGGGCGTCGCGATAGGTGGTCTCGAGGAAATCAGGATATTCCGCGGCAGCCCGCGCGACCGCGCGGACGACGCACTCCCAGAAATCGCCGTCCCATTTGAATTGCGCCTCGGCTGCGCCCTCGAAATTGACGGCGGTGATGATGGCCTGCCTGATCGCATCGTCGCTGGCTCGCGGATGGGCGCGTTTCACATAACCGAACATCGGGCCCTCATGGGCGTGGTCGCGAGCGTAGCGATAGTTTTCGCTGATCTGCTGCGGCGAGAGGGTACGATTGATGCGGACCTCTTCGTCGGTCGGCCGACCCTCGATCGAGTCGAGACGATAGCGCCAGCGCCAGAGCTCGAACGCGGCATCGAGCAGCGGCTGCTTCGCCGCGCTGGCGATCAAGGCCGCGATCTGCGCCTCGGCTGATGGTTCGAACCGTTCCATGCCGCTTCGTCGCGCGCCTTTACCCGCGGGTTCGAAGCCGGCCTTGATCGAGCGCAAGGCCGCAGGCCGCCGCGTCGTCCTACACTTTTGCCTCACAGGAACTTGGGCCGCACGGGAATGGAGATCTGCGATGAAGCTTCGGGGTTGGATGCTGGCGCTGGCCGGCCTGGGAGCGGCGACCGCCGTGGCTGCGCAGGACCTCAGATCGCCGTCCGCGGACCAGTACGTGCCCCGGCTCGGCGACATCATGAGCGCCGCGCAGACACGCCATCAGAAGCTTTGGCTGGCCGGCAAGGCGCAGAACTGGGAGCTTTCCGCCTACGAGCTGCACCAGCTGAGGGCGAACCTGGTCGAGGCCGCAGTGCTCTATTCGGGCATTCCCGTCAGCAACGTCACGACGCTGGAGCCGTCGCTGCAATCGCTGTCGGACGCGATCGCGGCGAAGGACGGGCGCAAATTCGCAAAGGCCCTGGGCGGGCTGACCGAAGGCTGCAATGCCTGCCACCGTTCGATGGGACGAAGCTTCGTCGTCATGAAGGTTCCCTCCGATCCGCAGCCGTTCGCCAACCAGCAGTTCGCGCCGCAAGCCAAGCCGTGAAGGAACGGACCTTGTGCGAAGAGGGTTGATCCCGAAAGGCACGACGGAAGGCGCCACCATGATACGCAAGCTCGCATCCGGCGAATATCGCCTCTATTCGCGCAAGGTGAATCCCAAGACCGGCAAGCGCCGCAACCTCGGCACGTTCAGGAGCCGCGCGGCGGCTGAGAAGCACGAACGCGAGGTGCAGTATTTCAAGCGCCACTAGCCCAGCGATGAGCGCCGGACCGGACAAACAAAAAAACTGGAAAACAACCCCATGCACAGTAGCCAAGGTGCTGAAACGAACAAATAGTTCTGATTTGGCGAAATGTATTTGACCCGTCGGGCAAAACAGGGGCATGATGTCATCATGGCACGATGGGCTCCGCGAGCGGCCCTGCGCGGAAAAGCCGGATGGCCTCAGCGCGGCGGCGGTGCTAGGTAGCCTCGATTCCTTTTGATTTTGCGGGTCTATTGCGTTGCTGGACGGGCTCTACAAGGTTGAATACGGCATCCACGATGCCTTCGGACGCAGCATCATGTGCCTGCATGACGGCAAGATGCTGGGCGGCAATTCGGCGTTCGCCCATCTTGGAACGTATCAGGAGCGCGACGACGGCGAGATCGTCGCCGAGGTCATCACCGAACGGCATAACGAGGATCCCAATTACAAGCCGCTGATGGGGGCCGATGTCGCTTCGATCGGCGCGCGCGGCCGGCTGATCGGCAACCAGATCCGTCTGGAGGGCAGCGCGGACACGATGCCGGGCGGTCGTTTCTGGGCCAATCTCACCCGGCTCGACGATGATGGAGCGCTGCCGCCACGCGGCACGATCGGAGAGGGCGGCATCGTCAACGGTCTCTACGGAGTCAGCCTGCGCGCGCTCGACGGCGTCGAGGCCGGGCTCTCCGGCGTCATGCTGCTGATGGATGGCCGCATCCTCGGGGGCGATGCGTTCTTCTACTATCTCGGCGCCTACTCGTCGGCGAATGGCCGCTGGAAGGGCGAGATGCTGAACCAGGAGCACACGCCGGCGAAGGGTGAAAATCCCGTGTTCGGCGGCTACGAGGTCGGGATCGGCTTCTCCGGCACCTGCACAGCGGATAGCGGCGAGCTCGAAGGCATCGCGCTCGCCGGCAAGCGCAGCCTGCGCCTTGCGGCCTCGCTCAAGCTGATGCGTCGGGCGTGAACGTCAATTCGTTCGATCATGCCTGACGACGTCGGCGCATCGGAGACAGCAAGTCATATCCGCAGAGCGGAAAGCCGGGCCACGAGGAATTCGATGGCAGCGCGGACTCGCCGAGGCATCGCACCGGCTCCCCGCTTGGGCCAGACAATCTGGAGCGGGATGGGCGGCGGCTCGTGGCCGACAAGGATTTGCTCGACGATCCCCTGATCGATGAGCCTGCGGACCTGCCAGAGCGGAGCGAGCCCGATACCAAAGCCGGACGCGACGGTCGCATTGCGTGCCGCGGCACTCTCTGACCGGAAGCGACCATGCACTTCGATACGCTTATTGTTGCCCCCGAATGCCCATCTGTCGTCATCGCTCGCTCGCAACACGCATTCATGACGGGATAATTCCTGCGGATGCTCGGGACGACCATGGGCGGCGAGATAGGCCGGCGAAGCGAACACTGCCCAGCTTAGTCCACCGATCCGGCGAGTCCGCAAATTCGAGTCCGGCAGGTTGCCGATGCGAATGGCAAAATCGAGCTTCTCGGCGACGAGATCGACATGCTCATCGGACAGGACGAGCTCAAGGTTGATTTCCGGATTCCGCGCCAGGAATTGGCTCAGGATGGGAGTGACGTATTCGGGGCCGAAAAGGCTCGAAGTCCCGATGCGGATGGCGCCGGCAAGCCGCCGGTCGCTGGCGAGCAGATCCTCGCGGGCGGCGTCGATGGTCGTGAGGGCGATGCGGATGCGGCCGGCGAATTCGAGGCCTGCAGGTGTGGGGTGCAGGCGGCGCGTCGTCCGCGATACGAGCTGCACGCCAAGATCGTCCTCGAGCCGCGCAAGCGAACGGCTCACCGACTGTAGCGATCTGCCGAGACGCGTTGCCGCGAACGTCAGGCTACCCTCGTCAATCACGGCCAGAAACGTCGCAAAATCCGCAAGCGAGGTCAGCGTTACTCTCCCGATAAGTGAGATAATATGTCTGTGCGGCCGGCTATTATCATCAGAAGTGTGATGTGTTGTGAATGGGCTCCCAATGACCTGGAGCTTCCCATGACAAAACCAGATGCCTGCGCGGCAAAAGCCCCCCTGGCGGCCCTGACGCCTCTCTATGGTGTCCCGATCACTCTTGATGAGGCGACGCTCGTGGCCGATGCGGCGCGGGCCGAAGCGCAACGTCATGGCTGGCCCATGGTGGTCGTCATTACCGACAGCGGCGGCCATCTCGTTCTGTTGTACCGTCTCGATCAGGCGCAGCACGGCAGCGTGCTTGTTGCGCAGCAGAAGGCGAAGACAGCCGTCGATTTCAGGCGGCCGACGGGGGCGTTCGAATCCGCGTTGGCGGACGGCGGCCTTCACTTGCGGCTGCTGGGCATGACCAACCTGACGCCTCTGGAGGGCGGCCTTCCGATCCTGCGAGACGGCAGGGTGATCGGGGGGATCGGCGTATCGGGTATGCAGTCAACCCAGGATGCGCAGGTTGCCGCGGCAGGTCTTGCGGCCTTCGGTGCCTGACGCCTCCAAAGGGCGTATGAGCCACTGCCCCATAGCCATTAAGTCTCGGGGCGGATTGCGGGAATTTGGCGGCTGGCGAGGGCGGAATCCGGGTCCAGCCGGGCTTCCCCTGGCGGCCCGCATGGCCTAAGACGCTGCAACGCAAAAATCCCCCCAAAAAGACCCCATGATCCGCCTCGACAACGTCAGCAAGCAAGCCGGCCACCAGATCCTGTTCATCGAAGCCTCGGCCGCCCTCAACAAGGGCGAGAAGATCGGCCTCGTAGGCCCGAACGGGGCCGGCAAGACCACGCTATTCCGGATGATCGCCGGTGAGGAACTGCCCGACGAAGGGCAGGTCTCGACCGATCGCGGCATCACCATCGGCTATTTCAGCCAGGATGTCGGCGAGATGAGTGGCCGCAGCGCGGTCGCCGAGGTCATGGACGGGGCGGGTCCGGTCAGCGAGGTCGCAAGCGAGCTGCGCGAGCTCGAAGCCGCGATGGCCGATCCTGACAAGGCCGACCAGATGGACGAGATCATCGCTCGCTACGGAGAGGTGCAGCACCGTTTCGAGGAGCTCGACGGCTACGCGCTCGATGGCCGGGCGCGCGAGGCGCTCAACGGTCTCGGCTTCAGCCAGGAGATGATGGAGGGCGACGTCGGCAAGCTCTCCGGCGGCTGGAAGATGCGCGTGGCGCTGGCCCGCATCCTCCTGATGCGGCCCGACGTCATGCTGCTCGACGAGCCGAGCAACCATCTCGATATCGAGAGCCTGATCTGGCTGGAAAAATTCCTGCACGATTACGAAGGCACGCTCTTGATGACCTCGCACGACCGCGAGTTCATCAACCGCGTGATCTCGAAAGTGATCGAGATCGATAGCGGCTCGCTCACCACCTACACCGGCGATTACGAGTTCTACGAGCAGCAGCGCGCGCAGAACGAGAAGCAACAGCAGGCCCAGTTCGAGCGCCAGCAGGCGATGCTCGCCAAGGAGATCAAGTTCATCGAGCGCTTCAAGGCGCGCGCCTCGCACGCGGCCCAGGTGCAGAGCCGGGTCAAGAAGCTCGACAAGATCGAGCGGGTCGAGCCGCCGCGCCGCCGCCAGACGGTGGCCTTCGACTTCCCGCCGGCGCCGCGCTCCGGCGAGGACGTCGTCGCGCTCAAGAACGTCTACAAGGGTTACGGCAGCAAGCGCATCTATGACGGTCTCGATTTCATGATCCGCCGCAGGGAGCGCTGGGCGGTGATGGGCGTCAACGGCGCCGGCAAGTCGACGCTGCTCAAGCTCATCGCCGGTGCGAGCGAGCCGGACGAGGGCACGGTCGCAGTCGGCGGCAGTGTGAAGATGGGCTATTTCGCCCAGCATGCGATGGACCTGCTCGACGGCGAGCAGACGGTGTTTCAATCACTCGAATACGCGTTTCCGACCGCGGGGCAGGGGAGCTTGCGCGCGCTCGCCGGCTGCTTCGGCTTCTCCGGCGACGATGTCGAGAAGCGCTGCCGCGTGCTCTCGGGCGGCGAGAAGGCGCGACTTGTGATGGCCAAGATGCTGTTCGATCCGCCGAACTTCCTGGTGCTGGACGAGCCGACCAACCATCTCGACCTCGCCACCAAGGAGATGCTGATCACGGCGCTGTCGGATTTCGAGGGCACCATGCTGTTCGTCTCGCATGACCGGCATTTTCTTGCGACGCTTTCGAACCGGGTGCTGGAGTTGACGCCGGAGGGCATCCACCAGTTCGGCGGCGGCTACACCGAATACGTCGCGCGGACCGGACAAGAGGCGCCGGGGTTGCGGAGCTAGCGTTTCGCGGCGTGCCTTGACGCGCTGACGCCACCCGTTACGCTCCTTCAAAAAGGGAGCGAAACAACCATGAAGCAACTGCGGATCGGCGACATCACCATCGATGCGGTGATCGAGCGGGAAGGGCCGTGGCGGCGGCCGCAAGACTTTTTCCCGGCTTATGACGACGGTGTGTTCAAGCACCATCTACCGACGATGGAGCCGGAGGTGTTCGACGCCGCGCGCGGCATGATGGTCATCACCTACCAGACCTTCGTGGTGCGCACGCCGCGCTACACCATCCTGGTCGACACCTGCACCGGCGAGGACAAGGGCCATCCGCCGCCGTTCGACTTTCCCGGCAAGGAGCGCTGGCGCAACGAGCTGTTCGCGCTCGGCATCGGCTTCGAGCAGATCGACTATGTCTTCTGCACCCATCTGCACATCGACCACACCGGCTGGAATACAACGTTGCGCGACGGCCGCTGGGTGCCGACGTTTCCGAACGCGAAATACGTCTTCCACAAGGGCGAGTATGCGGCCTGGGAGGCCGAGAACGCTGAAGGTAACAACCCGCCCGGCACCGTCTTCCGCGACAACTGCCTGCCGATCGTCGAGGCAGGCCAGGCGCTATTGGTCGACGACGATTATGCGTTGGACGATACGGTCACGTTGACGCCGACGCCGGGGCATTCGCCCTGTCATTGCTGCGTGAACATCTTTTCGAAGGGGCAGCGCGCCGTGGTCGCGGGCGACCTCATGCATCACCAGATCCAGTGCCGCGAGCCGGATTGGTCGGCCAAGCCTGACTGGGATGCAAAGCAGTCAGCGGTGTCGCGGCGAAAGTTCTTCGCTTCCGTCGCCGACACCGACACGCTGATCCTGCCGATCCATTTTCCGACGCCGACGGTGGGCCTCATCAAGCCGCTCGGCGCCGCGTTCGACTACCGGTTCAGGCGGGAGTGAGGTGCTTCACCTCGCCCCGCTTGCGGGGAGAGGTCGAATTTGCGCAAAGCGCAAATTCGGGTGAGGGGCAGGGCTATCGCATATGAAGAAAAGCGTGGCGGGCAGCTTGCCTGCGGCCCATCCTTCGAGACGCCCGCCTACGGCGGGCCCTCAGGATGAGGTCGCGTTTTGCAGTGAGATATCAGACCCTCATGGTGAGGAGCCTGCCAAAAGCGGGCGTATCGAACCATGCAGGCCGAGTTCATTCGGCAACCTCCCGCTGTCATATGCGATAGCCCTGGAGTGATGGGGGACTCTCCGCGAGTCCAACTCTCACAGTGATCGCGGAAGCGGCCCCTCACCCCGACCCTCTCCCCGCAAGGGCGGGGCGAGGGAGCAAGGCAACGTGGCCCCCTTACGCGCCCATCTCGCACTTCTTCATGAAGCTGTTCTTGGCGGCGCCGGCGAGCGGCTTGCCATCGGCGCTGACCGCCTTGGGCGTGCAGGCGTCCGCCTTGCATTTCTTCATGAACGACGTCTTCGCCGCGCCCGCGAGCGCCTTGCCGTCCTTGCCGACCGCCTTGCTCTCGCAAGTGTCGTCCGCAAAAGCCGAGCCCGCTGCAAAGGTGGCAACGATCGCCGCCAGGAAAATCCGCTTCATCATGGGTGTCTCCCTAAACCAAAAATATGGCGGATGGATTGGAGCCGTGAATCGTGGCGCAATCAAGCAGGATGAGCGCCTGCCCATCTGCTCCGTTGCAGATTTTTGAGTGCCCGGTCGACAAAAATCCCTCTGCTTGCTGCACCGCGCGCAGACCGGGCTGCGCAATCCTGCTAGCGTCGGCCCAGCCGAGCTGGAAACGGAGCATCGTGATGGACGCCATGACCCTGAACGTGCCGGAGACCGCCGATCAGCATTCCCACCTCGTGCAGCCTCAGACCATGGCGTGGCAGAAGACGCGCTTCCCGGGCTGCGAAGCTAAGACGCTGCTGTTTGATCGCGGCACCGGATTGATGACAGCCCTGATGCGGTTTGCGCCGGGCGCGGTGCTGCCCGATCACGAGCATGTCGGTATCGAGCAGAGCTATGTGCTGGAAGGCGCGCTGGTTGACAAGGAAGGTCCGGCCAAGGGCCTTGCCTGCAAGGCCGGCGAGTTCATCTGGCGCGACGCGGGCAGCCGCCACGCCGCCTGGTGTCCGGAGGGGGCCTTGATCCTTGCGGTCTTCCAGGTGCCGAACAAGTTCTTTGAAGCCGATGGCCGCGTCGTCGATGCCGCCGGTCAGGATTGGGACGAGGCCTGGGGGCACACCGGGGCGCAGCGGGCCAAGACTTAACAACAAGACTTAACAACAAGACTTAACAACAAGACGTAACAAGAGGTAAGCCGGTTCTAGGCCCCCCGTGCGAGCAGCGCCTTGAAGTCGGCGCGCGCACGCTGCGCCTCGGCGCGCGCCACTTCCGATGCATCGCCAAGGCCGAAATAGCCATGGATCAGGCCGGGGCCTTCATGGTGCTTGACGCGGACGCCGGCCGCCTCCAGCGCCCTTGCGTAGGCGGCGCCCTCGTCGCGCAGCGGATCGAACCAGGCGGTGGTCAGAATCGCGGGCGCGACGCCGGCGAGCTCGGCGCGCAGCGGCGAGACCCGCCAGTCGGTGGCGTGAGCGGGATCGGCGAGATAGTGTCCGCAAAACCATTCCATCGTGGCACGCGTGAGAAAGTAACCGTCGGCATTCTCGCTGCGTGACGGAAAGCGGGCATTCTGGCCCGCGTCCGCATAGCTGCCGACAGCGTCGGTCACGGGATAGACCAGGAGTTGTGCGGCAAGCCTGATGCCGGCGTCGCGGCAGGCGATCGCGGTGGTGGCTGCGAGATTACCGCCGGCGCTGTCGCCGGCAACGCCGAGGCGCTTTGCATCGCCGCCAAATTCCGCGACGCGGTTGAAGATGTCTTTCGTTGCGGCAAAGGCGTCCTCGAAGGCGCCGGGAAAGGGTGTCTCCGGCGGACGGCGATAGTCGACGGAGACGACGACGGCGCCGGTCTCAATCGCGAGGTTGCGGGCCTGCCGGTCGTGGGTTTCGAGATCGCCCGCGACCCAGCCGCCGCCATGGAAGAACACCACGGTCGGCGCGGGCGTGGTGCCGATCCGGTAGACGCGCGCATCGAGCGGCCCGGCGCCGCCTTTCACCTTGATGTCCGCGACGGTGTCGACGGGGGGCGGCGCTATGGCCGCGCGCGCGGCAGCCAGTGCGCGCAAGGAATCGCGCGCGCTCTGTGGCGTCATCGCCGCGGGATCACGCAGCGGCAGCAGCGGAATGATCTGGGCGATGACGGGATCGAGCGGTGCGGCCATGATTGGCTCCTCACGGGGTTCTTGGTCTTGCTTGCGGGTTAGCATAGATTTTGCGCGTCGCATCGGCAACCGCTCGCGTGTTGCCATGCCGGACGAAAGGGCAGGGAGGTCGAACAGGTGGAATTCGAGACGCTGGTGCAGTCGCGCCGCAGTGTGCGCGGTTTCAGGAACGAGCCGGTACCGCGCGCGGTGATCGAGGCGATCATCGAGAGCGCCAAGCGTGCGCCCTCGTCGATGAACACCCAGCCCTGGCACGTCCATGTGCTCACGGGCAGCCCGCTGGAACAGCTGCGCCGCCGCAACATGGAGGAGATGATCGGCGGGGCCAAGGTCAAGCGCGACATCGTCAGCCACGGCGAATACCAGGGCGTGCACCGGACGCGGCAGGTCGACATCGCCAAGAAACTGTTCGGCGCGATGGGGATCGCGCGCGACGACAAGCCGATGCGGCAGGACTGGGTGCTGCGCGGCTTCCGCCAGTTCGACGCACCGGTCTCCCTGGTGCTGACCTATGACCGCGTGCTCGATCCCGGCGCGGTCTGCCATTTCGATCTCGGCGCGCTTTGCTACGGCATCGTGCTCGCGGCCTGGGACCGCGGTCTCGGTTCGGTGATCAACGGGCAGGGCATCATGCGTTCCGACATCGTGCGCGAGGTCGCCGGTATTCCGGAGGAGGAGGTGATCATGACCTGCGTCGCGATGGGCTATCCCGACGACGGCTTTGCCGCGAACGCCGTCCGCTCGGATCGCGAGGGCAACGACGATTTCGTTCGCTACGTCGGCTTTGCCGATTAGCACGACGCGAAGCAGATTATTCTCTCAACGATATTTTTGCTGCGGACTCCTCACACCCTCTTGCAATCTCGATCGTGCGGGAGGAACAATATGCAGACTGAGAGGTTTGTTGCTGGCGCGAGGGAATTGACATGCGGCGGCTGGCTAGCCTGGTGCGACGGTTCTTCGGTCCGCGAGTGCGGCACCCGATCGATGATGATCCAAGTCTTCCGTTCACGGCCGAAGAGTTGAGCAGGCTCATCCGCAGCGGCAGACGCGAGGACATGAAGCTGCTTGCGGAAGGGCTGGCCTGCCGCTCCATTCCGCACCGCGCCAAATACCGGGCCACGCACTAGGTTCGTGCTTCGACGCGTTTTTCTTACGCGAACCGGTATCCGCTTCTTCCGCCTCGCTCGAAAACGCCATGAGCCATTAGCGACAGGTTTGATGGGCTCACCGCGTGAGCGCGACCTGCTTGAACGAGGCGACCAGAGCCTTCTCCAGCTTTCCATTCATTCCGCAGAGAATGTTGTAGGCCTCCGGGCGCGGCATCGTCGGCTTGTAATGCCTGTGCTCGATCAGGGCCGCGAAGATGTCCGAGATCGTCAGGATGCGCACGATATCGCCGATGCTGTCGGCGCACAGCGCATCCGGATACCCGCTGCCGTCGAGAAATTCGTGATGATGCCGCACGGCGTCGAGGATCTCCGGCGAGATATTGTCGTGGCCTTTCAGAAAATCGTAACCCGCCGCCGGGTGAGTCGCGATGATGGCACGTTCCTCCGGCTCGAGACGGCCGGGCTTGTCGAGGATGGCAAGCGGGATCCGGGCCTTGCCGATGTCGTGGAACATGGCCGCCGTATACAAGCGCTCCAGATCGAGCCTGCCGACGCCGAGGCTCAAGCCGAAGTCGATGGCGACGCCGGTGACGAGCAGGCAATGCTGATAGGTTCCCTCGTGATGGCGCCGCACCGTCGCGAGCCATTCCGACAGGCCATGCTGGGTGATGCGATCGGCGATCTGGCGGCCGGCTTTCCTGGCGCCGTCGACGTCGACCGGCTGCCCCAACGTCACCGAGGTGAACATCGAGGCGATGGCGGTCGCCGCGGTCTCGACGGCGTTGTCTGATTGCGCGCCCTCGCTTTGCGAGGCGGACGCCGGATCTGCCCGATCGGACAGCGCCGCCAGCAATTTGCCGCGGTTGACCGGCCCGGGAAGGACGAGTGTCGCGCCGAGGGCGTAGGCCTGCGAAATGCTGATGTGAGAGGTGTGGTCGAGCAGGAAGATGCGCTTCTTCGCCTTTGCCAGCTTGCCGGCCCGCTTCTTGATGGCTGCGATAGTGTCGACGTCGCGCAGCTCTGCGCGGATGACGATGGCGAACGGCACTTGTGACAGCCTGGGATCGGCGTCCAGCCGTTCGCCCGCAACGGTGAATTTCTCTTCGACGATCGAGCACACGCCCGCCAGCTTGTCGGACGTGTCGGCCAGCACATGAACGAATGGGCGGGCCGCTTCCCGGTCTCGGATGCCGGCGTCGCGCTTGACTGGGCTTGGGAGGGTTCGCGCGTTCTGCACGGTTCGACCTGGACTTTCCTGGAGTTCAATTCGTGGGAGGAATTCCCCAGCCTATTTGCTCTGAACCGAGCTTTGCGCTGCCGCCGCCGGTCCCCCTGCCGGTTTCTTCCTGTCGTCCGCGGTGATGAAGCGCACGCCGGCCGTGGTGCCGTCGATCCAGACCAGTTCGCAGCGCCGGTAGGCGAGCCCGGTCGACGACAGCAGCAGGAAGAATTCCTTGGCCTGGAGCACGTCGAGCGTGCCCTCGACCTCGACCTTGGCGCCGCTTTGCGAGATGTCGAGCAGAACGCAAGCGCGTCGCCACGTGCCGTCCGAGCCCATCAGATTGACGGGCTGCTTGTGGTCCATTTTCACGCGCAGCGCTTTGCGGCCATCGAACCTCATCGGCTAGCTCCCATTTTCGCGCGGCGATTTCCCGGATCGCTCGTGTTGGCGCTTGCTGCGATTTCGCCCCATCGCACCGTCCATTGGCTGGTGGATAGAAGCAGCGTCTCGAAGATCAGTTGCGCGCGTTCGCGCTGGGCATAGGAGAGCCTTGCCCCGCTGCGGTTGCTCAGGATGGCAAGCGTGGTCTGCCAGTTCAGCCGCGAGGCCCGGCAGGCCATGACCAGGCCCTCGCAATCGTCGTCGGCCATGACGTGCTCGACGATTTCGAGCGGCGCCCCCGAAAGTACCGACAGCGCCGTGAACAAATTGGCCGTCTCGCCGCGGATCGCAAACCGGTTCACCGTGGAATCGTTCAGCTTGCCGATGCGGTTGAGGGCGACGATCTCGGGCCTTGCGCTGGCGTAGTCGGCCCGGCAAGGCTGCTTCGGCGGAGCCGGCTCGGCGTCCTGCGCCGGCGACGCGGAGGATGGGTTGGGCGTGGCCGGGGCCTTGCGGCCTGGCGAGGCGGAGAGCAGCTTGCGTACGACCGGGTCGGGCGTGCCGGGCCGGAGCGCCAGCGCCTTCGCGATCTCGCCATCCTGGTCGGCCCTGGCAATCAGCGCGGCATAGGCTGCCTCGGAGAATTGGGTCCCCGGGTTTCTGATCAGGTCAAGGCAGATCGGGCCGCCGTGCCTGATCAGCGCCTCGGTCACGGCCGGCGCGATGTCGCTGCGCGCGGCGATCGCACGTCGATGCCGCTCGCCGCAGCCGTCGGCCACAGCCTCGAGATCGGCTGCGGAAAGTGCCTGCGATTTCAGCAGCACGGGGCATGCGACGTCGGGATCGTCGTGCAAGGCGAGGCGCCGCAATGTTTCCGGAGGTGCCACAGTAAGCTCGGCGAGCGCCGTGCTGAGCCGCACCAGTGCGCTGGCCTCGACCCGCTCGGTCAATCGGAGCAGAACACCGTCGATCACGTTGGCGAGCAATTCCCGGGATTGGTCGCGGCTGCCAGTGAGCAACTGCACCATGCCGGAGAGTATGCGTCCGCAACGGTCCGGCGGGCAGGTTGCGACCGCCTTTTCCAGGTCAGCGAGAATATCAGCAGGCGAATTTGCCATCATGGCAGGGGGCCTGACTTATAATTAATTTGGACTATCGAACAGCGCCTATTCCACCCAACAGACATTAATTTGAAATTTGGATTGTGCTGGTCCGGGTATAAAATCACCGGTGGCACGCGGGAAACGCTATCGAAATTTGGCGAGATTTGACGCGCCGCCTTGTCCTCGGACTTCGAGGCTCGCCAACTGGTCGGTACGGGTTAAAGTGATTCCTTCGGTTTCAGGGGACACCGCAGAGGGGGAAACCGGACCGGCATCGTCGCCGGACGTGCGTTTTTTGCGACGCGAAGTTTCACATTGCCATGAACAGAAGTGATGACGCGCCAGCGTTGGCGCCAAAGGTATTTCGTTTCTCCGACGTCGATGAATTTCGAAATGCCATACGGGGCCTGGATTTCGAGTTCACCCCGTTCGTGCGGAAGATTTCGGCAGAGCAGACCATTCTGTCGTTGCCCGGCTGCGACGTGAATTTGACGCGGGCATTTCCGCGGGTCGTCGATGCACAGCTGGTCGAGAATTGCACCGCGATCGGATTCACGATGGACGACCTCGACGTGCCGGTCCGGTTCAACGGTACGCAGCGTGCGCGGCCCGTCGTCGTCATCGGCAGCGGCGGCGCCGCTTACACCACCATCGAGGAAGTGCAACGGCAAATCGCCTCGGTGGTGTTCAGGCCGGAAGTGACCGATCGCGGCTGGCCACGGGCGGCCCTCAGCTTCAAGATCTTCGAAACGACCGCCGCGGGCTTGAACCGGCTCCGTGGTGTGGTTCGGGAGGTGCTGGCCGCCGCGTCGGAGCCGGTCGACGGGCCAGACGTGCCGTTGAAGGCGGCCGCCATGAAGGAGACCCTGCTCGGCGCCGTCGACGACATTTTTCAAAGCGTCGTGCCCGCGCGATGGACCCTGCGCCCCAATGACGAGCGGAACTTCAAGATCTTTCAGGACATCCGCGCGCTTCTCTCCGACGACCTCTCGCAGCCCATCTACAGCGAGGAGATCGCGCGCAAGCTCGGCCTGTCCGTCCGCACCTTGCATGACGTCGTCCGGCGCTATCGCGGCATGAGCCTGCACCGTTACTTGCGCCTGCGCCGGCTGTGGCTGGTGCGCCGGCGGCTGCTCGCCGGTGCCGACAGCGTCAAGGCCGTCGCGCTGGCGTTCGGTTTCTGGCATCTCAGCGACTTCTCCGGAAGCTATCGCGACCAGTTCGGCGAGACACCGTCGCAAACGCTCGAGCGCGGACGGCGAGCTTAGCGCGTCAAAACGTCGAGTCCGGTTTCCTGACTCGTGCTAGACTGCCGCCATGAGCAATCGCATCCTCGTCCTCTACGGTTCCTACCGTTCCGACCGCATGGGCATTCGCCTTGCGAATTTCGTCATCGATCGCCTGCGCCAGCGCGGCGAGGATGTCGAGTTCATCGACGCCAAGGCGATCGGCCTGCCGATGCTCGACCGCATGTACAAGGAATATCCCAAGGGGGCCGCGCCCGAGTCGCTGGAGAAGCTGGCCGGACAGATCCGCGGCGCGGACGGGTTCGTCTTCGTCACCGGCGAGTACAATTGGGGCATCCAGCCCGGCCTGAAGAACCTCACCGATCATTTCCTGGAGGAGTGGTTCTGGCGGCCGGCCGCGATCGTCAGCTACTCGGCCGGCCGGCTGTCCGGCGCGCGCGCTTCGACCGCCTGGCACGGCACGTTGTCGGAGATGGGCATGGTGGTGGTGTCGAGCACGATCGGCGTCGGCCCGATCGCGCAGACATTGTCGGAAGCGAGCGAGCCGATCGGCGAGGGCGGCAAGGCGCTCGAGCGCTCGTTCCCGCGCTTTGCCGATGATCTTGCGTGGTGGATCGAGGCCGCCAAGGCCCAGCGGGCGCGCAAGGCGCCGCCGTACTGACCCGCCTAAGCCGCCCTGACTTCGCCGAGGAAGCGGTCGAACTGGCCGGCGAGGTCGCGCGATTGGGTCGAGAGCTGCTCGGCCGCGCCCAGCACCTCCCGCGCGGCAGCTCCCGTGTCGTCGGCGGCGCGCTGCACCCCCGATATGTTGGTGTTGACCTCCTGGGTGCCGCGCGCGGCCTCCTGGACGCTGCGTGAAATCTCCTTGGTCGCCGAGCCCTGTTGCTCGATCGCAGCCGCGATCGCGGTGCCGATCTGGTCGATCTCGCCGATGACGTCGGCGACGTTGCGGATCGCGGTCACGGTCTCGTCGCTCGCGGCCTGGATCGCCGAAATCTGCTCGGATATCTCGGTGGTGGCCTTGGCGGTCTGGCCCGCCAGCGACTTCACTTCGGAAGCAACCACCGCAAAGCCGCGGCCAGCGTCGCCTGCGCGGGCGGCTTCGATCGTGGCATTGAGAGCGAGAAGATTGGTCTGCTCGGCAATGCTCTGGATCAGCGTGACGACGTCGCCGATCCTCTGCGCGCCCTCGGCGAGCGCGCGCGCGGTGTCGCCGGTGCGGCGGGCATTGTCGACGGCGCGGGCCGCGATTTCTGTGCTTTGTGCGACCTGACGGCCGATCTCGGAGATCGAGGAGGTCAGCTCCTCGGTGGCGCTGGCGACGGTCTGCACGTTGGTCGAGGTCTGCTCGGAGGCGGCCGCGACGATTGCGGCCTGGCTGTTGGTCTGGGCCGCCGTCGTCGTCATCGACTGCGCCGTGCTCTCCATCGTGGAGGAGGCTTGCGACAGTCCGCCGACGAGTTCGGTGACCTTGGCTTCGAACGCGCGGGTGAGCCCGTCGAGGGCCTGGGCGCGCCGCATCTTGCCGTCGTTCTCGGCCTGCTTCTCGGCCGCGAGACGGTCGGCCCGGATCATGTTGTCCTTGAACACCTGGACGGCCGCGGCCATCGCGCCGATCTCGTCGGAGCGCTCGGCGCCGGGGATCGTTTCGGCAACCTCGCCATCGGCCAGCCGCGACATCCGGGTCGTCAGGCTGACGATCGGGGCGCAGACGCGGCGGCGGACCATCATGATGAGGCCGGCGCTGGCGATCAGCACGGCGAGCAGACCCGCGAGTGCGATCGTGAAGCTGGTGTGGGCGGCCGAGGAGGCGCCGGCGAGGACAAGCTCGGCATTGTCGTAGAATGCGTCGCGGACCTCGATGATGGTGCTGAGGCCGCGCTGCGTGGCGGCGTAATAGGTGTCCATGTCGTGTTCGTACTTGCCGCTGACCGCACCGTCCTTCACCAGCTTGAGCTCGCGGCCGAACTCCTCGATATAGATCGCGTTGAACTTCTCCAGTGCAGCGGCGACGTTCGCCGGCGTTGTGGAGTTGCCGCGCAACTCCAGCAGCGCCATCACGATCTGATCGTTGCGGCCCTGCGAGCGGCTGATCTCGGCCTTCTCGGTGTCAGTCGCCGGTTTCTTGCCCCCGACCAGATTCTTGTGCAGGCTTGAGTTGAAGCCGCCCACGTCGCGCAACGTCATCGCGATGTTGGCGTAGCTGGCCTGCCGGTAGGCATCGCCGTTGAGGATCGCCATGCGGCGGACCTGCTCGTTGAGCAGCGCGGTCACGCTAGCGTTGAGCACGGCGTTGTCGCCGACGATCTTCTTGACCGCGTCCTTGCGCGCCTCCACGGGTCCCGCCATCGCCTTGTCGATGGCCTCGCGCAGCGCGGTGAACTTCGAATTGATGGCGTCGATGTTGGCGCCGATGGCGTTGCCGTCGTCGAACGGGCCGGGCAGGTCCTTGCGCAGCGCATTCATCCTGTCGCGCGCGCCGTCGGTCTGCTTGCGCAGCTTGTCATGCTCGGCGAGCTGCGCCGGGTCGGCCGTCGCGGGGCCATAGAGGATGTTGGTGGCAAAGCCGCGCTCGGGGTTGAGGTAGCGCGGGATGTCGCTGGCGGCGCGGACGATCGCGAGCCGCCCCTGGGCTTCGGTGATCCGCTCCATCGTCTGGTATTTCGTCACGGCGACGTAGACGGCGAGGCCTCCGCCCACGGTCGAGAGCGAGACGATGGCGGTGGTCAGGAGCGTACCGATTTTCATGATCTGTCCGGCAATTGGCGCGGGGAGAATTATTTTGCTCGGACGATAGGCAGGCGATGTTAATCCCGGGTTTACGCTGGTGGCCGTCGGCGGCTGCGATCACTTGGCCTTTCGGTCAAGGGCAGCGAGGAGATCGAGCGTTGCTTGGTCGGGCTCGCCCGAAAAATATCGGGCGAGCGCCTCGTCGAAAACGGGCTGATCGGACACCGCGCCGAACAGCGTCATCGAGGAGCGGAATTTGGCGTCATCGGGCGCGCCGAGGATCGCGTTGATGGTCCGGCCCTCGACGGCGAGCACGAGGCGGGTGCATTCGATCAGGCGCGGACCGAGCACGGGGTGGGCGAGGTAGGCCTTGGCTTCGGCGCGGGAGGCGATGGCGTAGCGCTGCGACATGGCGCTGAAGCCGAGGCCGGCGAGCTGCGGGAAGACGAACCACATCCAGTGGCTCTGCTTCCGGCCCCGGGTCAGCTCGCCCTGGACATCGCGATAGACCGGGTCCTGGGCCCGGACAAAGCGTTTGAGATCGAAAGCATCGGTCATTAGATACCTTGCGGGATGCGTTGGGACGCTTGGGATGCCTTGAGATGGCTTGGAATGCCTTTGGGCTGCCGTTTCGGCCGCGATTATGCCTAACTTTTGGCTCCCAATGTGGTAGCTGGTATAGAGTCTCCGGGTGGGGGTGGGTCCCCCGGGGGTCGATTTTGGGGATCTGATGGTTTCCGACGCCGCACAAGCCGAGAGGCTGTTGTCGCGCCGCCGTATCGGGCGGGCCGAGACGATTTTGCTGTCTCTGGCCGCTGTTGCGCTGGCGCTGGGCGCGGCTGCCTGGTTCGCGGATATCGGCGATTCGACCCCGCTCGTCTCTGCCGCGCTGCCGCCGACCAATGCTCCCTCGTTCGAGGACCGTTTCGCCTCCGCATCCGGCGGCCCGCCGGCTCGCGAGTTCGGCCTGCGGACGCTGGAGCGCTCCGCTCTGAGCGCGGTCCAGCTCAAGCTGCGCGATGCCAAGGCGATGCTGGCCCAGAAACTCCAGGGCGACGACTGGCGCTCGACCCTGACCGATGGTGACCGGTCCGCAGTTGACGAGAGGCGACCGTCGCAACACGCCGACGCCGTCCCGATGCCGCGCTCGCGCCCGGCCCAGGCGGACATCTCCGCCCAGATCGCCTCCAGCCAGGCTTATGCGGAGACCAATCCCAGGGTCGACAACCGCAACTTCTTCGAAAAATTCACCGACAAGATCAGGCTGGCCTCGCTGACGCCCGACAGCGGCCTGTTCGGCAAGGCGCCGGATCTCGCCGCCCTCGGCTACGATTCGCGCACGGCGGTCTACGACATCAAGGCGAAGGCGCTCTACCTGCCGAGCGGCATCGCGCTGGAAGCGCATTCGGGCATGGGCGCGCTGATGGACGACCCCGAGCATGTCGACCAGCGCATGGTCGGTGCGACCCCGCCCGCGACCTACGACCTCAAGCCGCGCGAAAAGCTGTTCCACGGCATTCGCGCACTGCGCCTGACGCCGACCGAGGGCACCAGCGCGCTCGGCCGCGTCGGCCTGCTCACCCACAATTACATGCTGGGGCCGCGCGGCGATTCCAATGGCTGCGTCTCGATCAAGGACTATGATCGCTTCCTCAAGTCCTGGGACAATGGCGAGTTCAATCGCCTGGTCGTGGTGCCGAGCCTGAGCGGATCGGCGACCGCCTCGCAGCGCGCGAGCACCGACTCCTGACATTGGCTCCTGATATCTGCCTGCCACGGCGGGGGCTGCCGTTTTCCCTTCGTTAAGCCGTCATCGTCCAGAAGCAGCCCATGAGTGATCCCCAAAGTTCAGAGACCCCGCTGCGTACCACGTTCAAGATCAAGCTGAACGGCGACACGCTGGCGATCGCGACCGTCGGCCAGGCCTATCAATTCCTCACCAACTTCAAGTCGGTCGAGTGGATGGAATTCCGCTCTTTGCATGAAGACGCGGTCGCTGCGCTGGAAGGCGCTGCAGATAACGCCATTCTCGTGGTGCAGGCGACCAACGCCGTGCGTGCGCTGTTCGTGAGCGCCAAGCTGCTCTGAGCGGCCCGCCCTTTCCATCTCGTTCTCGATGCGCTTGCGCATGCGGCGCGCGGCAGAACCGCGCGCCGTGCTTGATGTTGGGCTCGTCAGCGAGCCTGCACGCAATTAGTGCCTGTCGTCTCCGCGGCCGTCGTCATCGTCATGGAAGTTGTGGTCGCCGCCCGGCTTGAAGCCGGGGTCGATGCAGGCAAAGTTGCCGGCGTCGTTGGTCATGCCGCTGCCCTTGTAGGCGGCGATCTTCGGATAGACGCACAGCGGCCGAGTGCCGCCGGTCGGGAAGTTCGTGGCGATCCGCGGATCGAAAATTCCGCCGGCCGGATAAGGCGATGCAGCGTTGGTGTTGGTCGCCACGATGCGTTCCGGGGCGATGTCTTTCTCGACCCAGTCCGTGATGGCCTTGAGCTCGTTCCCGGCGAAGCTCGTGGTGGCCGCGCCGCCGCCGCAATGGGCCATGTTCGGCACCATGAACAGCCGTGCGAAATCGGTCGCGCGCCCGCTCATGTGCCTGTCCATGTTGCGGTACCAGCGGGCGATGGCGGCACCGGAGAAGATGCCGTCATTGACGGAGGAGGAGATGATCAGCTTGCCGCCGTGCGCCCTGAACGGACGCAGGTCGGTCGACACCGCAGCCATGAAGTCCATCGCGCTTTCGGGGTAGGCCGCCGTCCTGGTGAAGATCTTCGGCGCATCGGTGTCGAAGTTGAAGCGGAACACGAAGGCCTCCTGGCCGTTCGGCCCGTTGACCGGCGTCACCACGGGCGGCGTCTGGAAGATCATCGGGATCGCGCCTGCGCCGAGCGTCAGGTTGATCGCGGTGTTGACGCCCGGCACCGGTGCGGTGACGACGTTCCAGAATCCCCAGCCCGCGCCGGGTGCGGTAGGCGGCGTCCAGATTCCGGCATCCCAGAACCAGTTCGAATAGAGCCGCTGTCCCTTCGAGTTGACCGGCCCGGCATAGATCTTCTTCAGCGCGTCGACTTGCGCGCCGGTCAGGCAGGTGCCGCCATGCGGCGTGCTGCCGTGCGAGCCGGTGCCGCAGGTGTAACTGGCGAGCGCCGGATACACCTTTCTGGCGGTGCAGGCGTGATAATTGTCGATGATCCCGTCAACGAGTCCATCGAGTGCGTCGCAGGCGCTCAGGATCGCGGCCGAGGCCACCTGGAGATCCTGCTGCGGAAACGTGTCGGGAATGAACGGCTGTCCGTTGATGTCGGTGCTGGTTGACAGCTTGCCGAGCACCTGCTCGTTCCAGGCCTCCGCCAGCCCGGCCTGCGGCAGGTTGAAGCCGGGATTTTGCGAAATCACGCCGTCGAACAGCCAGGGCGATCGCTGCGAGGCGACCATCGCATCACGACCGCCGTTCGAGCATCCCATGATGTAGGAATGGACGGTCTCGAAGCCGTAGAAATAGGCGATGATCTGCTTCGAGATCGTGGCGGTCTTCTCGATGCCGTTGTAGCCGTAGTCCCTGCGCGCCTGGGCGTCGATCGCGAAATGTGCCGAGCCGCCGGCATTGGCATCGTCGTCCTGATGGCCGCCGACGACGTTGTTGGCGCTGTCTTCGTGACCGCCGTCATCGGCCGCGACGGCCCAGCCCTGGCCGAGCTCGATGCCGGCGGCGCCTTGCGGGTCCGCCTGGAGGCTGCCATCGGTGCCGCCGCCGCCCATCATCTCGAAACGGCCGTGCCAGGTATTGGGCAGATTGAGCGCGAAGCCGATCCCGTAGGTGAAGTGGTCGGGGTCCTGGGTGGAGACTCGCTTGTTGATGATGCCGATCACGTTGCAATAACCCGATTTCTGGGTCGCGCTCAGGATCTGCGTGTTCGGCAATGTGAGGCCGGTCAGGGCCGTGCAGGACGAGCGCGGGGCCACGCCGCCCGGCGGCAGTCCGTGCGCGATTGCCTGCGGGCCAAGCGCCGTCCAACCGGCCACGATCGTCGAGGCGAGAAGTAATCGTTTCATGCAGTGCCCTCCCAGTTTGATGATGTTGAACTGCGCTCGTCCACGCGGCATCGCGCGGCGCCAGCCCTGAAGGCGGGCCTCGCCGCGGCTGCAAGCGATGTCGCTGTCGATTGAGATGTCGGGATCGTCGAAAGGTCGCGGAACGCCGCCATGCGGTGCAAAAGGCAACGCGCGGGCAAGGCGGCCTCTCGCCGCGATGCGCCACGGCATCCGGATCGTTGCCCATCCCTGATGCGGCACGGACGTTGCTCCCCTTGAAGCCTGCTCGAGCGATGGCAGGTTTTCCGGATCCTTAAGCGAGCGATGTTGTCGTGTCAACATGACGCAGCACGCGAGTTCGCCGTGCAACCTGTCGTAGAAGCTGTAACGCCAAGGCCGATGCCGCCCTGCTTTCCGAGCCGGGACGACTGGGCTAGACTCGTCCATCGAATCCCGGGACATCCTGGGCGGATGCCGCTGCGCCGGCGTGTGAAAGACGGTCGTCGATGGAGCGGGAAAAGGCTGGCGTCAGGAAGCGATCCGCCAAGGCAGCGCAACGCAGGGCAGCTGTCGTCAAGCCGTCGCGATCCGCGCCGCGTTCTGCCGCGCCGGCAAAGCCGGGCCGGCCAAGGCTGCTGGCGTCGGCCGATCTGTCCAATTCGCTCGGCTATCGCATCCGGCGGGCCCAGCTCTGGGTGTTCAAGGATGTCAGCCGGCGGCTCGCCGCCTTCGACATCAGTCCGGCGCAGTTCTCAGTGTTGTCGGTGATCGAGGCCAATCCGGGCGTCAACCAGCTCGCCATCGCGCAATCGCTGTCGATCGAGCGGGCGGGGCTCGGGCGGCTGGTCGATCATCTGGAGCGGCGCGGCCTGGTGCAGCGTTCGGCCTCCGCCATCAACCGTCGCTACTATGTGCTGTACCTGACGGAGAGCGGCGCCGCGCTTCTCGGCCGGCTGCGGCCCGAGATCGCCGAAAGCGAGAAGGCCCTCGCGGCCAAGATCGGGCTTGGCGCATTCAAGCAATTGCAGCGGGCGCTGTCGATCTTCCTTCAGGATGCCTGAGCCATCGTCGGCGTCCGCCGCGATCCCGTGATGTCCCTCGCAGCTTGAACTCGGCTCCAGGAACGGCGAGCTCGTCCCCGGTTTGCAGGCGCTCGATGCCGTCAGCGCGGCCTCCGTCAGCGCTTCTTCGGCTCTGCGCAGCAACGCTGGCGCGTTGCAGCGCGTCCGGGACACGAGCGGCACCAACCAGCCCACCCCCACGTAACGCCGTGGAGAAATTAACCGGCCATTAACCATATCGGCGGCATCGTTAACCATTCAATAACAGGGAACGAGTCGGCCGCTATGGAGGCTGCAGCAAAAATCCAACGCCAGATGGTGCGCCTGCGGGGGCGCTCCTATGTGGCCTTCGTGTTCGTGCCGACGGTTCCGATCCAGGACTGGCTTGCGGAAATCGACGCCACCATCGCACGCTCGCCTGGCTTCTTCGTCGGCCGGCCCGTGGTGATCGACCTGTCCTCGGTCGATCTCAGCCAGTCCGGTATCGGCCATCTGCTTACCAGCCTGCAGGACCGCAACATCCGCGTGCTCGGCATCGAGGGCGTGGAGGAGGGCCGGCTGACCCCGATGATGCCGCCGCTGCTCTCCGGCGGACGGAGCTGCGTCGTGGAACCGGCCGCGCCCAAGAAGGCTGAGGCCAAGACGGACGCCAAGCCGACCTCGCTCCTGCTCGAGAACCCCGTGCGCTCGGGCCAGACCGTGATCTTTCCGGAAGGCGACGTCACCATTCTCGGCTCCGTCGGCTCCGGCGCCGAGGTCGTCGCCGGCGGCTCCATTCACATCTACGGCGCGTTGCGCGGCCGCGCCATGGCGGGCGTGAACGGTCACACGAGCGCACGCATCTATTGCCAGAAGATCGAGGCCGAACTGCTTGCAATCGATGGGTTTTACCAGACCGCCGACGACATCGACGCCGCCCTGCGCGGCCGCCCTGCCCAGGCCTGGCTGCAGGGCAACACCATGCGAATTACCGCGCTGAACTGACCAGAAGGAGATATTCGAGATGGCCAAGGTACTGGTCGTGACATCAGGCAAGGGCGGGGTCGGCAAGACCACGACGACCGCCGCGCTGGGAGCTGCGCTGGCGCAACGCGGCGACAAGGTGGTCGTCGTCGATTTCGACGTGGGCTTGCGCAACCTCGACCTCGTGATGGGCGCCGAACGCCGTGTCGTGTTCGACCTCATCAATGTGGTTCAGGGCGTTGCAAAGCTCCCGCAGGCGCTGATCAAGGACAAGCGGCTGGAGAACCTCTGGCTGCTGCCGGCCTCGCAAACCCGCGACAAGGACGCGCTGACGGAAGAGGGCGTCGGCAAGGTCATCGCCGATCTGCGCAGCCGTTTCGACTGGGTGATCTGCGACAGCCCGGCCGGCATCGAGCGCGGCGCCTCCATGGCGATGCGCTTTGCCGACGAGGCCGTGATCGTCACCAATCCCGAGGTCTCCTCGGTGCGCGATTCCGACCGCATCATCGGCATGCTCGATTCCAAGACCGTGCGGGCCGAGAAGGGCGAGCGCGTCGAGAAGCACATTCTCATCACGCGCTACGATCCCTCGCGCGCCGCGCGCGGCGAGATGCTGACCATCGAGGACATCCTCGAAATCCTGGCAACGCCTCTGCTCGGCATCATCCCGGAGAGCCAGGACGTGCTGCGCGCCTCCAACGTCGGCACGCCGGTGACGCTGTCGAACGCGGAAGGCGCGCCGGCGCGGGCCTATATCGACGCGGCGCGGCGGCTGTGCGGCGACACCGTGCCGATGCAGGTCCCGACCGAACGCAAGGGCTTCATGGATCGCCTGCTGCGACGGAGGGCAGCATGAGCATGGGTCTGCTTCGGCTTCTCCGCGGCAACAAGGCCTCTGCACCCGTCGCACGTGAACGGCTGCAGATCCTGCTTGCCCATGAACGCGGATTGCGCGGCCAGCCCGACCTGCTCGGCGTGCTGCGTGAGGAAATTCTCGCGGTCGTCTCCAGGCACGTCACGCTGGACCCGACCAAGGTCATCGTCCGGCTCGATCGCGGCGACGAGGTCTCGACCCTCGAGGTCGATATCGAGGTCCCCAACGATTTCGAGCGCAAGCGCGCGGCGGTCGGGTAGGGGATCCGGCCGGCGCCGTCAGATTTGGGGTGGGTGAGAGGGCGGTCCGCTGGGCATAGCGGGCCGCCTTCGTCGTTTGAGCGGTTCGAGTTGCCGAGGACTGCGGATGTGATCGGCACCGGGCGGAACGGGGACAACGGCGAAATCGTTGTCAGAGAGCAGCGGAGCGCCGAGCCGGGCGCCGCGGTTTCCTCAAACGGGAGAGCGCTCATGATGTCCGAGGTCCAGGTCCACACCGTCGCGCGGCAGATGCTGGAACAGCATGGTTTTGCAGCGATCGCGAAGGCCGCCGAGCAGGCGAGAGCCTGCGAGGACCGCGGCGAGGCCGATGAGGCCAAGGAGTGGCGTCACATTGCCGACGCCATGAAGATCATGCGCGGCCCTGCCCAAAGCTGATCGGGATCAGCTCCGTCCGGTCCCATCCTTGAGCATGTCGAGGACGCGGCTTGCCAGCGCCTCGACCACGAAGGGCTTTGTCAGCACCTGCATGTCCGGGGCGAGCTGACCGTTGCCGATGATAGCGTTCTCGGCATAGCCGGTGATGAACAGTACTTTAAGCGCGGGCCGCGTCGTGCGCGCGGCATCCGCGAGCTGGCGGCCGTTCATGCCTCCAGGCAGACCGACATCGGTGATGAGCAGATCGATGGTGGCGCCCGACTGCAGGATGTTCAGGCCGGCCGGGCCGTCATGCGCCTCGAGCACGTTGAAGCCGATCTCCTCCATCGCATCCGTCAGCAGCATGCGGATCGCCGGCTCGTCGTCGACGATCAGGATAGTGTGGCCTGCTTGCGGGCGCGCCGTGATTCTGGCGGCCAGCTGCGGCGGCTTGTCGGACTCCTTGCCATAATGCCGCGGCAGATAGAGGCACATGGTCGTGCCCTGGCCGACTTCGGAATAGATCCGGACCTGGCCTCCTGATTGGCGTACGAAACCGTAGACCATGGACAGCCCGAGGCCGGTGCCCCGGCCGATCGGCTTGGTCGTGAAGAACGGATCGAAGGCGCGCGCGATGACATCAGGCGTCATGCCCGTTCCGGTATCGGTGACGCAGAGCGAGATGTACTGACCGGGCTCCAGATCGCGTTCGCCGGCGCTGTGGTCGTCGAGCCAGCGGTTGGCGGTCTCGATCGTGAGCCGGCCGCCCCCCGGCATCGCGTCGCGGGCGTTGATGCAGAGGTTGAGGAGGGCGTTTTCGAGCTGAGACGCGTCGATCAGCGTCGGCCACAAACCGCCGGCGGTGACGACCTCCACCGCGATCTCCGGGCCGGCCGTGCGGCGGATCAGCTCTTCCATGCCCATCACGAGGCGGTTCAAATCCGTCGGCGTGGGATCGAGCGTCTGCCGCCGCGAGAAGGCCAGCAGCCGGTGCGTCAGCGCGGCGGCGCGCTTGGCGGCGCCTTGCGCCACCGTCACATAGCGGTCGATATCCTTGACCCGGCCCTGGCCGAGCCGGGTCTGCAACAATTCCAGCGAGCCGATGATCCCTGTGAGGAGATTGTTGAAGTCGTGGGCGATGCCGCCGGTGAGCTGGCCCACCGCCTCCATTTTCTGCGACTGCCGCAGCGCTTCCTCGGCTTCGCGAAGGCGCTCCTGCTCCTTCAGGCGATCGGTGACGTCATAGGAGAACTGGTAGGCGCCAAGCAGCCGGCCGTTGCCGTCGCGCAGGCAATTGAACCGCATCTCGTAGAAGCGGCGGGTCCGCCCGGGCTTGCCGAACGCGGCGATCTCGATGAATGCCTCTCCCCCGAGGGCTCTCGCCCAGACGGCGCGAGCCGCGTCGCGATGCTCGGGTTGACCTTCAAGCAGCTCCAGCATGTTGTCACCAACCTTCGGCAAGATGCCGTAGATGCGGTGAAATTCCCGGGCAGACGCGCCGTTGATGGCTAGCCAGCGGAAGGCGGGATCAACAACCTGGACGAAGGCATCGGTGCCCTCGACGAGGTCGGCCATCAGCTTGCGCTCGGCGAGCGCCGCGACCACGCGCGCTTCCAGCGTCTCGTTGAGCTGCTGCAAGTCCCGCTCGGCGCGCTTGCGGGCCGTGATGTCCTGGAACAGCACGGCGACCTGCTTGCGGCTGGCTGGCTCGACACGAAAGGCCGCCAGTTCGAGGTAGCGGCCGGTGGCGATAAGCTCCCGTTCGAAGCGGATCGGCTGGCCGGTCCTCAGCACGCCCCCGTAGAGCTCGATCCAGCCGTCGGCCTCGCCGGGGACCATCTCGCGGACCTTCTGGCCGACCACGTCGGGAATGCCGGCGTGCTTGGTGTAGGCGGGGTTGGCCTCGACGTGGACGTAGTCGCTGAGCGGGCCGTGGGGACCATCGAAGAACTCGATGATGCAAAAACCTTCGTCGATCGAGTTGAACAACGTCCAGTAACGCCCCTCGCTCTCGGCCAGCGCGGATTCCGCCTTGCGACGCCCGGTCTGGTCGGCCACCCCGAGCGCCCTGAGGCGTGCGTTTTCGTCCTCGAGCGCCTTGAGACGGCGTTGCAGGTCTTCCAGTTCGGTCGAAGCCACAGACGCTTGCAGGGTTTGGTTTTCCAGGGGCCGCTCCTTGGCCCTGCCCACGGTATTTTAGCGGGCACTCCCACCGCAGCAAGCCGCCGGCTCAACGCGATTGGAACCCGGAAGTTCCGCCTCCATGGGTGGCTCAGCGCTCGCCCTGATCAGAGCTTTGCGTGCCGGACTTGTGCTGCGTCTGCGGCTGGCCGCGCTCACCCGTCTCCTGGCAGGGGAGCTGCTCCCACGAGCCGTCCGGCGCCTGCTGATAGGCGCTGCACGATGACGATGACGTCGATTTGTCCTCGCCCTTCTGGGCGTTGGAATTCTTCGCCACGGCCGGAGCAGTCAGCGCGGCGCTGGTCGCGAGAGCACCGGCGAAAACAAGATAGGCAATCCGCATGGGGGTCTCCTGTTCAACGAGAAACGCATGCTGGCGAGGATTGTGACCATTGTTTGCCGCAGCTTCGGTGTCGTCGCGGCGTGCTTAATGCGGCGAAAGCGGGCGCTAGCCGCCCTTGCTGCGGATCAGGCCGGCGAGGTTGGTCTTCTGGGCCTCGCACCAGCTTGGCATGCCAAGGCGGCGTTGGTTGAGGTCGGTCGCCTGGGTGGCCACCGCGACCTCAGCCATCAAATCGTCGTCCTGCTTCTCGCCCATCTTGCCGCCGGTGTGCATCCAGGCGATCGCCTTGCGCACCTTCTCGGTGGTGCCGTCGGGCAGGTGCATCTGCTCCGCCTTCTGAACCAGATCCTGGTAGACGACATCCTTGCCGGGACATTCGACCTTGGCGGCGAAGGCCTGCAAGACCAACGTGACATAGGTCGAACGTGGATGATCGGCCGCTTGGGCCGGCGCCGCCAGCAGCAACAGGGCCGTCATCAGAAAACCGGTGCGCATCCTTGGTACCTCCCCAGATTTTTGGGAAAGCTAGCGGCTGGCGCGCGGCTCCGCAATGGGGATGGCGTGCAGCTGCGAAGGCGGCCCGGCAACCTGGCGCATGATCGGTTCTGAAGCGTTTTCTTCACGCGAACCGGTATACACTTCGCTCGAAAACGCTCTAGCGTTGCCAGGCCGGCACGGGATCGAGCGGCGTGCGATAGACCTCGTTCTGATCGCGATCGGTAACGCGCACCGCGCAACCCTTCCGTTGCAGCTCGGGCTTCACCTGAGACAGCTCGGTGGCCAGTTGAACGGCACGATCGGAGGCGACCTCGATGTCCTCGAGGATGATACCGCCCTGATTCTTGAACTCTTCACCAACCACGAGATCGAAGGAGTAGTAGGGCATCCGATTTCCCCCGGTGTGACGAGTTGAGCTTCGGCGGAAGTCTCAACACATGTCGGATGGTACCACTGAGTCGATATCTATCGAATGAACGGATCGCGCAATCTCTGTGCTTATGGCGCAGAAATGATGTGCAGCATTCGAGTGCGTTAAGTTTTTATTAAATATGTCGGCGTGATCATGAGGCATGGAATTGCAGCAGAACCGGGCTCCGGGAACCGGCAGCTGCAAGAGAAGGCCGCCGGCATAGATCCCGACGGCCTTTTCTCTTGATGGAAGACGATCGAAGCATCGCCTCCCGTAGTCACCCGGACTCCACGCATCACATCGAGTCGGACAGCTTGCGCGATGTCGCGACAGCGACGCTGCGGAGGCGCTTGCTCTAGCGCAGCGGCATCGGCGGGCGCACGACAGGTCCGTCGTCATCGGCAACGGCCTGTGTCGTGGCAACGGGAGCGGCCGGCGGCGGGACTGCGGCAGCCTGTGAAGGCGGTGGCGGAGCTGCGGGCGGCGCGGGCGAATGAGCCGGCATGTAGGTTTGCGACACGACCGGCTTCGGTTTGCGAACCGCAGGCCGCGGCGGCAGCGCGGATACGCGCGCATGCGGATCGACCGGCGGCTTCGCCTCGGCCATCGGCTTCGGCACTGGCTTTGCCAACTCGCGCGCCATCTGCTCCTGTCCGGCCTTCAGCTCGGCGATGTTGGCCTTGAGGGCTTCGATCTGCTGCGCCATCGCGGCAAGATCCCGCGTCATCGATTGCACCGACTGCGTGGCATCGCCCTGTGTCGCAGCAGGCGCGGCTGCCGCAAGCTGAGCCGCAGGTGGGCTCGCAGATTGATCGGTCGCTTGATCCGTTGCGGCTTGCTCGGTCGGGGGTGCGGCCTGAGCGGCGGCGACGGGCGCCGTCTGCGATGTCGCAGGCAGCAGCGAGGCCAATGCCGGCGTCCATTCGGCGAGCATCTGCTTTGCGGTATCGCCGTGTTTCTCCCAGGCCACGGTGGCGGCCGCGCTGCCGCCTGCGAACAGAAACGTGACGAACGCGCCGCGCAGCCATTTTCGGGCGGAGGATCGCTTCTGCCGGCTGTGACCATCACTGGCCGCGGCGCGCATTGCGGTGTCGACCGAGGGCACCGCCGCGCGCGGTTCCGCGGCGGAGCTGAACTTCGGCTCCGGATGAAGTATGGGCTCCGGTGCGAATTTGAGATCGATCCTGGGATCAATCTTGGGACCGATCCTTGGCTCCGGACGGACCGCGATGTCAGGCGCGAGCGCGGGCGCGGCGCCGATGGTGCGCGAGGCCAGCACCATGTCGGGCGATATCTGAACCGCGTCGTGCGGGTCGTTGTCCTTGACCGTGTCCTTCACGATCTCATCGACGATTTGCCTGGAGTTCAGCGTCGCGAGCATCGCAGCTCCTTGGTTTTGAAGTCCTGGTCGTCCGCATTGGCGCGAGCCGATCTGTTGAGGTGAGCCCATCCGAACCTGATGAGCCTGGCGCGATGTCGCACGAGTCCAGCCGGGTTTGACCAAAGCAAGGCGAGGGGATGGAGATGATGCGACGCTCTTCCGCGGTTTGTGGTGATGGAACCCGGCCTGCCGAACACGCGCAATTGTTCCCCAGTGCCTTGTTTTCAGCACGATTTTGGCAGCAACTGGTGATGCTGGGGGCGCTGCTATCCGCTATCGGGGGGCCGGCGGTGCCAAGATTTCTACTCGCTTTGTTCGTCGTCGCCTTGCTGCCGCTGGGCGGCTGCATGCAGACGACGCTTTCGCCATCGACCGACGCGAGCATGACGGCGCGCGACCGGCAGTTGCTGGCGCACACGCCTTACGCGCAGGCGAATGTGCCCGAGCAATATCTCCGCCATATCGTCGATTATCCGCGCAAGGAACAGCCGGGCACGATCCTGGTCGATACCGATGCGCGCTACCTCTATTTCGTGCTTCCCGATGGCAAGGCGATCCGTTATGGCGTCGCGGTTGGCGAGGAAGCCATGGCCTTCTCCGGGGTCGCGCGGGTCGGCCGTCTGGCTGAATGGCCGGACTGGGTTCCGACGGCGGACATCCAGGCGCGGCTCGGACCCTATCCGGCGCGCGTCGCCGGAGGTCCCGCCAATCCGCTGGGCGCGCGGGGCATCTATCTCTATACCGGCAACAAGGACACGCTCTACCGCATCCACGGCACCAACCAGCCGGAATATATCGGGCAGGCGATTTCGTCCGGGTGCATCCGGATGCGCAACGAGGACGTGATCGACCTCTATGACCGGGTGAAGCTCAATTCGACCGTCGTGGTGTTGCCGCCCGGACAGAACGCGCAGGTCGAGGCGAGACCCAGCTGGCGCGGGTAAGCGTAGTGGAGTCGCGCCCTAATTCTCAGGACGTGCGATGCGCCACTGAAGCGTCGTGGCGTTGCCGTTGGCCTCGCCCGGCGCCTTGTCGGCCGGGGAGGTGTAGAGCGGGCGATAGCGGTAGGCCCACATCTTGCTGCCGTCGTTGCGGCTGATCACGGTGAAGTCGCCGATGGCCTTGGCGTCGGCCGTTGCGGGCAGCGGCACCCAGCTCTCGACGCACTTGCCGTTGCAGTTCGACGTCTTGCCGGTAGTGTCGCGCTCGTAATAGTAGAGCGTCATGCCCTTGAGGTCGACGAGCGTGGGACCCTGCTTGGTCAGGACGACCTTCGCCGGGGCGGTCGTTGCCTCGGGCTTCGGCGGAGGAGGGGCATCGCCGCCGCCATGGCCGTTCGCGAGCGCAGGAACGGTCGAGAGCGCGATGGCCGCCGCCGCAATGAGGAACCTGAACATCCATTACTCCCGAACGGCAAAGTTAATCGCGCGTTAAACGCAAAATTTGGCCGACCGTAGCAGCAGAAGGTTAGTTCCAGGTTTCGCGGGCCTGCGACAATTACGGATGGCAAGGCCTGGATGATCAAGGCTTGGATTATGCCTGCATCTCGCGCAGCGGGGCGCGGCTGAGCTCGTTGCCGGCAGCGATGGCCTTGCGCAACAGCCGCATCAGCTCCTCGCCTTCCTTCGCGCTGAGGCCGCGCAGCATGACGCGTTGCGCGGATTCGACGGCCGGCGTGATCCTGCGCAGGGTGCGTTTGCCCTCGTCGGTGATCTCGAGCGCGCGGGCACGGCGGTCGCGGCTTGAGGCGCGGCGCTCCGCGAGCCCCTTCTGCACGAGGCGGTCGATCACGCCGGTGATCGTGGTGCGGTCGTAGGCGATCAGGCCCGCCAGCGTCACCTGGTCGAGCCCCGGATTGGCCTTGATGGTCGCGAGCGCGGCGTATTGCACCGGCGTGAGGTCGAAACCGGCATCTCCGACCTCGGCCAGGAAGACCGCCACCGCGATCTGCTGAAACCGGCGCGCCAGATGCCCGGGCATGTCGTTGGGGTCGCTCACCGAATTCTCCTCGAGGCAGGGAGGGGGCGTCATTATTGACAAGTATACTGATAGTCAGCATACTGAGCAATATCAAGGCAAGACGCTAATGGGAGAGGTGCTGATGCAATTCCATCTCAATGGATTTCAGCCGGGCGATCCTGAAATCGCCGATCCCGCCGCGCGCGTTCCGGACTCGGGCGCAGCGGGCGCCGTGCCTGAAGAGGTCGATGTCCTCATCGTCGGCTGCGGCCCTGCGGGCCTGACGCTCGCTGCGCAGCTTGCGCAATTCCCCGAGATCAAGACCTGCATCGTCGAGCAGAAGCCGGGACGCCTGCTGGTCGGGCAGGCCGACGGCGTCGCCTGCCGCACCATGGAGATGTTCCACGCCTATGGCTTCAGCGAGCGCGTGCTGAAGGAGGCTTGCTGGGTCAACGAGACGACGTTCTGGAAGCCCGACGAGCGCACGCCGGAAAACATCGTCCGCAGTGGCCGGGTGCAGGACGTCGAGGACGGGCTGTCGGAATTCCCGCACGTCATTCTCAACCAGGCGCGCATTCATGACGGTTTTCTCGACACCATGCGCAAATCGCCGGCCGGGCTCGAACCCCATTACAGTCGCCGCCTGCTCGACCTCGAGGTCGATCCGGCCGCGGGGCCTGCCGATCATGCCGTGACGGTGCGGCTCGAACGGATCGATGCCGGAAACGAGGGCAAGATCGAGACGGTCAAGGCGCGCTATGTCGTCGGCTGTGACGGCGCACGCAGCACGGTGCGCAAATCGATCGGCCGCGAGCTGCACGGCGATTCCGCCAACCACGCCTGGGGCGTGATGGACGTGCTGGCGGTGACCGATTTCCCGGACATCCGCTTCAAGGCCCTGATCCAGTCGGCGAAGGACGGCAGCCTGCTGATCATTCCGCGCGAAGGCGGCTACATGGTCCGCATCTATGTCGAGCTTGCAAAACTCGAGGTCGGCGAGCGCGTCGCCAACCGCAACATCACCGCCGACGACGTGATTGCGAAAGCGCAACGGATATTGAAGCCGCATACGCTGGAGGTGAAGGAAATCGCTTGGTGGTCGGTCTACGAGATCGGCCAGCGCCTGACCGACAAGTTCGACGACGTGCCGGAGGCCGAGATCGCGACGCGTCTGCCGCGCATCTTCATCGCCGGCGATGCCTGCCATACCCACAGCCCGAAGGCGGGGCAGGGCATGAACGTCTCGATGCAGGACGCGTTCAATCTCGGCTGGAAGCTCGCTGCCGTCCTCCGCAAGCAGTGTGCACCGGGTCTCTTGCACTCCTACTCGGCGGAGCGCCAGGCGGTTGCGAAGGAGCTGATCGATTTCGACCGCGAATGGGCGGGAATCCTTGCGTCCGCCGCCAAGGCCGGCGGCGCCGATGCCGCCAGGACCCAGGACTATTTCGTCAGGCACGGTCGCTACACCGCGGGCACGGCGACGCATTATCGCGCGTCGGCTCTCACCGGCGCGACGTCCCACCAGCATCTGGCGCACGGCTACGTCATCGGAACGCGCTTCCATTCCGCGCCGGTGATCCGGCTTGCCGACGCCAAGCCGGTGCATCTCGGTCACGCAGCGCAGGCCGATGGTCGCTTCCGCATCTACGCGTTTTCGCCCGCGGAAAATCCGGCAGCACCGGGCTCGGCCATTCGTGCCTTGTGCGACTTCCTCAGCGACGCCGGGCAATCGCCGGTGAAGCGCTATACGCCCGTTGGCGCCGACGTCGACAGCGTGATCGACCTGCGCGCGGTCTTCCAGCAGGATCATCGCGAACTCGCCGTCGAGGCGATGCCGTCGCTGCTGCTGCCGCGCAAAGGCCGCTACGGCTTGATCGACTACGAGAAGATGTTCTGCCCGGATATCAAGAATGGTCACGACGTTTTCGCCATGCGTGGCATCGACCGCAAGGCGGGTTGCGTGGTCGTGGTGCGGCCGGATCAGTATGTCGCGAGCGTGTTGCCGCTCGACGATTTTGCTGCACTTGCTGCGTACTTCGACGGGTTCATGCGGCAGGTGGACTGACAGCGGTCCTTGCGCGCTGTCTTGCGCGCCGCGCCGATGAACGGCGAATGAATATTGAACCGCGCGCGGCCTCCGTTTCGATCTTTCGACGGATAAGTCCATCCCCGGCGGAACGCCTGTTCCGCTGGCGCGTTCCGACTCCAAAGAGGAGGACTTCGCCATGAGATTGAGAAGCGTGTTGCTTGCCGCATTGCTGCTCGCCCCGACGGCCGCACTGGCCGCCCCGGGCGTCGTTACCGTCTCGACCGGCCTGCGTGCCGGGCCGGGTTCGGGCTTTCCCCTGGTCGATCGCATCCCGGAGGGCGCCCGCGTCAACATCCATGGCTGCCTGCGCGGCAATGCCTGGTGCGACGTGAGCTTCTCGGATGACCGCGGCTGGGTATCGTCGCAATATCTCGAATATCTCTATCGCAATCACTACGTCTATCTGCCCGACTATGTCGACGAGATCGACGTGCCCGTCGTTCCCTTCATGCTGACCTCGTACTGGTCGAGCTATTACGAGGGACGGCCCTGGTATCGGCGCCATGCCTATTGGAATAACTACTGGAGTTC
The DNA here is from genome assembly GCF_018129995.1 of Bradyrhizobium sp. SZCCT0153. GTDB lineage: Bacteria > Pseudomonadota > Alphaproteobacteria > Rhizobiales > Xanthobacteraceae > Bradyrhizobium > Bradyrhizobium japonicum_G. The sequence goes on from NZ_JAFCKS010000006.1 coordinate 159,574, forward strand.
GCATCAACGCTTCGCGACGCGACTGACGATCGATCCGCATGCGGCCCGCATCGGCCGCGCGGCAACGCGCGATGCGGCGATCGCACTCGGACGCGACGGTGCCAAGGCTGACGGTGCCAAGTCGGACGGTGCAAAGGCCAGGGGCGCCGCCGCGGTCTCCGGCCGTGATGCCGCAACGGCACGGCACGACGCCGCCATCGCCAGGCGCGATGCTGCGGTAGCGACCGACCGGACGCGCGCTGGACGAAGCGAGCGCATCGCTCATGAGCGGACCAGCGTGCAGAGCCGCAATCCGCGCGATGCACAGGCCCGCGTCATTCACGAGCAGGCCGCACAGCGCGCCGCGGTGCGTGCGCAACCGATGGCGCGCGCGCACGACGTGGCGCGCGCACATGGGGCGCCGCGAGTATCAGCCGCGCCTGCGAGCCGGCCCGCGATGCCGCATGTCGCCCAGCCGAATGTGAGCCACGGCCCGCCGATGAACGCGCATGCCCAGATGCCGGCGCCGCGCGCGGCCGCACCTGCGATGCCGCATGTCGGCGGCGGCGGTGGTGGTGCCCCTCACATGAACGCGGCGCCGCGCGGCGGCGGTGCGCCGGCCGGCGGCCCCGGTGGCGGCCACCAGAAGCACTAGAAAACGCTCCGATGTTTGCAAGGAAAGCCCGGCCCTCGCGCCGGGCTTTCTGTTTGATCCGGACCGGTTCCCTGCGCGTACAATTTAAGAAAGTTCTTCGCGGGCAGATTTCATCGATCGTAATAGGTCTACTCAAAGCTGTAAGCATCCACTCGGGGCAGCGGGGCACGGGAGGATGACGATGAGACAGAACCAGGCGGAGAGCCGCCGCCAAAGTGTCGCGAAGCGGTCGATGACCAAGGAAGCCAAGCAGCTGTCCGGCCTGATTGCCGGATTGCGCGAATCCCTCGACGGGATTCACAAGGAGCGAACGAGCACAAAACTCTCCGGCGCCGAGATGGGCATGCTGGACGAGCGTCGCAACAATCTGCTGCTCACCATCGCAGCCCTCGACGACCGCCTCTCGGCGGTGCAGGGGCTGATCGATCTCGGCCGCCCCCATATCATCCGCGTCCACTGATCGGAGCGCGGACCCGATGCTATCGGCTTCGTCGCGGCGGCGACGGAACCGGGCTCGGCTGCCGACTCTGGGTGGCAGGCGCGGATCGAGATCTGCACCGCTGCGGGTGCTGCGCCCAGCAGGTCCTCACCGGGCAAGCCCGCGACAAGCAGAATCGCATTCATGATGCGGCGCACGATCAAGCTCCTCGCTTGGCGGGAGCCAGGCACAATGCTGCCGCGGATGGCACCAAATTGCCACGCTCCCGGCGAATTGCGGCCAAAGCCCGCTGCCACGAGAAGAGCGGGTGCGGGGCAACGCAAGGGGATGCGCATTGGCCTACAAGATGGTCGCAGAACGCGACAACGAGAAGTGCAGTTTTGCTCGCGAGAGCCGGTTGGTCATCGTGGCGAAGGCAAGGGTTTGGGCGAGCGAGGGATGGAAGGTCGTAATCACCGACCAGGACGGCAAGGCCTACGCGCCGCCCGAATTCGATCAGCTATTGGCGGCCTGACCGCAAGGCGGGGTTGAAGCGCGATGAGATTGGGATGCATTGTCGTCACGCTTCAGGCTATTGTTTGCGCATGATCGCCTCGGAAGACAGCGGCGCACTTTTCCGGATCGTGCTGGGGGACGACGCTTGACATCACTGTTTCGACCGGGGCGCGACCTGATCGCGCTCCTGATTGTTCTTGCAGCCGCCGCCGTCCTGACGGCGACGGTTGCCGTCGCGCAGAATCTGGATGCCGGAAAGTCGCCGGAAAAGCTCTTCGCCGATGGTTGCGCGACCTGCCATCGCAGCCCGCGCGGCCTTGCCAAGGGGCGCTTCAGCCTGACGCTGTCCTGGTTCCTGAAGGACCATTACGTCGCCGGTTCGGACACGGCGAAGGCGCTCGCCGCCTATCTGGTGTCGGTCGATACGCCGCCGCCGCGCGCTGCGGCCAAGCCGGGCGCCAAGCCGGGTGCCAAGCCGTCCAAATCCGCGCCGCGTCCGCCCAAACCTACACAAAGCCAGTAGCCTGCGTTCGCTCCATCCCGGGCTATGGGGGGCGGTGAGCGGAGCAGCTACGCGCGCCGATGCGTCTGTGCGATCAGCCGGTCGTGCACGGCGCGTAGTTCGGCGCTCATGCGCGTCTGTCCCGTCGTGACATAGGACAGCCAGGCGCCGTCGGCGGCGAGGCGGACGACGTGGAGCTCCGGCGTGCCGTCTGTCGTACGGTGGCGCTTCAGTCGCGCCTTGATCCAGTCGTTCCAGAGCCGGCGCAGCGGCGGATCGGTGACGACGACCATGCTCAGCGCCGCCCAGGGCGTCGCGAAGCCGAAGGCCTTTCCGGTGAACACCGCATTGACGTAGGCGCGCGTAAAACTGCCGCCCGGCCTGGAATCGGACTCGATTGCGGCGTCGATCTCGGCATCGACGCGGGCAAGCAGATCGGCGAACAGGCCCTCGATCAGTGCCTGCTTGCTGCCGAAGTGATGAAACAGCCCGCCTTTGGTGACCCCGGCCGCCGCCGCCACCGCCTGCACGGTGACGCCGGCGACGCCATGGTCCATTGCGATGGCTGCGGCGCAGTCGAGCAGGGCGCGCCGGACCTGCTCCGGTTGCTTGGCTCGGGTATAGGCGCTTGGCGGCATCAATGCACCGTGGTCTCCGAGAACAGGTTGATCACCACGACCCCGGACACGATCAGCGCGATGCCGACGAACGCCGCGGCGTCCAGCATCTGGCGGAACAGCACGAAGGAAACGGTGGCAGTCAGGATGATGCCGACCCCGCCCCAGATCGCGTAGGCGATGCTCAAGGGGATGACCCGGATCGCGATCGACAGCGCGTAGAACGAGGCGACATAGAACAGCACCATGGCCAGCGTCGGCCACGGCCGCGTGAACTGCGCCGATTGCTGCAGGAAGGCGGACGCGGTGACCTCGAGGACGATGGCGAGGGCAAGCATGGCGTAGGCATTGAAGGTGGAGGTCATGGCAAGCTCGAACGTAGCGCAGCAAAGATACCGCGCGGTAGGTATGTTTGACACGTGGAATGTGGCCCTTGCCAGGGGCTGCTATCACGTGTGAGTGACGAGCCTGCGACACGGACAGTACGCGGCCTGGCCGTAATGTTCCACGATCGGTCACCGACAAACACGAAGCCGCCGCAGGATGAATTTAGCGGCGGCTTCGAAGTAGCATGGCAGATGTGGTGTCAGTTGATCCGTACGGAGAGTTCGACGTCCTCGGCAAGGTCGGTGGATAGATAGGTCGGCAAGCGATTCTCGGAGACGCCGCGCAGCGGGGCGGAGATCGCGCGCCATGCCGACGGGATGGCGGACATGTTCTGCGCCTATCTAAGCGAACTGGCCCGGCGCCGAGATCATTCCTGACATCTGCGTTCACGGCCCAATATCGTTTCGGATTTGGCCTGATCATGGGTTAGCCTCGCGCCATCCTCGTCCAGCCATCGAGCGCCGCGCCATGCATCTCCTCCGTCCCCAATTCCGCATCGAGGAGCAGCGCGCGCTGGAATTCGCAAGCCAGCGCGGCTTTGGCGTGATCGTGGCGGCGGATGAGCGTGGTCCGCGGGCCTCGCACGTGCCGTTCGTGCTGGATCGGCATGACGGTCAGGCCATCGTGCAGATTCATCTCACCGCAAGAAATCCGCTCGTTCCGCTCGCGGACGGCACGAGACGTTTGCTGCTGATCGTTGCCGGCGACGATGCCTACATCTCCAACGACTGGTATTCTTCGCGCGACAACGTCTCGACCTGGCTCTACGAGGCGGTGCACCTGTCGGGTGTGGCGCATTTGCGCGGGCTGGACGAGAACCGCGGGCACGGCGATGCGCTGCTGGCAGTCGCCGAGGCGCGGTTACCGAAGCAGCCCTGGGACCTCGCGCGGATGGAGCCGGACAAGCGCGAGAGCATGCTGGCTGCGATCCGCGTCATCGACCTCGTGGTGGACGAGGTCGAGGGGCAGGCCAAGCTCAACCAGCACAAGGGCGATACGGATCATGTCGCGGTCGCCGATCGGCTGGCGCGGTCGGAGGAGACGGGGCATCGGCGGCTGGCGCGGAAGATGCAGGCGCTGCGGCCGGGGCTTGGGTATGATCTTTCGTGATCCGGGCTATCTTGCGCCGCCTTACTTTTAATCCTACGGACCTCCACATGCTCGTCATCTCCATTCAGAGCCAGGTGGTCCACGGCCATGTCGGCAACAGCGCAGCCGCCTATGCCATGCAGGCGGAGGGCGTGAACGTCGCGGCGGTGCCGACGACGCTGCTGTCGAACCACCCGCGCTATCCGAGCCTGCGGGGCCGGGTGCTGGAGACAGAGCTCGTCGCAGATCTGCTGCAGGGCCTCGAGGAGCGCGATCTCGTCGACGAGGCCGTGGTGCTCGTCACAGGTTATCTCGGCTCGCCCGGCAATGCTGCCGTCGTCGCCGATTTCGTCGAACGGGCGCTGCTCCGCAATTCGAAGCTCGTCTATCTCTGCGACCCCGTGATCGGGGATGACGGCCGCGTCTATGTCGCCGACGGCATCCTGGACGTGGTTCGGCATCGTCTGCTGCCGGCCGCGAACCTGACCACGCCGAACCAGTTCGAGCTCGGGCTGCTCGCAGGCCTCGCGGTCGCGGACGCCCAGGACCTGCGAACGGCGTGCGCCGCGCTGGCCGGGACCGGCCGCATCGACGTCGTCGCCACCGGCTGCACGCTCGCCGACACGGTCGAAGGGCAGGTGGAGACCATTCTGTGTGTTGATGGTCAGTTGTCGCGCTTTGCGACGCCGCGCCTGCCGATCCGGCCCTATGGCACCGGCGATCTCCTCACCGGGCTGATCGCGGCGCATCTGGCCAAGGGCAAAGCAACCGAGGCGGCGGTGCGGCTCGCGGTCGAGACCATCTTCGCGGTGCTGGTGCGCACGCAGCAGGCCGGCACCGCAGAGATGCGGCTGGTGCCGCTGCCGACGTCGGGCCAGTAAGCCATAACGGCTTCAGGTCGCGCGCTTGCCGGCCGATTGCGCCGATTTCTGCGGCTTGGCCGGGCTCTTCTGCTCGCGCGCGGCCTGTGCCTTGGGCGGCCTGGCGCTGGCTACCGCCCGCGTCTTCTTCGGCCTGGCGTTGGCCGCTTCCTTGCGGTCTGCCGTGCCCCGCTTCGAGACGTATTCCTGACCATCGATCGGGCCGACATGCGGCGGATCGCGGCCGAGATAGGGCCGGCCGATGCCGAGTGCCTTGCCGTTGGCATCGACCCATTTCCACAGGATCTCGGTCGAGACCCAGCGCTGTGCGCGATTGTCGCCCTTGGTGCTGACGATGTCGGCCGCCATGCCGTGGCCGTAGCCGCCGCGCGTGCTGCCGCCGTGATAGGAGCGGTCGGAGGCGGCCTTCAGGCCGCTTGCGATCGACTGGCGGTAGTCGTCGCGGAACGCGCTGGTGATGCCCGGCGAGAGGCCGGCGGCTTCAGCGGCGAGCAGCGTGCGAAACAGTTTTCGCTTGAAGCTCTTGTCCATGCCGCCGATGACGTAATCCGTCATCGACATGTTCGCGTGCTCGGCCGCCTTCGGATCCTTCCAGCCGAAGTCCTCGTCGACGAGCCTGGTGAAGCTGCGCATCACCGTGACCATCCTGCCCTTGCGCTTGACGGTGACGGCGCGGCGATCCTCGACCTTGATGGAGTCCTCCTTGGGCGTGCGCTGGTAGAGCGCCCAGAGGTAGCGGTCGATGCAGGCGTCCATGACGAAGCATTCGTCGAGCACGGCGACGGTATCCGCAGACGGTGAGGCCTTGCTCGCTGCGGCAGTGGGTCCGCTCGCGATCGCCGCGGGGGACAGCGCGTCAGTCGTCACGATCTCGGAGGGATCGGCGGACGCGAGTTTGATCGCGGGCTCCTGTGCCGGAGCCGGAGCAGCCTCGCTGACGACCGGTGCCGGGTCAGGCGCAAGCTGCGGCGCGGAGGGCGGCTCGCTCGGCAAGATCAGCGCCGGATCGGCCGAGGCGAGCTTGATGGAGGGAGCTGGCGCCTCCTCGGGCGTTGCCGCTTCAGTAGCCGTCGGTTCAGGTTCTGCAGCGACTGCGGCCGCGATGTCGGCAGTCAAGGCAACGCCATCCTCGATGACTGCAGCGCGCGGGATGTCAGCGAGGTCGAGCCGGCTAAGATCCTTTGCGCGCGAGACGGCGGCAGCATTGGCGCCACTATTTTCGATGAGGGCAGGCGCATAGGCGGACAAAGAGAGCGCCAGCCAGCCGGCGAGAACCGCCGAAGGGCAGGAGACCGCCACCAGAAGAGACCGCCGATCATTCATGATCCCTGCCTCCAAACGGGTCTGTTGGGACCTCTCTTGTCCGAACAGTCTTGATGCCAACAGTCCTGAACGGACAGTCTTGCACGAAAAGGCACGTCGCGCGTCGATTGTTCGGAGGACGGTGTGGCGGCGCAATGGCGCAATTCGGCGAAAACGGGCTTTTCGGCGAGGTGTTGCGCGGGCGCAACGCGGGTTCCATCGCGGGTTCCATGGGGGCCACGGCGTGACATAGCCGGCAAATGGAGCACGCATTGGCGTCAACTTGAAGCAGTTGAGTTTACTCAATCTTGGATTGTGATGAGGCATTTTTCGCGCGCCGGCAATTGCGGTGAAGTTGGGAAGGATAGGATCGTGAAATTGAAATGCCTGTTGGCCGAATTTGCCGCCGATGAATCCGGCGCGACCGCGATCGAATACGGCCTGATCGCAGCCGGCATCGCGCTCGCCATCATCGAGATCATCTATGCGCTTGGCACCAATCTCGTCGCAAAGCTGCAATCGCTGGCAACGGCGTTGAAATAAGCTGCGTGGCGTGGCCCCAGGTCACTGCATCAACATCGTCATTTGGAGCAGAGCGAAGCGATCAACGGTCGCTTCGCGTAGCTCCGCTGGGCTTGCCATGACGCCGGGCGGGCTGATGCTTTTGCGGCAACCTTGCCGCGGCCGGCGCATCGGTCGGCGATGACGCATTCCTCGTTTCGTCTGATGGACGCCTTCGACCCCACCGAGCCCGCGATGCTGCACGATCGGCTCTCCGACACGACGGCTGGGGCAATGTGCTCGGCGTCTGAGGACCGCTCACAAAAGCGTCATGTCGCGCCCGGCGTGATTCGGCCAAGGCTTTGTGCGGATTAAACATATTGTCATGCGCCAAGCGCGATATTGCAATGCAGCAACGCATGTCGCAATGCAGCAAACCCTGCATAAATATGCTCCGACCCTTCCATCAGGAGCATCATCAATGAACAAGAAAACTCTATCGATCGCCGCCGCTATCCTGACGATCGCGGGCAGCACCGCGGCGTTTGCCGCCGAGCTGCCGACCTTTGAGGCCAACGGTTTTCCGGTCTCCCCCCTGCAGGTGCGTGTGCTCGGTGCCGCCGATGTCGAGCAGCAGGCAACCGCGCCGACCACCGTCGCTTCGGTCCACCAGATCCGCGTGCTGACGCCGCGCAAGGTCAAGACTGCCGGCGTCACGACGGGCACCGCTCGCTGATCTGAGTTCGCCCGAAGACAATTGATTGAGGCTCGTCTCCTCCCGAGACTGCTTGGACCGCGTTCCCTTCGGGGAGCGCGGTCTTTTTTTGCGGATTGAGAAAATTGCGGCAAGAAAAAGCGCGCCCATGTGCCGGTTGTGTACGGCCGTTCAAGGCGAGTGTGATCTCCTTAATAGTTGCTTTGCGGATCGGGGCGCCTGATGCGGGTGCCGAATATTGAGCGGCCAAGAATCATTTTCATAATGGAGCCGTAATGCCCGTTGTACAGAAAGCCGTTATTGCAAGCGCCTCGCCGCGCGCATTTATCCTCAAGCATCTCGCCTTGTTCGCAGCCGCTGCGCTGTTCGTGTTCGTTCTGAGCCTGAGTTACGGGCTCGATCTCAGCCCCGGTTTTTTTTAGCGCGCAAGCTCGACGGCGCGCGGCCGTAGAACTCGGCGAACGCGGCGTTGAATCTCCGCAGGCTGCCGAAGCCGGCCTGGAACGCGATGTCGGTCATGGTGCGGCCGCCGGCATCGAGCAGGCGTTTTGCGCGCTGGACCCGCAGCGTCTTCGCAAGCTGCCGCGGCGTGGCGCCGACGTAGCGCTCGAATAATCGCGCCAGATGGCGCGAGGAGATGCCGAGCCGCATCGCGAGAGACACCACCGATTCCGCGTCGAGCGCGCCGTCGTTGATCAGCTTCACCGCGCGCGCGACCGCGCCGTCCATGCCGGCGGCGATGTCGTGATCGTCGAGGAGCGGATGCGCGCCACGCTTGCCGGCGGCAGGCCGTACGAGAACGATTATTGTTTCGTGTTCACGGTGGCCGGCGACAAGATCCGAAAGGTCAGGGAATACACGGACACGCGCAAGGGATGGCGGATGGTGTTCGGCGAGGAGGCACGATGAGCAGGCGCGCCTGCCGCTGCGTGCCAGCCCTGCAGCCGCGTGGGTTGAGCCGGCTCGCGCGCTGACATAAGGCTTGCGCCATGGATCAGCGAACGAGCGGCGCTGACGCTCTCACCCAGAAGAACGATGCGGCGCCGGCACTGATCGGCGTCGTCTGCGGCCTGTCCGCGGCGGTGTTCTGGGCGCTCGGCTTTGCCGGCACGCGGCACGGCCTGAAGGTCGGATTCACGCCGGTCGATCTGCTCGTGCATCGCTACGTCTGGAGCGGCATCGCCTTCCTGCCGCTGGTGCTCCGCGCCGGCATCTCCGATCTCTGCGGCATCGGCTGGGGCAGGGGCCTTGTGCTGATGGTGCTCGGCGGCCCCGTGATGTCGCTGATCTCCTACACCGGCTTCCTGTTCGTGCCGCTCGGCCACGGCAGCGTGATCCAGCCCTCCTGCGCCACGCTCGGGGGACTGCTGCTCGCCGCGTTGTTTCTCAAGGAGAAGGTCTCCGTCTCGCGCTTTGCCGGCGCCTTCGTCATCGTCGGCGGTCTCGGTGTGATCGGCGCGGAATCGATCGGCCATATCGGCGCCGACGGCGTGCTGGGCGATCTGACCTTCGTGCTGACAGGATTGATGTTCGCCGGCTTCGGCACGCTGTTGCGCCACTGGCGTGTCTCGGCGGTGTCGGCAGCCCTCGTCATCAACGTGCTGTCGCTGCTGCTGCTGCCGATCTACATCGCGACCGTCGGTCTCGCGCATGTCGCGGCCATCGGCGTCAGGGAGAACGCCATCCAGGCGCTGGCGCAGGGCGTGCTCGCCGGCCCCGCCGCGCTCTATCTGTTCGCCGTCTCGGTGCAGCGCCTCGGTGTCGCCCGCGCCGCCGTGGTGCCCGCCTGCGTGCCGGCGCTGACGGTGCTCACCGGCTGGCTGCTGCTCGGTGAGCCGCCGACGATGTTGCAGACGGCGGGATTGGTGACGGTGCTGTGCGGGTTCTACCTGGCGCAGCGGCAGCGCTCCTGAAATTGCCTTTGCAGGCTCACCAGTCGATCGCGGCGAACTTCAGGCCGCGCTCGTCGAGCTCCTGCCTGAGCTGCTCGGCGCGCTGCCTGGCGGAGGTGCCGAGCAGCCGGTATCTGCTTCCCAGCGCCTTGTCGGCTGCGACCTGATGCCGGATGTTGTCGTACAGCCTCAAAACGGCTTGATCGCTCAGACTTTCGAATTTGCACTCGGGCTGGTTCAGCGGACGGTCCTCCCGCAACTGGCTGATTGCGTCTTCGCCAGTTGCTGCCGACTGGGATACCGGGCCGCGGCGCGGGCGTATGTCCACTTTTGAACATACGGCCCATCGCGTGCGGAACAGGACGGCGGGTTGCTATGCCTTTTTGACGAACTCCGACTTCAAGTTCATCGCGCCGATGCCGTCGATCTTGCAAGCGATGTTGTGGCCGTCGCTGGCGTCCTGCAGGCGGATGTTGCGGACCTTGGTGCCGCCCTTGACCACCGAGGACGAGCCCTTGACCTTGAGGTCCTTCATCACGATGACGCTGTCGCCGTCGACGAGCGCATTGCCGTGGGCATCGCGCACGCTGGCTTCCTGCGGCGCATCCGTGGCCGCATCGGCCGCGGTGCTCCACTCATGGGCGCATTCCGGGCAGATCCAGAGATCGCGATCCTGATAGGCATGCTCCGAATTGCATTTCGGGCATTTCACGGCGTCAGTCATGGTTGGTGTTGTCTCCGGTCGCGTGCGCGGCGCACCGTAGGGGCGGGGAACGGGAATGCAAGGGAAAGCTGCGGGCTGCCTGCGCCCGTCGTCGCCTGCCGGTGCGATATCACCGAAACAGCGCGACGAAGATCACGTAGAGCCAGCCCAGGATGCCGTGGATGATCGCCCACAGGATCGAATGGTTGTTGGTGTAGGAGATCGCGATCGCCAGCGCCGAGCCGAAGCCGAAGCCGTATTTCGCGCCCTCGACGCGGACGCCGTAATAGCGGTTGCCGTTCATGGTGATCCTCCTGATCGTGGATGGGCCTCAGCGTAAGCGATGTCCGTCATTTTCGCGATGGGCATCCGCGCCACCCATCGTGTCGCCCCGTCATTCGGGCAATGCCGGCCGTCGCCGATCTCTTGATGCAGGTCAACCTGGTCTGCCCGCATCGACCTACGCTCTCGAGCTACGCAGCAATGGCGAGGTGAGACCATGTCGCGCAGCGTTCGAATTTACGTCGGCCTCGGCATCCTGATCGCGTTGTCGCTGCTGTTTCTCTTCAGCGTCGTCCACACGGCCGGCGGCGCATCCAGGCCCGCCTCACGCTCGGCAGCGGAGGGACATCGTCTTGCGCTGGCATGGTGTCAGCCGTGCCACGCGGTCGAGCCGCGCATGGCCGGGCTGTTCGACGAGGCCCCGAGTTTCCAGGCGGTCGCAAACCGGAGCGGCACCACCGCGCTGTCGCTCAAGGTGTTCTGGAGGACCAGCCATCAGAACATGCCGAATCTGGTGATCTCGCCGGAGCAGGCCGATGCGCTGTCGAACTATATTCTGAGCTTGAGAAGCAATTAGCCGCAGCCGGTGATTCCGGATCACGCATCGTCGATGACGCGTGCCGCGGCTACCAGCTCATGCACATCGCGGATCTCTTGATGGTCAGCCTCGACGGGCTCGTGGCGGGCCCCAAGCCCGAGGATGCCGACGCGGCGTAGGGGTGGACCTGTGCCGGACAAGCAAAAAGTTCGAAAACAACCCCATGCACAGTAGAAATCCTGAAGGGTTTCAGGCTGCTGTGATTCCGAAAATGTCGGACCGCGCGGGGCCTCCTGCGGGCCAAGCGGTGACTTCGGCGATACCGAAAATCGTTTGACCCGTCGGGCAAAACAGGGGCATGATGGCATCGTGGCGAAGGTTGCGACGGCCAGGGTGCTTGTGCCTCGCCGCGCCGGCCGTGGGGCGAGATGCCGAAGACACCGCAAAGAAAACTCAAGACCTACCAGACCTCGCTCGGCTTCTACGACCAGGCGGTCGCCGCGCCCTCGATGAAGGCGGCGCTGGAGGCCTGGGGCGCCAGCTCCAACCTGTTCCATCAGGGCGTCGCGAAGGAGACCGACGACCCCGACATCGTCGCCGCGACCATGGCCAGCCCCGGCATCGTGCTCAGGCGCCCGGTCGGATCGGACGGCGCATTCAGCGAGAACGCCGCGCTGCCGACCGATCTTGCGGACGGCGAGGCCGGGCCGAAGCGCAAAGCCAGGTCTGAGGCTAAGTCCAAGGCCAGGTCCAAGGCCAAGTCCAGATCAGACAAGCGCGCGGCCAGGAGCGCAGGCAAACCGTCCCGCAAAATCGACGACCGGCAAGCGCAAAAGGCCGCCGCGGCGTTCGAGAAGGAAGAGCGGCGCCGGGACGCCGAGCGCCGCAAGGAGGAGGCGGCCCGCGCCAGGCAGCGCGCGCGGCGTGACAAGGCGGTGGCGACTGCGCAGGCCGCATTGGACGAGGCCAGGCGCGAGCACGAGGTTCGAGCCGAGGCGATCGAAGCCGAGCGCGCCGCGCTGGATCAGCGCGCCGAGGCGGAGCAGGCCCGGTGGGACAAGCAGAGGGTGAAGCTGGCGGAGGCGGTGCGCCGGGCGCGGGAGTAGGGGGCGTGCGGCGGAAGCTATCACGGAGGAGCATTTGGCCCGGACGTGCCGTCACATTCTCCGTCATTGCGAGCGAAGCGAAGCAATCCAGAATCCCTCCGCCGAGGCAGGCTGGATTGCTTCGTCGCAAGGGCTCCTCGCAATGACGGTCGCCGGCAGCGAATTCAGCTTGCCTTGCTCGGCGTCCTTTTGCACTCTGGCGGGAAGGAGACAACGCATGAAGATAAACACCGCCGCGTGTGCGTTCGGAACGGCCCTGGTCCTGTGCAGCCTGGGCACGTCAGGTGCTGAAGCCCGGGCGCGAAAGGCCTATGTCGTTCGCGAGCCGCAGCAGAGGCTTGTCGTCACGGCGCCCGTGCTCAGGCCGACGCCGTGGGATTACAACATTGTTCCGCGGTATCGTTATCGCCCTGAAGACGACCGCGTCGATCCCTACGGCCCGCCGCTGGTGCCGTCATATGTGCGCTATGAGGGATGGCGCTGGCCGTATTGGTGGTGAAGGCCACCGACGGACGCGGAATGGAATGAATAAAGCGTCGGGTGGGTGGGTTTGACCGCGTCAACTCCGCTCCTCTCCTCATCCCGAGGAGCGCGGAACGCGCGTCTCGAAGGATGGCTCCGGGCGAGATCCGGGCCTTCATGGTTCGAGACGCGCTTCGCGCTCCTCACCATGAGGGTCTCATGACGCCGCAAGCCGCAGAAATTGCCGCTTCATCGCGTTGACCCTTGGCTTGCGACGGGTGATCGCCGCAGCGCTCGCCGTCGGCATTGTGGGGTTCGGATTGCGCAGACTGTGCGCTTGGTTAACGCGCGAGCGTTGAAATCTCGCCTGTTTTTCCTCTGATCGCGTCTTTTCAGGTCCGGACTCCGTGCTCCTACGGCCGCCCGGGTCCTTGCGAGAAACAACATGCGTCTATAGGTTGCGCTGCAGTAGCGTTAATTTTCCGTAAATGGACTGGCTGAAATGACCGTAATCGAAAGCGTGGCGTCGGAAGCAGATGCGGACCCCAAAATGCCGCCGGGCGTGCTGTTCGAAGGTCCGGTGGTCGACGCCAAGTTTCTCGATTCCTATATCGCGTTCGGCTTCATGATCGGCGGTTCGATCGCCGCGCTGGTCTGGGCGGTCTGGCAGGGCATCGGCCGTGTCGAGGTTTCGGTCTTCGTCGGCATGTTCGTGCTGACCACGATCGGGATCGGCTTCATGCATCGCTACTTCGTGCACCGGAGCTTTCGGTGCAATCCGGTCATGCGCACGATCTTCGCCGCGATCGCCACGCTGGCGGTGCAGGGCTCGATCCTGAAGTGGGTGAGCAACCATCGCCGGCACCATCTTCACTCCGACAAGCCCGGCGACGTCCACAGCCCTTACTATGACGGCAGCGGCAACCGCTATCTCAGCTTCGTCAAGGGATTCATGCATGCGCAAGGCGGCTGGGTGTGGGACCAGGCCACGACCGACGGCGAATACTACGCCAAGGATATCCTGGCCGACCCGATCTCGATGTTCTTCACCAGGACGCGCTGGTACTGGTACGCGATCTCGGCGGTGATCATTCCGGGCGCGATCGGCTACGCGTTCGGCGGCGTGCACACGATGATCGGCTGCGTGTTGTTCTCCGGCCTGTTCCGCAGCTATCTCATGACCATGGCGACCTCGCTCGTGAACTCGGTCTGCCACAGCGAGGGCCACTACGGCTACCGCCGCTTCAAGACCGACGACGGCACCACCAACGAGCTGGTGACAACGATCCTCACCTTCGGCGAGGGGCTGCACAACAACCATCACCGCTTTCCGCGCGACGCCTATCTGTCGCACGCCTGGTACGAGATCGACATCAACGGCCTGATCATTCTGGGATTGGGCAAGCTCGGCCTCGTGCACGATATCTTCATGGCCGGAAGCCGGGCTGCGCGCGCAGGTGCGGAGGGCGGGAAGGCTTCGGTGCCGGATACGGAAGCGGCGGTCTGAAGCACGAATAGCCGCCGCCGTGGAATGATGGGTTTCGCAAGTGCTCTCCCCATCCTGCGGACCGTGCGCTAATTATCGTCATCCGCCGCAAGCCGCAAAAACTGCCGCTTCATCGCGTTGACCCTGGCGACATAGCCCGCGACGAGATGATCGCCGCAGCGCTCGCCGGGCAGCATCTGAAACTTGCGGCGCGCATAGGCCGTGGCGGGACCTGCGCCGCAGAGATGGATGAAGGCGGCCAGATCCTGCTTCTGCTGCGCGCTTGGCTTCCCATCGCCCGCGAGGGAAAGAACCAGCGCGACATTGCGGTCCAGATACACCGAGGCCAGCTCGATGGCGTGGCTCGGGATCGCGCGGGTGTAGAGGAAGGCAGAACCGCAGCCGGTGTCCGTGACCGCATTGCCGTGGACACAGAACCGCGCAGCCTCCGAGAAGGCCGGATCGGTCATCTGGAAGAGGCCGACGGCGCTGGAGGCGGGCCGGTAGATCGCGAGCGGATTGAAACTCCATCGCCAGCGCCAGTAGGTGCGCGCCACCGGATTGCCTGAACTCTCGACCTGCGCAAGGGCTGCCAGCAATTCGGGCGTGATCGTCGCGGTGGAATAGGTGCGGAAGAGCGGACCGTATTGCCGCCAGGTCTCGGCGGCCTCCTTGTCGAGGGTGTTGCCGACGAGGGCGAAGAGTTCGGTTGGTTTGCGGATGATTTGATAGGCGATGTTGAGGAGGGCGAGGGCCGCAAGCAAGACTGCCACGCTGAGCGCGATCCGGACGATCCGCGGTGCGTGGGCGAACGCCTTGCGCATCCGCCGAGCGCCTCTTCGGAGGTTGCGAAAGCGAGGGACGAAGTGGCTGCGTTTTCCTGGCATTGCGCTTGCGCAGCACTGTCACCGCAATTCGAGCTGTGATCTCAAGACGCTGTGATCTCAAGATCTGGAGCCGGCCATCAATAGCGGCCGCCGCTGCCCTTTTGCTGCGTGATCCAGTCCGACAATGTTTTCGGTGTCGATTTCGCAGTCCGGCCTGGGGATGCCTTCGGATTATCACGGACGCCTTTCGTCGGACGGGTGCGCGGTGCTTCCGTTGCGCCAGCGCCCTTCAAGGCAGCCGTCGATGCCTCTGCGGCTTCCTTCTCGAGGCGCAGCTTTTTCAATCGCGCCATCTTGATGCGCTCTGCGTCGACTTCGGGACTTTCGGACAGCAGCGGCCTGTGTTGAGCAAGCTCCGCCGGGACGATGACACCGATAACGGTTGTCTCGCCGAGCGCCTTGCAGGCTTCGAGCCGATGCAGCCCCTCAACCAGAACGAGGCGGTCTCCGTCGGGCCGAACGACAATGGGGGCCTGTTGTCCGATGTCCAGAATGCTTTCCGCGATCTCCCCGACGATCTCGGGCTTGATGGCCTTCTTCATTTTCGTGGGAACGAAAATCTTCTCGATCGGGAAGCTCTCCGGTGTGGGCATAACTCGACTCCGCTTCTACCGGGCCCGTCGGAACCCATGCCGGTGGTGTCTGGAGTTTAGGAGGGATGGGCGCGACGGCAAAGGCAATTTCGGCGGCAGGGTCTTGTGCATGGCACGGAGACTTGTGGCCTTGAACGCGGATGCGGGGAAGCCGATCGAGGACGGCGCTCTGCGCCGTCGGCTCATCCGCCCTGCGGGCCTACCAATACGGATCGCCGTAGGGGGCGCCCATATAGGGCGGGGGCATCCAGGGTCCTCGCGGCGGCGGCCTGGGCCGCCGGGGTGCGGCCGCTTGCACGTGCGGCCGTGTAGGCGCAGCATTATCGTTGTTCACCACGCTCCGCACGACGGGTTTCGCGGATGAAGATGCGGACGAAGCCGTCGGTTGCGTTTGCAGCGCCTGGACCTGCGCGGCGAGGCGCGCATTGTCCGCCGCAGCCTTCTCCTGCGCCGTCTTGAGCTGCTGAATGGTGTCGGCCTGCTCGCGCAGCGTCTGCTCGCTGCGGCTTTTCAGTTGCTCGAGCTTTCCGTTGATGCTCGCAAGCTCGCTCGTGATGGTCTTGAGCGCTTGCGCGAGATCAGACGATGATGGGTCGGGCGCTGTGGCGCCAGTTCTTGGAGTGTCAGGTCTTGGAGTGTCAGGTCTTGGAGCGCTTTCCGTTTCCTTGCTGAGCGTCGGCTCCTTGCTGGGCGGCGGCGCGGGCACCGGACCAGGCTGATCCACAGCAGCCAGTTGCAGTGCCGGCGGCTGCGCCGGAGTGTCAACCGCGGACGCTTGCGGGGGCTCGCTGGCGGCCGGCGGAGCCCATCGCGCCATGATCGACTTGCCCATAGACCTGGCGTCATCGCGATATTGCGAAGCGAAGGCGGCACCGAGGACGCCGATCACCAGTACGAGGCCAACCACAGCGCGCAGCATGGGCCGACCTTGCTTCAGGCCTTGATCGCGAATTTTGCTGTCCGGCGCCGGCGCCTTGGGAGTCTTGTCCTCGGAAGTCTTGTGCTCAGGAGTCTTGTTCTCAGGAGTCTTGTCCTCAAGAGTCCTGGCTGCCTCCGCACCGGCGCTTGGTTGCGAGATCCGCGGGCCTTCGCTGCCGCGTTCCATTCCGGAAACCAGCCGGTCCAGCCGCGCCAGGTCCTGCTCTGCGCTCTTGATCTGGTCATAGGCCCGCGCCAGCCCGCCATCGGCGCGCACCGCGTCCGGCTTGGGCGCGTCAGGCTTCTGGCTATCAGGCTTCTGGCTATCAGGCTTTTGGTTGTCAGGTTTGGGGTCGTCCGCGTCAGGCACCGATGCGCTCTCCAACCAGTCTGGCGTCAATGGGAGTTCGGCAGTCCGATCGCTGGAAGCATAGGTCCCGCCACTGTCCAACACAACGCGCGTGCGAAGGAGAAATTATGGCGGGCTCGGGGGGGCGGGGCGGATCGTAGCCCGGCACTGAACTCGCAATTGGGCGTTGCCGAACCGACATGCGTCGCGTACGTCAGGTCCATGGCCGAAATCGGTGTTGTTCCGCTGATGCCGATGCAGGTAAGCGTGACAGCTTCACTGTCCCGTCGTGAACCCGGCGGCCGGATCGCAACGGCCCGCATTGTTCTAAATCAACATACCCGCTCATCGGCGAATTACGCTGACGAACCGTTCCAGTCCAGGAAGGAGAGTGGCCATGTCGCGCCGAACCATCGTTTCACTTACCGCATCCGCTGTCATTGGCATAGCCTGCATCGTGACTGTTTCGACTGACGCCTTCGCGTATCGAAGAGGCGCCGTTGGGGTTGGTCGGGTTGGTGTTCATCACGGCGGTGTCTATCGCGGTGGCGTCTATCGTGGTGCAGCCGTGCGCCGCGGAGTTGCCGTGGGCGTCGGAGCAGCTGCAGTTGGTGCTGCTGCTTACGGGGCTTACGGAGCCTACGGAGGCTATCGCCGTTGCGGCTACGAACCTTATCCTCCTTGCTACTAGCTGGTCTCGTAGCCTGTCTTGGCGCAGCGGCCACCGAGTAACCGGTTGAGCCGGGCTTGGTGGCCGACTGTCCGAGGCGCAACGGTCACCGCGATTGCGGTGGGCGGTTAAGTGCACTGGCACGGTAATCTCTTATGTAAGGCCCGTTACCGGCGCAGGCATTGTCCTTGCAAATTCATTTAGATCACGAAGAACATCGACTAAGTCGCCTACGTCGCTTTGCTCCAAATGTTTGATAACTTGGTTTGACGTGATCGAAAGACCAAACTTTTCCTGAAGCTGCCCATTATAGTCCCTCAAGGACTTGAAATTGCGAAATCGAATGGATTTGAACATTGTTGGTCCAGTTTGACTTTCGCTCGCTAATCGATTGCACGCGAAAGTTGTCACAAGCCTAGTTTTTATCAAAGAAGCAAAAAGGGGATGGCGAACGCCACCCCCTTATTTTTCGTGGGGCCGGGCTCCAAGCCCAGGCCCTAGATAGCCTCGTTCGCTACCCCCTCACGAACACCCCGTCGTGCTTCCGCAAGTATCGCACTTCATGCAGGTCCCATTCCGCACCAGCGTGAAGTTGCCGCACTCGCTGCACATCTCGCCTTCGTAGCCTTTTGCTTTCGCTTCCGCGCGGCGCTCGGCCTTTGAGGGCACCAGGGTCTGCGCGGTGCCGGACTTGCTCCACTGCAGGGCTTCGAGCTTCTCGGTGGGCGAGAGGTCGTGGGCCACTTCCTGCTTCAGCGCGACCGCGCCTTCCAGGACGTCGCCGGCACGGCCTGCGCCGTGCGAGGCGAGGGCGGTGACCTTGGAGCCGCCGGTCGGGGCGCTGTCGTTGCCCGAGACGACCGCGGCCGAGCCGCCGCGCATCACGACGAGGTTGTCGGTGCGGGAGCGGGTGAGGCCGCGCGACACAAGCTTGTTGGCGTGGTGGCCATCGCCCGGCTCCTTGCCTTCCTCGACGCCCTTGCCGAGCGCGTCGAAGTTCGACTCGGTCGGATCGACATGGGCGAGATCGAAGCGCGACATGTAGCTCACCGCCAGCTCGCGGAAGACGTAGTCGAGGATCGAGGTCGCGTACTTGATGCTGTCGTTGCCCTGCACGGGACCCGCCGGCTCGAAGCGGGTGAAGGTGAAGGCATCGACATATTCGTCGAGCGGCACGCCGTATTGCAGGCCCAGCGACACCGCGATGGCGAAGTTGTTGATGAAGGAGCGCAGTGCCGCGCCTTCCTTGTGCATGTCGATGAAGATCTCGCCGAGACGGCCATCGTCATACTCGCCGGTGCGCAAGTAGACCTTGTGCCCGCCGACGACCGCCTTCTGGGTGTAGCCCTTGCGGCGGTCCGGCATCTTCTCGCGCTCGCGCATCACGATGATGCGCTCGACCAGCTTCTCGACGACCTTCTCGGCCACCTGCGCGGTGCGCGCCGCCATCGGCTTGTCGTGGAAGGCCTCGACCGCATCGTCGTCCTCCTCATCGTCGGAGATGAGCTGCGAGTTGAGCGGCTGGCTGAGCTTCGAGCCGTCGCGATAGAGCGCGTTGGCCTTCAAGGCGAGTTTCCACGACAGCATGTAGGCGGACTTGCAGTCCTCCACCGTGGCGTCGTTCGGCATGTTGATGGTCTTGGAGATCGCGCCCGAGATGAAGGGCTGCGCCGCCGACATCATGCGGATGTGGCTCTCGACCGACAGGTAGCGCTTGCCGATCTTGCCGCAGGGGTTGGCGCAGTCGAACACCGGATAATGCTCGGCCTTCAGGTGCGGGGCACCTTCCACCGTCATCGCGCCGCAGATGTGGACGTTGGCCGCCTCGATCTCGCGTTTTGTAAATCCGACGGCCTGGAGGAGGTCGAAGCCCGGTGCGGCAATGGCTTCGGCACCAATGCCCAACTGGTCGCGGATGAAATCCTCGCCAAAGGTCCACTTGTTGAAGGCGAACTTGATGTCGAAGGCGGTCGGCAGGGCCTTCTCGACCTTGGCGATGGCCTCATCCGTGAAGCCCTTGGCCTTCAGCGTCGAGGCGTTGATGCCGGGCGCGTTGGAGAGCGAGCCGTGGCCGACGGCGTAGGCCTCGATCTCGGCGATATCGCTCTCGCGATAGCCGAGCGCGCGCAGCGCCGCGGGCACCGCGCGGTTGATGATCTTGAAGTAGCCGCCGCCGGCGAGCTTCTTGAACTTCACCAGCGCGAAGTCTGGCTCGATGCCGGTGGTGTCGCAATCCATGACGAGGCCGATCGTGCCGGTCGGCGCGATCACCGTGGTCTGGGCGTTGCGATAGCCGTGCTTCTCGCCGAGCTCGAGCGCCGCATCCCAGGCCGCCTGCGCATGCGCGACCAGGTCGACCTGCGGGCAGGAGACGAGGTCCATCGGCACCGGGTTGACCGAGAGCGCTTCGTAGCCGTTGGACTGGCCATGGGCGGCGCGGCGGTGGTTGCGGATCACGCGCAGCATGTGCGCGGCGTTCTTCTTGTAGCCGGGGAAGGTGCCGAGCTCGGACGCCATCTCCGCCGAGGTCTTGTAGGTGATGCCGGTCATGATCGCGGTCAGAGCGCCGGCGATCGCACGGCCTTCCTTGCTGTCATAGGGCAGGCCCATGGTCATCAGCAGGCCGCCGATATTGGCATAGCCGAGGCCGAGGGTGCGGAACTCGTAGGAGAGCTCGGCGATCGCCTTGGACGGGAACTGCGCCATCATCACGGAGATTTCGAGCACGATGGTCCAGAGCCGGCAGAGATGCTCGTAGCCGTCGACGTCGAAGTGCTTGGTGGTGGTGTCGTAGAACGTCAGCAGATTGGCGGAGGCGAGGTTGCACGCCGTGTCGTCCAGGAACATGTATTCCGAGCACGGATTGGATGCGCGGATGTCGCCGGACGCCTTGCAGGTGTGCCAGTCGTTCATGGTGGTGTTGAAGTGCAGGCCCGGATCGGCCGACGCCCAGGCGGCGTAGCCGATTTTTTCCCAGAGGTCGCGCGCCTTCAGCGTCTTGGTGATCTTCTTGGTGGTGCGTCCGACGAGATTCCAGTCGCCGTCGGTTTCCACCGCGCGCAGGAAGTCGTCCCGCAGCGAGACCGAGTTGTTGGAGTTCTGCCCCGAGACGGTGAGATAGGCTTCCGAATCCCAGTCGGTGTCGTAGACGTCGAACTGGATGTCCTTGTAGCCCTGCTTGGCGAACTGGATGACGCGCTTGATGTAATTGTCGGGCACGAGGCTGCGGCGCGCGAGCTTGATCTCGCGGCGGAGCGCCGGGTTCTTCTCGGGGTCGAAGCAATCGTCGCCCGAGCCCTCGCAATTGACGCAGGCCTTCAGCACCGCCTTGAGGTGCTTCTGGTTGATCTTGGAGCCGGTGACGAGAGCGGCGACCTTCTGCTCCTCCTTCACCTTCCAGTCGATATAGGTCTCGATGTCGGGGTGATCGACGTCGACGACGACCATCTTGGCGGCGCGGCGGGTGGTGCCGCCGCTCTTGATCGCGCCGGCGGCGCGGTCGCCGATCTTGAGGAAGCTCATCAGGCCGGACGAGCGGCCGCCGCCGGAGAGCTTTTCGCCTTCGCCGCGCAGGCGCGAGAAGTTGGAGCCGGTGCCGGAGCCGTACTTGAACAGGCGGGCCTCGCGGACCCAGAGGTCCATGATGCCGCCCTCGTTGACGAGGTCGTCACCGACGCCCTGGATGAAGCAGGCGTGCGGCTGCGGGTGCTCGTAGGCCGATTTGGACTTGGTCAGCTTGCCGCTGAAGGGGTCGACGTAAAAATGGCCCTGGCCGGGGCCGTCGATGCCATAGGCCCAGTGCAGGCCGGTGTTGAACCATTGCGGCGAGTTCGGCGCGACCATCTGCATGGTCAGCATGTAGCGCAGCTCGTCGTAGAAGGTCTGGGCGTCCTCGTCGGAGGTGAAGTAACCGCCCTTCCAGCCCCAATAGGTCCAGCAGCCGGCGAGGCGGTCGAACACCTGCTTGGCGCTGAGCTCGCTGACATAGCGCTCCTTCTCGGGGAGAGCAGCGAGGGCCTCGGTGTCGGGCACCGAGCGCCACAGGAAGGAGGGGACGGATTCCTCCTCGACCTTCTTCAGGCGCGCGGCAACGCCCGCCTTGCGGAAATATTTCTGGGCCAGCACGTCCGAGGCGACCTGCGACCATTCGGTCGGAACTTCGACGTTCTCAAGCTTGAACACGACCGAGCCGTCGGGATTCCTGATCTCCGACGTGGTCAGCCGGAAATCGATCCCGGCATAAGGTGACTGTCCCGAAGTGGTGTGGCGCCGCTCAATCCGCATGGTCTTGCCCCGTCCTTATTTTTAGCCGGACTGCCTCCGCAAGGCACCCGGGTCGACATTTCGGTTCGCGAATCCTCAAGGGCCACTTCGGGCTCAAAGGCTTCGCAGTTCAGCCGGTGGACCCGGCCCTTGTTCTCCCGGCGACGGCGAGGTGCGAGCACCTTTCCTCCGACGGCATGTCCAGACCCATCCGCCCCCAAGGCAATGCGTCCGACATACGTTCAACGCCCCACAACATCACAACTTCAACCATTGCCATTCGAGCCTATTTCCAGCCCGTTCCGGCGCCCGAAAGATCCGCTTTCGCGGGGCAGACAAGCCCTCTTTCCGCTGCCTTCGTCTGGCGGGGCGGAGTGCAGTTTTGCGGACCCTTTGGGGGAGTGCCGGCGGGACGCAAACTCACTCGCGCCGAACGGACCGAAAGCTAGGACTCTCCGTTGCGCCCGTCAAGAACTAGTGCGAGTTCCTGAATCAAATACTAAATATGGTGGATTGCGGGGGATAACAGGGGGCAAGCCCGCGCCTGTTGTGGAGCCAAGTATCGGTGAGTCCTGAAGGATTCCCAACCGAAAAAATTTGTCTCCCGCAGTGTTCGGGACCCTTCATCCCGCTGTTCACAGGGCAGGTATATTTTTGGGCAACGGGGTTGCGCAAAGGGGACTCACGTAGGGCTACGGAAGGTGAGGGCAGGCATGCCCGCCGGGGTGGTGGTGGGAGCAGCGAATCCGGGCCAAGCTGAGCCACCTTTTGCCGGACTGCCCACATGCTCGATTCGACCCGCCGGGATGCGCGACCGCGCATCGCCCCGGCCGGCCTGATGTTCCTTGCCATCACCTCGGTGGGCTGGGGCTTCAACTGGCCGGTGACGAAGTTCCTGCTCGGCGAGTTGCCGCCGCTGACCCTGCGCGGGGTTACCGGCGTGCTCGGCGCGGTGCTGCTGGCGGCGCTCGCTTTGGTCCGCGGCGACAGCCTCAAGGTCGCGCGCGAGATCTGGCCGCGGCTGTTCACCGCCGCCATGCTCAACGTCACCGGCTGGATGGTGCTGATGGGCCTGGCGCTGCTCTGGCTGCCGGCGAGCGAAGCGGCGCTGATCGCCTACACCATGCCGGTCTGGGCCTCGATCATCGCCTGGCCGGTGCTGGGCGAGCGGCCGACCTTGCTGCGCACGCTGGCGCTGGTGATGGCCTTTGTCGGGCTCGGCTCGATCATGGGCGGCAACGGCATTGCCGCCAGCGCGGAAAAGCTGCCGGGCATCATCATGGCGCTGTTCGGCGCGATCGGTTTTGCGCTGGGCACGGTGTTCTCGAAGAAATACCCGATCCGTCTGCCGCCGATCACCGCCGCGGCCTGGCAGATCGGGATCGGCTGCCTGCCGATCTCGATCATCGGCCTGCTGGTGGAGACTTCGCATCTGGACAAGGTGACGCCGGTCGGCTGGTGGCTGCTGGTCTATTCGACCGTGGTGCAGTTCTGCATCGCCTATGTCAGCTGGTTCGCCGCGCTGTCGCGCCTGCCGGCCTCGGTGGCCGCGATCGGCACCATGGCCGTGCCTGTCATCGGCGTGGTCGCCTCCGCGATCGCGCTTGGCGAGCCGCTGGGGCCAGGCCAGATCGCCGCGCTGATCTTCACGCTCGCCGCCGTGCTGCTGGCGACGCGCTAGGGCGTGCCGCGCGAAGGCGAGGGCTCCAGGCTTCGGCCGAACATGAGGTTCGGTGCTCCCTGATTGACCGACGCGAACTGATCGAGCGGCACCGATGTCATGACGGTCGAAATGCGGGAATCGACGACTTTCAGAGTTACGTCCCGCCCGGTCTTCATCCGCCGAATGAAGGCCGCATCCACGGCGCGCGCCGCGACGCATGTGTTGGAGAAGCACCAGGCAAAGGGGACGTCGACGGCATTGCCTTTGTCAATGATGACCCTGACGCCAGCCTCCAGGAACAACATCGGAGGCACGAAGATCTGCAACCGCCCGCCCGTGCCGGCTGCGCCTTCGATCAAATCGACCCGCAGCATCTCCTGGCCCGCCTCGGTCGCGCCGGCGATGCTCGTCCGGCAGATCATGGCCTCGGCGGGCTGGAAACACAGTTTGCGCCAGCCGGAGAACCTGAGCTGCCTGAGCTGACGCTCGCCGCGGGCTTCGATCATCGCTTCGGGAGATTTCGAAGCGGCGCCCCTGGTTGCCGGATTGGACTCCTGTCCGCTGGCGCTTCCTCCCGCTCCCGCTCCCGCTGCGAGGACGATAACCGCCAAAGCCAACAATGAGGACGCGGTCCGCGCCATGATTCATCTCCGCGGAGCGATTAAGGATGCTGATCCAGGAAGCGGCTGACGATCGGCGACCAGATCGGGATGGCATCGGCCGAATGGAAGAAGAAATGGCCCTCTTTGCCAAAATCCGGCAGCAGATGATATTCAGCATCGCCGCCGGCGGCCCGGTAGGCGTCCAGGACCTGTTTCGACAATTCGGGTCCAAAATAGGAATCGTTGTGGACGTAGATGGACAGCATCGGGATGTTGGCGGTGCGGCCAAACTCGCCGCCCGCCGCAATGAGCCTGTCCGGTGCGCAATTGTTGTTGGGCTTGCCGTCAACATGACCGCCGCGGCCGGCCGCGAAGGTGACGATGGCCCGGATCGAGGCCGACTTCAGGCTTGAGAGCGCGATGGCTCCCCAGCCTCCGCCCGACTGCCCGACGACGATGACGCCTTTCGGCAGCACTTCGTGTTGAGCGATCATGTGGTCGATCACCCACTGGTTAATGGTTGCAACGGCGATCCCCGGGTCGCGGAAATTCACCGCCGAACACATGCCGACATCACCGAAATACAGGCCGTACAGCCCGCGTTCGGGAAGATCGATCGCGGTGCGCGCGAAGCCGGGCCGGATCGGAACGACGACCAGATTGCCTTGCCGGGCAAACCAGAAGGCGGCGTCGCGGAATTCGACCAGCGGGAAGAAGCTGCGCTCGGTGGCATCCAGCGACTCGCCGTGGTTCATAACGACTAGCGGGAGGGGGCCCGCGATGACGGGGCGAAATTCGTAGGCGAGGAGGGGAATGGGCGTCGAGAGCAGTACCAGCTTCTCTTCGACGCGCACCTGATCGCCAGCGCTGGCTGAACCGGCGGCATCGGCAGCGCTGACCAGCAGGCACAAAACAAGCAGCCAGATCCGATAAAGCATCCAGATATCCAGGTTTCCCTCCGGCGATCACGGCACCGCGAAAACGCCCCGGGCTTGCGGCGGCTCTGCGAGGGACGTCTATTGGCAATAATCCCAATATCCGCCCGTCATGGCAGGATCGCTCCAGTACCAACAAAGCGTTGGCGACGGAGCGGGCGGCACCGCGCCCGCGGCCGAGACAACGATCATCGTTCCGAGCGCAACGCCGGCGACCACGGTTCCGTAATAGGGGCGAGGAGCCCAGACACGGACGGGACGACGAACGTTGACGTTGACGTTCGCGCTCCTGTTGACGTTGGCGTTCCTGTTGACGTTGACGTTGGCATTCTTACTGACGTTCGTATTCCGGTTCACGTTGGTGTTGCGATTCACGTTCTTGTTGCGATTGGCGTCCGCACCCCGCGCGCGGACCAACAGAACTGAATCCGGAAGATCCTGCGTCAATGTCGCGCCGCTGATGAGCGCCGGCCAAGCCGCGGCCGGATTGATCGCACCCGCCAGCAGTCCGACGCCAAGAAAGATCCCCGAGATATTCTTGTATCGCTTCATTGTTCGTCTCAACGTCAAAAGCTCGGCGCAACCGGTGGCGACCGGCTTATTCCCTCGTGTCCATGAGGACAGCGTTGGTGGCGCAAATGACTTTCTCGTCGCGATCCTGCTTGACGATCTTCACTCGCAAAATTCCATTGATCGAACTCGCTAACATGGAATCCCCGGGCAGATTGTTCGTGGACAAGCAATCCGCTCGAGAAATGCACGATCGATACCGCATCTCGCGGTGTCACATCATCGCGGTTGCCGGCAAAGACGATTGGCGAGAGGCCACCCGACAACGGCTGCGGCGATGCGTGTCAGCGCGATCCCGTCTACGGAAAATGCATTCTCCAATTGATCGCCCGGCATCAATGTCGGTCGTCTGTCGTGGTATCCTCAAAGCGCTGCGGCAGATCGAGGCGTGGCCGTGAGCGAATGCGGGGGGCGACATGAAGAAGATTGCTCGCGAGATCTCCAAAATCGGACAAGGCGCCGGCTTGCTGGCGGCCGCGTCCTTGCTCGCAGTCTCGGCACGTGCGGACGACTTGAAGCTCATGGCCGCAAGTCCCGCGATTCAGAAGGAGCAGGCTCGCATCGTGGCCGCGGAAGCCAAGGCGCCGTCAAATCCGCAGCGCGAGGCCTATTTCGGCGAAACGCACGTCCACACCGCCTATTCGCTGGACGCCTATCTCGGCGGTGCGCGGCTTACGCCGGATGGGGCGTATCGCTTTGCGCAGGGCGAAAAAATGACGGTCAATGGGCAGCTGCATCGCATCGTCGAGCCGCTCGATTTCGCAGCAGTGACCGATCACGCCGAATATCTCGGCGAGATGTATTCGACCATGGTCGCGGGCGCGCCGGGAAATGATCAGGACAAGCTGAAGGAACTGCGGTCGATGACCTCGATCGAGGACCGCGAAACCTGGTTCCTGAACTATGTCGTAAAGAGCAACCGCTCGGATACGCCGCAGCACCCACCCTTCTTCGCGGGCCCGCAGACGACGAAGAGCGCGTGGGTCATCGAGCTCGAGGCCGCCGAGCGCAACTATCAGCCCGGCAAGTTCACGACGATACCGGCGTTCGAATGGAGCGCCGCGCCGAAGGGCGGCAATCTGCACCGCAACGTGTTTTTCCGGGACATCCGCGTGCCCGAGATACCGATGAGCTACATCGAGATCAACCGCGAGGACGCGCTTTGGGCCTGGATGGGCGGCCTTGAAAAAATCGGCGCATCGGTGATTGCGGTCCCGCACAATTCGAACGCCAGCAAGGGCATGATGTTCGACCCGCTCGATCCGCAGGGCAAGCCGATCGATGCCGCCTATGCACGGACGCGCGCCCATTTCGAGCCGCTGATCGAGATGATGCAGGTGAAGGGCAATTCGGAGGTTCACCGGAATTTCTGGGCTGCCGATGAATTCGCAAACTTCGAGAACGCGGACTCGATGGCGAACTACAGCGGGCGCGTGGCCAAGAAGGAGAATTTCGTCCGCTACGGGCTTGTCAAAGGCCTCGAGTATGAGCGATCGCTAGGTGCCAATCCCTACAAATACGGCATCGTCGGCGGAACGGACAGTCACAACGGCACGCCGGCCGATACGGACGAAGGCAATTTCAAGGTTGGCAGCCATGGCGCCGCTGACGGTACCATCGAGCGACGCCGGACCGCGGAGGTCGGCGGCTGGATCGGCGGCATCGACCTGAACCCCGGCGCGCTCACGGGCGTCTGGGCAACCAGCAACACACGCGGCGCCATCTGGGACGCGATGAAGGCAAAGGAGACCTTTGCCACCAGCGGCGTCCGCATCAAGGTCCGCATGTTCGCCGGCTTCGATCTTCCGGGACCGGACGCCAATCCGAAAGCCACGGTCGAGAACGGCTACCGGCTCGGCGTGCCGATGGGGGCCACCTTGCCGGCGGTTGCCGCCGGCGAGAAGCGCCCGTTGCGTTTCAACGTGATGGCGCTCAAGGGTCCGAAGGACGCCAGTCTCGATCGCATCCAGATCATCAAGGGCTGGATCGGCGCGGATGGCACGCCGCAGGAGAAAATCGTCAATATCGCATGGTCGGGCGACCGCAAGATCGGACCGGACGGCAAGCTGCCGCCTGTGGCCAATACGGTTGATTTGAAGACGGCCACCTACAGCAATGCAACCGGCAGTTCGCAACTGACCGGGACCTGGGTGGACGACGAATTCGAGCCTACCCAGCACGCGCTGTACTACGCCCGCGTGCTGCAGA
This sequence comes from Bradyrhizobium sp. SZCCT0153, assembly GCF_018129995.1. Lineage (GTDB taxonomy): Bacteria > Pseudomonadota > Alphaproteobacteria > Rhizobiales > Xanthobacteraceae > Bradyrhizobium > Bradyrhizobium japonicum_G. The sequence continues at coordinate 187,263 of NZ_JAFCKS010000006.1, forward strand.
TTCCGACACCGCGCTGGAGTACCTATGATGCCGTGCGCGCCAGGCTGCCGTTGCTAGATGGCGTGGCGGCCACGGTGCAGGAGCGGGCGTGGACGTCGCCGATCTGGTACACGGCTGCCAAGTAGGTCTCGCCGGATCGCGAAAACTCGAGTTACTGGCGGCAGACTCGGACCGGCGTGCCTATCTCTTTGTATCGAAGAGTCTCGTCACTTCGGCGATCATGCTCCGGCATCTCTCCGTCGGCGAGCAGCAGGCGAAGGGTGGTTCGGAAGGCAATGCTCCGATTGCCGAGCAGCGCGGTGTTGGCGCTTTCCGCGCCGAGGTCTGTATAGGTTCCGCTAAAGCCGATCGTGGCGACCTTTCGCGCGAAGGGGCGTGTTGCCAGACCCTGCGTGTGCTCTTGGGAGATGACCTCGCCTTTCCACTTGTGCCCGCTGCAGACGTAGCTGCCGGTGAAGTAGAAGAACGAGTCGCCGCCGCGGATCGTGCCGTCGCGCAGCACCAAGACACCATTGCCCCCGCCTTGAACGCCGTCTTGCAACTCGACGGTTAGCGCGTACAGCCCGTTTCTGATCACGACGGCGCCCTCCGGTTCACGACGTGAAGTAGAGGTAGTTGGTCCAGCTTGTCATCCGCATCAGCGCCATTCGAATGATCCCGGCGATCTGCACGTTGCCGCTGTAAATTGCGGCGTCGCCCTGGGTGCCTGCGGGCAATCTCAATTGTTCCGCATCGTCCAGTCGGATGCGAACGGCAAATCGCGCATTGCCGGGGTTGCCGACGCCCGGAAACAGACCGCTTGCGGTCAGTTGTCCTTCGCTGGCCATGTCGATGGTCGTGATCACCTTGCCGGGAAACACGCGGCCGGGGTACATCGGGAACACGACCTCCGCATACTCTCCGGGCTTGATCTGCAGGTAGGGGCCCTGCATGAAGGTTGCGACCACGACGCCGAGGTTGCTTTCGTCGCGGTCGCAGACGAATGGCAGTACGGAAGCGGCGGCACTGACGACCGCACCCGGCACAAGCTGCAGATTGACCGCATGGCCGTCGCACGGCGCGCGAACGACCGACTCATCGAGATTGTACTTTGCCGCCGCCAGCTGTTGGCGCACCTGTGCCACGGCGGTGTTGTCGTTGCCGATGTTGGATTGATAGGCGAGCCGCGCGCGGTCCTCGGCCGCTCTGGCTTCGGCAACCACTTGCCCCGCGGTTTCGGCGTTGCGCTGGGCGCGATCGAGAGCCGCCTGCGCGACCACCTGCTTGGTGAACAGGTCCTGTTGCCGCTGCAAATCGGCCTTCGCGAGGTCAAACTGTGCCGTGGCCTTTTCGACCCCCGCGGACGCCTGGTCGAGCGAAGACTTCAACTGCGGGACGTTTTGCTGGGCGGCGGCCAGGGCCGCCTGGAGCCGTTCGACCTCGAACTGAAAGGACTGTGGGTCGATCCGGAAAATGACGTCGCCTTTCCTGATTGGTGTATTCGGCTGCGCGAGGATCTCCTGGACCCGTCCTGGCGTCGTGATGTGCGGAATGATCTGAACGATGCGCTGGAACACCCGCGCGTCCGTCGATGACGGGTGATAGTTGTTCATCGACACGAGAATGAAGAAGGCAAAGAGAGGGCCGACCGCAGCCAGGGTGATAGCGATGGGGAGGGTCAGGCGGATCAATTTGAACTTGGCGAAGATCAGCCAAATGATCAGCATGTAGAGACCGAAAATGGCAGCCATCATGGCGTGGTCTCCCGCGCTTTGCTGCCGGTGAGGTTCTCGATGGCCGCAATCCGGCCGAGAAGCCTTGTCAACTCGTCCTCGATCGCGTCGGCCGACGCCACGACATCAGCCTCATTCTGCCCGGAAGGCGCGTTGAGCGTACGGTAGAGGTAGATCACGAAGACGGAACTGACGGTTGCCCAGAGCATGGCTAGGCTCCTCGCCCGGCAGGCGCCTTGGGCAAGCTTGCCTCGATCGCCGCGAGCCGCTGCGAAGCCTGCTTCAGCTTGCCCATTTGCGACGGTGTAGCTTGTGCCGAACCGGGACCTTCGGCTGCCGCGACCGGCAGGTCGAGATGCGCCCACACCATCGCAATGGGCCACCACACGAGCGTAATGATACCCATCCAGCCGCAAACGCTGATGGCATCCGCTTGCGGATGGTGGCGCGCCCTGGCGATGTCGCCGGGAAGGCGTCCCAGCCTGAAGATCAGCAGCCCCAGAACCACAGGCATCACAAAGAGGATGCCGAGCGTGAGCCAATGCAGGAATGGGCCGAACCCTTGTAGCGTAAACTGCACGTTGACCTCCTAGCTCTGTCCAGACTTAGGCGCACCCACGCGGAGAAGACCGAGTGTTCCCTGGTCCTTGTCGGCGTCGCCCAAATGAGGTTGCGCAAGTTTTCGGCCGACGTTCATAGGGCTATAGGCGCCGACGTTCGCGCCTGGCTCGATCTCAATCAGCATAAGGAGGAATGCCAGGAGTCCGCAGCTCAGAGCGCCTGATGCTTTCATGTTCGTTCCAATCCACTTGCAGAACGCGCGGTCGGATTTGAAACGTCCGGCCGTGCAAGCCATGGTATTCGTCGTGTTAGATCAAAGGCCACCGAAGCGTAACAGGCCGCGGGAATTGACATTGATCACGAGCTACCAATTGAAGGCCGAAAGCGGTCCGAGCGATCTCCAGATCAGATCGCGAAACTACCGACCCGCGTCACGAACCAGACCATCGATATGGTGCCGATCAGATAGGCCGCGGTGAGGCGAGCCGGCATGACCGGAAAAGTGACGAGCGCTGTCGCCGCTCTGACCACGAGCAGGATCGTCGCAACGAACAGGAGCTGGCCGGCCTCGACGCCCACGTTGAACATCAGCAGAGCCACCGGGATATCCAGCTGCGGCAATCCGGTCTCCTTGAGCGCGCCGGCAAAGCCGAAGCCGTGAAGCAATCCGAAGGCGAACGCCACCACCCATGGATGGGCTTGCGAAAGCCGACGTTCGCCTGGCCTTATCTTGATGAGTTCGCTTGCCACGAAGGCGATGCTGAGCGCGATGGCGGCTTCGACCGGTTTTTGCGGCAGGTTGAAATAGCCGAGTGTGGCGCCTGCCAGCGTGACGCTGTGCGCGATCGTAAAGGCAGTGATGGTCTTCGCCAGAGTCCAGAAGTCGCGGATCAGCAGCATCAGCGCAAGCACGAACATCAGATGATCGAAGCCGGTGAGGATATGGTCGATCCCCAGCAACAGATAGGTCTTGGCCACCTCCAGCCTGCTCTGAGCGCCGGCCACGAGGATCGTCGAGGAGTCCGGGGTGATCCGCGCGACTTCCGTGGTGCCGTCGCGGTACTCGATCCGCGCCAGCGCATCTGTGACACCCGACCTCAGGCCATCGACGGAAATCTCGCGACCCTTCAATCCACCGGCGCAGACCACGCTCGATCGTTCGAAGAAGGACCCCGCCTGAATGGTCCTGACCGGCTCCGCTTTTGGTTGGCAAGACGCGGGCAGGCGAACATAGATGCCCAGACGCAAATCGCCGAGCGCCGGCACCTTCCACACCACCGCGAATTCGTCTGCTGCAGTTTCGCGGATGTCGAGATAGGCCGGCCGGAGTTCATCGGCCGCGGCGAGATTTGCGGCGAACAATTGCGCGAGAAGGAGAAGAATGCTGGCCAGACGGATCATGGGCCATTCACCGGTCTGGGACGGGCCTGCGGCTTCTCCTCCATGGTGACCCGGTAGCTCGTCAGCAGTGCGGCGAAGCGTTGTCCCTCGATCGCCTTTCGTTTGTCATTGCCCCATTCGCGCTCGACGGCGGCGCGAACTTCGGCTAGCGCGGGCATGCGTCCCGGTTGATGCTCCGTGACCCGGATCAGATGCAATCCGAAGTCCGACTCGACCGGGCCGGTCCACTGCCCGGGCGCGATCCTGTCGATAGCCTCGGCGAAAGCCGGTCCGAATGTCTGGCTGATCGAGGCCTTGCTGGTGAGCTCCAGCGTCTGCGGCAGCAGCGTAGCGTCCCCGAATTCACCCGGATCGATCGATGATTTGGTGCGCAGGATCTGAAGGGCCGACGCTGCGTCCCGATCGAGCCTGTCGCCATGCCGGTCCGGACTCAACAGCACCTGCACGAAGGCATACGCGGGATCGATTTCGAACTTGCCGGCATGGTCCTTCAGATAGATTTCGAGCTCGGCATCGGTTGGCGACAGGGTCGCAGTCTCGGCGCTGTTCAGAAACTCCATCTTGAGACGGAGGCGACGACGAATGATCGTGTCGTCCCGGTCGAGACCCAGCGCAAGCGCCTCGCGCACGAAAATCTCCTCCTTGACGTAGTCGTCGATCAAATTCTTCAGTTCGACGCTTGCCGGCGGCCGCTGCCAGATCGCTGTAAACTGAGTGGCAAGGCGCTCGACCCGGGACTCCGTGATGATGATCTCGTCAGGCTTGCCCGCATCAAAGCGATTGAGGAGGCCGTAAGCGGCGAAGACAGCGACCGCCAGCGCCAGGAAATGCAGCAGCGGCTCTTCGAGCAGACGTTTGATCATGGTTCCGGCCGCGGCTTATGATGGCGTGTACCAGACCGGCGAGGTCCAGGCGCGCTCCTGATGCTTCATCGGCACCTCCGGCGGCATCTTGATCCCGAAGCGGAATGCGTCATAGGCGGTCCAGCGCGGCGTCGGGATCTCGATGACACGAGCATAGTAGAACGCCCGCACGGATCGATCGAAGTCCGGATCCTTCCAGACTCCGACGAGTTCGGAAGCGCCGATGCTGTTGGTCCAACTGGCATGCGCCACGTCGACGGTGTCGCCGACCGGCGGCAACTTGCCGTCCTTGCCGGGCCTGCGGCGCTGCGCATCGCTCCACACCACGTTGTAGATATTCTCCTGCGGCTTGCCGGCCTTGTCGAGCCAGCCCTTGACGATCTGGATACGGTCGAGGTTGCCGCCCAGCGCATCCTTCATCGCCGCGATCAGGAAGGTCGGGGCCTTGCCCGCCGCCGGAGGCTTCGGCAGATCCGCGCCCATCGGCACACCCTTGGCGTAGCCGGTCTCGGCGACGTAGCGCGAACGCGCGTCATCGACCGTGAAGTCCCAGCCGGCGAACAGACGAACCGTCATGCGGGTGCCCGAGGTCGCGTAGACCTCCTTGCGCTTCATCGCGTCCCAGAGCGCTTCGCGGGTGTTCTCGGTCGCCCACACCGCCGCGTAGCCGGCGGCGGTATACTGCCACGTGTATCGCGTCTTGCCGAAGCCTTGCTTGGAGACGTGCTCCCAGCGGTTTGGACGCGGCTCCTGGTTGACATGCTTGCCGTAGAAATTGTCCTCCTCGATCGAGGTCAGCGAGTTGTGCACGTCGGTGCCGCCGATGAAGCCGAATTTGAACGGATTGATGCCGAGTTTCTGCTCCTGCATGAGGCCCTGCAACAATCCCCAGCGGAGATAGTTGGTCGGCATCATTTCCCGCGACAGCGGCTTGTCCTCGAGCGTCAGGTTGCCATATTCCCAGCCGGCGATGCCGAAGTCCGCGAATTCGTCGTTCGGCGACAGTGCAGGATGCGTCTCGCTGGCGCCTTTTGTCTGCATCATTTCCTGCAGCACTTCCCAGCGCGCGCGTCGCTCGGCGTAGTCCTTCGAGAGCGGCTTGCCGGCGAAATCCACCAGTTCGAACATACGGCCATTGGAAAGGTTGGCGTTATGCGGGATGGCGAGCAGCTTGCCGCCGGTTTTCTGCTCGTATTTCTCCATCCACGCCCAGAGTTTCTCCGGGTCTTCGCTCTGCCAGGCCGAGAACGGCAATATCTGGTCGGCCTTGTCCTTGTTGTCGCGGAACAGCACGTTGCGATGCAGATTGTTGCCGCCGGGAACCGACGTCCATTCGAAGCCGATCATCGCGGTGAAGCGTCCGGGCTCGTTGAACTTCTCCGCTGTCGAGGTGTAGTCCTGCCAGACCGATTTCATGATGGGAGCGACGACCTTGGGGTCCTTGATCGGCGCGGGCAAAGTGCCTTGGGCCTGCGCCGACACGAGCTCGTTCATGGCATCCTGTTGCGCTTTGCCGCCGGTCTTCAGCGCCTTGCCCCAGCGCACGAGAGTGGAATCCGAAGCAAATGCCGGGTTGCCGTCGGCGACCTGAAACATGAGGCCGAGCCCCTCGGCGTGATCCGACACCACGAGGAAGTCGAGCGGGCGCGAGAGCTTTGCCGGTACGCCGGATGAGGACACAACCTCTTCGCCGCGCGCGAAACGGTAGGCCTGCTCCGGGCTGAGCTTGTTGCCGCCCATGAACGCATCGCCGGAATTGGCGGTGTGGTGATGCGTGTCGCCGAAGAACACGCGGGTCGGATATTTGCGTCCGGCATAGGGCGAATAGCGCTTTTTTGCCTCGACGGCTGCGGTCGTCTCCGGTGTGCTTTCGCGGCTGACGCCGTCGTCGGGATCGAACGCGCCCTTGACCGAGACATCATCGCTGGCGATTCCAGCCGCTGCGGATTGGGCTTGAGTGTTTTCGGGAAGGGCGACCGCAAGCCCAAATCCGGCAATCACGATCGCGATCGAGCGTCGGGCCATCATTTTGTTCATCCTTCATTGGCACGTCTGTGAGACGGCCGACGCAACAAGTCGGACTTGGTTCAACCTTGATGAGCTAAAGAACACGCTGCTGACATTGTGGGCTCGAGCCCAGCTTACAATTTGCGCGGGTAGACCGTCGCATTCGGCCAAGCGCGCCGCTGCACAAGTTGAGATGGATCAAAAAAGCGAACTGCCCACCAGAGTATCAGGAGATGGGATCGACGAATGTTCACGGGTGGTCAATTGGAGGTCTGATGTTGCACCGCAATGAGGCGTGCAGAACGGTCCTCAAGCAAGGCTGGCTGAGCCAGACGCCTGCATCGTTTCAGGGCGAAGTCCTGGCTCGATGCCTGCTCCAGCGGTTCAAGCAGGGCGCGTCTGTCTACTCGATCGGCGACAAGCCCGGCGGCATGTTCGGTCTTGTGGCCGGGGGTCTCGGTGTCACGATGGCACCACAGGAAGAGGGGCCCTATGTCGCGCATTTTGCGATGCCCGGTACGTGGTTTGGAGAGGCTGCCGCCTTCACGCGTCAGCCTCGGATGATCGGCCTCACGGCCACCCGAGATAGTGAATTGTTTCACCTGCCGCTCTCAGCCGTCGACGAGATCGTCAAGCGTGATCCTTCTGCGTGGCGATATCTGGGTCTGGTAACGCTTGATCATCTACGCCTGTCTCTGGGAGCAGCCGACGACCTCATGATACGCAACCACGTCAAACGGTTCGTCGCCGTTCTGCTTCGTACCGCGGGTTGCAGGCTCACAACCCCCCCAAGCCAGTGCCCGATTGAGATCGACATCAATCATGAGGATCTCGCGCGCATGACCAATGTTGCGCGCACGACTGCCGGCGCGATCTTGCGTACGCTGGAAGCCGATGGATGCGTGGCGCTGTCGTATCGCCGCATCGAGATGCTTGCGCCGGACCGGCTGAGGAGAATGCTGCGCGAATGACTTGGCGCGTCAGCCCGTCGCCGTCCCGCCGTTCAGCGCCTTCCTGATCATCTCGGCGAGCTGGTTGCGGCGGTAGGGTTTGGTCAGCAGCATCACGCCGTCGTCGAGCTTGCCGTGGTGGACGATGGCGTTGTCGGTGTAGCCGGAGGTGTAGAGCACCTTCAGGCCGGGACGGCGCCTGGCCACCTCCTCGGCGAGCTCGCGCCCGCTCAAGCCGCCGGGGATGACGACGTCGGTGAACAGCAGGTCGAACGGCTGGCCGGCCTCGATCAGCTCCAGCGCGGCGCGGCCGTCGGGCGCGGCGACCGTGTTGTAGCCGAGGCTCTGGAGCTGCGCGGTGACGAAGTTGCGCACGAGGTTGTCGTCCTCGACGACGAAAATGGTCTCGGCGCCGCCTTCGGCCTGCGGCGTCGTGGCAGCGGCCACGTCCGTCATGCCTTCGCCCGGCGGCAGATAGAGCTTGATCGTGGTGCCGTGGCCTTCCTCGCTGTAGATCTTGATGTGGCCGCCGGACTGCTTGACGAAGCCATAGACCATGGAGAGGCCGAGGCCCGAACCCTTGCCGACCTCCTTGGTGGTGAAGAACGGCTCGAACGCCTTCTGCTGGACCTCGGCCGGCATGCCGGTGCCGGTGTCGCTGACGGCGAGCATCACGTAGGGGCCGGGCCGCACATCGGGATTGTTCTGCGCATAGGCCTCGTCGAGCACGACCCGGTGGGCCTCGAACAGCAGCTTGCCGCCGTTCGGCATGGCATCGCGGGCGTTGATCGCCATGTTGAGCACGGCATTGGTAAGCCGGGACGGATCGATGTGCGCGGTCATCGGCCCCTGTTCCAGCACGGTCTCGATCTGGATCTGCTCGCCGAGGGTGGGGCGCAGCAGTTTGGCGATGTCCGCGACCGCGGCGTTGATCTCGACGTTGCGCGGCTGCAGCGGCTGCCTGCGCGCAAAGGCGAGCAGGTGCTGGATCAGCTCGGCGCAGCGCTCGGCGGCATCGTCGATCAGCCGCGCCACGCGCTGCAGCTCGGGCTGCTGCTTCAGGCTCGCGACCAGCGTCTCGGTATTGCCGGAGATGACGGTCAGCATGTTGTTGAAGTCGTGCGCGACGCCGCCGGTCAGCTTGCCGATGGCGTCCAGCTTCTGCGACTGGTGCAGCTGCCGCTCGGTCTCGCGCGAAACGGTCGCGTCGTGATAGACCAGCACTGCGCCGGAGACGTTGCCTTGCCCGTCAAGCATCGGCCGGCCGCTGACCATGAGGTGACGGGGCTGATTGCCGCTGTGGGGGCGGACGATCATCTCCAGATTCTCGAACGGCTCGCCGCGCAGCACGCGCACGGAAGGCAGCTCCGCGGGCTTCATCGGCATGACGCCGTCGCCATGAAAGACGTCCGACAGCATCCGCAGATCGCGCAGATTCATGCCGGCGCGGTGCAACAGCATGCGCTCCGCGGCCGGATTGGACAGAAGAACGTTGCCCTCGACGTCGATGACCAGCACCGCCTCCGCCATGCTGCGAAAGGTGCTCTGCAGAACGTTGACCGACAGGCGCAGCTCGTCATGCGCGGTGACCAGATGCTCGGTGCGCTCTGCCACCGCCGCCTCGAGCACTTGCTTGGCGGCCGTGGTCTCCAGCAGCGTGCTCTTGAGCGCCACCTCGGTGCGGCGGCTCTCGCGCATCACCATCACGACCAGCAGCAGGATCACCAGCGCACCGGCGACGTCGATGCCGAGCAGCACGATGCCGGTGCGGCGCGAATCCCGGGAGCGCGCGGCGAGCACGCGCTCTTCCTCTGCGCCCAGACGATCGAGGTTGCCCATCACCGTTTCCATCAGGCCGCGGCCCTCGCCCTTGCCCTGGAGCGCGGCAATGCCGTCCTGATCGTTGCCGGCGCGCAGGCGCATGGCCTCGGCGGCGATCTCGATCCGTCGCAGCGCCAGCGGCTCGGTGCCCTCCAGCAGCGCGACCTGGTCGGGATTGTCGCGCACGCCGCGCTTGAGGTCGGCGAGTGCCGGCGCGATCTGGGCGTGGACTGCCTGGAACTCCTCGCTGAAGCCCGGGCTGCGGTAGATCTCGTAGCCGCGTGCGGCGCTCTCGGCGCGGCGCATCAGGCCGCGCAGATCGGAGATCTTCTTCAGCACCTGGACGGTATGACTGACGTGGGCCGCATCGGACCGCGACTTGACGTCGAGACCGATCGAGGCGGCGGTGATGATCAGGAGGATGGCAAGTCCAGCACCGAGAATGACGCGCTGCGTTGGGATCAAGGGACTTCTTTCTTGTCCTTCGGCCGTGTGCCGTCGCCCGGCCCGGCGAGGCATTCCCGGATCGTGGTCAGCAGCGCGTCCGGCGTGAACGGCTTGCGCAGGCAGCGTGTCGCGCCGAGCTCCAGCGCCATGCGGAGGAAGTCGGGAGAGGGCGAGGCCGATGATGCGAAGGCGTAGCCGGACATCGCGATCAGCGGGACCGCCGGCGCGCGCTCGTGGAAGATGCGGATCGACTCGAAGCCGCGCATATGCGGCATGAAGATGTCGACCAGCATCACCTCGAAGGCCTGTGCTTCCAGCGCAGCCAGTCCCGTTTCGCCGCCGTCGGCCAGCGTGACGTCGAAGCCCTGACGTTGGAGGAGGACCTCGATGGTCGCGCCGACCATCGGATCGTCATCAACCACGAGCACACGCGGCATGACATTTCCCAGTAATCGAAGTCCCCACGATCATCGGTGATATAGGCGAATCGTGCGGCGGGTCAATTTGGGATTGGATAGGGATAGGTATGCACGGTGAAGTGAATACAGGTCCGCTTGCATAGCATTGTCCGAAATGTCTCCGATAACGAGCACGATGCGCGCCAACACCTGAGGCGCGAAAAAAGGCGCCGCATCGCTGCGACGCCTTCTTCTTCAAGCGTTGTCGGTCGGCTTACGGGCAGGGATGACGCAGGCCATCGTAACCGAGATAGGTTCCCGAGGCCGGGTCGTAGGACCGGTAGCGCTGGGCGCAATAGCCTGCGGAATCGCCGCCGCTGTCGGGCACGACCGCCACTGACGGTTCGTCATAATAGCTGTCGTCGCCGTAGTAGTAGGGATCGTTGTAGTACCCGCCGCCGTAATAGGCGTACGAGCCGAGGCCGCCGATCGCAGCGCCTGCCGCGACGCCGGGCCAGAAGCCGCCGCCGTGATAGCGCCCGCCGCCGCCGTGCCAATGACGGCCGCCGCCGTTCCAGTTGTTGCCTGCGGCTGCTGCGAAGCTGCGGCCACCGCCGCCGCCGATGACAGCTCCGCTACGTGAAGCTGCGCTTGCCGCGAAGCTGGCGCCGCCGCCGCCAACACGTGCCGCACCGAAATTGCCGCCGCCCATGCGGGCGCCGCCACCCCCAAAATGGGCACCACCACCGCCACCGCCGATGTGTGCACCGCCGCCTCCGCCGAAGTGGCCACCGCCACCACCGCCATGGCCACCGCGGCCCTGGGCGAAGCTCGGTGTCGCCAACGGAAGAACCAACGCCACTGCTGCAGCGGCACTCAAGACTTTAAGGCTTCTCATGGTCAAACTCCTTTTCCCGGAAGCAAACCCCGCGAAAGGGCCATAGTTCCTGGGATCGCGACGGTTTGCGCGGGTGCAGTCAGCGTCTCATCGGGCCGCTGTATCCAGCATGAACGGATCGCGTCCGATTTGGGGCACTGTCCGTGCCGGGAAGACCCCATCGGCAGCGCGGCACCGCCGCAGCCGCCGAACTGGACATTTCGCCGTCCGGATGGCATCAGGACCCGACGAAGCAGGGCCCTTGCCGCATGAAACAATTCTTCCTCAAGTTCTTCACCTGGTGGAGTGGCCAGACCTTTGGCACCCAGCTCTGGACCAGGCGCTACGGCGAGCTGGTCGGCCAGGACGAGCAGGGCAATCTCTATTATCGCACCCGCGGCGGGGCGATCGACCCGACGCTCGGCTTCGAACGGCGCTGGGTGATCTATAACGGCTATGCGGAAGCGAGCCGTATCCCGCCGTCCTGGCACGGCTGGATGCATCACACCGTCGATGTGCCGCCAACGCAGGAGAACTACCAGCCGCGCGAGTGGGAAAAGCCGCACCAGCCCAATCTCACCGGCACGGCCAACGCCTACCGTCCCTCGGGCTCGACGCTCGCCAGCGGCAAGCGGCCGAAGGCCACCGGCGACTACCAGCCCTGGACGCCTGGCTAGCCTTCGGCCCAACGCGAATCTTCATCGCCGGATTGGATGCACGCGCATCCGCCTCACCCTGCTGTGGACAACGGGAACAGCGGGGATGATTCCTGCTCGGGCGTTGCAGCCACGCGAGCGATGCGGCTCAATAGTCCCATCTTGCGGAGATGGGAGACCATCGCGTTCGGTTCGGGCAACAGTTCGCGACTGTCCCGAGATGCAGCGGCCGCCGACCAGGACTCGATCGGGAGATAGGCCCCCGGTCTGGAAGTTCCGAAATCGCCCGATGAAATGTGCAGCCGCCGTAAGACAGGAAAGGCCGCTCGGGAAACCGGGCGGCCTTTTTCTGTTTCTGGTTCCTACATCAGCCGCGCGGCGGCGCGCTTCACCGCATCGATCCGGCGCGCCTGGCCCTGCGCGCCACGTTCCCTGAGCAGCGCCACCACCTCGGCGGGTGCGGTGTCGGGCGAGCCTGCATTGAACGGCGGTGCCGGATTGTATTCGAGCTGAAGCTGGATCGCCTCCGCGGTGATGCGGTCGACCATGATCGACACCAGCGTCAGCGCGAAATCGATTCCAGCGGTGACGCCGCCGCCGGTGACGCGGTTGCGGTCGACGCAGACGCGCGTTTTGGTCGGTGTCGCGCCGAACTGGCCGAGCATCTCCATCGCGCTCCAATGCGTGGCGGCGCGGTAGCCCTTCAGCAGGCCGGCAGCGCCGAGCGCCAGCGATCCCGTGCAGACCGAGGTGACATACTTCGCGCCTTCGGCCTGCTTGCGCAGGAAATCCAGCACCTCTTCGTCATTGAGCAGATCGTTGGTGCCGCCGCCGCCGGGCACGCAGATCACGTCGAGCTGCGGGCAGTCGGCGAATGTCGTGGTCGGCGTCAGCATCAGCACGGAGTCGCTCGGCACAGGCTCGATCCGTTTCCAGATCAGATGCAGCTTTGCGCCGGGCACGGAGGAGAACACCTGCAGGGGACCCGTGAAGTCGAGCTGGGTGACGCGCGGAAACACCAGGAGTCCGATCTGGAGCGGTGACGACATGAGAGCCTCCAATTATGTGCTTGACGGAAGCAGCCTCTCATGATGCCCTTCCGTCCAAAATGGCGTATTTCCCTCGCTTTCGGACATGACCATGATCGGCATTCTGATCTTCCCGGACTTCCAGTTGCTCGATGCGGCCGGCCCGATCTCGGTGTTCGAGATCGCGGCGCGCTGCACCGGCAAGACGACGACCGGGATCCGCGTGCTGGCGTTGAACGCGGGGCCCGTGCGCAGCTCGTCCGGCGTGGAGATGATGGCGCGCGACTTCAAGTCGGCGAATGCGATCACCACGCTGGTCATTGCGGGAGGCGCGGGCGTGACGGATGCCGCGCGCTGCGAGGTCACGCGCGCCTTCGTGCAGCGGCTGGCACGGCGCGGCGTGCGGGTCGCCAGCGTCTGCTCGGGCGCCTATGTGCTGGCCGAGGCCGGCCTGCTCGATGGCCGCCGCGCCACCACGCATTGGGGACGCACGCGGGATTTCGTCGCGCGCTATCCCAAGGTGAAGTTCGAGCCCGACCAGATTTTCACGCGCGACGGTCATGTGTGGACGTCCGCAGGCATCACCGCGGGCATCGACCTTGCGCTCGCGATGGTGACGGAGGATCACGGTGAGCAGATCGCGCAGGACACTGCGCGGCAGCTTGTGCTGTATCATCGCCGCAGCGGCGGCCAGTCGCAATTTTCGTCGCTTTTGGAATTGAAGACGCCGAACGGTCGCTTCGGCGCGCTGCTGTCCTGGGCGCGCGAAAACCTCGACGCCCGCTTGACCGTGGAAGATCTCGCCGATCGCGCCGGCATGAGCGCGCGGCATTTTGCCCGCGCCTTTGCCGCCGAGACCGGCACGACACCGTCGAAAGCGATCGAGCGCTTGCGCATCGAGGTCGCCCGCGAACGCGTGCAGTCCTCGCGCGAGGCGATCGAGCTGGTCGCGGAAGCGACCGGCTTCGGCGATCCAGAGCGCATGCGCCGCGCCTTCATCCGCGCCTTCGGCCAGCCCCCGCAAGCGCTGCGGCGCGCGGCACGGGCGGGGTAGAAGCATCGGATCATGTGGACGAAATCAATCGGCCAGCTCTTGTTCGTCAACCTCGCGATGATCGCATTTTGCCTCGGGCAGCTGGCGAGACGGCGCTTTCCAAAAACGTACACCGCTGTCGATCAAGCCCTGTCCGGCATCGAACTCGTGTTTACGGCTGTCGTGTTTTTTGGACCGTTTTATTTCACCGGCTGAAGAAGGTTACGGTTCAGCCGCCAGCTTTCCCGCCGCCGCGGATGTTTGCGCCCGCGCCGTCAGCCGCCGCGCGATCGGCGTCAGCATGTAGGGCGCAAGGTGGATCGGAAACTGCGTCATCGCGAAATAGAGCCAGGTGGTGGGCGGCAGCGCGCCGGCGGTGGCCGCCAGTATCACGCCCAGATTGCGCTGTGACACCATCAGGCCGAGCGCCAGCGCGCGCTCATAGCCGATGCGGCGGAACAGCAGCGTGGTCACGGCGAGCAGCGTGAAATAGATCGCGAAGGCGAGAGCTGCAAAGCCGATGGTGAAGATCGGCCGGGCGACGAGATCGCTCGCGACATCGCCCATGATCGCGGTCGCGAACACCAGCAGGATGATGATGTTGAAGCCGTCGATCGGCTGCCTGTGGCGCTGGATCGCGGCCGCGCCGAAGACCCATCGGATCACGGTCGCGGCCAGCAGCGATGCTGCGAGGATGCCGAGCAACTTCAGGCCGAGCGCAAGCGGAGAGATGCTGAGCATGTCGCCGAGGAACAGGCTCGCGAACAGCGATGCCGTGAACGGCACCAGCGCGGTCGCGGTCACCAGCGTGACCAGCACGAGCGTGGCGTCGAGGCCCATCAGCGCGGCCAGCGCCGGCGCGGCCATCATCGGCGAGGCGATGCTCTGGAGCATCAATGCCAGGGCAAGGCCGGGCGAGCGCGCCGCGAGCCCGCTGGCATGGACGATCAGCCCGACGATCAGCGGCACGCCGATCATGGTCCAGGCGGTCGCGGTCGCGACCAGCGCGGGCCGGCGCAAATGGCCGTAGAGCGCGGCCAGATCGACCCGCATGAAGGAGATGCAGAGCAGAACGAAGATCGCCTCGGTCACATAGGGGCGCAGCAGCGCCCCGAGCGGCGGCACCGCGACCGCGACGAACACGACGGCGGCCACCGCGCGGGTGCCCTGGCCGCCGAGCCATGTCAGCCCGCGCAGGGGGAGGGCGAAGAGGTTTTGAAAGACGGATGGCATGCGGGACGTCGGAATCAGCCCAACCCTTTCAGCCATTCGCCGATCTCGCTGACGGCGACATTGGCCTGGCGCAACAATTTTCCCATCGTGAAGAAGCCGTGGAACTGGCCGGGATAATGCCTGTAAGCCACGGGCACGCCGGCCTGCTTCAGACGCTCGGCATATTCGTCGCCTTCGTCGCGCAGGGGATCGGCGCCGGCGGTGAGCACATAGGCCGGCGGCAGGCCGGCAAGGCTTTTCGCGCGCGCGGGCGATGCGCGCCAGTCGTGGGGGTCGGCGGTGCCGTTGAGGTAATGGTCGCGAAACCAGCGGATCACCGAATGGGTCAGCAGCACGCTGGTCTCGGGCTCGCTGTGGGAGCCGTGTGTCATGGCGAAATCGACGGCGGGGTAAATCAGGAGCTGGCCCGCAATCGCAGGACCGTTGCCGTCGCGCGCGGCAAGCGCGACGACGGCGGCGAGATTGCCGCCGGCGCTGTCGCCGCCGATCGAAATGCGCGAGGCGTCGATGCCGAGCTCGCCCGCGTTCGCGGCGACCCATTGGGTCGCGGCGATGGCATCGTCGGTCGCGGCGGGAAACTTGTGCTCGGGCGCGAGGCGGTAATCGACCGAGATCACGATCAGGGCGCCCGCGACGGCGAGCTGGCGGCAGACGACGTCGTGGGAGTCGAGATCGCCGATCACCCAGCCGCCGCCATGGAAGAACACCAGCGCGGGGGACAAGCCGCCGTGCCGGCGCGGCTGTTTCGGAACGTAGATACGCCCGGGTATCGCGCCGTGGGGCGCCGGGATCGACAGCGCCGTGACGCGGGCGAGTTCCGGCGGCTCGGGGTTGGTGGCAACACGGGCCTGCAAGTAATAGGCGCGCGCTTCCGGTGCGGTCAGGGTCTCGTAGGCGGGGCGGCCGGCCTCCTGGAAGGCCTTGTAGACGGCGGCAGCATCGGGATCGAGCGCAACGGGCATGGAGGCGACCTGGCGGTTTCTGGTTGGTTGGACGTCGGCTATCAGGGAAAGCCCGCTTTGGCCCCGGGGAGAGGCGTATCGACTATCCCATCCGGGGGCCGATCTGGCCAGACCGGGCCGGGAAGGGCTGGGATGCCGCCCTTCCCCCGCCGTATTCGCCGTGTTAACCGGATGGCCTGCGAGCGGCGGTACCCCTCTAGAATGTCCAGCAAACCCGATTCGCTGTTGAAGCCGCGCGAGATGTTTCGAACCTTTACCCTGACAGGTCTTGCGGCGCTTTTGGCCGCCACAGCGCTGACGGTTGCGACGCCGGCTCAGGCGCAGATCGGCACGATCTTCTCCGATCCCCCGCCGCTGCGGCCGCCCGGGAGCATTCCGCGCGGCCAGCCCCAGCCGCAGCCAACTCCCGAAGACGACGAGGAGGTGCCGGAGTTGCCGCCGCAGGGCCGCGTGCTGCCGTCGCGCCCGATGCCGCCGCCGGGCCGGCAGGGCAATGTGATGCCGGGGCCGGTCGAGATCCAGCCCTTGGCGCCGCCGCCGGGCTCCAGCGCCGCGCCGCCCAACCAGCTACCCTCCGCGGCGATCGCTCCGCCCAGTCCGCAAGGCGCTCCGGGTGCGCCCGGTCAGCGCCAGCCGCAGCAGAAGGGCGGACCGGGAGGCGCCGTGCCGCAGGCGCCCGCGAGCCTGCAGCCGGGCGACGAGGTCGTCACCGAACCGCCGGCCCAGAAGATCGTGAACAAGAAGGCGACCTTCTCCGGTCTCGACAAGATCACCGGACGCATCATCAATTTCGACGAGGAGATCGGCGAGACCGTCCAGTTCGGCGCGCTGCGCGTCAAGACCGACGCCTGCTACACGCGGCCGGCCACGGAAGCCGCCAACACCGACGCGTTCGTCGAGGTGGACGAGATCACCTTGCAAGGCGAGGTGAAGCGCATCTTCTCGGGCTGGATGTATGCGGCAAGCCCGGGCCTGCACGGCGTCGAGCACCCGATCTACGACATCTGGCTGACCGACTGCAAAGAGCCGCAGCAGACGATTGCGACCGCGGCACCGGATCCCGGCACCAAGCCGGCGACGCCACCGCCGCCGCCCGCGCAGAAGAAGGCCGCGCCCAAGCAGGTGCAGCAGCGTCCGCCGCAGCCGTTGCCGCCGATCCAGCAGCAGCAACCCGCACCGCCGCCACCTCCGCCGCCCGAGCAGCGACCGGGTCTGTTCGGCATCCCGGGGTTTGGCCGCTAAAGCGCGATGAGATTGGGATGAATCGTCATCGCGCTTCAGGTTTTTGTTTGAGCATGATCTTTTCGGAAAACCGCTTCGCACTTTTCCGGATCATGCTCTAGGCCAAATCCCCCCGGATCCGGCCGCTAATTTCCTTGATTATTGCCGCGCGGCGATGATCTCGAGCGCGCGTGCGCCCGGGATGGATTCGCCGCCAGACAGCCTCAGGAAATCGCCGGGCTCGCCCGCGAGCGCCTTGTCGAGCAGCGCCGTGTAACGCCGCCGCGAAATCTCGGCCGCGCCAAAACTCTTCAGGTGCTCGGTGACGTATTGCGTGTCGAGCAGCTCGAAGCCGCCATGGATCAGCCGCGCGACCAGATGCACCAGCGCGACCTTCGAGGCGTCGCGCGCGGTGTGAAACATGCTCTCGCCGAAGAAGGCGCGGCCCAGGCTCACGCCGTAAAGTCCGCCGACGAGGTCCTCACCCTGCCAGGCCTCGACGCTGTGGCAATGGCCGAGCTCGTACAGGCCGCCATAGAGGTCGCGGATGCGCTTGTTGATCCAGGTGTCCTCGCGTCCGGCCTGCGGCGCGGCGCAGCCGGCGATCGTCGCCTTGAAGGCGGTGTTGACGGTGACGCGAAACGCATTCGAGCGCACGGTGCGCGCGAGCCGCGAGGCCACGCGAAATCCGTTGAGCGGGATCACCCCGCGCAGTTCCGGCTCGACCCAGAACAGGGTCGGGTCGGCGGCGCTTTCGGCCATCGGAAAGATGCCGCAGGCATAGGCGCGCAGCAGCACGGCCGGCGTGATTTCAGACGAGGCGGAGTCGCGCGAAGTCATGGTTCACGATCATAGCAGGATCGTCACGCGGTTGCGATGGGTGGTGCGGCTCAGCTCGCCGCGGCGGTATTGGTCTTGCCGGGGGCATCCGGCACACGGCGGAACCGCAGGATGATGCGGGTCCCGGAATGCGCGGGGTCGCGCTCGACCGAGGCGTCGAGCTTGAGGGCCATCGCCGCGACGATGCGCTGGCCCATGCCGGTGGAGCGCGGATCGGCCTTGACGTTGTCGCCCACGCCGTCGTCGGTGATCGACAGCAGCAGATCGTCTCCTTTCGAGCTCAGCTCGACGTGGATCGGGCCGGCGCCGTCAGGATAGGCGTATTTCACCGCGTTCATCACCAGCTCGTTGACGATGATGCCGACGGCGACCGCACGGTCCGGATCGATCTCGATCGGTTCGGCCTTCAACGTCAGGCGCGACATCCGGTTGCCCTCGGCCGAGCGTCTGAGATCCTCGAGCAGCGAGTCCAGATACTGGTTCAGGACCACGCTCTTGAGGTCCTGCGAGGTGTAGAGGCGGCGGTGCACCTGCGCGACCGCGGCGACGCGGCCCATCGCATTGGTCAGCGCCGCCTTGACCTCGTCCTGCGCGGCCGAACTCGCCTGAAGATGCAGCAGCGAGGCGATGATCTGGAGCGAGTTGCCGACGCGGTGGTTGACCTCGCGCAGCAGCATTTCGCGTTCGGCGGCAAGGGCCGCGTAGCGGTCGCGCGAGGCGTGGATCTCGGCTTCGGCTTCCTCGCGCGCCTTCTGCAATTCGGCCTGGCGCAGCGCGCCGTCGGCGGCGACGTGAAGCAGGGGGATGAAATCGCCCTTGACGTCCTTGACGAGATAATCGGCCGCGCCGGCCTTGAGCGCGGTCACCGCGATGCTGGAATCCTGCGAGGCGGTGACGAAAACCACCGGCGGCGCGCCCGGTATCGCCATGATCTGCTCGAGCGTCTCCAGCCCGTCGAGGCCGGGCATGTACTGATCGAGCGCCACGACGTCGATGCCGCCGGCCGTCCCCGCGCGGCGGATGAGATCGAGGCCTTCCTCGCCGCTTGCGGCATGCACGACCTTGTAGCCGCGCCGCGTCAGGCCGCGATCGACCAGGCGCGCCAGCGCGTCGTCGTCGTCGATGTAGAGCAGTGTCGGCGTGTGCTGGTTCATGGGGTGGCGGGCGGGACCTGGATGACCGAGAAGAACAGGCCGAGCTGCCGGATGGCATTGGCGAAATTCTCGTAGTTGACGGGCTTGGTGATGTAGACGTTGCAGCCGAGCTCGTAGCAGCGCTTGATTTCCTGGGAGTCGTCGGTGGTGGTCAGCACCACCACGGGCGAGGCCTTCAGATATTTGTTCTCCTTGATCTGCTTCAGGATGTCGATCCCGGTCATGTCGGGGAGGTTGAGATCGAGCAGGATCAGGAGCGCATTGCCCTTCTGCACGAGCCCGCTGCCGTCGGCCCCGAACAGGTGCTTCACCGCGTCAGTGCCGTTGGCGAAGGAGATGATCTCGTTGTTGACGCCGGACCTTCGGATGTTGCGCTCGATCAGGCGCGCGTGTCCCTCGTCGTCCTCGATCATGATGATGCTGACGGGCTGAGTCATTGGTCGGCGTTCCGGTTGCTGGTGTTCCAGGTGATGGGCAGCGTGATGGTGAAGGTGCTGCCCGTATTCAGTTCCGATGATACCGACATGGTGCCGCCGAGGCGGCGCACAAGTGCACGCACATGCGCAAGCCCGATGCCCTGACCGGGCTTGTCCTGGGTTCCCGCGCGGCGAAACAGGTCGAATATCCGCTGGTGATCCTTCGGATCAATCCCCCGCCCATTGTCGCTGATCTCGAAGATAGCGTAGCCGAGCTTGGTGCGCCCGCGAATTCTGATCTCCCCGGGAGTGCCGGGCTTCAGATACTTAACGGCGTTGTCGATCAGATTGGAGAAGATCTGCTCCAGCGCGAGGCGGTCGCTGACGAGATCGGGCAGGGGAGCGATGTGGATCTCCGCCTGCGCCTCGGCGGCCTGATGCGCCAGGGTCGACACGATCGCTTCGATCAGCTCGCTTGTGTCGATCTTTTCCGGCTGGAACTCGCGCCGGCCCTCGCGGGTGAGATTGAGGATCGCCGAGATCAGGCGGTCCATCTTGGCGATCGACGACTTGATGAAGCCGAGCGCTTCGGAAAAATCCGCTGAAAGCTGCTTGTCGGGGCCTTCGAGCGCGATCTCGCCGGTCGAAGGCGGCGGCCCGTCGGCCGGGACATGGGTGAGGCCGCCGATACGGCGGAAGATGTCGCCGCCAAGCTCTTCCAGTTCGCTGGTGAAGCCCATGATATTGACGAGTGGCGAGCGGAGATCGTGGCTGACGATATAGGCAAAGCGCTGGATCTCGTTGTTGGCCTCACGCAGGTCTGCCGTGCGTTCATCGACCACGGCCTCCAGATTGACGTTGGCATCGCGCAGCCGCGCTTCGGCCTCGTCACGGGCGCCCGCGGAGCGCCGCACCAGCCAGGTCGAGATCAGGGCCAGCAGCACGACGAGGCCCGAACCGATGCCGGTCATCGATGCCGCGAGCGTCTGGCTGCGGTCGGAATTCACGGTTCGGAGCCGGAACAGGCGCTCCTCCTCCTGGATCATGACGGCCGCGACCTTGCCGATCTCGGCCGTGGTGTCGGCGGAGGCGGCCTCGCGGACCAGCGCGGTGGCCTTGTCGAGCTGTCCCTGCTGGACGAAATCCACCTCTCGCGCGAACTGGCCGAGCCGGGTTTCGATCGCCGCGCTCAGCTTCTCGATGCTCTCGCGCTGCGCAGGATTGTCGCCGGTCAGGCGCGTGAGCCTGTCCAGGGCAGGTATGATCGCGGCCACGGCCTTGTCGTGGTCGGCCTTGAAATCCGCCCCTTGCGTCAGGAGATAGCCGCGGGTGGCACTCTCGGCACGCCGGATTTCCAGGAGCAGGGCGTTGATCTGGTTCTCGGCCTCGATGGTGTGAACCACCCATTTGCTGTCGTCTCTGGCCTTGTTGACCAGATAGACGGAGCCGGCGCTGATCACCGTCAACACCAGAAGACCCGCTGCGATCAGCAGGATCTGCCAAAATGCACGCCGTCGCTGCCACTCGGCTGTCACGACGGCCTCACCTGATCAGGTTTAACGGAATTCAAAACGCCCCCTCGGAACTGTCCCCAAGGTCCAGAACGTGATTGGGGCCAACGGGTTCCAGAGGGAGAGAAGATTATTTCGGAGCCGGTTCCGTCTTGCCGGCGAGGTACTGTTCCAGCCAATGGATGTGGTAGTCGCCGTTGATGATGTCGTCCTGGCGCACCAGATCGCGGAACAGCGGCAGGGTGGTCTCGATGCCTTCCACCACCATCTCGTCCAGCGCCCGGCGCAGCCGCATCAGGCATTCGGCGCGGGTCTTGCCGTGTACGATCAGCTTGCCGACCAGCGAGTCGTAATAGGGCGGGATCGTGTAGCCCTGATAGACGGCGGAATCGATCCGCACGCCGAGCCCGCCGGGCGGGTGATATTGCGTGATGCGGCCCGGCGAGGGCCGGAAGGTCTGCGGGTTCTCGGCGTTGATGCGGCATTCGATGGCATGGCCGATGATCTGAATCTCATTCTGCCTCGCCGGCAATTCGCCGCCGGCGGCGATGCGGATCTGCTCCAGCACGAGGTCGATGTCGGTGATGCTCTCGGTCACGGGATGCTCGACCTGGATGCGGGTGTTCATCTCGATGAAGTAGAACTCGCCGTCCTCGAACAGGAACTCGATGGTGCCGACGCCGAGATATTTCATCTCGCGCATCGCCTTGGCGCAGGTCTCGCCGATCTTCGCGCGGGCGGCCGCGGCCAGCACCGGCGAGGGGCCTTCCTCCCAGACCTTCTGGTGACGCCGTTGCAGCGAGCAGTCGCGTTCGCCGAGATGGATCGCGCCGCCGCGGCCGTCGCCGAGGATCTGGATCTCGATGTGGCGCGGTTTCTGGAGATATTTTTCGAGGTAGACCGACGCGTCGCCGAAGGCGGACTTGGCCTCGTTGGCGGCGGTCTGCAGCGCCACCGCCAGATCAGCCTCGCTTTGCGCGACCTTCATGCCGCGGCCGCCGCCGCCTGCCGCCGCCTTCACCAGCACGGGAAAGCCGATCTCCTTGGCGATCGCCATCGCGTCGTCCTCGGGGCCGACGCCGCCGTCGGAGCCGGGCACGACCGGAATGCCGAGGCGCTTCGCGGTCTTCTTGGCCTCGATCTTGTCGCCCATCAGGCGGATATGCTCGGCCTTGGGGCCGATGAAATGCAGATTGTGCTCGGCGAGGATTTCCGCGAAGCGCGCGTTCTCCGACAGGAAGCCGTAGCCGGGATGCACGGCATCGGCGCCCGTGATCTCGCACGCCGCCAGCAGCGCGGGCACGTTGAGGTAGCTGTCCTTGGAAGCCGGCGGCCCGATGCACACGCTCTCGTCCGACAGGCGTACATGCATGGCATCCGCGTCGGCGGTGGAGTGCACGGCGACGGTCGCGATCCCGAGCTCCTTGCAGGCTCTGAGGATGCGAAGGGCGATCTCGCCGCGATTGGCTATGAGGATCTTGTCGAACATGGTGTCCTTAAGGGACTGGCGCGCGGGACGCGGCGAGGGCGGAGGGCCACCCCAAGCCTTTGCTGAATGCCGTCACTCGATGATGACGAGCGGCTCGCCGTACTCGACCGGCTGGCCGTCCTCGACCAGGATCTGCGTCACCGTGCCGGCGCGCGGCGAGGGGATCTGGTTCATGGTCTTCATGGCTTCGATGATCAGCAGCGTCTGGCCGACCGAGACCTTGCTGCCGACCTCGATGAACGGCTTGGCACCGGGCTCCGGCGCCCAATAGGCGGTGCCCACCATCGGCGAGGTCACGGCGCCTGGATGCTTCGACAGGTCGGCTGCGGCAGCGGCCGGCGCGGCAGCCGCGGTTGCCGGCAGGGCGGCGGGAGCGGCTGCCATCTGCATCGGCATGGTCGCGGCGACGCTGACGTTGCGGGCGACGCGCAGGCGCACGCCGGCGCGTTCGATCTCGATCTCGGTGAGGCTGGTCTCATCGAGCAGCAAAGCGAGCTCGCGGACGAGCGCGGAATCCTCGCTGGAAAACTTTGCGGCTGCTTTGTCGTCTGGCTGGCGCGCCATGTTGTTTGATCCGAATGTTCTGTGTGAAGGGGAGCGTCAGGCTTGGGGCTTGATGCCGAGCTTGGCGGCAAGGCCCTGGATGGCGAGGCGGTAGCCCTCGATGCCGAAACCGCAGAGCGAGGCGAAGGCCGCGCGCGCGGTATAGGAGTGGTGACGAAAACTCTCGCGGGCGTGGATGTTGGTCACGTGCACTTCGACCGTCGGAATCTGCACCGCGAGCAGCGCGTCGTGCAGCGCGATCGAGGTGTGCGAATAGCCGCCGGCATTGATGATGATGCCCCTCATCTTGCGGGCGTGGGCCTCGTGGATGAAGTCGATCAGCTCGCCTTCGCGGTTGGACTGCCGGCAGTCGGCTTTGAGGCCGTACGTCGCGGCGGTATCCCGGCACAGCGCCTCGACGTCGGCCAGCGTCGCATGGCCATACTTCTCGGGTTCGCGCGTCCCCAGCATGTTGAGGTTCGGCCCGTTCAGAACGAGGATCGTGTCGGTTGCAGGTTCAGCCATTCCCATCCCGGAAGAGGTGCTTCAGCGTGGCGGGGGTTATAGGTAACAAAGCGTCCTAGGGGAAGCCTTGAAGGGCCTCCCGGAGACGTCGAGGCACCTCATCCGGGGTGCAAAAACCTGTGCGGAAGCCACGGAAATTGCTTGTTAACCAGTCGGAAGCATGGCTGTCGGAGCGGAACAGGCGAGCGGTCCGCCGATAGGCCGAAAGCCCCCGCCGATCTCTCGGCAGGGGCTCGTTGGGACGATCAGTCAGCGATGCGGCTTAGCCTTCGATGATGTACACGATCTCGCGCGTCTGCGGACGAACGATGACGTACTGGCCGTGCACGAAGATCACCTCGTAGCCGCGCCACTCCGGATAGATCTCGACAATCCGGGGCGGGAGCGGATGGAAACGAACGCTCGCCGGGATCGCCGTGCCGACCGCGATGTTGAAGTTGACGTTCGTGGTCTCTTCGATCTTGGTCGACTTGATCGCCGTTGAGATCTGGGTCCGCTTCTCGGGAGGCGGTGCTGAAGCGGTCGCGGACGCGGTGCCTGTGGTGGTCTGCGACTTGGTCTCGGCACCCTTGGTGGTCTCGGCGCCCTTGGTCTGAGCGTTCATGTTGCCGCTCTTGGTGTCGGTCTCCGTGCTCTTGGACTTGTCCATCTGGGACTTGTCCATCGTGCTCTTCGACTTGTCCTGCGCGGATTTGTCCTGCGCGCCCTGGGCGTGCTCAACCTTCGCCGCGCCGGCCTTCTCGTCAGCCGCGTTCTTGTGCATCGCGCCGGACTTTTCCATCCCGCCGGATTTCTCCATTGCGCCAGACGACTTCTCCTCGGCGGCCGCGCCGGGCTTCATGGTGCTGGCGCCGCCAGCCTGACCCACTGTGCCCTTCGTGCCCTTCTCGGGAGCCGCGGATTCCTTGCCCATCGAGCCGCGCTCGGCCGCGCCGCCCGACGGTTGCGAATGCTGCGTCGGCTGCGCGCCTGCGCCGCCGCCGCTGTCGCGGTTCATGGTGCCCTGTGCGTTCGCCAGACCGGTACCGGCGACGAGCGCGAGCGCGGCAACCGAGATCATAAAGCGGTTAGACATTGAATTTCTCCTCACGTGTTTCGTGTTTATTGCGTCATTGCCCGCGCCAACAACGAAAGGAGGTATCACTAGTTCCGGAACATCCAGGGTTCCGCGGCATTTGTTTATTGAACGCCAGATGAACGCGCGCGCCGCATCTGCGACACGTCCATGGTGGCAGCAGCGCAAAAAGAGCCAAAAGAAAAAGCCGGCTTTTCAGCCGGCCTTTGCTTCGTGCGTGATGCTGAAGTCAGGGGATCAGCAGGTCGCCTTGCCGCAGCGTGCGATACCGATCTTCTCCCTGAGACCGTCGACGCCGACGGCGCCGACCACGATCTGCTTGCCGATCACGTAGCTCGGCGTGCCGTTCATGCCCATCGCTTCGGCAAGCTTGAAGTTCTCCTCGATGGTGGCGCGCACCTCGGGGCTGGCGAGGTCCTTCTCGATTCTGGCGGTGTCGAGGCCGGCTTCCTTGGCCGCCTGAAGCGCGCGGGCCTTGTCGGCCGCGCCGCGGCCGCCGAGCAGCTTCTGGTGGAAGTCGAGATATTTCTTGCCGGTGGGATCCTGCATGCGCACGGCGACCGCGACCTGCGCGGCTTCGACCGAACCCTGGCTCAGCACCGGAAACTCCTTCAGCACCACCTTCAGCTTCGGGTCGGCCTTCATGAGGTCGAGCATGTCGCCCATCGCGCGCTTGCAGTAGCCGCAATTGTAGTCGAAGAACTCGACGAAGGTGACGTCGCCATCCTTGTTGCCGAGCACGACCTGGCGCGGCGAATTGAAGATCGCCTCGGAGTTCTGCGCGATGCTGGCCTCGTGCTTCTGCGTCTCGGCCGCGGCCTGGCGCTTGGTGAGCTCGGTCATCGCTTCCTCGAGCACCTCGGGATGGCTGACGAGGTAGTTCTTGATGATCGCTTCGATGTCGGTGCGCTGGGAATCGGAGAAGCTGTCGGCCGACGCGGGCGCGGCCACGCCGAACATGGCGAGCGCAAACAGCGCGGGAGCAAGCAGGCGCAGCGAAGGCATAGGCAAATCCTCTTATCCAAAGCAGGTTTCGGAAAACGTCCCGGCGGACTTGAAGCCCGGTGGCGTGACGTCGTGGTGTCGGGCGTCGTCTGGTCGATCTAGTTACGCGGCGGCCTAGTTACGCGGCGATTTGGTCGCCACGATGTCGTCGGCCTTGACCCATCCGGGCGTGCCGACGGCGAAACGGGTCTTCGCGCGCGTCGCAAGCTCGCGGGCGGTCTTGTTGTCGCCGCGCAGATAAGCGGCCTGGGCCGACGCCAGATCCGCCTCGGCATAGTCTCCCTTCCGGCCATAGGCCATCGCGAGCTGCATGAAGCCGAGCGGCGCCTCGGGCTCCCGCGCCACGGCGGCACGGAGAATCCTGATGGCGTCGTCCGTGTAGGCCTTATTATCGGTTCCAACCAGAGCCTGCCCAAGTAACATCTCGATGAGGGGCGCGTTGTTCGACAGCTGCACCGCCTTGCGCAGGGCCGGGATCGCCTCGGCCGGCTTGCCGCCTTCCAGCAAGGCCTGGCCGCGCACCTCGTAAAAATACGGATTGTTCGGCTGTACCTGGATCAGGGCGTCGATCTGGGCGAGCGCGCTGCGCAGATCGCCGTGCAGATAGGTGCTGATGGCGCGGGCATAGCGCGCCGGCATGCTGTCGTTGGTCTGCGGATAGCGCCGGTACACCGTCTCCTGCCGTTCCATGAAGGCGGAGATCTTGGCGCGCACCATGTCGTGGCGGAGCTGGAGCGCGGGATCGTCCTTCTTGTCCCAATACGGGCTGGTGCTGGCGAACTCCTGGAGCGCCGCGACGCGCTCGGCGGGCATCGGGTGCGACTGGAGATAGGGATCGGCGCCGCGTGCCGCGAACAGGCTCTCGCTGGTGAAGCGCTTGAAGGTCTCGTACATGCCTTTCGGCGACTGGTGGGTCGCAGTCAGGAATTTCACGCCGGCGCGGTCGGCGTTCTCCTCCTGCTGGCGCTGGTATGACAGCAGCGAGCGGCGGATCATCTCCTGCGGGCCGGCGATCGCGGCCGCACCGGCATTGGCGAGCCCGTTGTTGCCGGCGCCGCGTGTGGTGCCGGCGACCATCGCACCCGCACCCAGCAGCATGGCAATGATCATCTGGGTCTGGGCGTTGGCGAGCTGCTCGCGCAGCTTGGACAGATGGCCGCCGGCCAGATGTCCGGTCTCGTGCGCGAGCACGCCGATGATCTGGTTCGGGGTCTCCGACTGGAGGATCGCGCCGTAATTGACGAAGATACGGCGGCCATCGGCGACGAACGCATTGAAGTTGCCGTCGTTGAGGATCACCATCTGGATGTTCTGCTTCTCCAGACCGGCCGCGCGCAGGATCGGGCGCGTGTATTCGCGCAGCAGCTGCTCGGTCTCGGTGTCGCGCAGCACCGGCAGCCCGTTCTGCTGCGCCTGCGCCGCCGGGAACGGCAGTATCGCGATCGCAGCCGCCGTGACGAGGGCGGTGAGAGCGGTGGCCTTCTTGCGCAATGTGATCTGGAGCAACATCAAGCGGTCTGGGTCAAACGGGCTTGGCATACGGTCTTGGCAAGCAGTCTTGGTCGAGAGCAGTTTGTGGATTGGTTTTGGCGATTGGCGGCGGACCGGATACGCGATATGCCCTTGTGAGCCGTCCCCCTTATGAGCCGTACAATGCGGCCAGTCTGGGGCGCAAGCGCCCCGTTTCCCGGACCGGACGGACCGGTCCGCCAGCGAATTAGCAGAAACCGATGCACGATGCGACATTGAGGAACCGGTTGGGGCAGTGGCTCGAGCCCTCCCGCCGCAGCGACGTTCCCCCGTTCATGGTGATGGACGTCATGGCCGCCGCGGCCCGAATCGAGGCGGCCGGCGGCCATGTCATCCACATGGAGGTCGGCCAGCCCGCCGCCGGCGCGCCGAAAACGGCGATCGCGGCCGCCCGTGCGGCGCTGGAGGCCGGGCGGATCGATTATACCTCCGCGCTCGGCATCCCGAGCCTGCGCGAGCGGATCGCACGCCACTATCGCGATGCGTATGGCTGTGACGTCAGCCCGGAACGGATCGTGGTGACCACCGGCTCCTCCGGCGGGTTCATCCTGGCCTTCCTGTCGATGTTCGAACCCGGCGACCGCGTCGCCGTGACGGTGCCGGGCTATCCGCCATACCGTCATATCCTCACCGCGCTCGGCTGCGAGCCGGTGCTGATCGAGACCACCAACGAGACGCGCCATGCGCTCACCGGCGAAGCGCTGCTGGCGGCCCATCGCAAGGCGCCGCTCAAGGGCGTGCTGGTCGGCAGCCCCGCCAATCCGACGGGGACGATGATGTCCCGCGAGGCGCTCGCGGGCCTCATCGCGGCGGCGGAAGATGCCGGCATCCGCTTCATCTCGGACGAGATCTACCACGGCCTCGACTACGCGTTTCCCGCGGTGACGGCGGCGGCGCTGTCGGACCGCGCGCTCGTGATCAATTCGTTCTCGAAGTATTTCTGCATGACGGGGTGGCGCGTCGGCTGGATGGTGGTGCCTGATGTGCTGGTGCGGCCGATCGAGCGCCTGCAGCAGAACCTGTCGATCTCGGTGCCGTCGCTGTCGCAGATCGCAGCAGAGGCTGCCTTCGACGGTGCGGCCGAGATGGAGGAGATCAAGCACGGCTATCAGGAAAACCGGCGCATCCTGATCAAGGGATTGCCCAAGGCAGGCCTCAGCAAGTTTCTGCCGGCCGACGGCGCCTTCTATCTCTATGCCGACGTCTCCGACTTCACCTCCGACAGTTTCGAGTTCGCCAAGCAGATGCTGGAGCAGGCACACGTTGCGGCGACACCGGGCGTCGATTTCGATCCCGTCCATGGCCGTTCCTTCATACGGTTCTCTTATGCGCGTTCGGCCGCGGAGATGCGGGAAGCAGTTGACCGGATCGCTCACTGGCTTAAATAGCCGCCAGTTTTCGACAGCCGTTTCGAAAACAGCCTTGTTTCGAAAACAGCCTTGCGGAGTTCAACTTGTCTGACCGTTCCCTCGCGCCCACTGCTGCGCCGCATTCTCCTCTTGCCGCCTTGATGTGGCCCGCCCGGCCGGGTGAAACCGTCGGCGCCTTGCGCGCCATCGTGCTGATTGCGCTCGGCACCGCCTTGATGGCGCTGTCAGCCAAGGTGAACCTGCCGCTGCCTTACGTGCCCATGACATTGCAGACGCTGGTCGTGCTGATGATCGGCGCGGCGTATGGCTGGCGCCTTGGCAGCGCAACCATGATCGCCTACCTCGCCGAGGGCGCGATGGGCCTGCCGGTGTTCGCCGGTCCCGTGGGCGGAATTGCACCGCTGGTCGGCCCGACCGCGGGCTACCTGTTCGGCTTCATCGGCGCCGCCTTTGTCACCGGCTGGCTCGCCGAGCGCGGCTGGGATCGCAGCGTAGTGCTGCTGTTTGCGGCCATGGCGGCCGGCCACATCCTCATTCTGGCCGCGGGCTTCGGCTGGCTGGCCTGCGGCGTTGGCCTTGGCGCTGCGAAGGCGTGGCAGGTCGGCCTTGCGCCGTTCATTGCGGCCTCGCTGGTCAAGAACGCGCTGGGCGCGACGCTGATGCCGGCGGCACGCCGGATCGTCGATCGCAGCTAAAGCGCGCAATGAAGAGCAGTTCCAATTGACAGGGCCGGCCAAGTTGATCTTGGCTGGCCCGGCGTTTTGAGGGGGAGTGAAACAATGACAACGACAACGATGGCGGGGGCGCCGGTCGCGCCGGCTGCCGCCAAGCCGTGGTACAAGGTTCTCTACGTCCAGGTGCTGATCGCCATCATGCTCGGCGCCATCGTCGGCTGGCTCTGGCCGACGGTTGCCACCAACGACTGGATCAAGGCGCTCGGCGACGGGTTCATCAAGCTGATCAAGATGGTGATCGCCCCGATCATCTTCTGCACCGTCGTCTCGGGCATCGCCCACATCCAGGACGCCAAGAAGGTCGGGCGCATCGGCGTCAAGGCGCTGGTCTATTTCGAGGTCGTCTCGACCTTCGCGCTGTTGATCGGCCTAGTCATCGGCAATGTGGTGAAGCCGGGCGCAGGCTTCGGCAATGCGGCGGCAAACGAGGCGGCCGTTGCGAATTACGCCAAGCAGGCTGCCGGTCAGAAGTCGGTCGACTTCGTGCTGCACATCATTCCGGATACCGTGGTCGGCGCCTTTGCCCAAGGCGAGATCCTGCAAGTGCTGCTGTTCTCGGTGCTGTTCGGCTTCGCGATCATGAGTCTCGGCGAGCGCGGCCACACGATCCGCTCGTTCATCGATGATGCCGCGCATGCGGTGTTCGGCGTCATCTCCATCGTGATGCGCGCGGCGCCGATCGGCGCGTTCGGCGCGATGGCCTTCACCATCGGCAAGTTCGGCACCGGAGCGATCCTCAATTTGATCGGGCTGATCGCGACGTTCTACGTCACGGCCGCGCTGTTCGTGTTCGTCGTGCTCGGCATCATCGCGCGGCTTGCCGGATTCTCGATCTTTCGTTTCCTCGCCTACATCAAGGACGAACTCCTGATCGTGCTCGGCACCTCGTCCTCGGAAAGCGCGCTGCCGTCCCTGATGGAGAAGCTGGAACGGCTCGGCTGCTCCAAGTCGGTGGTCGGCCTCGTGGTGCCCACGGGCTACTCGTTCAATCTGGACGGTACCAACATCTACATGACGCTGGCGACGCTGTTCATCGCGCAGGCACTCGGCTTCGATCTCTCCTTCGGTCAGCAGCTCACGATCCTGGTCGTGGCGATGCTGACGTCGAAGGGGGCCTCGGGCATTACGGGAGCGGGCTTCATCACGCTCGCCGCGACTCTCGCCGTGGTCGATCCGCGCCTCGTGCCGGGCATGGCGATCGTGCTCGGCATCGACAAGTTCATGAGCGAGTGCCGTGCGCTGACCAATCTCTGCGGCAACGGCGTCGCGTGCGTGATCGTCGCCTGGTGGGAGGGTGAGCTCGACCGCGACAAGCTCAACGCCAACCTCTCCAAGCAGATCGACCCGACGGACATGGAAACGGCGATCACGACGGACTGATCTGTCAATTGACTGCGGCGGCGCAAAGCGCCGTCAGGTCCTGAAGTAACAGGGCTGGTCGAGATCCTCGATCAGCCCTTTTTCTTGCGGCGCCCAGTCGAGCAAGGCGCGCGTCTTTGCGCTCGATGCCGGAACGTCGACGCCGGCGAACTGCGCGAACCAGCCGAAATGCGCGGGTGCTTCATCCACCGACTTCGAGACCACGGGCACGCCGAGCCGCCGGCCGATCATCTCCGCAATCGCCTTGAACGGCACGCCTTCCTCGGCGATCGCATGATACTGCCTTGCGGTCGCGCCTTGTTCCGACACGCGCGGAAAGTGGTGCGCCGCGTCGTCGTCCTCGGTGGCGCGCCGTCCGGGCGCGAGCAGGGCGACGCCGGAGGTGACGATGAGCGGGCGGTCGGGTCCCCTGAGCGCCTCGCCGATGGCCAGGATTGCGCGGCGGTCCAGCTCGCAATTGTCCAGAAATTAATTCGAGCTTCAATGTCGAGGGCCGCTCCGATCTCAGCATGATCGTCTACAACCCGGCGACGCCCGAGGATGCCGCGCGGATCAAAAAACTGCTTCGCCGCGCCAACCGACTGACGGAATTCGCGCCCTCGTGCGTTTAACCCGCATCTGACGTTGAAGGGGCGGGGCATCGTGGGCAAGGCGAGGGTCGATCAGATTGTGCTGCAGGCGGCAGAGCATTTTGCGGCAGGTCGCCATGACCAGGCCGACGCGCTCTGTGCGGAGGTGCTGAGGGCGGAGCCGGATCACGTGCCGGCGCTGCATCTTGCCGCGGTCGCGGCTTTCGTCACCGACCGCGCAGCCGACGGTGCCGCGCTGCTTGGCCGCGTGTTCAACATCGATCCGGAGCACGCGCCGGCCCTCGTCACGCTTGGCGACGCGCTCGCGGTGAAGGGCGAGCGCGAGGGCGCGGTGGCGGCGTTCCGGCGCGCGCTGGTCCGGAGGCCGGACGATGCGGGCCTGCACAACAAGCTCGGCGTGGCGCTCGGCGAGCTCGCGCGCTTCGACGAGGCGGAACTTGCCTATCGCCGCGCGCTCGCGCTCGACGCGCATCTGACCCGCGCCTGTTTCAATCTTGCGGTGGTGCTCGCGGAGCAGGGGCGGCTGACTGAAGCCGAGGAGGCTTATCGCGCGGTCATCGCGCGGGAGCCGGCCTATCGCGGCGCCTGGCTCAATCTCGGCAACCTCCTCATGGACCAGCTGAAGCTCGGCGAGGCGGAGGTCGCCTATCGCCGCGCACTCGACGGCGATCCCGACGATCCCGGGGTGCTCTGCAATCTCGGCGCCGTGCTCTATCGGCAAGGCTTGCTCGAAGATGCCATCGTCCAGTACCGCCGCGCCATCGCGCTCATACCGGACAATGCTCCGGCGCTGCGCCTGCTGGGTCTCGTCCTGCACGAAGCCGGTCACTTGCCCGAGGCCGCCGGTGCTTACAGGCAGACCGTCGCGCGCGATCCGTCGGATCATGTGATCGCAAGCAATCTCGGCGCCTGTCTGACCGAGCTCGGCGCGCTGAACGAGGCGGTTGCCGCTTGCGAGCAGGCGCTGCTGCTCAAGCCCGATCACGCCGCGGCCTGGACCAATCTCGGCATCATCTTCGAGAAGCAGGAACGCGTGGAGCGTGCAATCGCCGCGCATCGCTGCGCGGTCGTGGCCGATCCCGCCTATGCCAAGGGCCACGCCAATCTCGCGGTCGCGCTGCGCAATGCCGGCGAGATCGACGCCGCGCTCGCCGCCTCGCATCGCGCGATCGCGCTCGATCCGGAGCAGCCGCTCGCGCAGTACAACCACGCGCATTTCCTGCTGATGAACGGTGAGTTCGCCGACGGGTTCGAAGCCTATCGGTGGCGGCGCAAATGCAAGACGCTGTCGGATGGCGATCCCTCGTTCACCGAGCCGGAATGGCAGGGCGAGACTCTGGACGGCCGCACCTTGCTGCTGTTCGCCGAATACGGACTCGGCGATGCCCTGCATTTCGTGCGCTATGTGCCGATGGCGGCGGCGAGGGGCGGCAGGATCGTCCTGCAGGTGCAGCTCGCCCTGGCCTCGCTGTTGAGGCAACTGCCCGACGTCGCCGTGATTCCGCGCGGCGAGAAGCTGCCGCCGTTCGATCTGCAATTGCCGCTGATGAGCTTGACGCGGGTTTTTGGCACCACGCTCGACAATATTCCAGCGGCCGTGCCGTATCTGCAGCCGGATCCCGAAAGACTCTTGCGCTGGCGGGCCGCACTGGGGCGCGAGAGGCGGCTCAAGGTCGGGGTGGTCTGGGCCGGCAATGCCAAACACAAGGGCGACCAGCAGCGCTCGCTGTCGGCGAAGGCCGTGCTGCCCCGTCTCGTGATGCCCGGAGTGCAGCTCTACAGCCTGCAAAAGGAGCCGCGCGCCGGGGATGGCGAGGTGCTGGCGGCGCTCGGCAAGGACATCATCGATCTTGCGCCGGCGCTCGGCGATTTCGCTGATACCGCGGCAGCCGTGGCCGCACTCGATCTCGTCGTCGCGGTCGACACGTCGGTTGCCCATCTCGCCGGTGCGCTCGGCCGTCCGGTGTGGATGCTCACGCCTTACGCACTGGACTGGCGCTGGCTGCGCGAGCGCGAGGACAGTCCGTGGTATCCGACCATGCGGCTGTTCCGCCAGCGCGCCCCGCGCGAATGGGACGACCCGCTGCTGCGCCTGTCGGCCGCGCTCGCGCTGCTCGCCGCGAGTGCCGAAGGCTAGAAACGCTCCGGCCGGTATGGCGCCGGGTCGATCGCAGGCGTCTCGCCGCTCATCATTTCGGCGAGCAGGCGGCCGGTCGCGGGTCCCAGCGTAAAACCCTGGTGGCCGTGGCCGAAGTTCATCCAGAGACCCGGATGGCGCGGGGCGGCGCCGAGCACCGGCAGCATGTCGGGCGTGCAGGGGCGGGTGCCGAACCATGGGGCGGGCTCGACGCGCTTGCCGAGGTCGATCAGCTCGCGCGCGGAGGCTTCCGCGCTGGCGAGTTGCACCGGCGTGGCGAGCGCGTCCATGCCGGTCAATTCCGCGCCGGTGGTGATGCGGATTCCCTTCGCCATCGGTCCCATGGCGTAACCGCCGGCCTTGTCGACCAGCGGCAGATCGAGCGACGCGCCGCCGGCGTAATGCATGTGGTAGCCGCGCTTGCGCACCAGCGGAATGCGATAGCCGAATTTGTGCAGCAGATCGGGCGACCACGGTCCGAGCGTCACGACGGCATGCGGGGCGTCGATACGTCCCGTGTCGGTGGCGACCGACCAGCCGGTCGCCGTCTGCTGCAAGCTCTGGGCATCGCCAAGCACGATGGTGCCGCCGAGGCGCTCGAACAGCTCGGCATAGGCCGTGACCAGCGCGCCGGGATCGGACACGGTCCAGGTGTCGAGCCAATGGATCGCACCGGGCAGGTCGTCGCGAAGGATCGGTTCGGCTTTGGCGAGCTCGGCCCCCGACAGCGCGCGAAACCTGACGCCGAATTCGCGCTGGTCTTCATCCGCAGCCTTGACGGCGAGATCGAAGGAAGCTGCGTCGCGATGCAGATGCCGGTAGCCCGCGCGGCGGATCAGATTGTCGGCATGGGCCTCGCGAATGAGGATGTCGTGCTCGGCCGTCGCGTAGGCGATCAGCCGCGCCCAGGCGTCGATCGCCTCGCGATGCCGCTTCGGCGCCGAATGCCACCAGTAGCGGAGCAGGGGCTCGATATGGAGATGAAGCGACGACAGGCTGTAACGCACGTCGTTGGTGCGGCCGGTCGCGATCTTCAGGAGCGTGGCGATGTCGCGCGGCATCGGATAGGGGCGGACCGCCTCCGCCTGGATCATCCCGGCATTGCCGTAGCTGGTCTCGCGGCCCGGCTCCCTGCGGTCGACCAGCGTCACGGACCAGCCGCGCTGCTGGAGGTGCAGCGCCGCGCTCACGCCGATCATGCCGCCGCCGAGAACGATCGCGCTTTGCATCGGCAGAATTCTCCTGTCAGGCCGGCTGCGGGGCGAGCTTCGGCTGCGCCGTGTTGATGGTTGCGGCGACCACGACGGACAACGCCGTCATCGCCACGAGGAAGCCGAAGGCGGCATCGAACGATCCGGTGCCGGTCACGATGAAGCCGATGGCGACGGGTGCGACGAAGCCCGCGCTCTGGCCGCCGAGATTGACCATGCCGATCCCCGATCCGATCTGGTCGTCGCGGAGCAGCTTGGTCGGAAGCGCGATCACCGAGGCCAGCACGAAAGACTTGAAGAAGTACACCAGCGACTGGAACACGATCAGCATCGTGATCGTCTCCGCCTTGTACATGGCGTAGAGGAAGATGCCGGTCAATGCGGAGCTGCCGATCAGCAGATATTTTTCGCGCTCGGCAAAGAACGTCGTCATCACCCAGCCGCCGCTCGCGGTCGCGATCGTCGCCATCACGAACGGGATCGGCGCCACCACGCCGACGGTCTTGAGGTCGAGCCCGCGCTGCTGGAGCAAATAGAGCGGCATCCAGGAATCCAGCCCCTTGTTGACGCAGCTGAGACCGAACCACACCACCATCAGCTGCCACAGCAGCGGATTCTTCATGAGTTCGCGCATCGGCGCACGGTTCTCGGCCTTCGTCGATGTGTCCTTGTCGCTCGCGTCCGGACGTCCCAGATAGGGGACGAAGACGAAATAGACCACCGCGAAGACGATGCCGGCAATGCCGATCGCGTTGAAGGCATGGCGCCAGCCGAGCGCGAGGATCAGCGGCGCCATGATCAGCGGCGCGACCATGCTGCCGGCATAGTTGGAAGACAGCAGCAGTGCCGACATCTTCGGCCGGCTGTCCTTCTTGAAGACTTCCGCGATGGCGCGGATGCTCGCCGGCGGGAAGCCGCCCTCGGCGATGCCGAAGATGAAGCGGATCGCGATCAGCGAGGTGAGCGACCAGGCAAGACTCGTGAACGCCGTGAACAGCGACCACATCACGATGGTGATGATCACCACATATTTCGATCCGAAGCGGTCGGAGAGCCATCCGCCCGGCACCTGCATCGCGGCGTAACCGAGGAAGAACGCGCTGATGACGATGCCGAGATCCGCGGCCTGGAGGTTGAAGTCCTTGCCGATCTGCGCCAGCGCCAGCGAGATCGCCGCGCGGTCGACATAGGAGATGCAGTAGGCGATGTAGAGCAGGACGAATGCGACGACGCTGGTCTTCCTCGGCAGTTCCGTCATGCTCGTCTCCGTTGCGCCGGCGCTGCAGCCGGGGCTGGTT
This sequence comes from Bradyrhizobium sp. SZCCT0153, assembly GCF_018129995.1. Lineage (GTDB taxonomy): Bacteria > Pseudomonadota > Alphaproteobacteria > Rhizobiales > Xanthobacteraceae > Bradyrhizobium > Bradyrhizobium japonicum_G. The sequence continues at coordinate 223,241 of NZ_JAFCKS010000006.1, forward strand.
TCGGGTCATTCCCAGGTTCTGGTCATTCCCAGGTGAGGAAACCGGGCGCGGCCGACAATGGCGGCGCTGCGGCGAGCCGCGCCAGGTCGGGCACCGGCCGGCACAATTGCGCATCGCCCGCGAACGCGGCCTCGATGCTCGCGGCGACCGAGAGCACGATGGCGTCGCCGCCGCGCGGGCCGACGATCTGAAGGCCGAACGGCAGGCCGGCTTCATCGAGGCCGAGCGGGATGCTGATTGCGGGATGGCCGGGGAGCGTGACGGCATAAGCGAGCGCGAGCCAGTGGAAATAGGATCTGGTCGGCACGCCGTCGATCTCGGCAGGATAGAGCTCCGACCAGGGGCGCGGGCTGAGCGTAATGGTCGGGCTGATCAGCACGTCGCAAGATTCAAAGAAGGTCTGGTAGGCGCGATAGATTCGCGTCTGCGTCGTCGTGGCGCGCGCGTGGTCCTCGAGCGTGTAGCCGAGGCCTTCCTCGACATTGGCGCGGACATTGGGGCCGAGCATGTCGGGCCGCTCTTTGTAGTTCTTGCCGTGCGTCGCCAGGAACAGGCCTGCGCGCAGCACCGCGAAGGCGTCGTCAGCGCCGGCGCAATCCGGCGTCGCTTCGCGGCAATCGGCGAAGAGCGGCGCAAGCTCGTCCACGCGGTGACGGAACACGCGCCGGACCGCCTGCTCGGTCGGGGCGAAACCGAAATCCTCGGTGAAGGCGAGGCGCAGCTTGCCGAGGTCGGCGGGGCGCGGAGCGGCCCAGCGCTCGGCGCGCGCGCGCACTTGCTCGCCGGGCAGCGTATAGGCGAGCGGATCGCGGACATCGTCGCTCGCCATCACCGACAGCATCAACGCGGTGTCGGCGACATTGCGCGCCATCGGCCCGTCGGTCGACAAATTGGACCAGCCGAACGCGCGCTTCTCGCTCGCCACGAGCCCGTAGGATGGCCGCATGCCGACGATGCCGGCGAAGCCGGCGGGATTGCGCAAGGAGCCGCCGGTGTCGGAGCCCGAGGCGAGCGGGGCCATGCCGCAGGCGAGCGCCACCGCCGAGCCGCCGGAGGAGCCGGCCGCCGAACGCATCGGATCGAACGGATTGCCGGTCGCGCCGAACACGGGATTGCGGGTGTTGCCGCCGGCCGCCCATTCCGGCGTGTTGGTCTTGCCGAAGATGATGGCGCCGGCCGCACGCAGCCGTGCGACCGAGCCCTGGTCGGAGGCCGGAACGTTGTCCTGCAGCAGCGGGCTGCCATAGGTGGTGCGCAGCCCGGCGGTGTCCTGGGTGTCCTTGATGAGAACGGGGAGCCCCTGCAGGGCGCCGCGATCCTCGCCGCGCAGGATGGCAGCCTCGGCCTGCCTGGCCGCGGCGCGTGCGGCTGCCTCGTCCAGGGTCACGACGGCGTTGACGGCAGGATTGATGGTGGCGATCCGCGACAGGCAGGAATCCAGCAGCTCGACGGGCGAGATCGCCCGGGCGGCCAGCAGACGGCGCAGCTCAACGGCGCTGGAATCGCAAAGTCCGGACAATGCCAATCCCCTTTCAAATTGTGAAAACGATTTAGCATATCGGAAAGTCAACGAGGCGCACCAATATTTGTCAGATGGAGCCATTTCTTGCACAAATACTGGCACGGCTGCCTAAAACGGGAACTTTAGGCCTCTGGAGGCCTTGCGTCCGTCCAAAAGATTAGATGGATCGGTCAACAATTTTTCTGCCGCCGTGGTAGCCTCACGGCATGAGCGAGATCACGACGACGCCGGAGGGCGCCAATTCCCAGCTCGGCCAATGCCTCAAGGCGGCCCGCCAGGCGCGTGGGCTGACGCTCAAGCAGGTGGCGGAGCGGACCGGAATGGCGCTCTCGACCCTGTCCAAGGTCGAGAACGGCCTGATGTCGCTGACCTACGACAAGCTTCTCCAGCTCACCTCGGGCCTGAAGATGGAGATCGCCGAGCTGTTCAATCCGGCGTCTCCGCGCCCCGTGCAGGACCGGCCGGTCACGGCGCGGCGGAGCATCAGCCGCGCCGGGCAGGGCCAGGTGATCACGACCGGGTTCTACACCTACACGTATCAATGCACCGACCTGATCGGCAAACGTATGGTGCCGATCCTGGCCGAGGTGCGCGCACGCTCGCTGAGCGAGTTCGGCCCGCTGCTGCGTCATGCCGGCGAGGAGTATTTTCTGGTGACGAGCGGACGCGTCGCCGTCCACACCGAGTTCTATGCGCCGGAGATCCTGGACGAGGGCGACGGCATCTATCTCGACAGCACCATGGGCCACGCCTACCTCAACGCCGGCGACGGGCCTGCCGCCAAGGGCGTCTGTCTCTGCACCAGCGAGGGCCCCGATCTCTATGATCAGCTCCGCCAGATCGCATCGCGCGATGTTGCGGACGATCCGCCGTCGCTCTGAAGTCGGCAAAGGCAGCGCGAAGCCAAGCGAGCGCGAAACGGAAAACGCCCGGCCAAGGCCGGGCGCTCTTGTTTTGGTGCTCGTCTTATTCTTATTCGCCGCCGCCGAAGCGGCGCGACCACCAGCCGGCGCGACGCGGTGCGGCCGATGTTTCGCTTGTCGCTTGCGGCGCGGGCTCCGGAGCCGGCGCGGGCGGGGCAACCGGTTCAGTGGCCTGCGCAGCCGGTGTTGCCGGTTCGCTCGGGCTGCTCGACAGGAAGCTCACCTTTTCCCGGACCGTGGAGCGGCGCCGCGCGGCCTTGTCGTCGGCGGGCTCTTCTTCCGCGGCGGCAGGAGCCGGCTCGTGCCGGGCCGGCGCTTCGAACGGGACTTCAGCACGCGGCTCAGGCTGGGTGACCTGAGGCTCGGCGGTGGGTTCGGCCTGCGCGATCGAGGGCGCAGCCTCGCCGCCAAAGCCGTCGAAATCAGCGACTGCGTCGGTCGCCTCCGGCGGCGCACTGGCCCCGAGCTCGTCGCCGATGGAGCCGGCGAGACCTTCCTCGTTGCCACCGCGCCGGCGGCGTCCGCCACGGCGACCGCGCCGGCGGCGGCGGTCGGCGTTGGCCTGCTGCTCGCCACGGGCTGCCTGCTCCTCGCCGTCCTCGGCGCCATCCTGCTCGGACTCGGCCTCCTCTTCGCCTTCGCCGGCCGCGATAGCCGGTTCGGGAAGGGTGGGCGGGCTGTCTTCGCGAAGCTCGCCGTCGCGCGGGCCACCACGGCCGCGACGACGCCGGCGGCGCTTGCGACCGCGCTGGCCGTCCTGCTCGGTCGCTGCATCACCGGCAGCCTGCTCTTCGGCGAGACCTTCGGTCTCCTCGGTCTCGACCTCGGATTCGGTCTCCAGATCGAACTCTTCGTCCTCGTAGGCTTCTTCGACCAGGGGCGGCGGGCTCGCTGCCGCCTGCGCCACGAGCAGCGCCTTGGCGGCTTCCAGCGTATGCACCTGCTCGCCGCGATCGATGAGATAGGCCTGCGGTCCGCTGACGCTGGGATCTGCGATGACCGCCAGCGTGACCTTGAAGCCGTTCTCGAGATCACGCAGATGGCCGCGCTTGTGGTTCAGCACGTAGAGCGCGACGTCGGTGCGGGTGCGGACCACGAGATTGTGGGTCGCGCCCTTCATCAGGATTTCTTCGAGGCCGCGCAGCAGCTGCAGCGCCACCGAGGATACCGAGCGGACATGGCCGGTGCCGCCGCAATGCGGGCAGGGATCGGTCGAGGATTCCAGCACGCTGGCGCGGATGCGCTGGCGCGACATCTCGAGCAGGCCGAAATGCGAGATGCGTCCGACCTGGATGCGCGCGCGGTCCTGCCTCAGGCAATCGGACAGCTTGCGCTCGACCGCACGGTTGTTGCGCTTCTCGTCCATGTCGATGAAGTCGATGACGATCAGGCCGGCGAGGTCGCGCAGGCGAAGCTGGCGGGCGACCTCTTCGGACGCCTCCAGATTGGTCTTGAGCGCGGTGTCCTCGATATGGTGCTCGCGGGTCGAGCGTCCGGAGTTGACGTCGATCGAGACCAGCGCCTCGGTCTGGTTGATCACGATGTAGCCGCCGGAGCGCAGCTGCACGGTCGGCGAGAACATCGCATCCAGCTGACTCTCGACGCCCATGCGTGAGAACAGCGGCTGGCCGTCGCGATACTGCTTCACCGCGCCGACATTGGCGGGCATCAGCATCTTCATAAAGTCGCGCGCCTCGCGGTAGCCGGAGTCGCCGGCAACCGAGATCTCGTCGATCTCCTTGTTGTAGAGGTCGCGCAGCGAGCGCTTGATCAGCGAGCCTTCCTCGTAGACGAGGGTCGGGGCCTGCGACTTCAGCGTGAGGTCGCGCACCGTCTCCCACATCCGGATCAGATATTCGAAGTCGCGTTTGATCTCGGGCTTGGTGCGGGCGGCGCCTGCCGTGCGCAGGATGATGCCCATGCCCTCGGGCACGTCGAGATCCTGCACCACTTCCTTGAGGCGCGAGCGATCCTGCGCGCTGGTGATCTTGCGGCTGATGCCGCCGCCACGCGCGGTGTTGGGCATCAACACGGCATAGCGGCCGGCGAGCGACAGATAGGTCGTCAGCGCCGCGCCCTTGTTGCCGCGCTCTTCCTTGACGACCTGCACCAGCATCACCTGGCGGCGCTTGATGACTTCCTGGATCTTGTACTGGCGGCGCGGACGGAAGGTGCGCTCCGGAACTTCCTCGAGCACGTCGTCACCACCGACGGATTCGACGACTTCATCTTCGGCTTCCTCGCCGTCCTCGTCCTCGTCGTCTTCGTCCTCCTCGGACTCCTGATGACGAGCCTCGGTGATTTCGCCGGCGGCGTACACGGCGTCGGCCGGTTCAGCGGCTGACGTCACGGCTTCGGCGAGAGCCTCGGCGTGCGCCTCGGAAGCGTGAGCTTCGAAGGCTTGAGCTTGGAAGGTTTGAGATTCCTGGGGCTCGGCAGCGGTCTCGGTCGCGAACGCGGGCTCGGCGCCGATTGCCGCGACAGGCGCGGGCGTCTCGGCGGCATGATCATGGTCGTGATGATCGTGCTCGCCGTCATGACCATGGTCGTGATGATCGTGAGCGTGATGGTGATCGTCATCATGGGCATGATGATCGTCGTGATCATGGTCTCCATGATCGTGGTCGTGATGATCGTGGCCTTCGTGCTCGCCATGATGTTCCGCGTCGGCGTGCAGATGCTCGCCTTCGTGCGAAACGCCCTCGGCGTGCTCCGGCAGCGCCCCGCCCTCGACCGGCTGCGCCGCGGCATCGGCGCCTTCGACGATTTCGCTGCGGACGCGTTCGCTCTGACCGCGGCGGCGGGCGTTGCGGTGGCGCGAGCGGCGGCGGCCGTGGGAGCGGTTCTCGGTCTCTTCCTCGGCCTCGCGATGGGCCTGTTCTTCGGCCTCGATCAGCGCCTGCCGGTCGGCAACCGGGATCTGGTAGTAGTCGGGGTGGATTTCGCTGAAGGCGAGGAAGCCGTGGCGGTTGCCGCCATATTCGACGAAAGCGGCCTGGAGCGAGGGTTCGACCCTGGTGACCTTGGCGAGGTAGATGTTCCCGCGCAGTTGCTTGCGTTGCGCGGTCTCGAAATCAAACTCTTCGACGCGATTGCCGCGGACCACGACGACCCGGGTCTCTTCCGGGTGGGTGGCATCGATCAACATCTTGTTGGGCATGTCTTAACTCTTGGCGGCGGCGGGCGCGATCGACCGTGGGCGCCAAGAGCGCTGCCGGGTGACGCGACGGTCCACCTGATTCGGGGGTGAGGGGAAGGCCGAAACACCGTCTCTCGCACCTTGCCGAACCGGAAGCTTCAGGACCAAAGCGGCGCGCGGGATTTTCACTCCGCAGCGTCGCGAATGGTCCTTCAGATTTCGTCGGCACAGTCTGGCGCATCAAGCGTCGGCCCGTATGAAACACTGGGCGGCGAGGCCGCCCTTCAATCAGTTGCTGCTGGCCAGGCATGGCGCGAGCGCGCTCGCCTTGGGATTACGAACCGCTCCCCTGGGATTAAGGGACCGGGTAACGGGTCACGCCGCTGTCAGAACCGTCCCGGAAACACAGCGGTATCCGGAGACCGTCCGCCGCCGGTACTTGCCCCGCTCCACCTCGCTGCCGCGCACCGCGCTGGTCTTAGAGGAGAGCGGAAAAACGCTGGAATTCCCGAACCTTGGGATTTCCGGCGCTGCACCGGGGGCTGAATGCGACACAACCGGAAATATCGGCCGTCAGCATTCCGTACATACGTGGAATGGGGCAACCGTGCAAGGGAGCGTCGCACGGCGGTCACAGTCAGCGAGTTTCGCGCGTCTGCCATTAAGGATCGTTTAACCCTGTGGTTCTATTGCGTTAAAAAGGCTGCTCGGAGGCACGGAATCGGTGGCGAGCCGCGCAAATCAAAGGGTGTTGCTGGGATGTGCGCTGCTGTGCGCCGCGGCATTGCCGTGTGCTGATTCCACGCGTCTGAAGGCCGCGGAGAGCCCGCCGCAACCCTCTGTTGCAGCAGCGAATTTTCCAGTCGCCTCGGCCGCCCGGCTGGCCGGTGACGGCAAGCAGACCCGCTTCATCCTCGACATCGACCAGGCCGTGACCTTCCGCGCCGTCACGTTGGCCGACCCGTATCGGGTGGTGGTCGACGTCCCCCAAGTCAGTTTTCAACTCCCCGCCGGCACGGGTTCCGGAGGACGGGGACTGGTGAAGGCCTTCCGCTACGGGCTGGTGATGCCCGGCGGCTCCCGAATCGTGTTCGACCTGACCGGCCCGGCCAAGATCGCCAATTCCTACGTGCTGGAGGCCGCCAACGGCCAGCCGGCCCGGCTCGTGCTCGAGCTGGAAGAGGTCGACCGCGCGGCCTTCGTGCCGTCGCTCACTCCGGAAAACCGCCCTGAACTGCGGCCCGCGATCGCCGATCCGCCGCCTGCAACAACGGTTCCGGCATCCGCGGCCCCTGACGCAGGGCAGCAGAAGGCCGATGGCCGCGCGGTGGTCGTGATCGACCCCGGCCATGGCGGCATCGACAACGGCACGCAGTCGGGCGGCGAGAGCGAGAAGAACCTGGTGCTGGCCTTCGGCCTGGCGCTGCGCGACCGGCTGGAAAAGACCGGCAAGTACCGCGTGGTGATGACACGGGACGACGACACTTTCATCCCGCTCAACGACCGGGTCAAAGTCGCGCGCGGTCTCAAGGCGGCGTTGTTCGTCTCGATCCACGCCGACGCGCTGCCGCGCGCCGAGGGAGACGCGCAGGGCGCCACCATCTACACGCTGTCCGACAAGGCCTCCGACGCCGAGGCGCAGCGACTGGCGGATGCGGAAAATCGCGCGGACGCGATCGCAGGCTTTAACCTTGCGGAGGAGCCGACGGATGTCGCCGACATCCTGATCGACCTCACCCAGCGGGAAACCCGCACCTTTTCAAGCCGTTTTGCACGGCTGTTGATGGGCGAAATGAAGTCGACGGTGCGCATGCACAAGCATCCCCTGAAGTCGGCCGGCTTCCGCGTCCTGAAGGCGCCCGATGTGCCCTCGGTGCTGGTCGAGATCGGCTACGTCTCCAACAAGGGGGACCTCGAGCACCTGGTCTCGGAGGGCTGGCGGTCGCGTGCCGTGGGTTCGATGGCGCAGGCCATTGACGGCTTCCTGGCCAAGCGGATGGCCACAGCAGGGCCTTCGACAGGGCCTTCGAATTGAAAGGGTTTTTCCGTTCCGCCGCAAAAGCCCTAGTTTGGCCACAGCGGGCGCTTTATAAAAACGCCGCAGGGGGTTCCGGAATCGGCGAGAATCCCGTTCGGCAAGCGTCTTAAGTCCGGCACTGATATGATTGCGTAGGCCGGTGAGTTCGCGACGTGACATGGACGCCGGTTTTGCGTCCAGGCTGATCTTGATGTGATCTTGGGCTGATCCAGGGATTGAACGGATAAACAGATAATGCGCTTGCTTGTGCGGTTCATGGGCTTCCTGTTCGCTGCGGGAACAGTGGTGTTCCTTGTTGGTGTCGGGGCCGTGGCAGGCCTGATCTGGCATTTCTCCAAGGACTTGCCGGACTACTCTCAGCTTCAGGATTACGAGCCGCCGGTGATGACCCGCGTGCACGCGGTCGACGGCTCGCTGCTCGGCGAATACGCCAAGGAGCGGCGGCTTTACCTACCGATCCAGGCGGTGCCGAAGCTCGTGATCAACGCGTTCCTCGCAGCCGAAGACAAGAATTTCTACGAGCATGGCGGCATCGACTACACCGGCATGGCGCGCGCCGGCCTGGTCTATCTCCAGAACTACGGCTCCAACCGCCGTCCGCAGGGTGCTTCGACGATCACCCAGCAGGTCGCCAAGAATTTTCTCCTGACCAATGAGGTCTCCTTCGCCCGCAAGATCAAGGAAGCCTTGCTGGCGATGCGCATCGAGAAGACCTACTCGAAGGACAAGATCCTCGAGCTGTATCTGAATGAAATCTATCTGGGCCTTGGCGCCTACGGCATCGCGGCCGCGTCGCTGGTTTATTTCGACAAGTCCGTGAACGAGCTGACCGTCGCCGAAGCGTCCTATCTCGCGGCGCTGCCGAAGATGCCCGCGACGCTGCATCCGGTCCGCAACCGCGACCGCGCCATCGAGCGCCGCAACTACGTGATCGACCGCCTGCTGGAGAACGGCTGGATCAAGCAGGCCGACGCCGATAAGGCGCGCAAGGAGCCGCTGGTCGTCACCAGCCGTTCCAACGGCGCTCACACCTTCGCCGGCGAGTATTTCGCCGAGGAAGTGCGCCGCGACATCTTCGAGCGCTACGGCGAGAAGAAGCTTTACGAGGGCGGTCTCTCTGTCCGCACCACGCTCGATCCGAAGATCCAGGTCATGGCGCGCAAGACCATGGTCGCCGGCCTCGTCAATTATGACGAGCAGCAGGGCTATCGCGGCGCCATGAGCAAGCTCGATATTTCGGGCGATTGGGGCGTGAAGCTCGCCGAGATCAAGTCGCTGTCCGACATCTCGCCATGGCGCATGGCGGTGGTGCTGGAGACCAGCGACCAGTCGGCGCGCATCGGCTTCCAGCCGAGCCGCGAGCTCGGCGGCGCCGTGAGCAAGCAGCGCGAGACCGGCCTCATCACGCTCGACGGCATCAAATGGGCAAAGGCGGCCTCGGGGGCCACGAAGGGCAGGGCGGCGAGTGCGGTGTCGCAGGTGCTCCAGCCCGGCGACGTGATCTATGCCGATCCGCTTTACAAGGACGGTCAGCCCGTCGAGGGCCAGTACCGGCTGCGTCAGATTCCCGAAGTGTCCGGCGCGATGGTGGTGATGGACCCCTGGACCGGCCGCGTGCTCGCGATGGTCGGCGGCTTCTCGTTCGACCAGAGCCAGTTCAACCGCGCCACGCAGGCCTATCGGCAACCCGGTTCGTCGTTCAAGCCGATCGTCTATTCGGCCGCGCTCGACAACGGCTATACGCCCTCGACGGTCGTGCTCGACGCGCCGATCGAAATCGACCAGGGCCAGGGCGCCGGCGTGTGGCGGCCCGAAAACTTCTCTTCCGGCAAGTTCCAGGGGCCGGTGACGCTGCGCAACGCGCTGCGGCAGTCGCTCAACACCGTGACGGTGCGCCTCGCGCAGGACATCGGCATGCCGCTGATCGGCGAATATGCCCGCCGCTTCGGCGTCTATGACGAGCTGCCGAACTACCTGTCGTACGCGCTCGGCGCCGGCGAGACCACGGCGATGCGCATGGTCACGGCCTATTCGATGCTCGCCAATGGCGGCCGCCGCGTGAAGCCGACCCTGATCGACCGCATCCAGGACCGTTACGGCCACACCATCTTCAAGCACGACCAGCGCGAATGCCGTGGCTGCGACGCGCCCGGCGGCTGGAAGAACCAGCCTGAGCCGCAGCTGATCGACCGCCGCGAGCAGGTGCTGGATTCGATGACGGCCTATCAGATCACCGAGCTGATGGAGGGCGTGGTCCAGGCCGGTACCGCGACCGTGGTCAAAGCGGTCGGCAAGCCGATCGCCGGCAAGACCGGCACCACCAACGAGGCCAAGGACGCCTGGTTCGTCGGCTTCTCGCCCGACATCGCCGTCGCCATCTACATGGGCTACGACAAGCCGCGTCCGCTCGGCAAAGGTAACGCCGCGACCGGCGGCCATCTCGCGGCCCCCATCGCGCGCGACTTCCTTCAGCTCGCGCTCGCCGACAAGCCCGCGGTTCCGTTCAAGGTGCCGGCGGGCATCAAGCTGGTTCGCGTCGTCGCCAAGACTGGCATGCGCGCCGGACCGGGCGAGACCGGCGGAACCATCCTCGAGGCCTTCAAGCCGGGCACGGCGCCGCCGGATAATTACTCAGTCATCGGCGTTGCCGATGCCGACGGCCGCATGCCGGCATCGCAGCAGCAGCAGCCCGATTCCGGCTTCTTCATGCGGCCGGGCACCGGCGGCTTGTACTAAGGCCTGGGACAAGAGGGGCCTTCTTCGCCGCGGCGGTTGCGCTTTGCAGCCGCCGCCGCTACATCCCGTTGCAATCAGACGCGGAAACATTTCCGTGAGACCAGAGAACGACATGCGCGCCGAAATCGAACGGTTGGTAGAAGAGATCAAGCAGTCTGTCGGGCTGCTGAGGAGGCATCTTTGACGTCGAGAAATCGACGGCGCGCCTCGCTGAGCTGAACAAGCTCGCAGAAGATCCCAACCTCTGGAACGATCCCCAGAAAGCCCAGAAGCTGATGCAGGAGCGCACCTCGCTCGAGGATTCGCTCTCCGGCATCGGCAAGGTCGAGCAGGAGCTCGAAGACGACATCGGCATGATCGAGCTCGGCGAGGCCGAGGGCGATACGGGGGTCGTTGCTGAAGCCGAGGCTGCACTCAAGAACCTGAAGAAGGAAGTGGCGCGGCGCGAGCTCGAGGCGCTGCTGTCGGGCGAAGCCGACCGCTTCGATTCCTATCTGGAAGTCCATGCCGGCGCCGGCGGCACCGAGAGCCAGGACTGGGCGCAGATGCTGCTGCGCATGTACACGCGCTGGGCCGAGACCCACGGGTTCAAGGTCGAGTTCCTCGAAGAGTCCGAGGGCGAAGAGGCCGGCATCAAGTCGGCGACGATCCAGGTCTCCGGCCACAATGCCTATGGCTGGCTGAAGACGGAAGCCGGCGTGCATCGCCTCGTGCGCATCTCGCCGTTCGATTCCAACGCGCGGCGGCACACGTCTTTCTCCAGTGTGCAGGTGTTCCCCGTCATCGACGACAGCATCAAGATCGACATCAAGGAATCCGACGTTCGTACCGACACCATGCGCTCCGGCGGTGCCGGCGGTCAGCACGTCAACAAGACCGAATCCGCGGTGCGTCTGACCCATATCCCGACCGGTGTCGCGGTGGTCTGTCAGGCCGGCCGCTCCCAGCACAAGAACAAGGCGCAGGCCTGGGACATGCTGCGCGCGCGTCTCTATGAAATCGAGCTCAAGAAGCGCGAGGAGAAGGCCGCTGCCGACCAGGCCGCCAAGACCGATATCGGCTGGGGCCACCAGATCCGCTCGTACGTGCTGCAGCCCTACCAGATGGTGAAGGATCTGCGCACGGGCGTGCAGACCTCCGACACGTCGGGCGTGCTCAATGGCGAGCTCGACGACTTCATGGCCGCGACGCTGGCGCAGCGCGCCTTCGGCACCACGACCGGCGACATCGAGGACGTGGACTGATCATGCCCCGTGTCGCCTTCATCGGATTGGGGCGCATGGGTCATGGCATGGCCGGCCGCTATCTCGATGCCGGCTTCACGGTGACGCTGTGGAATCGCAGCAAGGCCAAGGCCGAGGATTTGATCGCGCGTGGTGCGCATTGGGCGACATCACCTGAAGATGCCGCGATCGACGCCGACGCCGTCGTGACCATGGTTGCCGATGACGAAGCCTCGCGCGCGGTCTGGCTGGGGCCGAAGGGCGCGGCCAAGACGGCCAAGGCCGGTACCATCGCGATCGAATGCTCCACAGTCTCCTATGATCATGCCCGCGAGATGGGCCGCGAGCTCAACGCGCGCGGGCTGATCTACATCGACTGCCCCGTGACGGGATTGCCGGATGCGGCAGCGAGCGGAAAGCTGACGCTGCTGGTCGGCGCCAACGCGGCTGACCTCGATCGCGCGCGGCCCTATCTCGAGCCAATCGGCTCGACCATCCGCCATTTCGGACCAGTTGGCGCCGGCACGGTCTACAAGCTGATCAACAATCTGATGGGAGCGATCCAGATCGCAGGCCTGGCCGAGGGCCTTGCGATCGCCGAGCAGGCCGGCCTCGACATGAACCTCGTGCTGGAATCGATCCAGGCAGGCGTCGCCGCAAGCCCGCAGGTTCAGCGTCATTCCAAGCGCATGGCTGCCCGCGATTTTTCCGGTGCAACGTTCACGGCGGCGCTGCGGCACAAGGATGCCGCCTATGCCGTGAAGCTCGCAGAGAGCCTGCTGGCAGCCAAGCCGCTGGTCTCCCGCGCCGCAGTGGAGGCCTACGCGCAAGCGAAGGCCGCGATGCCCGACGACGACGAAGGCAAGATGATCGAGCTGGTGTCGCGGCCGAAGAAGCCGTCCTAGCGCGGACCTCCCAAATCCCCGGAAATCGGGTGGCGACTCCCGACGCGCTGTTCTAGGCCGGAGGTCTGACCGGAATTTGGACGCCATGCTCCCGAACGACAACCGGATCGATGCGCGCGACGGGTCGCTGCTCGCCGTGCTCTCGGTGCTCTGGGGCGGGTCGTTCTTCTTCAACGGCGCGGCGCTGCGGGAATTGTCGCCGCTGACGCTCGTGTTTGCTCGCGTTGCGCTGGGTGCGGTCATTCTCCTGCCGCTGCTTCGCATGCAGGGGATCGGCTTTCCCAAGGACATGAAGAGCTGGACAGCGTTTGCCACGATCGGGTTGTTCAACAACGTCGTCCCGTTCTCGCTGATCGTGATCGGGCAGACTTTCATTCCGAGCGGGCTGGCGTCGGTTTTGAATGCGACCACGCCGCTGTTCACGGTGATGGTGATGGCCGCGGCGGGTGAGGAGGCCTTGCAGATGCGGCGCGTCGCCGGCGTGGCGCTGGGCCTCGCCGGCGTGATCGTTCTGCGGGGGTGGGGCATCGAGACGAGGCCGGGGCAGGGGCTCGGCATCCTGCTCTGCCTGGGCGGCGCCCTCAGCTACGGCTTTGCAGCGCTGGCGGCGCGGCGGCTGTTGAAGGATTCGCCACCGCTTGGGACGGCGACGTTTCAGCTGATGGCGTCGACGGTGATGATGGCGGTTGTCGCCGGCGCAATGGAGCAGCCGTGGCGCCTTCCGATGCCGGGCATAGCGACATGGTTCGCCGTGCTTGGCCTTGCCGGCCTGTCGACGGCGCTCGCCTATATCGTCTTCTTTCAGATCCTGCGGCGCTCGGGCGCAACCAATGTCATGCTGGTGACGCTGCTCATTCCCGTCACCGCCATTCTGCTGGGATGGCTGGTGCTGGGCGAGCCGATCTCGATTCGTGAGATCGCGGGCGCGATCGTCATCGGCAGCGCGCTGCTCGTGATCGACGGGCGCGTTCTGAACCTGCTGCGGCGCGGCGCGTAGGTTCCGGAGTCGCGTTTCACCTCGCGGAAAATCGCGGCGCTTGCCAGCCGCAGGCGAGCTTGCGACACTCTCCGCAAAACAAGACGATAAAACACAGGGGAGAGAACGATGCCGGGTCGTCGCGAAAACCTTGCTGCCCTCGCCATGCTTGCTGCCGGCGTGCTCGTCACGACACCGGCCTCGGCGCAGAAGAAGTACGACCCCGGAGCCACCGATACCGACATCAAGATCGGCAACATCATGCCCTATAGCGGGCCGGCGTCGTCCTATGGCGTGATCGGAAAGACCGAGGCCGCCTTCTTCAAGATGATCAACGACCAGGGCGGCATCAACGGGCGCAAGATCAATTTCATCAGCTATGACGATGCCTATTCCCCGCCGAAGGCGATCGAGCAGGCGCGCAAGCTGGTCGAGAGTGACGAAGTCCTCTTGATATTCCAGCCGCTCGGCACGCCCTCGAATTCGGCGATCATGAAATACATGAACGCCAAGAAGGTGCCGCAGCTCTTCGTCGCCTCCGGCGGCACCAAGTTCGGCGACCCCAAGAACTTTCCCTGGACCATGGGATTCCAGCCGAACTATCAGAGCGAGGGCCGGATCTACGCAAAATACATCCGCGACAATTTTCCAAACGGCAAGATCGCGGTGTTCTGGCAGAACGACGATGCCGGCAAGGACCAGTTCAAGGGCCTGAAGGACGGGCTCGGCGACAAGGCCGGCATGATCATCGCCGACAAATCCTACGAGGTCAGCGACCCCTCGATCGACTCGCAGATCGTCGCCCTGCACGATTCCGGCGCCGACATCTTCTTCTCATGGGCTGCGCCGAAAGGTTCGGCGCAGGCGATCCGGAAAGTCGGCGAGCTCGGCTGGAAACCAAAATTCTTCCTGGCCAACACCGCGACCTCGGTCGCCTCGGTGCTCAAACCGGCCGGGCTCGACTATTCCAAGGACATCATCTCGACCGTTTATCTCAAGGACCCGACCGATCCGACCTGGGACAAGGATCCGGCGGTGGTCAAATGGCGCGAATTCATGGACAAATATTACCCTGACGGCGACAAGGCCAATTCCAACAATGTTTACGGCTATGTGCAGGCCGAGGCGATGGCGCAGGTGTTGAAGCAGTGCGGCGACAACCTCACCCGCGAGAACGTCATGAAGCAGGCCGCGAACCTGAAGGACTTTCACACCGACCTGATGCTGCCCGGTGTCATGGTCAACACCTCGCCCGACGACTACTTCCCGATCGAGCAGATGCAGCTGATGCGCTTCAACGGGCAGGCCTGGGAGCTGTTCGGCGACGTCATCACCGGCGAGGTCGGCCACGAGCGCGGCCAGTAGTCAGGACTGGGCCCTGGCTTTCACCTTCAGTGCCATACCGCCGGCCACGCCGACGCCCAGCACATACATCCAGCCCTCGTGGAAATCGAACAGATGCGAGTTCAGCAGTGAGCTCGCGATGTTCTGCACAACGACCACGAGGCCGATCCAGGCCGCAATTCCGTCGCCAGTGAACAGGCGAAAATGTGCGATCCACATCGCGTAGAGCAGAACCACGCCGAGGAGGCCCCACTGGACGGCGACGTTGAGGGCCTGGTTATGCGGATTGCTGACGATTTCGGTATCGAGGGCGTTGTCGCCGACAGCCGCACGTTCGAACTGCCGCTTGATCGATCCCGTGCCGTGTCCCACCAGAGGTGCCTCGGCAAAGGCATGAAGCGACTTGCGCCAATAGGTCAGCCGCTGGGCCGTTGAGGCGCGGTTGATGTCTTCGTGGCCGTGGCGGTATTCGACGGCGATGTCCGTGATGCGCTGGCGCAGATAGGGCGACGCCGTCCAGGCCAGCGCGCTCGCGGCGACCGTGCCCGCGAGCAGCACCAGCGCCGCGCGCCGGCCCAGATGCCTCCACGCGAACAGGGCGAGCAGCACCGCGATGCAGAGCAGCGCCGTGCGGGCGGCGGCGACGAACGCCATGTTGGTGACGAACAGCAGGATCAGCGCCAGACAGGCGGCGGTCGCGGCCGGCTTGCTGCGGCGCCAGTAATTCAGCGCGGGCAGCGCCAGCGCAGACGCGCAAAGCGTGAATTCCTGGCTCTGGTCGATGTAGTTCTTGACGGGAACGCCTGATGATGCCGTCGCGGTGAGCTTCCAGGCGGGATCGAGCAGCACGATCCTGGAGTAGACCGCGAGCAGCGCGCAGGAGGCGAGAAAGGCGAGACCCACCCGGAAGCCGCGTTCCGATCGGCTGAAATGGTAGAGCAGGGGAGGAACGAGCGCGAGCTTTGCGACCGGCTTGATCGCATGCAGCCGGTCGGCCCACGCACCGTCCGACCAAAGCGTGCCGAGAAGCGCGAGCAGCATCAGGGCGAAGGGCAAGGCCAGCGCTGGCTGCACGAGCTTGCGCGCATAGTCGCGCCAGTCGATGGTCGGCGTCACCGCAAGCAGCCAGAGCCCGACGAAGATCGAAGGCGCCGTGGTGGACCATGGCAGCGACGCCGCGATCAGGACGGCCAGCATATCGGCGGCCCGGATCAGCGTGGCCGGGTTGCGCCAGGTCTGCCACCGACTGTGCCCGCCGTGCCGATCGGCAGGACCGGGCCACATCGCGGTTTCGGCGGTCATCTCTATGACGCGAGCTGCTCGGCGACGAGGCTCTCGGCGGCCGCCTGATGCCCGAGGAAGTCGCGGGCCTGGGTCTCGTAGCCGTAACGCTCGGCAAGCTCGTGCCACCGCGCCCGGATCCTGCCGCGGCACTCATCCTGCCGCGTCAGCACGCGGGTGACGGAGGCCGCGATGGAGTCGGTCGAGAACGGGTCGAAATAATCGGCGAGCTCGCCTGCGACCTCGCGGAAGACGGCGATGTCAGAGCACAGCACCGGCGTGTTCGCGGCCAGCGCCTCGATGATCGGCACGCCAAAGCCTTCGGCGAAGCTCGGCATGATCAGCCCGTGCGCCTCCGCGATCAAAACCGCTTTTTCCTGCTCGTCGACATAGCCGGCGAAGCGGACGTTTTGCGGCAGATTGCGCATCCGGCTGATCTGGCCGGCATGGCCGATCACGACGAGATCGGCCTGGGGCACGCCACGGAAGGCACGGATGACGGTAGCGACGTTCTTGCGCGGCTCGTTCGACACAATGACGACGAAGCTCGGCCGCCCCGGACGCCCCGACGGGGCTGGGAGGTGCAGGACATCCGGGGCGTCGAACCGGGTGCGGGGATACACGACCCGCGCCGGTAGGTGCGCAAATTGCGGCAACAGTTCCCTGAACCGCATCATGCTGTAGTTTGAAACGAAGGCGAGCTCGTCGGCCTGCCGCAGGCTGGTGAGGAGCCGCGACAGGAACAGCCGCGTCGCGACGTCGCTGAGCTTGAGGTCGGTGAGCGGCAGCAAATCGTGGACGACGCAGATCACCTTGGCGTTCGGCCTACGCTTGATCGCCACCCGGGTCGGAGTGTCCACGACGATGACGTCGTAGTCGCGGGCGTCGACGCGCGGCGGCGGCAGCAGGAAGAAGGCCGAGGAATCTTGATAGCTGTAGAAGCCGGGCTCGAGCTGGAACTCGTCGAATAGCTCGAGATGGCGCAGGTCCGGAGGGACGTATTCGAGCGCCGCGGTCTTGTTCTCGATCAGCCGCGCATTGAGCCCACGCAGCCCGATTGCGCGCAGGAAGCAGAGGACATAGTCCCACGACACCGACATGGAGGCCCTGTGGCGCAGCCAATCGAGTGTGCGCCGCAGGCCATTGCGCGCCCGCGGCTCACCCATGTTGATCTCGTCGAGGTAGCGGTACAGGACGAGCAATTCGATGTTGCGTGACTGGGCCGAAAACAGCTTCGTGCGCCGCTCGCGCCGGCGGAGCTTGCGATAGCGCCGGCTGGTCTCCACCAGCAGCGTCAGCTCATGGCCTTCGGCCGCGAGCGAGCGCATCAATTCGCGCGTGAAGTGGAAGATGCCGCGCTTGTGGTTGGGCTCGCCCAGCGCTTCGGAGACGACAAGGATGTTCTGTTTCATGCGCGTTTCTCGCAAAGCTCGAAGGTGTGCGTGGCCGGCGGCTCGACCGTCACGGTCGAGGCGATGCGGCCGTGATCGAGATTGATGATGCTGGTGCAGGTGCGGCGCAGCAGCGGCTGGTCGTGCGAGGCGATGATCACGATCGCCGCCTGCGACACGAGGTTCAACAGCCGCTCCTGTGCCTTCTCCGCAAAATGCTCGTCGACGACGCTGAGCCATTCGTCCAGCAGCAGGATGTCGGCCGGAAATGCGGTGGCGGTCGCGAACAGCACCCGCATCAGCATGCCCGAGGAGAACATTCGCAGCGGCAACCGCTGCATGCGCGCCTCGAGCTCGGTGAATGCCCAGATATCGTCGATGACGCTGCGGGTCGGCTTGCGGCCGCTGATACGCAGCAGCAGCGCGATATTGTCCTCCGCCACGAAATCCAGGTTGACGCCGGCGTTGAGGCCGAGCAGGGGCACGACGTTGCCCTGGACCGCGATGCTGCCGCTGCTCGGCGGATAGACGCCGGCGATCAGGCGCAGCAGCGTCGACTTGCCGGAGCCGTTGGGCCCGGCAAGCCCGATGCGGGCGCCGGCTTCGGCCTCGATCGTGACGTTGTCGACGGCGCGGATGATCCGCATCTCGCCCGGCTCGCGGATGATGTGCCCGAGCAGCCGCCGCTTCAGCGAGAAGTCGTAGGCGCCGTAGAGTGGATAGTCGAGACAGATGTTGCGAAGGCTGATCGAGACCATGCGTCAGATCCAGAATGCGGCTTTGCGCAGGTGGACCAGCGTCAGGACGCTCGCAACGATCAGCAGCGCCAGCGCGACGAGGACGTAGACGATGCTGGTGGGATCGATATGTCCGCCCGCGAGCGGCTCGCGCCACACCGCGAACAGATGCGTCAGCGGATTGAGCCGCATCACGGTCGAGCGGTGGTTGATCATGTCCGACGACCAGATGATCGGCGAGGCGAGAAAGGCCAGCATCAAGGTGGATTCGATGATCGGCTTGAGGTCGCGGTAGCGCGTCGCCATGGCGCCGAGGACGAGGCTGAGAGCGAAGGTGCACGCCACGAACAGCAGGAGGCCGGGCAGCGCCGCCAGTGCGTGAGAGAGATCGTGCGGCGACAGGATCAGCCACAGCGCCAGCGGCACGCAGGCGTTATGCAGCGCGAACAGCGCCTGGCGGAACGTGCATTGCAGGAGGAAGATGACCGGCGGCAGCGCCCGGTCGCGGATCAGGCTCGCGGAGTTCTGGAGCGCCGTGGTCGCATCGAGCACCACGCTGTTGAGGAAGGTCCAGGCCGTCATCGACAGTGCCAGCATCGGCAGGCGTGCCAGCATGTTGGCGTTCGACATCTGCCCGATCACCGAGCCCAGCACCGCGACCACGATCGCCATCTGGAGCGACATCCAGAACGGGCCGAGCAGCGAGCGCACGTAGCGGTGGCGCATGTCGGACCAGGCCAGCGCCGCCGCGATCCGGACGGTGTCCAGCCAGCCGGTCGCCTGCGGCGGCTCTGCGATTGCCGATCGCTCCTCGCTCGGGGCGGCGACGGCGTCGCGGTAGACGGCTTCCATGCCCTGCCTGAAGGCCGTGGCCGAATAGCGGGTGAGGGCGCGCGTCCGCGCCGAAAGGCCCATGCAGCGGCGGCGCTCGGGGTCGCGGATCAGGGTGTCGATGGCCTCACCCAGCTTCTCGGCATCGCCGGGCGGCACGGTGATCGCCTCCATGCCGTGGCGGGCGACGCGCGGCACCGCGGTGTCGAGCGCCGTGTTCACGACCGGACGGCCGGCGGCCATGGCCTCGAGCTGGGCGAGGCCGAAGGTCTCTGCATTGGTGACCGACGGCATCACGAAAACGTCGGCGAGGCACATCAGCTTGATGCGTTCGCAATCGTTGACCGAGCCGAGCAGGCGGACACGGTCGCCGAGGCCGAGATCCAGGATCAACTGCTGGAGCCGCGACCGCTCGGCGCCCTCGCCGATGATCCAGACCTCGAAACTGTGCGCGGCAGCGGCGCGGATCAGTACGTCGAAACCCTTGTAGGGCACGAGCCGGCCGCAGGCGAGCACCAGCCGGCCGCGATCGTTGACATGGTGCGGCTCGATCTTCGGCCAGTCGTAACCTGAGGTGTCGATGCCGAACGGCACGACGTGGCATTTGTCCTCGAACTCGCGCAGCGACGGCGTGTTGTCGACCAGCACGTGGTCCGAGACGATGATCGCCTTGGCGCGGCGCAGCGTCCGCCGCATCAGGGGTTCGATGAACCAGCGCAGGCCGGCATGGGTGACGATGTCGGCGTGCCAGTGCACCACCAGCGGCCGGTTGCGACCGAACCCGAAGGCGAAGACGAGCTCGGCTAGCGGGAAGGGGGCGTGGAGCGCGAGCAGGTCGTGCTCGGCGATCTTGCGCCACAGCCGCCAGGGATAGGTGGGCGCGGCCGGAAGCGACAACAGATTGCCGAACGAGCGGACGCGCTCGACCTGCACGCCGTTGACGACGATGTCGCGCGGAGCTGCCGACCGGGAGCAGACCAGCACGGCTGAGGCGAAGGCGTCCTTCAGGCTCGCGCAGATGTCGCGGATCACCGTGAGCGTGCCGCCGAACAGGTCGGGATAGTAGATCTTGAAGATGTGCAGCACCGACGGACGGCGCGGGGTTTCGCTGGTGTGATGCATGATGGCGTCAGCCTGCGAGAAGGGCTGCGACGAACGGTGCGGCCAGCACCGATAAGAAGATCACGCCGCGCAGCAGCGCCGGCAGCATCGGCTCGATAGCGCCATGTCGCCGTCCGGGAACCGGCACGGCATGCAGCGAACTGGAAATGCGGACCAAGCGGTCAGCCATGGGTGTGAGTCCCTTTACGTCGCGCCCCTCAGTGGCGTCTGGTATATGTGGGAAAAGTTACCACGTCAATCGCGAAGTAGAAAAAAGTGGGATTGTGTCCCACGCGGGGCTTCGATACAATTCAGACATGAATGCCAAGCCCGGGTCCAAAGCAGCGGCTCCACAGCCGAATGCCGCCGCGAAGCTGCACGCGCCGCTGGCGCGGCTGCTGCGCCCGCTCGTGCGGCTCTGCATTCGCAGCGGCATGACGTTTCCGGCGCTGGCGCAATTGCTCCGCGAGCTGTTCGTCAACGTCGCCGAGCACGATTTCGCCCTGGAGGAGAAAGAGCAGACCGACAGCCGTGTCAGCCTGCTCACCGGAATCCACCGCAAAGAGGTGGCGCGGCTGCGCGGCGCCGGCGCGCCCGTGCACGAGGCACCGGCCGCATTGTCGCTTACGAGCGCGGTGATCGCGCGCTGGATCGCCGCACCCGAATTCACCGATGCGAAGGGCGAGCCGCTGGCGCTGCCGCGCACGGCCGAGGGCGACGCGCCGTCGTTCGAGCAGCTGGTCGCTTCCGTCACCAAGGACGTACGGCCGCGCGCGGTGCTGGACGAATGGATCGACCGCAAGCTGGTCACCATCAACGCCGCTGACGAGATCGAGCTGGTCGAGGCAGCTTTCGTTCCGAGCGGCGAGGACGACAGCAAATGGCACTATCTCGGCCGCAATCTGCACGACCATATCGCCGCGGCCGCGCAGAACGTCTCGGGCGCAGCGCCGCGCTTCCTCGAACGCGCGGTGCACTACAACAACATCTCGCCGAAGCTGGCGCGGCGCCTCGAGGCACGCTCGCGCGAGCTTGCGATGGACGCGCTGAAGACCGCCAACCGCGAAGCCAACCGCGCGCTCGCCAAGGACAAGGGCGGTGACGCCCGCTGGAATTTCGGCATCTACATCTACAGCGAAGATGCGGATGAGCAGGCAGAGGCCAAGGAAAGTGGCAAGGAAGGTGGCAAGCAAGGTGGCTCGTCATGAGGCGGCCGCCGCTGATCTCCCGCCGCCTGCTGCTGACAGGGTTTTGGCTCGCCGGCACGGCGTTGGCCCATGCGCAGACCAGGCGCGGCACCGATCAGGGCATCGGCGGCACCGGACTCACGCGCGGTGACGACCACGGCATCGGCGGCACCGGCATCGTCGGCGTGATCCAGCGGTTCGGCAGCATCTACGTCAACGGCGAGCGCATCGCTTACGCGAGCGACGTGCCGGTCCGGATCGACGGCGAGGCGGCAAGCCCCAAGGCTCTGCGCATCGGCCAGCTCGCGCGCGTGGTCGCGACCCGTCAGGCCGACGGCACGCTCGTCACGCGCAACATCACGATTGCGAGCGAGGTCTCCGGTCCGGTGGAAGCCGTGAAAGGCAACGAGCTGACGGTGCTCGGTCAGAAGATCGTCGCAAGCGACAAGGAGCGCAAGCTTCGCGCGGGCATGCAGGTGGCCGTCTACGGCCTGCGCCGAACCGACGGCGTGATCGTCGCAAGCCTGGTCGAGCCGCGGCGCGATGCGGCGGCGCGCGTTACCGGTCTCGTCGAGCGCGGGCCCGACGGTCTGCGTATTGGCGGGCTGAAGCTGAACAACGTCGATCCGCTGCTGGTCGGCCAGCGCGTCCAGATCGAGGGCAGCGCGAGCGAGGGCGCGATGCAGGCCGCGCGCACCCGGATCGACGATTTCTCGGATCTCGTCGGCGCAAGCCGTCTTTCGATCGAGGCTTATGTGCAGCGCGCGGGATCGAACCTGCAGCTTGGCTCCGGGCTCATCGCCCATGACGGCTCGCGCTTCGGCCCGGCGGCCGGCGAAGCCCGCATGGTGGTCAACGGCGCGTTCGATCGCTCGCGCGGGCTCCAGGTGGATTCGTCTCAGGCGATCGGCCAGGGGCCGGGAGCACCTCCGTCCGGCGGCGGCAATCCCAATCGGCCGTCCGGCGGTTCGATCCTGCATCCCAATCGCGGCGCGCCGACTCCGGGCGGTGGTCAGCCCGGGACTCCGACGCCGGGAGCGAGCCCCGGTTCAACACCCGGCGCGGCGCCATCAGGACCGACCGGCCCGTCAGGCCCCGGCGGTCTGGGTGCGCCCGGTGGGCCCATGGGTCCCGGTAGCGGAATGGGGGGCGGCGGCTTCGGTGGTCCCGGAGGCGGGATGGGCGGAGGCCGGCGCTAAGTGCCGCTTGAGCCGAAAGGGAGCAGCGCGAGTCTGGTCTAGCCCGCGCTCAGGCGCACACCGGCGCGCAGGAATTTCTGCGGATCGACAGCTTCGCCGTCGATGCGGGTTTCATAATGCAGATGCGGACCGGTCGAACGTCCCGTCGAGCCGACGAGTCCAATCACCTGGCCGATCTTCACGACCTCGCCGACCCTGACGTTGATCTCGGAGAGGTGGCCGTAGCGAGTCGAAAGTCCATTGCCGTGATCGACCTCGATCATGCGGCCGTAGCCGCCGGACCAGCCGGCGGAGACCACCTTGCCATAGGCGGTGACGCGGACGGGATCGCCGCTCGCGGCGCGGAAGTCGAGCCCGGTATGCATCGCGGGCCGGCCCAGGAACGGATCGCTGCGTATGCCGAAACCGGAGGTGAATTCGACCTCGCCGATCACAGGCTTGCGGTAGGGCACCAGCGCCAGCGTGCGGTTGAGACGGTCCATCTCGGCGCGGGTGGTGTTGATGCGATAGAGCTGCTTCTCGAAGGCCCCGGCATTGGCCGTCAGCTTGACGGGGACGAAAGGCCCGCCCATCGCGGCGCGCGGCACGGCGGCCTCGAGATTGGCGAGGTTCAGGCCGAGATCGCTGACCACGCCGCGCATCCGGCGCATGCGCGAATCCATGCCTTCCTCGACGGCGCTGAGCGCCGCCATCTGGCGCCGCTCGACCTGGTCGAGCGAGGTCGAAAGACGGACCAGGACGTTGTCGAAACCCTGGTTTCTGGCGAATTGATTGGTCGGCGGGGCGATGACGGTCGGGGCGCGCGATTCGAGCCGGGCTTCACGATCCGGCGGCGCCACGAAGATCACGGTATCGCTGATCGGCGAGGGCTTTGGAGTACCCTGCGTCGCGCCCTGGTTCGCATCGCCGCGTTGTGGAGCCGAACGGGGGATCGATCCGGTCACATCGGGCATGGCCCCGAGCGCCGTGGCCCGGGACTCCAGCGCCGTCTGGCGCTTCATGATCTGGTCGAGCTTCTGGTCGAACTGCTCCTGGTCGAGCAGCTGCCGGCTGGTGGTGCGGTCGACCTTGGCGCGCAGCTCGGCGATGCGGTCCTCATAGGCGTATTGCATCTCGGCCTGGCGGGCGATCAGCCGCGTGAGGACGTCGTCGCGGAAGGCAAAATAGGTCGCGGTGGCGGCCGACCACAGCCCGAGCAACACGACGGTGCCGACCACGATCCAGAACACCACCGGCCCCAGGCGAACCTGCTTGCCGTGATGCACGATAGTGTAGGCGTCGTCGGTGTCGGGAAGGGGAAGCGCTGTTGCCACCGCGGCGGCAGGGCGCCGATGGAAAGCCCGTCCGTGGTCGTGGGGGTGATGTTGGGGGTACTGCGAGAATTGGGCAGAACTTTTCGACATCGGCACTCCCGCGCCGGTCGGATGAGTCCGTACGGCCTAAATTGCCGCAGCAATCTGGGCCGGTCATGGTTAATTTTCCGGAAACGGAACCGCTCGAATTTAAAGAATTGGTTAAAGGCGTCTTGCCGCTTCCAGCACCTCGTCGGCGTGGCCGTCGACCCGGACATTGCGCCAGACCTTGGCGACCCTGCCGTCGGCGCCAAGCAGTATCGTGGTGCGAAGAATTCCGAGGAAGCGCTTGCCGTACATGGATTTTTCGCCCCAGGCCCCGTAGGCCTCCAGCATCTCGTGTGTCTCATCCGAGATCAGGGGGACGCCGAGGCTGTGCTTGTCGCGGAACTTCTCCTGGGCCTTCAACGGATCGGCGGAGATGCCGAGCACGGCCGTACCGGCAGCAGTGAATGCGTCGGCCAGCCGGGTGAAGTCGATGGCCTCCCTGGTGCAGCCGGGCGTGTCGGCGCGGGGATAGAAGAACAGGACGAGCTTCTGGCCGGCATAGTCCGACAGCGCAACGACACGGCCGCCGTCGCGGGGCAGGCGGAAGGCGGGCGCCTTCTGACCCTCGGCCAGACCAGCCTTCGCCGCCGGTCCGGGCGCGGCGGCCGATTTGGAAGAAATTAACTGTTTCGATGCGGCCCCATGCGATGCTGTCTTTGCTATGGTCCCGGTTGATTTGCTCACCGGTGTCCGCTGTGTTTTGGCGGACTTTGTTTGAGTCGCTGCCCGCGTTTTCAGGGGCTTCTTTTTAGCCGTCGGACTGCCGGAGGGCGTTTTGGACGATTTCTTTCGGGATTTCTTGGACATACGCCTTCCTTTCGTCGCTTTCGACGGGTCAATCGAAGCGGTATTGCAGCCCTCGTCCGGTGTGCCGGAATCGTGCCCTTGGCTGGGCGAGTCTGACGACGCCGGAGTATGGTTACAAGGAATTCCACGCACCACCCCACTGCTCGTTGAACGCGCTCCCGGGGCGAAATGACGAACAGCAGGAACAGTCGAGGTATGGCGGCAATGCCGGCGCGGGGTGCTTCGCTTCCCGCGGACGGCTGCGGTCCCGGCGGCGCTCAATCCTACGACGGGCGCCTGTATCGAGAGGCAATGGCAAGGAATACGTCGCCCCAGGATTACAATCGGGATTTGAATCGGCGCGCCGGCCAACCAGAGCCGCAGGATTGGGACGACGCCGATTGGGACCCGGATCAGGAAGCGGCGGCGGGCCATCGGGCGCGCCGGCTGTTGGCGCGTTCCAGTTCGGGCTTCCATCGCATCGGTGACGGGTTTGGGACGTTGCGCCGCTGGCTGGGCGGCGGCCGCTGGCTGAAGCGCCTCGCCGTGGTCGTCGGGGCTCTGATCGTCATCTTCGTCGGCTGTTTCGGTGCGCTGTGGTGGCGGCTCGGCGCCGGCCCAATCAATCTCGACATCGCGACCCCTTGGCTGGCCGCGGCGATCGAGGACAATATCGGCCACGGCAACACGGTCGAGGTCGGCGGCACCCAGATCGAGCGGGCCGGGCGAATCCGCATCGCCGTACGCATCCGCGACATCGTCGTGCGCGACCACGATCGTGCCATCGTCGCCAGCGCGCCGAAGGCTGAAGTGAAATTGTCCGGCGCGGGCCTGCTGATGGGGCATCTGCGCGCGGAAAGCCTCAACCTCGTCGATGCCGAGCTCGCGATCCGCATCGCGCCCGACGGCACCGTCACGGTGTCGGCCGGCGACACCGCAAAACCGCTCGCAACCGGCGTCGCCTCCAAGAAGGATGCGGGCCTGCCGCCGACATTCCCCCGCAACGGCGTCTCGCCGCCGCCATCCGCCACCGCGCCCGCGGGCCAAGACCCATCGCAAGCCGCATCTCAAGCCGCATCGCAGGCCGCGCCGCAAGCGACCCCCCAGAGCGGAATCCTTCAGGGCCTCGACTGGCTCGACAGCTTGAGCATGACCGGACTCGACGGCCAGAACCTCAACGAGATCGGTCTGAAGAACGGTAACCTGATCGTCGACGATCAGCAGCGCGGCAGCAAATGGACGTTTGAGAACATCACGCTCAGCCTGCGCCGGCCGAGTCGCGGCGGCGTCGCTCTGAGCCTCGGTGAGGAGGGCGCGCATCCGTGGTCGCTGCGTGCCACGATCGGCCCCGCCGAGAATGGCGTGCGTTCGGTCGACATCCGCGCCGACAAGGTCTCGACCGCCAACATCCTGCTGGCGCTGCGGGTGAAGGATCTCACCTACACCGCCGACCTGCCGCTGACCGGCGAGCTCAAGGGCGAACTCGGCCGCGACGGCGTGCCGACCTTCTTCCGCGGCAAGATCGCGATCGGTGCCGGCAACATCATCGACACAGATACGCCGGACTATCCGATGGCGATCGACTCGGCCGAGATCAACATCGAGTGGGATTCGAACCGGCGGGTGCTGGTCGCACCGTTCAAGATCCTGTCGGGTGCGAACCGCCTGACGCTGCTGGCCCATCTCGAGCCTCCCAACGGCACCACCAACGACTGGCAGCTCGGATTCAGCGGCGGCTCGATCCTGCTCGGCGGCATCGACAACGAGCCGCCGCTGGTCTTCAACCGCATCGCGATCGGCTTCCGCTTCGACACCGACCACAAGCGGCTGTTGTTGACGCAGGCCGATATCTCCAACGGGGAGATAGGCGTCGCCGGCACCGGCGCCATCGACTATTCGGGCGAGCCGCGGTTGACGCTGGGTTTTGCGGGAACGCCAATGTCGGCCTCCGCACTCAAGCGGATGTGGCCGACGCTCGTCGTTCCCGAGTTGCGGGAATGGGTGATCGAGCGGATCGAGCGCGGGACACTCCAGCGCATCGAGATCGGCGTCAATTCGCCGACGAGGAATCTTCCGCGCAAGGGCCCGCCCATTCCAGACGACGGCCTGTCGGTCAACATCGTGGCGAGCGGCGTCGCGGTTCGCCCCGTGGATGGCATGCCTGTCGTGCACGACGCCGATTTGAAGGCGCACGTGACCGGACGCACGGCGACCGTGAATATCGGGCAGGGCATCGCCGATACGCCTGCCGGCCGCAAGGTCACGATCTCCGACTTCGTCTTCGAGGTGCCTGACATGGCGCCCAAGCCGTCGCCGTCGCGGACCAGATTCCGTGTCGATGGCCCGGTGCCGGCTGCGGCCGAAATGCTTTCCAATGATCGGTTGAGCGATTTGTCGTCGACCGTCGTCGATCCCAACACCAGCAAGGGGACGTTCACGGCGAACATCCAGCTCGGCCTCCCGGTCAAGGGCGAACTGACCAAGGCCGACACGACCTATGCCGTCACCGCCGATCTCAACGGCTTTGCCGCCGACAAGCTGGTGATGAACCAGAAGCTGGAGGCCAACAACCTCAAGATCGTCGCGAGCAACCAGGGCTATCAGGTCAAGGGCGACGTCAAGATCAACGGGCAGGCGGCCTCGCTCGACTACCGCAAGCCGGCCGAGGGCGATGCGGACGTCAAATTGACGACCACGCTGGACGATGCCAGCCGCGCGCGCCTGGGATTCGATCTCAGCCCCGCCGTCAGCGGATCGCTGCCGATCAAGCTGTCGGGCAAGATCGCCGGCGGGCCCGAGCAGACGACGAAGCTTGGCGTCGAAGCCGACCTGACCTCGGTCAAGCTCGACAACATCCTGCCCGGCTGGGTCAAGCTGCCGGGCAAGTCGGCCAAGGCCAGCTTCAAGGTGGTGCCGACGGCGCAATCGACGCGTCTGGAGGACATCGTCATCGAAGGCGGCGGTGCCTCGATCAAGGGCTCGCTGGAGGTCGATCCGAACGGCGACCTCATGAACGCGAATTTCCCGACCTATGCGCCGTCCGACGGCGACAAGGCGTCGCTGAGGGTGGAGCGCGGCCAGGACGGCGTGGTCAAGGGCACGATGCGTGGCGACGTGTTCGACGGCCGCGGCTTCCTGAAGTCGGCGATCTCGGGCAATGCCAAGGACGATGCCAAGAACAAGATGAAGAACGTCGATTTCGACATCGACCTGAAGCTCGGCGCCGTCATGGGCTTCAACGGCGAGGCGATGCGCAGCGTCGATGCCAAGATGTCGAAGCGGAACGGCGCCATCAAGGCCTTCACCCTCAGCGGCAAGATCGGCAACGATACGCCGGTTGCGGCTGACTTGCGCGGAGGTCGCGCGCAGGGCAGCCGCGAGGTGATCTATCTCCAGACCAACAACGCCGGTGCGCTGCTGCGCTTCACCGACACCTACACCAAGGCCTCCGGTGGCCAGCTGGTGGTGGCGATGGAGCCGCCGTCGTCCGAGCCCAACGCCTCGCGCGAGGGTCTCATCAACGTGCGCGACTTCACGGTCAAGGGCGAGGCGCAGCTCGAACGCGTTGCCGCCGGCGCGCCGAACGGCACCGGCAACGGCGTCTCCTTCAGCGCGCTGCGCGCCGAGTTCACCCGGCAGAACGGCTCGCTGACGATCCGCGATGGCGTCGTCAAGGGCCCGATGATCGGCGCCACCATCGAGGGCTCGATCGACTATCCCGGCAACCAGGTGTGCATGAGCGGCACCTTCGTGCCGATGTATGGCGTCAACAACATCTTCGGCCAGATCCCGCTGTTCGGCATCTTCCTCGGCGGTGGCAACAATGAAGGCTTGATCGGCGTGACCTATGAGGTCGTCGGCACGCCGGCCGCGCCCGTGATGCGCGTCAATCCGATCTCGGCGATGGCGCCCGGCCTGTTCCGCAAGATCTTCGAATTCAACACCGGCAAGCAAAATTCGCCGTTCGAGGAATTCCCGTCGCAGTCGAGCGATGGCTCGACCGGCTCGACACGCCAGCTATCGAGCGGCTGCAGTCTCACGCGGCGATAGCGGCAAACCGGCTTTCATTTGCGTCCGCCGTAGCGGAATCGAGCGTAACCTCCGAGACGCGAATGCCCGGGGCGAGCCCCGGGCATGACGACGATAATTCAGGAGAGTTTTGTGCGGCCTACGCCGCGCGCACGCCGGCGAGGAACGTGCCGACTTCACCCGAGAGCTGCTCGGCTTGCTTGGAGAGGTTCGAGGCTGCGGCGAGCACCATGCCCGCGGCATTGCCGGTCTCGTTCGCCGCGGTGCTGACGCCGCCGATATTGGTCGTGACTTCCCTGGTCGCTTCCGCGGTCTGCGAGACGCTGCGGGCAATCTCTGCGGTGGCGGCGCCTTGCTCCTCGATGGCCGCGCCGATCGAGGTCGCGATCCGGCTGACTTCCTCGATGGTGGCGGTGATGCCGCCGATGGCGTCCACGGCCTCCTTGGTCGCGCCCTGGATCTGGGCGATCTTGTCGCCGATCTCGCGGGTCGCTTCGGCGGTCTGGCTCGCGAGCGACTTCACCTCGGAGGCGACGACGGCGAAGCCGCGGCCGGCCTCACCGGCACGCGCGGCCTCGATGGTGGCGTTGAGTGCGAGCAGATTGGTCTGCGCCGCGATGCTGGAGATCAGTTCGGCGACGTGCTCGATCTGCTGGGCGCCGTCGGAGAGCGCGCGCACGATGCTGTCGGTGCGCCGTGCACTGTCCACCGCGCGCCCCGTGACTTCCGCGGATTGGGCGACCTGGCGGCTGATTTCGGTGATGGAGGAGGAGAGCTCTTCGGCGGCGGCCGCGACCGTCTGGACGCGCTGGCTGGCTTCGGTGGCGGCGGAGCCGACCACGGCGGCGCGGCGGTTGGTGCCCTCGGCGGTCGACGACATCGACTTGGCGGTGGTCTCGAGCTCGCCGGAGCCGGAGGCCATCAGGCCGACGAGCTGGCCGACGGAAGCATCAAAGCGGTCGGCGAGCGAGATCAGCGCGTCACGCTTCTCCTGCTCGTTGCGTGTCTTGGTCGCGACCTGCTCGGCCTCCAGGTTACGCGCCGTCAAAGCGGTCTGCCTGAGCACTTCCAGCGTCTCGGCCATGCGGCCGATCTCGTCGCCGCGGCCGGTCTCCTCGACCGGCTTGTCGATGGCACCGTCGGCGATCTCCTGCATGCGGGTCTTCTGGCGGTCGAGCGCGCCGAGCACGTCGCGGGCGATCAGCCAGGACAGCGTCGCCATCAGCAGCACCAGCCCGAGACCGACCGCGGCGAGCTCCAGCGTCAAGGCGCGCACGTCGGCATCGATGTCGTCGACATAGAGGCCGTAGCTGATCGTCGCGTTCCAGGGCGCGAATTGGCGGGCGAACACGGTTTTGCGTACGGGCTCGGTCTGGCCCGGGCGGGGATAGAGGTACGAGGCCACGCCGCCGCCATTTTGGCTGCCGGCCTTGATGATCGCGTCGGCGATCAGGACGCCATTGGAATCGGTCGCGCCGGTGATCCTGCCTTCGAGCTGCTGGTTGGCGCCGTTGATGAGGATCGAAGTGTCGGCGTTGTAGACGACGGGATAGCCCTGGCCGCCGTTGAAGCTCATGCGCCGTCCGCGGATGTGGAACTGGGCCTTGGCATCGGCCTGCGTCAGCTTGCCGGCGGTAACGTCGTCCTGGACCGATTGGGCGAGGGTGTAGAGCAGATCGACCGCGGTCTTCATCTGCTGGACCCGGTCCTCCATCATGCGGCTCTTGCTGAGGAAGGCCGATACCGCGATGATGGCCGTGACTGTGAGAGCCGCAAGACAGACCATGCTGGCAAGCTTGGTGCGGATCTTCAGATGGCTCAGCAGCTTCATCACAGCCCCTACGGAATGGTTGTTATTGTCAACATCACTAGCATGAAGTTCTTACCAATCATGAACCCTAGCCATGCGCCGGCCGGCCGCGCGCATGACCGTTCGCAGCCTTATGCGCAAGCGTGCAGGCAAACGGACATGTGCGGGCGCATCTTTGCGCGCATGCTGGAGAAGATCGATCTCAGGCTTTGGTGGTCGTCGAGCCCTGCCGGAGCGGCCATGAACCGATTCGTTCACCGCCTCATCATGTCCGTGCTGCTCGCAGCGGCCCTGGTTCTCATCTGGAACGTGCTGGGCTCGCGGTAGATGACACCGGCAAGTTGGCCGATGCCATCTGCTACTCGTGCGTCAATTGCGCGCGCGTCAGCGCCGCGCGAATGCGCCGCTAGTCCTTGCCCATCGCCGCATCGGCGCTGACCGAGCCGCCACCGGCAGCCGAGAGGTAGAGGCAGGCGAAGCAGAACAGGATCGGCGCGGTGCCGCCATTGAGCAGCGGCAGGAACACCGGCGTCTCGCCCTTCAACATGTGGCCCATGAAATAGGCGAAGGCCATCTCACCCGAGAGGATGAACGCCGCGAGGCGGGTGAACAGGCCGAGCATCAGGAGCGCGCCGAGCACCAGCTCGAGCGCACCGGCCGCATAGATGATCGGCGGAATGTTCGCGAAGTACGGCAGCACCGGAAACTTGAACAGTTTCGCGACGCCGTACTGGAACAGCAGCAGCCCGGTCATGAAGCGAAACAGGCTCAAGAGAACCGGTTGAAAGCGAGTGAGATAGGGAAAGTTCATTGGTTCGTGCTCTCCATCCAATGCCGCGACTTGGACCGCATTCAGTTTCACCCTGCAAGCCGCCCAAGCTCAATTCGCGCTGACATTTTTGTCATGTCGGACAAAACACCGCAGACAGGACTTTCAGCCGCGCGCGATCCGCATTTTTTGCGGCTGTTCGCGTCACGCCCCTCCGTAATTTCCCGGTGACACGCATGCGCTCAGGTTACCTGCGGGAGACCTAGCGTCGCAAAGCGGGCACGATCAGGAACGGGATCATTCCGAGGATCACGCTCACCAATGCGAAGATGAGCAGCGCATTGTAGCCGTGAGTCGCGTCGTGGATCAGACCGCCGCTCCATGAGCCGAACGCCGAGCCGAGACCGCTGCCGATCGAGATGGTGCCGTAGATGGTGCCGACGCGCTTGCCCCGAAAAATCTTCATCGCGGTTGCCGTGATCAGCGGGCCGCGCGAGCCCATCATGCTGCCGAAGCAGACCACGAAGCCGGTCAGCAGGATGATGTTCGCGGAGTATTGCAGCAGCCACAGCAGGAAGATCCCGATGATCGAGATCGCGTAGCTCAGCAGCACCGAGGGCCTGCGCCCGATCAGCCCGTCGAGCGCGGAGACGCCCAACATGCCGAACACCAGCACCACCCCGGAAAAGCCCCAGGCGGTCGCGGCCTGGAGCGGCGGAAAGCCCGCATCGATCAGATAGGCCACGATCTGCGCGGCGATCGCATACATGCCGACCGCCGTAAAAAAGAACGTCGAGAACAACGCCCAGAAGGCGTGATGGCGCATCGCGCTCGGAAGCGTCCAGCCATCGTCGACGAAATCGGGATCGGTCCTCTTGGCGATATGCGGCGAGCCGGAGGCGAACAATCGCCATGGCAGCAGCATGAGCGGCACCAGCAGGCCCAATGCGGCGAAGCCGAACAGCTGGTAGGTTTCACGCCAGCCGAGATGGTCGATCAGGAGCTGCGAGGCCGGCAGCAGCGCCAGCACGCCGCCGCCCATCGCCGAATAGACCACCGCCATCGCAGTCGGCAGCCGCGGCCCGAACCAGCGACCGAGCAGGATCGAGTTCGGCACGTTGCCGATGAAGGCGACACCGATGCCGACGCAGAATCCGATTGAGAGCTGGAATTGCCAGAGCGACTGTGCGTGCGCCGCAATGAGGAAGGCCGAGCCGAGCAGGAACAGTCCGGTTGCGTAGACGATGCGCGGTCCGGAATGGTCGAACAGGCGCCCGACCAGCGGTGCGGTCAGTCCGCTGACGAGCCAGGTCAGCGAATAGATCGAGACGACCTGCGCACGGTCCCAGCCAAAATTTTCGGAGATCGGCTTGAGGAAAACCGTGAAGCTTTCGCTGAGGCCTCGGCCGAGCACGGCGAGCGTGAAGCACAACGCGAGCACCACGAGCGCGGTGCGCACGACGCCCTGCGATGTCGCCGTTGCGCGATCCTTGGTCGCTTGCTTGGACTGTTCCCTGGGCGTGTTCTGGTCCATTGCCGATCAGGGAGCGCGCTTCGGCGCACCCTGACAAGCAGCGAAAAGCTCATACGCCTATGCAGGCCTGATGAGGATGTGCTTCTTCTTGCCGAACGACAGCTTGATGACACCCTCTGGCGTCAGATTGGTGCCGGACAGCGCCATCTTCTCGTCGGTGACCGGCTCGTCGTTGACGCGCAGGCCGCCGCCCTTGATCTGGCGCCGTGCCTCTCCATTGGAGGCGACGAGGCCCGCCTTGACGAAGGCGTTGAGCACGCCGAGGCCGGCGTCGAGTTCGCCGCGCGGAATTTCCACCGTCGGCAGGCTTTCAGCCAGGGCGCCTTCCTCGAAGGTGCGGCGCGCGGTCTCGGCAGCCTCATTGGCGGCATCGCGGCCGTGCAGAAGCGCGGTCGCCTCGGTCGCGAGCACCTTCTTGGCTTCGTTGATCTCGGAGCCGCCGAGCGCCTCAAGCTTCCTGATCTCGCTCATCGGCAGCGTCGTGAACAGTTTCAGGAACTTGCCGACGTCGGCATCCTCGGTGTTGCGCCAATACTGCCAGAAATCGTACGGCGAGAACTGGTCGGCATTGAGCCAGACGGCGCCCTGCGCGGTCTTGCCCATCTTGGCGCCCGACGCCGTCGTCAGCAGCGGCGTCGTCAGCGCGAACAGCTGATGGGTGCCCATGCGGCGGCCGAGATCGACGCCCATGATGATGTTGCCCCACTGGTCCGAGCCGCCCATCTGCAAGCTGCAGCCGGTGCGCCTGGCGAGCTCGACGAAGTCGTAGGCCTGGCAGACCATGTAGTTGAACTCGATGAAGCTCATCTCGTGCTCGCGCTCGAGGCGCAGCCGCACGGAATCCATGGTCAGCATGCGGTTGACCGAGAAGTGCCGGCCGACGTCGCGCAGCATCTCGATCCAGTTGAGCTTGGTCAGCCACTCCGCGTTGTCGAGCATGATGGCGTCGCTCTTGGCCTCGCCATAGCGCAGCACTTTTGCGAACACGCCGCGGATCGAGGCCTTGTTCGCCTCGATCTCGGCGACGGTGCGGATCGCACGCGTCTCGTCCTTGCCGGAGGGATCGCCGACCATGGTGGTGCCGCCGCCCATCAGCGTGATCGGCTTGTTGCCGGACTCCTGGAGCCAGTGCAGCATCATCATGGTAAGGTAGTTGCCGATGTGCAGCGAGCGGGCGGTGCAATCGTAGCCGACATAGGCGGTCGCATCGCCCTTGGCGGCGAGCGCGTCCAGCCCCTCGAAATCGGAGCACTGGTGGATGAATCCACGTTCCTGCAGGGTATTGAGGAAATCCGATTTAAATGCAGTCATCTGTCGGCGTGCCTGACAATTCTTGGTTTACTGTTTTGGGAGCAATTTAAGGGTCTTGCTCGGGAACTCGATTGCTTCCCGCCATTTGGCGCTGTGGGATTATAAGATGTGCCCCTCTGGCACAAGATCGGCATGCCGGAGTGGGGTCTTGAGGACGCTGGTCCATGATGTTGACGGCACTCGGTTTGATGAGCGGCACCTCGCTGGACGGGGTGGACGTTGCGCTGATCGAAACCGATGGAAAGCAGGTGAAAGCCTTCGGACCATCCGGGTACCGGGCCTACAGCCCGGCCGAGCGCAACCTGCTGCGCCAGGCCCTGACCGAAGCCGTGCATCTGCTGCAACGTGACGCCCGGCCGGGGATTCTGGCCGAGGCCGAGCGTGCGGTGACGCTGGCGCACGCCGAGGCGGTGGCCGCCTTCGTCGCCCATCACCGCATGAGGCCTGAGGACATCGACATCGTCGGTTTCCACGGCCAGACCGTGCTGCACCGCCCCGAGAAGCGGCTGACGGTGCAGATCGGTGATGCGCCGGCGCTCGCCAGGGCGATCCATATCCCCGTGATGCATGATTTCCGCGCCGCCGATGTCGAGGCCGGCGGGCAGGGCGCGCCCCTCGTGCCGGTCTACCACCGGGCGCTCGTCCAGTCGCTGGAGCGCGAGGGGCCGATCGTCGTGGTCAATATCGGTGGCGTCTCCAACATCACCTATATCGACGGCAACGACACGTTGATCGCCTGCGACACCGGGCCCGGCAACGCGCTGCTCGACGATTTCATGTACCGCACCATGAACCAGGCGTTCGACACGGAGGGAAAATTCGCAGCCCTCGGCAAGGTCGACGAGGCCTGGATCGCGCGGGCGCTGGAACTGCCGTTCTTCGCAAGCCCACCGCCGAAATCGCTCGACCGCAACGATTTTGCCGCGCTGAAGCTCGGCGATGTCCAGCCGGCCGACGGCGCCGCGACGCTGACCGCCTTTACCGCGGCGGCCATCGCCCGCATCATCCCCCTATTGCCGCGGCGGCCACGGAGCTGGATCGTCTGTGGCGGCGGGGCGCGCAACCTCACCATGCTGCGCATGCTGCGCGAGCGGGTGGGATCGGCCACCGTCGAGGCCGCCGAGGCGCTCGGCTGGGCCTCCGACGCCATCGAGGCGCAGGCCTTCGGCTTCCTCGCCGCGCGCGGCCTGAAGGGCCTGCCGCTCTCCTATCCGGCTACCACGGGCGTGCCGATGCCGATGACGGGCGGGGTGATCGTGCGGCCCTGACCTCACTGTCAGTTGATGCAGGTGCATGGATCTTGACGGTGCATGCAAGTGCATCTATAGTGCATGCAGTTGCATTAAAGCGCCGGGATTGGCCATGACCACTTCGCTCAAACTGATCAGCCACAAGCTTTGCCCTTACGTGCAACGCGCGGTCATCGCGCTCGAGGAGAAGGGCGTGCCGTTCGAGCGGGTCGACATCGATCTCGCCAACAAGCCCGACTGGTTCCTGAAACTCTCGCCGCTCGGCAAGGTGCCGGTGCTGGTGGTGACGACCGACAAGGGTGAGGTCGCTCTGTTCGAAAGCAACGTGATCTGCGAGTACATCGAGGAGACGCAAGGCGGCACAAGACTGCATCCGCTGGATGCGCTGAAGCGGGCCGAGCATCGTGCCTGGATGGAATTCGGCTCGGCGATCCTGGGCGATCTCTGGGGCCTGGAGACGACGACGGATCCGGCGACGTTCGAGAGCAAGCGTCAGGCGCTTGTCGCGAAATTCGCGCGTGTGGAAGCCGCGCTCGGCGCAGGGCCCTATTTCGCAGGCGAGGCGTTCAGCCTGGTCGACGCGGTGTTCGCGCCGATCTTTCGTTATTTCGATCTGTTCGACAAACTGACCGAGCACGGCATCTTCAGGGATCTGCCGAAGGTCCGCGCATGGCGCGTCGAGCTGGCGAAGCGTCCGAGCGTGCGCGCTGCGGCCGGCGCGGACTATCCACAATTGCTGCGCGCCTTCCTCGTGCGGCACGACGCGCATCTCCTCAAGCTTGCGGCTTGAGCGCAGGCGCGCCGTCATGGACCTAGCGGCGCTCAGGTGCAGCCGTCGGCAAGCAGCAGCTTACTCGTCGTCGTGGCGTGGCGCAGCTTGAACAGATCTTGAGCGTCGGGATCGTTCAGGAAAGCTTGCGCCTTCTCGCGTCCCGGGAATTCGATGATGACGAGGCGCTCGGGCGCCCAATCGCCTTCGATCGTGGTCGGCTGCACGCCGCTAACGATGTACCGCCCGGAATGCCTGGCGATGAAGGCGGGAATTTCAGCGATGTATGGCTTGAAGCCGGCGAAATCGTTCACCGACAGGTCGAGCACCAGATAGGCCTTCATGGCTTGATCCCCGTCATTGACGGTTCGCAGCCATGCCACGAACCCGTCAACGCGGGAAGGTCTCAGCGCACGTTGGCGAGGCGCATGTCGAGATAGGCGGTGATGGTTTCCATCAGCGGCTCGAGCTTGGCGTCGAAGAAATGGTTGGCGCCGGGGATGACCTGCTGGTCGATCACGATGCCCTTCTGCGTCTTCAGCTTCTCGACCAGCGTGTTGACGTCCTTGGGTGGCACCACCGCGTCCTTCTCGCCATGCACGATCAGGCCCGAGGAGGGGCAGGGCGCGAGGAACGAGAAGTCGTAGAGGTTGGCCGGCGGCGCGATCGAGATGAAGCCTTCGACCTCGGGACGGCGCATCAGCAGCTGCATTCCGATCCATGCGCCGAAGGAGAAGCCGGCGACCCAGCAGGCGCGCGCTTCGGGATTGATGGTCTGCGCCCAGTCGAGCGCGGCGGCCGCGTCCGACAGCTCGCCGGTGCCGTGGTCGAACGAGCCCTGGCTGCGGCCGACGCCGCGGAAATTGAAACGCAGCACCGAGAAGCCGCGATGCGCAAAGGCGTAGTAGCACTGGTAGATGATCTGATGATTCATCGTGCCGTGGAACTGCGGATGCGGATGCAGGACCATCGCGATCGGCGCGTTCTTCTGCTTGGCCGGGTGATAGCGGCCTTCGAGACGGCCGGCGGGGCCAGTGAAAATAACTTCAGGCATGATGATCTCTTGATTGATCCCTTGAAGACGCTCTTCAACAATCAACCGATTGTGCGGACTTCACCGGCTGCTGCGCCGATCAAGCCGCGAATGGAAGGGTGGGCCGGCGCCCTCGGATGATGCGCGAGCGGCGCGCGGTGAACTGACGCGGGCGTTCTAACATGAGGCGAGGGTCAAAAAGCAAGCATCTTGAACATACGGCAATGACCTCAAGAGGTTAGGTGGTCATCGCGGCATCATGGTCGCGGCCTGCTGCGGTTTTTCCGTCGCAGTCGGCCGCTGACGTGGGGGCGACCGGGCTTGCAAAATCCAAATGTGGCTCGCCAACTTATTGAAAACACGCCGATTTATCGGTGCTTGCTCGATTCTATCGGCAATCACGCGGGCGTCGCGGGATGATCCAGCGAGCCGATCGAGAATCGGTAGCGCCGGCTCCCTTGCAGCGTCTGCCCGGTGTCGAACGTGAGTTCGAAATCGCCGGACGGCTTGAGGTCCACCCCGGCCACCCGATCCAGATTGGCGAGCTTCGTGCGGTGAATCCGAACGATGCGGAAACGCGCCAGCTCGGCTTCGGCCGCCGCCAGCGTCCCCCGGATCAGGTGCTGGGTGCCGTCGGCAAGACTGTATTCGATGTAGTTGCCGGCGGAGGCGATCCAAAGGATCTCGCGCGGCGCAACGCGAACCCGGCTTGTACCATCGCGCAGCCAGATCAGCTCGGGAAGCGGCTGTTGCGGGGTGGAGAGGCGCGCGCCGGCCGCCGCAGCCTGCCTCAACTCGCGGCGGCTATCGAACAACCAGATCACGCCCGCAATCAGGACGGAGGTCAGGACGTCCTTGCGGAATTCGTAGAGCAGTGTCGCGACGGACAAGTTGAAATCGTAGGAACTGCCGGCAAGCCACAGCACGAATTTTCGGATCCCCACCATCCCGGCGACATGAAGGACTGAGAACCCGACCAGCGCCATCGCGCCAATGCCGGCCTGGCCGACGAGGCCAGCCGTATGCCGCATCCGCCGGACTGCCGCCATCAAAAGCGGAACCAGGAGCAGGATGACGACGATGCTCGACAACTCCCAGAATAGACGACGGCCGACATCGTAGCTGCCGTTACGCCAGGCAGAATCCTGCGCGCCCGACAGCGCGTTCACGATTCCCGTGGCCATCGAGATGGCTGCGATCGCGCCAAACATCGCCCAGTCGCCGCCGCTGATCCCGAGAATTCCGCCACTCGTCCCGACCGGCTGCATCTCGTCCCGGGCGGTCCGATCTTGATCCCGCGGCGGCTCGACATGGTCCCGTTCGCGGGCATTTTCGGCGTCAGCCATGACCTGAGAACCGTGCTTGGGGTCCCTTGAAGGAGCAGACCATCATGTCAAAACCAGAGATATTTCCGACGCCGGAACGGCGCATCGACCTCGACTGGGTGCGGATTGGCGCCTTCGGTCTTTTGATCTTCTACCATGTCGGCATGCTCTACGTGTCCTGGGGGTTCCACATCAAGAGCGAGCACAGGCTGACCTGGCTCGAGCCGTTGATGCTGGTGCTCAACCCCTGGCGGCTGTCGTTGCTGTTCCTGGTGTCGGGCGTGGCCACCCGGTTCATGCTCGACAAGTTCACGCTGCCGGCGTTCGCCGGCGCGCGGACGGCAAGGCTGCTTGTGCCCTTGATATTCGGCATGCTCGTGATCGTGCCCCCTCAATCCTACGACCAGATCCGCGAGAGCCTTGGTTATCCGGCGGGCTTTCTGGATTTCTACGTCCGGCACTATCTCGCGTTCGGTTCGGAGTTTTGCCCGCAGCCCTGCATCGTGCTGCCGACCTGGAATCATCTTTGGTTCGTGGTCTATCTGTGGGTCTACACGATGGCGCTGGCCGTCGTGCTCTGGCTCTGGCCGGCCGCTGCCGACCGGTTGGGATCGAAGCTTGCGACGGCCCTTGCAGGTCCTGGAATTCTGGTCCTGCCCTGCGTCCTGTTCGTCAGCTGGCGCGTTTTTCTGTTCCCGGCTTTTCCGTCGACCCACGCGCTGTTCGGCGACTGGTACAACCATGCGGACTACGCGACGGCCTTTCTGATCGGACTTCTGCTGGCGAAGCAGCCGCGCGTCTGGAGCGAGTTGGAGCGTCAACGCTGGTTGGCCTTCGCGGCTGCGATCGGCTTGTTTGCGACTTTCATGCTGTTTCGCGGCGGCTTCGGCGTCGCGTCCTGGCTGCCGCCGAAGTGGAGCGTCAGCGCTGCCTATGGTTGCTATCAATGGCTCGCCATGGCCGCGGTCCTCGGGCACGCCAGGCGCTGGCTCACGGCCGATGGACCGTTGCGGCGCTACCTTACGGAAGCGATTTTCCCCTACTACATCGTGCATCAGACCACGATCATCATGATTGCGCACGCGCTGCGGGATCGCGGCCTTCCCGCGGGGGTCGAGGCCTCCATCGTGATCGGCGGCACCGTGCTCACCTGCGCGGCGACCTATGAAATTGTCCGGCGGATCAACCTGCTGCGGCCGTTGTTCGGGTTGCGTATGGCCCGCGGTGGAACGGCGCGAGCGGCCCGGCAGCAGCCGGCCTGATGCCGCCGGTGGCGACTTGTCTCGCCGCAAAAGCTGCTAAGAGAGCCTATGCCGAGCCGCGTCTACCTCGACTGGAATGCGACCACGCCGCTCCGCGCGCAGGCGCGGGATGCGATGCTCGCCGCCTGGGAACTGGTCGGCAATCCGTCCTCGGTCCATGCCGAGGGGCGGGAGGCGCGGCGGCTCGTCGAGGGGGCCCGGTCGACGCTTGCCGAAGCGGTCGGGGCGCTGCCGCGGAACGTCGTCTTCACCTCCGCGGGAACCGAGGCCAACACGCTGGCGCTGTCGCCCGGCCTGCGGGGCCCGTCCGGCAAGCCTGTCGAACGGCTCCTGGTTTCGGCCGTCGAGCATGCCTCGGTGCTGGCCGGCGGCCGGTTTCCGGCGGACAGGATAGGTTTGATCCCGGTGACGCGCTCCGGTGTGATCGATCTCGCCCAGCTGAAGGCAATGCTTGGCGATGGCCCACCGGCGCTGGTCTCCATCATGGCCGCCAATAACGAGACGGGCGCGCTGCAGCCGGTCGCGGAAGCCGCCCGCATGGTTCACGAGGCCGGCGGCCTCCTGCATGTCGATGCGATCCAGTCGCTTGGAAAAATCCAGTTCGATATCAAGTCGGTGCGCGCTGACCTTGCGACCTTTTCCGCACACAAGATCGGCGGCCCCAAGGGCGTCGGCGCGCTGGTCGTCGCGGACGGGATTGCCGGATTGGAACCGGTGCTGCGGGGCGGGGGGCAGGAGCTGAACCGGCGCGCGGGAACCGAGAACGTCGCCGGCATCGCCGGCTTCGGCGCGGCGATCAAGGCGGCGCTTCAGGCTCTGCCGGAGGATGCGGAGCGGATGGCAACCCTCAGGCATCATTTGGAAAATGGCATTCGCGCCATTGCCGGCGCGACGATCTTCGCGGACGACGTGAAGCGGTTGCCAAATACCGTCTTGTTCACCGCGCCCGGCCTGAAGGCTGAGACCGCGGTGATTGGCTTCGACCTCGAAGGCGTGGCCGTGTCCTCAGGCTCGGCCTGTTCCTCCGGCAAGGTGCAGCCCTCTCACGTCCTGTCCGCGATGGGGTATGATGCCACCGTTGCCCAGGGAGCGGTGCGCCTCAGTCTGGGCTGGTCCACGGAGCCGCATGACATCAATAGGGCGTTAGAGGCTTGGCGAAAGCTCGGTAATACCCTACTTAGAGTCTAAGCGATGAAACACGGGTTGAACGGTTCTAAGCCCGTGCTTTCCGCCAAAAAACATCGTAATACTCGACCGAGTTTGATCCACCGCGGTCCTTGAAACCGCGAGCGGAGGATAGAATGCCAGCCGTGCAAGAGACGGTCGAGCGCGTGAAGCGCATCGACGTCGACCAGTATCGTTATGGGTTTGAGACCCTGATCGAGTCCGACAAGGCCCCCAAGGGGCTGTCGGAAGAGACCGTCAAGTTCATCTCCGAGAAGAAGAACGAGCCCGCCTGGATGCTCCAGTGGCGCCTCGAAGCCTATCGGCGCTGGCTGACCATGACCGAGCCGACCTGGGCCCGCGTCGACTACCCGAAGATCGACTTCCAGGACCTTTATTACTATTCGGCGCCGAAGCCGAAGAAGACGATCACCTCGCTCGACGAGATCGATCCGGAGATCCTGAAGACCTACGAGAAGCTCGGCATTCCCTTGCGCGAAGTCGCCATGCTCGAAGGCGTCGAGCCCAAGCCCGGCGAGGAAGACCCGGCCCGCCGCAAGATCGCGGTCGATGCCGTGTTCGATTCGGTCTCGGTCGCGACCACCTTCAAGGCGGAGCTGAAGAAGGCCGGCGTGATCTTCATGCCGATCTCGGAGGCAATCCGCGAGCATCCCGAACTGGTGCAGAAATATCTGGGCTCGGTGGTTCCGACCTCGGACAATTTCTACGCGACGCTGAACTCTGCTGTGTTCTCCGACGGCTCGTTCGTCTACGTGCCGCCGGGCGTGCGCTGCCCGATGGAGCTGTCGACCTATTTCCGCATCAACGAGCGCAACACCGGCCAGTTCGAGCGCACCCTGATCATCGCCGACAAGGGCTCCTACGTCTCCTATCTCGAAGGCTGCACCGCGCCGCAGCGTGACGAGAAC
Organism: Bradyrhizobium sp. SZCCT0153; assembly: GCF_018129995.1. Taxonomy (GTDB): domain Bacteria; phylum Pseudomonadota; class Alphaproteobacteria; order Rhizobiales; family Xanthobacteraceae; genus Bradyrhizobium; species Bradyrhizobium japonicum_G. The sequence continues at coordinate 265,145 of NZ_JAFCKS010000006.1, forward strand.
CAGTTGCATGCCGCCGTGGTCGAGCTCGTCGCGCATGACGACGCCGAGATCAAATATTCGACGGTGCAGAACTGGTATCCCGGCAATTCGGAAGGCAAGGGCGGCATCTACAATTTCGTCACCAAGCGTGGCGACTGCCGCGGCAACAATTCCAAGATCTCCTGGACCCAGGTCGAGACCGGTTCGGCGATCACCTGGAAATATCCGAGCTGCATTCTGCGCGGCGATAATTCTCGCGGCGAGTTCTATTCGATCGCGATCTCGAACGGCTATCAGCAGGTCGACAGCGGCACCAAGATGATCCATCTCGGCAAGAACACGTCGAGCCGGATCATCTCCAAGGGCATCGCGGCCGGCAAGTCGCAGAACACCTATCGCGGCCTCGTCACCGCCCATCGCAAGGCGACCGGCGCGCGCAACTTCACCGCCTGTGATTCGCTGCTGATCGGCGACAAATGCGGCGCGCACACCGTGCCGTACATCGAGGCCAAGAACTCGTCGGCGACGTTCGAGCACGAGGCGACGACCTCGAAGATCTCCGAGGACGTGCTGTTCTACTGCATCCAGCGCGGCCTCACGCAGGAGGAGGCGGTCGGCCTCGTCGTCAACGGCTTCGTCAAGGACGTGCTTCAGCAGCTCCCGATGGAGTTCGCGGTGGAAGCGCAGAAGCTGATCTCGATCTCGCTCGAAGGGTCGGTCGGCTGATTGCCGACCCTCGCGGTGCGCTTGGACGCACCATGCATCAATTGAATAAACTGGATACCAAGATGGCTTTGCTTGAAGTGAAAGACCTGAAGGTTCGTGTCGAGGAACGTGAGATCCTCCACGGGCTGACGTTGACCGTGAACGAGGGCGAGATCCACGCCATCATGGGGCCGAACGGCTCCGGCAAGTCGACGCTCTCCCACGTCATCGCCGGCAAGCCCGGCTATGAGGTCACCGACGGCCAGATCCTGTTCAAGGGCGAAGACCTGCTCGAGATGGCCCCCGAGGAGCGTGCCGCCAAGGGCGTCTTCCTGGCGTTCCAGTATCCGGTCGAGATTCCCGGCGTCGCCACCATGACCTTCCTGCGCACCGCGCTGAACGCGCAGCGCAAGGCGCGCGGCGAAAGCGAATATTCGACGCCGGACTTCCTCAAGAAGGTCCGCGAGGTCTCGAAGTCGCTGAACATCCCGCAGGACATGCTCAAGCGCGGCGTCAATGTCGGCTTCTCCGGCGGCGAGAAGAAGCGCAACGAGGTGCTGCAGATGGCGCTGTTCGAACCGAGCCTGTGCATCCTCGACGAGATGGATTCCGGCCTCGACATCGACGCGCTGCGCATCGCAGCCGACGGCGTCAACGCGCTGCACTCGCCCAAGCGTGCGATGGTCGTCATCACCCACTATCAGCGGCTGCTCAACTACATCGTGCCCGATATCGTGCACGTGATGTCGAAGGGCCGTGTCGTGAAGAGCGGCGGCAAGGAACTGGCGCTAGAGCTGGAGGCGTCCGGCTACGCCCAGTTCGAGGACGCTGCGTAAGGAATTTTGCGATGAACGTTGCTGTGGCAAAGACCGGAAAGGGCCGCGCGGTGAGCGATCTCTTCACCAGCGCCGAAGGCCGGCTGCCGGGTTCGCCTTCCGTGATCGCGGTACGCCGCGAGGCGTTCGAGACCTATGAGCGTCTCGGCCTGCCGCACCGCCGGATCGAGGAGTGGAAATACACCGACCTGCGCGCGCTGGTCGGCGAGGTGCTGCCGCTCGCAGCCAGCCCCGATGCGGCTGCCCTGAAGCGAGCTGCGGATGCGGTGCAGGCCAATGCGATCGCAGGCGCGCGCAAGCTGGTGCTGGTCGATGGCGTGTTCGTCCCCGATCTCTCCGACGTCAAGGCGCTCGCCTCCGAGGCGGGCTTCAGGACGTCGCGTGAGACGCTGGAGACGGATGCCGGTCTCCTGAAGACCGCGTCCAACGATGCCGTGATCGCGCTGAATGCCGCGATGGCGACCGACGGCGTGGTGCTGTCGATCGCCGATGGCGCGCAGCTGTCCGCACCGATCCAGATCATCCACGTCGCGATCGCGCCTTCCGCCTCGGCCTTCACCCGTTCAGAGGTGGTGGTCGGGAAGGGGGCTCGCGCCACCATCATCGAAAGCTTCGTCGCGGCCGGTGCCAAGGCCTACCAGGTCAGCGATGCCGTGATCGTCACGATCGGCGACAACGCCGACGTCGCTTATATCCGCCTGATGGACGATGCGCCCGACGCGGTGAACATCACCTCGCAGTTCGTCACGGTCGGCGCGAACACCAAGCTGAATATCTTCAACATGACCACGGGCGCTGCCGTGAGCCGCCTGCAGGGCTTCATCACGCTGGCCGGCGAGGGCAGCGAGCTCGGGGTCAACGGCGTGAACCTGTTGCAGAAGACCGAGCATGGCGACACCACGCTGGTGGTCGATCATGCCGTGCCGAACTGCGTCAGCCGCGAGATCTTCCGCGCCGTGATCGACGACCGCGCCCATTCGGTGTTCCAGGGCCGCATCATCGTCCGTCCGGACGCGCAGAAGACCGACGGCAAGATGATGATTCGCGCGCTGCTGCTCTCGGACGAAGCCGAAGCCGACAACAAGCCCGAGCTCGAGATCTTCGCCGACGACGTCTCCTGCGGCCACGGTGCCACCGCCGGCGCGCTGGACGACAACCTGCTGTTCTACCTGAAGGCGCGCGGCCTGCCCGAGAAGCAGGCCCAGGCGCTGCTGATCCAGGCCTTCGTCGGTGAAGCCATCGAGCAGATCGCCGATGACGGCTTGCGCGAGCACGTGATCGGCATTGCCGAGCGCTGGCTGGAGCGTCGCCAATGAGCACGCATCCCGCAGTCAAGAACGGGTCCTACGACGTTGCGCGGGTGCGCCAGGACTTCCCTGCGCTCGCCATGCAGGTCTACGGCAAGCCGCTGGTCTATCTCGACAACGCAGCGTCTGCGCAGAAGCCGCAGGCCGTGCTCGATCGCATGACGCAGGCCTATACGTCCGAATACGCCAACGTGCATCGTGGCCTGCACTACCTCGCCAACGCCGCGACCGAGGCCTATGAGGGCGGCCGCACCAAGGTGGCGCAGTTCATCAACGCGCCGCGCACAGAGGAAGTGATCTTCACCCGCAACGCCACCGAAGCGATCAACCTGGTCGCCTCGTCCTGGGGCGGGCCGAATATGAAGGAGGGCGACGAGATCGTCCTCTCGATCATGGAGCACCACTCCAACATCGTGCCCTGGCATTTCCTCAGGGAGCGCCAGGGTGCCGTGATCAAATGGGCGCCGGTCGACGACGAAGGCAATTTCCTCATCGACGAGTTCGAGAAGCTCCTGACTGCCAGGACCAAGCTGGTCGCGATCACGCAGATGTCGAACGCGCTCGGCACCATCGTGCCGATCAAGGACGTGGTGAAGATCGCCCATGCCCGCGGCATTCCCGTGCTGGTCGACGGCAGCCAGGGCGCGGTGCATCTGCCGGTCGACGTCCAGGACCTCGGCTGCGACTTCTACGTCTTCACCGGCCACAAGGTCTACGGTCCGACCGGCATCGGCGTGCTCTGGGCCAAGTACGACCACCTCGTCGCGATGCGTCCGTACAATGGCGGCGGCGAGATGATCCGCGAGGTCTCGCGTGACGTGGTCACATACGGCGATCCGCCGCACAAGTTCGAGGCCGGCACGCCCCCGATCGTCGAGGCGGTCGGCCTTGGCGCGGCCATCGACTACGTCAATTCGATCGGCAAGGAGCGCATCGCTGCCCACGAGCACGATCTCGTCACCTACGCCCAGGACAAGCTGCGCGAGATCAACTCGCTGAGGCTGATCGGCACGGCGCGGGGCAAGGGCCCTGTCATCTCCTTCGAGCTCAAGGGCGCGCATGCCCACGACGTCGCCACCGTGATCGACCGCCAGGGCATTGCAGTGCGCGCCGGCACCCATTGCGTGATGCCGCTTTTAGAGCGGTTCAACGTCACGGCGACGTGCCGGGCCTCTTTCGGCATGTATAATACGCGGGAAGAAGTCGATCATCTGGCACAGGCGCTGTTGAAGGCGCGGGATTTGTTCGCATGAGTGACACGGCCGAAATCAAAGCCAATCCGATGGAAACCCGATCGGCGCTGCCGCCGGAGGAAACCGAGCGTCTTACCACCGAGATCATCGCCGGGCTCAAGACCGTGTTCGATCCGGAGATTCCGGCCGACATCTACGAGCTCGGCCTGATCTACAAGGTCGAGATCAAGGACGACCGTTCCGTCGACGTCCAGATGACGCTGACGACGCCGAACTGCCCGGCTGCCGGCGAGTTGCCGACCATGGTCGAGAACGCGGTCGCCAGCGTCCCCGGCGTCGGCGTGGTCGACGTGAAGGTGGTCTGGGAGCCGGCCTGGACGCCGGAGCGCATGAGCGACGAGGCGCGCCTCGTGCTCAACATGTGGTGACGCGTACGTTCTGCTTTTCATTCCTGGCATTGAATTCGCCCCGCAACGGACCACATCACTGACATGACACAGATATCGTCCGGCTCAACACCAGCATCCCCTCCGAAGCCGCGGCGGCCTCGCCCGCAGGTGATGCGGCTGACGGATGCTGCCGCCCAGCGCATCAGCGAGCTGACGAGCCGCGCCGATTCCGAGATCGTCGGCCTGCGCGTCGGCGTGAAGAACGGCGGCTGCGCCGGCCAGTCCTACACGGTGGAATACGCCCATGATGTCCGTCCGACCGACGAGGTCGTCGAGGACAAGGGCGTCAAGATCCTGATCGATCCCAAGGCCGTGCTGTTCCTGCTCGGCACCGAGATGGACTACAAGGCCGACAAGATGCAGGCCCAGTTCGTCTTCAACAACCCCAACCAGATCTCGGCCTGCGGCTGCGGCGAGTCGGTCGAGCTACGGCCGGCAAAGATCGACGGGTAGTTCTCCCAGTCATTGCGAGGAGCCCGCGACAAAATTGCGAAGCAATCTTGCGCTGGTGCGACGAAGCATTCCGGACTGTCTGCGCGGGGACAGCCTGGCTTGCTTCGCTTCGCTCGCAATGACGGCGGTGGTATGAAGGCTGACCTGCTCGCTCCGGGAAGCCCTCGATGGACCGCGAATTCCTGATCGACCTGTTCGCCGATTTCGGCCCCGTCACCATCCGAAAGATGTTCTCCGGCTACGGCATCTCCGCCGACGGCATCAACTTCGCGCTCGCCCTGCGCGCCGGCCTGTTCCTGCGCGCCGACGAGGTCACCATCCCGGATTTCGAAGCGGAAGGTTCAAAGCCGTTCCAGTATTCGACGCGCGCCAAGACCGTGGTGGTGAACTCCTACTGGGAGCTGCCGGCGCGCCTGTTCGACGATTCCGGGGAGCTCGCGCAATGGGCGAGGGCGGCGCTCGCCGCCGCCCAGCGCGCCAAGGTGAAGAAGCGGCCGAAGAAAAAGACTGCGAAGAAGATTTCGACGAAGCCGCCGGCGAAGAAACGAACAGCCAAGAAGGCGGTTCGTAGGGTGAGCAAAGCGAAGCGTGCCCACCGTTGAGATCCCGGCAAAGATGGTGGGGACCAACTCTCATGTCCTTGGCCGTGAAGACGCAGGTGCCGTCGGCACAGAATGTCAAGCGCGGGCGGTGGTGCGCGAGCTTGCGCGTCACGCCACCCGGTTGTGCGTCTCGACCGCGAATTCCGGATCGGCTTCGCAGATCACCCGGTTGCGGCCGTTGCGCTTGGCCGCGTAGAGGCAGGCATCCGCCCGTTCGATCAGCGCGTCGGGGTCGTCGCCCTGCGTCAGCATGGAGACGCCGACGGAGATGGTGACGCGGCCGAGAATCTCGCCGGTGGACTTCTTCTTCAATTCCTTCGCCATCACCGCGCGGCGGATGTGATCGGCCACGGTGAGGGCCTGACGCAGCGCGGTGTTGGGGAGCACGACCGCAAATTCCTCGCCGCCATAGCGCGCGGTGATGTCCTGGCCCTTGATGGTCTGCTTCAGGGACAGGCCGACGAGCCGCAGCACCTGGTCGCCGGTGAGGTGGCCGTAGGAATCGTTGAACGACTTGAAGTGATCGATGTCGACCAGCAACAGCGACAGCGGCTCGCCGGAGGCGAGCGCATTCTGCACGGCCATGTCGATCATGCGGTCGAAATATTTGCGGTTGCCGAGGCCGGTCAGCGGATCGGTCAGGCTCTCGGCGCGGATTGCCTCCAGGCTCTGCTGGAGATTGCTGATCTCGTTCTTCGACAGCGTCAGCCGGTCTTCGAGCGCCTTGTTGGTCTCGCGCATCTCGCTGGTCGAACGCAGCAGCGTCTCGACAATCGACTTGATCTGCTCGCGGCTCCTGGCCGCCGACAGCTTTTCGGTCGCGCCCGACAGGCTGGCATCGTAGGAGCCGGACATTCCGAGTGCGTCGCCGAGGACCTTCATGACGTCGTCGATCTCGCCGATGACGCGCGCGCCGACCTTGTCGATGCGGTCGGTGGTCTTGATGTGGGAGAGATAGGTCTCGTAGATCTGCTCGAGATCGGCTTCGGTCAGCTTGCCGCTAAGCGCAAGCGTCTCGTTGATGATCTTGTTGAGCGGGGCGTTGTAGCCGGTCGCGTAGACGTACCAGATCTCGTAATTGCGAGGAATTGCGGTCTGTCGAAGCGATCGGATCTGACCGAGCGCTACTTCGGCGAACGCCATCGTGCGTTCGTGTTCGTCAAGCACCTTGACCACGGAACATACCCCACAGCGGTCGGTGCGCCCGCGACCGCAGCAATGCTTAAATTATGTTCGCAGGCTAACGGACGATCGTGAACGACCCGTAAATCTACGTTCCCGAATCCATCCAAAAAAGTGCAGGCCGAATCTGTTCAACCAAGGCCTGGAGCGCAACGCGCTTCAGGCGCCGGCGGGGGAGCGAACCGGCCGCAGCAGAAATGCCGGCAGATGCGAGTGATCGCCCGGTTCGCTGTCGGCCTCGCGCTGGCGGCGCGGCTCAGGACGGCCGATCGACGGCACATGCGAATTGTTGGCGTGCTGGCGCGCGCCGTGCCGCGGTTCGGATGACGGCTTGGCTTCGCGCGGCGGCCTGGCCTCGCGCGCAGGCCTTGGTTCGCGTTCAGGCCTTGCTTCGCGCTCAGGTCTTGCTTCGCGCTCAGGCCTTGTCTCAGAAGCGTGCCTTGCCTCGCCACGCGGTTCGCGCGGCTCGTGGCTGCGCTCACGGTCGCGGCCACCGCGCTGCGGCTTGCCGCGTCCGCCGCGTGAACGTTCGCGGCCGCGCGGCTCGCGCGGGCGCTCGCTTCCATCGCCGGCCTCTGCGTTGACTTCGTAATCGCCCTCGGCGCGCGGAATGCTCTGGCCGATCAGCTTCTCGATCGCCACCATCGACTTCTGGTCGAGCGGCGTTACGAGAGAGATCGCCATGCCGGACCGGCCGGCGCGGCCGGTGCGGCCGACGCGATGGACGTAGTCGTCGGGATGATGGGGGACGTCGAAGTTGAAGACGTGGCTGACCTCGGGGATGTCGAGGCCGCGGGCGGCGACGTCAGAGGCTACCAGCAGCGGCAGCTCGCCCTTGCGGAACTGCTCGAGCGCCGCAGTACGGGCCGACTGGTCCATGTCGCCGTGCAGGGCGCCGACGCTGAAGCCGTGCTTCTGCAGCGATTTGTGAACGACGGCGACCTCACGCTTGCGATTGCAGAAGATGATCGCGTTCTGGAGATCCTTGGCCTCGCGCAGCAGGCGGCGCAGCAGCTCGCGCTTCTCATGCGCCTCGCGCCCGGCGGGCACCTGGCACTGCGTAACGGTGACGGCGGTGGTGGCGGGCTTGGAAACCTCGATTTTCTGCGGGTTGTGCAGGAAGGTTTCGGTGATGCGCCGGATCTCCGGAGGCATCGTCGCCGTGAAGAACAGGGTCTGCCGCGTGAACGGGACGAGCTTGCAGACGCGCTCGATGTCGGGGATGAAGCCCATGTCCAGCATGCGGTCGGCTTCGTCGATGACGAGCAGCTCGACGCCGGTGAGCAGCAGGCCGCCGCGCTCGGTGTGATCGAGCAGGCGGCCGGGCGTGGCGATCAGCACGTCGACGCCGCGCGTCAGCTTGGCATCCTGGTCGCCGAACGAAACGCCGCCGATCAGGAGCGCAACGTTGAGCTTCTGGCCGGCGCCGTAGCGGTCGAAGTTTTCCTTCACCTGCGCCGCGAGCTCGCGGGTCGGCTCAAGGATCAGGGTCCGCGGCATCCGCGCGCGTGCGCGACCCTTTTCGAGGATGGTGAGCATCGGCAGCACGAAGGCCGCGGTCTTGCCGGTGCCGGTCTGGGCGATGCCAAGCACGTCCTTGCGTGCGAGGACGTGGGGGATCGCCTGTTCCTGAATGGGGGTGGGGGTGGTGTAACCGGTGGCCGCCACTGCGGCGAGGACTTTTTCGGATAGTCCGAGATTGGTGAAAGACATTGAGCCTCTGGTCGAAACCGCCGTTCGGAATCGAGGGTAATAAGGCTGTCGCGTTCCACCCCGAAACGGCGCGCTCTCAAAGAAGCTGGGGGTGCTGACTCACGCGAACAAAGCGCCAGGCTCAGGAATCGGTCTTCGATCTGAGCCGCGTCGCCTCGGAACATAGGCGGGAATCGGCCAAAGTCAATGGAGCAGGCGCGGGAAGGTCCTAAAAAACCTGAGGTTTTTGCGCAAATAGCGGGCGCGGCTGCGGTTTTCCGTCAAATCCAGTGATCCGTCGGCATCTGCCCAAACGGCAGTTAACGCCCTTCCTGACCCCGGGCGCGGAAGTCGCCGGGGGCCATTCCGTAGGCGGCGTTGAAGACCCGATAATAGGTCGCCAGGCTGTCGAAGCCGCAGGAGGTTGCGATGTCAGCGATCAGCCGGTCCGGGGCTTCGCGCATCAGGTGGCGGCTCTGTTTCAGGCGTTCGTCCGTGACGGTCTGCGAAAAGCTCCTCGCCGCGCTCTCGAACAGCATGTGCAGGTGACGCACCGATACGCCGAGCAGGTCGGCTACCATCGCCGGCGCCAGATTCGGGTCTTGCAGGTGGCGCCCGATCAGGCGCCGGGCCTGCGAAAGCCGGGCGGTCCGCAGCGCGGCCTGCCCGAGGCGGCTGCCGGGCCGCAGGATGCCGCGCTCGATCAGCGCCAGATGGGCGAGGGCTTGAACCAAGGAGGCTTGAACCAAGGAGGCCTGGCCGAGGGAGGTCGCATCGGCGGCGCCGTCATCACCTGCGGCGGCCTCACCGAGATCGGCGAAGCAAGCGCCGAGCAGGGGCGCCAGGCCGGGATCGTCGAACGTCCGCGGCGCAAGCTCGCGCATGCGCTTGTCTTGCACGGAAAGGCCGCTCAGGGGGATCTTCAGGATCCGCAGGTGGAAGCCGCCCGCGCCCAGCGGCGCGGTGCGATAGGGCAGGTCGGTATGGCTGGTGGCGAAGCCGCCATTGGCGATCGCGAAGTCGCTTCCGCGCATGCCGCCGAACCAGCCCCCACTGCCGAGCTGCTGGTAGACGCAGATGCTGTCACCGGGCGCGCGGGCGATGTCGGTCGTGCTGCGCTCGACCGTGTAGTGCGAGGCCTTCAGCTCGACGAGACTGCCGCCCCCGAGCTGGCGCAGGGAGAATTCGCCGAAGAAGTCCGCCCGCCGTTCGCGCTCGAGTTCGGCGGTGACGCCGAACAGCCCCTTGGCGCGCACCTCGCGCCAATAGTCGAAGCGATCGTGCGGCTCCACCTCGTCGGTACACCAGCGATACACGGCAGCCCCCGTTTGCAACGCAATTGTCCAAGAAATCGCCCGAGAAATCGTTCAAGAAAAAGCAGATTCCAGAGGAATCTGCCATAGGCCAAATGATGGAACCGAGACGCGAAGCCGTTGAACCGTCCATATGGCTCGGCCGACTATCACATCAACGGCGGAGCGCTCCAATGAACTGTTCGAGGGGATCGGCGGCGGGCCGCTCTGCAACGGGAAGCTTTCGATGACGCGTCGGCTCTTCAGAATTCTGGCGGCGCTTGGCCTCGCGGCAAGCCTGAGCGGTTTCGCGCTCCCGGCCCGTGCCGACAAGCGCGTCGCGCTCGTGGTCGGCAACAACGACTACAGGAACGTCCCGAAACTGCTCAAGGCGGTCAACGACGCCCGCACTATGGGCGATACGCTGAAGCAGCTTGGCTTCTCGGTGATGGTGGCCGAGAACCAGAGCCGGCAGCAATTCTCCGAGACGCTGCTCGCCTTCGACAAGGCGATCGAGCCCGGCGACACCGCGTTCTTCTTTTATGCCGGCCACGGCTTCGAGATCGCCGGCCAGAACTATCTGCTGCCGACCGACGTGCCGGCGGCCACGGAAGGACAGGAAGAGCTGGTGCGCGACGCCTCCATCCTGGCCGACCGCATCGTCGAGCGCCTCCAGAACAAGAAGGCGCGAACCTCGATCCTGGTGTTCGACGCGTGCCGCAACAATCCGTTCGAGCGCAAGGGCACCCGCGCGGTGGCCGGCGGCGGCGGGCTCGCGCCCATGGTGCAGCTGCCCGAAGGCGTATTCTCGGTGTTCTCCGCAGGTCCCCGCCAGACCGCGCTCGATCGCCTCTCCAACGACGACGCCAATCCCAATTCGGTGTTCACGCGCACCTTCGCCAAGGAGCTGCTCCAGCCCGGCGAGAACCTCGTGCAGGTCGCGCAGCGCACCCGCCGTCTCGTGAGCGAGATGGCCGATACCGTCAAGCACAGGCAGGTGCCGGTCTATTTCGATCAGATGGTCGACGACGTCTTCTTGAGCGGCACGGCGAAGGATGGCGCTGCCGCAGCGCGCCCGGTCGATCCGCCCGCGCAGAAGCTCGCGGCCCTGCCGCCGGTGTCGGTTCCGCGCCTGCCGAAAGAGGAAACCACCAACGCGCCGATCGCGAGCTTCTCGCGCCACAATGGCGGCTGGAGCGTGGTGTTCTCGTTCGCCGACCCGACGCTCGGTATCTCCTGGCGGATGGCCGGCAACGGCGATTTCCGCGAGACCGGCTTCATCGACACGCTCGATCCGCGCACACGCAAGCGGATGCCGAACCCGTCGATCGAATTGCCGCCGGACGCGCAAGCCGGCACCATCGAGGTTCGCTATGTCGATCAATCCGGCGACATGCAGGGACCGTTCCCGATCAGGTTCGATCCCGAAGCCGCGCTGATACGCGATCAGCGCAAGATCCTCGACATGACCGCGACGAGCTGGCTGTCGTTCCGCGAATTCAACGGGCTGCTCGTCTACTACACCCACCTCGTGTCCTACCGCTGCGCCATCCGCGAGGTACGCATCGGCATCGACACCGCCGTTCCGAACCAGGTGCTGAAGATGCCGGGCTGCGACATGCGCGACCCCAGCGCGATCAGCGCCGGCATGCCGCTCTACATGAAGCTCGCGCCGGCGACGCAATTCGTTTCGGTGGAATTGACCTATCGCGACGGCAGCGTGTCGGAGATCAAGAGCTTTCGAACAGTGAACCGCAGCAACAATTGACGACGCGGGCGGAGGCTACGCGTCCGCTATCCGCGCCGCTTGCTGATGAAGCGCTTGACCGACTCGACGGCCTCGATCAAGGGCGGAGCCAGCGAGAAGAATGCGCCCATCGCGATCGAGATGATGACGTGGCGGAGCAGGAGCTTCTCCTGCTCCTCGAACGGATAGCCATTCTGATCGATCGACACGGGTGCGAGCGCGCCCGTTTGCCGCGGCCTCCGCGGCTTGCGCGGCGGGATCATGACCACGACGAAGAGCACGTTGATCAGGAGCCAGGCGCCGAGCAGTATAAGGATAGTCCGCACTGCAATTTCCTGAAATCAATCGTATTTCAAGACGACGCTAACGGTCATTCGCCATTGCGGCAAATGAATCCTGTTTGCTGCACCGCACAGAAAACTTAAGTCGTAAATGAGGATCGCGCTGTGAAACCAGATGCGTCGCAGCCTTCGCAAGGTCTCACCGTAAAAGCCCGGTGTTGCATCGTTGGCGGCGGGCCGGCTGGCATGATGCTCGGCTACCTCCTGGGACGTGCCGGCATCGATGTCGTGGTGCTGGAGAAGCACGCGGATTTCTTCCGCGACTTTCGCGGCGACACGGTGCATCCCTCGACGCTCGAGGTGATGGACGAGCTCGGCCTCATCGACGAATTCCTGAAGCTGCCGCATCAGCGCCTGCAGAAGATGGACGGCCTGTTCGGCGGCACGCCGGTGCGCATCGCCGACCTCGGCCGCCTCCACACCAAATACCCTTTCATCGCCTTCATGCCGCAATGGGACTTCCTCAATTTCCTGCGGGAGTCCGGCCGGCGCTTTGCTTCGCTCAAGGTGATGATGACTACGGAGGCCGTCGATCTGATCCGCCGCGGCGAGACCATCGCCGGCGTGCGGGCGAAGACGCCGGAGGGGCTGATCGACATCGAGGCCGATCTCACCGTCGCCTGCGACGGCCGGCATTCGACCGTGCGCGAACGCGCGGGTATCGAGGTCGAGGAGATCGGCGCGCCGATGGACGTGCTGTGGTTCCGCGCCGGCCGCAATGCCGACGAGACGGAAAACGTGTTCGCGCGTGTCGAACCCGGCAAGATGATGATCACCTTCGATCGCGGCGAGTATTGGCAATGCGCCTATGTCATCGCCAAGGAACAATTCGAGGCGGTGAAGGCGAGGGGATTGCAGGCGCTGCTCGAAGACGTCGTGCGCATGGCGCCGATCCTGAAGAGCGGCATTGCCGAGGTGAAGAGCTTTGACGACGTCAAGCTGCTCACGGTCGCGATCAACCGCCTGAAGCGCTGGACGCGGCCGGGCCTGCTTCTCATCGGCGATGCCGCGCATGCGATGTCGCCGGTCGGCGGCGTCGGCGTCAATCTCGCCGTGCAGGATGCGGTCGCCACCGCCAACCTGCTGGCGGACAAGATGCAGCACGGCTGCCCGTCGGAGAACGAGCTCGATGCCGTGCGCCGTCGCCGCGAGTTCCCGGTGAAGATGACGCAAGCGATGCAGGTGATCGTGCAGAACAACATCATCAGCGGCGCCTTGCAGGGCGGCGGTCGGCCGCTGAAGGTGCCGCTGATCGTGCGCCTCATTACCGCGGTGCCATGGCTCCAGGGCATTCCGGCGCGCCTGCTCGCGCTCGGCGTGCGGCCCGAGCACGTGCATTCGAAGGACGTCGCGGCATCGTAGCGCAGGAATTCGGTAGGGATAACGCGGCGTTAAATCGCGCGCGGCGCGTTGCCTGCGTGCAACAGCGCAAACGGATTCAGGGCGCGTTGCCCGGCAATCCCGCGTCTTAACTTTCTTGATTCAAATTTGAGTAAGAACTGCGTGTGAGCGTGCACCCATCAAAGGATACGGGGTGTACCATGCGTAACAAATTGATTGCCGCCTTCGCCTGCACGACCGCTCTGGTTTCGACCGGCGCTGCGTCCGCCGCCGATCTCGGCGCGCGCTACACGAAGGCGCCGGCCTATGTCGAGCCGATGTTCAACTGGACCGGTTTCTACGTCGGCGGCCACATCGGCGGCGCATGGACCAACGAGCAGTTCATCAACAGCGGGGCCGGCGCGCCGTTCGGCGATCTCGTCCCGGGCCAGGGTTATCGTCAGCGCAACTCCGGCATCATGGGCGGCGCCCAGATCGGCTACAACTGGCAGGCCAACAACTACGTGTTCGGCATGGAAGGCACGATCTCAGGCCTCGACAACAAGGGCTCGTTCACCAACACCGCGTTCGGCGCGGGCGACGACGTGTTCTCCTGGCGCGCCAACGTGCTCGCGACCGTCGTCGGCCGTGCGGGCTTCGCCGTGCAGAACAACCTGTTCTACTTCAAGGGCGGCTATGCCGGCGTGAACAACCGCCTGTCGGTCACCGATACGGTTGGCCCGGTGACCGGTTCTGGCGGTCAGACCCACTGGGCCAACGGCTGGACCGTCGGCGCCGGCTGGGAATACGGCGTCACCCGCAACTGGATCGTCGGCCTCGAGTACAATTACGCGGCCTTCGGCAGCCAGACCTATCAGCTCGGCGGCACCTCGGGTACCTACACCTTCGATGCCAAGCCGCGCGACATCCAGTGGGCCGTCGTCCGCGCGAGCTACAAGTTCGACGCGCCGGTCATCGCGCGTTACTAGAGCATGATCCGGAAAAGCGCGAAGCGGTTTTCCGAAAAGATCATGCTCAAACAAGAACCTAAAGCGCGATGACGATTCATCCCAATCTCATCGCGTTTTAAGGGCGTCAACGAACGATCAAGCACCTAAAAGAAAATCGCGACCAAGAATTAAAAAGCCCCGGCTTCGTCCGGGGCTTCTTTTTCTGCGTGTGGGGCAGGGCTCAGGCCATCACCGAGAACCCGCCGTCGACGGGGATCGCGGTGCCCGTGACGAAATTCGAGGCGGCCGAGGCGAGGAACACGGCGATGCCGGCGAAGTCGTCGATGTCGCCCCAGCGACCCGCAGGCGTGCGTGCCAGCACCCGCTCGTGCAATCCCGAGACCTGCTGCCGTGCGCCGCGGGTCAGGTCGGTGTCGATCCAGCCCGGCAGGATGGCGTTGACCTGGATGTTGTCGGGCGCCCACGCATTGGCGCAGGCGCGCGTGTACTGCACGATGCCGCCCTTGCTCGCCGCATAGGCGGTCGCGAAGCTCGCGCCGAAGATCGACATCATCGAGCCGATGTTGATCACCTTGCCGTTGCCGGACGCCTTCAGCGCCGGATAGGCCAGCTTCGAGCACAGGAAGGCGCTGGTGAGGTTGGTGTTGATCACCTTGTTCCACTCGTCGAGCTCGAGCTCGTGCGGCGGCTTGCGGATGCTCATCCCGGCATTGTTGATGAGGATGTCGATGCGGCCGAGATCCTTGACGACACGCTCGACCATCGCGGCGATCGCCGCCTTGTCGGTCACGTCGGTGGTGACGGCGATCGCCTTCACGCCGCGCTGCCTGAGATCGGCGACGGCGGCCGCGGACTTGGTTTCGTTGCGTCCGACCACGGCGATGTCGGCGCCGGCATCGGCCAGACCGTGGGCGAGGCCGAGCCCGATGCCGCCATTGCCTCCCGTGACAATCGCGACCTTGCCGCGCAGATCGAACCGATTGGATGTCATGCTGCTATTCCCTGGTTTCTTCTATTGGTTGCTCTGCCAGATCAGCACCAGCCCAAAGCCCGCCATGGCTGCGCCATAGCCGGCCCATTGCAGCTGGTTGACCATGAAGCTCGATCGCGGCCACGCGACGGTGCCCGTGCCCTGTCCGATCCAGAGCAACCCGACGGCGAGGGCAAACAGGCCTGCGATCAGCAGAAATCTGCGCATGCATTCCTCCCCATCGATCTGCTTCTGTCGTGGCCCCCGCGATGAACGATCATCGCAGGCCGCGAGAACTTGGGAAGCAGACTAGCCGCAGCTTCGGCTCGGGTACAATGGCCGTTACCGCATACGGCCGGGCAGCAGGCGCAGCGTAGGACCCCGCCAACGAAAAAGCCCCGGCCGAGGCCGGGGCTTGACGTCTGATCGGGATATCAGATCAGGACTTGTTCAGCTCAGTACTTCGCGACGACCGGACCGGTCCAGTTGAAGCGGTAGACCAGCGAGGTCGAGATCGTCTGGTTCCAGGTGTTGGCGCGGATGCTGTTGCCGACCGGCACGTTGCCGACGTCGGTCAACTCGTCCTGAGTCTTGGCGTTGTAGAAGGCCGAGCGGTATTCGGTCTTCATGAACCAGCCGGGCGACTGGATGCCGAAGATGTTCAGGTTGTTCTCGACGCCGCCGCCGACGAACCAGCCGTTACGGTTATAGCTGTTGAGGTGGGTACCGTTCGGAACGCCAGCCAGCGTCATGAAGTTGGTCTGGCCGAAGTGGGCGCCCGAGTAACCGCCGTTGACGTAGGAGAGAACGTTCGGAGCAACCAGCCAGCCGAGGCGCACACCAGCGGCCCAGGAGTCTTCCAGCTTCTGGTTGCCAGTGATGCCGAGTGTCGGATCCTGAACGGTAGCGCGGATGCTGCCGAACTGACCGTCGGCGAACACACCGGCGACCCAGGTGCTGTTGAACTGCCAGTCGTAGCCGAGACCGACGGTGCCGAACCAGCCCGAGCCACCCTGGCGCTGGTCGATCGTCAGCGGAATTGCGCCGACAGTGGTCTGCACGTGCTGGTCGGAAGCAGAAAGCCCGCCGCCGGCGCCGCCGAAGATGTAGAAGCCGGTCCAGTTGGCGACGGGGGCCGCCATCGGAGCCTTCACGTAGGGGCGGGCACCCAGGTCAGCCGCCGAGGCCGAGCCGGTCATCGCGGCAACCGCGGTCAGTGCGAGCAAAATCTTCTTCATTTTAAAATCCCCAAGCTTTGGTCTGTCCGGCAGGCGCGAGCGCACTGAAGTCCTCTGATCTGATGCCCGGACTATAGCCGCTTCTCGCCGAAATGCTGTTGCAGGGCAGGCACAGTCGCCGGAAAACGCGGTTCGGCGGGGATTCGGGGCGCAAGCGCCTAAGTCATGAATAATGACATAATTTCAATGCGTTGAGGCGATTTTTGAGATGTCGAATTCAGGTAACTTCTGGTTAGGGAATTGGGCTTTGTCCGAAATGGCGGCAGCCCTGCCTCAGCCGTGGCTCGGTGAGTCGTTGGCCGAGTCGCCAGGCGAGGAAGCAGGGAATCACCGAAGCCGAGGCGGGCAATTGGTATTGTCCGCAAAATAAAACAGCCCCGGCTTGATGCCGGGGCTCTTGATGGACGCGGCGCCGGGATGCCCTGCGGCTTCAGACGTCGAGCAACTCTTCGTTGGCAAATTCGGCCTTGTCCGAGATGAACGCGAAGCGTGCCTCGGCCTTGGTGCCCATCAGGCGCTCCACCGAGTCCGCCGTGGTGTCGCGGTCGTCGGCGAGCAGCACCACCTTGAGCAGCGTTCGCCTGGCCGGATCCATGGTGGTTTCCTTGAGCTGCGCCGGCATCATCTCGCCGAGGCCTTTGAAGCGGTTCACCTCGACCTTGGCGTTGGTGTTGAACTCGCTCTTGATCAGCGCCTCCTTGTGCGCGTCGTCGCGTGCGTAGATCGACTTCGTGCCGACTGTCAGCTTGTAGAGCGGCGGCACCGCGAGGAAGAGATGCCCTTCGTCGATCAGCCGCGGCATCTGCCGGTAGAAGAAGGTAATCAGCAGCGAAGCGATGTGGGCGCCGTCGACGTCGGCGTCGGTCATGATGATGATGCGCTGATAGCGCAGATCCTCTTCGCGATATTGCGCGAGCATGCCGCAGCCGATCGCCTGCACGAGGTCGGCGAGCTGCGTGTTCGCCGTCAGCTTGTCCTTGCCGGCGGAGGCGACGTTGAGGATCTTGCCACGCAGCGGGAGCACGGCCTGGTTCTTGCGGTCGCGCGCCTGCTTGGCGCTGCCGCCTGCCGAGTCGCCCTCGACGATGAAGAGTTCCGAGCCATCCAGACCGGCATCGGTGCAATCGGCGAGCTTGCCGGGCAGGCGCAGCTTCTTGCCCGCGGTCTTGCGCGCGGTCTCCTTTTCCTGGCGGCGGCGCAGCCGTTCCTCGGCGCGGTCGACCACGAAGTCGAGCAGCCTGTTGGCCTGGTTCGGATTGCCCGAGAGCCAATGGTCGAACGGATCCTTCATCGCCTGTTCGACGATGCGCTGCGCTTCGGCGGTGGCGAGACGATCCTTGGTCTGGCCCTGGAATTCAGGCTCGCGCACGAACACCGAGAGCATCACGGCGGCACCCACCATCACGTCTTCCGACGTAATGGACGAGGCGCGCTTGCCCTGGCCGACACGTTCGGCGTGATCCTTCAGGCCGCGCAAGAGCGCGCTGCGCAAGCCCGATTCATGCGTGCCGCCATCCGGCGTCGGCACCGTGTTGGTGTAGGACGACAGGAAGCCGTCGGCATCCGCGGTCCAGGCCACGGCCCATTCGCAGGCGCCATGCGCGCCGTTGCGGCCCGATTTGCCGGAGAAGATGTCGGGATGCACCAGCGTGTCGGCGTGGATCGCGGCGGCGAGGTAATCCTTGAGGCCGCCGGGGAAGTGGAACGTCGCTTCCGCCGGCACGTCCTCGACGCCCTTGAGCAGCTCGGGCGCGCAGTTCCAGCGGATCTCGACGCCGCCGAATAGATACGCCTTCGAGCGCGTCATCTTGAACAGGCGCTGCGGCTTGAACGCGGCCTTGGCACCGAAGATGTCAGTGTCGGGCTTGAAGCGCACGCGGGTGCCGCGGCGGTTGTTGACCTTGCCGAGGTCCTCGAGCTTGCCCTTCGGGTGTCCGCGCTCGAACCTCATGCGATAGAGCTTCTGGCTGCGTGCGACCTCGACCTCGAGCAGCGAGGAGAGGGCGTTCACAACGGAGATGCCGACGCCGTGCAGGCCGCCCGAGGTCTCGTAGACCTTGGAGTCGAACTTGCCGCCGGAATGCAGCGTGCACATGATGACTTCGAGCGCCGACTTCTTCGGGAATTTCGGATGCGGATCGATCGGAATGCCGCGGCCGTTGTCGATGACGGTCAAAAAGCCGTCCGCGCTCAGATCGACTCCGATGAAGGTCGCATGCCCCGCGAGCGCCTCGTCCATCGAGTTGTCGATGACCTCGGCGAACAGGTGATGCAGGGCCTTCTCGTCGGTGCCGCCGATATACATGCCGGGCCTGCGCCGCACCGGTTCCAGGCCTTCGAGCACCTCGATGTCGGCCGCGGTGTAGTCGGCCTCGCCGCCGCTTCCACGGGACGCTGCCTTGACCGGCGCGCGCGACTTCGGCTCTTCGCCGCCGAAGAAATCGTCTTTTGCTTTGGGTTTCAATTGCTTGGACATATATCTTGATACGCTTTCGGGGCCGCGGAAGCGGCGAATCGGTTCAGGCGACTATGCCACTTCTGACCTGGAAAGGTTACCGCAGGGGCGGGCCGGCGGCGTCGTTGGGAGCCAATCCTGGCGATTTTACGCCGCAGCCCCTCCAATTCCCGGCAATTTGACGTCCCGGTCCAGTCTGGATCTGACTTTATGACTTGATGTCACACAAGTCCTTGGCTTACCAGTCCTTTTCATCGAGCAGCACCTTGCGGCAGGGCGGAAGGCAATTTTTTGAATGGAGCAGTTTGCGCACGCCTTGGCCGATTTCGTGCGCGCCCACGAGATGTGGGCAGCTCCGATCGTGTTCCTGCTCGCCTTCGGGGAGTCGCTCGCCTTCATCTCGCTGCTGATCCCGGCCTGGGGAGCGCTGGTGGCGATCGGCGCGCTGATCGGCGCGAGCGGCATCAGCTTCTATCCGGTCTGGATCGCCGGCGGCCTCGGCGCGGCGCTGGGCGACTGGGTCTCCTACTGGTTCGGCTACCGTTACAAGGAGAAGGTCGCGCAGATGTGGCCGCTGTCGCGCTATCCGGAACTGCTGCCCAGGGGCGAGGCCTTCGTGCGGAGTTGGGGCGTGCCGAGCATCTTCATCGGCAGGTTCTTCGGCCCGTTGCGCGCCTCGGTGCCGCTAGCAGCCGGCATCTTCGAGATGCCTTATTGGAGTTTTCAGTCCGCCAATTTCATCTCGGCGCTGATCTGGTCGGCGGCATTGCTTCTGTTCGGGGACGTGATCGCCAAGTTGATGGAATGGATCTGGCGGGTGATCTGACCGGGCGGCAACGCCGCCCGGCTGTGCGCACGGCGAGACCTAGAGCGAGGCGTTCCAGATCGACGGAATCCAGCGATAGCCCGCGCCGTCCTTCTCGACCCGGACCAGACCCGGGAAGGCGGCGTGGAAGGCCTGGATCGGCATCTTCTCGGCAATCGCCATGTCGTAGAGCTTGCGCCGCGTCTCCTGAGCCAGAGGTTTGTCGACGTCGGAGGCGATGTTCCACTCGGGATGCCTGACGAACAGGAACGCTGCGCCGGCGGTGATATCGACCTGCACCAGCACCTGCTCCGCGCCGGAGGCGACGATAAAGGAGCTGTGGCCCGGCGTGTGGCCGGGGCTCGCGACCGCGGTGATGCCGGGCGCGACCTCCTTGCCGGAATCATAGGGTGTCACCTTGCGACCGAGTGCATCGAACACGCGGCGGATGTTCTTGAAATTGCTCTCGAGGATGGGATTGCCCATTCCCTTGCTCATCTCGCCGTCGTCCATCCAGAATTTCCATTCCACTGCCGGCACCATGATCTCGGCATTGGCGAAAGCCGGCTTGTTCTCGGCCGCGAGGAGGCCGTTGATGTGGTCGCCGTGGAAATGCGAGATGATGACGGTGTCGACCGCGGCGCGGTCGATGCTGGCAGCGGCAAGGTTGTTGTGGAACTGCCCGACCTTGCCCTTGGTCTGCGTGAACTGGTCGGGACCGAGACCGGTGTCGATCACGACAAGCTTCGACCCGGTGTTGACCACCACGGGGTTGAAAGTGTGGGTGACCTTGTCGGTCGGCAGATGGTTCTCGGCGAAGATCTTGTTGATGTCGTCCTTGCTGGCGCCGGCCGCGTAATTGTCGGGCAGGTTGACGGTGGTGACGCCGTCGCAGACCACCGTGACCTGGTGGGTGCCTACATTGTATCGGTAGAAGCTCGCATTCTGTGTTGCGGCGGGCGGCGCTGCGGCGCTCGCGGGCGACGTCTTCATGAATGGCAGGAGCGTTGCGGCGGCGGCGCCGGCCAGTGTTGCGCGACGAGTAATCCCGGTCATGGCGATCTCCTGGGCTGGATTGCGACTGACCGGCGGGGCGTGGCGCGTCGGTCTTTGTCGGGAACCCCTGTTGCTGGTGGAAATTCCGCCGCGCCACGATGACATCAGTGCGGCATCCTGCCGTCACGAGGTGCGGCATCCTGCCGTCACGCCCGCCGATTTGGACTTGACCCTGGAACCCGCTGGCCTTATAGCCCCGCGCCATGATCAACGCCGCGACCATTTTGTTCGCCCGTCGCCGCCGCCGCAGTCTTGCGGTTTGGGCGGTCGATCGCG
This sequence comes from Bradyrhizobium sp. SZCCT0153, assembly GCF_018129995.1. GTDB lineage: Bacteria > Pseudomonadota > Alphaproteobacteria > Rhizobiales > Xanthobacteraceae > Bradyrhizobium > Bradyrhizobium japonicum_G. The sequence goes on from NZ_JAFCKS010000006.1 coordinate 286,014, forward strand.
TTTGAGATCATCGTCTTTGCCGCTGGATCCGATCCGCGGCATTCTCTCTCCTGTCAGCGCGATCTGATCCGGCGGCTCCCCGAGGAGGCCCAGCAGGAGACCACGATGTACACGCCACCCTTTTTCAAGCAGGACCGCGCCGCGAGCCTGAAATTCGCCGAAGAGCGCGGCTTCGGCACAATGTGCGCCTTCGACGGTCACAAGCCGGTCGCCTCGCCGCTGCCGTTCTACCTGACCTATGCCGCCGACGGCACGCCGCAGGCCGCCTTTCATGTCGCCCGTCACAATCCGCTGCTAAAGTTGGCTAACGGTTCGGGGGCATGGTTGCTCACGGTCAACGGGCCCGATGCCTATGTGTCGCCCGACTGGTACGTCTCGCCGGATCAGGTGCCGACCTGGCTCTACCAGTCGGTGCATCTGGCCGGGCCGGTGCGGCTGTTGTCGGACGACGAGCTGTCGGTGCAGATCGACACGCTCAGCGACAAGTTCGAGAAATGGCTGTTGCCGAAGAAGCCATGGACGTCGGGTAAGATGACGGCCGGGCGGCTCGAGGCGATGAAGAAGGCGATCGTGGGTCTGGTCATGACGGTTGAAGAGGTCGAGGGCAGCTTCAAGCTCAACCAGCACAAGTCCGACGCCGACTATACGGCGATTGCCAATGCGCTCGGCGCGCAGCCCGCCGCCGACGCCAGGAAGATATCGCAACTGATGCAGGACGTGAGGCCGGACGCCTTCGCCGACGAAACCAACAAGCTCGAAAGGAGCGTGCCATGAGTCTCGCTGAAACCACGAAAGCCCCGACCACCGGCGCTGCCAGGAAGCCCGCCACCGTCTTCGTTGATGGCGGCTCCGGCACCACCGGCCTCGGCATCAACGAGCGGCTCAAGCTCCAGAGCGACGTCGTGGTGAAGACCATCGCCGACGACAAGCGCAAGGACCCGGCGGCCAAGAAGGCGCTGATGCAGGATGTCGATCTCGTCATCCTCTGCCTGCCCGACGATGCCGCGAAGGAAACGGTCGCGCTGATCGATAGCATGGGGCCGTCGGGTCCGAAGGTGCTGGACGCCTCGACCGCGTACCGGGTCGCGCCCGACTGGGCCTATGGCTTTCCGGAACTGACGCCGGACCAGGCCGGCAAGATCAAGGCTGCGAAGAAGGTCTCCAATCCCGGCTGCTATCCGACCGGCGCGATCGCGCTGCTGCGGCCGATCGTCGACGCCGGCCTGCTGCCGCAGGACTATCCCGTCACCGTCAATGCGGTGAGCGGCTATTCCGGTGGCGGCAAGTCGATGATCGCGAGCTTCGAAGACGGCAGCGCGCCGTCCTTCGAGCTCTACGGCCTCGGCTTCGAGCACAAGCACCTGCCGGAGATGCAGCTCTATTCGAACCTGACGCGACGTCCGATCTTCATCCCGTCGGTCGCCAACTACAGGCAGGGCATGCTGGTCTCGGTCCCGCTCCAGCTCGACACGCTCCCGGGCAAGCCCAGCGGCGCCGATCTCCAGGCCGCACTGGCAAAACGCTACGCCGGATCAAAGTACGTCTCGGTGATGCCGCTTCAGAACGAGACGACCAAGGGCGGCAAGCTCGAGCCCGAGGCGCTCAACGAAACCAACATGCTCGAGCTCTACGTCTTTGCCAGCGACAAATATCATCAGGCCGTGCTGGTCGCGCGGCTGGACAATCTGGGCAAGGGCGCCTCGGGTGCAGCCGTGCAGAACATGCGGCTGATGCTGGGCCTGCCGGAGGCGTAGGACTCCGTGCCCCGGACGCAGCGCAGCGCTTCTTCAGCGGTGCGCTGCAGTGCCGCGGCCCATGCTTGGCTTGCTTCGCGTATGGCTCTCCGGATCGCGGCTCCGCGCCGCGACGCAGATGCGTTGCGGCGCGGACATGGGCCCTCAGTATTTCGCGATGACCGGGCCGCCGAACCGGTAGTTGATGCGGGCGGTGATCAGGTCGACATCCTGACCGATGCGATCGGTGCGCGAGAACGTGCCGACAGGCGCCAGCGCGCCGTTGGCCGTGAGGGTGACGTCGTGGTGACCCATGAACATGTGGTCGTATTCGAGGCCGACCGACCAGTTCGGGGCAAAGCCGTATTCGAGGCCGACGCCGATCGTGCCGCCCCAGCGGGTCTCGTTGGCACCGTCGAACTCGGCCCCGGCCAGACCGCCCGTACCGATGCCGCGGTAACGATCGCTGGTGACGGCCGCGCCCCCCTTCACGTAGAGCAGCGCATTGTTCCAGGCGTAGCCGACCTGGCCGGTGAACAGGCCGAAGGCATCGACGTGGGTGCGGTTAGCGACGCCGAGCACGGTGCTGGCATTCCGGCCGTCGAGGTCCGCCCAGTCGCCCTGCGCTTCGAGACCGAACACGAAGGCGCTGCTCTGCCAGCGATAGCCGATCTGGCCGCCGGCGACAGCGCCCGTCGCATCATGGCATCCTTCCGCAACGCCGGGCGCGAAGCCGACAGTCTGGTCCCAGCACTTGCGCGACGAACCATAGCCGCCGTTGGCGCCGATATAGAAACCGCTCCAATCATAGATCGCGGCGATCATCGGCGGCGCCTTGGTGTAGGGACGGGCGGCGAGATCGGCGGCACCGGCCTGGGTCGCGACGGTTGCCAGCGACAGGGCGCCGAGCGCGGATACAATCTTCCAATTCATGGTCTGCCCCGAATCAATCAATTGCGATGGCCAAATATACCTGTGGATGCGCGACACTTCGTATCAGCCCAAGGTCGGCATCGCTGTTTTTGTTGCACTGTCATTCTTTGGCAACACCGGCAGCGCGGCCGGCCTTCGCGTGGTTCAACCTTTCGGCGGCATGGCCCGGTCGGTCCACGCTGACGCCGGCACCTGAGCACGCCCCATGATGGAGCGGATCGTGTCCGCGTCCAGGTCTTCGTGTCAGGTCCTGGAACTGGAGGAAGTCCCGGTTGGGTTCGTGATGCATCGCCACGCGTCCGGGACGCGCGATCAGAGCGCCTTGAAGATCGCGAGCGCCAGCACGGCCTGCGCGAGGAAGCCGACGGAGAAGGCCAGCGTGCGGAACACCGGGATGCCCATCGCATAGACGATGAGATGCGCGACGCGCGACCAGAAATAGACGGCGCAGGCGAGCACCGTCCATTTCGAGGAATAATCGATCGCGTTCAGGATCAGCACCAACGGCGCGAACAGCACCAGGTTCTCGACGGCGTTGTCATGCGCGAACATCAGGCGGTTCGCCCACTCCGATTGCGGCTTGTCGCCGCGCGAAGGATTGGCCATCGCGCCGCCAAGACCGCGAATCTGGCAGCGGTTGATAGTGTAGGGAATCCAGAGGATTCCAGTCAGGATCACCGTCAGTGTCAGCCAGAACAATTCGCGCGTCATAGTCCGGTCCCCTCTGTCATCTCTGTCTTGAGAGCGAGCTTATACAAGCGCGCAAGATTGCGCTATGCGCGGACCCTGACATAGCTGCCGGGCGCGTCCTCGATCGGGGGCAGGGCCTCGCTGCCGACGCTGCGCGCCGGAACTTCTTCCGGATCGAGTGTACCGAGCCATTCGCGCCAGTCCGGCCACCACGAGCCCTTGTGCTCGACCGCGCCCTTCATCCACTCGGCGACGTTGACGTCCTTGATGTTGTCGTTGGTCCAGTACTGGTACTTGTTGGAGGCGGGCGGATTGACGACGCCGGCGATGTGGCCCGAGCCGGACAGCACGTATTTCACCGGACCGCCGAAGAATTGCGAGCCGTACAGCACTGATTCCGCCGGCGCGATGTGGTCCTCGCGGGTGGCGAGGTTGTAGACGGGCACCTTGACCTTGGACAGGTCGAGCAGCGTGTTGTCGAGCACCATCGTGCCGGTGGAGAGCCGGTTCTCCAGGTAGCAATTGCGCAAGTAGTAGGAATGGTTCGATGCCGTCATGCGCGTCGCATCCGAATTCCAGTGCAGCAGGTCGAACGCGCTCGGCTGCTGGCCCTTGAGGTAGTTGCTGACGACGTAGGACCAGATCAGATCGTTGGAACGCAGCATGTTGAAGGCCATCGCCATCTTGGAGCCTTCGAGCACACCGGCCGCCTTCATGTCCTGCTCGAGAGCGGCGACCTGCTCTTCGTCCACGAACACCAGCAGATCGCCGGCGTGGGTGAAGTCGACCTGTGCCGCGAAGAACGTCGCGGAGGACACACGCTGGCGGCGCTTTTCGGCGAGCCAGGCCAGCGTCGTCGCGAGCATGGTGCCGCCGACGCAATAGCCGGCGGTATGCACCTTCATCTCGCCGGTGATCTTCTCGATCACGTCCATCGCCGTGAGCGGGCCTTGCTTCATGTAGTCTTCCCAACTCTTGGCTCCGAGCCGCTTGTCCGGGTTGACCCATGAGATCACGAACACGGTGATGCCCTGGTCGACGCACCACTTGATGTAGGATTTCTCCGGCTTGAGATCGAGGATGTAGAACTTGTTGATCCAGGGCGGCACGATCAGGAGCGGCGTGCGCAGCACGTTCTCCGTGGTCGGCGAATACTGGATCAGCTGCATCATCTCGTTCTGGTAGATCACCTTGCCCGGCGTCGTCGCCATGTTGACGCCGACGACGAGATTGTCCGGGTTGGACTGGCGGATCTTCAGCATGCCCTTGCCGGCTGCGATGTCCTCGGCCAGCATCTTCAGGCCGCGCGCGAGATTCTCGCCGCTGCTCGCCACCGTCTCGCGCAGCACCTCCGGATTGGTCAGCACGAAGTTGGATGGCGACAGCGCGTTGGTGACCTGCTGGATGTAGAACTCCGCCTTGCGGCGGGTCGGCGCATCGAGCCCGTCGGCGTCGCGCACAAGCTCGTGTGCCCATTTGGTCGTGAGCAGATAGAGCTGCATCACGAAGTCGAAGAACTGGTTCGACTTCCATTCCGGATCGGCAAAGCGCTTGTCGCGCGGTGAGGGCGCGATCGCGGGAGCAGCGTCCTGTCCGGCCATGCGGCGGGCCGCCGAACCCCAGAGGTCGAGATAATCCTTGGCGAGCTTGGTCTGGAGATCCGATGCGCGGGTCGTATCCGACAGCCAGTATTCGGCGACCGTCGTGAAGGTCTTGACGACCTCGGTCAGTTCGGCCGGCGGGCGGTCCTGCACCTCGCCGCTCTCGCGCGGCTTGAGGTAGGCAGCGAGCGCCTTGCCGCCGCTCTCCATCGCCCGCGCGACATTCATCGCGAAGGCTTCCGCATTAAACTTCGTCTCGGGTTTGGGCGTGTCGGTCGTGGCCATGCTCATGAGCAGAACAGTAACGATTCATTCCGTATTCGTCACCGCGAAGCTCGCATGTTTGGCGTTAAACACTCTCGAAGATGTGTTGCAGTGCGACAAATCTTCTTGGTTCCGTCACAATCGAGCCGCACCGCTCGGCTTGGTAGTGCCGGGCTGTTTTCTCGCTCGCACCATTTGGGCAGCAATGGTTTGAGCTTGGGCGCGGACTTGGGTAAGGTTGCCCGGGGCCGTGCTTTGGGACGAGGTGGGGATTTCCCAAGTGTTGGCGTTGAGGGACCTGCAAAAGTCGCTGCTGATTTGCGGCACGCTCCTGAGCGTGGCCTTTGTGCTGGGCGGCTGTTCGAGCCAACTCGCGGATATGACGCCCGCGGATGCACAGGCGCATCCCAGGGAGCCGAGTAGCTATCTGCCGGTGCATGACCTGCCGCCGGATCGCGATCAGGCGGTCATCCCGCCGGACCAGCGCGCCAAGATCGAGGCCGAGCTTGCCGCCGCGCGCGACCGCCAGGCTGTTGCCGCCAAGGACGCGAAATAGGCGCCGCAAGGTAATCGCTGGCGCCTCCGTCTTGCCGTGCTAAAAGACCTCAGTTCAGCCGAGAGTCAGGGCGAACGACTTCAGCCGCCGTCGGCGATGACTGCTCTAAGTGTCTGATCTTGAGCAATTTTCGCGAAGGTAGCGAGCGCCTTTCCGAATGGCCGTCATGGCCTGTCGATTCTGTCCAGACCGGTTGCCCGGAGCCCAGAGAGCCATGGAAGAATTTTACCGCATCCGCCGCCTTCCGCCTTACGTGTTCGAACAGGTCAACCGGGCCAAGGCGGCCGCGCGGAATGCCGGCGCCGATATCATCGACCTCGGCATGGGCAATCCGGACCTGCCGGCACCGCCGCATGTACTGGAGAAGCTCAAGGAAACGCTCGGCAAGCCGCGCACCGACCGCTACTCGGCCTCCCGCGGCATCCCCGGCCTGCGCCGGGCCCAGGCCGGCTACTATGCCCGCCGCTTCGGGGTGAAGCTCAACCCCGACACCCAGATCGTGGCAACGCTGGGCTCGAAGGAGGGCTTTGCCAATGTGGCCCAGGCCATCACCGCGCCGGGCGATGTCATCCTGTGCCCGAACCCGAGCTATCCGATTCACGCCTTCGGCTTTTTGATGGCGGGCGGCGTGATCCGCTCGGTGCCGTCCGAGCCGACGCCGCAATTCTTCGAGGCCGTCGAGCGGGCGATCGTGCATTCGATCCCGAAGCCGCTCGCGCTCGTCGTCTGCTACCCGTCGAACCCGACCGCCTATGTCGCGAGCCTCGACTTCTACAAGGACCTCGTCGCATTCGCGAAGAAGCACGAGATCCTGATCCTGTCCGATCTTGCCTATGCCGAGGTCTATTTCGACGAGAACAACCCGCCGCCCTCGGTGCTGCAGGTGCCCGGCGCGATCGACGTCACCGTCGAGTTCACCTCGATGTCGAAGACCTATTCGATGGCCGGCTGGCGCATGGGCTTTGCGGTCGGCAACGAGCGCGTGATCGCGGCCCTGGCCCGCGTCAAATCCTATCTCGACTACGGCGCCTTCACGCCGGTGCAGGTCGCCGCGACCGCCGCGCTGAACGGCCCGGACGATTGCATCAAGGAGATGCGTGACACCTACCGCAAGCGCCGCGACGCGCTGGTGGAATCGTTCGGTCGTGCCGGCTGGGAGATCCCGCCGCCGGAGGCCTCGATGTTCGCCTGGGTGCCGCTGCCGGAGGCCTTCCGCAGCGTCGGCAGCATGCAGTTCGCGACCCTGATGGTGGAGAAATCCGGCGTCGCGGTCTCGCCCGGCGTCGGCTTCGGCGAGCATGGCGAAGGATATGTCCGCATCGCGATGGTGGAAAACGAGCAACGGATCAGGCAGGCCGCGCGCGGCGTGCGACGCTTCCTTGAAAGCGGGATCGAAACGTTGCACAACGTCGTTCCGCTCGCCAACCGGCGCTAATTCTCTTCGACAGGTTTTCGAAAAGCATCATGGTCGCACCCCTGAAAGTGGGCATAGCGGGGCTCGGCACCGTGGGCGCCGAAGTTGTCCGTATGATTGAAACGCAAGCCCGCGTGCTTGCCGGCCGCAGCGGCCGCGGCATCCGCGTCGTCGCCGTCACCGCGCGCTCGAAGGTGAAGAAGCGCGGCATCGACCTGCGCGGCGTCGAATGGGTCAAGGATCCGATCGCGCTCGCCACCCATCCCGGCATCGACTGCTTCGTCGAGCTGATGGGCGGCGCCGGCGATCCCGCGCTGTCCGCGGTGGAGGCCGCGCTGAATGCCGGCAAGTCCGTCGTGACCGCGAACAAGGCGCTGCTCGCCAAGCACGGCCTCAAGCTCGCCAGGGCGGCTGAAAAGCACGGCGGTGCGCTGAATTTCGAGGCAGCGGTCGGCGCCGCGATCCCCGTCATCAAGACGTTACGCGAGGGTCTTGCCGGAACCGGCATCAATCGCGTCTACGGCATCCTCAACGGCACCTGCAATTACATCCTGACCCGGATGGAGCAGGAGGGCCTGTCCTTCGCCGAATGCCTCAAGGATGCGCAGCGGCTCGGCTATGCCGAGGCCAATCCGTCCTTCGACGTCGACGGCCATGATACCGCGCAAAAACTCGCCATTCTCGCCAGCCTCGCATTCGGCACGAAAGTTGCTCAAAGCGCGGTGTATGTCGAAGGTATCTCATCCATCGCGCCGGAAGATCTCCGTGCGGCTGACGATCTCGGTTACCGGCTCAAGCTGCTCGGCGTTGCGGTGCGCACCGCCAAGGGCATCGAGCAGCGTGTGCATCCGACCATGGTTCCAAAATCCTCCTCGATCGCGCAGGTGATGGGTGTCACCAACGCGGTCACGATCGATGGCGAGGGCATCCCGCCGATCACGCTGGTCGGCCCCGGCGCGGGCGGTGCTGCGACCGCATCCGCCGTCGTCGCCGACATCGCCGATGTCGCGCGCGGCATCCGCGCCAATCCGTTCGGCCGGCCGATCTCGCATTTGCGCGACACCAAGAAGGCGCCGATGGAGCGCCACGAGGGCGGCTACTACATCCGCCTTCTGGCACGCGATTTCCCGGGCACCGCGGCGGCGATCGCGACCCGGCTCGCGGAACAGAAGATTTCGATCGAGTCGATCGTGCAACGCCATCCCAATGGCGGCGCTGCGCCCACCGATGGCAAGGCGGTGCCCGTGCCCGTCATCCTGATCACCTATGCTACGCATGAGGACGCCGTGCGCCGCGCGCTGGCGGCCGTGCAGAAGGACAAGGTGATCAGCGGACGGCCGCAGGTGATCCGGATCGAGAAGAACTGAGCATGCTCCGGAAAAGTGCGAAGCGGTTTTCCGGAAAGAGCATGCTCGAACTATGAGGCGGTTCGAACGAACCGTGGGCGTTGTGAGTTGATGCGGGCGGAAATATCCGTCCAAAACTGTTTCGAAGGAGTTAGCCGATGTCGACCCATATTTCAGTCCCGCCGCAAGCGTTGCTCGAGCGCATTCTCACGCTGGAGATCGTGCGCGTGACGGAGCGGGCGGCAGTGTCTTCGGCGCGGCTGCGCGGGCACGGCAACGAGAAGGCGGCCGACCAGGCCGCCGTCGACGCCATGCGGCGCGAGCTCAACAAGCTGCCGATCGAGGGCACCATCGTGATCGGCGAGGGCGAGCGCGACGAGGCGCCGATGCTGTTCATCGGCGAGAAGGTCGGCATGAACGCCGGCCCGCAGGTCGACATCGCGGTCGACCCGCTCGAAGGCACCACGCTGTGCGCCAAGGCCATGCCGGGCTCTATCGCCACGATGGCGATGGCCGATGGCGGCACGCTCCTGCACGCGCCCGACGTCTACATGCAGAAGCTCGCGATCGGTCCCGGCTACGCCAAGGGCGTCGTCGAGCTCGATGCGACACCGGCCGAGAACGTCCGCCGCCTCGCCAAGGCCAAGGGCGTCCAGCCGGACGGGATCACCGTTCTCGTGCTCGACCGTCCGCGCCATGCCAGCATCATCGAGAGCGTGCGCTCGACCGGCGCCGCCGTGCGCCTGATCACCGACGGCGACGTCGCCGGCGTGATCCACTGCGCCGACCCCGACAACACCGGCGTCGACATGTATCTCGGCACCGGTGGCGCGCCGGAAGGCGTGCTCGCGGCGGTGGCGCTGCGCTGCATCGGCGGCCAGATGCAGTGCCGTCTCATCCTCGACTCCGACGAGAAGCGCGAGCGCGCCGCCAAGATGGGCGTCAACGATCCCAAGATGATCTACGGCATCGAGGACATGGCGCGCGGCGACTGCCTGTTCGCCGCCACCGGCGTCACCACCGGCTCGCTGCTGTCGGGCGTCAAATTCCGCAAGGACGGCGTGATCGAGACCGAGACGGTGGTGATGCGCTCCGTTACCGGCACGGTGCGCTACATCAAGGCCGAGCACCGCGAGCTCGCGAAGTTCCATCTGGACTAAGCCACGACATGCTGCCGTCATTCCGGGCCTGCGCCTCGTGGTGCATCCCGGGATGACCAAGAACAAGTAACGTACGGGAAAGCGCCCATGTCCGATCTCTCCGCCGTCAAAGCCCTGGTCTTCGACGTGTTCGGCACGGTCGTGGACTGGCGCACCAGCCTGATCACCGACTTCATGTGGTGGGCGAAGGGGCGCGGCATCAGCGCCGACTGGACCGCACTCGTCGACGGCTGGCGCGGCATGTACATGGCCTCGATGGACGACGTGCGCAAGCATCCAGAGCGCGGCTATGTCATGCTCGACGATCTGCATCGCCGCTCGCTGGACAAGCTGGTCGAGCAATTTTCGATCAAGGGCCTGACCGAGGCTGATCTCGATTACCTCACCAAGGGCTGGCACCGCCTGCAACCCTGGCCCGACAGCGTCGCCGGCCTGACCCGGCTGAAGACGAAATTCGTGATCTCGCCGCTGTCGAACGGCAACGTCGCGCTGCTCACCAACATGGCGAAGTTCGCGGGCCTGCCGTGGGACCTCGTCATGTCGGCCGAGCTGTTCGAGCACTACAAGCCTGATCCCGAGACCTATCTCGGCGCCGCGCGCCTGCTCGGCCTCAAGCCGGAGCAGGTGATGATGGTCGCCGCCCACAACGGCGATCTCGCCGCCGCGCAGAAGAACGGCCTGAAGACCGCGTTCGTGGCGCGGCCGACCGAGTACGGTCCGCTCCAGAAGGTCGATTTCGAAGCCACCGGCAACTGGGACATCGTCGCCAGGGATTTTGGCGGCATCGCCGACAGGCTCGGCTGCTGACAGCGCCGTAGACGATCCGCCGCGAGCCGGCAGGCAACAGCGAGCCAGCAGGCAAGAGCAAGAGGTGCTCGTTGGCCTTCTCATTATTGGCCCTGCAAGTCCTGGTCACGGTGGGGACGACCGCTGGGACGATTGCGCTGATCTTTTGGCTGCTTCTGCGGGTCAGGCCGAGCGTGCTCAGCGAGACCGCGGGCGCAATCGAGCCGGAGAAAAGCATCGCCTGGTTCACCGTCATCGGCGGTTGCATTATGTCGCTGGCCGGCTTGTACGGGGTCCTGTTTCAGGACGTCGGCTGGGGAGGGGTGGTGGTCGCACTCCTGGGTCTCGGTGCCGCCGGCTTCATGTCGCCATCGCTCACGTCCGTCCACAAGGTGACGTGGGACCAGGAGTCGATTGAAGGTCCATCGAACCTGTTTGGTCCCACGCTGGGGCTGCGAAGAACCAGACTATCGTGGGACGATATTTCGAGAACCGGAACGACTGTGACCGGCTACTGGTTCGTCGAGAGCCATGACGGCAGGCGGGTCTATTGGAGCTTTCTCTACAAGGGCCACGGCGCTCTCGCCGCTTTTCTTCACGCGAAGCGGCCTGATTTGGAGCGTCCAGTATCTGAATGACGGCCGGCGCGGACTGACGCTGCCACCTCGAAGCCGCTCGCGGCCGCGGAGCCCGCGGAATAGATCACTGATCCGGGCGGCACGTGCGCCGCCCGGATCAGATCCGGCGATTACAACGTCATCTGCATCGGTTCGGGATAATAGTGGAAGCCGTCGCCGACCTTGGCGACGTGGCCGTAGCCCGGCCAGGCGAAGTGATAGGACATCACGGGGGTCTTGTTGGCCGCAAGCATGGTCAGCAGCTTGACGCGCGATTCAGCCGCCTGCTTCGGGTCTGTGTCATAGGAGAATTCCATCCGCGGCCGCTCGAGCAGCAGCACCGAATGATGCGAGAGGTCGCCGAGGAAGGCGAAGGACTTGCCGGCCGACGAGACCAGGAAGATGTGGTGGCCGACGGTGTGGCCGGGCGCGGCGATCGCCTGGACGCCCGGCAGGAATTCCTGGCCGTCCTTGAAAAACACGATGCGGTCGCGAACCGGCAGCAGGTTCTTGCGGGCGTGGACGATGAAGTCCTTGACCGGGCTGCCGAGCTTGCCCTCGTCGGTCCAGAAATCGAAATCGGTCTGCGAGATATAGATCTGCGCGTTCGGAAACAGCGGCTTGCCGCCCTCGTCCACGATGCCCCCGATGTGATCGATATGGGCATGCGAACAGACCACGGCATCGATATCCCCCGGCTTGATGCCGGCCTCGGTCATGCTCTTCTGCTGCCGGCCGGTGGTGGGGCCGAACAGCTTGGAGCTGCCCATGCCGGTATCGAACAGGATGAGCTTGTCGCCGGTGTTCACGATCGGCGAGTTCTGCTCGAGCACGACATTGTCCGGCGACAGGAAATTGTCGGCCAGCATCTTCTTCACGTCCTCCTTGGGAACGCCGGTGAATGTCCCGGAGGGATCGCCGAGCGGCAGTGGTCCGTCGGAGACGACGGTGATCTCGGCATCGCCGAGAACGAAGCGGTGCCAGTACGGCGTCTGGGTGCCGAGCTTGGGAGCGCGCGCAATTGCGGTGGTGCCGAGCATTGCACTGGCACCGAGGCCGGCGCCGAGCGAGAGCAGGGATCGACGTGAGACGTTGAGTGTCATTCGCTTCCTCCACTTTTTCTTTTGAGCTGCGCGAATTTGTCGCGCGCCATGTTCGGCCTGAGGCCAGCCATGATGCTGCGCCGGTTCAGACAAACCAGCAAGTGGAATTGGTTTGCGGATGATCGCGGCTTGTCAAAGTTGCACGTGCAATTCCGGCGCACGACAAAGACGCCATTGCCGACGTTGTTCACGGCGTCACGATCGACCAGCGTTGCTGCAACGCAATCAAGGATTGTGTCGCGATTGTGTCTGCCGGCGCGCCCGATACGGCGGGATGGCAGGAATATTCTGGCAGCTGGAATCATTTTACGTCACGGTGGCGCGCGCGTCCGCGCGGCAACTTCGCCTTACGCGATCCGGAGCGTCAGGTCGTTGCCTTCCGCTTCGGCAAAGCCCGCTTGCAGGACTTCTTCGCGCTTGTGGCGCAGATGCGCGCGCAGGATATGCGCGAGCCCGACGCCGTCGCGCCTCTGGAGCGCGTTCAGGATTGCATCATGCTCCTTCACGGCGAGCGCCCAGCGCTGCGGCGTCATCGGCGTGACGTAACGCGCGCGGCGGATGCGCGCGGTCACGGACGCATACAGCCCCGCGAGCGCGGGGTTTCCGGCTGCAGTGACGATGGCTTCGTGAATGGCGCGGTTGCCGCGGTAGTACTGGATCAGGTCACGCTCGCGATAATGCTGCACCATGGCCGCGTGCGCGGCGGCGATCTCGTCGATCCCGGCGTCGGTGATCCGTTCGCAGGCGAGCTCCCCGGCGAGGGCCTCGAGGCCCTGGCAGACCTCGAACAGGTCGCGCATGTCCTTGTCGGTCAGCTTCGCCGCGCGCGAGCCCCGATGCGGCAGCAGCTGCACGAGGCCCTCGGCGGCGAGCACCTTGAGCGCCTCGCGCAGCGGCGTGCGCGAGATCTGCAGCCGCTCGCACAGTTCGCGCTCTGGAATTCGCGCCCCCGGCGGAATTTCGCCGTCGAGCAGGATGGCCCGGATACGGCCGACAACTTCCTCGTGAAGCATGGGTCGGAGGTCCATTTGCATTCAAAACTGAGATTATATGTGAAAGATTGCAAGTTCCAGCTTGAAAAATGATAATTTTGCATTCAAAAATGTAAAAAAGCAGAAAGGCGTGAGGAAATGGACCAGCAGGTGGGGGCGGAAGACCTCGTTTTCGAGCGCCGGGACGGCATTGGTCGGATCACCTTCAACCGCCCGCAGGCCCGCAATGCCTTCACTTTCGCGATGTACGAGCGGCTCGCCGCGATCTGCGCGGAGGCCAACGACGATCATGCGATCAAGGTGCTGGTGCTGCGCGGAGCCGGCGACAAGGCTTTCGCCTCGGGCACCGACATCAACCAGTTCCGCGAATTCAGGACGCCGCAGGATGCGATCGACTACGAGAACCGCATCGATCGGGTGCTGAGCACGCTCGAGCAGTGCCGGGTGCCGACGATCGCGGCGATCAACGGGTTCTGCACCGGCGGCGGCGCCGGCATCGCCGCTGCCTGTGACCTCCGTATCGGCACAAGAAGCGCGAAAATCGGATTTCCCGTCGCCCGGACGCTCGGCAATTGCCTGTCGATGTCCAATGTCAGCCGTCTCACGGCGCTGATCGGCGCCGCACGCGTCAAGGACCTGATCTTCACCGCGCGTCTCATTGACGCCACCGAGGCTGCAAGCGTCGGGCTGCTCGGCGAGGTCGTCGAGGATGACGCGGCGCTCGAGCGCCGTGCCGACGAAGTCGCGCGGCTGCTCGCCAGCCACGCGCCGCTGACGCTGAACGCGACCAAGCAGGCGGTGGCCCGCCTGCAAAGGCGGCTGACGCGGGACGAGGGCGAAGACCTCATCCTGATGTGTTACACGAGCCAGGATTTTCGCGAAGGGCTCGATGCTTTCCTCACCAAGCGCGCGCCGCAATGGCGCGGTGAATAGGACGGGCCGATGCAGAGCGATCGTTCGCAATCGAACTCCGGCCGTTCGGGGCCGCTGGCCGGCCTCAAGGTCATCGATCTCACCCATGTCATGGCAGGGCCGACCTGCACCTTGATGCTCGCGGACATGGGCGCCGATGTCATCAAGATCGAGAAATGGCCGAATGGCGACGACACCCGCCATTCAGTGCCGCCGAAGATCGGCGACGAGGCGGCCTCCTTCCTGATGATGAACCGCAACAAGCGCGGCATTGTGCTCGATCTCAAGACCGAGGGCGGCAAACAGGTGCTGCGGCGGCTGATCGCGGGCGCCGACGTGCTGGTCGAGAACTTTGCGCCGGGCGCGATGGAGCGCCTCGGCTTCGGCTACGAGGCGCTGCACGCAAAATTCCCGGCGCTGATCTACTGCTCGCTGTCGGGCTTTGGCCGCACTGGTCCCTACAAGCACCGCCGGGGATTCGATCTCGTCGCCCAGGCCATGAGCGGTATCATGAGCTTTACCGGCGAGCGTCCTGACGGCCCGCCCGTCAAATGCGGCCCGCCGCTGTCCGACATCACTGCCGGGCTGCTCGCGAGCATGGGCATCCTCGCTGCCTACACGCATCGTCTCAAGACCGGCGAAGGGCAGTGGGTCGAGACCTCGCTTTTTGAAGCAGCTCTGGTGCAGACCTACTGGCAGTCGACCATCGCGTTGGCCGCGGGCACCGCGCCGCGCGCGATGGGCTCGGCTCATCCGCTCAACGCGCCTTATCAGGCCTTCGAGGCCTCCGATGGCTGGCTCGTGGTCGGCGGCGCCAACAAGAAGCACTGGCTGTTGATGCTGGAAGCACTCGGTGCGAGCGAGCTTGCATCCGATCCGCGCTTCGTCACCGGCGCCGACCGCATGGCGAACCTGAAGGAGCTCGATGCGGTTTTGAGCGAGCGCTTCCGCACGAAGTCGCGGGCGCATTGGCTTGCGGCGCTGGACGAGAAGGGCGTGCCCTGCGGCCCCGTCCACGACATGCTGGAGGCGCTGAGCGATCCGCAGACGCTGGCACGCGAGATGGTCGTCGAGGTCGAGCACTCCACGCTCGGCCCGGTGAAGACCATCGGACTGCCCGTCAAATTTTCGGAGACCCCAGGCAAAGTGCGCATCGGCGCGCCGCTCTACGGTGAGCATACAGGCGAGGTGCTGACCGAATACGGGTTCGACCAGACGCAGATCGATGCTCTCGCAAAAGAAGGCGCAATCGTTCTGGCCCCAGACCGGCGCGAGGAACGCGTCGCCTGACCGGACATCGCTACGACAAAGACAAGACAAAACATAAAAAAGCTGGAGGAAATCATGGGTCGGACGTCAACACTTCTACTCTCCGCGGCCGCAGCGATGCTCGCCGGCACGATGCCGGCGCTCTCGGCCTGGCAGCCGCAAAAGCCGATCGAGTTCGTGGCCACTGCCGGGCCGGGCGGCGGCACCGACAATATCGCCCGCGCCGTGCAGAACATCATCACCAAGTACAAGCTGACGGAGCAGCCCATCGTCGTCGTCAACAAGGGCGGCGGCAGCGGCGCCGAAGGCTATGTCTACGGCAAGGCGTCCGCCGGCGATCCCTACAAGGTGATCTTCGGAACGTCGAACGCCTGGCAGCAACCGCTCGTCTCCAAGGTCGCCTTCAATTACACCGATCTCACCCCGGTCGCGGCGATGGCGCAGGACGAGTTCCTGCTCTGGGTCAAGCAGGATGCCCCCTACAAGACGGCAGGGGATTATCTGAAGGCGGCCGCATCGGGCGAATTCAAGATGGGCGGGGCACAGTCAAAGGACACCGATGAGGTCCTGACCCGCATGATCGAAAAGACCGGTCACGTGAAGCTGACCTACATCCCCTTCAAGAGCGGCGCCGAGACCGCCGTGCAGCTTGCCGGCGGACATCTCGACTCCCACGTCAATAATCCGAGCGAAAGCCTCGGGCAATGGCGCGGCGGCACGCAGCGACCGCTTTGCGTTTTCAGCCCGAAGCGGCTGCCGAAGGGTCCCAAGATCACCGCGACCGAAGGCTGGAGCGACGTTCCGACCTGTGCCGAGCAGGGGCTCGATATCAAGCAATATGAGCAGCCGCGCACGGTGTGGCTGCCCGGCAAGGTCACGCCGGACCAGGCCGCGTTCTATGTCGATCTCATGAAGAAGGTGCAGGCGACGCCGGAATGGAAGGACTACATCGAGAAGACTTCGCAGGTCGATACGTTCCTGACCGGCGCTGAGCTCGACAAGTTCATCAAGGACGATCTCGAGCACCTCAAGCAGGTTGCGGCCGAGCAGGGTTGGCTCATCAAGTGAGCCGGCCCTGCCAGGCCATGAGATCCCGTCATCTCGCGTTAGGTTGGAGCCGCTGATGATATCGCGCCGCGCTCTCGAACTGGCGACCGCCGTTCTCACCGGCGGCTTCGGTGTCGCTGTCGTCGTGCAGAGTCTCGACAACGGTATCGGCTGGTCGAGTGCGGGCGTCGATTCCGGCACGTTCCCGTTCCTGACCGGGATCATCATCGTTGTCGGCAGTCTCTACAATCTGGTGCGGGGCATGCTGCCGGTCGCGACATTGGCGCATGTTCCGATCGCGATCACGCCGATCGAGTTGCGCCGGATTGCCGGCCTGTTCGTACCGGCCGCGATCTTCGTTGCGGCGATCCCGCTGGCCGGGATGTACGTCGCCTCCGCCCTCTATGTCTTCGCGGTGCTGGCAATCCCCAGGCACCAATCCGTACCCCGTGCGCTGGCTATGGCGGCGGCGACGGCGCTCGCGCTCTACGTCGTGTTCGAGCGCATGTTTCAGGTGTCGTTGCCGCACGGCGCGCTCGCCGCCGCGTTCGGGTACTGACGGAGCGCGCGATGGACAATCTCGGGGAACTTCTGCACGGCTTCACCATCGCGGTCACGCTGCCGCATCTGGCGCTGATGGTGGTCGGCGTGCTGCTCGGCATCCTCGTCGGCGTGCTGCCGGGGCTGGGTGCGCCGAACGGAGTGTCACTGCTGCTGCCGCTGACCTTCGGCATGCAGCCGGTGTCGGCGATCATCCTGCTCTCCTGCATGTACTGGGGCGCGCTGTTCGGCGGCTCTGTCACCTCAATCCTGTTCAATATTCCCGGCGAGCCGTCCTCCGTCGCGACCACCTTCGACGGCTACCCGATGGCCCGCGACGGCCGGCCGACGACGGCGCTCGCCACCGCGTTCGGCTCGGCGGCGTTCGGCGCGCTGGTTGGCGTCATCCTGATCACCTTCCTCGCATCCTGGGTGGCGCAGGTCGCGCTTGCCTTCGGGCCGGCGGAGTATTTTGCCGTCTATTTCCTGGCCTTTGCGAGCTTTGTCGGCATGGGCGGCGGCGCGCCGATCAAGACCGTCGTGGCGCTGGCGATCGGCTTTGCCATCGCAGCGATCGGCATCGACACCGTGTCCGGCAGCGTTCGTCTCACCATGGGCGTCGATGAACTGGTCAAGGGCGTGAACTTCGTCGTCGCCGTGATGGGCCTGTTCGGCATCGGCGAGCTGCTGGTTGCTGTCGAGGAGGAGTTTCACGCCCGCGCGGTCTCCTCGAAGATCGATTGGCGCGAGGTGTTTCGCGCGGTCGGCCGCCTGCCGCGGCACAGCATTGCCTTGCTGCGCAGCGCCGCGATCGGGTGCTGGATGGGGATCACGCCGGGCGGCCCGACCGCCGCGTCCTTCATGAGCTACGGCATCGCCCGCCGCTTCTCGCGCCGCGGCCGCTATTTCGGCACCGGAGAGGTCGAGGGCATCATCTCGCCCGAGACCGCCGATCATGCCGCCGGCACCAGCGCATTGCTGCCGATGCTCTCGCTCGGCATTCCCGGCTCGGCAACTGCGGCTGTCATGATGGGCGGGCTGATGATCTGGGGCCTCAATCCCGGGCCGATGCTGTTCGTCGACCAGAAGGACTTCGTCTGGGGCCTGATCGCCTCGATGTATGTCGGCAACATCGTCGCGGTGGCGCTGGTGCTGCTCACCGTGCCGGTCTTTGCCGCCCTGATGCGGATTCCGTTCGTGATCATCGCGCCCCTGATCGTGATCATCTGCGTCGTCGGCGCCTATTCGGTGTCGAACTCTTATCTCGACGTCGTCATGATGCTCGGCTTCGGGATCGTCGGCTATCTCTTCAAGAAGCTGTTCTATCCGCTGGCGCCGCTCGTGCTCGCGATCGTCATCGGCGACAAGGCCGAGGACGCCTTCCGGCAATCGATGCTGATGTCCAGGGGGTCGCTCGGGATCTTCTTTGCGAACAAGCTGGTGACGTGCCTGGTGGTGGCCGGGATCGCGCTGTTGCTGCTTCCGCTGGTGCTGCAGCTTGCGCATCTGTTTCGCAAGCCCGCGCCGTCCACCGATGAGACGACAACCCAAGCGACAGCTCGGCAGAAGGTGACCATATGACCGCAAAGCCGCTCATTGCACTGGCGATGGGAGACCCCGCCGGCATCAGCCCGGAGCTGACCGCGAAGCTGGTGGTGCAGGACGATATTCGTGCCCGCTGCCGGATCGTCGTGATCGGTGACCGCCGGATCTTCGACGAAGGCGCGCGCGTCGCCGGCGTCAAGCCGGAGCTGACCATGGTGGAGCAGGGGGCCGACCTTCGGGCGGCGAGGGCGGAGGCGTTGTTCGTCGATCTCGGTCATCTCGATGCCGGGGACGTCGAACCGAAAGCTGCGACCCTTGCCGGTGGACAATTCGCCATGGCCAATTACAAGCACGCGCTCGAGCTTGGTCGCGACGGACGCGCCGATGCGGTCTGCTTCACGCCGTTCAACAAGCAGGCGATGCGGCTCGCCCGCGCCGGCTATGACGACGAGATTGCGTTCTCCGCGGAGGTGGCCGGATTGAAGACCCCCGCAAGCGAATTCAACGTGCTCGGCGATCTCTGGAATGCGCGTGTCACCTCGCACATTCCGCTGAGGGATGTCGCCGCAAAGCTGTCCGGCGAGCGCATCCTCCGTGCGCTCAAGCTGACGGACGCCTGCATGCGCAACGCCGGTTTCGCGCGGCCGCGGATCGCGGTCGCCGGGCTCAATCCGCACGCCGGCGATGGCGGTAATTTCGGCCGCGAAGAGATCGACATCATCGCGCCGGTGGTCGTGGCCGGCCAGCGCGAGGACATCGCCGTCGAGGGACCGTTTCCCGCCGACACGGTGTTCCTGCGTGCCAAGGGCGGCGCCTTCGATGCGGTGCTGACGATGTATCACGACCAGGGCCAGATCGCGATGAAGCTGATGGGCTTCGATCGCGGCGTGACCTTGCTCGGCGGCTTCCCGTTCCCGATCTGCACGCCCGCGCACGGCACCGCCTACGACATCGCAGGCCAGGGCATCGCGTCGATCGGCGCCAGCCGCGCCGCGGTGTTGCTCGCGGCGGGAATGGCGGCGCGTCGCGCCACGTAATCTGGCGCTACTTCGGGAGAGGCATCGTCAGCTCCTTGTCGGCGGTATCCACCACGAACACGGCCAGCAGCTTCGCAGGCTCGGTATCGCTGGCATTGGCGCTGACGGCATGGCGATCGCCCGGCCGTTCGGAAAAGTTCTCTCCCTTGCGAAAGACCTTGGCAGGACCGTCATTGACCTGGCTGCGGATCGCGCCTTCCAGCACCGTGGCATAGATGAAGGCCGAGGGTGCATGAATGTGGGCCGGCGAGGAGCCTCCAGGACCATACTCGACCAGCACGCCCTTCATGCTCTTGCCCGGGACATTGGGCAGCGGCTGGTCGAATACGACCGACACCTTTGCCAAAGGGGCTGCCGGCTCGGCCGCATGGGCGGCCAGGACAGAGGCGGCATAGACAGCCGTTGCGATCATCAATCTACGCATGGGGATGTCCTCCTCAGAGGTTCGCGAGCCAGGTGGCGAGCGGGATTTTCCCGAGCCGCGCCTCGCCGAGCGGGTTCAGCGAGGTGTCGTCAATGAGCGCGCCGTAATAGGGCGCGTTCGGATCGCCCACCACCGGGCGGGCGTCGCCGGAGGCCATCAGGCGGCGTGCGATAAATTCGTTAAAGGGCGCCTTCTCGGGCCCCGCGATATCGATCGTGCCGTTGAGGGGCTGGTCCGTTGCGACCTCCGCGAGGCGCTCGGCGACGTCCTCGGCCGCGATCGGCTGGAACAGTGCCGACGGGACGACGATCCTGCTGCCGCTCAACCCCGTCTCCGCAATGGCGCCGAGGAATTCGAAGAACTGGGTGGCGCGGACGATCGAGTAGGGGACCGGAGACGACTTGATGATGGTCTCCTGCGCCAGCTTGGCGCGAAAATAGGAATTGTCTGGCGACCGTTCGGTCCCGACGATCGACAGCGCCACGTGATGCTTCACGGCCGCTGCCGCCTCGGCCGCGGCGAGATTGTTGCTCGAACGCTGGAAGAAATCGAGCACCGCGGCAGGCTCCCAGGACGGGGCGTTGGCAACGTCGACGACAACGTCGGCGCCCTTCAGCGCTGCTGCCAGGCCTTCGCCGGTGACGGCGTTCACGCCCGATTTCGGCGAGGCGGCCACGGCCTCGTGGCCCCGCTGCTTGAGCTTCGTCACGAGCTTGGATCCGATCAAGCCGGTTCCGCCGATTACGACAATCTTCATGGCCTATCTCCTCGGCACGTTGCAAAAGTGATGCGGCGCCACTCTTACCCGAGCAATGGGGCAGGCTCTTGCCTGTAACCGGCCTGTCTTGCCTAAAAATGCACAAGACGGCATGGGGCGGCCTTCATCCGACGGCCGAAAGATAAAGCTGCGTGTCGAAATAGTCCGACGCGCGGAGCGCGCCGCTGACACCGGCGTCCGCCATGAAGAAGTCGCTGACCTGCTGTAGCCATTTTACGACGGTGCCGTCCGCATAGAGCCGTCGCCATTCGCGCGCGGAGTAGAGTTTTTGCGCCTTGAAGGCCTCCGCGATGTCGGCTGGACGCGACGACCTGTAGTGAGACCGGAGCGCCTCCGCTGCCGCGGCCGGGTTGCGCACCATGTGGTCATTGGCATCAATCCAGCCACGGATGATCCGGCTCAGGACCTCGCTGTTGCCGGCATGATAATCCATTCGCGCCGCCCAGCCGCCGAGCACGGCCGATTGCGGATAGAACGCGGAGGCATCGACCAGCTTCACCGCGTCCGGAAGCGCCTCGCGCACGACGACATTGAACGGCACCCAGAGCGCGACGGCCGGCACCTCGCCGGCGATGAAGGCCTTGACCGCGTCCGGCATGCTGGCGTTGACGATCTCCACCTCTGCCGGGCTTATGTTGTTGGCGCGTAACGCCCGGTCGAGGAAGATATGCGCTGTGGTCTTCATGGTCGTCGCGATCCGCTTGCCCCTGAGATCGGCAAGTCGGTTCACCCCGAGCGTCGGCCGGACCCAGAGCTGCGCGGTCGCAACCTCGATGTCGTTGATGAGAAAGCCCCGGCCGTGGCCGAGCGCCAGATGGTTTGAGATGACGCCGCCCGTCGAAGCGACGTCGAGCTCTCCCCGCATCATCGCCTCGAACACCTCGGGGCCGGTGTGGAATTCGTGCAGATCGAAGTCGATCCCCTCGCGGTTGAACGAGCCGCGATCCAGTCCGGTCCAGATTTGTCCGTCCACGGCGACCACATGGAGATAGCCGAGCCGGACCTTGGTGCGGGCCTGCGCGATTGCAGGCATGCCGAGCATCGCGGTGGTCGCGAGCGCTGCGCCGTGGTGAAGCAATCGCCGGCGGCTGACGGGGCGGGCGCTCATGCCGCTGCCCCGGTATTCTGGGCCGCGGCGCGAAAACGCTGGGCGTGAAACGCCGCGATGCCGTCCTTGGGATAGTCGAGCAGGAATCCGGAGAGCCGGACCAGGGTGGTATCCGCCGCGCCGTCTTGCGCGATCGAGGCGAAAACCTCGTCCCAGCGCCGGCACATGGTGATGTCGGCCTCGTTCGCCAGCGCAAGCTCGCCGCGCAGCTCGCTGACCTCGATCGGCTCGGCAAATCCCTTCGGCCGGATCTTGTCGATGCTGCGGAACAGGAATGCATCGCCAACGCGCGCACGAACGGCCGCGCTGACCAGCACGCGCGTGCCATAGTTCTTGTTGAGTCCTTCGAGCCGTGACGCCAGGTTTACGGTGGCGCCGAGCGCCGTGTAGTTCATCCGGTCGCTGGAGCCGATATTGCCGACCACGGCGTCGCCCACATGCAGGCCGAAACGCGTATCGTATGGCGGCCAGCCCTCGCGCCGAAAATCCTCGTTGAGGGCCTCGTTCGCTGCCAGACACGCAAGAACGGCGCGGCAGGCGTTGACGGCGTGATCGGGATCATCCGAAGGCGCGTTCCAGAGCGCCATCACGGCATCGCCGATGTATTTGTCGACCGTGCCCTGATGCCGCATGATCTCGTCCGAGAGCGCCGCGAAATAGCGCGACGTGTAGATCATGACCTGGGACGGATCGGCCAGCTCGGTTTTTGCGGTGAAGTCGGCCACGTCGGTGAACAGCACCGTGACCTCGCGCCTCGTGCCGCCGAGGCCGAGCGACGAGCCGGTCTCGATCAGCTGACGCACGATCGGACGCGGAATGAAGCTTGCAAAGCTGCGCACCACGCTACGCATGGTGAACACCGAGCGGCCGAGTTCCTCGATCTCGGCGATGGCGGAATGGATGCGCGGCCGTTCCGCGATCTCGAAGCGCTGGATCTCGTCGGTCTGTTGCACGATCTTGCGCAGCGGCCGTGCCATCAGCGATCCCAGCCAGAACGCGAATGGGAGCGTGGCACCGACGAAGGCGAGCGCAAGCGCAAACAGCGTGCGGCGCTCGTCGATGATCCGGGCATAGAATTCGTCGAGCGGCGCGATCATCGCGAGGCGGACGTTGGCCGAGCCGGCCGTATCGAGCCGGTGGACCGCCGCGACATAGGTCCGGCCCGAGACGTCGGCGAAGAATTGCTGGGCGGGACCATCGCTCCGCCAGGACCGGATGACCGGCAGCAGAGCAGGCAGTTTGAGCGCACCCAGTTGCGGCAAGTCGTCCTGCCTCTCGGGGATCTCCGCCATCAGCCGATCCATCTCGGGATGGGCGACGATGCGTTCGGCATCGTTGAACAGGAAGGCGAGCCCCGATGGCCCCAATTTCTGCTGCGCCAGCATGTCCTCGAACCGATTGAGCAGCACGTCACCTGCGACGACGCCGCGCCGGCCCTCCCTGAGCGGTATCCGCAGCGTGTAGCCGGGCTCGCCGGTGGCGTAGAAGACATAGGGGCCGGTCAGCAGGGTCTTGTCGGTCTTGAACGCCTCGACATACCAGGGCCGCTGCCGCGGGTCGTAGCCGGTGGGGCCGGGAACCTCCGCGACCTGAATGAGGTTCTCGGAGAGAAATTGCGTGACCGGTGCGGCGCCCCCCGTGCGAGAGATCAAAACCAGCCGGAAGGTGGCATCCTGATCGACCTTCAGGCTTGCCCTGAATGCCGGCTTGGCGCGGTCGATCACGTCCATCTCGATGAACGAGCCGTCCTCATAGCCGACATAGAGATTGAAGAGCTGCGGGTTGTTGCGAAGCATCGCCGCCATCAAGCTGTACAGCCGCGAATTCTCGGCGATATCGGCTTCCTGGATCGGTGGCAGACCGGACAGGATATCGAGATTGTCGCGGACGTTCTTGAACTGCTCGTCGACGTGGTCGGCGCCAAGCTGCGCCACTTTCTCGATGAAGCCGGAGGCCGCTGCTTTCGTGATGACAGTCACGCGCTCGAAGCTGAGATAGACCAGAGTCAGGCCCACAAGCAGAACGACGCCAACAAACACCGTGATGATCGATGTCTGGAAGCCGATGCGAAATTCGCGCTTGCCGGTCCGGTCTCCGGTCATTGCAGTTGCTTTGACGGCTGCTTCAGTACTTGCGAACGACAGGTTTGGTCGCGGCCGGCGCGGGTGCCGCTGGCGACACCGAGAAGGTGACCCAGGTCGACCAGCTCTTCGGTCGATTCTCGACCTCCAGGTCCTTGTAGCCGCGGACATTGAGATAGCCCTGGTAGCCATCGGACATCGGGATCATGAACCCTATCTGCGGACCGATTCCGACCGACTGCCCCCTGAACCCGCCGAGCTTGGCGCCCGGACCGCTATCGTCTGTGAGCTGCTGGAAGAAGTAGCCGGCGATGCCGATATGGACGTTCTTGCTCACGAACTGCGAGGCGGCCCAGTCGACATGGAAGTCGATGCCGTTCTGGTACTGAAGGGCTCCGTTCATGAAACTGTAGGTGAGCCCGCCGACGATCGAGAATTCATGCCCGGTCTTCGGGTCGAGATAGGTGTAGCCGGCGCCGGCGTCGACCGCGGGGAAGCCGAAACTCAGATTCGCGAGCCGGGTGGGATCATAGGTGCCGCTCGGGATGTTGCCGGTGATGTAGACCAACTCGTTGTGGACGCCCTGATTCCATTTCAGCGTGCCCTGGTAGAAGACGTCGGTCAGCGTGGTGCGGTTGTCGGTGGCTGTCCCGGAGATCGTGTTGCCGCGGGGACCGGTCAGCGTTGCGTCGATGCCGACGCCGATATTGCCGGGCGCGGTGAGCAGCGTGAAGGCGGCCTGACCGCCAAGCACGGGCATCGGCGAGGTGTAGGTGATGCCCATGACCAGCGCATCGGCATGTGCGTTGAGGCCGGCGGTCACGGAGCCGGGTATGCCGCCGCTGGTGACGAAGTTCTGGCCGCCGCCGGCTTTCTCCTGCAGATGGAGATAGATCGTCGAATAGGCCCATCCCGGCGTCACCGGCACGGCCGCAAGGCTACCGAAGATGCCCGGAAGCCAGAAGCTGACACCGCCGGAATCGGCAAGGGCAGGCTGAGCGGTGAGGCTCGCCACAGCCAGCGCAGTCGCGAGTCCGGCCTTGCGAATGTGTCCCGCCATGTGGCGTCTCCCATTTTCATCGCGTCGTTACGGGCAGTAGTCCCAAAAGCCCTGTGTCCGGGATGGGTCGGTGTAGTACCAGCACATGCCTGGGGCCGGTGCCGCACCCGCCCAACTGGCGGCTGTTGCGGCGGCGACGAATCCGATCGCCGCACCGGCGGCGATCGCACCGCCTCTCGGCCAGTAGTAATGGCCGGGCCGCGCCCATGCGCCGCGCCCTGCCACAGCGGTGGTTCGGCGAACCGCGACGTTGCCGCGCGGTCCGACCACTGCGGTGCCGCCGCGATAGGCGGCGCCACGCGGGCCGACCACGGCGCCGCCGCGATGGACCACG
This sequence comes from Bradyrhizobium sp. SZCCT0153, assembly GCF_018129995.1. Classification (GTDB taxonomy): domain Bacteria; phylum Pseudomonadota; class Alphaproteobacteria; order Rhizobiales; family Xanthobacteraceae; genus Bradyrhizobium; species Bradyrhizobium japonicum_G. Next base: position 311,344 of record NZ_JAFCKS010000006.1, read on the forward strand.
GCACCGCCGCGCGGACCCACGACGGCGCCGCCACGGCGACCGGCCGCGCGCACTTCGATGAGGCCGGATGATCCGATCGCGCTCTGCTGAATGGCCGCCGGCAGCAGCGGCGCCGCTGAAACCGTCTCGATCGAAAGGAACGCGCCGGTTGCCAGCGCCAGCCAGCAGCTCGTCAGCCGAAACGAGCGAATATCTCTAGACATCTTTGATCCTCGTATTGTTCTTGTTTCGTCGATGAAGTCGCCCGGCACGATCCTCCTCGTCATCGCGACGCTCCCGTGCTGCCGCGTTCGAACGCGAACACCGTCTTCCAGTCCTTCGCCATGTCGACGACCGTCCAGCCGCGCCGCACCGCTTCGTCCCAGGCTTTGTCGAGCTTTCCGATCTTCGACTGGCGGTCGTAGGCATATTCGCGGACAGCGTCGGTGTGATGGACGATGCCGAGGAAGCGCGGGCCGGGTCCGGCCGCGGTCCATTGCAGCATCTGGTGGTCGCCGTCGGAGTTGCCGAAAGCGAGAATAGGGCGGCGGCCGATGAAGCGATTGATGCCCGACGGCTTGCCTGGGCCATCGTCAATGAACTCGACTTTCGGCAGCTTCATCAGGACGGGCTTGCCATCGTCTCCGATCTTGAATTGCGTGACTCCGGACGAGCCGACGACCTGCTCGGGGGGAATGCCGTAAGCTTTATCGGCCCACACCCGCATGAACTCGACGCCGCCGCCGGACACGATGAACGTCTTGAAGCCGTTGGCGCGCAGGTAAGCGAGCAGCTCCACCATCGGCTGATAGACGAGCTCGTTGTAGGGACGATTGAAGCGCGGATGCTGCGCGCGGGCCAGCCAGTCGGCGACCGAGGACGCGTAGGCGTCCGTCGTCATGCCGCTATGGGCGGTCGCGACGAGTGATAGCAGGGCCTGCTGTCCTTGTGCGGCGAGCGCATGTCTATCGCCGGAGAGGAAAGCCTTGAATGGTTGTTGCTGCTTCCATTCTGGATGTGTGGCCGCCATCGCCTTGACGCTGTCCAGACCGAAGGCGAACTGAAAATAGATCGGCTGCTCGCACCACAGCGTGCCGTCGTTGTCGAACACGGCGATGCGCTCGGCGGGCGGGACGAAGTCCGGCCCGCCGTCTTTGATCACTCCCGCGACGAAGCCCGTGATCGCCTTCCTCGCCGCGCCATCGTTCCAGGATGGCAGTGGATCCGACTGGCCACGGGTGGTTCGGCTCATTGCACCGCAAAGCGATCCCGCAATGAGCAAGGTCAGCACACAACGATGGAGAAGCTGATACATTTCCTTTCGCATCCCGAAACTCTGCGTGCCGGGTGTGGGGCCCGGCAGCTCGCCAAGGCGGAACGCAGGCCGGCATGATGTCGGCCGGCGGCGATGTCGGAGCTACTTCTCTATGCCGCGATCCCTGAAGGACTTGTCGATCGCCTTGTTGACCTCCTTGCGAACGCCCTCGACGTTGAAGCTGGCTGGGCGCTGACTCGGCGGATATTCGGCGAAGGTTTGCAGAAAGGCCGCAGCCTTCAGCTGTCCTTTCACCATCATGTAGTCGTTCTTGGCGAGGAAATCGTAATATTGGTCGGAGACGATGTCCGCGCGCTCGTACGGATCCATCCGGAGATTGAATATCTTCGGCACCCGCAAAGTCGTGAAGGGATTCGCCCACACCACCATTCCGCCCGGCCGGCGTTGCTCGGCGAAGACGATCTTCCAATCGTCGTAGCGCATGGCCACCAGATCTCCGTCGTCGTTGAAGTAGTAAAACTCGGAGCGTGCGCTCTTGGGCGATTTTCCGGTCAGGTAGTCCAGTTGGTTGTAGCCGTCGAGATGGTTCCTGAAAGTGGTCGGATTGCCGGCTGGCTGCCATCCCTTGAGCAGCCTTTCCTTGACATCGGTATCGCCGGCGGCGGCGAGGAGCGTCGGGAACCAATCGAGGCCGGAGACGATCTGGTTTGAGACCTCGCCTGCCTTGATCTTCCCTGGCCAGCGCACCATCGCGGGTACACGGAAGGCGCCTTCCCAATTGGTGTCCTTTTCGCTTCGAAAGGGCGTCGTGGCGGCATCCGGCCACGACCATTGATTGGGGCCGTTGTCGGTGGTGTAGATGACGATGGTGTCGTCGGCGATGCCGAGCTCGTCGAGCGCTGTCAGGAGTTTGCCGACATCTCCGTCATGCTCCAGCATGCCATCCGCATATTCGTTGCCGACCATGCCGCTCTGTCCGCGCATCGACTCGCGCACATGCGTGAAGGCATGCATGCGCGTCGCATTCATCCAGGTGAAGAAGGGCTTGTTGGCCTGCACCTGCCGTCTCATGAAATCGATCGCGGCGGCAGTGGTCTCGTCGTCGATCGTTTCCATCCGATTCCTGTTCAGCGGCCCGGTGTCCTCGATCTTGCCGCCGGCAACACTACGGATGACGCCGCGGGGATGATAGGCCTTGAGAAACGCTTGATCATCCTTCGGCCAGAAAGGTTGCTCCGGCTCTTCTTCGGCGTTGAGATGATACAGATTGCCGAAGAACTCATCGAAACCATGATTGGTCGGCAGATACTCGTCGAGATCGCCGAGGTGGTTCTTGCCGAACTGCCCCGTCGCATAACCCAGCGGCTTGAGCGCTTCGGCAATGGTGATGTCGACCTTTTGGAGGCCAACGGGAGCGCCGGGCGCACCGACCTTGGAAAGACCGGTGCGCAAGCAGGCCTGACCGGTGATGAACGTCGAACGGCCCGCGGTGCAGCTGTTCTCGGCATAATAGTCCGTGAACATCATGCCTTCCCGGGCGATACGATCGATGTTCGGCGTCTTGTACCCCACCACGCCGAACGAGTAGGCGCTGATGTTTGTCTGCCCGATGTCATCGCCGAAGATGACCAGGATGTTCGGCTTGCGGCCTGGGGGCGTCGAGGTCGCGGCAGGTGCGGGCGCAGCCTTCTGCGCTTGAGCCATGGCTTTTGAAGTGAACGTCGCCGCAGCGACAATGGATGACGTACCCAACAGGAGATTTCTGCGATTGATCGTCTTATCTGTCCGCGACTGGTTGTTGTTGTTCTCAAACTCGCTACTCATTCCATGCTCCCTAGGTTCCTGGAAGTCCTTCTCGTTGGGGTTCGTTTGGAAGGGGTGACCGCACCACGCAGCGGAATCCGACATGGCTGGTCGAGGTATCCACCGGTTCGGCATGGCGCGCGGCGGGGCGATAACGGCGGCAATAGTTCGGCGCGCAGAGATGCGAGCCGCCCTTGAGGACCTTGCGGGGAATCCGGACGTCGGGCAGGGCAGGGTCGTAGCTTGCGCTCTCGCGCCCGCCGCGAGGGTTCTTCGGGATGCAGCAGGGCTTCGCAGTGTCGACCTGATGCCTCGCCGACCACCAGTCGGAGGTCCATTCCCAGACATTGCCGATCATGTCGTAGAGGCCGTAAGCGTTCGGCGGGAAGGCCATGACCGGCGAGGTACGCTCATACCCATCCTCGCCGAGATTCTGGACGGGAAAGTTTCCCTGCCAGATATTGGCCATGTGCTTGCCACCCGGCATCAGCACGTCGCCCCAGGCGAACTCCTCCGCCTCCAGGCCGCCGCGCGCGGCGAACTCCCATTCCGCCTCCGTCGGCAGGTCCTTGCCGGCCCAGCGCGCATACGCTGCCGCATCGCTGAAGGAGACGTGGACGACGGGATGGTCGTCGAGGTCCTTGATGTTGCTGCCGGGACCATAGGGATGGCGCCAGTTGGCGCCGCGCAGGAAAGTCCACCACTGGCTCCAGTCGGCGAGATCGGTGATGCGCGGCAGCGGCGAGAACACCAGCGATCCCGCGTACAGCATCTCCTTCAGTGCGCCGGGGTAGTCCCTGGGATCGGGAACGATTTGCGCCTCGGTCACATGACCGGTCGCGTTGACGAACTGCTTGAACTGCCGGTTGGTGATGGGCGTACGGTCGATCCAGAAGCCGTCGACAGCGACGCGATGACTCGGCGCCTCCTCGGGATAATGATGGTCGGATCCCATGCGAAAGGTTCCGCCGGGAATGAAGACCATTTCGCCGGTCTTCACGTCATCCGGCAACCATTCGCAGTGATCCAGATCCGCCCGCAGCATGGTGGAAACTCCGATACTCGCGTTTCCACCTGACGCTACGGCGTAGATTTTGGCAGAGGCTGGAGACGGCCCATTGCCCGGTATGTTGGACGCATTGTCTGGTCCCCTCTTTTTTGGCGCTCGGAGGAGAGCACGACGCTTCATTGCGTCAGTGTCTCTTTCCTATCGCGAGCACGAGTTTGTGCACGCGGCAAATCCCTGCCGCGTGCACTCCGCCATCCGCAGAGCGCTTTCGATCGATCTCGCTGAGGTTGAAAACGGTATCGGAAGATTGGCCGGTTGTGATGTGCAGTTTGTGCCAGTACGCAGGGGCAATGGGTGAGACTTAACGACCCATCGCCAAAAACCCACGGAATTGCGATGCAATGCAGTGAATTTTACCTGCCGGATTTCGACAGTGTTTGCCTCGAAATGCGAAGTCAGCTTGTCGTACCCGCTTCGCGTTGTGGTGGTATTTGGCTGCCGCCTGCCGCAGAATTGTCGCGCTTCAGTAACAGGGTACAGCCATGGGGCAATTCCTTCTGGTTGATTCGCGCAAGCTGGACGGTTTCGAAGGACTTCACCAGGCCGTCCACGGCTCGCATGTCGACGTGATGCAGCTCGGCCGCGGTCGGCTGCGCGGGACGTTGTCCCATGTCGGCATCGGCGATTTCTCGCTCAGCATCGGCGCCTTCAACGTCGGCATGCGCACGCAGCGCGTCGCCAGCGACGACAAGCTGATCGTCGGGATGCTGCTCGCCGCCGAAGAGCGCGTCGCCCATTGGTCGTTCGACATGAAGCTCAACGATGTGCTCGTGATTCCGCCGCTGCTCGAGCATGACGGTGTCTTTCACGGCCCATCCGCTTACGCCGCGATGCGCTTCGACCTCACGGAGGTCGCATCCCTGTTCGGTGGCGAAGCGAGGCTGAGCGATCCCGACAGCTGGCGCAGCCGCGGTCATTTCCGGGCGGACCTCGAGACCGGCGCGATCGCCTCGCGCCGGCTGGTCCGGATCATGTCGCATCTGCGCGAAAACAAATACGGACTGACGCCGTCGAGCGCCGACTTCTGGAAGCGATCGATTGTCGAGTGCATGGCGGCCAACGTCATGTCGTCACTGCCGCCCGACGATGGCGGCTGGCTGCCCTCGGCAAGGCGGCTGATCCGCCGGGTTGAGGAGTATCTGGACGAGGCGGGCACGCGACCGGTACATGTGTCGGAGATCTGTGCGGCATTGGGCGTATCGCGGCGCACCTTGCATCGCGCCTTTCAAGAGGTGTTCGGCCTCGGCCCGGTCAGCTTCCTCAGGCACAAGCGGCTATGCGCCGTTCATTCGATCCTGCACGAGAGCGCTCCTGGCTCGACGACCGTGGCGGCGGTCGCGATGCAGCAGGGCTTCTACGAGCTCGGACGGTTCTCGCAATACTACCTTGCGATGTTCGGGGAGCGTCCGTCGCAGACGCTCGGAATTGCGACACTGCAAGCAGCTGGAAACGACCTCGCCAGAGCCTAGCGCTCTCGGTTGCGAACGACGCCATGACGGCAGGAGGCCGCTGTCTTGCCCGACGCGCCAAATGGCGAACGAAAAACGTCGGGAAAACAACCCTGTAGCTACTGTGCATGGGGTTGTTTTCACGGTTTTGTCTTGGACAGGCCGGCTGGCCCCAGTCTCACGCCCCGCAGACGATCACGCCGTACCAGCCCAGGCCCCGATAGGTCTCGTAGCCCGGCGTCGCATGGAAGGCGACCAGCGTGCCGGAACGGTCCTGGTAGAAGCCGGAGCGCTGGCCGTCCAGCGCGAGCGAGATGCGCTCGCTGAGGATGCCTTGGCCGTCGGAGGCTGCGATCACGCGAAAATTCGAGTCGACCAGCAGCACGCGGGCCTTGTCGCTGTCGCCGACGCGCACGCCTTGCACGATGGCGCGGGCCTGCGCCTCCCAGTCGAAATGGATGGCGAGCACGCCGATCGGCGCGCCGTTGGCCTGGCCGCCGGCGCGGACGCTGGCGCAATAGGTCGCGACCTGCGCATTGCCGAGGAGCGGCTGGTTCTCGACGTCGCCGGCGACATAGTCGTCGCCGGAGCGCAGGGCCTTCGCCTCGCGAAACCATTTGGTATGGGCGACGTTCTGGCCGACGGCGCGAAAGCGGTCGGCGCGGCCGTTGGCGATGACGTTGCCGTCGAGGTCGCAGAGCCAGAGGTCGAGATAGACGGTGTAGGCCGCGAGGATCACGCCGAGACGCTGCGAGGCATGGGAGACGGCGGCCGCGCTCGGCGAGGCCGCGCAATCGACCACGGCGGAATCGGTCGCCCACCAGCGCACGTCGCAGGTGCGTTCATAGAGGTTGCGGTCGATCAGCTCGATGGCGTTGAGCGACAGGTCGACCATGCGCTCGCCGCGCGAGCGCTGGCTCATGCGGTCGATCGAGGCGACGAGATCGCCGGTGCGTTTGGTCAGCTGGGTTTCGAGCTCGCGTGCGATGGTCTCGACCTGCTGGCCGACGCCGCGCACCTCCTGCGCCACCACCGCAAAGCCCGCGCCTTGGGCGCCGGCGCGCGAGCTTTCGATCAGCGCATTGAGCGCCAGCATCTTCATCTGGTTGGTGATCTGCTGGATCGACTTGGTCTTGTCGACCGCGATCTGGTTGACCTCCGCGGTGAGGCGGTTGATCAGAGCCGAGATATCGGAATCGTCATCAGCGGGTTCGGTAGTGATCGGCTTGGCTTTCAGACCCAGCGCAGCAGACATCGGGGGACTTCCCTTGGCAATGAGGCCTGATCTGCAATGAACCCGGAACAATCGCTTACAGATCGAATACGATTCTTTTTCGAAGATTCCGCCTAACGCCTGCTTAATTTGCTATTCGGCGGAATGCCTAAATGATAGTCACTCCGGCCTGCCGGCCGGCCATCCACCGCTTTGTGTCCCCGGGCCGTTGCAAATGGCGGGGGTTTCCCGGCCAATCCTCCTAAGCCAGTGACCGGGCGCCTAGCGTGATCGCCCAAGCCTCGAGTTTTCAACAGATTGCCGCCCGTCATGACTCCGCCCGCCACCGCCTTGCCCGTCGAAGCGCCCCAGGCGTTCCTGGGGGTCGCGCGTTCGCTCACCGACAAGCTCTGGCGCGACCGGCTCGATGCGCGCGGCGCGGCCAAGGCGCTCGCCATCGTGCAGCGGCACCAGCTGCCCGAACTGCTGGCGCGGGTGCTGGCGGGCCGTGGTGTCGATATCGACGCCGTCGCCGATTTCCTCGATCCCACCATCCGCAAGCTGCTGCCGGACCCGTTCACGGTGACGGAGATGGAAGCTGCCGCCAAGCGGATCGCGGATGCAGCAGCCAACGGCGAGAAGGTCGCAATCTTCGGCGATTACGATGTCGACGGCGCCACCTCGGCCGCGCTGCTGGCCTGGCATCTGCGCCATTGCGGGCTCGATCCGCTGATCCACATCCCCGATCGCATCTTCGAGGGTTATGGCCCGAATAGCGAAGCCGTGCGTGGCCTGGCCGCGAAGGGCGCCACGCTGCTCGTCACCGTCGATTGCGGCACCACCAGCATAGATCCGCTCGCTGAGGCCAAGCGGATCGGCATGTCCGTCGTCGTGATCGACCACCATCAGGCCGGCACGGAGCTGCCGGAGGTCGACGCGCTGGTCAATCCGAACCGGCTCGACGATCTCTCGGGCCTCGGCCATCTCGCCGCCGTCGGCCTCGTGCTGGTGACCCTGGTCGCGGTCAATCGTGAATTGCGCCAGCGCGGCTTCTGGAATGCGCAGATGCCTGAGCCCGATCTGCTCGGCATGCTGCATCACGTCGCGCTCGGCACCGTCGCCGACGTCGCGCCGCTGATCGGACTCAACCGCGCCTTCGTGGCCAAGGGGCTGATCGCGATGCGGCGGCGCGACCATGTCGGCCACACCGCGCTAATGGACGTGGCGCGGCTCAATGGCCCGCCGGAGGCCTGGCATCTCGGCTTCATGCTGGGGCCGCGCGTCAATGCCGGCGGCCGCATCGGCCGCGCCGACCTCGGCGTGCGGCTGCTGCTCGAAGGCGACAGCGTCGAAGCGGCGCGGATCGCCGCCGAACTCGACCGGCTCAACAGCGAGCGCCGCGTCATCGAGCAGGCGGCCGAAGCACAGGCCGAAGCCGAGGCGCTGGCCTCGATCGGGCTGGAGGACAAGCTCAGCGTCATCGTCACGGCCTCCGAAGGCTGGCACCCCGGCGTGGTCGGCCTCGTCGCCTCTCGCCTGAAGGAGAAGTTTTCGCGACCCGCGTTTGCCATCGCGCTCGAACCCGGCGGCATCGGCACCGGCTCGGGCCGCTCGATCGCGGGCGTCGATATCGGCAAGGCGGTGCGGCAGGCGGTCACCGACGGTATTCTGCTCAAGGGCGGCGGCCACGCGATGGCTGCGGGCGTGACGCTGCGGAAGGAAAAGCTCGCCGAGTTTCGCGCCTATCTCGAAAATGCACTGGCCCGCGACGTCGCCGAGGCACGCCACGTCAACGAGCTCTACATCGACGGCGCGGTCTCCGCGCGCGCGGTGACGACGGAGCTGGCGACCACGCTCAATCGCGCCGGTCCCTTCGGCAGCGGCAATCCGGAAGCCGTGCTGGCGCTGCCGGCGCATCAGCTCGTCTACGCCGACGAAGTGGGCCAGGCGCATCTGCGCCTGCGTTTCAAGTCGGGCGACGGCGCCGTCGTCAACGGCATCGCGTTCCGCTCGGTCGGCCAGAAGCTCGGCAATGCGCTCGTGGCCAATCGCGGCCAGCAATTGCATGTCGCGGGATCGCTGTCGGTCGATCGCTACCAGGGTGCCGAGCGGGTACAATTCCGCGTCATCGACGTCGCGCTACCCGACCAGGGACCATCCATGATTAGATAGGCCCGGTAAAAAACAAAAAAGGGAGTGAACATGGCAGGGCAGGTTGAGGGGAAAGTGGCGCTGGTGACCGGCGGCGCCTCGGGCATCGGCGAGGCCATCGTCGAGCTGTTCGCGCGCGAGGGCGCCACCGTCATTGCCACCGACATCGACGAGCTGCGCGGTCCCGAGCTCGCCAGGCGCATCACCAAGGCCGGCGGCAAGGCGATCTTCCTGGAGCAGGACGTCACCAGCGAGGAGCGCTGGATCGAGGTCACGGCCGAGATCGCGAAGCGCTACGGCCGGCTCGACATCATGGTCTCCAATGCCGGCATCGGCATTGCCGTGCCTTCGATCGTCGACATGACGCTCTCTGACTGGCGCAAGCAGAACGCGATCAACCTCGACGGCGTGTTTCTCTCCGTCAAGCATTGCCTGCCATTGATGCGCAAGAGCGGCGGCGGGTCGATCGTCATGATGTCCTCGCTGGCGGGCCTGCGCGGCGCGGCAGGGCTGTCAGCGTATTCGGCCACCAAGGGGGGCGTGCGGCTGTTCGCCAAATCGATCGCGATGGAGTGCGCCGCCGCGGGCGACGGCATCCGCGTCAACTCCGTGCATCCCGGCATCATCGACACGCCGATCTGGGGCAAGATCCCGACCGGCGCGACCGGCGCGGGCCAGAACGCGCCGATCGATCCGGAGGAGCGAGCCAAGGTCGCAACGCCGCTCGGCCGTGCCGGCCAGGCTGGGGAGATCGCCAGTGGCGTCCTGTATCTGGCCTCCGATGCCTCGCGCTACGTTACCGGCAGCGAGCTCGTCATCGACGGCGGCATGAACGCCGGCGCCGTGCCACGGCGGCAATGAGCCGCTGCGCAGGTCGCGAAGGGCAGGGTGGCGCCCGCAGGGGCTGACGCGCAGGCGTCGGCCCTGTACAACGCGCGCAGCTCCCGACCGACAAAGGTGTCCTTCGCCATGGCGCACAGCCTTCACTCTTCATCATCCACACCGACTCCGTTTCGCTCGAACCGGCCGGACCTCGCCACCGATGCGATCCGCAGCGCGCGTGAGGATCTCGCCGCCTGCTTCCGCATGGCTGCGCGCAACGGGTTTGAAGAGGGCATCTGCAACCACTTCTCGGCCGTGGTGCCGGGCCATGACGATCTCTTCCTGGTCAATCCCTACGGCTATGCGTTCCGCGAGCTGACGGCGTCAAAGCTGCTGATCTGCGACTTCCACGGCAACGTGCTCGACGGCGAGGGCGTGCCCGAGGCAACCGCGTTCTACATCCACGCCGAGATGCACAAGCGGCTGCCGCGCGCCAGGGTCGCCTTCCACACCCACATGCCCCATGCGACGGCGCTGTCGATGACCGAGGGCGATCCGCTGATCTGGGCTGGCCAGACCGCGCTGAAGTTCTATGGCCGCACGGTGCTGGACCGCGACTATAACGGTCTGGCGCTCGACAACCGCGAGGGCGCGCGCATCGCCTCGGCCGTTGGCGATGCCGACATCGTCTTCATGAAGCATCACGGCGTCATGGTGCTGGCGCCGACCATCGCGGAGGCCTGGGACGATCTCTACTACCTCGAGCGCGCCGCCGAGGTGCAGGTGCTGGCGATGTCGACGGGACGAAAGGTGCTGCCGGTCGATCCTGCAATTGCGGCCGAAACCTACAGGCAGATGCGCGAAGGCGATTCCGAATCCGCGCGGCTGCATCTTGCCGCGATCCGCCGCCAGCTCGACGCGGAGGAGCCGCAGTACCGGCACTGAGGCGAGTTACGACCCCTGCCGCAGCTTCGCGAGCACCTTCAGCCCGCCATAACCGTCGGCGGGCGCGATGCCGGCGCGATGCTGAAAATCCTTGATCGCCTTCATGGTGTCGTTGCCGACGCGGCCGTCGGTGCCGCCGGTGTCGAATCCGGCCTTGGTCAGACGCGTCTGCATCTCCTGCACCTCCGCGAGCGTCAGCGCGCGCTCGGAGCCGGGGAAGGGCTGGATGAAGGGCGGCGCGCCCAGGCAACGGTCGCCGAGATGGCAGATCGCCAGCGCGTAGTTCATCGAGGGATTGTAGCTCTTCACTGCATTGAAATTCGGTCCCAGCAGGAAGGACGGCCCGCCCGCAACAGGTGTCCACAGCTGCGCGGATGCGTTTGGTTGCGGAAACGGCTGGCCGTCGGAGCGGGTGACGCCGGCCGCCTGCCATGCCGCATAGGTCCGGCTGCCGCTCGTCTCGCCGGAGGCGCGTACCTCATAGCCCCAGTGCTCGCCGCGGTGCCATTTGCCGCGGTTGACGAGATATTTTGCGGTCGATCCCAGCGCATCGTCCGGCTTGCCGAACGGCGACACCTTGCCGTCGCCGTCATAGTCGATGCCGACATTGAGCCAGACCTCGGGCATCCATTGCGAATGCCCCATCGCGCCGGCCCAGGATCCCTGCATCTGCTCCGGCGTGCTCCAGCCCTTGTCGACGATGCGCAGCGCGTTGATCAGCTCGGTCTCCCAATAGGCCTTGCGGCGCGGCTCATTCCAGGCCAGCGCGGCGAGCGAGGGAAACACCGGCGTCATGTGGTTCTGCTGCACCAGCGGATCGCCATAGGCGGATTCGACGCCCCACAGCGCCAGCAGCGTGCCACGCTCGACGCCGAAATCGCGTTCGATCCGCGCGAGCAGCGCCTCGTTGTTCTTCAGCGCGATCTTGCCGTTGATGATGCGCCAGTCGGAGACGCGGCGATTGATGTATTGCCAGACCTGCTCGTGGAATTCCGGCTGGTTGCGCATCTGCTTGAAGACGCTCATGTCGGGTTCGACACGCGCCATCGCGCGCTGCCAGGTCGCGGCCGAAATGCCCTTCGCCATGGCGCGTGCGCGAAAGCCCTCGCGCCATTCATCGAAGCCCGGAGGGGCGGCGAGGATGCGCGTCGGGAGCGCGATGAGTGCGGCTGCGCCGAGTGACGATCGAAGCAGGGCGCGGCGGCTGCGATGGGATGAGGAATCAGCTTGTTTCATGGAGGCATCCTAGCGGGAAACATGGCGCCTGTGAGCCGGTTCCTGGAACTGGGAACAGGAGGCATCCGTGCTCATCGGCAGGAACAAAGTGTCGCAGTCCGGCATTCCCTCCGCACACACTGGAGGACGAGACATGAGAAAATATCTGTTTGCCGCCGCCATGGTCACGGCCATTGCCGCGCCTGCGTTCGCCGATGAAGTCGGCGTTCACGTCGGCCCGGTCGGCGCCGGCGTGACCGTCGGGCAGTCCCACGAATACCGCGATCGCGATCGCGACCGTACCACCGTCATCAAGGAGCGGGCGCCTGCCGACCGCACCACGGTGATCAAGAAGGAAGACGAATTCGGCAATCGCAGCAAGACCGTGATTCATCACGACAACGACTGATGTAGCGAGGGCCCCGGCCGTGGCGCCGGGGCCCGTCTTCCGCCGCAGTCTGGTCACCGAGCATTCGGGGTGGAATGAAGATACGTGCGCATGCGGAGAGCCATGTCGTCGAACTCGACGACGGATCGCAGTGGCAGATTTTTCCCGGTGATATCGCGACCACGCTGAGCTGGAAGCCCGAAACCGATCTGCATTTGAGGCAGAGCAGCGAAGAGATCTGTTCGCATGTGCTGGTGAATGCCGCCGATCAAACCCGCGTGCGGGTGATCGCGGCGGGCGATAACTGGCCCGACGGCGCGGTTAAGAAAGCGTTGGAAGAGGGGTAGGTCGTCCTTGCACATGGCCGGATATCCCCAAAAAATTTAGGCCTGTCACTTTACGGTCGGTTCGCTTCCGTCTGCGCAGAATACGCGTATGCGGGAGCTGTTCGACATCATCCGTGCCAATCCCTGGCCGTTCGGGGCCGGGCTTTTCGTCGTGATCCTGATGATCCTCGTCGAGAACTATGGCCGGGGCATCAACGGTGACGGTGGCGCGGGCGGCGACTTCTCGGATGCCGGCGGATGCGATGGCGGCGGGGACGGAGGAGGCGGCGACTGAGCGGCGAGCAATGCTCCGTTCGTCTTGCTGCCCGTTAGTCCTCCTGCAGGTCGGCCGCAATGCCTGCGAGCCAGCGCCGGATCGCGGTCTCCGCCTTCGTGTCCAGGCCCTTCACGAGGCGCTTCTCCAGCACCATCACCCGTTCCCGGCACGCCTTCAACAGCGTCGTGCCGTGCGGCGTTAGCGTCCATTGCTGGATGCGGCCGTGGACGGGATGAGGCGTCATCAGAATCGCGCCGTCGCGTTCGAGATTTCGTATGATGACGCCGACGGTCTGCGGCGTCAGGAAGGTGAGGCGGGCGACGTCCGCCCCCGACAGGCCGGGATAGGCATTCAGCATCGTCAGCACGGCGAATTGCGGCGACGTCACGCCGAGATCGGCGAGCGTCCGCTCGGTCGTCAGGCGGACCGCGGCATGGGACTGTCGCAGCAGATAGCCGAGATAACCCTGCTCGCCGCGCTTGCCTTCGCCGGGAGCGGGGATGTGCACCGCTCCGTTGGCGGCAGGTGCGGGCCTCTTCCGCACGGCTTGCGATTTTGTGATGTCGGTTGACTTGCGGGGCATGTAAGGGCTCTTATACAATATAAGTGCTATTACATTAAGACGAGGTCGACGGCAATGCCACACGCCCGCAGCGAATACGAGGATTTCAGGAAGATCGCGCCCGATGCGTATGAGCTGGTGCTGGCGCTCGGTCAGGTGGCGGCCAAGGCAGGCCTCGACAAGCAGCTCATCGAGCTCGTCAAGCTGCGTGCCTCGCAGATCAATGGCTGCGCCTTTTGCCTGCAGCATCACATCCTGCTGTCGGAGCGGACCGGAGTGCCCGCGGACAAGCTCAATCTGGTCGCGGTCTGGCGCGAGGCGCCGGTCTTTTCCGTGCGCGAGCGCGCTGCGCTGGCCTGGGCCGAGGCGCTCACTTTGCTTCCCGACGGCGTCAGCGATGAGGTTTACGCTGAAGCGAGCCGCGAATTCTCCGAGGCGGAGCTGATGTACCTGACCTCGGCAGTTGCCTCGATCAACGTCTGGAACCGTTTTGGCGCGGCGTATCGCTGGACCCCGGCGAAGCGGCCTGTCGCAACGAATGCCGCGGCATCCTGATCGCGGCGAGGGGAGGTCGTCATGACAACAATGAGTTTGAGCACCACGCAACGCCTGGTGCGATCGCGCTCGATGGCTCTGGCCGTCGCCGGCGGGCTCGCCTGCGCGCTTGCGACCGGCAAGGTGTTGCCGGTGACGATGGACGCCGTATCCGGCGCGCTCGCGCCGCTGTGCGCGACGGCCGCCGAGAGTTCGCCGCTCGACAAGGTCGAGCCGATCGGCTCCTACGCATTGCCGAACGTGCCGGGCAAGCGCGTCACAATCGTGCGTGTCTTCTATGGTCCCGGCGGCTTTTCGCGGCCGCATCGTCACGCCGGCTCGGTGACCGCCTACGTCACCAAGGGCGAGATCCGCTCCCAACTCGGCGGCGGCCCGGTCGAGACGTTCGGCGTCGGCCAGTCCTTCTTCGAGCCGCCGGGCGCGACGCATCTGGTCTCGGCCAATGCCAGCGCCACGGAGCCGGCAGAATTGATCGCGGTGTTCGTGGCGGACGAGGGCGCGCAGCTGACGACGTATCTGGAGTAGCTGGCACTCGCAATCCGAACCCGCCGTTATTCAGGTCGGCCGCGATGGCTTCAACCGTTGCCATAGTGGTGAAAGACCGTATTCGACGACCGGAATCACGACTGCGCCGACAATGAGTCCAACGACGCCTGAGATGGCTGCCTCGACCAACCATTCGGCGATGCCGGCAATGGAGGGAAGGACATGCGCGGCAGCCTCGGTCGCGGTATGGACCGTGTGGCCGACCACGGTTGGGCCGTATTGTTCGATGCCGTGCAGGATGATGCCGCCGCCGACCCAGATCATGGCGGCCGTGCCGATGGTGCTCAGCACCGCCAGGAGGGTGGGCATGCCGCTGACGAGCACACGTCCAAGCAAGCGGATTGCGCTGCCAATGAACGAGGCGCCGCCATACCGCGCAAGCGCTACGCCGACATCGTCCGCCTTCACGATCAGGGCGACCACGCCGTAGACTCCAACTGTGATGAAAATGGCGACGAGCGCCAGCACGAGCGCCTGCGTCCAGATGCTGCCCGCCGGGATGGCCGCCAGCGTGATCGCCATGATCTCCGCCGACAGGATGAAATCCGTCTTGATGGCGCTCGCGACCTTCTCGTCCTCGACCGACCGCGCATTCAACGCGGTCGGCTGGAGCTGAGCTTCGCGGTGGCGCGCATGATGCGGCATCACGGCTTCGAGCACCTTCTCAGCAGCCTCGTAGCAGAGAAAGGCCCCGCCCAGCATAAGTAGCGGCGTGACCGCGGCGGGGAGCAAATAACCAAGCAAGAGGGCAATGGGTAGCAGGATCAGCAATTTATTGCGCAACGACCCAACCGCAATCTTACCCACGATCGGCAGTTCGCGTTTCGAGGCAAAGCCGATCACGTAGTTCGGCGTGACGGCTGTGTCATCGATGACCACGCCAGCCGCCTTTGTTCCCGCCTTGGCCGCCTGGCTCGCTACATCGTCGAGCGAGGCTGCTGCCACCTTTGCAATCGCCGCGATATCGTCGAGGAGACCAATCAGTCCGACACTCATCAAACCTGTTCCTTATGCCTTCGAGCCGGCGGTGTGTGCGACAACACGCTTTGGCACTGCCCGGCATTGGAACGCACAAGCCGTCAATTCTCCTCGGCGCCCGATCCTTCGCGCAGATCCGGCTTGATCACGTCCTCCGGCAGCGCATGTGCGACCGGCTGCGGAGCCCCCGCGATCTCCGGGCCGATCTCGCGGCCGCGGCCGCGGATCAGGCGCTCGTAGGCCGAGACCAGAGTCACGTAGGGACTGACCCAGATCCAGCCGTCGCGGGTGAACACCTGCACGTCGAAATGCAGGTGCATCGAGGTGCCGGCGGGATGGTCGAGATAGTTCGAGACCACGCCGATCTTCTCGCCTTCCCATACGATGCGGCCGTTGAGCAGGCCGTCGGCGTTCATCGCCTGCGGGTTCATGTGCATGTAGCGGAAGCGAATGTGCTCGGTCCGGCTGTTGACTTGAAGCGTCGCGGCCTGGTCCTTCAAGGCGCGAATGACCCTCGCGTCGCGCACGGCGACGACGGCACGCTGCTTGGGATCGCAGGCCTCGCGGCCTTCACCGGGTGCCGGGCACTCGGCGGCGCGGATGTCCTCGCCCTGATGGCCGTAGCCGCCGCCGCATTGCCAGACCTCGAAACTGCGGGATTCGCAGAAATTGTCGCGCCAGGGATAGGCGGTCGTGCTCTCCATCTTGTCGCGCTTGGCGTAGGATTGCGAGCGAACGAACGCAGGCGCCTTCTCGAGCGGAAAGCGGATCTGGGCATAGGCCATCACGTCGGGATGACCGCCCTGCTTGCGATAGCCGGTGTTCGGGATGATGTCGCCGCTCGGCCGGTAGGTGAAGTCCGCCGAACGCGCCGCAGGACGATCGAGAATGCTGGAAGCGATGTCCGTCAGCGACCGCATGCGCTGGCCGCCCGCCATGCGCAGTGCCTTCAGGAAGCGCTCGGCGACCGGATAGGCTTCCTTGCAGGCGAGCCGGCGCGGCTTGGCGACGCTGTCGAGGCATTGGATCGACACCACATAGGCCACGCCGAACCGGGTGAAAGCGTAGCGCACATAACCTTCCCGGATGAACTTGCGCAGGTCCGGGTAAAGCGCTGCGAGCGGTTTGACCAGCTCGCCCTTGCCGCCCGAGGGATCGGCTATGTCGTAGACGAGCGCCGATCCGGTGATCTGTACCTCGACCGGCCTGGCGAACACCCGGCTCGGCATGCCGTCGCCGGCACCGGGTTCGAACGAGAAAGTCGCGCTGTAGCCGGCAGGGCCGGCATCGAACATGTCGACGGGATTGAAGTCAGCCTGGTAGCGCGACAACGTAGGGGTCGCGGGCGCGCCGCTGCGTTGCGCCTCGAGATACGCGGCGGCGTCGAACGGCAGCAGCACCGGCACGGAGCTGCTGGCGATGCCGGTGAAGAATTGGGAGGAGACCGCGTTGAGCTGCACCAGCGCAGGCGTCGCCCGCGGATCGTAGCGCGGCACCGAACGGCGGGGCGCGAAGATGAAATCGGCCGCGACCCCGCGATGGCCGTTGATTTCGCTGCGAAGCTGGTCAAGCGCCGCGCGCCAGTCGACGCGCAGGGCCGTGAGCGAGGGGCTGCGAAATTCATCCGCAGCAAGTCGAGTGGTGCCGAGGAGCGAAAGCGACGCCAGGGCCAGCAAGACGAAGCGGAAACCCTTCCCAACCACTTGTCTCGCCCCCCGGCGCCGCCCGTTGTGATCGCGCTTTTCCCCGTCAGTCCTTGGCGCGTTCGGAGTAGGAGCCGTCTTCGGTCATCACCACGATGCGGGTGCCGACCGCGATGTGCGGCGGCACGGTGGTGCGGATACCATTGGAGAGCACCGCGGGCTTGTACGACGACGAGGCGGTCTGGCCCTTGGTCACCGGCTCGGTCTCGACCACTTCCAGTGTCACGCGCTGCGGCAGCGCGAGCGAGACGACGTTGACGTCGTGGGTCGACAGCTTGACGGTCATGTCCGGTTGAAGATAGGAGGCCGCGTCGCCGACCACGTCCTTGGAGACCTGGACCTGGTCGTAGGTCTCCGGGTTCATGAAGTGGTAGCCGTCACCGTCTTCATAGAGGAAGGTGAAGTTGCGCTCTTCGATCGTGGCCTTTTCGACCTGGTCGGTGGTCTTGTAGCGCTCGGAGATCTTTACCCCGTCCGAGATTCGGCGCATTTCGATCTGGCTGACCGGGGTGCCCTTGCCGGGATGGATGTTCTCGGCGCTCACGACGACATAAAGCTTGCCGTCTTGCTCGATCACGTTGCCCTTGCGAATAGAACTGGCGATGACTCTCAAAGCTATATTTCCTGCTTGCTTGGCCCGGCTCCGGCCAGGACGTGGTCAAATCGATGGGGGACTCGGGGTCTCAAATCGGACCTCGGTGCCCGTTTCGGGCCGCAACATACTGATTTTGCCGATGGAAGCCAGCACTTTGCTGTCCCACGGAGAGGTCGGTTAATGGCTGGGGACAAGCCGATCTCGCCATTCTGGTCGCCCGGGCGCCACCTCGACCGGCGGCCTTTTCTGCAGGCACGAGGGGCCATTACCGGGGCTCTACGGGGCTTTTTCGCTGAGCAGGGCTTCATCGAGGTCGAAACCTCCGTCCTCCAGGTCTCTCCGGGCAACGAGACCCACCTGCACGCCCCCCGGACGGAGATCATGCGGCCCGATGGCAGTCGCGCCCGCCGCTATTTGAGGACCTCGCCCGAATTTGCCTGCAAGAAGCTGCTGGCAGCCGGGGAGGAGCGGATTTTCGAGTTTGCCCGGGTGTTCCGCGACCGTGAGCGCGGCGACCTGCACCTGCCCGAGTTCACCATGCTGGAATGGTACCGGGCCGGCGCCCCCTATGACGCCATCATGGCCGACTGCGTCGTCGTCATCGCCCGTGCCGCGCAGGCGACCGGCATCGGCACCTTCGATTTCCGCGGCCGGACGGCCGATCCCTTCGCCGAGCCGGAGCTTGTGACTGTCGCAGGCGCCTTCGAGCAGTTCGCCGGGATCGACCTGCTTGCGACGATTTCCGGCGGCGAGGGCGACCGCACCGCGCTTGCCCAGGCGGCCGCCGGCAAGGTCCGCGTGGCCGCGGACGACACCTGGTCGGACATTTTCAGCAAGGTCCTGGTCGAGCATGTCGAGCCGCATCTGGGGCAGGGCCGTTTGACTATCCTGTTCGAATACCCATCTCCGGAGGCGGCGCTGGCGCGGGTGAAGGCCGGCGATCCCCGCGTTGCCGAGCGGTTTGAGATCTATGCCTGCGGCGTCGAGCTCGCCAACGGCTTTGGCGAGCTGACCGACGCCGAGGAGCAGCGCAAGCGCTTCACCGAATCCATGGCGGAGAAGCAGCGTCGCTACGGCGAAGCCTATCCGCTGGACGAGGACTTTCTTGCCGCGGTCGCGGCAATGCCGGACGCAAGCGGAGTCGCGCTCGGCTTCGACCGGCTGGTGATGCTGGCGAGCGGCGCATCGCGAATTGATCAGGTGGTCTGGACGCCGCCTTCAAATGAAACGTTAAGTGAGACATGACGAAGACCAATCTTGCACGCACCTTGCGCGAGCCGGCCGAACTCGTAGCCGCGCAACTGGCGCCCGCCACGGCGCTGCCGGCACTCGAGCGCGTTGCCGCGCGCTATGCGGTGGCGATCACGCCGGCGCTGGCCGATTTGATCGATACGTCCGATCCCGACGATCCCATCGCGCGGCAGTTCGTTCCGACGGCCGCGGAGCTGGAGATGCAGGCCGGCGAGAACGCCGATCCGATCGGCGATCGTCCGTACTCGCCCGTTCCCGGCATCGTGCATCGCTATCCCGACCGCGTTCTGTTCAAGCTCGTTCATGTCTGCGCAGTCTATTGCCGCTTCTGCTTCCGCCGCGAGATGGTCGGACCCGGCAAGGAGAATGCGCTCTCGGACAGCGCCTATCGCGCCGCGATCGACTACATCCGCGCGCACAGCGAGATCTGGGAGGTGATCCTGACCGGCGGCGACCCCTTGATGCTGTCGCCGCGGAGGATGAGCGAGATCATGGCCGATCTTGCCGCGATCGATCATGTCAAGATCATCCGCCTTCACACCCGCGTACCTGTGGCCGATCCCGCGCGCATCAGCGACGAAATGGTCGCGGCATTGAAGGTCGAGGGTGCGACCACCTGGGTGGCGCTGCATGCCAACCATGCGCGCGAGCTGACGGGGCCAGCGCGCGCCGCGTGCGCGCGGCTGGTCGACGCCGGAATTCCCATGGTGAGCCAGTCCGTGCTTTTGCGCGGCGTCAATGACAGCGTCGCCGCCTTGTCGGATTTGATGCGAGCTTTCGTCGAATCCCGGATCAAGCCCTATTATCTGCATCATGGCGATCTTGCGCCGGGCACTGCGCATCTGCGAACGACGCTCGCCGAGGGGCAGGACTTGATGCGGCAGCTGCGCGGACGGGTGTCAGGACTGTGTCAGCCCGACTATGTCATCGACATTCCCGGCGGGGCCGGCAAATCGCCGGTCGGGCCGAATTACGTGTTGCCGGTGCAAAATACCGCACTTGATGCGGGTGATGCGGCATCGGAAACGCGCTATCGTATCGTGGATTATTGCGGCGACGTTCATCTCTATCCGCCCGAGACCTGAGCGGTTGGATTGGAAGGACGCCGGTTTGAGGAATGGAGGAGCAAAATGAGAAGCATCATCCTGGCACTGTCGCTCGTGGTGGTGTTCGGCGGCGCGGGCTTCGCGCAGACCGGCAGCAAGGGATCGAACACGTCGGGACAGTCGGCAGGTTCACCGCCGCCTGCACCGGTCGGACATCGTCAGCCGCGGGCCGGCGACGTGCCAAGTGAGAAGAACCTGAGCGACCCCAACGATCCCCTCAGCAAGGAAAACCAGGCGCTCGACAAGAAGATCAAGAGCATCTGCCGCGGCTGCTAGACACCAGCGGGCAGGGCGCGACAGCTCGCCCCGCCCGCGTCTAGCAGGCTTACGCCGTGCGCTCGTGCAGCCCCGCGCGCTGCGCGTTGCGCCGGACCTCGACCGCGTCGGCGAGTTGCTCGAGCACGGTTGCCGTTGTCGCCCAGTCGATGCATCCGTCCGTGATGCTCTGGCCGTAGGTGAGCGGCTTGCCCGGCACGACGTCCTGGCGGCCGGCGACGAGATTGCTCTCGATCATCACGCCCATGATGCGGTTCTCGCCGCCGGCGATCTGCCCGGCGATGTCGGCCGTCACAAGCGGCTGGTTTTCCGGCTTCTTGCTCGAATTGGCGTGGCTCGCATCCACCATCACCAGCGGCGCGACACCGGCTTTCGCCAGCTCGTTGCAGGCTGCCGCGACGCTTGCCGCGTCATAGTTCGGCTGGCCGCCGCCGCGCAGGATGATGTGGCAATCCTCGTTGCCCGCGGTCGAGGCGATCGCCGAGCGTCCCAGCTTGGTCACCGCCATGAAATGATGCGGATGCGAGGCCGACTTCACCGCGTCCGCCGCAATCCGCACATTGCCGTCGGTGCCGTTCTTGAAGCCGACCGGGCAGGACAGCCCCGAGGCCAGTTCGCGATGGATCTGGCTCTCGGTCGTGCGCGCGCCGATCGCGGCCCAGGACACGAGGTCGGCGATGTATTGCGGCGTGGTCATGTCGAGGAACTCGGTGCCGGCGGGCAGGCCGAGATTGTTGACCGCCGAAAGCACGTTGCGCGCCAGCCGCAGGCCCTTGTTGATGTCGAAGCTGCCGTCGAGATCGGGGTCGTTGATCAGGCCCTTCCAGCCGACCGTGGTGCGCGGCTTCTCGAAATAAACCCGCATCACGATCTCGAGCTGGTCGGCGAGCTCTTCGCGCAAGCTCGCGAGGCGCTCGGCATATTCGAGCGCGGCCTTGGGATCATGCACCGAGCAGGGACCGACGACGACCAGAAGCCGGTCGTCCTGGCCGTTGAGGATGGCGTGGATGGCGTTGCGCGCCGCCATCACCACGCGCGTCGCGGTGAGTGTGCGCGGGACTTCCCGCATCACCTCATCCGGCGTGCTCAGCTCTTTCAGTTCGCGGATACGAAGATCGTCGGTCGTGCTCAGCACGGCGGGCTCCTGTCTTTGTGAGAACCTGCCGGCCAATAAAAAAGCCGCCAGGTCTGGCGGCTTGTTCGGACGTTTGCTGCAATGTTTCAGATTGAGCGCGATCCTCCTGCCGCCAGCGAGCTGTCGTAGCTAAAGTACCAAAAATAGCTGGTGACGAGGGTGATCATGCAACGCCATATAGCGCGCCATTGGCGGGTTGTCACCCCCCAATACGCGAACGGCGCCGCAAGGCCCCTCAGGTGTTGCTGTTGCGTGCCGCCAGCGCCATGCCGATCAGCGTGGCGCCGCCGAACAGCAGGTTGATACCGACGAGGACGCCGATCGCCCATTCCGCCGAGCTCGGCAGGCCCGTGATCACCATGAACGAGATCGCGATGTCGACGAGGCCAGAGATCAGCAGCCATGACCAGCGGCCGCTCAGCTCGCGGCGGTGCTCCAGCGCATACATGATGGTCGTGACGCCCTCGGCGAGGAAGTAGGCGCCGAGCACGATGGTCAGGGTCAGCACGGCCTGCATCGGCCGCGCCAGCAGCAGCATGCCGGCGAGCACGGCCAGCGCGGCCGAGATCAGCGACCACCAGAAGCCCGGCGTGCTGCGCGCCCAATAGGTGACGATCAATCCGCCGATGCCGCTGATCAGGAACATCCAGCCGAGGAAGATCGCGATGGCGAGACTTGCGAGCGGCGGCAGGATCAGTGCGGCAACGCCGAGCACGACAAGCAGGATACCTTCGAACAGGAAGGCTTTCCAATGCGCTTTCACCGTTTGACTCATGGCGGATTGCAGCCGTGAAAGATCCTCGGGCGATGTCATCGCTAAGCTCCAGTTCGAATGGCGTGTGCTCAATCTAGTGCGTGCGCGGCACGCTTGCCATCCCGCGGCTCAACCGCCGCCGTGCGCTGACGAAAAACCTTCGCCGCTGGTGCGAACGCGGTTACGGCCGAGAATATAGATCGCAATCGTGACGATCAGAAGGGCGAGGCCGAGCAGGATCGAGACCAAGCCGATCGGGATCAGGGCCAGCGTCAGGTTGCGCTCGGGGTTGATCAGCCAATGATGAATCGAGGTCAGCACGAAGGCGAGTCCGAGAAAACCGACGCCGCCGCCGGCGAGCAGCAGTGCCCACATCCGGCGCAATTGGCTGAGCCGCTCCCGCGCGACATCGGTCCGGGGCGCGTGATGGCGGGCAACGCGCCGCACCAGACGGATGGCGAAGGCGATCGAGCTGAAGCCGATCAGCAGGCTCGCGCCGCCCAGCCACATCCGCAAGCTGGGATCGAGGTCGGGCATCCGCTGCAGGGTGAGCAGAGGGAAGTCGAAGGCCGAATGCAGCGCGAGCGGGCCTGCGAAGATCAGCAGCCGGCTGGACAGGCGGGCCCAGTCGCGATGATGACGGTTCGCGCCCAGCGCCGTGCCGGCCCGTGCGATCGTCAGATAAGCGCCGGCGATGATGCCGAGCGCGCCGTGGAATGGCACGGTCAGCACGCTGCGCAAGGCGGCCAGCGAACGCCACATTTCGGCATGCTGCACCAGATAGGCGAGGTTCTCGTAGGCGGCGAAGCCGAGGCCGACGGCGGCGCCATAGACCACGGTGTCCATCGGATTGGCAAAGGTCCGCCGCTTGGTCGAGGCGACCAGCACGATGGCGATCACCTTGACCGCTTCCTCCGGCAGCGCGACCCCGAAGATCGAATGCATGGCCAGCGCCGCCCATGGATCGTCGGGGGCTGCAACCATCTTGGCGAAGGGGGCGCGGGCGAGACCCAGCAGCGAAATGCTGGCCGCGCCCAGCAGGAAGGCAGTCCAGACCTGGGCCGGCGGCCCCGGGCGCTCCTCGGCGGCAATGACAAGCCACAGCATCAGCAGCGCCGGGGCGATGGCGGCCGTTCCGATGACGGTGGGCAACGCTTCAATCAGGTACATCGGCGCCGAAAATAGGTTCCCTTGATCTGCTTATCTACGTTTCCCGATGCGACCATGTGTCATGCGCTCGCTGTCGTCTCGCTTAACAGGCGTGACAGCCTGCGTTCATATGCGTCGCCGGCGAGGCGTGGAATACCGAACGCAATCAATTGCATGACAAACCCTGTTCGTCATCCATGGCAACGGGTCGCGCGCCGGATGTCACATCGTGATTGTTGAGGCGGATCAAGCAAATGCGCAGGTTTCTTCGATTCAAGATGCATGGGTCCCTGCGGCAAGTCCAGAGCCGGGACTTCCTCTCTCCGCACCGCGCGTGGCCGGGCGGACCGGCCTGAATTAGTCTCGCTTCGTCGCGCGTCCGCGGGGCGATGACGCGATCCGGCGGGACCGTACCTGCTCAAGCTCCCAGAAGGCGCGTACGAGGCACGTCCCCAGGCAGAGGACGATCAGCAGCAGCAGGAAGGCCTGGTCGACGGCTGGAATGTGTATCATGGCAGAGATAAAGCAACGCCCATGCCATGCGTTCCCGCGGCGACCCGCACCATGCGCAGCGGCTCCCGATCCGAAGGCCGCCGCCTTTGACTGCTTTCAGTGCGTGGTGAACGGCGGCGGTGCGTCGGGCGCGACGTCGAAGGCGCCGAGATGGAATTCCTCGCCGATGGATTCGTCCGGCTCGGAATGTTGCGCCATCAGCGTGAACGCGGCTTGCGGGTATTGCTTCCAGATCTCGAGATCGCCGGCGGTGATGGTGAGCCAGCCGAACGTGTACATGTAGCGTCCGGGCTCGGTGACCCGGCCGACCCTGTCCCAGGTGATCTTATCAACCCTGATCTTATCAACCGTGATCTTGTCGACTGCCATTCGGTCCCCCGATCGCAGGTCTGCAAATGACGTCCGGCACGAGGCGCGGCCCCCTGAAAAACTGATCCCGGAATGGGGCCGCGATAGGGCGGCGAGGCTGAGGATCAGGCCGATCGCAGCAGCAAGGGCGTCCGCACGACCAGCCGCACGAGGTCGTCCCGCTGCTGCTTCTCGGCGAAATTGACTGCAAAACCGTTGTCGAATTTGCGAATGACGCGCCCGACGCAGGCGCCGACCGCAAGCGGGGTTCCGACCGGCGGGTCGTATTCGCAGGAGACCGCGACGCCGGCCGTGGAGACGTCGATGATGAAGCAGGCATGGCTGCTGCCGTCGGCGAGCGTCAGGAAGGTTTGCGCGACCTGGGGTACGAACCGAGCGTCATTGCGCAGCTCCTGGATGCTGTCGTCCTTCTGCTTCTTCTCGAGCCAGGTCAGCTTTTCCGACATCCAGGCGCGCCTCGCCCGCGTCATGTCGAGCTCCATCAGGAAGCCCGATTTCAGCGTCGCGCTGATGGTGCACTGGAATTCGCCGAAATCCTGGAAGTAGGAGGTCACGCGTTCGCCGACCTTTCCGACCACGGGCACGTCGACCATCATCCGGAACGGGGAGACGCGGCTGGTGCGGCAGGCGAAGGTGCGGAGCTTGCCCTCGCAATCGTACCACCGTGGCAGCGAGTAGCTCCCGCTCACGGTGACTTGCACGGCACGCTGCCTGAGGAACTCTGCGACGGACATGGGCGCCAATCGTGTTGCGGAGTGTTTCCGTAATTCCACGGTAGGGATCATATTCTAAGCAAATGATACCGGCGCTCAGGAGCAGGGGTAAATTTCCGGTTAACGGGCGCGGCGTCTCACGACATCGTCAATGCGCGCCGCTCAGAGGGAGCCGAGCAGCACCAGCAGGGCCAACAGGCCGACGGCCATCAGGAGCTTGATCGCCGTCGCGGTCAGGCTGCCGGATCTGATCCGGAATCCGAACCACGGCAATGCGTGCCGCATCGCGAGCGCCGCGAATGCTTCGACGACGGCGAACACGACGGCGATGCCGGCAATGGTGGACCAGGATGTGTCCGGCGGCATCCATGCCGCGAGCCAGGCGGGGACGGCGTTTCTCGACGACGCCAGCAGCGCGAACCATCCGAACAGCGATACGAAGCCCTTGACGATGTCGGGGCCGATCGTATCGGGCTCGAACCGGATACCGATCGTCGCGAGCGCGGCTTCGATGCGCGCGCCGTCGGTCAGGAACAGAAACGCGCCGAGATAGAGCGGAATGCGCGACTGGACGAGCAGGGCGATGATGCCGAACAGAACCATGTAACCGAAGGCATCGCCGAGAATGTCCTTGCCGTTCTTGCGCAATGGCTCGGGCACGGTTGCGGCCTGGGGCTGCGGGACCGACCTGGCGCGCGCCATGTGCGCCAGCATTCCGGCACGGCGCTCCGGCGCAGATGGCGTCGTGCGGTGCATCCATTGCGGCGGCGCCGGCGCGGCTGTGCCGGACGGACCGCCCGAAGGGGGTTTGAGCTGCGCCATGGGGCCTGCACCGGTTGCGTCAGGCATTGGTCGGCGGTCAGGGGCGGGGAGGTTCATGCGGGGGCGCGGAATTCCGCCCGCGAGTTGTCGCGGATGGCGCTCCCTAGCGGAATCGAACCGCTCTCTCCACCGTGAAAGAGATGAGAACGGGTCCATGGGCATCCATCTCCATCCAAATAGCCGAATTTAATCAACAGATACTGCTACATAGGACCACCCCAGTCCATTGACGTCCAGCCATGGATATTGGACAAGTGTTGGACACGACGCGTTTTCAACCTTGCCAAGGTGGCGATGATGGCCCGCACAGTCCGCGATGCAAACCTCGAAAAGAGAGAAGCCCGCCGGCGGCTCCTGGCCCGCGGCAAGCCCTATTACCGAGTGATGGAGGAGGGCGTTCACCTCGGCTACAGGCGGCTCAAGACCGGTGCCGGCAACTGGGTGGTGCGCAGCTACGTGGGCGATCAGAGATACGAGGTCGAGACGATCGGCCCTGCCGACGATCTCTCCGACGCCGACGGCGTCAAGATCCTGAGCTTCTCACAGGCGCAGGGGAAGGCGCGGGAGCTCATGGTGGAGCGCGCCAACAAGGCGGCCGGCAAGGCAGGTCCGCTCACCGTCAAGGCAGCCGTCGACGCCTACATCGAGTTCCTGGAGGCTAAACGGAAGTCGGCCGATTTCAGCCGGTATGCTGCCGACGCGTTCATCCTGCCGGTGCTTGGCGAGACCGAAGTCGAGGACCTGACCAAGGACCAGATCGAGAGCTGGCACCATGACCTTGCCAAGGCTGGCGCGCGCATCCGCGTGAACAAGGGCGAGGAGCAACGGTTCAAGGAGATCGCCGACCCCGAGGAACACCAACGCCGGCGCAAGTCGTCCGCCAACCGCATTTTAACGGTGCTCAAGGGCGCGCTGAACAGGGTATGGCATGACAGGAAGGTGTCGACCGACACAGCCTGGCGGGCCGTGGAGCCATTCAAGGGCGTTGATGCCGCGCGCGTGCGGTATCTCGAGCTCGCCGAAGCGACTCGGCTGCTCAATACCTCCGACCAAGACTTCCGTCGGCTCGCGCGCGGCGCCCTTGAGACGGGGGCCCGGTATGGTGAGCTGACCCGGCTCAAGGTTGTCGACTTCAGCCACAACTCGGGAACGGTCTCGATCCGGAAATCGAAGTCGAGCAAGTCACGCCATATCCACCTGACCGAGGACGGCGTCGCGTTTTTCCGATCGATCACCGCCGGCCGGGCAGGCACCGCCTTCCTGTTCCTCAAGGACAACGGTGAACCCTGGAAGAAGGATCACCAGAAGGCCCCCATGCGCGAGGCTTGCGAGCGGGCGAAGATCGAGCCGCCGATGGGCTTCCACGGATTGCGTCACACCTGGGCTTCCCATGCCGTCATGAACGCGGTGCCGTTGATGGTGGTGGCCAAGAACATGGGCCATGGCGACACCAGGATGGTGGAAAAGCACTACGGGCATCTGGCGCCCAGCTATGTGGCGGATGCGATCAGGGCAGGGGCGCCTCGGTTTACGCAGGTAGACGACAGCAACGTCCGATCACTATGAACCTTACGAAATAAGGCCTTTCTGATCTGTGCCAGCCCGGCTGGCTGACCCATCTTGCCCGGCTAGCTCGCACGATAGAGCCTATAAAAGGCGACGTTTCCGGTAACTCCGCGATCATCTGTTTTCGAACCGAAATTCAAGAAGTGCCTGTCATTGGCCCACTTCTTTGATTTACTGCGCGAGTGCGTTGCCGCTTCGTCTGACTGGTCCATGCTCGTCCAAGGACAAACAAGTCACCTTGGATGGAAAATATGGACACCACCGTTCACGCCGGCCTGAAGCGTTCCTTTCGCGTCGACGAGTTTGCCGCGCGCAATTCGATCTCGCGGGCTCAGGTCTACGTCGAGATGAAGGAAGGCCGTCTCAACGCGCGGAAGGTCGGCAGCGCCACGCTGATCACGATCGAGGACGAAACTGCTTGGTTGGCCGCTCTGCCGGCGATGAAGCCGAGTGCCGCATAATGAAGGCCGCCCGGTTCAACACCAGGCGGCCTCGGCAGGCGATCTCGGAAGGTAGTCTCGGCAGACACCTCGATATCGCGGTCGATCCAGCCTTCGCAACGCACGCCGGCGATCCTCTCGCCGAGGAAATCGTGGTGGCCCAATTTTGGAAGGGGCGCCAACGGAGCAACCATATCCGCATCTGCCTCAAGCGGTTCGAAGGACGCGCCATCGTCGACGTGCGGCAGTTCTTCGTCACCGGCGCGGGCCGCAGCCAGCCGACCATGCGTGGGGTTGCGCTCAGCATCGAGAAGCTCCCCGATCTGCTGAAGGCCATCGAGAAGGCCTACACCAAGGCGCTCGAGCTCGACTTGATCGAGGTGGCGTCGTGAACGCGCCGCTCCGATGTCCGGCCCCCGCGCTCGGGGATCTCGACGACTTCGTCGAGTGCTGCGCCGATCATGCGTGGTATCATGCCGAGGGCTGGATCTCGCTCCAGTTCGCCGCGGACAATCTGCAGGCGCTGGCCGAGCGTTGGGGGCTCGTCGACGAGCACGGCCAGGACGAGGTGCAGCGTTGCATGAGCGAAGCGTTCATGCCGTTGCCCGAGCTGCCGTCGGACTATGCCGCGCAGCTGGTGCGCCAGTGGGAGCTCGACGACCCGCGCGATCGCTGGCGATGGACTGGCGAAATGCAGCCAGCGCCCCAGGCCGAGCCGAAGCAGGTCCGCGCCTACAAGCCTGCAGACAGCACCATCGACGCTTTTGCCTACGTCGTCCGGCTCGGAGATCCTGCGTATCTCGCCACATGGCTGGCGTCTCACCCGGCCGACGCGCCGCATCTCATGAGATTGTACGAGGCAAAGCATGCTCTCGCCTGAACAGGTTAGGCAGGCCTACGCTGATGCAGGTTTTACGCAGGGCGAGCCGCCGCCAGACGATGCCCCCCCGCACGAGTCCTATCCCGACGCCGCCGAGGGTGAACCGGTGCTCGACATCCAGCAGCCGCGGGCCGCAGTTCTCGGTGAGTGGGACGCTGGGGACTTCACCGATATGCCGCTGCCGCGGGAATGGCTGCTCGGCAACCAGTTCTGCCGTCGCTTTCTGTCCGGCCTGCTGGCGCCCGGCGCCACCGGCAAGACGGCCCTGCGGACGCTCCAGTACCTCGCGCTGGCCACCGGCCGGCCGCTGACCGGGCAGCACGTATTCAAGCGCTGCCGGGTGTTGCTGCTCAGCATGGAGGACGACGACAACGAGCTTCGCCGCCGGCTGGCCGCCGCGCGCATTCATCACGGCATATCGCCCGACGACCTGAAGGGCTGGCTTTTCTGCGCCACTCCGAAGGGCATCAGGCTCGCCGACATGAAGGAGGGCGGGATGGTCCGCGGTCCGCTCGAGGCCATGCTGCGCCAGGTTATCTCTGAGCGGCAGATCGACCTCGTGGGGCTCGACCCGTTCGTTAAACTCCACGGCATGGACGAGAACAGCAACAGCGCCATGAACTTCGTCAGCGAGATCCTCGTGAAACTGGCCATCGACCTGAACATCGCGGTCGACGTTCCCCACCACACGAAGAAGGGGCTGCAGACCGCCGGCGATGCCGACGCCGGCCGTGGCGCCAGCGCCGCCCGAGACGCGGGGCGGCTGATGTACACGCTGACCCGGATGAGTGATCAGGAGGGCGAGACGTTCGGCATCGCAGCCGAGGAGCGCCGCCTGTTCGTCCGCCTGGACAGCTCCAAGGTGAACATCGCGCCGCCGTCGGGCGAGGCCACATGGTTCAAGCTGGTCGGTGTCCGGCTCGAGAACGGCACCCCGGACTATCCACAGGGTGACGAGGTGCAGACCGTGATCCCATGGCACCCGCCGAAGACGTGGGACGGCATCAGCGCCGCCCAGCTCAACGCCGCCCTGGACGAGATTGAGGCCGGCCTGCCGAACGGCCAGCGCTATTCCACCGCCCCCAGGGCCGGCGACCGCTCAGCGTGGCCGGTGGTGCAGAAGCATTGTCCGGACCGCACGGAGGGCCAGTGCAGAGCCATTTTGAGCACCTGGACGAAGAACGGTGTGATCTACGCCGAGGAGTACGACGACGCCGTCGAACGCAAGCCTCGCAAGGGCCTTCGCGTGTGTCACGGAAAGCGCCCGTCATAACATGCGCCATCACCCCGTTTTCAATGGAGCATCAATGGAGCAAACTCATCTGCTCCACCATTGGAATTTCCCTAGGGCTAGGGCTGGCGCAAAACCGCGCGCCATTGCCACACTGCGCTGTGGCGCACTGATGGCGCGGCAGGCCTCGCGCGCATCCCCCAGCAACCCGCTCTGCGCCACCGGCGCTCTGCCTTCGGCGACGCTTGGAGGCGCACGCTGGACAGCATGCCAAGCAGGTCACGAAAAGGGGTGTGGCAGGTGTCGTGAGCCCGCAAGAGGCAATGCAGAAGTTTGCAGGGCCGCGGCTGCAAACCGTCGCGACGGGGCAGGGTGTGTGCTCGCGTCATTGGACACCGGCCTGGCGCCGTCGAAACGTCGAGTGAGCACGATCGCCACCGACACAAGGTGGAGAGCATGGACGCGCTTGGACGCATAAAGACGTAAATTGCAGGCCTATTTGCAATCGACGAGCAAATCAGGTC
This sequence comes from Bradyrhizobium sp. SZCCT0153, assembly GCF_018129995.1. GTDB lineage: Bacteria > Pseudomonadota > Alphaproteobacteria > Rhizobiales > Xanthobacteraceae > Bradyrhizobium > Bradyrhizobium japonicum_G. The sequence goes on from NZ_JAFCKS010000006.1 coordinate 341,924, forward strand.
CAACATCTGGCCAATAAGCGGCCTCGTCGGAAGGGTTTTCGCGCGCGATGCTAACCACATCTTCAGCTCTGGACCGATCAGTTGGAGCGCTGGCGACTGTGCGCCATGCCACCGCCTGCCCTCGCTATTGCAGGCCCCGCCGGCGGGGCGGTGGCAGGGAAAATCTGCGTCCGCCGAATAGCAGTGGTCTTCGCCACTCTCGCTTTCGTTCTCAATCACCCGACGCCAAGCCGATTTTTTATTCCGCCTGAAATGCCGACCGCGAACTCAGGAGCGCACCATGCCGAAATCGTCTGGTGAGTCGATGAAAGTCACCCGCCATCCCGACCCGCCGGCACCGAAGTCTCGGCCGATCATGAAGTTTGCGTGTCCGCAGCCCGGACCGCACCATGAGCCGGCAAGCGCAACGCCTCCCAAGGCCTCGAACGAACTGGCTGCCGAGGCGGTTCGCAAAGCCTCGAGCCCGGGCCGCATAGACCCTCGTCAGATGCGGTCCTGACCATGGCGAAGATCGTGATTGATCTGGATCTGCCGGCGAGCGAGACGCGCGCGATTGAGCTGCACCATGCCGAGACAGCGATGCGCTTGGCGATACAGGAAATGAAATCAGCTGGCGGCCACAAGCACGGCAAGCTCGTCGACATCACCGTTCCGAGCTCATGCCCAGGAGGCGATCGCGTGTTGCTTGGGACTTGGCGTTACGAACCTTCAGCGGAGAGGTGACGATGGCCAATTTGAGCAGACTAGTTTCCGCCCTAGCGCTCTGCGCAGCCTGCCCAGCGATGGCGCAGACCCCGCCATACACCTATCCGCTGACCATCGGGACTTCGTCGACTTCGATCCTGATTGCCAATCCAACACGAAAGCGGGTGATTTTCCACAACCCGAACGACACCGCCAAGGTCGCGGTCTGCCCCGTGGGTCCTTCGCGCAGCAACGGCGCTGCGGTCACTGCGGCGATCAACGGACCGGGCTGCATTACCATCCTGCCTTACGACCGCGTGGACGTCCCGGGCCCATCCACCGGCGGCGCACAGCTCGCGATGCCGTCGGCATGGATCGGCATCGCCAGCGCGGGCGGCTCGGCGCTCACAATTTTCGAGTTTGAATAGGGAAACCGCAAAATGACCAGCACTGCCACGATCTACAGCCCCACCGGCGAATGCCGTACATTGGAAGCCAATGCTGCGGCGAGCGAGGTGCGGAAGGATCCGCGCGAGTGGAGTTTCACGAAGCCCGCGCCGGTTGGGTGGGATCGTGAGACGCCGCGCTACCGCGTCACCATTCAGGGCGGCGTCTACCCATCGCCGAACAGCCGCTTTCGCTTTGAGCCGCCGTTTGCAAGCTGCTCGGACAACAGCGTTTGGCAATATGCGGCCCGTCCGCACAATCAGGGGGAGATCATCGAAACCCGCGAGTGGCCGCACGCCTCGTTTTGCGCGCTCAATTATGCGGCCGAGAAGGTGCTCGACTATTTCAGAAACCACTCCAAGTCGCGATTGCCGCGGTCGCCATGGCAGGACGGTCGCGTCCGGCTCAGTGACGGCCTGAGTGGATCGGGTATCCAGCCGATCGAGGTGAGGCCCGAGAAGTTCGACGCACGGCCGTCAGCCGTCGCCACCGGCTTTCAGCCGAGCCGGAAAATCTCGGCCGCTTGAGGATCGCTTTCGATGAGCGTTGCGCGCCCAGTCGATGGGTATCAGGGTTTGGTCGAGGCCTGCCGCGCGCGGGCACTGGAGCTGGAAATCAGCCGCATCGAGATTGATCGATTGGGCGGCTTGACGCCTGGCTATGCCGGCAAGCTCCTCGGAAATGGACACAGCAAGAGGATCTGGCCAGTAGGCTTTGAAACGCTATTGGAAGTCCTGGGGATGCAGGTGCTGCTTATTGAGAATCCAGCCACCACTGCGAAGACGCTCGCTCGTCGTGAACCGGTCAATCGCGCACAGCAGCGCTTCGCCAACAACAGCAATTCCCCGAAGCAAATCGCTGCACGAAAGCCGACCGCCGCAACCCACCAAAACAAGACGCCTCCGGAATCACACGCCCATCTCCGCGTGGTCCAGATGAAGCGTCGAGGAGGCAAGTGTAGTGGCTGAACTCGCGACGACCAATCGGCCCAAGCCGATCTCGCTCAAGGTACGTGAGGCGATTGCCAGCATGGTGACCGGCGATACCAAGAACATCACGGCCGCCGCGGCGAAAGTTGGGCTGAGCCGCGAACACCTCAGCCGCGAGCTGAGCAAGCCGCATATCGCCGAATATTTGAACCAGAAGGTGCGCCGTCATCTAGCGGTGGCGACAACGCGGGCCGGCGCCGTCAAGGCCGAGTTGCTCGACTCCGATAACGCGATGGTCCAGGACCGTGCTTCGACCTTCATCCTGGGGCTGGCCGGGATCCAGCCGGCCAGCCAGCCCAGCGTCAACCTCAACATCGAGGTGAAGGCCGGGTACGTCATCGACCTCCGTGATGACAACGAAATCCCGGCTAAGGTCATCGACCATGTCTGAAAAGCCCAAGCCCATCTCGGCGAAGGTCCGGGCCGCCATCGACGCCATGGTGGCGGGCGATGCAAGGACCATCACCGACGCGGCGGCCGTGGCCGGGGTCAGCCGCGAGTACCTGTCCCGCGAGCTCTCCAAGCCACATATTACCGAGCACCTGCGCCAGAAGATCAGGCGCTCGCTCGCCGTCGGCGCCGCCCGGGCCGGCGCAACGAAACTGGCGCTGCTCGACAGCCCAAACGAGATGGTCCGCGACCGCGCCTCGAGCTTCGTCCTGGGCCTGATCGGCGTCGTGCCCGAGGCGGCATCAGCAGCACCTCCCGGCACCGCGTCGCTAGGCGTGGTCATCCAGATCATTAGTCATGATCCAAGGCCGCCCGTGATCGACGCCTCGCCCGCGCAGATCGAGATCATCAGACCGTAAGCTGGCTGGGGCTGGCCGGCCCCGGAGCCGGTGCAGCAGATCGAGCGCGAACCGATCGAGGCCGTGACGCAGAAGGGGGCGCCGCATGACGGGCCATTGGCCCGGGCTATTGCGCCAGTCCCCTCCGTCACGCAGATGAAACAGGGCGCGCTGGCGCGGATCAATGTCTCGCGCAAGGCGTTAATTCCGTGTTAACTTGCAATCTTGTGTCGTAGAAGCGGCGAGGATGCCCCGATTCGCTCTCACGGAGCTCAATGATGACCAGAAGTGAGATTCTGCTAGCGGGCCTCGCGGCAGGTGGCGAGAACGCCACGTACACGCCTGTCCAAGTCCAGAAGCTATTTTTTCTTTTGGACCGCGAGGCATCTGCAGCGTTAGGCGGTCCACATTTCAAGTTTGTACCCTACGACTATGGTCCATTCGATCAGTCCGTTTATGCCGGCTTGGACGATCTTGCTCGACGGGATTTGGCCCTCGTGCAGAACACGGGTCGTTATCGGGTCTATGGACTGACCCAAGCCGGGCAAGCTGAGGGACGTCGTGCGTTGGAAGCGCTGGCGCCGGCCGCCAGAGACTACGTTGCGAACGTGGCTCGCTGGGTTAGGCAGTTGTCTTTCCAGCAGCTCGTCGCGTCGATCTACAATAAGTACCCCGACATGAAGGCAAATAGCGTCTTTCGGGGATGACCGTCATCGTTGCATTCCATTGTTCGGATGGCGTTGTGATCGCTGCCGACAGCATGCTCACGCCGAGCATGGGCAGTATTGCAGTCGGTCATCATCACGGCCGAAAGATCAGCGTGCTCGCCGGCCCCCAGCTATTTGCCTTTGCAGGCGACCAGGGCCAGAGTGCTCGCTTTAAGATTATCGCAGAGACCTCTCACGCCCAGATTCCGGCGCAGGCCCATGCTATCAACCATCCACTGTGGTTAAGCGCGACAGTAATTCAGCAATTCCAATCTACCGGAATCGGCGGTGCGATAAATGTGAATACCGTGCTTGCCTACGGTCACGGAGGCGAATCCCAATGTTGCATTTTTGAAGGCCCGCTGCAGCCCCGCTTACTCGACGAGCATCATTACTACGCTGCGCTCGGATCCGGCAAACTGTCAGCTGATCCGTTCCTTCGCTTTCTAGCAGATACCTTCTGTCAAAACGGTCGACCAACGCTGCGCGAGGCGATCTTCCTAGCAGCTTGGACTGTTCAGCACGTAATCAACACTAACCCGGGCGGGGTGGCTGGTCCGATTAGAATTGCAACCCTTCAGGTCGATGATGGCGGGAACATCGACGCGAGAGAATTGCCCGATGATGAAATATCCGAACATCAGCAAGCTATAGACAGTGCGGCCGATGCGCTGCGCGCGTGGCGCGACGGAATCCAGTCCGGTGGCGCAGCGGATGACGCGCCTGAGCCGCCAGTACCTCCTGAACCGTCTGGGCCGCCGAAGCAGGGTCTTCCGTCGAAAACGTTGAGCTTGAAACCCGAGAGCAAGTATTTCGTGAGTCCGCGTCCGGACGGCGAGTGCAAGGCCTAGGTGGGCTCCGTCATCCATGCGCCCACCTTTTGGTGAGCTTTAATGTACGGACCGAACAGCGTTTTGGCAGTCGCGTAGAACTCGGAGAGTTCCTGCATACGCCGCGTGCGGCCCCTAATCCGATCATTGCGATCGGGATTTCGATCGTCTGCAATGGTCGAGGCGTCGAGTTGAAGGTCAATAATTAGAAGCCGTACCTTCTCGATATACTCTTCCACCTCGGGGCCAAAATAATACGGGACCTTATCGATCGCTGCGACATACTTGAAGTACACCTCGTCGTTCGGCTGTCCAGTTCTAAGGGTCTCGCTCACAACCGCTCGGATCCCTTCAAAAATCGCAATTCGGCGTTCGAAGAGCTCCAGTACAACGCGTTCGTTTTGAGTTCTCCAATTTCGCTTTGCGACCTGGGCCTGAATGCGGGCTGAGTCCGCTTGAGATTTGCCTAGGCGATACGCGACGAAGCCAGCGGCGCCTGCAGCTATGACGGTAGCGACTGGGCCAGAAAAATCCTTCAGCAGGTCGTAAAGCATTCAGCGCGCCTCTGTTCGGTCCAAACCGTTCAACAACCGAAGAGCGAACGCAAGGGCTCAGTTGCTCCGTTCCGACCTCCAGCCGGTTTCCCGATGTGAAATGGTAGCGGTGATATCGACGTCTCTGCTCGCCGACTGGCGCCAGGCCGCCACCCCGAAGCAGAGGGTCAGCGTCAATGCAGTTGCTAGCAGCAGCACAGACAAGAACTGGCTCACGCGGGCCTCGCAATTGGGAACACCGCGCGACAGCGAGCACAGCCGCCCGATTCGGAAAATGCAGCCGCGCTGACGTAAGCCGGGTTTTCCTCAGGTTGTAGAACGGTGGGTTGACACCTTCGACCTTGGCTTCGTCGGCGACCATCCTCTGGTCGCGGAGCGGGGTCACCCCCAATGCTGTCCTACTAGGAAATGTAGCTTACCCGAGACCGGCTCAATATTTTCAACGCAAGTGACGAAGTATGTGCATGAAAAATTCTTGATCGCGGTTGCATCGAGAAATCGAACCCACATCATTTCCGATTCGAACCGGCGCCGGTGCACTAAATCGGGAACTTGAAAGGAAACGACATTGCTGTCTTCATAGTGAGGTCCATCAGAGCCATGAAATAATGGCCGCGGGAAAGTACCTCCTCCTAATCTTGGATACTCAGGCGGATCTCCTCGTTCGAAAACCTCGATGAAGTCTGGAAAGCCTGTCAATTCGATTTGGACATTTTTGGCAATCGCGGTTCCGACATTCTCGAGACGAATAGCAAACGGCGTTGCCAACAGCGCCTTCTCTTTCCATTTCTCGAAATTGTCGATGTAGTCATTGTACAGGAATCCAGCAGTCATGAAGTCCGAAGCGTAAGGAAATTCTTGCTCGATCTGCTTCTTCAAGCAAAGCAGCTCTAACGTTGCATTGCCGTCGAAGAAGGTTAAACGGAGATCCGGCTGACGATTTGCGAAGCGCGCCGCCGCCGCTCTCAACCGTGCATTTTCCCTCTCTACTTCGTCCGGTTCTTCCGGCAGCAGCAACTCGTCAGGCGGCACTATCGCAGGGATGTCGTGGGCGGGCAGCTTGATGCGAAGGCCCGCGTCGGCCGTAAGCAAGGCGACGTTGCAGCCATGTTCGAGCCGATATTCGATGGCTGCCGCTATGAGTTCGTCGTCATTGATTTCGCGAGACAGTCGGTGATCGGCGAATTTGATCAGTGGGGAATGGCGAATGAATGCCATTACCACCCCAGGCCTTATTTCTTCCAGCTTGAGAGAATCAAACATTGGCGCAAGCCAAGAAATTGCTTGTTTCGCCCGTTCCCTCAGCTTCCGAGATGGATTCTTGACTTTCTGCTCTTCCAGCTCACGCAAAAGCACGGGAGTAATCAGCAAAGCAACTGACTTGCTCTTCAAAATGTCGGGCCAATCAACCTGATCCGGCCTCTTAAAGTGCATTAGATAATTCGCATCAATGATCAAATGCGCCGTTTCGTTGGTCATGCGGTCTAGCTTCTTTTGGATTTCAAACCGATCTCGACCAGCCTGCGGATGGCTTCGGAACGAGAAGGCGCGTCGGCCTGCGCGCTTGCCCATTTGTCGACTGCAGCGCCGACCTCGGGCGCCAGTCGAACCGCTGAGACCGGATAGACCCCGCCTGCCTTCTTCGGCCGCCCACGCGATTTTGTGTTTACGGAAATTGATTTCTTCATATTTTCAGTTTACAGAAAATCGAGCCGAAACGGAAGTTGCAATTCCGCTCGGCTCTAACCTCGATCACAGAAGGGTATTCAAGATGACCGAAGCTAACAGCGTGCATAGCACGCCACCCCTAAACACGTCTGTACGTCCGTTGAGCGGGCTGGCTGACCAACGGCGGCGATTCCTCCTGCAAGCCGCTGGCGTGGCCGTTGGTAGCGCCGCGCTCGGCCCTGCGCTGCCCCTGCCGGCCCCTGCGATCGGGGCGGCTGCCGATCCCGTCTTCGCGGCGATCGAGCGCTATAACGTGCTTTCCTCCGAATACACTGTCGCCGTGGATAGGCGGGCCCCTTTGGAGCAGGACGATCCCGACCTTTGGGAAACTGAGGCGGAAACCGCACGGACGTGTTCCGCGCTGTTTGAGCAAATGGACCTCCTTTTCAGCTACCGGCCGACAACGATTGCCGGCGTGGCGGCCTTGCTGAAATACATTTCGACGTTGGAAGAATGGCAGATGCCTCCAGGGCTGGAAGATGGTGATGGCAAGAAGGCCGCCCAAAGGCTTTGCACCTGCCTTGCCGCGGCGCTCGAGCAAAGCGGAGCGGCGGCATGAGCAACATCATTGACTTGTCGGCGATGCGAGCCTCGCGCGTGCTGCCTCCCCAAATCGTGGCCGAAGTCGAGATGCCGCCCAAGCTGATGCGACAACAATTGCGCTGGCAGCAAGAGCCGCCGCAGACCGAGACCGCCAAAAACACGCGTTTGCGGCATCAGCGCCGCGACGCTTGGTATGCAGCCGAGGCGCGGACGCGGTATTGGTCTGCCCGGATGAAGCTGCACAGCGCGATCGAGAGCGCAAGCCGATGGGAAGCCTTTCCTAAGGGCGCGCTGGAAGAGCAGGACTACGATAGGGACGGTTGGATATTGTTGGTCCGGACCTTCAGGTCCGCGCTTGCGAAACAGCTGCTGACCCCAGCTTGGCGAGCAGCCGACGTCACATGGAAGCAAAAGGTGCTGGCAGCCGGCCAGCACAAATACACAGACGTCACGGACGACCAGATCGAAAGCGCGATCCAGCGGGAATCGAGTTTTTGGCCGCTCATCCTAGGCGCCGCAAGCGCGAGGAGGCATCGGTATGAAGCGCCGGCGCCGAATGACAGGAAGCGCGACCGGCAGCGACTGATGACGCACCGACGGCGACTGAGACGGTGACAGCAAAAGGCCCGCCGGTCATCTGGCGGGCCTAGCACTCCCCACCGCCCTGATCCGCAATTGGATCGGCAGCCGGGAGCATTGGGGGCTGGAAGAGCGAGCTGTGCCATGTTCGGCCGTTAATGACAACGAATGGAACATCGGACTCTAGTAGTTATACGGAGTCCTTATTCGGAACGGGGTGTTCTACTGTGAGAACACCGGCGAGATTTAAGCAGCAATCAATTTCAAGTTGCCCGGGATGGGCCGCAGTGGGGCTGGAACCGCGCTGCGGCTTTTCCCGTTGCGCCAAGCGGCTGGCTGCTTCCTCCAGCGTTGGCCTCTTTACGACCTCAGTGGACTAGTTTGATTTGGCTCAAGGCAACCGACGCGGCGTTTTGAGACGCTGGCTCTAATGACGAAGCCCAACGAACAGAACGGCGAGAAGGAAGCTAAGCCCTCAAGGGGGCAAGAAGCGCTGCGGCTTATGGAGGAGTACGCCGAGGAACTGCGAGAGTTTATCAGGAAACTCCGACGCAAGATGAACCAGGCCCTTGGAACAAATGTTCACTTTGGAACTTATGTACTCACCTCTGGCAGGTGAGTACGATGAATTATTTCAGCGGCGACAAATTTTCTGGCTCTAGAACCCGCGAAGATCGGCGATGCAAATGCGGGGCTCAACCCAAGCTCGCGCACCGTATGATGGACCCTACACGCGGCCTCACCGTCCGCATGTTCGAGTGCCGGTGCGGCGAACGCACGTGGACCGAGGACAAGGACTAAGGCCGCCTAGTTGGCGGCCTCTTTCATTGGTCCCGCTTCAGCTTGCGCCGGCCCCAGTGCGGCTCTTTGCCCCTCGGGTTGAATTCTGGGACGTGATGCCGATTCAGAGCGCGCACGATGCCGATCCGCGCCAACATCGTCGGGCCGCCGCCTTCCGCCACTAGGATCAGCGCCTCCATTGCGGCCTGCCATTCGGGCGCGCTGTGCTCTTTCTTGGGCAGCGCAGCGATATACTCGCCGGCGTCGAGCAGCGTCACCAGAGCGCGTTCGCCAATCCTGACCGGATCCCCGAAAGGTCGCCGCCAGCCCGTCATCATCCGGTGCGCGCACTGTCCGCGATTGCGCGTTCAACTTCTGTGGCGAGAACCGACAGGTGATCGGCTAGCCTCGTGAACAGCTCTCGTTTCTTCGGGTCGGTCGCCAGGTCGCGGATGAGGGCACACTCGGCCGCGTCTGTACGGAGCTTTTCCAACTGAGTCTGCATGTCTATCATTGCAGCTACTCCGTTCCCTAAGGGGAACTGTATAGCCAAGGTGCGGAAGCGAACAGAGCTGATTCCCGAATTTTCCTAGCGCCGGATCACCCAAGGTCCGAGCACCTCCAGCGGCCCCGGCCCCACGCCCCTTGGCGCCCCCCACGGCTGGGGCCATCCTTTAAGTGGCTAAGTGCTAGGAACCAGGAAACACGTCGCGACATTAAATTAGTGCCGGTCATTGATTTAATGGAGTACGCATGATTACGACCGCCAGATGCAAGGAACTCGCAAATTACTACAAAGCCCTTTGTTCAAATCCCCACATTTCCGAAGACCGAGCCTTCCTATTGAGAAACATCGCCAGGAGCCTTGCTGGGGTTGCCGGTCAGTTGGAAAGATTGGACGCGGTGACGAAAGAGGAGGGGGCTGTTAGGAAGCAGACTGCCGGTCCCCTTGCGGTTCGATAGCCCACTGGCGTTCTAGTTGAAGTCGGGCCGCACCTCCGCTCCGCGCCTGCCGCAGGCCGAACAAACAAACCGGGCTCAATATCCGACAGTCGCATCATCGGGCCAGCGATCGGCGCTGAGGGCTATGGAGTGGCCGCACCGATAGTCGGAGCAATAGACCAGCACCCTCCGGAGACCCATTTCGCGCATCGCGCCGAAGGTGATCTTGAGCGGTCGACCGTCGGCTTGTGTGGGCGTGTGGCGGACAGGGCGGGGCATGCCACCATCGAAGCGGCATCCTAAGTACCTTGCAAATTATCGATTCCTAGTAGGTCCAGGCACTCGCGAGATACTGCGCGTGGGTGTGAATCGAACGGCCCGACGGCGGGCCCTTTTTGAAGACCCTTTTTGTCAGCCCTTCTTACCCGGTTCTGGCTGGGATTATGACTGGAAACAGACTTGCTCCAGGTGCATATTTGGCAAATGCAACTGCGGTGCCCCAAATGCAAAGTGATCGTCGCCATTGGCACCACCAAGTGGTTCTTTGACGGCGGTGAATGCTGGGAGCTTCGCGGTACAGTTGCCGGCGATGCTAAGGAATACGAAAAGTGCCCGGTGCTGATCGAAGCGGTGTCCAATGCCGGGAAGAATACCACTACCTGATTTGCGGCCTAAACTATAAGAATAAGCAGGCCTTCCTGTGCCCACAGTTGAGCTGAATCAAACACTACAATTAGTTTGCGAGTACATGCTCGGTCATGCTCGCAAGGTTTGAACTGTTTCGTTGCTATGCCCGTCTCTGCGAAGAAAGATCACATAAAGCTTCTAACCCCCGCTCAATGATGGAATGGGGAGAAGCGGCCGTGGAGTGGCATCGTTTGGCGATTGCTGCCGCAGAGGAAGATCGGGACGAGGCTACCGCATAAGGGCTGGAGCCCCGGAACGCGCGCGGGCTACTGCGCATTGTGGGTGTGGAAAGGTGGCGGCTCGGTCCACGCTCATTTTCTCACACACGGAAATGCTTCCGTGAGAGCATCAAGGATTAGGATCGACGCGTACTGATGCAATTTTTCCGGATGCGTCGCCATATATCGTTCGCCCACGGCGCGAGCCTGGTTCGCACTCGCACCGGGTGGAAAGCAAATGCCATTCTGCTGAGCGGCCTGCGCAGCCAACAGACTTTCCGTGAAGGCCAAGAAGTAGATCTGGCAAATAAGCTCGCCGACGTTCGACTGCTTGCCGCTGCACTTCATCTGAAGGTCAATTGAAGTCTGCTGACCGAACGCAGGTTGCGCGCAAGCCATCGTTCCGAGTATGAGGACGATTCCAGCGCGCAACATGTGCGTCGCATTCATGCGCTGCGTGGCGCTTGAGGCCTGTGGCTAATACCGTGGACGGTGCGTGCCGGCTGATCCGGTGGAGGGGTTGACGTTGCCCGTGGCTGAGAAGTTGTCCCGCTGAGTGCTGTTCGGATTGGTTGCCACATAGGGCTGCACGTAAGTGCCGTGGGTGTTGGTGTAGCCCGACGACGTGTGCGTGCTTGGGTTCGAACCGGTGCCGCTGAGATATTGCGCCTGGGCAGCGGTTGCGAACAGTGAAAGAGCCGCGACGAAAATCAAATGCTTCATTCAAATCTCTCCCCAAAAAGTTTTACAAGACTATTCACGCAACCATGGCGCGATAGGGGAGTCCAGTGGCAATGTATCCGGTTAACTACTGCTCTTGACGGTTGCCCGCGGGCGGGAGTCTGATCGGCCGCCATGGGGCGACATCAGCACGACATCGCCGAGCTCGCGATCGCGTCCGCCGCGGCGCGGTAGTTCGCCGCCAGCGCGCTCAATCCCTCGCGCGCGAGAACGAGATCCGCGTCGTCCGCCCACTCCAGGCAAAGCCGCTCCAACTCCCGCATCTCGGCCTGCTGCCGCCGGCTTCGAGTCCACACGCGTTTATTGGCCATGTGTTGGACACGGCAGCGGAGAAGGGCGCTAAGTGATTGATTTTGATGGCGCTCCCTAGCGGAATCGAACCGCTCTCTCCACCGTGAAAGGGTGGCGTCCTAACCGATAGACGAAGGGAGCAAACGCAGGCCCCGCCGCTTGTCGCGGCACGGCCGCTGGCCGCCCGAACAGGGCCCGGGGGCTTGCAGTGGGCGAGTGTATAGTGGCCTTTGGGGCCTTGGGCAAGCCGTTCGGGACCGTCTTTTGGGGCCGGTGGATAGCCTCCGGCCCGGGATTATTCGGTGGCGAATTCAACGGTTTCTTAGGTTCCCTGCGCTAGCGCTGGACGGGGAGAATTTGAGCCTATGCCACAGCCCAAGAAGCGCGCGGCCCGCAAGTCGCTGTCGCAGCACGCCTGGATCACGCTCGCCGGCGGATTCGCGGCACGGCATTGCCTGGTTCAGGACATCTCCGCCACCGGCGCCAAGATCACGCTGGACGAGGATGCAAGCCAGCTCCCGGGCGTGATCCGGATGGCGTTCGCGCGCGATGCGCGGACCGGGCGGAGCTGCCAGGTGGTCTGGCGCCGCGGCAAGTCGGCCGGCGTCAAGTTCATCTGATTGCCGCAACGACGCGCCCGATGGCGCGTGGCGCCTGTCCGGGCTAGAACGGGGCGCATGCGTGCGCCGCTTCTCATGCTCGTCTCGTTGCTCGCCAATTCTGCGGCCGCTGCCGAGCCCTTGCGCCTGCCGCATGCGGAGCGGCCACAGGCGGGCAAGGCGCTGCCGCTGAAGGGCGCGGGCGGGACGGCGAAAGCGGGCGCCTGCGCCGCCTACGGGCCGCGCTTCGTCATGGTCGAGGGCACCGGCACCTGCGTGGAGATCGGCGGCTCGATCAGCGCCGGGACCACGGTCGGGCGCTGACCCCGATGCCGCCGGATCTGATGCGGCCCGACATCATCGTCCCCGTCGTGATGTATTGCGCGCTGCTCTGGTGGGTCGGCCGCGGCTTGAGCCGAACGGCGAAGCTCGCCACCGCCGCCGTGACGCTGGTGCTGATCGTCTGCGTGCTGCTGGTCGAGCGCGGCTGGCGCTAGGGCCTCCAACAAAAACTGCGAAAACAACCCCATGCACAGTAGCCGTCAAGACGCAGCGAGGGCGCGGCGGAATGGCGATTCACCGAGGCGTGACCGGCGCTTGCGCCGCGCCTCCGGCTCACGACATCGGCGGCGCGACATGCTCGGCAAAACCGGGCCGTTTGCCGAGCTCGGCGAGCCAGCGCGTCAGATGCGGCTGGGCCGGGCGGGTGATGCCTTCGACGCCGAGCCAGCGCCGCGCATAGGCGCCGATCGCGATGTCGGCCAGCGTGAACGCATCGCCGTCCATGAAGCGGCGCGACGAGAGCAGGCGGTCGGCAATCGCCCAGACCTCGGCGGCGGCATCGGCATCGCGCTGCACCTGGATCATGTCGCGCTCGGCGGGCGGCGTGCGCACGATGCCCCAGAACACCGGGCGGTCGACCGGCTGCACCGTCGACAGCGTCCAGTCGAGCCAGCGGTCGACCGAAGCGCGCAGCTTCGCTGCCTCGGGATAGATCGGCGTGCCGCTTCCATGCGCGAGGCAGAGATAGCGCATGATGGAGTTGGATTCCCACAGCACGAAATCGCCCTCGACCAGGGTCGGGATCCGCGCATTGGGATTCATCGCGAGATAGTCGGCCTCGCGGGTCTTGCCAAAGCTCATGCCGGCATCGATGCGCTCATAGGGCAGGCTGAGCTCGGCGAGGCACCACAGCACCTTGTGCACGTTGACCGAATTGGCGCGGCCCCAGATCGTCAGCTTGGTGTCCGGCATGAAGCCCCTCCCGCGGCGTTTCGGTTGTGCGGGTGATAGCGGAATTTGCTGTGCCGGACGACCGCGATTGCGGCCAGCCCCTCATGCAAAAAGCTCCGCCATGGGCAGAGCTTTCCTTGCAGGTTGAACCTGGTGCTCAGTGGCCGAAGAACAGCCACAGCAGAAGGATCACCGGGATCGGCACGCCCAGCATCCACAACAACAGTCCTCGTCCCATTGCGTCCTCCTCCAATCACATTGTCGAAGAGAGAACGCCCGGGACGGAGGCTGGTTCCTGCGGAAAAGGCCCTACCAGTGGCCGGTATTGGGCATCGACGACCACGGCTCCTGCGGCGGCTTCGGCTCGCCCTTCTGCAGGATCTCGATCGAGTGCAGATCGGGCGAGCGGACGAAGGCCATGTTGCCGTCGCGCGGCGGCCGGTTGATGGTGACGCCGGCCTTCATTAGCTTGTCGCAGGTGGCGTAGATGTCGTCGACCTCATAGGCGAGATGGCCGAAGAAGCGGTCCTCGCCATAGGTCTCCTCGTCCCAATTGTAGGTAAGCTCGACCAGCGGCGCGCCGCGTGTCTGCGGCTGCTTCTTCAGCGCCTCGAGATCGTCCGACGAGCACAGGAAGACGAGCGTGAACCGCCCCTTGTCGTTCTCGATCCGCCGCACCTCCTTCAGCCCGAACGCATCAACATAGAATTTCATCGCAACATCGAGGTTGCGCACGCGCAGCATGGTGTGGAGGTATCGCATGGTTTTTATCTCCTTGAGAGCGTTCCAGGACTTTGCGCCCTTGGTGGCACTAGGTAGCGCAAAATAGCAGTAAAATCCGCGGCGGGGCACTACCATACGTGCGGATTACGTGCTGCTTCACCTTCGTTTGTTCTTGGCGTGGGGTACCGCAGCATCTAGCCCGATCTACGTTCTCTCCATCGCCACTGTCTTTAGCCCTAAGCCTCTTTGACGCCCATAGGGCGGGTGGCGTGGGGTCTAAGGTCCGAAGGACGGCGTCCAATAAATACCGAGCCGCTCATCGACGGCCGAATACCTACCATCGGCGGCGTTGGCGAATGCTGCTGGTTATTTGTCGGAGCGTTTGCAGCTTAATGGTGCTCGTGGTGGTGATGATTGCGATGGTCGTTGTGGTGACTATGTTGATTGTCAACAGATTTGAGTGCGAAGATTGTATCGGGTGAAAATCCACCCACAGCTTAGGACATTCTGTCCTTTGAGCTTTCTGAGTTATCCACAAAAGACCTGCAATATTCCCCAGGGAATAAGGGGGATAACCGAGGCGAAATCCGAAACGCCGCTGTCCGGGCGTACGAGTCACAGATAAAAATGGCGCCGGTCGATGTTGGAAGCATCGGCCAGCGCCTGGGTGGGGAATCCCAAAGGACTCTCCGCCTGACAACGTAGGTTCTCGCTCCACCCAGGCTTTCTGTCAATCGCATAGCGCGCGGAGAAACCCGCTCCGCGTGACGGAGAAGCTTGGCCATGTCGGATAAACTGTCGGTGCACTTCTGGTTGCTGAGTGCGAACGCGGAAGGGAATTGGGCGATCGCAGCCCTCATTGTTTTGGTGGTAGTGCTCGCCATTATCATGACGTGGCGGCGTAGGGTCTGAGGTCCGCGAAGCGGACGGCACTACGGTGACAGTGCACTCAATTGACGGTGTCCGCGATGCGTTGACCAAGTCCCAGAGCTAATAGGGTGGTGATGGCGAGGGAATTGAGTGCACCGTCAACGGTGATCCCGCAGTTCGTGGTCCTTAGCGGTCCTTAGCCCAATTGAACCCCGCCGGAGGTGTGGCGACTAAACGCCATGGCCGCTGTCTTCGCAGAATTTCTGTTTTACCTCGCCGGAAGTCTCGTCGGTGAGGGCCTGAGACGGGCTGCGTTGCTCGTATGCTCGTGGCTCGATACGAAGATCCATGGCCGCACAGCGAGGTTCGTCGTGGGCGGTCTTCTCGGGCTCGCCGCCTATTTGCTCATTCCTGTCTTCGCCGAGCTGCTGGGTTTCTGATGCTCTCCCTGAAGGCAAACCTCATCATCGCATTGGCCATCGGGGCGCTCATCTCGGCTGTGCTGCTTGCCCTGGAGCCGCTCACTGACTTTGCTTTGCTGTCGTGGGAGTGGCCTGGCATTTCCGCAGCGTATTTGTTCTGGGGGGCGGCCGGGGGCTCCGCCTTCGCCGGGATTGCCATTTGCTGGGTCGTGAATGCGTTCACTTATGGTCTTTGTGCTTTCGCCATTCTCATCGCTTTCAGCGCTTGGAGGCGGCTCGCCAAGTCAAATACTTGAGACGCGCGGCTTCCTCTTGGCGCTCATGAAGCCAATCGGACAAGCGAGGCGGAGATACAGCCCATGTTGAGGCGGCATGAAGCGCTGGTCAGCTTCGGCACCGTCGCATCGCCCGGTGTTGCCTGCGACCCTGCTGACGACAGATTCAAAACGCCGCCATGCCGAGGTGAAAAAACGCCCCTGGCATGGCCAGGGGCGGTTTTCAAGAATCTGGTTAGTGACCGGTGCCGGGCTTCGTCGTCTTCGGCGGCTTGCCGTCTTCGACGCGGCCTTCGTTCCTGAGGTCGCGACCCTCCTGGGCCTTCTTCTGGCTGTCGGGGGACTTGCCGTGCTCGTACAGCTCTTCCTTGACGTAGCCGGCCGCTTCCTTCGCCTTACCTTCAACGCTCATGACATTCTCCTTCGCTGGAGATTGTCAACGCGCGTCAAAACTGACCGTTCCTGCGTGACCGTCTTTGTGATGCACGCGCAAGATGACCACGCCGGCTTGCGGGAAGCGGCGCGGGCGATCAGGGCGCCGTCTGCAATCTACGCTGCAATCCGTTGCTCGACGGGGGCCGTCAGCATCTTGAGCACTTCCGCATGCTCGAGATCGGGAACCGCGATGGCCGTGTGGCTGTACATCACATGGGTCCGCGATCCTGCAATCCTGTCCAGGATCTCGCGGCCCTTGATGACGTGGAGGCCCATGCCTTCGTTGGCCGGGAAGATCGCCAGCACGACGTCGTAAGCCGCGATGACGGCGCGAAGCGCTTCGGCCTTGTCTTCGGCGATGTCGACGAAAACCCGAACATCGGCCGCGAGTTCACGCAGCTCGTCAAAATCCAGCACTGTCAGGTACTCCAACGCAACGATACTGAAGAGAGCTTGGCGGCGTTGGGTTACTGAAGTCTCAACAATGGGAGGCCGAGCCACAAGTTTCACGACGAGGTGAGTCACTTGGGCGGGATCAACGGGTCACTCGGCGCGATTCACTTGACGCGATTCACTTGGCGTAGCCCTGGGAGCGGAGCCAAGCGATCTTGCGGTCGCCGTTGATCCAGTCGTCGGCATCTGCCTTGCTGGTGAAGCCCTTGATTTCGCGTGCTTCGCTGTCCGGATAATCCGCCACGATTTTCCACTCGCCGTCTGCGATCCGGACGGTTTTGAAGGTCACTTTTGTTTTTGCCATGCTGCATTATGGGGGAGATGGCGTGAAAAGAGAACCGCCTTGTGGTGGTCCTTATCCAGGCGGCCCGGCACTGACCTTTTGTCACGCCTGATCGGACGTGCCGCCGGCCCCGGCAAAGGCGAAAGCCCCGCCTGGGGAAAGCGGGGCTCTCTGATGGGGTGAAGCTTGGGGACTTCAAAGAGTTAGACGCCCCAGAGCGAAAATGGTTCAACAGGAAAACGGCCCAGGAGTTCAACAAGAAAACGGCCCAAGAAGAGGCCTTTTTCGGACGATCCTCCGGCTCCCCCGCATAACCCCTGCTTGCGTTTTAGGCCTCGATGGGTTCTAAGCCCCGCACTTCATGACAGTTGGCATGAATCAGAAGCGCGCCTCCGCGGTCCGGCCGCGTCCTCAGCGGAGCATGCTCGCGCGCACCAATTCAAAGGAATTCAGACATGGCGAAGATGACGAAGACCCAATTGATCGATGCTATTGCCGAAGGCACGCAGCTGTCGAAGAACGACGTGAAGTCGGTGATCGAGTACATGGCGACGGTCGGCTACAAGGAGCTCAACGAGTCCGGCGAGTTCGTCATTCCCGGCTTCGTGAAGATGTCGGTGGTGAACAAGCCTGCGACCGAAGCCCGCATGGGCGTCAATCCCTTCACCAAGGAGCCGATGCAGTTCGCGGCGAAGCCGGCGAGCAAGTCGGTGAAGGCCTCGCCGCTCAAGGTGGCCAAGGACTCCGTCTAAGCCGCCAGCGTTTTCGTTGCGGCGGCTTCCTTGCGGGAAGCGCCGCAGCGAGTGCCGGCCGATGCTGAAGAGGGGGGACAGGGAACTCCCGGGCGTTGTAGGCTTTGCTTCCGAAAGGGAGAAAGCACATGGCCGATTTAAGCGAAGAGGACATCCGCAACCGCGCCTATCACCTCTGGACTGCAGCCGGTGAGCCCCCGGGGCGGATGGACACTTTCTGGTACCAGGCCGAGAAGGAGCTTCTCGCCGAGCGGACCGAGCGGGGCCGAGGTGCCGCCGGGGATGACCGACAATCTGCCGGTCTGACGACCCCGTAGCAACCGCCCCCCTGCCATCGCTTCAGCAGCTGAAGAAGGGATGGTGCTCGGCGATCGCAATGCCGAACGTCGTCACGACGCCCCGGCACAAGCCACGGAAAACCCGGCCGCGCCTCCAAGAAGACCCGCAAAAGAAAAACCCCGCTTTGACCGCGGGGTTCTTCAAGCCGATCGGCCGCGTCGCACAGCCGCCGGCACCACTTCATTCGGCCGGACAACGCAAGACGGAAGAGTTCGTTCCCGCCGCTGCTCCGGCTACACCGACACGTCGATGATCGCGGGCGGGTCGACCTGGCGTTCGCGCCAGACGACGAAATCGCATTTGGGATTGAGCCACTGATATTCGGAGCCGCGCGCTTTCAAATGTGCGAGCGCGGCATCATGTGCAGTGGCCTCGTCCGGCGCTTCGACCATGATCTCCACGGTCTCCTCGATCTGACGCACCACCTCGACGGCGTAGTATTTTTTGGCCACGGTCCCTCGCTCCGGAGGAAGTAACGGGCAGGGCGGCGGTGCGTTCCCGCAAATGCGCGCTCGCTTAGGCGGCCGACGTTCGCAGCAGGCAAGACCGCGAAAAAGAAAAACCCCGCGCTTGCGCACGGGGCTCTTCCAGCTGGCAGCGTTGGGATTTCAGCGCCTGGCCGCCAGCGGTACCCCGAACTTAAGGTTGAAAATCCAAAAAGCAACCGCATCGCCGGGACTGAGCATGTGCGCCAGGTGGGGCGGCCATGTGACCGGGCGCTGAAATTCCCGGCATCGAAAAGCGCCGCGGTGATGCGCCGGTGGATTTTCGCAGGAGGGACTGGACTTTTTGTTCCCATTTTGTTCTAGTCTGGTCATCTCTTGTGGAGGTGACCATGACCGTCGAGAAACAACGCGAAGTCATCAGGCTCTGGAATCAACTCAGGAAGGTCGAAGGCCCCGCCGCCGAAGAGCTGCGCATCCAGATCCTCGAATGCTTTTCGGAGAAGGATTTTTCGGAGAAGGATACGGCGGCGAAACAGGCGGCGTGATCGGGCCTCGCTGGATCTCGACGGCAATCGGCAAGCGTGTCGCAGTCCAGATAGCAGGGACGCGGCGCCGCGCTTTCACCGATCGTTAGGAATCACGCTCCGCTGATTTTTCGACTCCGATTCGTTCTTCGCGAACGAAATGGAGTCGGATGCAGAACAAGCCGTGGCTTCTGTCTCGATGCGGGACGCTTGCTCCAAACCTGCACCGTGATGCTTCGCACGGTCCCGTCCTCTCGTCCTCGTTACGCAATGAGGCCAGGCAAGCGGGACTTGAAGAGCAAGAACGGAGAGCGAGATGGATCCGTGCTGGTTTCTCGTCGAGATCGCAAAAGTGTTCTGGTACGACAGGCATCCGCGCCTTCGCAAAGCCAGACCGTCGGTGCCGCAAGTGCCGCAGCCATCACCGCGGCCCAGCGACACGGAGTAATCGCCGGTTTGTCGCGACGCCAGGTGCTTTGCGGCGTTCGCCGGCAGCATTCGTTTGCAGGCGAACGAATTGTTAAGCGTTGCGTCGGGCCGATTTCCTGGATTCCGATTCGTTCTTTGAGAACGAAATGCAGGCGAAGCTGGAACAAACCCGGCCGATGGCGGCCACCGACCTTCGGCGCGACGTTGCTGCGGCTCGCGTGAGGATCTGCGACGCCTTGCCCAGCTCCTAACGGAAGCTTGCCGGGAAGCCGATAACCCTATTCGGTTAGGTTAAAAGCCCAATCGCGTTGCACCTGGCGCGGGTTGGGATAGGTGTGTCTGGCAAGAGACTAAACGATTTTGCCAAGAAGACAATTTGCCAAGAAAACTTTCAAGACAGCTTTCATGACACCTTTTTCAGAACCGTCGTTTTATCAGGGTCACCGCCACACCTACCGGCGCGTCGCCGTCGTCGGCACGCTGTTCTGTCTCGCTTTCGTGGTGATCAGCTTTTCGCTGCGGCCGCAGCTCGAGGACACCCGCGTCGCGGTCAAGGCCGACAGGCTGGTGCGCACGGCAGGCCAGGCGCCGCACGCAAATTAAAGCGTGATGAGATTGGGATGAATCGTCATCGCGCTTGAGGTTCTTGTTTGAGCATGATCTTTTCGGAAAACCGCTTCGCACTTTTCCGGATCGTGCTCTAGCGTTCGTCGCCGTGAATGCGATTGTGGATACGATTGTCTGCGGAGGTCTCGCAGCACGCGGTGCCGTGGGTCGCGAGCGCGACGAAGCCGGCATAGCCGGACAGATTGACCAAAATTTCGAGCCAAACGGGCATGTCGCGCCTCTTGTCGTGATGGCAAGCTCAACGCGCGCCGGCTGCGCACGTTCCCCGAACGACGCAAGGGCGCCTCCAAAGGCCGCCTAAAGCGGAGATGAGGGGTCGAGCTTCCGGCCCAGGGTGGCGACGGATTTGCTGGACGGCTGCTCTTTCAGGAACTCGGCGATGGCCCGCGCCAGTTCGCCGTCGCTCATCGGCATCGGCGGCGGCCGCAACGCGCCGACACCGAAATTGCGGACGATCTCGTCGTAATGTTGGTCGCGCGATTTTGGAACGAGCCTGCGGATACGGGCCAGCAACGCGGATATCGGCAATGTCTCCTCCTCGGCATCGGCCCCATCTGGCAGCAATGGTCGGCGGCTGCCATTGCTTCACCGTGAAACCAAAAACCCCGCCAGCACCGCGGAGATGCTGACGGGGTCTTCGTGCTGTTGCCTCAACCGGATGGCGGAGGCTTCCGCACTTGAAGATGCAATTTGCCGAACGCGCTTTCGTTCCCCGTGTTTCGACATTTTTTCGACGGCCCGGGTTCCGGGCCGCGCAACCATCGCAGTCAGGGCGCGTTGTCCCTGCGAGATGCGAAGGAGGAGAGTTTCATGATGAAGAAGACACTGGCAGTTCTGGCTACCGTTGCAGCCGTCGGCGTGACCGCGGTTGCGGCCCCTGCGCCGGCCGAGGCGCGCGGTCGCGGCATCGGTCCGGGCCTTGCGTTCGGCCTCGCCGCCGGCGCGATCACCGCGGGCGCGGTTGCAGCGTCCCATCCTTATGGCTATGGCTACGGCCCGGGATACGGCTATTACGGCCGTCCCGCCTACGCTTACGGCCCCGGCCCGTACGCCTATTACGGCGACGGACCGTACTATCGCCGCCACCACTATTACCGTCACTGGTAACGGCCGAAGAGTAACGGCGGAACAAATGAAAAGCCCGGAGCAACGCTCCGGGCTTTTTTCACGCGTATTGATCCCGGTGGATTACGGCCAGAGCGAGGGCCGCTCCACCTTGCGCGCATTGTCGAGCGTCGAGACGAAATACTCGTCGCGCTCGCGCTTGAATTTTTCCTGCGTGGCACGAAAGGCGGCGACACGGGCGGCGATCTCTTCGCGTTCGCGGATCTTGCGTTGTTCGTCTTCGGTCATGTCAAATCCCCTCTACACGTGAGTATGTGCACTGCTGAACTCAAGCACTGCCGCCGCAATCACGTTGAGTCGCGTCAACACATGCATTGGCGCTTCTGATTGGGGCGTCAATGGGGAGGCGGCATTGCAGGATTGTGATAAGCGAAGGTCGGAAAAAATTGCCGACCACGTCTTGCGCCGCGGTGGATAAGAGCGTCAACAATCTTGTCACTTGCGCGCATTGCAGCTAGCGCACGAACACATCGGGAGGCCGCGTTGATTGCTTCGGATCTTCGCAGCGGCGTTGAACGGCTCGGCGACATGATCGCCGAAGCGAAACGGATCGTGCCGTTCACCGGCGCCGGTATCTCGACCGAATGCGGCATCCCCGACTTCCGCTCGCCCGGCGGAATTTGGACACGCAACCGCCCGATCCCGTTCGACGAATTCGTCGCCAGCCAGTCAGCACGCGACGAATCCTGGCGCCGGCGCTTCGCGATGGAGGAGGTGTTTGCGGCGGCGAGGCCCGGACGCGGCCATCGCGCGCTGGCTTCGCTCTACCGCGCCGGCAAGGTTCCCGGCATCATCACCCAGAACATCGACAATCTGCACCAGGCTTCGGGCATTGCGGGCGACCACGTGATCGAGCTCCACGGCAACACCACTCATGCGCGCTGCATCGGATGCGGGCAGGGCTATCCGCTCGACTGGGTCAAGCGCCGTTTCGACGATGAGGGTGCTGCGCCCAACTGTACCGCGTGCGACGAGCCGGTGAAGACCGCGACGATCTCGTTCGGCCAGATGATGCCCGAGGATGAAATGCTGCGTGCGACCGCGCTGTCGCAGGCCTGCGACCTCTTCATCGCGATCGGTTCCTCGCTGGTGGTATGGCCGGCGGCGGGCTTTCCGATGATGGCGAAGAACTCAGGTGCACGTCTGGTGATCATCAACCGCGAGCCGACCGAGCAGGACGACATCGCCGACCTCGTGATCCGCCACGACATTGGCGAAACGCTCGGGCCCTTTGTCGGAAATTGAGGCATCAATTTGATTCGCGGCTGTGCAAGCTGTTCATAGGTTCCGGCGAATCTCTTTTTTATCTATGCCTCGCAACCGGGAGTGTTATCTTTTGAGTCGAAAGATTCGCGTCGCGTCGAGTTGGGAAGACATTCTCAAGATTCTCCAAAGACGCGTGATTCGACGCCGCCATTCAGGCGGGTTGCATGGAATGTGTGGGGTCCGGGGTTATGGGGTCGTCGGACGGATTTGAGTCCAAGAAGGTCGGAGTTCCCGCGGTGGGCGATCATGGCGGTGGTCGCGACAGCGCGCTCAGTCCCTTCACCGGGCTTGGCGAGGGCAGCGCCAACCTCGTCGAGGTTCACGGCGTCATCAAATGGTTCGACGCCTCGAAGGGTTACGGCTTCATCGTTCCGGACAATGGCTGGCCGGACGTCCTCCTGCACGTTACCGTGCTTAGGCGCGACGGCTTCCAGACCGCCTACGAGGGCGCCCGCATCGTCGTCGAGTGCATCCAGCGCGCCAAGGGCTACCAGGCCTTCCGGGTGGTCTCGATGGACGAATCGACCGCGATCCATCCGGCGCAGATGCTGCCGCCGCGCACCCATGTCACGGTCACCGCGACCAGCGGGCTGGAGCGGGCCCAGGTGAAATGGTTCAACCGGCTGCGCGGTTTCGGCTTCCTGACCTGCGGCGAGGGGACACCCGACATCTTCGTGCACATGGAGACGCTGCGCCGCTTCGGCATGACCGAACTGCGGCCTGGCCAGTATGTCCTGGTCCGCTTCGGGCCCGGCTCCAAGGGCATGATGGCGGCCGAGATCCATCCCGAGACGGGATCGCCGGTTTCCTCCCACTAGCTCGCCAATTCCCGCAATCGTGAGCAGAGGCGCGCTGGCCGGCCGGCGCGCCTCTGGCTTTTCCGGCGACCGCCACGTATGGACTGGTCAGTCCCACGCCTCGAGAGCTATCCATGAATTTCGATCGAAAGGCCGCCTTCGCCATTGCGAAGGGCTGGCTTGCCGTCATCCTGGTCATCGCCGGCACGGCCGTCGCCGGCGCCGCCAGCTTCCAGCCGCTCGAGATCGTCACCAGGAACGGTGTGCAGGTGTTCTCGGTCGAGATGGCGACGACGGAGGAGGAGAAGCAGACCGGCCTGATGTACCGCAAGGAACTGGCGGACGGCAAAGGCATGCTGTTCGACTTCAATCCCGAGCAGGAAGTGTCGATGTGGATGAAGAACACCTATGTCTCGCTCGACATGATCTTCATCCGCGCCGACGGCCGCATCCTGCGCATCGCCGAAAGCACCGAGCCGTTGTCGACCAAGATCATCTCGTCCCGGGGGCCCGCGCGGGCCGTGCTGGAGGTGGTGGCGGGGACGGCGCAGAAATACGGCATCCGCGTCGGCGACCGCGTCGGCCACCCGCTATTCGGCGGCAAATAGGGCCGGCGGCGAGGGCGCTGCGAGCCTTGCTGGCGCGTTTAGGAAGCTTGCTGGCGCTTTGGGAAGCGTGTATCGACGGGGCTCGCCGGACATTCGGGGTATAGCGCAGCCTGGTAGCGCGGCAGTTTTGGGTACTGCAGGTCGTTGGTTCGAATCCAGCTGCCCCGACCAGTCCCGACCTGATGCTTCGGGCCTTTGGGACGCCTCAGAACCACAGCCAACCGGCGAGGCGCCAGGCGACCCAGGCGAGGGCGCAGATCCAGCCCAGCATGACGATCCCGGCGACGCCGAGCCCGCAGAGTGCGAACAGCGAGCTTCCGGCGTCCGGCACCTCGGAGAGTTTCTCGGTCGTATCAATCTGGCTCACAGCGTCCCCCTGCCTTGCGGCCTGCTCTTCGTTGGTCTCTGCGCATTCGCTAAAATTCACTGGCCGCGCTCCAGCTCACACGGACGTGAGACGGTTGGCTGTCCCTGCAGGCGCGCATGCGTTGATGGAGCATGCCTTCGGATGCACGGACAGGTGGGAAAAAGCTGCAACACGCTGCGCAGTAAAAGGTTGCCGGCGGGTCGGCCGGAAATGCGCAGCAAAGGAATTTTTCGCGTCTCCTGCGCCTGCCTGGCGGGCCCGCTGCGTTGAAAGAGGACAAGGCGCGCCATCGCGCTGCGCCCGTGTTTCCCCCGAGCGAGGTCTCGATGTCGGTCAGTGCCATTGCTTCAACCAGTGCGTCGGTGACGACGGCCCCGTCGACCGCGGCGACGACGTCCACCGCGGCTTCATCGACATCGGCGAGGTCGTCCGCGCAATCGGCGAGCGGAAGCTCGGGATCGGGAGGCGGTGGCGGCTCGGCCAAGAGCATCGTCAGCGAGGTCTCCACCACCGTAGCCGGCATCACCACCACGACGATCACCTATTCGGACGGCACGACCGAGGTCCAGACCTCGACCAGCGCGCAAGGCAGTCAGGATCAGCAGGCGGGGCAGACCTACAACGCCCAGGGCACGATCGGCGCCAGCGCCCAGGCTGCGTCCAGCGCCAGCTCCGGCGCAAACACGGACGTCTGAGCGAAGCTGAGCGCCGGCCAGGGCACGCGGCTTGCTGCGCTTCCAGGAACTCCGGCAAACCGATGCCCGAAGCTTCCAAAGCGTCGACGCTCATCCTCTGCACAGCGCTACTTCTGCGCGATTTTTCAAGGCATTGGGGCGGAGCGGCCGGCGCAGAATTCGAAAACTTCATCGAACCTTTGGGCGTCGCCATAGACAAATGAGTGTTGGGGATTTCAGCGCCCAATGCCTAAACGGACGCCGCCAAGCGATGATATTACGCTTGCGCGGCGTTGCGCTTTTCAAGCGAGGCGAAGAGCGGTTCGCGTCGACAAGACGCTTCAAGCCAAAAATCCAGTGCTTCGGCTCCGATGCAATCAGATCCGATCATGCTCCGGCAATCAGTTCGTGGCGTACCAGCCGAATGGAAACGGCAGGAACGGCCAGACCAATTGATTGTCGTTGGCGGCCTTCGGCGGCGTCTTTGCGAGCGGCGCATGCGGGGTCGATCGCAGCGCCAGGCGCAGACATGCACATTGCAAATACATTGTGGTCGCCCCAGCCCGTCAATATTTTTCAAAAATTCGTGTCGGCTAAAAAATCACCGCGCGCCCTCAAAACGGCGCGCTCATTCTCAAATCGTGCATCCAGTGTAGAAAAATTGGCGCCGGCTTACAACCGGTCTCGCCGCTCGGCCACAACAAGTAAGGTTGATCGGTTAGGTTAAGGGCGAGCGGTTGTTGCGGCCGCTTTGGCGGCTGCTATCAGATCGTTCCGGCTCGCGATGGGCTGCCTGAAATCTGTGCTCACACGAGATCACGGTTCGTCGCGGCGCTCGTATCTTGTGAGTTCTGCATCATGTCTTTCGATCGCAACGTCCGAACCGTCGGCCAGCAGTCGAGCTGGACCGAGATCTGGCACCTCTGGACCGTGATCGTGCCGCGCCGCTCGATCAACGGGCAGCTCGTGGTCGGCAAGGTCTGGCGCCGCCACGACGGCCGCGACTGGATCTACAAGAAGTTTACCGAGTACGACAGCGAAGCCGCCTGAAGGAAAGATCGTCATCCCGCTTTCAGGTTGGTGCCTGCACGCGCGGCAGCGGCACTTTGAAGTGACGTTTCGCGTAGGCGATGATTTCGTTGTCGGAGGGATGATCGGCCGCTTCCACTGCGGCAATCCGCTTGGCGACATCGGGAGCATGGGCGCGAATGTGACTGGCAAGTTCGGTCTTCGCGCTCGCCGGGCCGATGATCAGGACTTCGCCGGCATCGGCGAGGGCTTTGGTCACATCAGCGTAGAACGTCTTGTCGGGTGCGGCATGGCCGCTGCCGGTCACATTGGCCTTGTGATGGAGATGACGCGTCGCCAGTTGCGGATGCAGCGTGATTTCGTCGGAGCCGCTCAGGCCGAGATGGAAGATCCGGGCTTGCGAGTGGTCGATCCACACCACGGCGTGAAAATGAGAGGGCATGTGCTTTGGCCTTGTCCGAGGAAGCCGCCGACATCGGTGCGGCGATACGAGTCGCAGCAACACTAGGTCGGCCGGTGCCGGCTTTGGTTGACGCAGGTCAACCCGATCTCGGATGAACGGCCGAACCGACAGGGGCATCGAAACGGCACGCCCGGACGTTCCCGGTTCAGGCGGCCTTCGCGGCAACCGGCTTGGGCGGCGGCGGTTTCAGCGGCTTGTCCTGCTTCTTCGACCACGAGATGTAATAGGCCACCGTCGTCATGATCGCGATGCCGGCGACGCTGACGAAGATCTGCGCGAACAGCGAGCCCGAGCTCATCGACAGCTCGAAATGCCCGACGAAGGACAGGAACACGCCGACGCAGAACACGGCGAGCGACTGCTGGCCGCACACGATCACCGGATCGAATATCCTCCACTCCAGGCCCGGCCAATCCTTGGGCAGGAAGCGGATCACCAGGATCACGATCACGACGAAGTGGATGAAGCGGTAGGGCGCCAGGTTGGTCTTGTCGTTCGGGTTGAAGGCCGAGAACAGCCATTCCGGGAACATGCCGCCGAGGGTCGGGAAGCGGCCGGCCATGGTCATGAGCAGCGCGAAGGCGAGATAGCCAAGGCAAAGCCACAGCGTGATCGGCGAGTTGATCACCGCCCCTGACCGCTGCGCACCGCCCATGGCGCACCAGGCGCCGAACACGAACAGCACCTGCCAGCAATACGGATTGAAGTACCACTGGCCGGCCGGGTAGGCGTTCAGATTCCAGCCGAAGTGGCGCGCAGAGAGCCACAGCACGATCGACAGCGCCATCGTTAAATCGGGCTTGCGCAGCATGAACCACAGCACCGGCGGAAACAGGCCCATCAGCACGATGTAGAGCGGCAGCACGTCGAGATTGAGCGGCTTGAAGCGCAGGAACAGGCCCTGGCGCAGCGTCTCGGTGGCGTTGTCGACGAGGCCGGCGACATTGAACTCGTTGATCATCTCGGAATCGCCGAAGCGCAGCGCCAGATAGCTGATCGAGGCGATGTAGATCACGAACAGGATGATGTGGGCGACATAGAGCTGCCAGACCCGCTTGGTCAGCCTCGTGGCGCCGACGAGAAAGCCGCGCTCCAGCATCATCCGCGCATAGACGAAGGTGGCGGTGTAGCCGGAGATGAAGACGAACAGGTCGGCGGCGTCGGAAAAGCCGTAATTGCGGGTGGTGATCCAGTTCACCACGTTGTCCGGGATATGGTCGAGGAAGATCGCCCAGTTTGCGACGCCGCGAAACAGGTCGAGCCTGAGGTCACGGCCCTTTTCCGGGAGCGTGGCGTTGATGTTCAGGAAGGACATGCGACGGAAGCTTTCGGAGGGGACGGATACGCTGATGTCGGCGAGGCAGGTCCGCCGGGCGGGATCCCGGCGCGGAAGGCGGGTACGCAATTGTCACGGTGCAGCATAATGACTATACCCATAAGCAGGGCGCCCGGGAGCCGGAATCACTGAACAGTTCCTGAAAGGCGTCTCTATACTATGCCCGCGGTTTCCACCAACTGCCACCGTGACGCATCGAAATCGAACGAAAAGACGAAGAGGCCCGGACGACCATGACCGCACGCATTTTCAAGCCCGCCAAGAACGCGATGCAATCCGGCCGGTCCAAGACCAAGGAATGGCAGCTCGACTACGAGCCCGAGCAGCCGCGTGCGGTCGAGCCGCTGATGGGCTGGACCTCGTCCGGCGACATGAAGCAGCAGATCACGCTGCGCTTCCACAGCAAGGACGAGGCTGTCGCCTATTGCGAACGCAAGGGCATCGCCTACCAGGTGATCGAGCCGCAGGAATCGGTGCGACGCCCGGCCGCCTATGCCGACAATTTCTCGTTCCGTCGCGGCGAGCCCTGGACGCATTGAGGGGCGGCACATTCTGTCGGCACGTCATGCCCGGGCTTGTCCCGGGTATTCGCGTTTTGGGAGCGGTGCTCCTGACAGCGAAAGGTTGACGGACCAGCGCGGCCTGCATGGTTCGAGACGCCCGCTTTGGCGGGCTCCTCACCATGAGGGTCAGAAATCTCGCTGCGCAACGCGACCTTATCCTGAGGGCCCGGCCCCGCTATTCCAGCCCTGTGCGCGCCCAAGGTGGTTGGCACGAATTCCGCCGCGTGCTTCGCTGCCCGCCCTCAAGGGCTATGACGAGGTGGGCTATGGCGGGGCGTGACCAGCTCGACGGTGTCGATCTGAAGATACTCTCCGAGCTTCAGCAGGACGGGCGGGTTCGCAACAACGAGCTGGCGCTTCGCGTCGGTGTGTCCGGGCCCAACTGCGTGCGGCGGCTGAAATCGCTGTTCAGCCGCGGCGTGATCCGGGCGGTGCGCGCGGTCATCGACGAGCGGCTGCTCGGCTATGAGGTGGTGTCGTTCGTCTCGATCCAGCTCGGCAGCCAGGCCCAGCCGGTGCTGGAGGCGTTCGAGAACTCGATCGCAGCGATCCCGCGCATCCAGCAGTGCTGGCGGATTTCGGGCGACACCGACTACCTCCTGAAATGCGTGGCGCCGAGCGTCGAGAGCATGCGCCAGCAGCTGCTGCATTTCGCCGCGATGCCGAACGTCAAGAACGTTCGCAGCTTCCCTGTGCTGGGGGTGGCGAAAGATGTGCCGCTGCCGTTGCAGGGCATCATGGCGGCGTCGGCAGGATAGCGGCGCGCTCGCTCGCCTCACCGATACCTGCCGCGAAACTCGCTCGGCGAGGTGCCGGTCCAGGTGCGGAAGGCGCGGGAAAAGCTCTTTTCGTTGCGGAAGCCGGCGATCTCCGCGATCCGCTTGATCGGGGTGCGGCCGCGCATCAATTCCTGTTTGGCGAGCTCGAACTTTGCCTCCTCCTTGAGACCGCGCAGCGATGTCGCTTCCTCGCGCAGGCGCCGGTGCATGGTGCGGGTGGAGAGGGCCAGCTCGCTCGCGACGTCCTCGGCGCCGAGGCTGCGTCCGCGCGCATTGCGCAGCACGCGGCGGACGCGCTCGACCAGCAGCCGGTCGCGGCGGTAGGGCAGCACGGTCAACCGCAACGCGCCCTTGAGCATGTTGTCGAGATCGGCCGCGCTGCGGGTGAGCGGCAGCGAGAGATAATGCTTGTCGAAGACGATGCGGGCGCGGTCCGCATCGAAGCTCAGGTTCCTGCAAAAGATGGTCGGATAGACCGAGACATGGCCGGGCTCGGCATGCGGGAATTCCGCCGTGCGAAGCGCGATCCTGGAATCGACCGCCCAGCAGGAGAAGCCGAGCACGTAGCGGAGCAGGGTGACCAGGCAGAACTCGCGTAGAGGCCCGAGGTCGCGCAGCTCCCTGATCGACACGACCGCGGTTTCCTCGTCGATCGAAAGATCGAGCAGCACGTCCTCCGTCAGCAGGCGATGATGCCGGCACCAGCGCCTGAGCGCGACTTCCAGCGTTGGCGCCGTGATCGAGGCGCGGCACAGCATGCCGTAGGTGCCGAAGGGCAGCCGGCGCGAGAACCAGCCGAGCGCCTCGTCGTCGAGCTCGCGCATGGCATGGCCCGCCAGCGCCTCGAACTGGGCCGCCGTGACCCGCCCATCCGGAGAATTGACAAGGTCTGGCGTTACCTGGCCCCGGCTCAGCGCCTCCGCGGGATCGCGGCCATATCGCTCATAGGCGGCAACCACGCCGCGCACGAAGGCGGCGGGGGTCACGGCGCGGCGCGGGATTGCGGTGGCGGCTTGAAAAGGCATCGAAACTCCCCAGGGAAAATCCTCGCCAAGTTTGGCGGAAAATGCAACCTTTTCGACCGCAAGAGGGCCAAGACCCCGCTAGGTTCGGTGACCAAAATACGGAGGAATCGCCGTGAACATCCCGAGCATCGATTTCGATCTGGGCGAAGACGTCAGCATGCTGCGCGACACGTTGCGCGCCTTCGTGGAGGCGGAGATCGCCCCGCGCGCCGCCGAGATCGAGAAGGCCAATCTGTTCCCGGCCGACCTCTGGAAGCGCCTTGGCGACCTTGGCCTGCTCGGCATGACCGCGCCGGAGCAATATGGCGGCTCGAACATGGGCTATCTCGCTCATATCGTCGCCATGGAGGAGATTTCACGCGGCTCCGCGGCCGTGGGGCTGTCCTACGGCGCCCATTCCAACCTCTGCGTCAACCAGATCCGCCGCAACGGCAACGACGCGCAGCGCGAGCGCTATCTGCCAAAGCTGATTTCCGGTGATTACGTCGGCGCGCTGGCGATGTCCGAGCCGGGCGCCGGCTCCGACGTCGTCTCGATGAAGCTGCGCGCCGACAAGCGCGGCGACCGCTACGTGCTCAACGGCTCCAAGATGTGGATTACCAATGGCGGCGATGCCGACGTGCTGGTCGTCTATGCCAAGACCGATCCGGCGGCGGGACCGCGCGGCATGACCGCCTTCCTCATCGAGAAGGGTTTCAAGGGGTTCACCCACGGCCAGCATCTCGACAAGCTCGGCATGCGCGGCTCCAACACCTATCCCTTGTTCTTCGACGAATGCGAGGTGCCGGAGGAGAACGTGCTCGGCAAGGTGGGGGAGGGCGTCAAGGTGCTGATGTCGGGCCTCGACTACGAGCGCACAGTCCTGTCGGGTGGCCCGCTCGGGATCATGGCGGCCTGCATGGACGCGGTGGTGCCCTACATGCACGAGCGCAAGCAGTTCGGCCAGCCGATCGGCGACTTCCAGCTCATGCAGGGCAAGCTTGCCGACATGTACGCGACGTGGCAGGCCACGCGCGCCTATGTCTACGCGGTGGGAAAGGCCTGCGACCGCTCCAACCATGCGCGGACGCTGCGCAAGGACGCTGCGGCTGCGATCCTCTATTCCGCGGAGAAGGCGACGTGGATGGCGGGCGAGGCGATCCAGGCGCTCGGCGGCGTCGGCTATACGTCCGAATTTCCGGTCGGACGTCTCTGGCGCGACGCCAAGCTCTACGAGATCGGCGCCGGCACCTCGGAGGTGCGCCGCATGCTGATCGGCCGCGAACTGATGGCCGAGACGGCTTAAGCCTTCACGCAATTGGAATTGCCGCGAAATGGGTCCAACCTGTTCGCGGCCCTCACCAGATCACCAGAAAACGCGGGACCTCCATGCCGCTCCATTCCAGCATCGACACGTCTTCATCGGACTTTGCGCGCAATTCCGAGGCCATGCGCACCCTTGTCGCGGACCTGCGCGAAAAATTGAGCCAGGTCGCCGGTGGCGGCGGCGAGACTTCGCGCAACCGCCACACCTCGCGCGGCAAGATGCTGGCGCGCGAGCGGGTCGACCTGCTGGTCGATCCCGGGACCTCGTTCCTGGAGCTGTCGCCGCTCGCGGCCTATGGCCTCTATGGCGGCGACGTGCATTCGGCGAGCGTCGTCACCGGAGTGGGGCGCATCTCGGGCCGCGAATGCGTGATCGTCGCCAACGACGCCACCATTAAGGGCGGCACCTATTATCCCATGACGGTGAAGAAGCATCTGCGTGCGCAGGATATCGCGCGGCAGAACAACCTTCCTTGCGTCTACATGGTCGATTCCGGCGGCGCCTTCCTGCCGCTGCAGGACGAGATCTTTCCTGACGAGCGCCATTTCGGCCGGATCTTCTACAATCAGGCGCAGATGTCTTCGCAGGGCATTCCGCAGATCGCGATCGTGATGGGCTCCTGCACGGCCGGCGGCGCCTATGTCCCCGCGATGTCGGACGAGAGCATCATCGTGCGCAATCAAGGCACCATCTTCCTAGGCGGCCCGCCGCTGGTGAAGGCTGCAACCGGCGAGGTCGTCACCGCGGAAGAGCTCGGCGGCGCCGACGTGCATTCGCGCCAGTCGGGCGTGACCGATCACTACGCCCAGAACGACGCCCATGCGATCGGCATCGCCCGGCGCATCGTGGGTACGCTCAAGCCGTCGACGCGGCCAAACCTCAACATGCATCCGACGCGCGATCCGCTGTTTGCGGCGGAGGAGATCTATGGCGTGGTGCCCGTTGACGGCAGAAAACCGTTCGACGTGCGCGACATCATCGCACGGCTCGTCGACGGCTCCGAGTTCGACGAGTTCAAGAAGCTCTACGGCACGACGCTGGTCTGCGGCTTCGCCCACATCTGGGGCTACCCGGTCGGCATCATCGCCAACAACGGCATTCTGTTCAGCGAGAGCTCGCTGAAGGGCGCGCATTTCATCGAGCTGTGCTGCCAGCGCGGCATTCCGCTGGTGTTCCTGCAGAACATCACCGGCTTCATGGTCGGCAAGAAATACGAGGCCGGCGGCATCGCGCGCGACGGAGCGAAACTCGTGACGGCGGTCGCGACCGCCTCGGTGCCGAAATTCACCGTCGTGATCGGCGGCTCTTATGGCGCCGGCAATTACGGCATGTGCGGCCGCGCCTATTCACCGCGTTTCCTGTGGATGTGGCCGAACGCGCGCATCTCGGTGATGGGCGGCGAGCAGGCCTCGATGGTGCTGAGCCAGGTCCGCCGCGACAATATCGAGGCCAAGGGCGATAGCTGGTCGAAGGAAGACGAAGAGACGTTCCGCAGCCCGATCCGCGCGCAATACGAGAGCCAGGGGCATCCGTATTATGCGACCGCGCGGCTGTGGGACGATGGCGTGATCGACCCGGCCGACACCCGCCTCGTGCTCGGCCTTGGCCTCTCGGCGGCGTCGAATGCGCCGATCGAGCCGACGACATTCGGCCTGTTCAGGATGTGATGCGATGGACCGCTCAAAGCTCTACCGCCGTTTTCGCACGCTCCTGATCGCCAATCGCGGCGAGATCGCCTGCCGCGTCATCCGCACCGCCCGCGCCATGGGCCTGCGCACCGTCGCGGTCTATTCCGAGGCCGACCGCGACGCGATGCATGTCGCGCTCGCGGATGAGGCCGTGCTGCTCGGGCCCGCGCGGGCCCGTGACAGCTATCTCAATGTCGAGCGGCTGATCGACGCCGCGAAGAAGACCGGCGCGGAGGCCGTGCACCCCGGCTACGGCTTCCTGTCCGAGAATGCGGAGTTTGCGCAAGGCTGCTTCGATGCGGGCCTGGTCTTCGTCGGCCCGACCGCCGGGATGATGAATGCGATGGGCTCGAAGTCCGGCTCCAAGGCCCTGATGGAAAAGGCGGGCGTGCCGCTGGTGCCCGGCTATCACGGCGAGGCCCAGGACGAGGCGACGCTGGCAAAGGCGGCCGAGAAGGCCGGCTTCCCCGTACTCGTGAAGGCGTCGGCCGGCGGCGGCGGCCGCGGCATGCGGATCGTGCGGTCGGCCGATGAGCTTGCGCCTGCGATCGTCAGCGCCAAGCGCGAGGCCAAGGCCGCGTTCGGCGACGACCGCATGCTGATCGAGAAATATGTCGACAATCCCCGGCATATCGAGGTGCAGGTGATCGGCGACAGCCACGGCAATCTGTTGTCGCTGTTCGAGCGCGAATGCACGCTGCAGCGCCGGCACCAGAAGGTGATCGAGGAGGCGCCGTCGCCGACGCTCAATGCTGCCCAGCGCGAGGCCGTCTGCGCCGCCGCGCGAAAAGCGGCGGGCGCCGTGAATTATGTCGGCGCCGGCACCATCGAGTTCGTCTCCGACGGCAAGGACGTGTTCTTCATCGAGATGAACACCCGCCTCCAGGTCGAGCATCCCGTGACCGAGCTGATCACCGGGATCGATCTCGTCGAATGGCAGTTGCGCGTCGCCTTCGGCGAGGCGTTGCCGCTGAAGCAGGACGAGATCAGGCTCAACGGCCATGCCGTCGAGGCGCGCGTCTACGCTGAGAACCCAACGAAGAACTTCATGCCTTCGGTCGGAAAAATCTCGACCTGGCGCTTGCCGGCGGAAGGCGGTGGCCTGCGCATCGACGCTGGTTATGGCGAGGGCGATGCCGTCTCGCCTTACTACGACGCCATGCTGGCAAAGATGATCGCGTGGGCGCCGACGCGGGACGTCGCGATCGAGCGGCTGAACCGCGGGCTGGAAGAGTCCGACGTCCGCGGCATCGTCACCAACATCCCGTTCCTGTCCGCGCTGATGACGCATCCGAAGGTGAGGGCGAACGCGATCGACACCGGCTTCATCGAGCGCGAGCTGGCGGTCCTGACACAGGCCTCGCCGGCGCCTGGCGAGCTCGAGTTCTGCGCCGCGGTGGCCGCCGTCATCAACGACGAGCGGCAGGCCGCTCAAGGCGACGCGGATTCGCCGTGGCAGACCTTTGGCTGGATGCCGGTCGGCCGCCGCCAGCGCAGCTTTTCCTTTCGTGTCGGGCATGGACCCGAACAGAGGGTTGCGCTGAACTACGGCAGCGGACCGTCGACGCTGGTGATCGGTGAACGGGAGCTTGCCTTTGCAATCGTGCCCAAGGATGGCGGCTTCGACCTGACGCTCGACGGCGTCAGATCGTCGGTCACAGCCGTGATCGACGGCCATGAGCTCTATCTGCGCACGCGCAACGGCCGGTTCGACCTGCATTGGGTCGACCCGTTCGGCGGCGAGAGCGAGGAGCATGTCGGCGAAGACAAGATCGCAGCGCCTTTGCCGGGCACGGTCGTCGCCGTGCTGGCCGAGGAGGGCGCCAGGCTCGACAAGGGTGCGCCGATCCTCACCCTGGAAGTGATGAAGATGGAGCAGACGCTGCGGGCGCCCTATGCCGGCGTGCTGAAGTCCATCAAGTGCAAGGTCGGCGATATCGTGCAGGAGGGTGTCGAGCTCGCCGTGGTCGAGCCTTCCGGAGAGTGACATGAGCGATCCCGTCCGCATCATCGAAATGGGGCCGCGCGACGGCCTCCAGAACGAGAAGACGCCCGTCAGCGTCGAGGCCCGCATCGCCTTCATCGAGGCGCTGGTTGCGGCCGGGCTTGACACGGTCGAGGTCGGAGCCTTCGTCTCGCCGAAGGCGATCCTGCAGATGGCGAGCTCGGATGCCGTGCTGCGCGGCGTTGCCCACGTGAAGGGCGCCGAATTCCACGTGCTGGTGCCGAACGAGAAGGGCTACGACGCCGCGCGCGCCGCGGGCGCGAAAGTGGTCTCCGTGTTCGCTGCGGCCTCGGAGGGCTTTTCGCGGGCCAACATCAATTGCACGGTCGCCGAATCCATCGAGCGGTTCAAGCCGCTGCTCGCGCGCGCCAGGGCCGATGGCGTGCCGGTCCGCGGCTATATCTCCTGCGTGCTGGGCTGCCCGTTCGACGGCGAGATCAAACCGAAGGCGGTGGCCGATCTCGCGATGACCCTGTGGGAGCTCGGCTGCTACGAGATCTCGCTCGGCGACACCATCGGCGTCGGCACGCCGACCAGGGCCAAGGAGATGCTGCGCGCGGTTGCCTCCAACATCCCCGCCGCCAAGCTCGCGATGCATTTCCACGACACCTACGGCCAGGCCCTCGCCAATCTCTACGCCGGCCTGGAGGAGGGCGTCCGCGTCATCGACGCCGCCGCCGGCGGCCTCGGCGGGTGCCCCTACGCACCGGGCGCAACCGGCAATGTCGCCACCGAGGACGTCGTCTACATGCTCGAAGGCATGGGCGTCAGGACCCGCGTGGACATGGACCGGCTGCTGGCGGCGACCAACGAGATCAGCGGCGTGCTGGGCAAACCGCCCGTGAGCCGCGTCGCGTCCGCACTGAATGCGAAGCGGAAACGGGCCGTTTCCCAGCCCTCGTCATTGCGAGCGTAGCGAAGCAATCCAGAATCCCACTGTAGAAAGAACCCTGGATTGCTTCGCCACGCTCGCAATGGCGGCGGAGATGGCGTCACCTGCTCCCGTCCGGCCCCATCACCAGATCCGGCAGCGCGGTCGAGATTCCCGGCACGAAGCACAGCAGCAGCACCGCGAGCATCATCAGCAGGACGAACGGCAGCGTGCCCCAGATCACCTCGCTCAGCGGGATGTCGGGCGCGACGTTGCGGATGACGAAGATGTTGAGGCCGACGGGCGGATGGATCAGGCCCATCTCCATCACGATGGTCATGACCACGCCGAACCAGATGATGTCGAAATTGGCGGCGCGCAGCGGCGGCAGGATGATCGGCGCGGTCATGAGAATGATCGAGACCGGCGGCAGGAAGAACCCGAGCACGACGACCATGACGAGGATCGCGAACAGCAACTCCCAGCGCGGCAGGTGCATCGCGACGATGGATTCGGCGACCGATTGCGAGATGTGCAGATAGCTCATCACGTAGGAATAGAGCAGCGACATGCCGATGATCATCATCAGCATGGTCGATTCCCGGATCGTCGATTTCATGATCGGGGCGAGGTCGCTCGGCCGCCACACGCTGTAGATGGCGGCGATCAGCGCCAGCGCGAGCAGGCCGCCGAGGCCGGCGGTCTCCGACGGCGTGGCGTAGCCGCCATAGAGCGCGATCATGACGCCGGTCAGCAGCAGCACGAAGGGTATCACGCGCGGCAGCACGCTGAAGCGTTCGGCCAGAGTGTACTCGTCGCGGGCAAGGATCGCAGCCTCCGGTCCGCCGTTCTTGTAGATCGCTTCGGCCGCGGCATATTCGCGGCGGAAGCGGATCACGGCATAGGCGCCGAACAGGGAGACCAGCAGCAGGCCGGGGCCGATGCCGGCGAGGAAGAGCCGCCCGAGCGATTTTTCCGCCGCGACCGCAAACAGGATCATGGTGATCGACGGCGGCAGCAGGATGCCGAGCGTGCCGCCGGCGGCGATGATGCCGGCAGCAAAGCCGCCGGAATAACCGCGCTTGCGCATCTCGGGGATGCCGGCCGAGCCGATTGCCGAGCAAGTCGCGGGCGAGGAGCCGGCCATCGCGGCAAACAGCGCGCAGGCGAATACGTTGGCGACGCCGAGCCCACCGGGCACGCGATGCAGCCAGGCGTGCAGCGCCGAATAGAGATCCTGGCCAGCGCGCGACTTGCCGATCGCCGCGCCCTTCAGGATGAAGAGCGGGATCGACAGCAGCGTGATCGAGGCCATCTCCTCGTAGACGTTCTGCGTCACCGTATCGAGAGAGGCTGATGGCATGTAGATGCCCATGAACACGACCGCGACCGCGCCGAGTGCGAACGCGATCGGCATGCCCGAAAACATCGCGACCAGCGTCGCAATCCCGTAAGCGAGGCCGATACCGAAAACGCTCATGAACGCCGGGCTCCTGCGAACGGCAGCGCAAGCTGCACGAGGATCTGAACGCAGAGCAGGCTCATGCCGAGCGCCATCAACGAATAGGGGATGGCCAGCGGCGGCGACCACATCGAGTTCGAGACCTGGCCGTCGACATAGGCTTCATGCGCCAGCGTCCAGGACTTCCAGGCAAAGAAGGCGCAGAACAGGAACGTTACGGCATCGACCAGCCAGAGCCTGATCCGGTTCGCCAGCGGCGAGAGCAGACCGACAAAGGCCTCGATGCCGATATGGCCGCGGTTCTGCTGCACATAGGCGGCCGTCATGAAGGTGGCGCCGACCAGGAGAAACACCGCGGCCTCGTCCTGCCAGTAATTGGCGGCCTTGAACAAGGCGCGGCTGAGCACGCTGTAGCTCAGGATGGCGCAGGCCCCGACCAGCGCGATCGCGGCGAACACGACGATGATGCTGTTGAGGATGGCGAGACCGCGATCGACCGCCGCCGCAAGGCCTGTCCTTGCGGCAGCGTTCGCGTGTACGTCACGATCCGGAAGCGGACCGTGGCTCATGCCGCGACGTCGATGGCGAGCTTGAGCAGGTTCGCCGCGGTCGCGGTCTTGGCGCCGTAGTCCTTCCACGCCGTGTCGCGGGCGATGTCGCGCCACTTGCCGACGGTCGCGGCATCGAGCGCCGAGACCTTGGCGCCGGCCTTCTCGTAGACCTTGGCGACCTCGATGTCGTCGTCCTGTGCGCCCTTGCGGCCGAAGGCTTCGAGCTCGGTGCCGACCGCGAGCAGGATGTCCTGCTGGTTCTTCGGCAGCTTGTCGAAGATCGCCTTCGACATCATCAGCGGCTCGAGCATGAACCAGTAGGATGCGCCGGCCCCTGAGGTCAGCGACTTCGCGACCTCTTCCAGCCGGAACGAGATCAGGCTGGTCGAGGAGGTGATGCCGGCATCACAGGCGCCGGTCTGCATCGCCGCGTAGATTTCGTTCGAGGGCACCGACAGCACCGAGGCGCCGGCGGTCTGCAGCACCATGTCCATCTCGCGCGAGCCGCCACGTACCTTGAGGCCCTTGGCGTCTTCCGGCGCGACGATCGGCTTGGAGCGGCTGGCGACGCCACCGGCCTGCCACACCCAGGTGAGCAGGATGATGCCCTTGTCGGCGAGGAAGTCGGTCAGCGCCTTGCCGACCGGTTCCTTCTTCCAGCGCATGCCCTGGTCGTAGGTGGTCACGAGGCCCGGCATCAGGCCGATATTGGTCTCCGGCAATTCGCCGCCGGCGTAGGGCATCGGATAGAGGCTGATGTCGAGCGCGCCTTTGCGCATCGCGGAGAACTGCGCGTTGGTCTTGATCAGCGAGGAGTTCGGATAGATCTCTGCAGCGAGATCGCCATTGCTCCGCTTGGCGATCTCGGCGGCGAACATCCGGCAGAGCCGGTCGCGGAAATCGCCCTTGTCGATCGTGCCGCCTGGAAACTGGTGCGATATTTTCAGCGTGGTCGCGGCATGCGCGGTGCCGGTGCCGAAGCGGAGAATGGCGGGTGCGGCGACGGCGGTCGCGATCAGGTGACGGCGCGTGAGCATGGTGTGATCCCCTTGGACGGTTTTTTTGTTGGATGTTGATTTGAATAGGTCATGAGACCGGCGCAGAGGCCTATCCTAGCCGGTCTTTCACCCGAACTTCTCTCATCTGATAGTTCGAGACCGAATGCCGCGGCAAGTCCCGGCCTTGCTGCGCTGCACACGTCTGATCGCGTCGGAAACACGAAACTCCTCCGATCGATGGACGGCAGCCGGCAAGCAGAAATTCATCGGCGACGGCGTAACAACGCCGCGTGTCGATCCGTCGAGTCTGGATAGCGGCGTCCGTCGCTGACAAACATCATCTCGAAGGGAAGATCACTCATGACCATTCGCACCCGCATCGCGCTCGGCGTCTCGGCTGTCGCTCTCTCGCTTGGCCTCGCGCTGTCGCCGGCCGCCTTTGCTCAGGACAAGATGGGCAAGGACGACGGCATGATGAAGAAGGACACCATGTCCAAGGACGGCATGAAGAAGGACACCATGTCCAAGGACGACGGCATGAAGAAGGACCACATGTCGAAGGACGGGATGAAGAAGGACGACGGGATGATGAAGAAGAACTGATCTTCTACCATCCTCGAGGCCGTCTGCGAGAGGCAGACGCGCGTTCGCGAAGCTCCGGAGGCGGTCGCGTGGACCGCCCCGAAGTGATGTCTCAGTTCAAATTCAATTGAACATTACTTGCTGAACGTTACTTGCGCTTGGCCTTGCGGGCAGCGTAACGGGCGTCGCGCTTGGCCTTTTGCTCGGCCTCCATCGCGGCCGCCTTGGCTTCGGCTTCCTCGGCCTCGCGCGCGATGCGTGCAGCTTCCTCGGCCTTGGCTTCTTCCTCGCGACGCTTCTGCTCGGCCTTTTCAGCCTCGCGCGCAGCCTTCGCCTCGGCGCGCTTGGCCGCGAGGGCCTCGCGCTCGGCACGCTTCGCCGCGACCAGAGGATCGTCGACCCCGGGCTGCGACTTGAATTTGTTCAAAAGATTTTTGCGCGCGTCTTGCGCCGCCTTTTGCCGGTCTGCGAAACCGGGTTCCCTGAATCCACTCATCGACGAGCCTTGTCTTCCTCGCTTCCGATCCTACATCACTGCGGTTGGTACGTCGGCTGGGCATAGCAGGCGCCACGCGACGCTCAAGCGTGTACATCGATGCGCGTCGCAACGCCACCCATAATCGCAGCCGATCAGGTAGACGAAAAATCGCTCCCCCGACGATCTCTCGTAGCCCCGAAAAACTGCCGAATTGTGATGTCCCTCATAAGGGGCACACGGAGCGGCGCCTAGCGTCCGCTCGCTACGAGACGCGGAGCACGGGTATGACGATCTCCAGACTGAGCCTGAAGGCGCTCGCAATCGCCGTCGCGGTGGCAGCAATGGCCGGCACCGCGCTGCTGCTCGCCGGTCCGCAGCCGATCGAAAGTGCCGTCCTGGGAGCCGATTGGGAGTGCACCCAGACCGCGTTCGTGCTCACGACCTGCGCGCCGCGGGTGCGCGAGGCGATCCCCGCGGTCGAAACCTCGCGCAAGGATGCGATCCGGCAGACCCGAGGCTGAACGGGAGGGGCTGAGCGGGATGTGACCCCACGCCGCAGAGGTGATAGAGCCCGCTCGCCCCTGTGATCGGTCAGCCATGTCCAAGCCGGACTCCAAGCCCGTCTCCAATCTCAAACCCAAGCCCGAAGCGGGCGATAAGCCCAAATCCCCTGCAAAACCTCAATCCGGTGACAACCGTCGCGGCGCGATCGCCGGCTTGATCATCACGATCGTGATTCTGGGCGTCGGCTGGTGGCTGGCCCGGGACCTCACCGCTGCCAGCAAGATGCAGGACTGCCTGGCGTCCGGGCGGAGCAATTGCAACGTGATCGAGCCGGCCCGTTAGGACCGCTCCGACGTTGCCCTCTGCAGGCCTTGGGCCGAAAGAATGCCGTGATCTTAATCATTTGTAACGGGACTTAACCGATCAAGGCAGGTCAGTTATGTCCGCCGGCATCAGGCCAGCGCGAGCCGAATCGCATATCGCGCCTGGGACCACGGCAATCGCGAGAGTAGGGGGTCAAGCACGCATGAGTGCGTCCAGCCGCATGAAGATCATCATTCCCTTGGTTTCGGCCATGTCCTTGCTCGCCGTCTCGGCGCAGGCTCAGGATTCAGGGCCGCCAAGGCGCGACGGCCAGCCGCCGCAAGGTCAGGGCGCAGGCGCGCCACCCCAGAACAATCCGAACATGCGCAAGGGCCCGCCGCCGCAGCAGGCGGCCCGGCCTGCGCTACAGCCCGGCGGCCAGCCGCGTGCCGGCGGCCCCGGTCATGCAGGTCCTGGCCCGCACAACGCAGGCGGTCCGCCGCCCGGACGCAATTACGCCAGGGGGCCCGCACCGGCACGCGACTGGGGCGGCCACGCCTATCGCGGCAATCTCGCCTGGGACGGCGGACGCTGGCGCCACGAGGTCCACAACGGCCGCTCCGGCTGGTGGTGGGATGTTGGCGGTGTGCGGTACTATTATCCGCAACGGATGGAGGGCCCGCCAGCCTACATCTCGGAAGATTATTACGACGACGTGCCGATGGCCTATGCCCCGGCGCCGCCTCCGGTCGCCTACGAACCGCCGCCGCCTCCGCCACCGGCTGATCCCGGCGCGAGCGCGCTTGGCGGAGCCATCGTCGGCGGCTTGCTGGGCGGCCTGATCTCTGGCAACGCCACGGGCGCGGCCGCGGGTGCCGTGATCGGCGGTGCCACCGGCGCCATTGCCGGCGCCACGGCGGCCTCGCGCCCCGGCTACTATCTGGCCCAGGGCAATTGTTACTACCGCTATCCGAGCGGCCAGTATGTGCAGGCCGATCCCCGCGCGTGTTACTGACGTATCAGGCAGCACCTGAAACGAAGAGGAGGCGGGCGAAAGGCCCGCCTCTTTTTCGTTTTGGCGCCGGTCGTCGGCTGGCCATCAATTGAATGGACTGATCGCCCCGCGCGTCAGGACACCAGCCAGCTGAAGAACGCCATCGCGGCCCAGACCAGGCCTGCGATCCCGGCCAGCATCACGATACCGATGGTCGCAAGACACGCGATGCCGAGCAGGTCGGACCTTTCTCGTTGCGTGCGGACGTCAACATCGGCCGCGGCTTCTCGTGTCATGACGGGATATACCTCCCATGCCTTCTCGCTCTCCTGGGGAGCGTCGAGGGACTGTTTAGCGGAGCGGCGGGGCGCCGGCTGTGACGCACTTCACAGATCGCCCCCAATGCGGCCCGGCCTCACCGCTTCCTGCGGAAAATATCCGGAAACGATCGCGCCGTTCGCGGCTTCCCCGCTTCCGTTTTCGCGCAAGGGAAAACCCGAATTTGCGCGACGATCATCGCGCAGGTTCTTTGGCATCTGCGCAAGATGGGATCGCGCGTGCAACTCGGCCCGTGCAGGGCATTGACCCCGCATTCATACGGGCGAAATTGCCATGCGCTTGTCCAGATCGGACGGCTAGAATCAGGCTCATGTGTACCGAGTACGACCCACAGAAGGAAGCCGAGTCGGCGATGAAGCGCGCCGTGGCAGCCGAAGGCCCCGACAGGCAACGTCTCATCCAACTGGCCCTGGCCTGGCATCAACTCGCCCGCGACCGGCGCG
This sequence comes from Bradyrhizobium sp. SZCCT0153, assembly GCF_018129995.1. Taxonomy (GTDB): domain Bacteria; phylum Pseudomonadota; class Alphaproteobacteria; order Rhizobiales; family Xanthobacteraceae; genus Bradyrhizobium; species Bradyrhizobium japonicum_G. Next base: position 384,398 of record NZ_JAFCKS010000006.1, read on the forward strand.
AGGAACGGGCGGACTGAGCGCACGCGCTTGGGAGACAGGCCGTGCTCACGAGAAAACCCGTGCTCGGGGGACAAGCACGGGGTTCTCAGCGCCGACCGGGGCTGGCAGATCGGCACCACTAAATTCCGCCATCCAACGCGCTGACCGCGGGTTCGTTCCGCGTCTTTCAATCGCGTTGTCGACATTATTGAAGAGGGCCGGGAGAGGCATCGGCGGCCCGCACGTAGGAACGTCCGTTCATCGCCGACGTTGAGCGGCCATGACCGACCCCGAGTTACGCGCACAATCCTTCGAGATCGCCTGGAAATATCTCGACCAATCCGGCCTGCTCACCGGTGAGAACAGGGGCGCGGCCCGGTTCATCCTGAACAGGATCGACCGCATGATGCTGCGTGGAGAAAGGCGAAGGCTGCTGCTGTCAAACGCCGCGATCGATGCCTACCGGCTGCGGCCGATGCTCGTAACGCTGGATGCATGATCGACCCGCGGCCGAACGGCGATTCTGGTCGCTGCCGCCCGCCAGCGACCGAACGGCGAAAGCCAGTTGGTGCTGGCTCGCCGCGACATTCATAATCGACGCTTGCGCCACTTCGAGGCGTCTTGCGATCCCGCCGGAATCGACGGTCGCGTCGATCGCCAGAAAAGACATTGCGGCGACGGCAACTCCGGCTGTGATGGCCATTCTCGTCCAATCCGATAGCGGCATCACAAGACCCTTCGACGGCTCTTTTGCATGCCGAATAGGTAGGACGCTCACGTCTTCCGGATAGGCCTGCGCACGCGTTCTTGAAGTGCGACAGATTCGTAAGGCATTGGGGGGTGGCGATCCCAGCAGGACTCGAACCTGCAACCCGCGGAGTAGAAATCCGCTACTCTATCCAGTTGAGCTATGGGACCGTCGCTGGGCCGGCCTCGGCTACCGCCTGCCGGTCTTCTATCACGCCAAATATGAAAAATCTGACGTTTCGCCAAGCCTGAACCGAACCGTTTTGCTCAGAGCCGCGACAAAGCGGAACGGTGGCGTGTCAGGGTGCCGGGTTGAGCGGCAGCGTACTGGACGATGGATCACATCGCCGGGGGCGCTGGTCAGCTTCCGGGACACGGCCGCCGGTCGACTGGTCGGGTGTTGCTGCGCCATCAGGACGGCGTGCGCGGTGGTATCTTGATCGGTCTCCTCTGGGCTTGGCTTGCCATGGCGCATGCGACGTTTTGCTATCCTGGTTCCATCGCCTTGAGTCCGTCACCTTTCCGCGCATTTCATTGCCTGACGCGGCGTTCGTCCGCGCTTCCTGGAGTTTTCCGTCATGATCGGTCTGGTTCGCGCCGTCACAATCTGCGCAACGCTTTGCCTTGGGCTGGTTTCAGCGCAGGCTGCTGACAAGGCGTTCAAGCGCGACGACCTCGCCGATTCCGCGATCAAGCTGGAGGCCCAGATCAAGAGCGAGGCGGGCCCCGTCGCAAAGACCAACGCGACACTGCGTACGGATGCCGACGCCGCATTCCGGCGCAGTGATTTCCGGACCGGCTTGTCGGTGCTCGGCCAGATCGCAGCCACCACGCCTGAAGATACCGGCAACTGGCTGCGGCTCGCCAAGGTCATTTTCCAGATCTCGCCGAAAAGCTCGAGCGAGCAGACGTTCCTCCTGGAGCGTGCCTCGACCGCCGCCTACATCGCCTATCAGCGCGCCGGCAACGCGAGCGAGGAGGCCGACGCGCTCGCGGTGCTCGGCAAGTCGCTGGCGGAGCGCAAGCTGTGGCGGCCGGCGCTGGATGCGCTGCGGCTGTCGCTCGACATGCGCGAGGTCGCCGACGTCCGCGGCCAATATGAGAAGATGCGCGACGAGCACGGCTTCCGCCTGCTCGACTATACCGTGGACTCGGACTCGGCCAGCCCGCGCGCCTGCTTCCAGTTCTCGGAAGAACTCGCAAAGCGGACGGATTTCGCGCCGTATCTCGCCCTGGCGGGCCAGGACAAGCCGGCGCTGTCAGCCGAGGGCAAGCAGCTCTGCGTCGATGGGCTGAAGCACGGCGAGCGCTACAACATCAATTTGCGCGCAGGACTGCCATCCACGGTGAAGGAGGGGCTGCCGAAATCGGCCGAGTTCAACGTCTATGTGCGCGACCGCAAGCCTTTCGTGCGCTTCACCAGCCGCGCCTATGTGCTGCCGCGGACCGGCCAGCGCGGCATTCCCGTGGTCAGCGTCAACACGCCCGCGGTCAACATCAACGTGTTCCGGATCGGCGACCGCAATCTGATCAACACGGTGGTCGACAGCGACTTCCAGAAGACGCTGTCGAAATATCAGCTCAGCGATCTCGGCGGCGAGCGCGGCGTCAAGGTCTGGACCGGCGAGCTTGCGACCGCGATGACGCTGAACCAGGACGTCACCACCGCATTCCCCGTCGACCAGGCGCTCGGCGAGCTCCAGCCCGGCGTGTACGTGATGACGGCCGCCGCGAAGGGCCCGGGCTCGGACGACGATTATCAGCTCGCCACCCAATGGTTCATCGTCTCCGATCTCGGGGTCACAGCCTATTCCGGCAATGACGGCATCCACGTTTTCGTCAATTCGCTGGCTTCGACCGATCCGGTCGGCAAGGCCGAGGTTCGGCTGCTCACCCGCAACAACGAGATCCTGGCCACCCGCAAGACCGACGACTCTGGCCACGTGCTGTTCGAGGCGGGGCTCGCGCGCGGCGAGGGCGGCTTGTCGCCTGCGATGCTCACGGTCACGGGCGAGAAGGCCGACTACGCCTTCCTCAGCCTCAGGACCTCCGCCTTCGATCTGTCCGACCGCGGTGTTTCGGGCCGCGCGGTGCCTGTGGGCGCCGATGCGTTCGTCTATGCCGAGCGCGGCGTCTACCGCTCCAGCGAGACCGTCTATCTCACCGCGCTGCTGCGCGACGGGCAGGGCAATGCCGTCACCGGCGGGCCGCTGACCCTCGTGATCGAGCGCCCCGACGGCGTCGAATTCCGCCGTGCCGTGCTGTCCGACCAGGGCGCCGGCGGCCGCACACTGTCCGTGCCGCTCAACTCGGCCGTGCCGACCGGGACCTGGCGGGTGCGCGCCTTCACCGACCCGAAGGGCTCGTCGGTTGGCGAGACCACCTTCATGGTCGAGGATTACGTCCCCGATCGGATCGAATTCGACTTGTCCGCCAAGGACAAGCTGATCAAAGCTAACGCTCCTGTAGAGCTTAAGGCCGACGGTCATTTCCTCTATGGCGCGCCGGCCTCGGGCCTCCAGCTTGAAGGCGACATGCTGGTCGCGCCCGCGAGCGAGCGTCCGGGTTTTGCCGGCTACCAGTTCGGCGTCGCCGACGAGGAGACCACCTCGAACGAGCGCACGCCGCTGGAGAACCTGCCCGAGTCCGACGCCAACGGCGTTGCCACCTTCCCGGTGATGCTGGACAAGCAGCCGGCCTCGACGCGTCCGCAGGAGGCGCAGATCTTCGTCCGCATGGTCGAGACGGGGGGGCGCGCCGTCGAGCGCAAGATCGTGCTGCCGGTCGCGCCCGCGACCGCCATGATCGGCATCAAGCCGCTGTTCGGCGACAAGAACGTCGCCGAGGGTGACAAGGCCGAATTTGACGTCGTGTTCGTCTCGCCCGAGGGCCAGACGCTTCGCCGTGACGGCCTGCGCTACGAGCTCCTGAAGATGGAGTCGCGCTACCAGTGGTACCGCCAGAACAATTACTGGGAATACGAGCCGGTCAAGTCGACCTCGCGCGTCTCTGATGGCGAGGTCACGATTGCCGCCGACAAGCCGTCGCGCGTTTCTCTCAATCCTCAGCCCGGCCGCTACCGGCTTGACGTGAAGTCGAACGACGCCGACGGCCCGGTGACCTCGGTGCAGTTCGACGTCGGCTGGTATTCCGACGGCAGCGCCGATACGCCGGACCTGCTGGAGACCTCGATCGACAAGCCGCAATATGCCTCGGGCGACACCATGACCGTGTCGGTCAACGTCCGCAGCGCCGGCAAGCTCACCGTCAACGTGCTCGGCGACCGTTTGCTGACGACGCAGACCATCGACGTCAAGGAAGGCACCGCGCAGGTCAAGCTTCCGGTCGGCAAGGACTGGGGCACCGGCGCCTATGTGGTGGCGACGCTGCGCCGACCGCTCGATGCGGCTGCGCAACGCATGCCGGGCCGGGCGATCGGGCTGAAATGGTTCGGCATCGACAAGCAGACCCGCACGTTGCAGGTGAAGCTGACGCCGCCGGCGCTGATCCGGCCGAACGCGATGCTGAAGATCCCGGTCAAGCTCGACGGGCTCAATCCGGGCGAGGACGCCAAGATCGTCATCGCCGCGGTCGACGTCGGCATCCTCAATCTCACCGGCTACAAGCCGCCTGCGCCGGACGACTATTATCTCGGGCAGCGCCGCCTGAGCGCGGAGATCCGCGACCTCTACGGGCAGCTCATTGACGGCATGTCCGGCACGCGCGGACAGATCAAGTCCGGCGGCGATGCCGGCGCTGGCGAATTGCAGGGCTCGCCGCCCGCGCAAAAGCCGCTCGCGCTCTATTCGGGCATCGTGACCGTCGCCGCCGACGGCACCGCGGAGGTAGCCTTCGACATTCCGGAGTTCGCCGGAACCGCGCGCGTGATGGCGGTGGCGTGGACCGCGACCAAGGTTGGCCGCGCCAACACCGATGTCGTGATCCGCGATCCCGTGGTGCTGACCACGACCCTGCCGCGCTTCCTGCTCAACGGCGACCACGGCACGGTCAATCTCGAGATCGACAATGTCGAGGGGCAAGCCGGCGACTACGTCATCAACGTGAAGGCGGGCGGCCCGGTGAAGATGACCGGCAATCCCGCGACCACGGTCAAGCTCGCCGCCAAGCAGCGCAATTCGTTTGCGCTCGCCATCGATGCGACCGCGGCGGGGCAGGCGACGCTCGACGTCGACATCAAGGGACCGAATGGCCTGGCACTGGCGCGGCACTATGCGCTCGACGTCAAGGCGGCGACGCAGGTTCTGGCGCGGCGCTCGATCCGGACCCTGGCCAAGGGCGAGAGCCTGACGCTGACGTCGGACATGTTCGGCGACCTCGTCCCGGGCACCGGCAGCGTCTCGGTCTCGGCGAGCCTGTCGACCGCGCTCGATGCGGCGACGATCCTGAAAGCGCTCGACCGCTATCCGTATGGCTGCTCGGAGCAGATCACCAGCCGCGCCATGCCGCTGCTCTATGTCAACGACCTCGCGGCCGGCGCGCATCTGGCCATGGACACCGAAGTCGACCAGCGCATCCGCGATGCGATCGAGCGGCTGCTGGCGCGCCAGGGCTCGAACGGTTCGTTCGGCCTGTGGTCGGCCGGCGGCGACGATGCCTGGCTGGATGCGTATGTCACGGACTTCCTGACCCGCGCCCGTGAAAAGGGCTTTGTGGTGCCGGACGTGCTGTTCAAGAACGCGCTGGATCGTATCCGCAACTCGGTGGTCAACGGCAACGAGCCGGAGAAGGACGGCGGCCGCGACCTCGCCTATGGCCTCTACGTGCTCGCGCGCAATGGCGCGGCGCCGATCGGCGATCTCCGCTATCTCGCCGACACCAAGCTCTCCAACCTCGCGACGCCGATCGCGAAGTCGCAGCTTGCGGCGGCGCTGGCGCTGGTCGGCGACCGCAACCGTGCGGAGCGGGTCTATGGCGCGGCACTCGACTCGCTCGCGCCAAAGCCGGTGCTCGAATTCGGCCGCACCGACTACGGCTCGCAGCTTCGCGATGCGGCGGCACTGGTCTCGCTGGCCAGCGAAGGCAACGCGCCGAAGGCGACGCTGACGCAGGCGGTGTCGCGGGTCGAGACCGCGCGCGGGCTGACGCCCTACACCTCCACGCAGGAGAATGCGTGGCTGGTGCTGGCGGCGCGCGCGCTGGCCAAGGAAAACCTCTCGATCGAGGTCGACGGCCAGCCGGTCAAGACCGCGCTCTACCGCAGCTACAAGGCAGCGACCCTGGACGGCAAGCCGCTGAAGATCACCAACACCGGCGACGCGCCGGTGCAGGCGGTGGTCTCGGTGTCGGGCTCGCCCGTGACGCCGGAGCCGGCGGCGTCGAACGGCTTCAAGATCGAGCGCAGCTACTTCACGCTCGGAGGCAAGCCCGCCGACATCAGCAAGGTCAAGCAGAACGACCGCTTCGCCGTGGTGCTGAAGATCACCGAGGCCAAGCCGGAGTACGGCCACATCATGGTGTCCGACTATCTGCCGGCGGGCCTCGAGATCGACAATCCGAAGCTGGTGTCGTCGGGTGACAGCGGCACGCTGGACTGGATCGAGGACGGCGAGGAGCCTGAGGATACCGAGTTCCGCGACGATCGCTTCACCGCGGCGGTGGACCGTGCCTCGGATTCCAAGGCGGTCTTCACCGTCGCCTATGTCGTGCGCGTTGTCTCGCCCGGCAAATACGTGCTGCCGCAGGCCTATGTCGAGGACATGTACAACCCCTCGCGTTACGGCCGCACCGGAACGGGCACTGTCGAGGTGCGGGCTGCGAAGTGAGTGATGGCACGATGAGTGAGGTAGACAAGGGCGGCTGCGGAGCAGGGCGCGGTGTTATGCGTGCCCTCTCGGCCGCCGCGCTGACGTTCGTCCTCACCATCGGCGCCTTCGTCGGCTGGGTCTACTCCCTCGGCCCGCTGCCGCTCGACGAAGCGCGCCAGGTGTCCACCACAATCGTCGACCGCAACGGCAAGCTGCTGCGCGCCTACGCCATGGCCGACGGCCGCTGGCGGCTGCCGGTCGAGGCCAAGACCAACGTCGATCCGACCTATTTGAAACTGCTGCTTGCCTATGAGGACCAGCGCTTTTACGCGCATAACGGTCTCGACCCGCTGGCGCTGGGGCGCGCCGCGTTGCAGCTCGCGACACGCGGTCACATCGTGTCGGGCGGCTCGACCATCACCATGCAGCTTGCGCGCCTAATGGAGCCGCGGCGGCAGCGTTCGCTCTATGCGAAGCTGCGGCAGATGGTCCGTGCGATCGAGATCGAGCGAACGCTGAACAAGGACGAAATTCTCGATCTCTACCTCGCGCTGGCGCCCTACGGGGGCAATCTCGAGGGCATTCGCGCCGCCTCGATCGCCTATCTCGGCAAGGAGCCGAAGCGACTGTCGCTGGCCGAGGCCGCGCTGCTGGTGGCGTTGCCGCAATCGCCGGAGACACGCCGGCTCGATCGCCATCCCGAGGCCGCGCATAAAGCCCGTGACCGCGTGCTCGATCGCATGGTCGAGGAACACCAGATCAGCCTCGATGATGCGAACCAGGCCAGGCTCGTACCGGTGCCGAAGCTGCGCAAACCGATGCCGATCCTGGCGCCGCATGCCTCCGATGCGGCGCTTGCGACGGTCAAGGACGCGCCAATCATCAAGCTGACGCTGGACGCGAACTTGCAGAAGGTGCTGGAGCCGCTCGCGCACGACCGCGCCCTTGCGTTGGGTACGAACATCTCGGTCGGCATCATCGTCGTCGACAACGAGAGCGGCGACGTGCTCGCGCATGTCGGCTCGGCCGACTATTTCGACGAGAGCCGGGCAGGGCAGGTCGACATGACCCGCGCGATCCGCTCGCCGGGCTCGACGCTGAAACCGTTCATCTATGGGCTCGCCTTCGAGGACGGCTTTGTTCATCCCGACAGTTTGATCGACGACCGGCCGGTCCGCTTCGGCTCCTACGCGCCGGAAAATTTCGACATGACGTTCCAGGGCACCGTGCCGGTGAAGAGGGCGCTGCAGATGTCGTTGAACGTTCCGGCGATCGTGCTGCTCGACCGCGTCGGCGCGAGCCGGCTGGCGTCGCGGCTCCGACAGGCCGGCGGCAATCTGGTGCTGCCCAAGGACGAGGCGCCGGGGCTTGCCATGGGCCTTGGCGGCGTCGGCGTGACACTCCAGGATCTCGCCCAACTCTATGCGGGCTTCGCCCGGCTCGGCACCACCAGGCCACTGCGCGAAATCATGACCGGCAGGGACGACCGCGAGCCGCTGCGGCTACTCGACCAGGTCGCGGCCTGGCAGGTCGGCAACGTCCTTCTCGGCACCCCGCCGCCGGAGAATGCCGCCCACAACCGCATCGCCTTCAAGACCGGTACGTCCTATGGCTACCGCGACGCCTGGTCGGTCGGGTTCGACGGGCGCATGACCATCGGCGTCTGGGTCGGCCGTCCCGACGGCGCGCCGGTTCCCGGCCTGATCGGACGCGTCGCTGCAGCGCCGATCCTGTTCGACGCCTTCGCCCGGACCGGCAAGACGCTGACCCCGCTGCCGAAGCCGCCCAGGGGAACGCTGGTTGCCAGCAACGCCAAGCTGCCGCTGCCGCTGAAACGGTTCCGTCCGGTCGGGGACCTGGTGCGGACTGGCAGCGAGCAGGCGCTGCACATCCAGTTCCCGCTGAACGGCTCGCGGATCGACGTCGATCGCTCCGGCGGCGAGGGGAGCGCAGCCATGCCCGTGAAGGTCGCGGGCGGCGTCCTGCCCATGACCGTCATGGTTAACGGAACGGCGCTCGGCGAGATCGACGGACGCCGCCAGCGGCTGATCGATCCACCCGGTCCCGGCTTTGCGCGGCTGACCGTGATTGATGCCACTGGCGCCGCGGACACAGTTGTCATTCGAATTCAATGACGCTGCCTTAAGCGGTTGTGGCGATGGCGGTTTCAGCGTAAGCGGAACCAATGGCCGAGACCTATCCCAGCCCTCGTTTTGGAGCGCCCCGCGAGCCGAAATCGCCCGTCAATCCGGGCAGCCGGCTCGTGTCCATGCTCGACATCGTCACGGCCAGCCATGCCCGCGCCGTCGGCTTCATGCTGCTGTGCGCGCTGCTGCTGTTCCTGCCCGGCTTCTTCACGATTCCACCTGTCGATCGCGACGAGGCGCGCTTTGCCCAGGCGACCAAGCAGATGGTCGAGAGCGGCGACTATGTCGACATCCGCTTCCAGGAGGACGTCCGCTACAAGAAGCCGGTCGGCATCTACTGGTTGCAATCGGCTGCGGTTGAAGCCGCCTCGGCGCTCAAGCTACCGAAGGCCGAGTTGCGCATCTGGGTCTATCGGCTGCCGTCGTTGATCGGTGCGATCGGCGCCGTGCTGATGACCTATTGGGCGGCGCTCGGCTTCGTCACGCGGCGCGCCGCGGTGCTGGCCGCGCTCCTGATGTGCGCCTCCGTGCTGCTCGGCGTCGAGGCGCGGCTTGCGAAGACCGACGCGATGCTGCTGTTGTGCGTGACTGCCGCGATGGGAGCGATGGCGCGGGCCTATCTGTCGTGGCAGCGCGCCGAGGACGAGACCCATCCGCCGTGGAGCTGGCCCGCGATTTTCTGGACCGCGCTCGCCGTCGGCATCCTGATCAAGGGCCCGCTGATCCTGATGTTCGCAGGGCTCACCATCGTCGCGCTCGCGATCCAGGACCGCGATGCCTCCTGGCTGTGGAAGCTGCGCCCGCTCTGGGGCCTGATGTGGATGCTGGTGCTGGTGCTGCCCTGGTTCGTCGCGATCTTCTGGCGCGCGGGCGATGCCTTCTTCGCCGATTCCGTCGGCGGCGACATGCTGAGCAAGTTAGGGGCCCAGGAATCCCACGGCGCGCCGCCCGGCCTTTACCTCGTGCTGTTCTGGGTCACGTTCTGGCCCGGCGCGCCGCTCGCGGCGATGGCGGCGCCGGCGGTCTGGCGTGCACGGCGCGAGCCGGGCGCGCAGTTCTTGCTGGCCTGGCTGGTTCCGTCCTGGATCGTGTTCGAGGCGGTGCTGACCAAGCTGCCGCATTACGTGCTGCCGCTGTACCCGGCGATCGCGATCCTCACCGTCGGCGCGATGGAGCGGAGCGTGCTGTCGCGATCCTGGTTGATGCGCGGCTCGGCCTGGTGGTTTGCGATCCCGGCGCTCGGCTCGATCATCGCCGTGGTCGGCGCGGTCGTGCTGACGCGGCAGCCGGCCTTCGTCGCCTGGCCGTTCATCGCGGCCTCGCTGATCTTCGGTCTGTTCGCCTGGTGGCTCTACGACAACAACCGCGCGGAACGCTCGGTCCTCAACGCGCTGGTCGCAGCCCTGATGCTGGCGGTCGTGGTCTACGGCATCGTACTGCCGTCGCTGACGCCGCTGTTTCCGAGCATCGAGGTCGCGCGCGCCCTTCGCAACGTCACCTGTGTCGGGCCGAAGGCCGCCGCCGCCGGCTATCACGAGCCGAGCCTCGTGTTCCTCACGGGCACGCCGACGCTGCTCACCGACGGCTCGGGCGCGGCGGATTTCCTGCGGCAGGGAAGTTGCCGTTTTGCGCTGATCGAGCAGCGTTCGGAACGCAGCTTCGCGCAGCGCGCCGAGGCGATCGGGCTGCGCTACAAGGTCGGCACGCGCATCGACGGCTATAATTTCTCGCAGGGACGCGCGATCTCGATCTCGATCTTCCGCTCGGAAGGCACCGAGTAGGATGCCCGGTACGACCGACATCGCGCAGCGCCCGGGCTATCCCGCGCAACTGCTCGCCGTGGCGGGGCGTGCGCTTGCGCAGCTTGTCCGCTCGCCCTCGCATTCGCGCCGCGCCGAAGCCGCGCGAAAGCTGGCGCGGCATTCATTGTGGCTCAGCGCGGCAGGCGCGGCCCTGATCGTCGCGCTGATGCTCGCGTTCGACCAGACCGAGATCCAGCTGATGCCGGCGCGCGGGACGCCCTCTCTGTGGCCGATCCGCATCCTCACCGATTTCGGCAAGGATGAGAATGTGCTCATCGTGCTCGGGATTGCGCTTGTGACCGTTGCGCTCGTTGCGGCCGGGCTGCACGGCACCCGCCGCACGCTGCTGCTCGGCCTCGGCACGCGGCTCCAGTTCATGTTTCTGTCTGTTGCCCTGTCCGTGTTCGTCGCCGAGATACTGAAATATCTCATCGGCCGCGGACGTCCGTTAGTCGGCGGCAAGCCCAATCCGTTCAACTTCATCCCGTTCGAGGGAACGGGGGCTTATGCCAGCCTGCCGTCGGGCCACGCCGTGACGGCGTTCGCCTTGGCGTTTGCAGTCTCGGCACTGTGGCCGCGCCTGCGCGTGTTCATGTTCACTTACGCAATCGTGATCCTGCTGACGCGGCTGGTGCTGCTCGCGCATCATCCCAGCGACGTCGTGGCCGGCGCCCTGGTCGGCATGGTCGGCGCCATGGCGGTACGCTACTGGTTCGCGGCCCGGAGGCTCGGCTTTGCGATCCGTGCCGACGGCACCATTGTGCCTCTTGCAGGGGCGGTCTCGGGCGGCCTCAAAAGGGTTGCCCACGGGCCATCCGCCCCATAAAAGCGGCTGCCTGCCGGGGCGCCCGGTTCCCCAGGGGCAGGCCAATTCCAACCACGAGCTTTCGATTTGTCGTCGTCCCAGCCTTCGGTTTCCCAGCCTGCGGTTTCCATCGTCGTTCCCGTGCGCAACGAAGCCGACAACATCGCTCCCCTGATCGCGGAGATCGGCGCGGCGCTCGACGGCCGCTGGGCCTATGAAATCATCTACGTCAATGACGGTTCGACCGACGCGACCGGCGAACGGCTCGGCGCGATCATGAAGCAGCGGGACAATCTGCGCCAGCTTCGCCATGCCAGGTCAGGCGGTCAGTCGGCGGCGGTGCGCAGCGGCGTGCGTGCGGCGCGCGGGGCGATCGTGGCGACGCTCGACGGCGACGGACAGAACAATCCGGCCTTCCTGCCCGACCTGATTGCGGCGGTGGAGAAGGGCGCCCATGTCGGTCTCGCCGCGGGCCAGCGGGTCGGGCGCAAGGACACCGGCTTCAAGAAATTCCAGTCGCGCGTGGCGAACAAGGTCCGCAATGCGATCCTGAACGATGGCACACGCGACACGGGTTGCGGACTGAAGGCGTTCCGTCGCGACGTCTTTCTGGCGCTGCCCTATTTCGACGGCCTGCATCGCTTCCTGCCGGCGCTGGTCCGCCGGGAAGGCCACGAGATCGCCTATGTCGACGTGATCGACCGGCCGCGCCACTCCGGCGTGTCGAATTACGGTTTCTTCGACCGATTGTGGATCGGCATCATGGATCTCGCCGGCGTGTGGTGGCTGATCCGCCGCAAGAAGCCGACACCGGATGTGACTGAGGTGACGGCATGATCATCCAATACGGTCAGGCGCTGAGCAATTATTTCTACGACGTCTTCGTCGCCAAGTTCGATTTCTGGTTGGCATTCGGCCTCGTCGCGCAGCTGTTCTTCACCGCGCGCTTCCTGGTGCAGTGGATCGCGAGCGAGCGGGCCGGCAACAGCGTGGTGCCGGTGGCGTTCTGGTTCTGCTCGATGGGCGGCGGGCTGATGACGCTGGTCTACGGCGTCGTGAAGCGCGAGCCAGTGATCATCCTCGGACAGTCGCTCGCGACCATCATCTACGTCCGCAACATCATGCTGATCTGGAAGAACCGCGGCCGCACGTCGAAAACGCTGGAGCGCTGACCAGGAACCTTAGCGCGGCAGCGCCGACGCCGCGCCCGATGCGGGCAGGGCGGCGGTCTCCGTCTCAGTCCTGCGATACGGCTCGCCCGCGGCATCCAGCACGGGATAGGCGACCGAGCAGATGTGCGAATGGATCCGGCGCAGGTCGCGCAGCACGTCGAGGTGCAGCGACGTGGTCTCGATGGTTTCGGGGCGGCCCTCGCGCAGGCGGTCGAGATGGTGCTCGACGGCGGCGAGCTCGGCGTTCTTCAGCGTGGTCTTCTCCACCAGCAGCTTGCCTGCCTCGTTGGCATCGCCCGACATGAAGACGCCGAAGGCGATCCGCAACGATTCCATCGTTCGCTTGTGGAAGGCGGCGAGTTCGTCGGCGCCCTCGGCCGAGAACTGGAAACGGCGCTTGATCTTCTTGGTCGCAAGCTCGCTCAGACTCTTGTCGATGATGTCGCCGATATGCTCGAGATTGATGGCGAAGGAGATGATCTCCATCGCGCGCCGTCCCTCGCTCTCGTCGAGGCTGCCGCGCATAAGTTTCGTCACGTAGAGCTTGATGGCTTCATCCAGGCCGTCGACCACATTGTCCATCTTCGTGACCTGGTCGACCAAGGTGCGGTCGCCCGTCATCATCGCGGCCATGACCTTGCGCAGCATCACCTCGACGAAGTCGCCCATCCGCAGCGTCTCGCGGGCGGCATCGGCGAGCGCCAGTGACGGCGTCTCCAGTGCGCTCTCGTCGAGATAGCGCGGCCGGGCCGGATCGTCTTCCTGGACCCGATCGGGCAGCAGCCGGGTCAGGAGCCGGGACATGGTGTCGAGCAGCCCGATGAAGATGACGGCGGTGCCGACGTTGAAGGCGATGTGGAAGGCTGCCGTCATCCTGGCGAGATCCGGCTGCCATGCGTGCATGTGCGCTGCGATCCCGTTCAGGAACGGCAGAACCAGCGCAATCCCGACCACGCGGTTGACGAGATTGCCGAGCGGCAGGCGATAGCTGGCGGGATCGTCGCGCCTGGCGCCCTCGAACACGGGATTGATGGCGCTGCCGAGATTGGCGCCGAGCACGAGGGCCAGCGCTGCATAGGGCGTGATGAACTGCGAATAGGCCAGCGACATGATCAAGAGCACGCTGGCGACACTCGAATGGACGGCCCAGGTGATGAGTGCGGCGATCACGATGCACAGAATGGGATCGCCGGTGATGGCCGACATGATGACGCGGACGCCGGGCGCGTTCTCGGCCGGAGCCAGCGTGTCGAGCAGGATGTGCAGCGACAGCAGCATCAGGCCGAGGCCGATGAGGACGCGGCCAATGTCCTTGATGCGCGAGCGCGGACCGGAGCGGAAGGCGACCAGCCCGAGCACGAACAGGACAGGCGCGATGGCTGCGATGTTGAACGACAGCACCTGCACGATCAGCGTCGTGCCGACATTGGCCCCCAGCATGATGGCGAGTGCGGCGGCGAGGCTGACGAGTCCTTCTGCTGCGAACGAACTGGTGATCAGCGCGGTCGCGGTGCTGCTCTGGAGCAGCGCGGTCAGCCCGAGGCCGGCGGCGAACGCGTTGAAGCGGTTGCCGAGCGCCCTGCCGAGCAGCCGCCGCAAATCCGGGCCGAAGGCGCGCAGAATTCCGCTGTGGACCATGTGCAGGCCCCACAGCAACAGCGCCACGCCGCCCATCAGATCGAGCAGAACCAACGTTCCCATGCTCCGTGTCCGGATTGGAGTCGATTGGTGAGGCTAGCGCCAAATTTCAGCGGATCAACCCTTTGTTGGCGCGTGGGCGTCAACGCCCTTGGGCGGCTGCGCGTTCCCCGGGACGCGGTGCCGCGTCCTCAGGCGGAATGCCTTGTGAGCAGGCTCACATTGCCGCTTTGAGGGCAGCGAAACCGCGGTCGAGATCGGCCTTGAGGTCGTCGGTGCTCTCGAGCCCGATGTGGAGACGCAGGGTAGGGCCGCCCGGCGCCCACTTGGTCGCGGTGCGATAGCCGTCGCAGTCGAAGGGAATCGCAAGACTCTCGAAGCCGCCCCAGGAGAAGCCCATGCCGAACAGCTTGAGCGTGTTCAGCATGGTGTCGACGGCCTCCCGTGGCGCCGGCTTCAGCACGATGCTGAACAGGCCCGAGGCGCCCGTGAAGTCGCGCTTCCAGATCGCGTGCCCCGGATCGGTTTCGAGTGCCGGATGCAGCACGCGCGCGACCTCGGGCCTGGCTGCGAGCCAGCGCGCCATGTCGAGCCCGGACCGATGATGCTGCGCGAGCCGTACCGACAGGGTGCGCAGGCCGCGCAGCGCCAGGAAGACGTCGTCCGGACCGGCGCAGACACCGAGCAGGCGGATGCCTTCGGCCACCATCGGCCACGCCTTGGCGTTGGCCGAGACGGTGCCGAACATGATGTCGGAATGGCCGCCGATATATTTGGTCGCGGCCTGCATGCTGATGTCGACGCCCTGCTCGAGCGAGCGGTGGTAGAGCGGCGTCGCCCAGGTGTTGTCGTCGATGACGAGCGCGCCGCGCGCATGCGCGATCTCGGCGATGGCGCGGATATCAGGCATCTCGAACGATTGCGAGCCCGGCGCCTCCACCAGCACCGCACGGGTGTTCGGCTTGAACAGCCTGTCGATGCCGGCGCCGATCATCGGATCGAAATAGGTGGTCTCGATTCCGAGGCGGGCGAGCATGGCGTTGCAGAAATTGCGCGAGGGCCGGTAGACGTTGTCGCAGACCAGGAGATGATCGCCGGTCTTCAGCACCGAGAGCAGGGTGGTGGAGATCGCCGACAGGCCCGACGGCACGATGCCGACGCCGGCGCATTGCGGCCCCTCCAGCGCCATCAGCGTCTCCTGGAAAGCCTTGGTGGTGGGGGAGCCGTGGCGGCCATAGGTGAACTCGCCGCGATGGGCATGGAGGTCCTCGGCGGTCGGATAGAGCACGGTCGAGCCGTGGAACACCGGCGGATTGACGAACCCCTTCTGCGCCTTGGTGTCGCGGCCGGAGGTGACCAGCCGGGTCTCGGCCTGCTGCTCGGTGGGGTGCGAGGAATCCATGCGTCTGCTTTCAAAACCGCGTTTCCGCTTGGCGCGAGGCGACCTTGCGGGCCGGCCGGAGGCCGTCCTCGTTAATAACAGATCACAGAAGAGTCCCGTCAACCCCTTGACCCGGCTCGCCAGTCGTTCTGTGATGCGCAGGTGCTATTCAGTCGCCGCATGTTGAGGGGCCTGCTGCGACCTTCGATCCATCGCCTGACCGGACCTTGCGCCATAGCCATAAGCGGCGGGCGCCTCTCGGCGGGGATTAAGGTGTGGCCTCCCTGGATCGGCGGGTGTTCGGCAAGGTTTCCAGCATGACTCTTGCAAGGCTGGTCTTGATACGGCTAGCCCTGGCAGAGACGATCCCAAAGATAACGTTCCTGACCTTGAGACGACTTTGAAAGGCCCAAAGCCCATGAAACGCGTAACCCTGGCTCTCACTCTTGCTCTCGCCGCCGGCCTCTCCGCCCAAGCCGCCGATGCCCAAACGCTCAAGACCATCAAGGACCGCGGCATGCTGGCCTGCGGTGTCAGCCAGGGCCTCCCTGGTTTCTCCTCGCCCGACGACAAGGGCAACTGGACCGGCCTCGACGTCGACGTCTGCCGCGCGATCGCGGGCGCGATCTTCAACGATCCGACCAAGGTCAAGTACGTGCCGCTGTCCGCCAAGGACCGCTTCACGGCGCTGCAATCCGGCGAAGTGGACGTGCTGTCGCGCAACACCACCTGGACCCTCTCGCGCGATACCTCGCTCGGCGCCAACTTCACCGGCGTGACCTATTATGACGGGCAGGGCTTCATGGTGAAGAAGTCGCTGAAGGTGAATTCGGCGCTCGAGCTCAACAGCGCCTCGGTCTGCGTCCAGACCGGAACCACCACAGAGCAGAACCTCGCCGACTACTTCAAGGCCAACAACATGAAGTACGAGGTGATCGCGTTCGGCACCAACGACGAAACCGTGAAGGCTTATGAGGCCGGGCGCTGCGACGTCTTCACCACCGACCAGTCGGGCCTGTACGCCAACCGCCTCAAGCTCGCCAACCCCGGCGATCACATGGTGCTGCCGGAAATCATCTCGAAGGAACCGCTCGGGCCGATGGTTCGCCACGGCGACGACCAGTGGTTCGACATCGTGAAATGGACGCTGTTCGCAATGATCACCACCGAAGAGCTCGGCGTGACCTCGAAGAACGTCGACGAGAAGGCGAAGCAGGAAAACCCGGAGCTGAAGCGCGTGCTCGGCACCGACGGCAATTTCGGCGAACAGCTCGGACTGACCAAGGACTGGGTGGTGCGCATCGTGAAAGCCGTCGGCAATTATGGCGAGGTGTTCGACCGTAACGTCGGCGCCGGCTCGCCGCTCGCCATCAATCGCGGCCTCAACAATCTCTGGAACAAGGGCGGTCTCCAGTACGCGCCGCCGATCCGCTGATCCCGCCTGATAGCGGCGATGAGCACCGAGGCCCGAAAACCGCCGACCCAGATCGCGCTGAAGATCAGGCGCGTGCTGGGCGGCAAGACAGGCTGGAACGGCATCGCCGTCCAGTTTGTCTTCGCTGCGGTCCTCGGCTGGATTGCCTATGAAATCGTCTCCAATGCCCGCGCCAACCTCGAGAACCAGCACATAGCCGCAGGGTTTGGCTTCCTCAGGAACAATGCCGGCTTCGACGTCAACCAGACCCTGATCTCCTATACCGGCTCGGACACGTTCCTGCGCGTGTTCGTGGTCGGGCTCCTCAACACGCTCGTGGTCTCGGTGGTGGGCATCTTCTTTGCCACCGTGATCGGATTCATCGTCGCGCTGTGCCGGCTGTCGCCCAACTGGCTGCTGTCGCGCATCGGCGAGCTCTATGTCGAGATCATTCGCAACCTGCCGCTGCTGTTCCAGATCCTGTTCTGGTACCTGGCGGTGCTCGCGGCCTTGCCCAATCCGCGGCAAAGCATTTCGCTGTTCGGGCTTGCCTTCGTCAGCAATCGCGGTCTCGTCATCCCGCGCCCGATCGGCGAGAGCGGCTTCGAGGCGTTTGTTGTGGTGCTGGCGCTCGGCATCGTGGCTTCGCTGGCGCTCCGCGTCCATGCACGCCGGGCGCTGTTCCAGCGGGGCCAGGTGATCCGCATCTGGCCCTACGTGCTGGGCCTTCTGTTCGGCCTTCCGCTCGTCACCATGCTGATTTTCGGTCTGCCCTTCAGCTTCGAGCTGCCGCAGCTCAAGGGCTTCAATTTTGCCGGCGGCTCGCGGATCATCCCGGAGTTCGTGGCACTGACGCTGGCCTTGTCGACCTACACGGCCTCCTTCATCGCCGAGATCGTGCGCGCGGGCATCCTCTCCGTCCACAGCGGCCAGATGGAGGCCGGATCCTCGCTGGGCCTGAGCCGCGGCACCACGCTCCGCCTGATCGTCGTGCCGCAGGCGATGCGCGTGATCGTTCCGCCGTTGACCAACCAGTATCTCAACCTGACCAAGAACTCCTCCCTGGCGGTCGCGATCGGCTATCCCGACCTCGTCTCCGTGTTCGCCGGCACGTCGCTGAGCCAGACCGGGCAGGCGATCGAGATCATCGCCATGACGATGGGCGTCTATCTCCTGATCTCGCTGCTCACCAGCGCCGTCATGAGCGTCTACGGTTGGCGCGTCAGCCGGAGCCTCGGCGCATGAGCGATATCACCTCGTCCAGTTTCGTCCGCCAGGACCTTCTCAATGAGCGTCCCGCGCCGGTGAAGACCACGGGCTTCATCGGCCTCGTGCGCACGCGCCTGTTCAACTCGCCGACCAATATCCTGCTCACGATCGTCGGCGCCCTGCTGCTGTGGTTCACCATCATTCCCAGCGTCAAGTTCCTGATGGTCGATGCGGTCTGGACCGGTCATGATCGCACGGCATGCCTGACCGAGACCGCCGGCTTTGCCGTCGGTGCCTGCTGGCCCTACATCCAGGCCAAGCTGCCGCAACTGATCTACGGTTTCTATCCCGAGGCCGAACGCTGGCGGGTCAACCTCACGCTCGTCCTGGCGGCGGTTCTGCTGTTGCCGTTGCTGATTCCGCGCCTGCCGTCGAAAGGACTGAACGCCGGCCTGTTTTTCTTCGCTTTTCCGGTGGTTGCATTCTTTCTGCTGTACGGCGGCGGCATCACCGGCTTCGGCCTGAGCTGGACGGCCGGCCTGCTGCAATTGTTCGACGACAGTATCATCGGCGCGGGGCGGGCCGTGCTCGCTCTCAGCAAGAGCTCGGCCATCGGGCCGCTGCTGTGGGTGGCCGGCAATCTGATCGTGCTGGTCGGTACCGCGATCTACTGGCTGATCTTTCCGCTGACCTGGCTCCGCGACCAGCTCCAGGGGACGGGACAGTCGGTCTGGGCCGATTTCGCCATCACGGCCGCGATCGTGTCCCTGATCGCCTTCGTTCTCGGCGGCGGCGTTCGCACCGGCGGGCGGGCGCTGACATCCAGCATCGCCACCTTCGTCGCCATTGCGATCGTGATCAAACTGATGGGTCTCGACCACGGCGGATTGCCGGTCGTCTCGACAAATCTGTGGGGCGGCCTGCTGGTGACGCTAGTGGTCTCCGTCACCGGCATCGTCACCTCGCTGCCGATCGGCATCGCGCTGGCGCTCGGCCGTCGCTCGACCATTCCGCTGATCCGGATCTTCTCGATCGCCTTCATCGAGTTCTGGCGCGGCGTGCCGCTGATCACCGTGCTGTTCTTCGCGACCTACATGCTGCCTCTGTTCCTGCCCGGCAATTTCACGATCGACGGATTGGTGCGCGCGCTGATCGGCATCGCGCTGTTCACCGGCGCGTATCAGGCCGAGAACGTCCGCGGCGGGCTGGCTGCGATCCCGCGCGGGCAGGGCGAGGCCGCGGCGGCCCTCGGGCTGTCCTGGTGGAAGACGACCTCGCTGATCGTGCTGCCGCAGGCGCTGCGTCACGTCATTCCGAACCTCGTCAACAGCTTCATCTCGCTGTTCAAGGACACCTCGCTGGTCTCGATCGTGGCTCTGTTCGACCTGCTGGGCTCGCTCCGGGCGTCGTTCTCGGACCCGAAATGGTCGACGCCGTCGACCGCGTTCACCGGTTTCGCCTTCGCAGGCATCATCTACTTCATCTTCTGCTTTGGAATGTCGCGCTACTCGCTTTTTGTCGAGCACCGCCTCAATGCTCACCGCCGCAACTGATCGAGCTCACCATGTCCGACCCCATCGTCAAGATTTCCGGCCTGAACAAATGGTACGGCGAGTTTCACGTGCTGCGCGACATCGACCTCGATGTCCACAAGGGCGAGCGCATCGTGATCTGCGGCCCCTCGGGCTCGGGCAAGTCGACCTTGATCCGCTGCATCAACGCGCTCGAGGAGTTTCAGGAAGGCGAGATCGTCGTTGACGGCATCGAGCTCGGGCCGAACCTCAAGCATGTCGATGCCGTGCGCCGCGAAGTCGGCATGGTGTTCCAGAGCTTCAACCTGTTCCCGCATCTGACCGTGCTGGACAATTGCACGCTGGCGCCGATCTGGGTACGCAACATCCCCAAGAAGGACGCCGAGGCGGCCGCAATGAAATTCCTGGAGCGGGTCAAGATTCCGCACCAGGCCAACAAGTTTCCGGGGCAGATGTCCGGCGGCCAGCAGCAGCGCGTCGCGATCGCGCGCGCCCTGACCATGAACCCGAAGGTGATGCTGTTCGACGAGCCGACGTCGGCCCTCGACCCCGAGATGGTCAAGGAGGTGCTGGACACCATGGTCGACCTCGCCGAGGAGGGCATGACGATGCTGGTCGTGACCCACGAGATGGGCTTTGCCCGCGAGGTCGCCAACCGCGTCGTGTTCATGGATGCCGGCCAGATCATCGAGGCCAACACCCCGCACGAATTCTTTGCCAGCCCGCAACACGCCCGCACAAAACTGTTCCTGAGCCAGATTTTGCGGTGAGCACCGGCTATTCGCTGGAATCGCCGGTCTAACTGACCGGTCAGCTTGGCACCATGCGAATCAGCCAGTCTCTCTTCGGGCCATACTCCGGAGAGAGACCTTGCAGGGTAGTGTCGGCGCGCGCGCATACCAGAACGCGCGCTTGGAAAAGAAGCTGAGGAAGCAGGCGGACGCCGTTATGGCCGTCGCGATTCAGGCGCTCGGGCAGGGCAGGTACGCGGAGGCCGAGACACTCTGCCGCCAGATTGTGCAGGAAGTTCCGGATCACTTCCACGCCACGCACCTGCTCGGCCTGCGCGCGTACGACGGCCGGCGGCTGGAGGAGGCGCGACAACTGCTGGAGCGCGCGATTGCGCTCGATCCGCGCTCGCCCGACGCCCATGGGAATCTCGGGATCGTCTATTTCGATCTTCAGAAATTTGAGGCCGCCCGCGCAAGCCAGGAGAAGGCCATCGCGCTCAAGCCGAATTGTCCGATCACCCTGACCAATCTCGGCAATACGCTGCTGCACATGGGCCTCGGCGAGCAGGCGATCGGACTGCACGACCGCGCCATTCATCTGAGGCCGGACTATGCCGATGCATTTTGTAATCGTGGCATGGCGGAGCTGACGATGGGTCAGTTCGAGCGCGCCGAGGCGAGTTTCGATCGCGCCCTGTTGTTTCAGCCGCGTCATGCCGAAGCGATCGCCGGCAAGGGAATGGTGTGCATCGAGCTCCGGCACTACGAAGAGGCGGCGGCCGCCCTCGCGGCAGCGCTCGCGATCAAGCCAGGTTCACCGAGGATTCTGGTGCAGCGCGGACGGCTCAATTTGATCCTGTCCCGGCACGAGCAGGCGGCAGCGGACTTCGATGCGGCGCTGGCGCAATCGCCGAGGCTTGACCTCGCGCTGCGCTGGAAGGCGCAAGTCAACATTCTCCTGGGAAACACGGCGCAGGCGATTGCGGCGGTCAAGACCATGCTCGAGGAAAATCCGCGATCCGACATCGGAATGACGCTTCTGGCTTCCTGCTACGTGAACCAGGGAGACATCGCGACGGCGCTCGCGCACGTCGACGCGGCGCTGGAAATCTCGCCGGACTATCCGGATGCCATCGGATACAAGATCTTCCTGCTGGATTATCTGCCGGAGGCCGATTTCGTGGTCCAGCAGGCGGTGCGAAGATCCTGGGGCGATGCGATCGGCGCCAAACTGAAGCAACGGGCGTTGTCGCCCCGCAAGCTCGATCCGGACAAACGGATCGTGATTGGATATGTCGCTTCCGAATTCAGGAACCACTCGGCCGCGTTCGCTCTGTTCCCGGTGCTGCGCCATCATGATCATGCCAGGTTCGAGATCGTCTGCTATTCCTGCTGGCCGTTGCAGGATGAGGTTACCGAGAGATTCAAGTCTCTCGCAGACGTCTGGGTCGATGCCGGGCAGCTTTCGGACGACGAACTGGCCGATCGTATTCAGTCCGACGGGATCGATATTCTGATCGACGTGTCCGGGCATACGACCGGCAACAGGCTTCCTGTTTTCGCCTGCAAGCCGGCCCCCATCCAGGTCACGGGTTTTGGACACGCCACAGGGACCGGCCTTCAGACCATGGACTACGTGCTCGCCGATCCAATCTTCATTCCGGAATCGGCGCGCCATCTGCTTGCCGAAAAGGTCCATGATCTGCCGTGCCTGATCACGATCGAGCCGATTATGGATATGCCCCCATCGGAGCTTCCCATGGTCCGCAACGGCCATGTGACCTTCGGCGTGTTCAACCGCATCTACAAGATTTCGGACGAGGCCATCCGCGTCTGGTCGAAAGTGATGCGAGAGGTGACCGGATCGAAGATCGTCATCAAGCACGGGCTGCTTGACGATGCATTGCTGCGCGACAGGCTGATCGCGCGGTTCGCGGCCGAGGGCATTGCCGAGGAGAACGTCATCTGCCTGGGCTCGACCTCGCGCCGCGAGCATCTGCTGGCGTTTGCGAATGTCGACATCTCACTCGATACTTTCCCGCAAAACGGCGGCATCAGCACCTGGGAATCCCTTTATGCTGGTGTTCCGGTCGTCGCCAAGCTCGGCAACGGTTCCTCGTCGCGCGCCAGCGGCTCCATCGTGGCCGCCGTCGGCCTCGACGACTGGGTCGCCGGGGATGACGAGGGCTATGCTGCAATCGCCTGCAAATACGCAGCGCAGCCTGACCATCTGGCGAAGTTACGCGCGGAGTTGCCGGCTCGGATCGCAGCTTCGCCCGCCGGCAACGTCGAACGCTACACGCGCGAGGTCGAAGCGGGTTATCGCAAGTTCTGGCGCGACTATTGTGCCGCGGCCCCGGAAGGCGGAGATGCTGTGTAGGCCGGTCGGCTGTTCCAGAGCCAGATCCTGCACTGAGCACCGGGAAATTCCGGGGGTGCCGCCGGTTCTGCCGACCGGCCGGGAAGGCTTGCGAATCAGTTAGACTCATCCCGGGTCACCCTTCGGAGAGCAACCTTGCAGAGCAGCGCCGGCGCGCGCGCGTTCCAGAACGCGCGATTGCAGAAGAAGTTGAAGAAGCAGGTGGATGCCGTCCTCTCCGCCGCGGCAAGCGCCTATGGCCAGGGTAAATATGCGGAGACCGAGGCGCTCTGCCGTGAGATCCTGAAAGCGCTTCCAGATCATGTCGACGCCATGCACCTGCTCGGCATGTGCGCGCATGACGGCCGGCGACTGGAGGAGGCGCAAGAGCTGCTCGAGCGCGTGATTGCACTCGATCCGCGCCTGCATGATGCCCACAACAACCTCGCTACCGTGCATTTCGACCTCGGCAATTACGAAGAGGCGCGGCGGTGCCAGGAGAGAGCCATCGCGCTGAAGCCGAATTTCGCGGTCGCGCTGACCAATCTTGGCAACACGCTGATGCATCTGGGGCTGTATGGGCAGGCCCTCGAGCTGCACGAACGCGCCATCAAGTTGAAGCCGGACTATGCCGATGCGTTCTGCAATCGGGGCATGATCGAGATCCTGCTTGGACAAGTCGAGCGCGCGAGGGAAAGTTTCGAGCGCGCCCTGCTGTTTCAGCCGCGCCATGCCGAGGCAATCGTCGGCAACAGCATGGTCAGCATGGAACTCCGGCACCACGACGATGCGGCAGCCAAGCTTGCCATGGCGCTCGCGATCAAGCCCGGCTCGCCGCGAATCCTGGCTCAGCGTGGGCGGCTTAGCTACGAATTGCAGCGCGTGGAGCAGGCACTTGCGGATTTCGAGGCGGCACTTGCGATCTCGCCCAAGCTCGAACTAGCCCTCCGGGGCAAGGCGCAGGCCTGCCTCGTCGTCGGAAAGACCGCGCAGGCGATCGCGGCCGCAACGACCTTGATCGAGCGAAATCCGCGCTCCGAAATTGGGTTGGCGTTGATGGGCTTCGCGTATTCGAACCAGGGAGAGATGGACACCGCAATCGAATATCTCGATCGCGCGCTGGCGATAAGGCCCGACTATGGCGATGCGATCAGGGGAAAAATCTTCCTGCAGGACTACCGCGAGGAAGCCGATTTCGTGGTCCAGCAGGCGGTGCGACGAGACTGGTGGGACCTGATCGGCTCCAAGCTGCCGCGGCGGACGCTGCCGAAGCGGCCGCTCGATCCGGAAAAGCGGATTGTTGTCGGCTATGTCGCTGCCGAATTCCGGCAGCACTCGGCGGGGCTCTCTCTGCTGCCGGTGTTGCGCCATCACGATCACACGAAATTTGAAATCATCTGCTATTACACTTGGCCGGGAGCGGACGAGTATACCGCCATGTTCAAGCCAATGGCGGACGTCTGGGTTGACGCCTGGGGGCTTTCGGACGACGAGCTCGCCGATCGCATTCAGGCCGACAATGTCGACATCCTCATCGACGTATCGGGCCACACGACCGGTAACAGGCTGCAGACTTTCGCGCGGAAGCCGGCTCCGATCCAGGCCACCGGCTTCGGGCACGCGACGGGCACGGGCATGCAGACCATGGACTATGTGCTCGCGGATCCCGTTTTCATTCCGCCATCGGTCCGGCATCTGTTTGCCGAAAAGATCCACGATCTGCCGTGTCTGATCACGATCGAGCCCGTCTCGGATCAGCAGCCTTCCGAGCTTCCGATGCTCCGCAACGGCTATGTCACTTTCGGCGTCTTCAACCGCATTTACAAGATTTCGGATCACGCGATCCGTGTGTGGTCGCGCCTGATGAGCGAACTGCCGGGATCGAAGATCATCATCAAGCATGGTTTGCTCGACGATCAATTGCTGCGCGACAGCCTGGTCGCGCGCTTCGTGGCGCAGGGCATTGCCGAGGAGAGCATCACGTGCCTCGGCACCACCTCCCGCAACGACCACCTGCTTGCCTTTGGCCAGGTTGACATATCCCTCGACACGTTCCCGCAGAATGGCGGCATCAGCACCTGGGAATCGCTCTACAAGGGCGTTCCCGTCGTGGCCAAGCTCGGCAACGGCGCGTCCTCGCGTGCCGGCGCCTCCATCGTCGCCGCCGTCGGTCTCGGCGACTGGGTCGCCGAGGATGACGACGGCTACATCGAGATCGCCCGCAAGTTTGCGACGCAGCCCGATCATCTGGCGAAGTTGCGCGCAGATTTGCCGGCCCGGATCGCGGCCTCGCCCGCAGGCAATGTCGAGATCTACACGCGTGAGCTCGAAGCGGGTTACCGCCAGTTCTGGCGCGACTATTGCGCCGATGCCTCCGAACGCTGCGACGTTGCGTAGGCGAAGCCTGCGCCGAGCACCGGCATATCCCGGAGTTTGCCGGACCGGCTGAGCAGCCGGTCCTGGCTGCGAATCAGCTAGACTCCTCCCGGGCCATCCTCCGGAGAGAACCTTGCAGAGCAGCGCCGGTGCGCGCGCATTTCAGAATGCGCGATTGCAGAAGAAGTTGAAGAAGCAGGCGGACGGTATCATTACCGCCGCGGCGAGCGCCTATGGCCAGGGCAGATATGCGGAGACCGAGGCGCTCTGCCGCCAGGTCCTGCAAGCTGTTCCGGATCATTTCGACGCCACACACCTGCTCGGCCTGTCCGTGCAGCAGGGCGGACGCCTGGAGGAGGCGCAACAACTGCTCGAGCGCGCGATCGCGATCGATCCGCGTTCGCACGAGGCCTACAACAATCTCGCGGCGGTACACTTCGGCCGTCGGAAATTTGAGGCCGCCCGGACCTGTCAGGAGAAGGCGATCGCGCTGAAGCCGAATTTTGCGCTGGCCCTGACCGGCCTCGGCAATACCTTGCTCCACATGAACCTGCCCGAGCAGGCCATCGAACTGTACGATCGCGCCATCAGGCTGAAGCCCGACCATGCGGATGCGCTTTGCAATCGTGGCTTGGCGGAGCTGGCGCTGGGCCAGTTTGAGCGCTCCAGGCAAAGTTTCGATCGCGCTTTATTGTTCCAGCCGCGTCACGCGGAAGCGCTCGTCGGCAAAGGCGTAGTCGGTATCGACCTCAAGCATTACGATGAGGCCGAAGCCGCGCTCGCGGCGGCGCTGAAGATCAGGCCCGGTTCGGCCAAGGCTCTGGCGCATCGTGGGCGGCTCAATCTCGCGCTGTCGCGCCCGCAACAGGCGGCGGCGGATTTCGATGCAGCGCTTGCGCTTTCGCCCAGGCTCGAGGTGGCCTTGCAGGGGAAGGCGCAAGTCTCGCTCAGCATGGGCAATACGGCGCAGGCGATCTTGGCCTGCAACACCTTGCTCGAGGAAAACCCGCGCTCTGCGATCGCCATGACCCTGCTGAGCGCCTGTTTCGCAAACCAGGGAGAGATCGCGTCCGCGATCCGGCATCTCGACGCGGCGCTGGCAATCGCGCCGGATAATGCGGACTTGATCGCGCGGAAGATCTTCTTTCTCGACTATCTGTCCGAGGCCGATTTCGCGGTTCAGCAGGCTGCGCGAAAACACTGGGGGCAGGTGATCGGCGCCAGGTTCCCGCGAAGGGCTCTCTTACCCCGGCAGCTCGATCCGGAGCGGCGGATCGTGATCGGTTACGTTGCTGCCGAGTTCTGGTACCATTCGGCGGCGTTCACGCTGTTGCCGGTGCTGCGCCATCACGATCACGCCAAATTCGAGATCGTCTGCTATTCCTGCTCGCCGCGACAGGACGAGATGACTGCGGAATTCAAGGCGGCGGCCGACGTCTGGGTCGACGCCTGGCAGCTTTCGGACGACGAGCTGGCCGATCGCATTCAGGCCGACGGGATCGATATCCTGATCGATGTGTCCGGGCATACGACCGGCAACAGGCTTCCTGTCTTCGCCCGCAAGCCGGCCCCCATTCAGGTCACGGGTTTCGGGCATGCGACCGGCACGGGCCTTCAGGCCATGGACCACGTGCTCGCGGATCCGGTCTTCATTCCGCAATCGGCGCGCCATCTGCTGGTCGAGAAGGTCTTTGACCTGCCGTGCCTGATCACGATCGATCCCGTTCTGGATGTGCCTGCATCGGAGCCTCCCATGCTCCGCAACGGTCATGTCACCTTCGGCGTATTCAACCGCATCTACAAGATTTCGGACGAGGCTATCCGCGTCTGGTCCAAAGTGATGCGGGAGGTGACCGGGTCGAAGATCATCGTCAAGCATACGCTGCTTGACGATCCGTTGTTGCGCGACAGCCTGATCGCGCGGTTCGTGGCGCAGGGCATTGCCGAAGCGAACGTCACGTGCCTGGGCTCGACCCCCCGCGCCGAGCATCTGCGGGCCTTTGCCAATGTCGACATCTCGCTCGACACTTTCCCGCAAAATGGCGGCATCAGCACCTGGGAATCCCTCTATGCGGGAGTCCCGGTCGTCGCCAAGCTCGGCAGCGGCTCCTCGTCGCGCGCCGGTGGCTCGATCGTGGCCGCCGTCGGTCTCAGCGACTGGGTTGCCGACGACGACGAGGGCTATGCCGCGATCGCCTGCAAATACGCAGCGCAGCCCGATCATCTGGCGAAGCTGCGCGCGGAGCTGCCGGCCCGGATCGCAGCTTCGCCCGCCGGCAATGTCGAGACGTACACGCGCAGGGTCGAGGCGGGCTATCGCGAGTTCTGGCGCGATTATTGTGCCTCGGGTTAGCTGGGCAATCATCGCTGCGATCGTCTTGTTCGGAATTGCGACCTTCACGCTGCAGTCGATGCGCATTCGCGACATCGGCTGGGATCCGGTCTGCGTGATCCCGGCCTGGTTCGCGCTCATGATCGTCGACCATCTCGTCGCAGGCCGGTTTCCGGCCTGGGCGATCGGGCAGGAGCATCAGGGAACGGCGCTCGGAGCGCTCGTCAACCTCGCGCTGATGCTGGTGCTGATTTTCTGGCCGGGCGGCGACGGCGAAGGCTCCTACGGCACTCCCCTCGAGTCGCACCGGAGCGAGGTCAAGCCCTCGCTATCGAACGCGCGTCTCGCACGGGTATCGCGGGGATCGCCGCGGCCGACCTGGAGCTAAACGAACGGCAGCTTGATGTTGCTGCGCTTCTCCAGCCATTCCGGCACGGGCAGATTCTTGGCGCGCATGAAGTCGGCGTTGAACAGCTTCGACTGGTAGCGGCTGCCGGAATCGCACAGCACGGTGACGATCGTCTTGCCGGGGCCGAGCTGCTTTGCCAACCGCATCGCGCCGGCAATGTTGATGCCGGTGGAGCCGCCGAGGCAGAGGCCCTCGTGCTGGAGCAGTTCGTAGATCACCGAGACCGCTTCGGCGTCGGAAATGAGATAGGCGTCATCGACCTTCGCGGTCTCGACGATCGCAGTCGCGCGGTTGAGGCCGATCCCCTCGGTGATTGAGCCGCCGGGCGTCGCCTTGGCATCGCCGGTCCTGAAATATTCATACATGCCGGCGCCGTGCGGATCGGCGCAGGCGATGCGGATATCCTTGTTCTTCTCCTTGAAATAGCGGCTGGTGCCGGCAAGCGTGCCGCCGCTGCCGACCGAGCAGACGAAACCGTCGAGCTTGCCGCCGGTCTGCTGCCAGATCTCGGGGCCGGTGGACTCGTAATGCGCCTTGGCGTTGTCGAGGTTGTTCCACTGGTCGGCGAACAGCACGCCGTTGGGCTCGGTCTTGCGCAGTTCATCGGCGAGCCGGCGGCCGACATGCTGGTAGTTGTTCGGATTGGAATAGGGCAGGGCCGGCGATTCCAGCAGCTCGGCACCGCACAGCTTCAGAAAATCCTTCTTCTCCTGGCTCTGCGTCTCCGGGATCACGATCAGCGTACGGTAGCCGCGGGCACTCGCGACCACGGCAAGGCCGATGCCGGTATTGCCGGCGGTCGCTTCCACCACGAGGCCGCCGGGCTTGAGCTCGCCGCGCTTCTCGGCTTCCAGGATCATCCATTTGCCGGCGCGGTCCTTCACCGACTGGCCGGGATTCATGAACTCGGCCTTGCCCAGGATGGTGCAGCCGGTCAATTCCGATGCGCGCTTGAGCTTGATCAGCGGGGTGTTGCCGATGGCTTCGACAACGTCGTTTTTGATGGTCATGTCGGGGAAAATCACTGGCAAAGAGGTTGATCAGGTTGGCCAGAACCTAGTGCTTGGGAAGCAAAAGGGGAAGGCTTTTGCGCTGCGGCGAAACAGGCCCAAACGCCCGCCAAAGCAGCGATATTCCGGCAGGAGAGACCTGCTTGCCGCGAAGCCGATGATCAGGAGATGGATATGGCAAGCCGCCATCGGGATATGGAAGATAACTGTCGCGGCGAGCGGAGCTGATCGGCCATGTGCGCCCTCGCGGGACGCTGCAATGTCGAAGCGCATGCGAGCTCGACCAAGGAGGGGGCCTCAACGGTGTTGAGAGCGCGCGTCGAGGGTGGAAGTCCGACCTGCGAGCGGACGCGCCCCGCTTTCGGAAGCTGACGACCTCGTGAGAGTGGTCGGACGGCTCCGGTGCAGGTGTGGCGGCAATATCACATGAAATCTTGGTAAGCTTGAACGCGTTCATGGTGGCGCGGCAATGCGAAAGATTGCTGCAGGACAGGTCTATTCTGCATTTGAGTCGCGCCGATGCCGGTATGTTGGGGTGTGCGTTTCGCAGCTGCGGGACTGTCACGCTGTTGCACACCCGGCTAGTATGAAGCCCAGGTTCCGCAGAAAGCATCACCGTGGTGAACGAGCTGTCCAAAGCCCTCCGACTGCCCCGCCGCGAATCGGTTAATCCGGCTGCGCGGTGGCGGCTTTATCTGCCCGGCGGAGGGTGGATGTGACACGGGATGGTCCTGTGGTCGCCATGCGGCGATCCTTTGGGTCGGTGTTTCCAGCGCGGCATGCGGCGCGCTGGGGTGTGGTGCTGTGCCTTGCCGCGGCCTCCGGAGCCTGCGTTCTGACGCAGGATCTGCCGGATCCCGCGCTCGATGTTCCCGCGCAGTACAAATACGCCGGCAAGGCCGACGCGCCACCCACGCTGGATTGGTGGCGCGGCTTCCGCTCCGCGGAGCTGACGCAGCTGATGGAGGAGGCGCAGACCGTCAATCTCGACATCGCCGCGGCCGTCTCGCGTATCGTACAGGCGGACGCCCAGGCGCGGCAGGCGGGGGCTGCGCTGCTGCCGAGCCTGTCGGGCGGCGGCTCCGAAACCTATTCGCGCACCTCCGGCTCGTCGTCCTCGGGCCTCACCAATGGTGGCCGCGAGGTGGTCAATTATTCGGCTTCGCTGAGCGCGAGCTACCAGCTCGACTTCTGGGGCCAGAACCGGGACGCGTTGCAAACCGCCGAAGAGACAGCAAACGCCAACCGCTTCGATCGCGACGTCGTCGCGCTGACGACCCTGGCAGGGGTCGCCAACGCCTATTTCCAGGTGCTGGCTTCCCAGGATCGCATCAGGACATCACAGCGCAACATCGCCAGCGCGCAGCGCATCCTCGATGCCGTCAGGGAACGGCGCAAGGCCGGCACCGGCACCGATCTCGACGTCGCCCAGCAGGAGAGCGTGCTCGCCAACCAGAAGGCGCTGGTGCCGCCGCTGCGCCAGACGCTCGACCAGAACGTCAATGCGCTCGCGGTGCTGGTGTCGCGTCCGCCGGAGGGCGTGCGCGTGCTCGGCGGCTCGCTGAACCGGATCGCGATCCCGCGCGTGACGCCCGGCCTGCCGTCCGAGATCCTGACGCAGCGGCCGGACATCCGCCGCCAGGAGGCGCAGCTCGCCTCCGCGACCGCGAACATCGGCAACGCCCGTGCGCAGTTCTTTCCGACCATCCAGCTTACCGGCAATGGCGGCTATCAGAGCTCCGCGCTGGTGTCGCTGTTCCAGCCGCACGCGGCCTTCTTCCAGCTCGTCGGCAGCGCGACGCAGCCGATCTTCGACGGCGGCAAGATCCTCGGCAATTTCGAATATGCCAAGGCCCGGCAGGACGAATTGCTCCAGACCTATCGCAAGACCATCGTCCAGTCGTTTGCCGACGTCGACAATGCGCTGTTCTCGATCAAGCAGACCACGATCAAGCTGCAATTGCAGCGCGATGTCGTGACCGCGTCGCGTCGCGCGTTCGACCTCGCCGAGCAGCAATTGCGCGCCGGCACCGCCGACATCGTGACCGTGCTCAACACCCAACTGACCCTGTTCCAGGCGGAAGACGCGCTGTCGCAGGCCCAACTCGCACGGCTCCTCGCCATCGTCAGCCTGTATCAGGCGCTCGGCGGCGGTTGGGAGCCGAGGATGGAGAAACCGGTCAATGCTCTTTAAGCCGGATGCCAAGCAAGGCGCCAAGGAGGGGACGGCGAAAGGGTCGCGCGGCCGCGGCTTCGTGATGACCCTGATCACGTTCGCGATCCTCGGTGGTCTCGGCTATCTCGGCTGGAGCGCCATGCATCAGCAGCCTCAGGCCAACAACCGCAACCAGCGGCCCGATCTGCCGGTGCCGGTGCTGGCGGCGACGCCCCGGATCCAGGACGTTCCGGTCTATCTCGACGGCGTCGGCGCGATCCGCGCGCTCAACACCGTGACCGTGCGCTCCCAGGTCGACGGCAAGCTGATCGCGGTGAATTTTACGGAAGGCCAGGATGTCAAGAAGGGCGACGTGGTCGGCGAGATCGATCCGGCGCTGTATCAGGCGACGTACGATCAGGCCGTCGCCAAGAAGGCGCAGGACCAGGCCCAGCTCGCCAACCAGCGCATCGACCTCACGCGCTACGAGCAGCTCGCGGCGTCCAACGCCGGCTCCAAGCAGCAGGCCGACACCCAGCGCGCGCTGGTCGCGCAGACCGAGGCGCTGGTCAAGGCCGACCAGGCCGCGATCGACAACGCGGCGGCGACGCTGAGCTACACCAAGATCGTGGCGCCGATCTCGGGCCGCGCCGGCCTTCGCCAGGTCGATCAGGGCAACATCATCCACGCCTCCGACACCACCGGCCTCGTGGTGATCACGCAATTGCAGCCGATCGCGGTGTGGTTCAGCCTGCCGCAGCAGCAGATCATGCGCGTCAACGCGGCGGCATCGAAGGGCGCGCTCGCGGTCGACGTGTTCGGCAATGACGGCATCACCGTGATCGATACCGGCAAGCTCACCGGCATCGACAACCAGGTCGATCAGACCACCGGCACGCTCAGGCTCAAGGCGGAATTCCCCAACGCCAATTACCAGCTCTGGCCGGGTCAGTTCGTCAACGTCCGCCTCAAGGTCGAGACCTTGACGCAGGCGCTGGTGGTGCCGACCTCGGCCGTGCAGCGCGGCCCTATCGGGACCTTCAGCTATGTCATCGGCGAGGACAATGTCGTCGCGGCCAAGCCAGTGACGGTGACCCAGCAGAACGAGCATGACGCCGTCATCGCCAGCGGCCTGTCGCCGAAAGACAGGGTCGTCACGACGGGCTTTGCCAATCTGTCCGACGGCTCCAAGGTGGTCATCGGCCGCGACGACCAGACCCCGTCGGCCGATCTCGCGCCGCGCAAGCGCGCGCGCGCGCCGGACGGTCAGAAGAAGGATGGCGCCAAAGACGGTCCGAGGGACGGACAAGGCAAGGACGGCGAGCGCCGCGCGAAACGGAGCAGCAGCGAAGGCGACCAGAAGGGCCAGACTGGACCGGCACCGGGGCCTCCGCCGAATCCTGGGGCATCGGGAAGTGGAGCCAAGCAGCCATGATCCCGACAACAGCCGCCTGAGCGGCAGGCGCATCCCATGGGCGTCTCCGAACCCTTCATCCGACGGCCGATCGCGACCTCGCTGCTCGGCATCGCGCTCCTGATCGGCGGGCTGCTGGGCTATTTCGCGCTGCCGGTCTCGGCGCTGCCGCAGGTCGACTTCCCGACCGTGCAGGTGACGACGCAATTGCCCGGTGCGAGCCCCGACGTGATCGCCTCGCTGATCACCGCGCCGCTGGAGCGGCAGCTCGGCCAGATCCCGTCGCTCTCGGCGATGAACTCGACCAGCTCGTTCGGCGTCAGCCAGATATCGCTCCAGTTCGACCTCAACCGCGACATCGACGGCGCGACCCAGGACGTGCAGGCGGCGATCAACGCAGCGGCCGGCGTGCTGCCCAAGACGCTGCCTTATCCGCCGACTTACGCCAAGGTGAACCCGGCGGACGCGCCGGTGATGACCCTGGCGCTGCGCTCCGACACGATCTCGCTGCGGGCGATGAGCGACATCGCCGACACGCTGCTGGCGCAGCGGCTGAGCCAGATATCCGGCGTCGGTCGCGTCTCGGTGCTCGGCGGGCTGAAGCCGGCGGTACGCATCCAGGCGGATCTGGCGCGGCTCGCGGCTTACGGCATCGCGATGGAGGATCTGCGCACCGCGATCGCCAACGCCAATGTGTCCGGGCCGAAAGGCTCGCTCGACGGCGCGCAGCAATCCTACATCATCGCGGCCAACGACCAGATCGCCGCCGCCGACGCCTACAAGCCCATCATCGTCACGTACCGCAACGGCTCGCCCGTCACCATCGCCGACGTCGCGCAGATCGTCGACGGCCTCGAGAACGACCGCACCGGCGGCTGGTACCAGGGCTCGCCCGCCGTCATCATCGACATCCAGCGTCAGCCCGGCGCCAATGTGATCGACGTCGTCAGCCAGATCCGCGCCGAAATCCCGAAAGTCCAGCGCGCGATTCCGGCCGGCGTGAATCTCACCATCGTCTCCGACCGCACCGTGACCATCCGCGCCTCGGTCCGGGACGTGCAGTTCACGCTGATCCTCAGCGTCGTGCTGGTGACGCTGGTGGTGCTGCTGTTCCTGCGCTCGCTGCGAGCCACGCTGATCGCGGGCGTGGCGCTGCCGCTGTCGCTGATCACCAGCTTCGGCATCATGTATTTCGCCGGCTTCAGCCTCGACAATCTGTCGCTGATGGCGCTCACCATCGGCACCGGCTTCGTCGTCGACGACGCCATCGTCATGATCGAGAACATCGTCCGCCACATGGAGAATGGCGACAGTGCGATGGAAGCCTCGCTGAAGGGCGCCAGCGAAATCGGCTTCACCGTGATCTCGCTGACGGTGTCGCTGATCGCGGTGTTCATCCCGCTGCTGTTCATGTCGGGCCTCGTCGGCCGCATGTTCCGCGAATTCGCGCTGACGCTGACCATCGCGGTCGTGACCTCGGCCGTGGTCTCGCTGACATTGACGCCGATGATGTGCTCGCGCCTGCTCAAGCACGCGCACGAGGAGCTGGCGGTACCGGGACTGGCCGCCATCAGCCGCTTCATCGACCGGACCGTCGAGGCCTATCACCGCACGCTTCTGTGGGTGCTGGAACGCCAGCGCGCCACACTGGTCGTGACCTTCGCCACGCTGATCGCAACTCTCGTTCTCTACGTCGTGGCGCCAAAAGGCTTTCTGCCGCTCCAGGACACTGCCTCGATCACGGCGGTGACGGAGGCTGGGCCTGACGTCTCGTTCGCGGAGATGCAGAAACGGCAGGCCGCGGCGGCCGACGCCATCAAGGCCGATCCCGATGTGACCGGTGTTGTCTCGGTGATCGGGGCCGGCTCGGTCAACCCGACCACCAATGTCGGGCGCCTCGTCATGACGCTGAAACCGCGCGGCGAGCGCCGCGACGATGTCAGCGTGGTCATTACCCGGCTGAAGGAGCGGGTGGCCGGCATCCCCGGCATGACCGTGTATTTCCAGCCGGTGCAGGACGTGCAGATCTCGACCCAGTCGAGCCGCTCGCAATACCAGTACACCTTGACCGGCACCGACGCGGCGCTGGTCTCGGAATGGGCGCGCAAGCTGGTTGCGGAGATGCGGCACGACCCGCTGTTTCGTGACGTGTCCTCGGAGGCGCAGGAAGGCGGCCTGCGGGCGCAGCTCGATGTCGACCGCACCCGCGCCGGACAGCTCGGCGTCAGCCTGCAAGGCATCACCGACACGCTCAACGACGCCTTCGCGCAGCGCCAGATCTCCACGATCTACGGCCAGGCCAACCAGTATCGCGTGGTGCTGGAAGCGCTGCCGATGTACCAGCGCGATCCCTCGATCCTGTCGAAGCTGTATCTGCCGGGCGCCGCCAGCGCCACCGTCGGCGCCCCCAACGCGCAGGTACCGCTGTCCGCCGTGGCGACGCTGAAGCGCACCACGGCCCCGCTCGCGATCTCGCACCAGGCGCAATTCCCGTCGATCTCGCTCAGCTTCAACCTCGCGCCGGGCGCGGCGCTCGGCGATGCCGTCGAGGCGGTGAAGACGATCGAGACCCGGATCGAGATGCCCAACAGCATCGTCGGCGTCTACGCCGGTGACGCTGCCGAATTCGCCAAGGCGCTCGCCGGCCAGCCATGGCTGCTGCTCGCCGCCGTGATCACGATCTACATCGTGCTCGGCGTGCTCTACGAGAGCTACATCCACCCGATCACCATCCTCTCGACGCTGCCGTCGGCCGGCGTGGGCGCCATCCTGGCGCTGATGCTATGCGGCCAGGACCTCTCGGTGATCGGCCTGATCGGCATCATCCTCTTGATGGGCATCGTCAAGAAGAACGCGATCATGATGATCGACTTCGCGCTCGAGGCCGAGCGCGGGCGGGGCATGCCGGCGCATGAGGCGATCGTGCAGGCCTGCCTGCTGCGCTTCCGCCCGATCATGATGACGACGCTGGCGGCGCTGTTCGGCGCGCTGCCGCTCGCGATCGAAAGCGGCACCGGTGCCGAGCTGCGGTTTCCGCTCGGCATCTCCATCATCGGCGGGCTGCTGCTCAGCCAGTTGCTCACACTCTACACCACGCCCGTGATCTATCTCGCGCTCGACCGCATCAACCGCCGCCTCGAGCAGGCGCTGCCGCCGGTCGAGCCCGGCGGTCCGCCCGTCGCGGGCGCGACCGAGGGGATGCAGTGATGGCATCGATCTCGGAGCCCTTCATCCGCCGCCCGGTTGCGACCACGCTGCTGTCGATCGGGTTGTTCCTGCTGGGTGTCGTGGCCTACGAGTTCCTGCCCGTTGCCTCGGTCCCGAACGTCGATTTCCCCGCCGTCTTCGTCTCGGCCAGCCGTCCGGGCGCCGACCCGTCAGTGATGGCCGCGACCGTGGCTTCGCCATTGGAACGGCGGCTCGGCGAGATCTCGGGCATCAACCAGATCACCTCGACGTCGTCGCTGGGCACCACCAACATCCAGCTCCAGTTCGACATCGGTCGCAACATCGACAAGGCCGCGCGCGACGTGCAGGCGGCGATCAACGCCGCACTGGTCGACCTGCCGAGCGATCTGCCGACGCTGCCGCGCTTCCGCAAGGCCAACACCGCCGGCGCGCCCGTCTTCGTGTTGGCGCTGACCTCGAAGACCCTTGCGGCGAGCGCGATCTACGATGTCGCCGACACCGTGCTGGCCCAGCGCATCTCGCAGGTCCCCGGCGTCGGCAACGTGACGATCAGCGGTGCGGACCAGCCGGCGGTGCGGATCCAGCTCAATCCGGTCGCGCTGTCGAACGCCGGCATCGCCACCGACGACGTCCGGACCGCCATCATCAACGCCAATCCGCTCGGCCCCGTCGGCATCTTCAACGGCGAGCGCCAGAGCGAGACGCTGTCGCTGAACAAGCAAATGCGCACGGCCAAGGAATTCCGCGACATCGTCATCAAGAGCGCGAACGGCAATTTCGTGCGCCTCGCCGATGTCGCCGAGATTGAGGACGGCGTCCGCAATGCCCGTTCGATCGCATGGTTCAACAAGCAGCCTGCGGTGCTGATCCAGATCACCAAGCAGGGCGACGCCAACGTCATCGACACCGTTGACAGGGTGAAGGCGCTGATCCCGGCGCTGAAGCAGTGGATTCCGGCCGGCGTGGAGGTCTCCACCCTCGTCGACCGCACCAGCACGATCCGCGCCAGCGTGATGGATATGCAATGGACGCTGCTGGCGACCGCCATCCTGGTGATGGTCGTGGTTTTCGTGTTCCTGCGCCGTCTCACGCCGACGATCGCGGCCGGCATCTCGGTGCCGCTGGCGCTGGCCGGCACCTGCGCCGGCATGTGGGTCGCCGGCTTTTCGATCGACAATCTGTCGCTGATGGCGCTGGCGATCTCGGTCGGTTTCGTGGTCGACGACGCCATCGTCATGATCGAGAACATGTACCGCAATCTCGAGCACGGCATGCGGCCGTTCCAGGCGGCGATCGAGGGCGCCAGGCAGATCGGCTTCACCGTGGTCTCGATCAGCCTGTCGCTGATCGCGGCGTTCACGCCGCTGATCTTCATGGACGGCATCGTCGGCCGTCTGCTGCGCGAGTTTTCGCTGACGCTGACCTTCGCGATCGTGGTGTCGACGCTCGTGTCGCTGACGGTCACGCCGATGATCTGCGCCCATTACATCCGGCAGACCACGTCCGGCTCCGCGACGCTGTTCGATCGCATCATCGAGGGCTCGCTGTCGCGCATCGTCGCATTCTATGCCCGCACCCTGCGCACCGTACTGGAATTCCCGCTGCTGACGCTGCTGGTGTTCTTCGCCACGATCGGGCTGACGGTGGTGCTCTACATCAAGGTCCCCAAGGGCTATTTTCCGACCGACGATTCCGGCTTCGTCATCGGCGCGACGCGCGCCTCGGCGGATATCTCGTTCCAGTCCATGCTCAGCCTTCAGCAGCGGCTCGCCGACATCGTCATGCAGGATCCGGCGGTGGCCGGCATCGGCTCGACGGTCGGCGGCGGAGGCGGGCCGGGCGGCGCGACCTCGAACCGCGGCACCATGTTCATCAGCCTGAAGCCGCCGGAGCAGCGCGATCACGTTTCAACGCAGGTCGTGATCGATCGCCTGCGGCGCGCACTGTTTCCGGTCCCCGGCATCCGCCTCTTCATGTTCGCCGCCCAGGATGTCCGCGCCGGCGGACGGCAGAGCGATTCCGACTACCAGTACACGCTGACCAGCACCGACCTCAGTTTGCTCCAGAAGTGGGCTCCGATCGTGGCCAAGCGCATGGAGAGCGTCGACGGCATCACCGACGTCTCCAGCGACCGCGATCCCGGCGGGCTTCAGCTGACCTTGTCCATCGACCGCCAGAAGGCCTCGGCGCTCGGCGTCCGCGTCCAGGATATCGACAACGCGCTGAACAACGCGTTCTCGCAGCGGCAGATCGGGATCATCTACACCCAGCGCAACCAGTACATGACGGTGCTGGAGATCGACCCGAAATTCCAGGTCGATCCGTCCAATCTCGACCGCATCTATGTCGCCGGCGCGGGCGACGCGCAGGTGCCGCTGTCGGCCGTGGTGCATGCGACGCGTGGGCTCGCCGCGCTCGCGGTCTATCACTCGCAGTCGTTCCCCTCGACCACGGTGTCGTTCAACCTGTTGCCGGACGTTGCGCTCCAGGCCGCGACGCAGAACATCCAGCGCGCGGTCGAGGAGCTGCACATGCCGGAAGGCATCCGCGGCAGTTTTGACGGCAATGCCGGCGATTTTGCCAAGACCAGCGGGCGACAGCCGCTGCTGATCCTCGGCGCGCTGGTCGCGATGTATATCGTGCTCGGCGTGCTCTATGAGAGCCTCGCCCATCCGCTCACGATCATCTCGACGCTGCCCTCGGCCGGATTAGGCGCGCTGCTCGCCTTGCAGGTGACCAACACGCCGCTGACGGTGATCGCCTTCGTCGGCATCATCCTGTTGATCGGCATCGTCAAGAAGAACGGCATCATGATGGTGGACTTCGCGCTCGATGCCGAGCGCCAGCGCGGCCTGTCCTCCGCCGAGGCGATCTTCGAGGCCTGCCAGGCGCGCTTCCGCCCGATCCTGATGACGACCATGGCGGCGCTGTTCGCCGGCATTCCGCTGGTGGTCGCGACCGGCCCCGGCACGGAGCTGCGCCGCCCGCTCGGCATCACCATCATCGGCGGCCTGTTCGTCTCGCAGATCCTGACGCTCTACACGACGCCGGTGATCTACCTTCTGATCGACCGGCTGCGCCGGCGCTCCGAGCCGCGCCCGCTGGCCGCGCCGGCGGAATAGGCGGGTTGTTGAAGCGCCGCGCAAAGCGTATAGCGGCGACCATGTCGAACCCAGCAGCCGCCGCGCCGGCCGATCCGATCCCCGAATGCCCGCACTGCCAGAAGCCGATGCCGCTGTGCATCTGCGACAGCGTCACGCCGATTGAAAAGCGGCTCTCGCTCCTGATCCTCCAGCATCCGCAGGAGCAGGACAGGGCGCTTGGCACCGCACGGCTGCTTGCGAAGCATTTCGCCAAGGCGACGGTGCGCGTCGGCCTGTCCTGGCCGAGCCTGTCCAAGGCGCTGGGGCAGCCGGTCGAGAATGCGGCGCGCTGGGCCGTGCTCTATCTCGGCTCGGCACGCGCGGCCGCTCTCGAGGCCGAGGGCGAGATTGTCGCACTCGACCGCAAGGGCGCGATTGCGGAGAACCAGCGTGCGATCCTGGGCAAGCTCGAAGGCGTGGTGCTGCTCGACGGCACGTGGAGCCAGGCCAAGGCATTGTGGTGGCGCAACCCCTGGATGCTGAAGTGCCAGCGCGTGATCCTCAACCCGGCGCACCCCTCGCGCTACGGGCGCCTGCGCAAGGAGCCGCGCAAGGACGGACTCTCCACCATCGAGGCGGCCGCAACGATCCTGGCCAGTCTCGAGAAGCGCCCCGACATCGCGCAGACGCTGAACGCGAGTTTTGAACGGATGCTAACCCGCTATCGCGAAGTCCAGGCCGAGATGCCGGAATTGGCGCCGAAACCGGTGGTCAAGGACCGCCGGCGTGGTGTCCGGCGCGGCAAGCGGGCCTGACTCGTCCCAAGCACCTGAAACCGCGCGATCCTCCTGGAGGAGGGACGCGTCGCGACGGCCGGCGCCATCGATGAGATTCCCGGCAGATATCTCGGCAGTGCGAAGGCATGGCCGGCTCCGGTCGGGGTTGCCTAAATCCATGATCCCCTATATTGCTCCGCCCTCGTTGGGGCCACGTGGCGGAGTGGTTACGCGCCGGTCTGCAAAACCGTTTACTCGGGTTCGAGTCCCGACGTGGCCTCCATCGCAAAGCTCTGATCTTTCAGCACAAATTGATTGCGGCGCAGGTTCCGCCGCGCCTGCATGCAGATCCGGCCACGAAGGCCGCGCTGGCGCACACCGGGTTTGCCCGGGCCTGCCGGAAACCCGTGATTCAGGCCTGCTGGCATAGAGTTCGCATCAGCCAGGTGATGTATTCCCCGAGCGATCGAGCGCTGGAGAGCACGTGAGCGAAATCGTCCGATTTGTCCCGAAATCCGAGCTGGAGCGGGCTCGCCTCATTCGCGAGGCCCGAGCGATCTATGACAGCATCTTTCCGCCGACCGCGCCCGACCGGGCGCCGCAGGACGGCGAGGAGCGCATCAAGACCTGATCACGGTCGTGCCCGTGCGGCGCTGGGCCTGGCGCAAAACGCCCGCGGGCGCGCGCTGCGTTTTCGTGTTGAAATTGGCCTCAGCAGGCCGCGTACCAGCCGTCCGGAAACGGCAGGAGGGGCCAGGCGCCCTCATTGTCGTTGGCGGCCTTGGGCTTGGCGTTGAACGTCCACGAGCGCGGCACGAAATCCTCCCCCGGCGCGAACGCCGGATCTTCATGGACCATGGCGTCCTGGACGGCATCCAGCAGCAAGTTGAATTCGGCTTCGCTCATCACACCCTCCGAACCGCGGATGGCGCAATGTCGCAAAGCCGGCTTGTTACCCGATTGAACCGATCGTTCGCATTTTAACGATCCGGCGATCGGGTCCCGATTGGTTAGCGATTCATGAAAATCCCCCGGGAACCGTAAGCGCCTCCGACCGGCTGCCCGTGTGAAAGAGATCACATTCCCGGCGGTTTATTTCTCCTACCCCTTCGCAAGCCCGGCCAATGCAGGCCGGGGGTGGGCAGGGCAGACAGGAGACTTCGTCATGAAGCCAAGGTTCTTGCGGTTTGCGGGTGTGAAGAGCCGGGCGCGTCGCGCCTCGACGCTCGGATTGTTTCTGACGCTGTTTGCCTCCGCCGCACATGCGCAGCAGGGAACGCCCGAGCAGCGTCGGGCCTGCACGCCCGACGTCTACCGGCTCTGCGCCGGCGAGATCCCCAACGTCCGTGCCATCACAGCCTGCCTTCGCCGTAATCGGTCAAGCTTGAGCGAGGCTTGCCGCAGCGTGTTCGATCAGGCCGGTGGCTGACATACCAGGCCTGTGAGTTTGTGCGCAGCAAGTGGCTCGTGCGGGCTCGCGAATCCGGCATGATCGGCCTGTGGATATGCTGCGGACAGGCTGTGGACGGCGGTGATCCAGTTCGGATGCCGGCCGCAGATGGATCCATAAATCGTCGTATCTCCGCCGGTCATCGTCGTATCTCTGTCAAATAAGCTGACCGGATGATTCTCGGATCGCGCAGATCGGTACGTCATCCGGAACGATATGGTTCTCCCGAATTCGGAATCCCGCGCCGGGACACGTCGTGCCTGCGAACAGTTTTTGTGCAGTCGCTTGCCCAAATCACGGGCCACTTCCATCCAATTTTTTGTACGCCCGCGGACAAGCTTTCCGGTCCGCACTCCACCTAGGCTCGCTCCCGAGATCTGGAACATGGCCATTGCCATGACAATTCGAAGGAGCTGGAGATGGAGACACGGGTATTGCCCCAGGCGCGGCGGGGGATCGCGCGCGCATCACAGCCGTGGCGCAGGCTCGCGCTCGGCGCCGCCATCGCTATCGGCCTCGTTGCCGCTGCACCGCTGAGCGCGCAGGCCGCAGCGCCCGCCGCCTGCGCCGCGCTCCAGGCCAAATATCCGGACTGGAAGGGCAAGACGCTCGTCAACGCCATCAACCCGCACACGCCGGGCTATGAGACGATCGACCCGAAGGATCCCAGCAAATATATCGGCTTCGACATCGACCTCGGCGAAGCCATCGGCGAATGCCTCGGCTTCAAGCTGACCTACAAGCCGGTGACGTTCGCCGCACTGCTGACCACGCTCGCCGCGGGACAGGCCGATATCGTCATCTCCGATATCTATGCCACCAAGGAGCGCGCCAAGGCCGCCGACTTCATCACCTACTCGAAGGTGTTCGACGGCGTGCTGGTCGCCAAGGGCAATCCGAAGGGCATCAATGGCATCAACATGTCGATGTGCGGCGCGGCTGCCGCCGAAAACACCGGATATGTCGAGGTGCCTCTGATCCAGGCCCTGATGCCGGAGTGCAAGAAGGCCGGCAAGCCCGAGCCGACCGTCCAGCTCTACGACAACAACGCCAACTGCATCCAAGCGATCCTCGCCGGCCGGGCGGACACCTATGTCAACGACGTCAACACCGTCGACAGCGCGGTGAAGGCCTATCCGGACAAGCTGGAGAAGGCGATCGCGGTGACGATCCCGTATTCGGTCGGGATCGCAGTGCCGAAGGACAAGCCGAAATTCCGTGACGCCGTGCTCGCCGCGCTGATCGAGGTGCAGAAGGCCGGCACGCATATGGAGCTTCTGAAGAAGCATGGGCTCGACGTGAACAACTTCAAGGAGCCTGACATCCTGACGGCAGACTGATGTCGCTGTTCCTCCATTACCTGAGCATGCCGTATCTGCTCGAGGGCATCGAGCTCACCCTCGAGGTGACTGCCCTCGGGCTCGGCGGCGGATTGATCCTCGGATTGATCCTCGCCGGCATGCAGCTGTCGCGCTTCTGGCTGCTGGCGGCGATCGCCCGGGCCTACACCGTGATCTTCCGCGGGACGCCGCTGATCCTGCAGATGGTGTTCGCCTATGACGCGCTGCCGCATATCGGCATCAAGCTGCCGGCGGTGCTGGCCGCCGGCCTCGCGCTCGCCTGCAACGAGGCGCCGTTCATCGCCGAGATGCTGCGCGCCGGCGTGCTCGGCGTCGACCGCGGGCAGGTGACGGCGGGCCAGGCGCTCGGCATGACGCCCAGAATCCTGATGTGGCGGGTGATCGCGCCTCAGGCGATCCGCACCATGATCCCGGCCTTCGGCAACGAGGCCGTCAGCGCGCTGAAGAATTCCTCGCTCGCCTCCGTCGTCGCGGTCCAGGAGCTGACGCTGCGCTCGACCCAGCTTGCGTCCTCGACCTTCGACTTCTTCTCGATCTTCTTCGCCTCCGGCCTTTTGTATCTGGTGCTGACCTTTGCCATCAGCGTCATCCAGCTGTTCGTCGAATGGCTGCTCGATCTCGACCGCGCCCAAGGCCGCGAGCGCAAGCTCGCCGACTATCTGCCGTGGCGTCGCGTCGATCTCGCCACCAGGCTCGAGCTTGCCGAGGCGACCGCTGCCGATCCCGAGCCGGTAGCGGCGGAGCAGCTTGCCGAGACGCCTCCGCTGGCCTTGACGCGCGAGGAACGCACCCGGCGCGCAGCGACGATCGCGCGCAACAACATCGCGGTCGAGGCCAAGGACCTCACCAAGCGCTACGGCGCGCAAAAGGTGCTCGGCGGTCTCGATCTCACCGTTCGCGTCGGCGAGGTGGTCGCATTGCTCGGTCCCAGCGGCTCCGGCAAGAGCACGCTGCTCCGCTGCATCAATCATCTCGAAAGCTGGGACGCAGGTACCGTGCGCGTCGGCGGCCGCCGCCTCGGTTTTGACGACGACGGCAAGCTGCTGTCACCCCGGGCGATGGCCAACGAACGGGCAACGGTTGGCGTCGGCATGGTGTTCCAGCAATTCAACCTGTTTGCCCACCTGTCGGCCAGGGAGAACATCGCCGGTCCGCTGCGCTGGGTGCACGGCATGACCCGCATCGATGCCGACCGCCGCGCGGCCGAATTGCTCGAGCGCGTGGGCCTGACACATCGCGCCGATGCGCTGCCGCGGCATCTCTCCGGCGGCCAGCAGCAGCGCGTCGCCATCGCGCGCGCACTCGCACCAAACCCGAGCGTGCTGCTGCTGGACGAGCCGACCTCCGCGCTCGATCCCGAGCTCGTCAACGAGGTGCTGGAAGTGATCCGCCGTCTCGCCATCGACGACGGTCTCACCATGATCATCTCGACGCACCAGATCCGCTTCGCCGATGAAGTCGCCGACCGCGTCGCTTTCCTGAGCGGCGGGGTGATCATCGAGGAGGGGCCGGCGCATGAGGTGCTCACCAATCCCCGCAATCCGCTGACCGCGCGTTTTCTCAGCGTGATGGAAGCCGACAAGATTCCGGAGGCGGTGCGATGACCCTGCCGTCCGGCCTCGCAAGACCAGCGACCGCGTTCCCCGAAGAGGCCAAGTCACCTGAAGAGGCCAAGTCAAAAGAGATCAAGTCATGAAGCATGTCACGCTGC
The DNA here is from genome assembly GCF_018129995.1 of Bradyrhizobium sp. SZCCT0153. Taxonomy (GTDB): domain Bacteria; phylum Pseudomonadota; class Alphaproteobacteria; order Rhizobiales; family Xanthobacteraceae; genus Bradyrhizobium; species Bradyrhizobium japonicum_G. The sequence goes on from NZ_JAFCKS010000006.1 coordinate 428,345, forward strand.
CGGTGTCGCCCAAGACGGTCCATTGGGGTTATTTCTCCAAAGCCGTCGCCCCGGCGTTGACGCTGCGCTCCGGCGATCGCGCCACCATCGAGACGCTGACCCATCACGCCAATGACGATTACGAGCGCATGATCGCGGGCGATCCCGGTGCCGAGAGCGTGTTCCAGTGGACGCGTGAGCACAAGGCGGTGGCGCGCCGCGGCTCAGGTCCCGTCGAAGGCCCGTTCATCCGCGGCGCAGGCGAGGGGATTGGCGTGCATCTCCTCACCGGACCGGTCGCGATCGAAGGAGCCGAGCCCGGCGATATCCTGGAGGTGCGCATCCTCGACGTCCGGCCACGACCGAGCTGCAGTGCCTGCCATGCCGGGCGCTGCTTTGGCTCCAACGTCGCGGCGAACTGGGGGTTTCATTTTCACGACCTGATCGAGGAGCCGAAGCCACGCGAGGTCGTCACCATCTTCGAGCTCGACACCTCCGGCGAGCCCTACGCCAAGGCGGTCTACAATTACGTCTGGACGCCGCAGACCGATCCCGACGGCATCGTGCACTCGATGATCGACTATCCCGGCGTGCGCGTCGATCACGCCACCATCAAGAAGCGCGAGAACATCCTGTCCAGTGTGAAGGTGCCGGCCCGTCTGCATTTCGGCACGATGGGGCTCGCGCCGTCGGAGGCCGATTTCGTCAGCTCGATCCCGCCGAGCTATACCGGCGGCAACATCGACGACTGGCGCATCGGCAAGGGTGCGCGCATGTTCTATCCGGTCGCCGTCCCCGGCGCGTATTTCTCGGTCGGCGATCCCCATGCCGCGCAGGGCGACAGCGAGCTCGGCGGCACCGCAATCGAGACCTCGCTGACCGGCGACTTCGAGTTCATCCTGCACAAGAAAGCCGACCTCGCCGGCACCAGCCTCGAAGGTCTCGACCATCCGATGCTGGAGACCGATCAGGCCTGGTCGTTCTACGGCTTCACCTATCCGAACTATCTCGCCGCGCTCGGCGCCGACGCCCAAACCGACATTGCCAATCACAGCAGTCTCGACCGTGCGATGCGCGATGCGTTCCGCAAGCTCCGACGGTTCCTGATGACCGTGCATCGCCTCAGCGAGGACGAGGCGATCTCGCTGATGTCGGTCGGCGCCGATTTCGGCGTCACCCAGGTGGTCGACGCCAATTGGGGCGTTCACGGCACGATCCGCAAGAACATCTTCCGTTGCGACTAATGCGTTGAAGCGTCGCGTGTTTCCGGGATGAGAGGATGAGCAGCGATCGTCATTTGCGGCCCGTCGCTACGACGGATGATCGCGTGCGGCTGGCACAGAGGTTGCTTCGATCAACGGCAATCTGGGTTGATCCGATGAGCTTCCGGCCGTTCACGAGCGAGTCCTACACGCAAGACGACCGCCCCGAAGCCTGGCGGGACGTGCTCGCTGCCGTCGGCCTGCAACCGGCTGGCGGCCATTGCTTTTTTGACGGACACGCAACGGCGTCGCATCGTCAGGCCGCCGGCGTCGCGATGACGCGCATGGCCGCGGGCGCGCAGAGCGTCGGACCTCTGTCTCACGCGAACGAAGAGCTTCCGATCGCCCTGATGCCGCTCGAGGATGGCATGGTGCTCAGAAGTGCCGGCGGCCACCGCATCGTTCCGGTCGGCCATCTGGTGCTGTTGCCGCGGAGCGGGGACTGGAGCATCGTGTTCCAGCGCGACATGCGCGCCATCGTGCTGTCGGTGACATCGGGCGCGCTGCACGGTCGCCTTTCGGGCAAGCCAAGGCTCGGCGAGCCCCGGGTCGTTGCGGCCAGCGGTTTCGCCGATGTGTTCGCACGTCTGCTGGATGCGACCGCGCGCACGCTCGAGACGCTGAGCGATGCCGAATGGAACGCGGTCGCGCAGTCGCTCGTCGACCTCCTCTTGACCCTTGCGCATCAACTGGCGGCCTCGACGTCCGATGCCGGATCGAGCGCGACGCAGGCCGCGCTGCTGCACCGGATCTGCCGCACCATCGAACGGCGGCTCGATGATCCCGAACTGGTGCCGGCGCGCGTCGCGCAGGCCGAGGGGATTTCCGAGCGCTATTTGCAAAAGCTGTTCGAGACGGTCGGCGACAATTTCACCCATTACGTCCGCGAGCGGCGGCTGCAGCGCGCCTGGGCCGACCTGTCCAATCTGGCTGAAGCGCATCGCTCGATCTCGGAGATCGCCTACGCCTATGGCTTCGGCGACTCCGCGCATTTCAGCCGCGCCTTCCGCCACCGCTTCGGCCTGCCGCCGCGCGAGTTCCGCCAGCAGGAGGCGGAGCGGGCGACCTTGCAGCACGGGATTACCGGTCAGCGCGGCTGGCCGCAGGAGGCGCTGGCGCAGCTGCGCGCACACCAGGCGGGAGCGGAGGCGCGCAGCAATGTTTCCCGCACCGACACCGATGAGCCGAGAACAGCCGGACGCAAGCACCATCATCTGCCGATCGAGGCCGACCGTGTTCATTGGGGCTATTTCAGCCGTTCGCTGGCGCCGCAGCTCGAGATCGCCTCGGGCGATACCATCACCATCGAGACTTTGACCCAGCACGCCTCCGACGACCCCGAACTGATGATCGCGGGCGATGCCGCCGCCGAAAGCGTGTTCGGATGGACCAAGGCCAGGAAGAACGTGGATCGCCGCGGCGCCGGTCCGATGGACGCCAGCGTGTTTGGTCGCGGCGCCGGCGAAGGCTTCGGCGTGCACATCTGCACCGGGCCCGTGGCAGTGAAGGACGCCCAGCCGGGCGACGTGCTGGAAGTGCGGATCCTCGACATCGTGCCGCGGGCGAGCCGTCATCCGAAACATGCCGGCCGCGTGTTCGGCTCCTCGGTCGCGGCCTGGTGGGGCTATCATTACGACGAGTTCCTTTCGGGACCGAAGCCCCGCGAAGCGGTGACGATCTACGAGATCCTTGACGACGCTGATGCGCCGCACGCCCGCGCGCTGTATTCCTACCGCTGGGAGCCGCAGACCGATCCGTTCGGCGTCGTGCACCCTACCTACGATTATCCCGGCATTCCCGTCGCGCCCGGTACGGTGAAACGCCGCCACGCCGTGCTCGACGGCATCCGCATTCCCCTGCGTCCGCATTTCGGCGTAATCGCGGTGGCGCCGCGCGAGGTCGATTTCATCGATTCCGTGCCGCCATCCTATTTCGGCGGCAATCTCGACAATTGGCGGCTGGGGAAGGGGGCCACGGTCTATCTTCCGGTCTCCGTCCCCGGCGCGCTGCTGTCGGTCGGCGATCCCCACGCAGCCCAGGGCGACGGTGAGTTGAGCGGCACCGCGATCGAATGCTCCATGACCGGCACGTTCGAGGTGATCCTGCACAAGAAGGCCGACCTTGCCGGCCAGCCCTTCGCCGATCTCAGCTATCCCCTGATTGAAACCGCGACCGACTGGGTGCTGACCGGCTTCAGCCATCCCAACTATCTCGCCGAGTTCGGCGCGCAGGGCCAGAGCGAGGTCTATGCAAAGTCCTCGCTCGACCTCGCCATGAAGGACGCCTTCCGCAAGATGCGGCGCTTCCTGATGAACGTGAAGGGTCTCAGCGAGGACGAGGCGATCGCCCTGATGTCAGCCGCCGTGGACTTCGGCGTCACCCAGGTCGTCGACGGCAATTGGGGCGTGCACGCGATCATCAGCAAGCGCCTGTTTCAGGACGCGCCTTGAGCCGAAGGATACCCGAGTGAAATTCCACATGATCAGCGGCGGCCCGAAGCCGGTCGCGCCCTTCAGCCACGCGGTCGAAACCGACGGCTTCGTCTTCGTCACCGGCCAGATGCCGGATACGCCGCAAACCCCGGGCGTGCTGCCAGAGGGCATCGTCGCGCAGACGAGGGCGGTGATGGAGAATTTGAAGCTGGTGCTCGCCGGTCTCGATCTCGGCCTCGAGCACGTGGTGATGGCGCGGATCTATCTCACGCGCTTCAAGGACGACTACACGGCGATGAACGAGACCTACCGCACGTACTTCGCGCCCGGCCGCCTGCCGGCGCGCACCTGCGTCGGCGTCACCGGCCTTGCCTATGATGCGCTGATCGAGATCGATCTGGTGTGCCGGCGGCCGTGAGATGCGAGCTACAAGCCGTTGCGTTGCCCGACGGGCAAAACACCCAAGCAAAGGGTCAAGCCGGCCTTGCGAAAATATTCGCCTTTACAGAAATGCGGATTTACCGCATCGTTCCTCACCTCATCCCTGTCAGAGGGGCGTATCGCGATCGTCACGAAACGCGGGATGGGTTGTGGCGGACGCTGGCAGCACTGGCGCGAAGGGC
>NZ_JAFCKS010000007.1 GCF_018129995.1 Bradyrhizobium sp. SZCCT0153
GCTTTTCGCGCAGCGGACCGCGGGTGCCAGCCGGCACCCGGCCTTCCCTGCGCCCTCTTGGCTTAAAGAGGGTGGAGCGACCAAGCAAAGCTCGGGCGAATTGCGCCGCGAGGACGCGAAGGCGTGCCTGCAAGTCGAAATGTGTGTCGCAGGACTGTGATGTCACCCCTCGCTCCGTCATTGCGCTCGCATGAGCACGCGGAGAAAGCATGCGTCACATCTCGCTCTCGCGCTGCGGAGCCCAATGACCGCGCTTCTGCATCGCGTCGCCGTCGGTCGCCACCTCCGGCGCCATTGCAGCCCATGCACTGGAGGCGAACTGACGTCGCCAGGTCACGATCACCACGGCTGCCGTGGTCACGAACAGCACCCAGGGGCTGACGAACCAGCCGAGATAGCCGAGTGCGAAGAAGAAGGCGCGCTGGCCGCGGTTGAAGTGGCGGCCGGCCGACTCGAACACACGCGAGGTGCGGATCACATGAGCTTCGGCCTGCGGCGTGCCGCGCTGCGAGGCCGGCGGCATGCCGCCGAACAGGATCGCGACATAGTTGAACAGGCGGTAGGCCCAGGCGAACTTGAAGAAGGCGTAGACGCAGATCAGCACCAGGCCGACGCATTTCAGCTCCCACATCGCGGGCGAGGTGCTGAGGTCGATCGGCAGCTTGCCCAAAATGGTGATGGCGTCGTTGGTGGCGTGCAGCAGCGCCAGAGCGCCGCCGAGCGCGAACAGGCTGGTCGAGGCGAAGAACGCGGTGCCGTTCTGGAGCGAGGCCATGATCTGCATGTCGACCATTCGGGCCTCGCGATCGAGCAGGCGGCGGACCCAGACCTCGCGATAGCCGTTCATGCGCGCCGACAGGCTGTTGCGGCCATAGGCCGAGTGCTCGAGCGTCATGGCATAGACCAGCCATTCGATGACGAAGAAGCTGATCGCGGTGATGTCGACCCAATGCCTGCTCATGTCTGTCTCCTCGCGAGATCGCAACGATTGCCACGCATGATCCAGCCCGGCAACGATTGATTGGTGGCACGCGTTGGCGCTAAAAGCAGCCGCATCCGGCAGACTCTCGAGAAGGACTGGTGACATGGCTGCGCTGAAACTCGCGATCGGCAACAAGAACTACTCGTCATGGTCGATGCGGCCCTGGCTCGCGCTCCGCGCCAACGACATCCCGTTCGCGGAGACCGTCATCCCGCTCTACACCGACAATCCCGCGGACAAGGAGCAGATCATCTCCTTCAGTCGCGCCGGCAAGGTGCCGGTGCTGGTCGATGGCGATCTCACGGTGTGGGATTCGCTCAGCATCATCGAATACATCGCCGAGCGTTATCCGGAAAAGAAGCTGTGGCCGGACGATGTCGCCGCCCGCGCCCACGCCCGTTCCGTCTGCGCCGAGATGCATTCGGGCTTCATGGCCCTGCGCAACGAATGCGGCATGAACCTGCACCGCCCCGTGGGTCCCGTGCCGTTGTCGGCGGACGCCAAGGCCAACATCGCGCGCGTGCAGGAGATCTGGCGCGAGTGCCGGACCCGGTATGGTGCCGGCGGACCTTTCCTGTTCGGCCGCTTCGGCGCGGCGGATGCGATGTATGCCCCGGTCGTGCACCGCTTCCGCACCTACGCGATCGAGGTCACGCCGGAGACCCAGGCCTACATGGACACGATGCTCGGTCTGCCGGCGTTCCAGGAATGGACCAAGGACGGGCTCGCCGAGACGCTCGTCATCGCAAAGTTCGAGACCATGTAACCCGCAATCGTGATCGGGCCTCGCTTGACGTTGAGCAAGCCGGCGGCGCTCAATCGCCCGGTGATCGGCAAGGAGAGCAGACGGCCATGGGAATCCTGGACTCGCTGGAGAACAACCCCGCGCTCCGCAGTGCGCTCGGCCAGCTCGGCGCCGCCGTGTTGCCGGCCGTGCTGAACGAGGTGCTCGGCAGCAACAATCAGGGCGGCCTCAGCGCGATCGTCGCCAAGCTCCAGCAGGCCGGCTTCGGCGAACAGGTCAAATCCTGGCTCGGCAACGGCCAGAACCTGCCGATCTCGGCCGACCAGCTCCGCGCCGTGCTCGGCAGCGACACCGTTCGCCAATTGGCTGCGCGCTACAACATCCCGGTCGACCAGCTCGGCCAGATTCTGGCCCAGGAAGTGCCCAAGGCCGTGGACCACGCCAGCCCCGACGGCCATCTGCCCCATAGCGCCTGAAGGGCCGGTTCCGGCGGTATCATCCGCTGGCCGATCACTCTGAAAAGACTGCAAAATTGGTGCCTTTGCCATGCCGCATACTGCTGGCCAAAAAGCCCGGTCGCATGCTATATGACGGGCGGGTTTCCGGCCGGCCGCCGCAGTGGGACCATGGGCGGGGCAGGCGCTGTTTGAGTGATGGAGAGGGTGTTGAAGCACAAATTCCCGATTGGAGCGCGCGTATTGTTCACGGCCAGCAACGTCGCGCGCCCCGCTGCCAGCGGCTCGTATGAGGTCATCCGTCTGCTGCCGACCGATGGCGACGACTGCCAGTATCGGATCAAGAGCTCGACCGAAGCCTTCGAACGCGTCGCCAAGGAAAGCCAGCTCGCGCTGTCCTGAAGGCCGACGCCGCCGGCATCGGCGCCTCCGGGAATTTGTGTCCTGCCGCCGTCAAAAGGCCCGCTTCACCTTCACAAGGTGGGCCGGGGCGGTTGCCGGTTCGCGGTGCTCGCTTTGACCATTCGCTCTTTGCTCGCGTGAGGGGACGTCGCGCATGAACTGGGCATGGGCCACTTCGCTGGATCAAATCTGGCGCTCGCCGGCCTTTCCGATGTGGATGACGCTGGCGGCTGCCGGCTTCTTCGGACTGATTCTCCTGATCACGCTGCCGCGCGCCGAGAGATCGGTCGCCAACGGCGCGCTGGCCGTCATTACGCTGATCGCGATTGCCACAGCCGTGGCTGCGACCGTGCGCGTCTATGGACCGGCGGGGCAGGCCATGCCGACCGAGGCGCGCGCCCAGGCCGCCGTCACCGCGAGCCTGCCGGCGCTGTCCTGTCTCGACGATCTCGCCGGCGATGCTGTGGCCATTGGGTGCGAGAAGGCGCTGTTCGGCGCGCCTGACGCGGCGGCCGCGGCCGTCGCCGCCACAGCGGCCCGCATCGACCGGCTGACCGCGCTCGGCGATGCGGCAACCGCCGACAACGGCCTGACGCTCGACACGAAGGTGCTGCGCAAGTCGCTGGAGCGTGATCGCTATGGCCTGGTCGCGCAGGTGCTGGTCGCGCGCGACGGCTGCACGCAGTTCGACTGCGCGGCCTTCCGCTCGCTGAGCGATCAGCAACAGGTCGCGGCCAACATGGATTCCCATCTCTACGACACGCTGGTCGCACGCTATGCGCCGACCTGGAATGCGCCCGCAGCGGCGCCGTCGATGCCGGCCACGGCTGCGCTTGCCGGGCTGCCGCCGTCGATGCCGACGGGCAAGCCCACCAATGCGGAGTTCCCGAGCGCCTCGTCGACGCCCCCGGTGAGCATCATGAATCCGGAGCCGCCGGCCCGCCAGGCGGCGCCGGCCGCAAACGCAGCCGCAGCGCCGGCTCCGCGCGCGCCGGCTGCGGCCGCGGCGCAGACCGCAGTGCACGCCGCACCGGCCGCGAAGAAGCCGCCTGCACCGAAGGCTGCGCGGGCGCCGGCGGCAGCACCGGTTCCGCTCGCACCGCCGGCCGCGGCTCCCGCAGCTGCGGATAACGAGTAGATCGGCATTCCAAATGGGTGGCTGCCCGGCTAATGCTTGGGCATGCCACTACATCTGATCAAGCTCGCCGTCGGCTGCGACTCCGTCAAGGAATTGAAGGAGTGGATCGCCGAACGGATGCAGACCGCCAAGAAGAAGGGTCTGCCGCAACATCACATCCACATCACCCGCATGGTGCCCAAGCGCGACGCGGAGATTCTGTCGGGCGGGTCGCTCTATTGGGTAATCAAGGGCGAGATCGCCGCGCGCGAAAAGATCATCGGCATCGAGCCGTTCCGCGACAAGGACGGCATCGGACGCTGCCGGATCGTGATGCAGCCGAAGGTGATCCCGGTGTCGCCGCGACCGATGCGGCCGTTCCAGGGTTGGCGCTATCTCGCCGATGAATCCGTGCCGCCCGATCTCGGCAAGTCCGCCGCCGGCTCGATCGCGGCCATGCCCGAGCCGATGCGCCGCGAGCTGCGCGATCTCGGATTGCTCTAAACCGCGAGATTGTCGATCAGCCGGGTGCTACCGAGATTGGCGGCGACCAGGATCCGCAACGGGCCGTCCTTGCGCGAGGCGACCTCTGCCAGCGTCGCGGCGTGGCGCAGCTCGAAATAGTCGAGCGCGAAGCCGGCGGCCGTGATCATCCCGGCCCCGTGCGCCATCGCGGGGGCGATCGCCTCGCCGGCACGGATGCGCGCGGCGCTCTCCTTCATGGCGCGGTACAGCGTGGTCGCGGTCTGCCGCTCCTGAGGCGACAGGTAGACGTTGCGCGAGGACATCGCGAGCCCGTCGCGCTCGCGGACGGTGCGGGAGCCGATCACCTTGACGCCGAGGTCGAGATCCCGCGCCATCTGCGTCACCACCCGCAATTGCTGAAAGTCCTTCTCGCCGAAGATCGCGACGTCCGGCCGGCATTGCGTGAACAGCTTGCCGACGACGGTGGCGACGCCGCCGAAGAAGTGCGGCCGAAAGCGGTCCTCGAGGCCGGCCAGCGCCGGTCCCTCCGGCACGATGCGGGTCGCAAAGCCCTCCGGATACATGGCCTCGGCGCCGGGATGCCAGACGACATCGACGTCCTCGGCCGCGAGCTTGGCGATGTCGGCCTTCCAGGTGCGCGGATAGGCGCCGAAATCCTCGGTCGGGGCGAACTGCGTCGGGTTGACGAAGATCGACACCACGACGCGGCTTGCGCGCCGCTTGGCAAGGCGCACCAGCGACACATGCCCGTCATGGAGCGCTCCCATGGTCGGCACCAGCGCGATCGTGGCCTTGCGCTTGCGAAGATTGTCGACGGCGCGTCGCAGGGCAGGGACCGTGCGGGCGATCAAGGGGCGTGGCGACATCGGGACTCGGCGGGGTTGGGATTTGGAGCGGGCGCGGCTCGTGGTCCGGCCGGCTAACCTTAACAAGCGGGCGTCATGGACGCCATGCATCCGGATGCGGCACAGCATCCCGCGCAAGCCTGCGGAGGATGTCGCGACATTGTGGGCTGGATCACAGACGCGAGGCGGCACAGCGATTCATGATGAAAAACGGCGCGCTGCGATTTGCATGACCTGTCACGCATTTCACTTGACCGCAGACGCGGCCAATTCGAAGATCATCGTCGGGGGTGTTGAGGATCGCGATGCTTGTGCAAGCTAGCCAAGGCCAGTCCGGCTCGGCGCATGTGGTCGTGCTCGGCAACGAGAAGGGCGGCTCCGGCAAGTCGACCACCGCCCTGCACATTGCGGTGGCGCTCCTGAAAGCCGGCCAGCGCGTCGCCACCATCGACCTCGACTGCCGTCAGCAGAGCTTTACCCGTTACATCGGCAACCGGTCCGCCTGGGCACGCCGCACCAAGCTCGACCTCGAACTGCCGGTGCATCGCTGCATCAAGCTCGGCGAGACCATGCAGATCGCCGAGAACGAGAATTCCGAGTTCCAGCAGTTCATGGAGGCGGTCTCTGCGGTCGAGCGCAGCTTCGACTTCATCGTGATCGATACGCCCGGTACCGACAGCTACCTGATGCGGCTCGCGCACTCGATGGCCGATACGCTGGTGACCCCGATCAACGACAGCTTCCTCGATTTCGATGTGCTCGGCACCGTCGATCCGGCGAACTACGCCGTCACGGGCGAGAGCCATTACGCCGAGATGGTGCGGGATACCCGCCGCAAGCGCCGCCAGCTCGACGGCGCGACCACCGACTGGATCGTCGTGCGCAACCGCCTGTCCATGCTCGGTTCGCGCAACAAGCAGTTGGTTGCCGAGGGCCTCAAGGATTTGTCGCTGCGACTCGGCTTCCGCTACGTCGACGGCTTCGCCGAGCGCGTCGTCTATCGCGAGTTCTTCCCGCGTGGTCTGACCGCCCTCGACGAGATCGACGAAGCCACGCTCGGCATGCGGCCCAATCTCGGCCATCTCACCGCGCGGGAGGAGGTGACGAGCCTGCTGCGTCAGCTCAAGCTGCCGCTCGACGAGCGCGGCCGCCGCCGCGCGGCGAACCGCGCCGAGTGGTTCAATCAGGTCGACAAGCCGCTCGAGGTCCACGACATCCTCGGCGCCTGAGGCAGCGGTATATCGCTACTTCCAATCGATAAGGCGGTCGCTTCCCGCGGGAACCCAAGCCTGCGCTCGGTCGTTTTCACCACGCGTTTACTGCAAAATTGAACCCAATCGAGACCGGTTGCGTCGGATGGTGACCTGCACCCTCACGTAGCCGTAAGAAAGTGGGTGCCCAAGAAACGCGTGCGACGCACAATGAAAGGGCTGCCAATTCACAATATTTAGCCTTCCTGTCACGCGGCTGTGACATATATTAGGGAATAGGCGACCAGGGGCCGAAGAGCTCCGGAAGAAACACGATTTTCAACAGGGATCAGGCCGCAAAAGAGCCTGAGGCTGAGGACGAAAATGAAGCGTGGAATTGCCGTTCTGGTTTCCGTCGGTGCCCTCTGTGGCGTCGCCTATTTCACCGCGAGCAAGTGGGCGATCAAGCACGAGACCATCACCTTCTACGACGCTTCGCGCGACAACCGTCCGGTGCCCGTCGACATCGCGATCCGCCGCGACAAGGAAATGCAGGCCAATGCCGGCATGATCACGTTGCCCGTTGCCGTGATCAATCACGGCAATACCGTCAAGAACACCGAGTACGGTTTCCTCGCCAACATCTTCGCCGCGCGCGGCTACATGGTCGTCAGCCCGCAGCATGATTTGCCGACCGATCCTCCGATGGTGACCAAACCGGGCGAGCTCTATGTCGGCCGCCTGCCGCAGATTCTGCGCGGCGTCGCCAACATCCATCTCGCCATGCAGGAGATGAAGAAGGTTCAGCCCAACGCCGACTACGCCAAGGTGACGATGGTCGGCCACTCCATGGGCGGCGACATCACGATGTATTTCGCCAAGCAGTATCCGGATGAGGTCAAGAAGGTCGTCACGCTCGACAATCTGCGTGTGCCCTTCGTCACCGCCGGCAAGTTCAAGATCCTGTCGTTCCGTTCGCAGGATCCGCAGTTTAAGACCGATGCGGGCGTGATCCCGACCGAGGAGGAGTGCGAAAAGGCCGGAATCCAGGTCGTCAAAACCGAATTCCAGCACAACGACATGCGCGACACCGGTCCGGATGTGGCCAAGAACTCGATTCAGGGCATGCTCGACAAATTCCTGAGCGCGACCGACAGCGACGTGGCGCCGGTCAACACGCAGGCTTCCCCGCCCAAGATTCTCGAGCCTGGTCCGGTCGCTCTGATGGCGCCCGCCAAGAGCTGACAGCCTCCTCGCTGACAGCCTACTCGCTGACATCGCCCTCATCGTCAGCAGCGATTTCAAAGCCCCTGCCGGCCTCCGCTGGCGGGGGCTTTGCTCATTGACCGGGCTGCACGCGCTGACCACATTAGTTGCTCACGCAGGGTCAAGAGATGTCGGGCGAACCCATCAAACCGTGCGGCCGCGATGCCGTCTCGGCGCAATCTGGCGGCGCAGTGCCGCAGGCGGGGACGGCGACCTCGGAGGACATCGCGGCCTTCGTCGCCAAGGCGCGTGCGCTGTCGCCGCACGCTCCCGGTGCGAAAGGCCGGCTGATCTTCGCGCTGGATGCGACGATGAGCCGGCAGCCGACCTGGGACATGGCGTGCGCGCTGCAGGCCGACATGTTCCGCGAAACCGCCGCGCTCGGCAGCCTCGACATCCGGCTCGTCTACTATCGCGGCTTCAACGAGTGTCGCGCCACGGCATGGATCTCCGACAGCGCCAGGCTTGCGGCGCTGATGAGCAAGATCGATTGCCGCGGCGGCGATACCCAGATCGGCAAGGTGCTGAGCGAGGTGCGGCGCGAGGCGGTTGCGTCCGGCGTGCGTGCCGTTGTCTTCGTCGGCGACGCCATGGAGGAGAAGGTCGACGAACTCTGCGCCAAGGCCGGCGAGCTAGGCATGCTCAAGGTGCCCGTGTTCATGTTTCAGGAAGGCCATGACGCCGTGGCCGAGCAGGCCTTTCGCGAGATCGCCCGGCTTACCGGCGGGGCGTGGTGCCGGTTCGATCCGGGCGCGGCGGCGCAATTGCGCGAGCTGTTGCGCGCAGCCGCGGCCTATGCCGCCGGCGGCCGCGAGGCGCTGTTGCAATTGGCCAAAACCGCGAACGGCGCGGCGAAGCTGATCGAGCAGCTCAAGTGAGGCGGGTTTGCCTGGCGGGATGCAACGGCATGCTTTTTCGGCGTGACGCAACTATATTCCGGCCATGACCCTGATCGCCGGCGTTGTCGCAATTATCACGCTTTATCTGCTGCTCCAGATGTTCCGTTCCGCGAATCCGGCGGTGCTGGCGCGCACCATCAAGTTCGGCGGCGGCGTCGTCGCGCTGGCGGTCGCAGCCTTCACGGGCCTGCGGGGCGAACTGGCGGTGGCGATCCCGCTCGGCATATTCGGCGCCGGGCTGCTCGGCTGGACGCCGCTGGCGAACGCCGGCTTCGGCAATATCGGCGGGCTGTTCGGCGGCGGCGCGACGCGCCCGTCCGGACAGGCCTCGCGTGTGCGCTCGCAATTCCTGGACATGCGGCTCGACCACGATTCTGGCCGACTCGCGGGCCAGATCGTCGCCGGGCCTCACGCTGGGCGCGATCTCGACGAGTTCGATCTTGCAGGCCTGCTGGCAATGGTCCCGGCGTTCGATGCCGAGAGCGTGGCCCTACTTGAAAGCTATCTGGACCGCCGGTTTCCCGCTTGGCGTCAGAACGCGCAGGGCGACGCGGCAGGGGGGCAGCGTCGCACGGTTGCGACCGGCAAAATGACGACGGAGGAAGCCTACCAGATCCTTGGCTTGCAGCCGGGGGCGGGACGTGACGACATCAGCCGGGCTCACAAGTCCCTGATGAAGAAACTCCATCCCGACCAGGGGGGCTCGACGTATCTCGCTGCCCGTGTAAACGAGGCCAAGGATACTCTGCTTCGTACGCATAACGGCTAACTCCGGCTCCACGCTACAAACGCCAGTCCCGCGTGAGTCCCGCTTGCTCTGTTTGCCGTCGCCCCGATGCCCGCCATTGCCGGCGTGGTCGATCCCTTGAGTAAAGTTTTAACCGTAAATCCTTGACGAGAGGTTGTCGTGGAACGGCCTTGTCATCACCGGACCCCGAAAATCAAAATGCCCGCGCAAGGCGCGGGCATCTTGATCGAAGCGGTGCGAAAGATCAGTTGCGAACGGTGATGCAGGAGATGTCGGCGCGCTTCAGGGCGCGGCAGACGGCTTCGGCCTGGTCGCGCTCGAGCCCGGCGAAGCGGGCGCGGTAGAGCTTGCGATTGTCTTTGGCGACGACCGGCTCGGTGAACGGATCGGCTTTGCTGAGCAGGCCGCGGGCCGAGCTGCGCGCAGCGTCTATGCGCTGCTGGGCTTCGTTCTCGCTCTCGAGTGCGCCGACCTGGACGATCCAGCCGCTGTGGGTGACGACGGGCCTGGTGGTGGAGCTCATCTGGATCGGCTGCGGCGCCGGGTCGGCTGAAGCGAGCCTCGGGGCCGCCGGGGCGGCGGCCGCGGTTGCGGCCGGCAGCACACCGAGGATGCCGTTGCCGGTGCCGAAGCCCGCCGGCTGCCGCGGCAGCTCGGTCCGGGCCATCTCGGCCCTCGGCGCTTCCGGATGGCTGACGATCTCGGGCCTGTTGATGAGGTCTGCCCGCGCGACCACGGCGCCGGAGGTTTCCGCGACGTCGGAGCGGGGCGCAATCGTGCTCGTAACCTGCGGTGCGACCTGAGTTGGGGCAGCGGAGGCGACTCTCACGGCGCCGGCCTTGACCTGAACCGTCTTGACCCGGACCGGCTTCATCGGCTCGGACGAGCCGGGGATGATGGAGAGCGGCTGGCTCGAGATCACGCCATTGGTGAGCGGCGCCGGCTCGATTTTGGATTCAGTCGGCCGAACTTCGGGCTTGTTGATTTCAGGCCTGGGCTGAGCCGGTGGCACCGCGGCAGTCGCAGCTGCGAGCGTCGACAGGCGCGCGGCGAGACGTGACGGGGCTGCTTCAGGAGCAGGGGCCGCTGCGGCCTGGGCCTGGGGGGCGGGGCGCGCCGGAGTATCCGACGCGTCGGCGACCTCGGTGCTGGCGTCGGAGCCGTTGCGCTCGGTAACCGCGGCAACGGTGTGAGTGGTCGCGCCCTTGTCGAGGTTCTCCGCGAGCAGGTTGCGCATGATGGCGTCGCGCGAGCCGCCGCTGCGGCCGCCCAGCACCACGCCGATCAGGTGTCGGTTGCCGCGGCGCATCGAGGTCACAAGGTTGAAGCCGGAGGCGCGGGTGTAGCCGGTCTTGATGCCGTCCACGCCCTCGACGCTGCCGAGCAGGTGATTGTGATTGCGGATCGACTGTCCGTGCCAGTTGAACGTCGAGGTCGCGAAATAGCGATAGTAACGCGGGAAGCGCTCCTGGATGGCGCGGCCGAGCGTGGCCTGGTCGCGCGCGGTCGTGACCTGCTCGTCGTTGGGAAGGCCGTTGGCGTTGCGGTAGACCGTCTTGGACATGCCGAGCGAACGCGCCTTGCGCGTCATCATGGTGGCGAAGTCGTCCTCGTCGCCGGCGATGGCTTCCGCGATCACCACGGCGGCGTCGTTGGCGGAGCGGGTGACGAGACCCTTGATCGCGTCCTCGACGCGGATGGTCTGGCCGGCGCGCAGGTTCAGCTTGGTCGGATCCTGATCGGCGGCGTGTTGGGACACTGGCATCTCGGTGTCGAGCTTCATCTTGCCGGACTCGAGGCGCTCGAACAGCAGATAGAGCGTCATGATCTTGGTGAGCGACGCCGGATGGCGGATACCGTCGGGGCTTGTCGCCTGGAGCACGGAGCCGGAATTGCCGTCGACGATGATCGACGCAAATTTCGGGCTGGAACTCTCGGATATATCGCGCTGTACCCGGTGATGCGCGTAATGACGCCGGTGGCGCCGCGCCTCGGCAGCATCGGTGGTGAAGATGACCGCGGTGGTGACCGTAAGAAGCCCGAAAACGCCAACCCGCGCCAAGCGCGAGGAAGACAAGTTTTTACGAAGCATGAAACCCCGTCCCCGTTTCTGACTTGATCACCGGCCCGTGAGGCGAAATTGTGCCCAATGGACCCGGGATCATTACCTGCTCAGGCTGTCCGTCCGCTGGTGTTCGCCGCGGGAGACGTTGAACCTGAGCCGCTGTTCTGGCTAAGGTGATGTTCTCAAACGGCTTTTGGCCGCTTGCGGAAGTTGAACACGTCCAGGGAATCAAAGTAGGGGGCCGCGGTTTCCAAATGCTTAAGGAACCATTGCGGGAAACCCCGGGAATCTCAGCGATTTGCATGTTAGTTTTGTGCGACGCACAAGATTCTTGACTTTTTTGTGCGTTGCACTAATTGTGGGCAGAGTCAGGGAGCCGGGGCTTCCCGACAAAGTCAGGGAAAAGGATTCCAAGATGTTCAAGGTTGAAGACTTTCAGAACTACGGGAAAGAGCACTTCGAGCAGTACGTTGCCTCCGCGACCTCGGTGCAGCACGGCCTCCAGGCGATCGCCAGCGCCTATGGCGACTACACCAAGAAGTCGTTCGAAGACACCAAGTCCTTCGTCGAGAAGCTTTCCGGCGTGAAGTCGCTGGACAAGGCCATGGAAGCGCAGACTGATTTCGCCCGTTCCGCTTACGAGACCTTCGTTGCGGAATCGCAGAAGATCGCCGGCCTCTACAGCGACCTCGCCAAGCAGGCATTCAAGCCGGTCGAGACCATCGTGTCGAAGTTCACTCCGGCCAACTAACGTTCTCTGGAAGTCCTGGAATCGAAAAGCCCGGCTGATGCCGGGCTTTTTTTCTTGGTCGCAGGGGATTCGCTTCGGCGCGCCACGCAGCTTCGACAACGGCGTACCGAGGTCCTCGAATTGAATTCGGCGGTGTTCGCACCGTAGAAATCCGGAGGCATCCTGCGCGAGATCGTGCCAGCCGCGACGGCGGCCGGTTCCTGATCAAACGCCTTCAAAGCGGGCGGGGCGGAAGGTTTTGTCAAATCGGTCCGGATTGATTAACCTCGGTGAGGATCGCCCGAACCGGGAATCGGGGCCGCTGCGGCCGTCGGCCGAGCCGTCGCACGCTTGCGGCGAGCCGGGGGCGGGCCCATATTCGGTGAAGCCAATCCGGCTCGAACCGGACCGGCTGGAAGCGGCGATCCGACAGGGCGGCGCGCCTGTGCGAAGCTCCGAAGGCTGGGGCTGCGCAGTGTACTGCCATACGCTTCCGTGGGGAATTTGAACGCCTGAGCCATGCCGCAATTGTCTTCCAGACCAGACCTGTCCGCGGCCTCCGCGGCCCACGCTCCTCGGATGAGCAACGACGAGAACCGTTCCGGCGGTCCTGCCGCGCCAAATACGTCCGTCATCACCAAGGTCAAACCGAAGACCAAGCGGCCGAACCTGTATCGTGTGCTGATCCTGAACGACGATTACACGCCGATGGAATTCGTCGTCCACGTGCTGGAGAAATTCTTCCAGAAGGACGCCGAGGCCGCCACCAAGATCATGCTGCACGTCCACCATCACGGGATCGGTGAGTGCGGCGTGTTCACCTACGAGATCGCCGAGACCAAGGTGACGCAGGTGATGGATTTCGCCCGCAAGCACCAGCATCCGCTACAATGCGTGATGGAAAAGAAGTAAGGCCTCTCACGGCGCGTTCGAAGCCGCCTCTTGTGCATGTCGCAATGTGATCGCCGCGTGATGTCTGCGCGCGATGTTCGTCGCCGCCGGAAAAGCCTTGGAATTCTGCACGGACCCCGATCGCGCCCAAATGGGAACGGGTCTTGCATCGTAACCGGCGCAGGTGCGCATCCGCCTGAGTCGCGGAACCGGTCTTTCGCGGCGATATTGTATACCTATATGTGACAAAGGTTGTTGTTGCCTGACCGGGCGATGGCGATCATGATGGTGGGGGCCATAGAGGACGCGAATGCCGACTTTTTCTCAAAGCCTTGAACAATCCCTGCATCGTGCACTGGCGATCGCAAACGAGCGTCATCACCAATACGCGACGCTCGAGCATCTCTTGCTCTCCTTGATCGACGACTCCGATGCAGCCGCGGTCATGCGCGCCTGTAGCGTCGATCTCGACAAGCTCCGTACGAGCCTCGTCAATTATCTTGAGACCGAATTCGAGAACCTGGTGACGGACGGCGCCGACGACGCCAAGCCGACCGCCGGTTTCCAGCGCGTGATTCAGCGCGCGGTGATCCACGTGCAGTCGTCCGGCCGCGAGGAGGTGACTGGCGCCAACGTGCTGATCGCGATCTTCGCCGAGCGCGAAAGCCACGCCGCGTATTTCCTGCAGGAGCAGGACATGACGCGCTACGACGCGGTCAACTACATCAGCCATGGTATCGCCAAGCGGCCCGGTGTGTCCGAGGCGCGGCCGGTACGCGGCGTCGACGAGGAGACCGAGACCAAAGGCAGCGAGGACGCAAAGAAGAAGGGCGAGGCGCTCGAGACCTATTGCGTCAACCTCAACAAGAAGGCGCGCGACGGCAAGATCGATCCGGTGATCGGACGCAATTCCGAGATCAACCGCGCGATACAGGTGCTGTGCCGCCGGCAGAAGAACAATCCGCTGTTCGTGGGCGAGGCCGGCGTCGGCAAGACCGCGATCGCCGAAGGCCTCGCCAAGCGCATCGTCGACAGCGAGGTGCCGGAGGTGCTGGCGGCTGCCACCGTGTTCTCGCTCGACATGGGCACGCTGCTCGCCGGCACGCGCTATCGCGGCGACTTCGAGGAGCGCCTCAAGCAGGTGCTGAAGGAGCTCGAGGCGCATCCCAACGCCATCCTGTTCATCGACGAGATCCATACCGTGATCGGTGCGGGCGCGACGTCGGGCGGGGCGATGGATGCCTCGAACCTGCTGAAGCCGGCACTCGCCTCGGGCACCATCCGCTGCATGGGCTCGACCACCTACAAGGAATACCGGCAGCACTTCGAGAAGGACCGCGCGCTGGTGCGGCGCTTCCAGAAGATCGACATCAACGAGCCGACGGTCGAGGACGCGATCGCGATCCTCAAGGGTCTCAAGCCGTATTTCGAGGATTACCACCGGCTGAAATACACCAATGAGGCGATCGAGGCCGCGGTGCAGCTCTCCTCGCGCTACATCCACGACCGCAAGCTGCCGGACAAGGCGATCGACGTGATCGACGAATCCGGTGCGGCGCAGATGCTGGTCGCCGAGAACAAGCGCAAGAAGACCATCGGCATCAAGGAGATCGAGACCACGATCGCCTCGATGGCGCGGATTCCGCCGAAGAGCGTGTCGAAGGACGACGCCGAGGTGCTCAAGCATCTCGAGCAGACCCTGAAGCGCACCGTGTTCGGTCAGGACAAGGCGATCGAGTCGCTCGCCGCCTCGATCAAGCTCGCACGCGCGGGCTTGCGCGAGCCGGAGAAGCCGATCGGCTGCTACCTGTTCTCCGGTCCCACCGGCGTCGGCAAGACCGAGGTTGCCAAGCAGCTTGCGGCCTCCCTCGGCGTCGAGCTCCTGCGCTTCGACATGTCCGAATACATGGAGCGGCACACCGTCTCGCGCCTGATCGGCGCGCCTCCCGGCTATGTCGGTTTCGACCAGGGCGGTCTGCTCACCGACGGCGTCGACCAGCATCCGCATTGCGTGGTGCTGCTCGATGAAATCGAGAAGGCGCATCCCGACCTCTACAACGTGCTGCTCCAGATCATGGACCACGGCCGGCTCACCGACCACAACGGCAAGCAGGTCAACTTCCGCAACGTGATCCTGATCATGACTACGAACGCTGGCGCGGCGGATCTCGCCAAGCAGGCGTTCGGCTTCACGCGCTCGAAGCGGGAAGGCGACGACCACGAGGCGATCAACCGGCAGTTCGCGCCGGAATTCCGCAATCGCCTCGATGCCATCGTCTCGTTCGGCCATCTCAGCGTCGAGGTGATCGGCACGGTGGTCGAGAAGTTCGTGCTTCAACTCGAGGCGCAGCTTGGCGATCGCGACGTCACCATCGAGCTGTCCGAGCCCGCCAAGGTCTGGCTGGTCCAGCATGGTTACGACGAGCAGATGGGCGCACGTCCCATGGCCCGCGTGATCCAGGAGCACATCAAGAAGCCGCTGGCCGACGAAGTGCTGTTCGGCAAGCTCAAGGGCGGCGGCCACGTTCGCGTCGTTCTCGTCAAGGACGAGGCCGACGAGACCAAGGAGAAGATCGGCTTCGAGTTCCTCGACGGCCCGGTCACGCCGAAGCAGGAGAAGCTCCCCGGCGCCCGCAAGCGTCCGCCGGGCAAGTCCAAGCCGGGCGGCCCCGGCGGCTCGAAGGGGCCGACCTCCAAGGGCCCGCTGGTCAAGGTCTGATCCGCGCGCAATGAATCAAAAGGCCGGCTGAAAAGCCGGCCTTTTTGCTTGTCGCAGCAGTGAGTGATTCTAAGTGCCGGTGTCGGGCGCGGGTGCCGCTGGCGGCCGCGGCTTCTTCGGCGCAGGCGGCCGCGTGCGGGCAGGAGCCGACGGCTGCATCGTCACGATGACCGGATTCGGCTTGTGATCGGTTGCGGCGCCCGTTGCGGCATCGACCCCCATGCCGACGACACCGCCCAGCAGGAGATTGCCGGCAAAGCCGGCGGCCCCGCCGCCCTGAATGTCTCGGCTGAGCGGCACGATCTGCGGTTCATAGCCTTCCTTCTGGAAGGTGATGGAGATGTCGGCGTTCCGCTTGACGACCACGGCGCAGGGCGTCGTGCAGGTGGTCGGAACCTCCAGTCCGCTGACCACGGCTTCCACGCCCGAAGGTGTCGATGAGATGCTGATGTTTTCAGTCGTGCCGCGAGTCACAGACGCGCAGCCGCCCAGCATGACGCTGAGCGCCACAATTCCAAATGATCGCATGAAATGCCCCTTGTCCCATCGCCAATGAAGCGCAACCAAAGCGCGAGCGCAATCATTCTTGGGTGGCATGGTAAAACTACGGGTTGTCGCCGGCCGGGCGGTGACGCGCTATTCGCCGCGCAGGCGCTGGTCGTCCTGCACGCGGACGTGCTCCGCGCCGCGCGCGCCCGCGGGCGACAGCCGCAGCATGCTCAGCGCCGCGCCGCAGAGCGCGAAGCCGACGGCGGTGAGCAGCGCCATCTGCGTTCCCTCCAGCGGATAACGGCCGAGGAACAGCGCCACCAGCGCCGCACCCGTGGTCTGGCCGAGCAGTCGCGCCGTGCCCAGCATGCCGCTCGCGCCGCCGGCGCGCTCACGCGGGGCGGCGGCGATCATGGTGCGGTTGTTGGGGGTCTGGAACAGGCCGAAGCCGGCACCGGCCAGCGCCATCCGCCAGATCACGTCGAGCGGCGTCGGCGCCGCTGGCAGGAAGGCGAGCGCGCCAAGCCCGCAGGCGAAAAGCGTGAGCCCGATGCCGCCGAGCAGGCCGGCCGGATAATGCTCGACCAGGCGGCCGGCGAGGGGCGCTGCGAACGCCACCGCGATCGGCCATGGCGTGATCAACAGGCCCATATGCACCGCCGAATAGCCGAAGCGGCTCTGCAGGTAGAAGGGAATCGCGACGAAGGCCAGCATCTGCCCGCAGAACGAGGCGATCGAGGTCGCAATCGACAGTGCGAACACCGGGATGCGCAAGAGGTCGACCGGCAGCAGCGGCGACTTCATGTGGGTTTCGCGGTAGATCAGCAGCGCGCCGGCGACGAGAGCGATGGCGAACTGCACGAGGCAGGTGGCGGCGGCCTCGCCGTGCCCGACGCTGTCGACCGCGGCGATGCCGACGCCGAAGGTGATGGCGGACAGCCCCGCGCTTTGCCAGTCGAAGGAACGGCTCGCGGGCGTGGTGTGCGGCAGGCAGCGCAGGCCCAGCACCAGCGTCACCGCACCGAGCGGCACGTTGATGGCGAACAACCAGGGCCAGCTTCCGACCGCGAGGATGCCGGCGGCGAGCGTCGGGCCGATCGCGGCCGAGAAGGCGACGACGAGCGCGTTAAGCCCGATGCCGCGGCCGAGCTGGCTGCGCGGATAGGTGAAGCGCACCAGGGCCGAGTTGACGCTCATGATGCCGGCCGCGCCAAAGCCCTGGATGATGCGGGCGATCGTCAGCAGCGGCAGCGTATGCGCCAGCGCGCAAAATGCCGATGCCAGCGTGAACAGTGCAAGCCCGACCAGATAGACACGGCGATAGCCGACGATCTCGCCGAGCGAGGCGAGCGGCAAGAGCGAGATCGTGATCGCGAGCTGGTAGCCGTTGACGATCCAGATCGAGATAGCTGGGCTCGCGTCGAGGTCGGCCGCGATCGTCGGCAGCGCGACGTTGGCGATGGCGCTGTCGACGACGGCCATGATGATGCCGAGCGCAATGGTCAGCACCGCTCGGTTCCGCTGCGGCTGCGGCAGGCCGTCGGCATGCTCGATCGTAGTTGACGACATGGCAAACGTGTTCGGTTGAGGCGCGGTTGCTCGTCCGCAACTTGGTCCGACCCGGGATGGTTCCAGCCAAAGCCGACGGCTATTTCGGCTTCTGCGGCTCCTGAATCGCTCTGAGATAGTTTACCACGGCCTCGGCGTCGTCGCGGCCGAATCGAAACGTCGGCATGAAGCGGTGGATGCTGCTGTAGCCGTCCTGAAGGCGCTGCATGAAATCGGGATCGTAGAGCTTGTTCTCGCCGAGGCGGCGAAACGGCGGCGCCACCTTGTTTGGGCTCGTGCCGGTCCTGCCGACCGCGTGGCACTGCGAGCACATCCGCTGCAACAGTGCTTCAGCGTGCCGCTGCTCAATGTTCTCGAAGTTCTTGGCTTGACCATCGGCGCTCCATAGCACGCCAACGGCCAGCAGAACCGGCGTGAACCTCTTCATCGAGCATTCCCCGTCATTCCCAGCGCAAGTCTGCCTTGCCCCAGACGTAGAATGCGACCAAGGCGATCGTTACTGCTATCGAGAAGATCAGGATGCGGCGATCCCAATCGATCCTCTCGTTCTCACCCCTTCTGAGAGTGAGAGCCGTGAACAGGGCCTTCATGGCAAATCGGCGCATCGGGAGCCTCGCGACGGCCGCAGGATGCCACGCCCGACGCAAGCGGGCTTGACGCAGCTCAAGGGCGGGCGCGCCTTACACCGGCGGCGGATTGCGGTCGGAGAAAGTCCCCCGCTGGTGCCAGTAGGGGTAGGGCAGCGTCACCTTGCTGGCGACATCGAGCTTGGCGATCTGATCCTTGGTCAGCGACCAGCCGATCGCGCCGAGGTTTTCGCGCAGCTGTGTCTCGTTGCGCGCGCCGATGATCAGCGTCGAGACGGTCGGACGCTGGAGCAGCCAGTTCAGCGCGATCTGCGAGACACTCTTGCCCGTCTCCTTCGCGATCTCGTCGATCGCATCGACGACGCGGTAGACATGCTCGTCCGGCACCGGCGGGCCGAAGTCGGCGGTCTTGGGCAGGCGGCTCACCTCGGGCTTCGGCTGGCCCCGGCGGATTTTTCCGGTGAGGCGGCCCCATCCGAGCGGCGACCAGACCACCGCCCCCAACCCCTGGTCGAGGCCGAGCGGCATCAGCTCCCATTCATAGTCGCGCCCGATCAATGAATAGTAGGTCTGGTTGGCAACGTAGCGCGGAAAACCGTGCTTGTCGGCGACTGAGAGCGACTTCATCAGGTGCCAGCCCGAAAAATTCGAGACGCCGACATAGCGGATCTTGCCGGCGCGCACGAGCACGTCGAGGGTCGCGAGCACCTCTTCAGGCGGGGTGAAGGCGTCGAAGCCGTGAAGCTGGAACAGGTCGATGTAATCGGTGCCGAGCCGGGCGAGCGAAGCATCGATGGCCGCGAGCAGATGCTGCCGTGACGATCCGATGTCGTTGGGGCCGTCGCCGAAGCGGAAGGTTGCCTTGGTCGAGACCAAAATCTTGTCGCGGCGGCCCTTTATGGCCTCGCCGAGAACACGCTCGGACTCGCCGAGCGAATAGACGTCGGCGGTGTCGAACATCGACACGCCGGCCTCGAGGCAGATATCGAGAAGGCGGCGCGCTTCGGTCGCGTCGGTCGTCCCCCACGCAGCAAGGCGGCCCACGCCGCCGAAAGTGCCTGTTCCCAAGCTCAAGGCGGGCACCATGAGGCCTGAGCGGCCCAAGCGTCGGTATTCCATCGATATGCTCCTCGGCTGGCCGCTGATGGATCCCTGCAGCCTTGGTCCTCGATGGTAGTGCAAGCACGCGCCGTGTCCTACGCCGCGCTCACATACCGGCCTTGCTTGGAAACGGCCTAGTCATGCAGGCGCATGTCCTCGACGACTGCGTCGGTCAGGCGCGCGCTGATCGTCGTCGCCGAAAGCTGAGCGACGCCTCTTGTTGCAGACGAGGGAAGGCAGACGGCCTCGCCGTCACGCGCCTGCCGCGGCAGGAGCGTCAGGCCCCAGCCCAGCACGACCAGCACCCTCCGATCCGCCTGTCGTGACATGAGTCCTCATGTGCGCCAGCCTGATGCCGGCGGGACGATCTGACAATCTGGATTGCCGAGCATCGCCTTCGCCCGAGGCGAAGGCTCGGACCGATGCCTGTCTTGATATCAATGCCGCAATTGACTCTGCCGGAAGTCGCGCGGGGACATCCCGAAATGCTCGCGGAAGACCCGGCCGAAATGCGAGAGGTCGTTGAAGCCCCAGGCGAAGGCGATCTCGCTGATGTGGCGGTGGGCGAGCACGGGGGTGGCGAGGTCGCGCCTGCATTGAGCAAGACGCTCACCGAGGACATAGCGCTGGAACGAGGTGTCCTCGTCGGCGAGGAGATCGTTCACGTAGCGGGAGGACATGCCGAGCGCCACTGCGGTATCGGACAGCGAGAGGTCGGGATCGGCAAGGTGAGCCCGGATATGCGCCTTCAGCCGGTAGAGCAGGGCGGAGCGATGCGTCGAGGACGGCAGCGGCGTCCTGCCCAGCCGTTCGCCCAGTGCCATGGCGAGGACATCGACGGCCTGTTCCGACAGAGCGGCGGCGTGGAGCGGATCGATCTGATCCGCGCTCTGGCACAGCCGGGCGATGAAGTCGTAGGCGATCCTCTGCAGCGGCGAATCTGGTCCGAAAGAGCTGGCGGTAAGGGCTTCGGTCGCGCCGAGCCGGCGCTGCAGCATCTCGCGCGGCACCTTGAAGATGGTCTGCGAAAATGTGCCGTTGAACTTCAGCTCATAGGGCCGGGTCGTGTCGTAGAGCGCGAACTCGCCGGGGTGGATCACGGTCTCGCGGCCGTCCTGCACCACGCCGCCGTCACCGCGATTGCCGAGCGCGACCAGCACGAAATCCTGATCCGAGCGCGCGATGCGCGAGGGCGTGCGAAATACATGCTGACGGTCCGAGCAGACCTCCGAGCATACAGCCTTGCCGAGCGGAGCCTGCGTGACCGAGCCGCGAAAGGCGCTGCCGAGGTCGGACTTGCAGTCCAGCCCGACGAAGACGTCGCAGACGATATCCTGCCAGAGCGCAAGCCGCCGGTGGCCGGGGCTGTCGTCCGTGGTGAACTGGATTGGCATCTGGAGAGCCTCCCTTTCACATCCCGCAAAATCGCGTGTTGGCGCAGCTCCGACCCAACCGGAGGCAAATCCCGTACCGGGCCGCGATCCCGTCCGGTCGAGTTTTCGTTCCGCGGCGGTCGAGCGCCCGGCCGCCGGGCTTGGCCAAATAGACTGCATCGGACGTGGCTTCCGATCAACCGGCAATGGAGGCGGCAATGGGCATCGAACATCCGAAATACAAGGTCGCAGTGGTGCAGGCGGCGCCCGCCTGGCTCGATCTCGACGCCTCGATCGACAAGTCGATCGCCCTGATCAGGGACGCCGCCGAGAAGGGCGCCAAGCTGATCGCCTTTCCGGAAGCGTTCATCCCCGGTTACCCCTGGCACATCTGGATGGATTCGCCGGCCTGGGCGATCGGCCGCGGCTTCGTGCAGCGCTATTTCGACAATTCGCTCTCCTACGACAGTCCGCAGGCCGAGCGGCTGCGCGATGCCGTGCGCAAGGCGAAGCTTACCGCCGTGATCGGCCTTTCCGAACGCGATGGCGGCAGCCTTTACCTGGCGCAATGGCTGATCGGGCCGGACGGCGAGACCATCGCAAAGCGCCGCAAGCTGCGGCCGACCCATGCCGAGCGCACCGTCTATGGCGAGGGTGACGGCAGCGATCTTGCCGTGCATGCGCGGCCCGACATCGGTCGCATCGGCGCGCTCTGCTGCTGGGAGCACCTCCAGCCGCTGTCGAAATACGCGATGTATGCGCAAAACGAGCAGGTGCATGTCGCGGCCTGGCCGAGCTTCTCGCTCTACGATCCCTTCGCGCCGGCGCTCGGCGCTGAGGTCAACAACGCCGCTTCGCGTGTCTACGCGGTGGAAGGCTCCTGCTTCGTGCTCGCGCCTTGCGCGACAGTCTCGCAAGCGATGATCGACGAACTCTGTGATCGGCCGGACAAGCACGCGCTGCTGCATGCCGGTGGCGGCTTTGCTGCGATCTACGGCCCCGACGGCAGCCAGATCGGCGACAAGCTCGCGCCGGACCAGGAAGGGCTGTTGATCGCCGAGATCGATCTCGGCGCCATCGGCGTCGCCAAGAACGCCGCCGATCCTGCCGGGCATTATTCCCGGCCCGACGTGACGCGGCTGCTGCTCAACAAGAAGCGGTACCAGCGCGTCGAGCAGTTCGCGCTGCCGGTCGACACCGTCGAGCCCGCGGACATCGGCGCAGCGGCGAGCTGAGAGGGTTGATCATGGAATCCGCAATTCCCCTGCATCTCGAGACTCAGCGCTCGCGCCACAAGCGGGTGCCGGACGATTATCAGCCGCCATACCCGTCGTTCGTGGCGCGCTACAAGCCCGCGGTCAGTCGTGTCGTCATGGCCTATTTCGGCGTGCAGTATCGCGGCGCCGCACCGGCGGCGGCGATGGAGGCGCTCGCTGAAATCGGCGGCCGGTTCGCCGGCGAGTGCGGTCCCTCGCATTGGGACCGCGCGCAATATCTCGACCACACCGGCCATGAGAACGTCGTCTCGGTGGCCTATTGGGACGACATCGCGCGTTTCGACGCCTGGTTCGAACCGGGGCGTGAGGCCTGGACCGCAAGGCAGCGCGAGGGCGTCGGCACCTTCATCGAGGTGCTGCGTCCCGCACTGGCGCGGCACGAGACGCTGTTCTCCTCGCTCGGCCGGCCCGAAGGCGTGGCAGTCATCGCCGACGGCATGAGCGGCGAGGTGCAGGAGCACGCCTATTGGGGCGGCATGCGTGACCGCATCCCGCTGTCGCAAACCGATGCGCTGGCGCCCGGCGGTGCTCCGGAGCTGGTCCGCGATGGCGCGCGGCTGCGGGTGAAGGCTCACGACAATCTCTGCCTGATCCGCTCCGGGCAGGACTGGAGTGACACCGAGGCCTCCGAGCGAAAGCTCTATCTCGACGACGTCGAGCCGGTGCTGCGCGAGGGCATGGATTTTCTGAGCGACGACGGGCTCGGCATCGGCTGCTATGCCAACCGCTACATGCGCGTGCTCGCGGCCGAGGGCAGCGCGAGCGAAAAATCCTACGGCCAGAGCTGGTGGAAGAGTCTCGCCGCCCTGGAGCGCTGGGCAGAGTCGCATCCGACCCATGTCAGGATCTTCGGCGCGGCGATGAAGTACCTCTCGACGCTCGGACCCTCGGCAAAGCTGAGGCTCTATCACGAGGTCACGGTGGCGGCCGCGGACGAGCAGTTCTTCGAATATCTGAACTGTCACCCGAAGACCGGCATGCTGGCGGCGGTCGAAACGGTCGGCGCCTAGGCCACGCAATGGCCGAGCAGCTCGGGATGCGCGGCGCAGATGTGATGCGCGCCGGCGTCCCTCAGCTCGGCCTCGCTGCCATAGCCGTAGAGCACGCCGATCGCGGTCATGCCGTTGGTGCGAGCACCGACCACGTCATGGCTGCGGTCGCCGATCATGATCGCCTGTTTCGGGTCGACCTCCGCCTCGTCGAGCGCGTAGCGCAGCAGGTCGCGCTTGTCGACGCGCGTCCCATCGAGCTCGGAGCCGAACACGCGCTCGAAATAGGGCTTCAGGCCAAAATGATCGACGATGCGGGTGGCGTAGACCGCGGGCTTGCTGGTGGCCACGAACATGCGCGGCGTTGTCGTGGCCAGCGTTGCCAGAGTATCCGTGATGCCGGCATAGGCCTCGTTCTCGAACAGGCCGACATCGCTGAAGCGCTCGCGATAGAGCAGCAGCGCGCGGTCGGCGAGTTCCTCGCTGCCGGTGAGCTTTTGCAGGCTGGCATGCAGGGGCGGACCTATGCACCAGGTCAGCTCGTCCTCGTCCGGCACCGCGAGGTTCAGGCGCTCCAGGGCGTACTGGATCGAGCGGGTGATCCCGGGCTTGGGATTGGTCAACGTGCCGTCGAGATCGAAATAGATCGTAACCATGTTGCCGTGCCTGTGTTGATACCGCCGTCCGTTGTTTGACCTAAACGAGGCCACGGGCCAAGGCAACGCGCCAAGACAAGACGCAACAGCTCTCACGCCGAAATCCGCCCTACTGAGGTCGCTTACCGTTTAACGCTCGCTATTGGCGTGAGGGAAGCGTAGACTCGCGCCATCACCGCCCTTCCCATGGCATCCACCGGTGACTGAGGGTCACGAGCGCTCCCGCCGACTGAGCAGGAGCATGCATGTCTCAATTTCGTCTGGCCGAATGGATCGTGCCGCCGGTGGTCGTTCCATTGTTTCTCCTGCTTCTGGTCGCCGCTGCGGCTGTCCTGCATGGATAGGAAAGGCGCCCGTGTGAGTGCGATTCTTGTCGCATTGACGCTCGGCACATTGTCGCAAGGCGCCACCGCGGCAGGACCGGAATGCCGCGTGATCGAAAGCACGAGCGGCCGTCTCGCCTGCTACGACGCCGCGTTTCCTCCGAAGGAGAAAACGCCCGTTGCTGCGGAGAACGAGACGTCCCGCGCCGCTTACAAGGACCCGTTCGTTGCGGAAGAGGCCAGAACCGCAGCGAAGCTGAAGAACATCTGCCGCGGCTGTTGAGGGGGGCTCATTCGCCGCGTTTTGCAGCCGGCCAAAGGAAGTTCCCCGTGGTCAGCGAAACAACTTATGTCGTGCAAGCCTTCAACCCCGGCAAGGGCGGAAATTTGAAGCCGGGATCTCCGATCGTCTGCAAGTCGGAAAGCGGCGCGCTGCGAACGGCCGAGAGACTGGCATTGATCAAACTCGCCGTCGTTGCGTTCTCGTCGAGCGGCGATCCCGAAATGGGCGACTATGACGACGAGCCCAAGATATTATTCCGGAAGGGCGAGCTGCCGGCGTCCTTCGACTGAGTTCGGGCTTGGGATCGAAACGAAATTTTCAGGAGAGGCCGGATGAGCGAGCGACTTGAAACACTGAAGAAGGCCCGCGATCGCATGATCGAGGACAGGGACGCGCATGCGAAAGTGCTGGCCGCTCCCTTTGTGCGCGACACGGCCAAGCGAGCGCGCAACAAGTTCGTGGAGATCCAGGCGCTGATCGATGCGCTCGACCGCGCCATTCGCGGCGAAAGCCCGGTTCCAATCAAAAACTAGACCGGCAAGCGACAACACTGGCGGAGCGTTCATCGCCGATGGCCGCTGCCGCTCCCTCATTATTGTCTCGCCCATTCGACGATCGCCGTTGTCTCCGCTCCTGCCTGGGTTTCGCGTAGGCTCGCAAATTCAGTCTCGGTAGATCGCTGTCGCCTTCGAGCGCTTGGTCGGACCACAGCCCCGTGGCCGGCCAGATGGTCAGATAGAGCAGTTTCAGGCCGCGAGCTGCCAGTGCCTTCTCGTAGAGCGGGCGCGCCTGCACATTGGTGGCGCGGGCGAGATCCACCGATTGGACCAGGAAGGGCAGGGTGGACAATCCGAGCACCGGATCGAGCCTCGAAAGCGCCCCCGCGAAGGCATCGCCTCCGGCGATCCGACGGTCGATCGTGGCGCGCGGCATCTCGCCAGAATTGATCTTGAGGGCGTTTTCGTAGGCGTTCGCGACGGTCACAAAACCGTGCGTCCTTTCGGAGACGCGGCTGGCGAAGGTCGCGAGCCCGATCTCGGAGATGTTATTCTCGGGGTATTCCGTGGTCATCCGCCAGGAGACCTGCGCCAGACCTGCGCCATGGCCGGCGCGGCGGTCAGGAGGAGTGCGGTGAGGGCCAGGATCGCCCGGATCCGTTTGGCGAGGGAGCGCATTGGGAAAGGCAGGTCAGGCAGCATATTGGCAACTCATCGAACCATGGCAGGATGCCACAATCTGGCGGATCATCTTGTTGCACGCCGCACCGGCGCGCGCCACGGGCCCGCCTGCCCGCGGTGGATGCAGATTGCATGGCGCGTCATCACTGTACTGTTTGTTTCGGCGACAGCGGTGGCAGCAGAGGACAGCTCGCCCGCGAGCTCCGACGTCGCCGTCCCCAGTGCCGAAGAGCCCGCCAAGCCGGCGGAGAAATCCACCGACGCGCGCGAGAGCGACACGCGGGAGTCGATCTGCCTGATCGTCGAGGCGGCCGCGCGCGATGCCAACCTGCCGCTGGAGTTCTTCGCCCGCGTGATCTGGCAGGAGAGCCGCTTCCAGGCCGATGCCGTGGGGCCCATGACGCGCAGCGGCGAGCATGCGCAGGGGATCGCGCAATTCATGCCGGGCACCGCGAGCGAGCGTGGGCTGCTCAATCCCTTCAATCCGGTACAGGCGCTGCCGAAGTCGGCCGAATTCCTGAACGAGCTGCGCAACCAGTTCGGCAATCTCGGCCTCGCTGCCGCCGCCTACAATGCCGGGCCGCGCCGGGTGCAGGAATGGCTCGCCGGCACCGGTCCGATGCCGGAGCAGACACGCAACTACGTTCTCGCCATCACCGGCACATCCGTCGATGCCTGGGCCAAGGCAGGGGGCACCGGCAAGGGGCCGCCAAGCGCGCCACCGACGAGCTGCCGCGATCTGATGGCCCTCCTGAAGCGCGCTCCGAATGCCTTCGTCGCCGAGCTGGAGCAGCATGTCGAGCTTGCCGCCGCAAAGATCTGGGGCGTGCAGCTCGCCGCCGGCTTCGACCGCAACAGGGCGCTGGCGATGTATTCCCGCGCCGTCACCCGGCTCGGCCCCGTGATCGGAGAACGCGATCCGAGCCTGCTAAGCTCGGTGATGCGCAGCCGCGGCACGCGCGCCTTCTATCAGGTGCGCATCGGCGCCGACACGCGGAGCGAGGCGGACGAACTCTGCGGTCGAATCCGCAAGTCAGGCGGGGCTTGCTTCGTGCTGAAGAACCGTGGTGTGAGCGGGTAGGGCATTCCGGAACGACGGTCGCGAGCGCCACGCGTGCATGCCAGCCCCGCCGCCCGCTTGCTTGACGCCAGCCCTCGCTTTGCCCGTTATGCCAGCACGATTCCTCACCCCGGCCCAAGACTCCCGTGGCGCTTCCTCCGCTCAATTCACCTCAATGGCAAAGCCCGTGGCGCGCCTTTGCGTGGGGGCTGCGCTCGATCACGCAGACGATCCTCACAATCGTGCTGTTCGTGACCTATCTCGGAATCGGCGCGCTCGCTCACGACACCCATTTCAGTCTGCTCTGGGCGCTCTGCTCGACGCTTTTCGTATGGGCAGGTCCGGCGCAGATCATCCTGATCACGACGCTCGGCTCCGGTGCGACCGTCATCCAGTCCGCAATCGCGGTCACCGTCAGTGCGATCCGCCTGTTTCCGATGGTGGTCTCGGTGCTGCCGCTGATGCGCACGCCGACGACCAAGAGGCGCGAGCTGGTCTTTGCCGCTCACCTCACCGCGGTGACGCTGTGGGTCGAATGCCACCGCTTCCTGCCGCAGGTGCCGCGCGAGCGGCGCATCGCGTTCGTCCACGGGCTCGGCTGCGGCCTGGTCTCGGTGTGCCTTACCGCCAATGCGGTCGGCTATTTCCTTGCCGCCAATCTCACGCAGACGCTTGGCGCGGCGATCCTCTTGCTGACGCCGCTGTCCTTCCTGTTCTCGACCGCGCGCAACAGCCGCGAGGTCGCCGATGTCGTCGCGCTCGCGCTGGGGATACTGCTGTATCCGCTGGCCGCGAAGATGAACTCCGGCCTCGACATCCTCGTCAGCGGCCTGATCGCGGGCACGATCGCCTATGGCGTGCATTGGTGGCGGGAGGTGCGCGCATGAGCTATGCGCAGCTCATCGGCGACTGGCATGCGCTAGCGGTGCTGTTCGTCGCCGGCGTCGTTCCCAACCAGATATGGCGGATGCTGGGCCTGTGGTTCGGCGGCGGCATCGACGAGGGCTCCGAGCTTCTGGTCTGGGTGAGGGCGGTCGCCACCGCGATCCTGGCCGGCGTCATCGCCCAGATCGTGGTCGAGCCGCCGGGTGCGCTCGCCAGCGTGCCGGATGTCCTGCGCTATGGCTCAGTCGGCGCCGGCCTCGTGGTCTTCCTGCTGACCCGCCGCTCGATCTTCGCGGGCGTGGTCGCGGGCGAAGTCTTCATGCTGGCCGGCAAGTGGTGGTTGGGTTAAAACTCCGGCGAACAGCAGGGAACTGGAAATATGGTTCGCGAAAACGAGCTCCGCGAAGGCGAGGTCGCCATCGAGCTGCCGCCGACGGGGGATGCCGGCCTCGTCTTCATCGGCCGCATCCGCACGCCCTGGACCTCGCGGCTGGAGACGCCGCGGCAGGGGCGGCATGACGGCCCGATATGCCGGATCGAGATCTTCGAGCCGTTCCTGCCGGCGATCAAGGGCGTCGATTTCTACAGCAATCTCGAAGTGCTCTACTGGCTCGACAAGTCGCGCCGCGACATCCTCCTGCAAAGCCCGAAGAATAACGAGAAGACTCGCGGCGCCTTTTCGCTGCGCTCGCCGGTCCGGCCCAATCCGATCGGCACCTCGATCGTGAAGCTCGTTGGCATCGAGGGCAACGCGATCCTGGTGCGCGGGCTCGATTGCATCGACAATACGCCGCTGATCGACATCAAGCCCGACCGCTGCGAGTTCACCCCATTGGCCGCGCCGCAGCCGGGGGATTTCCAGACCGAATAGGGGGGGCGCTCCGCTCTAACGTCGTCGTTGCGAGGAGCCCTTGCGGCGAAGCAATTCAGACTGTCTCGGCGGGAGCAGTCTGGATTGCTTCGCTTCGCTCGCAATGACGAGTGGGAGAGACTTAGACCGCCTGCAACGCCGCGATTAGCTTGGTTGCGTTCTCTTCCAGCACCTTGACGTCTTCCTTGCGGCTGGCGGGCGGCAGCATGGCCACGCCGTCGTGGCGCGGCATCACGTGCATGTGCAGGTGAAACACCACCTGTCCGCCGGCGGCCTCGTTGAACTGCTGCACGGTGATGCCGTCGGCCTTGAACGCCTTCATCGCAGCGGCGGCGATCTTGTGCGCGCCGCGGGCGACATGCGCATAGTCGTCGGGCTTGATGTCGAGGATGTTGCGGGCAGGGGCCTTCGGGATCACCAGCGTGTGGCCGGGCACCCGCGGCATGATGTCGAGGAATGCGAGCACATGCTCGTCCTCATAGACCTTGTGACAGGAGAATTCGCCGCGCAGGATCTTCGCGAAAATGTTGTTGGGATCGTAGGCGGTCATGGCTGCGGCTCCTCGAGATTTTTGCCTACTGTCACCAGCGGCGCGAGGGCGTCAAGGCGCCTCGTCGACGCCTTTGCGGAACGGGCCGAGCTCGGCGAGCTCCCGCCCAGCCTCCGCGACATAGGCGCGCTCGCGCTTGAGGTAATCGTCGATGGCGCGGCGCAGGCCGGGATCGGCGATGAAGTGGGCGGAATGGGTCGTCCGCGGCAGGTAGCCGCGCGCGATCTTGTGCTCGCCCTGCGCGCCGGCCTCGACATTCCCCAAGCCGTGTTTGATCGCGAAATCGATCGCCTGATAGTAGCAGACCTCGAAATGCAGGAAGGGATGATGCTCGACCGCGCCCCAGTTGCGGCCGAACAGCGTGTCCGAGCCGATGAAGTTGATCGCGCCCGCGATCCAGCGATCGTTACGGCGGGCCATCACCAGCAGCACATCCTGGCTCATGGTCTCGCCGATCAGCGAGAAAAATTCCCGCGTCAGATACGGCCGGCCCCATTTGCGTGAGCCGGTCTCCATGTAGAACGTGAAAAACGCATCCCATGCGTCTTCGGTGATATCGCGGCCCGTGAGCCAATGGATCGTGACGCCGGCGGCCAGTGCGTCGCGCCGCTCGCGCTTGATCGACTTGCGATGGCGCGAGTTCAGCGTCGCCAGGAAGTCGTCGAAGCTCGCAAAACCCTCATTGTGCCAGTGGAACTGCTGGTCGGTGCGCTGGAGGAAGCCGTGCCGGGCCAGTAGCTTCCACTCAGCCTCGCGCGCGAAGGTGACGTGGACCGAGGAGGCCTTGCTGACGCCGCACAGCGCCACCAGCCCGCTCGCCAGCGCTTCCGTGATGCGCTCGTGGTCGACGCCGTCTCGGACCAAGAGCCGAGGGCCGGTCGCGGGCGTGAAGGGAACCGAGACCTGCAGCTTCGGGTAATAGCGCCCGCCCGCACGCTCATAGGCGTCGGCCCAGCCGCGGTCGAACACGTACTCACCTTGAGAGTGCGATTTCAGATAGCAAGGGACGATGCCAGCGACGCGGCCGTCGAGCTTGGCCACGAGATGCCGCGGGCCCCAGCCGGTGCGGATTGTGGCTGAACCTGATTTCTCGACGGCGGATAGAAATGCGTGGGAGACGAAGGGGTTATAGGCAGGCTTTGAGAGTCCGAGGGAATCGCCTGGAAGTCCGGACGAGGTTCCCTTGCCATGTCCGTTACAAGCCGTGCCGGGATTGGCGCAGGCGTCCCAATCCTCAGCAGATACCTCGCCAATCGAGGGTACAGCCTCGAGCGTGATTTCAGATGATGCCATCGTGCCCAAGATCGTGCATTGCAGCAGTGACTTCAAGAGGGCGTCCCAAGAGGGCGTCCTAAGGCACGAACCCCTCGAAGATCATCTGATCCGCATATTGCCCGACCCGCGTCCGCTGCTCGGGCGTGCGCACGGTCCAGCCCAGCAGGGCGCAGCCAAAGACGTTGCGGGCGATCCAGGGGGCGGGGGCCGGGAGGTGGTCGACCTTGAAGGCGACGAAATGCGGCTGGGTCTGGAAGCCGTGGCGCAGGTACAGCATGCTGTCGCGCTGCTCTCGGGTCAGGTAGGCCCAGTACTCGTCCTCATAGCTCCGCTGCGCGACGATGCCGCGCGGGCGGGAGGGCAACAATTCGCGCAGAGCCAGCACCTGGTCGGGGTCGAAGGACATGCCGACCGCTGCCCCCTGATAGGACGCCAGCACCTCGGCCATCCGCTTCACCAGCTTGCGGTCGCCGCCAAAATGGCTCTTCACCTCGATCACCAGCGGCACGCGGCCGGCCACCATGGCGCAGAGGTCGGACAGCGACATCATCCGCTCGTCGGTATCCCTAAACTTGATCGCCTTCAGTTCGGCGGCGGTCTTCTTGACCAGATCGCCGGTCGCCTCGGTGAGGCGGCCGAGCGCATGGTCGTGATGCACCATAGCCTCGCCGTCGGCGGAAAGCTGGATATCGACCTCGATCGAGAAATTGCCAGCGATGGCAGCCTGCACCGCGCCCGGCATGTTCTCGACGATGCCGCGGGAAATGTCGTGCAGGCCACGATGGGCGACCGGCCGGGCTGTCAGCCAATCAGGAGCGCGCATTCGCGTCAGGCGACCTCGAACACGCCTTCGACCTCGACCGCCGCATCCGCGGGGAGCGAGGCGACGCCGACGGTGGTGCGGGCGTGGCGGCCCTTGTCACCGAAGGCGGCGACCATCAGGTCGGAGGCGCCGTTCAGCACCTTCGGCCCGTCCAGGAAGTCCGGGGCGGAGTTGATGAAGCCGCCGAGGCGCACCACGCGGACGACCTTGTCGAGGTCGCCGAGGGCAGCCTTGACCTGGGCCAGCAGGTTGACGGCACAGCCGCGGGCGGCCGCGGCCCCTTCTTCGATGGTCACTCCGGCGCCGAGCTTGCCCTTGGCGATCAGCTTGCCGGCGGGATCGAAGCAGACCTGGCCGGAGACGAACAGCAGATTGCCGGTGCGCACGAACGGCACGTAATTGGCCACGGGGGTGGGGGCCTCGTGCAGCTTGATGCCCTGTTCCGCCAGTTTCTGCTCGACCGTGCCCGCCATCTTCGACCTCGTTGTCCAAAATTCATCCGCTCCGGCGCGTCCGTTGGCGGCCGGGCGCGCCCTGTTTCGCCCATCGTGCAGCCACATGCAAGCAACCGGAAGGCCCGCATTTTGTTGAGGCAGGGCAGGCGGTTCAGGGTGAGGGTCGCAAATTTACGTGAAACGGCCTCAGTTGCGGCGCAATGGAACGGTCATTAAAATGTCGAATCTGCGCTTCCCCAAGGACGCATCTTCAAGGAACAGACATGGTGCACCTTTTCCGGACTTCACTCGGTGTGATGGCGCTCGCGGCAGCCGTCTTTGGAGCCGGGGGCGGGGCTTACGCAGCCAGCGGTCCGTTTCTCGCGCATCAGGCGCTCTATGACCTCAGTCTGGTGAAATCGCGCTCCAATTCGGTCAACAGCGCGCGCGGGCGCATCCTCTACAACTTCACCGGAAGCTCGTGCGAGGGCTACACCTCCGAATTCCGCCAGGTCTCCGAGCTCGACAGCGGCGAGGGCAAGATCACGCTCAGCGACCTCCGCTCCAATTCCTGGGAGGACGCTGCGGGCAAAAGCTATCGCTTCAAGATCGAGACACGGATGAATGAGGCCGACGCCGGCCGGGTCGACGGCTCCGCGGAACGCGACGGCGACCACATCAACGTCAAGCTGAAGCTGCCGGCGCCGAAGAGCTTTACCCTCGACGGCAAGATCGTGTTCCCGACCGAGCAGATCCAGCGCATCATTGCCGCCGCCAAGGACGGCAAGTCGCTGCTCGAGCTGTCGGTTTATGACGGCTCCGACGACGGCCAGAAGGTCTACAACACGCTGACCGTGATCGGCCAGCCGATCCCCGCCGAGCGCGCCGGCTCGTCCGATCCGTCGACGTCCGACGAGCATATGAAATCACTCAAGCGCTGGCCGGTCACCGTCAGCTATTTCGACCGCGAAGCCCAGCAGAAGGAAGGCGAGCAAACCCCCGTCTATGCGATGGCGTTCGAGCTCTACGAAAACGGTGTCTCGCGCCAGCTCGTGCTTGATTACAACGATTTCGTGATCTCCGGCGCGATGGGCAAGTTCGACGTCAAGGACAGCAAGCCCTGTAATTGAGGGCGAGGCGTCTAGCCCTTGTCGCACTCTGCGGCTACGCTTGTTCCCCACCACAAACTTCCGGGAGCTAGCCTATGCCCAAGCTCGATCATCTCCGCCCCAGCGGCCTGCACCACAATCCGGCCTATTCCCATGTCGTCACCGCCACAGGTGCGCGCACGATCTACATCTCCGGCCAGGTGTCGGTGGACGAGGAAGGGCGGATCGTCGGCGAAGGCGATATTGCCGCGCAGACCATCCAGGTGATGCAAAATCTCGGCCACGCGCTGAAGGCGGCCGGTGCGAGCTACGCCAACATCGTCAAGATCACGACCTTCGTCGTGAACTACAAGCCGGAGCTGCGCCCGATCATCGGCAAGGCCCGCTCCGCCTTCTTCGAAGGGATGGAGCCGCCGGCTTCGACCCTCGTCGGCGTCTCCGCGCTCGCCGCGCCGGAATGGCTGATTGAGATCGAGGCGATCGCGGTCGCGGATTAAAGTCGAAGCCGGCGAGCACCCTCAGGCCGCGCTGAAGCGGGAATTGTCCGAGGAACTCGGCATCGACGTCGATCCAAGCGGGATGATCTATGTCGGACGATATACCGCGCCTGCGGCGCACGAGCCTGGCCGGCAAGTCGATGCGGAACTTCCGCATCGTCATCGCGCACCCGGTCGCTCCCGGAGCGGAGATTGAGGAGATTCTCTGGCTCGATTCGTCCACGCCCGGAGCCTTAAAGCTTGCACCTCTGACGCGCGACAGGCTGCCTCCGCTGTGCTCGCGGCCGGCCAAAACGATGGATTAGTCCAGACTCACGTTTGATACATCCTGCAGAGCGGCCATCGCATCATCGGCCCTGTCGACGGGTACGAAGAGATGGTCGTGGTGGAAGGCCGAAACGGCGTTCACGCTGATGCCGGAGTCAGCCAGATGTGCGGTGATGGCCGCAAGAAAGCCCACCGCATCGAGCGCGGAGTGAACCGTCAAGGTGATCAAACGCGAGGGGAATTCGTAGCGCAATCCCACGGCTTCGGCTTCGTCACGCAGGATCACCAGCGTCGTTCCTTCCCGCTCGCGGAATGTCAGCAGCGGGCTGATCGCCGCCGGAACGCGCTCGTTTGCCGGAATCGTGCAGAACACGAAGATGCCAGGCCGCAGCTCCGGCTTCATGTGTCTCAGCAGCGCGGTAAGGTCTCGTTCCCCCGACATCACTCCTGCGCCTTCTCCGGCCCGTCATACGCAATGCCGCGGATCACCGCGGCGCTGCCGAATTTCTTCCGCAAACTGTCCACCGCGCGCTCGGCATGGGCGGCGCGGCGGTCGAGCATGTCGGTGTCGTCGGAGGCCGAGCCCTCGCGCAGCGCGCTGACGCCGGCGCCCATCAGGCGGAAGGCGGTGCCGTCGATCTCCTTGGCCAGCATCTCGCGGCAGATCGAGAAGATCTTGGCGGCGAGCTGCGTCGGCGCTGCGATCGACTGCGAGCGGGTGCGCTGGCGGAAATCGGCGGTCTTCAGCTTCAACGTGACGGTGGATCCGGCAAGCTCGCTGCTCTTGAGCCGCGACGAGGTCTTCTCGCACAGCCGCCACAAGATCTTCTCCAACGTCGCGAAATCGCGGATGTCGGTCTCGAAAGTGGTCTCGCTCGAGATCGTCTTGGCGCCCCGATCTGGCTCGACGCGGCGGTCGTCGATGCCGCGCGCGAGCCGCCATAGCCGGCGGCCGTCGCTCGGAAACTGCCGCATCATCTCGATCTCGTCGGCCTTCTGCAGATCGGCGATGATGCGGAAGCCGCGCTGAACCAGGCGCTCCTGCGTGGCCGGTCCGACACCGAAGATGAAGCCGACCGGCCTCGAAGCCAGCATCAAACGCGCTTCCTCCTGGTCGAGCGCGGCGAAGCCGCGGGGCTTGTCGAGGTCGGAGGCGATTTTGGCCAGGAACTTGTTGCAGGACAGGCCGACCGAGACGCTGATGCCGATATCGCGCTCGATGTTGCGCGCGAACCGCGCCAGCACCTTGGCCGGGATCATGCCGTGCACCCGCTCGGTGCCGGAGAGATCGAGGAAGGCCTCGTCGATCGAGAGCGGCTCGACCAGCGGTGTCAGCGCCTGCATGGCCTGCCGCACCTCGCGGCCGACGCGGACGTATTTCGCCATGTCCGGCCGGATCACGGTCGCATGCGGGCAGGCTTCCAGCGCCTTGTACATCGGCATCGCCGAGCGCACGCCATAGGTGCGCGCGATGTAGCAGGCGGCGGACACGACGCCGCGTTTTCCCCCGCCGATGATGACGGGCCTGTCGGCGATCTCAGGATTGTCGCGCTTCTCGACCGTCGCGTAGAAGGCGTCGCAGTCGATATGCGCGATGGTAAGGCTCGCGAGCGCGCGATGGCGGACGAGGCGAGGAGAGCCGCAGGCGGAACAGCGCCGCACGCCCGCATCCAGATCGGCCGAACAATCCCGGCAGAAGCAGCGGGGCCCGGCCGGATCGGGAGCGCTCACGGCACGTCGCGCTCCCAGGTCCGGTCGCCCAGTGCGTCACCGAGGACCTGCCGGGCCGCAGCCACGTTGGTGGGGTGCAGTTCCGCGGAGCTGGCAAAGGCCTTCACGGTGGCGTCATCGCGCATCACGAAATCGAGCACGCTGAGCAGGAAACCGGGATCCGAGGCGGCGTTCCGGAGCGACTCCGGGCCGACGCCTGTCTCAGCCAGGAACAGGCCCAGCCGCTCAGGATCGCCCGCGACGAAAGACAGGGCCTGAATCGCAACGATTTCAGCGACTTCGCGAGGGTTGTGAACAGGCTTTTTCAAGGGGCCGGTTTGCCTTTCCGTTAACTTTAGGTGTCTACTTTGAAACCATCATGCCCGAGTCTCTGGACCCTCGACAAGCAACTGGAAACCACATCGCAGAAAGTGGGCCCTCGGGTTTAACGAAACTAGAGCGAATTCGAGGCTAGTTTGAATCCAGTTTTTGAAGCGCCGGCGAGCGGCGCCTGAGGCGCCACATGCATCGGTCTGCGGACCAAACAGGAGGGCGGGATGGCTAAGACCGTCCTGATCGTGGAAGACAACGAGCTCAACATGAAGCTCTTCCGCGACCTGTTGGAGGCGCACGGCTACCAGACCACGGGCACCAGCAACGGCTACGAGGCGCTCGATCTCGTCCGCAAGATGCGGCCCGACCTCGTGCTGATGGATATCCAACTGCCGCAGGTCTCGGGCCTCGAGGTAACGCGCTGGATCAAGGACGATCCGGAGCTGCGCTCCATCCCGGTCGTCGCGGTCACGGCGTTCGCGATGAAGGGCGACGAAGAGCGCATCCGCGAAGGCGGCTGCGAAGCCTATTTGTCCAAGCCGATCTCGGTCGGCAAGTTCATTGAGACGGTCCGGCGTTTCATCGGATAGGAAGTGAGTTCAAAGTGTCCGCGCGTATCCTCGTCGTCGATGACGTCCCTGCCAACGTCAAGCTGCTCGAAGCCCGTCTGTCGGCCGAATATTTCGACGTGATGACCGCCTCCAACGGCGCCGAGGCACTGGCGATCTGCGCCCGCGCCGAGTGCGACATCATCCTGCTCGACGTCATGATGCCCGACATGGATGGCTTCGAGGTCTGCCGCCGCCTCAAGACCGATCCGGCCACGCACCACATTCCGGTCGTGATGGTCACCGCGCTCGACAGCCCCGCCGACCGCAATCGCGGGCTGGAAGCCGGCGCCGACGACTTCCTGACAAAGCCCGTCTCCGACGTCGTGCTGATCGCCCGCGTGCGCTCGCTGACGCGGCTGAAGATGATGACGGACGAGCTGCGCATGCGCGCCATCACCTCGCTCGAGATCGGCATGCAGGCGCCGGAGCGCACTGCGGTCGCCGACACCGGCAAGGGCGGCCGCATCCTGCTGGTCGACGACCGCGAGTCCTCCTATGAACGGCTGGCCGGCCTGCTCGCAGCCGAGCACACCGTCGATGTCGAGCCGAACCCGACGGAAGCGCTGTTCCACGCCGCCGAGGGCAATTACGACCTGCTGATCGTCTCGCTCGACCTCAACAATTTCGACGGCCTGCGGCTCTGCAGCCAGGCGCGTTCGCTGGAGCGCACGCGCCACGTGCCGATCCTGGCGATCGCGGACCCCGAGAACTCGACACGGCTGCTGCGTGGGCTCGAGATCGGCGTCAACGACTATCTGCTGCGTCCCATCGACAAGATCGAGCTGCTGGCGCGCGCCCGCACCCAGATCCGCCGCCGCCGCTACACCGACCACTTGCGCGACAACGTGCAGAACTCGATCGAGATGGCGATCACCGACGCGCTCACCGGCCTGCACAATCGCCGCTACATGGAGAGCCATCTGGCGACGCTCGCCGAGCAGGCCGCGACCCGCGGCAAGCCGCTCGCGCTGATGATCCTGGACATCGACTACTTCAAGTCGATCAACGACAATTACGGCCACGACGCCGGCGACGACGTGCTGCGCGAATTCGCGGTGCGCGTGCGCAAGTCGATCCGCGGCATCGATCTGGCCTGCCGCTACGGCGGCGAGGAGTTCGTCATCGTGATGCCGGAGACCGATCTCCACGTCGCCGGCATGGTCGCCGAGCGCCTGCGCCGCTCGATCGCGGGCGAGCCGTTTGCCGTCCACAAGGGCACCAAGCGCATCGAGGTCACGATCTCGATCGGGCTGACCACGCTGGAGCAGAAGGGCGAGGCGGTTGCCGACGTCCTCAAGCGCGCCGACACGGCGCTGTATCGCGCCAAGCACGATGGCCGCAACCGGGTGGTGTCGCACGCGGCGTAACGCCGGCGACACAAGAAATGCGAAAACAACCCCATGCACAGTAGCCGCGCCAGTCGGATCAACGGCTTACGCGGGCCGCGAAAATCGCTTGCGCCATCGGCAGCGTCGTTTGACACGTCGGGCAAAACAGGAGCATTTTAGTAGGATCGGGCGGGGCGTGAATGAACGCTGTCGCCGCATCCATGGGGCCCGGATCCGCGCTTCGCTTGTCCGGGACGACAGCGGTTATTTGAGGCTAGGGCTTGCCTCGCTTCACAAGCGGCTTCGCACCATCCCCCACATCCACGCCTGCATTGCGCAGCAGCACCTTCGCCGCTTCCTTCGCCGCGCGCGCCATCGCGGGGTCGTCGCGCACGAGGTCCTGCGCGATGGAGCCGTCGACCAGCAGCACGAGCTGCGTCGCGAGCGCATCCGCATCGGCGACGCCGAGCTCGATCAGCCGCTCGCGAAACCAGACGCGGCGGCTTTCCTTGAAGGCGATTGCGATCTTCTTCACGGCGCGGTCGGCTGGGCCGAGCTCGGCGACCGCGTTCACGAACGGGCAGCCGCGAAAATCCCTGGCGGCGAAACGCCGTTCCAGCGAATCGAACGTTGCCAGGATCTGCTCGGCCGGCGGCTTGTCCGA
The DNA here is from genome assembly GCF_018129995.1 of Bradyrhizobium sp. SZCCT0153. Classification (GTDB taxonomy): domain Bacteria; phylum Pseudomonadota; class Alphaproteobacteria; order Rhizobiales; family Xanthobacteraceae; genus Bradyrhizobium; species Bradyrhizobium japonicum_G. Next base: position 37,783 of record NZ_JAFCKS010000007.1, read on the forward strand.
GGCGCGGGGCTGCACGAAGCGGCGTTCGAGGTACGCCGCGATCAGCGCATCCTTGGAGGGGAAGTGGTTGTAGAGCGTGCGCTTGGAGATCCCGATCTCGGCCGCGATGGTATCGACGCCGATGGCGCGAATGCCTTGCAGATAGAACAGCTTGTCGGCGGTCTCGAGGATCCGCTCCTTCATCGTCTGTGGGGTCGTCGGGGGAGCCATGCGATAGCGTGCGTCCTGTTGGCTTGACAAGCGTCCACCTTTCATAGCCTAAGTACACAGGTCTGTGTAACCAAAATCAACCGATATTGCAGACGTCGGCGCGTGCGCCGCGCCCACGAGGGAGAAGAAAATGCCCCTGTTGCAGGTCCTGCGCCCGACATTGCCCATCCTGATCGGCGCTTCGATCATGCTCACCCTGAGCATGGGACTGCGGCAGTCGCTCGGCATCTTCATGCAGCCGCTCACGCATGACATCCACATTTCGATCTCGGATTTCACGCTGGCGCTGGCCGTGCAGAACCTCGCCTGGGGCTTCTTGCAGCCGCTCGCCGGCGCGATGACGGTGCGCTACGGCTTCCGCCCGATCATGATCGTGGGCTCGCTGATGTACATCGCGGGCCTCGTGCTGATGGCGACCGCGAACGGTCTCGTCAGCATCATGATCGGTGCCGGCGTGCTGATCGGGACGTCGCTGGCCTGCACCGCGGCCGCGATCGCGATGTCGGTGGCGGCACGCGCGGTCCCTGCGACGGTGCGCTCCACCGTGCTCGGCATCGTCTCCGGCGCCGGCTCGCTCGGCGCTCTTTTGTCGGCGCCGATCGGGCAGCTGCTCAACGAGGGCTTTGGCTGGCGCGTCGGGCTCGCCGGCTTCGTCATCATGTCGGTGCTGATGCTTCCGGCCGCGTGGTATGCCGGCCGCGTCGACGGGGTTCCGCTGCCGAAGCCCACGGCCGACGACATCGGCGATGCCACCGCCATGACCGCGGCGAAGACCGCGTTCGGCAATGCGTCCTTCGTGGTGATGACCTGCGCCTATCTCGTCTGCGGCATGCAGCTCGTGTTCCTCACCACGCACCTGCCGTCCTATCTCGCCATCTGCGGCCTCGATCCGATGCTGAGCGCACAGACGCTCGGCATGATCGGCGGCTTCAACGTGCTGGGCTCGCTTTTCTTCGGCTGGGCCGGCCAGCGCTGGAACAAGCTGGCGCTGCTCGGCGGCATCTACATCCTGCGCTCGCTGGCGCTCGCCTGGTACTTCACGCTGCCCGCGACTCCGGCCTCGACGCTGCTGTTCGGCGCGATCATGGGCTTCCTGTGGATGGGCGTGGGGCCGCTGGTGGCAGGCGCGGTCGCCGAGATGTTCGGCCTGCGCTGGCAGGCGATGATCCAGGGCCTTGCCTTCATGAGCCACCAGATCGGCAGCTTTCTCGGCGCCTATGGAGGAGGGGTGATCTACGACGCGCTCGGCTCCTACACCATGGCCTGGCGCATCGGCGTCGCGCTGGGCCTTGCCGGCGGCATCATCCAGGTCGCGTTCGCGCTGATCCGTCCGTCGCAGCCGCCAGCGCCGGTGTTACGGACGGCGTAGGCGGGGCGCGTGCTTATGAGCGTCCGCTTGGGAGTTTGCAACGGACGCCGGGCCTTGGGGATGAGCCTCGCATAACGCTCGATCGGAGCGGCCCCGATTAGACGTCTGGCCAGTCGTGCGGTCTCTCGTCCTTGGCTCTTTCCTCGGCCAGGAGCCGTAACAGCGTTTGGTGCCGTGCTTCGTCGCGTGACGGGTCACCTTCACTGATGGCGATCAGCTTCTCGTAACGTCTGATGTTTTCGTGGCTTATGTAGTTTTGCATTGCGCCCTCCGACGGCGGGTAGCGTGGCGCGCTGAAGCCAATATTAGCTGCCCTTTGCGCATTTGGTGCAAGGCTTATTGCTGGTCGGACGAGAAATGCCTCAGCGGCGCTGTCCTTAATGGGCGAGCGCGGCTTGGATGCTTGCCGACCCAGAATTGAGGAAGGCGGCGCTTCATCCGCCGGAGAAGTAAGCCGCCTCAGTTGGCCATGTTCCTTTGATCCGGCTCAAACGGTCTCCGCTTCCGTGGCAGACCGTGCGGCCATGTCCGACCCTGGCAAAGTCGAGAATAAGGAAACGAGGCCGTCTCCCTTGGACGAGGCACGCCGGTTGATCGAGGAATATGCCGCCGAACTCCGAGAAGTCATCCAGAAGCTCCGCCGCAAGATGAATTAGAGCCGCTGCCAAGGCGCGAGACCCCCTCGTGCAAGCGCCGCGGTGCTTCTCATACCGCCGTAAGTCTGCGCGACGTGTACAGTGAATGCGAGCATCATGTGATCGATGAAGAGTTGGTTGATCTCAGCGGGCCTACCCAGCGCTTGCAGGAGCGACCCACCAATATGACGGATGACCGCGTCGTCATGGCCGCCGCCGAGCTGCGAGGGAAGCTCACCAACGCGCGGTGCGGCTGACTGCTCAGAGATGCCGTCGAGTGATGTACGCGAAAGGTAGAAATGAAGGGAGTGGAAGGGCTTATCGATGACGAAGCGAGGATCCTTCTTCATATCGTAGAAGTACGCTGCGCCCGAGCGGACATCGGTCCGGACGGACATACCACGCTGCCAAATCTTGCAGTTGGGGGAAATCGTTGAGTGCAAGGGTTACAACATAGGCATCTGCAAGTCCCATCTCGCCGGATGGGCGAGACACAGCAGCGTCGACGCGGGTTTCAGTGACAGCAATCTCCGCGTTGCGCAGCGAACGCGTGATCAGCGAGACCGGTTCATGCTCCATGTGCATGAACCGCTTCACAGTCGGACCGTAGAAGCCTATTTGTGCCATATGGACCAGCTCGTCTGCAGAATTTGCCGTAGCAGATTTCAGCGGAGCCGGACGCCAATCTACGGATCCCAGTGCGGGGGTCTACACTAGCAATGGCGTCCAAAGTGGTTCTCGCAATTTCTTGAACTGGGCCCGTTGTTGACATCAACTAGCTCTGCGTCGACGTCGTCTTCCGCGCGTAAAGCCGACGCGACAATTTAGAAGCATCTCGGCTCTCGTGCTCTACGCGCAGCGCGGCGCCCCTTAGGACGCCGCGACGTTCACCTTCACGGAGACGGGCAGGGGAAGACGCAGCCCCCGGGCCAATGCCCGGCGTCTCGACGCCGGCTGTCTTTCCGGCAGCTTTCCGAACTGGGAGAGGGTTTGCATCATAGCGCATCTGACGGCTGGCTCGATCCTTGCGCAAATGAACCAGCAGAGCAGGACAAGCATGCCCAGCGCGATCCATAGGGCCGAGGTGGCATCCAGGCCTGAAACGACCAGGGCGCGGATGATCGCCGTGCCAATGACGTTGTGGGTCAGATAGAGCGGATAGGCGATCAGCCCGAGCGTTCTCGAATAGGCCGGTGCTTCAGGCGAAGCGGTGCCAGCCGAGCGCCTGCTCCGGTTCGCGGCAATTGCAATGAGGAGCACCGCAGCCGCCCAGACCATGATCGGCACAAGGGCCGATTGATCCGAGATGGCGGGAATGGACGTCAAAAAGAAAGAAGCAAAGAAGTAGATCTCCGCGGCGCCCGAAAGACACGTGACGGCAACCGCTACCTGTTCGAGCGCCGTCAATTGCCTGTTCGCGGAGATGAACAGCCAGATCCCCAGCGCAAAGAAGCAGCCATGCGTCAACAGGAATGCCGCGCACGGCACCCGGAACATCAGAATAACCAGATAAGGCAGGTCGGACGGCGTCGTGCAGGACAGTACGAGCAGCGCGACGGCGTTGAAGATTGCGCTGTAGACGGTGAGACCCCAGGCCAGGTGTCGCAGGGTGATTGTCTTCGTGAGCATCGCGCAAAACACGAGTCCATAGAACGCCGTCTCGGCTGCCAGCGTCCAGTAGACCTCGTCAAGCCATTGACCTGTGACCCCCTTGGGGACCATCAGCATGGCGTGGATGTAGGGCAGAATGAATTCGGATGCCGGTCCGCTCCCGAAGACAAGCAGAACGAGCAAGGTCGCGGTGGCGCACACCCAGACGGCCGGATAAAGCCTGAGCGCGCGACCGAGAAGAAACGCGGCCGGTGAAGATTGGCTCGCGGAATTCGCGATGACGTAACCGGAGATGACAAAGAAGATTTCAACGCCGACCCAGCCGAACCATGTGAAGGGCGCGGCGGACGGGTAAAGAACATCGGCGGCGACGTAGTGCTCGAAGCCCGGGACGCCAATCGAAACCCAGGCCCAGGACCAGAACATCTGGTGAAAAATGGCGACTCCGAGAGCGGTCCCGAAGCGCAGCGGATCCAGCAGGGGCAAATGGCTCTTCACGGGAATGGACCAATGTCATGCAACGATCCCGCTGGAGATATTGAATCCTTTCACTGGGCTCTTTGAGGTGGGTCACACTTGCTCCGCCGCCGTCGGTCGCCCGGCCGGGATCAGCTGCTTGCAACCCCAGGGCAGACCAATCGCATCAATTCCGCTCATTGATCGAACTCGGTCAGTTTCGCTCGATCTCGCAACAAGATTTGTCGCTGGGACTGCCCGATGAAGCTGAGAATGTCGCGATCCCTGAGCTCCGACAGGGCACGTGACACCGTCTCCAGCGTCAGCCCCAGATAGTCGGCGATGTCGCGGCGGTTCATGGGGAGGCTCATGACCCCCGCCGCAGTCAAGCGGACGTCCATTTCGATCAGGAAAGCCGCGACTTTCTCGATTGCCGTTTTCCTCCCGAGCAGCAGCATGTGAGTTTCGGCATGTTGAAGGCTGCCCGTGACGAGCCTGAGGATGTTGTTCGTCGCGGTCGCATCGCCACGTTCCTGCTCGACGACATTCTGGCGCTCGGTCAGGCGAACAGTCGTTTCGACGATTGCTTCGGCGGTAAACCGGTGAACTGCACCGTTCTCGACGCCGAAGATGTCACCCGGCAGATGGCCATGATCTGCCGCCGACCGTCAGCCAACAATTTATAGCTTCGAACCGCTCCGCTCTTGACCTGGTAGAGGTATTCGGTCGGCTCCGCCTCTCCAAAGATCTCGGTGCCGCGCCGATATTTGAATTCACTGCAAAACACGGCGTGGCCCGCGAGCGCATTCAATTCGCTCGAGCTTGGCCGATGAGGTGCAGCTTGTTGCTTTCTTACGAGCATTCGTTCCTCCCCCGCGTTTCAGCGGAACCTGGCTAAGGCTATGGGAAAAACCGGCAAGCACTGTTGCGGGAGATCAAATTTGATGTGGTGAGCGCAGCGGTAGGGGAGCAAGGCGAAAAGGAAAAAGCCGCCAGCTTTGGGGGCGCTGGCGGCTTGTTGGTGGGGACGTAGCGGTGGGATTGCTACGTGCTGTCCTGTTTAGCGATCTGCCGGCAGATATTGTTGATCTCAGTCAAAGCGCTCGTGGCCCGGACGCAGCGCAGCGTCACTTCGACGATGTGCTGCAGAGCGGGGGCCCATGTGTCCGCATCGCGCGTGGGACTTTCCGGGTCCAAAATGAAACGGGGCCCGAAAGGGCCCCGAAGTATTCAACGTTCCGCGATCTTGCTTGATCTGCTTACTTGATCTTGGCTTCGCGGAATTCGACGTGCTTGCGCGCGACGGGGTCGTACTTCTTCTTGACCAGCTTGTCGGTCATGGTGCGCGAATTCTTCTTGGCGACGTAGTAGAAGCCGGTGTCGGCCGAGGACACGAGCTTGACCTTGATGGTGACCGCTTTGGCCATGTTCAGAACCTCAGAAATGAAGGGAATCTGGAGCCGGCCAAACGGCCCGCGTTGGCCGGCAACCTAGCCAGAAACCGCCTGATGTCAAGGTTTTAGGGCCGGAAAACCACCCAAATCGGGCCCATTACGCCTCGAAGAACCGGTTTTTTGGCCGCGGCAGGCCCAGATTCTCCCTCAAAGTAGCCCCTTCATACTCTTTCCGGAAAATCCCGCGCCGCTGCAGCTCCGGGACCACCTTGTCGACGAAATCGTCGAGGCCGGCGGGCAGGAACGGGAACATGATGTTGAAGCCGTCGGAGCCGCGGCCGACCAGCCATTCCTCCATCTGGTCGGCGATGGTCCTTGCGGTCCCGACGAAGGACAGGCCGCCATAACCGCCGACGCGCTGGGCGAGCTGGCGCACCGTGAGTTTTTCGCGCGCGGCGAGGTCGACCATGCGCTGGCGGCCGCTCTTGCTGGCGTTGGTCTCGGGGATTTCGGGGAGAGGGCCATCGGGATCGAAGCCCGAGGCATCGGTGCCGAGGATGACCGAGAGCGAGGCAATGGCGCTGTCGTAGTGCACGCGGCTGTCGAGCAGCGCGCGCTTCTCCCTGGCCTCGTCGACGCTGTCGCCGACCACGACGAAGGCGCCGGGCAGAATCTTGAGGTGCTCGGGGTCGCGGCCGACCTTCTCCATGCGGCCCTTGATGTCGGCATAGAGTTTCTGGCTGTCGGCAAGGCTGCCGCCGCCGGTGAACACGGCTTCCGCCGTCTCCGCCGCAAGCTGCCGGCCGTCCTCGGAGGCGCCGGCCTGCACGATCACCGGCCAGCCCTGCACGGGGCGGGCGATGTTGAGAGGGCCGCGGACCTTGAGATATTTGCCGTGGTGGTCGAGCGTGTGCATTTTCGAAGGATCGAAGAACAGGCCGCTTTCGACGTCGCGCACGAAGGCATCATCGGCGAAGGAATCCCACAGGCCCGTGACGACGTCGTAGAACTCGCGGGCGCGCTTGTAGCGCTCGGCGTGCTCCATGTGGTCGTCGAGGCCGAAATTCAGCGCCGCGTCCGGATTGGATGTGGTGACGATGTTCCAGCCCGCCCGGCCGCCGCTGAGATGGTCGAGCGAGGCGAAGCGCCGCGCGACGTGATAGGGCTCGTCGAACGTGGTCGAGCCCGTCGCGATCAGGCCGATGCGCTCGGTGACGGCCGAGAGCGCCGACAGCAGCGTGAACGGCTCAAATGAAGTGACGGTGTGGCTGCGCTTGAGCGCGTTGACCGGCATGTTCAGCACGGCGAGGTGATCGGCCATGAAGAAGGCGTCGAACTTGCCGGCCTCGAGCTTCCGGATCAGCGTTTTGATGTGTCCAAAGTTGAAATTGGCGTCCGGCCAGGCGCCGGGATAGCGCCAGGCGCCGGTGTGGATGCTGATCGGGCGCATGAACGCGCCGAGCTTGAGTTGCCGTTGTGCCATCGCGCCCTGGTCCGTTTTGTGTGACGTTCGGGAAGACATAGGCACGCCTGGGAACTCCGCCATTGGGGGAGGCGGGAAGAATTTTTTGTTTTTCGCGATCAGCTCAGCACAATCGCGTCATTCCGCGGCGCCGAGTGACGGGTGCGGGAGAAGGCTTATCGAACCAATCCGCCGCCGGCGCCGACCAAGCCAAGACCTTCGCTTCCAAGGAGACTCTTGATGGCCGGCGCAATGAGCGTGGACGGCGGAATCGTCCGCATCGACCGGCCCATGCCCTGGATCGGCCGGCTGCTGTCGCTGCCGCTGCTGGCGGCGAGCGGCTATCTCCTGTGGAATGTCGCGCTCGGCCTGCGCCAGGATTTTTCCGGCTTCGGCCGGCTCGCCGACGATCTCGTGCCGGTGCTGGTGTTCACCGGCCTCGGGCTGCTCGTCGGCATCCCCGGCCTGATCCTGCTGACCTTCCGCACCTTCGTCGTGCTCAACGAGACGCTGCGCCAGATCATCATCACCCGGCAATTCGGCCCGCTGAACATCCGCAGGCAGCGCAGTCTCGCCGACTATCATTTCATCAGCATCACCGACGACTGTGATGCGGATCTGACGACCTATGACGTCAATCTCTGCGGCAACAAGGGCACCGAGCCGATCACGCTTCAGAGTTTTACGAGGCGGGAGCAGGCGGACCAGCTCGCAAGCGAGATCGGCCGCGTCCTCAAACTGCCGGCGCGCGACTATGTCGGCACCGAGCCCGACGCCGATTGATCAGCTCAAAATATCCTTCTGCATCTTGCCGCCGTAGAAATGGAAGAACGGCACGGGTGCATCGTGGCCGAGCGGGCCGGTGGCCAGGCGCGTGTCGAGCTCGTTGAGGACGTTGCGCGTCATCGGATGCAGATCGGCGAGCGGCTTCGAGCCGAGCTCGACCCACACCAGCTCGACCAGCTCGGCGTCGGCATGGATCACGCCGTCGACGCTGTGGGCGATCGCGGAGGCGTCCGCCGTGAAGAAGCGGGTGTCGAACCGCTTGACGCGGCCGGGCGGGGTGATCGCGCGCGCGATCAGGAACAGGCTGGAGGGATCGGGCAGCAGACCCGCATCCGCAAACGGCTTCCAGGGGCCCTCGAGCCTGGGCGCCTTGCCCTCGGCCTTGCGCCCGAGGCAGAGACCGGTCTCCTCGCAGGCCTCGCGGATCGCGGCAATGGCGAGCGATTTGGCGCGCGAGGGCGGCGTCTTCGGGCTGCCCTTGGCGAGATTGGCTTCCAACTCGGACGTGATGGGGGCGGCACAGGGCACGCGATAGTCGTCCTTGTCGACGCGGCCACCGGGGAAGACGAACTTTCCGGGCATGAACACCACCTTGTCGTGGCGCTTGCCGACCAGGACTTTTGGAATGGCGCTGCTGCGATCGACCAGGATCAGCGTCGCCGCATCCTTCGGGCGGAAATAGGGATGGTGGTCGGCTTCCTTGCCCTCGTGGATCTTTGCCTTTTCCGCCTGCGCCGTATCCGTCATGTCCTCACCCAAACCGCTTCTTGCTTATTGCTTACACCGGCGGAATACCATCCGGAGGGTTGTCGTCAAAGCCGTGCATGCGCAGAGCCCATTGCAATCCGACCACGGCTCCCTTGACCGGCTGGAGCAACGCGAGCGAGGCCAGGAACGTAAAGGGCAGATAGGCCGCAAAGCTGATCCAGACCGGCGTGGTGTAATTGGTCTCGATCCAGAGGATGCTGGGCACCACGATGTGGCCGACGATGACGATGACGAGATAGGCGGGCAGGTCGTCGGCGCGGTGCGGCGTGAAATCGAGGCCGCAAGCCGAGCAATTGTCCGCCGTCTTCAGGAAGGCGCGGAACAGCTTTCCCTCGCCGCAGCGCGGGCAGCGGCCGCGAAAGCCGCGTTTCATCGCCGTCCAGAGGTCGCGCTTCTCGACGAGGCCGGTCTCGCGGGTCCATATCTTCGGCGCCGTGCTCATCGTCACCATGCCTTGCCTTTCTGTCCCTTGCCTTTTCCCTTGGGCTTCTTGCCCTTGCCGGGCTTCTTCGGCTTCGCCGCCTTGTGCTTCTTCGCCGGGCTGCGTCCGGGCTGCGCCTTGAACGAGGGGCGGCGTTGCGGGCCGGATGGCCTGCGGCCCCGCGGCGCGGTCTCGCCGGTCGACGATAGCAGCTCGAAGCGCAGCGCGCCTGCGATGGGAGCGGCCTCGATCAGGCGGACGTCGACGACGTCGCCGAGCTGATGCATGGTGCCGCTGCGCGTGCCGACCAGGGCGTGGCGGCCCTCGTCATAGTTGAAATATTCCGTGCCGAGGGATCGGATCGGGATCAATCCGTCGGCGCCGGTCTCGGCCAGCTTGACGAACAGGCCGGCGCGCGTGACGCCGGAGACGCGGCCCTGGAAGCTCGAGCCGATGCGGTCGGCGAGATGATGGGCGATCAGGCGGTCGACGGTCTCGCGCTCGGCCTTCATCGCGCGCCGCTCGGTCACCGAGATGTGGGCGGCGACTTCGCTCAGGGTTTCCGGCGTCTCGCTGTCGGGCAGGGCGCCTTCGCCGAGCCCGAGCGCGCGGACCAGCGCGCGATGCACGACGAGGTCGGCGTAGCGGCGGATCGGCGAGGTGAAATGCGCGTAGCGGCGCAGGTTCAGGCCGAAATGACCGTAATTCTCTGAGGAATATTCGGCCTGCGCCTGGGCGCGCAGCACCACTTCGCTCACCAGCGGGAAGTGGTCGTGGCCTTCGAGCTGCGCCAGTACGCGGTTGAACAGCGCCGGGCGCAGCGCGCCGCTCTTGGCGAAGGGAACATCGAGCGTCTGCAGAAATTCCGCCAGCGCGTGGACCTTCTCCAGCGTCGGCTCGTCATGCACGCGGTAGATCAGCGGCAGCGACTTCTTCTCGAGCATCTCCGCCGCCGCGACATTGGCGAGGATCATGAACTCCTCGATCAGCTTGTGCGCATCGAGCCGGTCGGGGACGACGACGCGATCGACCGTGCCGTCGCTCTTGAGCAGGATCTTGCGCTCGGGCAGATCGAGATTGAGCGGATCGCGCTCGTCGCGGGCGCGCTTGACGCAGGCATAGGCGGCGTAGAGCGGCCGCAGGATCGGATCGAGCAGGGGGCCGGTGGTGTCGTCAGGCCTTCCGTCGATCGCGGCCTGTGCCTGGGCGTAGCTCAGCTTCGCCGCCGAGCGCATCAGGATGCGATGGAAGCTGTGGGAGCGCTTGCGGCCGTCCGGGCCGATCACCATCCGCACCGCGAGCGCGCCGCGCGGCTCGCCCGGGACCAGCGAGCAGAGATTGTTGGAGATGCGCTCCGGCAGCATCGGCACGACGCGGTCGGGGAAATAGACCGAATTGCCGCGGTCGAGCGCATCGCGGTCGAGCGCGGTGCCGGGGCGCACATAGAAGCTCACATCGGCGATCGCGACGTTGACGATGAAGCCGCCCTTGTTGTTCGGATCAGGGTCGGGCTGCGCATGCACCGCGTCATCATGATCTTTGGCGTCCGGCGGATCGATGGTGAGAAGCGGGACGTCGCGCCAGTCCTCGCGCCCCTTCAGGTTCGCAGGCTCCGCCGCTTCGGCTTCGTGCTCCGCCGCGGGACGGAATTGCAGCGGGATGTCGTGGGCGTAGATCGCGATCAGGCTGATCGCCTTCTCGGACTTGACCGAGCCGAGTTTCTCCTTCACGCGGCCGGAGGCGAGGCCAAATCCGCGCGAGCGGATGATGTCGACGCTGACGAGGTCGCCGTCCTGCGCGCCGTGCGTCTCGGCCGGGGCGATGTTCAGCTCGCGGTCGGCAGACTTCTTGTCGACCGGGACCAGCCGTCCGCCGCCTTCGGGCAGGCTGCGGAACACGCCGAGGATGCGGCTCCTGGTCTTGTCGAAGACCTTGATGATGTGGCCGCGATAGGCGGGGCCTTCTGCCTCGTCGTAGCGCTCGACGCGCAGCAGCACGCGGTCGCCGCTTCCGGCCGCGGTGCCGGGCTTCGGCCGGCGCGGCAGAACGATGAGGATCTTTGGCGGTTCGCCGCTTTCGACCTCGTCCCATTCGGTGGGGGAGGCGATCAACTCGCCGTCGGCGTCGCGGCCGGTGATGTCGGCGACCAGCGTCGGCGGCAGGCTGTCCGGCTCCGAGACCTTGTGGCGTTTCTTCTTGATGGTTCCGTCATCGGCGAGCTCGCGCAGCATGCGCTTGAGCTCGACGCGATCGGCGTTCTTCAGGCCGAACTCGCGCGCAATTTCGCGGGTCCCGACGTTTCCGTGGTTTGCCTTGATGAAGGCGACGATGGCGCTCCTGTCGGGAAAGCCATGGTCATTCTTGCGTTTCACTTAACCTCTAATTCTTGATCTAAGTCTTGCCGGCACTTTTCTTGGCCGGAGTATTTGCAGGATTCTTGGTGGCGGCGGCCTTTGTCGGCGACGTCTTGGCGGTCGACGACACGGCGGCGCGCGCCTTGCTGGTGGATTCGGATTTGGCCGCGGCTTTCTTTGCGGCCGGTTTCTTTGGCTTTGGCGCGGCATCATCGCCGTCCGCGGCCTTCTCCGCAGCCTTCTTGGCCTTGGCCGGCTTGGCCGCTTTCTTCGCCTTGGGTTTTCCGCCGCCCTTGGCCGCGCGCTCGTCGATCAGCGCGATCGCCTGCGGCAGCGTGACGGTGTCCTTTTCGAACTCGGCCGGGATCGTCGCGTTGACGCCGCCGGCCGTGACGTAGGCGCCGTAGCGGCCGCTCTTCACGGTGACGGTGCCAAGCGTCGGATGATCGCCGATCGCCTTGCCCGGGTCGGCGCCGAAGCGGCGGCTCGGGCCCTTGGCGACCTTCTCGGCGATCAGCGTGACCGCGCGGTTGAGGCCGATGTCGAACACCTCGTCGCCGGCCTCCAGGCTGGCGTAGGTCTTCTCGTGCTTCACGAACGGACCGAAGCGGCCGAGACCCGCGGTGATCGGCTCACCGGTCTCCGGATGCTTGCCGATCTCGCGCGGCAGCGACAACAGCTTCAGCGCGAGCTCGAGCTCGACATCGCCCGGAGAAGTGCCCTTCGGAATGCCTGCGCGCTTGGGCTTCTCGCCTTCCTCGTAGTCCTTGGGCTCGCCGAGCTGGATATAGGGCCCGAAGCGGCCGGCCTTGACCCAGACATCGCGACCCGTATCAGGATCCTGGCCGAGCGAACGATCGGCACTGGCCTCGCCATCGGCGGCAAGCTGACGGGTGTAACGGCATTCCGGGTAGTTCGAGCAGCCGACGAAGGCGCCGAACTTGCCGGCCTTGAGATTGAGCCGGCCGTTGCCGCAGCTTGGGCACTGCCTGATGTCGCCGCCATCGGTGCGCGGCGGATAGATGTGCTGCCCCAGCATGTCGTCGAGCACGTCCAGCACCTGCGCGACGCGCAGATCCTTGATCTCGTCGACGGCGCCGATGAAGCCGGTCCAGAAGTCCTTCAGAACCTGCTGCCAGGAGATCTCGTTGTTGGAGATGCGGTCGAGCTGCTCTTCGAGATTGGCGGTGAAGTCGTATTCGACGTAGCGGCTGAAGAAGCTTTCGAGGAACGCGACCACGACGCGGCCCTTGTCCTCGCCGTGCAGGCGCTTCTTCTCCAGCTTGACGTAACCTCGGTCCTTCAGGACCTGGAGGATCGAGGCATAGGTCGAGGGCCGGCCGATGCCGAGCTCTTCCATGCGCTTGACCAGCGAGGCTTCGGAGAAGCGCGGCGGCGGCTCGGTGAAATGCTGGGTGACGGCGAGCGACTGGCGCTTCAATGCGTCGTTCGGGCTCATCGCGGGCAGGCGGCGGGAATCCTCGTCCTCCTCGTCGTCGCGGCCCTCCTGGTAGAGCGCGAGGAAGCCGTCGAACTTGACGACCTGCCCGGTGGCGCGCAGCTCCAGCGTGCGGCCGCCCACTTTCGCCGTGATGTCGACGGTGGTGCGTTCGAGCTCGGCAGATTCCATCTGGCTCGCGATGGTGCGCTTCCAGATCAGCTCATAGAGCCTGGCCTGATCGGCATCGAGCTTGCGGCTCATGCTGTCGGGGCGGCGGGACATGTCGGTCGGGCGGATGGCTTCGTGCGCTTCCTGCGCGTTCTTGGCCTTGGCCTGGTACTGGCGGGGGGCTTCCGGCACGTAGGCGTTGCCGTAATCCTCGCCGATCACCTTGCGCGCCTGGGTGATCGCGGACGGATCGATCTGCACGCCGTCGGTACGCATATAAGTAATGAGTCCGGTGGTCTCGCCGCCGATGTCGATGCCTTCATAGAGGCGTTGGGCGATGCGCATCGTGTGGGCCGGCGCAAAGCCGTATTTGCGGCTGGCTTCCTGCTGCAGCGTCGAGGTGGTGAAGGGCGCCTGCGGATTGCGCCGGGCTGGCTTGGCGTCGACCGCGGTCACCGCGTAGCTGGCTGCTTCCAGCGCCTTCTTGAAGTCCTCGGCTTCCGCGCCGGTGCCGATGTCGAGACGCTGGATCTTCTTGCCGTCGGCGCCGACGAGACGCGCCTCGAAGGCGTCGCCGCGCGGCGTCAGCAGGGTCGCGATCAGCGACCAGTATTCGCGAGCGACGAACTTCTCGATCTCGAGTTCGCGGTCGCAGACCAGCCGCAGCGCCACCGACTGCACGCGGCCGGCCGAGCGGGCGCCCGGCAGCTTGCGCCACAGCACGGGGGAGAGGGTGAAGCCGACCAGATAGTCCAGCGCGCGGCGCGCCATATAGGCGTCGACCAGCGCGCCGTCGATCTGGCGCGGATTCTTCATCGCGTCCGTGACCGCCTGCTTGGTGATGGCGTTGAACACCACGCGCTCGATCTTCTGATCCTTCAGCGCGCGCTTTTCCTTCAACACCTCCAGCACGTGCCAGGAGATGGCCTCGCCCTCGCGATCAGGGTCGGTGGCGAGAATCAGGCGATCGGCGCCCTTCAGGGATTTGGCGATATCGTTGAGCCGGCCGGCCGCCTTGGGGTCGATCTCCCAGATCATCTTGAAATTGGCGTCGGGATCGACGGAGCCGTTCTTCGCCGGCAAGTCCCGGACATGGCCGAACGAGGCCAGAACCTCGTAGGACGAGCCCAAATACTTGTTGATCGTCTTGGCTTTCGCCGGCGACTCCACAATGACGATATTCATGTAGTTCCAGTAACTTATGGGAAAATTTGGGGCCGAATTCGAAGGGATTCGGGTCGGCCCTTTCGTCCCGAACATGGGTGGTGAGGCCCTCGCTGTCAAATCGAAGGGTGTTGAAGGCCCTCCCGATGGGAAAAGTTTCATATCAAGAAAGTTGCAAAATACCACCTTGGAGTTGCGGCCGATGTAGGCGTAATGTTTCCTTGGGGCATGGATTCGGCTGGGGGGCTGGTGACTAAGCCGGGAAAGAAACGGGCGCGTGCCGCATCGGACGCGGCAGCGGGCTCGCGTCACGAGGAGCCGGGGGAGGGCGGCGTCGAGGAGGCGGTCGCCTTCATCGCCGAGCAGGCCGGGGCATTGCGCAAGCTCGCCGAGCGCCACAAGCTCGACGTGCTACATTATCTGCTGGGCATGACCAAGCTGGAAGCCGACGAGCATCTGCGGCTGCGGAGCAAGCGCAAGCTGTCGTGAGGGCAGGATTCTAAAGTAGCCCGGATAGAGCGCAGCGGAATCCGGGCTAAAGGAGCCCTCAGGCCGATCGTCGCCTTGGTGCGGGCCGCGGCTTCAGCATGGTATCGGCCGGCGCGAGCAGGCGCCCGTCCTCCGCGCGCATTTCCAGCTTCTTCACCGGGCGGCCCTTGGCGCGATCGACCAGGATGGTCGCGATCTCCTCCGGGTGATCGTCGAACTCCTCGCTCCATTGCCGTAGCGCCACCAGGATTGGAAAGGTGCCGTGGCCCTTCGGCGTCAGCACATATTCCTGGTAGACGCTGCCGTCGGAAGCGGGTGCCGTCGCCAGAATGCCGTGGTCGACCAGCGCGCGCAGCCGCGCCGACAGGATGTTCTTGGCCATGCCGAGCTTGTTCTGAAACTCGCCGAAGCGGCGCACGCCGAACAGCGCCTCGCGGATGATCAGCAGCGACCACCAGTCGCCGATCTCCTCCAGCGAGCGCGCGATCGGGCAGGCATCGCCCTCGAAGCTGGTTCGTTTCACCATCGTCTGTCGTCCTGTCGCATTCGCCAGAATTGGGCGGCGATCACGCGCTTGTGTGGTTGCATCATAAAACCAAATGGCCTAGATGGCAATCTAGTTTTATCATGCAACTACTGGAGGCGAGCATGAGGCTGAAGGACAAGACGGCACTGATTACAGGCGGCAACAGCGGCATCGGGTTTGCGACGGCAAAACTGTTCGTGGCCGAGGGTGCGAAGGTGGTGATCACCGGGCGCAACAGGGAGACGCTGGAGGCGGCGGCGAAGGAACTCGGCCCGAACGCAATTGCGCTCGCTGCCGATGCCACCGACATCGCGGCGACCGAAGCTGCGATCAAGCAGGGCGCCGAAAAATTCGGCAAGTTCGACATCGTGTTCGCCAATGCCGGCATCGCCGGCGGCACGCCGCTCGGCTCAGCCACGCTGGACGTTTTCGAGAAGGTCATCAGCACCAATCTGACCAGCGTGTTCTTCACCGTGCAGTCCGCGCTGCCTTATCTCAACGACAACGCCTCGATCATCCTCAACGGTTCGGTGATCTCCGTGCTCGGCATTCCCGGTTACTCCGCTTACGGTGCTGCGAAGGCCGGCGTGCGGGCGATGGCGCGGATCATGGCCTCGGAACTGTCGCCGCGCGGCATCCGCGTCAACGTCGTTGCGCCCGGCGCGATCCGCACGCCGATCTGGGGCGCCGCGATCGCAACGCCCGAGGCGGAGAAGGCATTCGAGAAGCGGATCGCGCTGACGACGCCGCTGGGGCGCATTGGTGAAACAGATCACGTTTCGAAGACGGTGCTGTTCCTCGCCTCCGACGATTCCGCGCATGTGCAGGGCCAGGAAATCTTCGTCGATGGCGGCGCTGTTGCGTCTCCAAGCGGCGCGCCGATCTATCGCGGTTGATCAATCCTGGTGCAAATTGAATCGACCGGCGCAGCGGCACGCGGTTGCGCCGGCCGGTTCCCACATTTTGCGAGCTGTATTTTCTGAACCTTGCGTGACGCGTTGAACCTTCGGTTGCGCTGCCAAGACCCTTTTACGGGCAGGGGTCACGAAGACTCATTTCGATGGAGCCCGATATGCCAAAGGCAGCTCGTATTTTTTCGCCGATTTCAGCACCGCGTATTTACACCGAGAAGACCGCCGTTCCCGCCAAGCGTTCCGACACCTCCGAGTTCATCGGGGTCGCTCTTTTCTGCGGCATCGGCCTGTTCGTTTCGCTCGTCGCCGTCATCCTGGGCATTCAGGGCGCCTGGTTTTAGTTTCGCCGATCGCGCATCGGTCGATCAGCCGCCGCAGGCGATGTTGCGGCGGCTGATGATGTGCGCTTTGGCTCAGGCCGCGCGCAGGGTGGTTGCCGCCTCGAGCGCGCTTGCGAGCGACTTCTCGCGATGCTCCGGACCGACCTGGATGCCGTCGGCGGTGATGAACTCAGGGGTGTGAATGCCCATGAAGCCGAACACGCCGCGCAGATAAGTTTCCAGGTGCTCCAGCGACGCGGCGGGCGAGCCCGCGCCGTAATAGCCGCCGCGCGAGATCGCAAAGATCACGCGCTTGCCGCCGGCGAGACCCTGCGGGCCGCTTGCGTCGTATTTGAAGGTCTTCCCCGCCACCAGAACGCGATCGATCCAGGCCTTGAGCTGGCTGGGAATGGTGAAATTGTACATGGGCGCGCCGATCACGACGATGTCGGCGGCCAGGAACTCGTCCAGCGCGGCCTTGCTGGCGGCGAGGTCGGGGCCGAGTTCCGCCGGCGCCGGGGCGCCTTGCGCGGCCGCGAGGTGCGAGCCGGAGAGGTGCGCGAGCGGGCTCTGGGTGAGGTCGCGATAGACGATGTCGAGCGACGGCGTCGCCTGCCTGAGGCGGTCGACGATGGCGGCGGAAACCTGCCGGGAGACGGAGTGGGGGCCGAGCACGCTGGAGTCGATATGGAGCAGTTTCATTTGGGGTCACCCTGGTATAAGTTTGTAACCAGAGCTACATGAGTGACTATCGAAATCCCCGCAAGAACGCACCTTTTTGAGCCATGGACACATATTTGAAACCGACACACACCGGTTTGCCTGCCTCACCGAGGCCGGATCCGAACCACGCCGATTGTCGCGGGGTTGCCTCCGTGCTGTCCCGCGTCGGCGACAAATGGAGCGTGTTCGTGATCATGATGCTCGGCGACGGGCCCAAGCGCTTCAACGAGCTCAAGCGCATGATCAACGGTATCTCGCAGCGGATGCTGACCCTGACGCTGCGCGGCCTCGAGCGCGACGGCCTCGTCACGCGCACCATCTTTCCGACCATTCCGCCGCGCGTGGACTATGAGCTGACCGATCTCGGCCGCGGCCTGTCGCGGCCCGTGGAGGCGCTCGGCAAGTGGGCGATGGAGCATCTCGCGCAGATCGAGGCTGCACGTGCGCAGTTCGACGAGCGCGGCGAGAACTAAAGCAGAGACACCAGGCCGCCGCCGTGGCGTTCGAGCCGCCCGGCCAGCTCGAGCTCCAGCAGCACGGTGCGCACGATCGCTGGTGAGGCTCCGGACATCCGCACGAGATCGTCGATCGTCACGGGGGCAGGGCCGAGCAGGCCGGTGATCTGGTCGCGGTCGTGTCCTTGCGGATCGCTTTCGAACGGCTCGCTGTCGGGCTCGCTCGCGGTGCGCATCAGCGGCCGCTCCATGATCGGTGCGACCGCGTTGATGATGTCGGCAGCTTCCGTGACCAGCGTTGCGCCCTGCTTGATCAGATCGTTGGCGCCGGCGGCGCGCGGATCGAGCGGGGAGCCCGGCACCGCGAACACCTCGCGGCCCTGTTCGGCAGCCATGCGCGCAGTGATCAGCGAGCCCGAACGGTGCGCCGCCTCCACCACGACGACGCCGAACGCGGCGCCCGAGATCAGCCGGTTGCGGCGGGGAAAATCGCGGGCGCGCGGCTCGTGGCCGAGCGGCATCTCGGAGATCGCTGCGCCCTTGTGATCGAGGATCGAGGCCAGCAGATCGCCATGCTCGGGCGGATAGATGCAATCATGCCCGCCGGCGAGCACAGCGATCGTGCCGCTCTCGATACTGGCGCGATGCGCGGCCTGGTCGACGCCGCGGGCGAGGCCGGAGATGACGACGAAGCCGGCTTCGCCGAGCTCGCGGGCAAGCTGGCCTGCGAATTTCAATCCGGCGCCGGAGGCGTTGCGCGAGCCGACGATGGCGATCATCGGCCGCATCAGGGTTTTGGTGTCGCCGCGCACGGCGAGCAGTGGAGGCGCATCGTCGATCATCGCCAGCCGCGCCGGATAGCCATCCTCGCCGGGCGCGAGCCAGGCGATGCCGACCTTGCGGCTCGCGGCGAGCTCGGCCTTCGCCTCGTCGGCGCTGCAAATGCGCGCCGATCGCTGCGCACCGCCGCGGCGCGCGAGATCAGGCAAGCGCTCCAGCGCGGCGCGCGCCGTGCCGAAATGATCGACCAGCGAACGGAAGGTGCGCGGCCCGACATTGTCGGACCGGATCAGCCGCAGGCGGTCGATCCTGTCAGGCTCGGTCAGCTCTACACTTCGGTTGATGGCGTCCACGTCGGCTCCTTGCAGGCACAGCATGGAACAACCTGGGGGCGTGGGCAACAGTGGCGTGCGCTTGCGCGACCTCGCCGCGATGCTAAAAGCGATCCCAATAAGAAGGGTTTTGCCATGATCTCACTCGCCGACCTCCAGCGCCGCATTGAAGCCGGCGAGCTTGCGCCCGATGATGCCATCGCCCAGTCGCACGCGGCGATCGAGGCCAGGGAGAAGGACGTCCGCGCCTTCGTCCGTCACGACAAGTTGGCGAAGGCGCAAGCCTCCGGCCCGCTGCGCGGCATCGCCGTCGGGATCAAGGACATCATCGACACCGCCAACATGCCGACCGAGATGGGCTCGGAGATCTATCGCGGCTGGCAGCCGCGCGCCGATGCGCCGGTCGTCATGATGCTGAAGCGGGCGGGCGCCACCATCATCGGCAAGACCACGACCACGGCATTCGCCTCGCGCGATCCTACGGCGACGCTCAATCCGCATGATCTCGGCCATACGCCGGGCGGCTCGTCCTCGGGCTCGGCGGCCGCCGTCGGCGCCGGCATGATCCCGCTGGCGCTCGGCACCCAGACCGGCGGTTCGGTGATCCGGCCCGCCGCCTATTGCGGGACTGCCGCGATCAAGCCGTCGTTCCGGATGCTGCCGACGGTCGGGGTGAAATGCTATTCGTGGGCGCTCGACACGGTCGGCCTGTTCGGCGCCCGCGCTGAAGATCTCGCGCGCGGCCTTTTGGGAATGACCGGTCGCACGGAGTTTTCCGGCATCGTCGCGGCAAAAATGCCACGCATCGGCGTGGTCCGGCAGGAATTCGCCGGTGCCGTGGAGCCGGCCGCCGAACAGGGGCTGCAAGCCGCGATCAAGGCCGCGACGCGGGCCGGCGCCAGCGTGCAGACGATCGATCTGCCCGAAGGAGTGCAGGAGGCCTGGCGTATTCATCCGGTCATCCAGGATTTCGAGGCGCATCGCGCGCTCGCCTGGGAGTTTTCCGAGCGTCACGACGAGATCGCGCCGATGCTGCGCGCCAGTCTCGATGCCACCGTCGGCCTGACGCCGAAAGACTACGACGACGCACGCCGGATCAGCCGTCGCGGCCGCCGCGAGCTTGGCGAATTGTTCGAGGGTTTCGACGTGCTCCTGACCTATTCGGCGCCGGGCACGCCGCCGGCCAAGGAGCTCGCCTCCACCGGCGACCCCCGTTACAACCGGCTCTGGACGCTGATGGGCAATCCTTGCGTCAACGTGCCGGTGCTGAAAGCCAATGGCCTGCCGATCGGCGTGCAGGTGATCGCGCGCTTCGGCAACGATCCCGGCGCACTCGCTGCGGCGTGGTTCCTGGAGGATGCGCTGGCGAAATCAGGCTAGCGCCAGTTCGGCGGTGGGCGGAGCGCGTTGGGCCTCCGCAGCCGTCGCGCCTTGCCCGAGCCAGCGCTCGGCGGCCTCGCGGCCGCTCCGGTGCAGCGCGCGAATGAAGCCGCGGCCGAGATCGGTCGATGAGCGTTGCGCCAGGCCGTCGACGAAGTCCTCGGCTGCGATCCTGGAGAGCCGCAACGACGATGCGGCGTGCGATTGCGCCCATGCGATCGCCGCGATCTCGGCATTGAGGGCAGCGTTGGCCGCGATCTGGTCCAGCCTGCGGTCGATGGCGGCAAGTGTGATCGGCACGTAGCTGTCGCGCGCCGGCGTGACCTGCACGAGCAGGATTTCGGTGCTCGTCGTGTCCTGCGCGAGCCGCAGCAGGGGCGGATTGCTGCCGAGGCCGCCGTCCCAATAAGCCTCGCCGTCGATCTCCACGGCGCAATGAACCAATGGCGGACAGGTCGAGGCCAGCGCGACGTCGGCGGTGATGGCGTCGTTGCGGAAGATCTGCTGTTGTCCGTCGCGGATCCGCGTCGCCGCGATCAGGAGCTTCGGGCACCGCGCGTCGCGCAAGACGGAAAAGTTGATGTCGCGCGACAGCGCCTGCCGCAGCGGATCGAGATCGAACGGATCGAACTGGCCCGAGCGCAGCGTCGGGCCGAACGCGACCGAGCTTCCCGCCGGCGAAAAGCCGCCGATCAGCATCAACGACCGGAACGAGGCCTCGTGCATCAGCCGGATCCAGAACCGGTTCAGCCGCGAGCGGGCGCCTTCGCGACCTCCTTCCGCAAAGCCGCACGCGAGCAGCAGCGCATTGATGGTGCCTGCGCTGGCGCCGCTGATGGTGTCGATCGCGATGGAGGGCTCTTCGAGCAGCCGTTCCAGCACGCCCCAGGTGAAGGCGGCGTAGGTGCCGCCGCCCTGGAGCGCCAGCGAGAGTTTTCGCGGCGGACATTGGCTGGCGCGTGGCGGCGCGGGCGCAACGGGCGCCGCTACGGTCACGATCCCGGGCGGCGGCGCATGTGCGACGGATTCGGGATGTGGTGGCGGGAGACGGGCCGGCTCCGGCATGGGAGGCGGCGAGGGCGCATCGGACCAGATGTTGGTCGCCGAGAGCAGCCGGCTTGCCGCGGTGCGTGCAGCACCGTGCGAACCGACTTCGTCTTGCGCGCCAACAATCTTCTCGCTCATTCTGAGCAACCGCGTAACGCCACTTCCCCTGTCAGGATGACAGGCATGGAACCGTTCGCCAATACAATCGCGATTCGGCCGCAAGTTGCGAACAGGATTTGGCACATAATGCGGAAAGGGCGCGGCGATATCCGTACTTTTTCCGGCCTTACGCTGTCTCGCCGATCCGGCTTTCCTTGCCCGCTTGCAATCGCTTGATGTTCTCGCGATGCGCGTAGAACAGCAGCAGCGTCAGCACCACGGCCAGCGCTGCAAGTGCGAGATGGCCGAACCACCACAGGAACAGCGGCGTGATGAAGGACGCCACCAGCGCCGAAAGCGAGGAATAGCGGGTGGTGAAGGCGGTCGCCAGCCAGAGCAGGCAGAACACCAGTGCGGCGGGCCAGAACAGCCCGAGCAGAATGCCGATATAGACGGCGACACCCTTGCCGCCTTTGAATTTGAGCCAGACCGGGAAGAGATGGCCGAGGAAGGCGCCGAGGCCGGCCACCATGGCGGCATTGGGCCCCGCGATGTAGCCTGCGATCACCACGGCCACGGTGCCCTTGAGCGCGTCGAGCAGCAGGGTGCCCGCGGCAAGGCTCTTGCGTCCCGTGCGCAGCACGTTGGTGGCGCCGATGCTGCCGGAACCGATCGAGCGAATATCCTGCGTGCCCGCCAGCCTGGTGAGAATCAGCCCGAACGGAATCGAGCCGAGCAGGTAACCGATGACGAAGGCCACCGGCAGAAACAATTCAAGCGCCATGTCTGCAAATTCCCTGGCTGCAGCTCCGCACGTCAGACATGCTCATAGACCGTCCGTCCGCCGACAATGGTGCGCACCACGCGGCCCGTAAAGCGCGCTTCGTCGAACGGGGTGTTCTTGCAGGGCGATTTGAGGTCGGCGGGATCGACGATCCAGGGCACATCCGGGTCGATCACGATGACGTCCGCCGGGCTGCCTGTGCGCAGGGTTCCGCCCGGCAGCCCCAGGATCTCGGCCGGCCGGGTCGACATCGCCCGGATCAGCGTCTTCAGGTTCAGTTCGTCATTGTGCACGAGGCGAAGGCCTGCCGGCAGCATGGTCTCGAGCCCGATGGCCCCGGATGCTGCTTCCGCGAACGGCAGGCGCTTGACCTCGACGTCCTGCGGATTGTGGTCGGACATGATGACGTCGATGAGGCCGGAAGCCACGGCCGCGACCAGCGCGCGGCGGTCGTCCTCGGTGCGCAGCGGCGGCGACAGCTTCAGGAACGAGCGGTAGGGACCGATGTCGTTCTCGTTCAGCGCCAGATGATTGATCGAGGCCGAGGCGGTCACGGCGAGGCCGGCGTCGCGGGCGCGCTTGAGGATTTCGAGCGAGTCGATGCAGGTCAGCGATGCCGCGTGATAGCGGCCGCCGGTGAGCGCGACGAGACGCATGTCGCGTTCGAGCATCACGGCCTCCGCGGCATTCGGGATGCCCATCAGGCCGAGCCGCGAGGCGAACTCGCCCTCGTTCATCACGCCTTCGCCGACGAGATCGGGATCCTCGGTGTAATGCACGATCAGCGCGTCGAAATCGCGGGCGTAAGTCAGCGCGCGGCGCATCACCTGCGCATTGGTCACGCTCTTGTCGCTGTCGCTGAAGGCGATCGCGCCGGCGGCCTTGAGGAGGCCGAACTCGGTCATCTCCTCGCCGTGCATGCCCTTGGTGAGCGCCGCCATCGGCTGGATGTTGACGATCGCGGTGTCGCGGGCGCGCCGCATCACGAAATCGACGGTCGCCGAGTTGTCGATCACCGGAGACGTATCGGGCTGGCAGATGATGGTGGTGATGCCGCCGGTCGCGGCGGCCTGGCTCGCGGAGGCAAAGGTCTCGCGGTGGCTGAAGCCGGGCTCGCCGACGAAGGCGCGCATGTCGATCAGGCCGGGGGCCACGATCTTGCCGGCGCAATTGACGACGTCGGTGCCCTCGGGGACGCCGGCAGCTCCAATGCCGCGGCGGGTCTCGCGGATGATGCCGTCGGCGATCAGGACGTCGCCGGGGCCGTCGAAATCCCTGCTGGGATCGACGACGCGGGCGTTGGCGAGCAGGATGGGACGGCGGTCAGTCAGCATGAGCATCACGCGTTCGGCAAATTGCGGGCGAGCGCTTCGAGCACGGCCATGCGCACGGCCACGCCCATCTCGACCTGTTCGCGGATCAGCGATTGCGCGCCGTCGGCGACCGCGGTGTCGATCTCGACGCCGCGGTTCATGGGGCCGGGATGCATGACGAGGGCGTCCGGCTTGGCGTAAGCGAGCTTCTTCTGGTCGAGCCCGAAATAGTGGAAATATTCGGAGGTCGACGGCACGAAGGAGCCGTTCATGCGCTCGCGCTGGAGCCGCAGCATCATGACGATGTCGGCGCCGTTGAGCCCCTCGCGCATGTCGCGCGCGACCTCGACGCCCATCCGCTCGATGCCGGGCGGTAGCAGGGTGGAGGGGCCGACGACGCGGACGCGGGCGCCCATGGTATTGAGCAGGATGATGTTGGAGCGCGCGACGCGCGAATGCAGCACGTCGCCGCAGATCGCGACCACGAGGCCCTCGAGCCGGCCCTTGTTGCGGCGGATGGTGAGCGCGTCGAGCAGCGCCTGGGTCGGATGCTCATGTGCACCGTCGCCGGCATTGATCACGGAACCGTCGACTTTTCGGGCCAGCAGTTCCACCGCGCCGGAGGCGTGATGCCGGACCACCAGGATATCCGGGTGCATGGCGTTCAGCGTCATCGCGGTGTCGACCAGCGTCTCGCCCTTCTTGATGGACGAGGAGGACACCGACATGTTCATGACGTCGGCGCCGAGCCGCTTGCCGGCGAGTTCGAACGAGGACTGGGTCCGGGTCGAGGCCTCGAAGAACAGGTTCACCTGCGTCCGTCCACGCAGGACGGTGCGCTTCTTGTCAACCTGGCGGTTGAGCTCGACATATTCTTCGGACA
Source organism: Bradyrhizobium sp. SZCCT0153 (assembly GCF_018129995.1). GTDB lineage: Bacteria > Pseudomonadota > Alphaproteobacteria > Rhizobiales > Xanthobacteraceae > Bradyrhizobium > Bradyrhizobium japonicum_G. Next base: position 62,067 of record NZ_JAFCKS010000007.1, read on the forward strand.
GGTCGAGGAGGCCGGTGATGTCGGCCGCGGAAAGGCCCTCGATGCCCAGCAAATGCCGGTGGCCGAGGACGAAGGTCGATTTCGATGTCATTAAAGCGAGAGCTATAGGCGGGGATGGCCGGGGGGGCAAGGGCCAATGCCGGGGCGGGGAGTTATCCCCCGATCTGTCACCTTGTCGTCGGTGCGGGGCGATGCGAAGCATCGCACGATCATGCGGGCTCCCGTACCGGAGAATCTCGAGATTCCGGGTGCCGTCCTTCGGGCCGGCTCGGAATGACAGGGGGAAGCGATGCGTTTCGTTGGGCCAATTTTGATGTCATGTCTCGCGATTGCCCTGGCCTCGTCCGCTCACGCCCAATCGCTTCCCGGCGGCTTCGTCTATCTGCGCGACATCGACCCCAGCATTGTCCAGGACATCCGCTACGCCAGCTCCAACAATTTCGTCGGCCGTCCACTCGCCGGGTACAACGCCGGCGAATGCGTGGTGAAGCGGGAGGTCGGCCTGCGGCTGAAGGCGGTGCAGCAGGAGCTGGCGGCGCAAAACCTGTCGCTGAAGATGTTCGACTGCTACCGGCCGGCGCAGGCCTCGCTCGACATGGTGAAGTGGTCGCAGAATGGCCATGAGACCGCCGCCGAGCGGCGCTACAATCCGAAGATTCCCAAGACCGAGTTGTTCCGTCTCGGCTACATCGCGAGCCGCTCGCAACATTCCACCGGGGCGGCGCTCGATCTCACTTTGGTCGACCTCAAAGCCGACAATTCCGCCAAATACGATTCGTCGAAAGCCTATGCCGATTGCACGGCGCCGGTCGAGGCCCGATTGCCGGAAGGCAGCGTCGACATGGGCACCGGCTATGACTGCACGGACGCGAAGGGACATACGTCCGCACCGTCGATCAATTCGGACCAGCGCGCCTGGCGCAGGCGGCTGGTGGCTGCGATGGCCCGGCAAGGCTTTGTGAACTATGCGAAGGAGTGGTGGCACTTTTCGCTGCCGGGGGCGGGCGGGGCGGCCTATGATTTCCCGATTCCGCCGCGGACGAGGTAGATCGTCATGAGAACGGCCCGGCGTGACGGTGCCAACGAAAGCGCTTGAATGGACTCCCTCACTCCCGATCTCCCGCCGCTCACCGTGACGCCCGCGGCCGACGCGCGCGTCTGGAAATTCTGGGGCACCTCGCTCTGGGGCATCGTCATCTTCGCTGCGATGTTCGTCGGGCAGATCGGTGCCATCGTCTATCTGGTCTGGGTCGCTCGCGACCCCATCGACCTCACATCGATGCAGCACGTCGGCCGCGAGCCGGCGTCGCTCGCGTTTTCTGTCACGATGGGCCTGCCGGCGACGCTGGCCGCCGTGTGGCTGGCCATTCGCATCAAGAAGGCCTCCTTCGTCGACTATCTCGCGCTGCGCTGGCCGTCCTGGACACAGCTCCTGTTCGGCGCGGTCGGCCTCATTTTGCTCGTCGTGGCCTGGGAAACAATCTCGCGAAGCCTCGGCCGCGAGGCGACGCCGGGCTTCATGAGCGATCTGTTGAAATCGGGCCGCGACAAGGGCGCCGCAATGATGCTGCTGTTCGCGTTCAGCGTCGCAGCGCCGATGTCGGAAGAGGTTTTGGCGCGCGGCTTCCTCTATCGCGGCTGGTCGGCGAGCTTCCTGCGCGTGCCCGGCGCGATCATCCTGTCGTCATTGCTGTGGACGGTCGTGCATCTGCAATACGACCTGTATTTCCTCGCCGAGGTCTTCACCATCGGTCTCTGGTTCGGCTACATGCGCTACCGCGCGAACTCGCTCTGGCTCACGATCGTGCTGCATGCGCTGAACAATCTGACGGCGGTGGTGCTGACGATGTGGCTGGGGAGCTAGGCACTCCGTCATTGCGAGCGCAGCGCAGCAATCCAGAATCCCTCCGCGGAGGCGGTCTGGATTGCTTCGTCGCAAGGGCTCCTCGCAATGACGAGGTGAGAGACGTGCGCTCGCAATGTCGAATGCTCAGGCCACCAGCGCGATCGCGATCGGCATGGTGATCGCCGCCAGGATCGTCTGCAGCGTGATGATCTGCGCCAGCAGTGGCGCGTCGCCGCCCATCTGGCGGGCCAGCACATAGGCGCTGGGCGAGGTCGGTACCGCCGCGCAGATCGCGACGATTGCGAGGCTGTTGCCGGAGAGGCCAAACCAGGCCGCCAGCACCAGTGCGATCACAGGCATCAGGACCAGCTTGAACACTACGCCGATGCTCGCGCTGACGCTCGGCCGGAGCAGGCCTTTGAGCTGCAGGCCGGCACCGGTGACGAGCAGGCCGATGGCGAGCGAGGAGCGGCCGAGCGCGTCCGCAACTTCGTGCCAGATTTTCGGCAGCGGCAGATGGATCACATTGATGACGAGGCCGATGACGCAGGCCCAGATCAGGGGATTGCGGATCACCGTCATGACGATCGTGCGCGCGGATTGTTTTTCGGGCGATGCATAGTGGGCGAGCACGGCGACGCTGAAGACGTTGACCAGTGGAATGATCGCGACCATCGCCACGGAGGCCAGCGCCAGCCCGACATCGCCGTACAGGTTGGCGGCGACCGACAGCGCCACATAGGTCTGCCAGCGGGTCGCGCCCTGGAAGATCGAGGTGAAGGCAGGTCCGTCGATGTCGAGCCGTGCCAGCGCCGGGCGGAGCGCCAGGCACAGCAGCGACATCGCGAGCGCGGACAGCAGCAGCGCGCCGCCGACGCCGGCGACCGGCACCCTGGACAGATCGGCCTTCACCAAGGTCTGGATCAGCAGCATCGGAAACAGCACGAAATAGGTCAGCCGCTCCAGCCCGTGCCATTGCGTGTCGAGCCGCATCAGGCTGCGCTTCAGCACCACGCCGAGCACGATGAGGATGAAGACCGGCAGCAGCGCCGCGATCACGACGGCCATGGATCAGCCGGCCCCGGGGCTTGCGCGAAGATTGGCGAGACGGTCGAGCGCGCCTTGCAGGATGAAGATCGCGGCGTGCTCGTCGATCACCTCGGCGCGTTTGGCGCGGCTCACGTCCATGCCGATCAATTCGCGTTCGACCGCGGCCGTCGACAGGCGCTCGTCCCAGAGGCCGATGGGGAGGGCGGTCAGGCCGGCGAGATTGCGGGCGAAGGCGCGGGTCGATTGCGCGCGCGGACCCTCGCTGCCGTCCATGTTGATGGGAAGGCCGAGCACGAAGCCGACGGCCTTGCGCTCGGTCGCGATCTCGAGCAGCCGGGCGGCATCCTGCTTGAACGCCTTGCGCTGGATGGTCTCGACGCCGGTCGCCAGCCGGCGGTCCGGATTGGACACGGCAACGCCGATGGTCTTGGTGCCGAGATCAAGGCCGACCAACCCGCCGCGATCGGGCCAGTGGGTTGCAGCATCGACGAGAGGCAGGATAAGAGCCGGCATGGGACTAGCGCTTATCACGCGTCGCGCTGCGGAGTGAACCCGGAACATGGATGCGCTGACATTATTCGGCTTGTTCGCCGTGTCCGCGATGCTGGTCTGCTATGCCATGGAGGATCGCAGCCACTGGTTCGTGCTGCTGTTCGCCGGTGCTTGCGCGCTCGGCTCGGCCTACGGCTTCCTGCAAGGCGCCTGGCCGTTCGGCCTGGTCGAGGCGGTCTGGGCCGTTGTCGCGCTGCGGCGATGGCATCTCAGGCCGCGATGACGTCGTCATCCGTCTTCAGGCAGGCGGCAAAACCGCCGAGCGCGCTGGTTTGATGCCCGGCGCGGCGCTGGACGAACAGCGTCTCGACGCGCGCGTGCGCGGCGCCGAGCGTGTGCATCGACACGCTGCCGTTCATCGCGCTGAGTTCGACCACCGCGCGCGGCAGCAGCGTCACGCCCATGTCGGCGGCGACGCAGCCGATCATGCCGTCGAGCGTCCCGAGTTCGAAGCGCGCGGCCGAGGGCCAACCGAACTCGACGAACACCTGCTCGAGGCGCTGGCGATAGGTGCAGCCGGTGCGGAACACCAGCGCGGTCGGACCCGACTCCGGCGTGCCGGCGCGCAATTCGGCAAGCGAGCTCCAGCGCCGCGCGCTGACCAGCACCAGCTCTTCGCGGAAAGCGCTGGTCGCGAACAGGTCGGCATGCGCGATCGGTCCTGCGACGAAGGCGCCGTCGAGCGTGCCTTCGAGCACGCAATCGACGAGGTCGGCCGTGGGTGCCGTGCGCAGGCTCAGCCGCACGGCGGGAAAGCGGCGGTGGAAATCGGCGAGCAGGGGCGGCAGCCGCACCGCTGCGGTCGTCTCCATCGAGCCGATTGCGAGCGGTCCCTTGGGCTCGCCATCGTCGCGCGCGGCGAGCACGGCCTCGCGCGACAACGCCGCCATCCGTTGCGCGTAAGGCAAAAGGCGCTTGCCGGCGGCGGTGAGTGCCATGCCGCGGCTGTGGCGCTCGAACAGCGGCGTGCCGATCTCGGCTTCCAGCGCCTTGACGCGCTGGGTAACGTTGGATTGCACCGTGTTGAGCTCTTCGGCGGCGCGGGTGATGCCGCCGCTGCGGGCGACCGCGGCAAAGGTCTGGATGTCGCTGAGTTCCATGGCTTCGTTTCGCTTTTGAGATGGCAGCGTTCGCAACAATTCATTTTTCGAGAATGCTAATCGCGACTAGTCTCGCTGTCCAGACGGGAGAGGGGCCATGCCGATCGCGACGTCGCTGACCGCGCTGCTTCAGATCGAGCATCCCATCCTGCTGGCGCCGATGGATATCGTCGCAGGCAGCCGCCTCGTGGCAGCGGTGAGCCGCGCCGGCGGTTTTGGTATCTTGGGCGGAGGCTACGGCGAGAGGGAATGGCTGGAGCGCGAGACTGCGAAGCTCGCCGGCTTGTCCGCGCCGTTCGGGATCGGCTTCATCACCTGGAGCCTCGCCAAGCGGCCTGAACTTCTCGACATCGCGCTCGCCGCAAAACCATCCGCGATCATGTTGTCGTTCGGCGATCCCGCACCCTTCGCGGCCAGGATCAACTCCGCCGGTGCGCGCCTGATCTGCCAGGTGCAGGACGAGACGATGGCGCGGCAAGCGCTCGATGCCGGCGCCGACGTCCTGATCGCACAGGGGACGGAGGCGGGCGGTCACGGCGCCTCGCGCACCACGATCGATCTCGTGCCCGCGATCGTCGATCTTGCCGCGGGCCGTGTGCCGGTGGTGGCGGCCGGCGGCATTGCCGATGGGCGCGGGCTTGCGGCCATGATGATGCTCGGTGCAGGCGGCGTGCTGCTCGGCACACGCTTCTATGCGAGCCAGGAGGCCGACGGCGCGGACGAAGCCAAGCGGCGCATCTGCGCGGCAAACAGCGGCTCCACGGTGCGCGGCATCATCTTCGATCTCTCCCGCAACAATGTCTGGCCGGCGCCGTTTACCGGCCGGTGCCTCATCAACGATCACGCCAGACGCTGGATCGGCCGCGAGGTCGAACTGATGCAGAATGTCGCCGCAGTCGGGGCCGACTATGCGGCTGCGAAGGCGGCCGGCAATTTCGACGTCGCCGCGGTGATCGCGGGCGAGGCTGTCGGCCTGATCCATGATATTCCACCGGCGGCCGAGATCGTCGGGCGCATTGCCACCGAAGCCGAGCTGCATCTTGCTGGCCGACGCAACTTCATCGCCTCCGTCGCCTGAAACACAAGAGACACCACCATGTGGCCCAACCGTCGACTGATTGATCTCTTCAAGACCGAATTCCCGATCGTGCTGGCGCCGATGGCCGGCGTGATGGATGCGGAACTGGTGATTGCCGTCGCGCAGGGCGGGGGGCTCGGCTCGCTGCCGAGCGCGATGCTGTCGCCGGAGAAGGCGCGGGAGCAGGTCAACATCATCCGCCAGCGCGTCTCCGCGCCGGTCAACATGAATTTCTTCTGCCACAAGCCGGTCGAGCTCACGGCCGAGGCGGAGGCCCGCTGGAAGCAGCGCCTCGCGAACTATTACCGGGAGCACGGTCTCGATCCTGCCGCACCCATCAATGCCGCGAACCGCGCCCCGTTCGACGCCGGCTTCTGCGAGGTGGTGGAGGAACTGAAGCCGGAGATCGTCAGTTTTCATTTCGGCCTGCCGGAGGACGCACTGCTCAAGCGGGTCAAGGCGGCCGGCTGTCTCGTCATCTCCTCGGCGACCACGGTGAAGGAAGCGGTCTGGCTCGAGCAGCACGGCGCTGATGCCATCATTGCGCAAGGCGCGGAGGCGGGCGGCCATCGCGGCATGTTCCTGACCGACAAGATCTCCGAACAGCCCGGCACCTTCGCGCTGGTGCCGCAGGTGGTCGACGCGGTGAAGGTGCCGGTGATCGCAGCCGGCGGCATCGCGGATGGCCGCGGCATCGCGGCGGCCTTCGCGCTCGGCGCGGCCGGCGTGCAGATCGGCAGCGCCTATCTGCGTTGTCCGGAATCCAAGGTCAGTGCAGCGGCCCGTGTGGCGCTGGCCGAGGGCCGGGACGATTCCACCGTCATCACCAACGTCATGACCGGGCGGCCGGCGCGCGGTGTCCAGAACCGCCTGATGCGCGAGGCCGGTCCGATTTCGCCGGATGCGCCGCCATTTCCCCATGCCGCAACGGCGCTGGGACCGCTGAAGGCTGCGGCCGAGAAGCAGGGCAGGGTCGATTTCACCAATCTCTGGGCCGGCCAGGCCATTGCCCTGGGCCGCGAGGTCCCGGCGGCCGAATTGACCCGGGATCTCGCCAAATCGGCGCTGGCCCGCATGAAAGCACTGGGTGGATAGGGCGCGATGAGGTCCGAGAGGATCTCATCGCTTTAGGTTATTGTTTGCGCATGATCTTTTCGGAGAACCGCTGCGCACTTTTCCGGATCATGCGCGCAGCGCCGGTTGCGGCGCAAAACCGGCCTCTGCTATACGGCACATGGGTTTTGCCGTGAGAGGCCTTATATAATGTCCGTCGACGCCGCTACCGTCCGCCGCATCGCGCATCTGGCGCGCATTGCGGTTTCCGAGGGCGAGGTTCCGCATCTGCAGGGCGAGCTCAACGCCATGCTCGCCTTTGTCGAGCAGCTCTCGGAGGTCAATGTCGAGGGCGTGGAGCCGATGACCTCGGTCACCCCGATGCAGATGAAGAAGCGGCAGGACGTGGTCAATGACGGCGAGATCGCCGACGATATCGTTGCCAACGCGCCCGCGACCGAGGGTCACTTCTTCCTGGTGCCGAAGGTCGTCGAGTAATCTGCATAGCGTTTTCGAGCGAAGTGGAAGCCGGTTCGCGTAAAGAAAACGCGTCAAACTAAATAGTCTTAGGACGCCGTCCGATGTGCATGCTTTGCGACGATGAGAAGGCCTATCAGGCCTACATGAACTATCTCGACAAGATGGAGCGGCAGGGCAAGGCTGCCGATCCCAACGTCGCCGTCAACGCCGTGCTCGACGAGATCGAGGCTGCTGCCAACGCCGCCGCCAAGAAAAAAGACGACCCGGCCAACGACAAGACCCTGTCTCCGTTCTTCTGCAGCCCGATCAATAAATGACCGATTTGACATCGCTGACGCTCGCCGAGGCCCGCAAGGGCCTCGCGGCCAAGACTTTCACGTCACTCGAGCTGACCGACGCGCATCTGAGCGCGATCGAGGCCGCGCGCGTGCTCAATGCCTTCGTGATGGAGACGCCGGATCGCGCGCGCGACATGGCGAAGGCGGTGGACGAGAAGATCGCCAAGGGGGAGGGCGGTCCGCTCGCCGGCATTCCGCTCGGCATCAAGGATTTGTTCGCGACCAAGGGCGTGCGCACCACGGCGTGCTCGAAGATCCTCGGCAATTTCGTGCCGACCTACGAGTCGACAGTGACCTCGCAGCTCTGGCGCGACGGCGCGGTGATGCTGGGCAAGCTCAACAATGACGAGTTCGCGATGGGCTCGGCGAACGAGACCTCGTGCTTCGGCCCCGTCGGGAATCCCTGGCGGCGTGCGGGAAGCAACACCACGCTGGTGCCGGGCGGCTCGTCCGGCGGCTCGGCCTCGGCCGTGGCGGCGCTGCTCTGCATGGGAGCGACCGCGACCGATACCGGCGGCTCGATCCGCCAGCCGGCGGCGTTCACCGCGACCGTCGGCATCAAGCCGACCTATGGCCGCTGCTCGCGCTGGGGCATCGTCGCCTTTGCCTCCTCGCTCGACCAGGCCGGTCCGATCGCGCGCAGCACGCGCGATGCCGCGATGCTGCTGCGCTCGATGGCGGGGCATGATCCGAAGGACACGACGTCGGTCGACATGCCCGTGCCGGACTATGAGGCCGCGATCGGCAGGTCCGTAAAGGGCATCAGGATCGGCATTCCCAAGGAGTATCGCCTCGACGGCATGCCGGCCGAGATCGAGAAGCTGTGGAGCGAGGGCGCCGCCTGGCTCAAGGCGGCGGGTGCCGAACTCGTCGAGGTCTCGCTGCCGCACACCAAGTACGCGCTGCCGGCCTATTACATCGTGGCGCCGGCGGAGGCCTCCTCCAACCTGGCGCGCTATGATGGCGTGCGCTACGGGCTGCGCGAGCAGGCCAAGAACATCATCGAGCTGTACGAGAACAGCCGCGCCGAAGGCTTTGGCGCAGAGGTGAAGCGCCGCGTCATGATCGGCACCTATGTGCTCTCGGCCGGCTATTACGACGCCTATTATCTGCGCGCCCAGAAGGTGCGCACGCTGATCAAGAAGGATTTCGAGGATTGCTTCGCCAAGGGTGTCGACGCGATCCTGACGCCGGCGACGCCGTCGGCGGCCTTCGGCATCGGCGAGAAGGGCGGTGCGGACCCTGTCGAGATGTATCTCAACGACATCTTCACGGTGACCGTGAACATGGCAGGCCTGCCGGGCATTGCAGTGCCCGCCGGCAAGGACGCGCAGGGCCTGCCGCTTGGCCTGCAATTGATCGGCCGTCCGTTCGACGAGGAGACGCTGTTCTCGCTCGGCGAGGTGATCGAGCAGGCGGCCGGCCGCTTTACGCCCGCGAGGTGGTGGTGAATGCGGCGGCGTTCATAGCCAGCCTTGAGGGCGCAGCGCCGGCGCCGGATCTCAGTGCGCCGCTCGCGGGCCTCTGGTGGGCCGCCAAGGGCGACTGGGAGCAGGCGCACAGGATCGTGCAGGACGACAGCAGCCGCGAGGCGGCCTGGGTGCATGCCTATCTGCACCGCGTCGAGGGCGACCTCGGCAATGCCGGCTACTGGTATCGTCAGGCGGGCCAGTCGGCGGCGAAGGATTCATTGGAAGCGGAGTGGGAGCGGATCGTTGCCACGCTGCTCGGGAGCAAGACATGAGTACGGCCACGCATAAGCTTCTGAAGGGTTCAACCGGCGACTGGGAGATGGTCATCGGCATGGAGATCCATGCCCAGGTGACGTCGAACTCAAAACTGTTCTCGGGCGCGTCCACCGCCTTCGGCGGCGAGCCCAACTCGCACGTGTCGCTGGTCGATGCCGCGATGCCGGGCATGCTGCCCGTCATCAACGAGGAATGCGTCAGGCAGGCTGTCACGACTGGCCTGGGCCTCAATGCGCAGATCAACCTCCGCTCGGTGTTCGACCGCAAGAACTATTTCTATCCGGACTCGCCGCAGGGCTACCAGATCAGCCAGTACAAGTCGCCGATCGTGGGCGAAGGCGAGGTCGCGGTCGAACTGGACGGCGGCAAGACCGCGACCATCGGGATCGAGCGGCTGCATCTGGAGCAGGACGCCGGCAAGTTGTTGCACGACCAATCTCCGACCATGTCCTATGTCGACCTCAACCGGTGTGGTGTGGCGCTGATGGAGATCGTCTCGAAACCGGACATCCGCGACGCCGAGCAGGCCAAGGCCTATGTGACCAAACTGCGTTCGATCCTGCGCTATCTCGGTACCTGCGACGGCGACATGGAGAAGGGGTCCTTGCGCGCCGACGTCAACGTCTCCGTGCGCAAGCCGGGCGCGCCGCTCGGCACCCGCTGCGAGATCAAGAACATGAACTCGATCACCTTCATCGGCCAGGCGATCGAGTACGAGGCGCGCCGCCAGATCGAGATCCTCGAGGACGGCGGCCAGATCGATCAGGAGACCCGGCTCTACGACCCCAACAAGGGCGAGACGCGCTCGATGCGGTCGAAGGAAGAGGCGCACGACTATCGCTACTTCCCCGATCCCGACCTGTTGCCGCTGGAGTTCACGCAAAGCTTCGTCGATGAGCTGAAAGCAAAACTGCCCGAGCTGCCGGACCAGAAGAAGACGCGCTTCGTCGCGGATCTCGGCCTGTCGGCCTATGATGCGAGCGTGCTGGTCGCCGAGCGCGAGAGCGCGGTGTTCTACGAGACCGTGCTGGAGAATCTCGCCAACCGCGCGCGCGACGGCAAGGTTGCCGCGAACTGGGTCATCAACGAGCTGTTCGGCCGTCTCAACAAGGAAGGCCGGGATATTACGGGCTCTCCGGTCAACGCCGAGCAGCTGGCTGCGATCATCGATCTGATCGGCGAGGGCACGATCTCCGGCAAGATCGCCAAGGATCTGTTCGAGATCGTCTGGCAGGAGGGCGGCGATCCTCGCGCGCTGGTCGAAAGCCGCGGCATGAAGCAGGTCACGGACCTCTCGGCGATCGAGAAGGTGGTCGACGACATCATTGCGGCCAATCCCGACAAGGCGGCGCAGGTCAAGGACAAGCCGCAGTCGCTCGGCTGGTTCGTCGGCCAGGTGATGAAGGCATCCGGCGGCAAGGCGAGCCCGCAGATCGTCAACGACCTGCTCAAGTCCAAGCTCGGCATCTGACGTCACGCGTGCGAACGAGGTGACGGACATGCATCGTCACCTCGCTCTCGGTTCGCGGTGCGACGCTCGCGCGCATGCTCGGCGGCAAACTTCATCCTGATCGACCGCGACCCCCGACCGAATCGCGGTCACGCGATTCGCGCAAAACGGCGACTTGCACACGCTCAGACGAGCGCCTCCGCCGTTAAGCATGAAAATATTTTCGTTGCCAAAAGTCGCGACTCAGAGTCCGCGAAGCGCCTTCGCGGGGCGATCGCGGGATTGGCGGCGCAGGTCATCGCGCTGATCGCGCGCGATGCATTCATGCAGAAAAATACTTGCTGCATAGTGTTTTCCTGCAATCGCATCTGCCGCAAACGTCGATGCTGCAAGCACTCCGTGCGATGGCTGCCGCACGTTACGCAGTGCGCCTGCATCGCGCTCGCCAAGCTCACGCGCGTTGCGTCGTCAACACTTCTTTAAGCGAGACGCTGTTTTTTTCGTTGTGTTGGTGTATTCGGGATGAGTGTGCATTCGATCCCCGACTGCATGCAGCGATTAAAGCCATCTCACACATCGGAGGGCAACATGGCCAAGAAAGCGAAGAAGGCGAAGAAGGCGAAGAGCGCAGTGAAGAAGACTGCGAAGAAGACCCGCAAGGTCGCGAAGAAGAAGAAGTAACTTCGACTTCTGAAGTTGCCGGCTGCTAGACAGCCGGCACGTCATCAGCGCCTCCTAAGGTTCTGGTCGACGATAGAGGGTGTCGGCGAGACATCAGGTCAACGGTCGGATCGCTTCACTTTCGCGGTCCGGCAGAAGAAACAAGTTTTCTTCGTTCGGTGCGGGGCCGGTTCTTCCGGTTCTGCAATTTCACGAGCGGCCTCGCGGTCAAAGTGGAATCTGGTCCTGACGTGTTCGCCGACGCCCTCGTTCTCTTGAGGCCGGGGTATTGCCGGCATTCCCCCTCGACATTGCTGATCTGATCGCGCTGAGGTGACCGCCTGCCTTGGACGTTTGCCTTGGCCGCCTGCCTTGGGGCAGGCGAGAGCTGCGGCCGGACCATTGCACGGCGTCATCGCCCGGGTTGACCAGGCCATCGGGCACGACGTTGCGGTCATTGAATGACAGGGCGAGGAGCGGGCACGACAGCGGCCGCTCCGACACATTGTAACCGCACGACACGCACCACCGCGCGCGATGGTTATCGATGTCCCAAGATCCCAGGGTAAACCGAATCTGAGGAATCCCGGAAGTGCCTGCAAATCAGGGACTTTTTGAATTCGGCGCGGGGGCGCCGCGCGCTCGCGTTTACCTCTGCTTCATCGCGATACTTAAACTGCCATTCAAATTTGCCCGCCATCATCGCCTCCAACAAGCCGGCAAACGGCATTGGCAAGAAGACTTGGGGACGAGTTGAACAGCGCACGATCCCGGAAGGGGTCATGCAAATCAGAGTTGGACGGGAGCCGCGCTCGGGGGACGAGGCGGCATAAGAAAAAAGGGGATGCGTTATGTTTCAGGGTACTTTCGATCTGGAGACGGCAACGCCGATCGACGCGGGCGCGCTGTCGGACGTGCTGTTCGAGCGCGGGATCTATTGGGCGAGCGGCCGCTCCGGCCTCGTCGATCTCGTCGCCGCGCATAAATGGTTCAACCTCGCCGCACTGAAGGGCCGCAAGGATGCCGTGACGCTGCGCCAGGAGGTTGCCGGGCAGATGTCGGACGCCGAGATCGCGGCGGCACAGCGCGAAGCGAGGGCGTGGGTTTCCGCCCACTGAGCGGTTCGCTTCGCCGTGGGGGAACCGAACCTTGACCGATCAGTGCGATCGCGCCGGGGGCGGACTCATGGTGAGGTTGGGACGGCAAACGAGGCCGGCGCTTCGCCGGCGCAATGCCGGCGCCACATTTCACTGAGGGCCTTTTCGATGTGCCGCGTCATGCGGACAGTATCGAAGAGAGGCCGAGTGGACCGATGCGCCGCCAGCTTGCTCTTGAGGGCGGTTCGAAGCTCGACATCGTGAGCGATCCGAAGCGCCAAAGCCTCATATTCGTCCAACGATCGCGTCACCAGCTCGGGAAGGCCGACGGCATTCAGGAGACTGGCGGCAACACGTCCCGCAAAGGCGGTGCCGAGGCAGGTGACGACCGGCAAGCCAGCCCATAGGGCGTCGCTGGCGGCGGTATGGGCGTTGTAGGGCAATGTGTCCAGGAACAGATCGGCAAGCTGGTGGCGCGCCAGGTGTTCCTCGGCAGGCACCGACGGGGCGAACACGATCCTCTCGGCGGCGATGCCGCGCGCGGCCGCTTCACGCCTCAGGTTCTCCGTGGCGATCGGGTCGCCATCAAGCAGCCAAAGGACGCTTTTGGGGGTCTTGGCAAGCAGCCTCATCCAGACATCGAACAGCAGGGGCGTGATCTTGGGCGTTCTGTTGAACGCGCAATAGACGAACGCATCATCCGCCAGTCCGACCTCGCTTCGGGCCGGCGCATTTGGCAGGAGCGGTCGCCTGGCGTCGGTCGCCTGATAGCTGTCGGGGAGATAGATCACCTTCTCGGTGTAATGCTGCTGCTCTGCTTCGGGAATGACGATCCGGTCCGCCATGATGTAGTCGATATACGAGGCGCCCATCGTGCCGGGGAAGCCGAGATAGCTGACCTGGATGGGAGCCGGCCGGCGCGCAAGGATTTTCGGGCGCGCACCGGCGGTGAAGCCTCCCAGATCGACGAGGATCTCAATGTCGAGCTTGCGTGTCAGCTCGACCACGTCCTCGTCGGCAAGGTGGCTGACATCTTCAAAGCGTTCGAATGCTGCCTTCAGGCGGTTGCGCATCTCGCTGCGGTCATCCGGTCCGTAGGAGATGGCGCTGATGTCGAAGCGCGCGCGGTCATGCGCCTCGAAAACTCCGGCCATCAGATTCGCGGTCGCGTGATTACGGAAATCGGCAGACATGTACGCAACGCGCAGCCGGGAAGCCGGCGACGGCGTTCTGGGTCTCGCGGCACCTCGATCCGGGGCCACGTTGGCGACATATGTCTTCGCACAGGTCAATTGGCGTGCAGGAGATGATGAGGCATGAAAGAAGGTGAAAGGGTCGATCAGCGCGCCGGCTTCGAGGATCTCGTCCAGCGCGGCCTGTTCACGCTCGAAACTGCGCCAATCGGCACGCTTCCGCCTGGAAGCAACGAGCTTGCTCAGCGCGAACGGGAAGGCCTTGTCCAGCGCGACCGTTCTTTCGAGCGCCCCGATTGCTTCGTCGTCTCGGCCCATTCGGGTAAGGACCTCAGACAACGCGAAATGGTTCTGTGGATCCGACGGTGCAAGCGCGGCGGCGCGTTGGTAGCTGTCATGCGCTTCGTCAAGTTGGCCAAGCTGCTGGAACGCACTGCCTCGGTTTGCGAATGCTGCGCTCGATGGCGCGATCGCAATGGCGCGATCAAATTCCGCGATGGCGGCGTGAAGCTCCTGCCGTGCCATCAGGATCGCTCCGCGATTGAGATGCGCATCGGCGAAGTTCGGCGACAGGGCAATCGCTTTCGCGAGCCAGGCGAGCGCATCGTCAGTCTTGTCCAATGCCCGCAAAACGTTGGCATAGTTGAAGAGAACCTGCGGATTGCCGGGCTCGACGCGGGCCGCCTTCTTGAGCAATGGCTCGGCGTCCACGAAATTGCCGCGCTGGGCGTGCAACAGCCCAAGCATGTGGAGCGCGATGGGATGCGTTCTGCTTGCCCTCAGGATGCTCGCGTAGGCCCGTTCCGCATCCGACAGATTGCCCGAACGGTGCGCCGCAATGGCCTGATCCAGAATAGCCGACGGATGGAGCGAGGAGGGGGCCGAAGCTCCCTTGTTGCGGCGTTGCTGCGACATGTGATTGGGTTTCTGGACCCAGATGAGGGGTCTGTGCTTCGGCGAACTGGTGCAAAAAACTCTAGTCGCCTTTGCTGGCTAGAACAACGGCCGCGCCGCTCGCGCTTCGAGGCACCAAACGACCGCGCTTGTGCCGAGATGTCGCGCACGAAAATATCGATGCCGGCCTGAGGCGACGGCACCCTGCTGTGCGGGCGCGGCGACGGCCGGCGCTCGGGACGTCGGCCGGCCCTGACCCGCCCCTGGCTTCCATCGCTGTCAAAGCTCTCATGTGCAAAGAAACTACCGGTCTTAATTCTGCCGCTTGCGGCTCGCCGCGGGGTCGGGCATACCCGGCGGAGCCGGAGACGTGGCCGAGTGGCTGAAGGCGGCGGTTTGCTAAACCGTTATAGGCTTGTAAAGGCCTATCGAGGGTTCGAATCCCTCCGTCTCCGCCAGATTTATCCGATTGAAATCGCAGATATTTTCCGCAGGCGACCCGCGCGCTCGGCTGCCGGGATTGGGCGAAGGCCAGGGATCACCGGCCTCATCCTCCCGCATGGTCCGGGGCGTCCGGTTTGCTGCTCGCGAATCGACGCAAGGACGCCCTGCAAGGTCGTCAAATCCGGCTCTGCTGAGATCGTCCCAGCCCGCTGGATCACGTTCTCTGCGGCCTTCGCCCGATGAGAACATGGCGCCGGGCATATGTTCAACCGGGCAAGCGTGGGGTACTGCACCGATCCTGCGCTCGACTTGGCGGATATCCGCATGGTTTTGGTGCTGAGCGCGACATCGGTCCATTGGACCTGACCGGACGCGGTGAAAGAGGTCTGTTCCCGTCGATGAAGAACATCGCAGCAATCTTCAATGAGGCGCTCGCGGCCCTGAATGCACGCGATCTCGCGCAGGCCGAAGAGGGCTTCAGGCGCGTCATCAAGTCCGAGCCGTCGCATGTTCCGGCGCTGAACCTGCTGACGATCGCTCTCATGAACACGAACCGGTTCGCCGAGGCCGAGCCGTTCATCGCGCGGGCGGTCAAGCTCAATCAGGGATCCGATGTTTCCTTCTACAATTACGGCCTGATCGCGAAGCAGCTCAACAAGCCCGCACTGGCGCACGAGCAATTCACCAGGGCCCTGCGGCTCAATCCCAATGTGCGCGAGAGCT
Organism: Bradyrhizobium sp. SZCCT0153; assembly: GCF_018129995.1. Taxonomy (GTDB): domain Bacteria; phylum Pseudomonadota; class Alphaproteobacteria; order Rhizobiales; family Xanthobacteraceae; genus Bradyrhizobium; species Bradyrhizobium japonicum_G. The sequence goes on from NZ_JAFCKS010000007.1 coordinate 77,773, forward strand.
GGAACAACCGTGGCGCGGTTTGCAATGACCTCGGCCAATACGAAGCGGCGATATCCGACTTCGATCGATCGATCGGATTGGATCGAAACTATCCCGACCCCCATGCGAACAAGGGCAAGTCGCTGCTCGAACTCGGGCGCTACCAGGACGCTTTGGCGGCCTACGACCGCGCGCTTTCCTTGAGGCCGGATTTGCCGGAAGCCTGGCTAGGCCGCGGCACCGTGCTGGCCCGGCTCAGGCGCCGCACGGAGGCTCTTGCCGCCTTTGAGAGGGTTCTCTCGATCCGGACAGACCTGCTGGAGGCCTGGATTGGCAGGGGTCATGTTCTGTATGAGCTCAGGCGCCACGAGGACGCCTTCGCATCCTACGACCGCGCACTCGCCATCGCCCCGCAGGCGGCGGCCGCCTGGCTCGGCCGGGGCAACGCCCTCGCCGATCTCAAGCGCCATGACGAAGCGCTCGCAGCCTACGACAAGGCACTTTCGATCAAGCCGGACTCCTCTGAAGCCATGATTGGTCGCGGCAACGTCTTCCTCGGCCTCAGGCGCCACGACGATGCGCTCGCAATCTATGACGCGGCGCTCTCGGGCAGGGCAGGTTCGGCCGAGGCCTGGCTCGGCCGCGGCAACGTCTTTCTCGATCTGCGGCGCCATGACGAGGCGCTCGCTGCCTACGACAGGGCGCTCTCCATCGCTCCGGACCTTGCCGAAGCGTGGCTGGGGCGAGGCAACGTCTTTGCTGACATCAAGCGCTACGGGGAGGCGCTCGAGGGCTACGACAAGGCGCTGTCCCTCAGGTCCGATTTGGCGGAAGCCTGGTTCGGGCGAGGGAATATCTTCGCCGATCTTCGCCGCCACGACGATGCGTTCGCAGCCTTCGACAGGGCGCTATCGCTGAATCGCGAACTGCCCGGCGTGGAGGGCGCGCGGCTCTACTCGAAGCTGAATTGCTGCGACTGGACCGACATCGAGAGCGAAAAGGCGCGCTTGATTGAATCCATTCGCGCGGGCGAGGGCGCATGTCAGCCGTTTGCGCTTCTCTCGATCGCCGCATCGGCCGAGGACCAACGACGAAGCGCCGATTTCTGGATCGAAAGAATGCTTGGTCTTGCCGTGCGCAAATCGGATGACGTCGTCCCCGCCGAGGCCGACAAGATCCGCATCGGGTACTTGTCGGCGGATTTTCGCACCCACCCGGTGAGCTATCTGTCCGCAGGACTTTTCGAAGCCCACGATCGCACCAGATTTGAAACGCATGGATTCTCGATCGGCCCGACCGATGACAGCGATTTGCGTGCACGATTGGAGAGGAGCTTCGTCCACTTTACCGATCTCCACGGGCAGAGCGATGACGAAATCGTCAGCTGCATCAAGACGGCCAAGATCGACATCCTCGTGGATCTGATGGGGCACACGCTTGGAGCGCGGCTCGGCGTTCTCGCGCAGCGGCCAGCTCCCATCCTGGTCAACTATCTCGGCTTCGCCGGCACGGTCGGCGGGGGATTGCTGGACTATGTGATCGCCGACGAGAGGGTCATTCCAGCCGACGACCGCAAGCATTTTTCGGAAAAGGTTGTCTGGCTGCCGCATTGCTTCATGCCCCACGATGCCGAGGGACGTGCGATGTCGCATGTCGGGCTCGACAGGCGAGAGCAGGGACTGCCGGCCGAGGGCTTTGTCTTCTGCGGCTTCAACAACGCCTACAAGCTCAATCCGGCAACGTTTCGGAGCTGGATGCGCATTCTGAAGGAGGTCCAGGGCTCCGTTATCTGGCTTTCCGATCTGCAGGATGTCGCGAAATCCAATTTGCGGAGAGCGGCCGAGGCAAGCGGCGTTGATCCCCAGCGCCTGGTCTTTGCGACACGCGTTGCCTCGACGGCGGATCATCTGGCGAGGCATGGCCTGGCCGACCTGTTCATGGACGCGCTGCCATACAACGCTCACACCACGGCCAGCGACGCTCTCTGGGCCGGCCTGCCAGTGTTGACGCTGGCCGGAGAAGCCTTTGCGGGACGGGTGGCGGCCAGCCTGCTGCAGGCACTGGGACTTGCCGAACTGATCACGCATTCTCGTGATGAATATGAAGAGCGCGCGATCGCATTGGCTCTCGATCGTGAGAGGCTTCGGGGCATCCGGGAAAGGCTGGAACAGCAACGTCTCACGGCACCGCTGTTCGATACGCCTCTGCTTGCCCGAAACCTGGAAGACGCGTTCGAGGTCATGGTTCGGCGGTGTCGCGCCGGATTGCCGCCGGATCACATCGAGATTTCTCCGGTGTCATCCGTTTGATGCGGGAGCCGCGAGCATCCGGTTCACGCACGAATGTTCCACGCGATGCTCGGGTGCCTGCCCGGTCCTTGTTGCAAGGAGGGGCCTCCAGATTCGACGCGGATTCGTTCGCACGATTCGAGGAGACGGAAGGCGGAACGGCGCCCATTGGCCCCGGCGCCCAAACCGCGGATTTTTGAAGGCAAATGGAACCGTCTGAAACTTGTTATATTTATCAAATAGTTACGAGGGCGCTCTGATCACAACTGCGTGTTATTTGTGCAACACCCGTCGGAAAACACGCGTCACGGGCCCGCTTCGAAGCGTTCTTTTGTTGTGTGTGCAGGGACGTTCGGCAATTGTGATCGGGCGACGGAGGGGGGCATCCCGAGGTCGTCCCGGTTTAGGTGGTTCGCTTAAGTCCCTCGCGTTCAGCGGGTGTGTCCGAAGGCGCGAAGCGGCTAAGCGGTGAGTTAAGGGACAAGGGAACCAACCTTAGGGTGTCATCACCCAGCGGATCCGGAACCTTCCCTATAGAGCAAACTTGGAGGTTTACCATGAAGTTTAAGAGCCTTTTGCTCGGTACGGCGGCGGGTCTGATCGCCGTTGGCGGAGCTCAGGCAGCCGATCTTCCCGTGAAGGCCAAAGCGGTCGAATACGTGAAGATCTGCTCCCTGTACGGTGCCGGATTCTACTACATGCCGGGCACTGACACCTGCATCAAGCTCGGCGGCTACGTCCGTGCGGACATGCTGGGGAACACGAACAGCGACTACGGCATCGGCCAGGGCGCTCCCGGCGGTGCGAACAACCGTTTGGACAACTACTACCAGTCCCGCGCTCGTATGGACTTCAACGTCGATACGCGTACGGCGACCGAGTATGGCGTTGTGCGCACCTACGCCGATATGATCTTCAGCTGGGATAGCCAGGCGACCACCGCCAGCAACCCGTCGGCGTTCTCGGTCGGCTCCGCGACGCTCGGCCTCTACCATGCGTTCATCCAGTTCGCTGGTTTCACCTTCGGCCGCACGGTCTCGATCTTCGACGCGCCGTGGCAGAGCTATCCGGCTGGTGGCCCCGACTTCCTCCCGGGCGGCAGCAACAACGTGACCGGTGTGAACCAGGTTGCCTACACGGCTGATTTCGGCCAGGGCATCACCGGTTCGGTGGCGTTGCAGGACATGACGACCGCCGCAGGCGGCCAGACGAACCTCTATAACGCCAGCATCACTGCTGGTGGCATCAGTGGCTTCACCTCGGCCTCGGCTGCTGGCGCCGCCATGATCCAGGGCATCTACGGCACCAACGATTGGGGTGGCACGCGTACCCCCGACATCGTCGGTCAGGTTCGCGTCGACCAGGCCTGGGGTCTTGCCCAGGTGTCGGTTGCCGCGCACGAACTGCACTCGGCCTACTACGGCACCTCGGAAACGACCGGTCACCCGGACGACAAGTGGGGCTTTGCGGTGCAGGGCGCCTTGTCGATCAAGAACATCCCGACCGGCGCGGGTGACTCGATCAACTTGCAGGCCGTCTACACCGACGGTGCATCGCGCTACAACTTCCAGAGCCTGATGCCGCAGAACATGTTCATCTACGGTGGCAGCGGCATCGCCTACCAGAGCCTCGGCTTCGTCGGTATTTCTGACGGCGTCTTCGGCACCGGTACCGGTATCGATACGGTCAAGACCTGGGGCTTCCGCGGTGGTTACACCCACAACTGGTCTCCGAACTGGGCTTCGTCGATCTATGGTGCTTATGCTTCGCTTCGCTACGGCGACACGGGCAAGGCTCTGATCTGCGCCAACTTCGTCGCCGCCTACGGCGCCGCAACTTCGACTTGCAACCCCGACTTCAACCTCGCGGTTCTCGGTGGTAACGTGGTCTGGACCCCGGTCAAGAACCTCGCCTTCACCGCCGACCTGAGCTACGTCTGGCTCGACCAGAAGTACTCGGGCACGATCACGGGTGCGGCCACGGCGAACGCCGCGGTTGCGAAGCCGGCGACCACCTACGAGCTGAAGGATCAGGGCAATCTCCAGCTGCTGCTCCGCGCTCAGCGCAACTTCTGATCAATCTTACGGTTGATCTGGAAACCCCGGCAGGCAACTGCCGGGGTTTTTCTTTGCGGGCCTTGTAGAGGCGGTCTAAAAGCGGCTCGGTGGGCTGTGCGGTATTGGAGTTTCTGCGCATGAAGGTTCTAACGGGACGGATGCTGGCCGTGACAGCGGCATCGATGGTCGCCGCGGTTACGGCACTTCTTGCGCCGGCAGCTGCTGAACCCCTGGATCCCCGTTATCCGGTCTGCCTCCAGAAATGGGAGTGGGGCGGCAGTAACAGGGTCTCCTGCAGCTATCTGTCATGGGAAGATTGCAGGGCCGCCGCAATGGGACTGTCGGCGATGTGCATGGCCAATCCATATTGGTCCCAGCCGAGTCCAGCCGGTGCGCCGCAGGGCCGGTCCGCCCCGACCAGGACGTGGTGAAAAATCATCCTCCGCGCGTGAGGCGGCGCCGGCTTTGCAGCTCCCCGGAGCTGCCCCGAGCACAACGATCAGACTACCACCTCGGGCCCTTCCACTCCTGGAAGGCGTAGGTTGGATTGAGACCGCAGGAATCGTTCGTGCCTGACGCGGTCGCCATGCACTGGCCGTAAGTAGAAAACAGGCAGTTGCCGGGGTACCCCCAACGCCGTCCTTGCAGGCAATAGCGATCCTGAATGCCGGTCGCCTGCGGCTGGGAATGGTGGCGACTCTTGCCGTAGGCCGGCGGGCCACCGCTCGGCAGAACCGACACAATCACGGCGGTGAAGATGAATGCACCGACCACGCGCAACATGACACGTCTCCAACTTTGTGAGGCTTACCAACCGGTGAGTGGGATTGCTAGTTCCAACCCTCTCTCCGCGCCGTTGACGCAGTAACGGAATCCTGCCGAGGTCTGCCGCACCGGCGCCCCGGCTCAGGAGCCGATCGGGTCCACCGACGCGCCGCTATTCCACGCTGCCGGCACCGCGGCGCAGATCGGCCTCGATCTGCAATCGCGTGCCGCCGCCGAAGCGGGCGCGGTAGACCTGAAGGTTCTCCATGATCCGCTGCACATAGTTGCGCGTCTCGGAGAACGGAATCAGCTCGACCCAATCGATCGCGTCGACCTTCGGGTCGCGCGGATCGCCGTAGCGATTGATCCACTTCTTCACGCTGCCGCGGCCGGCATTGTAGGCGGCAAAGGTCATGATGTAGGAGCCGCGATAATCCTCGAGCAGTCCGCCGAGCTCGGCCGAGCCGAGCGTGGCGTTGTAGACCGAATCGTTCTTCAGCCTTCCCAGATCGTAGGTCGCGCCGTGCCGCTTGCAGACATAGCGCGCGGCATCCGGCGTCACCTGCATCAGCCCGTAGGCCTGCGCCGGCGAGACCACACGAGGATTGAACGCGCTCTCCTGCCGCGCGATGGCGTAGACGATGCTGCGCTCGACCTCCGGGCCGATCGGCGTGAACTGCGGAATGCCGTTGATGGGGTAGGCATAGAAATCGAACGGCAGGCCGCGGTTGAGCGCCGCCTTGCCGAGCAGCAGCATGCCGCGCGCGTCGCTGTAGCGCTGGGTGAGTTCGCCGAGGCCGGCAAGCGCCTCGGGATCGCCGTTCTCGCCCATGTCGGCCAGAACGGGCACCGCCATCTCACGCTCGTCGAGCTCGTAGAGCAATTGCGCGGCGCGCACGATCTCGAGCCGCTCGGCGCCGCGGCCGCGCGGCTGGCTGTTGAGCTCGATCTGGGGCAGGCCGAGTTTTGCGCGCGCGAGCTGGCCGTAATAGCTGGTGGATTGCTCGGCTGCCCGCGCGTAGGCGTTGCGCGCCTCCTGCTGGCGGCCAGCGGCTTCCGCGGCGCGGCCCTGCCAATAGCCGGCGCGCGCCAGCGTGGTCGGATTGACGCTGCCGATCCCGATGCGGGCGAAATGCTGGGTGGCGGCCGCGGGATCGTTGAGGAAGCGCAGCGCGATCCAGCCCGCGGTAAACTCCTGCTCGGTCTTGTAGATGTCGCGCGAGGGCAGTGCGGCGTCGCGCGCGATCAGATAGGCGCTGCGGAATTCCTCGGTGTCGATCATCTTGCGTGCCAGCAGGCGCCGCTCGATCCACCATTCGTCGAGGTTGTAGAGCCGGTTCGGATCCTTTGGCGCCGAAAGCATGAGCTGCGCGGCTTCGGAGAACTTCTCCTCGCGGCGCAACAGCTGGATCTTGCTGAAGATGAAGCCGGCGTCGCCGTGCAGCTCGTGCGGCACGGCATCGAGCAGCGCACGCGCGTTCGGTGCCTTCTTGAGGGAGGCGATGCGGGCCTTGGCGAGTGCGACATAGCCGGCGCCGAGGCGCTTTGCAGCACGCAATGCGGCCTCGGTCTCGCTGCCGTACAGCAGCGTGTCCATGCGCGCCTTCTGATCGCCCGGTGTCAGCAGCGCGCCGAACTGGTCGAGTGCGTTGTTCTCGGTGTCTTCCGACATCGGATCGCTGCGCCAGGCCTCGCGCACCAGCCGTTCGGCATTGGCGCGATCGCCGCGCGCCAGCATCGCCTTGGCGAGCGTGAAGCGGCCCTTGGCCGACACGGGGGATTCGTTCTCGAACCATGACCACGCGACTGCATCGTCGCGCCTGTCGTCCCACATCGCGGCCTCGAGGCGCCGACGCAGGAAGGTTTGCGACGGCCAGCTCGGATTGGCGGACAGGAAGGCGCGATAGCGCTCCACCGTGGCGCCATTGTCCTCGCTGCGCAGGATGATCCATTCCGCGAGTTTTCGCGCGACGGGATCCGAGATCGTGTCCGCGGCATTGGTGGCGTCACCCGACTTGCGCTTGCGCACGAGTTCGATGACGGTCTCCAGCGTGTCCTTGTCGGCCTGTGACGTCGAGGAGGTCGCGGCAACCGCGGCCGGCGTGATCGGCTTGCGAGGCGCCGCGTGCTGTCGGGTCGCAGGAGCCAGCACGGGAGCCGCAAGCGGTTTGGCCGCGGCCGGGGCGGTCGGCCTGACGGTGGCCGTCATGGCCGGCGCGGGTGCGGTCCTCGGGACCGGGCCGCTGGCGGTCGGGTGTGATTTTGGCGCGGGGGCCGCTGCCGCAGACTTGGGCTTGTTCTTTGCGGGGTCCTTGCCGGCGTCCCGCGCAGGCTTCTTCGCGGCATCCTTCGCCGCGGCGGGAGTTGCCCCCTTGCTTGCTCCCTTCGCTGTTTCTTTGGCGGGGCCAGTTCCCTTATTGGTCCCCTTGGCCGATTCCTTGGCCTGTCCTTTGGCGGGTCCCTTCGTGGTGTCCTTGGCGGCTGGCTTGGCGGCAGGCTTCGCGGTTTCCTTAGGTGGTTCCTTGGAGGTTTCCGCGCTTGTCTCATTGGACTTGGCCCAGGCGGCGCAGCCGAGCGACAGCCCTGCCATCAGGCACACGAGCAAACCCAGGGATCGCCATGCGGCGCGCGGAAAGGAGGTCACGGCGTTTCGTCGCCCCGAATCAGTCAGCTGGCTCAAAACCTGCTTGTACAAGATCTGGCTGTATTTGATTGAATATGCGGACAAAATACCAACAGCCGCTTACCTTTGCCGGGTTTGCACCACCACCGCGGCAAAATCGCGGCCTAAACGGTGCGTCACGCGGAAGCGGGCCTTTTACCCGCGGGATAGACCCGATATGAATGCGGCTTGCTCTCAAGATTGCCGCGTACGGAGGAAGTCCATGGCAGCCAAGACGAAATTCCGGGGATCGTTCACCGCCTTGGTCACGCCGTTCAAGAACGGCTCGCTGGACGAGGCGGCGTTTCGCTCCCTGGTCAACTGGCAGATTTCAGAGGGCACCAACGGCCTGGTCCCCGTCGGCACCACCGGCGAGAGCCCGACGCTGAGCCATGACGAGCACAAGAAGGTCGTCGAATGGTGCATCGAGGAAGCGAAGGGGCGCGTGCCTGTCGTCGCCGGCGCCGGCTCCAACTCGACCAAGGAGGCGATCGAGCTCGCTCAGCACGCCGAAAAGGCGGGCGCGAACGCGGTGCTGGTGGTGACGCCCTACTACAACAAGCCGACCCAGGAAGGGATGTACCAGCACTTCAAGGCGATCAACGACGCGATCGGGATTCCGATCATCATCTACAACATCCCGCCGCGCTCGGTGATCGACATGTCGGTCGACACCATGAAGCGGCTGTGGGAGTTGAAGAACATCGCCGGCGTCAAGGACGCCACCGCCAGTATGGTCCGTGTCTCGCAGCAGCGCGCAGCGATGGGCGAGGACTTCAACCAGCTCTCGGGCGAGGATGCCACCATCCTCGGTTACATGGCCCATGGCGGCCATGGCTGTATCTCGGTGACGTCGAACGTCGCGCCGCGCCTGTGCTCGGAGTTCCAGGCCGCCTGGGCGAAGGGCGATCATGCCACCGCCTTGAAGCTGCACGACAAGCTGATGCCGCTGCACAACAACCTTTTCATCGAGAGCAATCCGGCGCCGATCAAGTATGCGCTGTCGCTGCTCGGCAAGCTGGACGAGACGCTGCGGCTGCCGATGGTTCCGGTAACCGAGCCGACGCGCGTTGCCGTGCGCAGTGCGATGGTGCACGCTGGCCTGATCAACTGATGCATCGGCTACCGGGGAGCTTGTCATGAGCGCAGTCGACGAAAAGGGCAGGCGGATGCTCACGGAGTTCCGCGAGTTCGCCATGAAGGGCAACGTCGTCGACCTCGCGGTCGGCGTCATCATCGGCGCGGCCTTCGGCGCTATCGTCACGTCGCTGGTCGGTGACATCATCATGCCGATCATCGGCGCCGCGACCGGCGGCCTCGACTTCTCGAACTACTTTGCCCCCTTGTCGAAGGCGGTCACCGCCACCAACCTGGCGGATGCGAAAAAGCAAGGCGCAGTGCTTGCTTACGGCAGCTTCCTTACGCTGACGATCAACTTCATCATCGTCGCCTTCGTGCTGTTCCTGGTGATCCGCGCCATGAACACATTGAAGCGCAAGGAAGAGAGCGCGCCAGCCGCGCCGCCAAAACCGTCGGCGGAGGTCGAACTGCTAACCGAGATCCGCGATCTCCTCAAGAAGTGACGCGCGCGCTTCATCCAAACTGCTAGCTTACGCGCGCAACGCGATCAGGTTTTTCGACCATGGCCGATAAGAACGAACGTCCTATCAAGGTCATGGCGGAAAATCGCAAGGCCCGCTTCAACTATGCCATCGAGGATACGATCGAGGCCGGCATTGCGCTCACCGGCACCGAGGTCAAGTCGATCCGCAGCGGCAAGAGCACGATCGCGGAATCCTACGCCGATTCCAAGGACGGCGAGATCTGGCTGATCAACGCCACCATTCCCGAATATCTCCAGGGCAATCGCTTCAATCACGAGCCGAAACGGCCGCGAAAACTGCTGCTGCACCGCAAGCAGATCAACAAGCTGATGGGCGCGGTGGACCGCGAGGGCATGACGCTGATCCCGCTCAAGCTCTACTTCAATGAGCGAGGTCGCGCCAAGTTGCAGCTCGCGGTGGCAAAGGGCAAGAAGCTGCACGACAAGCGCGAGACCGAGAAGAAGCGCGACTGGAGTCGGGAGAAGGGGCGCCTGATGCGGGCGAGGGGCTAGCGAGATGACCCAGAGAAACCTGCTCGAGGTCGATTGGACCCAGATTCCCGCCCCCGCGGACGACGGCGGCGCCTCGCACCTGAAAGGCATGACGCTGCCGGCGATCAGCCTGCTCGCCACGGACGACACGTCGGTCGCGCTGTCGGCGCTGCGTGGCCGGACCGTGGTGTTCGCCTATCCCCGCACCGGCGAGCCCGGCAAGATTGCACTGGTCGACGACTGGGACATGATTCCCGGCGCGCGCGGGTGCACCCCGCAGACTTGCGCGTTCCGCGATCTTTTCGCCGAGCTGAAGGCGGCCGGCGCCTCCCACGTGTTCGGCCTATCGACCCAGAGCAACGCGTACCAGACCGAGATGGCCTCGCGGCTGCATTTGCCGTTCCCGGTGCTGTCGGACGAGAAGCTGGCGTTCACGCGTGCCCTCAATTTACCGACCATGGCGGTCGCAGGCCTGACGCTGATCAAGCGCCTCGCGCTGATCATCGACGATGCCAAGGTCACCCATGTGTTCTATCCGGTGTTTCCGCCCGATCGGAACGCCGGCGACGTGCTGGACTGGCTGAAGGCCAATCCCGCCAAGGCCTAGCCCAAAACTAGTCGAGCTCGGCCTTCACCTTCGCGAAGACGGAGCGGAACATGTCCGCCGTCAGCACCCCGGTATTGGTGTTGTAGCGAGAGCAGTGATAGCTGTCGTAGAGCCTGAACGCGCCGGCCTGATGCACAGCGCCGTGGCTGAACGGGGCTTGCGAGCCCTTCAGATTCAGCGGCTTGAGCACGGTATCGTGCGCAATCCGCCCGAGCGCGACGATCGCGCGCAGGTTCGGCATCGTCGCGAGATTCGCCGCGAGAAACTGGCGGCAGGTGTTGATCTCGGCGGGCAGCGGCTTGTTCTGCGGCGGAACGCAATGCACCGCGTTGGCGATCCGGCAGTCGACCAGCTTCAGCCCGTCATCGGGCCGCGCCTGATATTTGCCCTTGGCGAAACCGTATTCGAGCAGCGTGGCGTAGAGCAGGTCACCGGCATAGTCGCCGGTGAAGGGACGGCCGGTGCGGTTGGCGCCCTGCATCCCCGGCGCGAGGCCGACGATCAGGAGGCGCGCCTTGATGTCGCCGAAAGGCGCAACCGGCGCATTGTGCCACAACGGCTCGCGCGCGCGGTTCGCCTCGCGAAAGGCGACCAGGCGCGGGCAGAGCGGACAATCGCGGTCGGGGACGACGGTGAGAGGCTGGCGGCTTGACCGAGCCGCCTCACTCCTCGAAGTCGTCATCGCCCCTCGGCGCCATGGTGGTCGCGCGCTGGAGGAACTGCGGGGCGTGGTGGCGCGCCTCGCGTTCGCCGCGGTCACGCGGGGCAGGGCGTTCGGACGGGTCGCGGCCGAGCTTGGACTGAAGCTCCACGAGGTCGGTGAAGACGTCGGCCTGACGGCGCAGCTCGTCGGCGATCATCGGCGGCTGGCTGGCGATCGTGGAAATCACGGTGACCCGCACGCCGCGGCGCTGAACGGCCTCGACCAGGGAGCGGAAGTCGCCGTCACCCGAGAACAGCACCATCTGGTCGATGTGCTCGGCGAGCTCCATGGCGTCCACGGCGAGCTCGATGTCCATGTTGCCCTTCACCTTGCGGCGACCGGAGGCGTCGATGAACTCCTTGGTCGCCTTGGTGACCACGGTGTAGCCGTTGTAGTCGAGCCAGTCGATCAGGGGGCGGATCGAGGAGTATTCCTGATCCTCGATGATGGCGGTGTAGTAGAACGCCCGAAGCAGCGTCCCGCGGCTCTGAAACTCCTTCAGCAGGCGCTTGTAGTCGATGTCGAAGCCGAGAGTTTTCGCCGTCGCGTAGAGATTGGCTCCATCGATGAAGAGCGCGATCTTGTCGGTGGTGGAAGGTGACATTCAGTTTGCTCGCGTAGAGTTCGTGATTGATCGTTTATTGTTGGCGCGGCGGCCGCAGGCCGCGCACTTCTAAAGTCCCGCCGAAACCCGTCGAAACCGCAAATCCGGAGAAGTCGGGGCAATCAAGGTATAGTTATGGCGGACTTGCATACACCCGGGGCCGCCCTCGATGGCAGCCCGGGAAACCACCCATCCCAGCCCTAATGTGGAGGTATCAGAGCCGTTTGGCGAGGCCAAATCACAAATTGGCCTTGCGAAACCATCCCGGCCCCTATAACTAGCCCCAATCATCCACATATTTCGTCCCACCCACAACGGAGCGACAGTCCATGGCTCGCGTCACCGTAGAAGATTGTATCGACAAGGTCGACAACAGGTTTGACCTGGTCCTGCTGGCCGCCCACCGTGCCCGCATGATTTCGTCTGGTTCACAACTAACGGTTGACCGCGATAACGACAAGAACCCTGTTGTGTCTTTGCGTGAAATTGCCGACACGACCATTTCGCCGGAGGATCTCCGCGAGGAGCTGGTGCATTCGCTCCAGAAGTTCGTCGAGGTCGACGAGCCCGAGCCGGACACTGTGCCGCTGATCGGCTCCGCGGGTGCGAGCGTGGATGCGGATGATACCGAAGTTGCCGTTGAGCGCATGACGGAAGAGGAGCTCCTGAAGGGTCTCGAAGGCCTCGCGCCGCCCGAGGAGCAGCCCGAGGAGGACGAGTAAATCGTCCCGTCGCGATCGTCGACTTCTTGTGATCTTATCAAGGGCCCGAACCGTTGTTCGGGCCTTTGCTTTTGTTGGCGTTTTCGTGGTTACCATAGCGTTGTCGGTTCGCGCCTCGCCCTGTCACTGATTTGATCGGACACGCGCGCGATCGGAGCTAAGATGTATACAACGGGCGGTCTCGTGGCCCGTTTGAAGGCAGGACGGCATGGTATATCGGCGCCGCACACCATCGCAGATGCAGGCCGCAACCGAATCGGTTGCCGTGGCCCCGACTGCGCCGGTGGCGCGCCCGGCAAAGCCCCGCGCGCGCATGATGCGTCAATACGACCTCGTCGAGCGCGTCAGGTCCTACAATCCCAACACCAACGAAGACCTGCTGAACCGCGCCTATGTCTACGCCATGAAGGCGCATGGCTCGCAGACGCGCGCCTCGGGCGACCCGTATTTCTCCCACCCGCTCGAAGTGGCGGCGATTCTCACCGACTTGAAGCTCGACGATGCCACCATCGTGGCTGCGCTGCTGCACGACACGATCGAGGACACCGAAGCGACGCGGGCCGAGATCGACCAGATCTTCGGGCCCGAGATCGGCGCCCTGGTCGAGGGCCTGACCAAGCTGAAGCGACTGGAGCTGGTGTCGCGGGAGGCCAAGCAGGCCGAGAATCTTCGCAAATTGTTGCTGGCCATTGCCGACGACGTCCGCGTGCTTCTGGTGAAGCTCGCCGACCGCCTGCACAACATGCGCACGCTGGACTTCGTGCCGACGGAATCGCGACGGCGCATCGCCGAGGAGACGCTCGACATCTATGCGCCGCTGGCGGGGCGCATGGGCATGCAGGAGATGCGCGAGGAGCTGGAGGACCTGTCCTTCCGCACGCTCGATCCCGAAGCCTATTCGGTGGTGATGCAGCGGCTCGACGCGCTCGCCGAGCGCAACCGCAACCTGATCGGGGAAATCGAGGACCAGCTCTCCAACAATCTGCGCCACCGGGGCCTCGGGGCGCGGGTCTATGGCCGCCGCAAGAAACCATTCTCGATCTGGACCAAGATGGAGCGCAAGTCGGTCGGCTTCGAGCAATTGTCCGACATCTTCGGCTTCCGCGTCGTCGTCAACGACATCGAGGCCTGCTATCGTGCGCTCGGCATCGTCCACACCACCTGGCCGGTCGTGCCGGGACGCTTCAAGGACTACATCTCGACGCCGAAGCAGAACGACTATCGCTCGATCCACACCACGGTGATCGGTCCGGGCAACCAGCGCGTCGAGCTCCAGATCCGCACCGAGGCGATGGACCAGATCGCCGAGCGCGGCATCGCCGCGCATGTCTTCTACAAGGAAGGCGTGGGCTCGCCGACCGAATTCCTCAAGCGCGAGTCCAATGCGTTTGCCTGGCTGCGCCACACCATCGGCATTCTCTCCGAGAGTGCGAACCCCGAGGAATTCCTCGAGCACACCAAGCTCGAGCTGTTCCACGACCAGGTGTTCTGCTTCACCCCGAAGGGCAAGCTGATCGCGCTGCCGCGCCATGCCAACGTAATCGACTTCGCCTATGCCGTGCATACCGACGTCGGCAACAGCGCGGTGGGCTGCAAGATCAACGGCAAGTTCGCACCGCTGTCCTCGGAGCTCCAGAACGGCGACGAGGTCGAGGTGCTGACCTCGGAGGCGCAATCGGCGCCGCCGTCGGCCTGGGAAACGCTGGCGGTCACCGGCAAGGCGCGCGCCGCGATCCGCCGCGCCACGCGCACGGCCGTGCGCGATCAATATGTCGGCCTCGGCCGGCGCATCGTCGAGCGCCTGTTCGAGCGCGCCAAGATCGAATACGCCGACGACAAGCTCAAGGGCGCGCTGCCGCGGCTCGCCCGGACCTCGATCGAGGACGTCATGGCGGCCGTGGGGCGCGGCGAGATCAAGGCCTCCCACGTCGCGCGCGCAATGTATCCCGATTACAAGGAAGAGCGCATCGCGCGCTACGGCATCAAGAAGGGGCTCGCCGCCAAGCTCAAGGAAAAGTCGTCCGAGCCGCCCCGCAGTCCGGTCGCGATCCCGATCCGCGGCATCAATTCCGACCTGCCGGTGAAGTTCGCGCCGAACGGCGGCGCCGTGCCCGGCGACCGCATCGTCGGCATCGTGACGCCGGGCGAGGGCATCACCATCTACCCGATCCAGGCGCCGGCCCTGAAGGATTTCGAGGAGGAGCCTGAGCGCTGGCTCGACGTGCGCTGGGACATCGAGGACTCCGCGCCGCAGCGTTTCCCCGCCCGCATCAAGGTCGAGAACGTCAACGAGCCCGGCGCGCTGGCGCAGATCGCGACCGTGATCGCCGAGCACGACGGCAACATCGACAACATCAGCATGCAGCGCCGCTCACCGGACTTCACGGAGACGACGATCGATCTCGAAGTCTACGATCTCAAGCATTTGAGCGCGATCCTGGCCCAACTGCGTGCGAAGGCGGTCGTCGCCCGCGTCGAACGTGTTAATGGATGAGGCTCGTCGTTGCCGGGCTTGACCCGGCAACCCGTCTCTTCGAAGAGGATGGATGCGCGGGTCGAGCCCGCGCATGACAAGTTGAGAAATGTCACCGTCGTGAGTCCTGAAATGCCTGCACCTCCGCTCCGCCTCGGCGTCAATGTCGACCATGTCGCGACCCTGCGCAACGCGCGCGCCGGCCGCAATCCCGATCCGGTGCGCGCGGCGCTGCTGGCGATCGAGGCCGGCGCCGACGGCATCACGGCCCATTTGCGCGAAGATCGCCGGCACATCCGCGACGAGGACATGGCGCGGCTGAAGGCCGGGATCGCCAAGCCGCTCAATTTCGAGATGGCGGCGACCGACGACATGATGCGCATCTCGCTCGCCACCAAGCCGCACGCCGTGTGCCTGGTGCCGGAGCGCAGGCAGGAGGTGACGACCGAAGGCGGGCTCGATGTGGTCGGCCAGCACAATGCGCTGGCGCCCTATATCGCGCGGCTGAACGATGCCGGCATCCGCGTCTCGCTGTTCATCGCCGCCGATCCCGCCCAGATCGAGATGGCGGCGCGGCTGCGCGCGCCCGTGATCGAGATCCACACCGGCGCCTGGTGCGACGCCGTGGTCGACGGCCACAGCGACAAGGCAGATGTGGAGTGGAAGCGGATCGTGGCGGGCGTGAAGCTGGCGAAGGCCGCCGGGCTGGAAGTGCACGCTGGGCACGGGCTCGACTACGCGACGGCGGAGACCATCGCGGCACTGCCGGAGATCATGGAGCTCAACATCGGCTACTACATGATCGGCGAAGCGTTGTTCGTCGGTCTCGCCGAAACGGTGCGCAGCATGCGCGCGGCGATGGACCGCGGCCGGAGCCGGGCATGATCATCGGCATCGGTTCTGATCTCATCGATATCACGCGCGTCGCCAAGGTGATGGAGCGCCATGGCGAGCGCTTCCTCGATCGCATCTTCACCGCCGCCGAGCGGGCCAAGGCGGAGCGGCGCGCCAAGAACGAGAAGATGGTCGTGGCGACCTACGCCAAGCGCTTCGCAGCCAAGGAGGCCTGCTCCAAGGCGCTCGGCACCGGCATAAGGCGCGGCGTGTGGTGGCGCGACATGGGGGTGGTCAACCTCCCGGGAGGACGGCCGACCATGCAATTGACGGGCGGAGCGCTGGCCCGGCTCCAGGCCCTGACGCCGGAGGGGTTCGAGCCCCGGATCGACCTGTCGATCACCGACGACTGGCCGTTGGCCCAGGCGTTCGTCGTCATTTCGGCCGTTCCGCAGGCCAAACCCTGACGGTTTCTGAATATTTTATAATTCTCGTTATACATCAGTCGCTTACGCGCTTTTGATGTGTTCATCGATTGCGTGGCCTCCGACAACCGTCTAAAAGTCCGCGGACGCAAATCAGGCTGGGCGAATTCGGCTTTACGCCGGAATTGGCCCTCATTATCAGAATCAGGACAATCTCCTTGGGCCGCGAACCGATGGGCTGTTCGCGGGAGGAGGGCGCTCTATGACCGCCGGCCGGAATTGAGAGAGCAATGAGCGTGACTTCGGGAACAAAAACTGAAAGCGGCGTCGGCGAAACGATCCGGGTCGTGATCCACGCTCTCCTGATCGCGCTGGTGATCCGCACCTTCCTGTTTCAGCCCTTCAACATCCCATCCGGCTCGATGAAGGCGACGCTGCTGGTCGGCGACTATCTGTTCGTCTCGAAATATTCCTACGGCTACAGCCACTACTCGATCCCGTTCTCGCCGCCGCTGTTCTCGGGGCGGATCTGGGGCTCGGACCCGAACCGCGGCGACATCGTCGTGTTTCGCCTGCCGAAGGACGATTCCACCGACTACATCAAGCGCGTGATCGGGCTTCCCGGCGACCGCATCCAGATGCGGGACGGGCTGCTCTACATCAACGACACGCCGGTCGAGCGGCAGCGCATGAGCGAGTTTGTCGGCGAGGATCCCTGCGGCGCCGAAGGCGGCGGCGTCTCCCGGGTGAAGCGCTGGAAGGAGACGCTGCCGAACGGCGTGTCCTATGAGACGCTGGACTGCGCCGACAATGGCTATGTGGACAACACCAACGTCTACACCGTGCCGACCGGCCACTTCTTCATGATGGGCGACAACCGCGACAACTCCACCGACAGCCGCTTCCTCGGCCAGGTCGGCTACGTGCCGCAGGAGAATCTGATCGGGCGGGCCCAGATGATCTTCTTCTCCATCGCCGAAGGCGAGCATGCCTGGATGTTCTGGCGCTGGCCGTGGGCGGTGCGCTGGAACCGCTTCTTCAAAATCGTCCGATGAAAGACGAGGCCAAGGACATCGCGACCCAACCGACCGAGGCGCAAGCGGGCCCGGACGGCGAAGCTGCGACCAAGGCACTTGCGACCAAGATGCCCGCGAAGAAGAAGCGGGCGCGGAGCAGCAAGGCCAAGGCCACGGACGCGAACGCGGCGCTCGAGGCGCGCATCGGCCACAGCTTTGCCGATCCGAATCTCCTGATGCAGGCGATCACGCATGTCTCGGCCCTGAAGTCCGGGCGAAAGCGCGGCGACAGCTACCAGCGGCTGGAATTTCTCGGCGACCATGTGCTCGGGCTGGTCGTCTCCGACATGCTCTATCACGCCTTCCCGAACGCGGACGAAGGCGAGTTGTCCAAGCGACTTGCCGAACTTGTGCGCAAGGAAAGCTGCGCCGACGTTGCCAAGTCGCTCGGTCTGCTCGACGACGTCAAGCTCGGTTCGGTCGGGCCCAGCGCCGATGCGCGCCTGCGCAAGAGCGTGCTCGGCGACATCTGCGAAGCCGTGATCGGCGCCGTCTTCCTCGATGGCGGCTACGAGGCGGCGTCCGAATTCGTCAAGCGCAATTGGACCGAGCGCATGCACAAGCCGCGCCGTCCCTTGCGCGATCCCAAGACCGTGCTGCAGGAATGGGCGCAGGGCAAGGGGCTGCCGACGCCGGTCTACCGCGAGGTCGAGCGCACCGGCCCGCATCACGATCCGCAATTCCGCGTCGCCGTCGACCTGCCGGGTCTCGCTCCGGCTGAAGGCATCGGCGGCAGCAAGCGCGCGGCAGAGAAGGTGGCAGCTTCGGTGATGATCGAACGCGAAGGCGTCGGCGGCAGCAATGACGGTTGAAGCAAGCGGCGAGGCGCCCACTGCGACGCGCTGCGGCTTCGTCGCGCTGATCGGCGCGCCGAACGTCGGCAAATCCACGCTTGTCAACGCGCTTGTCGGGGCCAAGGTCACGATCGTCTCGCGCAAGGTGCAGACCACGCGCGCGCTGATCCGCGGCATCGTGATCGAGAACAACGCGCAGATCATCCTGGTCGACACGCCCGGCATCTTCCTGCCCAAGCGCCGGCTCGACCGCGCCATGGTCTCGACCGCCTGGAGCGGGGCCCATGACGCCGACCTCGTCTGCGTGCTGCTGGATGCCAAGGCCGGCATCGACGAGGAGGCCGAGGCGATCCTCACCAAGGCGGCGAGCGTCAAGCACGAGAAGATCCTGGTCATCAACAAGGTCGACCTGGTCCAGCGCGAAAAGCTGCTGGCGCTGGCGCAGGCCGCCAACGAGCGCATGCCGTTCGTGAAAACCTTCATGATTGCGGCGATCTCGGGCGACGGCGTCGACGATCTCAGGCATACGCTCGCCGAGATGGTGCCGCCGGGCCCGTTCCTCTACCCCGAGGACCAGATGTCGGACGCGCCGATGCGGCAGCTTGCGGCCGAGATCACGCGCGAAAAGATCTATCGCAAGCTGCACCAGGAATTGCCCTACCAATCCACCGTCGAGACCGACAAGTGGGAGGAGCGCAAGGACAAATCGGTGCGCATCGAGCAGACGATCTTCGTCGAGCGCGAGAGCCAGCGCAAGATCGTGCTCGGCGCGGGCGGCGCCACCATCAAGTCGATCGGCGCGGACTCGCGCAAGGAGATCGGCGAGATCCTGGGCGTGCCGGTGCATCTGTTCCTGTTCGTCAAGGTCCGCGAGAACTGGGGCGACGATCCCGATCGCTACCGCGAGATGGGCCTGGAATTTCCCAAAGAATAACCAAGAAAAGATCGGTATCCGATGAGCGTGCCCAGCAACGTCCGGCGCTTTGAAGCGTTGCTCTATGCATCGTTGATGCTGGATGCCTTGTCGGTGGCGGTGCAGGACCGCACGCCCAATGCCGAGATGACCGAGCAGATGATCATGACGTCGACGCTGCTCGCCGGGGGCATGATCCTGCTGCTGGTCTATTTCGTCTGGCTGGCCGCGCGCTGGCGCAAGAACTGGCCGCGCTGGGTGCTGGCGGCAGCGCTCGTGCTGTCGGTGATCTCGCTCGGCCAGATCATCGGCGAGAAGGGCATGGAGCTCGACAGCGCCATCGAGATCGTTTCCTGCGTGCTGACGGCGATGGGCCTGTATTTCTCGTTCCGCGGCGACGCGCAGGGCTGGTTCAACGCGTGAGCGTCCGCGCGGTGCCTTAGGATGGGCA
Source organism: Bradyrhizobium sp. SZCCT0153 (assembly GCF_018129995.1). Lineage (GTDB taxonomy): Bacteria > Pseudomonadota > Alphaproteobacteria > Rhizobiales > Xanthobacteraceae > Bradyrhizobium > Bradyrhizobium japonicum_G. The sequence goes on from NZ_JAFCKS010000007.1 coordinate 97,221, forward strand.
AAAGCGCGCACTCGCGCGCCGTGCCCACCGCAACTGCCAGCGCGCCGTTCGGATCAAAATTGGTGGGCACGCTTCGCTTTGCCCACCCTACGGACGCGTGAAATGCGGTAGAATCCACCCCATGGAATGGACCGACGAAGGCATCGTGCTGGGCGTGCGGCGGCATGGCGAGTCCAGCGCCATCGTCGAGCTGCTGACCCGCGCGCATGGCCGGCATCTCGGTCTCGTCCGCGGTGGCGCCGGCTCGCGGATGCGGCCGCTGCTGCAGCCCGGCAACAGCGTCAGCGTGGTGTGGCGGGCGCGGCTCGACGAGCATCTCGGGACCTATGCCATCGAGGGCCTCAAGCTGCGCGCGGCGGCGCTGCTGGGATCGTCCCACGGCGTCTACGGCATCACTCATCTGGCCTCGATCGCGCGGCTGCTCCCGGAGCGCGATCCGCACGGGGAGATATTTGCGCTGCTCGAACATTCGCTCGACGATTTCGACGACATCGGCAGCGCGGCCGTCCACGTGATCCATTTCGAGCTGGCGATGCTCGCCGAGCTCGGCTTCGGGCTGGCGCTGGAGAACTGTGCGGTGACCGGGGAGACCACGGACCTGATCTACGTCTCGCCCAAATCCGGCGGCGCGGTGTCGCGCGGCGCCGGCGAGCCATGGCGCGACCGGCTGTTGCGGCTGCCGCCGTTCCTGCGCCAGGGCGAGATGCAGAGTGACCTCACTGACGAGGATCTCCAGGACGGCTTTCGACTGACCGGCCTGTTCCTGCTGCGCCACGTGCTGGAGCCGCGCGGGCAAGGCCATTCCGACGCCCGGGCCGGCTTCATCAACGCGCTGACGCGGCAGCAGGCGAAGGCGGCCATTCCGGCGCCATGAGCCTGTCGCAGTTCTGCATTGTCGCAATAGGCCAGCCCGCCGTGGAACGAAATCGGGTTTCCCTGACTTGCCTTTTGGGGTTCCAACCCGGGGATAACCTGATGCTGATCAAGGGACTTATCGTATCGGCAGCGCTTGTCGCGCTGGCGCCGGAAGCGCTCGCTGGCGAGCAGCCGGGCGTGTTTCGTCGCGCCTCCTGCACCGTCGTCAGATTCTATGTGGCCAAATATTCCGCTGCAGCAGCAGAGGCATGGGCGCGATCCAAGGGGGCAACCGAGGCCGAGATCGAGACCGCCCGGCGTTGCGTGACCAATGCCCCGGCCACCACGCAGGCCAAAAACGCGCAACCCACCCAGACTTTCACCGCCGGCTGGGCCGGCCAGTAGGCCGCCCACCGGGAACCAATCGATCCTTGCCCGATTCGCTTCCACGGTTTAACCGGGCGGCATGGGAAAACGATTGATTCCGCCGGAAGACCCGGCCGAAATTCACGATGTGCCGCTGCGTGAGGCGCTGGAAGAGCGCTATCTTGCTTACGCGCTGTCCACCATCATGCACCGCGCGCTGCCCGACGCGCGCGACGGCCTCAAGCCGGTGCACCGGCGCATCCTCTACGGCATGCGTCTGCTTAGGCTCGACCCCGGCACGGCCTTCAAGAAGTCCGCCAAGATCGTCGGCGACGTGATGGGCTCGTTCCATCCGCATGGCGACCAGGCGATCTACGACGCCATGGTGCGCCTCGCGCAGGATTTCTCCTCGCGCTATCCGCTGGTCGACGGCCAGGGCAATTTCGGCAATATCGACGGCGATAATCCCGCCGCCTACCGCTACACCGAAGCGCGCATGACCGATGTCGCGCGGCTTCTGCTCGACGGCATCGACGAGGACGGTGTCGAGTTCCGTCCCAATTACGATGGCCAGTCCAAGGAGCCGGTGGTTCTGCCGGGCGGCTTCCCGAACCTGCTCGCCAACGGTGCGCAGGGCATCGCGGTCGGCATGGCGACCTCGATCCCGCCGCACAACGCCGCCGAGCTCTGTGACGCCGCACTGCATCTGATCGAGAAGCCCGACGCCAAATCCAGGGCGTTGTTGAAGTGGGTCAAGGGTCCGGATTTCCCGACCGGCGGCATCATCGTCGATTCCAAGCAGGCGATCGCCGAAGCCTACACCACCGGCCGCGGCTCGTTCCGAGTCCGCGCCAGATGGGAGCAGGAGGAGGGCGCCCGCAGCACCTGGGTCGTCGTCGTCACCGAGATCCCCTTTCTGGTGCAGAAGTCGCGCCTGGTCGAGAAGATCGCCGAGTTGCTGGACCAGAAGAAGCTGCCGCTGGTCGGCGATGTCAGGGACGAGTCGGCCGAAGACGTCCGTCTCGTGATCGAGCCGAAGTCGAAGAACGTCGATCCTGCCCTGATGATGGAATCGTTGTTCCGGTTGACCGAGCTCGAAAACAAGATTCCGCTGAACCTCAACGTGCTGCTGAAGGGCCGCGTGCCCAAGGTGGTGGGACTCGCGGAGTGCCTGCGTGAATGGCTCGACCATCTGCGCGACGTGCTGATCCGCCGCACCAATTATCGCAAGGCGCAGATCGAGCACCGGCTGGAAGTTCTCGGCGGCCTTCTGATCGCCTATCTGAACCTCGACGAGGTGATCAGGATCATCCGCACCGTGGACGAGCCGAAGCCGGCGCTGATCAAGGCGTTCAAGCTCACCGACGTGCAGGCCGAAGCCATCCTCAACATGCGGCTGCGTAGCTTGCGCAAGCTGGAAGAGATGGAGATCCGCACCGAGGACAAGAACCTCCGCAACGAGCTGAAGGGCATCAACGCAATCCTGGCGTCCGAGCCCGAGCAGTGGAAGAAGGTCAGCGAGCAGGTCGGCAAGGTCCGCGACATGTTCGGGCCGAAGACGCCGCTCGGCAAGCGCCGGACCACCTTCGCGGACGCGCCCGAGCACGATCTCGCCGCGATCGAGGAGGCCTTCGTCGAGCGCGAGCCGGTGACGGTCGTCGTCTCCGACAAGGGCTGGATCCGCACCATGAAGGGCCATGTCGAGGATCTCTCGGGCCTTGCCTTCAAGCAGGACGACAAGCTCGGCTTTGCCTTCTTCGCCGAGACCACCTCGAAGCTGCTGCTGTTCGCCACCAACGGCAAGTTCTACTCGCTCGACGTCGCGAAGCTGCCGGGCGGACGCGGTCACGGTGAGCCGATCCGCCTGTTCATCGACATGGAGCAGGAGGCGGCGCCCGTCGCGCTGTTCGTCAACAAGGGCGGCCGCAAATTCCTGGTCGCGAGCCACGAGGGCCAGGGCTTCGTCGTCAACGAGGACGATTGCGTCGGCACCACCAAGAAGGGCAAGCAGGTCCTCAACGTGGACATGCCGAACGAGGCGCGCACGGTCACCGAGGTGCTCGGCGACACCGTCGCGGTCATCGGCGAGAATCGCAAGATGCTGGTCTTCCCCCTCGACCAGGTGCCGGAGATGGCCCGCGGCCGCGGCGTCCGCCTGCAGAAGTACAAGGACGGCGGCCTGTCGGACGTTGCCGTGTTCGAGGCCAAGGCTGGCCTGACCTGGAAGGACTCCGCGGGCCGCGAATTCTCGGCGACCATGAAGGAGCTGGCCGAGTGGCAAGGCACCCGCGCCGACGCCGGCCGCTTGCCGCCCAAGGGATTCCCGAAGTCGAACAAGTTCGGCCGGGTGATCGGGTAGGGGCGGCCGTGACGTTGTGGAAGCAGCGTGCAACTGCCTCCACAACGCAATGACGCGAGGCGAGAGCGTCGCTCTCCAATTTGCATTCCGCCACCTTGCGCGGTCTGATACCGTCCGCCATCCCGGTTTTCTGGAACGTCGAGAAGTAACGCGATGTACGATGTCATTGTTGTCGGCGGCGGCTCCGCCGGCGCCGCTGTTGCGGCGCGGCTCTCGGAAGATTCCGCAAGGCGTGTCCTGCTGCTCGAAGCGGGCCTTGACTGGCGTGCCGACGAGGCGCCCTGGGAGGTCAGGACGCCGAATCCGATCCCGATCATCCACAAGCGCGAATACCAGGAGAAGTGGCAGTGGCCTGATCTTCTGACGCGCCGCGTGGCCGGGCAGGAGCCGCGCTTCTACTGGCGCGGCAAGGGTCTCGGCGGCTCGTCGATGATGAACGGCCAGATCGCGATCCGCGGCGTCGCCGACGCGTTCGACGAATGGGCTGCCAATGGCTGCACCGGCTGGTCGGCCAGGGAAGTGATGCCGCTATTCTCGGTGATCGAGGACGATTTTGAGTTCGGCGACGCTGCCGGCCATGGCCGCGGCGGCCCGCTGCCAGTTTACCGCGCGCCGCCTGAGAAGTGGGGCCCGATCGATCGGGGCTTGCGCGATGCCGCACTGGCGAGCGGCTATCCCTGGTGCGACGACCTCAACGGTCCTGATGGCGAGGGGGTGGCGTGCTATCCCATCAACAGCCGAGACAGCCGCCGCATCACGACCAATGAGGGGTATCTGGAGCCCGCGCGCGGGCGCGCCAATCTGGAGATCCGCGGGCGCGCGCTGGTCGATCGCGTGCTGATCAGCGACGGCCGGGCGACCGGCCTTCGTGTTCACGTCGAGGGCCAGGGCACGAGCGAGATCAGCGCGCGCCAGATCGTGCTGTGCGCCGGTGCCATCCACAGCCCCGCTATCCTGCTGCGCTCGGGCATTGGACCGGCCGACGAGTTGAAGGCGATGGGGATCGCGGTCGAGCGCGACCTGCCGGTCGGCCGCCATTTCTTCGACCATCCGCTGTTTCGCGCCACGATCCAACTCCACGAAAATCTGCGGCCCACCGATCCCGACACCCGCCACACCAATTGCTGCGTGACCTATTCGTCGGGCCTCGCCGACGGCGGCAAGCGCGACATGATCCTGATCGCCTTCAATCACCGCGGCATCGGCGTGCCCGGAGCGATCGGCGCGGGTCTGTTCAATGCATATTCGCGTGGAACGCTAAAATTGGCCTCGGCCGATCCGACGATCGATCCTGTTGTCGAGGAAAACATGCTGGCCGATCCCCGCGACATGCTGCGCATGATGGATGCAGTGAAGCGCCTGGCCGTGATCACCTCCCAGCCGGCGCTTTCAGGCATCGCCGACTGGATCCGGCTCACCGACACCGAACTGACATTGCCGCAGGCTGCAGCGTTGCCGGACCACGAGCTCGACGCGCTGCTGCGCCGCGAGACCGGCGACATCCAGCATGCCGCCGGCAGCTGTCGGATGAGCGGCGTCAACGACGCCAACGGCGTGGTCAACCCGGATGGCACCGTGAAGGGAATCTCCGGCCTGCGTGTCGCCGACGCCTCGATCATGCCGTCGGATTGCCGCGCCAACACCCACTTCACGACGGTGGTGATCGGCGAGGCGATCGCGCGGATGATGATGCGGTAGAGCTACTGCGCCAAAACCCACTCGTTACCATCATCCTGAGGCGCGCCCTAAGGATGATGGCATGATGCTCGCAATGACGGAGCAAGCGCCGAGGCATCGCTCTCCAATTCACATGTCAAGCAGCAGACACGCCGTCGCTTTCTCGCGGCATGTTGTGCCCGAGGTTTACGGTCAGTTTCGCGCCATCTTCAAGGAAAGGGCGCAGGGAAGGTCGGGCGCCGGCTGGCACCCGCAGGTCCGTGCGCCATAGAAATGCACACGGGGTGGACCACAGGTCTCGCCGGATCGCCCGGCCTTCCCTGTGCGAAATGGTTTTAACGGTGTCCTTCGTGCTCTCCCCGGGGAGCGATGCACTATTGCCCCTGTCGCGCTTGCGGATGGCTGATGCACGTGCCCGGTCGGGCCGCCACATCACCGCAAGGCTTGACGCACAGACCCCGGGCGTCAGGACCACACGACTTCTCCGTCCGCGCGCGTCTTCGCTGGGACTTCGAAGGCTGGCGTGTGCTCGCCGTCGAAGCCATTCCAAGACGCTTGTCAACGTCGTGTCGTACGCGCGAAGGCGATTGCTCACGGCCGAAGCCGCCCTGTAACGCCGATCGCGCCCGACGCCGTCGCGTCCATCGCTGCCCGGCCCGCGGTTCGTGACGATCGCGATCCGCCCCTTGTCTCGGGCCAGGGTGGTTCGCTTGTACGATAATTCCGAAATTCGGTAAAGTGGAATATTTTCGCAGATGGAGATTGACAGGAGAAGTGATCCAAATGTCCCGGTGTTTTGCCAGACGGACAATGGTCGACGGCGAGACCTAGGTGACGAACGTCTGCGTTGCGGGCGCGTACTCAGAAATGGCGGCTACTGACGGCAAAGCGGAAGTCGCCCCCGCTTAGTCATCACCGAGGGCTCATGACCCGAAGCTGGCGTTCTGGCCCGTTCGAGACATGCAGGTCCGATCTGACGAGGTCGCTTCATTCGGTCAGACCGGAAGTCATCACATCGGGGACAAGCCGACGAGACTGACCCTACCCGAACCGAGCGACTCTTGCCCATCGGCCTTGTGTTCGGTGGCAACATTTGCAAGCCTAGCTGTCGACCTTAAGCCGGCTGTTTTTTTGTATGCCTCGCATTTCACGGGCTTTGATTTCTGCACTTTTACTGCTGGCGATGACCGCTGGTCCCGGCGTCTTGGCCGACGACAACAAACACGTCTTGTTGTTGCATTCGTTCGGCGCCGAGATGAGGCCTTGGAGTGACTATGCTCAAGGCATTCGTCAAGAGCTGAACCGTCAATCGCCATGGCCGCTGACGATTACAGACCAATCGGTGGTCTCGGCTCGCTACGATACCAACAGTTCGGAGAAGCCGTTCGCCGACTATCTCGCTGCTCTGTTTGCCCAACACCCTCCCGCTGTGATCATAAGTGTCGGCGCTCCTGCGGCGGCGTTTGTGCAACGAAACCGCGGCCAGCTATTTGCCTCTACTCCGATGGTCCTGACCACTCTCGAGGAGCGTCGCATCCGATATTCCGACCTTACGCAGGACGATGCGGTCATACCTATTCAGATCGACTACAAGGCGGTGATCGTGAACATCCTAAAGGTATTACCCGACACCCGACATATCGCGGTCGTCAACGGCACTTCACCCAACGAGCAGTTTTGGTCAAACCTCATCAAGAAGGAAGCGGCACCTTTAGCGGGCCGCGTAGAGCTAACAATATGGGACAATTTGTCCTTTGCAGACATATTGAAAGAAGCTTCCCGTCTTCCGCCGCACTCTGCGATCATTTGGGAAGGGATGAATGTCGATGCGGCAGGTGTTGTGCACGACGGCGACGAACCTTTTAAGAGTTTACGTGCTGTCGCTAATGCACCCATCTTTGGTTATACCGAGCCACTTATCGGGCAAGGCGTTGTTGGGGGGCCGTTCAACGCAATACGCGACACAAGCCGCACCACGGCCGCTGTCTCGGTTCGCATCCTTGGAGGTGAAAAGGCAGGCGAAATCAGGATCCCCGCTCTTCCATTTGCAGCTCCGAAATTCGACTGGCGCGAAATGAAACGTTGGGGGATAGCCGAGGGTCGCCTTCCTCAAGGAAGTGAAGTCGATTTTCGCGGTCCGACCGCGTGGGAGCAATACCGTTGGCAAATTGCTTTAATTGCCACGGTCATTTTACTTCAGGGCGTGCTGATTTCTAATTTGCTGAGGGAGCGGCTGCGTCGTTCGCGTGCCGAAGTGCAGGCGCAGCAGCGCGCGGCGGAACTCGCGCATATCAATCGATATTCGACGGCGGGTGAGCTTACTGCGACTATTGCGCATGAACTGAACCAACCGCTTGGTGCGATATTGACCAACACCGAGACCGCGGAAATCATTGTTAAATCCGGCGCGCCCAACCTTAACGAAATCGCAGATATCCTTGCGGATATTCGCCGGGACGATCAACGCGCAAGCGAGGTCATCGCGCGATTGCGCAGTTTGCTTAGGAAAGCGCCATTTGAACTTAAGCAGATCGATTTAAATGATGTTGTCCGCGACACCGTGCACTTTCTCTCTGCATTGGCTGTTGCTCGGAATGTCAATCTCACCAACCACATTGATCCGCTGCCGCTGCCCATCAAAGCCGACCCGATTCAACTCCAGCAAGTCGTCTTGAACTTGATCACGAACGCGATGGATGCGATGTCTGATATGCCGATTGCTGAACGCGCAATTGCGATTTCGGCCAAACGTGACCGCAATTTTGCGGAACTCTCCGTATCAGATGTAGGTCCCGGCATTCCCACTGAGAAGCTCAAGAACGTGTTTGAGCCGTTTTTTACGACCAAGCCCCGGGGCATGGGCATGGGCCTGTCCATTGCCCGAACCATTGTAGAAGCGCATGGCGGGGAGTTGTGGGCGGAGAACAAGCCGACCGGTGGCGCCATCTTTCACGTCAGGCTGACTCTCGCCACGGCACCTGAATGACCGCTAATGGTCCATCGAGTTGGTTGTCACACCGCAGCGACCTGTCTCGAGCGAGAGGTAGAGCAGAAGTCGTCCCACTCAAGGGACGACGGCCGCCGTCTTCGACCCATGTAAGGCATTTCGCCGTTCAGAATTTGCACGGCGCAAAATGACGCCGCGCGCGGCCTGTCACCGCACGGAACCTATTCCGGGAACATTGACTTGGAGAACATTGACTTGGATCAAGACTGCCTACGGTCCAAGTGCAGAAGCCTCGTGCGACGTCGAGGAAGTTCCAATGCGCAAGTTGGTTTTGACGATCCTGACGATGGGCATCGTTTTAACAGCGGGGTACGCCGGGGCTCAGACCTATGATCCGGCTTTTCCGGTTTGCTTGCGCGTCGTCGCCCGGGGAGGCGCCTCTTACCATAGATGCGCCTACCATACGATGGACCAATGCCGGGCAGCGGCTAACGGTCAATCGTGCAGCCTTAATCGATACTATGCCGGTACGAAGTCCCGGGTGAGACGGAATGATCCGCGATATCATCGCCAAATCGGATCAGGCTCTCGCGCGCCTGCCGAGACCAGATCGTGCAATCATGGCGTCGAAGCCTATTACGGGGCTTGCCAGGGTTACGCGCCCGGCGAAAAAGAACGCTTTCTCGAGAGTGTGAGGCGTTACATGTAGCAGTCGTGCTGCAGGCGACGGCCCGACCGCATTCGGCTTTGGCGGCCGAAGTGCACGCGATGAATGCGCCCTAGATTATCCCCGCAAACCGCAACGCGACGCCCGCGGCACAGCTGCCCGCGAGCACCGTCAGCATCCCGAGCTTGAAGCGGAAGATCGCGGTCGCGGCCGCGATCGACAGCACGAGCGCGGGGACATCGACGCTGGTCGGCACCGGCATGTCGAAGTTCAACGGGAACGCATGCACCGGCACGGTCTCGCGGAACAGCGTGTGCAGCGCGAACCAGATCGAGAGGTTGAGGATCACGCCGACGACGGCGGCCGTGATCGCGCTGAGTGCGCCGGCGAGGCCCTTGTTGCCGCGCAGCAGTTCGACGTAGGGGGCGCCGACGAAAATCCAGAGAAAGCAGGGCGTGAAGGTGACCCAGGTCGCGAGCAGCCCGCCCAGCGTGGCCGCGAGCATCGGCGACAGGCCGCCGGGATCGCGGTAGGCGGCCATGAAGCCCACGAACTGAAGCACCATGATCAGCGGGCCCGGCGTCGTCTCGGCCATGCCGAGCCCGTCGAGCATCTCGTGCGGCTTCAGCCAGTGATAATGCTCGACCGCCTGCTGGGCGACGTAGGCCAGCACCGCATAGGCGCCGCCGAACGTGACCAGCGCCATCTTGGAGAAGAACAGCGCGATCTGGCTGAAGACGTTGGCCTGCCCGAGAGACAGAAGCAGCGCGATCACCGGCACCAGCCAGAGCGCCAGCCACAATGCGCCGACCCGGATCGCGCGCCCGGTATCGGGCCGGACGTGATCGGGCACGGCCTCGCCGAGCATGCTGTCGATTGCGGCGGTGCTGCCGCCGTGGCCATGACCGGCCGGAGCGAATTCCGGACGGCCTTGCCTCGCGCCGACATATCCGATCATGCCCGCGGCGATGATGATGATCGGGAAGGGCACTGCGAAGAAGAAGATGGCGACGAAGGCGATCGCCGCGAGTGCGATCATGATGCGGTTCTTCAGCGCCCGCTTGCCGACGCGCACCACGGCCTCGATGACGATGGCGAGCACGGCGGCTTTCAGCCCGAAGAACAGCGCCTCGACGAAGCTGACATTGCCGAAGGCGGCATAGACGTAGCTGAGGCCCAAGATGGCGATGATGCCGGGCAGGATGAACAGCCCGCCCGCCATCAGCCCGCCGGCGGTGCGGTGCATCAGCCAGCCGACATAGGTCGCAAGCTGCTGCGCCTCCGGGCCCGGCAGCAGCATGCAGTAGTTCAGCGCGTGGAGGAAACGGGCTTCGGAGATCCAGTTCTTCTCCTCGACCAGGATGCGGTGCATCACCGCGATCTGGCCCGCGGGCCCGCCGAAGCTCAGGCAGGCGACGCGGAACCAGACGCGAAACGCTTCACGGAAGCTGACGCCGTGACCGGCGTCAGCTCCTGCTTCGAGAGTACGGGTATCCATCACGCCTTCACTTTGTTGGTCGGCCAGTTGTGGGTCTCGCCAGTGGCGTCGCGGCACCAGCGGTAGAAGGCGTCGTAGAGCAGCATGCCGGCCTCGAGTTGCTCGATGTCGTCATCGTACATCCGCGACAGCCCGAGCGAGGCGGCGAGCAGGCCGGGCGCTTCCGGCGCAAGGTCGGGCCGTGCGGTGTCGGCGCCGCGCACCAGCGTTGCGAGCCGGAGCAAGGCCGGGGTGGCGATCCCGAACTCCTCGATCATGACGTCGAAGGTGCAGAGCTCGCCGCGGTGGCTCCAGAACACGTTCTCGATGTCGAAGGGGGCCGCGCCAAACCGCTCGCCGACGGCGACCACCTCGGACGGGGCCACATACAGGAACACCGCGTTCGGATCGACGAAGCGGCGGATCAGCCACGGGCAGGCGATACGGTCCACCTTTGGCCGTGCCCGCGTCACCCAGACGGTGCGTCCCCTGGCGTCGCGCGGCGGCAGTTTTGACGCGTCGATCAGCGGCAGCTTGGCATCCTTCCAGCCCTCGAAGCCGCCCTCCAGCGTCTCGGCCTGCACGCCGAGCTGCCGCAGCCAGGCCGCAGTGCCCTGCGCGAGCTTTGCGCCGCGCAGGCACGAGACGATCGCGGAGCGGCCGGACAGCTCGCCGCCCCAGTCCGAGACGTTTTCGTGGCTGAGCTTGATCGAGCCGGGGATCAGCCGCGGATCGGCAGCAAAATCCTCGTCGGTGCGCACGTCGATCAGCACAGGGGCGTTCGCCGTGCCGATCAGCCGTGTCAATTTGTCAGATGATATGGTCGTAAACGTTGACATGATGCGTCCTCGCATAAACGAAACGGGACGCGATACTTGGGCATGTCGCCTCGTGGGGAGATCGCTCAAATCCCCATGGGAACATTACAGCGAAATCGTGCGAGCCTGTCAATCGCCGGTTTCGAAGGCGATGAGCGTTAGAAAGATCGGCTGCCGCGGCCTATATTGGGCAGAGGAATCTGTTCCCGGAGCCTGACCTGATGCATTCCCATTCCATCGAGCAATGGACCCATGACCACGCCTTTCTCGGCGACAAGCACGAGGAGAACGAGCGGCGCACCTGGCTCGTGGTCGTCCTGACGCTGGTCATGATGGTCGGCGAGATCGTCGCCGGCTCGCTGTTCGGCTCGATGGCGCTGCTCGCCGACGGCTGGCACATGGGCACGCATGCGGCGGCGCTCGGCATTGCCGCCTTCGCCTACCGCTTTGCGCGGCGGCACCTGGGAAATTCGCACTTCACCTTCGGTACCGGCAAGTTTGGTGATCTCGCCGCCTTCTCCAGCGCGATCATTCTCGGGCTGATCGCGGTCGAGATCGCCTATGAGAGCGTGCTGCGGCTGATCACGCCGGTGCCGATCGTCTACGGCGAGGCGATCGCTGTGGCTGCCCTTGGCCTTTGCGTCAATCTCGCCAGCGCGTGGCTCTTGCGCGGCAGCCATGATCACCACCATCACGGCCACGGCCATGCGCATCATGACCACGACGATCGTGATGATCACCACCATCATCATCACGACAACAATCTTCGCGCCGCTTACGTCCATGTCATGGCGGATGCCGCGACCTCGGTGCTGGCGATCGGTGCGCTGCTGGTGGCAATGTATTCGGAGTGGGTGTGGGCCGATCCGGCCGTCGGCCTGATCGGCAGCGCGGTGATCGCGAGCTGGGCGTTCGGCCTGATCAAGACATCAGGTGCGGTGCTGCTCGACGTGCGCGCCGACGAGAAGCTGGAGCGGGTGATCCGGGCGCGGATGGAAGCCGGCGACGACCGCGTCACCGATCTGCATCTCTGGCAGGTCGGCCCCGGCCATTGCGCCGTGCTGGTGTCCGTGGTGTCGGACAAGCCGAAACAGCCGGCCGTCTACAAGAAGCGGCTCGCCGGGCTGAAGGGGCTGAGCCACGTCACGGTCGAGGTCGAGACCTGCCCGCATTGACGTGATCGGCTGAAGCGGAATTGCGCGGCGTGGCCGCAAGCCGAACCGGGGTCAGCTTTTCGGCGCGGTCACAGCGGGCGGGCTCGCATCCGGCGCCTTCTTCGGCCGCAGCGACCCGGCATAGAACGAGACCAGCCAGACCAGGATGATGGCGAGGAGATAGACGCCCCAGGCCTGCGGCGGCGTGGTCGCCCAGCGCAGGAGGCCTTTCAAGTCGCGGGGCGGACGGTTGTCTTCGGTCATGCTTTGCTTGTGCGCGAAAGCCGCAAGCCGGTCAATCCGGCCGCGGCTCGGCGCGGATCAGGAACAGCGCGGCCAGTGCCGACAGGCTGAGCGCGGACGAGACGATCAGTACCTTGGCTCCCATCACGTCGATCAGCAGGCCGAAGGCCAGCGGCGCCACGGCCTGCGCCATCCGTGCCGGCGCGCCGATGATGCCGAGGCGGTAGCCGAAATCCTTCGGCCCGAAGATCGACAGCGGCAGGGTGCCGCGGGCGATGGTCAGGATGCCGTTGCCCGAGCCGTGGAGCAGCGCAAACGCGCTGGCGGCGGGGGCGCCGAAGATGGCGACGACGGCCGCGCCGAGCGGATGGGTGAGGCAGGCGAGCCGCGTCGACCACAGCGGATGAAAGCGGCTGAGAACGCTCGCTTCGAGGATGCGCGCGAGCACTTGTGCCGGACCGATCAGCGCGCCGGCCGCGATCGCCTCGACATGTGTCGCACCGGTTGCCTCCACGATGCGCGGGAAGTGCACCGCCATCGCGCCGGTGACCGTCCAGACCGCGGCGAAGACGAAGGCGAGCAGGATCATGGTGCGGTCGAGCGGCAAATGCGGCTTCTCGGCCGTCGCCGCCGCCTGCTTCGCCCCCTTGATCGCCGGCAGCATGAAGAAGTTGAGGGGCAGGCCGATCAGGATGTTGGCGGCGGCCCAGGCAAAACAGGTGTCGCGCCATCCGATATGGGCGAGGCCCCAGGCGGTGAGCGGCCAGCCGACGGTCGAGGCAAAGCCCGCCATCAGCGTGATGCCGGTGATGGACCTGCGCGCCTCGGTGCCGTAGATGCGGCCGAGCGCGGCGAAGGCGGCGTCATAGAGCCCCATCGCCATGCCGATGCCGAGCACGAGCCAGGCCATCGCCATCACCGCCACCGATTGCGAGAGGCCGAGCAGCACAAGGCCGGCCGCGATCGTCACGTTCGATGCCGACAGCACCTGCCGGCCGCCGACGAGATCGATCCGTCGCCCGATCCGCGGGCCGAGCATTGCCGAGATCACCAGCGAGGCCGAGAACGCGCCAAAGATCCAGTTGGAGGAGACGCCGAGGTCGTGCGCCATGGGATCGGCGAGCAGCGCCGGCAGATAGTAGCTGGAAGCCCAGGCCAGGGTCTGCGTGGTGCCGAGCGCCAGGATGATCGGAAGCTGGCGCTGGCTCATCCCCGCGTGCTTCCGATTCTGGCCGACAAGATCATCATCGCTAGCATTTGCCGCCCGCGCGGCGAGTGCGTCAACCGCGGCTGCGGCATATTCGATCTGCAAGGGACGGGACCTTGCGCACGGCCCGCGCGTGGCTTGCGCCTTTCGCCCGTCACGAATGCACGGCATAATGGCGCATGCAATTGACCTCCCGCCTTGCGCTGATGAACTGGCTGACCGGCCAGGGGCTCACCGGCCTGCCCGAAAACGAACTGCTCCGCGGCTTCTGCGAGCGCTGCCGCGCCGAAGGGCTGGAACTCTCGCGCGGGCTCGTCGTGATCGACACGCTGCATCCGATCTACGAGGGGCGCGGCTTTCGCTGGAGCGACCGGCCGAGCAATGAGAGCGATGCGTTCGAATACGGCTCGACCGCCGAAGGCGACGCAGCCAAGAGCTGGCGCCGCTCGGTGTTCTTCCACATGCTCGAGCATGGCGACGACGAGATGGTGATCGATCTCGCCGACGCGCCGTCGATGGATTTCTCGCAGATCGGCGAGCTCGCCGAGAAGGGCCACCGGCACTATCTCGCCTTCGTGCACCGCTTCGGCGAGAATGGCGCGCTCGGCCTAATGGACTGCCTCTACTCCTGCTGGACCACGCGCCGCGAGAGCGGCTTCTCCGAACCCGAGCTGGAGGCTCTGCGCGATCTCGTGCCGGTGCTGGGGCTCGCGATCAAGTCGGCGCAGCAGGTCGACATCGCGCGCACGCTAGGCCGGGTCTATCTCGGGCGCGATGCCTCCGAGCAGGTGCTGCGCGGGCGGATCTCGCGCGGCGTCACCGAGCGCATCAACGCCGTGCTGTGGTATTCGGATTTGCGCGGCTCGACCGGGATCAGCGAGAGCATCGGCCCCGACGAGATCATCCCGTTCCTCAACGATTATGCGCAGGCCGTGATCGACGCGATCCACGATGCCGGCGGCGACGTGCTGAAGCTGATCGGCGACGGTGTGCTCGCGATGTTCACCGGCGAGGACATGGCGGCGGCCCGCCGCGCCGCGCTGCGCGCCGAGCATCTGTTCCGCAAGAACGTCGCGGCGCTGAACGTGCGGCGGGAAGCCGACGGCCGTCCCGTCACGTCCGCCTATATCGGCCTGCATGTCGGCGAGGTCTTTTACGGCAATATCGGCAGCGAGGACCGGCTCGACTTCACCGTGGTCGGTCCGACCGTGAACGAGGTCAGCCGCATCGCCTCGATGAGCCGTTCGGTCGATCGCGAACTGCTGGCCTCGGCGGAGTTCTACAAGGGTCTCGACGCCGCAGGCCGGCGTTACCTCGTCTCCACCGGCCGCTACGCGCTGCGCGGCATCGGCCGCGCCCAGGATCTCTACACGCTCGATCCGGAGGTGGACGCGAGCGAGCCTGTGACGGGGAGCTACGAGCGGTATCTGGCGAATTAGGCCGGGCCGCCCCGTCACGGGGAGGCTAGCATCGTGCCGCCGCCTCGTCCCCCACCATCGCCGGCTGCCGATCCAGCGCCGCCGCGGGCGAGAGCCAAATGACCAGCGCCTGCACGCCGAACACGGCGGCGGCGAGATACAGGCACGCCTCCGCGCTCCAGATGCCGCCGACGATCGCGCCCAGCGCAGAGCCGACCGGGCGCGCGCCGTAGCTCATGATGTTGATGGCGGAGACACGGCCGAGCAGGCGCGGCGGCGTTACCGACTGACGCAAGGTCGTGGTCGAGATCACCCACAGGATCGGCCCGACGCCGAGCAGGAAGAAGCTCAAGGCCGCGAGCCAGGGCGAGGGGACCAGCACGGTCAACGCCATCACCACCGCGGCGACGAAGCCGGTGACGGGGCCGAGGCCGACAACCGTGCCGAAGGCGATGCGCTTCATCACGCGCGTTGCGAACAGCGCGCCGATCACCATGCCGACCCCGTACATCGTCAGCACGGTGCCGATGCCGGTGGCGGTCAGGCCGAGATGGCGCACGGCGTAGGGCACGAACACGGCGATCTGCAGGAACCAGCCGGTGTTGAAGATGAACTGGGTGATGAACACCGGCCGCAGCAGCGGATGGTGAAACACGAAGGCCGCGCCTTCGCGGATGTCCTGGAGCGGATGGCGCCGCGGCGCCGGCGTGCGGGTGGGCTCGTAGATGCCGGAGAGCAGCACCACGGCAATGGCGGAGAGGGCCGCGGCAAAGCCGAAGGCCGGGCTGGCGCCCCACCATCCCACCAGCGCGCCGCCGAGCGCAGGGCCGCTGGCAAAGGCGATGGTGCGCGCGAGCTCGATGCGCGCATTGGCTGCCGGCAACAGCTCTGCGCTCACCAGCGACGGCACCAGCGCCGGCGCGGCCACGCTGTAGACGACGGTGCCGCACACGGCTGCGAAGCCGAGCAGCGCCAGCAGCGGCAGATTGAGCGCGCCGAGCGCGAGCAGCAGCACGATAGAGGCGAGCGCAGCGGCCCGCAGCGCCTCGGCACCGGCCATCAGCGCGCGGCGGGAGATGCGGTCGGCGAGCAGGCCGGCCGGAATGGCTAAGAGGACGAAGGGCAAGGTCAAGGCGGTCTGGAGCAGGCCGGTCTGGCCTTCGGCCACCCCGAGCGTCAGCACGGCGACGATCGGGGCTGCGGCCAGTGCGATCTGCTCGGCCGACTGCGCCGCGAGGTTGGACCAGGCAAGGCGGTTGAAGGTCGGCGGAAGGCGAGGCGGATTTGACATGGCTCATTTCCTGCAAAGTCGGGTTGGCGCCAGTATCCGCTTCGGGAGGCCTTCAAACCCACCCGCTTCCCGACAGGACGGCGAACAAGGCCGTGTCGGGAACCAAAAGGGCTAGATGCAGTTGCAAATGAGTTGCAATAAGCCTCGACTTCGGTATTGTCCTCTCCATGGATGCTCGCTCGCCCGATCTGACCCGAGACGCCGCCGGCTGGCGCAATGATGCGCCTGCCACCAAAAGCCTCGCCGAGGTGAATTCCACGGTTGCCCTCCCCAAGGCGGGAGTGTGGTGGCGGCGCATGCTCGCCTTCGTCGGCCCGGGCTACCTGGTCTCGGTCGGCTACATGGACCCCGGCAATTGGGCGACCGACCTCGCCGGAGGATCGAAGTTCGGCTACACGCTGCTCTCGGTCATACTGCTCTCGAACCTGATGGCGATCCTGCTCCAGTCGCTGGCGGCACGGCTCGGCATCGTCACCGACCGCGACCTCGCGCAGGCCTGCCGCGCGACCTATTCGCCGGCCGTGAACTTCATGCTGTGGCTCGCTTGCGAGGCGGCGATCATCGCCTGCGATCTCGCCGAGGTGATCGGCACCGCGATTGCGCTGAAACTGCTGTTCGGCATTCCCCTGATCGGCGGCGCACTGATCGCTGCGCTGGACGCTTTCCTGCTGCTCATCCTGATGAACCGCGGCTTCCGGTTCCTCGAAGCCTTCGTCATCGCGCTGCTCGTCGTGATCGCAGTGTGCTTCACGGTCCAGCTTGCCGCGGCAGCGCCGCCGGTTGCCGAGATGCTGAGGGGATTCGTGCCGAAGACCGAGATCTTCACCAACCCGGAGATGCTCTACATCGCGATCGGCATCATCGGCGCGACCGTGATGCCGCACAATCTCTATCTGCACTCCTCGATCGTGCAGACGCGCGCCTATGAGCGCAACGACACCGGCCGGCGCGAGGCGATCAAATGGGCGACGACGGATTCGACCATCGCCCTGATGCTGGCGCTGTTCATCAATGCCGCGATCCTCGTGGTGGCCGCCGCGACGTTCCACACAAGCGGCCATTCGGATGTCGCCGAGATCGGCCAGGCGTTCGAGCTGCTCTCGCCCTTGCTGGGTCTGGGCATCGCCTCGACGCTGTTCGCGGTCGCGCTGCTCGCCTCGGGCCTCAACTCGACGGTGACTGCGACGCTCGCCGGCCAGATCGTGATGGAAGGCTTTCTCGATTTGCGCCTGCCGAGCTGGGCGCGGCGTCTCCTGACGCGCGGCATCGCCATCGTTCCCGTGATCGTCGTGACGGCGATCTACGGCGAGCGCGGCACGGCCGATCTGCTGGTGTTCAGCCAGGTCGTGCTGTCGATGCAGCTGCCGTTCGCGGTCATCCCGCTGGTGCGCTTCGTCTCCGATCGCCGCAAGATGGGCAAGTTCGCAATCCCCGCATGGGTCGCCGCCATCGCGTGGATCGTCGCGGGCGTAATCGTGGTTCTGAACGTGAAGCTGCTCGCGGATACGCTGTTCGGGTGAGGGCGGCTAATCCTGCGGCTCGGAGGCCGCATCGCCCAGCGCGTCGATGCGCAGCCAGCCTGATGGCGCGAGGCGCTGCTGCGGCAGGAATCGGGCCTTGTAGTCCATCTTCTTGGAGCCTTCGATCCAGTAGCCGAGATAGACGTAGGGCAGCCCTTGCCGGCGGGCGCGGGCGATGTGGTCGAGGATCATGAAGGTGCCCATCGAGCGGCTGACCTGGCCCGGCTCGAAGAAGGAATAGACCATCGACAGGCCGTCGCTGAGCACATCGGTGAGCGCGACCGCGATCAGCTCTTCGCCGCGGCCGGTGATGCCGCTGTCGGGGCCGCGCTTGCGGTACTCGATGATGCGGGTCTCGACATGGCTGTCTTCGACCATCATGGCGTAGTCGAGCACTGTCATGTCCGCCATGCCGCCATGGCGGTGGCGGGAGTCGAGATAGGCGCGGAACACCGAATATTGCTCGGAGGTCGGCACCGCGCTGCGCTGCTCGCCGATGATGTCGGCGTTGCGGGCGATCACCTTGCGGAAGTTGCGGGAGGGCCGGAATTCGTTGGCGACGACCCGTACGGAGACGCAGGCGCGGCACTGGTCGCAGGCCGGCCGATAGGCGATCGATTGGCTGCGGCGGAACCCGCCATGGGTCAGGAGGTCGTTGAGATCACCGGCGCGCTCACCCACGAGGTGCGTAAACACCTTGCGCTCGTGCCGGCCCGGCAGATAGGGGCAGGGGGAGGGCGCCGTGAGGTAAAATTGTGGGGTATCGCGCGAGTGCTGGGTCAAGGGACGTCGTGGGCCTCCAAATTGGGTACCAGCATCGCGCTACGAAAGCTCCCGGTCAATCGGTCTGCTAGGCAGGTCGGATCAGCCAGTTTAGCGGATCCAGGTTGATAGGTTCTTGATCACCAGTTCCTCAGCAGGTGCTCTCAGGTGGTCTTCCCAGTAGGTCTTCTCAGTAAGTCCTGGCGCCCTGAGGCACCGGGGCGCGAACGGAATTGTTGATCACGACCGTTCCCAGCACGAAATCATGCAGCAGGCGACGGCGGCCGTTGAACAGGCCGACCAGCACCACGAAGGGCGACAGGAACGACACCGTCACCCAGAACAGCACGGCGTGGGTGGCGCCGAGCACGAAATAGCCTGATGCGCCGTACCAGGTGCGCAGTTCCAGATCCATCACGCGCATGCCGATCGTCGCGGACGACGGACCGCCGATGCAGGCGCCGTAATAGACGATCGCCCAGATCACGGAGGCCGGCCAGGCCAGCCAGAACAGCGCCCAGCCGATGCCGAGCGTGATCACGCCGAACACCGCAATGAAGAGGTAGCCGAGGATCACCGGCACCGAGATCACGACCATGTCGATCAGGAAGGCGAACACCCGCCGCGTAGCGACGCCGCGGAACAGTTCCGGGTGCAGATCGGGATCATAGGCGTGCGCCCCGCCGGCATTGCGCCAGGCATTGCCCGAGTCCGAATACGACATGACCGTCCTCCCGAGGGAAACTCCCGTGGCAGGACATGGGAACAGGCCGTCCGCGTGCCAAGGGTGCGCCGACGTCAACAAGCCGAAATATTCCGGCGATTCGGGGGCGGGGAGGTGGTCGGGGGAGCGGCGAGTTATCGGCCCCGGTGTCGTCCTTGCTTTCGCCAGGACGAGGTTGGGGAGACAGGTGCGCCCACCCTACAATTACTGCGCCCGCAGCTTCTCCGCCGCCTTCGGCGCGAAATAGCTGAGCACGCCGTCGGCGCCCGCGCGCTTGAACGCCAGCAGGCTCTCCATCATGGCGCGGTCGCCGTCGAGCCAGCCATTGTTCGCGGCGGCTGCGATCATCGCGTATTCGCCCGAGACCTGGTACGCGAAGGTCGGCATGGCAAAGGTGTCCTTCACGCGGCGGACCACGTCGAGATAGGGCATGCCGGGCTTCACCATTACCATGTCGGCGCCCTCGGAGATGTCGAGCTCGACCTCGCGGAGCGCTTCGTCGGTGTTGGCGCTGTCCATCTGGTAGGTGCGCTTGTCGCCGGTAAGCGTCTTGGCCGAGCCGATGGCGTCGCGGAACGGCCCGTAGAAGGCGGAGGCGTATTTTGCGGCGTAGGCCATGATCTGCACGTCGAGCAGCCCGGTGCGATCCAGGCCCTCGCGGATCGCGGCGACGCGGCCGTCCATCATGTCGGAGGGCGCGATGATGTCGCAGCCGGCTTCGGCCTGCACCAGGGCCTGACGCACCAGCACCGCGACCGTCTCGTCGTTCAAGATCTTGCCGTCGGAGATCAGGCCGTCATGGCCGTGACTGGTGAAGGGATCGAGCGCGACGTCGCACAGGATACCGATCTCCGGAAACTCCTTCTTGATCGCGCGCACCGCCTGGCAGACCAGATTGTTCGGGTTGGTGGCCTCCGAGCCTTCCTCGTCGCGCAGGGACGGGTCGGTGTAGGGAAACAGCGCCAGGCAGGGGATGGTGAGCTTCATCGCGCGCTCGGCCTCGCGCACGGCCTGGTCGACGCTGAGGCGGTCGACGCCCGGCATCGAGGCGATCTGCTCGCGCTTGTTGTCGCCGTCGATCAAAAACAGCGGCCAGATCAGATCGTCGGTGGTGAGCACGTTCTCGCGCACCATGCGCCGGGCCCATTCGGCCTTGCGGTTGCGGCGCGGGCGGACGGTCAGATCGAGGGCAGGGGAGGCGCCAGCGCCATCCCCGCGCGAAACCTCGCGCAATTCGATCGGACGTCCGTATTTGATCGCCATCACTCTTCCTCCGGCTGGAATTATTCTTATACCAGCTCGCATGGGTCCCGTCACCGCGGCTTGACCTGCCGCAAGGTAAAGACAAGGCGAAGGACCGGCCTGGGCAGCCGATTGATTTTGCAGGCCGAAGCAGCCAGAAGAGAGGCATGTCCGAGATTTCCACCCGCGATGCGGCCCGCGACGGCGCCAATGCCAGGGATAACGCCCGAGACAACGCCAGAGACAACGCGATGTCGGTGGCGGCGATCTCGTCGGAGCGCGCCGAGTCGGACGACAATGTCTGGACGCGCCGGCTCGTGCTGTTCCTGCGGGTGATGGCGCTGCTCTCGATCCTCAAAGGTCTCTATCACTGGGCGCAGGTCACCGGCTTCGTCGGCGGCGAGGACGAGGCGTTCGAGAACCAGTCGATGGCCTGGCAGGCCGCGACCGTCTACTTCGCCGTAATCGAGCTCGTCGCCGCGGTCGGCCTGTGGCTCGCGACCCCCTGGGGCGCGGTGGTGTGGCTGACGACCGTAGTGTCGATGGCGGTGATCGAGCTGATGTTCCCGGGCATCTACGGCGGCAGCCTGGTCGTGGTCGGTGTCGAAGCCTTCATGCTGGCCGCCTATCTCGCGCTCGCCTGGATGGCAGCACGCGAACGGCCGCCGTAGCTGGCAAACTCTCGTGCCCCGGACGCGACGGAGCGCGCCGCACTTGCGGCGTGATGCGTCGCAGAGCCGGGGTCCATCTCTCTACGATCCATGCTCTGGCTTCGCTGCGCTTGTCCATGACACGAGAATGGTGCGCTTGGTTGACCGCCGGTTGCCTAAAATTCGAGGTAACTTTTCGTTGACTCCGTGCATTCCGCCACAGCTCTTACGCGGCCGTTTCGAAACGGGGCGGGGCTGTTCTGGAATGCGACAACGGGAGCGGACGGAGGGTGAACAGGACCTTGCGAAGGTCAACAGAGGGTTGCGAAAAGTGCTTGTGGCACAGGCTTAATCCGCAATTCACTGTCTTAAATTCATGATCTCTTTATTCTCTTATTTAAGCCGATCTTCAAACGAGCCCCTTAAGTTGCAGCTATCAGACGGAGCACAAGTTTCGTCGAATAAGTGTCGATAAAAACGACAACAGGGGAAGTGTCATGATGAAAGCCGTCGCAACTGCGGCAGATACCGCAGAGCGCGTCTCCGGCCAGCAGGGTTCGGTGCAGTCGCTCTATCTGGAAGCTTTGACTCTGGTGGAGCGGCTGCATCGCCGGCTCCTCGACGTCATCAAGGACGAATTCGATCGCCGCGGCCGCGCGGACATCAATTCGGTGCAGGCGCTGTTGCTCTACAACATCGGCGACAAGGAGCTGACCGCGGGCGAGCTGCGCACGCGCGGTTATTATCTCGGCTCCAACGTCTCCTACAATTTGAAGAAGCTCGTCGAGCTCGGTTTCCTCGATCATCAGCGCTCGCGCGTTGATCGCCGCTCGGTGCGCATCCGCCTGACGCCGCAGGGCCAGGAAGTTCGCCGCATCGTCGACTCCCTCTACCAGAAGCACGTCAAGACGGTGGAGCAGGTCGGCGGCATCTCGGGCGAGGAGTTCTCGACCCTCAACAAGTCGCTGCACCGCCTCGAGCGGTTCTGGACCGACCAGATCCTGTATCGTCTTTGAGATCTTTTCGACGGGACTTGGCCAAGCCGGCCCACAACAAGACCGGCAAGCCTCCCGAACGTGCCTGACTTCCCCAAGCGCGCCGGCCCGGCTTGTGCCCGGACCGGTGCGTTCTGTCATTTCGCGGTTGCGAAAAAATCTCCGGCCGCAGGGAACGAGTTCCCGGTTCGGTGCTTATCCCCTTCGGATCGGAGGGCGGACGATGCTGGTCGAGCGTGGCTTGGGGGTGATGAACGTGGAACTCGTGAGCGAGGCCTATGCTATCGCCGCGAACTATCTCCGCCGCTCCGGCGCGATCCCCGACAGCCTCGTCACCGACGAGCACCTGCTCGAGATCGTCATCAAGCTGCTCCAGCACGGTGAATTCAACAAGATCAGGCTGGCCAACAAGGCCATCACGAGGTTCGAGGCGCAGTCCGAGGCCAAAGCGGTTGCCTGATCACGAGTCCCAACATGTCCAAGAACCAGAGGGTGCCATGGAAGCTGCCATCGACCGCATCATGCAGACCTACGATTTGCTCGCCAACCGCACGTCTGCGGCGAGCGCGGAGGCGCGGGCCAAGGTGACGAATTACCTCAACACCCTGATGGAAGCCGGCGAGAAGGACACCCACAGGTTGACTGTGTTCGGTCTGACCTATCTGCGCGAGCTCGATGGCAGCGTCGACCCCGTGAAGGCGGGGTATACCGGGCTGTGACGGGACGCTGACCGCGGCCGGCGGGTCTGGCGCAGAGTTTGAGGCTCAAAGCGGCCCCATTAGGGATGCCCGCAGATCGGTGGCTCGCTGGAACCACGCAGTGCCGAAAACCTGCAATCCCCACCATATCTTGCATAAATATCAGGCCCGACCCGCAACTACTTGGCCGGGGGCGGGCAATGTGGTAGATCGCGCTCGCCGCTTCCGACCGCCACACCAGACCCGCCCGTAGCCCGCCAAAAGGCTGCGGCGGTGGAGATATTCGCAAGATGACCTCAGCCAAAACCGCCTCCGCGCCCGATTCGTTTTTCACCGCCTCGCTCGACCAGGCCGACCCGGAAATCGCCGCCGCCATCAAGGGCGAGCTCGGCCGGCAGCGCCATGAGGTCGAGCTGATCGCATCCGAGAACATCGTCAGCCGTGCCGTGCTGGAAGCGCAGGGTTCGGTGATGACCAACAAGTATGCAGAGGGTTATCCGGGCGCGCGCTATTACGGCGGTTGTGAGTGGGTCGACGTCGCCGAGAACCTCGCGATCGATCGCGCCAAGAAGCTGTTCGGCGCCAAATTCGCCAACGTGCAGCCGAACTCGGGCAGCCAGATGAACCAGGCGGTGTTCCTGGCGCTGCTCCAGCCCGGCGACACCTTCATGGGCCTCGACCTTGCGGCCGGCGGCCATCTCACCCACGGCTCGCCCGTCAACATGAGCGGCAAGTGGTTCAAGGCCGCGCACTACACTGTGCGCCGCGAGGACCAGATCATCGACATGGATGCGGTCGCCAAGCAGGCCGAAGAGGTCAAGCCGAAGCTGATCGTCGCCGGCGGCTCGGCCTATTCGCGCGCCTGGGACTTCAAGCGCTTCCGCGAGATCGCGGATAGCGTCGGCGCGTATCTCCTCGTCGACATGGCGCACTTCGCGGGTCTCGTCGCCGGTGGTGTGCATGCCTCGCCGGTGCCGCATGCCCACATCACCACCACCACGACGCACAAATCGCTGCGCGGCCCGCGCGGCGGCCTGATGCTGTGGAATGACGAGGCGCTGACCAAGAAATTCAACTCGGCGATCTTCCCGGGCCTGCAGGGCGGCCCCCTGATGCATGTGATCGCGGCGAAGGCGGTCGCCTTCGGCGAGGCGCTGCGTCCGGACTTCAAGATCTACGCGAAGAACGTGGTCGAGAACGCCAAGGCGCTGGCTGAAGCGATGAAGAGCCACGGGTTCGATATTGTCTCGGGCGGCACCGATAACCATTTGATGCTGGTCGATCTCCGGCCGAAGGGCCTGAAGGGCAATGCGTCGGAGAAGGCGCTGGTCCGCGCCGCCATCACCTGCAACAAGAACGGCATTCCGTTCGACCCCGAGTCGCCGTTCGTCACCTCGGGGATTCGGCTGGGCACGCCGGCCGCCACCACCCGCGGCTTCGGCGTCGCTGAATTCCAGCAGGTCGGCGGCATGATCGCCGAGGTCCTCAACGCGATCGCACAATCCTCCGACGGCAAGGCGCCGCTGGTCGAAGCCGCGATCAAGGAACGGGTCAAGGCGCTGACTGACCGCTTCCCGATCTACCAGTAAGTAAACCGCTCAAGGTAAACGGATGCGCTGCCCGAACTGCAACAGTCTCGATACGCAGGTAAAGGACTCGCGTCCGACCGAGGACTCCTCCGTCATCCGCAGGCGGCGCGTGTGCGTCGCCTGCAATTTCCGCTTCACCACTTTCGAGCGCGTGCAATTGCGCGAGCTCACCGTGATCAAGCGCAACGGCCGCCGCGTGCCGTTCGACCGCGACAAGCTGATGCGCTCGGTGTCGATCTCCTTGCGCAAGCGGCAGGTCGAGCCGGAGCGGGTGGAGAAGATGGTCTCCACCATCGTGCGCGAGCTCGAGACCGGCGGCGAGGCCGAGATTTCCTCGGAGGTGATCGGCGAGACCGTGATGGAGCATCTGCGCACGCTCGACGACGTCGCCTATGTGCGCTTCGCCTCGGTCTACCGCAATTTCCGCGAGGCCAAGGACTTTGCCGACGTGCTCGGCGAGCTCTCCGGTGAGGAGGAAGCGCGGCTCGCCGCGATCCGCAAATGATCTTCCGCATCCTGGAGGATCAATTCGGCCAGAAGATCCGCGAGTCCAAGGACGCCGATCGCCGCTTCATGCAGCTTGCGCTTGCGCTCGGCCGCCGCGGGCAGGGGCGCACCTGGCCCAATCCGGCCGTGGGCGCGGTCATCGTGAAAGATGGAGTGATCGTCGGTCGCGGCTGGACACAGCCCGGCGGAAGGCCGCATGGCGAGCCCGAGGCGCTGCGGCGCGCCGGCGAGGCGGCGCGCGGCGCCACGCTCTATGTCACGCTGGAGCCATGCTCGCATTTCGGCAAGTCGCCGCCCTGCGCCGATGCGGTGATCGCCGCCGGCATCAAGCGCGTGGTGGCAGCGATCGAGGATCCCAATCCGGAAGTCGCGGGCCAGGGCCATGCGCGCCTGCGCGCAGCAGGCATCACGGTGGATGTCGGCCTGTGCGCGGCGGAGGCCGCGTTTGATCATGCCGGTCACTTCCGCCGCATCCGCGATCGGCGCCCGCATGTAATCCTGAAGCTCGCGGTCTCGCCCGACGGCAAGATCGGTGCGGCCGGCGGCAAGCCGGTCGCGATCACCGGCGAGGCCGTGCGCAATCGCGTGCATCTGCTCCGCGCGCAGAGCGACGCCATCCTGGTCGGCATCGGCACCGTGCTGGCGGACGATCCCCAGCTCAACTGCCGCCTGCCGGGCATGGCCGCCCGCTCGCCGGTGCGCATGGTGCTCGACCAGAGCCTGCGCATCCCGGCTTCGAGCCAGCTCGTCCGCTCCGCGCGCGAGACGCCGCTCTGGGTGGTCGGCTCGGAGCTTGCGGAAGCTGCGGCCGCAACACGGCTTGGCGCTGCCGGTACGCAAGTGATCCGCGTCCCGCCGGGCGGCACATCCGGGCTGGATTTGCCGGCCGTGCTGCGTGCGCTGGCCGAGAAGGGCATCTCGCGGCTGATGGTCGAGGGCGGCAGCCGCGTCGCTGCGTCGTTCGTGGCCGCGGACCTCGTGGACGAAATCTGGCTGTTCCGCGGCGCGGAAGAGGTCGGCAGCAGCGGCGTCGATGCGCTCGATGCATTGCCACTGTCGAAAATCACGCAGTCGCCGGCCTATAAGGTTCATGCTAGCGAGACATTCGACAAGGATACTCTCACCATCTACGAGCGCGCGTAATGTTTACCGGCATTGTCACCGATATCGGCGAGGTCGTCGGCTTCACGCCGACGGCGCAGGGCCAGTTGCACCGGCTGCGCATCGCCTGCCGCTACGATCAGACCACCATTGCCGATGGCGCCTCGATCGCCTGCAATGGTGTCTGCCTTACCGTCGTCGCCTCGGGCGTCGAAGACAGCAGAACCTGGTTCGATGTCGATGCCGCGGCCGAGACGCTGGCGCTGACGACCGCAAAACACTGGAGGCTCGGCACGAAGCTCAACCTCGAGCGCGCGCTGAAGATCGGCGACGAGCTTGGCGGGCATATCGTCGCCGGCCATGCCGATGGCATCGCGACCCTCGTCAGCCGCGAGGACCTGCCCGACATGGCGCGGTTCGAGCTTTCGACCACGCGGGAGCTGGCGCGGTTCATCGCCACCAAGGGCTCGATCACCCTCGACGGCGTCTCGCTGACGGTTAATACGGTGGCGGACGTGACCTTTTCGGTCCTGATCATCCCGCACACGCTGACGGTGACGACGATCGGCGGCTGGAAGGCGGGGACCGAGGTCAATATCGAGGTCGATCTGATGGCCCGCTACGCTGCGCGGCTGACGGAAATGAAGTGACGGTGATCAAACTTCGTCATGCGCGGGCTTGACCCGCGCATCCATCCTCTTAAGAGGTCTTGACCCGATGGATTGCCGGGTCGAGCCTGGCAATGACACAATAGGTTTACGATGGCAGACGCGCGGCGCGCACCTCTGAAGGACCAGACCGACATTTCCGGCGCGCGCGCGCTGATTGTCGAGGCACGGTTCTATGACGATCTCCAGGACGCGCTGCTGGACGGCGCGGTGGCTGAGCTGAAGGCGGCGGGCCTGACGCATGACGTCATCACGGTTCCCGGCGCGCTGGAAATCCCGGCGGCAATCGCCATTGCGGTCGATGCGGCTGCCGCCAGCGGCAAGCCCTATGATGCTGCGATCGCGCTCGGCTGCGTGATCCGCGGCGACACCATCCATTTCGAGATCGTCTCGCAGGAATCCTCGCGCGCGCTGATGGACCTTGCGGTGGCGCGAAAGCTGCCGCTCGGCAACGGCATCCTCACGGTCAACAATGAGGCTCAGGCCTGGGCGCGGGCGCGCGCCAGCGAGCTCAACAAGGGCGGCGATGCCGCGCGCGCCGCGATTGCGATGCTGCGCATCAAACGCCGCCTGGCGCGGGCCTGACGATGGCCGATCACAGCAAAAAGCCGTCGGCTGGCACGGAGAAGAAGGCGAACCGGCGCGGTGCGGCGCGGCTCGCGGCCGTGCAGGCGCTGTACCAGATGGACATCGCCGGCGCGGGCATCAACGACATTTTTGCGGAGTTCGAGAGCCACTGGCTCGGTAACGAGGTCGAGGGCGACACGTACCTGCCGGCTGAAGCGGCCTTCTTCCGCGACGTCGTCTCCGGCGTCGTGCGCGACCAGAAGAAGCTCGATCCTCTGATCGACGAGGCGCTGTCGAAGGGCTGGCCGTTGAAGCGGATCGAGGCGATCTTGCGCGCGGTGCTGCGGGCCGGCGCCTACGAATTGGAGCACCGCAAGGACGTGCCGGGCCGTGTCGTGGTCTCCGAATATGTCGATGTCGCCAATGCCTTCGTCGACCGCGAGGAAACCGGCATGGTCAACGCCGTGCTCGACCAGATCGGCCGCCAGTTTCGCGGTGACGAGTTCGGGCGGGGGTAAGGCGACGCCGGAGGTTAGGTTGACATCGATGGCGACCTCGCAAAATCCTTCCGGCGAAGACTCCCTCATCGCGCGCTATTTCAAGCCGCTGGCGACCGATCCCGGCGCGCTGGGGCTGGTCGACGACGCCGCCATCCTGCAATCGCTCGGCGGAGACATCGTCGTCACCACCGATGCCGTGGTCGAGGGCGTGCATTATCTTGCCGATGACCCGCCCAACACCATCGCGCGCAAGGCGTTGCGGGTGAATTTGTCCGATCTTGCCGCCAAGGGCGCGACGCCCGCCGGCTTCGTGCTGACGCTCGCGCTGCGCAGCAAGGCGGATGGCTGGCTCAGGCCGTTCGCCGACGCGCTGGGCGAGGACGCCAGGACCTTCGCCTGCCCGCTGCTCGGCGGCGACACCGTGTCGACGCCGGGGCCGCAGATGATCTCGATCACGGCCTTCGGCCGCGTACCTCAAGGTCGGATGGTCGGCCGCACGGGCGCGAGGCCCGGCGACCGCATCCTGGTGACGGGGACGATCGGCGACGCCGCGCTCGGCCTCGACGTGCTCACCGGCGGCGCGGCTGCAAGGGCGCTCGCGTCCGATCCTGCTGCAAGCGACGCACTGATCTCGCGCTACCGCGTCCCGCAGCCGCGCAATTTGCTGGCGCAGGCGGTGCGCGACCATGCGACTGCGGCGATGGACGTCTCCGACGGCCTGGCGGGCGACCTGACGAAACTCTGCGCGGCGTCCGGAGTCTCGGCCACGATCGATGTGGCGAGCGTGCCGTTGTCGGCCGCGGCGGCCGGCCTGATTGCGGGCAACGTCGTTTGCGTTGAGACGCTGCTTGCCGGGGGCGACGATTACGAGGTCCTGTGCACGGTGCCGTCGGCACAGAGCGATGCGCTGATTGCCGCGGGGCGGGCGGTGGGCCTCGCCGTCACGGCGATCGGCACGATCGTCGCGGGACATGAGCCGCCTCGCTTCCTGGACGGGCAGGGCAAGGAACTGGTGTTGAAGCGGCTTTCGTACAGCCACTTCTAGGATTTGCTCCAAACCGGCGCTCGTGCCCTAAATACCTGCCGAGATCGGTCTTTTCGGCCGCTTACGGCGTTGCACCCGCATTCTGATTTTGGCAAGCTTGTGACCGACCAGGGCCACCCCTTCAGGCAAGGAGCGGCCCTGTTCAACATAAAGGCGCCGCACCGCACGACGGGAAAACAAAAGGCGCCGGGGGTACGTACATCAAGGATCTGAGGCAAAAAATCACATGACAGCATTATGGTTGATAGTGCTCTGCGGAGTGCTTTCCGTCGTCTACGCGATTTGGGCGACGTCTTCGGTGTTGAGTGCGGATGCGGGGTCGCCGCGCATGCAGGAGATTGCGGGAGCGGTGCGCGAGGGCGCACAGGCCTACCTGCGGCGTCAGTACACCACGATCGGTATCGTCGGCATCGTCATCTTCGTGCTGCTTGCCTATTTCCTCGGACTCTATGTCGCGATCGGTTTTACCATCGGCGCCGTCCTGTCGGGGGCGGCCGGTTTCATCGGCATGAATGTCTCGGTCCGTGCCAACGTGCGCACCGCGCAGGCGGCGACGACATCGCTCGCCGGCGGCCTCGAGCTCGCCTTCAAGGCGGGCGCCATCACCGGCATGCTGGTGGCGGGTCTCGCGCTGCTCGGCGTGACCCTCTATTTCGGCTTCCTGGTCTATTCGCTGAAGCTCGCACCTGACAGCCGTGTCGTCGTCGATGCCATGGTGGCGCTCGGCTTCGGCGCCTCGCTGATCTCGATCTTCGCCCGTCTCGGCGGCGGCATCTTCACCAAGGGTGCGGACGTCGGCGGCGACCTCGTCGGCAAGGTCGAGGCCGGCATTCCCGAGGACGATCCGCGCAATCCGGCGACGATCGCCGACAACGTGGGCGACAATGTCGGCGACTGTGCCGGCATGGCGGCCGACCTGTTCGAGACTTATGCGGTGACCGCGGTCGCCACCATGGTCCTGGCGGCGATCTTCTTCGCCAAGACGCCGATCCTCATGAGCATGATGACGCTGCCGCTCGCGATCGGCGGCATCTGCATCATCACCTCGATCATCGGCACCTTCTTCGTCAAGCTCGGGCCGAGCCAGTCGATCATGGGGGCGCTCTACAAGGGCCTGATCGCAACCGGCGTTCTGTCGCTGGTCGGCATCGCCGGCGTGATCTACGCCCTGATCGGCTTCGGCAAGCTCGACGGCGTCGAGTATACCGGCATGTCGCTGTTCGAATGCGGCATCGTCGGTCTCGTCGTCACCGCGCTGATCATCTGGATCACCGAATACTACACCGGCACCGACTATCGCCCGGTGAAGTCGATCGCGGCGGCGTCGGTGACCGGTCACGGCACCAACGTGATCCAGGGGCTGGCGATCTCGATGGAGTCAACCGCGCTGCCCGCGATCGTCATCATCGCCGGCATCCTGGTTACCTACAGCCTTGCCGGCCTGTTCGGCATCGCGATCGCGACCGCCACTATGCTGGCGCTGGCCGGCATGATCGTCGCGCTCGACGCGTTCGGCCCCGTCACCGACAACGCCGGCGGCATCGCCGAGATGGCGGGCCTGCCGAAGGAGGTGCGCAAGTCGACCGACGCGCTCGACGCGGTTGGCAACACCACCAAGGCGGTGACCAAGGGCTACGCGATCGGCTCCGCCGGCCTCGGCGCACTGGTACTGTTCGCGGCTTACAATGAGGACCTCAAGTTCTTCATTGCGGACTCCGCACACCACGCTTATTTCGTAGGCGTCAAGCCGGACTTCTCGCTCAACAACCCCTACGTGGTTGTCGGCCTGTTGTTCGGTGGTTTGCTGCCCTATCTGTTCGGTGCGATGGGCATGACGGCCGTGGGCCGTGCGGCCAGCGCGATCGTCGAGGAGGTGCGCCGGCAGTTCCGCGAGAAGCCGGGCATCATGCAGGGCACCGACAAGCCGGACTACGGCAAGGCGGTCGACCTTTTGACGAAAGCGGCGATCAAGGAAATGATCATCCCGTCGCTGCTCCCGGTGCTGTCGCCGATCGTCGTCTACTTCCTGATCTACACGATCGCGGGTGGCGGCGCGGCCGGCAAGTCGGCGGCGTTCTCGGCCGTCGGTGCGATGCTGCTCGGCGTGATCGTGACGGGCCTGTTCGTCGCGATCTCGATGACCTCCGGCGGCGGCGCCTGGGACAACGCCAAGAAGTACATCGAGGACGGCCATTACGGCGGCAAAGGCAGTGATGCCCACAAGTCCGCCGTGACCGGCGACACCGTCGGCGATCCCTACAAGGATACGGCCGGCCCGGCGGTTAATCCGATGATCAAGATCACCAACATCGTGGCCTTGCTGCTGCTGGCGATCCTGGCGCACTGAACCTGCGGTGCTCTACAAACGACAAACCCGCGGTGCAAACCGCGGGTTTTTTGTTGTCAGCTTTACGGGAGACCGTCGCTGTGAACTTCGAGACGACCAAATGTATGCGGTGCGGTTGCGACATGTTGGCGGCCGACACCGTCTGTCCGGCTTGCGGTAAGGCGCAAAGAGGCAGCCGGCAATCCGGGCCTCGCACAATGCTGGCGGTCGCGCTGGCGGCGGCCGTCCTCATCGCCTTCAACTGGTTCAAATCTCCTGCGCCGCAAGCGAGCCCGCCTACTGCACATCCATCTGCAGCCCTTCCTTCTGGATGATGCCGGCGAATTTCTTCGTCTCGGCATCCAGGAAGGCGGCAAACTGCTGCGGCGTGCCGTAGTCGGTGCGGGCGCCCATGGCGGTGATGTTCTTCCTGATGTCGTCGCGCTCCAGCATCGCCTTCACCTGGAGATTGAGCGCTTCGAGCACCGAAGCGGGAACGCCTTTCGGCAAGAACACCGAGAACCACGACGAGACGTCGAAATTCGCCAGCTCCGGCGCGCTCTCGCGCATGGTCGGCAGGTTCGGTGCAAGTTCGCTGCGCTCCGTCGTGGTAACGCAGAGGCCGGTGAGGGTGCCGCTCTGCACCTGCGGCAGGCTCGGATAGAGATTATCGAACAGGATCTGGATGTCGCCGGCGAGCGCGGCCTGGAGCGCAGGCCCGGCGCCACGGAACGGGATGTGGGTCATCTTCAGTCCGGTGAGCTGGAGGAACCAGGCGCCGGTGAGGTGAGGGCTCTGGCCGACGCCGGAGGAGGCATAGCTGAGCTTGTCAGGATTGGCCTTGAGGAAGGCGATCAGCTCGGCGATCGACTTGATGCCGGTCTTCGGATGCGCCGAGACGATGTTCGGGATCCGGATCATGTTGGAGACCGGCTGGAGCTGGTCCGGCTTGTAGGCGAGATTCTTGAAGATGCTGTAGGCGATCGCGTTCGGACCGGGATTGCCGATCAGAATGGTATGCCCGTCCGGCTTGGCGCGGACCACCTCGGCCGTGCCGATCGTGCCGCCGCCGCCGGAGCGGTTTTCCACCACGGCCGACTGGCCCCAGGCCGCTTGCAGATGCGCGGCCAGGAGCCGGCCCATCACGTCGGTCGAACCGCCGGCGGCAGCCGGTACGACGATGCGGATGTTTTCGGTGGGCTTCCAGTCCGCCAGGCTCGATCGCGGCAGGATCGCTGCGGCCGAAAGGCCGGCAGCACCGGTAAGCACGCGACGGCGAGACAGAAATTGATTGGGCACGAATCCACTCCCTGCTTCTTGTTTTGCGGGGAGCGTATGGAACCAGGCGCGCAACGGCAAGTCGCGCGCGACGGCAAGTGCCGCGCGGAGAGCGGCACGACGCCGCAGGCTGAAGGCTCAGTTAAAGCTGAGCAGCTTGAACAGCGGCGTGAGGTAGCTCATTTCCTGGCCCGACGTCGGCGTGGTGCGGCTGATGAAGTCGAAGATCTTGCCGTCCTGCAGGCCGTAATTCGCGAGCCGCCGCACGCGCCGGGTCTTGTCGAAATAGATCGCGATGACGCGCTGGTCGACCACCTTCTGGTTCATGAAGGCGACCATGC
Organism: Bradyrhizobium sp. SZCCT0153; assembly: GCF_018129995.1. GTDB lineage: Bacteria > Pseudomonadota > Alphaproteobacteria > Rhizobiales > Xanthobacteraceae > Bradyrhizobium > Bradyrhizobium japonicum_G. The sequence continues at coordinate 130,213 of NZ_JAFCKS010000007.1, forward strand.
GCTCCGAGCGCTGCGAGATGTAGTAGAACACCTCGCCGTCGAGGGTTGCGACTGTGGAGGGCGTGCCCATCACGATCAGCACCTGGTCCTGACTCGCACCGATCGGAATCTGCTCCAGCGCGCCGGGGGGCAGGATGTAGCCCTTCTGGAATTGCTCGCCGGTGCAGCCCGCAAGCGCAACGCCAACCAGGGTCGCGGCCGCGAACAGCCGCAAGCTGCGCCAGCGTGCATGAAGGCCGCGCCGCTTGTTCGCGCGCAGGCCGTTCTGATTCGGTATCGTCATAGCGGAACTGATTCCGTCCCCTTGCGTCGCGCGAGGCGCTGAAGTACCGGGCGGAGGCTCTGAATGCAACACGCGCGCGCCCGCTTGCGGAAACCACAATGCTTTGGCCGTTCAATCACTTCAGGAAACCCCGGCTAGCCCCGCCGGGCACCATTGAAGCCATCTATGGCATGATCGTGACGCAGGCGCGAGAACCCATATTTTACCGCGACTTGGGCGTGCCGGATACGGTTAATGGGCGTTTCGACCTGTTGCTGCTGCATCTCTGGCTGCTGCTGCGCCGCCTGCGCACGGCCCAGGGCGCCAACGGACGCGCCACCGAGCTGTCGCAGGCGCTGTTCGACCGGTTCTGCGAGGACATGGACGACAATCTGCGCGAGATGGGGATCGGCGACCAGACCGTGCCGAAGCGGATGCGGGCCTTTGGCGAAGCCTTTTATGGCCGCGTCCAGGCCTACGACCAAGCCATCGAAGGTGGCGATGGGGCGCTGGCGGCGGCGATCTGCAAGAATATCTTGAATGGGACCGGCTTGGACCAGGCGCAGCGGCTGGCGGCCTACGCCCTGGCCACGGAGGCCGATCTCGGCCGGACCGACGAGGCTGCGCTGCTACTTGCGTCCTTCCGGTTTCCCCCAGCGCTCACTGAGGACACCACGCGATGAGCCGACCGAACGCCGAATCCAGGCCCGATCCCTGGCGTGCCCCTGTGATCGTCGCTCAAATTCCCGACACCGGCGTGCACCGCAAGCTCGAGGCCTCTGCCGCCGAACGGCAGGCCATGGCCGAGCTCGCGGGTTTGCGGGAGGTCCTCTCCGCCCAGGCAGAGTTCGACGTGGTGCCGAAAAGCGGCGGCCGCTTCGAGGTGACCGGTCGCGTCCGCGCCAGGGTCGGCCAGACCTGCGTGATCACGCTCGACCCGATCGAGAGCGAGATCGAGGAGGCGGTGGACCTGATGTTCGTCCCCGAGGCGGAGGCGCGGCGGCTGGCCGACCTGATCGAGGAGGGGCAGGACGACAAGGCGCCGGCCGAGATCGCCGACCCGCCGGAGGCGATTGCCAATGGCATCATCGACCTCGGACGGCTCGCCACCGATGCGCTGTTCCTGGCGATCGACCCCTATCCGCGCAAGGAAGGGGCCGTGTTCGAGGCGGAGGTCACCGCCCCCGACCCGGCGGACCATCCGTTCGCGGTGCTGAAGGCGCTCCAGGGCAAGAAGCGGGACAAGAAGAAAGGCAAATAGCCGGGCATTCCCGTAAGAACGCCTTGCCGGGCGGTGCGAAGTGCTTGCCCGGATGGTTTGAGAGGCGCGTTTATCTATCTGATTTCGATATATTTCCTTTGAATTCGCCGGTCCGCTTCCGGATTGCCCAGAATGCAAAAGGCTGGGGGCAAGAGGTTGTTTCGGGATAACAAAACGCTATTGTCGCGCCCCGGTCCGGGCGCGCGTGGCGCTTGGCCCATCGCCATGTCCATGGCGAAGCCATTTTTGCGGGCCCGCTCCTTCAAGACCGCACCAGACCAGGTTTCCAGGACTTTTATGCCAAGCAAGGTTCGCATCGCCCTTGACGCCATGGGAGGCGACGTCGGCGCCGCCGTGGTCATTCCAGGCGCCGCCATCTCGCTTCAAAGGCATCGCCAGATCGAGTTCCTGCTGGTCGGGGACCGCGCCAAAATCGAGCCCGAGCTCGAGAATCATCCGGCCCTCAAGGCCGCTTCGAAGATCGTCCATACCGACGTTGCCGTCGGCATGGACGACAAGCCGAGCCAGGCGCTGCGGCGCGGCCGCAAGACCTCCTCGATGTGGATGGCGATCGACGCGGTGAAGAAGGGCGAGGCGGACGTCGCGGTCTCCGCCGGCAATACCGGCGCGCTGATGGCGATGGCGCGGTTCCACCTGCGCACGCTGCCCGGCATCGACCGCCCGTCCATTGCCGGGATATGGCCGACCAGGCGCGGGGAATCCGTCGTGCTCGACCTGGGTGCCACCATCGGCGGCGACGCGCACCATCTGGTATCGCTCGCCGTCATGGGCGCCGCGATGGCGAGCGTGCTGTTCAACAAGCCCCGTCCCACTGTCGGCCTGCTCAATATCGGGACCGAGGAGATCAAGGGGCACGAGGAGATCCGCGACGCCGGCGACATCCTGCGCGCGAGGAACCTGCCGGAGCTCGACTATATCGGCTTCGTCGAGGGCGACGGGATCGGCAAGGGGCTGTCCGACGTCATCGTGACCGAAGGTTTCAGCGGCAATATCGCGCTCAAGGCAGCCGAGGGAACCGCACGCCAGATGGCGGAATTACTCCGCAACGAGATGCAGCGGAGCTGGCTGTCCAAGCTGGGCTATCTGTTCGCGCGGGGCGCCTTTCAGGCCCTGCGCAACAAGATGGACCCGAACAAGTCCAACGGCGGTGTGTTCCTGGGACTGCGCGGACTAGTGGTCAAGAGCCACGGCGGAATCAGCGCCGAAGGCTTTGCCTATGCGATCGATGTTGGCTATGAGATGGCGCAATACGATCTCCTGAACAAGATCAATCAGACGCTCAACCGCGAGGGTGGTGCACTCAGTTCCGTGCCAACCGCGCCGGAGGATGTTTCGTGACTCAAATTCGTTCGGTCGTGCTGGGCTGCGGCTCTTATTTGCCGGAGCAGGTGGTGACCAACGCCCAATTGGCGACGCGCATCGACACGTCCGACGAGTGGATCGTGCAGCGCACCGGCATTCGCGAGCGGCACATTGCGGCCGAGGGCGAGTTCACCTCTCACCTGGCGCTCAGGGCGGCACAGGCTGCGCTGGCCGACGCCGGCGTGGACGCGCAGTCGATCGAACTGATCGTGCTGGCGACCTCGACGCCCGACAACACCTTTCCCGCAACCGCGGTCGCCGTGCAGCACGGGCTCGGCATCAACCATGGCGCGGCCTTCGACCTCCAGGCGGTGTGCTCGGGCTTCGTGTTCGCGCTCGCCACCGCCGACAATTTCCTGCGTACCGGCGCCTTCAAGCGCGCGCTGGTGATCGGCGCCGAGACCTTCTCGCGCATCCTCGACTGGAACGACCGCGGCACCTGCGTGCTGTTCGGCGACGGTGCCGGCGCGGTGGTGCTGGAGGCGCAGGAGCAGCCGGGCAATGCGGCAACCGACCGCGGCGTGGTGACCACGCATTTGCGCTCCGACGGCCGCCACAAGGCAAAGCTGTTCGTCGACGGCGGGCCGTCCTCGACCCAGACCGTCGGCCATCTGCGCATGGAAGGCCGCGAGGTCTTCAAGCACGCGGTCGGCATGATCACCGACGTCATCGTCGATGCCTTCGAGGCGACCGGCCTGAACGCCGACAGCATCGACTGGTTCGTGCCGCACCAGGCCAACAAGCGAATCATCGACGCCTCCGCTCACAAGCTCCACATCGCGCCGGAGAAGGTGGTGCTGACGGTGGACCGTCACGGCAACACCTCGGCGGCCTCGATTCCGCTGGCGCTGTCGGCGGCGCGCAAGGATGGCCGCATCAAGCGCGGCGATCTGGTTTTGCTGGAAGCGATGGGCGGCGGCTTCACCTGGGGCTCCGCGCTGGTGCGCTGGTAAGCCACAGTCGATAAAATTTTGCCCGAATCAACGCGGATTATCGATGCGTCTGCATTGATGAGCGCTGTTGACCGTCGTATCGTAACCTCATAATTTCAGACAACAATTGTTCGCCGTGATGTGGGGCAGGGCGATGACCGATCAAAGTAAAACCGTAACGCGTGTCGATCTGTGCGAAGCCGTCTACCAGAAGGTGGGGCTGTCGCGCACGGAATCGTCTGCCTTCGTGGAACTCGTCCTGAAGGAGATCACCGACTGCCTGGAGAAGGGCGAGACGGTGAAGCTGTCCTCGTTCGGGTCCTTCATGGTCCGCAAGAAGGGTCAGCGAATCGGTCGCAACCCGAAGACCGGCACCGAGGTGCCGATCTCGCCGCGCCGGGTCATGGTGTTCAAGCCGTCGGCGATCCTGAAGCAGCGGATCAACGCGCAGCACCGCACCAATGGCGATGCCAGCAAGGCTCAACCCGAGGCGTAACTCGCCTTTCGGAAAGGATATTGCATTTGGACAAGGCGCCGGATGCGTTCCGAACCATCAGCGAAGTAGCGCAGGAACTCGACATTCCGCAGCACGTGCTGCGGTTCTGGGAGACCCGATTCTCCCAGATCAAGCCGATGAAGCGCAGCGGCGGCCGGCGCTACTACCGCCCCGACGACGTCGACCTGCTCAAGGGCATCCGCCGTCTCCTCTACGGCGAGGGCTATACCATCCGCGGGGTGCAGCGGATCCTGAAAGAGCACGGCGTCAAATCGGTGCAGGGCCTCGCCGACGGCGCAGCCGCGGTCTCGTTCGGGGCGATCGAGGACGCCATCGGCGCCAGCCTGATGGAGCCCGACGACGAGGCGCCCATCAAGGGCGTCACTGAGGCCGACGAGGACGATTACCAGGGCGATGAGGAGGAAGGCATCGACTTCCGCTTCACGGAGGTCGACGACGAGGACATCCTTACCACCTTCCGCAAAGGCGGCACCCCCGCCGCGCCCGCCGGCCCCAGCGCGCTGGACCGGGAGCGGCTCGGGCGGGCACTCGCCGACCTCGTCGCCTGCCGGGAAATGCTCGACCAGGCGCTGAAGGACGGCTGAGCCGGCATTTCGCCGTCTTGCCGTCAGTTCCGGGGGACAGGGCAGCCGCCAAATTGGTGCGCACCTCGCCTTGCGCAAAGCGGCGATCCTAGCTAATGGAACGACGTTCGGAGCGTGGCGCAGCCCGGTTAGCGCACTAGTCTGGGAGACTAGGGGTCGGAGGTTCAAATCCTCTCGCTCCGACCATCAAGCCCTTTGATCTGCAAGGGTTTTTGTTTTCGGCTCTGGCACCAATCCGCCGCCGAGTGAGAACAAATAGGCGCCGGTTTGCACCGTTCGGCGCAAAAACTCCCGAAATAGTCCCGAACTGCGTTCTTGGACCGTTCGCTAGGGAGGTGCTGAATGTTGGCACCCCCTGAAACGAAAAGCCCCGTGCCAGCTGGGGAGCAATGGCACAGGGCGGGATCGCAGAGTTCACTTACGAGCAACGAAGAATCTGACACGTCGCTGATCGCTCTTCAAGCGGCCAAGCTAAGTCGGATCTACTATTTTGGCTACACCACTGCCTGCACCATCGCCAGCCTCGCCTTCGCGGGAGGCCCGCGATGAATGTCATTGCTCAATTCCCGGTCAAAGATACGTGGCTGGCCCAATGTATCAGCGAGAATGGCAAGCCGCTCCCGATCGTCACCAATGCGCTGGTCGCTCTCCGGCGAGATCCGAACATCAGCGACGCCTTCGCTTATGACGAGATGCAGCGTTGCGTCATGCTGCTGCACGAGATCGGCCAGCCACTCGCGCCGTTCAATTCCAGGCCCGTGGTGGAAGAGGACGTCACAATACTGACGGAGTACCTTCAGAAGGCAGGCATCCGCAGGATCGCCCGCGATACGGTACGCGATGCGGTCAATGCCTGGGCGCGCGAGCGCAGCTTCCATCCCATCCGCGAATGGCTTCAGAGCCTTATCTGGGACGGCCAGAAGCGCGTCAACGTATGGATGACGACCAAGCTCGGCGCCGCGCTCAATCCCTACACCCAGGCGATCGGGAAGATGTTCCTGATTTCGCTGGTCGCCCGGATCTGCGAACCCGGAGCCAAGGTGGACTACATGCTGGTGCTGGAGGGTATCCAGGGCGCGATGAAGTCCTCGGCCTGCTCCATACTGGGTGGCGACTATTACTCCGACAATCTTCCCGAGATTGGCGAGGGCAAGGACGTTTCCCAACATCTCCGTGGCAAGTGGCTGATCGAGATCGGGGAGATGCACGCCCTGAAGCGCGCCGAAAGCGCGCAACTCAAGGCTTTCATCACGCGCCAGGTCGAGCGTTACCGGCCGAGCTATGGCCGCTTCGAGGTCACCGAGCCTCGGCAATGCGTATTCATCGGCACCACCAACAAGGACGCGTATCTAAGAGACGAAACTGGAGGACGTCGGTTTTGGCCCGTGAAAGTCGGGCAGATCGATACCGCAGGGTTAGCTGAAGATCGCGAACAACTCTTCGCGGAGGCGGTTCACCTCTACAATGAGGGCGAGCCATGGTGGCCAGATCGCAATTTCGAACGGCAGCATATCAGGCCGGAGCAGGAGGCGCGCTTCGAGGCCGACGCTTGGCAGGACCCGATCGAGAACTACCTCGCGACCCAACACAAGGTAACCGTCGGTCAGGTCGCAAAGGAGGCCCTGTTCATGGAGGCCGCCAGGATCGGCACGGCGGACCAGCGCCGGATCACCGGCATCATGGAGCACCTCCGCTGGAAGCGGGACAACGACGGTAAGCCAGACTGGCAGGGCAAGAGGTGGTGGATCAAGGCGGACTGACCACAGCGCACTGCGCACCACAGCCCACTTTCCAATAGAGGGTTCGTGGCTAATAGGGCTTCAATAGGAAAATACGCTGTTCTGCGCTGTGTGCGCTGTGGTGGTGGGATCTGAATGAGGAAAAGCGAAAGGCCACTACCAGATTGACTGACTTACATCCAAGCAGCGCTTTCAGAGGACGTGAATGAACGCACCGAAAACACTGGTCGCCAACGACCCCGAGGACCGAAAAGGGCGGCTGAGAGATATTGGCGGATCGCAATCGGATCACTGGAACAACATTCTTGCCAGTCAAGCACTCCAGTCGCTCTGGGTGAAGAACTCCAGCCAGGAAGACCGCGACAAGCAACTGAATGCCACCCTTGCCGCGCTTGCCGGGATCGGGCCGAAGGACGAGCTGGAAGGCATGATAGCGGCGCAGCTAATAGCCGCCCACAACGCCGCGATGGAATGCTACCGGCGCGCCATGATCGGCGAACAGACCTTCGAGGGACGACGCGAGAACCTCGCCCAAGCCGGCAAGCTGTCGCGCACCTATGCGGCGTTGCTCGAAGCCTTGAACCGCCATCGCGGCAAAGGCCAGCAAAGGTCACGGTTGAGCACGTCCACGTTCATGCGGGCGGGCAGGCAGTGGTCGGAATGGTCGAGCACTCGGGGGGCAGGGGCGAGGCGAAAACGGAGGATCAACCCCATGCACTTGGATATGCACCGCGCGAAGAGATGCGGAGCGCGGACGCGAGCGGGCAAGCCTTGCCAATCACCCGCGATGAGTAATGGAAGGTGCCGGATGCATGGCGGGCGGTCTCCAGGCGCTCCCAAGGGCAACAGAAACGCCTTCAAGCACGGCCGGTACACCGCAGACTCGATTGCACGCCGGCGCGGAATTTCGAGGTTGCTTGCCGCAATGAAGGATGTGACCCGGCAAATAATCGAATAGGCAGCGCCAAAATGCCGCGATCGAGAGTACGAGTTTGCTTGCAGGACGGCCTGAAGCTGGACCTGAACCGTCTTGTTCGCAAGCAATTCATCAAGCCAGGCGCGAACATTGGCGTTCGGGGCATTACTTGGACGCATTCGTATTGGGGTGAAGTTGCCACCGGCGTGATTAGCGCCGACATGAGCGGCCAAGCCGACGGCTGGTTTCGCATCCAGCTTGGCAGCTTAGACCAGCGGATTGTTCTCGTTTCGCGTCCTCGCCATTTCGGCGGGAGACAATGGTATTTCGTGTGCCCTGTCATGAACCGGCTCGCGTCTGTCCTGTGGAGGCCGGCGGGCGCGACCCGATTTTGCAGCAGACAGACTTGGGGCCGACAAGTTGCCTATCATTCCCAATTCAACGATGCGACGAACCGCGCTCACGCTGGAAAGGCCCGAATCAAGTCGCGAGTAATAGCGAACCTAGATCCAGATGAATGGGATTTTCCCCCGAAGCCGAAATGGATGCGATGGGCGACCTATAGTCGCTTCGAAGAGCGGTTCGACCATTACGAGGATATTCTGGACGATGGCTGCGCTGCGCTCGTGGCCAGACTGCTGGAGAAATAATCCTCTGAAATCAAAGGGGGAGTGCAAGTTAGCCAAGCTATTTCGAATTGCGAGAGAGCCTCGGCGCCCGTATCGGTCACAATTGAAGATGGCCGTGAAGAAGGCCTCCGTCACGGAAATCAGCAGCATCCCAGGATCTAAAAGACATAACGGCAGACTGCGAGGCCTAAGCTTTTTAACGGCGTGTCTAAGTCTCGGGGCGCGAGCTCACTTCGAGCTCGCCGGACTTGTTGCCAGTTGTCAATGTCCCAGAATTCGCGCAAATTGCGCGAGCCGCGGAATGCCGCGGAACGCAGCGGAGGCGCTATTGGGCGAGGACGGCAAGCACGCAGCACGCGTAACAACCACCTTGCGAAAAAAGCAAAAGGCACAACTTGAAGAAATTGCCGAGAGGCAAGGCGTCGCACTGTCATGGCTTATCCGCCATGTTGTGGAACTCTATCTTTTGCAGGAAGCCGAAGGACGGCCATTCGGCAATCAAGGATCAGCGGGATCCGGCTCAAATCTGCCGGGCTCCCGCAAATGAGTAGAGCGATTGCGACGCGAGCGCCGTACTGATCCCGACCGGGACAACTATGATTGATACGCTCACCAAGTCGCAAAGATCCGCCCGGATGGCGCTCGTCCGGGGCAAGGACACCGGCCCGGAACTTGTCGTCCGCAGACTTCTTCATTCGCTTGGGTACCGCTATCGATTGCACCGTAAGGGGTTTCCTGGTCGACCTGATTTGGTTTTTCCCAGCCGCCGCGCCGTGGTCTTTGTTCACGGCTGCTTTTTTCATCGGCATCCCGACCCACACTGTCGGCTCGCCCGTCTGCCGAAGTCCCGACTGGATTTTTGGTTGCCTAAGCTGGAAGGCAATCGCGCCCGCGACGAGAGAAATATCCACTCCTTAATAAGCCTCGGATGGCGGGTCTTAATTGTCTGGGAATGCGAGTTGGCGGATAAGGTAGAGTTGCAGCGTCGAATCACTTCGTTCCTAGGACCGCCGGGGCCTTGTCAAAACAATCCACGAAAGCAACGCTAGTCGCGCCCGCTGCCATCGAGCTGTTCGCTGGCGCGGGGGGCCTCGGAATGGGCATCTCGAAGGCGGGGTTCAAGTCTCTTGGTGTCTTCGAGCGAGACCGATACTGCTGTGATACTATTCGCGAGAACCAACAGTCCAACCATCCAATCGTTTCGCTGTGGCCGTTGGAGCCCGGCGACGTCAAGGTCGCGGACTTCAAACGCTTCGAGGGAAAAATCGATCTCGTGAGCGGTGGCCCACCGTGCCAGCCGTTCTCGCTCGGCGGCAAACATAAGGGACGGAAAGATGCGCGCGACCTGTGGCCGGAGGCAGTTCGCGCGGTGCGTGAAGCAAGACCGCGCGCATTCATTTTCGAGAATGTGAAGGGTCTGACGCGCGAGGCCTTCGCGACATATTTCCAGTACATCGTGCTGCAACTTTCCTACCCGGAGATCATGCGGAGGGAAAAGGACGGCGAGAAATGGGATGAGCATCTCTCGCGGTTGGAGCAACACCACACAAGCAGGCGCTCAAATCGCGGGCTCTCGTACCGCGTTGTCTTTCGCGTGTTAAACGCGGCGAACTACGGAGTTCCGCAGAAGCGCGAGCGAGTGTTCTTCGTCGGCTTCCGAAACGACATTTCGGCCGAGTGGCACTTTCCTGAACCAACCCATTCGCTGGACGCTCTGTTGCGCGAACAGATCCAGACAGGCGTCTACTGGGAACGTCATCGCGTGCCGCGCGCTCAGCGCGCTATCTCGGATCGTGCCCGTGCTCGGGGCCAACAGCTCTCGCTGCTACCCGACGACGACACGAGGCCATGGCTCACCATCCGTGACGCCATCCACGATATGCCGGCACCGACAATCCACGGATCGAATCGATACCTCAATCACCGCCTTCAACTGGGCGCGCGCTCATATCCGGGGCACACAGGTAGTCCCATCGACGAACCCAGTAAAACGCTCAAGGCGGGCGTGCATGGGGTCCCGGGCGGCGAAAATACGGTCCTCTTTCCTGACGGCAAGTTTCGATATTTGAGCGTGCGCGAAAGCGCGCGCCTCCAAAAATTTCCCGACGATTTCGTCTTCCATGGCTCGTGGAGCGAAACCATGCGCCAACTTGGCAACGCCGTCCCCGTCGCGCTGGCTCATATTATCGCGTCCTCCGTTCGTGAACATCTTGCGCTCTCGACTGGTGGAAACATCGGCAGACTAGCCGTTTGACGTTGCTCGCCTAGGGCGAATCGCGCATGAGTTGAATTGTCAGTCCGGCTTTCCACCTTTGGGAATATTGGTGCCCGAGCAGTTCAATCCGCTCGATAAGATCAATCTTGGGAAGAGCGTCGCAGAAGCACTTCTCGAAGCCGCTCCGGATTCCCTTGGCGATATTAAGCAATTCGACGGCGCGGGAATCTACGCCATCTACTACAACGGCGGTTTTCCGCCTTACGGCGCGATGGCAAAACGAAATGCCAAGGGCTGCCACTGGCCGATCTACATCGGGAAAGCCATTCCGTCCGGCGGTCGCAAGGGCGCGGCGGTTTTTTCTGCGATCAGCGGCCGGCACGTGTGGGGAAGGTTGCGCGAGCATGCGGAGTCTATACGCGCAGCATCCAATCTGGACATCGAGGACTTCAAATGTCGCTATCTGATCGTCGATGACATTTGGATACCGCTCGGCGAAACGCTTCTGATCGCGCACTTCAAACCAGTGTGGAACCTTGCTCTGGATGGATTCGGGAATCACGATCCTGGCGCGGGCCGATACGGCGGGCAACGTCCGGTGTGGGACGTTCTACATCCTGGCCGGGCTTGGGCCGCGAAGTGTGCTACTCGAAGCGAGACGCCGGTGGAGCTTTCGACCCGCATTGCGGATTTTCTCTCGAAGAACCCGCCTGCTGACTCGCACATGCGTTTCGAGCCCCCGGCGAAAACCTAAACCTCCGAGCTTCGACAATGGCCAAAGCTCGCGTTTCGCCCACTACCGCCCTGATCAACAAGCTACGGAAGGATTTAGCAGATAACGCTTCTATCGCACGAGGGGTCGCCCTAACTCCGGTCACCCGAAACAAACTCAACGCGGAGATCGAAAAGGGCGCGCACCAACTTGACAGTCTCTTGGCTGAACTTGATCCCATCAAGCGCCCGACCGAACTCTTCGATCCAGGCAATCCACGGACCATCGGCTTCTTTATCGCGCTGGCCTTGACCGCTCAACCACGCCAGCCTCTTGCAACGATGACACCAGTTTATGGTTCGGGTGTGTATGCGCTTTATTACACGGGTCCGTTCGCGGAGTATGCTGCGTTAGCGGGCTCTGAGACGCCAATCTATGTCGGGCAAGCGGCTCCCGGAAATGAGCACGCTCGCACACCTCGGGAGCAGGGCAAGAGGCTTGCCGCTCGTCTACACGAGCATAAGAAGACGATTGAGCGGGCGGTCTCAACGCTCAGCATCAACCATTTCGAAGCTCGTGCCTTGGTGGTGCAAACTGGTTGGGAAACCGTTGCTGAGGATTATCTAATTCGGCTCTTCCGTCCCATCTGGAACAAAGAAACAAAGATCATCCAAGGTTTCGGAAAGCATGGCGATGATCCCCAGCGGCGAAAAAACAAAGTTTCAAGCTGGGACGTTTTGCACCACGGCCGAGCGGCGGCAGGACATGGAGTAAATCCAAACCAAAAATCGTTGTCGCAACTTAGCAACGAGCTCGCGCACCACTTCCTTCAATATCCTTGCTACCGCAGCGTGCAAGATGTCCTGGATGGTTTCTTGAGAGCACTTCGCCAGATCTAGGGGGCTTGGCCACACCCCACTGTGATTACGTATTTCATTTTAGCGAGGGATGATCGATGCAATTTTCAAAGTTGAAAATCTCCCTAGCCATTCTCGCAAATGTCGTGGGCAATAGCACAGGCTTCTGCCAACAGGTCGTTCATGATGCGCGCGGATTCGAGTGCGGGTTTATCTCCGAGAAGACCAAAGATGGAAAATCGGGCGACGCGTCATGCAGCAATTCGCCGGAGAGAATTTTCAGTAACGCTTCTCGTACCTTTTCGTCTCGGGAACTCTGTGACGTCAAAGAAGTCTTCGGCTTTGAAGACATCAAGCTGCGCATTGATTTTGGATCAAACAATGTCCTATGGGAGCGCGAAGATGGGCTTGCGCCGTTCGCCATTTCAAGGATGGCCGAATACTACATGCGGAAGGAAAATCTTGGACGACAAGAGGCACTCCGCAAGGCCACAGAACGTCCGAACTTGGGTCCCAAACAGGTGACGTATCGTATTTTTTACGTTCACAAGGGCGACGACTTTGTCTCTTACGACCCCGTCACGCAGGGGCTACCAAAGGAGCCGAAGAGTATGCCGGTCTACACCGTTACGTTTGGATATGGCTTTGGCAACACCCTCTACTCGCTCTTTGTTCCCGATAACGGCGCTCCTGCGGAAGCAATCTTGACCCGCTATTGGGCCGACGGCGGAGCATCTTGGGTCAATCTGCGTTTTGGAAAATGTCGGGTGATAAGATAGGAGATGACGGTAGGCGTCTCGTCCGCTGAATTAGAGGCCTTGCAGGCTTTTGGAGGGAGCTTTGCGCAAAAAAAAAAGCATGCTTACTAGCTGCGAAGACGACCGAGCAAGCGGGCGACGGCCGTAGGATGCCATGCTCTCGAGAGAGCGCCCGCATTGAGCCGGGGGGCTATTGATCCGAACAAGATTCAGTCCGCCCGCCAAGCCTGATGCAATCCCGAAAGCGCCACGGCTCGACGAAGCTGCCGGACCATATGCCCACCGACCGGCGTTGTGCTTCATCTTGCGCACCGGCATAGTGCCCTTGGCTGTACCGTCGCCAATCCAGAGCGAGTCCGTGGCGGACCAGCCAGTCCGCAAGATCTAGACCAGAAACCGTACACAAAGCGACTGTGCGCCCGTAGCGGTCGATACTCATCGTGTTGCACGATACTGGTCGGTCGATGACCAGTGCAGCAAGCTCGGTCGCTGCCTTGGCACCGCATCGATACGGAAGGCTGTCTGCACCCCTACATAGTTGGCTGCTCTCGGGCGCGTCGATACCCCATAGCCGGATCCGCGTGCCGTGAATTTCGAGCGTGTCGCCGTCAATGATGCTGGCTTGGCCTACCAAGCCGGTCGCGCGTGCAGGGGAGGTTAGGGCGGGCAGAGACAAATAGATCGCCAAAAGTGGTGTCAAGATGCGCAATATTACTTTTGCCATGCACGTCTATAACGCGGCGCATTTTCCAGCGCCTCACCAAGAGACACCATCGCATAGTCGCGGATCTTGATCTCTCCGTGCTTGTTTTGACCGAAGTTGTTTGGCCAAAAATCTCCAAGCCAATCGGGCATCGTTGGCGTCGCTGTCTTCTGTGCGTCGCTGATCGATTCAAGGCGCTCCATGAGGATGAAGAACCCTGATTTGCTGATTGCCCTAATCTCCCCGAACATCGGCGCAAGTGAGCTAGCCGACACGGCATTCCAAACATTGAACTCGACAAAATTTGCGCCCGGAAATCCCGAGTGAATCTCTTTTATTATGGAGTCGGCATCTGCGAGGCACTCAAATCCAGTCCGCGAACCGCCACTTTTCAGTTGCTTGCCCTTGTTTGCGACGAACCAAGCGTCGTCTTTCAGATCGACCATTGCTGCCCCTAAATCCAGACGGTTATTTCTTCCGACTTCCCGGGACCGAGATCGTATGGCCGGTGCTACCTAGGACCCCAACTGCAATGACGCCTTTGGCTCCTGTCCTTTTCTTCACGCGTCCCACCTTTTTCTTCTTGGTTCTCTTCTTCGGTAGTTTTTTGGGCGATAGACGCTTCTCTTTCCGTACCGGCATAGTCCCCCCACCACCAGAAACGCGGTATGGTAGCTTCGCTGAGGTTGCAGGATTTTGCAATTGCCCTGGATGCGCGCCCTGGGGTGAGGCCAAGGCGTTGCGGCGGCCAATGCCTGATGACGCGCTCAAGATGATCGTGTCCCGTTCGGTGGTGTAGCTGACGGTGGATCACCGCGTTCGCCGGCGAGGGCCGGGCCGGTCAGCTGGCGATAGCCTGAAGGCTGACGGTGGGATCATCGCTCAATGGCGCGATGGTTTCCAGCGTCATGTAGCGTGCACGCTGGACGGCCCATTCATCGTTCTGCTCGAGCAGGATCGCTCCGATGAGGCGGACGATGGCATCCTCGTTGGGGAAGATGCCGACCACCTCGGTCCGCCGCTTGATCTCGCCGTTGAGGCGTTCGATCGGGTTGGTGGAGTGTAGCTTGGTCCGATGCTGCGGCGGGAACGTCATATAGGCGAGCACGTCGGTCTCGGCCTCGTCGAGGAAGCAGGCCAACTTCGGCAGCTTGGGGCGGAGCTGATCGGCGACTTTGCGCCATTGGGTGCTGGCGGCCTCGGCATCGTCCTGAGCAAACGCGGTGGCGATGAAGGCGGAGACAACGCGTCGGCCGCTCTTGCCGGCATGCGCCAGCGCGTTGCGCATGAAGTGGACGCGGCAGCGCTGCCAGCTGGCGTTGAGCACCTTGGCGACGGTGGCCTTGATACCCTCGTGGGCGTCGGACACGACCAGCTTGACGCCGCGCAGGCCGCGACGGGCGAGCTTGCGCAGGAACGCCGTCCAGAACGTTTCGGCCTCGGACGGCCCAATATCCATCCCGAGCACTTCGCGGCGGCCGTCGCTGTTGACGCCGACCGCGACGATCACCGCGACAGACACGATCCGCCCATTCTGGCGCACCTTCACGTAGGTGGCGTCGATCCACAGATACGGCCAGTCGCCCTCGATCGGACGGCCAAGGAAGGCCTGAACCTTGTCGTCGATCTCGCCACACAGCCGGCTGACCTGGCTCTTGGAGATCCCGGTCATCCCCATGGCCTGCACCAGATCGCCGACCGGGTCGAGACGCCCTGCACATAGGCTTCCTGCACCACGGCGGTGAGCGCCTTCTCGGCCATCCGGCGCGGCTCCAGGAAACCCGGGAAGTAGGAGCCCTTGCGCAGCTTGGGAATGCGCAGTTCGACCGCGCCGGCGCGGGTCTCCCAGATCCGGTCCCGGTAGCCGTTGCGCTGGGCCAGGCGCTCGGGGTTCTTCTCCCCGTAGGCCGCCCCGGTCTGGCCCTCGACCTCCAGCTCCATCAGCCGCTGGGCGGCAAAGCCGATCATCTCGCGTAGCAGATCGGCATCGGGGGTCTTCTCTACGAGCGTGCGCAGGTTCATCATGTCGTTGGTCATCGGTGGTTCCTCGGTTGCGTTGGCGTGTCGCAACCCGATCCTACCGGAGAACTGCCGGTGACCACCGCAAAGCCGCCCGCCCGCTACGGCGCTATTGGGGGCGCGCGTCCGGGCGGCTTTGCTCTACCGAGCTACACCACCGAACGGGACACGATCCACGACAACATCGAGGTCATCTACAAAAAGCTGACGGAACGGCGCGACACCGCTGATGTGAGCAAGGCTCTCTCATCTCGGCTTGCAAGCCGTCATGCGGCCTGTTACAAATCAATCAACGAAGGTTGATTGATTTGTTATCAGAGGGCGAAATGGACGGGAAGTGGATTTCCTACCTGCGTGTGAGCACCGATCGGCAGGGCAAGTCCGGTCTCGGGATCGAGGCCCAGCGCAATGGCGTGGCCGAGTATCTCAACGGCGGGAGCTGGTCGCTGGTGAAGGAGTTCGTCGAGATCGAAAGCGGTAAACGTACCGATCGCCCCATGCTTGCGGAGGCAATCAAGGCCTGCCGCGTCTACGGCGCCAAGCTTGTCATTGCCAAGCTGGACCGGCTCTCACGAGATGCTCACTTCCTGCTCGGCCTGGAGAAAGCCGGCGTCGACTTCGTCGCTGCCGATATGCCGAACGCCAATAGGCTTACGGTGGGGATCATGGCCATGGTGGCCGAGGAAGAACGGCGGATGATCAGCAGGCGCACCAAGGACGCGCTGGCAGCTGCGAAGAGGCGAGGGACCAAGCTTGGCGGTGATCGCGGTGTCGTCCCAAGCAAACGGGCCCGGGCAATGGCCACCGAGAGTCTACAGGCACGTGCCAATGCGCGAGCTACAGATCTAGCGCCGATCGTGGCGGAGCTACAGGCGGCGGGGAAAACGAGTTTGCGGGCCATTGCCGAAGGATTGAACGACGCCGGTATTTCGACACCACGCAGTAGCAAGTGGTCTGCAGTCCAAGTGCAGCGCTTGCTGCAGCGGCTATAATAAGGGGCATCCAATATGGGCGATGCCGGGTTGGGGATCATGTCTAAGCGCGTTGGCGTTGCCTTGCGGGCTCAACGGGAGAACGGGGCGGTTCGGTCGGAGCAGGGGCTGGGCCAGTATGTACTTTTGGAGGTTGTGCGTTAATGCCTCCGTTCCCGTCTAAAAATTTGTCGCGCCTTAGAGATTCAAATCCGTAGCAAGCAAGCGCCACGACCCTGGGGATTGGTCCCCTCGTCACATAGTTTGCAATTTGACGGCGGCTTCGGCCAAGCAAGGCGGCCGCGGATACTTGCGTCAGTTTGTTTCGCTCCAAAAACGCCACGAACTCACTTGGGGTCCAGCTCTCTTGGGCGAGAGACTGGATTGTATCAGCAGACATCACTAGGTCACTGGTCCCCCAAGCAACAACATCACCATCCTCGGCAATCTTTCCCTTCATAAAAAGTTCTTCGTCCCTTAGCGGACGATAAACTTTGTAGCTAAAGATTGCCGGGCTAACGTCTACCAAGTCTTCGCGGCCCCTTCGCGGACCTTCCGCCCACCTGACTTTAAGCACAAAGTCGTTGAGCGGCTGGACACTCGCCATCCGGGGAAGTTCGATCCCGCTATCAACGATATCATTCGCGCTCATTGAGCCTTCTCCACTCCGATACTAAAGCGGCCAAGTTTTCGGGATGGCCGGCCCATGCCCTGACTTCTGCTAAGTCGGTCTTTGATGCCTTTCCGGCTATAACCTCCAAGGTCACGATATCAATAGAGGCTCTAGAATTGGGCCCCTTCAGATGAAAGTGCGGGGGATTATGATCGCCCGGATAAATGTAGACCTTACAGTTGCTTAGGGGAGCATTTATGCTCGCCATCTTGTCCTACAATGGTTAGGCTAGTGCAATGGTTGCACACAATCAACAAAAAAGTGTGAAACTATTGCACTATGATGAATTGACCGGAAAGTGTGCAACTTTAACGGTTGTATGACCGCTGCCAATACCCTTCCAAGTCCTAGGGGTGCTGCAAGCCGGCATCACAGGTCAGCAAAGACTGCTCGCCGTCGCCACGGCTCACCATCTGTGGATTTCGCAAATGGGGTTGCATCTGGATCTCCATTTGTGTTAAACACTAATGGATGTCTTGCGAGGATGATCAGATGGCGACGCCGGGACAGTTGGTCGACTGCGTAGCGGCTGCCCTTAACGTGTCGCACGCAACCGTGGTTTTGTACGATCGAGTGCTTGCTGAGAAAGGCCTCCGATCAAAGGGAGGGCGGGGCAAGAGCGCGGCAAAGGTAACGGCGGAGGATGCGGCTAATCTGCTAATCGCGATTGCGGGCACGCCTGCTAGCGGCATTGGATCGGCCGCCTCAACCGTGAAGCAATTCACCAAGCTGAAGTACAAAGAGGTGAAGTCAGACCTGCTTCCCGTTGTTTTACCAGATCTCCTTGAGCGCGGCGCCACTGCAGAGCAGTTGGAGAAGTGGGGATTGATCAATGAGCCCAAGTTCCTGGAAATACCGGGATTGGACGGCTTGAAAGCCGAGCATTCTTTTCGGGATGGTCTGATCGCGCTCATCGAAGCTGTCCGCCAGCGAAAAGTGTCGTTTGCAAACGCCGCCGCTGACGAGCGTAGCTTTGCATACATCGATTTGAAGGGGCCGAGTCCCCTTCAGGGAACAATCTCGATTACCCTCCAAGGGCGCCGTTTTACGCTTGCTCGGTACGAATTGAGTGAGAAGGGTGCAGCGTGGTCCGATCTGCATTGGAGACAGACCTTCTCGCATCGGACAATCATAGCAATTGCCATTTTGCTGGGTCTGGAAGACGCCGGCAAGTCGAAGAGCAACGTCGCGTGATGGTAATGCCGCTCCGACATCCTAAGGAAGCAGCGCAGGCGCTGGGCATCTCTGTGCGGACGCTCAACGGCTTCGTGCAGGACGGCGAGCTTCGTTACATCAATGTCGGTCGCGGCAAGCGCAAGATACGCCGCATGTTCGCCGATGAAGATCTCGAGGATTTTAAGCAGCGTCGCGCTCGAAGAGAGGTGCCATGCCAGTCTACCGGCACAAGAACAGCCCGTTCTATCACTTCGACTTCCAGTACAAGGGTAGTCGCTTTCACGGCTCTACGGGATGCACGAACAGGCGCGAGGCCGAAACCTTCGAGCGGGCCGAACGCGACAGGGCGAAGCAACACGTAAAGACCGCAGCGTCTTTGGCGTCGACCAAGCTGGACGATGTTGCCGGCAGATATTGGAACGAGATCGGTCAGCATCATGCAGGCGCCGACACCACTTGGCGAGATATTGAACGGTTGATCGATTATTTCGGAGCAACAAAGCGGCTGACCGAGATCGGCGACGACGACGTCGCGAAGCTGGTCGCGTGGCGAAGGGGGCATCGCGTCACTCGTCATGGCAAGGGCAAGAAAAAGCCGGCTCCGATGATCGCCCCGGCGACCGTCAACCGCAGCACCACCGAGGTGCTCAAGAAACTATTCACCAGGGCCAAGGCCTGGGGCATCCGCTTCGATCATGAACCGAACTGGAAGCAGCACTGGCTCAAGGAGCCGCAGGAGATCGTCCGCGAGCTTCGCGGAGACGAGGCCGACAGGCTGGAGGTTGTCACCCGCGACGACTACCGGGCCATTTTCGAACTGGCCAGCGCGTCCGGCCTTCGCCTAAACGAATGTCTCCTGCGCTGGTCAGAGGTGAACTGGGATGCCCGCAAGATCGAGAAGCAAGGTAAGGGCGACAAACGCGTCTCTGTGCCCATTACCGATGCAGTCCGCCAGATCCTCTGGCCCTTGCGCGGGCACCATCCCGAGGCAGTCTTCACTTACGTGGCCCGGCGCACGAGAAAGGGCGCGAATTTAATAAGGGGACAGCGGTACCCCATCACTTACAACGGACTGAAGACCGTGTGGAAGCGGACGAGAGCCGCTGCCGGCATCTCCGGCTTCAGATTTCACGACTTCCGACACGACTTCGCGACCAAGCTTCTGCGGGAAACCAAAAACCTGAAGCTGGTGCAGCGGGCGCTCAACCACGCCGACATCAAGACTACCACCAAGTATGCGCACGTCGTGGACGACGAAGTCGCAGCTGGCGTGGATGCGATGCAAAAGTCCCGAAAGAAGTCCCGAAAATCCGGCCGCAACGTCGGCTAAGTCACTGAAGGAGCTACCGAATGATGCTATGTGAGTATCCCACTGGGAGACTAGGGGTCGGAGGTTCAAATCCTCTCGCTCCGACCATTTTTCTCAAATCATCTGTCGGGTGGACTGACCTTCGGCGTGGAGCCGGCTCCCGCCTGTGACGCATGCGCGACGATCAGCAGCAGATGGCTGCTTCGGTGGTCGGCAAACTAAAATGCCGAAAACAACCCCATGCACAGTAGCGAAGCCATCGGCGAGATGACGTTTTTCCGAAACAGTTTGACGCGTCGGGCAAAACAGGGGCATGATGTCATCGTGCCAGTCTGTAGATCGGGGCTTTGGGCGCGGGAGAGGGCAATCGCAATCGGACGACATTTTCGCGAGCCGAAGTGATGTCGTCTTCCCTGGAAGCACGCGTTCCGCGACGTCCCACTACCTCAAAAACCCCACCACCATCCGCGTCGTCTCATCCACCAGCGTCCGCACCGTCTTGTCCGATCGCATCGCGGCCTGGTTCAGCACCGTGTTGTGCGCGACCGCTTCGATTGCGCTGACGCAGATGAAGGTTGCGACGTCGAGGTCGATCTTGCGCATTTCCTTGCGGTGGATGTCGAAATAGGCCCGGACGAGGGCGTGGATCTCGCGGTTGAAGGCTTCGACGTCGAGCTTTCCGGCGCGCGGGATCTGCTCGGCGAGGACGCGATGCAGTTCGGGGTTGATGCGGTGCGCCTCGATCGCGACGGTGACGAGGCGGCGCACGGCTTTGTCGATCGGCATGTCGGTGACTTCGGTCAGCGCTGAACGGACGATGCCCATGATCTCCTCGTTGTGACGATTGATCACGGCGGCGACCAGCGCCTCCTTGCTTGGAAAATACTGGTAGAGCGAGCCGACGCTGACGCCGGCGATTTCGGCGATGCGGTTGGTGCTCGCTTTCTCGAAACCTTCGCGGACCAGAATGCGAGCGGTGGCCTCTACCAATGCGTCGACGGTGGCGCGGGATCGCTGCTGCGAGGCATTTTTCCGGGCTTTTGTCGGCGGTTTGCGGGCCACGGCCTTGTGATCTGAATGCGAGTAGGAAAAGCGAGTGAATGCTCGCATTATACCCGCAAGTGGCGGCGGGTCGGCAAGCCTCTTTGACGCCGCGTCGAAAGAGCCGATGGGGATGTGGCCATGAGCGTTGCCAGGATCGTGTCTGTCTTGCATTTTTGTCCGGGCGGTTGCGTGTTCAATACGCCATCCCAGCGCGATTCCGCACCGAGCCTGCAAAGCCGCGCCCTCAATCTGCTATTGCGGCAGCTTCCGTATAAGCAACAGCTGGCGTCCGCCGAGGCGGTGCAGGCGCATGTGCAGAAGCTCGCGTTGCAGCCGGCCTCGTTCGAGCCGACGGGGCTGGGGCGCGGCGTCGAGGCGACGCTGACCAAGATGGGCGGATGGCCGGTCTATTACACGGCGCCGTCGTCGGGACATGAGGGGTGCAACCACGTCATGTTCCTGCATGGCGGCGGCTTCATCAACGAGATCGTGCCCGCGCATTGGCGCTTCGTCGGGCAGATGACGCGCAACGCGGGCGTTGTCTGCGTCGTCCCGATCTATCCATTGGCGCCGCGCGCCACGGCGAAGGATATCGTCCCGAAGACGGCCGAGCTGCTGCGCATGCTGCTCGAGGATGCCGGGTCCGCAAAGGTCACGGTGGTCGGCAATTCGGCCGGAGCCAACCTCGCGCTCGCTGCGTGCCAGTGGTTGCGTGATCGCGGGCACCGGCAGCCGAACCGGCTGGTGCTGATCTCGCCCGCGGCCGATGCCTCGGTCAGCCGCCCGGAGCAGGTGGCGATCGCGGCCCGGGATCCGATCCAGGACATTCCGGGCATCGTCGAGGCGGGGCGGCTCTATGCCGGTGAGCTCGATGTCGGCCATCCCTTCGTCAGCCCGCTGAACGGCGCCTTCCGCGCGCTTGCGCCGATGACGATCTTCTCGGGCACGCGCGATCTGCTCTACCCTGACAGCGTCGATCTTGCGGAGCGCGCGCGGGCGGCGGGCGTGCCGGTCGAGCTGCATCTGCTCCGTGACCAGCCGCACAATTACGCGCTGATGCCGACGCCGGAAGGACGGCGCGCGCGGGCGATGATTTTGCAGGCGGTGGCTTAAGAGGAAGGTGTGATCGTTGTCACAAAGCGCGCCGCCGCAATGGGGGCTGGCGCTGGCGGTGCCCGCGCGGAAGGACCATGCGGCCTCCGGGGCGTTTCCTCATCCTCAGTCTTGATATCCGTAGTCTTGATATCAGTAGTTTTGCGGGGCCTTATTGGTCAGGCGTGGCCCTTGATCTCGTAATGACCCGGCACGCATTTGTAGCGATCGAGGCGCCAGTTGGCGTGGTAGATCGGATGCTCGCCCATCCATTTCGCCAGCGGGGCCTGTGCGCCGATCGCACACTGCATCATCGATATCTCGGGCGTCATGTTGCTGTCGGTCACGATTTCCTCGATGCAACTGCCTGAGCTGGCTGCACTAAGCCGGCAGAGCACGGCAACGACGGTCACGAACATTCCTGTCACCTCATCGGTAGTTTCTGACCACGAAGAGGATGCAAGCGGAGTGCCAGAGCCTGTGACTGAAACAACACGCTGGCCTGGCCGACTCGACCCAGCGTCCGGAGTCCATTTGACGATTCGGATTGTAAAAAAATTGCCCATAAACCGAAGCCGGGCAACTACGGGGAACCGGGCGAGGGATGACCGATTGTGGGGGCAGCGCCGCGCCGGTGACGCTTCACAGGGCCCTCGCAGCCGATAGGCTCGCAGACTGCGGATACCCGCCGGGAGAGCAGGACCGCAGCAAGGGCTTTGGAAACGCGAGGGCAGACCATGAAGGCACGACCGACCGGCGTGATTCCGCCGATGACGACGCCGTTTCGCAAGGACGGCGAGATCGACTTTGGGCTCGTGGCGCCCCAGGTCGACTGGATGATCGGCGCCGGCGCGCATGGCGTCGCCGCCGGTGGTTCGACCGGCGAAGGCCACACGCTCGACCACGAGGAATATCGCGACCTGATGGAAGCGACGGTGGCGGCGGTGAAGGGGCGCATTCCCGTGATCGCCGGCATCATCGTCGATTCCACGCGCGATGCGATTCGCCGGGGCAAGCTCGTGCGCGACATGAACGTTGCGGCCCTCCAGGTCACGCCGGTGCATTATCTGTTCAAGCCCGACGACGAGGCGATGGTCGCGCACTTCCGCGCCATGGCCGACGAGACCGGCATGCCCATCATCATCTACAACGTGGTGCCGTGGTCCTATCTGTCGCCGGCGCTGCTGACGCGGATCATGACCGAGGTGCCGCTGGTGGTCGGCGTCAAGCAGAGTGCGGGCGATCTCAAGCTGTTCGCCGACCTCATGATGATGGCGCCGGACAAGCTGATCTACAGCGCGGTCGATGCCCTGATGTATCCGTCCTACACATTGGGCGCCCATGGTTCGATCGCGGCAATCTTGACCGCGGCGCCGCATGCCTCGGTCGCGCTGTGGGACGCGGTGAAGGCGGGCGACCATCCGCGCGCGCTGGATTTGCACAAGAAGCTGCTGACGCTGTGGAACGCCGCCATCGCCGACAATCTGCCGGCCTGCACGCGCTACGCGCAGACGCTGCAGGGCCTGCCCAGGACCTATCCGCGCGCGCCGATGCCGGAGGCATCGCTTGCGCAGCAGGCGGCGATCCGCAAGGCGCTCGAGGGTCTCGGCGCGTTGAACGCCCAACGCGTCGAAGCGGCGGAATAGTCCGCCCGCCGAAATAATCGATCTCGAAGCCGGCAGCGCCGATCCGCTTTTACCTGCGGATGCGGCGCTGCTAGATTTTGCGTGCGTCCCGATGCGGCGCGGCGTCGAAGAAACAGACGGACAAGGGGAGGGGCCGAAAGTCCCATGAAGGAATTTGCAGGAAAGATCGCCGTCATCACCGGCGGCGGCACGGGAATGGGGCGCGAGCTCGCGCGGCAGCTCGTCGCCAAGGGCTGCAACGTCGCGATGTGCGACGTCTCGGAAGCCGCGATGGCCGAGACGAAGCGGCTGTGCGAGGTCGAGAAGCTGCCGCAGGGCCTGCGCGTCACGACCCATGTCGCCGATGTTTCGATCGAGGATCATCTCAAGCGCTTCCGCGACGAACTCGCCGAGCAGCAGAAGACGGACCGGATCCATCTCCTGTTCAACAACGCCGGCATCGGCGGCGGCGGCAGCCTGTTCACCAACACGCGCGAGCAGTGGGAACGCACCTTCAACATCTGCTGGGGCGGCGTCTATCTCGGCGTCCGTACCTTCCTGCCGATGCTGGTCGCGGCCGACGAAGCCCACATCGTCAACACTGCGAGCGTCAACGGCTTCTGGGCCTCGATCGGCATGAACCAGGCGCACACCGCCTACAGCTCGGCCAAGTTCGCGGTGAAGGGATTTTCCGAAGCGCTGATCAACGATCTCCGCCTGCACGCGCCGCACGTCAAATGCTCGGTGGTGATGCCCGGCCACATCGGCACCTCGATCGTCTCCAACTCGCGCAAGGTGCAGAGCGCCGACGGCTCGGAGCGGCTCAGCGCCGACGAGGTCGCGCTGACCCGCAAGCGCATGGTCGCGGCCGGCGTGCCAGATGCCGACAGGATGTCGGACGAGGACATCCAGGCGGCGTTCGCCGAGCGCGCGCGCAGCTTCCTCGAGGATGCGCCGACGACGGCGGCGCAGGCCGCGAAGATCATTCTCGACGGCGTCAAGGCGGAGCGCTGGCGCATTCTCGTGGGCGAGGACGCCCGCCGACTCGACGAGCGCGTGCGCGCCACGCCGGAGCAGGCCTATGACCGCGCCTTCTATGAAAGTTTTACCCAGGAAGTCGGCTGGCGGCTTGGCTGACGCTGTCAACGAGCGCGCGCGAATATGGGTATGATGATCGTCATGGCAAGAGGCGCGCATGTAATTTTGCGTGCCACCTCCTGCCAGCTTTTGTTGCCGGCTTTTCTCCAATCATGACGAATTGGAATGTCACGCATGCGGCGCGTCGATGCGTTCAAGCGATGGTGATCTTAAACGGCTCTCATTCGGTGCACGGCAGCTTGGTCAGGGAACCGAAATAGTTTAGTCAGTCAGGTGTAAGGCGATGACCAGAGCGTAGCTCCCGATGATACCCGCATGCCTCTCCGACGACTGGATCCTTTGCCCGGAGCGAGAGGACATTTCCGCTGAGTTCACCCGGCTCCTCACCGCGGCCCAGGAGGGCGGCGCCACGATCGCCGAATGCCTGATGATCGCGCGGCAGCTGAAGCGCGGCGAAGACCAATCCTGGCATCGCGAGTGGAAAAAGCTGGCGCAGGCCAATCGTCATCGCGCCGAGGCCGCGTTCGCGGAAGGCCACATGGCGAGCGCACAACGCAACTGGCTGCGCGCGATGAATTACTACGGCGCAGCGGCGATGCCGCTCGACCAGGCCGACGAGCGCCGCTGGGTTGCCGTGCTCGCGATGCAGGAGTGCGCCCGCCGCTACCTCACGGCGCGCGGCCCGGCCGGCGACGTCGTCACGATACCCTGGCTCGACGGACACTCGCTGCAGGGCTACTTCCTGCCGGCGCCGTCGGCAGGCGAGCAGGCCCCGACCGTGATCTGCATCGGCGAGCCGGGCCACCGCAAGGAGGAATTCCTGTTCAAGCTCGCGCCGCATGCGCGCGAGCGCGGCTTCTCGATGCTGGCACTGGACCTCTTCGGCGACCAGCGCGATGATTATCTCGACGCGCTGTTGCGGCGCCGGGATCTGGAAAGCGCGATTCCCAGCGTCATGGACTATCTGGAGAAGCGCAGCGACGTCGATTTCAGGCGCGTCGCGATCGTGGCCGACGGCTGGGGCTCTTCCTTCGTGGCGCGCGCGGTGCTGCAGGAGCCGCGGCTTGCCGCCGCCGTCTGCGATGGCGGTCTCTGGGACCTGCACGAACGGGCCTTCTTCGCCAGCCGATTCGCCATGAGCGATGTCAGCATCGTGCCGGTGCCGCATGCGCCGCTGATGGCCTCCAGCGCCGACTGTCCGGTCCTGATCACGCTGGGTGAGGACGGCTGGCTCAAGGCCGACCGGGCGCGACAGATCGTCCAGACCTCCCGGCTCGGCAGCTCGGATGTGATGCTGAAGGTGTTCACCGCGGCCGAAACCGGTGCGGCGCAGTCCCATGCGGACAATCCGAGCCTGGCCAACGAATACATCTTCGACTGGCTCGAATCGCGGCTCGGCGCCGCCGGGCGCATCTAAAGCGCAATGAGATTGGGATGAATCGTCGTCGCGCTTTAGGTTGTTATTTGAGTGCGATCTTTTCGGAAAATCGCTTCGCACTTTTCCGGATCGTGCTCTAGCGACGCCGCCTCAGAAGTCGAGGGTCAGGCGGACGCAGGCCTTTTCGAGACGGGTCTTCAAGGTCGCGAGCTTGGTGGTGAATTCGGTGAGTTCCTGCTCGTCGAATTCCTGGAAGACGAATTCCTTGATCGTCTTGTACTGCTCGTTGAGGCTCGCCAGGTGCTTCTGCGTCTTCTCGGTCAGCGACAACCGGACCACCCGTGCGTCGGTCGGCGAGGGGCGACGGCGCAACAGGGCCTTCTTCTCGAGCAGCTTGGACTGGGTGGTGACGAACGAGGGATCGACGTGGAGAAGCTTGGAGACGACGTTGACGGGAATGCCGTCGTCCTTGTCGAGGTCGGAGATCGCCATCAGTATCAGCCATTGCGGGCCGCTGATGCCGAGCGTCCTCGCCCAGAACTGACGCAGCTCCTCCAGATACATGTTGATCGACGATATCTCCCAGGTGAAGCGCCGGATGATATCCAGATTGCCGACGGAGCGGAGGCGCGCCCCTTCTTTCCTCGTGGCTGACACAGCGTCACTCCCGTGATCTGAATACCTGCGGCCGGTGTTTTGCGCGGCCATAGTTCACGCAAGCCTGCTCTGACGCAAGTGCAGGGCAGGGTAATTTCGTCACTAAAATTACAAAGATGATCAGCTCAGCAGACTGGCTCAGCCGCGGTGTTGCGCGCGGGGCACAGGTTTAGCGAAACCACAAAGCTGACTAAATAAACTATTTTGATTAAGGGAACGGCGCAGGCATATTGCTCCGTGACGGTGGGGGGTTCTCGATCGTCCCGTTGCAGGTGGTTCGCTCACGTTCCTCGCGTTCAAGCAGGTGCGTCCGAAAGCGCGAAGCGGCCGAGCGGATTTGAAGAGACGGGGATCTGGGGGGCCTCACGGTCCGGTCTCCGCAAAATGTGCAACTTGGAGGTTTTAAATGAGAGTGGTGAAGAGCCTTTTGCTCGGCACTGCGGCGGGTCTGATCGCCG
Organism: Bradyrhizobium sp. SZCCT0153; assembly: GCF_018129995.1. Taxonomy (GTDB): domain Bacteria; phylum Pseudomonadota; class Alphaproteobacteria; order Rhizobiales; family Xanthobacteraceae; genus Bradyrhizobium; species Bradyrhizobium japonicum_G. The sequence goes on from NZ_JAFCKS010000007.1 coordinate 157,181, forward strand.
TGAGTGCAGCCCAGGCGGCCGATCTTCCGGTCAAGGCCAAGGCGGTCGAGTACGTCAAGATCTGCTCCCTGTATGGAGCTGGATTCTACTACATGCCGGGCACCGACACCTGCATCAAGCTCGGCGGTTATCTGCGCGCTGACGCGATCCTTGGCGGCGCAGGCGACTATGGCTTCCAGCAAGGCGCGAACGCGGGCTCGAACAACCGTCTGACCAACTACTATACCGGCCGCGCTCGTTTCGACTTCAACGTCGACACCCGCACGGCGACCGAGTATGGCGTGGTGCGAACCTACGCCGACATGGTCTTCAGCTGGGATTCCCAGACGGTCACCGGCAGCAATCCCTCGACGTTCTCGACCGGTTCCGCCTCGCTCGGCCTCTACCATGCGTTCATCCAGTTCGCCGGCTTCACGTTCGGCCGCACGGTCTCGATCTTCGACGCCCCGTGGCAGAGCTATCCGGCTGGCGGTCCCGACACCATTCCGGGCGGCAGCAACCATACCAACGGTGTGAACCAGGTTGCCTACACGGCCGACTTCGGCCAGGGCATCACCGCGTCACTCGCGTTGCAGGACGAGACGACGGCGACGAACGGTCAGTCGAACCTCTGGAACGTGTCCTCGGGTACGGCCGCTCAGTTCGTGACGGGCGTCTACGGCGCCAATGCCTGGGGTGGCACGCGTTCTCCCGACATCATCGGTCAGGTCCGCGTCGACCAGGCCTGGGGTCTGGCCCAGATCTCGGTTGCCGCGCATGACCTCCATGCCGCCTACTACGGCGCCACGGAATCGACCGGTCATCCCTCCGACAAGTGGGGTTGGGCTGTGCAGGGCGCCTTGTCGATCAAGAATATCCCGACCGGCGCGGGCGACAACATCAACTTCCAGGCCGTCTACACCGACGGTGCAACCCGTTACAACTTCCAGAGCCTGTTCCCGCAGAGCTTCTTCATGTTCAGCGGTAGCGGCACCGCGTATCAGAGCACCGGTTTCGCCGGTGTTTCCGACGGCGTCTTCGGTACCGGTACCGGCATCGATACCGTCAAGACCTGGGGCTTGCGTGGTGGCTATACCCACAACTGGAGCCCGAACTGGGCGAGCGCCGTCTACGGCGGTTACGCCCAGTTGAAGTACGGCGATGCCGGCAAGGGCCTGATCTGCGGCAACTTCGCTGCTATCGCGGTCGCGGGCGCTACTTGCAATCCGGACTTCAACTTCGCGGTCGTCGGTGTCAACACCGTGTGGACTCCGGTCAAGAACCTGGCGCTCACTGCCGACGTGAGCTGGTCGCATCTGGACCAGAAGTACTCCGGCTCCATTGCAAGCCCGGGTATTGCCAGCGCTGCGAAGCCGGCGGCCGTGTACGAGCTGAAGGACCAGAACTCGGTCAGCATGCTCCTGCGCGCCCAGCGCAACTTCTAACATCGATCTCGCAGATCGATCAGAGAGCCCCGGCGGGACACCGCCGGGGCTTTTTTACAAGAGGGGCGTTCGGAAAATCCGGCAGCCCGTGCGGGCGACGAAGACGAGCCATGCGGTTCGATCGGCCCCAGACTTATTTACTTACCTGAGTTACTAAGCTATATAGCTTTCAGCCGATTTCGAAAGTTGCGGCTCTTAGCTTGATGCTAAGCCTCCAGAAACCTCCGGCAATGCCCTGCCGGAGGTTTTTCGTTTCAGCAAAGCGTTTTCAAGCGAAGTGGATACCGGTTCGCGTAAAGAAAACGCGTCAAACAGAATCTAGCCGCGCATGACACGGGCGCGCGAGTTCGGCCGGTAGGCGAGGCGGCTGTGGCCCGCGCAATAGGACCGGCCGTCAGGCGCCGAATTGCCGCAGAAGCAGAAATCGTCCGCACCCGGCGTCGAGATCGGCCAGCGGCAGCGGTTCTCGGCAAGCTCCAGCAGCGAGCAGCGATTGGCTTCGTCGATCGGCCCGGCGACCACCGGCGCGCCGGTCTCGCCATAGATGGTGGCGAGCATCTCATATTGCAGCCGCGGCACCGCTCTCGTCGCGCGCGCCGGCGCAAGGCTCCGCTCGAGCCTGCGGTCTTCGACCGCGCGGCTGCGCGTCAGATTGAGCCTGGACAGCTTGCCGATCACCGCGTTGCGGCTGACGCCGATATCGGCGGCGATCTCGCGGCACGAAAGTCCGGCTTCGAAGTGCTGCTTCAGAAGTTCAATTCGTTCGTTGGTCCAGGTCGGTGAAGAAGTGGGTGAAGAAGTCGCTGAGAGAACAGGCATTGTAGCGGTCCCAGGTTGCAGGATGTCGGCCATCCGCCTCTCGAGATCCGTCCGCCTCACGTCCGGCGCGCGCTCACGTTCTGCCGTTGTCGCGAATCGACAAAAGCCCGTCCTTGATGGCGAGACGGATGCCTTCCTCGATCAATGTCCGTGCGACGCCGGGAACGCTGGTGCCGTGGGTGCCCTGTCTCACCAACTTCTCCAGATAGGTGATGGTCGAGAGCGCCAAGGTTACGGGAATGCGGTCAGTCTCGGCTTTTTCGGTGGCCATGGTCCGAACGCTAACCTCATACTCAGATACATAAAAGTAACGATTAAGACTCTATTTAGGTTCGGGGGTGGAAGTCAAATGCCGGCTGAGGTCATGGCTCAGCCCGTTGGAATCGCAAGAGAAATTGGACGCGGCAACGCGCGCCGCCGGGAGTGCCGGGCAGCGTCGTGGCTCGACAGGTCAGGGAAGGCGTGCCGGCTCAGCCGTGCACGATCGCCTTTTCGATCATGCAATGGATGCCCTTGGAGCCGTTGACGGTCTGGGTCACCCGCAGATCGGCCGCCAGGCTGCACAGCGTATAGGCGTCCTCGCGCGACAGATTTCGCGTCTCGCCGAGCAGCGCGATCATGTCGCGCAGCGCGCGCACCACGCACTGGTCGAGATCGGGGTCCATCGCCATGGTCATGTAGTGCGTCGCCGTCTCGGCGCGGGGATAATCGAACCGCAGGTCCTTGCGCAGCGTCAGGCGGAAGCGGCCCTGAAGCGCGGTCTCGATCGCGGTGACGCAAACCTCGCCGTCGCCCTGCACGCCATGGCCGTCGCCGCAGGAGAACAGCGCTCCCGGAACGAACACCGGCAAGTAGAGTGTCGCGCCAGCGCCAAGCTCCTTGTTGTCGAGATTGCCGCCCATGGCGCGCGGGACCAGAGAGGAGATGCGGCCCCAGGCGGGAGGCGGCGAAACGCCCATCACGCCGAAGAACGGCTTGAGCGGCAGGTCGAGGCCCCACGACATGCGGCCGACCATCCGCGTCCGGTCGAGCGGGATGTTGAGGATGCGCGTCTCGTGGAAATCGTCGGGCAGGGTGCCGGACAGCGGCTTGATCATGTTCCAGCCCCAATCCTGCCGGAGCTGGACGTCCAGGATCTCGACCGCGAGCACGTCGCCAGGCTCGGCGCCCTCGACCGCGATCGGGCCGGTGAGGATGTGGCCGGGCAGCATGCGCTCGTTTCTGGCATGAACCTCGAAAATTTCAGGGGGAATGTGAAACTTGCTGCGGTCGGGCAGCATGTCCGGACCGCCGCTGATGGTGTCGACCGTCACCTCGTCGCCGCTCGCGATGGTGAGGATGGGCTCGAGCCTGGCTTCGAAAAAGCCCCAGTGGCACGTTTCGGGGCTCGAACGCAGGTGGTGATGGGTCATTGGCCGCCTCTGGTCGGTTTCATCTGAACTTGCCATGAGGACTTGCGAGGCCCGGGCTTGACCAGGCAATCGATCCTCTTCCAAGAAGCTTTCTGAAGATCGAGGTGCCGGTCAAGGCCCGCGCAACAGGCACGATCATTCCAGCGAGGCGCCCCTGCTTTTTGTCCTTTCCAAGACCCTCGGCACCGCGGTGCTGCCGACCAACTTCATGATCGAGCTCGGGATCGTCTCGGTCGTCCTGATGGCGACGCGCTTTGCCGCATTCGGCCGCAAGCTCGCCGCGGCCACGCTGATCCTGCTGGCGCTCGCCGCATTTTCGCCGCTCGGAAATCTCCTGCTCTATCCGCTGGAGGCGCGCTTTCCGCCGTGGGATCCGTCGCGCGGTGCGCCCGATGGCATCATCGTGCTCGGCGGCTCCGTCGACACCGATCTTTCGGCGGCGCATCGCACGCCGGTCGTGTCGCATGCGGCCGATCGTCTGTTCGCGCCGGCCGAGCTCGCGCGCCGTTATCCGAATGCTCGCATTGTTTTCACGGGAGGCACCGCGAACCTGGTGTCGACAGGCGCCAGGGAAGCCGACTACTCCGCGCCTGTCCTGGAAAATTTGGGCATCGCGAAGGAGCACCTGATCCTCGAGCGGGACTCGCGCAACACCTACGAGAATGCGATCTTCACGAAACGATTGGTGGCGCCGAAACCGGGCGAGCGCTGGCTTCTGGTCACATCGGCCTTCCATATGCCGCGGTCGATGGGGATCTTTCGCAAGGCCGGATTCGATGTCGAGGCCTATCCGGTGGATTGGCGGATGGGCGGGCGTGACGATCTCCTCTCCTTCACCAATGTCGCCGCGGACGGGCTCGGCCGAACCGAGGTTGCCGTGCGCGAATGGATCGGGCTCGTTGCCTACCGCCTGATGGGCCGGACCGGCGATTTGCTTCCGGGCCCCGCGAAGGACTAGAAACGACGACAAGACGAAGATGATCGGCGCAATCGCCGGCCGGGAGGACGCCATGCAAGAGCAGAGTGCAGACAGGATCGATCTTGCCGGCCTCGTCGCCGATCTCAACAGCCTGTTGCGGCTGAAGACAACGGTGATCGGCATGAAGCTGTTCGCGCGCGCCGCGGACATGGAGGCGATTGCGAAGATCCGGCGGCCGAATGCGGTCCACACCACCGACCAGATCGTCAGCATGGCCTCGCGGCTCGGCTGGACCGTCGGCATCACCGGCGAGGATCTCGTTGGTAGCCAGTGCCGCGCGGTGATCGGCCTTGCGCCGCAGGACGAAAAATGGCTCGCCGGCGAAAATTATGTCGGCGTCTGGCACGGCACGGCGGAGGACGCACGCAAGCGCCAGGAGGCGCTGGACGTGGTGCCGTTCGGGCAGTATCAGGCGCTCGCGGTCAGCCCGCTCGCCAGCGGCCGGCTCGATCCGCCCGACATCTGCCTTGTCTATGCGACGCCCGGGCAGATGATCATCCTGATCAACGGGCTTCAATATACCGGCTACAAGAAGTTCGAATGGGGCGTGGTCGGCGAGACCGCTTGCGCGGATTCCTGGGGGCGGGCGCTCAAGACGGGCGAGCCCAGCCTGTCCTTGCCATGCTATGCCGAACGGCGCTATGGCGGCGTGCCGGACGAGGAGATGCTGATGGCCTTGAAGCCCGAGCATCTCGCCAAGGCGGTTCTGGGCATGAAGGCGCTGGCCAAGAACGGCCTGCGCTATCCGATCCCGCCCTATGGTATTCAAAGCGACGTCCGCGCCGGCATGGGCGTGAGTTACGCGAAGAAGTAAAGGCCGACCATGAGTTCTGCGAAATTCGACATCGTCGTCTATGGCGCGACCGGTTTCACCGGCCAGCTCGTCGCCGAATATCTGACTCAGCAGTACAAGAACGACCACGCGCTCAAATGGGCGATGGCGGGCCGGAGCCTCGGGAAGCTGAAAGCGGTCCGCGATGCGATCGGTGCGCCCGGGAACACGCCGCTGATCGTGGCGGATGCGTCGGATGCGGCTTCACTGAAGGCGATGGCGGAGCAGACGATGTCGGTGATCACCACCGTCGGCCCGTACCAGCTTTATGGTGAGGAACTGCTGGCGGCCTGCGTGGCCACGGGCACCGATTATTTCGATCTCTGCGGCGAGCCGGTGTGGATGCGGCAGATGATCGACAAATACGAGGCGGAGGCCAAGGCGAGCGGCGCGCGCATCGTGTTTTCGTGCGGCTACGATTCCGTGCCGTTCGAGCTCGGCGCGTTCTTCGTCCAGGAAGAGGCCAAGCGTGTATTCGGTGCACCGGCCTCGCGCGTGAAGGGGCGCGTGCGCGACATGCGGGGCACGCTCTCGGGCGGCACCGCCGCGAGCGCGAAGGCGACCTTCGATGCGGTGGCCAAGGATCTCAGCCTCGTCGCCATTCTCAACGACCACTTTGCACTGACGCCCGGCTTCAGCGGCCCGAAGCAGCCGAAGGGCAACAGGGCGGCCTTCGAGGAGGACCTGCAATCCTGGGCCGCGCCGTTCATGATGGCGCTGATCAACACGCGCAACGTTCACCGCTCCAACATGCTGATGGGATTCCCTTACGGCCAGGACTTCGTCTACGACGAGATGGTCCTGACCGGCCCCGGCGAGAAGGGCGAGGCCAACGCCAAGCGCGTGATGGCGGCAAACGCCGGGAAGACCGGTCCCGACGCACCGAAGCCGGGCGAGGGGCCGTCGAAGGAAGAGCGCGAGAACGGCCTGTTCGACCTGCTCTATGTCGCGATCGCGCCCGACGGTCGCACGGTCCGTGCAGGTGTCACCGGCGACCGCGATCCCGGCTATGGCTCGACCTCGAAGATGATCTCCGAATGCGCGATCTGCATGCTGCGCGAGGCGACGGATGTCCCGGCCGGCTTCTGGACCCCGGGCGCAGCGATGCAGCACAAGCTGATCAAGCGGCTGCAGGACAATGCGGGGCTGACGTTCAGAGTTGAGAGCTAACAGCAGATTGCAGATTGCAGGATGGGCACGGTGCTTTGCGCCTTTGCCCACCCTGCAGCAGGGCCCTACACCGCCCGCGCGTCGTAGGCGTACATGAACTCCATGCTCTTCGACCCCAGCGGCAGCAGCCATTTCATCATCTGATTGCGGATCCATGCGCCGGTGGCGCTGAATTCGCGCTTGCTGTTGCCGTTGCGGCGGGCCATGGCGACGATCTTTTCGGCGCGCGGCCGTCGCTCGGCCTCGAAGGCCTGGAAGGTGGCGCCGAGTTCCTGGCGGTCCTGCATCAGCCGGGCGAGGCGCATCGCATCCTCCAGCGCGAGCGAGGCGCCCTGGCCGGCATGGGGGCTGGTCGCATGGGCGGCGTCGCCGATCAGCAGCGAGCGCTTGCGCGACCAGGTCGGCAGGGTCGCAACATCGAGCGTGTCGGTGACCACGATGTTCTCGGCGGCCTCAATGATGCCGGGGATCGGATCATGCCAGCCACGGTGGAAGCCGCGCAGGTGCTGCTTCAGCGTCGCAGGGTCGAGCGCGCGGAACATCGCCGCGTCCATGCCGTGCGCGGGCTGCGTGCTCCACCACATCACGCCGTCGTTCGGATCGGGACTGCAATAGCCGTAGCCGAAGAAGCCGCTCTGCCCGAACGTGGTCTCGACGTGCCGGCCGACCGGCCTGCCGTCGAGGACGGCGTGCGGCACGAAGCCGCCGAAACCGATCAGTCCGGTGTCGAACGGTTGCGGGCCGTCGGGCACGACCTGCCGCCTTGTGACCGAGTGCACGCCGTCGGCACCGATCAGGAAGTCGGCTTCGGCGGTGGTGCCGTCGGCGAAGTAGGCGATGATCGGCTGGTCGCCGCGGTCCTCGATCTTGATCAGGCGCTTCTCGAAATACAGCGAGACGCACGCGCACCAGGCCTTGTCGATCAGCATCTCGTTGAGCGTGGCGCGGCAGACATTGACCGCGGGCTGGCCGAACCGCTGCGCCATGTCGCGGTTGATCGAGCCGAGCCTCTCTCCGCCCTGCGAATAGAAGTCGAAGGACTCCGCGATCGAGCCGCGGCTGATCAATTCGTTCGAAAGCCCGATCTCGTCCATGACATGCATGCCGTTCGGCGCGATCTGAAGGCCGCCGCCGATGCCTTTGGCGTAGGGCCAGGCCTCGTAGATCGCGGATTCGATGCCGGCGCGGCGCAGCAGGATCGCGGTGACGGGTCCGGCGATGCCGGCGCCGATGATCAGGGCCTTGCGGGGACGGTTGGACATTGTCTTGCTCCCGACGTTTCCGTGGTGCTAGGAGAAATTACGGTCGCTAAATCTCTTAGTGACTAAGATATATATCAACTAAGATATGAGGCCGGCCTTGTCAAGGACGAAGGCGCGCGCTGCGCTGTTGCAGGAGCTGGAAGAGGCGATGCGCAGGTCGTCCGCGCAGGGCGTGCTCTATGGCCAGACCGTTGCCAACGTTGCCGGAATTGCCAATTCCGACCTCGAATGCATGGACATCCTGTATCTCGAAGGCCGCGTCACCGCCGGCCGGCTCGCCGAAGTCACGGGCCTCACGACCGGCGCCATCACCGGCGTGGTTGACCGGCTCGAGAAGGCAGGACTCGTGCGCCGCGAGCGGGATGAAAACGACCGGCGCAAGGTCTTCATTGCCGTCGTGCCGGAAGCAGCCATGAAGATCGGCCAGTTCTACGTGCCGATGCAGCAGGCCATGGAGAAGGTGTTCAACGTCTATTCCGACGAGGAACTGCGGCTGCTGTTGCGCTTCGCGACGGAGGGTTACAAGGGCGTGCTCGCGGCGACCGAGGCACTCAAGGGCCTGATCGATACCCCGCCCGAGAAGCGTCCGGATCTCAAGCTGAAGAAGCTTCGTCGCTAGAGCATTTTCGAGCGAAGTGGATACCGGTTCGCGACAAGAAAACGCGTCAAGACAAGAAACCAGACATCACCGTTCCGATTCTATCGGAACGGTGATGTCCCTGATCTTGTAGATCTGCGCAGCCGCGATCATGCCCCACATCGCGCCCAGCATCATCCAGAAATGCCGCCAGTGGTCGGTGTCGATCACGAAACTTTCGCCGACGGTGCCGACGAAGGCGGAGAACACGGCCAGATAGGCGCGCTGCCATGGGACTCGCACGAAGATGTGCCGGAAGCCCATGATCATCGTGGTGAACACCAGCGCGGGATAGCAGACGCCGGACAGCCAGCCGCCGGACATGAAGGCGTTGAGATAGGAGTTGTGGGTGTCCTCGGGAAAGAAGCGGTGGAATTGCAGCGGGCCGATGCCGAAGGGCAGGTCGAGCGCCATCTCCGCACCCAGGATGTGCCGGCCGAACCGGCCGAACCGGCCCTCGTCATAGCTCTGGTCGAAGCTCGCACGCTGCTTGAACATCTCGGCGGTGGACTCGAACGACATCAAAACCGCGATCAGCGCGAGGCCCAGCACCGCGGCCAGGACCGCCATGACGATGATGCGCGAGCGCTGCGCGTTGGTGCGGCTGGTCAGCACCATCAGCGCCAGCATGAAGGCGGATGTCAGCACCAGCCCGCCCCAGGCGGCGCGAGAGAACGCGAGCAGGATCGCCAGCGACATGATACAGAAGGCGATGACGTTGCGGAACGCCTTGCCGAGCTTGTCCGAAACCACGCTCTGGAGCGCGAACAGCGCCGGCAGGATCAGGAAGGCGCCGAGCACGTTCGGGTCCTTGAACGTGCCGCGCGCGCGTCCGTAGAGTGTGAGAAGGTCGTCGCCACCGGGAACCAGGTGGAAGTAGCCGGCGACCGCCGACAGCGAGGCGACCATCGCGCCGACCACGAGCCCGCGGCGGAGCATGTCGAGCCGCGCCGCTGTGTCCTCCGACGTGACCATGGCGAAGAACACGACCGTCACCGCCATGTACCAGGAGGTCGCAATCCAGCTCACCACCTCGGATTGTTCGAAGAGCGGGATCGCGCTGATGGTGTAGCCGACGTTGAGCAGGACCAGCATCAGCACCAGCGGCATCAGCGCGAGCCGCAGGCGCAGGCCGGTGGCGAAGAAGATGACGGTGGCGAGCAGCGTCACGATCTCGTAGGGGCTCGGCTCGATGAAGACGATCGCGCCGGAGGCGCCGACCAGCCACACCATCGCGCGCTGCAGGGCCAGCACGCCGGGCGCAGCGCGAACCGCTGCATTCATCTCCCCGGCTGTCGCCGCATACGCCATCACACGCTCACACCACTCGTACGCCAGAATACCGCTGTCATCGCCAGGTCAGGCCGGGGCGCGACCGCAACTCAATACGCGTTCTCGTTCTTGGTCAGCAGTGCGATCGGCGTCTTCAGGAGAATGACGAGATCGAACAGCACCGACCAGTTCTCGATGTAATAGAGGTCGAACTCGACGCGCTTCTGGATTTTCTCCTCGTTGTCGATCTCGCCGCGCCAGCCATTGATCTGGGCCCAGCCGGTGATGCCGGGCTTGACGCGGTGGCGGGCGAAATAGCCGTCGACGGCTTCGTCGAACAGGCGGCTCTGGAGCTTGCCCTGCACCGCGTGCGGGCGCGGCCCGACCAGAGAGAGATTGCCTGAGAACACCACGTTGAAGAGCTGCGGCAGTTCATCGAGGCTGGTCTTGCGAATGAAACGGCCGACGCGGGTGACGCGCGGATCGTTCTTGGTCACGACCTTCGAAGCAGTCGGGTCGGCCTGGTGATGATACATCGAACGAAACTTGTAGACGTCGATGCGCTCATTGTTGAAGCCGAAGCGCTTCTGGCGGAACAGCACGGGGCCGGGGCTGTCGAGCCGGATCGCGATCGCCACGAGGGCCATGACCGGTAGCGCCGCGAGCAGCGCCAGGCTGCCGACGACGCGGTCGAACAGCCATTTCATCACCAGGTCCCAGTCGGTGATCGGCGCCTCGAACACGTCGAGCGTCGGCACCTCGCCGAGATAGGAATAGGAGCGGGGACGGAAGCGCAGCTTGTTGGTGTGCGCGGAAAGGCGGATGTCCACCGGCAGCACCCAGAGCTTCTTGAGCATCTCCAGGATGCGCGTCTCGGCCGAGATCGGCAGCGCGAACAGCACGAGATCGACGCGGGTGCGGCGGGCAAACTCGACGATCTCGTCGACCTTGCCGAGCTTGCGCGCGCCGGCGCAGGTGTCGAGCGCGCGGCTGTCGTTGCGGTCGTCGAAGACGCCGAGCACGTGGATATCGGAATCCTCCTGCGTGTTCAGCGCCTCGACCAATTGTTCGCCGTTGCGGTCGGAGCCGACGATGATGGTGCGGCGGTCGAGCCGGCCCTGGCGCGCCCAGGCGCGCACCAGCGAGCGCAGCACCAGGCGCTCGCAGATCAGCGCGACGAGGCCGAGGAAGTAGAAGGCGGCAAGCCACAGCCGCGATATTTCGCTGCCGAACTTGGCGAAGAACGAGATGCCGATGAACAGCAGGAAGACGAACGACCAGGAGGAGATCATGCGCGTCATCTGGCGGAGCTGACCGCGGAACAGCTGCACCTGATAGATGTCGGCTGCCTGGAAGCAGACCACGGCGGAGACGGCGACGGCGACGATCTCCGCGGGATAGGCCCAGCTGAAGGCGCCGGCGAGCGGCATGACATAGCCGACATAGACCGCGATGCCGACGAGGCTCAGCAGCGTGAAGTCGGCGAGGCGCACGATGCCGGTGATCACGATCGGCGAATAGGCGCGGGCGACCTTCTGGTTGACGACGTCGAGCGCGGCGGGCGACAGCCGGCGGCGGCGCTCGACAAAGGGCTGGTCAACCGGTTTCGCCGCGGCACTGGTCGCGGCGTCGAGCATCGAGCGTGCGTTGAGCGGTTCCACGGGTGTCCACGTCCATTCCAAAAACCCGTGGGCACGGCCTTGCGCCCCGGGCAGCATCCCCTGGCACATCGATTATCGAACAAATCGGAAGATTCTCTAAAGCAGGCCCTAAGAATGGTTAATGATTGGCAAATGCGTCGCGGTAGCCCGCAAGCACGCCGTCGACCATCGCCTGCTGGGAGAAATGCGCGGAGATGCGCTCGCGCAAGGACACCGCGCGCTGCGCGGTTACCTGCGGATCGTCCAGAGCCGCAGCAATCGCCCCGGCCATGGCCTCGGGATTGCTCGGTGCGAACAGGGCGGGGCTCTCCGCGCCAAGGATCTCGGGAATGCCGCCGATCCTGGATGCGATCATGGGAATACCGGCGGCGCCGGCCTCGATCACGACATAGGGCATGGAATCGCCGCGCGAGGGAACGACCAGCAGTCGCCCCTTGGAGAAGCCGTAGCGCGCCTTGACGTGGCCGACGAAGCGGATGGAGCCGGCGAGGCCGAGCCTCTCGACCTGCGCCTTCAGTGCCGCGGTCTCCTCGCCATCGCCGCCGAGCGTCAGCGTGACCTTCCTGCCGCCCTCGTGCAGGCGCGCCACCGCATCGACCAGCAGATCGGCGCCCTTGATGTGCCTGAACTCGCCGACATAAGCGAGGTCGGTGGCATCGTCGGCGATGACGATCGGCTCGAATTCCTCCGGTGTCACGCCGTTGAAGACGCAATGCACCACGCCCTTCGGCGTGCCGACGATGCGCTGATAGGTGTCGCGGGCAAACGCGCTTTCGAACAGGAACAGGTCGGTCGCGCCCATCAGCGCGCGCTCGAGCCGCGCGTAGAACTCGCCCTTGAAGGTGTTGAGGGGATAATGCAGCGAGCCGCCATGGGGGGTGTAGATGCGGATGGTGTCGTCGGAACGCCGCCGCATGCGGATGAAGGCGCCGGCCTTGGCGCCGTGGCCATGCATGACGTCGGGCCTGAGTGTGGCGATCAGGCGCCGCATGCGAAGCCACACCAGCGCATCGTCGGGCGACGGCTCGCGGCGCATCGCCATCCGGTGCACGCCGAGCTTCAGCCGCGGCGCGAGCTCGGCAAGGGCCTTGTCGGCGCGATCGCCGCCGGTGAGGCTGTCGGCGAGGATGCCGACATGGTGGCCGCGATCGACCTGGCCATTGGCGACGTCGAGGATGTGGCGGAAGATACCGCCAACCGGAGCGCGTACGGCGTGAAGGATGCGAAGCGGCTGGTCGGGAGAGGGGGGCATGATCAAAACCAGCGCTCGGCGAATGCTCGAACAATGCTCACGAAATATCGAGACGGATTAAGGGCCCTCGTGGTTAACAAACGGTGACGAGCGCGCCCGCGCGAGCTGCAGGATGCCGCGATTAACCCAGCGGCAACCTTAATGGAGTGTAATCGCCCCGGTTGAGGTAGGTTCGTGGCGTTGCCCTGCGGGAGTGTTCGATGCGTTTAGCGTTCTGGCGTGCCGGCAAGGACAAGGCGGTTGTCGAGCGGGCCGTTTCGAAGGCCAAAGCCGAAGCCAGGCAAGCCGAATTCAAGCAGGCCGACTTCAAGCAAGCCGAACTCGAGCCCAGGATCGAAGCCAGGCCGGTATCCGCCGCGCCGAGGCAGGCGCCGTCCGAATCCGGCGACATCGACCTGCACGCGCTCGGCGCGGCCCTGGCGCGCAAGCGCGGCTGGATCATCGTGCCGACGGTGCTGGCGCTCGTCGCGTCCCTCGCGGCCGTCAATCTCGTCACGCCGCGGTACAAGTCCGAATCCCGCATCCTGATCGACGGCCGCGAGAACGTGTTCCTGCGCCCGAACAGCGACCGCACCGAGGAGCGGCAGGCGCTCGATCCCGAGGCCGTCACAAGCCAGGTGCAGCTCGTGCTGTCGCGCGATCTCGCACGTGAGATCATCAAGAAGAACAAGCTTGCGGAGCGGCCCGAGTTCGATCCGGTGCTGCAGGGGGTTTCTCCGCTGAAGTCGCTGGCGGCCCTGATCGGCATCGGCCGAGACCCGTTCTCGATGACGCCCGAAGAGCGGGTGCTCGATGCCTATTACGACCGGCTCCAGGCCTACGCCGTCGACAAGTCGCGCGTGATCGTCGTCGAATTCCAGTCCGCCGATCCTGATCTTGCCGCGCGCGTCGCCAACTCGATCGCCGACGGCTATCTGGTGCTGCAGCAGAATGTCCGTCAGGATCAGGCCAGGAACGCGAGCCAGTGGCTCTCCGGCGAGATCGACAGCTTGCGCAAGAAGGTTTCCGAGGCCGAGGCGAAGGCGGAGGATTTCCGCTCCAAATCGAGCCTGTTCGTCGGCACCAACAACACGACGCTGTCGAATCAGCAGATGGGCGAGGTCAACACCCAGCTCAACAACGCGCGTTCGATGAAGGCGGATGCGGAATCCAAGGCGCGGCTGATCCGCGAGATGCTCCAGAGCGGCAAGCCGATCGAGTCATCGGAAGTGCTGAACTCGGAATCGATGCGGACGCCGTCCCAGCAGCGGGTGGCGTTGCGGGCCCAACTCGCCGAGCAATCGTCGACACTGCTCGGCAATCATCCGCGCATCAAGGAATTGAAGGCGCAGCTCGCCGATCTCGACACCCAGATCCGCGACGAAGCCGCCAAGATCGCCCGTTCGCTGGAAAACGACGCACGCTTTGCCAGCGGACGTGTGCAGGAATTGACGTTGAGCCTCGAGCAGTTGAAGAAGCAGGCGACGTCGACCAACGGCCAGGACGTGCAGCTCCGCGCGCTCGAGCGCGAGGCCAAGGCGCAGCGCGACCTGCTGGAGACTTATCTTGCCAAGTACCGCGAGGCCAACACCCGCGAGACCATCGACACCGCGCCGACGGACGGCCGCATCATCTCGCGCGCCATCGTCTCGAACATGCCGGCCTACCCGAAGAAGCTGCCGATCGCGCTGATCGCGACGATCGCGACGCTGCTGCTCTCGTCCGGCGTCGTCATCACCGGAGAGCTGTTGCGCCAGACTGCGCCCCGTGCGGCAGCCGTGTTCGCTCCAGCGCAAACGCGGGCGCCGGCTCGTCAGGAACCGGTTGTCCAGCCGGCGTCCGCTGAGCCGATCGTCGATCCGGTCATGGCGGAGTCCGCGCCGCTTCAGCCGGAGATGGCCTCTGATGCCGATGCCGACGAATTCGCTGAGATCGAACATCTCGCCGACAGCCTGCGCACCGCGGGGACTGCGGCGAAGAAAGTCACGGTGCTCGGCACCGCCTCGGGCGAAGCCATCACGCTTTCGACGCTGACGCTGGCCCGGCATCTGGCGCGCGATACGCGGGTCGTCGTGGTCGATCTTGCCGCGTCCTCGCCGACAATGGCCGCGATATCCGTCGATGCTTCGGCGCCCGGCCTTGCCGAGCTGATGCAAGGCGAGGCGTCGTTCGCGCAAATCATCACCCGGGACAAGCTCTCGCGGCTGCATCTGGTCATGGCCGGCCGTCCCGGCTTCGACCGCAGCCTGTTGCAGTCGCCGCGGGTGGCGCTCGCGATCGACGCGCTGCTTCGCGCCTACGATCACGTGCTGCTCGACGCCGGCAGCGCTTCGGACCTCCCGGCGGAATTGCTGACGGCGAATGCCCGCGCCGTCGTGGTGCCCGACGCGTCGATGGCCGCGGATGCCCGCGCGCTGATGTGCGAGCAGCTGAGGGCCGTCGGCTTCGGCGAGGTGACGATGCTGGGCAAGCCCGTGCAGCCGTCAGATGCGGTGGAAGCACCGCGCGTGGTGGCAGCGTGACGTTCTTGCCTTCGCTGCGGGCCTGAGCGAGCGCCTCGTCCTTCGAGACGACCGCTTCGCGGTCTCCTCACAGGATGAGGCTTTGCTGGATCGGAGTCCGTTGAAGCTGCTGCCGCGAATTCCGTCCTCATCCTGAGGGCCCGCCGAAGGCGGGCGTCTCGAAGGATGCGCCGCGGGAGCGCGTCTCCCAACCGCAGGATACCTACCCGAACGCCTGGCGCAGCCGTCGGGCCAGATCGAACAGCATCTGGTTCTGCTTCACTAGCCGCTTGCCGTGGCTCAGCGAGGACATCGCCATCGCTGCGAGCCTGCCGCGCGAGGTCAGGGGCACGAAGCTGTCGAAGATGGCTTCGTCATCCTTGCAGAACATCCGCTTGTACTCGTCCGAGCCGATGCCGAGGTCGAGCGAGCGGTAGCCGCGCTCGGCGTAGCGGTCGATGATGTAGCGCATCAGGATCAGCCCGGGGCTGAAGCGGGCGTGCTCGGACATCGTGTAGGTGTTGAACATCATCGAGAAGCGCTGGCCGTCGGCGACGCCGGCGAAGATCGCGATCACCTCGTCGTCGCATTCGAGCGCGTGGATGTCGATGACGCGGCCTTCGCCGCGCGGCGCATGGCAGGCGCTGCGGATGAACGCTTCGACGCCCGGTTCGGCGAAGACGTCGGGGAGCTTCTGCTCGGCCATCCGCACCGGCTTGACGCGGAAGAACCAGTCGAGCAGGCGGGTGATGTCCGCGTCGGTGGTGGCAAGGTGATAGCGATAGCCGGCGAGCGTCTGGAGCTTCTTCTCCTTGCTCTTGAGGCGGCGGCGGAAGGAATTGCTGATGCGCGATGCGGGCGGACCGCCGGGCTCCATCACCAGCAGCGGACAGCCGTTGATCGCGCTCTGCCGCGGGAAAGCGGCAAACGGGTTCTGCTGATCGTGCCAGCGCAGCGGCTGCTGCGTCAGTGCGAGCACGTCGACATGTTCGCGCAGCGGCGCCTGCAGCGCGTCGAGATCGGCGGCAATCACCTGCGCTGCGAACTCGGCGTTCCACAGGCCCATGTTGAAGGTGGTATGTTTGCCGCCCATGAAGCAGGCCGTGCGCACGCCATGGGTCTGGCGCAGCGAGAGCGGCAGCAGCAGGAGCGGCCTGTGCTCGGCGTCGCGGGCGATCACGATGAAGGGCCGGGCGCCCTCGCAGCCACCGACCAGACCATGCCAGGGACTCAGCAGATCAAAGCGCTGATAAGGCGTGAAGAGGTGACCGGGCTCTTCGAAAGTGCGCCAGACCGCCTCGGCGGCGCCGAGATCGGCAACGATGTCGACATGCGCGATACGGCTCGCTTTCGACCGCGCTGGCGCTTCTGCCGTCCGGCTTTGCATCGCCGCAGCCATGGTCATTCGCGAAACCTGTCGAGAAATCAAAAATGTGCGTAATTCGGCCTGTGGCCGACCTTTGCAAAGAAATGTCAACAAAGGGTAATGACTATAGGGGAGGAAACAGGCGCCAACGCGTCAGGTGGGACATTGGCATCCGACGACAGATGGCTGGAACGGCTGCGGCTCGAGCTGACCTGGTTCAGCGGCCAGGCTGCGCTGCGCAGTCGTGGTGCCGGCGCCATCCTGCGCTTTGCCGATGTGCGGCCGCGACGTCGCGGCGGGTTTCAGCCGCTGCGCGAGAACGAGATCACTCCGCGCTTCCTCGACCGGGCCATCCGCGCGCTGAAGCGGTGGAGATATGATTTTGTCGGAATGGACGAGGTGTGCCGGCGTGCGGTGACGCTGCCGGAAAAGCGGCGCTTCGTGGCGCTCACCTTCGACGGTGCTGCCAAGGATCTCATCACGTTTGCCTACCCGGTGCTGGCCCGCCACGCCGTACCCTTCACGATCTACGTGCCCACCGCGTTTCCCGACGGCGTCGGGGAAGCCTGGTGGCTCGGACTGGAGCAGGTGATTGCGCGCGAGAGCCGCATCAGTCTGATGATGGGCGAGAGGGAGCAACGCTTCAACGTCACCGGCAATGCCGAGAAGCAGGCGCTGTTTTCGTTCGTCGAGGGCTGGCTGCTCTCACTGCCGCCGGCGGATTTGTCGGCTGCGATCGCCGACCTCTGCACGCGCTACCGGATCGACCTTGCCGCGCTTTCGCGCGAGGCGTCGATGAATTGGGAGGATCTGGCCAAATTGGCGGCCGATCCGCTCGTCACGATCGGCAGCGCGACCGTGAACTATCCCGTTCTCGCCAACATGAAAGACGCCGCCGCGCTGCGCGAGATGACGATGGGCAAGGCGGTGGCGGAAGCGGCGTTCCACCGCGAGATCGAGCATCTGGCCTTTCCGTTCGGCGATCGCGCCTCGTTCCGGCGCAGCCACGTCGTGATGGCGGAGGAGGCCGGCTTTGCCAGCGCGGTGTCGACGATCCCGGGCATCGTGGATGCCGGGGGGCGCACCAACCTGCGCGCACTGCCGCGGATTTCCTGGGACGGAAGGGGGCGCTCGTTGCGCATGCTGCGCGTGCTGGCGTCGGGCGTTGCCTTTGCGCCGGTGAAGCCGACCGGCACTCTTACGAACCAGACTTGACCCGGTCGGGCCGCTGCATCCAGCTCACGATCGGCATCGCCGGCAGCACCCAGCCCATGCCGACCACCACGTAATAGATCGCCTGCCGCCAGCCGGATTCGGCAATCCACGGCATCTGCGCCAGCGCCATGCCGAGCAGGGCCCAGACAGTGGCGAGCACCAGGAGGAGGATGGCGCCGAGGAACTTGCGGGTACGGATCGTCATGACGGAATGCTGCGGCTTTCGCGTAACTTGCGCTGCGGGAGCGGGGGACTATAAGGGGCGCGCAGTCCGGTTCAAGCCTCAAGTCGCTTAGGTACAAGGTTTGGTTTCGCCCTGAAATGACGCCGATTTCCACCCTCTCCGAGCCGTATCGCGCCGTGCGCTGGTGGCTGATTTCCGTGGCCGCGCTGATCGCCCTGATGGTGCTGGTCGGCGGCGCGACCCGGCTGACGGAATCCGGGCTCTCGATCGTCGAATGGAAGCCCGTCACAGGCAGCGTTCCGCCGCTTTCGGAGCGGCAGTGGACCGAGGCCTTCGAGGCCTACAAGAAGATCCCGCAATATCGCGAGCTCAACGCGGGCATGAGCCTGTCCGAGTTCAAGGAGATCTTCTGGTGGGAATGGAGCCACCGGCTGCTCGGCCGTTTCATCGGCGTGGCCTATCTGCTGCCGTTCCTGTTCTTCCTATGGCGCGGCGGTCTGTCCGGTGAATTGAAACGGCGGCTGTGGCTGCTGTTCGCGCTCGGCGGGCTCCAGGGCGCGGTCGGCTGGTGGATGGTGGCGTCGGGCCTGACGGAGCGCGTCGAGGTCTCGCAATATCGGCTGGCGACGCATCTGGTGCTCGCGCTCCTGATCTTCGCCGGCATCGTCTGGACGGTGCGGCGGCTCAAGGAACGTCCGCAGATCGCAGTGCCTGCGCGGCTGAGATTCACGAGCGTGCTGCTCCTCGTCGTGACTTTCGTGCAGATCTATTTCGGTGCGCTGGTCGCGGGCCTGCGCGCCGGCCGCGCCTACAACACCTGGCCGCAGATCGATGGCGCGTTCATTCCCTCGGCGGATCGGCTGTGGTTCGAGACGCCGTGGTGGCGCAACATGTTCGACAATGTGCTGACCGTGCAGTTCGAGCACCGCATGACGGCCTATGTGCTGTTCGTGCTCGCGGCGTGGCACGCCTTCGATGCGGTGCGCTCGCGCGCGGCGGCGGGCGGCGCGCTGTTGCTGCTGGGCGCGGTAAGCCTGCAGGCGGTGCTCGGCATCCTCACGCTGCTCAATCAGGTGCCGATCGATCTCGCGCTCGCCCATCAGGCGGTCGCCATCGTGGTGCTGACCCTCGCGGTGATGCAGACCGAGCGGCTCGCCTCGCGGCAATCTGCGCAAGCGCAGCCGCGCGCGGTTCCGCTCGGTCAGGCCGGCTGATCACCATCAGCCGGCTGATCAGCAATAGCCGTAGATGCCGCACGAGTAGGGCAGGCGCCAGAAATAGTCGACCTGCTTCCCGCCGTAATACGAGCCCTGATAGTCGTAGTCCCAGGGGCGGCCGTAATAGCCCGGCAGCGTGTGCGCGCCGGGCAGCAGCGGCGTGCCCGGCAGGTTGCGGATGTAGCTGCCGATGCCATAGGCCGGCGAGATCAGCGCATCCGGATCGGTTTCGACGTAGACTTTCGGCGGCTCTTGCGGCGGAGCCGCGGCCCGGCGCTTCGGCGTGGCCGGCAGATCGGCGGCGAGCGCGCCCGAGACCGTCAGCATTGCCGCAAGGGCAGGTACCATCCAGCGCAGCATCGTCGGCTCCGAATCAAAAAGGGCGATCCAAGGACGATGTATGCGGCCAATATGGTTAATGACTATTAACCGGCGGCGCGGTTCCGGGGCGGCTGTTTGCACCGCCCCGGAATGACAACAACTACGCGCCCAGTGCCTGTTCCAGATCGGCGATCAGATCTTCCTTGTCCTCGATCCCGATCGAGAGCCTGACCACGTCGGGGCCGGCGCCGGACTTGATCTTGGCGGCGTCGTCGAGCTGGCTGTGCGTGGTCGAGGCCGGGTGGATCACCAGCGAGCGGGTGTCGCCGACATTGGCCAGATGCGAGAACAGCTGCAACTTCGACACCAGCCTGACGCCGGCGTCATAGCCGCCCTTCAGGCTGAAGGTGAACACGGCGCCCGCGCCCTTCGGCGCGTATTTGCGCGCGAGCCGGTTGTACTTGTCGGTTGGCAGCCCCGCATAGCTCACCGAGGCCACCGCCGGGTGACCGGCGAGGAATTCGGCGACCGCTTTCGCATTGTCGCAATGCCTCTGCATGCGCAGCGGCAGCGTCTCGATGCCGGTGAGGATCATGAAGGCATTGAACGGCGACAGCGCCGGGCCGAGGTCGCGCAGGCCGAGAACGCGGCAGGCGATCGCGAAGGCGAAATTGCCAAACGTCTCCTGGAGCTTGATGCCGTGATATTCCGGCCGCGGCTCCGACAGCATCGGATATTTGCCGCCCGTGGACCAGTCGAACGTGCCGGCATCGACGATGATGCCGCCGAGCGAATTGCCGTGGCCGCCCAGAAACTTCGTCAGCGAATGCACGACGATGTCGGCGCCGTGGTCGATCGGGCGGATCAGGTAGGGCGAGGCCAGCGTATTGTCGACGATCAGCGGCACGCCCGCCTTGCGCGCCACCGTCGAGATCGCCTCGATGTCGGTGATGCTGCCGCCGGGGTTGGCGATGGATTCGATGAAGATCGCTTTCGTGCGCGGCGTGACCGCGCGTTCGAAGCTCGCGATGTCATCCGGATCGGCCCATACCACGTTCCAGCCAAAGCTCTTGAACGCGTGCGTGAACTGGTTGATCGAGCCGCCATAGAGCTTTCGCGCGGCGATGAACTCGTCGCCGGGCTGCATCAATTGCTGCAACACCACTACCTGCGCGGCATGGCCCGAGGCCACGGCCAGCGCGGCCGTGCCGCCTTCGAGCGCGGCGACGCGCTCTTCCAGCACCGCATTGGTGGGATTGCCGATGCGGGTATAGATGTTGCCGAATGCCTGCAGGCCGAACAGCGAGGCGGCGTGGTCGGCGTCGTTGAAGACGAAAGACGTCGTCTGATAAATCGGCGTAGCGCGCGCACCGGTGGTGGGATCGGGCTGTGCACCGGCATGCACGGCGAGGGTCGAAAATCCCGGAAGGCGATCGCTCATTGATGGCGTCCTGTTCTCATGATCTGAAATCGCGCGGCATGCTGATCGTCGCAGCGTCTGCCGTCAAGGCGCCGGTTCACATCAGGACAATCGTGCTACGCATTGTCGCGTTCGCGAAAGGAATCCTTCGCAAGTGCGTCAGCTCTGCTCGGTCTTGTTCTTGGCGGCGCGATCGGACGCCGCGGTGTCACCGCCGCCGACACTCATCCGATTGAGGGACAGCCGCATGCCTTGTGTCGGTGCCGGCGGGCGCTTGGAACTCAGCGTGCGCGAATTGACGCCCATCCATGAGATCTCGGACGACAGCCGGCCATATTCGATCTTGGGGCAGCGGTTCATCACCACCTTGATGCCGACCGATTCCGCCTTTGCCGCGGCGACATCGTCACGCGCGCCGAGCTGCATCCAGATCACCTTCGGCAGCGGATCGAGCGTGAGTGCTTCTTCGACGACAGGCAGGATGTGGCTGGAATTGCGAAAGATGTCGACCATGTCGATGGGATGGCCGATGTCGGACAGCGAGGCGACGAATGGCTTTCCGAGCAGCTCCTTGCCGACATGGCCGGGATTGACGGGGATCATGTCGTAGCCGCGTTGCGCCAGATATTTGAACGCGAAATAGCTCGGCCTCACGTTGACCGGCGAGGCGCCGACCATCGCGATCGACTTCACGCTGTTGAGGATGGCGCGGATGTAATTGTCGGGATAGGCGTCGTGGTTCATTGGCTCTTCTTTTTGCTGTCATTGCGAGGAGCGCAGCGACGAAGCCATCCAGTCTGTTTCCTCGGTGGGATTTCTGGATTGCTTCGCTTCGCTCGCAATGACGATTCTACTCATCCCGCCATGTCGGCGTGCGCTTCTCGATGAAGGCGCCGATGCCTTCCTCGGCGTCGCGCGCCATCATGTTCTCGGTCATGACCTCTGCCGCATAGCGATAGGCTTCCGCAAGGCTCATCTCGGCCTGGCGGTAGAATGCCTCCTTGCCGAGCTTGACGGTGTAGGCGGATTTCAGCGCAACCTGTTCGGCCAGCGCAAGCGCGGCGTCGCGCTCGGTGCCGGCGGCGACGACGCGATTGATCAGCCCGATCTCGCGGGCGCGGGCGGCCGGGATCGGCTCGCCCGTCAGCAGCATCTCCATCGCCTGCTTGCGCGGCACGTTGCGCGACAGTGCCACCATCGGCGTCGAGCAGAACAGGCCGATGTCGACGCCGGGGGTGGCGAAGCTCGCAGCGTCCGAGGCGATCGCAAGATCGCAGCTTGCGACGAGCTGGCAGCCGGCGGCGGTCGCGATGCCCTGGACGGCGGCGACCACGGGCTTCGGCAGGTGGACGATCGCCTGCATCATCGCGCTGCAGGCGGTCATCATCTCGGCGAAGAAGGCGCGGCCGCGATCCGGATCGGCGCGGCGCGCGGTCAACTCCTTCATGTCGTGGCCGGCGGAGAAGGCGGGGCCGTTGGCGGCGATCACGACGCCGCGGACCGCCTTGTCGTCGCCGATCTCGTTGAGTTCGGCATGCAGGCTTGCGATCATCGCCTCCGACAGGCTGTTGCGCGCGGCCGGGCGATTGAGCGTCAGGACCGCGATGGGGCCGACGGTCTCGCGCAGCAGGATCGGTGGTTGCGGGGAGGGGGCGCGGGCCTGGACGGGCATCGAAAGCGTTTCCGGTTGGATTCTTGCACTTGGATGACGCGGATGGATGATGCAGATAACCTAATGTAGCAGGCGAAGTGAAGCGAGGGTGAGGCGAAGCATGGCGTTAGCGAAAATGAGCGTGGTGGAGGTCGAGCAGTTTCTCCGTGAGGAATTTCCCCAGGCCTTCGGCGGCGACGACATCACGATCGAGAGCGCGGACGGCCAGACCTGCCTGCTGCGCCAGCGCTACAGCGAAAGGATGCTGCGGCCGGGCGGGACCGTGTCCGGCCCGACCCTGATGGCGCTTGCCGATTTCGCGATGTACGTGGTGCTTCTGTCCGCGATCGGGCCGATCGGGCTCGCCGTCACCACCAATCTCAACATCAATTTCCTGCGAAAGGGCCAGCCCGGCCAGGATGTGCTGGCGGAAGCCCGGCTGCTCAAGCTCGGCAAGCGCCTGGCGGTCGGGGAGGTAAAGCTGCTGTCCGGCACGTCGCCCGATCCGATTGCCCACGTCACCTCGACCTATTCCATTCCAAATGTTTGAGCTTTTCGCAGGTAATATCGCACCATATTTTTAACTTATTGATTTTACTTATGTAATTTCCACATTCGGGCATTGACCGTTGCACGTCTCTTCTCTAGAAAACCGCGCAGTCCGGTGCGGTGTTCGCGCCGATGCTCCCCGTCCACGGAAACTCTGACATGAAAACCTTTTCGGCAAAGCCGGCTGAGGTGACGAAGAAGTGGGTACTGATCGACGCCAAGGGTCTGGTCGTCGGCCGTCTCGCCACCATCGTCGCCATGCGCCTGCGCGGCAAGCACCTCCCGACCTACACCCCGCACGTTGATTGCGGCGACAACGTCATCATCATCAACGCGCAGCATGCGGTCCTCACCGGTCGCAAGCGCGAGCAGAAGACCTATTACAAGCACACCGGCTATGTCGGCCATATCAAGGAGCGCACCGCGCGCCAGATCCTCGAGGGCAAGCATCCCGAGCGCGTGCTCGAGAAGGCCGTCGAGCGCATGATCCCCCGTGGTCCCCTCGGTCGCGTCCAGATGGGCAACCTCCGCGTCTATGGCGGCGCCGATCATCCGCACGAGGCCCAGACGCCCGAGAAGATCGACATCGCCAAGTTGAACCGCAAGAACACGAGGGCCGCATAACATGGCCGAATCCATCCAGTCGCTCGATCAGCTCTCGCAGCTCAAGACGGCGGCCGCGCCCGACGCGCCCAAGCACGAGAAGAAGGTCGACAAGTTCAACCGCGCCTATGCCACCGGCAAGCGCAAGGACGCGGTCGCCCGCGTCTGGATCAAGCCGGGCGCCGGCAAGGTCACGGTCAACTCGCGCGAGGTCGAGGTCTATTTCGCCCGTCCCGTGCTGCGCATGATGATCGAGCAGCCGTTCTCCGTGGCTGCGCGTTCCGGTCAGTACGACGTGATCTGCACCGTTGCCGGCGGCGGCCTCTCCGGCCAGGCCGGCGCGGTCCGTCACGGCATCTCCAAGGCGCTCACCTATTTCGAGCCGGAGCTGCGCGGCGTGCTCAAGAAGGGCGGCTTCCTGACCCGCGACTCCCGCGTCGTCGAGCGCAAGAAGTACGGTAAGGCCAAGGCCCGCCGGTCCTTCCAGTTCTCGAAGCGTTAATCGCTTCGGTCACATTCGCCGCGAAAGCGGCTTCAATGAGATGCAAAAGGGCGCTGATTTCAGCGCCCTTTTTGTTGTTCGTTTGTACGCAAATTGATGACGAGTTTCCTGAAAAGTTGGGCTTGCGTGAAAACCTGAATGGAACCCGCGAGACATAGCGTCGCATTTGGAAGGGCGCGCAAATCGGCTGAGCCGATCGCGTAATTGCTATGTTCAAGAGGGGGCCGACATGATGTCGCTCGATAGCATCACGCTCTATTTGGTCGCCACCATGGTTGCCGCACTGCTCGGCGCCATGATGGTTTTCTTTGGCAGGCAGGAGAACAGCCCTGCGCTGAAATGGTGGGGCACCGCCTATCTTCTCGGCGCCGCCTCGGTCGCGCTATGGACCGCAGCCGGCGAAAGCCTGGGCCCGCATCTTTACCTCGCGCTGAACGCGGTCGGTTTCGTCGCCTGCGGCATGGTGTGGAATGCGGCGCGTGTCTTCCACGGCCGCAAGCCGAACTGGCCAGGGCTCCTCGTCGGTGCGCTCGTTTGGACCGCCGCCGTTACACTGCTCGATCCTGCGGCTTCAATGCTGCGCATGATCGTCGGCGCCGGCATCGTGTCGGTCTATGCGGCGCTGACCGCGAGCGAGCTCTGGGTCGAGCGGCGCAAGAGCCTGCAACGGCGCTGGCCGGCCTTCGTGGTGCCGGTGATGCACGGCTGTGTCCTGATGCTGCCGATCCTGCTCGGCAGCTTCCTGCGCCCGCACGATGCCGGTTTCTCCACCAGCATCTGGGTCACCGTGTTCGCGGTCGAGCTGGTGCTCTATGCCGTCGGCACCGTGTTCGTGATCTTCATGCTGGTCTCGGAGCGCACCGTCACCGCGCACCGGACCGCGGCGTCCACCGATCCGTTGACCGGCATGCTCAACCGCCGCGGCTTCTCCGAGGCCTGCGGACGCGTGATCGAGCGCGAGGCCAAGGCCGGGCGTCCCGTGACCGTGATGATCTTCGACATCGACCACTTCAAGTCGATCAACGACCGCTTCGGCCATCCCGCCGGTGACGAGATGCTGAAACTGTTCTCGACCGTCGTCGTCAGCAATCTGCGCATGACCGACATGTCGGGCCGTATCGGCGGCGAGGAATTCGCGGCGCTGCTGCCGTGTTCGCTGGAGGAGGGCGTGCTGGTCGCCGAGCGCGTGCGCGAGGCGTTCGAGACCTCCGGTATCGTGGTCGATGAAGGCCCGGTCGACACCACCGTCAGCATCGGCGTCGCCGGCGGTCCGGCCGGCACCGAGCTCGAGGTGCTGCTGGCCTCGGCCGACACCGCGCTCTACCAGGCCAAGCGCGGCGGCCGTAACCGCGTCGAGGCGGCCGAGGAGCTGCCGCTGTCGCTGGAGAACTGGCGCCGCCAGAGCGCGGCGCGGATCGGTCCGCCGCAGGCGCGTCCGGTCACGGCTTGAGGCAAAGGGGCCCTGCGGTAATCCCCTGTTTACCATTCGATTCCTACCATCGTGGCCATGGAATCGATCCGTCGACAGAACCCGCAGGCCGCCCTGATGTCGCTCGAAGCCGCTGCAGCCTCGGCACGCGGCGGCTTCGCCTGCCTGTTCTCCACCGCGGACGAATACGAGAGTGCGCTGATCACCGAGCGCCGCGCCCAGGGGCGCTACGCGCAAGGCCGCAGCTATTGGCCGGCCGCGCTGTTCGTCGGTTGCGTTCTGATCGTTGCCGGCACCGCTTTGCTGTTCGCCTGAGAGCGCCGCATTTTTGGCCGATCAGGGCGCCGTTTCGGCGCCTTTTTCTTTGCCGCCGTCTGCGGTAGACACGCCCATCAAACAAAGAAGGGTGGAAACCGATGATCACCGAGATCGCGCAAATCGACGTCAAGCCGGGCAGCGAGAAGGACTTCGAGGCTGCCGTCGCCAAGGCCAAGGCCGCCTTTGGCCGCGCCAAGGGCTTTCACGGTTTCGAACTGCACAAGTCGATCGAGAAGCCGCAGCGCTACCGGCTGATGGTGAAATGGGACACGCTGGAAAACCACACCGTCGATTTCCGCGGCTCCGAGAACTTCACCGAATGGCGCGGCCTCGTCGGCCAGTATTTTGCCACGCCCCCCGAGGTCGAGCACACCGAGACCGTGCTGACGACCTGAGCGGCTTTATGTCGGGAGCATGATCTCCGCGCAAACGCGCTCCGCGTTTGTCGCGAGGAAAAACCGCTGCAAACTTTTCCGCAATCTTGTCCTACGCCGCCTCCGCCAGAGGCGGCGCCTCATACGTCTTGAAATGGTCGATCATGACCTTGGCGATGGCGACGAGCGGCAGCGCCAGCGCCAGGCCCCAGATTCCAAACACGACGCCGAGGAGGATCTGGAACGCGAACAGCGTCGCCGGCGGAATGTCCAGTGCCTGCCGCTGCAGGATCGGCGTCAGCACATAGCTCTCCATGGCGTGCACGCCCATGAAGAGGAGAAAGGCCGACAGCGCAGGGATCCAGCCCGAGGCGAGGCTCGCGAGCACCACGACGACGCCGGCAATGATGGCGCCGACGGTCGGGATGAAGGCGAGGAGGCCGGCCTGGATTCCCAGGATGAAGGAGCCGGGAATGCCGATGACGGCAAGCCCGATCCAGGTCACCACACCGACCGCAAGCATCACGATGATCTGCGCGATCAGCCAGCGCTCCAGCGTCTCGCCGATGCGGTCGATGATGAGGGTGACGCGGGTGCGGTGTCTGGCCGGCGCAAGGAACAGCAGGCCGTCGTGATAGACGCTGGGCTGGGCGGCGAAGGCAAGGCCCAGGAACAGCACGATGAAGATGTTGCCGACGGCGCTGATAGTTCCGAGCAGCAGCTTGAAGGTCTGGCTTACGATCGCTCCGCCGCTGGAGGCGAGCGCGCCTGCGCCCGACAATCCGCCGTGCGAGCCTGGGCTCGAGGCGGGTGTCGGGCCCGTGTCGGTCGAGGCGGCGGGGGCGGCATTGCCGAGGTCGAACACGCTGGTGTCGATGCCGTGGTTTTCGAGGAAGGACCGGACGTTGGTGATCTGCGACCTGATGGTCTTGCTCAGCAGCGAGGCCTGGTCGGCGATGGTGGCACCGCCGAGATAGGCAACGCCTCCGAGCATCGCGGCCAGCAACGTGCAGACGATCGCCAGCCGCACCGCATGCGGCAGGTGCAGGCGGCGGCCGAGTGCGTTGGTCAGCGCATTGAGGCCGACGCCGAGCAGCATGCCGGTGAAGATCAGGAGCAGGGTGGTCGCAAAATACCAGGTGAAGACCAGCATGGCCGTGAACAGCACGATACCGATGCCCCCGACCGAGATCGACCAGGCCAGATCGGTGCGGATCCGGGTTCGTTCGTCGGCGGAGACTGGCACGTCGCTTCCTCTTTCAAGCTGTCCTTGCGAAGCCACTCTTTCTTCTATTGCGGCCGGGATCAAGCCGCATCAACGTCGCTGGGACGATGGCGGTCCTTGAGATCTCGTTGGCCCAGACGTCGTCACGAGCCGCGGCATTGCGCGAGGAACGTGTCGATCGCACCCGTTGATTGACTCAACCGCTAGTTCTGGCACAGACTCGATTCAACGTATTTTTCGACGCCTGTTTCGAGAAGCAGTTTGATGAAGAGAATGAAGGCTCTTTTTGCAGCGATGCTCATCGTGGCGTCGCTTGGGGCCGCCAACTACGTGGCATGGCTCAGGTTGCATCCCGAAGTTTCGGCCGTGGAATCGATTAATGAGAAGGCGAAATACAACGCCCATGTTGTGATGCTTCACCAGCGCGCCATGGAGCGCGTCGATCCGGGCACGAGCGAATCATATTTGCCGGTCTACGACGCGCAAAATCCCGGATTGTTCCTGCTGGTGGCGGAACTCGCCATACGAGCCGGCGCGACGACTCCACTCCCGCTCGAAGTTCTTTCCATCCTGCTGTTCAATATTGGAGCCTTGTGCTTCTTCTTTTGGGTCTATTTGCTGTTCAGCGACGTCATCGCCGCAACGTTTGCCACCGTATTCCTGGTGCTGTCGCAGTTCTTCCTGTTCTTCTCCGGCGTCACGCACACGATGCCCTATGAGTTCGTGTTCTTCAACCTGACGCTGCTGCTCTTTCTGCTCTACTTGAAGCGAGGCGAGCGGGTCTATCTCGTGGGGTCGCTGCTGGCCATGTTCCTCATGGCCATGAACTACTGGTTCTACTATATGTCATCGTGGATCGTGATGGTCGGTCTCTGGTGGCAGTATCGAGGTCGCCCCCGCCTGCGTGACGTTGCGCTGATTTCCGCTCCGCTTGTCGCGGCCGCCACGCTTACAGCCGCCATGATCATGTTCATCGTCGGCGGCTTCACAAGCGGAATTCTGCGGATGCTGGACCTGTTCGTGGCTCGAACCGTCGACGCTCGCATGCCGAACAGCCATTGGTATCCTGGCGTCAAGTTTGTTTCTGCTGCGGATTGGGATCGCTATCCCGATGTCGTCGCATCCCGACTGGAATGGGCATATAGTTTTGACCTGCAATCCTTCTCGATTGCGGCCGGCTGTGCGGTGATCTTGCTGTCAATCCGCAAGCGCAGCTCTGCTGTGTCGGCTCTGATTCTTTTGCTTGGAAGCCTGTCCTGGTACTTCGTGATGCTCCAGCACACGTTTGTCCATTCATTCAGTGGTATGTATAGCTTCCTCGGCATATGTCCGCTATTTGGCTTGATGATCGCCGAAGCGGTTGTCCGCCTCTGCGACGCGCTGAGTTCCACCCGAGCCTGCTTCACGGGCGGAAGCATTAGGCGCGCGGTTCTTTCGACATGTGTTGCGGGGGTGATGGTCGTCGTGTCGTGGTGGGCGGTGGTTCCGTTCTATCGGAACTCCGTCGGGTTAATCAAAAAGACGGTCGCTATCGCGGCCGACGTCGAGAAGAAATATCGGCTGGCGGTCCAGGACGCCTGTCGCGATAATTCAAAGGTGACCCTGGAAGAGTTGAAAGGGGCCGCGCAAGCGTGGGGCTTCCAGTGGACCCCCGAAATCCTCGCTGCCACCAACCAAATGCCGACCTGTTCCCGTTATAGCAGCGTGCAATGAGAGCCGACTGATGTCGGTCGACCGGGACCTGCCGGTCTGGACCGACGGATTTGGGCGGCAACTGCAGCGCGACATGACGCGCGTATTCCCTTGAGAAGCGCAATTTGCCCTGCTAATCGATGGATCGGAAAGCAAGGTCCGCATGGTTCAAGCCTCTCGTCCGCACCAGCCTGTTTCATCTGACAGTCTCAAGACTGGTGCCGATACCTATTCGAGCGCGATTGCGGACGCCCAAAACTACATGGATTGGGTGATCGAACAGTTCCGCCCCTATTTGAAGGGCGAGATTCTCGAAGTCGGTTTCGGCCACGGTCACTACAGCAACAGGCTCAGCCAGTTCGGCGACTATTGCGGTGTCGACCATGATCGCGAGAGCGTCGAGCATGCCAGGACCGCGATGCCCGGCCGGAAGTTTGCCGTCTGCGACATCTTGGCGCGAGAGCAACTGCGCGGACTGTTTCCGCAGGGCGTCGATGCCGTCTTCACCATCAATGTGCTCGAGCACATCGAGGACGACGCCACGGCGATCGCCAATCTTGTCGACGTGCTGAAGCCGGGAGGGCACCTCCTGATCAGCGTGCCGGCTCTGATGCTGCTCTACAACGACCTCGACCGCCTGGCGGGGCACTGCCGCCGTTACACCACGACGCGTCTGGCCGATCTGCTTGCGGATCAGCCGGTCGAACTCGTTCGGCTCAGCTACTTCAATCCGATTGGCGGATTGGGGTGGCTTGCCAATCGCCTGAAGCGGCATCAGTCGCTGAACGATGACGCCGTCAACGGGCAGATTGCGCTATTTGACAAATATATCGTGCCGCTGTCGCGGGCGCTCGATCCGCTCTCGCGAAGTTTCTTCGGGCAATCCGTCACCTGCATTGCACGTCGCCGATGATCTCAGTCGTCATTCCCGCACTCAACGAGCGCAACGGCATCGTTGAAACCATTGATCGGGCCAAGGCGGCTCTCGACGGCGCTCAGCTCACTCCCTATGAAATCGTCGTCGTCGACGATGGTTCGGTCGACGGGACTGGCGCGCTCGCCGAGGAGGCGGGGGCAAAGGTGCTCAGGCATCCCCACAACATCGGCTATGGCCGCTCGCTGAAGGATGGAATTCGCGCCGCATCCTACGATACGATCGTCATCAGCGATGCGGATGGTTCCTACCCGATGGAGGCGATCCCGGCACTGGTCGCGCGCTTTGGACAGGGTTTTGACATGGTCGTCGGCGCTCGGACCGGGCCCAACTACCGGGAGTCGATGCTGAAGTCGCCGTTGCGCGCCGTCCTGAAGGCGATCGTCGAATTCACCGCCAACCGCGACATTCCCGACATCAACTCCGGCCTTCGTGTGTTCGGCCGGCAGGTCGCCATCTCCTACTTCCAGCACGTCAGCGATCTGTTCAGCTTCACGACGTCGCTGACACTGGCCTACATGATGAACGCAAAATTCGTCGACTACGTCAACATCGACTACAAGACGCGGATCGGTCGCTCCAAGGTGAACCTGTTCCGCGACTCCGTCAGGACCCTGCAATATGTCCTGGAGGCCTGCACCTACTACAATCCGCTGAAGATCTTCGTGCTGCTGGCAATGATGTGCATGGCGCTCGCACTGGTCTCGCTGGTCGGCGGGATCATCCTGCAGCTCGTCAGTGCCTTCGTCCTGGGCGTCGGCGCGATCCTGCTCAGCATTCTCGTCGTCGCGATGGGACTGCTCGCGGTGCTCCTGAAGCAGATCATGAACCAGCGATCATGACCTTCCTGTGCGAGGGAACGCGATGTGCGGCATAGCGGGCGTCGTTCATCGTGACGGTCGCGCCGCCGACGGCCGTGCGGCGGCGGCGATGTCGGCTGCGCTGCTCCATCGTGGACCGGACGGCGAGGGCACCTGGCCAGGAACAAACGCATGCCGGACCTGAAGGATCAGACGATCAGCGATTTCGGGGAGCAATGGACCGCGTTCCGCGACAACCCCGGCTATTACGGGTCGGCAGCTCTCCTTGCCGATCTGTTCGGGCCGTTGCTCGCCCTGGATGACGTCAAGGGCAAGCGGGTCGCCGATATCGGCAGCGGCACGGGGCGCATCGTCAACATGCTGCTCGATGCCGGGGCCGGTCATGTCGTTGCGGTCGAGCCCTCCGCCGCCATGACGGTCCTGAAGGAAAACACGGCCCAGGGCGCCGACCGCGTCGCGTATTTGCAGGTGCCCGGCGATCAGTTGCCGCCCGATCTCGAACTCGACTACGTGGTTTCGATGGGCGTCCTGCATCACATCCCCGCGCCGGCGCCCGTCGTCCGCGCGGCCTACGATGCGTTGCGCCCCGGCGGACGCTGCATCGTCTGGCTCTACGGCTACGAAGGCAACGAGACCTATCTGTCGCTCGCGATTCCGCTGCGCAAGCTCACCGTTCTGCTGCCGCATCGGCTGCTCGTGGCGCTGTCCTATGGTCTGGAGTGGGTGCTGACGGCCTATATCGGGCTGTGCCGGATATTGCCGCTCCCGATGCGGTCCTACATGCGCTCGGTGCTGGCGAAGTTTCCGCGCAGCGTTCGCCGCTTGACCATCTACGACCAGCTCAATCCCGCTTACGCGAAATACTACACGCGCGCCGAGGCAGAGGCGCTGCTGTCGGATGGCGGATTCGGGGATATCAGGCTCTACCATCGCCACGGCTATAGCTGGACGGTGTCCGGCACCCGGCCGGCATGAGGTGATCCGCCCTGACGTTCTTGGCGAAGGCCCGTCGCCGCCTTCGCGCAGTCAATCGATCCGGAGAAGCCATTGCCAGCTACCGACATCAAAGGCGCAGGGGCGCCGCCTACGGGCCGGCCGGCACTGGCCGCATGGACCGGCCGTCTCGCATGGCTCGGGATCTGGTTCTGGGTGGTCGCCCTCGCGCTGACGGTGCATCTCGCTTTTCTGGTGGCCTGGCCGGACCATTTCCTCCACGAGGATGGCGGCGCCTATCTGGACGAAGCGGACGCCATTCTGAAGGGCCACTATCTCGACGATGCGGGGAAGCGGCCGTACGGCGTGGCGGTCTTCCTGGTGCTGCTCTCCAAGCTGTTCGGGCCGCATATCCTGGTCTTCGTCATCGCCCAGCATCTGCTGAGCATCGGCACGGCCCTGCTCATCGCCGCGACGGTGCGCCTTGCCGGTGCGCCCCGTATCATGTCGGTGCTGGCCTTTCTGATCGCCGCGCTCTATGGGCGCACGGTTCACTACGACAACACGATCGGCGCCGAGACCATTTCCAATTTCCTGGTCAGCCTTGCGGCCTTCATCGCCGCAGGCCTCGCCTTCAGGAAATGGCCGCCGTACCTCGCTGCGGCGGCCGCAGGGGCGACCCTCGGGGCCGTCATGACCTGCAGATCGGCGGCGGTCGGACAGGCCGCCGTCATCCTGCTCTGGCTGGCCGTGGTGCTGGATGCCGGATGGGGCCGCCGACTGGCCGTGCTCGCACTGGCAAGCGGCCTTGCCACCGCCGTTTATCTGATCCCGACGGCGGTCAATTACGCGATCGGAAAGCGTTCGGTCGGCAATGAGAGCCTTGCGGTCATGGCTTTCGTTGTCGGCTATTCCGCCGACTACGACCACGGTATCTATCTCGACCGGAAAGCCAACGCGCGGGCGTTTGTCGAGAAGATGAGGGCGGCCGACACCCCGACCGGCTGGGCCGATCCTGGCGTGTATCAATGG
Source organism: Bradyrhizobium sp. SZCCT0153 (assembly GCF_018129995.1). Lineage (GTDB taxonomy): Bacteria > Pseudomonadota > Alphaproteobacteria > Rhizobiales > Xanthobacteraceae > Bradyrhizobium > Bradyrhizobium japonicum_G. Next base: position 190,167 of record NZ_JAFCKS010000007.1, read on the forward strand.
CCCTTCCGCGCCATCCAATTGCTGCCGAAACCCGGCGATAGCCAGGCCGAGATCGAAAAGATGGTTCGCGATATCTTTATCGAAACGCTGACCACCCCGTCGACGCTGTATCGGCATGTCACCAGGCATTTTTTGCGCGAGATGTACTTCCTGCTGTTCGATGGAAATACCGTGGCGCGGCGTGCGTCCAGTCCGCAGGGTTACGAGTACTTCGCCCAACGGGACCTGTACCCGCTCTTTGGAAGTCCGACCGGGTTCAAACGCGGGCAACTGGTTCACGACTATTACAAGCCATATTCTCGGCTGGAGGGGCGGATCCTGCCGACGCCGGATCAATTGCAGCAGGGGCTGGATTTCCTGCTGGCGCGCGGCTACCAGCCGCGCGGGGATCGGGCCAAGCTGTGCTGCGGAGTGACCGTCTCGAGCGAGTACGATGACCTCCCAGGACCGATCCGGTGGATGTCTGCCGCGATGCTGATCCTCGCAGTCGTCCTGCTCGCGGGCGTCGTCGGCGCACGGCTCGGATGGGCGCCGCCCTTGCCTGCGGACCTGGTGACGGGTGGCACATTGATGGTCCTGCTCGCGCTGGTCAGCGCCGCGTTTCCGGCATTCCTCATCTATGGGCTCAATCGCTATGCCTACTACGTCATCCCGTTCCTCGGCGGCGCCAGCGCCATCCTGGGGGCCGTTCTGCTCGACCGGATCCGGCTCTTGGCCGGCTCCTGGCCCTTGCGGCGCGCAGGTACCTGAGGGACCGCCCGGCCGCCGAGGCGGCACAGGTGGCGCGAAAATAGCATTGCCGTCCCGCGATCCCTTCGGTTGAATTTGCTCCATCAGAAGGGCATGTTTGGAGAATCTTCTTACGCGGAGGTCGGAACGGGAGATGAGAAAGCCGGTCGTCGGCGTGATCGGGAACGCCCATCGCGTCGAAAATCGATTTCAGGTCCAGATGGTCGGCGAGCGTAATCTGCGCGCCGTGGCCGAGGTTTCCGGCGGCCTGCCGGTGATGTTCGCGGGCTCGCCCGACATCACCGATATCGCGGCGTTGCTCGATACCGTCGACGGCGTCATCCTCACCGGCGCCCGCGCCAACGTGCACCCGACCCGTTTCAACGTCGACCCCTGCGAGAAGCACGAGCCCTACGACATCCACCGCGACGAGGTGGCGCTGGCGCTCTCGGTGGCCTGCGTGGCCCGCGGTATCCCGCTGTTCGGCATCTGCCGCGGCCTGCAGGAGATGAATGTCGCCTTCGGCGGGTCGCTGCACCCCGAGATCCGCGAAATCCCCGGCCGGATGAACCACCGCATGCCCAGGCTCGAGAACGGCGAGATCCATCCCGACCCGACCGTGGTGTTCGCCGATCGTCACGACGTCGAGCTGACGCCCGGCGGCGCGTTCGCAACGCTGCTCGGCTGTGAGCGGATCCGGGTCAATTCGCTGCATGGCCAAGGCATCCTGGAGCCCGGAAAGCGCGTGCTGATCGAAGGCATCGCCGAGGACGGCACCATCGAGGCGATCCGGATCGCCGAAGCCCCGACCTTTGCGCTCGGCGTGCAATGGCACGCCGAATACGATCCGCAGCGCAATCCGATCAACCGCAAGCTGTTCGAGGCGTTCGGCGAAGCGCTGGTGGAGCGGCAGCGCGCGGCGGCGTAGATCACTTTCTTGCCCCGGACAGGCGAAGCGCGGATCCGGGACCCACGCCGGCCGGAGGTCCTCCTGGGTGATGGTTCGTTTGGCGGACAGTCTGGCCTAGTTTCTGGCTCGGATGAACGCTTGCATCTCTTCCGGCGTGAGCTTGCCATCCTTGTTGCTGTCCATCGCCTTGAAAATCCGCTCGTGGGCTGCCTGAAACTCTGCCAACGAGATGGCTCCGTCACCGTCGGCGTCCATCAGTGCGAACATCATGCGGAACATGATCGGAGGCCCCATCGCGTCCACGCCCATCGTGCTGCGACCCTTCATAGCGTTACCCATCATGCCTCCACCACCCATCATGCCTTGTCGCTCTCCGGACCGGCTTGCGGGGGGCGTCGTTTGCGCGGGCGTCGACACTTGGTCCGATCCCGGATGATGGCCCTCGTGATCAGATGCCGTCTGAGCGAATGCGGGATGGTTCAGGGCAGCAAACAACAGCGCCGCAGCAATGGTTGGACGTCGCATGGTTGTTTCTCCGACGTTGATCCGAAATCCCGACGATGCCGATCCGGACCGGGTTCGGCTTGAGGCAGATCAATATGGCGGGTAGGGAACGCCGCTCGGTTTCGAGGATGTCTGCGGTCCTGTGCTACGCCATCATTTGCCGCGAGGCAGCATGCGGTTCAGCGTATTGTCGCGAAAAACAACATGATGGATCAGAGCTGCGCCGGCATGAAAGAACGCGACGAATACAAGCGCGTGGGCTGCAATTTCGTGGATCTCCTTGACCGAATGGGCAAAGGCTCGATCTCGTATCCATGGCGATGAGATTTCGTAGATGCCGAGCAGCGGCAACGCCTCGCCACGCGCAAACTGCGTGACGATCCCGGCGATGGGAACGACAGCGAGCAAGGCGTAGAGCGCATAGTGAAAAAGACGGGCGGTTGGGTCGGCGAAGGCGCCAAGCCATCTGCGGAATTCGTTTGGCTCGGGAGGCGGCGGCGGAACGGCCGCCCTCCACGCCACGCGCATGATCAGCGCGGCCAGGATCAACAGGCCGGCGGAAACATGAACGAGCAGGCCCGTCTCGCGAGCGCCACCCTTGGGCAAGTCATCGCCAAATATGCCGAGCGTCCACGCAACGATCACCAGGACCGCCGTCGCCCAGTGGAAGAACTGGGGAACGGTCCCGTATCGGTCGGGCGAATTCGTCAATTGTGCCTCCGTTGATCTTCGATCCGGTAGCGCGGGCCAGCCCTTCGAGGACCAATGCATCAGAAAATTCGCTGCGACTCTTTGATCCGCCTCATGGCGCGACCTGTTTCTTGCGCGAGGCGGCATCTCGATAATCGGGCGAGGGCTGAATTTTGCGACCCCTGAGGCGAGTTCCATCCCGGGCGAGCAAGTTGCCATGCTCGGTCGAACACCCTTGGTGCGCGGCTACGCGGCTCGCTCCATCCGCCGCGCGCGATAGGCCTGCGGTGACATCAGGGTCAGCTTGCGGAACGCCTTGCGAAAGCTGCTCTCGTCCTCGTAGCCGGCCGTGCGTGCGATGGTCTTGACCGGCTGCGTCGTCGTCTCCAGCAGCGTGCGCGCGTGCTCGACGCGGCGGCGCGTGATGAAGGCTTGCGGCGGTTCGTGCGTGAGCTCCTGAAACTTCCGGTTCAGCGTGCGCTCGCTGAGGCCGAGCGCGCCGGCGAGGCGCTTGACCGTCATCGGCCGCTTGCCGGTGCGGCGAACCAGCAGGTCGGCCCTGGTCAGCAACGGGTCCTGCGACAGCAAATAGCCGACGGGCATGAAGATCGACTGGCTGCGCTGCGCGGTGTCGATCACGACGTAGTCCGCGCAGAGTTTTGCGATCTGCTTGCCGTCGACCATCTCGATCAGCCGGAGCAGGAGGTCGACCCACGACATCGGTCCGGCCGCGCAGACGATGCGGTCCGCCACGGTGATGACGGCGTCGGCGGCAAGGTCGATCGTGGGGTGGCGCTGCCGCAACTCGCCTTGCAGCCACCAGGTGATGGTTGCGCGGCGGTTGTCGAGCAGGCCCGCCCCCGCAAGCAGGAACACGCCGCTGCAGAACGCGCCGATCAGCCGGCCATTCGCGTGCTGCTGCCGGAGCCAGGCACCGGCACGGGCATATTGCGGTTGCAGGCGCTCGGCAGTGACGTGATCGACGAGGTTGCCGGGGACGATGATCGCATCATGGCGAGCGCGTCCGCCGATCGCGCCGTCGACCGCGACCATCTGGCCGCCGCCGGCACGCACGGCCTTGCCGTCGAGCGAGAGCGTCTCCCAGGCGAAGCGCGTTTTCGCGCCGCTCTGCTGCATCACGTGGTTGGCGAGCGACAGGATGTCGGCGACGCCCGAGATCGCCGAATGCATGCAACCTTCCAGCGCCAGAATTGCGAGCTTCATGGGACCTCCGGGGGTGATGCCGCGATCCTATCCGATCGGCACGGATGGCGCGTGGCGGAAATTGCCCGATCTCTGTCTTGTCCGCCACTGCCGTCCGGGCGGTGTCAGGTCCAATCTCGCTCCGTCGTCACACGACATGACCGGAGAGAGACATGCCTTACATCACCATTTCCACCGTTCGCGGCATTCTGGATGCCGCGCAGAAGAAGACCCTGCTCGAACGCGTCACCGACCTCCTGGTCGAGGTCGAAGGGCAGGGCAACCCGGAATTCCGCCGCAACGTCTGGGTCAGGATCGAGGAGCAGGAGCCCTCGCACTGGTCGCTCGGCGGCATGCAGCCGACCAGCGAGATCATCGCGAGCACGTTCGGCACGATCGGGGCGGACGGGGTGCGGGTCGGGCGGCTGAAGACGTAGCCAGAGGGTGAGGCGAAGTCCATGCTGGTCCCAGGTCTGCAAGATGGGCTTCGTCTCGCTATGCCGCGACATCAGCAGCGGGCGCGGTCTTCACGCGATGTTCCCAATATGGGAATATCGTTTCGTGCGGATCATCAAACAATCCACGCTGGCCAAATTCGCCGCGGCAAACCCCAAGGCGAAGCCCGCGATCGCCCGATGGGTCAAGCTCGTCAGGGCCGCCGGATGGGCTTCGATGAATGAGATTCAGACGACTGTACCGGGAGTTGTCGTTCTGAACGGCGAGCGGGCCCGTTTTGAAATCGCGGGCGGCAGTTTTCCCCTGATCGTGGCATTCGCGTTCAAGCACCAGATTGCGTTCATCAAATTCACCGGTACGCATGCAGAGTACGACAAGATCGATGCGTTGGCGGTTGCGATGTACTGAGGGAAGAACCATGGAAATCCATCCCATTCGGACAGAGGCGGACTATGATGCTGCTGTCGCTGAAATCGAACGGCTCTGGGGGGCGGAGCCCGGGACTGATGATGGCGACAAGCTCGATATTCTCGCAACGCTCGTTGAGAAGTACGAGACCTCACATTGGCCGATCGATGTGCTGCGTCTCGACCCGATCGATATGCTGAACTATCTGATCGACGAAGGCGGACACACTCAAGCAGAACTCGCGGAGCTATTGGGGTCGCGCTCGCGTGCGTCCGAGATATTGAACAGAAGACGCGCGCTGACGGTCGAGATGATCTTTCGGATCAGCGAGGCCTGGAAAGTGCCTGCCGAACTCCTGGTCAAGCCGTATCGGTTGAATGCGGTTTAGCATTTGGGATGGTCCTCGCTTCAGCGAAACCCGTCGTTTTCTTGCGAGGGCGACACCGCTCGATGGCGAGAAAGTCGCGCTAAGTCTTCTCGGAGAGAAACCCATCGAGCGCGTTTCAATCCGCTCGGACACAGGGGGCCTGTCGATTTCGCTTCCTGGCAATGTCGCCCTGGAAGTTCTCAACATGTCGTCTGGTTACGAGGGATGGCAGAAGGGCATTCCGGGGCTATCCATCATTGCGACCGGAGGCGGAGAATTAGCTAGCGATCATCGCCAAGAAGCACGAGCATTAGTCTCACAAAACGAAAAGGCGCCTCCTTTCGGAAGCGCCTTTTGCTTGTCGCAGTCGGTTCGGGCCGCTTAGCCCGAATAGTACATCTCGAACTCGACCGGGTGCGGGGTCATCTCGAAGCGGGCGACTTCCGTCATCTTCAGCTCGATATAAGCATCGATGAAGTCGTCGTCGAACACGCCGCCGTTCTTGAGGAAGCCGCGGTCCTTGTCGAGGTTTTCCAGCGCCTCGCGCAAGCTGCCGCACACCGTCGGGATCTGCTTGAGCTCTTCCTTCGGCAGGTCGTAGAGGTCCTTGTCCATCGCCGGACCGGGATCGATCTTGTTCTTGATGCCGTCGAGGCCGGCCATCAGCATCGCGGCGAAGCCGAGATAGGGATTGGCGAGCGGATCGGGGAAACGCACCTCGACGCGCTTGGCCTTCGGCGAAGCGGTGTAGGGGATGCGGCAGGAGGCCGAACGGTTGCGCGCGGAATAGGCGAGCAGCACGGGGGCCTCATAGCCCGGGACCAGACGCTTGTAGGAGTTGGTCGACGGGTTGGTGAAGGCGTTGATCGCCTTGGCGTGCTTGATGATGCCGCCGATGTAGTGGAGGCAGGTCTCGGACAGGTCGGCGTATTTGTTGCCGGCGAACACCGGCTTGCCGTCCTTCCAGATCGACTGGTGCACGTGCATGCCCGAGCCGTTGTCGCCGAAGACCGGCTTCGGCATGAAGGTGGCGGTCTTGCCGTAGATGTGCGCGACCTGGTGGATGCAGTACTTGTAGATCTGCATGTGGTCGGCCATCAGCGTCAGCGTGTCGAACTTCATCCCGAGCTCGTGCTGGGCGGAGGCGACCTCGTGATGGTGCTTCTCGACCTTGACGCCCATCTTGGCCATGGCGCCGAGCATCTCGGAGCGCATGTCCTGCACCGAGTCCTGCGGCGGGACCGGGAAATAGCCGCCCTTGGTGCGGACGCGGTGGCCGAGATTGCCGCCTTCGTATTCGGTGTCGGAGTTGGTCGGCAGCTCCGAGGAGTCGAGGCGGAAGCCGGTGCTGTAGGGGTTGGCGGAGAACCGCACGTCGTCGAACACGAAGAACTCGGCTTCGGGGCCGACGAACACGCTGTCGCCCACGCCCATCGACTTCACCATGGCCTCGGCCTTCTTGGCGATGCCGCGGGGGTCGCGGTTGTAGGGCTCGCCGGTGGTCGGCTCGAGCACGTCGCAGGTGATGACCATCGTGGTCTCGGCGAAGAACGGATCGATCGTCGCGGTCACCGGATCGGGCATCAGGCACATGTCGGACTCGTTGATCGCCTTCCAACCGGCAATCGAGGAGCCGTCGAACATCGTCCCTTCGGCGAAAATGTCCTCGTCGATCATGCTGATGTCGAACGTGACGTGCTGCCACTTGCCGCGCGGATCGGTGAAGCGCAGGTCGACGTACTTAACGTCGTTGTCCTTGATCGATTTCAGGACGTCTTTGGCGGTCTTCATGCATACCCCTTTTGGCTCTGCGGGACGGTTTCCAGATGAGCAAAATTATTCTCGCTTTTCGGCGAGTTTTGCGCGACCGCACAAACGAAATCAGGCCGCCGAAGCAGCCTATTTCTTGTCAGAGTGTCGCAAAACGCGGGATAGCACCCGGCTCAGATAGCGTCCAGCCCGGATTCGCCGGTTCGGATGCGGATCGCCTCTTCGATGTTGGAGACGAAGATCTTGCCGTCGCCGATGCGCCCGGTCTGCGCGGCGCGGCGGATCGCATCGATCGCCCGCTCGACCAGATCGTCGCCGATCACGATCTCGATCTTCACCTTGGGCAGGAAGTCGACGATGTATTCTGCGCCGCGGTAGAGCTCGGCGTGACCCTTCTGCCGGCCAAAGCCCTTGGCTTCTGTGACGGTAATGCCTTGCAGGCCGACTTCCTGAAGCGCTTCCTTCACCTCGTCGAGCTTGAATGGCTTGATGATGGCTTCGATTTTCTTCACTGCGCGCCTCCCGGCCTTTCGATCAAATAGCAACGTCTTCGTCAGGATGCGCTTTTCTTAACGCACGATCTTGTCTTCGCAATGCCGGGATCCCTGACGAGACCGGCAACGTCGGCCGGCCACACCCTGATAAATGCCAGTGAGCACGACGAACCGAAGCGGCTTCCTCGAAAGCAGGGTCTATGCCAAGTTGCAAATGCCCTGATTATTGGAGCGTTATCAGCCTTTTAACGAGCATCCCTGATAGGTGGCGCCGACCGGCACAAAATACCTAAGACTACGAAATAGGCAATCGGTTCAATATGTGTGCAGATCGTCGTTCCGGTCACCTCATCGGCACGGAAGATGCCTGTTGAAAAGGCGTTTGGACAGGGAAGTGGCATGGAAGTTCTGACCAATGCTGAAATGCAGCGCGCCGACCAGCTCAGCATCGCGGCAGGCACGCCCGGCTTCAAGCTGATGCTCAGCGCCGGCCAGGCGGTCGCGGAGGCGGCCAATGCGCTGGCGGAGGAGGGACCGATCCTGATCGTCGCCGGTCCCGGCAACAATGGCGGCGACGGTTTTGTTGCAGCGGCCGAGCTCGCCGCCCAGGGCCGCGAGGTCTCGGTGATCCTGATGTGCGAGCGCGACCAGCTTCAGGGCGATGCGGCCTCCGCGGCGCGCGGCTGGAAGCTCCCGGTGCTGCCGTTCAACCCGCAGGCGATCGGAAAGCCCGCTTTGATCATCGATGCGCTGTTCGGCGCAGGCCTCAGCCGTCCCGTCGACGGCGAGGCGCGTGCGATGATCGAGGCGATCAATTCCAACAGCGCGCCCGTGCTGGCGGTCGATCTGCCGAGCGGCATCAACGGCACCAATGCGGCGGTGATGGGCGCGGCCGTGAACGCCACCGAAACCGTCACCTTCTTCCGCAAGAAGCCGGCGCATCTGCTCTTGCCCGGCCGGATGCATTGCGGCCGGGTGCGCGTCGCCGACATCGGCATCGAGGCTCAGGTGCTGGACGAGATCGCGCCGCAGATATTCGAGAACGATCCGGATTTCTGGGGCGCCGCCTTTCCGGTGCCGCGCATCGACGGCCACAAATACGCACGCGGGCATGTGCTCGCGATCTCCGGCGATGCCGCCGCCACCGGTGCGGCGCGGCTCGCCGCGCGCGGCGCGCTGCGCGCAGGCGCGGGTCTGGTGACGCTGGCGAGCCCGCGCGATGCGCTTGCGATCAATGCCGCCGCGCTGACTGCGGTGATGGTTCGTCCCGTGGACACCGCGATCGAGTTCGGCGAGCTGCTCGGCGACAAGCGCTACAACACCTGCGTGATCGGCCCGGGCGCCGGCATTGGGGATCGCACCTGCGACATGGTTCACACCGCGCTCACGGCGCAGCGGCACCTGGTGCTGGACGCCGATGCGCTGACGAGCTTTGCCGCGACGCCCGAGCGCCTGTTTGAATCGATCAAATCCTCGCAGGACAATGCGGTGGTGCTGACGCCGCACGAGGGCGAGTTTCCGCGCCTGTTCTCCGATCTCAGCAACAAACATCCGGGCCGCTCGAAGTTCGAGCGCGTGCGCGTCGCCGCCGAGCGCTGCGGCGCGGTCGTGCTGTTGAAAGGACCTGACACCACGATCGCCGCGCCCGACGGCCGTGTCACCATCGCCGCCAACGCGCCGCCCTGGCTCGCCACCGCCGGCGCTGGCGACGTGCTCGCCGGCATCATTGCGGGGCTGCTGGCGCAAGGCGTGCCGGCGTTCGAGGCGGCCAGCATCGCCGTGTGGATGCATGGCGAAGCGGGAAGCGAGGCAGGGCCGGGGCTGATCGCCGAAGATCTCACTGAAACGCTGCCGGCGGTGCACCGGCGGATCTATAGCGCGCTCGGGGTCGAATACTGAGCGTTCACTCCACCGCGTACCAGCGCACCAGCCGCGGTGCGGCCCAGTCGGTCGCAACGGATTCCATCAGCCATCGCCCGGGGGAGGTCGCCGCGAAGGCGATGCGCTGGGTCTGGCCGGGCTCGATTGCGAGCGTGTCGAGCCAATAGGGCTTCCAGCCATCGTCGAGCTTGTCGAGCAGGCGGAAATGGTGGCCGTGGAGATGAAAGACGGTGGTAACCGGCGCGGGGTTCTTGAGCGCCAGCGCGATCGTGCGGCCCGCCTTGGCGCGGAAGGCGGGGGCGGAGCCGGTGGAGAAGCTTGCGGGCCGGATCCACCCGGCTTCGGGCGCACCGAGCGCGACATCGAACCGCATGGCCCCCTTCAGATCGAGCTTCTCGGGCAGGTCATTCGAAGGAAGTGGCTGCAGCATCGGCGCGCGCCGTTCCCGCGCCCGTTCGCCGGAAATGGTGAGACTGCCGACACGGCGCGCCTCCTTGCCGTCATGCAGCAGGAATGGGGCCGATGTGGCCGCATCCACGACCGCGTCGGCGCGCGCGCCGGGGGCCAGCACCAGGGCGCCGTTGCGCGCCGGGAACGGTTCGGCCGGCTGTCCGTCGAGGGCGATCATCCGGACGTCGTGGTTTTCCAATTTGATCGCCAGAACAGACCGTTGCGAGCCGTTGATGAAGCGCAGCCGCAGCCGTTCGCCGGCGGAGGTTGAGAGTTCGAATGAAGGCTGCCCGTTGATGGTATAGAGCGGTGTCGTGTCCTTCGGTTCGCGGCCGGGGGGAAGCGCGGTCCCGTCCTGCCTCACGCGCCATTCCTCGATCAAAAGGACCACGTCACGATCGACGGCGACCCGGTCCGACTCGGCGGCGATGATCGGAAGCGGACGCGCGGGATGCTTCAGGCCGTCCTCGAAGAGACGGAAGTCGGCCAGCAGGGTTCCCGCATTTGTTATTGAAATAATTGATGTTTCAGTCGCATCCGGTGCGGTCGGCGCGCGCCCTCTGAGCGGGTCTGCCGCGGTCGGGCCATTGAGGCCGTACCAGACTGGGGCAAGCGGCACAGGTAACTCATTGCGGAAGACCACCTCGCAACGGTCGCCGCGCTTGAGACGGACATTCCCAAGGTGACTTACTGCGGCCAGCTCCCAAATCGGTGTAGCCGGCTGACCCGGCGTCAGAACCAGAGTTGCCGGCCTCGCCTGAAGGGCGAGCTGGGCGGTTACGAGCGGGGCTGCGCCGCCGGCCATCAGCCCGGCCGCCGAGGCGGCAAATCCGGCGCCAAATCCGGCGCCAAGGCCGGTCAAAACCTCGCGCCTCGTCGGGTCGAAGATCCGCGTTTTCATGCGGCGATCCGGACCACGCCGCGCTGGATAAGTCCAGTCGCCATGCCTACTTGATGCCTGCCTCGATCAGGCCATTTTTTTGCTGCGAACAGGCGGGCACATGCTATAAGCCCGCCGCCCGCGGCATCGCGGCCGGTCTTGATGCAAATTACGCGGGCGTGGCGGAACTGGTAGACGCGCTGGATTTAGGTTCCAGTGACGAAAGTTGTGGGGGTTCGAGTCCCTCCGCCCGCACCAAGCGCTTTCAGCGTTTGCACGGATTACGAGGGCCTGCTTCGGCGCGGATGTTTGTCCGCCTGAAGCCGGTCCGATCAACCGCCGGCGTTGAGGCGTTTGCCTCGCGCCGGATCGATTAATGACAGCGTCCCGACGCATGCGCGCCGGGACCGAACGAGAAGAAGATTGGACGCCATGCAGGTCACAGAAACCCTCTCGGAAGGTTTGAAGCACGAGTTCAAGATCAGCGTTCCCGCGTCTGATCTCGACGCCAAGGCCGGGGCCAAGCTCGTCGACCTCAAGGACAAGGTCCGCATCAACGGCTTCCGTCCCGGCAAGGTGCCGGTCACGCACCTGAAGAAGGTCTATGGCCGCTCGGTGATGGCCGAGACCATCGACCAGACCATCCGCGACACCAACACGCAGCTGTTCTCCGAGCGCGGCTTCCGCCTTGCGACCGAGCCCAAGATCACGATGCCGACCGAGCAGGCCGAGGTCGAGGAGCTGCTGAACGGCAAGACTGATCTGACCTATACGGTCGCGATCGAGGTGGTGCCGTCGATCGCGCTCGCCGACTTCAAGACCTTCGAGGTCGAGAAGCCCGTCGTCGACGTCACCGACGCCGACGTCGACGAGGCGATCAAGCGGATCGCCGATTCGAATCGCGGCTATGCCGCCAAGGGCGAGGGCGCCAAGGCCGAATCGGGTGACCGCGTCACCGTCGCCTTCAAGGGCACCATCAACGGCGAAGCCTTCGAGGGCGGTACCGGCGACGGCATCCAGGTCGTGATCGGCTCCAACACGTTCATCCCCGGCTTCGAGGAGCAACTCGTCGGTGTCGCCGCGGGCGAGACCCGCACGCTGAAGGTGTCGTTCCCCAAGAACTACATGAACGACAAGCTCGCTGGCCAGCCGGCCGAATTCGAGACCACCGCGACGCTGATCGAGGCGCCGCAGGATCTCGCGATCGACGACGAGTTCGCCAAGACGCTCGGCCTGGAATCGCTGGACAAGCTGAAGGAAGCGGCGCGCGAGCGTCTCTCCGCCGAGTTCACGACCGCGACGCGCCAGCGCGTCAAGCGCGCGCTGCTCGACCGCCTCGACGAGGCGCATCGCTTCGAGGCACCGCCCTCGCTGGTCGACGAGGAGTTCAATCTGATGTGGAACTCGGTGAAGGCCGAGATGGACTCCGCCGGCAAGACCTTTGCCGACGAAGACACCACTGAGGACGCCGCCAAGGAAGAGTACCGCAAGATCGCCGATCGCCGCGTGCGGCTCGGTCTCGTGCTCTCCGAGATCGGGGAGAAGAACAAGATCACCGTGACCGACGACGAGGTCGGCCGCGCCGTGATCGAGCGCGCGCGCTCGATGCCCGGCCGCGAGAAGGAGGTCTGGGACTATTACCGCAGCAACGCCCAGGCGTTGGCCCAGCTTCGTGCACCGATCTATGAGGACAAGGTCGTCGACTTCATCCTCGAGCTTGCCAAGGTGACCGAGAAGAAGGTCTCGCGCGAGGACCTCTACAAGGACGACGAAGCGGAAAAGACCGCAGCCTGAAGGGTTTGAGAACGTCTTCCATTAAGAATGATCAGCGAAGAGGTCGAGCTAGCCAGATGGTTGGCTGGGCCTCTTTGCACGAATCAGCTTCAAGTGCTTCACCGATTAAGCCTTAATTCGCTCCGCACTTGTCAGGCGCGAATTGGGCTATATCTGTCGCTACGCCCTCTCGTTCTACAAGTTCCTGCATCACGGGACGTCCATCGGCCTTCCGGCAGATCCAGCCACGACTGGCAGCCAAGACTGGCGATGTCCGCCTCTTAAAACCCTAGGTGACTCATGCGCGATCCGGTTGAAACCTACATGAACCTCGTGCCCATGGTGGTCGAGCAGACCAACCGTGGCGAGCGCGCCTACGACATTTTCTCGCGGCTTCTGAAAGAGCGCATCATCTTCCTGACCGGACCGGTCGAGGACGGCATGTCGACGCTGATCGTCGCTCAGCTCCTGTTCCTCGAAGCGGAAAACCCGAAGAAGGAAATCTCGATGTACATCAACTCGCCGGGCGGCGTGGTGACGTCGGGCCTCGCGATCTACGACACCATGCAGTTCATCCGTCCGCCGGTCTCGACGCTCTGCACGGGGCAGGCGGCCTCGATGGGGTCGCTGCTGCTCGCCGCCGGCGAGAAGGACATGCGCTTCTCGCTGCCGAACGCGCGCATCATGGTGCACCAGCCCTCCGGCGGCTTCCAGGGCCAGGCCACCGACATCATGCTGCACGCGCAGGAAATCCTGAACCTGAAGAAGCGGCTCAACGAGATCTACGTGAAGCACACCGGCCAGACCTACAAGGCGATCGAGGATGCGCTGGAACGCGACAAGTTCCTCACCGCGGCCGACGCCAAGGAGTTCGGCTTGGTCGACAAGGTCATCGACAAGCGCGCCGAGGAACCGGCGTCGGCGAAGACCCCGTAGCATTACCGGCGGTGCAACAGCGATCCCCGGCATGGCAGGGGATCGTCAGGGCCGCGTTCACGTTAAGGGCGCATCCGCTGGGCGCGAAAAGCAGTTTTGCGCCCTGCGACAGGCAGAAAGTTCTGCTTTCGTGCTTTTTTTTCGTGTCAATCCAGCAACGCCGGGGTGATTTCGGTCACTTCGTCCGTACCAAGACCTGAAATCACGGTATTGTCACGGGTAGCCGGCGAACCCCGATTAGCGAATTCTTGATAGTCGGGTGACAGCATGGTTGGCTACGATCGATCGGCTATGATCGCGGAGAATCGAGTGACCGTGATTCGCACGGGATATAACGCGTAGGGTCTTTTTTGGTACGGAATTTGCTCTATTTAAACTTCATCCCGGCCGTCGTGTCGGAATGGAGCGATCGAGCGGAACGGGATCGAACCGCGGACGGAGACATGAATGAGTAAGGTCGGCACGAGCGACTCCAAGAACACGCTATATTGCTCGTTCTGCGGCAAGAGCCAGCACGAAGTCCGCAAACTGATCGCGGGTCCCACGGTCTTCATCTGCGACGAGTGCGTCGAGCTCTGCATGGACATCATTCGCGAGGAGAACAAGTCCTCGCTGGTGAAGTCGCGCGACGGGATTCCGACGCCGAAGGAAATCTGCAAGGTGCTGGACGATTACGTCATCGGCCAGAGCCATGCGAAGAAGGTTCTCTCGGTCGCGGTGCACAATCACTACAAGCGCCTCAACCACCAGACCAAGCACAACGACGTCGAGCTCGCGAAGTCGAACATCCTGCTGATCGGTCCGACCGGTTCGGGCAAGACGCTGCTCGCGCAGACGCTCGCCCGCATCCTGGACGTGCCCTTCACGATGGCCGATGCGACGACGCTGACCGAAGCCGGCTATGTCGGTGAGGACGTCGAGAATATCATCCTGAAGCTGCTGCAGGCCGCCGACTACAATGTCGAGCGTGCCCAGCGCGGCATCGTCTATATCGACGAAATCGACAAGATCAGCCGCAAGTCCGACAACCCCTCGATCACGCGCGACGTGTCGGGTGAGGGCGTGCAGCAGGCGCTGCTCAAGATCATGGAAGGCACGGTGGCTTCGGTCCCGCCGCAGGGCGGCCGCAAGCATCCGCAGCAGGAATTCCTGCAGGTCGACACCACCAATATCCTGTTCATCTGCGGCGGCGCGTTTTCGGGCCTGGAGAAGATCATCTCCGCCCGCGGACGGTCGACCTCGATCGGTTTCGCCGCCCAGGTGCTGGCGCCGGAGGACCGTCGTACCGGCGAGATCTTCCGTCACGTCGAGCCAGAGGATCTGTTGAAGTACGGCCTGATCCCCGAATTCGTCGGCCGTCTGCCCGTGGTCGCGACGCTGGAGGATCTGGACGAGACGTCGCTCAAGAAGATCCTGGTCGAGCCGAAGAACGCGCTGGTGAAGCAATACCAGCGGCTGTTCGAGATGGAGAATATCGAGCTGACGTTCGCCGACGAGGCGCTTGGCGCGGTTGCCCGCAAGGCGATCGAGCGCAAGACCGGCGCGCGCGGACTGCGTTCGATCCTCGAGGCGATCCTGCTCGAGACCATGTTCGACCTGCCGGGCCTCGAAGGTGTGGAAGAAGTCGTGATTTCGCGCGAAGTCGTGGAAGGAACGGCGCGTCCGCTCTACATCTACGCCGATCGGTCCGATCGCGCCGTCGAGAATGCCAGCGCCTGATCTGCGGCGCTGGAACGCTCCAATCGCCTCATCATTCGAGGGCTGCGGAAGGTATCTCCGCAGCCGGTGTTGCGTCGCTTATTTGCGTGCGTAAGCGCCTGATGGCGCGCGTCTTTCAATGACTTGACACCCCCCGGGGCGATAGCCACCTAATGTCGGCGGCGAGCGAGCATTCTCTTCAAGATTCGCCTCAGTTCCGATCCGGCAAGCCGGTCCAACTCGAAAAGGACCGACCGGTTCTGCGGATCACCTCGGCACCTTGTGGCGGTTGCGCATGAGCATGGCGGACTGCGTGCAAGGGGGCAAAGCAAAAGGAAAAGGCCATGACCAATCCAAAACCCAGGCCAACCATCGTCCATGGCGAAACGCACGCCTATCCCGTGCTGCCGCTGCGCGACATCGTCGTCTTCCCGCACATGATCGTTCCGCTCTTCGTCGGCCGCGAGAAGTCGATCCGCGCGCTCGAAGAGGTGATGAAGAACGACGCGCTGATCATGCTCGCGACTCAGAAGAATGCGTCCGACGATGATCCGGCCCCCGATGCGATTTACGAGACCGGTACGCTTGCCAGCGTGCTGCAGCTCTTGAAGCTTCCCGACGGCACCGTGAAGGTGCTGGTCGAAGGGCTCGAGCGTGCGCGCGTGCAGAAATACACCGATCGCGCCGACTATTACGAAGCGACCGCAATTGCGCTCGCCGACACCGATGCGAAGTCGGTCGAAGCCGAGGCCATGGCACGCTCGGTCGTGTCCGACTTCGAGAGCTATGTGAAGCTCAACAAGAAGATCTCGGCCGAGGTCGTCGGCGTCGTGCAGGCGATCACCGATTTCGCCAAGCTCGCCGATACCGTCGCCTCGCATCTCGCCGTCAAGATCGCGGATCGGCAAGGCATCCTGGAGACGCTGTCGGTCACTCAGCGCCTGGAGAAGGTGCTGGGCCTGATGGAGAGCGAGATCTCGGTGCTCCAGGTCGAGAAGCGGATCCGCTCGCGCGTCAAGCGCCAGATGGAGAAGACCCAGCGCGAGTACTATCTCAACGAGCAGATGAAGGCGATCCAGAAGGAGCTCGGCGACGACGATGGTCGCGACGAGCTCGCTGATCTCGAAGAGAAGATCTCCAAGACCAAGCTCTCCAAGGAGGCGCGCGAAAAGGCGCAGCATGAACTGAAGAAGCTGCGTCAGATGTCGCCGATGTCCGCGGAAGCGACCGTCGTGCGCAACTACCTGGATTGGCTGCTGTCGATCCCGTGGAACAAGAAGTCCAAGGTCAAGAAGGACCTGGAATCGGCGCAGGCCGTCCTGGACTCCGATCACTACGGGCTCGAGAAGGTCAAGGAACGTATCGTCGAGTATCTCGCGGTGCAGTCGCGCGCCAACAAGCTGACGGGCCCGATCCTGTGCCTCGTCGGGCCTCCCGGCGTCGGCAAGACCTCGCTCGGCAAGTCGATCGCGAAGGCGACGGGGCGCGAATTCGTGCGCGTCTCGCTCGGCGGCGTGCGCGACGAGGCCGAGATCCGCGGTCACCGCCGCACCTATATCGGCTCGATGCCCGGCAAGATCATCCAGTCGATGCGCAAGGCGAAGTCGTCCAATCCGCTGTTCCTGCTGGACGAGATCGACAAGATGGGCGCCGATTTCCGCGGCGATCCGTCCTCGGCGCTGCTCGAGGTCCTCGACCCCGAGCAGAACGCGACCTTCAACGACCACTATCTCGAGGTCGACTACGATCTGTCCAGCGTGATGTTCATCACGACCGCGAATACGCTCAATATTCCCGGCCCCCTGATGGACCGCATGGAGATCATCCGGATCGCGGGCTACACCGAGAACGAGAAGGTCGAGATCGCGCGCAAGCATCTGATCCCGAACGCGGTGTCAAAGCACGGCCTGGACTCCAAGGAGTTCTCGATCGACGACGACGCGCTGCTGCTTCTGATCCGCCGCTACACCCGCGAAGCGGGCGTGCGCAACCTGGAGCGTGAGCTCTCCACACTCGCCCGCAAGGCGGTGAAGGAGCTGATGATCTCCAAGAAGAAGTCGGTCAAGGTCACCGAGAAGTCTCTCGAAGAGCTTCTGGGCGTGCCGAAGTACCGCTACGGCGAGATCGAGAGCGAGCCGCAGGTCGGCATCGTCACCGGCCTTGCCTGGACCGATGTCGGCGGCGAGCTGCTGACCATCGAGGGCGTCATGATGCCCGGCAAGGGCAAGATGACGGTCACGGGCAATCTGCGCGACGTCATGAAGGAATCGATCTCGGCGGCGGCGTCCTACGTCCGCTCGCGCGCGATCGTCTACGGCATCGAGCCGCCGCTGTTCGACCGCCGCGACATCCACGTGCACGTGCCGGAAGGCGCGACGCCGAAGGACGGTCCGTCCGCGGGTGTCGCCATGGCCACCGCGATCATCTCGGTCATGACCGGCATCCCGGTCCGCCATGATGTCGCGATGACCGGCGAGATCACGTTGCGCGGCCGCGTGCTGCCGATCGGCGGCCTGAAGGAGAAGCTGCTGGCTGCTGCGCGCGGCGGCATCAAGACGGTGCTGATCCCCGAGGACAACGCCAAGGATCTCACGGAGATTTCCGATGCGATCAAGGGCGGCATGGAGATCATCCCGGTCTCCCGTCTCGACGACGTCGTCGCCAGGGCGCTGGTGAAGAAGCCGGTGCCGATCGTCTGGGAAGAAGACACCAAGGTGACGGTGAAGCCCGACGGCGACGAAGCCGCCGGCGGCCTGACCGCTCACTAAGCTCCATCGAAAGATGATAAAACGGCGCCTTCGGGCGCCGTTTTTGTTTTGGGGCAGGGAGCGGCGGACAAGGGGACGAGGACGATGCAGATCGACGGGCAATGCCATTGCGGGCGGATCACCTTTGAAGCCGAGATCGACCCCGAAGCGGTCTCGGTCTGCCATTGCCGGGACTGCCAGACCCTCACGGGATCGCCGTTCCGGGTGACCGCGATCTGCACCAGCGTCGACGTCAAGCTGACCGCCGGCACCCCAAAGGTTTACGGCAAGCGCGGCGACAACGGCCGGATGCGCTTCCAGCATTTTTGTAGCAATTGCGGTTCCCCGCTGTTCACCAGCGGCGAGGGCGAGGAGGCCGGCGATTGGGGGATCCGCTGGGGCAGTATCCGCCAGCGCGACGCCTTGCGGCCGGTGCGGCAGATCTGGTGCCAGTCGGCGGCTGTGTGGATCGATGCGGTACCGCAACTGCCGGGGAGGCCGGGGGACTGACGTTCCATACTTGCCGACCAAGGGCGGGTAGGGATAAAGAAGCGGCGAGGGGCGGTTAGCTCAGCTGGTTAGAGCATCTCGTTTACACCGAGAGGGTCCGCGGTTCGAATCCGTGACCGCCCACCAGCCCCAATTGCATTTTGGAAGAGGGGCTTCGCTCGACGGACAACGACAAATCCGGGCGCTGGCGGCTACCCGAGCTGCCCAAATTTTCGGAGACCCTATGCAGCAGCCAAGCGGACACGAGCAGAACGCCGACCAGATCGCCTATTGGAACGGCCCGAGCGGACAGCGCTGGGCCGATCGCCACGCGGCGCAGGAGAGACTGCTCGGACCCATCGCCGACGTGCTGATCGACCGCGCCAGGCCGAAGCCCGGCGAGCGCGTGATCGACGTCGGCTGCGGCTCCGGTGCGACGACGTGCGCGTTCGCGAAAACGGTGGCGCCCGATGGCTTCGCGCTCGGCCTCGACGTCTCCGATCCGATGCTGTCGCAGGCGCGTGCACTCGCGCCGAAAGGCCTGCCGCTCGATTTCGTGCTGGCGGATGCGACGGTGCATCCGTTCGAGCCGGCGAGCTTCGATCTCCTGGCCTCGCGCTTCGGCGTCATGTTCTTCGCCGATCCCGTCGCGTCATTCACCAATTTGCGGCGTGCGCTGAAGCCGTCGGGACGGCTCGCTTTCGCCTGCTGGCGCGAGCCGAAGGAAAATCCCTGGATGATGGCGCCGCTGATGGCGGTCTACAAACACGTCCCCAAAATGCCGCCGGTCGGGCCCGAGGAGCCCGGGCCTTTCGCCTTTGCCGCGGAAGAGCGCGTGATGCGCATCCTCAGCGGTGCAGGCTTCGTCGATGTGGCGATGGAGCCGCATAATCTGCCGATGGACATCGCGATCGGCGGCGGGATCGATGCCGCGGTCGACGGCGCGTTACAGATCGGTCCGGCCAGCCGCGCGCTGCAGGGCCATCCGCCGGAGACTTACGAGGCCGCCAAGGCCTCGATCCGCGACATGCTGGCGCCATTCCTCAAAGGGCAGTCGGTGGCACTTCAAGGCGCGATCTGGATCGTGACGGCGAAAGCGACGTAGTCACCTCAGCCTGGCTGCCGACCAAACATGGTTGGCGGTCTGCGCGTCACCGCTGCCGGGCCCGGTCATTTGTCGAGCCGGACGTCTGACTCAACTGGCGGATGAAACAGCTTCCGGACGCGCTTGAGAAACCCTGCTCTTGCTGCTAATCCCGGACCTTAATAGAGGTTCAGGACCCATGGCCCAGGTCTCCCGGCTGCCACAGCCCGCGTCTATGGACGGTCTCAAGACGGGGGCGGCCACGTATTCTAGCGGCATCGCCGATGCGCAGAACTACATGAACTGGGTCATCGAGCAGTTCCGCCCCTATCTCACCGGACGCATCGTCGAAGTCGGGTTTGGCCATGGCCTCTACAGCAGAGTGCTCGGGGAACTCGGCGACTATTGCGGCGTGGACCACGATCGCGAAAGCGTCGAGCGCGCCGCCCAGGCCATGCCTGACCGCAGCTTTGCCGTCTGCGACATTCTGGCCGCGGAACAGTTGCATTCGCTGTTTCCGAACGGCGTCGATGCCGTGTTCACCGTCAACGTGCTCGAGCACATCGAGGACGATGCCAGGGCTGTCGCCAATCTGGTCGGCGTGCTGAAGCCGGGCGGACATCTTCTCATAAGCGTCCCGGCTCTCATGCTGCTCTACAACGATCTTGATCGGCTCGCAGGGCACTTCCGGCGCTACAGCACCGCGCGCTTGCGCGATCTCATGACGGGACAGCCGGTCGAGATCGTCCGATTGAGCTATTTCAACCCGATCGGCGGACTGGGATGGCTTGCCAACCGCTTGAAGCGGCATAACTCGCTGAACGACGACGCCGTGAATGGACAGATTGCGCTGTTCGACAGGTACATGGTTCCGTTGTCGCGGGCGCTTGATCCCCTGTCGCGAAGCTTTTTCGGGCAATCCGTCACCTGCATTGCACGGCGCGTATGATTTCCGTCGTCATTCCAGCTCTGAACGAGCGCAACGGCATCGTTGAGACGATCGCGCGGGCGAAATCGGTTCTCGATCGCGCCGAGCTCGCTCCTTATGAGATCATCGTCGTCGACGACGGCTCGAACGACGGCACCGGGGCGCTGGCCGAGCAAGCCGGCGCAAAAGTCCTGAGGCATGCCCACAACATCGGATACGGGCGCTCGCTGAAGGACGGTATTCGCATCGCGGCCTACGACACGATCGTCATCAGCGACGCGGACGGCTCCTATCCGATGGAAGCGATCCCGGCATTGATCGCACGCCTCAATGAAGGTTTCGACATGGTCGTCGGCGCCCGAACCGGCCCGAACTACAGGGAGTCGATGCTGAAGTCGCCGCTTCGTGCGGTGCTGAAGACCATCGTCGAGTTCACCGCCAATCGCGAAATCCCGGACATCAATTCCGGGCTTCGCGTCTTCCAGCGTCACATCGCCATTTCGTATTTCGAGCACGTCAGCGACCTCTTCAGCTTCACGACCTCGCTGACGCTCGCCTACATGATGAACGCGAAATTCGTCGACTACATCGACATCGACTACAAGGAGCGGATCGGCCGATCCAAGGTCAATCTGTTCCGCGATTCCCTTCGCACGTTGCAGTATGTCCTGGAGGCCTGCACCTACTACAATCCGCTGAAGATATTCGTGCTGCTGGCGATGATGTGCATGGCGCTCGCCGTGGTTTCGCTGATAGGCGGGATCATTCTGCAGGTCGTCAGCGGTTTTGTCCTCGGGGTCGGCGCCATCCTCCTCAGCATTCTCGTCGTCGCGATGGGGCTCCTGGCTGTTCTTCTCAAGCAGATCATGAACCAGCGGCCATGACGACTCCTGACGGCAAAGCGCGATGTGCGGCGTAGCCGGAATTTTTCACCGCGACGGCCGCCCGGTCGATCGCGGCACGGTCGCGGCGATGTCTGCCGCGTTGATCCACCGCGGACCGGACGGCGAGGGCTCCTGGCTGGATCAATCCGTCGGTTTCGCCCACCGGCGGCTCGCCATTCGCGACCTTTCGGAAGCCGGACACCAGCCGATGCTCGATGCGTCCGGCCGCATCGCCGTGACCTATAACGGCGAGATCTACAACGACGGCGAACTGAGACGCGAGCTCGAACGTTCCTTCGGCTTCCGGTTCCGGGGACATTGCGACACGGAAATTCTTCCCTACGCCTATCTCGCCTGGGGCGAGGCGATGTTCGAGCGGCTGGAGGGCTTTTTCGCCCTCGGCCTCTGGGACCGTCAGGAGCGCCGCCTGATCCTCGCGCGTGACGGGATCGGCATCAAGCCGCTCTACTACTTCGAGGACCGCAGCGACGTCGTGTTCGCGAGCGAAGTCAAGGGAATCTCGGCGAGCCGGCGCGAGGCGCCGCGCATCGATCCCGGTGCACTCCACACCTTCCTGGCCGCCGGGCACACCGGGACGCGGCAGAGCCTGTTTGGCGGGATCAAGCAGGTCCCGCCCGGTACGGTGATGAGCTTCACTGCCGGCGAGCGGACCGAGCGCCGCTTCTGGCGGCCGGTCCGCGCGCCGGCGATCAGCCGCCTGGACGAGGCCGTCGACCGCCTCGAGGCCACGATCCAGACGGTGGTCGAAAGCCAGATGGTGAGTGACGTTCCGCTCGCCGTGCTGCAGAGCGGCGGTATCGACAGCTCGCTTATCAGCCTCACGCTGAAGCGCCTCGGATTGAAGCCGCCTTTGTTCACGGCGGGGTTCTCCGAGAAGAGCCACGATGAATCGGCTGCAGCGAAGGAGATCGCCGCCGCTGCCGGCTTGTCGGTCAGCGTGGTCGACGGGGAAGGAGGGGAGGACGCCGAGACTGCGCTCCGCGCGGTCGTCTATCATTTCGACGGGCAGTGTGCCGATACGGGCGCGCTCGGCTTCTATCGTCTGGCCGGCGCAGTCCGGCAGCATTGCAGCGTCGTGCTGTCGGGCGACGGCGGCGACGAGTTTTTTGCCGGATACGAGACTTATGCTGCAACCGCCATGGCGGAGTCCGTGCGCCGCATCGTGCCGCGGGGCGTTGCGGGCATGACCGGTCGGCTTGCCTATGCCGCCGTTCGCGGCGATGAAAGACGTCTTCCGGCGGCGGCGCAGCTGGCTCGTTTTGCGCTGGGTCTCGGCGAGGAAGGGGATCGTCCGCATCTGCAATGGCGGCGGCTGGTTCCCCGGTTTCTCGCCGCGAAGATCTATGGGCGCGAGATGGTCGATGTTGCGGCGGCCGACCCGTTCGCCGAATACGCGGAATACTATTCGGAGCCGCACGACAAGGTGCTGGATCGGGCGCTGGTGGCCGACCAGCGCTTTCACCTCCAGAGCGTGCTTCAGAAGGTCGATGCGATGAGCATGGCGCATTCGCTCGAAGTGCGCGTTCCGATCCTCGATCGCCGGGTCATGGACCTCGCCGGCACGATTGACGTCGCCCTCCTCAATCCCTGGCCGAAGGGCGCGCCAAAATACGTCCTACGCAAGCTCGCCGAGCGCCTGGGAATGCCCCGGGACGCCGCGTGGTCGCGCAAGCGCGGGTTCAACGTTCCCATTGCGCAATTGATGAGACGCGGAGGTCTGCAGGCAATTTGCGATCGTGTGTTCAATCAGGAGCCGGATGTTTTCGCGCCCTACCTCAATCCGGATGCGATCCGCCTGCTGTGGAAGGACCATCTGGACCGGCGTAGCGACAACGCCTTCGCGCTGTGGCCCGTTCTGACGCTGGGGATATGGCTGATGGGGCTCGCTGCCCCCCGGCCGCGCTGAGCGAGCCGGACCAGCGCCGATGCCGGACCTGAAGCGACAAACGATCGACGATTTCGGAGAGCAGTGGACGGCCTTCCGGGACAGCCCTGGCTATTATGGTTCGGCGGAGCTGCTCGCCGATCTGTTCGGTCCACTGCTGACGCTCGATGACGTCAAGAGCGCGCGGGTCGCCGATATCGGAAGCGGCACGGGACGTATCGTCAACATGCTGCTCGACGCCGGGGCCGATCGCGTCGTCGCGGTCGAGCCCTCCGCGGCATTCGAGGTCCTCAAGACCAACACCGTCGCCCGTGCTGACCGCATCGACTATCTCCAGGTGCCCGGCGACCAGCTGCCATCCCGTCTGGATCTCGACTACGTCGTCTCGATGGGTGTCTTGCACCACATTCCCGCGCCAAGCCCTGTCGTCCGCGCTGCGTTCGGGGCGCTGCGCCCTGGCGGACGTTGCATCGTGTGGCTCTACGGCTTTGAAGGGAACCAGACCTATCTGTCGATCGCGATCCCGCTGCGCAAGGTCACGGTTCGAATGCCGCACGGGATGCTGGTCGCGCTCTCGCATCTGCTGGAATTCGCGCTGACGACCTATATCGGTCTCTGCCGGATTCTTCCTCTTCCGATGCGGAACTACATTCGTTCCGTCCTGGCAAGGTTTCCGCGTTCGGTTCGCCGCCTGACCATCTACGACCAGCTGAACCCCTCCTATGCGAAATACTATACCCGCGACGAGGCGCAGGCCTTGCTGTCCGATGCCGGATTCGCCGGTGTGGAGCTCTATCACCGGCATGGTTATAGCTGGACCGTGTCCGGCACGCGCCTGGCGCAGTCGCCCGATCAATCCGCGAGCAAAGATAGCGAAGGCGGGCATTGAAAATGGATGGAGCACGGGGCGGGCGCGGGGAGTTTTCCCCTGGATGGCTCGGATGGACGAATTCCGTCGCGTGGTTCTGGGTCTGGGTCTGCGTGATCGGCCTGGCCCTGATGATTCACCTCGCCTTCCTCGTGGCTTGGCCGGATCACTTCATCCACGAGGACGGCGGGCCCTACCTGATTCAGGCAGAATCGATTCTAAGGGGCCAATATATCGAGGACGCGGTGAAGCGTCCGTACGGGGTCGCCGTCTTCCTTGTGCTGCTGTCCAAGATGTTCGGCCCCCACATCCTGGTCTTCGTCATCGCGCAGCACTTGATGAGCGTCGGCACCGCTCTCCTCGTCGCCGCGATCGTGCGTTTTGCCGGCGCGCCCCGCTTCTTCTCGCTTCTGGCCTTTGCCCTTGCGGCGCTGCATGGCCGCATCATCCACTATGACAACACTATCGGCGCAGAGACGATCTCCAATTTTCTGGTCAGCCTTGCGGCCTTCTTTGCCGCCGGAGCAGCGTTGCGCAATTGGCCGGCGTTCCTCGCTTCGGCATGCGTGGGCTTGGTGCTCGGGGCGCTGATGGTTTGCCGCTCGGCGGCGATAGGCCAGGCCGCTGTCATTCTGCTGTGGCTGGCTTCGACCCTGGACACCCGGTTCCTGCGCCGGCTCGGCGTGCTTGGACTTGCGGTCTTTCTCGCTTCGGCCGTCTATCTCACCCCGGCTGTCGTCAACTTCGTGATTGGAAAACCTGCCGCAGGCAACGAGACCCTTGCCGTGATGGCTTTCGTCGTCGGCTATTCCGGTGATTTCGATCACGGCGTTCATCTCGACCACAAGGCGCAGGCACGGGAATTCGTCGAGAAGATGCGAGCCGCGGACACTCCCAAAGGATGGGGCGACACCGACCAGTATCAATGGCCGTTCGGCGCAGTGCACCGGTTGAAGATGTCCGGGGAGAGCGACGAGGATCTCGAGAGGGTCGTGCGTGATATCTTCATCGAAACGCTGACGAGGCCATCGACGCTCTATCGGCACGTCACGAAGCACTTCCTCCGGGAAATGTATTTCATGTTGTTCGACGCAAATCCGATTGCGCGCCGGGTCCCTTCTCCGCAGGGCTACGAGTACTTCGTGAAACGGGATACCTATCCCTTTTTTGGAAGTCCGACCGGCTTCAAATCCGGCCAGTTGGTTCACGATTACTACAAGCCCTGGTGGCCGCTGTCTCGGCTTCTGCCGACCGCGGATCAGGTGCAGCTCAGACTGAGCCAACTCATGGGGCATGGCTACGCGCCGAGTTCGGACTTGGTAGCGTTCTGCTGCGGGGTGAAGGTGTCGACCGAATACGATGACCGTGCCGGACCGATCGTGTGGTTCTCCTCGGCGACACTGTGTCTCGCTCTCGTCCTGCTGATCAGTGTCCCGGCGGGCCGTGCGGGTTTCATTCGCCGGAGCCCTCGCGGCCTCGTTGCCGTCGGCACGCTGATGGTCCTGCTCGCGCTGGTCAGCGCTGCGTTGCCGGCGTTTCTCATTTATGGGCTTAATCGCTACGCGTATTACGCCATTCCGTTCCTCGGCGGCTCGAGCGCCATGCTGGCGAGCTTGCTGTTCGATCGGATCAGGGCTTTTCGCAGCCGCGCCGGGGACACGGCGGGCCGGGCGAGCGCGTGACTTTGCGGCGCAAGCGGCCTCACACCACATCATCCGGCGCCAGCGCGCAGCCATTGTCGGGATGCGTCTCCACCTGAAGCGTGGTGTGGCCGATGCGGAAGGAGGCCTTCAGCAGCTGCGCGGTCTCCATCAGGAATCCGTCGCCGGCGCCGGCGGGCATGACGAGGTGGCAGGTCAGCGCCGTCTCTGTGGTCGAGATCGGCCAGACGTGGAGATCGTGGATCGCGGACACGCCCGGGCGCGCCAGCAGGAACGTCCTGATCGCGGCAAGGTCGGTGCCTTTGGGCGCGGCCGCCATCGACATGTCGATGGAGGCGCGGAGCAGGCTGGTCGTGCTCCAGAGGATGGTGACGCAGATGACGAGGCTGGTGACGGGATCGAGCCAGAGCCAGCCGGTCCAGATGATCAGTGCCGCCGAGATGACGACGCCGAGCGAGACCGCGGCGTCGGCGGCCATGTGCAGATAGGCGCCTTCGATGTTGATGTCGTCCTTGCGTCCGCGCGCGAACAGCATCGCCGTAAAGCCGTTGACGAGGATGCCGATGCCGGCGACCGCCATCACGGTGAGGCCCGCGATCGGCTCCGGCTCGCGCAGTCGCAAGATCGCCTCCCAGCCGATCGCGCCGGTCGCGACCAGCAGGAAGACCGCGTTGGCAAGCGCCGCCAGGATGGTGGAGGCGCGCAGGCCGTAGGTGAAACGTCCGCTCGGCGCGCGCCTTGCCGCGATCGATGCGCCCCAGGCCACGACCAGGCCGAGCACGTCGGAAAGGTTGTGGCCGGCATCGGCAAGGAGGGCGGTGGAGTTGCCGATATAGCCGTAGACGGCCTCGGCAACGACCAGCGCGGTGTTGAGCGAGATGCCGATCGCGAATGCCCTGCCGAAACTGGCGGGCGCGTGGACATGCGTGTGGCCAAAACCATGATCATGCCCATGCCCATGCCCATGACCATGCCCATGACCATGACTGCGGTCGTGACCGTGCCCATGATCGTGGCCGGCATGGTCATGATGGTGATGACCGTGATGGTCGTGGCTGCCCAAATCTACCGCTCCCCGGAAGCTAACAAATCAGGTCCCATTGTAGGCGTTTCGGTGCCTGCGTCACGGCGGAACAGCAGGTAGAGTGCAGGCAGCACCAGGAGCGTCAGCACGGTCGAGGAGATGATGCCGCCGATCACCACGGTCGCGAGCGGCCGCTGCACCTCGGCTCCGGCCCCGGTGGCAAGGGCCATCGGCACGAAGCCGAGCGAGGCGACCAGCGCCGTCATCAGCACCGGACGCAGCCGCGTCAGCGCGCCCTCGCGAACGGCCTCCGGGACGGGACGCCCCTCGCTGCGCAGCCGCTCGATGAAAGTGATGATGACGAGCCCGTTGAGCACGGCGACGCCGGAGAGCGCGATGAAGCCGACACCGGCGCTGATCGACAGCGGGATGCCGCGCAGCAGCAGCGCCATCACGCCGCCGGTCAGGGCCAGCGGCACGCCGGAGAACACGAGAGCCGCATCGGCCGCCGATCCCATGCCCATGAACAGCAGCAGGAACACGAGCAGCAGCGCCACCGGCACCACGATCGTCAGCCGTTTGGTCGCGGAGACCAACTGCTCGAACTGTCCGCCCCAGCCGATC
This sequence comes from Bradyrhizobium sp. SZCCT0153, assembly GCF_018129995.1. Taxonomy (GTDB): domain Bacteria; phylum Pseudomonadota; class Alphaproteobacteria; order Rhizobiales; family Xanthobacteraceae; genus Bradyrhizobium; species Bradyrhizobium japonicum_G. Next base: position 217,531 of record NZ_JAFCKS010000007.1, read on the forward strand.
CAGTAGCCGGGCGGCAGCTTGACCTTCTCTGCCACTGCGTTCTGGGTCTCGGCGACAAAGGAGCGAAGGTCGCGCCCGCGAACGTTGGCCATGACCACCACGCGGCGCTTGCCGTTCTCGCGGCTGATCTGGTTGGGGCCGGGTGCGATCTCGATCGTCGCGACGGAGGACAGCGGCACGTAGCGGAGCGCTGCGTTTCCGCCCGGCCATGCGGTTTTGGTGACCGCCGGTGCATCCTCGCCCGGCGGCAGCGGGATCGGCAAGGACTTGATCGTTTCAGGGTTGGCCCGCAGGCTTTCCGGCAGCCGCACCACGATGTCGAAGCGGCGATCGCCCTCGAACAGCTTTCCGACCGGTTTTCCCCCGATCGCGATCTCGACGAGGTTCTGCACCTCGCTGAGGCTGAGGCCGTAACGCGACAGCGCCTGGCGGTCGAGCTTCACCGTGAGGATCGGCAGGCCCGCGATCTGCTCGGTCTTGACGTCGGCCGCGCCCTCGATGGCGTGGACGACGCCGTTGACCTGCTGGGCGATGCCGGCAAGCACGTCGAGATCGTCGCCGAATATCTTCACGCCGACGTCGCTGCGGATGCCGGCAATGAGCTCGTTGAAGCGCATCTGGATCGGCTGGGTCATGCCATAGGCCGTGCCGGGCAGGGTGTTGGCGGCGCGTTCGAGCTCGGCGACCACCTCGTCCTTGGGCTTGCCTGAATCGGGCCATTCGTCGCGTGGCTTGAGCGTGACATAGGTGTCGGTCATATTCGGCGGCATCGGATCGTTGGCGATCTCGGCGGTGCCGATCTTGGAGAAGATGGTCGCGACCTCCGGTACCTGCTTGATCGCCTTTTCCAGCCGGAGCTGCATGTCGACGCTCTGGGTCAGGCTGGTGCCGGGAATCCGGATGGTCTCGATGGTAATGTCGCCTTCATCCAGGCTCGGGATGAATTCGCCGCCCATGCGCGTCGCGGCGAAGACGCTGCCGGCGACGATCAGCATGGCGCCAAAAGCGACGCTGCCGCGGTAGCGGATGGCGCGATCGAGCAGCGGCACGTAGAAGCGCCTGGCCGCTCGCATGAAGATGTTCTCCTTCTCCGAGATCCTGCCGGTGACGAAGATCGCGACCGCGGCCGGGACGAAGGTGATCGACAACAGCGCCGCACCGGCAAGCGCCATCAGCACGGTGAGCGCCATCGGCGTGAACATCTTGCCCTCGGTCCCCGTCAGGGTCAGGACCGGCAGGTAGACCACGGCGATGATCAGCGTGCCGAACAGGCTCGGCTTGATGACCTCGCTGCTGCCGGCGCGGATCGTCTCCATCCGCTCTTCGAGCGACAGCGGCCGGCCGCGCAGGTGCTGCTCGGCAGCGAGCAACCGCAGACAGTTCTCCACGATGATGACCGCGCCGTCGACGATGATGCCGAAGTCGATCGCACCGAGGCTCATCAGATTGGCGCTGACCTGGCTCTCGACCATGCCCGTGATCGTAAACAGCATGGAAAGGGGAATGACACAGGCGGTGATCAGCGCAGCGCGGATGTTGCCGAGGATCAGGAACAGCACCGCGATAACCAGCGCGGCGCCCTCGATGAGGTTCTTCTCGACGGTCTGGATGGTGGCTTCCACCAGGTGCGTGCGGTCATAGACGGCGCGCGCGATCACGCCATCAGGGAGCGATTTCGCGACCTCCGCGAGCCGCGCCTTCACGCGCTGGGCTACCGTGCGGCTGTTCTCGCCGATCAGCAGCATGGCGGTGCCGAGCACGGTTTCGCTGCCGTTTGCGGTCGCAGCGCCCGAGCGCAGGTCGTGGCCTTCCTGGACGTCCGCGACGTCTCGGATGCGCACCGGGACGCCGCCGCGCGAGCCGATCACGATGTCGCGGATTTCCGCGATATTGGCGACCTGGCCCGGGGCGCGGACGAGATATTGCTCGCCGTTGCGCTCGATATAGCCGGCACCGACATTGGCGTTGTTGGCAGCCAGCGCCGTCATGATGTCGCGAAAGCCGAGCTTGTAGGCCATCAGCCGGCCGGGGATCGGCAGCACGTGGAACTGCCGCTCGTAACCGCCGATCGAGTTGACCTCGATCACGCCCGGAATGGTGCGCAGTTGCGGCTTGATGATCCAGTCCTGGATGGTGCGCAGCTCCGTCGGCGTGAACTCGGCACCGGTCTGTGACTTCGCGCCGGCCTTGGCCTCGACGGAGTAGACATAGATCTCGCCAAGGCCGGTCGAGATCGGCCCCATCGCGACCTCGGTTCCGGCTGGAAGCTGGTCCTTTGCCTGCTGGATGCGCTCGTTGACGAGCTGCCGCGCGAAATAGATGTCGGTGCCGTCCTCGAATACGACGGTGACCTGGCTCAGGCCATAGCGTGAGATCGAGCGGGTGTATTCGAGCTTGGGCAGCCCGCCCATCGCGGTCTCGATCGGGAAGGTGATGCGCTGCTCGGATTCGAGCGGCGACAGGCCCGGCGCGCGCGTGTTGATCTGGACCTGCACGTTGGTGACGTCAGGGACCGCGTCGATCGGCAGGCGGGTGAAATTCCAGGCGCCGAAGGCGCCGGCTGCGAGCGCGAACAGGACCACGAGCCATCGTTGGCGAAGGGAGAAGCCGAGGAGCGCGTCAATCATGGTCGGCGTCTCCCTTGCCCATCTCCGCCTTGACCACAAAACTGTTCTCGGCGACGTAGCGCTCGCCGGCCGAAAGGCCGGCGCGGATCTCCACGAATCTCGGGTCGGAATCACCTGTTTCCACCGGGCGCGCCTCGATCTTGTCGCCGTCCTCGCGAACGAACACGATGGTCCTGTTTTCCAGCGTCTGGATTGCGCTCTTGCGCACGGCGACCGCGACGTCGCGCGCTGCGAGGATCAGCCGCGCCGTGACGAACAGTCCGGGCCGCAGGCGCCCGTCCGGATTTGGCAGCACCACGCGCGCAAGTGCGGTCTGGGTCTCGCTGCTGCCGATCGGCGCCATGTAGGAGATCGTGCCCTTGATCTCGCCGCGGCCGTCGTCGGGATCGATCAGCACCTCGTCGTTGAGGCGGACGCGCTTCAGGTCCTGCCGGTAGATCGACAGATCGACCCAGATGGAGGACAGGTCGGCGACGACGAAGGCGGGCTTCTGTTCGGAGGCGTATTCGCCGAGCGAGATCTGCCGCTCGATGACGGTGCCCGCGAGCGGCGCCTTGAGCTCGTAGACGGTCAGGCTCTGGTTGCTCTCGATGGTGGCGAGCAGATCGTCCTTGCCGACCTTGTCGCCGATGCGCTTCAGGATCGATTTTGCAACTCCGGGAAAGCGCGGCGTGACCTGAACGACCGCCTCCTGGTTGGCGCGCAAAATGCCGTTGAAGGCGAGCGTGTCGGTCAGCGTCGCGCTGGCGGCTTCCGCCAGCGTCACGCCCGCGGCGGCCAGCTTGACGTCGGAGATGCGGATGCGGTCGGCGCCGTGCTCGTCCTGCTCGACATGGTCGTTCGGCTTCTCCGGCTTCTTATCCGCGGCATGCTCGGCGGGCGTGACCCTGACCGGTGCGAGCAGGGAATAGCCGTAGGCGCCGAGCGCGGCGGCCACGACGGCGACGAGAATGGCAGAGGAGGTCTTCATCGTGCGCTCTCCCGCGCCAGCGTGAAGGGATTGCCGACGAGGCCCTCGATGGTCGCCACACCCGCGTGGAAATTCTGCAGCGCTTCCTGCTCGCGCAGCCGCGCCTGGGCGACGCTCGCCTGGGCGTCGAGCACTTCGAGCAGGGTGAAGCGGCCCTGGCCATAGCCTTGGGAAATGGCTTCCGAAGCTTCCGCAGCCTTGGGAATGGCGGTCTCGCGCAGCACCGCGAGCTCGCGCAGCGAGCCCTGGAGCGAGTCGTAGGCGCGGCCGGCGACCACGATCAGAGTGTTGCGGTTGGCCTCGCGCTCGGCCCTGGTCTTGGCGAGGCTTTCCTGCGCGGAGAGAATATTGCCCTGGTTCTGGTCGAACACGGGGATCGGCACCGAGACGGTGAGCCGAACCGCGTCGTCATTGGTCTCGTTGAAATGGCGCCAGCCGGCGGCGATCCGCACGTCGGGATAGGGCCGGAGCCGCGCCATCAGCAGCTCGGCGTTGCGCTGGGCATAAATCGCGGTCCAGCGCACCAGCTGCGGATTGGCATCGATGGCGGCGACGACCGACTGGAACGTCGGCGGCCGTCCCATGGTGTCGAGCCGCCCCGAGACCTCGCCGAATTTTGCGGCAGGGTCTCCCATCAGCACCGCAAGCTCGCGCCGGGCGCTGGCCAGCGTCGCCTTGAAGCGTTCGCGATCGGCCTTCACCAGTGCGGATGCCACTTCCGCACGGCCGGTTTCGGCCGGCGAGGAGGCGCCGGCTTCGACGCGCCGGCGCAAGAGCGGCGTCAGCCGGTCGATGGCTTCGATCTGCTCGTCGAGGATATGGATCCGCCGCTGGGCGCCGAGCACGCCGAGGAAGGCGATCGCGGTCTCCGACAGCACCTCGAGCCGGACAGCCTTGCGCTGGATCGCGGCGACCTCGATGCCGGCTGCGCCCGCGGCGATCCGCGCATCGCGCTTGCCGAACAGCTCGAAGGCCTGGCTGATCTGGAGCGTTGTTTCGGCGGATTTCGTGCCGCGATAGATGCCCGAGCCGAGCGAATTGTCCTGCTCGTAGGACAGTTCCGGATTGAGCAGGGCGCCCGCCTGGACGCGCTGGCCCGTGGCGATACCGACATCGCGCTCCGCCGCGGTCAGGCGCGGGCTGGCCGCCAGAGCGCGCGACAGTGCGGCGCGCATGGTCAGGGTCTGGGCGTGCGCGTGCTGCGTCAGCCAGGGGCCAACGAGAATCGCCATCGCGCACGCAAGGCGCGCGGCAGTTCGTCTGCAAGACATGAAGATGACCTGTGAACAAAAGCAAGATGGGCGCGTGGGCGCCCGGCTGATCGGTTCAGGTCAGATGTTTGGGGGGTGGGGATGTCGTGTCGGGTGCGATGCCGACGAGCGTCGGCTGCTTCTGCGCGACCGGTGCGGCAACGATGTCGCCCGCGGCTCCTGAATGCAGCGGCTGTGCGACAGCGATCGAGAAGCAGCCATGGCAGTGATGGCCACCGAGCCCCTTGTGATCGCCATGGCCGGCGGAACCGTCGTCGAGGATCGCGGCGATCTCCGAGCCGCCGGAGGGGCTCGTGACATCGATGTCGTGCGCGCCATGGAGCGCGCCCGACAGCAGGTACATGACCGCAACGAGCGCAGCCACCAGCCCGCGCCAGTTGCGCAAGGCGAAGAAGCTGTATGGGCGGCGGATCGCAGTCACGGAGCGGCTCGGGTTCCTGATCCGCCTGCGGTAGCATGGCGGCCGGAACAGTGTCGACCCGCAATAGTGTTACGTCGGGGGAACTCGATGTCGCACGCTGCTGGATACAAAAAGGCCCCAGCCCGGGGCTGACCGGCTGAGGCCTTTTGTGCTCACAATTTTTATCCTTGGGATTCGCACGGGCAACCCGCAGCCAGGCGGCTCGTTCCTGCCGGCGGCAGAAAAATTAGGAACGTTCGGCAGCCCCTCTCATTAGCGCCCCGGAGCATGTGAGGAGGATGGGACTATGGACGGATTGATCTATCTGATCGGCTTGATCGTCGTGATCATGGCGATCTTGTCGTTCTTCGGCCTGCGCTGAGGGAGCGGCGATGGCGATGGAAACTCTCGCGCGGGAAGACATCATGGATGCCGGCGGCGGCGCTGCCGAGGAACGCCGAAGCATCCAGTGGAGCTCGGTCCTCGCAGGCGCGTTGGCCGCCGGTGCGATGTCGTTCATCCTGGTCGGCTTTGGCGTTGCAGTCGGCCTCGGTGTCAGTTCGGCCTCGCCGACCTGGCGCGATGCATCGGCGGCGCTCGCTCTGCTTTCCGGGCTGTATCTGATCGTCCAGGCGATCGTCAGCTTCGGCTTCGGCGGTTATATCGCCGGCCGAACAGCGCGTCCGGCGCCCGCGCTGGCGACGATCGAGGACGACGGCGAGCGCCGGGACGGTCTTCATGGGCTGACGTCCTGGGCCCTGGCCGTGCTGATCGGCGCCGGGCTGCTGGCACTCATCGGCGCATCGGCGATCGACCGTTCGCCGATGCGCATCTCGAGCGCGAATGCGACCCCCGCCGAGCCGCTGTTGAGCTACGAGCTCGACAAGCTGTTCCGCGCGCCGCGGCGGCCTCCCGGCACCGACATGCGGGAAACCCGCGCCGAGGCCGGACGCATCCTGATGACATCGTCGAGCCATAGCGGCGTCAGCACCGATGATCGAACCTATCTCGTGCAGCAGGTCGCCGCGGCGACGGGCTTGGCTGCGCCGGACTCCGAACGGCGGGTCGATGCGGTGGTCGCGGACGCCCACACGGCAATCAGCCGCGCGCGGCGCAACTCGGTCATCGTCGCCTTTTCCGTTGCGGCGGCGGCGCTGATCGGTGCCGCGGTGGCCTGGGCTGCTGCAGTTGCCGGCGGCCGGCACCGCGATGGCGAACCTCTGCCGAACTGGATGGCAAGCTCGAACCGCTTCCATCGCAGTCCGCGCGCGATGCCGGTGCCGTAACCTGCAGGATGATGGCCGGGAGCAATCCCGGCCACATTGCCTTGACCAGCGGCGCTACGCCTTCTCCTCCCAGATCATCGCAAGGTGCACGATGGTCTGCACCGCCTTCTCCATGTCCTGGCGGCTGACCCATTCCAGGCGCGAGTGGAACGCGTGTTCGCCGGCGAAGATGTTGGGGCAGGGCAGGCCCATGAAGGACAGCCGCGAGCCGTCGGTGCCGCCGCGGATCGCGGTGCGCATCGGGCGCAGGCCCGCGCGGCGGATCGCCTCGATGGCGTATTCGAGGATGTGCGGGTGACGGTCGATCACCTGCTTCATGTTGCGGTACTGCTCCCGCACCTCGAATTTGTAGGTCGAGCGCGGATAGTCCTTCATCACGTCCTTGACGATGGTCTCGAGCAGGACTTCCTTTTCCTTCAGTCCCTCCTCGGTGAAGTCGCGTACGATGAAGGAGAGCGTCGCCTGCTCCAGCGCACCGTCGATTCCGATCGGGTGCAGGAAACCCTGCTTGCCCGAGGTCGTTTCCGGCGAGCAGCCTTCCTTGGGCAGACGTTCGACGATGGCGGCCGCGATCTTGATCGCGTGCTCCATCTTCCCTTTGGCATAGCCGGGATGGGCGCTGACGCCGTTGATGGTGATGGTGGCCCCATCAGCCGAGAAGGTCTCGTCCTCGACGGAGCCCGCGCTTTCGCCGTCCATGGTGTAGCCGAAATCGGCGCCGAGTTTCTTGATGTCGACATTGTCGACGCCGCGGCCGATCTCCTCGTCCGGCGTAAACAGGATCTTGATGGTGCCGTGCTTCACGTCGGGGTTGTTGATGAAGAAATGCGCGGCATCCATGATCTCGGCGACGCCCGCCTTGTTGTCGGCGCCGAGCAGCGTGGTGCCGTCGGTGGTGATGATGTCGTTGCCGATCTGGTTCTTAAGCGCGGGGTGCTCGGCGAAGCGGATCACCTGGCTGGTGTCGCCCGGCAGCGTAATGTCGCCGCCGCGATAGTTCTTCACGATTTGCGGCTTGACGTCCTTGCCGGTGACGTCGGGCGAGGTGTCCATGTGCGAGCAGAAGCAGATCACCGGCACCTTCTTCGGTGTGTTGGCCGGGATCGTTCCGTAGACGTAGCCGTAGTCGTCGAGATGGGCGTCCGCGACGCCCATGGCCTGCAGTTCGGCGGCGAGCACGCGGCCGAGATCCTTCTGCTTCTCGGTCGAGGGCGAGGCCGGGGAGTCCGGATCGGACTGGGTGTCGATGGTGACGTAACGCAGGAAGCGCTCGGTCACGGTGTGCGAAAAGGGGAGGGAGGACATTTCTGATCAAACCGCCGGGCGTGAGGGGGAGTAGGCGGTATACCAGAAAAGCGGGCCACGTTGCGGCCGGGGCGACGCCGGATCAGGCTTAACAAAACGTAATATCAGATCGCCTCTTTCAGTTCCTTGACCGGGCGGAAGGCGACCTTCTTGCTGGCCTTGATGTGGATCGGTTCGCCGGTGGCCGGATTGCGGCCGGTGCGGGCGGCGCGCTTGCGGACCTGGAGGATGCCGAGACCCACGATCCGGACGCGGTCGCCCTTCTTGAGGTGCTTGGTGATCAGATCGACCATGTCGGTCAGGACGGCCTCGGCGCGCTTCTTCGACATGTCCTGGCTCTCCGCAATGTCGGCGGCGAGGTGTTTCAGCGTAATGGTGGCGGGAGCGGCTGCTTTCTTCGCCGAATCCTTCTTAGCCATGTCTGGCCTCCTCGATGGTCCAATGACAAGGGAAGCCCGGAAAGGCCGGGAAATCGTGGGGATCCCTCCAAGTCGTGGAAGGCCTAGACGATTCGGGCGCGGGCTGACTATGCCGCGAGTTCCCGACGGACGCCGGCAATCGCCGGCACAGCCGCGAAAGGCGTCGAGAAGTTTGGTCTAAGGCTATGAAGGGATTGCCAAAATGGCGCGAGAGACGGGGCTCGAACCCGCGACCTCCGGCGTGACAGGCCGGCGCTCTAACCAACTGAGCTACTCCCGCGTGGTTCGCTGAAAGCGCGCGGAACGAGGGGGGACTTAAAGGCGGGGCTTGGTGAAGTCAAGGATGTTGCGCTTTGCCGGGGTGCCCCAGCTAAGTATTGCTTTGGAAAACGAAAAGGCCGCCCGGAGGCGGCCATTGGTCAGCCCGGAACAGGGCGTGTCAGCGAATCTCCGACGTCCCCGCGCTGGTCACCGCCACCGGCTTGCCGGCCTTGATGACGTGGGTGGACTGGGCGGTCTGGCTGAGATCGGCATTGGTGCGGGCCGCGATCCCGAAGCCGGTGACCAGAATGCCAGCCACCAGTGCCACCACCACGATCTTCAGGTGGGTACCGCGATCAGCAGAGTGAATTGAGTGGTTCATCTGAGCCTCCCGACGGGCTTTGCCGCCGTCTATGGCTCTTGTCTTAAGGACCGTCTGTTTCCGGATGGTTTCGCGGGTTCCGCAAAATGGTTTCATCTGGCCGATTAGCCGGTTTCTCCCTGGGGGCGGCCGAAGGGCCTTACGCGGTCTTACCTGGCGCGTAATCGCGGAGGCGATCCCGCCTTGTCATGATCGATTCCATCGGCCGCGACCGATGGGCCGACCGATCGGCCAAGAAATCGGCAATGGAGAAGCGCGATGAACCGTCGAACCGTCCTCGAAGCCACTTTGCTTGGGACTGCCCTCGCGGCAGCGTCCGGTGCGAGCACGCCAGCGGCAGCGGCCCAGCAGAATGAACGGCCGTCTTTTGTGACGGCCAGGGACGGCACAAAACTGTTCGTGCAGGATTGGGGCAGCGGACAACCCGTGCTGCTGCTGTCGGCCTGGACATTCGACGCCAGCATCTGGGGCAGCCAGATTGACGCCCTCAACGCAAAAGGCTTTCGCTGTATTGCGCCCGACAGGCGCGGGCATGGCCGGTCCGAGATGCCGTCCGCGGGTTATGACCTGGACACGCTGACCGGCGACGTCGCCGCGTTGATCGAGGCGCGCGACCTGCGCGACGTGACGCTGGTCGGCTTCTCGATGGGGACGGCCGAGGCGGTGAACTATCTCGGACGATACGGATCGGACCGGATCGCAAGGCTGGTGCTGGTTGCGCCGACGACGCCGTTCCTGGTCAAGACCGAAGACAATCCGGATGCGGTTCCGAAGGCGATGATCGAGGCCGACAACGCAGCCATCGCGCGCGACTTCCCGAAATGGATTGCGGCAAACGAAGCGCCGTTCTTCACTGCCGAGACACCCGAGATCACGAGGACCTGGATCCGCGAGATGATGCTGAGCGTGCCGCTGCCGGTGGCGCTGGCCTGCCGCAAGGCCATCGCCTTCGCCGATCTGCGCGCGGAAGCCGCCAGGATCGATCGCCCGACGCTGATCGTCCATGGCGACAAGGATGCCAGCGCGCCGCTGCCATTGACCGGTGCAAAGACCGCGAAGCTGATCAAGGGCAGCAAGCTGACCGTCTACGAAGGCGCCCCGCATCCGCTGCCGCTGACGCACGGCGAGCGCCTGACCGCGGACATGCTGGCGTTCATGGGCGGCTAGCCCGCCCGCTCGATGTCAGTGCGGATGGTTCGCGCCGCCCAGACGAACAGGAGAGCGCCCAGCGTGGTCGTGACGGCCGCCGAGAGCAGCGAATAGCGCACGGCGTCGGCGCCGTAAGCGCCCTTCAGGGCGTCGTTGACCACGCCAACGGCGAGCGGGCCGACGCCCTGGCCGAAGCAGGTCGCGGTGAGTGCGATCAGGGCGGAGGCGAGCGCGCGCATGCTGGGCTTGGCCACCGTCTGGGCGATTGCGAAGATCGGGCCGAGATGGAAGCCGACCAGGAACGAGGTCAGCGCCAGCATCGCCACCATCATCGTGAAATCCTGCGTCAGCATGCAGAGCGCAAACACGGGGCCAGCGAGCCCAGAAGTGATCGCGGGCGCCCACAGCTTCCAGCGATCGTCGCGGCGGCTCACTTGCGCCACCACGAAACCGCCGAGCAGGGTGCCGGCCATGCCGGCGAGCCCCTTGAAAGTGCCGGCATAGGTGCCGATCTCGACGCTCGACAGATGGTGCACGCGGGCCAGGAACGGCGGGATCCAGGCCGCGGTCGCGTAGTTCGTGTAGGTGGTGAGGCAGAAGCCGATCAGCACGATGACGAAGCTCCGCTGCGAGGCCAGGAAACGCAGCGTCGGCCCGAGCGGTTCGGGCACGAAGCTCTCCTGCATGGCGCCGCGCTTCGGCTCGGAGATCGTCATCCACAGCAGCACGGCGAGCAGGATGCCCGGCAGGCCCGCGACATAGAACGCCGATCGCCAGCCATAATGCTGGTTGACGTAGCCGCCGACGAAATAGCCGAGGAAGACGCCGAGATAGGTGCCGATGGCGTAGATGCCGAGCGCACGCGGACGCTCGTTCTTGGCAAAGAGGTCCGCGACGATCGACTGCGAGGCGGGCGAGCCGGCGGATTCGCCGATGCCGACGCCGATACGCGCCAGCGCCAGCGAGGTCACGCTGGAAGCCGCGCCGCACAGCGCCGTCATCGCGCTCCAGAACGCGAAGGCGAGGGCGACGATGTTGCGCCGGTTGAGCCGGTCGGCGACGCGCGCGATCGGAATGCCCAGCAGGGAATAGAACAGCGCGAATCCGAAGCCCGCGAGCAGGCACATCATGGTGTCGCTGAGCTGAAACTCCTTCTTGATCGGCTCAATCAGGACGTTGAAGATCGTGCGGTCGAGGAAGTTCAGCGCATAGATGATGGTGAGCAGGCCCAGCACGTAATAACGCCGCGCCGAGGGCTTTGCCGCGGCGGCCGTCTGCACCGACATTTGTGACGTTACATCGACCATCGCGCCCCCCAATTTGTCTTTGTTATCGTTGTCGGTCCAGCCCTTATTCGAGCCGGCGGCCTTGAAGCGCTTTCGAGCGAAGCGGATGCCGGTTCGCGTAAAGAAAACGCGTCAAGACAAGGAGCTGGAGTTCCGGATGTAGTTCCCCGCTTCGAATTCGACCGCGGGCGCGCTTGCATCGAACGAGACGCCGATCGGATCGCGATCGGCCGCCATCGTGTCGAGCTGCTCGGTCAGCATGCGCCGCAACATCAGGATGCCGCGGTCGCTCTGGCCGAAATGCTCCTCGGAATGGATGGTCTGCGGGCCCTGGCCGACCTGGGCTTCATAGTCGCCGGGGAATTGCTGGTGCTCGGCCTCGGTCATGTCCCACCAGAATTTTCCGTTGAACTTCGAGCGCATGCGGCCGATGTCGCCGGAATTTTTAACGCGGCCGGCGACGTAGATGCGGAAAGACGTGTCGTCGATCGGCAGCGTCCAGCCGATCGACTCGACGCGGGCGAATTGCGCCACGCGCGGGTTCGGCACGACGCGCAGGGTGGGGAGGACGGCTTCGGTGACGCGGTAGAATACCTTGCCGTCATCCTGCTTGCGGATCGAGCGCACCGCGATGCCGCGCGGCGTCTTGTCGAATTTCACCTCGGGCATCGAAGCCATCATGTTGGTGAATTGGGGTCCCGAGAACGAGCCGTGCAGCACCGGCACGTGATAGGGATCGACCACGTTCTCGAAATGCTGCAGCCAGTTGCATGGGATGACCGCCGGCCCGCCGCCGCCGATCGAGGAGTCATCAGCTTCGACGAACTCGCCGTCGTCCATCGTCTCCAGGCATTCGTAAGCCGGCAGCACCGGGCGTTTCTCGGCCGGACCCATATAGGCGAAGATCAGCCCGTAGCGCTCGTCGACCGGATACCAGGGCTGGCGCACCTTGTCCTTGAACTGGCCGCCGTCGGGCTCGCAGGGTTGCTCCAGGCAATGGCCTTCGGTGTCGAACTTCCAGCCGTGATAGCAGGATGCCGTCTTCCTCGACCTTGCCGTAATAGAGCGTGGTGCCGCGATGGCAGCAGCGCGCGTGCAGCAGGCCGACGCGGCCGTGCTTGTCGCGGAACAGGATCAAATCCTCGCCGAGCGCGCGCACCTTCTTCGGCGTGTCGGTGGCATCGCTGGTGAGCCCGACCGGATGCCAGTAGCGGCGCAGCAATTCGCCCATCGGCGTGCCGCGCACGACCGACGTGAGCTCGGTGCGCGTGTGTGGCGGCTTCATCGCATAGGCCGTGCCGAGATCACGATCCCGCTGGGTCGTCGTCATGCTGTTCCTCCCGCCGCGGGCCTTGGTGGCCGGTTCGCATCTTGGTGCGGTGTCCCAGTGAAAAATAATTCGATGACAATGTCAACGATCTTCTGGAATGCCTTTTGGTCGCATTTCGGAAGTGGCGGGGGAGGTTGCGCTACCAGCACTTGGCACACCCCGGCTTTCTTGGCAGAGGTGGATGATGAGCCATACATCGAGCAGGGACGGGCGCGGGTCGTCCGATGCGGACGAAACTCATTCGCCGGCGCCGATCACGGTGATGCTGTCGTCGCGGCTGATGGTGCTGGCCAATCTGCTCAAGCGCGGCGCCATCCTGCGCTACAAGCGCCTCGCCGGATTGTCCTCGGTCGAGTTCGGTCTCGTCGCTTCGCTCGGCCGGCGGCCGCCGATGAGTGTGGCGCGGCTCGCCGAAGCCGTCGGGCAGGACAAGGGACAGATCAGCCGTGCGCTCGCGGAACTCGTTTCGCGCAAGCTGATCGCGAAATCGGCGAACCCGAATGACAGCCGCGAGGTGCTGGTCGCTCTGACCGCGGCAGGGCTCGCCGCGCATGATGCAATCGTCGCAGGTGCGCAGGATCGCAATCGGCAATTGCTCGAGCAGTTGAGCAAGGACGAGTTCGAGACTCTCCTTGCGCAGATCGATCGTCTCACGGCGACCGCCGAGAAGATGCTCGAAGCCGAAAAAGTGTCGCGCTGATCGCTCGGTAACCCCCGGAAACGTTGGATCGTTTCTAAGAGCCTTTCTAAGACCTTTTCAATTAGGGAATTCGCGCGCGCTCCCATAAGCGTCACCGCAAACGCATGCCGTTGGGGGAACGACGGCATGACGTCGCAAACATGCAGCTTCGGGGTGCGCGTTGAACAGTCTTGGAATGCTGCGGTCGGCCGTGCTGGCGACCGCATCCGCTTGGGTTTTGGTGCCGCAGGCATCGTTCGCACAATCCTCCGCGCAGAGCGGCGCGCAGAATCTGCCGTCGGTGACCGTCGCCGCGCCGGAAGCGCGCCGACGTGCTGCCGCGACGCCGCAGCGTCGCGCGCCGCGCTCGGTGCAGAGCGCCAATCGAAGCAAGCCGCAGCCACAGCGCAATGTCGGCTTCGTCGAGACGCCGCGCGGACCGGTGAATGGCTATGTCGCCGGTCGCAGCTCGTCCGGTACCAAGACCAACACGCCGATCATGGAGACGCCGCAGTCGGTGTCGGTGATCGGCGCCGAGCAGATCCGCGACCAGAAGCCGAGCAAGTTCGACGAAGTCCTGCGCTATTCGCCCGGTGTTCGCGGCGAGACGTTCGGCGCCGATACGCGCAACGACTGGTTCCTGATCCGCGGATTCAAGTCTGACGACACCGGCCTGTTCCTCGACGGGCTACAGCTCTTCTACACGTCCTATGCGAGCTGGAAGCTGCAGCCATTCAATCTGGAGCGCGTTGAAATCCTGCGTGGCCCGTCCGCAGTGCTGTACGGCGGGTCGAGCCAGGGCGGCATCGTCAATGCCATTTCGAAGATGCCGCCGGCTGAACCGATCCGCTATGTCGAGGTCGGCGTCAACAATTTCGGCAACGGCTATCTCTCGTTCGACTTCGGCGGACCGGTTGCAACCGCGACGGAGCCGGGCAAGCTGTTCTATCGCATCGTCGGTCAGGTCAAGAATGGCGGCACCCAGGTCGACTTCACCCCCGACAACAACTACTTCATCGCGCCGTCCTTCACCTGGAAGCCCGATGCGGACACCACACTGACGGTTCTTGCCTCCGCTTCCAAGCAGGACACGCGCGGCATCGGCTTCCTGCCCTATGTCGGCACCGTCGTCGACGCGCCCTGGGGGAAGATTCCGACCAGCCGTTTCGTCGGTGACCCCAGCGTCGATAGCTTCAAGCGCGAGCAGGAGATGGTCGGCTATCAGTTCGAGCGCAACTTGTCGGACAGCGTCACCCTCCGTCAGAACGCGCGTTTCGCCCATGTCGACGTGACTTATGCAACGCTCTACGGCCTCGGTTATGCGACGACGGCGGCTGCCGCCAATCTGGCACGCGGCAACTTCTTCACCAATGGCGTTGCCAATCAGGCCAATCTCGACAATCAGGTCGAGTACCGCTTCTCGACTGGTCCGTTCCAGCACATTTCGTTGTTCGGCGTCGACCTCAAGCACTACAAGATCGACGACTATCAGGGTTTTGGCGGGGCGACTTCCCTCAACCTGCTCGATCCCGTCTACACGCAGACAGCGCCTTTCAGCGGCGCTCCGTATCAGAACGCCACGCTGACGCAGAAGCAGTTCGGCGTCTATGCGCAGGACCAGATCAAGCTCGATCGCCTGACGCTGGTGCTCTCGGGCCGCAACGACTGGGTCGACACCTATAACGATAACCACATCGGTGCGAACATGGGGCGCAACGACAGCGCGTTCTCGGGCCGCGCCGGACTGATCTACAATTTCGATGCCGGCCTTGCGCCCTACGTCTCCTACGCGACCAGCTTTAATCCGATCATCGGAACCAATTTTACCCTGAACCAGCTTTATCTGCCGGAGACGGCCAAGCAGGCCGAGGTCGGCGTCAAGTACCAGCCACATGGCTTCGACGGGCATTTTGGAATCGCGTTCTTCGACCTGAAGCGTGAAAATGTGCTCACGACAGATCCGAATAATGCGCTGCTGTCGGTGCAGACCGGCGAAGTGACCTCGCGCGGTATCGAGCTCGAGGCGGTCGCGAACGTCATGCCCGGCCTGAAGGTGATGGCGTCCCACACGGTCTACGACATCTTCGTCAGCCGCGACCTCAATGCCGCGCTGATCGGCAAGCTGCCGACCAATACGCCGAGCCAGCTCACTTCGGGCTGGGCCGACTACACGATCCAATCTGGTCCGTTGACCGGGCTCGGATTTGGTGGTGGCATCCGCTACGTTGGCCGATCATTTGCCGACAATATGAACACGCTGGAGGTGCCGGCCTACGTGTTGGGCGACGCGGCGGTTCACTACGAATGGCAGGGCTGGCGGTACGCGCTCAACGTCTCCAACATCACGGACAAGATATTCGTGGGAAGCTGCTCGTCGGCAAGCGCATGCTTCTACGGCGATCGCCGGCGCGTCACTGCCAGCGTCTCCTACAAATGGTGAGGACGGGCGAGGGGAAACGGCCATCGTAAGAGCCTGACCAGCGAGCCGCTGGTCTTGACCCCAGAGATCGGTGAGCTCGCGGGCTTTGCCCCCCGGCCCGAAGCTCATGCGAGCGCGGCGCGCGTGACGACACTCCACGTCACCGGAGCCGCGCTCGCGGCCAATCCGGGCCGGCGCATTTGTGGATGTATTCGCCAGACGAGCCCCGGTCCGATCGTGGTGCATGGCTCCCGGATCGGCCGCCTGGGGATACGCGTCTTTGCTGAACCTGGCCGGCGCGCGGCAGCGACCGTCACCGGCCTGCTTGCCGCATTGCTGTGGAATGCGGCTGCCTGCATGTCGCTGGGATGACGGTGGGGCACCTGTCCTCGTTGCAATCCGGACTTTGCTGCGGCGCGGCCTGAATAAAGTGAGCTTTCCCAACAGTGGACGTCACGGCCCAGCGCGCTTGGGCTGATCAGGGCGCCCTTGCTGGGGCGGTCGATCTGCTCCATACCAGCCGCGGGGTGATTCCGGGATTTTCACCGTTCTGGGGGCGGCAAAGGGCCTAAAAAGAGCGTGTCTTGCGCCCATTGGTGCACTGCGCTAAGGCTCAGAACAATTCCAAATCGGACGAATCCGTGGCTGTCCCGAGGCTGCGGGAAAAAGGGCTCGTCAATGAGCGGCATTCTGCAGAATTATCTTCCACTCGTGGTCTTTATAGGGGTAGCGGGCCTCATCGGCCTGGTGTTGCTGATCGCGCCGTTCATCGTGGCGTTCCAGCAGCCGGACCCGGAAAAGCTGTCGGCGTATGAGTGCGGTTTCAACGCCTTCGACGATGCCCGCATGAAATTCGACGTCCGCTTCTATCTGGTCGCCATCCTCTTCATCATCTTCGACCTCGAGGTGGCGTTCCTGTTTCCCTGGGCGGTGGCGTTCGGCAAGCTTGGCGCGACCGGCTTCTGGTCCATGGTGGTGTTCCTCGGCGTGCTCACGGTCGGGTTCGCCTATGAATGGAAGAAAGGAGCACTGGAATGGGATTGAACCCAGCATCGTCCGCCGGTCCGGTTCTCGCGCCGGCCCCCAAGGGCATCCTCGATCCGTCGACCGGCAAGCCGGTCGGGGCCAATGATCCGTTCTTCCTCGAGGTCAATTCGAAGCTGTCCGACAAGGGCTTCTTCACAGCCGCGACCGACGACCTCATCACTTGGGCGCGCACCGGCTCGCTGATGTGGATGACCTTCGGTCTTGCCTGCTGCGCGGTCGAGATGATGCAGGTCTCGATGCCGCGCTACGACGTCGAGCGCTTCGGTTTCGCGCCGCGTGCCTCGCCGCGCCAGTCCGACGTCATGATCGTCGCCGGCACCCTGACCAACAAGATGGCGCCGGCGCTGCGCAAGGTCTACGACCAGATGCCCGAGCCGCGCTACGTCATCTCGATGGGCTCCTGCGCCAACGGCGGCGGCTATTATCACTACTCCTACTCGGTCGTGCGCGGCTGCGACCGCATCGTGCCGATCGACATCTACGTGCCGGGCTGCCCGCCCACGGCGGAAGCGCTGCTCTACGGCGTGCTGCTGCTGCAGAAGAAGATCCGCCGCACCGGCACCATCGAACGCTAAGGTTTTACGTCATGGACGACGCCAAGCTCGACGCCCTGGGGCAGACGATCGTGAGCGCGCTTCCGGGCGCCGCCATCGGTCACGCGGTGGCCTTCAACCAGCTCACGGTCGATGTCGAGGTCAGCAGGATCGTCGAGGTGGTCAAGTACCTACGCGACGACCCGAAGTGCCGCTTCATCAACTTCACCGACATCACAGCCGCGGATTATCCGTCGCGCGAAAAGCGCTTCGACGTGATCTATCACTTCCTGTCCCCGACCCTGAACGCGCGGATCCGGCTCAAGGCCCAGGCCGACGAGACCACGCAGGTGCCGTCGCTGATCGAGGTGTTCCCCGGCGCCGACTGGTTCGAGCGCGAGGCCTACGACCTCTATGGCGTGTTCTTCGTCGGTCACCCCGACATGCGCCGCCTTCTCACCGACTACGGCTTCGAGGGCCATCCGCTGCGCAAGGATTTCCCGACCACCGGCTTCGTCGAGGTCCGCTACGACGACCAGGAGAAGCGGGTGGTGTACGAGCCCGTCCGGCTCAACCAGGAATTCCGCAAGTTCGACTTTTTGTCTCCATGGGAGGGGGCCGATTATCCGGTCCTTCCGGGCGATGAAAAAGCAGGGCCGAAGGTCTGATCATGAACGAGCAACCCGAACAGCTTCGCAATTTCACCATCAACTTCGGGCCGCAGCATCCAGCTGCGCACGGCGTGCTGCGCCTGGTGCTGGAGCTTGACGGCGAAGTCGTCGCGCGCGTCGATCCGCATATCGGCCTGCTTCATCGCGGCACCGAGAAGCTGATCGAGCAGAAGACCTATCTGCAGGCGATCCCTTATTTCGACCGCCTCGACTACGTCGCGCCGATGAACCAGGAGCACGCCTTCTGCCTCGCGGCCGAAAAGCTGCTCGGCATCGAGGTGCCGCGCCGGGCGCAGTTGATCCGCGTGCTCTATTGCGAGATCGGCCGCATCCTGTCGCATCTGCTCAACGTCACCACGCAGGCGATGGACGTCGGCGCGCTGACCCCGCCGCTGTGGGGTTTCGAAGAGCGCGAGAAGCTGATGGTGTTCTACGAGCGCGCCTCGGGCAGCCGCATGCATGCGGCCTACTTCCGCGTCGGCGGCGTGCATCAGGACCTGCCGCAGAAGCTGGTCGACGACATCGAGGCCTGGTGCGATCCGTTCCTGAAGGTGGTGGACGACCTCGACCGCCTGCTCACCGCCAACCGCATCTTCAAGCAGCGCAACGTCGACATCGGCGTGGTGCCGCTGAAGGAAGCCTGGGAGTGGGGTTTCTCCGGCGTGATGGTGCGCGGTTCGGGCGCGGCCTGGGATCTGCGCAAGTCGCAGCCCTATGAATGCTACGCCGAGTTGGATTTCGACATCCCGATCGGCAAGAACGGCGACTGCTACGACCGCTATCTGATCCGCATGGAAGAGATGCGCCAGTCCGTGCGCATCATGAAGCAGTGCATCCAGAAGCTGAACGCGCCTGACGGGAAGGGTCCCGTCGTCGTCGAGGACAATAAGGTCGCGCCGCCGCGCCGCGGCGAGATGAAGCGCTCGATGGAAGCGCTGATCCATCACTTCAAGCTCTACACCGAAGGCGTTCACGTGCCGGCCGGCGAGGTCTACACCGCGGTCGAGGCGCCCAAGGGCGAGTTCGGCGTCTATCTGATCTCGGATGGCACCAACAAGCCCTACAAGTGCAAGATCCGCGCGCCGGGCTTTGCCCATCTCCAGGCCATGGATCACATCTGCCGCGGCCATCTGCTCGCCGACGTCTCGGCGATCCTCGGCTCGCTCGACATCGTGTTCGGAGAGGTCGATCGGTAATGGGCCAGCAGGCGCCGATCCAGTTTGACCGTGCCTCGGGGGCCCTCGAAGGGGCCAACCTGTGGGAGCGGACGGCTGCCTTGGCGCTGGTGACGGGCTCGAAGATCTCGTCGCACTTCTCGCATATGGGCTACATCGCCTGCGCCAACCTGCTGCGCAAGACGCTGCCGGAGCGCAACATCGCGATCAGGCTCAATGCCGACGCCGTGTTCGAATTCCCCTACGGCGACGGTTACTGGAGCAAGCTGCTCAATCGCTCCTATAATTACGAAGATGAGCTAGAGCTCTTGTTCGCCAACGCCGCCGATGTCGACTACACGCTGATCGATTGCGGTGCGAACTACGGCTACTGGTCGGTATTGGTCTCGAGCGCGCCGTTCGGTGCCCACAAGGCGATCGCGATCGAGCCGTCGTCGGACAATTTCGCAAAACTGTCCAACAACGCCGCGGTGAATGGCCGTCGCTTCGAATGCATGCGCGTGGCAATCGGCTCCTCGCGCGGCACTGCGCGGCTGTCCGGCACCAAGCACGAGAAGTTCAGCATCGCGGGTCCCGGCGGCGGCGAGGAAGTGCCGGTCATCGCGCTCGACAATCTCATCGATGACGGCAAGGTCGCTCCGAACGGTAAATATCTGATCAAGCTCGACGTCGAAGGCGTCGAGATCGAGGCGATCAAGGGCGGCGCCCGGCTGCTCGAGGCCGACAGCGTCATCATGTGCGAGGAGCACGGCAGCGACCGCAGCCACGCGGTGTCGCGCTTCATCCTGGAACAGACCCCGCTGAAGCTGATCGTCTACGATCCCAGCTCGAAGCGTATGGAAACGGTGACCGAGCTGTCGATCCTCGATCGCATCAAGGTCTCGACCCACGTCGGCTACAATGTTTTCGGCACAGCAAGCGCATTCTGGCAGGACAGGATCAACGTCCTGAATGCCAAGACCGCGCGCCGTATGCAGTGAGAGATTGAACAGATGTCCGTTCGCCGATTAGCACCGAAGGAAGTCCAGCCCGCGAGCTTTGCGTTCACGGAGGAGAACCTCGCGTTCGCCAAGCAGCAGATCGCGAAATATCCTGCCGGCCGGCAAGCCTCCGCGGTCATCGCCATCCTCTGGCGCGTTCAGGAACAGCACGACGGCTGGGTTTCGGAGGCCGCGATCCGCGCCGTCGCCGACTTGCTCGACATGCCCTATATACGCGTGCTGGAAGTGGCGACCTTCTACACGATGTTCCAGCTCGCACCCGTGGGCAAGAAGGCCCACGTCCAGGTCTGCGGCACCACGCCGTGCCGCCTGCGCGGCGCCGAGGATCTCATCCACGTCTGCGAGCACCGCATCCATCACGATCCGTTCCATCTGTCCAAGGACGGCAATTTCAGCTGGGAAGAGGTGGAGTGCCTCGGTGCCTGCGTGAACGCGCCGATGGTGCTGATCGGCAAGGACACCTATGAGGATTTGACCAAGGAAAGCTTTGGCAAGGTGCTCGACGGCTTTGCGTCGGGCAATCCGCCCAAGCCCGGCCCGCAGAACGGCCGCCAGTTCTCGGCGCCGACCGGCGGGCCGACCACGCTGAAGGAAGTCACCTGATGCGTGATCTCTTGCCGCCGGCAGTGGAGGGACGTGCTGCCATGAAGAAGTGGGGCTTCATCGCCATGCATGCCGCCGTGGCGGCCACATTCATTTTCCTGCTGCAGCGTTTCAGTCTGAACGCGTCGCTGGAATCCAGCCTGCTCTGGGCGCTGACCTTCGCCGTCTGCGCCGCCGGACTTGCCTACAAGCAGTCCAATCGTTGATCGGAAAGCACTGACATGCTCGAGGACAAGGACCGCATCTTCAAGAACCTCTACGGCCTCCATGATTGGGGGCTCGAGGGCGCGCGGCGCCGCGGCGCCTGGGATGGTACGAAGAACATCATCGACAAGGGCCGTGACTGGATCATCAACGAGATGAAGGCCTCGGGCCTGCGCGGCCGCGGTGGCGCCGGCTTCCCGACCGGTCTCAAATGGTCGTTCATGCCGAAGGAATCGACCGACGGCCGGCCGAGCTATCTCGTCGTCAACGCCGACGAGTCCGAGCCCGGCACCTGCAAGGACCGCGAGATCATGCGGCACGATCCGCATCTGTTGATCGAGGGCTGCCTGATCGCCAGTTGCGCGATGAACGCGCATGCCTGCTACATCTATGTCCGCGGCGAGTTCATCAGGGAGCGCGAGCATCTCCAGGCCGCGATCGACCAGGCCTATGAGGCCAAGCTGGTCGGCAAGGACAACGTCAACGGCTGGCCGTTCGACATCTTCGTCGCGCACGGCGCCGGCGCCTATATCTGCGGCGAGGAAACCGCGCTGCTCGAAAGCCTCGAAGGCAAGAAGGGCCAGCCGCGCCTGAAGCCGCCATTCCCGGCCAATGTCGGCCTGTTCGGCTGCCCGACCACCGTCAACAACGTCGAGTCGATCGCGGTTGCGCCCGACATCCTGCGCCGCGGCGCCGCGTGGTTCGCCGGCATCGGCCGTCCGAACAATGTCGGTACAAAGCTGTTCTGCATCTCCGGCCATGTCGAGCGGCCCTGCAACGTCGAAGAGGCCATGGGCATTCCGTTCCGTGAGCTGATCGAGAAGCATTGCGGCGGCATCCGCGGCGGCTGGGACAACCTCAAGGCCGTGATCCCCGGCGGCTCGTCGGTGCGCATGGTGCCGGCCGAGCAGATCATCGACACGCCGATGGATTTCGACAGCTTGAGCAAGCTGCGCTCGGGTCTCGGCACCGCGGCCGTGATCGTGATGGACAAGTCCACCGACCTGATCCGCGCGATTGCCCGCATCTCCTACTTCTACAAGCACGAGAGCTGCGGCCAGTGCACGCCGTGCCGCGAAGGCACGGGGTGGATGTGGCGTGTGCTCACCCGCATGGCCGACGGCCGCGCCCACAAGCGCGAAATCGACATGCTGCTGGAAGTCACAAAACAGGTCGAAGGCCACACCATCTGCGCGCTCGGCGACGCTGCGGCGTGGCCGATCCAGGGCCTGATCGCGCATTTCCGTCATGAGATCGAAGCGCGCATCGACCAGTATTCGCACAAGGCTGACATCGACGATATCGGCGTCCGCGATCCCGTGAACATGGTCGCGGCGGAGTAAGAGAAATGACCAAGCTCATCATCGACGGCAAAGAGATCGATGTCCCGCCGGAGTACACGCTGCTTCAGGCGTGCGAAGCGGCCGGCGCCGAGATTCCGCGCTTCTGCTATCACGAGCGGCTGTCGATCGCCGGCAATTGCCGGATGTGCCTCGTCGAAGTGAAGGGCGGCCCGAAGCCGGTCGCGAGCTGCGCCTGGGGCGTGCGCGATTGCCGTCCGGGCCCCAAGGGCGAGCCGCCGGAAATCTCGACGCGTTCGCCGATGGTGAAGAAGGCGCGCGAAGGCGTGATGGAATTCCTTCTGATCAACCATCCGCTGGACTGCCCGATCTGCGACCAGGGCGGCGAGTGCGATCTTCAGGACCAGGCGATGGGCTATGGTGTCGACACCAGCCGCTTCGCCGAGAACAAGCGCGCGGTCGAGGACAAATATCTCGGCGCGCTGGTCAAGACCTCGATGAACCGCTGCATCCAGTGCACGCGCTGCGTCCGCTTCTCGGCGGAAGTCGCCGGCGCTCCCGAGATGGGCGCCACCGGCCGCGGCGAGGACATGGAGATCACCACGTATCTCGAGCACGCGCTGACGTCGGAATTGCAGGGCAATCTCGTCGACATCTGCCCGGTCGGCGCGCTGACCTCGAAGCCCTATGCTT
This sequence comes from Bradyrhizobium sp. SZCCT0153, assembly GCF_018129995.1. GTDB lineage: Bacteria > Pseudomonadota > Alphaproteobacteria > Rhizobiales > Xanthobacteraceae > Bradyrhizobium > Bradyrhizobium japonicum_G. The sequence goes on from NZ_JAFCKS010000007.1 coordinate 240,543, forward strand.
TCGCCGCGCGCCCCTGGGAGCTCGGCAAGACCCAGTCGGTCGACGTGATGGACGGCGTGGGATCTGCGATCCGCGTCGACACCCGCGGCCGCGAGGTGATGCGCGTGCTGCCGCGCATCAACGAGGCCGTGAACGAGGAGTGGATCTCGGACAAGACCCGTCACGTCGTCGACGGCCTGCGCACCCAGCGGCTCGACCGGCCCTATATCCGCGAGGCCGGCAAGCTTCGCGCGGCAAGCTGGCCCGAGGCCTTCGCAACCATCGCGGCCAAGGCGGCGCGCACCGACGGCAAGCGCATCGGCGCCATCGCCGGCGATCTTTCCGGCGTCGAGGAGATGTTCGCGCTGAAGGATCTGCTTGCCAAATACGGCTCGGCCAATCTGGCAGTGCAGGGCGGCGACGCCTTCGATCCCGCGCTCGGCCGCGGTTCCTACATCTTCAATCCGACGCTTGCAGGCGTCGAGCAGGCCGACGCGCTGCTCATCATCGGCGCCAATCCGCGCAAGGAAGCGGCGGTGTTCAACGCCCGCATCCGCAAGCGCTGGCGTGCCGGCGGCTTCAAGGTCGGCGTGATCGGCGCGAAAGCCGATCTGACGTACGACTATGACCATCTCGGTGCGGGTACCGAGACGCTCGGCGAACTTGCCGCCGGGAAGCACTCCTTCATGGACGTGCTGAAGAACGCCAAGAACCCGATCATCCTCGTCGGCGCGGGTGCAGCCTCGCGTCACGACGGCGCCGCCATTCTTGCAGCCAGCGCCAAGCTCGCGCTCGACGTCGGTGCGATAAAGGACGGCTGGAACGGCTTCGGCGTGCTGCACGAGACCGCCTCGCGCGTCGGAGCGCTGGATATCGGCTTTGTCGCCGGTCAGGGCGGATTGAACGCCGCGCAGATGACGACGTTCGGCACGCTCGACCTCTTGTTCCTGCTCGGCGCCGACGAGATCAAGGCGCCGGACGGCACTTTCGTCGTCTATATCGGCACCCATGGCGACCGCGGCGCGCATCGCGCCGACGTCATCCTGCCGGCGGCCGCCTACACCGAGAAATCCGCGATCTACGTCAACACCGAAGGCCGCGTGCAGATGACAGGCCGTGCCGCATTCCCGCCGGGCGAGGCCCGCGAGGACTGGGCGATCGTGCGCGCGCTCTCGGAGGCGCTCGGCAAGAAGCTCGGCTATGACTCGCTGTCGGCGCTCCGCCAGGCGATCTTCAAGGCTGTGCCGCATCTGATCCGTCTCGACCAGATCGAGGCCGGATCCGCCGACCAGGTCAAGAAGCTGGCGGGGAAGGGCGGCTCGCCCGAGAAGGCGCCGTTCAAGCCGCTGGTCGAGGACTTCTACCTGACCAACCCAATCGCGCGTGCGTCCGCCGTGATGGCGGAATGCTCGCGGCTTGCCTCCGGGCAGATGCTGACCGCAGCGGAGTGAGCGTGATCTGATGGAATTCTTCGAAAGCGCATTCTGGACCGGGTTCCTCTGGCCGCTGATCATCATGATCGCGGAGAGCGTTCTGGTGCTCGTCGTCCTTCTGATCGCGATTGCCTACATCCTGCTCGCCGACCGCAAGATCTGGGCGGCGGTGCAGATTCGCCGTGGCCCGAACGTGGTCGGACCCTGGGGCCTGCTGCAGTCCTTCGCCGACCTGCTGAAATTCGTGCTGAAGGAGCCGATCATCCCGGCCGGCGCCAACAAGGGCGTGTTTCTCCTTGCTCCCTTGGTCTCGTGCGTCCTGGCGCTCGCGGCCTGGGCGGTGATTCCGACCAATCTCGGCTGGGTGATCTCCGACATCAATGTCGGCATCCTGTTCATCTTCGCGATCTCGTCGCTGTCGATCTACGGCATCATCATGGCCGGCTGGTCGTCGAACTCGAAATATCCGTTCCTGGCGGCGCTGCGCTCGGCGGCGCAGATGGTGTCCTACGAGGTCTCGATCGGCTTCGTCATCATCACCGTGCTGCTCTGCGCCGGCACGCTGAACCTCTCGGCCGTGGTCGAGGCTCAGCATGTCCGCGGCCTGGCCAGCCTGATCGGGCTGCCGCAGCTGACGATCCTGAACTGGTACGTCTGGCCGCTGTTCCCGATGTTCGTGATCTTCTACGTCTCGGCGCTGGCGGAGACCAACCGTCCGCCCTTCGACCTCGTCGAAGCGGAATCCGAACTGGTCGCCGGCTTCATGGTCGAATACGGATCGACGCCGTATCTGCTGTTCATGCTCGGCGAGTATGTCGCGATCGTCACGATGTGTGCGATGGCGACGATCCTGTTCCTCGGGGGCTGGCTGCCGCCGGTCGACCTGCCGCCTTTCAACTGGGTGCCGGGGATCATCTGGTTCTCGCTCAAAGTGTTCTTCATGTTCTTCCTGTTCGCGATGGCAAAGGCGATCGTGCCCCGCTACCGCTACGATCAACTGATGCGCCTCGGCTGGAAAGTGTTCCTGCCGCTGTCGCTGGCGATGGTGATCGTGGTGGCCGGTGTGCTGCACTTTGCCGGCATCGCGCCGAAGTGAGGGCCGTCATGGGTATCAACGTCAACGCCACTGCACGCTCGCTTCTGCTGTCGGAATTCGTCTCGGCGTTCTTCCTCGCCATGCGCTATTTCTTCCAGCCGAAGCCGACGCTGAACTATCCGTTCGAGAAGGGCCCGATCTCGCCGCGCTTCCGCGGCGAGCACGCGCTGCGCCGCTATCCGAACGGTGAAGAGCGCTGCATCGCCTGCAAGCTGTGCGAAGCGATCTGCCCGGCGCAGGCGATCACCATCGAGGCCGGTCCGCGCCGCAACGACGGCACCCGCCGCACGGTGCGCTACGACATCGACATGGTGAAGTGCATCTATTGCGGCCTCTGCCAGGAGGCCTGCCCGGTCGACGCCATCGTCGAAGGTCCGAACTTCGAGTTCGCGACCGAGACCCGCGAGGAACTGTTCTATGACAAGGCCAAGCTGCTCGCCAATGGCGACCGCTGGGAACGCGAGATCGCCAAAGCGATCGAGCTCGACGCGCCGTACCGGTGAGATGAGAGCATGATCCTTCCCGCGCTGTTCTTCTATCTCTTCGCAGGCGTCTGCGTCGCCTCGGCGGTGATGGTGATTGTCTCGCGCAATCCCGTGCACTCCGTGCTGTACCTGATCCTGGCCTTCGTCAACGCCTCCGGCCTGTTCGTGCTGATGGGTGCCGAGTTCCTGGCGATGATCCTGATCGTCGTCTATGTCGGCGCGGTCGCGGTGCTGTTCCTGTTCGTGATCATGATGCTCGACGTCGACTTCCTCGAGCTGCGCGAGGGTTTCATCGAGTACCTGCCGGTCGGCCTCGTGATCGGCGGCATCTTCCTGTTCGAGCTGCTGCTCACCGTGGGCTTCTGGGTCATCAATCCCGGCGTCGCCAAGACGATCACGGCGGCGATCCCGACCAATGTCAGCAACACCGAATCGCTCGGCCTCGTGCTCTATACGAAGTACATCCACTACTTCCAGCTCTCGGGCATGGTGCTTCTGGTTGCCATGATCGGCGCCATCGTGCTGACGCTGCGCCACAAGGCGAGCGTGAAGCGGCAGGACATCAACGTTCAGAACGCGCGCACGCCCGAGATGGCGATGGCGATGCGCAAGGTGGCGCCGGGGCAGGGGCTCCAGGACAGCGACGCGGCGGAGTGGGTGAAATGACGATCGGGCTCGGACACTATCTGGCGGTCGGCGCGATCCTGTTCACGCTCGGCATCCTCGGCATCTTCCTGAACCGCAAGAACATCATCGTCATCCTGATGTCGATCGAGCTGATCCTGCTCTCGGTCAACATCAACCTCGTGGCGTTCTCGACCTTCCTCGGCGACATCGTCGGCCAGGTCTTCGCGCTCCTGGTGCTCACCGTCGCGGCCGCTGAAGCCGCGATCGGTCTCGCCATCCTGGTGGTCTATTTCCGCAACCGCGGCTCGATCGCGGTTGAGGACGTCAATCTGATGAAGGGCTGATCTCAGTCATGGTCCAGGCGATCGTTTTTCTGCCTCTGCTGGGCGCCATTCTGGCCGGCCTGATCGCGCTGTTCGGCGCGCATGCCCGCAACCCCTCGGGCGACGAAGTGGAGCATCACGGCGACCACGGTCACGGCCATGGCGACGCCCACGCGGCGGCGGCCCATGACGACCATGGTCACGACGATCATGCTCACGACGACCACGGTCCGGCCGAGCCGCCCGCGGCCGGCTCGCGCGGCGCCGAGCTGATCACCACGGCGCTCCTGTTCGTGTCGGCGGCCCTGTCATGGATGACGCTGGTCGACGTCGGCTTCATGCATCACGACATGCGCATTCCGCTGATGCCGTGGATTCTCTCCGGCGATCTCCAGGTCTACTGGACGCTTCGGGTCGATACGCTCACGGCCGTGATGCTGGTGGTGGTGACGACCGTGTCCTCGCTCGTGCACCTCTATTCGATCGGCTACATGGACGAGGATCCGAACCGGCCGCGCTTCTTCGGCTATCTCAGCCTGTTCACCTTCGCCATGCTGATGCTGGTGACCGCGGACAATCTCGTGCAGCTGTTCTTCGGCTGGGAAGGCGTCGGTCTGGCGAGCTACCTCCTGATCGGCTTCTGGTACCAGAAGCCGTCGGCGAACGCCGCCGCCATCAAGGCCTTCGTGGTCAACCGCGTCGGCGATTTCGGCTTCGCGCTAGGCATCTTCGCGATCTTCCTGCTGGTCGGCTCGACCGATTTCGAGACCATCTTCCACACGGCGCCGGGCCTCACCGGCAAGACCATCGACTTCCTCGGCTGGCACGCCGATGCGCTGACCCTGACCTGCCTGCTGCTGTTCATGGGCGCGATGGGCAAATCGGCGCAGTTCCTGCTGCACACCTGGTTGCCGGACGCGATGGAAGGCCCGACCCCGGTCTCGGCACTGATCCACGCCGCGACCATGGTCACCGCCGGCGTCTTCATGGTGGCGCGCCTGTCGCCGCTGTTCGAGCTGGCGCCGAACGCGCAGGCCGTCGTGATGTTCTTCGGCGCGACCACGGCGTTCTTCGCCGCGACCATCGGCCTCGTCCAGAACGACATCAAGCGCATCGTCGCGTATTCGACCTGTTCGCAGCTGGGTTACATGTTCGTGGCGATGGGAGCGGGGGCCTATTCGGTCGGCATGTTCCATCTGTTCACGCACGCCTTCTTCAAGGCGCTGCTGTTCCTGGGCTCCGGCTCGGTGATCTACGCGATGCACCACGAGCAGGACATCCGCAACATGGGCGGCCTCTGGAAGAAGATCCCCTACACCTACGCGGTGATGGTGGTCGGCACGCTGGCCCTGACCGGCTTCCCGCTGACCGCGGGCTATTTCTCCAAGGACGCCATCATCGAGTCCGCCTACGCCTCGCACAATCCGTTCGCGATGTACGGCTTCCTGATGACGGTCGTCGCCGCCGGCCTGACCTCGTTCTACTCCTGGCGCCTCATCTTCAAGACCTTCCATGGCGAGCCGCATGACGAGCATCATTACGAGGCGGCGCACGAGGCCCCGATCTGGATGCTGATCCCGATCGGCGTGCTCGCGGTCGGCTCCATCATGGCCGGCTTCCCGTTCAAGGAACTGTTCGCCGGTCACGGCATCGAGGAGTTCTTCCGCGAATCCGTGAAGATGAATCCGCACATCATCGAGGAAATGCACCACATCCCCGAGAGCATCGCGTTCCTGCCGACGGTGATGATGGTGCTGGGCTTCCTGGTGTCGTACCTGTTCTACATCCGCCGGCCCTATCTGCCGGTCGAACTCGCGAAGACGCAGCCGATGCTGTACCAGTTCCTGCTCAACAAATGGTACTTCGACGAGCTCTACGACCTCATCTTCGTCCGTCCGGCGAAGTGGATCGGCTACCAGCTCTGGAAGAAGGGCGACGGCGTCATCATCGACGGCCTGGGTCCCGACGGCATCTCGGCCCGCGTGCTGGACGTCACCCGCAACGTCGTGAAGATCCAGACCGGTTATCTCTATCACTACGCGTTTGCCATGCTGATCGGCGCCGCCGGCCTGATCACCTGGTTCATGTTCGGCTTTGGAGGCCAGTAAATGACGACCTGGCCCATCCTTTCGGTCACGACGTTCCTGCCCTTGGTCGGCGCGCTGATCGTCTATCTCAGCCGCGGCGACGACGAGGCGGCCCGGCGCAACTCGCGCTGGATCGCGCTGTGGACCACGCTGATCACCTTCGCGGTGTCGGTGATCCTGGTCATGCGCTTCGATGCGTCGAACCCCGACTTCCAGTTCGTCGAGAAGGCGAACTGGCTCGCCACCGGTATCACCTACCACATGGGCGTGGACGGCATCTCGCTGCCGCTCGTGATCCTGACCACCGCCATCATGCCGTTCTGCATCATCGCGAGCTGGAAGGCGATCACCAACCGCGTCCGCGAATACATGATGGCGTTCCTGATCCTGGAAACGCTGATGATCGGCACCTTCTCGGCGCTCGATCTCGTGCTGTTCTACCTGTTCTTCGAGGGCGGCCTGATCCCGATGTTCCTGATCATCGGCGTCTGGGGCGGTCCGCGCCGGGTCTACGCGTCCTTCAAGTTCTTCCTCTACACGCTGCTCGGCTCGGTCCTGATGCTGCTCGCCATCATGGCGCTGTACTGGAACGGCGGCACCACCGACATCCCGACCCTGATGCACACCGCCGTGCCGCGGTCGTTGCAGACCTGGGCGTGGCTGGCCTTCTTCGCCTCCTTCGCGGTGAAGATGCCGATGTGGCCGGTGCACACCTGGCTCCCCGACGCGCACGTCGAGGCGCCGACCGCAGGCTCGGTGGTGCTCGCCGCAATCCTGCTGAAGATGGGCGGCTACGGCTTCCTGCGCTTCTCGCTGCCGATGTTCCCGCTGGCCTCGCACGACTTCGCGCCGCTGGTCTTCACGCTCTCCGCCATCGCCATCATCTACACCTCGCTGGTGGCCTTGATGCAGGAGGACATGAAGAAGCTGATCGCGTACTCGTCGGTCGCGCATATGGGCTTCGTCACCATGGGCATCTTCGCCGGCACCATGCAGGGCGTCGCCGGCGGCGTGTTCCAGATGATCTCGCACGGCATCGTCTCCGGCGCGCTGTTCCTCTGCGTCGGCATCGTCTACGACCGCATGCACACCCGCGAGATCGCGGCCTATGGCGGCCTCGTCAACCGGATGCCGCTCTACGCGCTGACCTTCATGGTCTTCACCATGGCCAATGTCGGCCTGCCCGGAACGAGCGGCTTCGTCGGCGAGTTCATGACGCTGCTTGGCACCTTCAAGGTCTCGATCCCGACAGCGTTCTTCGCGACCTTCGGTGTGATCCTGTCGGCGGCCTATGCGCTGTGGCTTTACCGCAAGGTCGTGTTCGGGGCGCTGGTCAAGCCGTCGCTGATGAGCATGAAGGATCTCACCCTGCGCGAGTGCGTGACGCTGTTCCCGCTGATCGCGCTGACGATCCTGTTCGGCGTTTACCCGAAGCCCGTGCTCGACATGTCGGCCGCCTCGGTCCAGCAACTCGTCAACAATTACAACACCGCTGTGACGGCCGTGAAGGCCGCCGCACTGCTCCAGTGAGCGGGCAGGTCAGGATATCGCCATGAGCTTTGAGACTGCAGGTTATCAACTGGCGCCGGTGCTGCCCGAGCTCGTGCTCGCGGTCGGCGCCATGGCGCTCCTGATGCTCGGCGCCTATCGCGGGCAGGAGACCACCAGGACGGTGACCTCGCTCGCGGTCCTGCTCCTGGTCGCGGTCGGCGTGCTCGTCTACCTTCAGCCCGCGGGCAAGCAGGTGACCTTCGGCGGCAGCTTCATCGTCGACGATTTCGCCCGCTTCATGAAGATCCTGGCCCTGATCGGCTCGGCGGTGACGCTGGTGCTGTCGACCGAGTTCCTGTCCGACCCGTCGCGCCGCATCTTCGAATACGCGATCCTGGTGCTGCTCTCGACGCTCGGCATGATGGTGCTGATCTCGGCCGGCGACCTGATCTCGCTCTATCTCGGCCTCGAATTGATGTCGCTGGCGCTCTATGTCGTGGCGGCCTCGAACCGCGACAACGCGAAATCGACCGAAGCCGGCCTGAAGTACTTCGTGCTCGGCGCGCTGTCGTCGGGCATGTTGCTGTACGGCTCCTCGCTGATCTACGGCTTCACCGGAACGGTCTCCTTCACGGGCATCGCGGCAGCCGCGACGGTCTCGAATGTCGGCCTGGTGTTCGGCCTGGTCTTCCTGCTCGCCGGCCTCTGCTTCAAGGTCTCGGCCGTGCCGTTCCACATGTGGACGCCCGACGTGTACGAGGGCGCGCCGACCCCGGTCACCGCGTTCTTCGCCTCGGCTCCGAAGGTCGCCGCGCTCGCCGTCTTCACCCGCGTCACGCTCACCGCATTCCCGGGCATCGTCTCGCAGTGGCAGCAGATCCTGGTGTTCGTCGCCATTGCGTCGATGGCGCTGGGTTCGTTCGCTGCGATCGGCCAGAGCAACATCAAGCGCCTGATGGCCTATTCCTCGATCGGCCACATGGGCTTTGCCCTGGTCGGTCTTGCCTCCGGCACCGTCGAGGGCGCGCAGGGCGTGCTGATGTACATCGTGATCTATGTCGCGATGACGCTGGGCTCGTTCTCGATCATCCTGGCCATGCGCCGCAACGGCCAGGCGGTCGAGCAGATCAGCGATTTCGCGGGCCTGTCGCGCACCAATCCGCTGCTCGCCTTCATGTTCGCGATGCTGCTGTTCTCGCTGGCCGGCATCCCGCCGCTCGCGGGCTTCTTCGCCAAATGGTACGTCTTCGTCGCCGCGATCAAGGCCAATTTGTTCACGCTTGCGGTGGTCGGCGTGCTGACCAGCGTGGTCGGCGCCTACTACTATCTCACCATCGTCAAGACGATGTATTTCGACGAGCCGGCCGGGCAGGTCGATCCGGTGCGCGTCGAGGTGAAGACGGTGCTGGCGGTCGCGGGCCTGTTCAACATCCTGTTTGCGCTGTTCGCAGGGCCAGTGGTGAGCGTCGCCTCCGCCGCGGCAAAGTCGCTGTTCTAGGATGGGATTCGCGCTCGGTCCTCGCGCACTCTCGGCGGGCTACAAGCTCGCAGCGTTCGACCGGACCGGCTCGACCAATACCGAGGCGATCGCGCATGCCAGGGGCGGCGAGCGCGGCCCGATGTGGTTCGTGACATCCGAGCAGACCGCTGGCCGCGGCCGCCGCCAGCGCTCCTGGATCGCGCCGCGTGGTAACCTTGCGGCCAGCGTCCTCGAGGTTCTGGACATTGCGCCCGCCGTCGCCGCCACGATCGGCTTCGCGGCGGGGCTGGCGGAGGAGGCTGCCCTCGAGAAGGTCAGCCTCGAGGCCGCTTTGCGCCTTGGCGAGGGCCGTCCCCGCTACGCCCTGAAATGGCCGAACGACGTGCTTGCGGGCGGCAGGAAGCTGGTCGGCATCGGCCTCGAGGCCGAGGCCATCGGCGATCGCCTGGCCGTTGTCGTCGGCATCGGCACCAACGTCGTCGCAGCACCCGAGGGCACCCCGACGCCCGCAGTGTCGCTCGCCGCGCTCGGCGTCCAGATCAGCGCGGAAGAGCTGTTTGCGGCGCTATCCGATGCCTGGGTGGAGTTCCGCGGCATCTGGGACAATGGCCGCGGCTTTGCCGAGATCCGCAAGCTCTGGCTGGAGCGCGCGGCCGGGCTTGGCGCGCGGGTCGCGATCAACACGGGAACGATGACACTGGAAGGCATTTTTGACACGATCGACGATACCGGTTGCCTGATCGTCCGCACCACTGACGGCCGACGCCTGCCGGTGGCGGCCGGCGAGGTGTTCTTCGGCTCGGCCGCCTCCGTGGGAGCTGCGTGATGGCGAAACCTGAAGAACTGGTCTTTGCGCCGCTCGGCGGCGTCGGCGAGATCGGCATGAACCTGTCGATCTACGGCCTCGGCAACCGCCAGCAGCGGGCCTGGCTGGCGATCGATCTCGGCGTCTCCTTCGGCGACGAGGAGCATCTGCCGGGCATCGACCTGATCATGCCCGACATCAGCTTCCTGGAGAAGGAGCGCAAGAACCTGATGGGGCTGGTGCTGACCCACGCCCATGAGGACCATTTCGGCGCCATCATCGATCTCTGGCCCAGGCTGAAATGCCCGATCTATGCGACCCAGTTCAGCGCGGCGCTGTTCGAGGCCAAATGCGCCGCCGAGCGCAACGCGCCGAAGATCCCGGTGACGGTGGTGCCGTCGGGCGGCCGCATCGATGTCGGCCCATTCAACGTCGAGTTCATTCCCGTCGCGCATTCGATCCCGGAGTCGCATGCGCTGGCGATTCACACCGACGTCGGCACGGTGCTGCACACCGGCGACTGGAAGATCGATCCGACCCCGATCATCGGCCGCCCGACCGACGAGAAGCGGCTGCGCGAACTGGGTGATCAGGGGCTGCTCGCCTTGATCGGCGATTCCACCAACGCCGTGCGCGACGGCCGCTCACCCTCGGAAGCCGAGGTTGCCCGATCCATTACCGAACTCGTCAAGGCCGCCAAGGGCCGCGTCGCAGTCACGACCTTTGCCTCCAACGTCGCGCGCCTCAAGGCCGTCGCCATCGCTGCGAAGGCCGCCGACCGTGAGGTCGTCGTGGTCGGCCGCGCCATGGAGCGCGTGGTGCAGGTCGCGCGCGAGACCGGCTATCTCGACGGCGTGCAGAGTTTCCGCTCCCCCGAGGTCTACGGCCATCTGCCGCAGGACAAGGTGCTGGCGCTCTGCACCGGCAGCCAGGGCGAGCCGCGCGCGGCGCTGGCGCGCATCGCCAATGACGACCATCCCGAGATCACGCTCAACCGCGGCGACAGCGTGATCTTCTCCTCGCGCACCATTCCCGGCAACGAGAAGGCGGTCGGCGCAATTATCAATGGCCTGGTTTTACAGGGTGTCGAGGTCATCACCGACCGCGACCATCTGGTTCACGTCTCCGGCCATCCCCGCCGCGACGAGCTGCGCGACATGATCGCCTGGACCAGGCCGCAGCTCCTGATCCCCGTCCACGGCGAGGCGCTGCACCTGAACGAGCACGCCAAGCTCGCGCGCGCCGCCGGCGTGCCGCGCGTGCTGGTCGTCCGCAACGGCGATCTCGTCAAGCTCGGCCCCGGCGATCCCGGCATCATCGGGGAAGTGCCCTCGGGCCGTCTCTACAAGGACGGCACGATCCTGGAGGATTCCAAGTCCCGTGCCGTGGTCGAGCGCCGCCGCATGGCGTTTTCGGGCTGTGCCTTCGTCGCCATCGCCATGACCGACCAGGGCGAGCTTGCCGACGATCCCGAGGTCGATCTCGTCGGCATCCCCGAGAAGAACAGGGCGGGCGAACCCTTCGACGACATCGTCTTCGACGCCGTGGTCTCCACCGTCGAGGGCCTGCCGAAGGCGCGCCGCCGCGATGCGGATGCGCTGGCCGAGTCGGTGCGGCGCGCCGTCCGTGCCGTGATCAACGAACATTGGGGCAAAAAGCCTCCCTGTCTGGTACACATCCTGACAGTCTGATTTGGGCACGATCTTTTCGGAAGACCGCTTCACACTTTGCGCTACCGCGGCCCTTCGGGTCCGGATCATGCCTTAAGGGAGAAGAAACATGCTGGGCCGGCTCAACCATGTCGCGATCGCGACCAAGGACGCCGTCAAGGCCGCGAAGATCTATGGCGCCGCCTTCGGGGCGCAGATCTCGGAGGCCGTCGCGCTGCCCGATCATGGCGTCACCACCGTGTTCGCGACGCTCCCCAACACCAAGATCGAGTTCATCGAGCCGCTCGGCGAGGCCTCGCCGATCGCAAAATTCCTCGAGCGCAATGCCGACGGCGGCATCCACCACGTCTGCTACGAGGTCGTCGACATCATCGCCTCGCGCGACACGCTGGTGAAGGAGGGCGCGCGGGTGCTCGGCGACGGCGTGCCGAAGATCGGCGCGCACGGCAAGCCGGTGCTGTTCCTGCACCCGAAGGATTTTTCCGGTGCCCTGGTCGAAATCGAGCAGGCGTAAGGCCGGACCATGGCCATCCAGATCTCAACCGCAATCGCGATCTACTTCGTCATCTGGTGGATCGCGCTGTTCCTGACGCTGCCCTTCGGCGTGCGCAGCCAGCACGAGGACGGCGTCGGCGCACCCGGCACCGACCCCGGTGCGCCGATCCTGACGCGGATGAGGAGCAAGCTGATCTGGACCACGATCCTCTCGGCGATCATCTACGGGATCGCCATGGTCGCCTATCACGCCGGCTATCTCTCGATCGAACGCCTGTCGAAATTGATGGGCATGCCGTTCTAGGTTTTCTGCTAGGTTTTTTGCCGGGTTTTTGCCGGGTTTTTCGGTGTTGCGTCGTTGTTTTTGGGGGAACGAATGACTTTTCAGAGGATCGTCGTCGCGCTTCTGTTTCTGATCGTCGTTGGCCTCGGCGCCATCGGCTATTTTGAATGGAAGATGGCCGTGCAGGCGCGGACGCTGAAGGCGTTCGTCGAGGGCTACGTCTTCAACGAGGCCGTGATCGCCTGCGAGCAGGCCAAGAGCTCGACGCCGTTCAAGTGGAACGGGGGCAAGAGCACCTCGGTGATCGGCCTGAACTCGGTCAAGCTGGACAAATACAACGTCAGTGCCAGCTACACGCTGGTGGCGGACAGCGTCTATTGCGATTACGATCCGATCAAAAGAAAGGCCGAGATCGGCTCGAGCTTCCTGGAGCGGGAGTAACGATCCGGCCATGCAAATGGGATGGGATCGTCATGGCGCAGGGGCAGGCGGGAGGCTACCGGATCTTGCATGAGGCGGATCTGCGGGATTATCTCGCGGCCGCTCCGGACCTTGGGGCGATCCTCGGCGGCGAGCCGGCCGCCTGGCCCATCACCGAAGTCGGCGACGGCAACCTCAACCTCGTCTTCATCGTCAAGGGCGCGCGCGGCGGCGTCGCCCTGAAGCAGGCGCTGCCTTACGTCCGCCTCGTCGGCGAGAGCTGGCCGCTGCCGCTGTCGCGCGCCCATTACGAATTTCTGGCCTTGTCCCGGCAGGCCGAGCTCGCACCCGGTCTCGTGCCGGCTTTGCTGCACCACAACGAGACCTTGGCGCTGACGGTGATGGAGCTGCTCGAGCCCCACATCATCATGCGCAAGGGGATGGTCGCGGGCACGCAATATCCGCGCTTTGTGGACGACATCACCACCTTCATGGCGCGGACGCTGTTCTTCACCTCCGACCTCGCGCTGTCCGCCGCCGAGAAGAAGGAAGGCATCGCGGCCTTCGCCGGCAACCATGCGCTCTGCAAGATCACCGAGGATTTGATCTTCACCGATCCCTACCGGATCGCCGAGCAGAACCGCTGGACCGCGCCGTATCTCGACGGTCTGGCCGCTGAACTGCGCGACGACATGGACCTGCACGTCGCCGTCTCCCGGCTGAAGCTGAAGTTCATGGCGAGCCCCGAGGCGTTGCTCCATGGCGACCTCCATACCGGCTCGATCATGGTCACGGACAGCCAGACGCGGGTGATCGACCCCGAATTCGCATTCTACGGCCCGATGGGATTCGACATCGGCGCGGTGCTGGCCAATCTCCTGATGGCCTATTTCGCCTCCGCCGGCCACGAGCGCTCGCCCGGCGAGCGGCGCGCGTTCGAGGCTTGGGTGCTCGAAACGGTGGAGCAGGTCTGGAACGAGTTCGCCCGCAAGTTCCTTGACCTCTGGCGCGCAAGCGCGGCGGGGGATGCCTATCCCGCCTCGCTCTTCGCCGGCGAGAAGGGCGCCGCCCGCCTCGAGGCGGAGCGGCATGCCTACATGCAGCGCCTCTTCGCCGATACGGTCGGCTTCGCCGCCGCAAAAACCATCCGCCGCATCTTCGGTCTCGCCCACAATATCGACTTCGAGCTGATCGAGGATCCGAAGAGGCGGGCGATCAGCGAGGCGCGAGCCGTGCGGCTGGCGAGGGCGATGATGGTGGAGGCGGGGGCATTTCCGGCGATCGCGGACGTCACCGCTGCAGCGCGGAAGCTGCGGGATTGGAAGCCGGAGTTCACGGCCGGCTAGACGCGTCCCAACAGATCGGCGGAGCCCGGGCGCCGCGCCAGCATATGTCAACCGCTTCAAGGCGCTTGCATTCGACGTGCCGCGAATGGTCAACTCTCGGACCGGAGCACGCCTGCATTGTCGGAGGGACCATGATGTTCAGGATAGTGGCGATCGTTGCTGGTTTGGGCCTGGCGCTCGCCGGTGCGGCGGAGGCCCAGACCCCGCGCAGGGGCGGAACCATCCGTATGACCGCGCCTTATGGTTCGAGCTTCACAAGCCTGGACATCCATACGACCCAGCGCGCCCAGGACGAGATCTACGCCAAGGCCTTGCACCGGTCGCTCTACATCTGGAATTCCGCGGAAGGCAAGCCGGTTCTGGAACTCGCCAAGGAGGATGTGGTCTCGGGCGGTGGCTTCGTTCACACCTTCAAGCTGCGCGACGACGCCTATTTCCACAACGGCCGCAAGATGACGGCCGACGACGTCATCTGGTCCTACAACCGCATCATGGATGGCACCAAGGCCTATCCCGGCGCACGTTACGTCCGCATCATCGAGGGCGCGGCCGCGGTCGAGAAGGGCCAGGCCAAGGAGATATCCGGCCTGAGGAAGATCGACGACTTCACCCTCGAAATGAAGTTGACCGAAAAAGTCGATCCCGGATTCTACTTCTTCACCGCGCTGACCTCGATCTATCCCGCCGATGAGGGAGCAAAGGAGACCTTCATCCAGCATCCGATCGGCCTTGGGCCGTTCAAATTCGTCGAGCACGTGCCGGGATCGCGCATCGTCCTGGAGCGGTGGGACCGGTTCTACAAGCCCGGCAAGCCCTACGCCGACAAGGTCATCGTGTCGGTCATGGGCGAGGCCGCGGCCCGCGATGTCGCCTTCCGCAACAAGGAGATCGACACCTCGGTGCTGGGACCTGCGCAATATGTCGCTTATCAGAACGACGCCGACCTCAAGGGCACCGTCGTCGAAGTCGCCGAGGTCTTCACCCGCTACATGGGGATGAATCCCTCGTTCAAGCCGTTCGCCGACAAGCGCGTCCGGCAGGCGATCAACTACGCGATCGACACCGACCTGATCATCAACAAGCTGGTGAAGGGCAAGGCCTATCGCGCCACCAGCTGGCTGCCGCTGACCTCGCCCGCCTACGACAAGGCCATGAAGCCCTACGCGTTCGATCCCGCCAAGGCCAGGCAGCTGCTCGCAGACGCCGGCTACCCTTCAGGCTTCGAGTTCGAGTGGACCACCAGCCAGAACGAGAGCTGGGGCTTGCCGATCGTTTCGGCCGTCATCCCGATGCTGGACAAGGTCGGCATCAAGGCGAAGGTCAAGCAGGTCGAAACCGCGGTATTGGCGGAGGTAGTTCGCAGCGGCGACTACCAGGCCTTCATCTATTCCCAGGCGACCGGCCCGGATCCCCAGGCCGCGCTCAAGTGCTTCCACTCCGCGACGCCACAATCGGCCTGCAACTACATGAACTACAAGAACCCCGAGTTCGACAAGCTGATCGACGAGGCCGGACAGACCGACGACGCTGCAAAGCGCATCCAGCTGCTGCAGAAGGCCAATGCGCTGCTGTACGAAGAGGCTCCGGTCTGGTTCTTCAACTACAACAAGGCGGTCATGGCCGTGCAGCCCTGGCTCAAGGGGATCCAGCTGAACGCGACGGAGCTGACCCATCAGAACGTCGAAGACCTCTGGGTCGACGAGACCTCGCCCGCGAAGTGACATGCGCTGTCGCGCTCCCTCCATCGCGACCAACGACGGAGGGAGAGAGGAAAAGTGCCGATGCTCTCCTTCCTGTTCCGCCGTCTCGTGCAGACCATTCCGACCGTGCTCGCCGTCGTGCTGCTGGTCTTCGTGCTGTTCAGCGTCGTGCCCGGCAGCATCGTCTCGAGCATGAGCGACGATGCCGATCCGCAGGTCGAGCTACGCATGAAGAAGCAGCTCGGCCTAGACGATCCCGTTTATGTGCGCTTCGGCGCCTACATCGCCAAGCTCGCGACCGGTGATTTCGGCACGTCATTCCGGACGCGCGAGCCTGTCACGACCATGATCGCCAAACGGATGTGGCCGACGCTGCAGCTCATCTTCGCCGCCATGGCGTTTTCCGTCGTGATCGGCGTGCCGCTTGGTTTCATCGCCGCCCTGAAGCCCGGGGGCATCGTCGACACGCTCGCAATGGTCGTGGCGGTATCGGGCCTTTCGATCGCCAAATTCTGGCTCGGGCTGGTGCTGATGTACTTCTTCGCGTTGAAGCTCGGCTGGCTGCCGAGTTTCGGCTATGGCGACGGGGGATTGAAATATCTGATCCTGCCGGCCGTGACGCTCGGCGTCTCGCCGATGGCGTTGTTCGCCCGGACGACACGCGCTGCTGTGCTCGAGATCATGACGGCCGATTTCGTCCGCACCGCGCGCTCCAAGGGCATGAGCGAGACGCGAGTCGTGAAGTGGCATGTGATGCGCAACGCGCTCGTCATCATTCTCACCACCGTCGGCCTGCAGTTCGGCGCGCTGATGGGGCAGGCGGTCGTGGTCGAGAAGTTGTACTCCTGGCCGGGCATCGGCTCGCTGCTCGTCGACAGTGTCCTGCAGCGCGACATTCCGGCGGTCCAGGGCTCCATTCTCGTCGTGGTGCTGGCCTTTCTGGCGATCAATCTGCTGATCGACGTGCTCTACGGCGTGATCGATCCCAGGATCAGATACGCATGAAGCTCCGCGCCAATCTCATCATCGGTGGCGCGCTGTTCGCGCTTGCGATCCTGGTCGGCCTGCTCGCGCCCTGGCTGGCGCATACCGACCCTGTCCTCGACGCCAATCTCATGAACGCGGAGGAGCCGCCAAGCTGGACTTGGTGGTTCGGCACCGACGACCAGGGCCGCGACATCTATTCTCGCGTCGTCTACGGTGCGCGCGTCTCGCTGACGGTCGGCATCGTCTCGCAGCTCATCAACAGCGTCATCGGCGTGGCGCTGGGCCTGAGTGCCGGCTATTGGGGCGGCTGGTGGGACGATGTCGTCAACGGCCTGACCAACGTCATGCTCGCGATCCCCTCGCTGATCTTCGCGCTCGCCATCATGGCGGTGCTGGGCCCCGGCCTGACCAGCCTGCTGATCGCGCTCGGCTTGACCAACTGGTCCTTTACTTGCCGCATCGCGCGGGCCTCGGCGCTGTCGCTGCGAAGCCAGGGCTATGTGCAGGCCGCGACCGTGCTCGGCTATGGCGATCTGCGCATCATGATTACGCAGCTGCTGCCGAACATGCTGGGACCGATCGTCGTCATCGGCACGCTCGGCATGGGCAGCGCGGTCCTCTCCGAGGCCGCATTGTCGTTCCTTGGCCTCGGCGTCCGTCCGCCGTTTCCGAGCTGGGGCAGCATGCTGTCGGATGCCCGCGACCAGATCACGACGGCGCCGTGGCTCTCGGTCTTTCCGGGCCTCGCCATCTTCCTGACGGTGCTTGGTCTCAATCTGCTCGGCGACGGCCTGCGCGACATCCTCGATCCCCAATCGCGGAGCCGGCGGACATGACCGGCGCGCCGCTGATCGAAGTCCAGGATTTGCGTATCGACCTTCACGACGGATCGCGGCGCGTTGCGGCGGCCGAGGGCGTTTCATTCCGGATCGATCGCGGCGAGACGTTCGGTCTCGTCGGCGAATCCGGTTGCGGCAAGAGCATCACGGCGCTCGCCCTGATCGGCCTGTTGCGGCCGCCGCTGTCGATCGGCAATGGCGTCATCCGCTTCGAGGGGAATCAGATCCAGCACCTTTCGGCGGCCAGGCAGCGGGAGCTCCGCGGCAACCGCATCGCCATGATCTTCCAGGAGCCGATGACGGCGCTCAATCCGGTTTCGCCGGTGGGACGGCAGATCGCCGAGATGTTCGTGCTGCAC
This sequence comes from Bradyrhizobium sp. SZCCT0153, assembly GCF_018129995.1. Classification (GTDB taxonomy): domain Bacteria; phylum Pseudomonadota; class Alphaproteobacteria; order Rhizobiales; family Xanthobacteraceae; genus Bradyrhizobium; species Bradyrhizobium japonicum_G. The sequence goes on from NZ_JAFCKS010000007.1 coordinate 258,448, forward strand.
AAGGGCAAGAGCTGGCGGGAGGCCAACCGGCTGGCGGTCGAGGCGCTGGCGAACGTTCGCGTCCCCGCGCCGGAGCGCCGCGTGCACGATTACCCGCACCAGCTGTCGGGCGGCATGCGCCAGCGCGTGATGATCGCCATCGCGCTGGCCTGCGGTCCGGACCTGCTGATCGCCGACGAGCCGACCACCGCGCTCGACGTGACCGTGCAGGCCGAGATTATCGAGCTGATGCGCAATCTGTGCGCCGAGCGGGGGACGGCGATCCTGATGATCAGCCATGACCTTGGCCTCGTCGCCAATGTCTGCCGCCGCGTGGCCGTCATGTATGCCGGCCGCATCGTCGAGGAGCGCGGCTCGGCCGATATTTTCCGTGCCCCCTCGCACCCCTATACGCAGGGCCTGGTCGACTCGCTGCCGCGGCTGGGCAGTCGTGCCGCGCTCGGCCGCAGCAGGCTCAAGGAGATCGCGGGCGTGGTCCCGGCCATCACGAATTTCCCTGACGGCTGCAGGTTCAACCCGCGCTGCGCGCAGGCGACCAATATTTGCCGGACCGTCGTGCCGGAGACGGATTTGTTGAGTGCCGGCGGTCTGGTCAGGTGTCATCATCATGCATGAACCGCACGACGGTCTGGGTGTGGCGGGGCAGGCCGACGATGTCATTCTCAGCGTCGAGGATCTTGCGGTTCATTTTCCGCTGGGCGGCGGCTTGCTCGGCCGCAGCCGGCGCCTGTTGCGCGCCGTCGACGGTGTCGATCTCAGGCTGAAGCGCGGCGAATGCCTCGGCCTCGTCGGCGAATCCGGCTCCGGCAAGTCGACGGTCGCATTGTCGATCCTCGGCCTCTTGACGCCGACGCGCGGCCGCATCGTTCTGGACGGGCAGGTTGTGACGAACCGGCAATCCGGCGATCGCAAGGCGCTGGCCCGCACCGTGCAAATGGTGTTTCAGGATCCCTACGCCTCGCTCAATCCGCGCCAGACCGTGCGCCGCACGCTCGAGGATCCCCTGCGTGTGCACGGCGTGACCGCCGCAAGCGAGATCGAGGACCGCGTTGCGACGATGCTTCGGCATGTCGGCCTGCGGCCCGAACAGTCTGGCCGCTACCCGCACGAATTCTCCGGCGGCCAGCGCCAGCGTATCGGCATTGCGCGCGCCCTGATCCTCAATCCCAGGATCGTCATCTGCGACGAGCCCGTGTCGGCGCTCGACGTCTCGATCCGCGCCCAGATCATCAATCTGCTGCTGGAATTGAAGGACACCCTCGGTCTTTCCTACATCATGATCAGCCACGACCTCGGTGTCGTCGAGCACATGAGCGACAAGGTCGCCGTGATGTATCTCGGCCGGATCGTGGAGAACGGCGGCTGGCGCGAGATCTTCGAGCGGCCTGCGCACCCCTACACGCAAGCCCTGATCGCCGCCATTCCCGATCCGCTGCACCATGCGCCGCTGGCGACGACAGGAGGCGACCTTCCCAATCCGCTCAATCCGCCGAACGGATGCGCGTTCAGTCCACGTTGCCGCCACGCGGAGGATGTGTGCCGTCACGAGCCGGGGCCGATGCTGGAAACGCGCCCCGATGGGCACGCGGTGGGGTGTTGGCGGAGTGAGGAGATTGCGGGGCAGGCGGCGTTGGCATCGTCTGACGGCCGCCTCAACTTCCCATGATGCCGACCAGCCGAGGGCGCCGGTGGTTTGCGAGCCGGTTCTCGGCTGGCAGCGCGCGCAGCCAATCGCGGAAGCTGACGATTTCGGGGCAATCCGCGGTGCCTTGAGGCGCAATCAGCCAATCGCCGACGCCCGATCCCTCATCGACCCGGTCGCAACGATAGCCCGGATGATGGCGGAGGCCCCGGGCGATCAGCAGGTCGACCTTGCCCTCGACCAATTCGTGCAAGCCGGCCGGCTGCAGCACCCGCAGGCCGATCTCCGCATGCGTGCTGCGAAACTCCTCCAATTGGAGGCGGCGCAAGTCGACGCCGCCATGGACGCCCAGCTGCAGGAGTGCCGCACCTGCCGGTTTCAATTGCGAGGTGGCCTCCGCAATGTGGCGGAAGCCTTCGGAGACCCCGGGAAGATAGGCCCGACCGGCCGCGGTGAGGATGAGCTGCTTATGCAGCCGCTCGAACAGCTGCACGCCGAGGCGCGCCTCCAGCGCTTTCACCTGCTGCCCCACGGCGGCGGGCGTCACGTGCAGCTCGTGCGCGGCCAGCTTGAAGCTGAGATGCCGGGCGGCGGCCTCAAAAGCGCGGAGCGCGTTGAGTGGTGGCAGGATGTAGGTCATCGCGCACCATTTTGACACTGATGGGCCTCGGCCTTGCAATAGATTTTCTTGCGCTGAGCCGCAGGAATGATGCTTTGCGAAGCAGCGATGTCGCCGGATACGGTCGGCCCGCAATCCGGAGAAACTCCATGCCCCCAGCTCATGTCGTCAGCCACAATCCCGCAACGGTCCACGCGCCCGCCGGCGGCTACTGCATGGGACTTGAACTGAAGCAGCATCGCCGCCTGTTGTTCATCAGCGGCCAGGTGCCGGAACGATCCGACGGTACCGTGCCCGAGGGTTTCGAGGCGCAATGCGAGCAGGCCTGGCGCAACGTCATCGAGGTGCTCGCCGCCGCGGACCTTGGCGTCGGGCATCTGGTCAAGGTCACCACGTTCCTGACCGACCGCAATCAAGTCGTGCCTAACCGCATCATTCGCCGCACGATGCTCGGGGAACACCAGCCCGCGCTGACGGTCGTGATCGTCGAGACCGTCGACAGCAAATGGCTGCTGGAGATCGAGGCGATCGCCGCGGCGTGAAGCCGGTGTCGCCGGCCTTGCAATGAACCAATCATATCGGGTGTATCCAATGGCTGAGAACATTCATGCTTTCTACGAGACGCATCGGGACGCCATGGAGGCCGCCATGCGCGATCGCCTCGACCTTGCCGAGGCGATGTTGCGCGAGCGCGCGCATCTATCCGACATCGACGGGATCGGGCGGGAGGTGATGGCCGAATTCGAGATCGTGCTCACCCAGATGCCCTATGTCGGCGGTGCGGCAAGCCGCATGAGCGATTTCTTCATGCGTCTCATGGGCTTCATGGCTATCAGCCGCGTGCTGCGACGCCACGGCGTGCCGCCGCCTGTGATCGGCGAGATCGAGCGCGAAACCTACAAGGCGCAATTGCTGACTACGCCCGAAACGGAACGTCTCGCCTCGGGGCGCCATTTCATGTCGCTGGAGAACCAGGCCGTGCTGCGCCAGCACGCGGCGAAGAGCGTTACTGAAAGCCATCAGAAGGATTTTCCGGAGGATTTCGTCTACGATTTTGTCGAGCCGGATACGGGCGACAGCTTTGAATTCGGCATCAACTACAAGGCTTGCGGCTTCTGCAAACTCGCGGCGCGCCACGGCGACAAGGAAATTTTGCCGAACATTTGCGGGCTCGATTTCGTCGCCTACGCAGCGCGAGGCATTCGCCTGGAAAGGACACAGACGTTGGCGGGCGGCGCGAGCCACTGCGATTTCCGGTTCTCGCGGCTTGCGCCGGATAGGAAGGCGGCAAGCTGAGCCGCCTTCTCATGCCCTGCGATCGTATCGGTCCTTGATTGCCCCCGTTGACGTATCGTCATTGCGAGCGCAGCGAAGCAATCCAGAATCTTTCCGCGGCGGCAGCCTGGATTGTTTCGCTGCGCTCGCAATGACGGGGTAGGCAACGGCTTTTCGAAGCAACCGCCCATGATGACATCGTGCACCTGTTTTGCCCGACGTGTCAAACGCTCGTCTCGCTGCGGCTCAAGTCAAGCCGATCTGGATTCCTCAGCGATTTCTACTGTGCATGGGGTTGTTTTCGCGCTTTTTGTTTTGAGGCTTGTCTAATCCACCGCCTTCTCCCTCAGCCGCTGCGCATAGACGTTGATCACCAGCGCCGCCAGCAGGATCAGGCCGCGGATCAGGATCTTCAGGAAGCTGTCGATGTTGACGTGGTCGAGGCCGTTGTTGAGCACACCGAGAACGAAAAGCCCGACGATGGTGTTGCCGATGCCGCCGCGGCCGCCGAACAGGCTGGTGCCGCCGACCACGACGGCGGCGATGGAGTCGAGCAGATAGGTGTCGAACTCGTTCTGCTGCGCGCTGCCGAAATGGGCGACGCCGAGCATGCCGCCGATGCCGGAGCAGACCGCCGAGATCACCATGACGGCGCCGAGGATCAGCTTGACGTTGAGGCCGGAATATTCGGCCGCCTCGCGGTTGCCCCCGACCATGTAGACGTAGCGGCCGAAGCGCGTGTAGGTCAGTACCAGATGGCCGCCGAGCAGCATGATCGCGGCGACGATGACGATCCAGGGGATGCCGCCGATCGAGCCGGAGCCGAGCGTGGTGATCAGGCCGGGCACCTTGTAGGCGATCTGGCCGCGCACCAGCATCGCCGAGATGCCGGCGGCGATCTGCATCATCGCCAGCGTCATGATGAAGGAGGGGATGCCGATCACGGTCAGCCCCAGCGCATTGACGAGGCCGAGCGCTGCGCAGAGCAGGATGGCCATCAGGATCGCCGCGGCCCCGGGCAGGGGGATGTTGGGAATGTTGACGTAGGATTCCTGCAGCGTGAAGTAGGCGACCGCGATGCCGGTGACGTTGGCGATGCTGGCGATGGAGAGGTCGATCTCGGCGCAGAGGATCACGAAGGTGAGGCCGACCGCGATGATGCCGGTCACCGACACCTGGGTCAGGATGTTGCCGAGATTGTCGAGCGTGGCGAAGGAGGGGCTGGCGAAGGCGAAGAAGCCGGACAGGAAGATCAGCGTCAGGAACGGCGCGATGTTGCGCATCTGCGAGCGCAGGAAGGGCGCAAGACCACGCGCCCGCTGTCCTGCCGCCACTGCCGTCTCACTGCTCGCCATGGTGATTCTCCGTCACGCCGCTTCCAGCAGGCGGTCCTTGCTGACCGGCTCGTTCTTGAATTCCCGCACCAATGCGCCGCGCTTGAGCACGAGGATGCGGTCGGCCAGCGACAGCACCGTCTCCGGCTCGGTCGACAGCACGATGATGGCGAGCCCCTTGGCGCGGAGATCGCGGACGATGTTGATGACGTCGTTCTTGGCGCCGACATCCATGCCGCGGGTCGGCTCGCACAGCACCAACAGCTTTGGCGGATAGGTCAGCCACTTTGCCAGCGCGACCTTCTGCTGGTTGCCGCCGGAGAGCATGCCGAGGTCGAGGCCGACCACCGGCGGCCGGATCTGCAACTGCTCGACCTGCCGCTGGGCGATGTCGCGCTCCTGCGCCGGCTTGAGCAGCAGGGACGAGATGCGGTCCAGAATGCTGATCGAGATGTTCTTGTAGACCGGCTCCTGGTGAAACAGCATGGCGCGCCGGCTCTCCGGCACCAGCGCCACGCCGGCGCGTCGCGCCGCTGCCGTGCTGGCGAAGGTTTTGGGCGTGCCGCCGACGGCGAGCGTGCCGCTGTCCGGCTGCAGCTTGCCGAACAGGATTCGTGACAGCTCCTGCTGGCCGCAGCCCATGAAACCGTAGATGCCGAGCACTTCGCCCGCGCGGGCCTCGAACGAGATGTCCTTCAGGCTGCGCGCCAGCGAGAGCTGATCGACCTTCAGGATCACCGAGCTGTCGCTCGGCTGGGGAAGCATCAGATCGTCGCTATAGCTGTGCTCGAGCGCTTCGCCGCCGCGGCCGATCATGGCCTCGATCAGCGCGCCCTTGCTGGTTGCGGTGGAAGGCGTTTCGGCGACCTTCCGCCCATTGCGGAACACCGTCACCATGTCGGACACGAGCAGGATGTCCTCGATGAAATGCGAGATGAAGACGATGGCAGTGCCTTCCTCGCGCAGCCGCCGAAGCGTTGCGAACAGCCGCTCGACCTCGGGCGGCGAGAGCGCGGAGGTCGGCTCGTCCAGGATGACGATGCGGGCGCCGGAGAACAGCACGCGCGCGATCTCGATCAGTTGCTGGAGCCCGATCGGGAGGTCGCCGAGCCTGCTCATCGGGTCGACGTCGATGCCGAAGCGGGCGAGCTGCTCGCCGGCCTCGCGCGCCATGCGCCGCCATTGCACCAGGCCGAGCCGGTTGGTCGGCTGATTGCCCAGGAACACGTTCTCCGCGACCGTCAGGTCCGGCGCGACGCTGAGCTCCTGGTGGACCATGGCGATACCGGCCGCATGCGCGTCGCGCGCCGAGCGGAAATGAGTCTCCTTTCCATCGATCAGGAAGCGGCCGGAGAATTCGCTGTGCACGCCGGCGATGATCTTCATCAGCGTGCTTTTTCCCGCGCCGTTCTCGCCGACGAGACCGTGGATCTCGCCGGGATGAAGCGCGAAGTCGACACCACGAAGCGCTTCGACGCCGCCGAAGCTCTTCGTGATGCCCTGCAGTTCCAGGATAGGCGAACGATCCTCTCGCATGGAGGCTCAGATCAGGAAGTGATCCTGCATCCACTGCATCCCGGCGGCGTTGGCCTTGGTCACGACCGGGCCGTCGGTGACGACGTTCTTCGGAATGCCCTGTCCGCTCTTCTCGCCGCCGACCACGGCAGAGACGCCCGCGATGATGGCGCCACCGTGGATGCGGCAGGACGGATTGCGAACCGTGGCGAACATGCGGCCTTCGCTGACCGCCTGGATCGCCGGCGGCATGGCGTCGACGCCACCGATCAGGATATTGGTGCGGCCCCGCGCCTTCATGATGTTGGCGGCGGCCAGCGCCATGTCGTCATTGTGGAAGAACGCCGCGTCGATCTGCGGGTACTTCGTCAGGTAGGTTTCCCATAGCCGCGCGGTCTTCGACACGTCCCAGTCGGCGGGCTGGGTGTCGAGCACCTCGATGCCGGGGAATTGCTTGACGACATTGTTGAAGCCCTTTGCGCGGCCCTGCGCGCCGGTGTGGCCGAGTGCGCCCTGGGTCATGATGATCTTGCCCTTGCCGCCCATCGCGTTGCACAGCGCCTGCGTCACCGAGGCGCCCATGAACTCGTTGTCGGGGGCAAGGAAGGAGTGGACGTTGATCTGGTCGAGCGGCGCAATCAGCGTGTCCATGTCGATCACCGGCGTGCCGGCGTCGATCATCTTCTGCACGGGCTGGGTGAGGGTGCCGATGCCGAAGGCCTGGATGGCGACGAAATCCCATTTCTGGGAGGCCATGTTGTCGATCGCCGCGCGCTGCTTCACCGCATCGAGCTGGCCGTCGAACCAGGTGACCTCGACGTTGAACAGCTTGCCCCAGAATTCCGCGGCCTGCTTGCCCTGCGCGCACCAGGTCGCCTGGAGGCCCGCATTGGAGAAGGCCGCCTTCAGCGGCTTCTCGCTTCGTCCGACTTCGGCTGCAAGGGCGGGGTTTATGCCCATGCTGCCGAGGATGGCAGTCGCGGCGCCGGCGGTCGCTGCCGCCTGAAGAAGATCGCGCCTCGTCGTCGAGAAATCTTTCGTCCCGGACATCGCTCGCTCCCATAAAATCTTAGCGTCGGCGCGTCATTGATTGCGCGACCGATCTCCGAAAGTGTCTCACAAGAGTTGATGCCACTCAATCTGCAATCAACGCGAGATCGCCGCAGTCTGTGTTGGTGCAGCGCAAAGTGTCAGGCCTGGACGGCTGCGAACGCGTCGATCTCCACGAGCAGTTGATCCCAGGCCTGCGCGATCTCCGGCGACCATTCATCGCGGAGGAGATCGCGCAGCGTATCCCTGATGACGGCGAAGAACGCGAGGAAGAGCTCGCGTGGCGTGCCATAGGCGTCGTGCGAGGCGATCTCGCAGGCGATCAGCCGAAAATGCCCGCGACGTTCGCCGGCAAGGTCGAGAATTGCCTCGATCGTCAGTGCGAGCATCGATCCCTTCACGAGCTCGCTGCCTTGCGAGCGGAACATCGCCTGCGTTTCCGGATGCTCTTTGGACAGACGTTGATAGACGAGCGGCGTGAGATCGGCGCAGCACGTCGCCGCGATCTCGAAACTCTGTTCGACCGGATTGGGAGAAGCGTTCATCGGCAGTTCAGCCACGCAGACAAAAAAAGAGCGGGGCCCTAGCCCCGCTCGAAAATTGTGTCGACCCTATTATCCCCGATTCTAAGATTTGATCTTGATTGGCGGGGCGACGCTGCGTTTTGCGCGTCAGGGGCTCCTCCCGAGACTTGGACCACCAGACTTCGACCTCGCGGCCAGCCTGAGCAAGGGTGATGCTAGATCAACTTTTCTCACTTGTCATCATTTTCGGCAACGAATGTTCAAAATTCGAGCAATTGACGAAATGATCGGGCTTTTGGCCGCCTAAGCATATGACAAATATATGAAATCTTTGGATGGGTGGGGTGGTCTATCTGCCTCAAATGCCGGACGGCCGCGCGGCGGGGGGCCCCGATCACAGTTTTCGAGAAATTTGCGCTGGGCCAAGAAGGCGGCGGAACTGACCTCGACTTGGGTCCCCGCGCGGTGTTTAGTTGGCAGACGAACGAATGGTTCGGCGGATGCGCGCACGGCTGCAAAAATTCCTACCCCTGGTCCTGCTCGCTTTGGCGATGCAGGTGCTGGCGCCGATTGCTGCCTGTCTGGCGGCTGGCCAGGCCGTGGCCGATCCGTTGTCTGCCGGCATCATCTGCCACAGCGCGAGCGAGCTGGGCGGCCTGGACGATCAGACCGGCACGCCGACGGCGCATGGCGCCGCCTGCGCGCTCTGCTGTCTGGCACAGGCGGGCGCGTCGCTCGATTCGCCACGGCACGCTGCACTCTCCGTTCCCTTCCGCCACGCCGAGCGCGTGATCTGGCACGCGGCGGAGGTGTCTGCCGTCGCGGCGCATAGAGGCACCAGCGCCCAGGCGCGCGCGCCGCCTCAGTTCTCCTGACGACCCCAGTGTCGCCGCGGTTCGTCCGCTGGCGACGGATGCTGTCGAACAGCCGGGAAGAAAGCCGGCGTCAGGAATGCCCCCAATGTTACATTGTCATGCCCGCCGTGGCGTGAGCGTCGTTGCCGTTCAGGCCGCGCTGCTTGCATCATCGAGCGGAGTTTTTGCCCAAAGCAGCGGTGCGGTGCTGCCGCCGGTAACCGTCGACGCGCCCGCCGCAGTGAAACCCAAGCCGCGCAAGCCGGCGGTACCCATTGCTGCCGCCAGGAGCCGCTCCGCAAAGCCCGCCAGCGAGCGGGCCGCTTCCGCTCCCACCGGCGAGCAGGGAGCGGGCAGCGCCCGCGCGTCGCTGGATCCGCCGGCCGCCGTGGCGCGCTATCAACTACCCCAGCGCTCCTTCAGCGTTACGGCGAAGGAAATCGACGAGACGATCAACCTCAAGGACCCTGAGGATGCCGTCAAATACATGCCGAGCCTGTTCGTGCGGAAGCGCAACGACGGCGACAACCAGGCGGTGCTGGCGACGCGAAGCTGGGGCCTGAACTCCAGCGCGCGCACGCTGATCTACTACGACGACCTCCTGATCTCGGCGCTGATCGGCAACAACAACACCAATTCGTCGCCGCGCTGGAACCTGATCTCGCCGGAAGCGATCGGGCGGGTCGATTACCTCAACGGCCCGTTCGCCGCGGCCTATCCCGGCAATTCGATCGGCGGCGTCCTCTTGATCACTTCCAAGATGCCGGACAAGCCGTTTGCGGTCGCCAAGGAAACGGTTTCGGTGATGCCGTGGAATCAGTACGGCACCAAGGACACCTATGTCACAAGCCAGACCAGCGCGGCGGCGGGTAACCGCGAAGGTGCGCTGTCCTGGCTTGTCAGCGCCAACTACCTCGACAGCTACCAGCAGCCGCTGACCTACACGACGAGCAGCGCAAACCAGGCTGGTACAACCGGCGTGTTTCCCGCGCTGAACAAGCAAGGCGTTCCGGCCAACGTAGTTGGCACGGGAATCCTCGCTCATTCGCAGCAGAGCTCCGGCAATATTCGCCTTGCCTATGATTTGACGGCGCAGGTGCAGGCGACTTATTCGTTCGGTATCTGGAATAACCACCAGGTCTCCGATCCCCAGACCTACCTGCGGTCGACCGCGACAGGGCTGCCGACGTTCAACAACATCACGACGTTCGCAAACGCCAAATATATCTGGGACGAGACCCACCTAAGCAACGCGGTCGCGATCAAGAGCGATACCAAGGGCATCTTCGATTTCGATCTGTCCGCATCGAGCTACAATTATCTCGAGGATACCCAGCTCAATCCATACACGGTGACGTCGGGCGTGGGCTTCTCGCAGAACGGCAGGGTCCAGCGCATGGACGGCACCAACTGGCAGAACGCCGACGCCAAGGGAATCTGGCGTCCGCTGGGGTACGGCGGGGCACACGAGATCAGCTTTGGTATTCACGGCGATCGGTACCGCCTGGAAAATCCGACCTATGGGTCGTCGGTCTGGTATCAGGCTGCGACCGCTACGGGACAGCGTTACGCCAACAGTCAGGGCGAAACGCGCACCGGAGCGCTCTGGCTTCAGGATGCCTGGAAAATCCAGCCCAATCTGAAGCTGACCCTGGGGGGGCGGCTGGAGACCTGGCAATCGCTCGATGGTCAGAACGTCGTGACCCTGGCAAACGGCGCGGGCGCGATCACCTCGTCATTCACGACCAACCAGCCGGGTCTTGCTTCGACGAATTTCTCGCCGAAGGCCTCGCTCTCCTACGATCCGAACAAGGATTGGAATGTCACGGTCAATTTCGGCGAGGCCTATCGCTACCCGACCGTTCTGGAACTCTATCAGAACGTGACCGTCGGCAATACGATTACGGTGGCCAACCCTTTCCTGAAACCCGAGCAGGATTTCACCGGCGAGTTCAACATCGAACGGCACTGGAATGATGGCAGAGTCCGGTTGACCCTGTTCAGGGAGCGGACCAACAACGCGATCATCGCGCAGACCAACATGATCAACGCGACCCAGAGCGCGACCACGTTCAGCAATGTCGATGCGATCAGGATGCAGGGTGTAGAGTTGTCCGCCGACAAGGACAACGTTCTCATGAACGGTCTACAGCTGTTCGGCAGCATAACCTATGTCGACTCGCGCATCCTTGCCGACGCGAGTTGGGCCGGCATTGATCCTCTGACCAATCAGGCCACGACCGCCGTCGGCAAGCGCGTGCCATACGTACCCGACTGGCGCGCCAAGTTCGGCGTCACCTATCGGCCGAACGAAAGCTGGGCCTACACGGTTGCCGCACGTTTCAGCGGCAAGCAGTACTCGACACTGGACAACACCGATCGCGTCGCCCACGTCTACGGCGCCTTCGATAACTTTCTCGTTGTGGACTTGAAGATGCACTATAACGCGACGAAGAATTTCGCGTTCGACTTCGGCATCGATAATCTCTTCAATGAGCAGTATTTCCTGTTTCATCCTTTCCCGGGCCGTACCTTCGTTCTGGCCGGCAAGTACACGTTCTGACGATGTTGACGACGACAAGAAAGGCAAACGACATGAACAAGCTCTCACGCATACTGGCGCTCGCAGCGCTCTCGGTCGCGATGTTCGCAGCACCCGCATCGGCCGACGATGTCAAGGCCGGCGATCTCGTCATCTCGCAGGCGTGGAGCCGGGCGACGCCGGGCGGCGCCAAGGTCGCGGGCGGTTATCTCACCATCGAGAACAAAGGAGCGGCGGCCGACAAGTTGGTCAGCGTGTCCGCCGACATCGCGGGGAAGGCGGACGTCCATGAGATGGCGATGGAGAACGGCGTGATGAAGATGCGCCCGCTCGACAAGGGCCTCGTGATCGATCCCGGCAAGACGGTGAAGCTCGCTCCCGGCGGCTATCATCTGATGCTCCAGGAGCTGAAGGGCCCGTTCAAGCAGGGCGACAAGGTACCGGTGACGCTCCAGTTCGAGAAGGCCGGCAAGGTCGCCGTCGCCCTCGACGTCCAGGGCGTCGGCGCGCAGGCGCCCGGCGACGGTGGTCACATGATGAAGAAAATGCCGGATCATTCGGGAATGAAGATGTGATGAGCATGATCTGGACCTTCGGGAGACCGAACATGTCGAAGCGAGCTGGGCTTAGTCTTCTGTGCGTACTTGCGGCAGCGCCGGCCAGTGCGCACGTCTTCCTCGAAGGCAAGCAGGCGAGTGTGGGGGGATCGTACAAGGCCGTCTTCGCCGTGCCGCACGGCTGCGCGGGCTCGCCCACGGTGAAGATCCGCGTCCAGATCCCGGAAGGGGTGATAGCGGTGAAGCCGATGCCGAAGGCGGGCTGGAGCGTCGATGTCGTCGAGGGCAAATATGCCAGCGAGTACGACTATCACGGCAACAAGCTCTCCTCCGGCGTCAAGGAGGTCGCGTGGTCCGGCGGCAAGCTGCCGGACAAAAATTATGACGAGTTCGTCATGCACACGGTCCTGACCGACAAGCTCAAGCCGAACACGACCCTGTACTTCCCCGTCGTCCAGGAGTGCGAGACCGGCGTCAGCCGCTGGATCGAAATTCCGGCGGAGGGGGCGGAGCATTCGCACGAGGGCAAGTCGCCGGCGCCCGGCGTGAAGCTGTTGCCAAAGCCCTGATGCGCCGGCTCGCCGCACTCGCGACGATGCTCCTCGTTGTCGGGTTCGCGACCGGCGCCTTTGCCCATGCGGCGCTCGTCGCGGTCGAGCCGGCGAGCGGCAGCAAGCTTGCGGCCGCACCGAAGGCGGTGGAGCTGCGCTTCAACGAGGCTGTGACGCCGGGCGCGATCCGCCTGATCGATGGCGCGGGCAAGGCGCGGGATGATGCGCGTGTCAGCGCATCTGGCGAGACGATCTCGGTCGCGATGCCGCCGGAGCTGCCGCAGGGCACGGCGGTCGTGAGTTATCGCGTGATCTCGCAGGACGGTCATCCCGTCGCGGGATCGGTGATTTTCTCGATTGGCATGCCGACAGGGACGCGACCGCCCGCCAATACGGACAACGGATTGAACGTGCTGATCTGGCTGGCGCGAGTCGGTCTCTATCTCGGGCTGTTCGTCGGCGTTGGGGGCGTGTTCTTTGCGCGCTGGGTTGCCTGGTCGATGGCCGGCACGACCATAGCGCGCGTAGCGCTCGCTATCGGCCTTGCGAGTGCCGTTGGATCACTCGGTCTGTTGGGCCTCGATCTCCTCGGCCTGCCGCCAGCGGCCCTCGTCACAATCGCCCCCTGGAAGGTGGCGTTCGCGACCAGCGCGGGTCCCGCAATGCTGGTTGCGATCACCGCGATGCTGTTCGCGCTGATAGCGCTGCGTGGCGGATGGTACGCGCGGGCTCTCGCGCTCATCGCGTTTGTCGGCGTCGGCATGTCGCTGGCCATGACCGGCCACGCGGCGACGGCGCCGCCCGAGGCGTTGACACGCCCTGCGATCTTCCTGCATGGCCTGTCCGTTGCTTTCTGGATTGGCGCGCTGGCCCCGCTCGCGGCACTTGTGTCGAAGCCGTTGGCCGCGGCATTGCCTGTCGTGAACCGCTTTTCTCGCCTCGCCGTGCCGGTCGTCGGCGTTCTCGCATTTACCGGCCTTGCGCTAGCCATCGTCCAGCTTGAAAGGCCGTCCGCATTGGTCGAGACCCGCTACGGCCTGATCCTCTCGATCAAGCTCGGGCTCGTCCTTGCGCTGCTGGTGCTCGCCACGCTCAACCGCTTTCGCCTGACCCCGGCGCTCGCGGGCGATCACAAGGCCGCGCCGGCCTTGAAGCGCTCGATCCTGCTCGAATGCGCTATCGCGCTCTGCATCCTTGCCGTCGTCGCCGGCTGGCGCTTCACGCCGCCGCCGCGGACCATCGTTCCGGAGACGCCGCTGGCGATCCACATTCACACCGACAAGGCGATGTTCCAGGTGCTGGTCTCGCCGGGCAGGGCCGGCGTCGATGATTTCGTGCTCCAGCTCATGACCGGTGAAGCGGCGCCGCTTGCGGCCAAGGAGGTGACACTGACCCTGAGCCTGCCCGAACGCGGCATCGAACCGATGGAAAGGGACGCCTTGTTCGGCTCAGACGGCTATTGGCATGTGCGCAAGGTCGCGCTGCCCTTTGCCGGTCGTTGGCATCTGCGGATCGACGCGCTGGTGAGCGACTTCGAGAAGGTCACGCTGGAGGACGAGTTCGAACTGGCGCCGCTTTGACGCGCGCCGGTGCGGTTCAAGCTGAACCTCAAGTCGACGGAAAAATGACAGGAATTCCGCCGCGTTAGCGGCTTTTCCTCATTCTCGGTCTTGTGTTTTCGCTCCCAATCCGGTTTCACTGCAAGCCGTCACTGATTCCTCGAGTATTGCCATGCGGTTGTCGCGGTTCTTCCTGCCCATCCTGAAGGAAAATCCGAAAGAGGCGGAGATCGTCTCGCATCGGCTGATGTTGCGCGCGGGCATGATCCGGCAGGAGGCCGCCGGCATCTATGCCTGGTTGCCGCTCGGCTTCCGTGTCTTGAAGAAGATCGAGCAGATCGTGCGCGAGGAGCAGGACCGCTCGGGCGCGCTGGAACTGTTGATGCCGACGCTCCAGCTCGCCGACCTCTGGCGTGAGAGCGGCCGCTACGACGCCTATGGCCCGGAGATGCTGCGCATCGCCGACCGCCACAAGCGCGAGCTGCTGTACGGGCCGACCAACGAGGAAATGATCACCGAGATCTTCCGCGCCTATGTGAAGTCCTACAAGAATCTGCCGCTCAACCTCTATCATATCCAATGGAAGTTCCGCGACGAGCAGCGTCCGCGTTTCGGCGTGATGCGCGGCCGCGAGTTCCTGATGAAGGACGCCTATTCGTTCGACCTCAACGAGGCGGCGGCGCGGGTTGCCTACAACAAGATGTTCGTCGCCTATTTGCGCACGTTTGCGCGCATGGGGCTGAAGGCGATCCCGATGCGCGCCGAGACCGGCCCGATCGGCGGCGATCTCAGCCACGAATTCATCGTGCTTGCCGAGACCGGCGAATCCGGCGTTTTCATCAATCGCGACGTGCTTGACCTGCCGGTGCCGGGCGAGGACGTCGACTATGAGAGCGACCTGACGCCGATCATCCAGCAATGGACCTCGGTCTATGCGGCGACGGAAGATGTTCACGACGCCGCGCGTTTCGAGCAGGAAGTGCCCGCGGAGAAGCGCGTGAACACCCGCGGCATCGAGGTCGGGCAGATCTTCTATTTCGGCACGAAGTATTCCGACGCGATGAAGGCGCTGGTGGCCGGCCCCGACGGCGTCGACGTGCCGATCCACGGCGGCTCCTACGGCGTCGGCGTGTCCCGCCTGCTCGGCGCCATCATCGAGGCCTGCCATGACGATGCCGGCATCAAATGGCCGGAGGCCGTTGCCCCGTTCCGGGTGTCGATCCTCAACCTCAAGCAGGGCGATGCGGCGGTCGATGCCGCCTGCGAGAAGCTCTATGCGGAGCTTACCGCCAAGGGTGTCGACGTGCTCTACGACGACACCGACCAGCGCGCCGGCGCCAAATTCGCCGCCGCCGACCTGATCGGCATCCCCTGGCAGATCATGATCGGGCCGAAGGGGCTTGCCGACGGCAAGGTCGAGATCAAGCGGCGAAGTGACGGCGCCCGCGAGACCATGTCGCCTGCGGACGCGGTCGCAAGACTTGTGGGCTGACAAGGCTGGTCGGCTGAATATTGTTCATCGCCCGATGCAGAGGCCGCCAATCCGGCCACAATTGACCCCGAATCATGGGATTATCGAGCGATGGATGAGACCATGACCGAAACAGTTCAAACCGCGCCTTTCGCGCCATTCGAGTGGATGTTGTCGGCGCGCTATTTGCGGGCGCGCCGCAAGGAGGGATTCATCTCGGTCATTGCCGGGTTCTCCTTTCTCGGCATCATGCTGGGCGTGGCGACGCTGATCATCGTCATGGCCGTCATGAACGGCTTCCGCAAGGAACTGCTCGACAAGATCCTGGGGCTGAACGGCCACATCCTGGTCCAGCCGCTGGAATCGCCGCTGACCGACTGGAAGGACGTCGCCGACCGTCTCAGCCAGGTCAAGGGCATCCGGCTCGCTGCGCCCGTGGTGGACGGTCAGGCACTGGCGTCCTCGCCGTGGAACGCCTCGGGCGTGCTGGTGCGCGGCATCCGCTCCGAGGACCTCAACAACCTCACCTCGATCGCCAAGAACATCAAGCAGGGCTCGCTCGAGGGCTTTGACGACGGGCAGGGCGTCGCGATCGGCCGGCGCCTCGCCGACCAGCTCTCGCTGCACGCCGGCGACAGCATCACGCTGGTGGCACCGAAGGGCGCAGTCACGCCGATGGGCACGACACCGCGCATCAAGCCGTACAAGATCGTTGCGGTCTTCGAGATCGGCATGTCCGAGTATGATCTCGGCTTCGTGTTCATGCCGCTCGCGGAGGCGCAGGCCTATTTCAACCGCAGCAACGACGTCACCTCGATCGAGGTCTTCACCACCAATCCGGATCAGATCGTCGCTTTCCGCCAGGCCGTGACGGAGGCGGCCGGCCGGCCGGTGTTCCTGGTCGACTGGCGCCAGCGCAATTCGACCTTCTTCAACGCGCTCCAGGTCGAACGCAATGTCATGTTCCTGATCCTGACCATGATCGTGCTGGTCGCGGCGCTCAACATCGTCTCCGGCCTGATCATGCTGGTGAAGGACAAGGGCAGCGACATCGCCATCCTGCGCACGATGGGAGCCTCGCAAGGTTCGATCATGCGCATCTTCCTGATCACGGGAGCGTCCATTGGCGTGGTCGGCACGCTGGTCGGCTTCTTCGTCGGCCTGGTGATCTGCCTCAACATCGAGTCGATCAGGCAATTCCTGTCCTGGCTGACCAGCACCGAGCTGTTCTCGCCGGAACTCTATTTCCTGTCGAAGCTGCCCGCCGAAATCGACGTCGGCGAGACCACGGCCGTCGTCGTCATGGCGCTGACGCTGTCGTTCCTTGCGACGCTGTATCCGTCCTGGCGTGCCGCGCGCCTCGATCCCGTCGAAGCGCTGCGGTACGAGTGAGGGGCTGATGGAGCAGCAGGGGGCGGAAGATGTACCGGTCATTTATCTCCACGAGATAAAGCGGCAGTACCTGCAGGGCGAGGTGCCGCTGACGATCCTCGACGGCGCCAAGCTCGCGCTGTGGGCGGGGCAATCCGTCGCGCTGGTGGCGCCGTCTGGCTCGGGCAAGTCGACGCTGCTGCATATCGCGGGGCTGCTCGAAGCCCCCGATTCCGGCGAGGTCTATGTCAACGGCGCGCCGACCTCGCAACTGCCCGACATCGAGCGCACGCAGCTGCGCCGCACCGATATCGGCTTCGTCTACCAGTCGCACCGGCTGCTGCCGGAGTTCTCGGCGCTGGAGAACGTCATGCTGCCGCAGATGATCCGCGGCCTGAAGAAGTCCGAGAGCGTCAAGCGCGCGAAAGAGATTTTGGGCTATCTCGGCCTCGGCGAGCGCGTCACGCACCGTCCCGCGGAGCTGTCGGGCGGCGAGCAGCAGCGCGTTGCGATCGCGCGCGCGGTGGCCAACGCGCCGCGGGTGCTGTTTGCGGACGAGCCGACCGGCAATCTCGATCCGCATACGGCGGACCACGTCTTCCAGGCCCTGATGCAGCTCGTCAAGGCGACCAAGGTGTCGATGCTGATCGCGACCCACAACATGGAGCTGGCCGGCCGCATGGACCGGCGCGTGTCGCTGTCGAACGGCCAAGTGGTCGAGCTCGACTAACAAACGCGAAAACAACCCCATGCACAGTAGCCGGGTTCGCCGCAACGACGCGCGGGGTCCCCCGCAACGCCGTTGATAATTCGAATGAATCCGCGCAGCCGCGCACTCGCCGGCGGGTGCGGCACGTTGGCCCTTTTTCAACCGAATGTTGCGATTCCGCCACCCCGGGAACGTTGCTCGTGATGTACGATCGACCCCATTTCCAGGAATCGATGTGGGAATGAACATGTTGCGCGGGGTCTGCGGCGGCTTGTTGCTCGGCTTGATCTTGATACCGCTGGATGCGGCGTCGGCCCAGCCGTGCCAGACAACAGGCACCGACCAGACCTGCACCAACTCGGTCTTCCTCTCGGCAGGGGCCGCCGGGCTGTCCGACCTGGGCACTGTGACGGTTGCCAACACGAGTTCCGGCAGCATCGTCGGAACGGGGGTCTCGGTCGTCGGCATCGTGGCCAACGTGGATGCCAATGTCACGAACGGCGGATCCATATCCGGCGTCGGCACGAGCAGTGCCAACGGCATTGAGACGCTGCGCGACAGCAACGTGACGAACTCCGGCACGATCTCCGCGACGGGTGGAATGTTCGGCAATGCCATTGTCGCCGGTCGCAACGCCAACATCACGAATTCCGGCACCATCTTCGGAAGCGGAGGCACCTCCGCGGCAGGCATCTCGGCGACCGCTGCGGCGAACGTGGTGAACTCGGGCCGGGTATCGGCATTTTCGTTAGGAGGCAGCGCCTACGGCGTGCTCGCCAGTTCGGGCACGGTGACCAATTCAGGCACAATTACAGCCACCGGCTTTTCGGGCTACGGCATCCTCATCTTCAATACCGCGCAGGTGACGAACTCCGGCACCATTTTCGGCAACACAGCCGCTCTGCAGTTCGGCGGCAGCCCCGACAGCCTGACCGTGCTGCCAGGCTCCCGCATCATCGGCGCGATCAACCTCGGCGGTGGCGGTGACACCGTCAACTTTCGCGGTGGCAATCACAATCTCACCTTTGACACCCTGGCAGGCGCCACCGTGACCGGCACGACGCCGTTCGCCGTGTCCGGAAATCAGGCGGCCGCGGTCGATCTCACGCCGTTCGCATCGAACTGGCGAACGCTGACCGACTTCACGCGGGGCGTGGCCGATGCCGTGCCGGTGTTTTCGGGGAGCGCAGGCGGCGGCGCGGCGCCGCTCGCCTTTGCGGGTCCGGACGGCGCCTCTCGTTTCGACGATGCCTTTGCCGCGATCCCGGGGCTTACGTCGGCCTATGCCGGCGAAGCTGCCGTGTTCAAGGCGCCGGCGATGCGCTACGCCGACGGCACCACCGTGTGGACGCGCGGCTTCGCCGGCCAGCGCATCCAGCAGCAGGACGGCGTGCTGCTCCGCACCGCCAACCTGTTCTATGGCGGCATGCTCGGCGGCGACTGGCAAACGCGCCCGGACCTGCGCGTGGGTGCGTTTCTCGGCGGTGGCAAGACGCGCACCAGCATCGATCCGAACCAGGGTGCGCTCGATTCCGATCTCTTCTTCGGCGGCGCCTATGCCCGCTACGACATCGGGCAAACCTTCCTGCACGGCGCCGTGCAGGCCGGCGGCTCACGCAACGCGAGCGCGCGCACCGTCAACAACAATCTCGTCGCCGGCGGTCTTGAGACCGCAACGGCCAGCTACAACGGCTGGTATGTCAGCCCCGAGGCGACGATCGGCCAGCGCATTGGGCTCGGCCAACTCGCCGACGCCGCCTACACCCTGACGCCGTCATTTCGGTTGCGCTATCTCTATGGTGCCTTTGACGGCTACACCGAGGCCGGCACCACCGCTCCTCTGACGCTAGGAAGCCAGACCGTGAGCACGCTGGAGGAGCGAGGCGAGGCCAAGCTGACGCGTTCCGTCAGCTTCACGCCGAGCGACGTTCTCTCGGCCAGTCTCACCGCCGGCCTGCTCGGCACCCAGCGCGTCGGCGGCTCCACCATCAGTGCGAGCCTGCTCGGGCAGGCGATCCCGTTCGCTACGCCAGGGCAAGGGAGCGTGTGGGGCGGCTTCGGCGGTGCCGGCCTCGAATGGCGCAGCCGCAGCGTCACGCTGTATTCTGCCGCCGAATATCTCGCGCTGTCGGATCGTTCCAACGTCGTCAGCGGAAGGGCTGGCCTGCGCGTGGCGTTCTGAACATCGGATTCGGGCGCGAGGAGAACTGGTCGATCGTCGTCGCGCCCGGCCGGCCGGCTTTCCGGTCAGCCGTTCGGCCTGATCACCGTTAATTTGAACGGCCCGCCATTGGCCGCTGCATGTTCCACCGCCTGATTGGCATGGTCGAGGTCGAAGGCCGTGGTCTCGTATTCCTCCAGCCGCAACAGCCCTGATCGCACCAGCCCGATCAGGCGGGCGGTGGCATCCGGCGGATACATCCAGACGCCGTGGATGCTGATGCAGTTGCGCATGATCCAGGGGTAGGGCAGCTCGAGGCCCGCGCCGCCCGCCATGCCGACGCCGCCCATCAGCACGACGCGGCCGTAAGCGCGCACCGTCATGATCGCCGCGCGCACGACGGTCGTGCTGACTGAGGGCGGCATGATGTCGAACACGCAGTCGATCGGCCCGGGCGCCGCACGCTGCATGCGCTCGCGGTCGTCGTCCTCGTTGCCGGTGAGCTTGACCGGCTTCACCCGGCTCCCGAAGCGCCTGACGAGGTCGGCCAGGATCGTCTCGTTGCGGCCGGGCGCGACCACGCAGGCCGCGCCCATCGCGAGCGCGACGGAGACGGCCGCGCTGCCGAAATTGCCGGTGGCCCCGCTCACCAGCACGGTCTCGCCGGGCTGAAGGCTGGCGGCGAGGAAACCGCCATAGGGCACCAGCAGCGTGCCAAGCGCGCACCATTGCGTGGCCTGCTCGGGCGTGATCGCGCCGAGGCGTTTGACGTTCTCCGTCGGCACCCGCATCTGCTCGGCAAAGGAGCCGTGGCGAAAATGCTTTTGCAGGCGCATGCCGCCGGCCCCGGCCGCGGTGAGTCCTTGCAGGGCAATGTCGGGCGCTGCGGCGTCATCGCGCGAACGCACCGTCGGATCGCAGAAGACCCAGTCGCCCACTGCAAGCTTGGTCGCGTCCGGGCCGACCGCGCGCACCCGGCCGATGCCGCCAGGCCCCGGGATGATCGGCAGGTCGAGCGCATAGTTGCGCACCCCGCTGAAGACCTCGTTCATGTAGGACAGCACGCGCGTGGCGACGACGTCGACGACCACCTCGCCGGTCCCGAGCACCGGATCGGGAGCATTCTCGATGACGAGCGGAGATCCAAAGGATTTGAGTACGGCGGCTTTCATCGTGGTCACCTCATGTTCGGGTGATACGGCTATGCGCCACCTTGGAAAGGACAGGAAGGCCTGGTATTATCCTAGTATTGTCCGGACCCTCCATCGAGGACGCTCGTCATGGCCGACCCCCGCCGCGTCGAATTCGGCGACTTCCTCAGGTCCCGCCGCGAAAAGCTGTCGCCGAAGACGGTCGGGCTTCCGGCGGGCCGGCGGCGGCGCACCGCGGGCCTGCGCCGCGAAGAGGTCGCGCAGCTCGCCGGCATCGGCGTCGACTGGTACATCCGGCTCGAGCAGGGCCGCACCGTCAGCCCCTCGGTGACCACCGTCGATGCGCTGGCGCGTGCGCTGCGCCTGACGAAGACCGAGCATGCGCATCTCAAGGCGTTGGCGCGCGACGGGGACAAGCGCGCCTTCACGCGCGAGATCGTGCCGCCGCCAATTCGGCGGATGATCGAGAGCCTGAAGCAACCGGCCTATGTCACCGGGCGGCGCTGGGACGTGCTGGCCTGGAACGATGCCGCCGAAGACGTCTTCGGGTTCGGGCAGTTGCCCGAGCAGGATCGCAACACGCTGCTGCTCGTGCTGACCAACAAGCAGACGCGAAAATTCTACGGCGCCGGCTGGACCGATGTCGCCAAGAGCATGGTCGCGATGTTTCGCGCCACCCACGACGTCTGGGCCGGGGATCCTGCCTTCACCGAGTTGCTCACGCGGCTGCGCCAGGGCAGCCCGGAATTCGTCAAATGGTGGGAGGCGCACGAGATCCGCAACACCGCCTCCGGCCTCAAGACCATGAACCATCCGACCAGGGGCGTGCTCCGGTTCGAGCACACGAGCTTTCAGGCCAACGACGATCCGGCGCTGAAGCTCGTGATTTATACGCCGGTCAGCGGCGCGGGCTGAGAAGCCGCGGCAGCAATTGCCATATCCGGCATTGCTCAGACCCGGCGTGCCATCAGTCGACCGGGAGCACGGGAACCTAAATGCCATCATGCGGTTATCGGGCAGACAATTTGCGCGACCTGCCTGCATCACTCGGAGGTCAGGCGGGCTCATCTCTGGTCGAAACGAACAGCCGCGGGACGATCGATCCGATTGGCTCGCCGTGGAGTAGGGAAGTGGCAGGGGAAGACCAATGACGACAGCGACCGGGGCGCACTCGGCCGATCGCAATTCCGTCTTGGCCACACTCGGCGACTACATCCGAGAGATCAGCAATCCGACGATCTCGCCTATGCGGCAGCAGAATTGCTGGGCCGCAGCCTGAACGTCAGCAGGGCAGGCTACGGCACCGTCGACACGTCGGCCGAAACCATCACCATCGTCCGCGACTGGAACGCACCGGGCATCCTGAGCCTGGCAGGCGTGCTGTGCTTCCGCGACTATGGCAGCTACATCGAGGACCTGAAGCGGGGTGACACCGTCGTCTGCGCCGATGCGGAAGAAGACCCTCGCGTCGGCGATCGTGCGCAAGCTCTCGAGGCGATCTCCGCCCGCGCGCTCGTCAACATGCCCATCTCCGAGCCCGACGGGGTCGTGGCGCTGCTCTACCTCAACAATGCCACAGCGCGCGAATGGAGCTCCGAAGAGCTGGAGCTCATCCGCGAAGTTGCCGAGCGCACACGCACCGCCGTCGAACGTCGCCGTGCGGAGACAGCTGTGAGGGAGAACGAAGCCCGGCTGCGCTTCCTGGACGCGCTCAACAAGGAGACCGCCAGGACCCGCGACGCCGACGGCGTCATGGCGGTCACGACCAGAATGGTCGGTGAGCATCTCGGCGTCTCGAACTGCGCCTATGCCGACATGGACCCGGACGAAGACGGCTTCACGATACGCGGGGATTGGGCCGCGGCCGGTGCGATGCATACCCTCGGTCATTACAGTCTGGCCGACTTCGGCAGGAAGGCAGTGCGAGAGCTGGGCGCCGGCAGGCCGCTCATCATCAATGACAATCTCAGGGAGATTGCCCCCGAAGAAGCCGCCACTTTCCAGAGCATCGGGATCGGTTCGACGATTTGCATGCCCTTGGTCAAGGAGGGGCAACTCACCGCCTTGATGGCGATTCATCACCGGGGCCCGCATCAGTGGACGCCGCGCGAACTCGCCTTGCTCTCAGAGGTGACCGAGCGATCGTGGGCCCACATCGAGCGCGTTCGATCGGAACAGGCAGCACGGGAGGCTGCCGAACGGCTGGTTCTCGCGAACAAGGCGGCGGGAATCGGCACCTGGGACTACGACCCGGTCAACGACGTTCTTCGATGGGATACCCGCTGCAAAGAGGTGTTCGGTTTACCGCCGGACGCCGAAGTCAGCTATGAAGGTTCATTCCTGAAAGGTATTCATCCGGACGACAGGCAGCGCGCCCACGAGGCCGTATCCGCAGCCCTGACGCCTCATTCTCCGACGAGTTACAACATCGAATACCGAACCATCGGTCTTGAGGATGGTGTCGAGCGTTGGGTTGCCGCGACCGGTCAAGCCCTCTTTTCCGATGGGCAGGCCGTTCGGTTCATCGGGACGGTGCTGGATATCACTGCGCAAAAAAAGACGGAGCGTCATCTCAGGCTGCTGAACGACACCGGGGCCTCGGTCTCCCGCGAACGCGACCTCGAGAAGATCGTGCAGATCGTGACGGATGCCGGCGTCGAGCTGACCGGTGCCCAGTTCGGAGCCTTTTTCTACAACGTCCTGGCAGCGGATGGCGGCAGCTACATGCTCTATTCGCTGTCCGGCGTGCCACGGTCCGCTTTTGAGAACTTTCCGATGCCGCGCAACACCGCGGTGTTTGAGCCGACGTTCAAGGGCACGGGGGTGATGAGGTCCGACGACATCCTGCAGGACCCTCGCTACGGCAAGAACGCGCCGCGCAAAGGCATGCCGGAGGGCCATCTTCCGGTCCGATCCTACCTGGCGGTCCCCGTGATCTCGCGAACCGGTGAAGTCCTCGGCGGGCTGTTCTTCGGTCATGCCGAGACGGGCAGATTCCAGGCCGAGCACGAGTCCGCACTGCTCGGCATCGCCGGCCATGCCGCGACGGCGATCGACAATGCGCAGCTCCTGACCAGGCTTCAGGCGCTCAATGCCGAACTGGAGCAACGCGTCGCCGACGAGATTGCCGAACGCATGAAGGCCGAAGAGCAATTGCGGCAATCCCAGAAGATGGAAGCCGTCGGGCAGTTGACCGGAGGCATCGCCCACGACTTCAACAACATGCTGGCGGTCATCATCGGCAGCTTGAATCTCGCCAAGCGGCGGCTGGGCAAGGGAGAGGTCGACATCGGCCGCTTCATCGATGGCGCGATCGACGGGGCGAACCGTGCAGCCACCTTGACGCAGCGGCTGCTGGCGTTTTCGCGTCAACAACCGCTCGCGCCGGAAGTCGTGGACATCAACAAGATGGTCGGCGGGATGAGCGAGCTGCTCGACCGATCGCTTGGCGAGCTTGTCCGCCTCGAAATGGTCCTGGCGGCCGGTCTCTGGCGCGTCAAGGCAGACCCGGCCCAGCTGGAAAGCGCGATCCTCAATCTCGCGGTCAATGCGCGGGATGCCATGCCGAAAGGCGGCAGGTTGACCATCGAAACCAGCAACGCCTCGATAGATCAGAAGTATTCTCGCGAGTATGCATTGATACCCGGGCAGTACGTGCTCGTTGCCGTGACCGATAACGGTATCGGGATTCCGGACGACGTGGTTGGGAAGGTCTTCGATCCCTTCTTCACGACCAAGGAAGTGGGCAAGGGCACCGGCCTCGGCCTCAGCCAGGTCTATGGTTTTGTGCGGCAGTCGGGCGGCCACGTCAAAATCTACTCGGAGGTCGATGTCGGAACGACCGTGAAGATCTATCTTCCGCGGTTCGCCGGCGATGACGTCACCTCGAGCGCGTCGCAGGTGGCGGCACATCCCGGTGCGAGCATGCAGAACGAGACGATCCTCGTCGTGGAAGACGACGAGCGTGTCCGCAGCATCTCATGTGAAAGCCTGCGCGAGCTCGGCTATAACGTCCTCGAAGCCGCGAGCGCCAGAGAGGCACTCAGGACCATCGAAAATGGCTCTGTTCCGGATCTGCTGTTTACGGATGTCGTCATGCCCGACATGACCGGCGCCGAACTCGCGGCCGCGCTGTCGAAACGACACCCGGAGCTGAAGGTGCTGTTCACCACCGGCTACACGCGCAATGCCATCGTTCACAATGGCATGCTCGATGCCGGCAAGCATTTGCTGTCCAAGCCCTTCGCGATCGAAGACCTCGCGGCCAAGGTTCGCAATCTTCTCGACGAGAGTTGAACGCCTCTTCTCGGGCGGGTTTCAGGTCGAGTGCAGCTGGCTCCTTTGGAACGGCCTCTGCGGTTTGCAAGCCAGGGTCGCAAGCGCTAGACCCGTGATATGACAATCTCGGACGACAACGACCTCACCCGCCTGAAAGAGATCGGACGCATCGTCGCCAATACCCTGGAGGCGATGGGGAAGGCGCTCGAGCCGGGCATGACCACCTCCGAGCTCGACCGGATCGGGCGAACACTTCTGGAGGCGGCCGGTGCGCGTTCGGCGCCGGAGCTGGCCTATGATTTTCCCGGAGCGACCTGCATCAGCGTCAATGAGGAAATCGCTCACGGCATCCCCAGCGGGCGACGGATCGCGCGAGGCGACCTCGTGAACATCGACGTTTCCGCCGAGAAGAACGGGCTCTTTGCGGATACGGGAGCCTCGTTCGCCGTTCCGCCTGCAACCCGCGCGATCGAGCGTCTTTGCAGGGATGGCAGGCGCGCGATGTGGACGGGGCTGCGGCAGGTCGGCGCCGGCAAACCGATTGCCGGCATCGGTCAGGCCATCGGGAGCTTTGCGCGGAAGAACGGTTACAGCCTGGTCAGGAATCTCGCCAGCCACGGCGTCGGCCTGTCGCTGCATGAGGAGCCGACGGAGATCGCGACATGGCCGGACTCCTCCGAACGCCGCGTCATGAGCGAAGGACTCGTGTTCACCGTCGAGCCCTTCCTGTCGCTGGGCGCCGAATGGGCTCAGGACGGCGATGATCCGTGGACGCTCTACAGCAGCCCGGAGGCGCCGACCGTGCAGTACGAGCACACCGTGATCGCCACCCGTCAGGGACCTTTGATCGTGACCATGGCCGGTTGAGGCCACCGAGGTCGGAGTCCGAGACGTCTCACGCCCGGTCCGGCGACCTCACGCCACCGGATCTCTGGCCGCATCCGAACGGCTTCGACGACCCGGTGCCAGTGGCGGCGCGGCTCTTGCCGGAGTGTTCTCCGGCGGAGCGACCTTGCGCCCCGAGGTGACCGCGACCGGAGCGGACCCGGCATCGCGCCAGGCCACCATCCAGATCAGCAAACCAAGAACCGCCAGCGCGGCGCCGACGGGACCTGTGGAGGTCCAGCCCAGCCCCTCGCGAATGGCAAGGCCGCCGAGGAAAGGGCCGAGCGCATTGGCGGTGTTGAAGGCCGAATGGTTCAGCGCGGCGGCGAGCGCCTGCGCATCACCCGCGACGTCCATCAGCCGCGTCTGCAGGATGGCGCCGAGCGAGACGCTGGCACCGATCGCGAAGATGTCTGCCGCAAGCAGCCAGGGATTGCCGGCGGCAAGCGGAAACAGCAGCAGCGCGACCGCCGAGAACAGCAGGATGACGCCGGCCGTCGGCATCAGCGCGCGGTCCGCAAAGCGCGGCACGAACAGGTTGCCGAGCGTGGCTCCGATGCCGAACACGGCCAGGAAGAACGGAATCACCGCGGGGCTGACCTTGGTGACCTCGATCAGCGTCGTCGCCAGATAAGTGTAGACGGCGAACATGCCACCGAAGCCGATGGCGCCGATCGCCAGCGTGATCCAGACGCGGCCACTTCTCAGCGCACCGAGCTCTCGCAGCGGATCGGACCTGCCGGCCTGGTCGCGCGGGGCGAACAGGGCGCAAAGCATCATCGTGAGTAGCGCCAGCAGCGACACGAGGCCGAAGCTCGCGCGCCAGCCGACGGCCTGGCCGATCAGATTGGCGAGCGGCACGCCGATGATGGTGGCGCCGGTCAGGCCGAGCATCACCTGGCCGATTGCCTGCGAACGACGATGTTGAGGAACGAGCGAGGCGGCGACCAGGGCTGCGATGCCGAAATAGGCGCCGTGCGGCAATCCCGAGAGGAAACGCGCCGCGATCATCCAGCCGAAGCCCGGCGCCAGCGCGGTGAGCGCATTGCCGAGCGCGAACACGGCCATCAGGACCAAGAGCTGCGTGCGCCGCGCGAAGCGCGCACCGAGCACGGCGATCAGTGGCGCGCCCAGCACGACGCCGAGCGCGTAGGCGCTGATCGCGTGGCCCGCGGCCGGCTCGTCGACTCCGAGGTCTGCGGCGAAAAACGGCAGCAGGCTCATCGACGCGAATTCGGTGGTTCCGATCGCAAAGCCGCCCATCGCGAGCGAGAACAGGACGATGGCGAGACGGGGGGAAGCTGAAGCCGCGGTCGGATGCGCGCGGGGCGCTGTCGCTTGGGGCGAGGTCATGTGTCCTGCATTGGTGGCGTCAACGGGAACCAGCCCAGCGAACGTCGCCACCCCTGCAAGATTTGTCTGTCGTACTTAAACCGGTCCCAGTCTACGTCAACACCGGAGGCCCAACGCAGGGCAGGCCGCATATCAGCCTCCCGATTTGGGCGATGGAGGCACGCGTAGTGACGGACGAACCCCGATGTTGGACGATGATCGGCGAGGCCTGTCGAGCGCGGCTGGCTCCGCGGCCACTCGAGTCGGCGGCTGGCTGGCCTGCTTGCGATCGCAGATGGCGGTTACCTAATTCGCCTCGAGGCGGGCAACCGTTCCGGTTCTGGCGCGTTGGAGATCGTCACCGCCCGGTCCTTGGCAGTTGCCGGTGATGAGAACGCCGGTTGCGCTCCCGCCCATCCAGGAGTAGCACGTGCGAATTCGCATCAAGCCATCATCGACGCTCGGAGATCGCCTGAACAAGGAGGCGAGGAATTTGCGCAAGCAAGCCGAAGGCATGCCACCCAGCATTCGCCGCGACGAACTTCTGAGGAAGGCCGATCAAGCCGAGACAGCCGCTCACATGAACGAGTGGCTGAGCCCTTCCGGTCCGCGGCCGGCGCAATAGGTCCGAACTGGCACAAACTGCACATCACACAGGGGCCTGGTGCAGTTAACCTTTTCCCCATGGGAAACGAGTTGCGTTTTCGCATTCTGGTGATTGTGCTCGGCTTGCTGCCGGTGGCGTTGATCGCCTTTGCCCTCTTCAGGCTATAGCGCAGCATTCATTGATTTGCCTCAACAGGCACCGTTGCCGCCGAGCGTCTCTGGTGTTCGAGGGAGGCGCGTCAATGACCCGCCGTCGGCTCTGGATTTATCAATCCCTGATCCTGGTCACCGCCGCGCTGTCCATTGCGGTGATCGCATCCATGACCTGGTAGGCATGCTTGGCCGCGAGCGTTGGGGGTGCCCTGATCGGCGCGCTTGACTGTCGCACGAGCAATTGCGCAGCCCCGGTCATTCATCTGCGGTGAGACAGAACGCATGATGCGGACCGAGCGCATGCGCCCAACTGCTTGCGGCCAAGCGCTTGCGCCCAAGTGCTTGCGCCCAAGTGCTTGCGCCCAAGTGCTTGCGCTCAGCGCGAGCGCAAATGTGGCGACAATGGGGAGCGCGATTCGTCACGCATCTCATTCGTCAATCACGCAATCGTGCGTGCGTCGGTGCCTTGCGCGCAGATGCAATATACGCCGTGCAATGAACAATGGAACTCATGAAAACACTTGTTTCAAAGGGTTTCCTGCGCGCGCTGATAAACATCCGTTAACCGAGCAGGGGCCTTTGGCTCGAACTGTTGCGTCGAGGTTACAGCAATTCCGTCGAGCGCTGTTATGACGACGCCACGGCCCGGGGGCCTAACGACGAAACTGGAACGGGATTCAAATGAAAAAGAATTTGTTGCTTGCCGCTGTAAGCCTTGTCGCGCTCGGCGCGGCTGCGCCGGCGCTGGCTGCTGATCTCGCGGCGCGGCCTTACACCAAGGCGCCTGCGATGGTCGCCACCATCTACGACTGGAGCGGCTTCTACATCGGTATCAACGGCGGCGGCGGTTCGTCGCACGCGACCTGGGATCTGGTCGGGTTCGGCCGCGACGGTTCGCACGATGCGACCGGCGGCACGGTCGGTGGTCAGGTCGGCTATCGCTGGCAGTCCGGACAGTTCGTGTTCGGCTTGGAAGGCCAGGGCAACTGGGCTGACTTCTCCGGCAGCCACGTCGGCGCGATCTCCGGCTTCACCAACAACACCAAGATCGATGCGTTCGGTCTGGTCACCGGTCAGGTCGGTTATGCCTGGAACAACGTGCTGCTCTACGTCAAGGGCGGTGCGGCTGTGGTCAGCACCAAGTACGACGCTTCTCTCGCCGGGGTGTCGCTTGCATCGGCCAACGACACCCGTTGGGGCGGCACGGTTGGCGCAGGCCTCGAGTACGGCTTCGCGCCGAACTGGTCGGTTGGCGCCGAATACAACCACATCTTCCTGGGTGGCAAGGATCAGACCCTGACCGGCGGCTTCGGTGCTCTGGCGATCCATACCGCGCAGGACGTCGACATGGGCCTCGTCCGCCTGAACTACAAGTTCGGCGGCCCGATCATCGGCCGTTACTGATACAGATCGCTCATTTCGAGCGGTTGCGGAAAGCCCCGGCCTCGTGCCGGGGCTTTTTTGTTGCGTAAATTCAGCGAGTTAACCATCGCATTTTGAAGTGGTCGAGCGCGCTTGACTTCCGAGAACGAAATGAGAACAATGTTCTTCATACGTTCCAGCGAGGGAGTAGGCCATGTTCAGGATTTTCGTGGAAGAAGCCGCCGCACTGGCGTCGATTGCACTGTTCGTCGGGATGATCGCGATCTGGGCCCAGGTGATTCCGCAGCTCTAGGTGCGGGCCTGGTTGGGGAAAAGCAGGACGACGCGGCCGATCCGCCGCTCCGGCGTGGACTCTGGTCGCGCGACACCCCACCATTGTGAAGCGAGTCGGCCGGGCGGGTGCAGGATGTTCCCATGATCCTCTTGTGATCATCCTCTTGTGATCCCCCGGGGCCGGCGACCGCTCCATCCACCTGCAAGAGGCCGTCACGCGACCATGCCGAGCGCCGGATTTGTTCACCTTCACGTTCACTCGGCCTATTCGCTGCTGAAGGGCTCGATCAAGATCGCCAAGCTCGCCGAGCTTGCCAAGAAGGACCATCAGCCCGCGCTGGCGCTGACCGACACCGACAACATGTTCGGAGCGCTGGAGTTCTCCGACAAGATGGCGGGCTCCGGCATCCAGCCGATCGTCGGCTGCGAGCTGGCGATCGATTTCGCCGACCAGGATCCCAATGCGCGCAACGCGCTGCTGCCGTCGCGCATCGTGCTGCTGGCCGCACAGGAGCGCGGCTATCGCAGCCTGATGCGGCTCAACTCACGGGCGTTCCTGGAGACGCCCGACACCCATGACCCCCATATCAAGTTCGACTGGCTCGAGGGCGAGACCGAAGGCCTGATCGCGCTGACGGGCGGACCGGACGGGCCGGTCTCGCTGGCGCTTGCCGGCGGTTATGCCGAGCTTGCGGCCACGCGCTGCGAGCGCCTGGCCGGCCTGTTCGGCGACCGCCTCTACGTCGAATTGCAGCGCCACGGCCTCGACAAGGAGCGGCGCGTCGAGAGCGGGCTGATCGACATCGCCTACGCCAAGGGCCTGCCGCTGGTTGCGACCAACGAGCCTTATTTCGCCGCGACCGACGATTACGAGGCGCATGATGCGCTGCTCTGCATCGCCGGCGGGCGGCTGATCGCCGAGACCGATCGCGTTCAGCTCACGCCCGATCACCGCTTCAAGACCCGTGCGGAAATGGCGGTGCTGTTCGCCGACATTCCGGAGGCGCTGGCCTCCACGGTCGAGATCGCCGAGCGCTGCTCGTTCCGTCCGATGACGCGCAAGCCGATCCTGCCGTTCTTCACGGTCGGCGCCGCCGCAAGCTCCGATGCTGCCGCGGTCGAGGCGGCCGAATTGAAGCGCCAGGCGGAGGAGGGGCTCGCCAACCGCCTGCGCGTCCACGGCCTGTCGCAAGGCACGACGGACGAGGACTACAACAAGCGCCTGGCGTTCGAGCTCGACGTCATCATGCGCATGAAATACGCGGGCTACTTCCTGATCGTGTCCGACTTCATCAAATGGGCGAAGGGGCAGGGCATTCCGGTCGGGCCGGGCCGCGGCTCGGGCGCAGGCTCCCTGGTGGCATGGGCGCTCACCATCACCGACCTCGACCCGATCAAGTTCGGCCTGCTGTTCGAGCGCTTCCTCAATCCGGAACGCGTCTCGATGCCGGACTTCGACATCGATTTCTGCCAGGACCGCCGCGGCGAGGTGATCCAGTACGTGCAGCAGCGCTACGGACGCGACCAGGTCGCGCAGATCATCACCTTCGGTACGCTGCAGGCACGCGGCGTGCTGCGCGACGTCGGCCGCGTGCTGCAGATGCCCTACGGCCAGGTCGACAAGCTCACGAAACTGGTGCCGCAGAATCCGGCAGCGCCCGTGACGCTGGCCGCGGCGATCGAGAGCGAGCCGAAGCTGCAGGCGTTCCGTGACGAAGACCCGGTGGTGGCGCGTGCCTTCGACATCGCCCAACGCCTCGAAGGCCTGACGCGCCATGCCTCGACCCACGCGGCCGGCATCGTGATCGGCGATCGCCCGTTGAGCGAGCTCGTGCCGATGTACCGCGATCCGAAGTCGGACATGCCGGTGACCCAGTTCAACATGAAATGGGTCGAGCCGGCGGGCCTCGTCAAGTTCGACTTCCTCGGCCTGAAGACGCTGACCGTGCTCGACGTCGCCTGCAAGCTGCTCAAGCCCCGCAACATCGACATCGATCTGGCCACGCTGCCGATCGACGATGCCGAAAGCTACCAGATGCTGGCGCGCGGCGAGGTGGTCGGCGTGTTCCAGGTGGAAAGCCAGGGCATGCGGCGCGCGCTGGTCGACATGCGGCCCGACCGCTTCGAGGACATCATCGCGCTGGTCGCGCTCTATCGCCCGGGCCCGATGGCGAACATCCCGACCTATTGCGCGCGCAAGCACGGCGACGAGGAGCCGGAATATCTCCATCCCGTGCTGGAGCCGATCCTGAAGGAGACGTTCGGCGTCATCATCTACCAGGAACAGGTGATGCAGATCGCGCAGGTGATGTCGGGCTATTCGCTAGGCGATGCCGACCTGCTGCGCCGCGCCATGGGCAAGAAGATCCGCGCCGAGATGGACAAGCAGCGCGACATCTTCGTCGCTGGCGCGGTGAAGAACGGCGTGCCGAAAGGGCAGGCCGAGACCATCTTCGAGCTGCTCGCCAAGTTCGCCGATTACGGCTTCAACAAGAGCCATGCGGCGGCCTACGCGCTGGTATCCTACCACACCGCCTACATGAAGGCGCATTATCCGGTGGAGTTCATCGCCGCGTCGATGACGCTCGATCTGAACAACACGGACAAGCTCTCCGAATTCCGGTCCGAGGCGCAGCGCCTCGGGATCAAGGTCGAGCCGCCGAACATCAACCGGTCCGGTGCGACCTTCGAGGTCGGCGAGAAGACCATCTATTACGCGCTTGCCGCACTCAAGGGCGTCGGCATCCAGGCGATCGACCAGATCATCGCGGAGCGGACCCGGAACGGCCTGTTCACCTCGCTCGCCGACTTTGCCGCGCGGGTGTCGCCGCGCGCGATCAACAAGCGCATCATCGAAAGCCTCGCCGCCGCGGGCGCTTTCGACACGCTGGAGCCGAACCGGGCGCGGGTCTTTGCCGGCGCCGACTCGATCCTCGCCGCATGCCAGCGGGCGAATGAAGCTGCAACCATTGGCCAGAACGACATGTTCGGCAGCGCGGCCGATGCGCCGACCATCATGCTGCCGCAGGTCGAGCCCTGGCTGCCCGCCGAACGGCTTCGCCGCGAATATGATGCGATCGGCTTCTTCCTGTCCGGCCATCCGCTCGACGATTACGCCACCGTGCTGAAGCGGCTGCGCGTGCAGTCCTGGGCCGAGTTCTCGCGCGCGGTGAAGACCGGCGCCACCGCGGGCAAGGTCGCCGCCACCGTGGTGTCGCGGATGGAGCGGCGGACCAAGACCGGCAACAAGATGGGCATCATGGGACTTTCCGATCCCACGGGTCACTTCGAGGCGGTGCTGTTCTCCGAAGGTCTCGCGCAATATCGCGACGTGCTGGAGCCGGGCGCCGCCGTGCTGCTCCAGCTCGGTGCCGAGCTCCAGGGCGAGGACGTCCGCGCCCGCGTGCTGCATGCCGAGCCGCTGGACGACGCTGCCGCCAAGACGCAGAAGGGCCTGCGCATCTTCGTGCGCGACACCAAGCCGCTGGACTCGATCGCCAAGCGTCTGGCCGGCCCCGAGATGGCGGCTTCGAACGGAGCCGCGCCAAAGGTCGGCAGCCCGGGGATTGCCCCGCGCTCCAACGGCGACGGCGAGGTCTCGCTGGTGATGATGCTCGACCTCGAGACCGAGGTCGAGATGAAGCTGCCCGGCCGCTTCAAGGTCTCGCCGCAGATCGCCGGTGCGATCAAGGCGGTCGCGGGCGTGGTGGACGTGCAGCAGCTGTAGCAGCACGCACGAAATTGCAGCCGGTTGCAAGAACCAGAGGCCGATGGATTTCCCGCCTTTGGACGAACCGGCCGCAAGGACTACAATCGCCGAACTGCGGCTGGCGGAATAGGCGCACGCAAGACCGGTGAACGCGTCGTTCTGACGACACCCAAGAGTTGGGGCGCCGCCCGCACCGACGTTTGTGGTTTCGTCATGTCATAGCGGCTATGATCGCGGCGGTACCATCGTCCACCTCGCCGGGAGGAAGCGCGACATGTGCGACAAGTGCTCTCAATCTCTGCATGGAAATACCGGGCCGTCGCGGCGGTCCGCGATGCTGTTTGGCGCTGCCGCGTTCGGACTTGCCTTCGCCGGCAAAGCCTTCGCCAAGGAGACCAAGACGCCGCCAAAGCCGCAGAACGTGCTGTCTCCCGAGGCATCACTGAAGCGCCTGATGGAAGGCAATGGCCGCTACGTCATCGGCGTGTCGCGGCGGCACGATTTCAAGCACGAGCGCGAGGCGCTGGCCGGCGGGCAAAACCCGTTTGCCGCCGTGCTGAGCTGTGCCGATTCGCGGATCGCGCCCGAATATGCCTTCGACACCGGCCGCGGCGATCTGTTCGTCTGCCGCGTCGCCGGAAATTTCGCCGGCACCGAGACCATTGCCAGCATGGAATACGCGGTCGCGGTGCTGGGCGCGCCGCTGATTCTGGTCCTCGGCCATGACAGTTGCGGCGCGGTCGATGCGACGCTCAAGGCGATCAAGGACAACAAGCCGCCGCCGGGACACATCCCTTCGCTGGTCGATGCGATCGCGCCGGCCGCCAAGGCCGCGATGCAGCAAAGCGGGAACGTCCTCGACGCGGCGATCCGGCAGAACGTGATCGACAACGTCGCCAAGCTGAAGTCGGCCGCGCCGATCCTCAATGCGGCTGTCGAGCAGGGCAAGCTGAAGGTCGTCGGCGGCATCTACCGGCTTGCGACGGGAACGGTCGATCTGATCGCGCAGGGCTGACGAGCCGTCGCCGCGCTGTTCGTCGGCGCGACGCTTACGCAAGCCTGACCCAGGAGCCTTTGCGCAGGAGCCTTGCGCAGGAGTCTTGCGCAAGGGTTTGGCGCAAGGGTTGGCGGAGGCGCCGGGCGCCATGCCGCCGCCTCAATCCAAGCCTTTCGTTATCAAGCCTTTCGTTTTCAAAACTTTCATTATCAGAGCCTTTCGTTCAAGTGCCGTTCAGCCGGCCGCGCGCTTGATGCGTGGTGGCACCTCAACAACAAAGGCGGGCAAGCAAGCCATGCGTGGGACGCTCAGAGTCTTCATCTGCCTTTTCCTGCCGATCGTGGTCCTTGCCGGGGCAGCGCGGGATCCGGCGCGCGCGCAGCAGCAGGAAAAGCGCATCGCGCTCGTGGTCGGCAATGGCGCCTATGCCAAGTCGCCGCTGGCGACGACCGCGAACGATGCCGGCCTGATCGCGCAGACGCTGCAAGCGGCGGGCTTCGACGTCGTCGGCGCCCGCGATCTCGACGGCGACACGCTGCGAAAGAGTTTTCGCGACTTCATCCAGAAGGCGCAGGCCTCGGGCCCCGGCACCGTCGCGATGGTCTATCTGGCCGGTTACGGCGTGCAGCTTGCTGGCGAGAACTATTTCATCCCGGTCGATTCCAACATCACCCGCGACACCGACATTCCGACCGAGGCCTTGCGCATCGGCGACTACGCGCGCCAGCTCGCGGCGGTTCCGCTCAAGGCGAACATCGTCGTGCTCGACGCAGCGCGTGCGCAGCCCTTCATCGAGGGCGGCCAGCAGATCGCGAGCGGGCTTGCGCTGGTCGAACCGGATCCGAACATGCTGATCGCCTTCAATGCCGCGCCCGGCACCGTGGCGCCAGAGGAGCCGGGGCCCTACGGCATCTATGCGCAGTCGCTGGCCGAGATGATCCGCACCGGCGGCCTGCCGCTGCCTGAGGTGTTCGATCGCGTCCGCCTGCGCGTCAACGAGGCCTCCAAGGGCGCGCAGGTGCCCTGGAACGAGCAGAAAATCAGCGCGCAATTCTCATTCTTCGATCGCGGGCCCGACGCGCCGCCGCCGGAGGCCTCGGCCGACCAGGTCGCTGCGATCCGCAACAAGCCGATCCGGGATCTCGGTGTGCAGGACGCCTACGCCGCCGCGCTCACGCGTGACACGCTGCCGGCCTATGAGGAATTTCTCGCGGCCTATCCGAATGATCCGATGTCCAGGCGCGTGATGGCGATCGTTGCGGCGCGCCGCGAGGCGATCACCTGGCGGCGGACCTATCGCACCGACACGCCGGAAGCCTATTGGTCGTATCTGCGCCGCTATCCGCGCGGCCCGCATGCAGGCGATGCGCGCCGGCGCCTCGCGATCCTCACCGCGCCGCTCGAGCCGCCGCCGGCCTTCGCGATGATCGACTACGACGTGCCGCCCCCGCCGCCGGAGGAGGTCGTCTATGTCGACCGTCCCGTGCTGTATTTCAGCGATCCCGATTTTGGCTTCGCGCCGCCACCACCGCCGCCGGTCTACTATCTGCCGCCGCCGCCGCCGGATTTCGTCGTGCTGGAGCCGCCGCTGCCTGTGATCGGCCTGTTCGTGCTGCCGCAGCCGATGTTCGTGCCGATCCCGGTGTTCGTCAGGCCGCCGGTCTATGTCGCGCCGCCGCCGAACAACATCATTTATGCCAACATCCACAACACCACGGTCATCAACACCGTGATCAACCGGCCGCCGGCACCTGCCGCGGGCGTGGGGGCAGGGGCAGGTCCGGCCAATCTCGCGCCTGCAGTTGCCGGCCGCGCCAATCCGGCCGGTGCAGCCTTGCCGCAGGCGGTCACGCAGCGCGCCGCCCTGATTCAGCAGGGCAAGGCGCCGATGCCGCCGAGCGCGACGATGCAGCCGGCAGCGAGGCCAGGGACGCCTCCGGCGACGCCGGCCAATGTCGCGCCGATTGCAGCGCCATCCGCTGTGCCACCGGCCAGGCTGCCACAGGCCAACACGCTGCCGGTCCCCGGGGCCCAGGGTGGTCCGCCCGTGCCGCCAGCGGGGGCAGGGCCTTTGCCGGGCGGCAGACCCGTGCCACCGACGGCGACTGCGCCCGGCGTGACGCCGCCGACGCGTCCGGGGGCGCCGACGACTGCCGCTCCCGGTGCGCCGCTGCCGGCTCGTCCCGTTGCGCCCACCGCCGCCGCGCCGGCGACGGCCGCGCCCACCACGGCAAACCCGGCCGGCGTGCCCGGCCAACCTCCGAAGCCGCCGGTGGCCCAGACGGCACCCGGAACCGGGCCGGGGGATCGTGGCAAGTCCGCAACCCATGCGCCGGCTGGCTCGCCTGCCGGCACGCCTCCCGGCGCGGCCGGACGACCGGTCGCGCCGCCGCCCTCGGCCGCGCGGGAGCCGGTCAGGCCACAGAATCGGCCGTCGACCGCTCCGGCACAGGCTGCCAGGCCCTCGGCACCACCGCGCCCTCAGGCCGTGGCGAGACCAACGCCTCCGCCGCCCGCGGCGCGTCCAGCCCCGCCGCCTCCGCCGCGCATCGCATCGCCGCCGGCCCGGGTGGCTCCGCCCGTGGCGGCCGCTCGGCCGGCGCCGCCGCCCATGGCGCGCCCCGCGCCACCACCGCCGGTGGCCCGGCCTGCGCCACCGCCGCCACCCCGGGTGACCGTCGCGCCGCCGCCACCGCCGCGCCCGGCAGCACCGCCGCCGCGTCCCGCAGCCCCGCCGCCGGCGGCCAAGAAGTGCCCGCCGAACCAGCCCAAGTGCTGAAGGGCGACGGGATCGGGACCGGCGCGACCGCGTTTTAGGCTGTTGTTTGAGCATGATCTTTCCGGAAAACCGCTTGGCGCTTTTCCGGATCATGCGTTAGGGCGCAGCGTGTCCTTGACGGAAGGGGCCATCGGGGGACGAAAACCGCCCTCGAAAGGCCCTTATTTCCTTGCTTCTGGCCCAAATCGCGCTATACAGCGCGCCATCTCACACGGAAGCATGGCTCATAAGGCCGTCCGGTGGCAGCCGGGGCGACAACGCTCCGTTTTGCTCACACGCTTCCGGAGGAACCAACCGGAGAATTAGAACGATGGCACTGCCCGATTTCACTATGCGCCAGCTCCTCGAAGCCGGCGTGCACTTTGGTCACCAGTCTCACCGCTGGAATCCGAAAATGGCACCTTTCATTTTCGGCGCCCGCAACAACATCCACATCGTCGATCTCGCGCAGACCGTGCCGTTGCTGCATAACGCCTTGCAGGCGGTCAGCGACACCGTCGCCAAGGGCGGCCGCATCCTGTTCGTCGGCACCAAGCGCCAGGCGCAGGACGGCGTCGCCGACGCGGCCAAGCGCTGCGCGCAGTACTTCGTCAATTCGCGCTGGCTCGGCGGCACGCTGACCAACTGGAAGACGATCTCGGGCTCGATCAAGCGCCTGCGTCATCTCGACGACGTGCTCGCCGGCGGCGATGCCTCCTCCTACACCAAGAAGGAGCGCCTGACGCTTCAGCGCGAGCGCGACAAGCTCGACCGCTCGCTCGGCGGCATCAAGGACATGGGCGGTCTGCCCGACCTGATCTTCGTGATCGACACCAACAAGGAAGACATCGCGATCCAGGAAGCCCAGCGGCTCAACATCCCGGTCGCAGCGATCGTCGACACCAATTCGGACCCGAAGGGCATCACCTATGTGGTGCCGGGCAATGACGACGCCGGCCGCGCGATCGCGCTCTACTGCGATCTGATCGCGCGCGCAGCGATCGATGGCATTTCGCGCGCCCAGGGCGATTCCGGCATCGACGTCGGCGCTTCGGTTCGACCGGTCGCAGAAGAGCTGCCGGCCACCAGCGGCTTCCAGGGCCTTGCCGGTCCGCGCGGCACTTCCGACGATCTCAAGAAGCTCCCGGGCGTGTCGGGTGCGATCGAGAAGAAGTTCAACGACCTCGGCATCTTCCACTTCTGGCAGCTCGCCGAACTCGATCACGACACCGCGCACAAGATCGGCGAAGAAGTCGGTCTGCCGAGCCGGGCGGATGCCTGGGTGGCCAAGGCCAAGGCGCTGACCGCGGAAGCGGAATAGTCGAAAAGAGCGACGGGTTGGCCGGATGAGATCCGGCCGCCATTTCAGTTGACGCGAATTCCTGAGATGGACCGCGGCGAGGCGATCGGGCCGCGCCGCGGCGAACCGGCAGGCAAAAAGGATATTCAACGATGGCAACGATCACAGCTGCGATGGTCAAGGACCTGCGCGAGTCGACCGGCGCGGGCATGATGGATTGCAAGGCCGCGCTGACCGAGAACGACGGCAACATGGAAGCCGCGCAGGACTGGCTGCGCAAGAAGGGCCTGTCGAAGGCCGCCAAGAAGTCGGGCCGCGTCGCCGCCGAAGGCCTGATCGGCGCGCTCACCAAGGGCAACAAGGGCGTCGTGGTCGAGGTCAACTCCGAGACCGACTTCGTCGCGCGCAACGGCCAGTTCCAGGGCCTCGTCAAGATGATCGCCCAGGTCGCGTTCGACGTCGGCGCCGATGTCGAGAAGATCAAGGCGGCCAAGGTCGGCGACGTCACGATCGAGACCGCGATCAATGACGCGATCGCCACCATCGGCGAGAACATGACGCTGCGCCGCGCCGCTTTGCTCGAAGTGAGCCAGGGCGTGGTGTCGCACTACGTCCAT
Organism: Bradyrhizobium sp. SZCCT0153; assembly: GCF_018129995.1. Lineage (GTDB taxonomy): Bacteria > Pseudomonadota > Alphaproteobacteria > Rhizobiales > Xanthobacteraceae > Bradyrhizobium > Bradyrhizobium japonicum_G. The sequence continues at coordinate 297,624 of NZ_JAFCKS010000007.1, forward strand.
GGTGCCGTCATCGACGGCGCCGGCAAGATGGGCGTGATCGTTGCGCTGGAATCGCCCGGCAAGGCCGACGAGCTCGCAGCGCTCGGCCGCCAGATCGCGATGCATATCGCGGCCACCAATCCGCTTGCGCTCGATCCGTCCGGCCTCGATCAGGCGGTCGTCAAGCGCGAGAAGGACGTGCTCGCCGACAAATATCGCCAGCAGGGCAAGCCCGAGAACGTGATCGAGAAGATCGTCGAGTCGGGCCTCAAGACCTACTACAAGGAAGTCTGCCTGCTCGAGCAAGCCTTCATCCACGACACCGGCAAGTCGGTGGCGCAGGCGGTGAAGGAAGCCGAAGGCAAGGTCGGCGGCACCGTGAAGATCGCGGGCTTTGTGCGCTATGCTCTCGGCGAGGGAATCGAGAAGCAGGAAAGCGACTTCGCAGCCGAGGTCGCGGCGGCCAGCGGCAAGAAGTAAGCGCCGGAACGTTCCTTCCGGCGTGCTGCCGGAAGCGGCGCCCGGACAAGGAAAGTGCTCATGACTGATCCGGTCTATCGTCGCGTCGTGATCAAGCTGTCCGGCGAATATCTCGCAGGACCGCAGGGTTTTGGCATCGACCAGCCGACAGTCGACCGGGTCGCGGACGATCTGATCGCCGCCCGCCAGCTGGGCACCGAAGTTGCGGTGGTGATCGGCGGCGGCAATATCGTGCGCGGCGTCGAGGTGTCTTCGCGTGGCGTCTCCCGGACGACCGGCGACACCATGGGCATGCTCGCCACCATGATGAACTGCCTGGCGCTGGAGGCGACGATCGAGCGCAAGGGCACGCCGGCGCGCACGCTGTCGGCCTTCGTCATGCCTGAGATTTCCGAGCTGTTCACCCGCACCGCGGCGCACAAATATCTCGCCGAAGGCCGGATCGTGCTGCTCGGCGGCGGAACCGGCAATCCGTTCTTCACCACCGACACGACCGCGGTGCTGCGCGCCGCCGAGATCGGCGCCGAGGCGGTGCTGAAGGCGACCAATGTCGATGGCGTCTACTCGGCCGACCCGAAGAAGGATCCGACGGCGACGCGGTTCGACCGTCTGACGCATTCACAGGCGATCGAGGGCGGCTACAAGGTGATGGACGCGACCGCCTTCGCGCTTGCCCGCGAGACGTCGCTGCCTATCATCGTGTTCTCGATCGCGGAGCCGGGCTCGATCGGCGCGGTATTGCGTGGCGGCGGCCACGGAACCATCGTCGCCGGCTGACGGCTCATCTGGCGCGCCCCAAGGGAGGGCGCGGAGCGGTTGCCGGGATTTTGAAGGAGAAGCGTGATGGCCACGGGTACTTTCGACCTCAACGAAGTGAAGCGCCGCATGCAGGGCGCCATCCAGTCGCTCAAGCACGAGCTCGGCGGCCTGCGCACCGGCCGCGCCGCCGCCTCGATGCTCGATCCGGTGCAGGTCGAGGCCTATGGCAGCCACATGCCGCTGAACCAGCTCGCCACCGTCAGCGTGCCGGAACCGCGGCTGATCTCGGTGCAGGTCTGGGACAAGTCGATGGTCAAGGCGGTGGAGAAGGCGATCGTCGATTCCAATCTTGGCCTGTCGCCCGCGACCGAAGGCCAGGTGCTGCGCCTGCGCATCCCCGAGCTCAACGAGGAACGGCGCAAGGAGCTGGTGAAGGTCGCACACAAATACGCCGAGGCCGCCAAGGTCGCCGCGCGCCACGTCCGCCGCGACGGTCTCGACGTTCTCAAGAAGCTCGAGAAGAATCACGAGATGTCCGAGGACGACCAGAAGCGCCACGCCGACGAGGTGCAGAAGGCGACCGACGGCACGATCTCCGAGATCGACCAGTTGCTGGCCGCCAAGGAAAAAGAAATCCTCACCGTCTAAGGCCGCCTCATGTCCAACGCCGCCGCGCCCGCAACGGAGGGACCCGATCGGTCCGAGGCGCCTGCGCATGTCGCCATCATCATGGATGGCAACGGGCGTTGGGCGGCTGCGCGCGGCCTGCCGCGAGCCGAAGGTCATCGCCGCGGCGTCGAGGCCTTGCGCCGCGTAGTTCGCGCCTCGCACGAGCTCGGCATCCGCTATCTCACCATCTTCTCCTTCAGCTCCGAGAACTGGTCGCGCCCGGCGAGTGAGATCGGCGATCTCTTCGGTCTGCTCCGCCGCTTCATCCGCAACGATCTTGCGAGCCTGCATCGCGACGGCGTCAAGGTCCGCATCATCGGCGAACGTGAAGGGCTCGAGGGCGATATCTGCGCGCTCCTCAACGAGGCCGAGGAGCTGACGCGCGACAACACGCGCCTCACGCTCGTCGTCGCCTTCAACTACGGCTCGCGGCAGGAGATCGCGAAAGCGGCGCAGAAGCTCGCGCGGGAAGTCGCGGACGGCAAGCGCGATCCTGACACGATCGACGCCGAGACGCTCGGCGCACATCTCGACGCGCCCGACATTCCCGATCCCGATCTCATCATCCGCACCAGCGGCGAGCAGCGCCTGTCCAATTTCCTGATGTGGCAGGCCGCCTATAGCGAACTCGTCTTCGTACCGATCCACTGGCCCGATTTCGACAAGGCGGCGCTGGAAGGCGCGATCGCCGAATTCGCCAGGCGCGAACGTCGTTTCGGCGGTCTCGTCGCGAAAACCGCCTCGTGAGCGAACCCGACGCCGCACCGGCCGGCGCGAAGCCTGCCCCGAGTAATCTCGTGATGCGGGTCCTCGCAGCACTGGTGCTGGCGCCGCTCACCATTGCGCTGGCCTATGCCGGCGGCTGGCTGTGGGCGCTGCTCGTCACTCTGGTGTCGATCGGGCTGTTCGCGGAATGGCTGATGGTTGTGGGCGCAGGCTCGGCCGCGCTGACGGGGGCAGGGACGATCGTGATCGCCATGATGGGGGCCTGCGTCGCCTTCGGCGCACTCAAGACCGCAATCATCACCGGATTTGTCGGCGGCGCGATCGTGACGCTGATCGCGCGCGGAAAGTTCATCTGGGCGGCGACCGGATTTGCCTACGCATCGGCGGCGCTGCTGGCCACGATTCTGGTGCGGAAGGATCTCGTCAACGGCTTCTCCGCACTGATGTTCGTGCTGCTGGTGGTGTGGGCGACCGATATCGGCGGCTATTTCGCCGGGCGCAGCATTGGCGGGCCGAAGCTATGGCCGCGCGTCAGTCCGAAGAAGACCTGGTCCGGAGCGTTCGGCGGCTTTGCCGGGAGCCTTGCGGTCGCAGCGGGGTTTGCCGCCTGCGGGATCGGGAAGGCGGTTCCACTGCTGCTCGTCAGCGCCGTCCTGTCGGTGGTATCGCAGGCCGGCGATCTGTTCGAATCCGCGGTGAAGCGGCGCTTCGATGTCAAGGATTCCAGTCACTTAATCCCCGGTCACGGCGGGTTACTGGACCGTCTGGACGGTTTTGTCGCCGCCATCCTGGTGGCATGGATTATCGGCTTCCTCCGCCATGGTGTGCATAGCGCCGGAAGCGGTCTTATGATTTGGTGAGGATATGAGCGCGGTCCCATTGCGTAACAACAAGGCTGCGGCGCCTGCCGTCCGCAGCGTCACGGTCCTCGGCGCCACCGGCTCGATCGGCGACAGCACGATGGATCTGCTGCGCGCCTCTCCCGAGCGCTACCGCGTCGAGGCGCTGACGGCGAACAGCAATGTCGAGGCGCTGGCAAAGCTCGCCAAGGAATTTTCCGCGCGCTTCGTCGCGATCGCCGACACCTCGAAGCTCGCCGAGCTCAAGGCCGCGCTCGCAGGCACCAGCACCGAATGCGGCGCCGGCGAAAGCGCGGTGATCGAGGCCGGCGCGCGTCCGGCCGATTGGGTGATGGCGGCCGTGAGCGGCGCTGCCGGACTGAAGCCGGCGCTGGCGGCGGTCGATCGCGGCGCGCATGTCGCGCTCGCCAACAAGGAATGCCTTGTCTGCGCGGGCGATTTCTTCATGCAGCGTGCGGCGAAAGCAGGCGCGTGCATTTTGCCGGCCGATTCCGAGCACAACGCGCTGTTCCAGGCGCTCGGCTCGGGCAATCGCGACGAGCTCGTCCGCGTCATCATCACGGCCTCGGGCGGCCCGTTCCGGACCTGGAAGCCCGCCGACATCGAGCAGGCCACGCTCGAGCAGGCCCTGAAGCATCCGAACTGGAGCATGGGCCAGAAGATTACGATCGATTCCGCCTCGATGATGAACAAGGGGCTGGAGGTGATCGAGGCCTCCTACCTGTTCGCGCTCTCGCCCGACGAGATCGACGTGCTGGTTCATCCGCAGTCGATCATCCACGGCATGGTCGAGTTTTCCGATCGCTCGGTCGTGGCCCAGCTCGGCGCACCCGACATGCGCACGCCGATCGCGCATTGTCTCGGCTGGCCCGACCGCATCAAGGGCCCGGCGGCCAAGCTGGATCTGGCCAAAATCGGTCAGCTCACCTTCGAGGCGCCGGATTTCGAGCGTTTCCCGGGCCTGCGCCTGGCCTTCGATTCGCTCCGGACCGGGAAGGGGGCGACCACCGTCTACAACGCCGCCAACGAGGTCGCGGTCGCCGCCTTCATCGCCGGCAAGATCCGGTTCGGCGCGATCGCCCGGCTGGTCGAGGCGACGCTAAACGACTGGGTTCGCGGCGGGAATCAGGCGCCGCTGGCCTCTGCCGACGATGCAATTTCTGTTGACCATGTTGCGCGAAATAGAGCTGCCGCCCTATTGCCTCAAATTGCCTTAAAGGCATCCTAGATGGTTCGGGGCCAGGGCCTTGCGGCGCTGGATGAGGGAATTCGATGATTGACTTTTTTGTCCATAGTTTCAATACGTTGAGCCATGGGCTCCTCGGCTACGCGGTTCCCTTCCTGTTTGTCCTGACCATCGTCGTGTTCTTTCATGAACTCGGCCATTTCCTGGTCGCGCGCTGGGCGGGCGTTCGCGTGTTAACTTTTTCGCTCGGTTTCGGACCTGAGCTGGTCGGTTTCAACGACCGCTATGGCACCCGCTGGAAGATTTCGGCGGTCCCGCTCGGCGGCTACGTCAAGTTTTTCGGGGACGAGAGCGAGGCCTCGACGCCGTCATCCGAGGCGCTCGCGGCCATGACGGCCGAGGAGCGCGCCGGCAGCTTCCATCACAAGAAGGTCGCCCCGCGTGCCGCCATCGTCGCCGCCGGACCGATCGCCAATTTCATCCTGGGCGCGCTGATCTTCGCCGGCATGGCCCTGTATTACGGCAAGCCGAGCACGATCGCGCGGGTGGACGGCGTCGTCGCCGACGGCGCAGCTGCCGCGGCCGGTTTCAAGATCGGGGACGTCGTCGTCCAGATCGACGGCAAGCCGATCGAGAGCTTCGCCGACATGCAGCGAATCGTTGCGATGAATGCCGGTTCGGCACTTGCTTTCCAGGTCAAGCGGGACGGCGCCATCGTATCGCTGACCGCGACGCCGGCGCTGCTCGAGCGCAAGGATCCGTTCGGCAACAGCCACCGTCTCGGCGTGCTCGGCGTCGAGCACAAGTCCCAGGCCGGTGAGGCCTCGACCGCGCCGGTCGGCGTCGGCGAAGCGCTCAGGATCGGGGTCGAGCAGGTCTGGTTCATCATCACCAGCACCTTCAAATTCCTGGGCTCGCTGTTTGTCGGAAACGGCAACCCCAACGAGGTCAGCGGCGTGCTCGGCATTGCGAAGATGTCGGGGCAGGCGGCCAGCGCCGGGTTCCAGTTCGTCATCAACCTCTGCGCGGTGCTGTCGGTGTCGATCGGCCTGCTGAACCTGTTCCCGATCCCGCTGCTCGATGGTGGCCACCTTATGTTCTATGCGGCGGAGGTTGTCCGCGGCCGTCCGCTGTCCGAGCGAACTCAGGAGGTGGGGTTCCGAATCGGGCTCGGTCTGGTGCTGATGCTGATGGTGTTTGCGACCTACAATGACATCCTTCGGATGGCGGCCTCCTGATAGGGGCTTTTTTGTGGCGTTACTCATTGCGTTGCTCTTGGGCAACGTCTTGGAATGAAATTGAAATTACGGCGCGCTCGACCGTTTGCGGCGTCGGGGAAATTGGCTACAAGCGGCCTGAACTTGGGGAATCTCCAGACCGGCTTTGGGGTTGGGTCTGGTACGGAATGATAAGGGCGCATCGCGCAATGAAGTTTGGACTGCGACTCCGGGGGGGCTTGCTCGCAACCCTGATCATGTTCGGCGCGCCGGTGGTTGTCCCGGTTGGGGCTGCTTTTGTGTCGTCGTCTGCGCTTGCGCAGACCGTGCAGTCGATTTCCGTCGAAGGAAATCGCCGTGTCGAGGTGGAGACGATCCGCTCCTATTTCAAGCCGGGTCCGGGCGGTCGTCTGGACCAGGGCGCCATCGACGACGGCCTCAAGGCATTGATCGAGACCGGCCTGTTCCAGGACGTGAGGATCAACCGCGGCTCCGGCGGCCAGATCATCGTCTCCGTGGTGGAGAACCCGGTGATCGGGCGCATTGCCTTCGAGGGCAACAAGAAGATCAAGGACGAGCAGCTCACCGCTGAAGTGCAGTCCAAGGCGCGCGGCACGTTCTCCCGCGCCATGGTGCAGTCCGACACGCTGCGAATCGCCGAAATCTATCGCCGCTCCGGCCGCTACGACGTTCACGTCACGCCTGAGATCATCGAGCAGCCGAACAACCGCGTCGACCTCATCTTCACGGTCCAGGAGGGCGCCAAGACCGGCGTCAAGTCGATCGAGTTCGTCGGCAACGTCGCGTTCTCGTCCTATCGCCTGCGCGACGTCATCAAGACGCGCGAAACGAACCTGCTGAGCTTCCTCGGCAGCGGCGACGTCTATGATCCCGACCGCGTCGAAGCCGACCGCGACCTGCTCCGCCGCTTCTATCTCAAGAACGGCTTTGCCGACGTC
>NZ_JAFCKS010000008.1 GCF_018129995.1 Bradyrhizobium sp. SZCCT0153
GCGGCCGAGACCGGCTCGGCCTCGGAAGAAGTACTGAACTCGGCCAAGACGCTGTCGTCCGAAAGCACCCGCCTGCGCGCCGAACTCGATCGCTTCATGGGCAATATCAGGGCGGCGTAAGGGCTCCGCCGCGCGTTAGGATTCGATGTTGTCCCGGCGAAGACCGGGTCGACGGAAAAATCCGCGTCGCCTAACCGCCGGTTGCGGCGCCGCAAATTTACCGCGGCTTATCCTTTGCCCCGTAACGTGGCGAAGAGTCGGGAAGCGGGCTGCTTCCGGGCTGCGCCTGGTTTTCCGCGAATGGAATGGGGTGGGGGAATGCCCGTCAAGTCGAAGCCGAACACATCGAAGCTGCTCACCTTGCGTTTTCGTGCAAAAATCATCCTCGGCTTCGTGGCGGTGCTGGCCATCCTCGCCGTCAGCATGGCTTTCGCCTATTTCGGCTTCGAGCGGATTCAGGCCGCCGTGACCTCCTACCGCTCCAGCGTCGCCGAAGCGGACCTTGCGCGGACGGTCGATCGCGAGCTGATCGCTTACCAGGGGCTGGCGCGGGCCTACACGCTGACCGGTGCGGCGGACGATGAGACCGCGGCCAGGGGAGCCGAAGAGAATCTGAGGGCTGCGATCGCCAAGTCGGCGGCGGCCACCGCGGGCGCCGCGCGCCGTGAGCAGGTCGGCAAGCTCGAGGCCGACTTCAAGAGCTTTACCAAGGTGTTCGGCGAAATCATCACGCTGACGCGCGATAACAGCAAGATCGCGGCTGATGAGCTCAACAGCGTCGGCAACAAGATCCGTTTCAAGTTCGACGATCTCGCCGATACCGCCGCACTGGCAGGGCTTGGATCCGTCCAAACCACGGCCAAGGACATCACATCGCAATACCTGGCGGTCTCCACATCGGTCAGCGCCTTCGTTGCCAAGCCGGAGCCGAAGACCGCCGACGGCGTGATCGCCCGCATCAAGTTCCTGGAGACCTTGCTGGTCTCGATCTATGCGAACGACCAGAAGATCACCGATCGCGTCACCGAAATCGGCAATCTGCTCAAGCAGTACCGCACCTCCTTTTCAAAGCTGACGGAGAACGTGAAGGTCATCGTCAAGCTGAACGGCGAGATGACCAAGACGGCCGCGTCCATTCTCAAGCTCTCGGGTGAACTGCGGTCGGAGCTCACGGCGGATCAGCAGCGCATCGAAGTCAGCGCCAATGCAACCATCGGCGAGACCGAGCGGCTGATGCTGATGATGGCACTGGGCGGCCTTGCCATCGGCGCCGTGCTGGCTCTGATGCTGGGCAACGGCATCTCGCGTCCGATGATCGCGATGTGCAAGGCGATGCGCGAGCTTGCGTCGGGCAATTTCGACGTCGTGCTGCCGGGCCTGGGGCGCAAGGACGAGATCGGCGAGATGGCCGGCGCAGTCGAGGAGTTCAAGGTGCAGGCCGTGGCCAAGGCGGAGCGCGACGCCGCCGCGAGCGAAGCCCAGAACAGGGAGCAGGCCGCAAGCCGCCGTTCCGAGCTGATCCGCTTTGCCGACGATTTCGAGAGCGCGGTCGGCGCCATCGTCTCCAACGTCTCGGCCTCAGCCGTGCAGCTCGAATCGGCGGCCTCGACGCTGACCCGCACCGCGGAGACCACGCAGAGCCTGTCGAGCCAGGTCGCCGGCGTCTCCGAGCAGGCCTCCAGCAACATGCAGTCGGTCGCGACCGCGACGGAAGAGCTCTCGGCCTCTGTCGAGGAGATCGGTCGCCAGGTCCGCGATTCCAGCCGCATCGCGGAAGCTGCCGTGGTGCAGGCCAAGGAGACCGATGGTCGCATCGGCAAGCTCTCGCATGCCGCCCAGCAGATCGGCGAAGTCGTCAAGCTCATCACGGCGATCGCAGAGCAGACCAATCTTCTCGCGCTCAATGCGACGATTGAGGCGGCGCGTGCGGGTGAGGCCGGCCGCGGCTTTGCCGTTGTCGCCAGCGAAGTGAAGTCGCTGGCGAGCCAGACTGCGAAGGCCACCGACGAAATCTCCTCTCACATCACCGGCATGCAAGGCGCAACTGCCGAATCGGTTGCGGCGATCAAGGAGATCGGCGCGACCATCGGCCAGATCTCGTCGATCTCGACATCGATTGCGAGCGCGGTCGAGCAGCAGGGCGCAGCGACGCAGGAAATCGCGCGCAGCGTCCAGACTGTCGCGCAGGGCACCCAGACCGCCGCCACCGACATCGGCCAGGTCAACCGCGGCGCGGCCGAGACCGGCTCGGCCTCGGAAGAAGTACTGAACTCGGCCAAGACGCTGTCGTCCGAAAGCACCCGCCTGCGCGCCGAGCTCGACCGGTTCATGGGAAATATCCGGGCGGCGTAACGCGCGCTCTCTCCAATGTCGTCCTGGATCAGCGCTCCGCTTGTCCAGGATGATTCGGGGCTCACTCCTTCCCGAACGCCCGCTTCAGCTCCACCTTCGCGCGCTCCAGCCGCGTGCGTTGCGTCTTCGGCAGCGTCTTGCCGGCGCGATTGATGTAGAAGGTCAGCATCGACAGCGCCGAGCGGTAGGCGCGGGTCCTGCGGCGCGCGCTGTGCTCGGCCGAGCGCATCAGTGAGGCCGCGATCCTCTTCGCGCTGGTCAGCTTGAACACGCCTTGCTTGAGGTCGAGGGCGTCGCTCTCCTTCGTCACGCGCTGCGACCAGCGCTTTGGCGTGGCGTGTTTGCTGCTCTTGCGCGCGACGCGGTGCCTTGTACTGGTCTTCCTGCGCGCGCTCCTGCGTGCTGCCGGTTTGCGGGAATGTGTCGTCTTTCTGACGTGAGCCATGCGTCAATTCCTTGTGGCTCCACCGGAAACGAGCCGTGCCAACGGCCGTTCCCATGGGAACCTGCCCTCGCCGCAGACGTTGTCGCAGGTGGCAGGCGGAATGCCGCACCCCCAGGATCGGATCGCCCCGTCCACGTCGTGTGAACCGGGGCCGCGTCCATTGGTCAGATGCAACAACGCGATGGAATTGCAGCGAAGTCCAGCGCCGAACTATGGACCTGTGGTCTCCACGGCGGCCGCGGCCGATCGCGTCATTGAGACCAGCATCCCCGCACGGCTCGATGCGCTGCCCTGGAGCGGCTTCCACACCCGCGTCGTGCTCGCGCTCGGCATCACCTGGATCTTGGACGGCCTCGAGGTGACGCTGGCCGGCGCGCTCTCCGGCGCGCTGAAGCAGAGCCCCTCGCTGCATTTCTCCAATCTCGATCTCGGAATTGCCAATTCGGCCTATCTCGCCGGGGCGGTGATCGGCGCGCTCGGCTTCGGCTGGCTCACCGATCGCATCGGCCGCAAGAAGCTGTTCTTCATCACGCTCGCGCTCTATCTCTCGGCAACGGCGGCGACCGCTCTGTCATGGGATGTCGCAAGCTACGCGCTGTTTCGCTTCCTCACCGGCGCCGGCATCGGCGGCGAATATACCGCGATCAATTCGACCATCCAGGAACTGGTGCCGGCGCGCTATCGCGGCTGGACTGATCTCGTCATCAACGGCAGTTTCTGGATCGGCGCGGCAATGGGTGCGGTGGCGGCCATCGTTCTGCTAGATCCTGCCGTGATCGACCCCGATTTCGGCTGGCGCCTCGCTTATCTCATCGGCGCAGCCATCGGGCTCGTCGTGCTGCTGATGCGCATGTGGATTCCGGAAAGTCCGCGCTGGCTGATGATCCACGGCCGTCCCGACCAGGCCCACGCCATCGTCGGCGAGATCGAGCGCTCGGTGATCGGACACGATCAGGACACGAGCGACGGGCGTTTCCCCAGGATGCGGCTGAGGATGCGCGATCACACGCCGATCCGCGAGGTCGTGCACACGCTGTTCTCGGTCTATCGCCAGCGCGCGATGGTCGGCCTGGTGCTGATGATCGCGCAGGCCTTCTTCTACAACGCCATCTTCTTCACCTTCGCGCTGGTGCTGACCGACTTCTACGGTATCCGCGCCGATCACGTCGGCTGGTATCTGCTGCCTTTCGCCGCCGGCAATTTCCTTGGCCCGCTGCTGCTCGGCCGTCTGTTCGATACGCTCGGCCGCCGTGCCATGATCATGTTCACCTACGGCGCGTCGGGCCTGCTGCTGGCGCTGTCGGGCTATCTGTTCTCGATCGGCGTCTTGAGTGCGCAGGGGCAGACCATCGCATGGATGGTGATCTTCTTCTTTGCCTCGCCCGCCGCGAGCGCCGCCTATCTCACCGTCAGCGAGACCTTTCCTTTGGAAGTCCGCGCGCTGGCGATCGCGGTGTTCTACGCGGTCGGTACCGGCATCGGCGGCGTCATCGGGCCGGCGCTGTTCGGCGCGCTGATCGACACCGGCTCCCGGACCAGCGTGTTCGCCGGCTATCTGCTGGGGGCGGCACTGATGGTCGCGGCTGCAATCGTGGCGTGGCGCTATGCCGTCTCTGCGGAGCGCAAATCGCTGGAAGAAATCGCGCGGCCGCTGGCGTCAATGGAGTAGACTATGAAATCGGAACTGGCTGAATTGGATCAAAAGCGCGCCATGGTCGACGATGAAGCGCCCGATGCGGTGCCGGTGCCTCACGCACTCGTGCCGCATCTCGATGAGACAGCGATCCTGCTCGACATCGACGGCACGCTGCTCGACCTGATGCCGACGCCGCGTGAGGTGTGGGTGCCGCCGGGCCTGTCGGAAACGCTCAAGCGACTGACGGAGCGCACCTCAGGCGCGCTGGCGATGGTCAGCGGCCGCTCGCTCAACGACATCGATTTGATCTTCGCGCCGGATGTCTTCCGCGCGGTCGCCGGCCACGGCGCGGAGATGCGCCTGTCGGGGGGCAACGAGGCCGACGACGTGCACGCGCCGCCGATGGACAAGGAATTGAAGCGACGGCTGGCCGCGGTCGCAAAACTCAGCCCCGGCATTCTTCTCGAGGACAAGGGCTATTCGCTGGCGCTGCATTATCGCCTCGCGCCGCACGCGGAGAAGGCGATCTACGAAGCCGTCTCGCTGATCCGCGCCGACCTGCCCAATGCGCCGATCGAGGTACTGCCCGGCAAGTTCGTTTGCGAGATCAAGCATTCCGGTTTCACCAAGGCGACCGGCGTGCGTGAATTGATGAAGCACGAACCTTTCAAGGGGCGCCGTCCGATTTTCATCGGCGACGACGTCACCGACGAGACCGTGTTTGCGATCATGCCCGACATGAACGGGCTCGCCTTCTCGGTCGGCCGCCGCGCTATGGGTGTCAACGGGCACTTCGACGCGCCGAACGATGTGCGCGCGTTCCTCGCGCGGCTGCTCGACGACTCAAGGTTGGAATAAGGCACCGACATCCCGGAGCCACATTATCGCTCGCGCAGTTCCCTTGCGCGCGCAATTCACGTTGCGCACCAAAGTCTCGGAAGACGACTTTGTTCAGTGAAATCCCCGGGTTCCGTCGAGGTAAACCGGTTCCAACGCGCGTGCCCGATTTTGGTTTCATTCCGAAGAAATGATGACAGGAACCATATTGATGAACGGCAGTTAAATGGGGTGGAATGAACAGGAGGGGACGACCTGTGAACTTAGTCGTCGTTTCAAATCGAGTTGCGCGCGGGAAGCCAAACGAGCCCATGACGGGCGGTCTCGCTGCGGCCTTGTTGCCGGTGGTGGAACATTCGGGTGCGATCTGGGTGGGTTCGTCCGGCCGCGTGCGCGACGGCCATCAGAAGGAACCATTCGCCGAGATCGAATCGCTGGGTTCGGGCGCGATCGCGACGCTGGATCTGCCGGCGGCGCATTACGGCGGTTATTACGAAGGCTTTGCCAATTCGGCGCTGTGGCCGGCGCTGCATTCGCGCAGCGACCTGATCCACGTCTCTCGCGACGACTATGTCAGCTATCGCGAGGTCAACGCCTTCATGGCGCGCGCCTTGATGCGATTCCGAAAAGCACAAACCGCGTTCTGGGTGCAGGACTATCATTTCCTCGCGCTCGGTGCGGAGCTGCGCGATCTCGGCGTCGACGATCCTATCGGCTTCTTTCTGCACACGCCGTGGCCGGTCGCCGCGGTGATGCAGGGCGTGCCCAACCATCGCGAGTTGATCACGGCGATGCTGGCCTATGATCTGCTTGGCTTCCAGACCAATGAGGATTGCGAGAATTTCCTCGGCTATGTCGGCAGCGAGCTCGGCCTCGCCATCGAGGATGGGGTCGTCAGCTCGCAGCATGGCCGCACGCGCTGCGAAGTGTTCCCGATCGGCATCGATGCGGAGAAGTTCGCCGCATATGCCGCGAAATCGGTTTCGCATCCCGACGTTTCGCGGCTGCGCCGCAGCCTCAACGGCGAGCGGCTTGCCATCGGTGTCGACCGGCTCGACTATTCCAAGGGCCTCGTCAATCGCATCAGCGCGTTCGACCGGCTCTGGACCGAGCAGCCGCAATTCTTGCGCAGCATCTCGCTGCTCCAGATCGCCAACCCCTCCCGCGGTGCGATCGAGGCCTATGGCAATCTCCAGAACGAGGTCGCGCGCCTCGTCACCGACGTCAACGGCCGCCATGGCGAGGTGGACTGGACGCCGATCCGTTATTTGAACAAGGGCTTCAGCCAGGCCGTGCTCGCCGGCCTTTACCGCACCGCGCAGATCGGTGTGGTGACGCCGCTCCATGACGGCATGAATCTCGTCGCCAAGGAATACGTTGCAGCTCAGAATCCGGCCGATCCCGGCGTGCTGGTACTGTCGAAATTCGCCGGCGCAGCGAATGAGCTCGACACGGCACTGCTGGTCAATCCGCACGACATCGACGGCATGGCCCGCGCAATCGCCGTCGCAGCCGCAATGCCGCTGACCGAGCGCAAGATGCGCTGGGAAGCGATGATGAAGAAGCTGCGCGGCCACACCATCCAGCAATGGTCCGCCGATTTCGTCGCCGAGCTGGAGAAGTGCCGGACGGAAAAGGCGGCGGTGGCACCGCTCGCCGGCCAGCCGCCGCAAGCGCTGCGCTGGCTCAAGTCGGCGATCTCCGGCGTGCGGTTGATATAGGTCTTCTCCCTCGCCCCGTTCTTACGGGGAGAGGTGAAGGATGAGCGCGCCTCAATAGCAATACGACACCCCCTCCAGAATCGCGCACTGCCGCTTGTTCGGTGCGTTGGGATCGTCCAGCGGCACCACGCCCTTGCCCTGGCCGACGAACACGCCGGGCCCGACATGCACCGAGCTCTTGTTGCCGATGATCACGCTCTGGTGCGGCGTCGCGCTCGAACGCGTGCCGTCCGGCCAGAGGATGGCATCGCCTGAAAGCACCCCGCGCCGCCCGTCGTCGCAGCTGACGTCGAACCCTTGCCGGGTGCAGACCTGCCCGGCGGCCGGCACCGCGAAGGCTGTGGCAAGGGCCGAAATCAGGCTCAGCGCGGCGATGGTCTGGCGGAAGGTCATCGTGTCCCCGGTCGTGTTTGGAATCCTCAAGTGAATCGTCGCGCCAAACCTGCCGCCGGTTCAGTCTGCCGGCGGTTCCAGGCGCCAAGGTGACGCCCGATATTGCTTATAAAATACAACATCTTACGGAAAAATTGCCCGATTCCCCCGCGATCCCTTGCAAAATCGTCGGCGCCCCTTCAAGAGAGTGCGCTCCGGAGAGATGGCCGAGTGGCTTAAGGCGCACGCTTGGAAAGCGTGTGTGCGGGAAACCGTACCGTGGGTTCGAATCCCACTCTCTCCGCCATCAGCCTTGCCCCAACACCCTCCACCTCCCGTCCCCCGCGCGCTTCAGAACGGGATCGCTCACCCGCACATGCTCGGCCAGAAAATCGATGAACGCGCGCACGCGTGCCGGGAGCGGTGCGCTATGGCCGACATAGACGGCGTGGATGTCTTCGCGGTCGCCGGGGTTGTAGCCTTGCAACACCGGCACGAGGCGGCCGGCTTCGATGTCGGGGCCGATGTGGAAGAGGGCGAGGCGGGCGAGGCCGACGCCGCCGAGGGTGAGGCGGCGGGCGGCTTCGCCGTCGCTGGCGCGCGCGGCCGGCGGCGGCACGGCTTCTTCGGAATGGTCGCCGCGCTTGAATGGCCAGCCGCGGATCGAGCGCGGAAAGGTCCAGCCGATGCCGCGATGGTCGGCGAGATCCGCCGGCATCTTTGGTGTGCCGAAGCGTGCCAGATAATTCGGGGCGCCGACCACGACCATGCGGCTGGTGCCGAGCTTTCGCGCGACGAGGCGTGAGGCGCGCAAGGGTCCGACGCGAATCGCGACGTCGGCGCGCTCCTGCATCAGGTCGATCAGCGTATCGGTCAGAACGAGGTCGAGCGTGACGTCGGGATGCTGTTCGAGGAAGCGCGGGATTAGCGGCATCACATGCAGCATGCCGAAGGGAATGTTGCTGTTGACGGTGAGCCGGCCGCGCGGCGTGGCGCCGGATGCCGCCTCGCGCTCGGCTTCCTCCATCTCGGCGAGGATGCGTACGGCGCGCTGGTAGAAAGCCTGGCCCTCTTCCGTCAGCGTGAGCTTGCGCGTGGTGCGGTTGATCAGCCGGGAGCCGAGCCGCGCCTCCAGCCGCGAGATCAGCTTGCTCACGCCCGACGGTGTCAGGCGCAGTTTTCGCGCCGCCTGGGTGAACCCCCCGAGATCGACGACGCGGACGAAGACCTCCATCTCGGCGGAGCGGTTGGTATCGAAACGGGCCATGTTGAATTCACGTCACAAATGATTGGATTATGGGCATTCTAATGATTTTGAGTCGGCGCGGCTATCTGCGTGGTTGTTCCCTCGCATTGGAGCCACGCATGCCTCCCGCCGTCCTCGCCCTCACCGCCGGTGCCTTCGGCATCGGCACCACCGAATTCATCATCATGGGCCTGTTGCTCCAGGTCGCCGCCGACATGCATGTTTCGGTGCCGGTCGCGGGCCTGCTCATTTCCGGCTATGCGCTCGGCGTGTTCGTCGGCGCGCCGGTGCTGACGCTGGCGACGCGGCGGATGCCGCGCAAAACCGTGCTGCTCGGGCTGATGGCGATTTTTACGCTCGGCAATGCCGCCTGCGCGCTCGCACCGAACTATGAACTGCTGATGGCGGCGCGGGTGCTGACCTCGCTTGCCCATGGCACCTACTTCGGCGTCGGCTCGGTGGTGGCGACCAGCCTCGTCGCCGAGGACAAGCGGGCTTCGGCGATATCGACCATGTTCATCGGCCTGACGGTCGCAACGCTCCTGGGCGTCCCCTTCGGGGCCTGGTTCGGCCTGATGCTCGGCTGGCGCGCGGCGTTCTGGGCAGTGACGGTCATCGGCATGATTGCATTCGCGGTGGTCGCGGCGCTCGTGCCGGGTGATGTCGGCAATGGCGACAAGCCGATCTCGCTTGCCGAGGAAGTCGCGGTGCTCGGCCGTCCGCAGGTGCTGCTCGGGCTTGCCATGACCGTGTTCGGCTTTGCAGGCCTGTTCGTCGTCTTCACCTATATCCAGCCGATCCTGACGCGCTTTACCGGCTTTTCGGAAGCCGCGGTCTCGCCGATCCTGCTTGTGTTCGGCGTCGGGCTCGCGATCGGCAATGTCGCGGGCGGCAAATTCGCCGATCGCGGTCTTGCACGCGCCCTGATCGGCACGCTCGCGGCGCTCGCCATCGTGCTGCTTGGCCTCGCCGCCGTGTTGTCGGTCAAGATCGCCGCCATCGCTCTGATCCTGCTGCTCGGCATCGCGTCCTTTGCGACGGTCGCGCCGCTTCAGCTTCGCGTGCTGGAGGCGGCCGGCGCCAGCGGTCGCACGCTCGCCTCCAGCCTCAACATCGCAGCGTTCAATCTCGGCAACGCGCTCGGTGCCTGGGCCGGAGGAGTGGCCATCGATCGCGGGCTCGGCCTCTCCGCGCTGCCTCTGGTCGCAGCCGGCATCACGGCGATCGGCCTTCTGCTCGCGCTGTGGAGCCTCCAGCTCGACCGCAGGCACCCCGTCGTTGCGGCGTGTCCGGCGGAATAGGGGCGATGACGATCGGCGATCGCGGCCTAGTAGAACGCTGCGATTGCCTCGGCGATTCCCTGCGGCAAATTTGGCTCGCTCCTGAGCGTGTCGAGGAAGACGGCATCGCCTGATACCGTGAGGCCGTCCAGCTTGATCGGATGCAGCGGCTCGGCTGCTGCTGCCACCGCATGCAAATCGGGACCGGTCCGGATGCCGTTATATGCGAGCCGCGGGCGCAATTGAACGTTGTTGCCGAACTGCTCGTCCAGCGCGAGGCGCCACCCGGCCCGCGACACCCTCCCGTCGGCGATCGCCGCCGCCATGGCAACGCTGCGCGGCTGCAATGTGCCGAGACCGCCGAGCGCCGCGCGCAACCGGCTCGTCGCCTCCGCCAGCGTGACCCTTTCGATTCCCGGGTCCTGGTCGGGCGAGGTGAAGTCGATCAGCCTGGCGCTGCTGCCGATCTTGAGCGCCTCGCCGGCTCCGCCCGCCAGCTGCATGGCCTTTTTCGTCCCAAAGCGGGGGCGTCCGCCGATCGTGACCACGACGATATCCTGCTCGCGCGATTTGATCAGATGATCGTAGGGATCGCCGGTGACGCCCTTCACGACCAGGAGGTCGGCGAACTTGCCCGTGGCGATCGTCCCTAACTTCGCATCCCACTTCAGGATCGTCGCCGGGTTGCGCGTCGCCATCGAGACGATGTCGTAGTCGCTGAAGCCGAGACCGAAATGCGCGGACACGACTTTCGCCGCTTTCAGCTCGCCCAGCAGGTTCTTGCTGCCGGATGGCGACCAGTCCGAGCCCAGCGCGATCGTCAGGCCGGCCGCGCGGGCGGCGGCGACGTCGGTCGTTTTCCCATAGAGCAGCAGATTGCTCAGAGGCGACCAGACGACCTTGGCGTGGTTTTCGGCCATCGTTCCGAAGTCGGTCGCATCGAGGGCCGTGCAATGAATGCCGGCCAGCGACGGCTCGATCGCCCAATCTCCCGCAGCATTGCGCAACGCGAGGAAATGGTTATGCGCCTTGGCATCGATGCCTTCGCTGAGATGGAGCAGGAAGCACGCCGACGATTTCAGCTCGTTGTCGAACTTCAGCCAATCCTCCGCATCGATGTCGGGGATCTTCGAGTGCGCTCGCGGAAGATCGGGAGGGCTGCCGATCTCGGCGGCGCGCAGTGCGCCCTTGTAGTATTTGTGGATCGTGCCGCTCCAGTTCGACAGCGTGATCCCCTGGCTCGTCGTCGTTCCCGCGACCAGGCATTTGGCTTCGACATAGCGCACCAGCGCCGGCAGCAGGGAGCCATCGTCGGCGAGGGCAATCGCGCTCATTGGGCCGGTCACCGACGTCTTGTACGATTTGGCGTTCTGCCATTGGTCGCGATTGCCGAAGAGCTGCGGCACGCGCCAGAGCGGCAGGATGTTGTAGCTCAAATGATTATGCAGCTCGATCAGGCCGGGATAGATGGTGCCGCCGGTCGCGACGGGATCGACGGCCTCGAAGCCTGCGGGAGCCGGCTGGCCCTTGGGCACGATCGCGGCGATCCGATTGTCCTCGATGAAGATCGTGCCGCTCTTGATGACGTCGCCCTCGGTGGCCATCGTCACGATCCGCCCGGTCAGCGCCCGTCGCATCGGGCTTGCGGCCGGGCTCATGGGATCACTCCGTCAGGAATGGTCATCGTGATCGTACGCCGCTTGGCTGCCGCATCCGCGCCCTGGCGCACGGCCCATGGCGTATCTCCGCGCATCCAGGCCGGCAGTCCCGCGGGAAGATCCTTTGCGATGATGTCGAACAGCTCGGTCGGCTTGAAGGCGTCGCCATAGGGCACGAGCGTCGTCGCCACGTCGGGATGCTTGACCTGAGGCGCAAGAGCTGCGAGCGAGGCATTCCACTTGGTCAGCATGATCTTGGTGTTTGCAGCCCGCGTCGCATTATCGTGCGCGGAGCTTTCCGGCCACGTCGGGTGGGTGATGTGCTGATACGCAAGGGTCTTGTAGGCCGCGCCATCGGCAGTCTTGAGCCAGGCCTTCCAGGCCTCGTCGGCGAGGCCCCCGAGGGAGACGACGGCCTCGATGTTGCCCGGCCCGAGCACGGCCTTGAACCATTTGTTGCGATACGCGACGATGCCGGGCTCGTTCTTGTGCTTTGAACCGCCGCTCTGTCCGTAGACGCTGTACAGGAAGGTATTCACCATCACGTAGCTCTGCGTGATGCCGAGTTTCGCCAGGAAACCCTGTGTCCGCCGGCCCGCGGTGCCGACCAGAATTCTGCGCACGACCGTCTCGTGCTGGGCGGGATCCTGACCGACGACGAGGACGCGCGCCGTTCCGTCGAGACGGCCGCGGTGAAAGATCGGCCCCCATTCGATCCGGAAGTCGTGTGGATCGTAGGTCTCGGCGCCGGGATAGTCGGCACACAGATCGCGAAATGGTTGCTGGCCGTAGCCGCTGTCGAAATCCACGAGCATGGCAAATGCTCCAGTCTGTGGCTGTCAAAATAGCTGCGTCAAAAACGGATCGTTTGGCGGCAATCTTAGCGGTAGTTTATTGCGTTGTTCAACCACTATATGGGTCAAGCGAGAAGTCCCAAAGGTTCATGCGCACCTCTGGCTTCGCCTTCGGCCGCGACAACGCGTCGCGACGGCGCGCCATGCAGAAACGCACCTGTACACGGTCGCGTGACCTCCATAAATTCCGCCGCGCAATTCCAGGAGATGCGGCGTGGCGAAGAAGACGGCTACCAAGAAGAACGCTTCGAAGAAGGCAGCAAGGACCTCCAGCAAGACCAGCGCCGTTCGCAAGAGCGTAGCTGCGAAGGCTGCAGCGAAGACGGTCAAGAAGGCCGCTCCGCGCAAATCGTCCGCACCGCGCCGCCCCAGGGGCCCGGCCTGGCAATGGTCGGCGGTCGAGACCGCAGTCGCAATCCGCTCCGGTGCCATCTCCGCGGTCGAGACCGTGGAGGCGCATCTCGAACGGATGCGCGCAATCAATCCGAGGCTGAACGCCGTCGTCGTCGATCTCTCGGAGGAGGCGCTGGCTGCGGCGCATGCGGCCGACAAGCGGCGTGCCAAAGATGGCGAACTCGGCCTTCTGCACGGCGTGCCAATCACCATCAAGGAGAACGTCGACTACGAGGGGCGGCCTAATTTCAACGGCGTTCCCGCCAACAAGGATTATATCGCGCCGTCGGATTCGCCCGTCGTCCGCAACCTGAAGAAGGCCGGTGCGATCGTCATCGGCCTCACCAACACGCCGGAATTCTCCTTCCGCGGCTTTACCGACAATCCCCTGCACGGGCTGACGCTCAATCCCTGGGATCCGAACATCACCTGCGGCGGCTCCTCTGGCGGAGCAGGTTCGGCAGTCGCCGCCGGCATCGGCACCATCGCCCACGGCAACGACATCGGCGGCTCGCTGCGCTGGCCGGCGCATTGCAACGGGGTTGCCACCATCAAGCCGACGCAGGGCCGCATCCCCGCCTTCAACGGAAGCGCTACGGCCGAGCGGCCGATGCTCGCGCACCTGATGTCGGCGCAGGGCCCGCTCGCCCGCCACGTCGCCGACGTCCGTCTCGCGTTGGAGGCAATGAGCCAGCGCGATCCGCGCGATCCCTGGTGGGTGCCGGCGCCGCTGGCCGGGCCGAAGCCGAAGGGGCCGATCAAGGTCGCGCTGGCCAGGATCCCCGAGGATATGGACGTGGATCCTTCAGTACGCGCGGCGCTGCGCCAGGCCGCCGATCACCTCGAGCGCTCCGGCTATCGCGTGACCGAGGTCGATGTGCCCGACATCAACGGCGTCTGGCAGACCTGGTGCGACATCATCACCAACGAGACCGTGGTGATGCAGGAAGCCGGCATGCTGAAAGTCACCTCGGAAGACTTCCACAAGGCGTGGAATGGCATGAAGACCAAGGCCAATGTGCTCGATCTCAAGGCCTGGATGCATGCGACCGCCGCGCGCAACGGCCACATCCGCGCCTGGCAATTGTTTTTCGAGGAATATCCGGTGGTGCTGGCGCCGACCACGGTGCAGCCGACGCCGGGGCCGCGCGACGACACCGTCAGCGCGGAACGCGTCAAGGAGATCTTCTGGGGCGAAATCCGCTTCATCTCCGCGATTAATGTGCTGGGCCTGCCCGGCGCGGTGGTGCCGGTGACCCTGCATGACGGCAAGCCGATCGGCGTGCAGCTCATCGCCGGGCGCTATCGCGAGGACCTCGCGCTAGATGCGGCGGCCGCGATCGAGAAGCGCGCCGGCGTGCTCGCCCATCGACTGTGGGAGATGATGGAGTAGGCGACGCTCTCCCTCTCCCCTTGTTGCGGGAGAGGGAGAGCGTGGCGCGCCGCGCCGGAGAAGAGGCACCACGGCGCATCAATTCATTAATCCAGTTTGATTCGAATTTTAGCCAATTCATCAACAACCGTTAGGGTTACTTCCTCGATCTCTAGACGAATTATTGTCCGCTTTACCAGCCGCCTCTAACAGAGGGACGGCGGACAACGCACATGCCTCGTACAGGCCAATAAGTGCGGCCCGCTCCACGCGGAGGTGGCACGATGCGCAACGAGACGATCGCTATTCACGCCGGCTACGAGCCCGAAGCCACCACGCACGCGGTTGCCGTGCCGATCTACCAGACCGCGGCCTATGCCTTCGACAGCGCCGATCATGGCGCGGCGCTCTTCAATCTCGAGGCCGAAGGCTATCGTTACAGCCGTATCGCCAATCCGACCAGCGCGGTGCTGGAGAAACGCGTCGCCCAGCTCGAAGGCGGCGTCGGCGCGCTTGCGGTTGCGACCGGACAGGCGGCGCTGCACTTTGCCTTCGTCAACGTCGCCGACCACGGCGGCAACATCGTTTCGGTTCCGCAGCTCTACGGCACCACGCACACGCTGCTCTCGCACATCCTGCCGCGCCAGGGCATCACCGGCCGCTTCGCCGAGAGCGACAAGCCTGAAGCAATCGAAAAGCTGATCGATGAGAACACCCGCGCCGTGTTTGCCGAGACCATCGGCAATCCCGCCGGCAATGTCTGCGACATCGAGGCGCTGGCGGAAATCGCGCATAAGCATGGCGTGCCGCTGATCGTCGACAATACGGTTGCGACCCCGATCCTGCTCAAGCCGTTCGACTACGGTGCCGACATCGCCGTGCACTCGCTGACCAAGTTCCTCGGCGGCCACGGCACCACGCTGGGCGGCGCCATCGTCGATTCCGGCAACTTCCCCTGGGCCAAGCACGCCGATCGCTTCCCGGGCTACAACAAGCCGGACGCCTCCTATCACGGCCTCGTCTATGCCGAGCGCTTTGGCAGGACGGCCTATATCGAGCGCGCGCGCAGCATCTATCAGCGCACCATGGGTTCGGTGCTGTCGCCGTTCAACGCCTTCCTGCTGCTCCAGGGCATCGAGACCGTCGCGCTGCGGATGGAGCGCCACTGCGAGAACGCCCGCAAGGTCGCAGAATTTCTGCGCAAGGATCCGCGCGTCGCCTGGGTCAACTACACTGGATTCCCGGACAGTCCCTATTATCCGCTCGTTCAGAAATATCTCGACGGCAACGCCTCCTCGCTGTTCACCTTCGGCATCAAGGGCGGCATGGAAGCCGGCAAGACCTTCTACGATGCGCTGAAGCTGATCACGCGCCTCGTCAATATCGGCGACGCCAAGTCGCTGGCCTGCCATCCAGCCTCGACCACGCACCGGCAGATGTCGGCCGAGCAGCAGCGCGCCGCCGGCGTGCTGCCCGAGACGATCCGCCTGTCGATCGGCATCGAGCATTCCCTGGACATCATCGGAGACATCGACCAGGCGCTGGAGAAGGCCTGTCCGTCGGCGCGCCTCCAGGCCGCGGAGTAGGCGGCGGTACCGATGACGATCTTGATCGACAGGGATCAAGGCATATCGAGCCCGGCACTGGTGCCGGGCGAGGGTGATCTGGCGCGCGAGCATCGCGGCGCCGAACTCACCATCGGATTGATCAACAACATGCCGGATGCGGCGCTGAAGGCGACCGAGCGGCAGTTCATGAAGCTGCTGCAGGCCGCGGCAGGCCCGCGGCGCATCCGCTTCCACTGCTTCTCGCTTCCTTCCGTGAAGCGTTCGCCGGAAGCGAAGTGGCATGTCGAGAGTGAATATTCTGAGCTCGCTGAACTCCGGCAACACAATTTCGACGGGCTGATCGTGACCGGTGCCGAGCCGGTTGCACCCGAACTCGACCAGGAACCGTACTGGCGAGATCTCACCGAGCTGATCGACTGGGCCAAGGTCAACACGCGCTCGACGATCTGGTCGTGCCTTGCCGCGCATGCGGCGGTGCTGCACCTCGACCGGATCGAACGGCGGCGGCTGCCGGCCAAATGTCACGGCATTTTCGACTGCGAGACCGTCACCGGCGATGCGCTGATGCGGGCAGCGCCTGCGCCGCTCAAGGTCTCGCATTCGCGTCTCAACGAGATTGCGGAAAGCGACCTCGCGCAGGCCGGCTACCAGGTGCTGACGCGTTCGGCGAAGGCCGGCGTCGATATCTTCGTCCGGCAATATGCCAGCCGTTTCGTATTCTTCCAGGGCCACCCGGAATATGATGCACTGTCGCTCCAGCGCGAATATCTGCGCGACATCGGCCGCTATCTTGCGCGCGAGCGTGAAAATTACCCGCATTTGCCCGTGAGCTATTTTGACGCAGCGACGGAGGAGAAGCTTGCCCGCTTCGAGAAACAGGCAAGGCACCAGCGCCACCCGGCGCTCAGCAACGAACTGCCTGCGCTGAATTTGCGTACGGATATTGCCGCGGGCAGCGCTGCTGCGGCACTATTTCGCAACTGGCTGCAATATCTCGGTACCGAAGCCGACGCCTCGGTGCTGGCGCGTTAACCGAAGGGCGTTGGTCCCTCGTTAGGATTACCCAAGCGTTAGGCTTGCCTCAACCAGCGCGCGAATGTTTCAGTAGAGCAATAGGGAATCACGGGAAACGCAGTCGTGTGGTCGGCACTCCAGGGACGCGTGAGCAATCGGCTGGCCCGGCATTTCCGCGCCGCGCCGCACCGGCTGCCCGCGCATGCGCCGATGGTGAGCTTCACCTTCGACGATGCTCCCGATAGCGCCGCAGGCGAGGGCGCCGAGCTTCTGGAGCGGCATGGCGGCCGCGGCACCTTCTATCTCGCCGGCAGCCTGATCGACCGGCCGTCGGACCACTGGCACGGCCTGTCGAACGACGCCATCGTGCGGCTTCACCGTGCCGGGCACGAGATCGCCTGCCACACCTTCTCGCACCAGAGCGCGATCAATCTCGACGAGGCCGCCATGGCCCGCGAGATCGAGCGGAACCGCAGCCATTTTCGCGGCATCGATTCCTCGATCGTGCTGGAAAATTTCGCCTATCCCTATGGGATCGCCTCGGTCTGGCGCAAGCCGCAGCTCGCCAGGACCTTCCGTTCGGCGCGCGGCATCCTTCCCGGCGTCAATCGCGACGTCATCGATCTCCAGTTCCTGCGCGCCTCGCCCCTGGTCAATTACGAGATCGATGCGGCAGGCGTCGATGGCTATTTCGACGAAGCGGTCGCGAGTGGTGGCTGGCTGATCTTCTACAGCCATGACGTCGTCGATGCGCCGAGCCCCTATGGCTGCACGCCGCACCTGATGCGCCACGCGCTAGAGGCCGCCGGGAAGCGCAACATGCCGATCGTGACGGTCGCGGAAGCGCTGCGAAGGATCGGGGCGTAGCGCTTTCTCATGCGCGCATATGCCTCTTGTCCCTCCCGGCAAGTGGGAGAGGGACAAGTTGGGCTTGCCACGCGGACGCCGCCATGCGACTGGCCTTGTGACGAATCTCACGGCTTTGCCCCGACACACGCATGTCCTCTCCCTCCACCGCTCCGCTGCCTGCGCCGGCCAACGGCCGCGATGCGCTGTCGGTGCTGCATTCGGTGTTCGGCCTGCCGGGGTTCCGCGGCGAGCAGGGCGAGATCATCCGGCACGTCACGGAGGGCGGCAATTGCCTGGTGCTGATGCCGACCGGCGGCGGCAAGTCGCTGTGCTATCAATTGCCGGCGCTGCTGCGTGAAGGCTGCGGCATCGTGGTGTCGCCCCTGATTGCGCTGATGCGCGATCAGGTCGCCGGCCTGCTCGAAGCCGGGGTCAATGCCGCCGCGCTGAACTCCTCGCTGACCCCGCAGGAAGCGTCCGACATCGAGCGGCGCCTGATCGCGGGCGATCTCGACCTGCTCTATGTCGCGCCGGAACGCCTGGTGACGCCACGCTGCCTGGCGCTGCTGGCGCAGGCGAAGGTGGCGCTGTTCGCAATCGACGAAGCGCACTGCGTCTCGCAATGGGGCCACGACTTCCGCCCGGAATATGTCGGCCTCTCCATCATCGCCGAACGTTTTCCAAATGTGCCGCGCATCGCGCTGACCGCGACCGCCGACGAGTTGACGCGCAAGGAAATCGTCGAACGGCTTCGGCTTGCGGACAGTCCGCAATTCGTCTCCAGCTTCGACCGGCCCAACATCCGCTACGAGATCGTCGACAAGCGCAATGCGGTGTCGCAACTGAAGGAGTTCATTCGGGAGCGGCACGCGGGCGATGCCGGGGTGGTCTACTGCCTGTCGCGCAATCGCGTCGAGGAAGTGGCCGCCGCGCTCGCCGATGCCGGCATTGCCGCGCTGCCCTACCACGCCGGCCTGGACAGCAGCGTACGCTCGCGCAACCAGGACCGCTTCCTCAACGAGGACGGCATCGTCATCGTGGCGACCATCGCGTTCGGCATGGGCATCGACAAGCCCGACGTCCGCTTCGTCGCCCATCTCGATCTGCCCAAGAGCATCGAGGCCTATTACCAGGAGACGGGGCGCGCCGGTCGCGACGGCAAGCCGTCGGCGGCCTGGATGGCCTATGGCCTTTCCGACATCGTGCAGCAGCGCCGCATGATCGACGAGTCGAGCGGCTCCGACGAATTCAAGCGGGTGTCGATCGGCAAGCTCGATGCGCTCGTTGGTCTTGCCGAAACGCCGCACTGCCGGCGCCGGCGGCTGCTCGCCTATTTCGGCGAGATCGCGATGGGCGAGGCGTGCGGCAATTGCGACAACTGCCTGACGCCGCCGAAGATGCGCGACGGCAAGGTGCTGGCGCAGAAGCTGCTGTCCTGCGTCTATCGTACCGGCCAGCGTTTCGGCGCGATGCACCTGATCGACGTGCTGATCGGACGCCTCACCGAGAAGGTGACGCAGTTCGGCCACGACAAACTGTCGGTGTTCGGCATCGGGCGCGAGCTCAACGAGAAACAGTGGCGCACCGTGCTGCGGCAGCTGGTGGCGATGGGCCATTTGCAGAGCGACAGCGAAGCTTTTGGCGCGCTGAAGCTGACGGAGTCCTCGCGCGGCGTGCTGCGCGGCGAGACCGAAGTGCAGCTGCGCGAGGACGCCCCGGCCACCCGCACCCGCGGCAGCCGTGCAAAATCCCGCCGCGGCGATCTCGCGCCGGCGGCCAGCACGCCGCAAGGCGACGTCGATCCCGAATTGCGCGCGCGGCTGCGATCCTGGCGCGCGGATATCGCGAGGGAGCGCGGCGTGCCGGCCTATGTCGTGCTGCACGACGCCACCATCGACGGCATCGTCCGGGCCTGGCCGACCACGCTCGACGAATTGCGCAACGTGCCCGGCATCGGCGACAAGAAGCTCGAACATTACGGAGACGAGCTGCTGCAGATCGTGCGGACGCGGTAGGGGCCCCGCCAATAGCTCTGCTGTCATCCCGGACAAGCGCAGCGCAGATCCGGGTTCCATACTGCGTGATCTATCGATTGCGATCGGTAGGAGTACGGAACTGCAAGTCTTCGCCAAACGCCTTCCTGGGGCAATGGTCCCGGGTCAGTGCTAATTAAACGCTTGCCCGGGACAACAGGGGAGAGGAGGCGAGAGCTAGGCAACCTCACCCGTTCCGGAATGCATAACCGTAGCCGTTCAGCGCCGGCGCGCCGCCGAGATGGGCGTAGAGGATCTTTGCGCCCTTCTCGAAATAGCCCTTATGCGTCAGGTCGATCAGGCCCTGCATCGACTTGCCCTCGTAGACGGGATCGGTGATCATGGCTTCGAGACGCGCGGTGAGGCGGATCGCTTCCTTGGTCTCCTCCGACGGCACGCCATAGGCGGGATAGGCGTAGTCCTCGATCAGCACGACGTCGTCTGCGACGATGTCGCTGCCGAGCTCGACAAGCTTTGCCGTGTTCTGCGCGATCGAAAGCACCTGCGCCTTGGTCTGCGCAGGGGTGAAGGAGGCGTCGATCCCGATCACCTTTCGCGCGCGGCCGTCCGCGGCGAAGCCCACCAGCATGCCGGCATGGGTGGAGCCGGTGACGGTGCAGACCACGATGTAGTCGAACTTGAAGCCGAGCTCGGCCTCCTGCTTGCGCACCTCCTCGGCGAAGCCGACATAGCCGAGCCCGCCAAACTTGTGCACCGAGGCTCCGGCGGGAATCGCGTAGGGCTTGCCGCCCGCCGCCTTCACTTCCTCGATCGCGTCCTCCCAGCTCTTGCGGATGCCGATGTCGAAGCCGTCGTCGACCAGACGTACGTCGGCACCCATGATGCGCGAGAGCATGATGTTGCCGACGCGGTCATAGACGGCGTCCTCGTGCGGCACCCAGGCTTCCTGCACCAGGCGGCACTTCATGCCGATCTTGGCGGCGACCGCCGCGATCATGCGGGTGTGGTTCGACTGCACCCCGCCGATCGACACCAGCGTGTCGGCGTTCGATGCGATCGCATCGGGAATGATGTATTCGAGCTTGCGCAGCTTGTTGCCGCCATAGGCGAGGCCGGAATTGCAATCCTCGCGCTTGGCATAGACCTCGACCTGGCCGCCGAGATGCTTCGACAGCCGTTCCAGCTTCTCGATGGGCGTCGGGCCGAAGGTCAGCGGATAGCGCGCGAATTTTTCCAGCATGGTCAGGTCATCCCGATTGGCGTTGAGCTGGCCGCAGCGACTAGCATGGTCGGCGAGAAATGTGCTCTCGAATGCTGCACTCATATTGCATGTGATCTTGCGAATATTGCCTGTTGAGATAGTGTTTCTTTCGCAAATCAATCTAATAGCGGAAGTATCTTCCATGTCGTCACGGCTGGATCGCGTCGACCTCAAGATATTGAGATTGCTGCAGAATAACGGTCGCCTCAGCAACGCGGAACTGGCGGGGACCGTCGCCATCAGCCCCGCCACCTGCCATCGCCGCACCCAGCGCCTGTTCGAGGACGGGTTCATCGCCGCGGTCCGCGCCATGGTCGCCCCGAAGAAGGTGGCCAAGGGCACGCTGGTGATGGTCGGCGTCGTGCTCGATCGCTCCACCCCGGAGAGCTTTGCCATCTTCGAGCAGGCGATCGCAAAACTGAAATTCGTGCTCGACTGCCACCTCGTCGCCGGCGACTTCGACTATTTCCTCAAGATCCGCGTCGGCGACATGGAGGACTTCAACCGCATCCACGGCGAGCAGCTCATCGCGCTACCCGGTGTGCGCCAGACCCGCACCTTCTTCGTGATGAAGGAGGTCGTCGACAACGCGCCGCTGGAGTTTTGAGGGGCAGCTATTGATGCGCGATCGGCGTCATGAGAGATTCAGCCGATGCAGACTTTTCCCTTCCGCCATCTCAATCCGGACGGGCCGGCCTATCGGCGCGGCTGGGTCGATGAAGCCGTCGCCGCGATCGAGGCCGACCAGTGCCGCACGGCTGACACGCATCTGATCCGGCTGATCGTGCCGGCGCTATCAGGCATCGACATCTATCTGAAGGACGAGTCCACGCATCCGACCGGCAGCCTGAAGCACCGGCTGGCGCGCTCGCTGTTCCTCTACGCACTCTGCAACGGCCATATCCGCCAGGGCACGCCCGTCGTCGAGGCCTCGTCGGGCTCGACCGCGGTGTCGGAAGCCTATTTCGCGCAGATGATCGGCGTGCCCTTCTACGCGGTGATGCCGCGCACGACCTCGGCGGAGAAGATCGCCGCGATCGAGCATTTTGGCGGCAACTGCCATCTGATCGATGATGGCCGCGCGCTCTATGCGGAGGCTACCGCGCTCGCCACCCGGTTGAACGGCCACTACATGGACCAGTTCACCTTCGCCGAGCGCGCCACCGACTGGCGCGGCAACAACAACATCGCCGAGTCCATCTTCACGCAATTGACGGGCGAGCCGCGGCCGATCCCGGACTGGATCGTCATGGGCGCCGGCACCGGCGGTACGTCAGCCACCATCGGACGGTATTTGCGCTATCGCCAGTATCCGACGCGGCTGTGCGTTGCCGATGTCGAGCATTCCGCCTTCTTCGACTGCTTCCGCTTGCAGGATCGCTCCCATGTCTGCGAGCGTCCCTCGCTGATCGAAGGCGTCGGTCGCCCGCGCTGCGAGCCGTCGTTCGTTCCGGGCGTGGTCGATCGCATGATGAAGATTCCGGATGCGGCGACGATCGCAGCGATGAACGTGCTGTCGCGCCGCCTGAGGCGGACGGTCGGCGGATCCACCGGCACCAATTTCCTGGCGCTGTGCCGGCTCGCATCGGAGATGCGAAAAGCGAACGTCACGGGATCGCTGGTAACGCTGATCTGCGATTCCGGCGAACGTTACCGGCAGACCTACTACGAGCCCACCTGGCTGAAAGCGCGGGGGCTCGACCCTGCGCCGTTCGAGGCGGCCTTGTCCTCGTTCCTCGCGACGGGAGAGCCGCTGACGCTTGCCGTCGATGACGTCGCCAATCCACAGAGCGTGGAAAATTCCGAGGCATAGGGCATACCGTCGCGTAACGTCTCCCTGCCCTTTGCAAAATTGCACGGTCGTCACGGCAACTTCACTTGCCTTGCGCGCGCACGCGGGTGAGCTTTCCACCTTCTCAACGAGGAGATCCTGCCGTGCGCCTTCCCATACTCGATCCGAAAGAGCTGACCGACGAGCAGAAGCCGCTCTATGACGACATGCGAGCCGGCATTACGGACCACTTCAAGGGCTTCATAAATATGCGCGACGACGGCGCGCTGCTCGGGCCCTGGAATCCCTGGATTCGCGAGCCGCGTTTCGGCAAGCCGGTGTGGGAGCTGGTCAAGGCGATCGCGTCGAACCCGTTGCTGCCGGCGCCGGTGCGCGAGGTTGCGATTCTCGTCACCGGCTCGCATTTCCGCTCCGGCTACGAGCTCTATGCGCATGTGCTGGTGGCCGAGCAGCGTGGCCTGTCGGACGAGAAGCTCGCGACCATCGTCGCCGGGCAGCGGCCGGTGGATCTCACCAGGCAGGAGGCCGTCGCTTACGACGTGGCATCGGCATTGGTCAGCGGCGGCGTGCTGCCGGAACTGACCTGGCGCGCTGCAGTGAAGGAGTTCGGCGAGCACGGCGCGGCCGAATTGTCCTATCTCGTCGGCGTCTATTGCATGGTCTCGGTCACGCTCAACACCTTCGACGTGCCGGTGCCGGAATAGATCCTCGGTGCGATCACTCCGCCGCCTTGTTCACGGGCGGCGAGGGCGACCAGGCGATGCAGCGGTTGCGGCCTTCGGCCTTGGCCTGATACAGCGCGTGATCGGCCGCGCTCATCAAGGCGTCGATGCCGGACATGCTGACGCTTGCTTCCGCAATGCCGATGCTCACGGTGACGCCGAACTGAACCTGATGGGCAGGGATGTGCGAGCTCATCACGCGCTTGCGGATGCGCTCGGCCACCGTCCTGGCACGCGACAGGCTGGTCTCGGGCAGCAGAATCGCAAACTCCTCGCCCCCGAGGCGACCGACGATGTCCGACTTGCGCTTGCCATCGAGGCATGCGGCCGCCACCGTCCTGATCGCGGCGTCGCCGACCGCGTGGCCGTAGCGGTCGTTGACCGATTTGAAATGATCGATGTCGAGCATCAGGACGGAAACTGCGCGGTAATAGCGCTGGAACCGGCTCCATTCTGCATCGAGAGAGTCGAGGAAGTGACGGCGGTTGTAGAGGCCGGTGAGCGGATCGGTGGTGGCGAGCGTCTCCAGCATCGCGGCCTTTTGCGTCAGATCGGTGATGTCGACATAGGTCAGCATGCGACCGCCATTCGACATCGTGGTGCAGTGGGCCCTGATGCGCCGCCCATCCGGGGTCTGAAGATCGCGCACATGGTCGCCGGCCTTGACCTCTGCGACGCGTTTGACGGGAAACTTCGTCATTTCGGTCGCCGGAAGTCCCGGCGCGCTCGCACGCTGCGCCCGGCTCACCAGCGATGCATAGGTCGGGTGGCCGGCCGCCTCCTGCTCACTCACCTCCCAGAACCGCCGCATGCGCCGGTTCATGAAGCTGGCATTGAGATCGCGGTCGAGCAACAGCACGCCGTCTTCGACGTTCTCGAGCGCGTCGCGCAGCAATTTCAGCTCGTCGGAATAGCGTACGATGTCGGTGACGGGCGTATAGGTCAGCATCCGGCCGCCGTCGGGCAGCGGCGTGCATTGCATCCGAACGACGTCGCCGCCGGTGCGGCGCAGATCGCGCGGAGACGCGTCGCCCGCCTGTATCTGACGGACCCGCTCGGCGACATAGGCCTCAAGCTCGGCCGGCGGAACCTCGTAGGCGAGCGTATCGCGGCCGTGGTGCATCAAGGTCACGAAAGACGGATTGCTGTTGGCGACTTCGTCCGGCAACAGCCACATCCGCCGGAATGCGCGGTTGATCAGCTGCGCGCGGAGATTGGCATCCAGCAGCACGATGCCGAGCGGGACGAAATCGAGTGCCGCGCGAAGCGCGAGCATCTGTCCGCGCATCAGCGAGTCGGCCGGCCGCCCCTGCTCGTCCCCGGGCTTTGGTTCGACATGATCTTCCGCCCCGAGCGCAACCCCGACCTGACGGTCCGACCGCCAGAGCACACGGCAGGCGAGGATCTCCTGGCTTGCGAGCCGAAGCTGGAACCGTTCGGGCACGCCGAGGCTGCTCTGCATCTCCAGCGTTGCGCCATCCTCAGACATCCGGCGCACGACGCAATCGATGGTCGATTGACCGAAGTTGAAGATGATCTTGCCGGCGAGAAACGTTCGTTCCGATATCAAGCGGTGCATTCACAACCTCCCAGGCGAAGCCGGACCAGTCTGCCGCAAGCTTATTTGCCGAGAGGTAAGGTGGTGGGCGATCGTGCGGGAGGGCTAACAATTGGTTCACGCAGCAGGCGTCGTGGCAGGGCGGCGACGAACACGAAAAGCCCTTCGTTCTCAACGATGAGCGGTAGCAGCCGTTGCGCCGATATCCGTGAAAATGCGGCAGCCCCGCTTCACCGAAAATCCACCATGATCGCGGTCAGTTGCGCACCGCGTAGAGCGGCGTGCGCAGCGTCACCTGGTAGGACGGCTTTGGCATCCAGGCGATCTGCGCGGTGATGCCGAACAGGCGGTTGTCATTGTCGTCCATGCGGTCGAGGTCGAGCCGCAGGATCGGCTGGGTGAAGGGCTCCGCCAGGCTGCGGCCCCCGAGCTGTGCGCCGCCGAATGACTGCACGCCGAGCCGGCCCGTGAATTTCCAGTTGCTCGGCCATTGATAATAGCCGCCGGCATAGAGGATCGTATTCGGCCGGATGCTGGCGATCTGGCTGGCGACGTTCGTGGTGGTGTATTGTACGCCGGCGAGCCAGCCCCGCGTCTCGTCCACGTCCAGCGCGTAATCGAACTCCAGGATGTTGTTGAACGAGTTCGTCATGCCCTGCTCGTTCGGCACCGACTGCGTCAGGGTGGATTGCAGCGTGATCGTCGGGATCGTGCCGCCGTTCTGCTGATAGAGGTCGGCCTGCACGCCGATGTTCCAGCTCGTGACGTCGAACGCCGACCAGCCGCCGCCGATGTCCGTCGTCGAGCCCGAGACGCCGCCATAGAGCGAGACGCGGTCGTTGACGTCGACGGTCAGGGGCAGGTCGACGGCGATCGATTTCGCGGCCGGCAGACCATTCGGCAAGCTCGCGCCCCGGCGTGACGCCAGCGCTTCGAACGCAGCCGACAATGACGTGCTGCCGAAGCCGAGCCCGAGCGTGCCAGCAGGAATCGTCGCATAGATCGTTCGCAGATCGAGATAGATGTTTGGAACGGACGGTTTTGCCGGAGCGTCGTCGTCGGAGGCGAAGGCGGCGCTGGCAAAAATCGTCAGACAAGGCAGCCCCAGTGCGACAGCGCGCAAAGCCAGGCTATGCAATTGGCTGAGCTGGGCCACGGAGCAATCCGATTGATGGCGGAACCGTCGCTAGATGGAACCTGATCGCTGTTGAGGTCAAGCGCTATCCGCAGGCGATGGACGGCACGGATGTGCACGGTTACCCTGTGGTGATCGCACTGACACACTCGCCGGCCAGAGTGCACGCTGGACAATGGAAGGACAACAGCCATGAACACGTCGCGCCGCATCCTGCTCACTGGCCTGGCTGGGCTCGCTGTTGCTCCGACCGCTGTGGCCGCCGCTGTTCCGTCGCCCGCGCCTGACGACGTGACGGTGGCCGAAGAGCGCTTCGCGCGCGTGATTGCCGTCGCGCATGCGCCCGATGTCACGTGTGCGCGGCAAGCTGAACGCTACGCGGATGCGCACTGGCCGGACTATGTCGTGGCAGCCAGGGCCGTGCTCGATGCGCGCGTGTGATCTGCGCTATTACTCCCCCACCGCCCGCCGCACCTGCTCACCGATTTGCGACAGCACGAGCTGCGCCTGCGGCAGGATGGCGCCCATCGCGTGGAAATTGTGAACCATGCCGTCGTGGCAGACATGCTCGACGGCGACGCCCGCGGCGAGCAGCTTGCGTGCATAGGCGTTGCCCTCGTCGCGCATCGGGTCGAATTCGGCGGTGTGGATGATGGCCGTCGGCAGACCTGCAAGCCGCGTTGCGCGAAGCGGTGAGACGCGCGGATTGGCGGTGTCGATGTCGCCGGCCAGATAGTCGGCGAGATCGGCCTCGATCGTGATGCGGTCGATCAGATGGCCTTCGGCGAATTCTTCGCGCGAGGGTGATGTCTCCTCGAAATCCAGCACCGGGCAAATCAGGCATTGCGCGACGATGGAAAGACCGGCGCTCTGCGCCGCCTCCTGGCACACGATCGCAGCGAGCGTTGCACCGGCGGAATCGCCGCCGAGCACCAGACGTTCGGCGTCGATGCCGAGCGACGAGGCCTCGCGCGCCACCCATTCGGTGGCGGCTACGGCATCGTCCACGGCGGCGGGGAATTTGTGCTCGGGCGCGAGCCGGTAATCGACCGAGACGAGACGACAGCCGGTCGCATGCGCCAGTGCCGCCGCGATCCGGTCATGCGTGGCAATGCTGCCGGCAACGAGGCCGCCGCCATGGAAGAATACGAAGCCGGGCACGCGCGCACCGGCGCTTGCAGGCGCATAGAGGCGGTAGGACAGTTCGCCGCCTGGACCGGGAAGGAGGCCATCGGACCTCACCACATCCGGGGCATCGGCGCGCGCGAACTGCATCAGCTTTGCCAGTGACTGGCGCCGTGCCTCCACGCTCGGCCGGCTCCGCGCCTGCGGCGCGGCCGCTTCCATCATGGTCAACAAGCGCTTTGCGAGCGGATCGAGCGGCATGTTCCTTCTCCCCTTGTGGAAGAGGTTAACTCATCATCTTTCCGCAGGGAATCATTTAGAATTTACGACCAATGTGTTGCTATATTACGGCACCACGCCAAGGGGAGGCCGGTCATGGCCGAAATCAAAAAGCCCATCGAATATTCGCCGAGCTGGACCTTCTTCGAGGGCAAATGGCATGACGGCAACGTGCCGATCATGGGCCCGCGCACGCATGCGGCCTGGCTCGGTTCGGTCGTGTTCGACGGCGCCCGCGCGTTCGAAGGCGTGGCGCCCGATCTCGACCGTCACGTCGCCCGCGCCAATCAGTCTGCGATCAATTTTGGCCTGAAGCCGGTGGTCGATACCGGCACCTGGCTGGCACTGGCAAACGAAGGAATCGCGCGCTTTGCGGCCAATGCCGAACTTTACGTCCGTCCGATGTACTGGGCGCAGAGCGGCTCGGGCGGCGGCGTGCTGTTCGACCCCGAGACCACCAATTGGTGCCTGTGCATCTACGAGGCGCCGATGCCAAAGCCGGTCGGCAACGCCATCACGCTGTCGCCGTTCCGAAGGCCCACGGCCGAATGCGCCCCGGTCGATGCCAAGGCCGCCTGTCTTTATCCGAACAATTCGCGCGCGCTGGCCGAAGCCGCCTCGCGCGGCTTCCAGAACGCGCTGATGCTCGACATGCTCGGCAATGTCGCGGAGTTCGGCAATTCCAACGTGTTCATGGCCAAGGACGGCGTGGTCTACACGCCGGTCCCGAACGGCACCTTCCTGAACGGCATCACACGCCAGCGTGTCATCAGTCTGCTTCGCGGCGACGGAATTACCGTCGTCGAGAAGACCCTGCGCTATGCGGATTTCCTTGCCGCCGACGAGATCTTCTCGTCCGGCAATTTCGCCAAGGTCGCGCCGGTGATTCGCATCGACGATCGTGAGCTGAAGCCAGGCCCGTTCTACACCAAGGCGCGAAAACTCTATTGGGACTTTGCGCATGCGGTGAAGCTGGCGGCGTAGCCAGAGCCCTCTCCGTCCTTCGACGCGCGCTTATGCGCGCCGTCGCATAAACCGGCTGAACTGAAACGCCTGCGTCGATTGCCACGGTGTGTGGTGAATCTCGCTCAGCACCTCGACCAGTTCGAAATCCGGCCCGAGCTCGGCTGAGAGGCTTGCGCTGTCGTGGCGCTGCACCGGCAAGCCGCTGCATTTCTCCGGACCGTGGGGTGCGAACGTGGCGATGATGACGTGTCCGCCCGGTGCGATCGCCGACCGCAGGCGTTCGACATAAGCCGCCCTGTCGCGCGGATCCGTCAGGAAGTGAAACGCGGCGCGATCGTGCCAGACGTCGTAGGTCTTCGTCGGTCGCCATGTCGTGGCGTCGGCAACGATCCAGTCGACCGTTGAGGCGGCCTGGCCGATTCGCGTCTTCGCTTTCTGGAGCGCGTTGGCGGAGAGGTCCAGCACCGCGAGAGCGCGGTATCCGTCCTGCAGGAGCGCGTCCACGAGCCGCGACGCGCCGCCGCCGATGTCGATGATGAAGGCATCATGGTCCGGATTGGCCGCGCGTATCATCTCGAGCGAAATCGCCGGGCTGTCCTGAAACCAGCTGACCTCGGCTTCGCCCTTGGTGGCGTAGACGGTGTCCCAGTGCGTGGTGCGGTCAGACATGGGGGCTCCGGCCATGGCCGGGACGGCGGTCCATAAAAATGAGGGCGCCACGATCAATCGGTCGTTTGCGCACCCGCTGCATGCGGGCGCGCCGGTGCGAACGAAAGACCTACTCGTCCTTTTTCGACATGCGCTCGAGGCGTTCCTGCATGTCCTTCATCTGCTGGCGCAAGTCGTCGATGTTGGTGTCCTTGGCCGGCTCCGCGCTCGCATCGGATTCGGGCTCGGTGGTGGTCGCCGCCGGGCGGCCTGCCGTGGGGACAAACGGCTTGAACATCGAGAAGGTCTGCTGGAACAGCTCCATGTTGCGACGGACCTGTTCTTCCAGCGGCGCAAACGGGGTTCCGGAGAGCGAGTTGGCGATCTGCTTGCGGAACTTTTCCTGCTCCTGGGTCAGCGACGCGATTGCCTGCTCCAGATATTTCGGCACCACCATCTGCATGCTGTCGCCGTAGAAGCGGATCAGCTGGCGCAGGAACGTGGTCGGGAGCAGGTTCTGCCCGGCCTTGTTTTCCTGCTCGAAGATGATCTGGGCGAGCACGGAGCGGGTGATGTCGTCGCCGGTCTTGGCGTCGTAGACGAGGAAATCTTCGCCGTCCTTGACCATGGCGGCGAGGTCTTCCAGCGTCACATAGGTGCTCGTTCCGGTGTTATAGAGCCGTCGGTTCGCGTATTTCTTGATGGTGGTGGGTTGGTCTGATTTCGCCATGGGCTCTCACTTGCAACGCGGAGAACGGGAACCCGGCGGGCTATGCCGCAGGGCGGGAAGAGTACGCAACGCAACAAAATAAGCATTTTCAAAGGGGTCACGCTACCGTTTTGTGCGCCACGGTTAATTGCGGAGCAAAATCTTGCTTGCGAAAGCGCCAAGAACGCTATTTTGAATGCGCTGCGGCATCAATTCGGTCACCAGCCGATTGACATGCCTCAACGACGTTAACAGGATGCCGTTCGAGACTGGCGAGCCTTTTCCCAGCCCCGTCTGCCCCCATTCAACCCCAGGAGATGCCCATGTCAGACGATGTCGTCATCGTCAGCGCCGCCCGCACCCCGGTCGGAAGCTTCAACGGAGCGTTCGCGACCCTTCCCGCCCATGACCTCGGCGCCATCGCCATCAAGGCCGCGCTGGAGCGTGGTGGCATCGAGCCTGGCCGGGTCTCCGAAGTCATCATGGGCCAGATCCTGACCGCTGCCCAAGGCCAGAACCCGGCCCGCCAGGCCTCGATCGCCGCCGGCATTCCGGTGGAGAGCCCGGCTTGGGGCGTGAACCAGCTTTGCGGCTCGGGCCTGCGCACCGTCGCGCTCGGCTATCAGGCGCTGCTCAACGGAGATTCCGAGATCGTCGTCGCCGGCGGCCAGGAATCCATGAGCATGGCTCCGCACGCCCAGTACCTGCGCGGCGGCGTCAAGATGGGCCCGGTCGAGTTCATCGACACCATGATCAAGGACGGCCTGTGGGATGCCTTCAACGGATACCATATGGGCAACACCGCCGAGAACGTCGCGCGCCAGTGGCAGATCACCCGCGCCCAGCAGGACGAGTTCGCGGTCGCCTCGCAGCAGAAGGCCGAAGCTGCGCAGAAGGCCGGCAAGTTCAACGACGAGATCGTCCCCGTCACCATCAAGGGCCGCAAGGGCGATGTCGTCGTCAGCGCCGATGAATATCCGCGCCACGGCGCCACGTTAGATGCGATGGCGAAGCTCCGTCCCGCTTTCGAGAAGGAAGGCACGGTCACCGCGGGCTCTGCTTCCGGCATCAATGACGGCGCTGCCGCCGTGGTGCTGATGACCGCAAAGCAGGCTGCCAAGGAAGGCAAGAAGCCGCTCGCGCGCATCGTGTCGTGGGCTCAGGCCGGCGTCGATCCGAAGATCATGGGCTCCGGCCCGATCCCGGCCTCGCGCGCCGCGCTGAAGAAGGCCGGCTGGAATGTCGGTGACCTCGACCTGATCGAGGCCAACGAGGCCTTCGCGGCGCAGGCCTGCGCCGTCAACAAGGACCTCGGCTGGGATACCTCCAAGGTCAACGTCAATGGCGGCGCGATCGCGATCGGCCATCCGGTCGGCGCCTCCGGCGCGCGTGTGCTGGTGACGCTGCTGCACGAGATGCAGAAGCGCGATTCGAAGAAGGGCCTCGCCACGCTGTGCATCGGCGGCGGCATGGGTATCGCAATGTGTCTGGCACGCGACTGAGAGAGCTGACGCGTAATCTGCGCGTGCGCTGCACACATGGTGAGTGCATTGCACGCGATTAAAAAGGCGGCGGTTGCAAATCAAATATTCTTCGCAACCGTGCACGCCTCGACTAAAGAGAAACGCCCGGCTCAACGCCGGGCGTTTTGTTCTTGATGTCCGTCAAACGTCCCGCATAATCCGCATCTAAAAACGATCACTCAGAAACGTCCGAAGAGTCCAAGGGAAGGAATACGACATGGCACGTGTTGCATTGGTCACGGGTGGTACGCGGGGCATCGGAGCGGCGATCAGCAAGGCGCTGAAGGCGGCGGGATACAAGGTTGCGGCGAGCTACGCCGGCAACGATGCGGCGGCGGAGAAGTTCAAGGCCGAGACCGGCATTGCCGTCTACAAATGGGACGTCAGCAGTTTCGACGCCTGCGCCGAGGGCGTGAAGAAGGTCGAGGCCGAGGTCGGCCCGATCGACGTGCTCGTCAACAATGCCGGCATCACCCGCGACACCGCTTTCCACAAGATGACGCTCGAGCAGTGGAACGCGGTCATCAATACCAATCTCGGTTCGCTGTTCAACATGACGCGCCCGGTGATCGAAGGCATGCGTGCCCGCAAATTCGGCCGGATCATCTCTATCTCGTCGATCAACGGCCAGAAGGGACAGTTCGGCCAGGTCAACTATTCGGCGGCGAAGGCCGGTGACATCGGCTTCACCAAGGCGCTCGCACTCGAGAACGCCAAGGGCGGCATCACCGTCAATGCGATCTGCCCCGGCTACATCAACACCGAAATGGTGCAGGCAGTGCCCAAGGACGTCCTGGAAAAGAACGTGATCCCGCAGATCCCGGTCAACCGGCTCGGCGAACCGGAAGAGATCGCGCGCGCGGTCGTGTTCCTGGCCGCCGACGAGGCCGGCTTCATCACCGGCTCGACGCTGACCATCAATGGCGGCCAATATCAGGCCTGAAGTGGCGCCAGTTCTCTTGGCTCAAATCCTTTGAGCGAAATGCCTGTAGCTTCGGGCGCGACAAGGCGATAGTGAAGACGAAAATGCCCGGCCTCGTGCCGGGCATAAACGTCCTCAGAGCCTTTTGATTGATGACTCCCCGCACCGCGACGCTGATCGGATTGACCGCGATCCTGATGTGGTCGCTGCTGTCAGTGATGACGGTGGCGACCGGAAAGATCCCGGCGTTCCAGCTCGCCGCGATGACGTTCGCGATCGGCGGACTCGTCGGCCTCCTCACCTGGATCGGTCGCGGCGATGCGGCCAAGAGCCTGGTTCAGCCGCTGGTCGTGTGGATTGTCGGCGTCGGCGGCCTGTTCGGCTATCACGCGCTCTATTTCCTGGCGCTGCGCTTTGCGCCGCCGGCCGAAGCCGGCCTTTTGAATTACATGTGGCCGCTGCTGATCGTGCTGTTCTCGTCGTTCCTGCCGGGCGAGCGGCTTGCCATACATCACATCATCGGCGCGGTGCTCGGTCTCGTCGGCACCGTGCTGCTGTTCGCCGGAAGCACCTCCGGCTTCGCGCCGGGCCAGATGCCGGGACTGATTGCCGCGTTCGTCGCGGCGTTCGTCTGGGCGGCCTATTCTGTGCTGTCGCGCCGGCTCAAGGCGGTGCCGACGGATGCGGTCGCGGGATTCTGCCTTGCCACGGCCGCGCTGGCCGCGCTGATGCATGCCGCACTGGAAACCACCGTGTGGCCGGAGACCACGCTGCAATGGCTTTCCGTCATCGCGCTCGGCATCGGCCCTGTCGGTGCGGCGTTTTACGCCTGGGACGTCGGCATGAAGCGCGGTGACATCCGCGTGCTCGGCGCAGCCTCCTACGCGACGCCGCTGCTCTCGACCGGCTTCCTCATCGCCGCCGGTTTCGCGAAAGCCAGCGCCAACATCGCCATTGCCGCGATCCTGATCGCCGGCGGCGGCCTGATCGCGGCGAAGGACATGGTGTTGCGGAAGAGATAATTGTCATGCCGGGTTCGCGCTCCGCGCGGCCCGGAACGACAATTCGGTTTAAGGCTCCCAGCCCTTCGGCGCGAGTTCGAATTTCGCGAACTCGAACGCCGGCGCCACGGTGCAGCCGACCAGCGTCCATTCCCCGGTGGTCTCCGCCATCTGCCAGGCATTCGCCGGCACGATTCCCTGCGGCCGCTCGCCGTTCACGAGGTCGGTGCCGAGCCTCACCTCGTGCTGCGAGCAGCCCTCATGGGCGATGCGCAGCGTCAGCGGGCTGCCGGCGTAATAGTGCCAGATCTCGACCGCATCGATGCGATGCCAGTGCGAACGTTCGTCGCGCGCAAGCAGGAAGTAAATGAGGGTCGAGCGCGACCGGCCATTGGCGTCCGCGGCCTGGTCGCGAAACGTCTCGCGGTAATGCCCGCCTTCGGGATGCGGGCGGAGTTCGAGGCGCGCGATGATCTCGGCTGCGGTCGGCATCGATCCCCGTCAGGATTTGTTTTTGCGCTCGCGCAGCTCGCCGAACACCGCGGCGGCATCCGCACCCTTCATGTGCAGCCTGGCTGCGACCGAGGGTTCGTCAGCACGCAGGAACACGTTTGCTCGCTTCTCGTCACCAAGCAGTGAGGGAATGGTCGGCCTGTTCTCGGCCCGCAGCTTGGTGACCTCCGCCGCCCGCGCCTGGAGCGCCGCATTGTCGGGGTCGACGGTGAGCGCGAATTTGACGTTGGACGCCGTGTATTCATGGCCGCAATAGAGCTTGAAGTCGTCGGGCAGGGCACGCAGCTTCAAAAGCGAATCCCACATCATCGGATAGGTGCCCTCGAACACGCGGCCGCAGCCGATCGAGAACAGCGTGTCGGCGGCGAACACCGTCTTCTCGGTGTCGAACACGTAGGAGATGTGGTCGAGCGTGTGGCCCGGCGTCTCCAGGACGCGCCCCAGCAGGCTGCCGACCTTGACGATTTCGGCATTGGCGACGCGCAGGTCGACGTCTGCGATCTTCGTCGTCTTGTCGTGCGGCGCGACGACGCGGCAATTGTATTTCTGCTTGAGTTCGGCGACGCCGCCGACATGATCGCCATGATGATGGGTGATCAGGATGTCGGTGAGTTGCCAGCCCTCGCGCTCCAGCGCCTTCAGGATGGGACCGGCCTCCGGAGCGTCGATCGACGCCGTCGCCTTGGTTTCCACATCGTGGATCAGATAACCGAAATTGTCGTTTAAACAGTTGAAAGTACGAATTTCGGCGGCCATGTCATCTCCATCGGGCTCAGCCCCGCCAGACAAATATGGCCTTAACGTTGCGCAGGCAATGCAATATTCCGCGCGCGGGAGCTGCCTCGTGCATGTTACATTGCCGTCATGACCATTGATGTCGTCGACCTCCGCGAATTCTACTCCCGCCGCCTCGGGATCGTGGCGCGGCAAATGATCAATCGCGGCATCAGGGAACGCTGGCCGCGTGCCGGGGGCCAGCGCGTGCTCGGCATCGGCTATCCCACGCCCTATCTCGGCCTGTTCCGCGAAGATGCCGAGCGCTGCATCGCCTTCATGCCCTCGGCGCAGGGGGTCTTGAAATGGCCGACGGGACGGCCGGCGCTGGCCTCGCTGGTGGATGAGTTCTCGCTGCCGCTCCCTGACGCTGCGGTGGATCGCATTCTTCTGATTCACGCGCTGGAAATGTCGGACGATCCAGCCGCGCTGCTGCGCGAGGTGTGGCGCGTGCTGTCGCCATCCGGCCGCGTGATCGCGGTCATCCCGAACCGGCGCGGGGTGTGGACCCGCACCGACAGCACGCCGTTCGGTCACGGCCGCCCCTATTCGCGCTCGCAGATCACCGACCTTTTGCGCCAGACCTGGTTCACCCCGACCGCCTGGGGCGAGGCGCTTTTCATGCCGCCTTATGCCGGCGGCTGGGTGCTGAGATCCGCGCAGATGTGGGAGCGCGCCGGTGCGGCGCTGTCGCTGCCCTTCGCCGGCGTGCACATCGTCGAGGCCACCAAGCAGGTCTACCGCGCCATCCCCGCCAAGCGCGAGCGGGCGCGGTTGATTCCCTCGCTGGCCAAGCCGGTGCTGGTGCCGTCCTCGACGACGGCGACGCGCGGCTGAAAACAAATCGTCCCGGCGAGGCCGGGACGATTCAGTTCAGGATATCTGGTTCAGTCTGGCGACGGCGTTGCAGCCTACTCGCCGGCCACTTCGTCGCTCGATGCGGCCGGAGCAGCTTCGCGCTCGGGGCGCGGGCCATGCGGCCGGCGGCGCCGCCGCGGAAAGCGTTCACCGGCACCACCGCCTTCGAAGGCGCCCGGGACATTCGCGCCACCATTCACTTGCGGCTGCGGGCCGGTGATGAAGGAGGGCAGACGGTCGACGCTGCCGGCGTCGGCAACGACGGGCTGCGGCTGGTTCAGCGGGAGCGGCTGAGGCTGGGGCTGGTATTGCGGCTGCGGACGGTGCTCACGTTCACGGTGCTCGCGCGGCTGCTGGTTCTCGCGCTGATAGGGCTGGTTTTCGCGCGGCTGATGGTCACGCTGGTGATGATCGCGCTGGCCGTCGCGGTCGCGCATGAAGGGCTGCTGCGGCGGCGGCGGCTGCGGGACGAAACCCGGCTCCTGGCCGAAATTCGAGAAATTCTCGCCGTCGTCCTCGCCGTCGTCGCCGCTGTTGTTGCTGATCGGCTCGTCGCCGCGCGGCTGCTGGTTCTGGCGGAACTGTTCCTGGGCCGTCGCGATCAGGCGGAAATAATGCTCGGCGTGCTGGTAGTAATTCTCGGCCGCAACGGGATCGCCTGACGAGCGCGCGTCGCGCGCGAGCTGCAGATATTTTTCAGCAATATGCGAAGCCGTGCCGCGGATCTTGATGTCGGGTCCGTTGGACTCGTAGACCCGGGTCATCGGGTTCTGGCCGCGTCGGTTGTTATTATTATTGTTGTTATTGTTGTTGTTGCGGTTGCGCATCCGCTGCTTGTTCTGACCGTTTCTCATGTCCTGCCTTTAATTCCAGCCCTAAAGGTTGCACGCATTACTGATTGCTAGGAGTGACCCGATGACAGCGGTTCACACCGCTTGCGCGCACCGCGCGCGAGCGCGGAATTGATCCCTGCCGATGTTCGTCGACCGTCGCGTTCAACAAAGACGCGTTCCCCACCCGCCAGCATTGATCGCCAGCGAACCCATTCATTTCGCCTGCCGAAACAAGCCCAGCTGTGTTGCGTAAGTCTTCAAGCGCAATATCAGGCTTTCGTTCACTTTGCGGTCGGAGAGCAGCGCAGCTCCAATGGCCATCGCGCTTCACAGGACCTGCGGCTTGGAACCTTTAAATCAGTAAAGCTCTCGCCCGAGAGCCCGGCTTTCGTCCGTAGATCTACGGGGCCGGCACCGATGTGTTGATCGGAACGTAGTCGTTCCCAAGGGATATTCCAAGAGGTTTTTTGCAGTCCAATCCGGCTTTTATGGGGGCATTTTTCGGGCCGAAACCGCCCGCAGGATACCCGCCAGATCGGCCCTGGGCGGCCTGTCCACA
Organism: Bradyrhizobium sp. SZCCT0153; assembly: GCF_018129995.1. Taxonomy (GTDB): domain Bacteria; phylum Pseudomonadota; class Alphaproteobacteria; order Rhizobiales; family Xanthobacteraceae; genus Bradyrhizobium; species Bradyrhizobium japonicum_G. Next base: position 36,770 of record NZ_JAFCKS010000008.1, read on the forward strand.
ACCAACGCGGCAGCCGTCATCAAGGTTTCAATATTCCGGGCCTGGCCCTGCCCGGCCTCGACGATCAGCGCTCCGCCGGGGGCCAGTCGTTCGCTCGCCTGAGGGATCAGGGCGCGATAAGCGTCATAGCCGTCATTGCCGCCGTCGAGTGCCAGATGTGGATCGTGCTCGCGCACCTCGACGCTCAGTTTCGGAATCTCGGCCGAGGGAATATAGGGCGGGTTCGAGACGATGAGGTCGAACGGGCCGCGGAGCGCCGCCGCGTAGGAGCAGGCGACGAAGCCGGCGCGGCCGGCGAGGCCCAGAGCAGCGGCATTGCTCCTCGCGGTGTCGAGGGCGTTCGGGCTGAGATCGGTGCCGACACCGAAGGCATCGGGAATTTCGTGCAGCAGCGCGAGCAGAATGGCGCCCGACCCGGTGCCGACATCCGCGATTCGCGGCGGATGAGATATTTGCCGCTCGCCAAACAGCTCGAGCGCGCGCTCGACCACGGTTTCGGTATCGGGACGCGGCACCAGCGTTGCTTCCGACAGACGAAACGGCAGGCCCCAGAATTCGGCTGTGCCGAGAATGCGCGCCACCGGCTCGCCCGCGATCCGGCGCTCGGCATGCTGCGCGAGCCGCGCCGCCTCGGCTTCGCCGAGGGTGCGGGCGCCCTGCGCGATCAGACCGGTCAGATCGAGGCCGAGCGCCGCACCTAGCAGGATGCGGGCGTCGAGCTCGACGTCGTCGAGCTGTGCCGATCGCAGTTTTGCCGCCAGCGCGCGCCGCGCGCTCTCGATCGATAGTCCGGTGAAGGGATTGCTCACGTGCCCGTCATGCCGCCACGCCTTGGGCAGCGAGCTGCGCCGCCTGGTGCTCGGTGGTCAGCGCGTCGACCAATTCGCCGAGCGCTTCGCCGGCGATCACCTGCGGCAGCTTGTAGAGCGTCAGATTGATGCGGTGATCGGTGACGCGCCCTTGCGGGAAATTGTAGGTGCGGATGCGCTCGCTGCGGTCGCCGGAGCCGACCTTCTCCTTGCGCTCGGCGGAGCGTGCGGCGTCAAGGCGTTGTTGCTCCGCGTCGTAGATGCGCGAGCGCAGGATGTTCATGGCGGAAGCGCGGTTCTTGTGCTGCGAGCGGCTGTCCTGCATCATCACCACGATGCCGGTCGGAATGTGGGTGATGCGGATCGCCGATTCCGTCTTGTTGACGTGCTGGCCGCCGGCGCCCTGCGCGCGCATGGTCTCGATCCGCAGATCGTCATTCTTGATGTCGACGTCGACGTCCTCGACCTCCGGCAGCACGGCGACGGTGGCGGCGGACGTATGGATGCGGCCCTGCGTCTCGGTGTCGGGCACGCGCTGCACGCGGTGCACGCCGGATTCGAACTTCAGCTTGGAGAACGCGCCGCGGCCCTGCACCTCCGCGATGATCTCCTTGTAGCCGCCGACGGTGCCTTCGCTCGCCGAGATCACCTCGACCTTCCAGCCCTGCAAGCTGGCGAAGCGCTCATACATCCGGAACAGGTCGCCGGCGAACAGCGAGGCTTCGTCGCCGCCGGTGCCGGCGCGGATTTCCAGCACCACGTTGCGGTCGTCCATGGCGTCCTTGGGCAGCAGCGCGACGCGAATCTCCTGGACCAGCTCTTCGATCTTCGGATTGAGCTCGTCGCGCTCGGCCTCCGCCATGCTCCGCATCTCGGCATCGGTCGCGGGATCGGCGATCAGCGCCTCGGTGTCGGCAAGCTCCTTGACGGCGGAGCGATAGGCTTTGACCGCTTCGATCAGCGGCGTGATCTCGGCGAGCTCGCGCGTGATCTGCACATAGCGCTCGGAGGCGAGCTGGCCAAGCGATTCGGCCTCGAGCGAGGCGTGATGCGCGAGCAGAATGTCCAGTTTGGCTTCGGGAAGTGACGACATCGGTTCAGTCTCAAAATGCGGAAAAGGGCGAGGCGGCGGGAAGCGGCGGCAGGCCAGCTACAACGCCAGGCCTTCGGCCTCGGCAAATTCCGTCAGCTTCTGCCGGATCGAGACGCTCCCGGCGGGTGCGTCCAGCAAGGGGCCGAGCATCGCTTCGGCCTTCTTCGCGTCGAGGTCGATCACCATCGCCTTGACCGGACCAAGTGCGGTCGCCGAAAGCGACAGCGAGCGGTAGCCCATCGCGATCAGCGCCAGCGCGCCGATCGGCTTCGACGCCATCTCGCCGCACAGCGACAGCGATTTCTTCGCGGCCTGCGACTTGCGCGCGATGTCGCGAAGCGCGCGCAAAATCGGCGCCGACATCGTGTCGAAGCGCTCGGAGACTTTCGCGTTGCCGCGGTCGACCGCGAACAGGAACTGGAACAGATCGTTGGAGCCGACCGAGATGAAGTCGACCTTCTTCAGGAGCTCGTCGAGCTGATAGAGCAGGGCGGGCACTTCGACCATGGTGCCGATGTCGATCCGCTCCGGCAGCGTGTGGCCGTGCTGGCGCAGATAGGTGAGCTCGCGTTCGACCAGCGCCTTCGCCGAATCGAATTCGGCGACCTCCGAGATCATCGGGAACATGATGCGCAGCGCGCGGCCGCCGCCGGCGCGCAGCAGCGCGCGGATCTGGCCGCGGAGCAGGCCGGGACGGTCGAGCCCGAGCCGGATCGCGCGCCATCCGAGCGCGGGGTTTTCCTCGATCACCGCTTCCATATAAGGCAGCGCCTTGTCGCCGCCGATGTCGAGGGTGCGGAAGGTGACGGGCTTGGCGCCGGCGGCATCCAGTACGGTACGATAGAGCGCGAGCTGGTCGCTGGTGCGCGGCAGGCTCTGGCCGACCATGAATTGCAGCTCGGTGCGAAACAGGCCGATGCCGGCGCTGCCGGTATCCTCGATGTGCGGCAGGTCGATCGCAAGACCCGCGTTGATCATCAGCTCGACCTTCTGGCCGTCCCTGGTGACGCAGGGCAGGTCGCGCAGCGCCAGATACTGCGCCTGGCGGCGGGCGCGGAAGCGCACGCGCTCGGCGAAGGCGGCCTCGACCTCCTGTGACGGCCGGACATAGATCGAGCCGGAGGTGCCGTCGACGATGATGGCGTCGCCGGGATCGGCGATGCCGGGCGCGTTCGGGACTTCGCCGACCGCGGGGATGCCGAGCGCGCGCGCCACGATCGAGACGTGGGAGTTGGCGGTGCCTTCCTCCAGCACGATGCCGCGCAGGCGCTTGCGGTCGTAATCGAGCAGCGCCGCCGGGCCCATCGCGCGCGCGATGACGATGGCATTGTCGGGCAATTGTTCACGTGAAGGCGCGTGATCCTGGCCGACCAGCTGCCGCATCAGGCGGTAGCCGAGATCCTCCAGATCATGCAGCCGGTCGCGCAGATAGGGATCGGTCGAGCGCAGCATGCGTGCGCGGGTGTCGGACTGCACGCGCTCGACGGCGGCTTCCGCCGTGAGGCCGGTGGCGACCGCCTCGTGCAGCTTGTGCGACCAGCCCTGGTCGTTGGCGAACATGCGGTAGGCTTCCAGCACCTCGCGGTGCTCGCCGCCCTCGGCGACGTCGCCGCGCTCCAGCATGCGGTCGAGATCGGCGCGCAGCTTGGCGAGCGCGGTGTCGAGCCGCTTGATCTCCTTCGGCAGGTCCTCGGCGATGTAGTCCTTGATGACGACGCGCGGCTCGTGCAGCACGACATGGCCGAGCGCGATGCCTTCCGACAGGATGGCACCGACCTTCTGCGCCGAATGGCGCGCGGCCGGCTCCTGGCCCGGCTGGGCCAGCGCGGACAGCTCGCCGGAGGCGATCAGCTCCGCCAGCACCATCGCGGTGGTCTGCAGCGCCTCGAGCTCCTCCTCGACATAGTTGCGCTTGGCGCGGTTCTGCACCACCAGCACGCCGAGCGTGTTGCCGGCGCGCAGGACCGGCACGCCGAGGAAGGAGTGGTAGATTTCTTCGCCGGTCTCGGGGCGGAACGAGAAGGCCGGATGGCTCTGCGCGTCGCTCAGATTGAGCGGCGTCGCCTCGCTCGCGACGAGGCCGACCAGCCCCTCATGGGCGGTCAACACGGTATGGTGCACCGCCTCGCGGTTGAGGCCTTCGGTGGCGTAGAGCTCGAGCGTGTTGTCGATGCGCAGCACATAGACCGAGCAGACCTCGGCCACCATGTTGGCGGCGATAAGCACCACGATCTTGTCCAGCCGCTCCTGGGCCGAGACCTGCTCCGCCATGGTTTCGCGGAGCCGTCTCAACAAGACGCGGGGACCTCCCGACGCGCTCCGCATGAACCGTCAATCTCCTCCGTCTGCCGGGACCGAAAGGGCCACGGCGGCTCGCCCAGAAATCCAGAAAAACAACAAATATGCTCGTCCGGCGCCGGCCCCCGGCGGTTGCCTGAGCCGAATCAGCACCGCCTGAACTGGGGCACAGTTTCCGGCAGCCCACCCTGTTCGCCGTATAGCGAATTGGGGCTTGTTTTGCCAAGCAAAACGCCTGCCAAACGCGAAAGTGTGGACACCTTCGCGTTTGCTGCGACCGCTAAGAGAAAATTCGTCTAAACCTGATCGAGACCGTAGAGCGTGTGCAGGGTGCGCACCGCAAGCTCGGTATAGGCGGTGTCGATCAATACCGAGAACTTGATCTCGGAGGTTGTGATGGCCCGGATGTTGATATTCCGCCCCGCGAGGGCCGAGAACGCCTGGGCGGCGACGCCGGCATGGCTGCGCATGCCGCTGCCGATCACCGAGATTTTCGCGACGTCGGTGGCGGTGTCGAGCCGCGCATAGCCGATCGTGCCCTTGGCGGCGGTAATCGTGTCCTTGGCGCGGGTGTAGTCGGCGGCCGGCACCGTGAAGGTGAGGTCGGTGGTCTTGCCGTCCTCGGAGACGTTCTGCACGATCATGTCGACGTTGATGTTGGCGTCGGCCAGCGGGCCGAAGATCGAGGCCGCAACGCCGGGCTTGTCCTCGATCTGGCGCACCGAGATCTGGGCCTCGTCCTTCGAAAACGCGATACCGGTGACGACGTGGCTTTCCATGATCTCCTCCTCGCTGCAGATCAGCGTGCCGGGTGGCTGGTTGGCATGCGGGTCGATATCCTCGGGCTTGTCGAAGCTCGAGCGGACGAAGATCGGCATGTTGTGGACCATGCCGAGTTCCACCGAGCGGACCTGGAGCACCTTTGCGCCCTGGGAGGCCAGTTCCAGCATGTCCTCGAACGCGATCTTGTCGAGCCTCTTGGCCTTCGGCACGATTCGCGGGTCGGTGGTGTAGACACCATCGACGTCGGTGTAGATATCGCAGCGGTCCGCCTTGACGGCGGCGGCGATCGCCACGGCCGAGGTATCGGAGCCGCCGCGTCCGAGCGTGGTGATGCGATTGGTCTCCGGGTTGATGCCCTGGAAGCCGGCGATAACAGCGACCTCTTTCCGCTCCTGGAAGCGCTTGATGATCTCGCTGCCGTCGATGTCCTCGATCCGGGCCGAGGCATGGGCGTCGCTGGTCTTGATCGGGATCTGCCAGCCCTGCCAGGAACGGGCCTGGATGCCCATGCCCTGAAGCACGATGGCGAGCAGGCCGGAAGTGACCTGTTCGCCCGAGGCGACCACGGCGTCATATTCGCGCGCGTCGTGCATCGGCGAGGCCTCGGTGCACCAGGCCACCAGCTCGTTGGTCTTGCCGGACATCGCGGAGACGACCACAGCCACTTCATGGCCGGCGTCGACCTCACGCTTCACATGGCGTGCGACGTTGCGGATACGGTCGATATTGGCGACGGACGTGCCGCCGAATTTCATCACGAGGCGGCTCATGACGACGCGTGCATTCCCTCTTAAGGATCAGTATGGTGACCCACGTGGTCCCGCGGATTCCGAACGCGCGTATACAGAGCGTCGGGGCCGGGGGCAAGCAGGTTCCTGCGGGGGCAGGGTGCGGGGGTAGTGGGTTAACCGAGATCATGGCGCGTTATATCGACGAGATCCTGCAGCCCGGCGAGAAGGTGCTGTATTCGACCAATGCGCACTGGATCTTCTATTTTCCGGCGATCCTGGCCTGGATCGCGGCCCTGGTCCTGTTCGTCTTGTCCCGGCAAACCGCCGTCGAGGGGCTGGTCCTGCTCTGTCTCATCGGCTCCGGCCTGGTGGCTCTGGCTGCGCTGTACTGGACCGTGAAGGGCTGGTTCCATCGCTTCACCACCGAGACCGACGTCACCAATCTCAGGGTTGTGCACAAGACCGGATTCATCAAGCGCCGCACCTTCGAGATGGCGCTGGACAAGGTCGAGAGCGTCGACGTCAATCAGACCATTCTTGGACGAATTCTCAACTACGGCGACGTGACCATCAACGGCGTTGGCGAAGGTCGCGAGACCATCTCGACCATCGCCTCACCCCTCGCCTTCCGTAGTTCGATCACCACGCGGTAGGACCGCGCCCAGCGATGAGCATGCAGCAAGATACTTCCGCAACCACCGCCTCCCAGCCGGGCTCGACCGTCGACGCCGCCGAGATCGCGAAATTCTCGAAGCTCTCGGCCGAATGGTGGAATCCCAACGGCAAGATGGCGCCGCTGCACCGGATCAACCCGCTGCGGCTCGGCTACATCCGCGACGCCGCCTGCCGCAAGTTCGAGCGCAATGTGCGCAGCCTCAATTGCCTTGGCGGTCTGCGGGTGCTCGACATCGGCTGCGGCGCCGGCCTGCTGTGCGAGCCGCTGTCGCGCCTCGGGGCGCAGGTCATCGGCGTCGATCCCTCAGTGAGCAACATCGCCGCGGCGAAGCTGCATGCCGACAAGGGCCATCTTGCGATCGACTACCGCTGCACCACGGTGGAGGAGATCGACCCGCGCGAGCGCTTCGACATCGTGCTGGCGATGGAGGTGGTCGAGCACGTCGTCGACGTCGGCGTCTTCCTGAAGCGCTGCGCCGCGATGCTGAAGCCGAACGGCCTCATGGTGGTCTCGACGCTGAACCGGAACTGGAAGAGCTTTGCGCTCGCCATCGTCGGCGCCGAATATGTCCTGCGCTGGTTGCCGCGCGGCACCCACGAGTGGAACAAGTTCGTCACGCCGGACGAGCTGACGAAATATCTCCTCGACAACCGCCTCGTCATCACCGAGCAGACCGGCGTCGTCTACAGCCCCTTCGCCGACAAATGGACGCTCTCGTCAGATATGGACGTGAACTACATGGTCGTGGCGGAACGGATGGTGTGAGGGGCGGGTGTGGGTGAGGTGAGAGCTGCTCCTCCACAGACGCTGTCGTCCCTGCGAGCGCATGGACTTCGCCGGGACGACAGCCTGCGTGTTGCGAGAGCATCGCTCCCATGACGCCCGTGTGGTTGACCGCGTAGACGGTAGCTTGCAGGTTAGCTGTGCCTTTCCCGCATTAGCAGCCTCCAGCCCCACCCATGCTCACTGTCGCCAACCTCTGGATTCCCTTCACAATCGTCGCCGCGCTAGGTCAGGTCGCGCGCAATGCGATGCAGCGGTCGCTGACGAAGCCGCTGGGGACCTGGGGCGCGACCAATATCCGCTTCCTGTTCGGCTTCCCGTTCTCGCTGCTGTTTCTGGCTGCGGTGTTGGTGGCGACCGGCGATCATCTCAACGCGCCGCCGACCGTGTTCTGGCCGTGGCTCCTGCTCGGCGCACTCAGCCAGATCGTCGCCACCGGCCTGATGCTGCTCGCGATGAACGATCGTTCCTTCGTGGTGACGACAGCCTATTTGAAGACCGAGGCGATCCAGACCGCGATCTTCGGCTTCGTCTTCCTCGGTGATCATCTCACCTGGCTGAAGGTGCTCGCGATCGTGATCGCGACCATCGGCGTCGTCATCACGGCGCTGCGGCCCGGCGGCGAGAAGAGCTTTGCCGAGCTGAAGCCGACCATCACCGGCCTCGTCGCGGCTGCAGCCTTCGCGCTTTCTGCGGTCGGTTTTCGCGGCGCCATCATCAATGTGCCTGATGTCTCGTTCGTGACGGCGGCATCGTTCACGCTGGTGCTCGGCCTGTTCGTACAGACGCTGATCCTGACGATCTATCTGCTCTGGCGCGCACCAAAGGTGCTTCAGTCGATTTTGGGATTGTGGAAGCCGTCGCTGCTGGCCGGCTTCATGGGCGCCTTCGCCTCGCAGTTCTGGTTCCTGGCGTTCGCGCTAACGGCCGCCGCCAACGTCCGCACGCTCGCTCTGATCGAGGTGCTGTTCGCGCAGGCGGTGGCTTATTATTCGTTCAAGCAGCCGATCGCGCCGCGCGAAATCATCGGCATTGCGCTGATTGTCATCGGCGTGGCGGTGTTGGTGGGAGTCTGACGCACCTCGCCCGTCAGTTCCGGTCTTCCGGCAGCGTCGGGAGCGGCGAGACCTCGATGCCTTCGTCGATCAGCGACTTGGCCTCATCCGGCGAGGCCTCGCCATAGATCGGGCGGTGCTCCTTGTCGCCGTAATGCATCGCGCGGGCTTCGTTGGCGAAGCGCTCGCCGACATTGTCGGCGTTTTTCACGATGTGATCGCGCAGCTCTTTCAGCTTGGCGCGCAGCTCGCGCTCCTGCGCCATCATCAGCGAGGTCGGTCCGGATGGCGCAGCCTCGGGCGCCGCGGTCGTGGTGGCGAGCTCGGGCGGCGGCGTTGCGGGTCCGCGCCCCTTCTTGCCGACGATGCGCGGGGCCATGATCGCCTTGTCGACCTTGGCCGAACCGCAGATCGGGCAGGTCACCAGCTTGCGCTTCACCTGCGAATCATAGGCCGACGAACTCTGGAACCAGCTCTCGAAGTCGTGGTTGCGGTCGCAGTGAAGCGCGTAGCGGATCATGCCGATCCCCGCACGAGGTGCAGATGGTCCGGTCCGGCCTTGGGATCGGCCACGCCGAAGCGGCGGCCGTGCTGGAGCGAGGGGATGGCGCGGCGCGCGGTCTCGACCTTGGCCGGATCGATTCTGGCCATGATGATGCCGGGCTCGACATCGCCCTCCGCGAGGATCTCGCCCCAGGGATCAATGATCAGCGAATGGCCGTAGGTCTCACGCTTGTTCTCGTGGGTGCCTGCCTGCGCCGCAGCGAACACGAAGCAGCCGGTCTCGATGGCGCGGGCGCGCAGCAGGATGTGCCAATGCGCTTCGCCGGTCTTGCGGGTGAAGGCCGAGGGCACGGTGATGAAGGACGCGCCGCTTTCGGCCAGCGCGCGGTAGAGCGCGGGGAAGCGCACATCGTAGCAGATCGTCAGCCCGACCCGGCCCCAGGGCAGGTCGGAGATCACGGCCGTCTCGCCCGGCTGGTAATTGGCGGATTCGCGATAGCTCTCGCCGTCCGGCAGCTCGATGTCGAACATGTGGATCTTGTCGTAGCTCGCGAGCACATTGCCCTCGGGTCCGATCAGGAAGGAGCGGTTCACCGCCTTCTCTTCCGAGAAGCGCAGCGCCAGCGAGCCGACATGGATGTGGATCTTCAGCTCGGCCGCGAGCGCGCGATAGGCCTCGAGCGACTTGTCGTCCTCTTCGCTCTGGAGGTGCTCGAACAACGCCTTGCGGTTCAGCTGCATCATGTTGCTGACTTCGGGCGTCTGCACGTAGTCGGCGCCGTTGGCCGCAGCCTGCCGGATCAGCCGGGTAGCCTGCGCGAGGCTCGGCTCCGGCATCAGGCCGGTGCGCATCTGCACCATCGCGGCGGTGAAGGTCCTGTTGTCGCTCATGACTCCGCCTTGACGTTTTCGAGCATGCCGTCGAGCTTGCCCTCGCGGTCGAGTGCATAGAGCTCGTCGCAGCCGCCAACATGGGTTCCGCCGATCCAGATCTGCGGGAAGGTCGCCCCGTCGCCGGCGCGATCGTACATCTGCTGGCGCCAGTCCGGGTTCTTGGCGACATCGAATTCCGTGAAGGTCGCCTTCTTGCGGGTCAGCAGTGACCGGGCGGCGGAACAATAGCCGCAGCCCGGCCTGGTGTAGATCTCGACAGCAGCGGTCATGTCGCCTGGCGCTCTCATGTCATGAAATTCATTGAATTATATGGGACTTCACCTGACCTCCACAACCCGGGCAAAGACCAGCACGTCCACCTGGGCCGCTTTGGCGCGCAGCAAGGCACGGGCGCAGGCGTCCAGCGTCGCCCCTGACGTCAGGACGTCGTCGATCAGGATGATGCGGCGGCCCTGTACCTCAGCCTGACGGTCGGGGGATACCTGGAATGCTCCCTGCACATTTGTGGCGCGCTGGGCCCGCGACAGGCCGATTTGCTGCTCGGTGGCGCGCACCCGGCGCAGCACCTCACCCCGCAACCTCACTCCGCTCTGCCGTTCGATAATTCGCGCCAGCGCGCCGGACTGGTTGTAGCGGCGCCGCCAGGCCCGCCGCCAATGCAGGGGAACCGGCACCAGCATGTCGGCCCCGGCGAGCAGCTCGCCGCCCGCGCGCGCCATCCAGCGGCCCATCGCGGGCGCCAGATCGGTGCGGTCCTGGTATTTGAGCGCATGCACCAATGTGCGGGCGACATCGTCATAGCGCACCGCGGCGCGGGCTCGCTGGTAAGCGGGCGGGCTCGCGATCGCCTCCATCGACAGCATGTCGGGGCCGGGGTCATAAACGAAAGGGATGCCAAGCCGCGGGCAATAGGGCCGCTCGATGAACGACAGTTTTGCCCAGCAGGCCGCGCAGACGCCCTCGCCATCGACCGGCTCGCGGCAGGATACGCACAGGGTCGGTAGCGCAATGTCGAGCGCGAGCCGCGCCGCGCGCGACAGGACGTGGCGGCCGGCCGTCCATGCGGTACGCAGGGGGGCGGCGATGGAACGGGAAGGGGCGGCGTCGGCTTCCATGGCCGAAAGCTAGCTCCGCATGCGCCGGATTGCCAGAACCGTCGAGATCGGCGTAACCAGCGGCATGGCCCAAGACCCGCAGACCCCGCCCGCTTTGTTCGATCGCGCCTTGCTGCATGCGCGGCAGCGGCGCGCGCAGGCGCAGGGCGGGGTGACATTCCTACTCGATCGGGTCGCCGAGGACATGTCCGACCGGCTCGCGGCGGTGATGCGCGAGTTTCACGCGGCGGCTGATCTCTGGACGCCCGGCGAAGGGCTGGCGGCCTTGCGCGCGCAGTTGCCGTCGCTCCAGCGGATTGCGCTTGGTGAAGCGGTCGAAGAAAAATTGCCTTTCGCAGCCGAAAGCATCGACCTCCTCGTCTCGGCGCTGGCGCTGCAATTCGTCAATGACCTGCCGGGTGTGCTCGCGCAAATCCGCCGCGCGCTGAAGCCGGATGGGTTGCTGCTAGCGGCGATGATCGGCGGCGACAGCCTGACCGAGCTGCGTCAGGCCTTTGCCGCGGCGGAAGCCGAACGTGAGGGCGGTGTGTCGCCGCGCGTGGCACCCTTCGCCGATCTGCGCGACATCGGCGCGCTGTTGCAGCGGGCGGGCTTCGCGCTGCCGGTTACCGACGTCGATCGCGTCGTGGTGCGCTATGGCAACGCATTCGGGCTGATGCAGGACCTCCGCCGCATGGGAGCCACCAATGTGCTGATCGAGCGGCGCCGCACACCGAGCCGGCGCGCGACGCTGCTGCGCATGGCCGAAATCTATGCCGAACGCTTTGCCGATGCCGACGGCCGCATCCGCGCCACCTTCGACATCATCTGGCTCTCCGGCTGGGCTCCACATGCGAGCCAGCAGCAGCCGTTGAAGCCGGGTTCGGCGAAAGCGAGCCTGGCGGAGGCGGTGAAGAAGGCGGGGAAAGAGTGATCCTCATGGTGAGGAGGCGCGTCAGCGCCGTCTCGAACCATTGAGGCCCGGCTCTCACCCGGGGCCATCCTTCGAGACGCTGCTTCGCGGCTCCTCAGGATGAGGTCTGAACTCACATCAGCAAATCAATCAGATGCGGAATCAGCGGAATGTCCGCCGGCGGCATCGGATAGTCGCGCAGCTTGTTGGCACGGACCCAGGCGAGGGTCTGGCCTTCGCGCGGTTCTACCTGTCCTTCCCAGCGCCGGCAGATGTAGAGCGGCATCAGGAGATGGAAGCTCTCGTAGGCGTAGCTGGCAAAGGTCAGCGGGGCCAGGCACGGCTCGGCGACGGTGATACCAAGCTCCTCGTGCAGCTCGCGGATCAGGCTCTGCTCCGGCCGCTCGCCGGGCTCGAGTTTGCCGCCGGGGAATTCCCAGAGGCCCGCGAGCGTCTTGCCCGGCGGACGCTGCGCGATCAGGACGCGCTTGTCGGCGTCGACCAGCGCGCAGGCCACCACCAATGTCAGTTTGAGATCGGCCATGCCTGAATTTACGACCTGTAATCCCCGTTGATCGCGACATATTCCTTGGTGAGGTCGCAGGTCAGCACGCGGTCGCGGCCCTTGCCGAGGCCGAGCGAGACCTTGATCGCGATCTCGGGCGCCTTCATCGCTTCCGACACCTGCGCCTCGTCATAGGACGGATCGCGCGCGCCGCTCTTGGCGACGCGGATGCCGTTGAAGGCGATCGAGAGCTTGTCGCGATCGGCCGGTTCGCCGGCCTTGCCGACCGCCATTACGACGCGGCCCCAATTGGCGTCCTCGCCGGCGATCGCGGTCTTGACCAGCGGCGAGTTGGCGATCGACATCGCGATCTTGCGCGCCGAGGCCTTGGTCTTGGCGCCCTCGACGGTGATCTCGACCAGCTTGCGCGCCCCTTCGCCGTCGCGGGCGACCTGCTCGGAGAGATTGGCGAGCACCTGGTTGAAGGCTTTGACGAAGGCTTTCAGGCGCGGATCGCTGGCGCGGCTGATCTTCGGCGCGCCGTGTTCTGCAGCAGCGCCGGTGGCGAAGGCCAGCAGCGTGTCCGAGGTCGAGGTGTCGCCGTCGATCGTCACCGCGTTGAACGTGTCCTCGACGCCGCTCTTGAGCAAAGCCTGCAGCGCGGCGGGCGCGATCGGCGCGTCGGTGAAGATGAAGGACAGCATCGTCGCCATGTCGGGGGCGATCATGCCGGCGCCCTTGGCCATGCCGTTGATGCTGACCCTGGCCTTGCCGAGCTTCACGGTCGCTGTCGCGACCTTCGGGAAGGTGTCGGTGGTCATGATCGCCTTGGCAGCAGCGAGATAATCGCCGGCCTCGGCAGTCTCGGCGAGGCGGCCGAGCACGCCGTCGAACTTGGTTGCGTCCAGCGGCTCGCCGATCACGCCGGTCGAGGCGAGAAAGATCTCGCTTTCGCTGCAACCGACGGCCTTGGCTGCGATCTTCGCTGTCAGTGCGGTGGAGCTGCGGCCGGTCTTGCCGGTGAAGGCATTGGCGTTGCCCGAATTGACGACGAGGGCGCGCGCCTTGCCGCCCTTCAGCTTGGCGCGGCACCATTCCACCGGGGCGGAGGGGCATTTCGACTTGGTGAAGACCCCGGCGACCGCGGTGCCCTTGTCCATCACCGCCAGCAGCACGTCGGTGCGGCTCTTGTAGCGGATGCCGGCCTCGGCCGTCGCGAGACGGACGCCCGCGATCACGGGCATGTCGGGAACGTTTTTCGGGGCGAGGGGGGAGACGGAGGAGGACATCGCGGGGCGCCTTGGTGAGGTCTGGATATGCAGATGGCCGGGACATCCAGTGCGAAGACGTGCTTCGCACTTTCTGCCCGGCCATTGCGACGTTAGATACTATTGGCGTCCGTGAAGTGACAGCGAATTCTTACTTCTTCGCCGGCGGCGCCATCTTGCTGTCGGACGGCTTCGCATCGGAAGGCTTCGCATCGGAAGGCTTGGCATCGGAAGGCTTGGCCGCGTCGGCCGGCTTGGCGTCCTTGGACGCGTCGGCCTGGTCCATGCGCTCGACCTTGGCTTCCGCGCGCAGCTTGGCGACGTAATCGGCCTGGGCCTTGCGGGTCACGTACTGCTCGATCTGGGCCTTGACCTGCTCGAAGTCCGGCGCCTTGCGGTTGCGCTTTTCCTCGACCTTGATGACGTGCCAGCCGAACTGCGACTTCACGGGGTCGGAGATCTTGCCCGGCTCAAGCGCGAAGGCGACGGCGGAGAATTCCGGCACCATCTGCTCCTTGGTGAAGAAGCCGAGGTCGCCGCCGTCGGCCGAGCCCGGATCCTTGGACTTCTTCTTGGCGAGTTCGGCGAAATCAGCGCCCTTGTCGAGCTCGGCCTTCACCGCCTTGGCCTCGTCCTCGGTCTCGACCAGGATGTGGCGGGCGCGCACTTCCTGCTCGCCGGTGATCTGCTTGGAGGCCTCCTCATAGACCTTCTTCATGGCGTCGGGGGTGGTGGCGGCCTTGCCTTCGCCCGCGAGCAGGCTGTCCATCAGGAGGCGGTTGCGGGCGAACGCCAGGCGCTTCTTGAACTCCTCGCCGTCGGCGATCTTCTTGTCCTCGGCCGCCTTCCCGACGATCTTCATGTCGATCAGGAAGGACAGGACGTTCTCGTCCTTGGTCGCCGGGTCCATCTGGGCGAGGCTCGGTCCGAGTTCCTCCTCGGCCATGGCGACGTCGCTCTTCTTGATTTCAGCGCCATTGACCTTCGCCAGCACCGGATCGTCGGCAGCCCGGCCGGGACCCGCGATCAGCGCCAGCGCAAGGCAGCCCACGAGGGCGGTGGCGAGGCCGAAGCGCAGGCCGGTTTTGGTTACCGGGAACGAGGTGGTCATGGAAAATCCTTTTGTTGAAGCAGGGGGCTGCTCGAGCGGGGCGGACACTCGCCCAATTCAGGGGGGCTTGGCAACGCGAAAAGTCTGTCAAAATGATGATTTGGCCGCAATGCGCCCGCCGTTGACAAGGCCCTGACCGGGCCATATCTCTGCCCGGTCGCGACCATGGCGATGGCGTTTATTTTGCTGCGTTTTTGGCCGTTGAACCCAGACTTGCCCAATTCCAACCCATATGGCGGATGACCTCCCGCAGTCCGGGCTCTGGCGCCAGCAGGCGTCACGGTGAGTTGATAGGCAGGCGGGTGACAACCTCTTGGCTGCAACGCGGTTGAATCGCGAACACAGGAACAAGGCATGATCGGCGCGCTCGCCCGCAAGTTTTTCGGCTCCGCCAACGACCGGCGGGTGAAGGGATACCAATCCCGCGTCAACGCGATCAACGCGCTGGAGCCGGAGGTCTCGAAACTCTCCGACGAGGCGCTCAAGGCCCGCACCGCCGAGTTCAAGCAGCAACTCGCCGAGGGCAAGACGCTCGACGACCTCCTGGTCCCCGCTTTCGCCACGGTGCGCGAGGCGGCCAAGCGCACGCTCGGCCAGCGCCATTTCGACGTCCAGCTGATCGGCGGCATCGTGCTGCACGAGGGCGACATCGCCGAGATGAAGACCGGCGAAGGCAAGACGCTGGTCGCAACGCTCGCGGTCTACCTCAACGCGCTCGCCGGCAAGGGCGTCCACGTCGTCACCGTCAACGACTACCTCGCCCGCCGCGACTCCGGCTGGATGGGCCAGATCTACGGCTTCCTCGGCATGACCACCGGCGTGATCGTGCACGGTCTCGACGATGCCGAGCGCAAGATGGCCTATGCCTGCGACATCACCTACGGCACCAACAACGAATACGGCTTCGACTATCTGCGCGACAACATGAAGTACCGGCTCGAGGACATGGTCCAGCGGCCGCACTTCTACGCCATCGTCGACGAGGTCGACTCCATCCTGATCGACGAAGCGCGCACGCCGCTGATCATCTCCGGCCCGCTCGACGATCGCTCCGACTTCTACAACACCATCGACTCGTTCCTGCCGAGGCTCGACAAGACCGACTACGAGGTCGACGAGAAGCAGCGCACGGTGACGCTCACCGAAGCCGGCATGGAGAAGATCGAGGGGCTGCTGCGCGACGCCGGCCAGCTCAAGGGCGAGTCGCTCTACGACGTCGAGAACGTCTCCGTCGTGCACCACATCAACCAGGCCCTGCGCGCCCACACGCTGTTCACGCGCGACAAGGATTACATCGTCCGCGACGACGAGGTCGTGATCATCGACGAGTTCACCGGCCGCATGATGGCCGGCCGGCGCTATTCCGAAGGCCTGCACCAGGCGCTGGAAGCCAAGGAGCACGTCCAGGTCCAGCCGGAAAACCAGACGCTGGCCTCGATCACCTTCCAGAACTATTTCCGGATGTACGAAAAGCTCGCCGGCATGACCGGCACTGCGCTGACGGAAGCCGACGAACTGTTCGACATCTACAAGCTCGAGGTCGTGGAAATCCCGACCAATCTGGCGGTCGCCCGTCTGGACGAGGATGACGAGGTCTATCGCACCCAGAACGAGAAATACGCCGCGATCCTGGCCGAGATCGAGCGCGCCAATTCGCGATTGCAGCCGGTGCTGGTCGGCACCGCCTCGATCGAGAAGTCGGAAGTGATCGCCGAATATCTCAAGAAGCACGGCTACCGGCAGATCGATTTCGGCAACGAGAATTCGATGCAGAAGCTGTACGCCGCGGCGCGCGCCAACAAGCCGGCGAAGCTGTTCGCGGTCCTGAACGCGCGCTTCCACGAGCAGGAAGCCTACATCGTCGCCGAAGCCGGCGTCCCCGGCGCGATCACGATCGCGACCAACATGGCCGGCCGCGGCACCGACATCAAGCTCGGCGGCTCGCTCGAGATGCGGATCCAGCAGGAGACCGCAGGGATCGAGGACGAGGCCGAGAAGGCCAAGAAGATCGAGCAGATCAAGGCCGACATCGAGCATTTCCGCGATATCGTGCTGAAGGCGGAAGAGACCGTCGAGATCGAACCGGCGAAGGGCAGCAAGCCCGCCAAGACCGTGAAGAAGCCCGGCGGCCTCTACATCATCGGCTCCGAGCGTCACGAATCCCGCCGCATCGACAACCAGCTCCGCGGCCGTTCCGGCCGTCAGGGCGACCCCGGCCGCTCGAAGTTCTTCCTGTCGCTGGAAGACGATCTGATGCGCATCTTCGGCTCGGATCGCCTCGACAGCATGCTGCAGCGTCTCGGCCTGCAGGAGGGCGAGGCCATCATCCATCCCTGGATCAACAAGGCGCTGGAGAAGGCGCAGCAGAAGGTCGAGGCCCGCAACTTCGACATCCGCAAGAACCTGCTCAAGTTCGACAACGTCCAGAACGACCAGCGCAAGGTGATTTTCGACCAGCGCGTCGATCTGATGAAGGACGACAGCGTCGCCGAGACCGTCACCGACATGCGCCATGCCTTCATCGACGACCTCGTCGCCAAGCACGTGCCCGAGCATGCCTATGCCGAGCAGTGGGATGTTGCCGGCCTGAAGGAAGAGCTGAAGCGAGTGCTCGATCTCGACCTGCCGGTCGACGACTGGGCCAAGGAAGAGGGCATCGCCGACGAGGAGCTGCTCACGCGCATCGAGACCCGCGCCGACGAGCATATGGCGGCCAAGGTCGGGCAATGGGGTCCCGACGTGATGCGTTACGTCGAGAAGACCATCCTGCTCCAGACGCTCGACCATCTCTGGCGCGAGCATCTGATCATGCTCGACCATCTGCGCCAGGTCATCGGCCTGCGCGGCTACGGTCAGCGCGATCCGCTGCAGGAGTACAAGACCGAGGCCTTCAATCTCTTCCAGGAGATGAGCGCTCATTTGCGCGAGGCCGTCACCGCGCAGCTGATGCGGGTCGAGATTGTCCCGCCGGAGCAGGAAGCCCCGGTGCTGCCGCCGATGGAAGCGCACAAGTTCGACCCCAACACGGGCGAGGACGAAATGGCGCTCGCCAGCGTCACGCTCGGAGCGCAGGCCACGGACGCCGCGCTGCGCGATCCAAAGAACCCGGCATCCTGGGGCAAGATCGGCCGCAACGAGGACTGCCCCTGCGGCTCAGGCAAGAAGTACAAGCACTGCCACGGGCGGTATGCCTAGCGACCAGGTGTGAGGCGCGACGTCGGCGCCTCACTCTCTACCGTCGTGCTGCGAACAATCGCAACGACCAATCTTTGAAACAACCACGTCCTGTGGTTATGGCTCCCGGATCTGCGCTCCGCTTGTCCGGGACGAGGCGTTGATAGAGCCCGCCAAGCCCACTCAATTCGAGCTGTCGATCAGGCTCTCCAGCAACCGCTTCAATTCGCTCGTCGACTTGTCACCGTAGCTTTCGAGGATGTGCTCCTCCTGATCCGCCGCGAGCGAGTTGAGCTTCTTGCTCAGCACCTTGCCGCGGTCGGAGATGAACATCAGCACCTTGCGGCGGTCGTTGGGGTCCTGCACGCGATAGACCAGCGTGTCGGAGACCATGCGGTCGATCATCTTGGTCAGCGTCGGATGGTTGAGCAGCACGGCGTCCGCGAGCTCGCCCATCGAGTGGCCATCGCCGTCCGACAGCACCTTGAGGATGCGCCATTGCTCGACGGGAACGCCTTCCTTGCTCAGGCGCAGTTCCAGCTGCCGGTTGATTTCCCGGTTGGCCTGCGCGAGCAGATAAGCGAGGTGTTCGGTGATAGGTGAGTTCTGCGGTTTGGCCACGGCTGAGACTTCGTATCGGTGCAAATGAGCGAATGTCTTGCAACTAATGCTGCATCTATATGCACTTCAATCCTTGAACATTCAATATTTTCCAATAGGATCGTTGCCTAACAAAAGGGCGGATGCCGCGACCGCCTGCTGAATGTGCTTTCAAGTCTGGTGCCAGACAGGAGTTGGCGTGCGCGCGACGGTAAACTTCCCGGCTCACGGCGGCCCGGCGTTGCCGCCGTCCATGCTGTTCAGGAATCTGTCGCCCGTCGCGACCGACTTCGACCTGTCTCCGATCGACGCGCATTTCATGAAGCGCCGCGGCGCGCGCAACAAGCTCCGCATCGGCAATTTCCTCACCTTCACCGGCTCGCCCGGGATCTGGGGCCCGACCTCGACCAACAGCGCGATGCTGGCGGTCGCCGAGATCAACAAGCGCGGCGGCATTCTGGGGCGAGAGCTGGAACTGTCGATCTACGATTCCGGCGGCCCGATCGACGAGGTGGTGCGGCGCGCCGAGCAGGCGATCGCCTTCGACGAGGTCGACCTCATCATGGGCTCTCATATCAGCGCGGTCCGTGTCGCCTTGCGCAAGGTCACCGGCAGCCGCATCCCCTACATCTACACGCCGGTCTATGAGGGCGGCGAGCGCACGCCGGGCGTGATGGCGATCGGCGAGACGCCGCGCTGGCAGAGCCGGCCGTCGATTCACTGGCTCGCGGACGTCAAGAAGGCGGCGCGCTGGTATCTGATCGGCAGCGATTACGTCTGGCCCTGGCAGTCTCATCGCGCGGTGAAGCGCTACATCAAGGAGGCCGGCGGCCTGGTCGTCGGCGAGGAGTTCGTCCCAGTCGGCGAAGACAACCACGAGCCGCATCTGGCGCGCATCCGCGCCGCCAAGCCGGACGTGGTGCTGATCTCGCTGATCGGCACCGACAGCATCACCTTCAACCGCGCTTTTGCGGAGGCGGGACTGGCCACTTCGACGCTGCGGCTTGCGGGCGCGATGGACGAGACCGTGCTTCTCGGCATCGGCGCCGACAACACCGAGAATTTGTTCTGCGCCTCCGGCTATTTCAACTGCATGGCTTCGCGGGCCAATGACGAGTTCCTCAGCGGCTACCAAGCGATGTTCGGCCCGCACGCCCCGCCGGTCGGCTCGGTCGGCCAGTCGAACTACGAGGGGCTGCGGTTCCTGGAGTCTGTGGCCAACCGTGCCGGCTCGTTGGCCTTTCGCCCGCTGCTGAGGGCGGCGCGCAACACCGTCTATTCGGCGGGCCGCGGTCCCGTCACCATCCGCGATGGCCGCGCCGAGATGCCGATGTACCTCGCCGAGGCGGACGGTCTCGACTTCAAGCTGATCGGGACCATCTGAACGCCAGTTGTCCCTCCGGACGGCAGATCCTCGAAATAATACTTGAAAAGGAAAATATTTCCGTCTGTAATATCGACGTGAAGCCGACTGGTTCGCGCCCCGCAGGCGCGTTCAAGAGGCTCCAACGCCAGGGATCAAGAAACTCCAGGAGAGCGCCGTGACAGTTGCCCTTCCCACGCCTGCCCAATTGCGCAGCGTCGCCGAGCAGTGCGGCCTCGCGCTGACCGACGAAGACGTCGCCTCGTTCCGCGGCCTGATGCAGGGCTCGATCGAGGCCTACAATCTGGTCGGCGCCATGCCGGACGAAGTTCCGGAGGTCAAATACCCGCGCACGCCGGGCTATCGGCCCTCGCCGGAGGAGAACCCGCGCAACGCCTGGTACCGCAAGTCGACCGTGAAGGGCGCCGCCAGCGGCAAGCTCAAGGGCAAGACCGTCGCGCTCAAGGACAACATCATGCTCGCCGGCGTTCCCATGATGAACGGCTCGGCGACGCTGGAAGGCTACATCCCCGATTTCGACGCCACCATCGTCACCCGCATGCTCGATGCCGGCGCCGAGATCGCCGGAAAGGTGCATTGCGAATCCTTCTGCATGTCCGGCGGCAGCCACACCGGCGCGGTCGGGGCGGTGCATAACCCTCACAAGATGGGCTATTCGGCCGGCGGCTCGTCCTCGGGCTCTGGCGTCGTCGTCGCGCTCGGCGAGGTCGACATGGCGATCGGCGGCGACCAGGGCGGCTCGATCCGCATGCCGTCCTCGTTCTGCGGCACCTACGGCATGAAGCCGACCTGGGGCCTCGTGCCCTACACCGGCATCATGCCGATCGAGATTTTCGTCGACCACACCGGCCCGATGACGGCAACCGTTGCCGACAACGCGCTGCTGCTGGAGGTGCTGGCCGGCGACGACGGCTATGATCCCCGCATCAAGGCGCCGAAGGTCGAGGAGTACACCAAGGCGCTCGGCCAGGGCGTCAAGGGCATGAAGATCGGCATTTTGAAAGAAGGCTTTGAGCAGCCGACCGCGGAAGCCGCCGTCAACGAAAGCGTTCGCGAGGCCGCCAAGCGTTTCAAGGACCTGGGTGCGACGGTCGAGACCGTCTCGATCCCGATGCATCTCCTCGGTCCCGCGATCTGGACCCCGATCGGCACCGAAGGCATGACCCAGACCATGATGTATGGCGACGGCTATGGCCTGAGCCGCTCCGATCTCTACTCCACCTCGCTGATGGATTTTCATCGCGGCTGGCGCCGGCGGGCGGATTCGCTGTCCGAGACCACAAAACTGTTCCTGCTGCTCGGCACCTACATCAACAACAATTTCGGCCCGCGCTACTACGGCAAGGCGCTCAACATCTCGCGCCGCCTGACCGCGGCCTACGACAAGGCCTTCAAGGACTACGACCTGCTGCTGCTGCCGACGACGCCGATGAAGGCGACCAAGCTGCCGGAGCCGACCGCCAGCCGCGAGGACTATGTCGCCCGCGCACTGGAGATGATCGCCAACACCGCCCCGTTCGACATCACCCATCATCCCGCGATGTCGTTGCCCTGCGGCATGGTGGACGGCCTGCCCGTCGGCCTGATGCTGGTCGGCCGCATGTTCGAGGAATCCACCATCTATCGCGCCGCGCATGCGTTCGAGCAGATCGGCGACTGGAAAAAGATGTGAGCGCGGCATCGATGCAGGCGGACGGGGCAGCAAGGTATGGCTAACGCGTTCGTCGCGGCGTTCGAGATCCTGAGCTTCGGCGCGATCATCGTCCTGATCGTGCTGGGGCTCGGGATCATTGCCAGCATGATGGGCATCTTCAACTTCGCGCAAGGCGAGTTCGTCCTGCTCGGGGCCTACATCACCTATCTCGCCTACGCCAAGGGCCTGCCGATCTGGGCCGGCATGGTCGCGGCGCCGTTCGTGGTCGGCGCGCTCGGCTTCGTGCTGGAGGCGCTCATCATCCGGCGATTCTACGCCGCGCCGATCGTGGCCATGCTCGGCACCTATGCGCTCGGCCTGATCATCCGCGAATCCGTGCGCGGCCTGATCGGCGGCTTCTATCTCACCGTGCCCGAGCCGATCGGCGGCTCGATCGACATCGGCGCCATGCACATCTCGGCCTGGCGCTTCACCATCATCGTCATCACGCTGCTTGTGATGGCCGGTTGCTATCTCCTGCTGTCGCGCACCAACTTTGGCCTGCGCATGCGCGCCACGCTCGAAAATCCATCGCTGGCGCGGGCCTCGGGCATTTCCACGCCCCTGATGTACGGCGCCACCTTCGCATTCGGCTCCGCGCTCGCCGGCCTTGCCGGCGCGCTGATCGTGCCGGTGTTCAGCCTCTATGCCGATCTCGGCCTGCGCTTCCTGATCCAGGGTTTCGTCGCAGTGATGGTCGGCGGCGTCGGCTCCTTCATCGGGCCGGTCGCAGGCGCCGGCGTTATCGGCACGCTCAGCGCCGCGCTGCCGTGGGTAATGGCACCCGTCGTCGCCGATGTCCTCGTCTTCGTGCTCGCCATCGTCTTCATCAAATTCCGCCCGCAGGGCCTCATCGCTGGAAAAGGGGTTTAGTCACATGTTCGATCGTACGCAGCTTTCACGCCGCCGCTTTCTTTCTAATTTCGCTTTTGCATCCGGCGCGGTCGCGACCGGCGTCGGCAGCTGGGTGATCCCGGCGCCCTGGGCCAATGCGGCTGAAGCCCCGATCAAGGTCGGCATCGCCACCGACCTCACCGGTCCAATCGCCTACGCCGGCAATGCCGACGCCAACGTCGCGAAGATGGTGATCAAGGAGATCAACGCCGCCGGCGGCATGCTCGGCCGCCCGCTCGAGCTCTATATCGAGGACACCGCCTCGAACGAATCCGTCGCCGTCGGCAACGTGCGAAAGCTGATCCAGCGCGACAAGGTCGACATGGTGCTGGGCGGCATCACCTCGTCGATGCGCAACGCCATCAAGGACCCGATCGTGGCGCGCGGCAAGACGCTCTACATCTATCCGCAACTCTACGAGGGCAAGGAGTGCACGCCCTATCTGTTCTGCACCGGTCCGACGCCGGCGCAGCAATGCGACGAGTTCATCCCGTGGCTGATCAAGAACGGCGGCAAGAAGTTCGCGCTGCCGAGCGCCAATTACGTCTGGCCGCACACGCTCAACGTCTACGCCCGCAAGGTGATCGAGGCGAACGGCGGCGAAGTCGTGTTCGAGGAATACTACCCGCTCGACCAGGTCGACTTCTCCTCCACCGTCAACCGCATCATCTCCAACAAGGTCGACGTCGTCTTCAACACCGTCATTCCGCCCGGTGTCGGCCCGTTCTTCAAGCAGCTCTATGAAGCGGGCTTCCTCAAGAACGGCGGTCGGCTCGCCTGCGTCTACTATGACGAGAACACGCTCAACATCAACCAAGCCGCCGAGATCGAGGGCCTCGCCAGCTGCCTCGACTATTTCAAGGTGCTGACCAAGGAGAACCCGTTCGACGCGAAAATCCAGGCGGCCTACGAAAAGGATTTCCCCGGCAACTTCCTGTTCGCCGCCGGCAGTGCTGCGACCGGCACTTACCGCGGCCTCAAGCTGTGGGAAGCCGCCGTCAAGGAGGCCGGCAAGATCGATCGCGAGTCGGTTGCCGCCGCGCTCGACCACGCCAAGATCGCCGAAGGCCCGGGCGGACCCGCCGAGATGGTGCCGGGCAAGCGGCACTGCAAGATGAAAATGTACACCGCGGTCGCCAAGGGCGGGAACTACGAGATCGTCGGCCGCAGCGACGGCCTCGTCGATCCCAAGGAATGCTAGAGTCGAATGCCGAAAGCGATGGGCGTAGTGAATCAGGCCGTCCCCGCCGAGATCGGCGGGGAGCAGAACGTCGTCATGGTTGAACACGGATCAGCAGAGCGAGCCGGTTCGGGGCGAAAAATCCTGCCGATCGTGGAGGGCGTCGTGCTTGTCGCTGCGCTGCTCGCGCCGCTGGTGCTGCAGGACTATCTCACGGTGTTTGCGACTCGCGTGATCATCCTGGCGTTGTTCGCGCTGTCGTTCGACCTGGTCTGGGGCTATGCCGGCATCATGAGCTTCGGCCAGGCCTTGTTTTTCGGCTCGGCCGGCTATGGCGTGGCGCTGCTCGCGCGCGACCTCGACATCACCAACATTTTCCTGGTGCTGCCGGCGGGCACGATCATCGGTCTCACCTTCGCGCTCTTGCTCGGCGGCTTCCTGCTGCTGGGCCGGCATCCCTCCAGCGTGATCTTCGTCTCGCTGGGTACCTTGACCGGCTCCTATGCCGCCGATCGGCTCGCCCGCGGCTGGTATTATCTCGGCGGCCAGAACGGCATCCCCTCGATCGCGCCGATGACGCTCGGCGGCTACGAGTTCACGGAAGGACCGGCGTTCTATTATCTCGTGCTCGGCATCCTCGTCGTGGTCTACCTGCTCTGCCGTTTCCTGGTGCGATCGCAATTCGGGCTGGCGCTCGCGGGCCTGCGCGAGAACGAGCAGCGCATCGCCTTCTTCGGCTACAAGGCGCAGCATCTGAAAGCGATCATCTTCGCGATCGGCGGCGCCGTCGCGGGGATGGCGGGCAGCCTCTATGCCTTCCACGAGGGCTTCGTCTGGCCCAACATGGTCGGCGTCGTCGTTTCGACGCAAGTGGTGCTCTATGTGCTGTTCGGCGGCTCCGGCACGCTGATCGGCGCCGTGATCGGCGCCGTCATCGTCGAGGGCGTCAGCTTCTGGCTGTCGGACAATTATCGCGACATCTGGCCGATCATTCTGGGCTTGCTGCTGCTGCTGGTGATCCTGTTCCGGCCGCTCGGCCTGATCAGCTTCGTGCTCGGCGAGCGCGAGCGGGTCGGAAGCTTCGGTGCGGAGCCAGGGGACACCAACAAGGAGAAGCGCAATGCCGCTCCTTGAAGCCACCGACGTCAAGAAGATCTTCGGCAAGCTCACCGCGCTCGACGGTGCGGCGCTCACCGTCGGCGAGAACGAGTTTCACGGCCTGATCGGGCCGAACGGCTCCGGCAAGAGCACGCTGATGAAGTGCATCGCCGGCGCCGAGGTGCCGACCCAGGGCAAGGTCTCCTTCATCAACACCGACATCACCGCGTTCACGCCGACCGAGCGCGCCCGCGCCGGCATGAGCCTGAAATTCCAGATCACCAGCGTGCTGCCGACGCTGACGCTCTACGACAACATCCTGCTCGCGCTGCAGGCGCAGTCCTCGCTGGTCGACCTCGTGTTCTCGCGGACGCGCAGGCTGCTGCACGACCAGGTCATGACCATGCTGACCCAGTTCCGCCTCGCCGATCGCGCCTTCGATGCGGCAGCGGCCCTGTCGCACGGCCAGCAGCAATGGCTGGAGATCGCGATGGCGCTCGCCGGCAAGCCGAAACTGCTGCTGCTGGACGAGCCGACCGGCGGCATGAGCCTGGAGGAGCGCCGCGTCACCGGCGAATTGCTGCAGCCGATCAAAAAGCATTGCTCGCTGGTCATCGTCGAGCACGACCTCGATTTCATCCGCGACATCTGCGATCGCCTCACCGTGCTCGACCAGGGCAAGGTGCTGGCGTCGGGCACGGTGTCGGAGATCCAGGCCAACAAGGCCGTTCAGGAGATTTATCTGCGCCGTGCCTGAATTTTTGGACATCAAGCATCTCGACGCCGGCTATGGCCGCAGCCAGGTCCTGTTCGACGTCAACCTCGGCATTCCCTGGCGCGGCGGCGTCGCCGTGCTCGGGCGCAACGGTGCCGGCAAGACCACGCTGATGAAGACCATCGTCGGCGAGCTGCCGGCGTGGAAGGGCGAGGTCGCCTTCGACGGCCGCGACATCAGCCGCCGCGCGACCCAAGAGCGTGTCCGCGCCGGCATCGGCTACGTCCCGCAGGAGCATTCGGTGTTCGCGCGCCTGTCGGTGCGCGACAATCTCGCCGTCGGCTCGCTCGCGAGCAAGAAGGCCGACGCCGTCGACCACGTGCTGACCATCTTCCCGAAACTCGGCCAGCGTCTCGATCAGCCCGCCGGCACCCTCTCCGGCGGCGAGCGCAAGATGCTCGCGATCGGCCGCGCCATGCTGGGCGATCCCAAGCTGTTGCTGCTGGACGAGCCGACGGAGGGCGTCTGGATCGGCGTCATCGAGGAGATCACCGAGCGCCTGATCGAGCTCGCGAAGAACATTGCGGTGATCATCGTCGAGCAGCATCTCGATCTCGCGCTGCGTGTTGCGGACTATGCCTATGTGCTGGACCGCGGCCGCGTCGCGCTGCAGGGGGAAGCGGGCCAGGTGCGAGGCAATCCGGAACTGCTGCGATATCTGGCGCCGTAGGGGCGTGTGTCACTACCGCGTGTTTTCCTCGCAGCCTACACGCTTCAGCCCTGTCATCCTGAGGTGCTCGTGGCGCGATGCATAGCATCGCGCCACGAGCCTCGAACGATGCCCGGCCGAGCCGGCCAGCCGGGCCGTCGCCCTTCGAGGGCCGCTCAAGAAGCGGCCGCCTCAGGGTGACGGTGATACGCTGTTGCGAGAAACTACAGCTTCGAACTTGAATTGAATGGGGCGATCGCAGTCGCCCTTTACTTCACCGCCCCAAACCGGCTGTCGAACGAGTTCGACTGCACCACCGGCGCGGCGCCCATGATCTGGGTGGCTTCACTGGCGCCATCCGATACTGACGGCTTCAGTGCGGGGCGCGTCGCGGCAAGCCGCGTATCGGGCTTCGCCGGCTCGACCGGCTTCGCTGCAACGGCCTGCTTCGGGGCATCCTTGGACTTGTCATGGCCCGGCACGAACCGGGTCACCGCAGCCTTCAGCCTCGACGCTGCGGTCGGCGGTGTCGTGGCGGGAGCAACGGACGCCGTGGCTTGCGGCGGCGGCGGCGTGGTTGCCGTGGTGTCGGCGCTGCCCAGGCCCATCTTGCGGCCGAGGTTGGAGAAGAAGCCGCCGGATTTCTCGGCGGGAGCTGCGGTGGCGACGCGCGCGTTGGCGGCGGGCGCGCTGACGGCGACGACGGGCTCTTCCTGCGGCGAGGGCGCGGCCGCATCGAGGTTCGGCTTGGGCGGATTGACGTGGCCGGGGATCGTGCCCGGCGCCTTCGCCATCGCCAGCATCTGCAGGGTCGTGCCTTCGGCGCCCTCCGACAGGCCGGTCGAGCCTTCCGGAATCTTCGCGGCGAAGATCTTGTTCATGCCGCCGTCGATGCCGGTGTTCATGCGCGCAACCGGCGTGCCGCGCGAGACCAGCTTGGCGTACTCGGCCTGGTCGCGGGCCTCCTTCTCGCGCACGGCGCTGGCGATGTCCTCGGGGATCACATAGGCCGGGCACTTCGCGGACGCGTCGAACACCGGGTCGCGCTTCGCGTCGGGCGCCTTGGCAGCATCGAACACGTACTTCTTCTCGCAGAAATCGACCTTCGGCTCCTGCCGAGTCACCTCGAAATGATCATAGCCTTCCTTGATCATCTTCCAGAACGGCATGTTCGGATTGTTCCGGTGCTTGGCCATGTTCACCGGCGTCATCCTGAACGGATAGGCCTGGAGCTGGAACGCCTTCTGGCCGCCGAAGAAGGATTCGCGCCCGAGCGAATAGATCTCGGCGATCTGCTCGTCCGTCATCGCGTAGCAGCCGCGCGAGGAGCAATCGCCGTGCACCATCAGCTGCGAGCCGCTGCGCCCCAGAGCCTTGTCGAACGCGTTGGGATAGCCGGTGTTGAAGGACAGGTAATAGGCCGATTGCGGATTCATCTGGCTCGGATTGATCGAGTAGAATCCCTCCGGCGCCTGCCGGTCGCCTTCGCGCACTTTCGGTCCGAGGTCGCCCGACCAGCGGCAGATCGGATAGGTCTTGAGCAGCGCAAACTGGCCGTTGCGGGTCTGCTTCCAGACCTCGAGCTCGGCCTCCTGCTTGAACAGGCGGATCAGGATCGGCGATTGCAGGTCCATGTCCTTCTCGACCATCGCGGCGAGAAGCTTTGGCGGCACCGGCTGGTTGGCCTTGGCATTGGTCGCAAGCGAAACCTGGTCGGTGTCGCAGCCGGCCAGCAGAATGCTGGCGGCGAGCGCAACCGGAGCCAAAAGCGCGCGAACAAGCGAACGAGAAATCAAGATGGACCCCACACCGTGCCGGGCAAGCAGCGCGAACCCCAATTCCTTGAAGCATGATCCGACCGGAGAACCGGACCCGTCGTGACGGGCTTTTTCGCAATCACGCTCCAGCGCTTATGCCCTGAAGCCATTGATTAAAATTCTAACCTCTGGGTCATGTGGTCGCAACCCGAGCGGGGATCACGAGCCCGTTGGCCCAGTAGCATGGTCAACAGAGACTAAACTTCAGGCTTTACTTGGGCCCTCGGGCCAAACCACCACTGAGATCGCCGATTTGGGCAAAAAAAGGGTTAACGCGGGGTTACCGGGGGCTCTTCGCCTCCCCCGCCTGCGGGGAGGGGGCGTGCCGCCGTTACGGCACCAAAACCGGTCGAATCAGCTCAGTTTCCGGCCGATATCGAGAAATTTCTGCCGACGATGCTTGCGGACGGCATCCCCGTCGAGGCCCCGGAGCTCGTCAAAAGCCTTGGCGATGGCATCGCCCGTGGTGGCGATCATGGCGGCGGGGTCGCGATGGGCACCGCCGACCGGCTCCTTCAGGATGCTGTCGATCACCCCGAAGCGCAGCATGTCCTGGGCGGTGATCTTCATGTTGTTGGCGGCTTCCTGCGCCTTGGTGCCGTCGCGCCAGAGGATCGAGGAGGCGGCCTCGGGCGAGATCACGCTGTAGATCGCGTGCTCCAGCATCAGGACCTTGTTGGCGGTGGTGATGGCGATGGCGCCGCCCGACATGCCCTCGCCGGTGATGATGGCGACGTTCGGCACGGTCAGCGCCAGGCAGGCATCGGTCGAGCGCGCGATCGCCTCGGCCTGGCCGCGCTCTTCCGCGCCGATGCCGGGATAGGCGCCGGCGGAATCGGCGAGCGACAGCACCGGCAGGCCGAAGCGCTCGGCCATCTCCATCAGCCGCACGCATTTGCGATAGCCCTCGGGCCGCGCCATGCCGAAATTGTGCTTGATGCGGCTCTCCGTGGAATCGCCCTTTTCCTGGCCCATGACGCAGATGGCCTCGCCGCGGAAACGGCCGAAGCCCGCGACCAGCGCCTCGTCCTCGCCGAACTTGCGGTCGCCGGCGAGCGGGGTGAACTCGGTGATCAGGCCCTTGATGAAGTCGTTGAAATGCGGCCGCTGCGGATGCCGCGCGACCAGCGTCTTCTGCCACGGCGTCAGGTTCAGATAGAGGTCGGCCAGCGCCTGCGCTGCCTTGTCCTCGATCCGCCCGATCTCATCACTGATGTCGGTGCCGGAAGCGGCGAGCGTCCGCAGCTCGTCGACCTTGGAATCGAGCTCGGCGACCGGCTTTTCGAAGTCGAGATAGCTGCGCATCTGGTCTGGCATCAACTCAATATAGGGAGGACGGGGCGAAGCGGCGAAGCGGATTTGGACCTGCAAAAAGAAGTGTAGCTTCTTCAATGGGTTGGCTTGTGGGCTCCTGGGCAGCCCGCCAAATCATCCGTGAGGCCCCGGCTCTTTCTGCGGAGATGTGGTCGAAGTCAAGGCGGTTGGTTCACCTCTCCCGCTTGCGGGAGAGGTCGGCGGGAAGCGCCGGGTGAGGGTTCTATCCTCTGGGGGATTGTCCCGTTGCGAAGACACCATCTCCCCGACCCTCTCCCGCAAGCGGGAGAGGGAGCGCACCGTTCGCAAAATCTACTTCTCCGCGAGCGGGTGCAGGTCGCGCACCAGGCTCTTCAGGCGCTCCTCCACCACATGGGTGTAGATCTGGGTGGTCGAGATGTCGGTGTGGCCGAGCAGGGTCTGCACGATGCGCAAGTCGGCGCCGTTGTGCAGCAGGTGGCTGGCAAATGCGTGGCGCAGCACGTGGGGGGAGACCAGCCGGGCCTGCAGCCCGGAGGCAATTGCGAGCTCCTTGAGGTCGCGGGCAAAATGCTGCCGCGTCAGATGCCCGCTCTCGCCGAACGAGGGGAACAGCCATGTCGAGGCGGCGACACTGTTCTTCTTGTCGGCCTTTGCCGCTTCCGTTGCGCTGAGATAATCCGCCATCGCCTGTCGCGAGGCCTCGTTGAGCGGCACCAGCCGTTCCTTGTTGCCCTTGCCGCGCACCACGATCATGCGGGCGTCGCGCTTGGCCGCCGAACGCGGCAGCGCCACCAGCTCGGAGACGCGCAGGCCCGTGGCGTAGAGCACCTCGAGCAGGCAATAGAGCCGCAAGGCGCGCAGCCCCCTGGCGGGCGAGGCGTCCTGCGCCTCGCTCAATTCCTTGGCGCGGCGGAGCATGCGGTCGACGTCCGCGATCGACAGCACCTTCGGCAGGCCGCGGCCGCGCTTGGGGCCGGACAGGATCGCCGCGGGATCGTCGGTTCTGATCCGCTCGTTCAGGAGGAAGCGATAAAGGTGCCGCATCGCCGACAGCCGCCGCGCGACGCTGGTGGATTTGAAACCGCGGGTGTCGAGATCGGCGAGATAGTCGCGCAGGATCTGCGTCTCGGCGTCCGCAAAAGTATGGCCGACGCGGCCGAGGAACTCGGAGAAATCGGTGAGGTCGCGGCGGTAGGCATCGAGCGTGTTGGGTCCGGCGCCCTGTTCCGCCGCGAGCATGTCGAGGAACAGGCCGGCGAGCTTGGCATCCGAGGGCTTGCTGGCGGAAGGTCTGGCGCGCATGCCCCGCAGCCTAGCTCCTATTTCTTGAGAAATTTATCCGCCGGGATCGTCACCGTCATTTCCCGCGGCTTGGGATTGACGAAATTCGCCAGTGCGAAGATCACGCCATAGACGATGCCGGCGATCACGGCGACGACCGTCAGGAAGCGGAACAGGCTGGGCATCGGCAAGATCTCGGAGAGGGTCTCGGTAAGGGGACTTAGCGGGCAAATTAACCAATGAAATCATCCAACATGTTCGCCGTTTCGTGGCAAGAGTCCTCTGGCGAGGGCCCCTGCGGGGTCGTATAGGTGGCCAAAGCGTGCCGCCTTTGGCGGCAGATCGAGCGAGATCCATGTCCGACGCCGCGTTGCCGATACAAGCTTCGCCCGAGGCCGACATCCTGTCGGCGCTCGGTGCGCGCTCGATCGTGCTCGTCGGTATGATGGGGGTGGGCAAATCCACCATCGGCCGCCGCATGGCGGCCCGGCTCAAGCTGCCCTTCGTCGATGCCGACACCGAGATCGAGGCTGCGGCCGGCATGACCATACCGGAAATCTTCGAGCGCCACGGCGAGCCGCATTTCCGCGACGGCGAGGCCCGCGTGATCGCGCGTCTGCTCGACGGCGGCCCCATCGTGCTGGCGACCGGCGGGGGCGCCTTCATGCGCGAGGAGACGCGCAGCCGCATCGCGGAGAAGGCGATCTCGATCTGGCTCAAGGCCGACCACGACGTCATCATGCGCCGCGTGCGCCGCCGTGCCGACCGTCCGCTGCTGCAGACCGCCGATCCCGAAGGAACCGTGACGCGCCTCCTCACCGAGCGCGAGCCGGTCTATGGCAGTGCCGACCTCACCATCGCCTCGCGCGAGGTGCCGCACGACAAGATCGTCGAGGAGGCCATCGAGACGCTGCGCGCCCATCTCTGCGGCGACCAGGCATCCCAACCTCCCGCCGACGTCGCGAGTGCCGTACGATGACCGCGCCACTGAAACATTCCGACCCCGTCAATGTCGACGTCGCGCTCGGCGACCGCGCCTATGACATCGTCATCGGCCGCGGCGTGCTGGCCTCGCTCGGCGCGCGGGTCGCAGCTTTGCGGCCCGGCGTGCGCACCGCGATTGTGACCGACCGCACCGTCGCAAAGTACTGGCTCGAGCCGGCCGAGGCCTCGCTCGCGGCCGCAGGCATTCCGACCTCGCGAATCGTGGTCGAGGAAGGCGAGATCTCCAAGACCTATGCGGGCCTCGAAAAGGTCAGCGAAGCCCTGATCGCCGCCAGGATCGAGCGCAACGATCTCGTCATCGCGCTCGGCGGCGGCGTGGTCGGCGATCTCGCCGGCTTTGCCGCGGCGATCCTGCGCCGCGGCGTCGATTTCGTGCAGGTGCCGACCTCGCTGCTGGCGCAGGTCGATTCCAGCGTCGGCGGCAAGACCGGCATCAACTCGCCGCAGGGCAAGAACCTGCTCGGCGCCTTCCACCAGCCGGTGCTGGTCATCGCCGATACCGCCGTGCTCGACACGCTGTCACCGCGCCAATTCCGCGCCGGCTATGCCGAGGTCGCCAAATACGGCGTGCTCGGCGACGAGGCCTTCTTCACCTGGCTGGAAAAGAACCATTCCGACATCTTCAAGGGCGGCTCGGCGCGCGAGCACGCGATCGCGACCTCGTGCCGCGCCAAGGCCGGCGTCGTCTCGCGCGACGAGCGCGAGACCGGAGAGCGCGCGCTGCTCAATCTCGGCCACACCTTCGGCCACGCGCTGGAGGCGGCGACCGGTTTCTCCGACCGCCTGTTCCACGGCGAGGGCGTTGCGATCGGCATGACGCTGGCGGCGCAGTTCTCGGCCAAGCTCGGCATGATCGGCGAGGCGGACGCGGCGCGCGTCGAGCGCCACCTCATCGAAGCGGGCTTGCCGACGCGCCTGCAGGACATCGCTGGCTTCACGCAGGAAGGTCTTGCCGACGCCGACGCGCTGATGACGCTGATGGCGCAGGACAAGAAGGTCAAGCGCGGCAAGCTCACCTTCATCCTGCTGGAGGCCGTCGGGCGCGCCGTGATCGCGAAGGACGTCGAGCCGGCGCCGGTGCGTAATTTCCTCAAGGACAAGCTCGCGCAAAAGGCCTGACGCGGGGCTGAACGTCGCATCAAATCGAGAAACCAGAGTGGTGCATGGACTGGCTCGGATTCACCATCGTCATTCTCTGCCTGCTCGTCTCGGGCTTCTTTGCCGCGAGCGAGACCGCGCTGACCGGCGCCTCTCGCGCCAGCATGCTGCGGCTCTCCAAGCAGGGTAATCGCGACGCCGACGTGGTCTCGCAGCTGCTCGACATGCGCGAGCGCCTGATCGGCGCGCTGCTGCTCGGCAACAACATCGCCAATATCAGTGCATCCGCGCTGGCCACCAGCATCTTCACCGCCTGGTTCGGCGATGTCGGCGTGCTCTATGCCACCGGCGTGATGACCGCGCTGGTCGTGATCTTCGCCGAGGTGCTGCCGAAGACCATCGCCATCAACGCGCCCGACCGCATGGCGCTTGCGGTCGCGCGCCCGATGCGGCTGACCATGTACGTGCTGGGGCCGCTGCTCAAGATCGTGGAAGTCATCGTGCGCCTGCTGATGCGCCTGTTCGGTCTTGCCGGCGAGCACCAGGCGATCCTGTCGCCGACCGAGCGCCTGCGCGGCGCGGTCGACCTGCTGCATCACGAGGGCAAGTTCGAGAAGCAGGACCGCGACATGCTCGGAGGCCTGCTCGACCTGCGCGAGCTCCAGGTCTCCGACGTCATGATCCATCGCACCGAGATGATGATGATCAACGCCGACCTGCCGCCGGAGGAACTGGTGCGCGAGGTGCTGGCGACCGAATACACCCGCATTCCGCTGTGGCGCGAGAAGCCGGAGAACATCATCGGCGTGCTCCATGCCAAGGATCTGCTGCGCGCGATCCGCGCCTCCGACGGCGACACCTCGCGCATCGACGTGTCCACCATCGCGCTGCCGCCCTGGTTCGTGCCGGAGATGCGCCCCGTCTCCGAGCAGCTGAAGGCGTTCCGCCGCCGCAAGACTCATTTCGCGCTCGTCGTCGACGAGTACGGCGAAGTCGAAGGTCTTGTGACGCTGGAAGACATCCTGGAAGAGATCGTCGGCGACATCTCCGACGAGCACGACGTCGTGGTCGCCGGCGTGCGTGCCCAGCCGGACGGCTCGGTCGTGGTTGACGGCTCGGTGCCGATCCGCGACCTCAACCGCGCCATGGACTGGCATCTGCCCGATGAAGAGGCAACCACGGTCGCCGGCCTCGTCATTCACGAGGCGCGCTCGATCCCCGATCGCGGCCAGAGCTTCACCTTCCACGGCTTCCGCTTCCGCGTCCTCCGCCGCGAGCGCAACCGCATCACCGCACTCCGTATTTCACCGGTGCCGCGCGAGGCGGAAATGGAGGAAGCCAAGCCGAGGCGGGCCGGGACGTCGTTTTGATTCCTACCCTCCAGGGGAGGGCAAGTGCATCACCCTTCCCCCGGCGCCTGCGCGTGGATCGCGAGTGCATGCACACCACCCGCAAGTTCCGCGGCCAGCGCAGAATTTATCATGCGGTGGCGGTCGACCCGGCTCTTCCCTTTGAAGGCTTGCGACACGATATAAACGCGAAAGTGCGTCTCGCCGCTCGGCCGATGGCCGGAATGGCCCTCATGCAAATGGGACTCGTCGACGACCTGCAGGCTTTCCGGTGTGAAAGCTTCCTGCAACTTGTTGCTGATAATGTCTTTGGTAGCCATGTGAGCCATTAAGGTACCCGATCGCACTCCGTCAATGCATAGGCCACCTTTAGGTGGCCGTTCTTGAGGACGCCGAAGCGGAGCTTCGGCCGGTCTTAAGGACGCCGAAGCGGAGCTTCGGCTATGGGTTCTCACCAAATTGCAATGTCAAGACTTGAAGGTTTTTGCATTGCGTAGTCAAAGTTGGCCATGCCGATCGATTCATCAAAATTCTTCGACTCCATCCGGGTCAAGCCGAAAGGCAAGCAGCCGGACGTGAAGCCGCGCGACACCGTGGTCAATTGCGAATGGACCGGGTGTCAGAACAAGGGCGCCCACCGCGCGCCCAAGGGTCGCGAGAATTCGCGCGAGTACTGGCACTTCTGTCTGAATCACGTGCGCGAGTACAACCAGAACTACAATTTCTTCTCCGGCATGAATGCCGACGCCGTGGCGCGCTACCAGAAGGATGCGCTGACCGGCCACCGTCCGACCTGGAAGATGGGCGCCAATGGCGGCGTCAAGAAGGGTGCGGAGGCCGAGATCGACAGCGCCTTCGATCCGTTCAGCATGTTCGCGGAGCTCAACGGCCGCTCCGGCTGGCGGAAGGGCCCGGAGGCGGCGCCCAAGGCCGAAACGCGCAAGGTGATGAATGCCGAGCGCAAGGCGCTTCAGGTCATGGGTCTCGGCCCCGATTCCACGCTCGCCGACGTCAAGACCAAGTACAAGGCGCTGGTGAAGCAGCACCACCCCGACGCCAATGGCGGCGACCGCTCCACCGAAGACCGCCTGATCGAGATCATCAAGGCGTATAATTATCTGAAGACGGTGGTGCGGGAGGCGTAGGGCCTCACCGCGCGACGATTGGATGCCGCCCGCTCGGAAGCGGACGGCACCTTCAACGTTACCTTCCCCGACAGACACGGACGCGCTTGACGATGCGGCGTCCATGATAGCCGCGCGTGATGACGGTGCGTACGGTGCAGACTCTTCGCGGAGCGTAATGATAGCGTGCGTTCACGACGTCCCCGGAAACCGTTGCGCTGGGGAGAGGGTGAGCCGGCAGCGCATTGGCTGGTGCTGCGAGTGACGATAGAGCGAGCAGCGTTCCTGCAGCGAGGGCGTAGGAGAGCTTCTTCATTATCATTCCTTTTCTTGTCCGCCCCCGATGACTTTCGTGGGGGCGAGCTTGAATGCGTGGCCAATACTTTTGTTCCCGCTTGTCGCTGGGTCGCTGGGTCGCATGGGCAAAAAGCCCCACCAAATCCAGCTCTAGCGAGCGCGGCTAGCCCGCACGTGTTCAATCTGCGGGCATGGCCCCCACATACGACGAACTCGGCCGGATCAACCGACCGGTCCGCTGCTGCTCGCGCGCATGTGCGGTCCAGCCCGCGGCGCGCGCGGCAGCGAAGATCGGCGTGAAGGCCTGGCGCGGAATCGCCAGCGCATCGAGCAGGATCGCGGTGAAGAACTCGACATTCGTCTCCAGCGGCCGCTCCGGATTCTTCTTGCGCAGGGCGCTGCGGATATAGGCCTCGACCTCGCCGGCAAACGGCAGGCCGGCGCCGTCTGAGGCCAGCGCCTCGATGGCGGTCTTGAGCACGTCGGCGCGCGGATCGCGCACGCGGTAGACGCGGTGACCAAACCCCATCATCCGCTCGCCGCGCGCCAGCGCCGCGTCCACCCAGGGCTCGATGCGCTCGCGCGAGCCGATCGCATCGAGCATCTCCAGCACCGGCTCCGGCGCGCCGCCATGCAAGGGACCCGTGAGTGCGCAATAGCCGGCAGTGACGGCGGCAAACAGATCGGCCTGCGTCGAGGCGACCACGCGCGTGGTGAAGGTCGAGGCGTTCATGCCGTGGTCGCAGACGGTGACGAGATAGGCGTCGAGCGCGCTGACCTCGCGTGCTTCAGGCGCGCGCCCGTGCAGCATGCGCAGCGTATCGGCGGCGTGGCTCGCGCTCGGATCGGGCGCAACCGGATCGAGCCCCTTGGCGCGGCGGACCAGCGCGCCTGCGATCACCGGAAAGGCGCCGACGACGGTCGCCTCGTGCTCCAGCCCGTGCTCCGCGCGAAGCCCGGCGACCGCCGCGCGAAACCCGTCGACGATGCCCATGCCGCTCGTCACCGGCAGAAGGCCCGGCAATCGCGCGAAGGCGCGCTCGCGCGCCGCCCCCAGGCTCGCCCGCACATTGGCTTCGCTCAAGCTGGTCTGGCTAGCGCCGTTCCAGAGCCGGGCGGTGACGCCTTCGAAGCTCGACTGGCTGGCCAGTCGGCCGACATGCTCGCCGGCGATGATCAGTTCGCCGCGCTCGCCGTCGACATGGCTCAGCACGGTCTCGGCCGCGGGAACGCCGTCCAGCCCGATCTGGCTCTTGGTGAGGTGGATGTTCATGGCCCAAATCTCCTGTTCTACGCAGGGGAAAGGTCGGGCCTCTCGACAGATTGATCAATCTTGATTACATAAATCAATATGAAAAATTCGGAAGGCCTGTACCTGTCCGCGCGGGAGGCCGCCGCCGAGCTCGCGATCTCGCCGGCCACGCTCTACGCCTATGTCAGCCGAGGCCTGATCCGCTCCGAGCCGACGCCGGACTCGCGAAAGAACCGCTACCGCGCCGAGGATGTCCGCTCCCTCAAGGAGCGCCGGGTGCCGTCGCCGGAGCCGCGCGGCCTGCGCAGCTTCGACGCCGATTTGCCCGTGATGGACACGGAAATCTCGACCATCACCGAGGACGGCGCGATCTATCGCGGCGTCAATTGCGTCGATCTCGCCGAGAACGACACGCTGGAGCACACAGCGACGCTGCTGTGGGACGTCTCCGGCGTCGATCCGTTCGATCCGGACAATCAGCCCGCGATCTCCGAGGAGATGCGCATGATCGCGGATGCCGCGCGCCGGGCGGCGCCGATCGACCGCGCCATCGCCGTGCTCGCGCTGGCCGCGAGCGCCGACCCCCGCGCTTTCACCCGGGCGCCCGATGGCCGCGCCATGGTTGGCGCGCGCATCGTCCGGTTGCTGGTTGCCACCATGCTCAATGCCGAGCCGTCGGCCGGGGCGCTGCATCAGGAGATCGCAAGAGCCTGGGCGCCCGACAACAAGCACGCGCCCGATCTGATCCGCCGCGCGCTCGTTCTGCTCGCCGATCATGAATTGAACGCCTCGACCTTCACCGCGCGCTGCGCGGCCTCGACCGGCCTCAACCTCTACGACGCCGTCATCGCCGGCCTCGCCGCGCTGAAAGGCCCCAAGCACGGCGGCGCCGGCGTGCTGGCCTCGCAGCTCGTCAAGACGCTGGTCGATCGCGATGTCGCGCCCATGGTCCGCGAGCGCGTTGCGCTCGGCGAGCGCTTTGCCGGCTTCGGCCATGGCGTCTACAAGCGTGGTGATCCCCGCGCGCAGTCGCTGCTGAATGCGCTGGCCCGCGCCGGCGCGCCGCGAAAATTCACGCGCGAAGTGCCGGAGCGGATCGCGGAGGCGACCGGCGAGTTCGTCAATATCGACTACGCGCTCGCCGTGCTCGTGCATGCGTTGCGCTTGCCCGCGGGCAGCGAGCTCGCACTGTTCGCGATGGCCCGCAGCGTCGGCTGGATCGCGCATGCCAGCGAGCAATTGCAGTTCGGCAAGCTGATCCGCCCGCGGGCGCGCTATGTGGGGCCGGCGCCGGGGCGGAGAACGGGGGCTGAGCCGAAGAGCTAAATTTACACCCTCATGGTGAGGAGCGCGCCCTTCGCGCGCGTCTCGAACCATGCAGGCCTCTCGCCCGCGGCCATCCTTCGAGACGCCCGCCGTTGGCGGGCCCTCAGGATGAGGGCGGTGTGCTCTGATGCAGCCGATCAGACCGGTGGCTTCGCTTCGACGACACCACCGCCATTCCGGCGGCGGACGAGCCACACGGCCGCGCCCAGCACGATCGCGACCGCGATCACGGTCAGGATCCAGATGTGCTTGCCGACGTGCCCATGGTGGTGCAGGCCGGCATATTCGTGCAGGGCCGACACCGCCAGCACGCCAGGCAGCACGTGCGCCGGCGCCCAGACCAGGATCGCGGGGATGTTGATCGCGTAAAACTTCGCAGGCGCCATCCCGAGCGCACCGGCGGTCACCGGCACGAAGGCGCGGATTGGTGGCACGAAGCGGGCGAAGAACACGGCCCAGGTGCCGAAGCGGTGGAAGAAGCTTTCGCTCTCCTCGACCAGGCGCGGATAATTGGTCAGCGGCCAGGTGTTGAGGATCTCGCGTTGCTGCCGGTGCCCGATCCAGTAGGCGGACCCGTCGCCGAGTACCGCACCGACCACTGCCGCCAGCAGCACCCATTGCAGCTTCAATTCCCCGCCCGGGACCAGGGCGCTCAGTGCCAGGATGATGGTCGAGCCAGGCACCACCGAGCCAACCACCGGAACGGCTTCCAGCAGCGCCGCCAGGAACAGGGTCAGGTAGGCCAGCCACGCATGGGCCGAAACGAACGCGATGAAGGGATCGAGAAAGGACGTCACATGGTCTCTGTGGTGGGTGGGGCCAGGCGGGTTCAGAGCGGGTTCAGACCCTACATAAGTAAGCAGAGGCGGTAAAAGTGCCACTCAGGTGGGCAGGCCGTAGGCCCCGCACGAAATTCGGGCGCGATTCGCAGAGCAGCCTTCCAAAAATCGCGTTCCTTGCCTATCTAAATGAAAAGACAACGGAACTTTGATTGGGGGGCGGGCTTCTGCCGGCACGTTGTCTCTGATAGGTTCGCAGGTGCACCCAGCCGCAGCCACCGTGCAAATAACTGGTCTCGGGATCGCCCGGGACCTCGGAGGATTGATGACGACCGCCGCCATGTCCAAAGTTGAGGAAGTTTCCGGTTTGCCCGACATGAAGGTGTCGGTGCGCCAGGTCTTTGGGATCGACAGCGATCTCGAAGTGCCGGCCTATTCCGCCGTCGATCCTCACGTGCCTGAAGTCGATTCCGATTACCGCTTCGACCGTGCCACCACGCTTGCCATTCTCGCCGGTTTCGCCAGGAACCGCCGCGTGATGGTGACCGGCTATCACGGTACCGGCAAATCCACCCATATCGAGCAGGTCGCCGCCCGCCTGAACTGGCCCTGCGTGCGCGTCAATCTCGACAGCCACATCAGCCGTATCGACCTCGTCGGCAAGGACTCGATCGTGGTCCGCGACGGCAAGCAGGTCACCGAATTCCGCGACGGCATCCTGCCCTGGGCGCTCCAGCACAACGTCGCGCTGGTGTTCGACGAATACGACGCCGGCCGCCCGGACGTGATGTTCGTGATCCAGCGCGTGCTGGAGGTCTCTGGCCGCCTGACGCTGCTCGACCAGAACAAGGTGATCAAGCCGCATCCGTGCTTCCGCCTGTTCGCGACGGCCAACACGGTCGGCCTCGGCGACACTTCGGGCCTCTATCACGGCACCCAGCAGATCAATCAGGGCCAGATGGACCGCTGGTCGATCGTCACCACGCTGAACTATCTCAGCCATGACGAGGAAGTGGAGATCGTGCTGGCGAAGGCCAAGCATTATCGCACCCAGGAGGGCCGCGACATCGTCAACAAGATGGTGCGCCTTGCCGATCTCACCCGTAACGCGTTCGCCAACGGCGATCTGTCGACGGTGATGAGCCCGCGCACGGTGATCACCTGGGCTGAGAACGCCGACATCTTCGGCGATATCGGATTTGCTTTCC
This sequence comes from Bradyrhizobium sp. SZCCT0153, assembly GCF_018129995.1. GTDB lineage: Bacteria > Pseudomonadota > Alphaproteobacteria > Rhizobiales > Xanthobacteraceae > Bradyrhizobium > Bradyrhizobium japonicum_G. The sequence goes on from NZ_JAFCKS010000008.1 coordinate 76,566, forward strand.
GTGTCACCTTCCTCAACAAATGCGACGAGCTCGAGCGTCCCCTGGTCGCCGAGTTCTACCAGCGCTGCTTCAACGCGGAGCTGCCGGAATCCTCGGTGAACGTGGCGCTCAGCTGACCCCATGGCCAACATCACCGTCGAGCGCACCATTGGGACGACCAAGAAGGCTGTGCTCGCCGGGCTCGGCGCCTACAACGACGAGCATTTTGGGAAGCAGAAGTTCAAGAGTGTCGCGGTCTCGCTGAAGGACCGCGGCAAGATCGTCGGCGGCATCGTCGGGCACCTCTGGGCCACGGTTCTGTTCATCCAGTATTTCTGGATCGACCAGAAGCAGCGCGGCAAGGGTTTGGGGACGAAGCTGATCGCGGCGATCGAGGACGAGGCAAGACGGCAGGGCGCGGTCCAGGCCCATGTCGACACCATGAGTTTCCAGGCGCCGGGCTTCTATCGTTCCTGCGGGTACGAGGAATTCGGCACCCTCAAAGGCTATCCCGGCGGCGTGACGCGCCATTCGTTTACGAAGTCGCTATGAGCACATCATCATCCAACTCCAAATTCCGTAACACCAAGGAAGCGCCGACCGAGCCGTTCAAGCGCTCGGTCGCGTCCTGCCTGAAGGCGATCGCGAAATCGCCCGAGCTCGACGTCAGCTTCGCCGCCGAGCGGCCCGGTCTCGCGCCCGGCAAGGCCCGGCTGCCGGAGCCCGCGCGAAAAATGACCAAGCGCGATGCCGCGATCGTGCGCGGCCACGCCGATTCCATCGCGCTCAAGATCGCCTGTCACGATGCCAAGCTGCATCGCAAGCTGATGCCCGGCAATCCGCAGGCGCGCGGCGTGTTCGAGGCGGTGGAGCAGGCGAGGGTCGAGGCGATCGGCGCGCGCCGCATGGCGGGCGTTGCCAAGAACCTCACCGCGATGCTCGACGACCACTTTCACCGCGGCAAGTTCGACGAGATCACCGACCGCGCTGATGCGCCGCTCGCCGACGCGCTGGCGATGCTGGTGCGCGAGCGTCTCACCGGCATGGCGCCGCCGACGGCCGCCAAGAAAATGGTCGATCTCTGGCGTCCCATACTCGAAGACAAGATCGGCAAGCGGCTCGACCGGCTCGATACGCTGGTCGAGGACCAGACCCGGTTCGGCGACGCCGTGCATGATCTGCTGACCGCGCTCGAGCTCGGCGACGAGCGCAGCGCCGACAGCGAAGACAATGACGACGACGAGGAAAATCGCGACGGCGACAACGACCAGTCCGGCGCCGAAGGCTCGCCCGATTCCGATGCCGCGCAGGAGATGAGCGCCGACCAGGCGCAGGCGAGCTCGGAGGAGATGAGCGAGAGCGCGATGGAAAGCGCGCAGGCCTCGACCTCCGACACGTTCGACGATGGCGAGCTCGGCGACGACGAGACGCCGGGCGAGGCGACGCGTCCGAATTCGCACGGCAAGAACGAGCCGCGCGGGCCGGAATATCACGCGTTCGCCCCGAAATTCGACGAAATCATCGCCGCCGAAGACCTCTGCGACCACGACGAGCTGGAGCGCCTGCGCGCCTATCTCGACAAGCAGCTCGCGCATCTGCAGGGCATCGTCGCCCGCCTCGCCAACCGGCTTCAAAGGCGCTTGATGGCGCAGCAGAACCGCGCCTGGGAGTTCGACCTCGAAGAGGGCATTCTCGACCCCGCGCGCCTGTCGCGCGTCGTCACCGATCCCCATCACCCGCTGTCCTTCATGCACGAGAAGGAGGCGACGTTCCGCGACACCGTGGTGACGCTGCTGCTCGACAATTCCGGCTCGATGCGCGGACGCCCCATCACGGTGGCGGCGACCTGCGCCGACATCCTCGCCCGCACGCTGGAGCGTTGCGGCGTCAAGGTCGAGATCCTCGGCTTCACCACGCGCGCCTGGAAGGGCGGGCAGTCGCGCGAGGCGTGGCTTGCCGCCGGCAAGCCGGCCAGCCCCGGCCGCCTCAACGATCTCCGGCACATCATCTACAAGTCGGCGGATGCGCCCTGGCGCCGTGCGCGAAAAAATCTCGGCCTGATGATGCGCGAGGGGCTGCTGAAGGAGAACATCGACGGCGAGGCGCTCGACTGGGCGCACAAGCGCCTGCTCGGACGGCCCGAGCAGCGCAAGATCCTGATGATGATCTCGGACGGTGCGCCGGTCGACGATTCCACGCTGTCGGTCAATCCCGGCAACTATCTCGAGCGGCATCTGCGCCACATCATCGAGGAGATCGAGACCCGCTCGCCGGTCGAGCTGATCGCGATCGGCATCGGCCATGACGTCACCCGCTACTATCGCCGCGCGGTGACGATCGTGGACGCCGAGGAGCTCGGCGGCGCCATTACCGAAAAGCTCGCCGAGCTGTTCAGCGAAACCAACACCGCGCCGACGCAGCCGGCCGGTCGCCCGCGACGCAAATTGCATTCGTGAGCGCACCTCTATCCCGCCGCGGCTTTATCGGCCACGCGGCGGCGGGATTTTCCGCTTTCGCGATCCCTCGCCTGGCAAACGCGCAAGGCACGCCCGCGCCGCCGCGACGCGCGGCGCAGATCGATCACGGCGTCGCCGCGCCGGTCGGCATCGAGGTCAACGCGCGGCCGATTCCGGATTTCGAGCCGCGCGACCGTTCGCGCACGCGCTTCGGCTCGCTGGAATATCGCAGCGGCCTCGTGCTGACCTCGCCGCATCGGCGTTTTGGGGGCCTGTCCGGCTTCCGCTTCCTCGACAGCAAGGGCGAGCGCTTCCTGGCGCTGTCCGACCAGGGCACGTGGTTCACCGGCAGCATCCGCTATTCCGGCGGCAAGATGGTCGGCCTCGACGATGTCGAGGCGGCGCCGGTCCTCAATGCGGAGGGACGGCCGATCACCGAGAAGCGGCTGTGGTACGATACCGAGTCGATCGCGCGTGACGGCAACCTCGTCTATGTCGGGCTCGAGCGCGTCAACCAGATCATGCGGTTCGATTTCACCGGCGACGGCACCCGCGCCCGCGGCGAGGTGCTCGCCGTGCCGCCCGCGCTCCGCAAGCTGCCCTACAACAAGGGGCTCGAGGCGCTCGTGTTCGTGCCGAAGGGCGTGCCGCTGGCAGGCACGCTGATCGCGTTCTCCGAGGAGGGGCTGGATGCGAACGGCAATCTGGTCGCCTTCCTGATCGGCGGCCCCACGCCCGGCCAGTTCAGCGTCCGCCGCACCGAAAAATTCGACATCAGCGATGCGGTGCTGCTGCCCTCGGGCGATCTCTTGATCCTCGAACGCAAGTTCTCCTGGTTCACCGGCGTCGATATCCGCATCCGCGCGATCCCGCTGAAGTCGATCGCGCCGAACGCGGTGGTCGACGGCCCCGCGCTGTTCAAGGCCGATCTCGGCCAGGAGATCGACAACATGGAAGGCATCGACGCCCACGTCACCGCCGAGGGCGAGACCGTGCTGACGCTGGTGTCGGACGACAATTTCTCGATGCTCCAGCGCACGCTGCTGCTGCAGTTCGCGCTGGTGGAGTGAGGTACTGTCATCGCGGCGAGATTCTGGATTGCTTCGCTTCCGCCGTCGCTCTTCGCGCTATGGCGGACGAGCCGCTCGCAATGACGAATGGAGACGGATTTCCACTAAACCCTGACCGCAATGCATGCCGTCCCGGTCGGCCATGTCCCTCGCGCAGCTGGCAATTCGCCATCGAGCTACTAAACTTCATGCAATCGCTTCCATCCCTCCATCCCCCGGAACTCCCCGCATGAGCGCCCTGTTTTCCCCGATCAAGCTGCGCGGCCTGACGTTGAAGAACCGCATCGTGGTGTCGCCGATGTGCCAGTATTCGGCCGAGGACGGCGTCCCCACCGACTGGCACTTCACCCACATCAACAATCTCAGCCTGTCGGGCGCGGCGATGTTCTGCATCGAGGCGACCCATGTCGAGGCGATCGGCCGCATCACGCCGGGCTGCCTCGGGCTCTACAGCGATGCCGCCGAAGCCGCGCTGAAGCAGATCCTCGCTTCGGTGCGCAAGCATTCCTCGACCGCAGTGGCGATGCAGCTCGCGCATGCGGGCCGGAAAGCGAGCAGCGCGCGGCCCTGGGACGGCGGCCAGTTGATTCCGCTCGACCAGGGCGGCTGGCAGACGGTGGCGCCGTCGGCGCTGCCGCACAAGGAGGGTGAGGCGGCGCCGCTGGCGCTGGATGGCGCCGGCCTCAAGCGCATCCGCGAGGCCTTCGTCGACAGCGCCAGGCGCGCGGCCCGCATCGGCATCGACGCGATCGAGCTGCACGGCGCGCACGGCTATCTCATGCATCAGTTCCTGTCGCCGATCTCCAACAGGCGCACCGACGAATATGGCGGGTCCCTGCAGAACCGCATGCGCTTCCCGTTGGAAGTCTACGACGCGGTGCGCGCCGTGTTCCCGCACGACAAGCCGGTCGGCATGCGGGTGTCGTCGACCGACTGGGTCGAGGGCGGCTGGGACCTGGCGCAGACCATCGAATTCGCGAACGCGCTGAAGGCGCGCGGCGTCGACTGGATCGACGCGTCCTCCGGCGGCGTCTCGCCGCTGCAGAAGATCCCGCTCGGCCCCGGCTACCAGGTGCAGTTCGCGGAGGCCATCAAGCGCGAAACGGGATTGCCCACCATCGCGGTCGGCCTGATCACGGAAGGCAAGCAGGCCGAAGAGATCGTCGCCTCCGGCAAGGCCGACATGGTCGCGCTCGCCCGCGGCATGCTCTACGACCCGCGCTGGGCCTGGCATGCCGCCGCCGAGCTCGGCGGCGAGGTCGAGGCCCCGCCGCAATATTGGCGCTCGCAGCCCTCGACGCAGAAGGCGCTGTTCGGCAAGACGACGTTCGGGGCGCGGTAGGCTTTTGACCTCGCCCGCCTGCGGGGAGAGGGAGGCGACGCGCCGCCCCACGCATCCGTAAATCTCCTCAGCTTCCACCCCCCGCAAATCTGGCCTAACCTCTGCCGCATTAACTCCTCGCGGAGGCCCGCCATGCGATTTCGTGTCCGGAAGGCTGCCCACGTCATCGAGCGCGTGGGACTTGCTATGGCAGGCGCAGCGTGCGGGCTGTTCGTCGGCGCCTATGTGGGATCGGCGATTCCCACGCTGACCACGCAGGGCTTCCTGCTGCTGATGATGGTGCTCGGCTTCGCCGGCTTCTATCTCGGCATCGACACGCCGCAGCTGCCCTTCGACGAGGCCCATGGCGAAATCGACGCCGCGGAGCTGCTGAGCTCGGCCGGTACGCTCTGCGCCACGCTCACGGCGTTTGCCTCCGTCGCCGTCATCGTGCTCCGCCTGGAGCCGCACATGGCCTGGACCTGGCTCGCCTTGTTCGGCTGGATCGCCGGTGTCGCGATGCAGATCGTCGCGGGCGCGAAAGCGCGGATGCGTAAGTAGCTTGCTTCCTTCTCCCCTTGAGGGAGAAGGTGGCGCGAAGCGCCGGATGAGGGGTGTGCCACCGCGAATTCAGCTGTGAAAGATGAGATTGCGGAGGCAGACCCCTCACCCGTCTCGCCGCTAAGCGGCGAGCCACCCTCTCCCACAAGGGGAGAGGGGTAAGCAAGCTAACCCCTTTCTAGAACACCACGCCGACCCGCGTGCCGCGCTTCCAGGCGATGCGACAGCGCTTCCTGGTGTTGACGTGCAGCAGCTCGAACCTGTCGGGGATATTCACCTGGCCGCCGAGATCGACGCAGGCGCCGCCGGGCGAATAGTCGATCAGCGTGCAGACGATCACCGGCGCGCTCTTGTCGGTGATGATCTTGGCCTGGCGGGACACCAGGCCTGCAGGCTTCACGCGGGCATGTCGGCGCGGATGCATTGGCACTCTCCTCCAATTCCGCAGGTCTCGCGGCGGGCTTGCCGGCCATGATGAACGGGAGAGGATGCGAACCGGCTAAGGCGGGGCCGAGAATTTTAACGAAAAGTGGCGGCGAATGGAGAAAGCGGCGGTAACGGGGTGCCCCCTCCAGGGGAGGGTGGCAGTGGGTTCACCCCGTCACGATCTCCCCCGACGCCTCCACCCCCGTATGCGGCTGTACCGGCATCGGCACCGTCTCGTACAGTTTCGGCAGGTTCACCGGCCGGTAGCCCGGCTCCGCCGCCATCCGCTTCAGCACGCTCTCGTGCACATGGGCGCCTTCGGGGATCGGGCGCGGCTCGCTATCGGGGATGTAGAAGCCCAGGAACACCTTCCGCTCCGGCCATTCCTTGTACTTCGCGCTCTTGGGCAGATATTCCAGCACGCGCCAGAGCGCGGTCATGGAATCGTGCAGCATGCCCGTCTTGCCGGTGTAGGCGGGCGCGACGTACTGGAACGGCGAGTTCTTGCGCTGGATGCCCCAGGCGAGCTGGTTCACGGTGCGCGGGTTGAAGTTCAGCCCCGCCTTCGCGGCTTCATCGATCATCCAGATCAGCGGATATTTGGACTCGCCGCTCTCGGCCTCCGCATAGCCGCCGCCGACGTCGCTGTGCACGCCGGCGAACCACACCTGCATGATGTCCTGCGGCTCCTTCTTCTCGTCGGGCACGTAGCGGTTGCGCCAATAATCCTGCGGCTCCTTATACTGCTTGAGGCGGAACATGCAGCGCCGCTCGTCGATGGCGATCGCCTGGCGGAAGATGTTGACGCTGGGATTGCGCAGCGTGAAGGCGAGCTCCTCCAGGCTGAACACGAAGAAGAAATTGTCGCGCCGCGGCACGATCACGCTCGCCACCGTGTCCCAGACGCCGATGAAGTGGATGGTCGCCCAGCGCGTCGAGGTGATGCGCGCGAACTGCGCGGCGAGGTCGAATTCGTCCTTCGGCAGCGGCCCGCTCTCGTCGGTCGCGACGTCCTTGAGGTCCTCGAAATCGTTGCCGCGCCCGGTGCCGGAATATTGCTTGTAGGCGACAAGGCCACTGCCTGCGAGGTTGGCCTGCTCCGGCGAGATCAGCCCGATCTTGTGGATCAGCCCCGCCAGCACGCGGACCGTGTAGGCACCGCGCGAAAAACCGAACAAATGGATCTTGTCGCCCGGCGCGTAATGCTCGACCAGGAAGCAATAGGCCGACAGCACGTTGTCATCGAGCCCGTAGCCGGTGGCGAGCCCCAGCACCAGGTTGACGTCGGCCTTGATGCGGTGCCACGTCGACGGCTCCGTCACCGTGCCGACCCCGGGATCGTAGAACACCATCTGCCGCGGCCGCGTTTTGTCGGTCTTGCGCAGGCAGCGATACAGCTTCAGGACGTTGGAGATGTTCTCCGAGATCTCGTTGCCGGTGCCGTCGCAGCAGATGACGAGATTTTTCGGCTCGGCTTTGTGGTCGGTGTTGCGCTCGGACTCCACAGGTCGGCCCCTCCCGGTGATGCTACCGGGACGAGTATAGCAAGAAAGCGCGACGGCGAGGAGACGATGGTACTTCTCACCCTCTCCCCTTGTGGGAGAGGGTGGATCAATCGCGCTAAGCGCGATTGAGACGGGTGAGGGGTTTCTCTCCGCGCGCTAATCTGTCGCGTCGGAATTCCCGGACACAACCCCTCATCCGCCTTGCCTTCGGCAAGGCACCTTCTCCCACAAGGGGAGAAGGGAAGGTAGCGCTCGTCTCCGCCCGCTACTTCTTCTTCGCGGGGCCGAAATCCGGCTGCCAGTTGGCGTCCTTGCGGGTCGGTGCCGCGGCGATCACCTTGGTCTTGTCCTTCTTCGGCTTCTTGATCTCGCGATTGCTGCGTTGCTGGCCCTTGCTCATGTCGCTCTCCGGTGGTTTGAGGTCGTCGAGTTCGTCCGATTGCAGCACGCGGCCGCGCGGGGTGCAGACGCGCACGTCCATGTAGCCGTCGCGCAGCAGTTTTCGCGCGAGGCGCAGTGCGACCGTGGCGCTGCCGCGGCCGAGATTGGCGCTGCCATATTCGTTGGTCCCGCTGACCAGATAAGGCACGCGCATGGCCCTAGCCATTGAGGATCGCGGCTCCACGCAGCAGAAGAAGCAGGAACAGCGGCATGACCGCCAGCGGCACGATCCATTCCAGGATGCGACGGCGCGACATCGAACGTTCCCTGCGGGTCTGTCGGCGGGAGCGCAACTGACCCCAGTCACCGGTCGAAGCCGTCGGATGTCGCGGTGATGCGGCGAGCCTACGCCTGCGGCCCGCCAATAGCGAGACCTAAAGCGCGCCGCGCTGCAGCGCGGCCGCGATAATGCTGGCTATTGCCGCGCAACAAGCGCATGGTCTGGCTACGTCGGCGTCGGTTGGGGCCCCTCTTTGCGAAAGGCAGGCGCGCATGACCATCCGCTCGCGGCGAGAAACAATCACCTTCAAGCATCCGTTCCACATCCGCGGCGTCGAGCGCGAATTGCCCGCTGGCGCCTATGAGGTCGTCACCGACGAGGAGATGATCGAGGGCCTGTCGTTCGCGTCATATCGCCGCGTCGCCACCATGATCACGGTGCCGTCCGAAGGCGTGCAGGGCGCGACGGAGTTGCTGTCGATCGGCTCGGTCGACCTTGCCGATGCGCAGCGCCTCGATGCGAGTGCCGCCCCATGAGCGACTACCCCGTGGATCTCGACAAGCATCGCGGCATGGCCGCGCAGAAGGCGACCGATCTGCGCCGCGCGCTGGCCGACGTCGAATCCCAGGTCAGGGAGCTGCGCGAGCGCGAGGCCGATCTCGAACATCGCATGATGACGGTGCCGGCGATGTCGTGGCCGGAGGCCGCGGTGAAGGCGCGCCATCTGCTCAACCTCTACGCCGCCAGCCTGCCGGTCGAGGACACCAAGCACCGCGCGCTGGTGACGGCGCTGCTGGACGATTTCGTGCGGCTCGGCGGCGAAGGCTGAAGCCGGCCGCGATCGCGGTCTCGCTCCACCTCTCCCGCGAGCGGGAGAGGTCGGCGCGTCCGGCCGATGCGAAGCATCGTCCCCGCGCGCCGGGAGAGGGCTCTCTCCTCGTTGGGGCTCTCGCCTGCGGAGACACCCTCACCCCAACCCTCTCCCGCAAGCGGGAGAGGGAGCATACCCATCTCGCAAAGGAACGCCCCATGACCCTCACCACCAGCCGCTTCATCGGCCACGACCAGGACCGCGGCATCGTCCAGTTCTCGATGCAGGACGGCGCCAGGGAGATCGCCTGCGCGATCTCGACCTCCGCGATGGACGACCTCGAGCGCGGCCCGCGCGCCAGGCCCAACGAGCGCGAAGCCCAGTTCACCCGCCTGCGCGAGCGCATCGAAGCCTGCACCGGACGGAAATATCAGGCCACGGAGTTCGAAGGCACCCCGCCGGGGATCGTGCTGCGGAGCATTGATTTTCGGGGGTAGGGGGAGGGGGCGAGACTATCGGACCCGCAGCCAGCGGCGGCTAGCATATGGTGCACTAGGCACTATTTGTTGCAAGCAGTTATGTAGCCAATTTTTTACGTCGATTGCGCTCTGAACGCGCAATACAACTCCCGAGAGGTCTTCATTAATAGTAGGCGAGGGTATGAGTTTCGCAATTTCTTGGAATTCGCGATGTATAGCAATTCGATTTGGGCGCCTGGACCGAATCTGTCGAAGCGCAACTTTCTCGGGTTGGTCGAGCCCTTCTCGAACCGCTGCTCCAAGTGTGGCCAGAGCGATTGGGACGGGTTCCGTCGAAAATAAAGTCAGATAGAGTTGCGCGAGCACGCCGTACAGATACGAAAGCTCGGGTATGCATCGCAATGTGAACTCTCGCGCTACTTCGCATTTCCCCAGTTTGCTTTCCGGCGTGCCAGCTAGGCGCTCGATTTCTACGAGAGGACAGCCACTCATCCAAGCGGGCAACATCTTTTCGATAAGTCCCAGCGCGTAGGTACCTCTAGCGTCATCGTTTTGAAGAAGGCGATACGTAGCACCAAACATGCCCTCTAGACTTTCCGGCCGCATCAATTGAGGTATAGCGCTGGGTGTGGTGCGTAGCCAATTAAAGAGCCACGTGCGCCATTCGATAGTCGAGGATGGCAGCGCACTTGCGCTATGGAAAAGACTCTGGGTTAAGCCAGTAAGGATGCGAGTCGGGATTCCCGAGGTTGCTGCAATCTGGTCGATCCAAGTATTTGTAATATCGGGATCCGCGTTGCGGACGCGGATTGCCGCCTCGGTACGGGTTGTGATCCATTGAGCATCACTGCGCTGGCGTGCTCGAAAAGCGCAAAGTGAGCGGGACAATAGAGCAGTTGCAGGCTCGTCCGGGCTCAGCTCCGGGCCTCTGGGCAATCGGCCTAGAAGATATTTTGCAGCGGAGGATATTGGTTCGCTTGCGGTGTGGACCTGATCCAAGAGAGCTGTGAAAGGATCGTCTATCTCCAAGCATTGGTCGCTCTGGGAGAAAATTGCCTGCAGGTCCGACCAGTGACTATGAATTTGATTTGTCTTACTCTGAAAATCGACGACTTTGCTTGGAACAATCAAAACAAATCCTTGAGAGGCTTCACCTGCGCGGCCCGCGCGTCCTGCTGCGTTTAGAAGTTCATGCGCGTCAAGTTGCTCCAAACGGTTGGCTTCTGGGTCGAAGCGACTATCGCCGGCGATGATAACAACTTCGCTCGGCAAGTTCATTCCTTGGGCCAATGTCGAAGTTGCAACCAGGACGTTGACGCCGTCTTGGCGTCTAAACAGCTCTTCGTGCAGTTGCCTCTCTTGAATGATGAGGAGGCCATGATGGCATGCACTTGCATCGAGAAGAGAGCCTTCGGGTGTAACTTTCACGTAGAGATATTCGGCGTCTCCAATTTCCTCGACGGCAGATCGATAAAGAGCCTGCTCCTCCTCGGTGAGACGTATGGCTTGAAGCAGGTGGCACTCGTCGAAAACAATGAGCCCAACATCCTCGAATTCCGCAGGTGTGAAACTGAGCATAGCCAGGCACCGTTCCGGCGTTAGGACGCTGATGCCTGGAAGGGGTTCAGCGCCCATCGGAGAGAAGACGACCTCCTCGGCGCGTTCGCGTTGAACCTGGGCTTGAGGGAAGGTCTTTCCCAATGCGTTGGCTGTTTGTTCGACCAGCGCAAGCGTAGGTACCAAGAAGATGACCTTAACCCCCCGCAGGAGAGAGGCTGCTATTTTGAGTTCCGCCAACTTCGACTTTCCCCCACCGGTGGGGAAGCTGACTGCCGCTGATACGCCGGTCTCAAGATAGCCGGCAGCGATGGCATCTCGATGATTGCGCCAGACGTAGGGGCGTTGCTTTGCCATTTGCTTGAGGAGCTCCAGCCATCGCGAAGCTGGAATTCCGCCGGGAGGATTTACCATAACAAGCGCGGAGCTGGGAAAGTCTCGCGCAACGGCCTGCAAAAGGTTCGCGAGGTGGAGTGGGCCGGGGAAAGATACTGTACGGAGCGTGCTCAGCGGAGGGAACGATTCCCTCTATTTGCTCAGTTGAAAGGTTGATAACCCTTGTGAAGATTTGAGTCGCGCTTTCGTCGAGCCCGTCTGTTGTCTCCGCGAGCATTTGCCCCGCTAGGGCGCGCACCCCGCGGAGGATCATGAGGTAAAGGGCATTTGTTGCAGAAGTTGCAGGATTGGCTGAGCCAACCGCCGCCGTGGATGGTAGCGAGCGGCTTAGGATCGCGCTTAAGCGTCCGGTGGCCAAATCGGCAATAGAGCTCAACAGGCGGGCTTCGATCAAACTGGCATTTTCGGCCGACCGGATTCGTTTGGCTGCTTCAGCGGCGTCCGCGCTTGCCTCAGCAACGAGAAAGAGAAGCGCGGCTGAGACCTCCGAGGAAATGGAGTCAATAGAAAGATAGCTATTCCGGACCGTTTCAGAGGGAATTGCAGCCTCAGCTAGCATGCACACATGATGCGCCGAAGCTGCTACAAAAGACGTCCCCACTCGCAATCTCGTCATATCCTTTGAAGAGCTGTTTGCGACCGTTGGCAGTGGTATGGGACTCGCTCACGGTTATGCTGAGCCTATAGCGACGAGCCTGCTTCCAGATGATGTTCTCTATGGCTTGGTCTGGATCGATATCTGGTCTTGTGCCGAGCAACGAACTTACGTCTGCGGTTAGAACATTCTCTCTATCGCCGCTTTCGAGGAGTTTGAATTCCGGCCAAACCTCCTTTGTAATTGTTTGGCGCGGATTGGTCGTAGCTTTATCTTCAAATATGATCGCAGCCGTCACACGTGCGGCCGTTGCATCAAATTCAAGCTGGAGCCCATCGAACCCTTTGTGAGCGAGTATCATGTGTGGCGCACGGGTGAGCGAGTTGGGATTTGCTTGCGTGGCAACCAACCAAGACATCGTTTGGAAAATCCATCCATCACGATGCCAAGGGTCCGTGTTTTCAGGCACTGTGAGGAGCTTAATGGCAGCGCTCCGCGCGGCCCCCGTGGTTGGAGGCGAAGAGTTGTTTAAGCCCGCAAGAATTTTTGCAACGTGACGTGACTGTCCCAAGGCAACGCGTGCCACATGTTTGGCTAGCTCTTCGACGTCGTTGATGGACCAAGCACATCCCTGACAAAGATCACCATCAGCAAAATTTGTTAGCACCACAGTCATCTAAAAATAGACCAAAATCTTGGGTTGCATATGAGTGAGGTCGGCAACTCTACACTTGATTCCATTCTATTCGAGCGTTGAGAGTCAGAATTCGTGAGCTGGATCGAGCGCGCCGCACAAACAAAAACGGCCGGATCTTCCGATCCGGCCGCCACGCAAACTCTACCCGGCCAAGCCTACGCCACCCGGCGCAAGCCTCGCTCTATCCGAAAACTCGCTTAGCTCGCCTTCTTCTCCGGCGCGGGGGTCGGGCCGACCTTCTTCTGGATGGCGCGCTTCAGCTCGAGGGCGCGCGGCGACAGCACGTCGGCCTTGGCCTTGAGCAGATAGGGGTCGAGGCCGCCATTGTGGTCGACGCTCTTGACCGCGTTGGTGGAGACGCGCAGGCGCACGTTGCGGCCCAGCGCTTCGCTGATGAAGGTCACGTTGACCAGGTTCGGCAGGAAGCGGCGCTTGGTCTTGATGTTGGAGTGGCTGACCTTGTGGCCGACGAGGGGGCCCTTGGCCGTCAGTTCGCAGCGGCGAGACATGGCAAAAATCCTTGGTTCGAGCCCCCAACGAGTGCGGCCGCCATCCGGGGCGCCACGGGGGCTAATTCTTTCGTCCTTGCAGGGAGCGGCGGACGTATAGGGGGGAAGGGGCGGGCCGTCAAGGTTTTGGGGCGGGTTTCGGCGGCCCGAGCCGGCGGCGGTGTGCCTCCTCTCCCGCGTCCGCCTTCGCCGAAACTTCGGCGGACGAGAGCGGGAGAGGTGTTCGTGGCCGCGGCGCCCGCCGATCACCAAAACGGCAATGTTTAAAACCCCTTACCATCACATAAAGGGCGTATTCGCACCCGAAATATCGGGTGGAGTTCCGCGCCCGACACGCCCGGACACATTGTGTGCCGCGGTTTTTGGCTTAAGTAACAACCGTTCGCGCCCCGATTGGATTGTTTCGTGCTCACAACGCCCCATCCTGCGCCCGGCCTGCGCTCAACGGAGCCGCGCGCGGCCGGTCCGCGCTCTGCCGGCCGGCTGGCCACGGCCGCCCTTTGCGGGCTGGCGCTGGCGTGGGTGGCCGATCCCGTGGCGGCGCAGGGCAAGCTTGAGGCGCAGTACGAGGCGACGCTGGCGGGCATCCCCGTCGGCAAGGGCGCCTGGAACATCGACATCCAGGACGACGTGTTCGCGGCCGCGGCCAGCGGCGGCACCACCGGGCTTTTGAAATCGTTCGCGGGCGGGTCCGGCACCGGCGCCTCGCAGGGGCGCGTCGTCAACGGCGCGCTGGTCGCGACCGGCTACCAGGCCTCCACCACCACCTCGAAGAAGACGGAAAATATCCACATCACCCTCGACAAGGGCAATGTGAAGGAGTTCGGCATCGAGCCGGAGCCGCCGGTCGATCCCGACCGCATCCTCGTCACCGACGCGCATCGCCGCGGCGTCTGGGACCCGATGACGGCCTCGCTGCTGCGCGTGCCCGGCACCGGCGATCCCGTGGGGCCGGATGCCTGCCACAATTCCGCGCCGGTGTTCGACGGCCGCATGCGCTACGAGCTCAAGCTCGATTTCAAGCGCATGGAGACCGTGAAGGCGGAGAAGGGCTATCGCGGCCCCGTCGTGGTCTGCTCGATGTATTTCGTGCCCGTCGCCGGCTACATCCCCGACCGCCCCGTGATCAAATACCTCGCCGCCCAGCGCAACATCGAGGTCGCCTTCGCGCCGATCGCGGGTACGCGCATCCTGGTGCCGTTCTGGCTGAAGGTCCCGACACCGCTCGGCCCGGCCATGCTGGAAGCCACCAGCTTCATCACCTCGGCGCAGCCGCCCAGGGTCGCCAAGACGCAGTGACCTTGACCCTCCCCACCAGGGAAGGGTAATAAAGATAGCAACATCAATACGTTATGCCAGATCGCCCGGTCCCCCGCCGCGGGCCCGTTTCTACTGTGCATGGGGTTGTTTTCGCAGTTTTGTCTTGGAGGGGCCCGGTGCCGGGAATCCATTTGACTCCTCCCCGATTCTGATTCGACTCCGCGCCGTCCCCAGCTTTAACGAATCCGCCACCGAAACGTCGCTTGTGCGGCAGCCCAAAACTTCATCTAGTGCACAGCCAATAAGCCTCCCGCGACATGTTGAGTGAACGGAACAGGACTCTGGCCGGAGTCAGCGATTCGGCCGCGATTCGTTCTAGAGTCGTTCCGAAGTTTAAGGACACAGGGAAAAGCGTCGCAAAGTGAGACAGTTGCGCGGGATTTGGGGAGCGGCGCCACGCTCTCCGCGGTTTGATCCCCTCACCCCGAGGAGGCCGCACAAGCGGCTGTCTCGAAGGGCGAGGGGCCCGGCTCCCTCCATGGCACCATCCGGGCCTTCATCCTTCGAGACGCGCTGACGCGCTCCTCAGGATGAGGGTCGGCACAACGGCACTGACATTCGCCCCAATCCGCCATTACCTAATCCCCCAGATGCCCTTTTCTTCCTCCCCCTTCGCTTCCGAGCGGCTCCCCGGCGCCGGCGTCACTGCGGTGCTCGGCCCGACCAACACCGGCAAGACCCATCTCGCCATCGAGCGGATGCTCGCGCATCCCTCCGGCATGATCGGCCTGCCGCTGCGCCTGCTCGCGCGCGAGGTCTACAACAAGATCGCCGCGCGGGTCGGCAGCGAAGCCGTCGCGCTTGTGACCGGCGAGGAGAAGATCAAGCCGAAGAGCCCGCGCTATTGGGTCTCGACCGTCGAGGCGATGCCGCGCGACCTCGACGTCTCGTTCCTCGCCGTCGACGAGGTCCAGATCGCCTCCGATCTCGAACGCGGCCACGTCTTCACCGACCGCATCCTCAACCGCCGCGGCCGCGACGAGACGCTGCTGCTGGGCGCTGCCACGATGCGCCCGATCATCGAGCGGCTGCTGCCCGGCGTGTCCATGATCACGCGGCCGCGGCTGTCGCAGCTCGAATTCGCCGGCGACCGCAAGATCACGCGGCAGCCGCGCCGCACCGCCATCGTCGCGTTCTCCGCCGACGAGGTCTACGCCATCGCCGAGCTGATCCGCCGCCAGCACGGCGGCGCCGCCGTGGTGCTGGGCTCGCTCTCGCCGCGCACGCGCAACGCGCAGGTCGAGATGTTCCAGAACGGCGAGGTCGACTATCTCGTCGCCACCGACGCCGTCGGCATGGGCCTCAATCTCGACGTCGACCACGTCGCCTTCGCCTCCGACCGCAAGTTCGACGGCTACCAGTTCCGCCGGCTGACGCCGTCCGAATTCGCGCAGATCGCCGGCCGCGCCGGCCGCGCCACCCGCAACGGCACCTTCGGCACCACGGGCCGCTGCGCGCCGTTCGAGCCCGAGCTCGTCAACGCGCTGCAGAACCACACCTTCGATCCCGTGAAGATGCTGCAATGGCGCAATTCGAGGCTGGATTTCAGCTCGCTGGGCGCGCTCCAGGTCTCGCTGAACCAGTCGCCCGGCCACGAGGCGCTGACGCGGGCGCCGATCGCCGAGGACATGCGCGTGCTCGACCACGCCGCCCGCGACGTCGAGGTGCGCGACACCGCACATGGCAAGGAAGCGGTGGAACGGCTGTGGGAGGCCTGCCAGGTCCCCGACTACCGAAAGCTGTCGCCGGCGGCCCATGCCGAGCTGGTGACGACGCTGTACGGCTTCCTGATGAAGAAGGGATGCATTCCCGATGCCTGGTTCGCGGCCCAGATCGACCAGGCCGACCGCGTCGACGGCGACATCGACACGCTGTCGGCCCGGATCGCGCAGATTCGCACCTGGACCTTCGTTGCCAACCGCCCGGACTGGCTCAAAGACCCCGAACGCTGGCAGGGGATCGCGCGGGAGGTCGAAAATAAATTATCGGATGCGCTCCATGAACGCTTGACTGAGCGTTTCGTTGATCGCCGGACCAGTGTATTGATGCGCCGCCTGCGGGAGAACACGAGCTTGAATACGGAAATCGGCAAGACCGGCGAAGTCATCGTCGAAGGCCATGTCATCGGCCGTCTCGATGGCTTCACCTTTGCACCGGATGCGGCGGAAGCCGGCTCCGATGCGAAAGCCTTGCAGGCTGCCGCGCAAGCGGTGCTCGCCGGCGAGATCAACGCGCGCGCCGAAAAACTGGGCAACGCGCCGGACGATCAGTTCGTGCTGACCTCGGAAGGCACCATCCGCTGGACCGGCGATGCCGTGGCGCGGCTGTCCGCCGCAGAGGATGCGCTGCATCCGCGCATCCGCATCATCTCGGACGAGCGTCTCACGGGCGGCCCCCGCGAGAAGGTGCAGGCCCGGCTCGAACTCTGGCTCAAGACCCATATCGAAAAGCTGCTCGGTCCCATGTTCGAGTTGTCCAAGGCCGAGGACGTCACCGGTATCGCCCGCGGCATCGCCTATCAGCTCGTCGAGGCGCTCGGCGTGCTCGAACGGCCCAAGATCGCCAACGAGCTGAAGGATCTCGACCAGCCCTCGCGCGCGACCTTGCGCAAATACGGCGTCCGCTTCGGCGCCTATCACCTCTATTTCCCCGGCCTCTTGAAGCCCGCCGCGCGTGCGCTGGCCGCGCTGCTCTGGGCGCTGAAGCAGGACAATGTCGATCTGTCGTCGCTGTCGGGCGCGCAGCATCTGGCATCTTCCGGCCGCACCTCGTTCCCGGTCGACAAGCAGCTGCCGCGCGATGCCTATCGCGTGCTCGGCTACAAGCAGGCCGGCGAGCGTGCCGTGCGCGTCGACATCCTGGAGCGCCTGGCCGATCTGATCCGCCCCGCGCTGGCCTGGCGCGACAATTCGCCCGGCGAAAAGCCCGCCGGCGCGTTCGACGGCCGCTGCTTTGTCGTGACGCAGGCGATGACCTCGCTCACGGGCTCGGCCGGCGAGGATTTCGCCTCCGTGCTGCGCGCACTCGGCTACCGCATGGAGAAGCGTCCGCCGCTGCCGCAGAAGCCGGTCGTGGCCGAGACGGTCGCCGCAGAGACATCGCCTGCGGAGGGCAGCGCCGACACATCGAGCGAGACCGCGGCCGAGGCCGTTGCCGGCCTGCCTGAAGAGGCAGCCGCATCGATCGAAGCTGTATCAGCAGAGCCGGTCACCGTCGAGGACGCGCCCGGCATGGAGCTGCACGACGAGCCCGCGCATGAAGAGCCGGCCCTCGAAGCGTCGCCCGAAGCTCCCGTCACGCCGGAAGATGCTCCCGGCATCGCACCGCCGGCAGAAGAAGTTGCTGCCCCCGTTGAAGCTGCCGAAACCGCTCCCGCGGAGACCGCTGCTACGGAAGCTGCCGCATCCGCCGATGCTGCTGCGCCTGCGGAGGCTGCAGCTGCGCCCGCCGAGCCCGAGCTCGTCGAGGTCTGGCGTCCCGGCGGCCGTCACGAGGACCGCAAGCCGCGCCACGAGCGCCATCGCCACCAGCGTCATCACCAGCGTCCGCAGGCCGGTGCCGAAGCCGGCGCCGCGCCCGCCGAGGCTGCGCCCGGCGAAGCTGCCGAAGGCGCGAAGCCGGGCGAGCGCCATCGTCATGGTGGTCATCGCAGAGATGGCGGCAGGGATTTCCGCAAGCCGCGCGAAGGTGGTGGCGAAGCTGCGCCGCGTCCCGAGGGACGTGACGACAAGAACCGCCGCTTCGAGGGCAAGGACCGCGACAACAAGGATCGCGATCGCAACAAGGGCAAGTTTGGCGGCGATCGCGACAAGGGCCGCGACAATCGCGGCCGCGACCGCGACAAGGGCCGCGACCGCCAGGGCGGGCCGTCGCTGCGGCCCTACGCCTCGAGCGCGACCCCGCGCGAGCGCGATCGTCCGGTCGATCCGAACTCGCCCTTCGCAAAACTCGCTGCGCTGAAAGAGCAGCTGTCCGGTCGTAAGGAGTGACCCACGACCGAGCGGCAGCGCATCGACAAATGGCTGTGGCACGCGCGGGTGGTGAAGGCGCGCACCTCCGCCGCTGAACTCGTCGAATCCGGCCACGTCCGCGTCAACGGCGCGCGCGAGAGATCGCCGGGACATGCGATCAAGATCGGTGACGTCCTCACCATCGCGCTCGATCGCACCGTGCGGGTCCTGAAAGTCACCGCCTTCAACGAGCGCCGCGGCGATGCAGCCTCGGCGCGCGTGCTCTACGAAGAGGTCGGCGACGGTGATCCAAACTCTCGGTGCAATTAATTGCGCTTTGAGTTCATTTCTTGGTCGATCGAGCACATAAAGCCGTCATGATCGACCGTTCCCGACCTTGCAGCGCCGGGCCATCCGCGCTACGCAAGCCGCGACTTTTGAAAGAGATTTTCGGAGCGTTGGATGACTTACGTCGTCACTGAAGCCTGCATCAAGTGCAAGTACACCGACTGCGTCGAGGTCTGCCCGGTCGACTGTTTCTACGAGGGCGAGAACATGCTCGTCATCCATCCTGACGAGTGCATCGACTGTGGTGTGTGCGAGCCGGAATGTCCCGCCGACGCCATCAAGCCGGACACGGAACCGGGCCTGGAAAAATGGCTCACCGTCAATGCCGACTACGCCAAGAGCTGGCCGAACATCACCCAGAAGAAAGAATCACCTGCCGACGCGAAGGATTTCGACGGCCAGGAAGGCAAGTTCGAGAAATATTTTTCTCCGAACCCCGGCTCAGGCGACTAATTCGGGCTTAAACTTAACCCTAATAGCGGCGTTGCCGCCGAAAACCAGCCCTCATCACCCCTAAATCATTGATTTTTGCGGGAAATGTGCTATATTGGGCACATTAAGCCGAACCCTGTCAGCCCCGTTGGCCCCGCTGGGTTCCCGTGAAACCAAATGTCGAACAGGGGCGTGGCAGTTTCCGCGCGCAGGCTGTGTCACAGAAAACGCGTAAAAAGAGTACTTCAGCGAGGGCCTCCCATAAGGAGCCCAAAAAAGTCGCCGCGGCCAGCCGTAGCGCATCCAAGGGTCGGACCGCGACGAAGGCACCGGCTGCAAAGTCCTCGAAGAACAAAAGAAGCGCAATGCCTAACAAGACTGCCAAACCGGCCGCGAAAGCGACCGTTGCCAAGCCTGCTGCTGCCAGGCCTGCTGCTGCCAAGCCTGCCGTTGCCAAGGCCCCTGCTGCCAAGCCCGCTGCGCCGAAGGCCCCTGTTGCTGCTGCTCCTGCCAAAGCCCCCGTTGCCGCCGCCAAGCCGGCCGTGAAGCCCGCCGCTGCTGCGCCGAAGCTCGAGGAAAAGAAGGTCGTGACCCAGCGTCAGGGCTTCAAGGCCAACGAATTCGTCGTCTATCCCGCTCACGGTGTCGGCCAGATCCTGGCCATCGAGGAGCAGGAGATCGCCGGCGCGAAGCTCGAGCTGTTCGTCATCAACTTCATCAAGGACAAGATGACCCTGCGCGTGCCGACCGCCAAGGTCGCCAATGTCGGCATGCGCAAGCTGTCCGAGCCTGCGCTGGTGAAGAAGGCGCTCGAGACGCTCAAGGGCCGCGCCCGGGTCAAGCGCACCATGTGGTCGCGCCGCGCCCAGGAATACGAAGCGAAGATCAATTCGGGCGACATCGTCGCGATCGCGGAAGTCGTGCGCGACCTCTATCGTTCCGAGTCGCAGCCCGAGCAGTCCTACAGCGAACGCCAGCTCTACGAAGCGGCGCTCGACCGTCTCTCCCGCGAGATCGCGGTGGTGCAGCACTCGACCGAGACCGAAGCGGTCAAGGAGATCGAAGCCCAGCTCGCCAAGAGCCCGCGCCGCACCGGTGCCAAGTCCGAAGCCGCCGAAGGCGAGGGTGACACGGATGCCGAGGGCGATAGCGACGATACCGAGGGCGACGGCACCACGGTCGCCGACGAGGCGGCGTAAGCGTCTCGCGCGTCGATCGCAACAGATCAAAAGCCCGGCCTTGCGGCCGGGCTTTTTGTTTTCGGATCAGCTATGGCCGTGGTCGATTGTTTGACGAGCTGGTCTCGGTTCTGCCCTGGCTGCTGCCGGCCTATACCAAGCGATATTTGCCGGAGACGGTCACCACCCGACCTGTGCGCGGAGAGGCACCCACGCTCGACCTCGTTGTCGCCCACCACAAGGCGAACAAGTCTCCGGTCCGGAAGCTGCTGAGCATGATCTTTTCGGAAAACCGCTTCGCACTTTTCCGGATCATGCTCCAGGCCTACTTCACCGGCCTCTTTTCCAGTTTCCGTGCCAGCGTGCGGCGGTGCATCCCGAGCCGCCGCGCGGCTTCCGAGATGTTGAAATCCGTCTCGATCAGCGTCTGGTGGATACGTTCCCATTCCAGCGTCTTGATCGAGGTCGGCCGCGCATCGAGCGCGACTTCGGTGTTGCCTTCGGCCTTGTTGAAGGCGGCTTCGATGTCGTCTGTGTTCGACGGCTTTGCCAGATAGTGGCAGGCGCCGAGCTTGATCGCTTCGACGGCGGTCGAGATGCTGGCAAAGCCGGTCAGCACCACGATCAGCATGTCGGGATCGTGCGTGTGCAAAAGCTCGACGCAGGCGAGGCCCGAGGCGCCGCCAAGCTTGAGGTCGACCACGGCATGTCCGAACGAGCGCTCCTCCAGCACCTTGCGGACGTCCTCGATCGAGGCGGCCAGCACGACGTCGTAGCCGCGGCGTTCGAACGAGCGTTTCAGCGTGCGCGCGAAGCCGGCATCGTCCTCGACGACGATGAGCGAACGGTCAGGCGTCAAAGCTGCCTCCGATCGCAAGCGTAGCCAGTGGCAGCGTGAGGCGGACCGTGGCGCCGCGCTTCCTGTGGTTCTCGGCGGTCACGCTGCCGCCCAGCTTGCGCACCACGTTCACCACCAGGAACAGGCCAAGCCCGCCGCCGGTGCGGCCCTTGCTCGACTGATAGGGCTTTCCGAGCTGCGCCAGCATTTCCGGCGCAAAGCCGGGACCGCGGTCGCTGATCGACAGCACGAGGTTGTCGCCCTCGCGCTCGGCAACGAGCTCGACCCAGTCGCGCGATACCTCGTAGGCGTTGTCGAGCACGTTGAAGATCACCTGCTTCAGCGCGACGTCGGAGACGATCGCGACATCCTCGCCGAAGGTGTTGACGAAATAGAGCGTGCGGGCCGAGCGCGCGTCGCGCCACTCTTCCACCAGCGCGGTGACGAAGGCCGTCACCGTCGTCGGCGATGAGCCCTCGCCGCGCGCTTCGCCGGCCGACACCAGGATGCCCGTGACGATGGACTTGCAGCGTTGCAGCGAGGTCTCCATCTCGGCGAGATCCTCGGCGAGCTCCTGGTCGGCGGCGAGATCCGGCATGCGGCGCCAGTCGCTCAGGATCACCGAGAGCGAAGCGAGCGGCGTGCCGAGCTCATGCGCCGCACCGGAGGCGAGCAGGCCCATGCGCACGATATGGTCCTGCTCGGCGGCATGCTGGCGCAGCGCCGCCAGATGCGCATCCCGTTCGCGCAGGTTGCGATTGATGCGGGTGACGAACACCACCAGCAGCACGGCGTTGAGCATGAAGCCCAGCAGCATGCCGGCCACGGTGAGGCTGTAAGTCTCGCTCAGCGGATTCGGCGGCAGCTCGAGCGGCCGGTGGGCCAGGGTCAGCCAGATGAAGCTCGCGCAGGTCAACGCGACCAGCGACCAGGTCGAGCGACCATCGAGCAGCACCGCGCCCAGCGTCACCTGAAGCAGGAACAGCGAGGTGAAAGGATTGGTGGCGCCGCCGCTGAGGTAGAGCTGCGCAGTCAGCGCCGCGACGTCCAGCATCAGGGCGACCAGCAGCTCGTTGTTGGTGATCGCGGCGCGATGACGCACCCAGACGAGGCTGGAGACGTTGAGAAAGACCAGCGCGCCGATCACCGCGCCCATGCGGGTGAGGGGCAGGGGAATGCCGAGCCAGAAATGCACGCCGCCGATGGTCACGATCTGGCCGACCACCGCGGTCCAGCGCAGCTGGATCAGCAGCGCCATGTTCTTGCGGTTGGTCTCGTCGTCGGTGGGCGCGGCGCCGATCAGCTCGCTGCGCGCGTCCGCCTGCGATTGCAGCGTGACGACGCCGTGCGTTCTTCCGTCGTCAGGTCGGCTCGACGATCGTTCCAGCATCTGATCCCGTCCTGCGGGCGACGGTATCGGACCCGCCGGCCGGTTCGTGGACGAAGCGCCTGCGACGGAACAGCCCGCCGCCGAAGGTGACGAAGAGTCTACCCGCCAGCATGAATGCCAGGGCAAACCACGTCAGCGCGTAGATCAGGTGGTTATTGGGAAAGCGGACCACGGTCAATCCGCCGATTGGCCCGCCGCCGGATTGTGATCCGGCGTCGGCATCGACGAAGAAGGGCGCGACGTGATCGAGGCCGCGTGCCGCAGCAATCGCGGCGACATCCCGCGAGTACCAGCGGTTGTGCTGAGGCACGTTGTTCCGGAGGAATCCGCCCTTCGGCTCCGTGATGCGCAAGAGCCCGGTGATTGCGACCGCACCTTCGGGATTGCCGTCCCGGCGGGTCGATGCGTCGCGTCGCTCGGACGGCACGAAGCCGCGATTGACCAGGACCATCGTGCCGTCGCTGCGCTGAAGTGGGGTCAGGACCCAATAGCCGGCGCCTTCCTCGGTGACGGCCTGAACCAGCGTCTCGCGGTCATGCAGGAAGCGGCCTGCGGCGCTGACATGCCTGTACTCGTCATTCGCGGCGGAGACGGCAAGCCATGACGTGGGCGAGGGGACCGGCTGGGCCGGTGCATGAATGCGCTGCTCGACGCGGTCGATCAGCGCCAGCTTCCAGGCGCGGCGCTCGATCTGCCAGACGCCGAGCGCGATCAGAAGCACGAAGGCCGTGAGCGAGAGGACCGTGAGCCACAAGGACGGACGCCCGGCCTTGCGGCCAGCGCCCGTTGCCTTGCCTGTCACGGTCCCCAACTCGCTCATTTCATCCCGGTCATTTCGTGCATCGGCATCATGTTGCTGTTGAGGTGGTTCATTACCCACAGCGAACCGGACAGCGCGATCACCACCATGACGATGGTGAAGATCAGCGCCATCATGCTCCAGCCGTTCTCGGACGTCGTGTTCATGTGCAGGAAGTAGATCATGTGCACGACGATCTGCACGACTGCGAAGGCCATGATGACCAGCGCGGTGATCTGCTTGCTCGGAAGCGCGCCGCTCATCACAAGCCAGAACGGGATCGCGGTCAGCACGACCGAGAGCACGAAGCCGAGCATATAGGTCGAGAACGAGCCGTGGGCGTGGCCGTCGCCGTGGTGATGGTCGTCCGCGTGGGCGGCATGGGTGTCGGTGTTCATCGCAGAACTCCCAAGAGATAGACGAAGGTGAAGACGCCGATCCAGACCACGTCGAGGAAGTGCCAGAACATCGACAGGCACATCAGGCGGCGGCGGTTGGCCTCGATCAGGCCGAATTTCCCGACCTGCACCATCAGGGTCACCAGCCAGATCAGGCCGCAGGAGACGTGCAGGCCATGGGTGCCGACCAGGGTGAAGAAGGCGGACAGGAAGGCGCTGCGCTGCGGCGTGGCGCCTTCATGGATCATGTGGGCGAACTCGGTGAGCTCGATGCCGATGAAGGCGAGGCCGAACAGGCCGGTGATCGCCAGCCACATCTGGGTCTGGGCGATCTTGTTCTGCTGCATCGTCAACATGGCGAAGCCATAGGTGATCGAGGAGAGCAGCAGCATAGAGGTGTTCACCGCGACCAGGTCGAGGTCGAACAGGTCCTTCGGCGCGGGGCCGGCGGCGTAATTGGCGCCGAGCACGCCGAACGTGGCGAACAGTATCGCGAAGATGAGACAGTCGCTCATCAGGTAGATCCAGAAGCCGAGCGAGGTGCTGTAGCCTTCCGGATGCGGGTGTTCGTCGGCGAGATAGAAGACCGGCTCGCCGGTTTGCGAGGGATTGACAGCGACAGTCATTTACTTGGCTCCGGCGAGCAGTTTCGTGCGCGCGTCCTCGGTCCGGATGACGTCGTCAGCCGGAATGTCGAAGTCGCGGTGATAGTTGAAGGTGTGGCCGATACCGACGACGAGCATCGCGATGAAGCTCGCAGCCGCCAGCCACCAGATGTACCAGATCAGGCCGAACCCCATCGCGGTGGCGAAGCCGGCGAGGATGATGCCGGTGCCGGTGCTGCTCGGCATGTGGATCGGCTTGAACCCGGTGAGCGGACGCTGGTAGCCCCGGCGCTTCATGTCCCACCACGCGTCATTGTCGTGAACGACGGGCGTGAAGGCGAAGTTGTAGTCCGGCGGCGGCGAAGAGGTCGCCCATTCCAGCGTGCGCGCATCCCAGGGATCGCCGGTGACGTCCTCGAGCTGCTCGCGCTTGAGGAACGAGACCGCGAACTGCATCAGCATGCTGAGAATGCCGAGGAAGACCAAGCCAGCCCCGATCGCGGCGATGACGAACCAGATCTGCAGGCTCGGGTCATCGAACACGCGCAGGCGGCGGGTCACGCCCATCAGACCGAGCACGTAGAGCGGCATGAAGGCGAGGTAGAAGCCGGTGACCCAGAACCAGAACGACAGCTTGCCCCAGAACGGATCGAGCTTGAAGCCGAACGCCTTCGGGAACCAGTAGTTGATGCCGGCGAACGCGCCGAACACCACGCCGCCGATGATCACGTTGTGGAAGTGCGCGATCAGGAACAGGCTGTTGTGCAGGACGAAATCGGCCGGCGGCACTGCGAGCAGCACGCCGGTCATGCCGCCGAGCACGAAGGTCAGCATGAACGCGATGGTCCACATCATCGGCAGCTCGAAGCGGATGCGGCCGCGATACATCGTGAACAGCCAGTTGAACATCTTCGCGCCCGTCGGGATCGAGATGATCATCGTGGTGATGCCGAAGAACGAGTTGACGCTGGCGCCCGAGCCCATCGTGAAGAAGTGGTGCAGCCAGACCAGGTACGACAGGATGGTGATGACGACGGTGGCGTAGACCATCGAGGTGTAGCCGAACAGGCGCTTGCCGGAGAAGGTCGAGGTGACTTCCGAGAAGATGCCGAAGGCGGGGAGAACCAGGATGTAGACCTCGGGATGGCCCCAGATCCAGATCAGGTTCACATACATCATCGGGCTGCCGCCGAAATCGTTCGTGAAGAAGTTGGTGCCGACGTAGCGGTCGAGCGAGAGCAGCGCGAGCACGACGGTCAGGACCGGGAAGGAGGCGACGATCAGGATGTTGGTGCAGAGCGAGGTCCAGGTGAAGACCGGCATCCGCATCATGGTCATGCCGGGGCACCGCAGCTTGACGATGGTACAGATCAGGTTGATGCCGGACAGCGTCGTGCCGACGCCCGCGACCTGCAGCGCCCAGATGTAATAGTCGACGCCGACATCGGGACTGTAACCGATGTTCGACAGCGGCGGGTAAGCCAGCCAGCCGGTGCGGGCGAATTCGCCGATGAACAGCGAAGCCATCACCAGCACCGCGCCGCCGACCGTCATCCAGAAACTGAAATTGTTCAGGAACGGGAACGACACGTCGCGCGCGCCGATCTGGAGCGGCACGACATAGTTCATCAGGCCGGTGACCAGCGGCATCGCCACGAAGAAGATCATGATCACGCCGTGGGCGGTGAAGACCTGGTCGTAGTGATGGGCGGGCAGAAAACCCTCGGAGCCACCGAATGCGAGCGCCTGTTGCGCGCGCATCATCAGTGCGTCGGCGAAGCCGCGCAGCAGCATCACGATGCCGAGGATCATGTACATGATGCCGATGCGCTTGTGGTCGACGGTGGTGAACCACTCGCGCCACAGATAGCCCCAGAGGCGGAAATAGGTCACGCCGGCGAACAGCGTGATGCCGCCGAGCGCGACCATCACGAAGGTACCGACGAGGATCGGCTCGTGCAGCGGCAGCGAATCGATGCCGAGACGGCCGAAGATGAGCTTGAGAAGATCAGGAGACATGCGAGCTCTCTTTAGGAGGCTGACTTCAGGAGTCTGACTTCAGGAGTCTGACTTGGGACGTTGTCCGAGGAAGAAGGACGAGGCCTTCAGCGGCGTGAAGGTCGGCCGCTTCAGGCCGGCGCCGAGCAGTGGCGTGGTGTCGATGGGCGCCGTGATGGAGGCGGTGGTCTTGCCCTGCGGGGCCTCAGGCGTGCAGGTGCCGGCGACGAAGGTCGGTTCGGGCCCGAGCGCGGTGCCGCGGCGGGCGTACTTGTCGTAGGCCAGCGGCAGGGTGTTGTTCAGGCCCTCATGGCCGCGCCCGCCCTTGGCGTCGATCGCCATCATCTCGCTCTGACACATCTTGCCGGTCTCGACGCACATGTTGAGGATCAGGCGGTAGAGATCGGAGTCGATCGTGCCGTAGCGGCGCACCGGCTCGTTCTGGCTCGGCTTCTCGAGCTGGAGGTATTCGGCGCGGCCAAGCGAGCCGCCCGCGGATTTGGCGCTGGCGATCCAGGCATCGAAGCCCTTGTCGTCGAGCCCCTGGAAGTTGAAGTGCATGCCGGAGAAGCCGGCGCCGCTGTAGTTCGCCGAGAAGCCCTTGTAGGTGCCGGCGTGGTTCACGACGGCGTGGAGCTTGGTTTCCATGCCCGGCATCGCGTAGATCTGGCCGGCCAGCGCCGGGATGTAGAACGAGTTCATCACCGAGGACGCCGTGATGCGGAAATTGATCGGACGATCGACCGGAGCCGCGAGGTCGTTGACGGTGGCGATGCCGTAGTCCGGATAGATAAAGAGCCACTTCCAGTCGAGCGCGACGACGTCGACCTCGAGCGGTGCCTTGGACTGGTCCACGGCACGATCGGCATGGATGCGGCCGAGCGTGCGATAGGGATCGAGCAGATGCGTGCCCATCCAGGTCAGCGCGCCCAGGCAAACGATGATCAAAAGCGGTGCCGACCAGATTACCAGCTCGAGGCTGGTCGAGTGGTCCCATTCCGGCTCGTAGCGGGCTTCGGTGTTGGACTGGCGATAGCGCCAGGCGAACAGCACCGTCAGCGCCATCACGGGGACGACGATCAGGAGCATCAGGACGGTGGAGATGATGACGAGGTCGCGCTGCTGCGCGGCGATATCGCCGGCCGGCGCCAGCACGACGTAGTTGCAGCCGCTGAGCGCAACCGCCAGGGGTAGCAGCGCCAGGATCTTGAGACGGGACACGGGCCGAGCCTTTGAGAATGAGTTTCCTTTGCGAGGCCAACGGGTAGCTGCGGCGCAGCAATCCGGACATTGGACAATTTGTCCAATGTTGCAGTGCGGAATGTTGGGCCAGACAGGTCGAGATTGCCTGGCGCCCGCCGGGCGGTCGGCTTTGGTTTTCAGGACGTTAAGGGCACACGAATGGCGACGGCACAGACCCCCGCAATGGCAGACCTCCACTCGGGCGAGCACGGCCACGACCAGGCCAGTCCCGGCGAGATCGCCATCGGCGTCATCATCGGCCGCACCTCGGAATTCTTCGACTTCTTCGTCTTCGCGATCGCCTCGGTGATCGTGTTCCCGCGCCTGGTGTTCCCGTTCGCGAGCGAACTGACCGGCACCCTGTATTCCTTCATGATCTTCGCGCTGGCCTTCATGGCCCGGCCGATCGGCACCGTCATTTTCATGACGGTCGACCGCGAGTACGGCAAGACGGCCAAGCTGATCTCGGCGCTGTTCCTGCTCGGCACCGCCACCGTCGCGATTGCGTTCCTGCCCGGCTATCACGAGATCGGCGTTGCCGCGATCTGGCTGCTGGCGCTGGCGCGCATTGCGCAGGGTCTGGCCTGGGGCGGCGCCTGGGACGGCATGGCTTCGCTGCTGGCGCTGAATGCGCCGTCCTCCAAGCGCGGCTGGTACGCGATGGTGCCGCAACTCGGCGCCCCGCTCGGGCTGATCGTGGCGAGCGCGCTGTTCGCCTATTTCGCCGGCAATTTGTCGGCCGACGATTTCTTCGACTGGGGCTGGCGCTATCCGTTCTTCGTCGCCTTCGCCATCAACGTCGTGGCGCTGTTCGCCCGCCTGCGCATGGTGACGACGGAGGAATATGCCTCGCTGTTCGAGACCCGCGAATTGCAGCCCTCGCGCATCTCCGAGACGGTCGCGCGCGAAGGCCAGAACATCATGCTCGGCGCGTTCGCGCCGCTGGCCAGCTTCGCGCTGTTCCACATGGTCACGGTGTTTCCGCTGTCCTGGGTGTTCCTGTTCACCCGCGAAAGCCCGGTGCGCTTCCTGATCATCGAGATCGTCGCCGCCGTGTTCGGTGTCGTTGCGATCGTGCTCTCCGGCGTCATCGCCGACCGCGTCGGCCGCAAGTCGCTGCTGATGGGATCGGCGATCGCGATCGCGATCTACAGCGGCTTCGCCCCGCAACTGCTCGACGCCGGCGCGTTCGGCGAGACCATCTACATGGTGATCGGCTTCATCCTGCTCGGCCTGTCGTTCGGCCAGTCGTCGGGCGCGATCGCCTCCAACTTCAGGCAGACGTATCGCTACACCGCCTCGGCGCTGACCTCGGACATGGCCTGGCTGTTCGGTGCCGGCTTTGCGCCGCTCGTCGCTCTGTTGCTTGCGACCAATCTCGGCGTCATCGCCTCGGGTGCGTACCTGCTCTCCGGCGCGTTCTGGACCCTGCTCGCGCTCTGGCTCAGCGGCCAGCGCGAGGCCGGCGACATGGACGCGGGCGGTTGAGCCCATTCGCCGGCGGTCGACTGGCGTGCAGCCGGTTGGGAAGACTCATCCGCTTGAGCTGGCCTGATGCCCAGCGGCAGGTGAGTTGCCACTCAGGCCCACGAGAAGCGAGGAAAGTCGTCTGGCCAGCTGCTTGACGTCGGTGGTCGTCAAACCTTCGCGAACGCACACGACGCCACGAGACGGTGCGAGAGCGGGAAGATAGTAATCTCTCGATTTTACTATGCCTGAAGGCGCCAGCACGCCAGGCATGGCCGATATGCCCAAGCCGGCCATGATGGCTCTTTCGCGAACCGCCGAATCGGAACTTCGAAGCACGATGCGGTATGCAATTCCGCTCCGATCCAGCGGGCCAAGCATCCAGCTGTCCTCCGGGGGACTGACGATCGGCACCGGCGCGCCGGGCCTCGTGACGAAGTCCTGAGACTTGACCCAGGTTGTTTCGAACACGACTTCGTCGACGATCAAGCGTTCGATGTCCGGGTCGGAGCCGTCATGCAGGAACAGGCACGCGACGTCGATAAATCCCTCGCAGAGACCCCGTCGGATCTCGCTGGAATGCTCCGCCAGAACGAAGACGGTAGAGAGATCCTCCCGGTTGAAGTCATCGAAGAGCGCCTTTGCAAATAGCTGGCTCACGCCGAGGCGGCGCGCGGAGGCCTTGTCCGATCCCCCCAGCCTGAGGAGCTGGTCATTGGCGTCGATGATTCGACGGGCCTGCAGAAGTGCGAGCTTGCCGAGTTCGGTCAGGACCGTTCCGTTTGCGGTCCGCGTGAACAGTTCGCCGCCGACGAGCCCCTGGAGCCGCTTCACCTGAGCGCTGATCGCGGGCTGGCTGAGATACAGCCTCTCGGCCGCCTTCGACATGCTGCCCGTTTCAGCAATGGCGACGACCGTCCGCACAATTTCCATGGGGATATTGAGGGGCTGGTGTCGAAGCATCCGGTCTCCTTCAATCGAGCTTGATCGCGACTTGTCTCTCAACTCGATGGTGCGCTGTCCATTTTGTACAATTTTCGTAGCTCTTTGGTTAAACCTGCTGCGCTCGCCGATGGCGCCGCCTGAGCCGAATCTATGGCTCTATAAGTATCTATACATCCCTCAACCTCCGCGTGCTTCAATTATACGCTTCGTAAAAACGCCTTCCGTCAAGCTGCGGAGAATTCGAGCAGAGAGGCGGGTCGAATGCGTTTTCTTTCAAATCAGGGCGGTGCATCGGCTGTCGAGTTCGCCATTTTGCTTCCGGCGTTTTTGACAATCATCTTCGGTATCGTGGTATTCGGATCCTATCTCACGATGGTCCACGGTGTTCAGCAGCTCGCAGCCGAGGCGGCGAGAACATCGATAGCAGGCTTGACCAACAGCGAGCGCAATAACCTTGCGACTTCCTACGTCACGACCAACGTCGCCGGCTATCCTCTGCTTGAACCTGCGAAAGTCAATGTGATTGCTGCCCCATCCGGGTCGGACCCGAATGTCTATGTCGTGACGGTCCAATACGACGCGTCGTCCAACTTTATATTCACGCTACCGTTCACACCGCCGATGCCCTTCCCGATCACACGGTCGGCGGTAATTCCTTACGGAGGGTTCTAGAATGAGACGCGAGTCGGTCGTTCGTCGCTTTGGTGCCGATAGCTCGGGCAACTTCACGATCATGGCTGCGGGGCTCATGACACTCGTCATCGGCTGCACCGCCCTCGGCGTCGACGTTGGCGCAATCTTCGCCGACAGGCGAAAGGCGCAGAGTGCGGCCGATCTTGCCGCGATCGTCGCGGCCAGCAATCTCAGCAATGCCTATAATGCAGCATCCGCAACCGTCGTGAAGAACAAATATTCGGCCAGTTCGCTCGTTGCCGTGGACCTCGGCACCTATACTCCGAATTCTGCCGCATTACCGCAGGCTCGCTTCGTGACGCCCGCGACCGGATCGGCAAACGCAGCGCGGGTCACGCTGAAGACCCAGACGCCGCTCTATTTTGCGCGCTATTTCACCGGCCGTGACCAATTCACGATCAATACGACGGCGACAGCTTCCAGCACTGCGCTGGCCTCATTCGCAATCGGCTCGCGACTGGCCTCGATCAATGGCGGTCTTCTGAACGCCATGCTTGGCAGCATGCTCGGTACCAGCCTCTCGCTGTCGGCGATGGACTACCAGTCGTTGATCAATGCCAGGGTCGACGCCTTCGACTTCATGTCCGCGCTGGCGACACGCTTGAGCCTGACGGGCGTGACGTACAACAGCATTCTATCGGACAACATCAGGATGTCTGACGCGATCGCAGCAGCGCTTGCCGCGCAGCAGAACACGAATGGGGCGAGCCAGGCGACGATTGCGCTATCGACCATATCGCAGGCTGTGTCCAGCCTCTCGACCAAGGTCAACCTCGCCTCGCTGATCGATCTCGGCCCCTATAGCGGCCTCACCGTCGGCCAGAAGCCGAAGGTCGGCGTCGGCGTCTCGGTGTACAGCCTGCTGTCAGCGATCGCGGAAGTGGCAAATGGCACGCATCAGATCGCAACATCGGTCAATCTTGGACTGCCCGGGATCTTGAACGCCAGCCTGGTTGCGACGATCGGGGAAAGGCCCGTCGGGTCGGGGTGGGTTGCGGTCGGCGCCCAAGGCGCGAGCGTTCACACCGCCCAGACCAGAATCCTGCTCACGGTGCAGGTCGGAGGAAGCGGCATCGTTCCGGCGGTCAATCTTCCGCTCTACGTCGAGATTGCCCAGGGAACGGCCACGCTCAACAATATTTCCTGCAGTCATCCGGACGTCAGCAATTCGACGGTCACGCTCGGCGTGACGCCCGGCATTGTCGATGCCTGGATCGGGAATGTATCCATGGCCGACATGACGAACTTCACCAGCAAGCCGAACCCGCCGGCTGCGGTTCTGGTCAGCGTAGGTGGGCTGAACGTATCCGGCCGCGCGCATGCGGCGATGGGCAATACGTCGGCGACGCCGGTGACCTTCACCTATGTCGACATCCAGTCTCAGTTGGCGAAGACGGTCTCGACGCAAAACTTCACGTCGTCGTTGACGTCCAGCCTGTTGGGCGACCTCTCGCTCAGCGTCAATGGCGTCGGCCTTCCGATTCCGGGCCTGACGTCGGCGGTCAGCGGCACCCTGGCCGGAGCCACCGGTTCGATCGATCAACTCATCGTCTCCACCTTGTCGACGCTCGGCGTCGGAGTCGGTCAAGCCGATGTCTGGGTTTCCGGAATCCGTTGCGACGGCGCGGTGCTCGTCAACTAGCTCGTTCGCAGGGCTGCGCTCGACCTGGTCGCGCGTCATGTTGATGTGGCGCACCTCACGGTCGACGATTTCACGCGATCTGAATGGGGCATAACGGATGATGATGAAGCCCTGCGCATAGTCGTTAGCTTCTGTTTGCAACGATGATTGCAATGACATGACGGTCATGGGGGATAAGTCGGATGCTGGGAATGCGCAAGCGGAGCGACGTCGATCATGCCTTCGCGCAGGTCGAAGCCATCAACAAGTCGCAGGCAGTGATCGAATTCAAGCTCGACGGGACGATCATCACCGCAAACGAGAACTTCCTCCAGGCGACGGGGTACGGTCTCGACGAGATCCGGGGAAAGCACCACAGCATCTTCTTGCCTGCAGCGGAGCGTGACACGGCGGAGTATCGCGAGTTCTGGTCGCGGCTGAAGCGGGGCGAATTCCAGTCGGCGCAATACAGGCGTGTCAGGAAGGACGGCACGCCGATCTGGATCCAGGCGAGCTACAATCCCGTTTTCGATAAGTCCGGAAAGCCGGTCTCCGTGATCAAATTTGCCACAAACATCACGGCGGGAAAGATCAAGGCGATGGAGGACGCCGGAAAAATTGCGGCCATCGACCGTGCCCAGGCCGTGATCGAGTTCAACCTCGACGGAACGATCATTGCGGCAAACGGCAATTTCCTGAAGACGATGGGATATGGCCTCGACGAAATCATCGGCAAGCATCACAGCATCTTCGTCGACGCGGGCCAGGCTGCAAGCCCCGCCTATCGCGAATTCTGGGCGACGCTGAACAGGGGTGAACACCTTTCGGCCGAATACAAGCGATTCGGCAAGGGTGGGAGGGAGATATGGATCCTCGCATCCTACAACCCGATCCTCGACGAGACCGGCAAGCCCTTCAAGGTGGTCAAGTTCGCGACCGATATTACCGAGCAGAAGTTGAGAGCGGCCGATACCAACGGCCAGATCGAAGCCATCAAGAAATCCCAGGCGGTGATCGAATTCGATATCGACGGCACCATTCGCTGGGCGAACCAGAATTTCCTCGCCGCGATGGGGTATGGGCTGTCCGAGATTCAGGGACGGCATCACGGCATGTTTGTCGAAGCCGCCTACCGCAACTCGCCCGAGTACGCGGAATTCTGGCGGAAGCTCAATAGCGGCGAGTTCCAGGCCGCCGAGTACAAGAGACTTGCCAAGGGAGAGCGGGAGATCTGGATCCAGGCGTCTTACAATCCCATCATGGATCTCAATGGAAAGCCCTTCAAAATCGTGAAGTATGCAAGCGATGTCACCGCGCAGGCGGTCGCACGAATGAAGGCCGAGCGGGCGCGAGAACTGATCGACTCGGTTGCTGCGGGTAGCGAGGAAATGAACGCGTCCATCCGGGAGATATCGGAGACCATGGTGAAGTCGCGGCAGACCACGACGAACGTCGTCAATCAGGTGGAGGCGGCCGACACGCAGGCGAGGCGGCTGAGTTCCGCCGCCGAATCGATGAGCGGTATCGTCGACCTGATCGGCAACATCACCGGGCAGATCAACCTGCTGGCGCTGAATGCCACGATCGAATCGGCAAGGGCCGGCGATGCGGGCAGGGGTTTTGCGGTCGTCGCGTCCGAGGTGAAGGGATTGGCCAGCCAGGCCAAGCAGGCCACCGAGAAGATCACGAGCGAGATCGAGGCTCTGAACGCCGTCTCCGGCGACGTTGCGGGCTCGCTGGCGGCGATCCGCTCCGCCATCGGGCATGTGAGCGAGTATGTCGCGAATACCGCGGCGGCGGTCGAGGAGCAGAGTGCGGTCACCAACGACATCGCGTCGAACATGCAGCGAGCTGCGGCCGAGTTGGCGTGAGATCGCGCGGGCGGGCGGCGCGCTACATCGTCAATCCGCCACGACCTTCACGCGATCGCGCACCTTCACCTGCGCGTTGCGATCGAGGCCGTTGAGCACGCGGAAACGCTCGGCGGGGTGATCGACGCCGGCCATGCGGTGGGAGAGCGATTCCACGGTGTCGCCGGGCTGCACGGTGATGACCTTGATGCGCAGCGGGCGCGCGGCCTGGATCTCGTCGAGGGTCAGGCGGCGGAACGAGTTGACGGTCTCGCGCGCGTTGCGCTCGCTTTCGGTCGACTTCTGCCGTGTCGCGAAGATGAAGCGGTAGACGTCGCTGCCGAAGCGCAGCGCATAGACCTTGAACTGCCACTGGTCGCCCTTGGCGGTCGCGGACGCGGCCGGGAAGCCGTTGATGGTGATGTCTTCCGTGGATGCCTTCTCGACGCCTTCCATCCAGCCCGAATTGAGGTAATCGCCGAGCGACTGCTCGGCCGGCACCCGCACCACGTCGAATCGCATCGCCTGCGAGCCGCCGTCGCGCACGCCGATCACGGCCTGTGCGGTATTGTCGAGCGTGAAATTGTCCGGCGCCTGGAAGGTGAAGCCGAGCTTGGGGTGCAGGAAACGCCGGCCGCGGACAAAACCTTCGCTGGGGTCTTCGCCATAGACGAGGTTGTCGATCGCGGCGAGATAGCTCTCGCGATCGCGCTCGCCACCTTCCGGGGCGACGTACTGCCGCGCGATGGTCTGCGCGTTCTGCACGCGCTCCGGGGTTGCCGGATGCGACGAGGTGAAATCCTGCGCGCGCGGATCGAGCGAGGACTTGCCGACCTTCAGCTCGGCATTGCGCTCCATCGCCGAAAGGAAGCGGGCGGCGCCATACGGGTCGAAATGCGCGCGCGCGGAAATGGCGACGCCGATGCCGTCGGCCTCGAACTCCTGGTTGCGCGAAAAGCTCGCCATGGTGAGCTTGGTCTTGGCGAGCGCGAGCGCGGTGAGGTCGGGGTCGTTGCTCATGTCGGTGACGACACGGGTGACGATAGCGGCCTGGCGCGCCTGATCCTCGCGCATCGCGGCGTGCTTGGACAGCACGTGCGCCATCTCGTGGCTGAGCACCGAGGACAATTCCGAGGTGTCGCTCGCAAGCGCAAGAAGTCCTCGCGTGACATAGAGCTGGCCGTTCGGTAGCGCGAAAGCGTTCACCGCGCCGGAATTGAGGATCGTGACCCTGTAGCCCTGGTCGGGACGGTCCGAGGCGGCAACCAGCCGGTCGACGGTTTTGCTGACGAGCGATTCGAGCCGGGGATCGTCATAGGTGCCGCCATAGCTCGCCAGGATGCGCTCGTGCTCCTTCTCGGTCGCGGGGGTCTGCGCCACGGCCGGCTTCGGCTTCGGCATGGCGACGGTCGGCGGGGTCGCCGCGGCCTGGAACCGGCCCATATCGCCGCAACCGGCAAGGGCTGAACCCAGCACGAGGCATAGCACGGCCGACGCAGCCCGCAGGCGGCGACCTTCACCCTTCCAGTGCTGTTCTGGCACCCCATTCACGTCGCTTAACCCGTGCCCGGCCTGCTTTAAGGCCTTACCCCAATAGGCTCGTTTGCGCCCAGCAATTCAACCTGTCCCAAGAGACGCAGGTCGATTCGCGGCCCCGTGTTCCCCTCAACCCAGCCCCGAACGCGAATACGTCTATTTTCCAGGGACTTAAGGTTGATGCCCACGCTTTCGAACGCCGGTAACGTGCGTCTTGAAATAGTCACGGCAAAGCCGCGTGTCCAGTTCCGTCCGAAGTTGAGGTAGGTCACTGCCCCAGCTTGCCGGACCGACAGGACTTTGCCCTCGACCACCGTAAAACGCCCGATCCCCGCCAAAATATCGTCCGGACTTTCCGCGTTTTTTATGGCCGACGGGTCAGCCCAGTTGCCCTTTTTTTGACGCCGTGCCTCGGCCTCCGACGACATCAGGGCGGCCGCACAGTCCTTGTCGGTGACTTCGGCGGAGACGATGGCGTCGCCTTGGGCCAACAGCATCGCCTGTACCGAAGTCTCGCTTTCGCCGATGAAGACCAGCGCCCCCTGCCGGCCGTAGCGGTCTGGTGTGTCGTCAGCGCTCCTCAGAATCACGTCGCGGCCGCCGAGCAGCAAGGTCAGTGCCGGCTTCGTCCCCGCCGTGGACTCGATGCCGGTGAGGCGGATTTCGCGGCCGTCGTCGAGACGGACACTGCGTGCGTCGACGATGGCTGCGACACGGCCTTCGCCTTGGGACTCGAACTGGCACGGGCTCGCGAAGGCGCTGTGCCCCGCGACGAGAAAAATTGCGATGATGAGGTGAGGCCGTTGCGTCACGTGACCCGGAGAGGTTGCGTTGAGCGTCACTTTTAACTCAAGCGTGGCTGCGCGCGAAGGGGCTTCGTCGCACTCCGTCATTGCGAGTGCAGCGAAAGACCGTCTCCGTGGAAGGACTCTGGATTGTTTCGCTGCGCTCGCAATGACGTGGAAACATTTATCCGCACCAAGCCATTCCGTTTTGCGGAAAACGCGTGATGCAAGGGCGACCTGCGTCGCAGCTCGCGCTTGCTGCCCTCCCGCGCATGCGGCATGATCGCGGCAACAAGTTCAACCAAGAGCAATAACCAAGCCGCCATCAGAGTACGGCGCGATAAGGGAGGTCTTTTTCGATGAAGCATATTTTGTCGGGCATTTTTGCCGCAGCGTTTGCCCTGAGTGCGAGCGCCGTGCAGGCCCAGGACAAGCCGCCGCTGAAGATCGGCGGCATCCTCGACATGTCGAGCCTCTATGCCGACATCACCGGCCCCGGCAGCGAGACCGCCGCCAAGATGGCCGTTGAAGACTTTGGCGGCGAGGTGCTCGGCCGCAAGATCCAGGTGCTGGCCGCCGACCATCAGAACAAGGCCGATCTCTCCGCCAACATCGCCCGCGACATGCTCGATAACCAGGGCGTCGAGATGATCTACGACGTCGCGGCTTCCGCGACGGCGCTGGCCGCCGGCGAGATCGCGAAGGCGCGCAACAAGATCATCATGTTCAACGGCCCGGGCTCGATCCGTCTCACCAACGAGGCCTGCGGTCCTTACACCGTCCACTACGTGTTCGACACCTACGGCCAGGCCAACGTGACCGGCCTTGCCGCCGTGAAGTCGGGCCTCGACACCTGGTTCTTCCTCACCGCCGACTACGCCTTCGGCCAGGATCTGGAGAAGGACACCAGCGCCGTCGTCACCAAGACCGGCGGCAAGGTGCTCGGCAGCGTGCGCCATCCGCTCAACACGTCGGACTTCTCGTCGTTCCTGCTTCAGGCCCAGGCCTCCAAGGCCAAGGTGATCGGGCTGGCCAACGCCGGCGGCGACACCGTCAACGCCATCAAGCAGGCGGCCGAGTTCGGCATCACCAAGGGCGGCCAGAAGGTCTCGCCGCTGCTCGCCTTCGTCACCGACATCGACTCGATCGGGCTGGAGACGGCGCAGGGCCTGTTGCTGGCGGAAGCCTTCTACTGGGATCTCAATGACGACACCCGCGCATTCTCGAAGCGCTTTCAGGAGCGCATGAAGCGGCCGCCGACCTCCGCGCAGGCCGGCGTCTACTCCTCCGTGACTCATTACCTGAAGGCGGTGAAGGCGGCCGGCACGACGGACTCCGCAGCCGTCATGAAAGTGATGAAGGAGACGCCGATCAACGACTTCTTCGCCAAGAACGGCAAGATCCGCGAGGACGGCCGCATGGTCCACGACATGTACCTGTTCGAGGTGAAGAAGCCGTCGGAATCCAAGGGCCGCTGGGACGATTACAAGCTTCTCGCCACTGTGCCCGGCAGCGAAGCGTTCCAGTCGCTGGAGCAGTCGCGCTGTCCGCTGGTGAAGAAATAAAGACCGTCATTGCGAGCAGCGAAGCGACGAAGCAATCCGGACTGTCTCCGCGGAAACATCTCTGGATTGTTCGCTTCCGCCTCCGCTCTTCGAGCTTCGGCGGACAAGTCGCTCGCAATGACCAGTGTGGCGATAGACCGAACAAAACAACGAAGGGAGACGCCTCCATGAGTAACGACATGGTCCTGCAAAAGCTCGAAGGCGGGCTGCTTACCATCACCATGAATCGCCCGGAGCGGAAGAACGCGCTCAACCCCGAGATGGTCGCCGGATTGGTCGAGGCGGCGCGGCGCGCCGCAGACGATCCGGAGGTGCGCGCGGTGCTGTTCAAGGGCGCCGGCGGCTCCTTCTGCGTCGGCGGCGACGTCAAGTCGATGGCGGCAGGGCGCGCGCCGCTGCCGTTCGAGCAGAAGCTTGCGAATTTGCGCCGCGGCATGGAGGTCTCGCGCATCCTGCACCAGATGCCGAAACCCGTGGTGGCGCAGCTCGACGGCGCGGCGGCCGGCGCCGGCCTCTCTATGGCGCTGTCCTGTGACCTGCGCATCGCCTCCGAATCCTGCAAGATCACGACCGCCTTCGCCAAAGTCGGCTTCTCAGGCGATTACGGCGGCACCTATTTCCTCACCCAGCTGCTCGGCAGCGCGCGGGCACGCGAGCTCTATCTGATGTCGCCGGTGCTCACGGCGAAGGAGGCCCATGCGATCGGCATGGTGACGAAGGTCGTACCCGACGCCGAGATCGACGCCGCCGCGCACGAGCTCGCGCTGTCGCTGGCGCAGGGGCCCTCGATCGCGCTCGGCTTCATCAAGCGCAACATCAACAATGCCGAGCATCTGGCGCTGGAGGATTGCTTCGACGGCGAGGCGATCCACCACACCCGCTGCAGCGACACCGAGGACCACAAGGAGGCTGCAAAAGCCTTCGTCGAGAAACGCAAGCCGGCCTTCAAGGGCGCATGACGATGGCGCCCTATATCCGGCTGCGGCAGATCTGTCTGGTCGCGCCGCAGCTCGCACCCGTGATCTCCGATATCGCGGAAATCATGGGCCTCGCCGTCTGTTACCGCGACGGCAACGTTGCGAAATACGGCCTGGAGAACGCGCTGCTCCCGGTCGACACGATCCTGCTGGAGGTGGTGGCACCGTTCAAGGACGGCACCACGGCCGGCCGCTTCATCGAGAAGTCCGGCGGCCGCGGCGGTTACATGGCGATCTTCTGCTGCAATGATCCTGACGAACGCGGCCGCAACGCCAATGCGATGGGCGTGCGCACCGCGAACGTCATCGACCACGCGCCCTATCACGGCGTGCAGCTCCACCCCCGTGACTGCCGCGCCGCCTTCATCGAGTTCAACCACACCGAAGGCAGTGACGACATTCTGGGTGCTTATCCTCCTGCGGGACCCGATTGGCAGAAGTTCATTCGCAAGGACGTGACGCAGGCGCTGATCTGCGTTGAGATGCAGAGTCCGGATCCGCAAGGGCTGGCTGAGCATTGGGGCAGGATCATCGGCGTTGCGCCGAGCCACGATGCCGAATTGAAGCTGCCCAACGCGACCTTCCGTTTCGTCAAGGGCGCCAGCGAGATCATGAGCGCGCTTGAGTTTCGGGTGGCCGATGTCGCGCGCGTGCTGCATGCGGCGAGGGCGAAGGGGCTCGCGGTTGCGGGGAGCGAGTTCCTGCTCGGCGGTGTGACGTTCCGGATCGCGGCTTGAGCTCTTGACTTCGTCGCTGCGC
Organism: Bradyrhizobium sp. SZCCT0153; assembly: GCF_018129995.1. Classification (GTDB taxonomy): domain Bacteria; phylum Pseudomonadota; class Alphaproteobacteria; order Rhizobiales; family Xanthobacteraceae; genus Bradyrhizobium; species Bradyrhizobium japonicum_G. The sequence continues at coordinate 116,285 of NZ_JAFCKS010000008.1, forward strand.
AGGGATGGCGGATAAACATAAGAGCAGGGATTCAACATGCCGCATCCGCTCGACAGCTTCTTCGCACCCGCCAGCATCGCGTTGATCGGCGCCTCGCGCGATCACGAGAAGATTCCGGGCCGGCTGCTCGCGATGCTGCGAAAGAACGAATATCCCGGCAGAATCTACCCGGTAAACCCCAACTACGCGGAGATCGACGGGCTCACCTGCTTCAAGTCGGTCGCCGAGATCGGCGTGCCGATCGATCTCGCCGTCATCGTCATCCCCGCCCGCGCGGTCCTTCCCGCGCTCGAGCAATGCGCCGCCGCCCGCGTGAAGAACGCCGTGATCATCTCCTCCGGCTTTGCCGAGGAGGGCGGCGACAGCGCAGCGATGCAGGATTCGATCGCAACGCTGGCCAAACGCACGGGCATGCGAATTTCCGGTCCGAACGCCGAGGGCTTTTTCAGCCAGATGCAGCGCGTGGCGGCAACGTTCAGTCCTGCCGTGGACGTCAAGCCGGGCGTGGTGCCGCTCGTCGCGACGGCGAAGCGGATCGGCATCGTCGCGCAGAGCGGCGGCATCGGCTTTGCTTATTATCACCGTGCGAGGGCGATCGGCGTCGCCGTGAGCTATGTCGTCAGCACCGGCAATGAATCCGATCTCGGCGCCGGCGAATTTCTGGATTATCTGGTGCAGGACGCTTCGACGGATGTGATCCTGCTCTTCATCGAAGGCATCCGCGACGTCGACAAATTCCTTGCCGCTGCACGGCGGGCAGCTGAGCTGAAGAAGCCTGTCATCGTCACCAAGGTCGGGCGCTCCGGCGCAGGTCAGCGCGCGGCGGCGTCGCACACCGCTAGCATGGCCGGCTGGTCGGCGGCCTATGATGCGGTGTTTGCCAAATATGGCCTGATTGTTTCCAACGATCTCGACGAAGCGCTGACGATCGCCGCGGTGCTCGCCAGCAATCCCCTGCCGAAGGGCGATCGCGTTGCCGTCGTCACGGTCTCCGGCGGTGCGGGCATCTGGGGCGCGGATGCTGTGGCCCTTCAAGGCTTGCGGGTGCCGGAGCTCTCAGAGCCGATCCAGGCGGGGATCAAGCAGCTGATGCCGTCCTACGGCACCGCGCGCAATCCGATCGACGTGACCGCACAGGGCGTGACCTCGGGTGGCCTGCAGAAGAGCGTCGATCTGCTCACCGCCTGCGACGAAGTCGATGCGATCCTGGTCGTGCTGTCGCTCTCGAGCGAGGTGCGCAAGCCGTTCAAAGAGGAAGAGCTGACGCCGGCGCTGGCAGCGCAGCACAAGCCGGTGGTGTTCTATTCCTACACCGTGCCGTCCGATTTCGCGCGGCGCGAGCTCGCCAGATCCGGCGTGGTGGTGCTCACGGGCCTGACTCATGTCGGAGTCGCGATGCGGCAACTCGTCGACTATGCCAGCTTCAAGCTGCCGAGGCCCGCGGACGAGGCGCGGCCGCCGGCGCACGATCTTTCGGCATATTTCAAGTCGCCCGCGCTGTCCGAGGCCGACAGCAAGGCGTTGCTCCGCACCGCCGGCATCACGCTGCCGGATGAGGTGCTGGTGGAGGACAAGGGCGGGCTCGACGAAGCCGTCGCCCGCGTCGGCTTTCCGCTGGTGATGAAGATCCAGTCGCCGGATATCGCGCACAAGAGCGAGGTCGGCGGCGTGCGCGTCAACATCACGACGAAGGGCGAGGTGTTCCTGGTCTTTGAGGCCCTGCTCGACAATGCGCGCAAGCATCGGCCGGAGGCGGCGATCCAGGGCGTGCTGGTCGGTCCGATGGCGAGGCGGGGCGTCGAGATCATCGTCGGGACGATGACGGACGAGACGTTCGGGCCGGTGGTGATGGTCGGCCTCGGCGGCATCACCACGGAACTGTTCCGCGATGTCGTCTACCGCCCGGCGCCGGTAAGCGCGGTGGAGGCGGACGCGATGCTAAACGCCTTGAAGGCCGCGCCGCTGCTGAGCGGCTTTCGCGGGGTGGCCAAGGCGGATGTCGCGGCACTGGCGCAACTGATCGCCGACGTCTCGGTGCTGGCAGCCCGCCATGCGGCCGAGATCGCGGAGATCGAGCTCAATCCAGTGCTGGTGCATCCGGAGGGGCAGGGTGTGACGATCGTGGATGCGCTGGTGGTGGGGTGGAAATAGCGAGCAACAAGCAAAACTGTCAACCCGGCGAAGGCCGGGACGACCCCAGAGTATGCGGCGATGGCGGAGCCACGCGGCGAAGCGCAAACTTAATCACCGTCCCTTGAAATTCGCTGCGCGCCGCTCTTCCGTGGCCTTCACGCCTTCCTTGAAATCTTCGGTCGCGCGCAGGCGGGTCTGTTCGGCGAGCTCGTGGTTGGTTGCTGCCATGACGCGGTCGGCGAGGCCGGCGCGCATCGTGGCACGGGTGGAGAGGAGGCCGAGCGGGGAGCATTCGGCGATCTCGCCCGCGAGCTTCATCGCGGCTGATTTCACCTGGTCCTGCGGCACCAGCTCGTTGGCGAGGCCCCATTTGACGGCTTCTTCGCCGGTGACGCGGCGGCTGGTGTAGAACATCAGCTCGGCGTTGTTCTTGCCGATCAGTTCCGGCAGCGTCGTCGTCAGGCCGAAGCCGGGATGAAAGCCGAGCTTGGTGAAATTCGCGGAGAAGCGCGCTTCTGGGCAGGTGACGCGGAAGTCCGCGGAGACCGCAAGCCCGAGGCCACCGCCGATGGCCGCGCCCTGCACGGCGGCGACGATCGGCTTCTTGGCGCGGAAGATACGCACGGCCTGGATGTAGAGATGGTTGATCGGGCCGAGATTGTCGGCTGGATCGCCCTTCTTCTCGGCTTCGCGCGCCTCCTGCGCCTGCCGCGCCGGATCACCGAAATTGGCGCCGGCGCAGAACGCCTTGCCTTGTGCCGACAGCACTGAGCTGCGGATCTCGATGTCGCGGTCGAATTCGTCGAGCGCGTCCGCGATCTGGTTGATCAGCGAGATGTCGAAGAAGTTGAGCGGCGGGCGACGGATCTCGATGGTGCCGACGTGGCCGACTTTCTCGACGCCGATATCTTGATAGGTGCTCATGATGTCCTCGATTGAATTAGCGCAAACCAAGCCCGCGGGCGATGATGCCGCGCAGCACTTCGGTGGTGCCGCCCTGGATCGTGAGTTTCGGCGCGGTCTTGATGGCGAAATCGAGCTGTCGCTCCAGCGTCTCGCGGTTGGTCGCGGTCTCCTCGACGAACGCCGCCAGATCGCGGACGCGGTGCGGAAGCTGCTGCTCCCAGACCGTGCCGATGTCCTTGACGATTGAAGCTTCCACCACGGGCTCCTTGCCGGCCTGCAGCATGCCGGCGACCGAGACCGACATGCGGCGCATGGTGTGGAGCTGCGCGACCAGGCGGCCGATGCCTTCGGCGCTGCGCGTGTCTGGATTCGGACCGACCGCGCGGACCAGCTCGGTCAGCACGTAGTAAGTCTCCAGAAAACGCTCGGGGCCCGAACGCTCATAGGCAAGCTCTGATGTCGCCTGCTTCCAGGCGCCGTCGACCTCGCCGAGCACGTGATCGTCGGGCACGAAGAAGTCGGTGAAGACGACTTCGTTGAACTCGTACTGGCCGGTGATCTGGCCGATCGGGTTCACCTGGATGCCCGGCTGCTTCATCTTGACCAGGAACTGCGTCAGGCCGTGACGGCGGTTCTCCTTGGTCGGCGGCGAGGTGCGGAAGATCGCGATCATGTAGTCGGCGATGTGCGCCGACGACGTCCAGATCTTGGTGCCGTTGATGAGATAGCCGCCGTCGGTCTTGGTCGCGCGCGTTTTTGCCGCGAACAGGTCCGAGCCGGAGTTCGGCTCGCTCATGCCGATCGCAAAGCAGATCTCGCCGCGGCAGATGCGCGGCAGGATGTCCATCTTGATGTGCTCAGGCGCGTATTTGATCAGCACCGGTCCGCTCTGGCGGTCGGCGACGAAGAACCGTCGCGTCGGTGCGTTGGCGACGCGCATCTCCTCGGTCACGACGTAACGCTCGAGGAACGAGCGCTCCTGGCCGCCATACTTCTTCGGCCAGGTCATGCCGAGCCAGCCCTTGGCGCCGACCCGGCGGGAAAATTCCGGCGCGTCGGTGTCCTCGCGGTTGGGCTTGTGCGGATCGAAGGTGCCGGCGGCGATTTCCTCGGCAAGGAACGCGCGCACCTCCTTGCGCAATTGCTCGCACTTCTCGGGCAGGCGGATCGGATCGAAACGAAGGGCAGCGGTCATTGTTGTCTCGTCCCCTGATCAGCGCGAAGCCACGAGCGGCCACAATTCGTCGGCGCCGCGATTGGCAATGAGCTTGCCGAGCTCGACGGCCCAGTGGCTCTCCGAACCGAAATCGTCGCGCCAGGCCAGCGCCCGCAACGAATAGCGGTGCAGGATGTGCTCCAAGGTGAAGCCGATCGCGCCATGCACCTGATGCGCGATGGCGCCGCCTTTTTCGGCCGCTTCCGCGCAGCGGATCTTGGCCGAAGCGGCTTCGAGATAGACCTCGTCGTCGAACGTCCTTGCGTTGGCAATGGCGTCGGCGGCGGAGGTCGCGGCGGCAAGCGCGGCGGCGGACTCACCGGCAAGACGGGCGAGATTGTGCTGCACCGCCTGGAACTTCGAGATCTTCTTCTCGAACGCGACGCGCTCGTTGGAGTAGCGCACGGAGATGTCGAGCATCGCCTCCAGCGCGCCCGCGATCTGAAGGCTGCGCGCGACGCCGCCCATCAGCATCATTGTGGTCTGGTCAAAACCCTTCGGCGCGGGCCTGAGGGTGACGGGCTGGACCTTGTCGAGCGTGACGGTGTCGCTGTGGTCGTAGCCGACATTGAGTCCGGATTCGATCCGGCCCTTGCTCGCATCGACCAGCGCGATCGAGGCGCCGTCCCTGCCGTGCGCCAGCACAGCAAAGTGCTTGGCCGCTTTCGCAAACGGCACGCCGCGGGCGCGGCCGGAGAGCGAGCCGTCGGCGGCGAGCGTGATGCGATCCTTCGGGGATGCCGGCAGCACCGTCATCTCGCCCTCGGGAGAAGCAATTTTCGCCTGCGCCAGCAGCCAGCCCGCTAGCATGGTCTCGGCCAGGGGAACCGCGACCGCGAAGCGGCCGGCGGCGTTGAGAAGCGCAAAGCCGTCGGCAAGGCTCGCGCCGGAGCCGCCGAGATCGTCGGGCACCCAGGACAATGGCAGGCCGGCTTCGCTCAGCGCCTGCCACAACGGCGCCTGCCACGAATCCTTCCTGTCGTTGTTGATGGTTTGCGGATCGGCGAGATCGGCGAAGATTTTCTCCGCGGTCTCGACGACGATATTGTCACTCTCCGCCACAGCGTTCCCCGTGTTTTGCCATTGGCGCGTCCGGCCCGGCGGGCGAGGCGCGCAGGTTCTTCTTGCGCCCGATGATCCGAAAAAGCCATGGCCCTGACAAGCGTTGATCGCAGGTCAACCTGCGGCGCGGGCATGGGCGCAACAACCGATCTGGACTAATTCCGCTTAGCGGAGTTTGCTCGATTTGCAGGGCGCGGCAAACTCGCTAAACAGGGCCAGCAACTTAATAACGGGGAAGGAAATCCGGATGGCAAAAGACAGTCTGTGCGCAATCGTGACGGGGTCCGCCTCCGGCCTGGGCGCTGCGACCGCGGAAATTCTCGCACGAAGCGGGGCGCGGCTCGTGATCAACTATTCGTCCAGCCAGAAGGAGGCCGAGGTGACGGCAGAGCTCTGCCGCAAGGCGGGCGCGGCCGAGGTGCTGGTCGCCCAGGGCGACGTCTCGAAGGATGACGATTGCCGCAGGATCGTTGCGGCCGCAAGCGGCTGGGGCAGGCTCGACGTGCTCGTCAACAATGCCGGTACGACCAAGCATGTCGCTCATGCCGATCTCGACGGATTGTCGGCGGACGATTTCCAGCGTCTCTACGGCGTCAATACCATCGGCCCGTTTCAGATGGTGCGCGCCGCCCGCAGCCTGCTCGAGGCGGGTGCGAAGGCTTCGGAGCGGCCGTCCGCCGTGGTCAACATATCCTCGGTTGCCGGCATCAGCGGCGTCGGCTCGTCGATCGCCTATGCCGCTAGCAAGGGCGCGCTCAACACCATGACGCTGTCGCTGTCGCGCGCGCTGGCGCCGCTGATCCGCGTCAACACCGTGTGTCCCGGCTATATCGATACGCCCTGGTTCACCAAGGGCCGCGGCGAGGCACAGGCCAAGCAGGTCCGCGACAGCGTGGTGGCGAAGGTGCCGCTGAAGGTTGCGTCATCCGCTGGAGACATCGCCCAGCTGGTCTGCTTCCTGGCGATGCCGGCCTCCAGCAACATGACCGGCGAGGTCGTGCGCATGGACGCGGGGATGCATTTGGTTACGTGAACTTGTCATTGCGAGCAAAGCGAAGCAATCCAGGCGGCCTCCGAGGCAACATTCAAGGCAACATTCTGGATCGCTTCGTCGCAAGAGCTCCTCGCAATGATGTTGAGGAGGCAGATGAGCCTCCTCACGCGACGGTTAGCGCCGTCACCCCTTGATCACGCCGCTGGCCACCAGGCGGTGCCAGATGAACAGCACCACCACCGCGCCGATCGTGGCCATGATGAAACCGGCGCCCTGGTCCGGGCCGTAATGCCCGATCGCCTGGCCGATGAAAGTTGCGAGAAACGCCCCGCCGATGCCGAGGATGGTGGTGAGGATGAAGCCGCTCGGGTTGTTCGGTCCCGGCGCGAGCCAGCGCGCGATGAGGCCGGCGATGAAGCCGACGACGATGATCCACAACAGGCCGCCGAAACTCATGACAGTGCTTCCCTTCCCGAGAACGCGTAGATCACAATTTGACTAGATTCTGCCCGAGATCTCGTTCTCGGTCGGCAGCCGCCCGTCCGGCGTCAGATGGTCGACCACCTGCGGCAGGTACTGGCTGAGGCCGGAGAGCAGTTCCTCGCGCGACAGGCCGCTCTGGGCGGACAGGCTCTCGATCTGGTCGGCGCCGAGCGCCTTGGCGAGATCGCCGGGCGCGATCGCCTTGTTCTCACCCTTGCCGACCCAGGTGCTTGCGGTCTCGCCATGGCCGCCCTGCTGGAGCTGGTTGAGGAGATCACCGAGCCCGCCGCTGAGCACGCTGCCGGCCGCGCCGCCCGCGAGCAGGCCGCCAAGGCCGCCCTTCAAGAGGTCACCGAGGCCGCCGCTTCCGCCAAGTGCTCCTCCGAGGCCACCACCTGGGCCTGCATTCACCGGCGGGGGGAGCTGCGTCGGCGTCGGGGACGGCTGTGGCGCGCTGCCGGACTGGTTGGCTGTCAGATGCTTGAAAGCCTTCCAGGCGAGCAGGCCGAGGAGCGCCATGGTCATCGGCGACATGCCGCCGGAGGATTTCTCAGAACTTGGCGTGCTCGGGCCGCGCGGGCCGTTCTGCATTCCGTTGAGGACGTCGAGCAAACCCATGGCGTTCTCCTGCCGATAACAAGCCCCGTTCAAAAACATATGAGGCTCTCATGACGGTTACAAGGCGATTGCACCGCAACCGTTCCATGGGCAGGCGGCCTCGCCTCTGCTATCGAAGGCGGGTCGTTCAGGGAGCAAGGTCTGGTGGTTACGGATCGATCGATCGTGGTGGCCGGCGCGGGCGCCATCGGCTGTTTCGCCGGCGGCATGCTGGCGGCCGGCGGCCGCCGCGTCGCGCTGCTGGTGCGGCCGCGGGTCAAGACCGAGATCGAGCGGTTCGGCCTGCTTCTGACCGATTTCGACGGCTCCGGGAAGAAGCTGGAGGAGGGCCAGTTCGCGCTGTCGGAAGATCCCGCGATCTTCCACAGCGCCGGCATCGTGCTGGTCACGGTGAAGAGCGCCGACACCGCCGAAGTGGCGGATCAGATCGCGCAGCATGCGCCGCAGGACGCCGTCATCGTCTCCCTGCAAAACGGTGTCGGCAATGTCGCGGTGCTGCGCGAACGCCTTGGCGACCGGCGCGTGCTCGCCGGCATGGTGCCTTTCAACGTCATCGCGATGGGCGAGGGCCGTTTCCACCGTTCGACCTCCGGCGACATCCATATTGGCGAGGACGCGGACAATACGGCTGCCGCGCTGTCGGTGCCGGGGCTCACCCTGCGCGCGAGCCGCGACATCGCCGGCGTGCAATGGGGCAAGCTGATCATCAACCTGAACAACGCGCTCAGCGCCTTGTCCGACATGCCGCTCGCCGCGCAACTGGCGAACCGCGACTGGCGAAAGCTGTTCGCCGACCAGATGGCGGAGGGGCTGGCTGCGATGAAGGCCGCCGGCATCAATCCGGTTTCGGCGACGCCGATCCCGATGAGGTGGACGCCGACCTTGCTGCGGCTGCCCGACATGATCTTCAACGCGATCCTGGGACGCACGATGAAGATCGATCCGGAGGCGCGCTCCTCGATGTGGCAGGATCTGAAGCAGGGCCGCAGGACCGAAATCGACTATCTCCAGGGCGCAGTCATCGCGCTCGCGGAGCAGAACAACATCGACGTGCCGCTGATGCGCCGCATTGTTGCGCTGATCAAGGAAGCTGAAGTCGCGGGCAAGGGTCCGCCCGGGCTGACACCGCAACAGATACGCGGGTAGCGCATGAGTGCGAGGGAGGAACGCGATGAGGCGTTGTTTGATGATCGGGCTCGCGCTGGCCGGGCTCTGCTGCGGATCGACGCTCGCCTTTGCGAGGCCGCCGACGGTCATGAATTCTCCCGGCTATGACAGGCGATTGCAGGAGAGCAGGTCGCAGTTGGGCAGTTCACCGGCGACGGCGCCAACGAATGCGCCGGTCGTGACTCCCAAGCGCAGCAAGAAGAAGCATCCGAACTGAGAATGTAGGTGCGAATCTACATCCAACCCGTCATTGCGAGCGCAGCGACGCAATCCAGAATCCCTCCGCGGAAAAAATCTGGATTGCGTCGCTGCGCTCGCAATGACGGTTGTGGCTGGCTCAGCCCTTCTTCGCGGGCTTGCTCGGCGTCGGGTTGAACAGCTTCTTCAACTCGTTCAATCCATCCGAAAGCCGCGGCCATTCGCAGGAGAACGAGCCCTTGATGCAGGGCGCGCCTTTCGGCCGCGGCCGCGTCTCGCCGACCGCAGCCTGCAGCACCTTCGGCCGCTCGACCGGGACCGGCACGCGCGCGACCTCGGTGCGCAGCGCGATCTGCTGGAGCTGCTGCGCCTGTTGTTCCTGCTGCTCGCGCTGCTGGCGCGCGGTGGCCCGGGCCGCCTCATTGCTGCGGCGCTGATTGGCGAGATAGGCGGTATAGGATTCGTCGATCTTCTTCTGCTCCTCCGGCGTCGGATTGGGGCCGGCGATGTCGAAGGTGCGGTCCTGGAGGAAGTCGTAATAGGAATAGCCGCCGCCTGTCTTGCGCCGGCCGGCGAACTTCGCGTTGCAGTCGGCGAGCGCGGATGTCTTTTCGGCCTTGGTCGCGGCCTTCTCGGCGGCGTCGGCGCATTCCTCGAAGTCGACCGGCGCGCGCTTCCACCATTGCGCATGGGCATGCGACGTCGTCAGCAGGGAAAATCCTGCTGCGGCAACGACAAGCGCCGCACGACGCGATGCAACTGCGTTCGACATTCTACGAGAGCATTCCTTGCAAAACTCAACCCGAACTGAGTCGAGCCGGATTTTTGCCCCTTTATCGCCGGCTTGTCACCCATGGAACCCGGGAATTTCATGGCTGCAATGCTGACATTTTTTGCTTGACGTGGCCCGGGAGTCACAGCCGAGCGGCATGGGATGCGCTTAGACTTTTATCGATTTGAATTCGAAGGGGAATGTTCGTCATGAGAGCGCTGGCCTGTCTCGCTGCAATCGCGCTGACGCTCGTGTCCAGCCATGCGTTCGCAGCCGACGAGGATGCGCCCAACCGCAAGCCCGTGAGAGCGATCGCCGACGCGCGGCTCCCGGTCGGCGGCCAGGGCATGCTGCCGCTCTATCTCTCCAGCGACTGGTCGCTGCCGCTGCCGGCGATCTCGCGCGCGATCATCGTGCTGCACGGGCGCCTGCGCAATGCCGATGAATATTATATCTCGGCCCATTCCGCGCAGATCGCAGCGGGCGACGACGGCAAGAGCGCGCTCATGATCGTGCCGCAGTTCCTGGCAGAGATCGATGTCGACGCGCACAAGCTGCCTGCGGACACGCTGCGCTGGTCGCTGGAGGGATGGGAGGGTGGCGATGCCGCGCTGGCGCCGAACCCGGTGTCGTCCTTCGAGGCGCTCGATGCGATCCTGGCAAAACTCTCGGACCGGCGCATTTTCCCGAACCTGAAACAGGTCGTGGTCGCCGGCCATTCCGGCGGCGGCCAGGTCGCGCAGCGCTACGCCATCGCCGGCAAGGGCGAGGCGGCGCTGTCGCGCCAGCACATCGAAGTGCGCTACGTCGTCGCCAATCCTTCGTCCTACGCCTATTTCAGCAATGCGCGGCCCGTACCGGCCATCGCCGCATCCTGCGCGGGCTTCAACAATTGGAAATACGGCATGGACGCGCGCCCGCCCTATCTCGCGGACGCGACACCGGCCGCGCTCGAGCAGCGATATGTCGATCGCGAGGTGATCTACCTGCTTGGCACCCTCGACACCAATCCGAAACATTCCGCGCTGGACAAGAGCTGCATGGCCGAAGCGCAGGGGCCGTATCGCTACGCCCGCGGCCATGCCTATGTCGATGCGATGGCCAAGCGCGACCACGGCACGCCCAATCACAAGGTATGGGACGTGGCCGGCGTCGGGCATGACGGCGACAAGATGCTGACGTCCAAATGCGGCCTTGCGGCGCTGTTCGATAGTCCGGGTTGCGGTGCAGAGCATTGATGCGGATGTCTTGAAGGTCTCCGTCTCGAAGGCTTGGTTCTCGAAGGCTTGCGTCTTGAAGGCTTGCGTCTTGAAGGGTTGGCCCCGGCTGTTACACTTCATCCCGTGATCGCCTCGCCCTGGGGCGACGCCAAGAAGACGAAGTGGAAACGCCTGATGCTGCTGCCCCTGTCCGATGTGCCGCGCTGGTACGCCGAGCGCAAGCCGCAAGGCACGATCGCCGTCCGTCACGGGCAGGACACGCTGACATGGGACGAGCTCGAGCGCGGCGCCAACCGGCGCGCGCGGGCGTTTGCCGCCAAGGGCGTCAAGCCCGGCGACTTCGTCGCGATTGGTTTGCCCAACGGCAATGCGTTCTTCGAGACATATTTCCTCAACAATGACGGCAAGGACGCCACCTATCACTATCTCGGCGCCGAGCCGAAGCGCCTGGCCAACGGCTGGGAATCGCTCGGCGATATCGGCAGGCTGGATGCGGAAGGCTACCTCTATCTCGGCGACCGGCTCGCCGACATGATGCTGCGCGGCGGCGCCAACATCTATCCGGCCGAGGTCGAGGCCGCGGTCTCCGAGTGTCCCGGCGTGCGCTCCTGCGTGGTGGTGGGACTGCCCGATCCGGAATTGGGCCAGCGCGTGCATGCCATCATCGAGCCGGAGCCCGGCGCGGACGGTCAGGCCATCGCCGACGGCATGGCGGACTTTTTGAAGGACAGGCTCAGCCGCTACAAGCACCCGGAGAGTTTCGAGATCGTCGGCGCCCCGCCGCGCGATGATTCCGGAAAAGTCCGCCGCACGCTGTTGCGCGACGAGCGCGCAGCGTGGATGAAGGAAGGGCGCGCCTTCCGGATCATGCCGGCGAAAGCGAGGGCGCACGCCGAATAATAAGGATTCCTGGATATGACGATCACGATCGCAACGAACAGCGTGCCGAAGCCGCCCGCCGAGATCATCGAGGGCTTTCGCGGTGCGCCAACCTCGGTCATTTCAGACAATCTCGCCCGGCTGCCGGGCGCGGTGGGGCTGAAGCCCTATCATCGCGGCGGCAAGCTGGTGGGCACGGCCTTCACCGTGCGCACCCGTCCCGGCGACAATCTCGCCATCCACCGTGCGCTCGAGCTGGTCGGTCCGGGTGACGTCATCGTGGTCGATGGCGGCGGCGACGAGACGCGGGCGCTGGTCGGCGAGATCATGAAGAACATCGCGCAATGGCGCAAAGCGGAAGGCTATGTGATTGATGGCGCGATCCGCGACGTCGCGGCCTTCGCCGGCGACGATTTTCCCTGCTACGCCCGCGCGGTGATCCACCGCGGGCCGTACAAGAACGGCCCCGGCGAGATCAACGTGCCGGTCTCTGTCGGTGGTAGCGTGATCTCGCCCGGCGACATCGTGGTCGGCGACGAGGATGGCGTGGTGTCGTTTCCCGCGGCCGGCGCGGCGGCGCTGCTGGAAGCGGTCCGCGCCCAGGTCGCGCGTGAGGAAGAGACGCTGAAGGCGATCCGCGAGGGCCGCTACCAGGGCTCGTATGGAAAATCCTGACAAGACCGAAACGAAGGGGAGAGTAGCGTGAGCCAGAAGGACGAATTCCACAATATCGATAATCCCGGCGACGGGCTGTTTCGCGAACTCGCCGCGGGGGTGACCACGCGCATCTTCTCCGGCGAGCAGGCGATGCTGTCGGTGGTGACGCTGGCGCCGCATGCGCAGGGCACCCTGCATCATCATCCCGAGGAGCAATGGGGCGTGCTGCTCGACGGCTCCGCCATCCGCGTCCAGGGCGAGGAGGAGATTGCCGTGAAGAAGGGCGATTTCTGGCGCACGCCCGGCAACGTGCCGCACACCATGCGCGCCGGGCCCGACGGCGCCCGCGTGCTGGACATCTTCAGTCCGCCGCGGCCAGAATACAAAAAAGCGGGGTCGGGTTTCGGGACGACCTAAGCGCCAAAGAGCAAAAGCCGGGCGCAGCACACCCAAGGGAGGGGACCATGACGATCACACGACGCACGCTGCTGGCCGCGCCGGCCATCCTCGCAATCGCACCGGCGGCGGCGCAAGCCGGCAAGATCACGCTGGTGGTGCCGTTTCCACCAGGGGGATCGACCGATGCGATGGCGCGGTTGCTCCAGAGCCATCTGCAAACGAAGCTCAACCGCATCGTCATTGTCGAGAACAAGTCGGGCGCCGCCGGCGCGCTCGGCGCGGCGCAAGTCGCCAAGAGCCCGCCGGACGGCTCGACGTTCCTGGTGACCTTCGATTCCCACGCGGTGATCCCGTCCATCCTCGACAAGCCGCCCGTCGATGTCGAGCGCGAGCTGATGCCGGTCTTGCTGATCGGTACCGCGCCTTACGTGATCGCGGCGGGTGCGGGCCGTCCCTACAAGAGCTTTGCCGACGTGGTGGCAGCCTGCAAGGCAATCCCGGGTGCGGTGAAATACGCCTCCGTCGGTATCGGCACGCTCGGCCATCTCGCCATGACCGTGCTCGGCAACAGGGCCGGCGTCGAGATCATGCACGTGCCTTATCGCGGCGGCGGCCCGGCCATGAACGACGTGCTCGGCGGCCATGTCGACCTGATCGCGGGATCGGCGGCGCTGGTCGCAGCCCAGCTCGGCACCAACATGCTGCGTCCGATCCTGCAGCTCGGTCGCGAGCGGCTGCCGGGCCTGCCGGATACGCAGACCGCGATCGAGGCGGGCTTTCCGGACTTCGAGACACTGGCCTGGTGGGGCATCTTCGCCCCCGCAGGCACACCGCCCGACATCGTCTCCGCCATGGCGACGGCGTCCAGGGAGATCCTGAGCGAGCCCGCGACCGCCGCCCAGCTCAAGGAGACGCAGCAGATGACGTTGCTGCTCGAGGACGGCCCCGCCTTCAAGACGTTCTTCGACAAGCAGGTCGCCACTTGGGGCAAGGTGGTGAAGGACAACAATATCAAGGCGTAGAGGCCGCCGGCAGATATCCGCATTCGGCCGAGCGAAGGGCTTCCGGTCCCGCTACCGCTTTGGTATGTACAGCTCCAGGTAACCTGCCAGCCGGCGGGTTCCGCGGTCCCGTAGCTCAGCCGGATAGAGCGGCGGTTTCCTAAACCGTAGGTCGCATGTTCGAGTCATGCCGGGATCGCCATTTTGTCATGGGTAATGGCCGCCATTTGGCAGGCCCTCCGGCGCAGGAATTGCTAGAAGCAACAGACTTCCTTCCTGGCCTCGCCGACCTGTCGGCCGTGCCTCACTGCCCCATCCGGAGACCATGATGCCTTTCGACCTGATCCTGCGCGGCGGCCGTGTGGTCGACCCGTCCCAGAAGCTCGACGCCGTGACGGATGTCGCATTTTCGGGCGGCAAGGTGGCTGCCGTGGGCGCCGGGCTCAAGGCTGATCCGGGCACCGACGTGCGCGATGTCTCGCAGCTCATCGTGACGCCGGGACTGATCGATCTTCACACCCATGTCTATTGGGGTGGCACCTCGCTCGGAATCGACGCCGAGGAGTTCTGCCGTCTCTCCGGCGTCACCACGGCCGTGGACACCGGCAGCGCCGGGCCCGGCAATTTCGCCGGTTTCCGCAAGCATGTGATCGAGCCGAGCCAGGTCCGCATCCTCGCTTACCTGCACGTCTCGCATGCCGGCATCTTCGGCTTCTCGCACCGGATCATGGTTGGCGAGAGCGAGGAGCTGCGGCTGATGAATCCGATCGAGGCGGCCAAGGTCGCGGATGCCAATCGCGACCTCATCGTCGGCATCAAGGTCCGCGTGGGCTTGCATTCCTCGGGCACGTCGGGGGCCGTGCCGCTCGACATCGCACTGGAAGTCGCGAACGAGGTCGGCATGCCGCTGATGGCGCATATCGACCATCCGCCGCCGAGCTATGAGGAGGTGCTGGCGCGCCTGCGTCCCGGCGACGTGCTCACCCATGCGTTCCGCCCCTTCCCCAACACGCCCGCGACCGCGCAGGGCACGGTGAAGCGTGCGGTGCTGGACGCGCGCGAGCGCGGCGTGCTGTTCGACATCGGCCACGGCAAGGGTTCGTTCGCCTTCAAGACCGCGCGCGCCATGCTCGCCAACGGCTTTTATCCGGACACCATCTCGTCCGACATCCATCAGCTCTGCATCGACGGTCCGGCCTTCGACCAGGTGACGACCATGTCGAAATTCCTGTGCATGGGCATGGAGCTGTCCGACGTGGTCGCCGCCTCGACGGTGAACGCGGCAATGGCGCTGCGGCGTCCCGAGCTCGGCAGCCTCAAGCCGGGCAGCGTCGGCGACGCCACGTTGATCTCGGTCAGCCGAGGCCAGTTCGACTATGAGGACGTCGTCGGCGAGCACCTGATCGGTGACCGCAAGATCGTCTCCGAGGGCGTCGTCATCGGCGGCCGCTGGTGGCACCCGAATTGAGCGGATCAGGCTTGCTCGAGATAGAATTGCAGCAGCCGCGCGCCCGCTGGCGAGAGCCAGTCGGGGGCGCCGGTGATGTAACCCTCGACGTGATTGCTTGCGCCGACCAGATAGGTCACGGGCATGCCGACGAGCGTGAAGACCGAGGCTGAGGCTTCCGCCGTCGTGCCATACGCATCGACGTAGCAGGTCAGGGTTTGCACGGCGAGACCGCCGAGGAACGCGCGGATCTTGTGCAGGTCCTTCGTGTCGGTGCAGATCGCGACGACGTCGAGCCGGTCCGGCCGCGATCCCGCCAGGCTTGCTAGCACAGGCAGATCGAGCCGGCAGGCCGCGCACCACGTGGCCCAGAAATTGACGAGCGTGATCCGCCCCTGCCGCGCCGTCAGCACGACGTCTTTTCCATGCAGGTCCTGTAGCCCGAGCTGCGGCATCGTTGCGCGAGGCCGCACGACGGTAAACTGGCTGCGGCCGGCCTCGAACACCGGCGGCCAGGCGGGATCGTCGCCCTGCGCGCGGCTTGGACATGGAGGGGCGAGGATCGCCGGCGCCGCCATCAGCAGCGTTCGCCTGGACAGTGTCATGCCGGGTGCACGAGGCCTCTCACGCATGGATATAGGCCCAGCCCTCGAGTTGCAGATCGACCACGCGGCCGATACCGAAGGGGACGAGGCTGGCACCAGATATCAGCGGAATCGAGACCCGCTCCTTGGCTTCCGCGATCGCCTTTGACGACGCGCACATGCTGTAGTTGAGGTTGGGCAGCGACTGCCGCAGCGTCGCGAGCGGCTCGACCAGCGGGGTCTTGTCCGCCCGGAAGACGTCGATGCCCTTTCCGTTGGCGACGACCTCGATCAGCAGTCTCGCACCCCTGTCGGCAAAATGCCTTGCGAGGTTGGCCGAGTAGCTGATCGCATGCCCCATGACATAGGGCTCGTTGCTGTCGATCAGGATCACGACGCCCTCAATGAGGCGATCCTCCTTGGCCGCGGCGATGCCGCCGGCCGTGAGGGTCGACGCGCCGGCGAGCAGGCCTCTGCGGGACCATCCGTTGGCGGAGGTCATGGCCGGGCTGTCCTGCCGCTCAAAATTGTCGAGCCGCGATCGGCGCCTTGCGGCCGCGTCCCCACAGCACGAACAGGCTGAGCGCGAGCAGGATGACGTTGAGCGGCGTGACCGGCGCCTCGCCGCGCGAGATGTGGAAGGCGAGCGCAAGCACCTGCAACACCGTGCAGCCCAGCGCGGCCAGCACCGTCAGCCGCGGCAGGATCCGCGTCAGCGCCGGAAGCAGGATGCCGATCCCGCCGGCAAGGTCGATCAGCCCGATGCATCGGACGAACGTTTCGGAATACTGCCCGGCCCAGGGCATCATCGCGGCAAGCTCGGGAATGGACGTCAGCAGCTTCACCAGCCCGGCCGAGGTGAAGACCAGGAAGATCAGGCCCTGTGCGGTCCAGAGGCCGATGCGAAGGGCGCGGTCGGGTGAGGCAGTCTCGAAGGCGGTGGTGGACACGTTGGTTCTCCAAAATTTGAGGGTTGCCACTATTTGATAGTTTCCTCGCATTTGATCATTATGCGCTCCGGGATTGGTTCATTTCCGTGGTGTTGATGATCTCATGGATTCTCTCGTCAGTATGAGGGTGTTTTGCCTGGTCGCCGAGCTGAAGAGCTTCGCGACCGCGGCACAGCGCCTGCGCATCTCGCCTGCCATGGCGAGCAAGCATGTGATGCAGCTCGAGAAGCGGCTGGGGACGCGGCTGCTCAACCGCACCAGCCGGCGCGTCAGCCTGAGCGAGAGCGGGGTGCTCTATTTCGAGCAGGCGCGGCAGATGCTCGACTCGCTCGACGAGGTCGAGGCTGCCGTCAGCAATGCGACCGTCGTTCCGCACGGTACGCTGCGGCTGACCGCGCCGGTGTGGATGGCGAATGCGATGTTCGCGGGCGTGCTGGCGAACTACCAGGCCCGCTATCCGGACGTGCGGCTCGACGTCGATCTCGGCGGGCGGATGGTCAATCTGGTCGAGGAGGGATTCGATCTCGCCCTGCGCGCGACCGGCGCACCCGACGAGGCGCTGATCGCGCGTCCCATCACCAAGGTGGCCTTCCATATGGTCGGTGCGCCGGCCTATCTCGATCGCGCGGGGCGCCCGACCAAGCCGGCCGATCTCGCCGGCCGATCCCTGCTGCACTATGCACTTTACCCGGGCGAAAGCTTTTCCTTTGCAGGCGAGCACGGCACCGAGACCGTCAAGCTCAATCCGGTGCTGCGCAGTGGCAACGAAACGCTGCTGCACATGGCTGCGCTGGAAGGCATGGGCCTCGCCTTCCTGCCGAAATGGCTGGTCGCCGAAGACATTGCCGCTGGCCGCCTCGAGCATGTCATGCCCGGGCAGGTCCTTTTCGAAGGAAAGCTTTTCGCGGTCTATCCCAGCCGCAAATATCTCTCCGCGAAGGTGCGGACTTTCATCGACTTCGTCGCCGCCGACAGGCGGATGAGGTGAGTGGCGACGGCGGCCGCGCGATCAATCGCCTGGAACGGCTCAGTCGCGGCCTGCTTCCATGATCGCCTTGGCGAGGCGCGCCGGATCCGAGAAGCACAGTTCGTGGCTGCCCGGCACCTGCACCAGGCGGAACAGGCCGAGCTTCTCCGACAGGCGTGGGTGCCACGGGTAGCCGTGCGGCAGCGCGGTGTCTTCCGTGCAGTTGATGTAGGATTTTGCCGGCTGCATTCCCGCCGGATTGGTCTTCAGCGCGATCTTGTCACTGAAGGTCTTCAGCGGATGCGGATTGAGGATGTCATAGGCGCGCTGCGCCAGCTCGAGATCGGCGTCGTTGATGAAGGCCTCGCGCCAGATCGGGAAGGGCAGCACCACCGAGCCGTCGCCGCGCTCGGCCGCGATCATGTCGAACAGTCCGACATAGTGCGGCGGCACCATGTCGTTGAGCGATTCGCCATCGTTGGGCACGAAGGCGTTCCAGTAGACCAGCCGGCGGATACGCTCGGGCACGAGGTCGGCTACGCCGGTGATGACCATGCCGCCATAGGAGTGACCGAGCAGGATCACTTCCGTCAGATTGTTCTCGGCGAGATAGTCGGCGATGGACTGGATCGCCTCCTTCAGTCCCGTCGTCTTGGCATCGCCCGGGCGGTTGCCCTTGATCGTCGGGAGGTAGACCTGATGGCCGGCGGCCCGGATCGGCGCTGCGACCGGTTCGAGCTCGGCACCGGTGTGCCAGGCGCCGTGAACGAGAACGTAGGTCGACATGTTGTGGCTCCCTCGGAAGGCTGGTTAGATCGGCGGGGCGATGGCCTTGCCGACTGAGCGTCGGTCTTTGTCGTTGGTGCCGCCATATTGAACCGGTCGCGATGCCGCGCGCTTGTCTGGCGCTGAACCGGATTGGTCTCGGAGCGAACTGATGGAGCAGGTCAATTCCACAAGCCGGCCGCGGCACGTCATCTGGAACACCGCGGAGACGTGGCCGGACGAGCAGTTTTCCTATTACCGCGAGGCGATCTGCCAGGCATTCATGAACCTGACGCCGGAATCGGCGACGACGTCGCGCTTCCCGGCCAAGGTGGAGACGATCGGGCTCGGCACCGGCGCAATCAACCGGGTGCTGTTTCCCGAGCACACCGTCAATCGTTCGCGTGCCGATATCGCGGCATCGCGCGAGAGCTGCTTCTATCTCAACTTCAAGCTCGCCGGGCGATGCCGCATGCTCCAGGACGGCCGCGAGGTCAGCCTGTCGCGCGGTCAGGTCGGCATCGTCGACAGCGACCGCGAGGTGACGCTGCTGCACGATCGCGGTCCGACCCTGGAGGTCGCTTCGTTCTGGGTGCCGTCGCGCGCCCTGCGCGACCGGCTGCCGCCGTCGTTCGATTTCAGGGCCGAGCGCGTGTCCGACGATCCTCATGTCGGTCATCTCATCGTCGAGACCGCGCGCTCCCTGAATGCCGGCGCATTGCGGATGGCGCAGGAGGACGGCGTTCGGCTGTTCGACGTGCTGCTCGATCTCGTTGCGCTCAGCCTGTCGCGCCGCTCGCGGGCGCAGACGGCGGAAGCCGCAAGTTTTGCCGACGCCACCGCGCTGGCGCTGCGCCGCGCCATTCACGAGCGGCTGTGCGAGCCGGGACTGACGGTCGCAATGGTCGCCGGCGCCGTCGGCATCAGCGAGCGCTACGTCCACAAGCTGTTCGAGCGCTCGGGCACGACGTTTTCGGACTATGTGATGGACCGCCGCCTCGTAGGCGCGGCGGCCGACCTGAAGGATCCGGCTCTGGGCGGCCGTGCGATCGGCACCATTGCGTTCGACTGGGGCTTCTCGGACCTGTCCCACTTCACGCGGCGCTTCAAGCAGCGTTTCGGCTGCCGGCCGCGCGACTGGCGCGCGCGATGAACTGAGCTACAACGACACGATTCATAAAGATCTGGCGATCAGCAGCTTCATGATCTCATTGGTGCCGCCATAGATCTTCTGGATGCGGGAATCGATGAAGATGCGCGAGATCGGGTATTCCTGCATGTAGCCGTAGCCGCCGAACAGCTGCAGGCATTCGTCGGCGGTCTGGACCTGCTTGTCCGAGCACCAGTATTTCGCCATCGAGGCCGTGACGGTGTCGAGGTCTTTTGCGACCAGGCGCTCGATGCACCAGTCGACGAAAACGCGCGCGATCATCGCC
This sequence comes from Bradyrhizobium sp. SZCCT0153, assembly GCF_018129995.1. Classification (GTDB taxonomy): domain Bacteria; phylum Pseudomonadota; class Alphaproteobacteria; order Rhizobiales; family Xanthobacteraceae; genus Bradyrhizobium; species Bradyrhizobium japonicum_G. The sequence goes on from NZ_JAFCKS010000008.1 coordinate 136,139, forward strand.
TCGGTCTTGCGCTCGGCGAGCGTGAACGCGGTGTTCTGGAAGTCCATCAGCGGCTTGCCGAACGCCTTGCGTTCCTTGGTGTATTCGGTGGTGAGCTTGACCGCTCGCTCCATCGAGGCGACGGCGCCGACCGCAAGCGCGAGGCGCTCCTGCGGCAATTGCTGCATCAGCTGCACGAAGCCTTGCCCTTCCTCATTGCCGAGCAGGTTTTCCGGCGGCACCGCGACGTTGTCGAAGAACAGTTCGGACGTGTCGGAGGCGTGCAGACCGATCTTGTCGAGGTTGCGCCCGCGCTTGTAGCCGTCCGCGCCTGCGGTCTCGACCACGATCAGCGAAATGCCCTTGGCGCCGACATCACCGGTGCGCGCGACCACGATGACGAGGTCGGCGGCCTGGCCGTTGGTGATGAACGTCTTCTGGCCGTTGATGACGTAGGCATTGCCCTGTTTCCTGGCGGTGGTCTTGACGGCCTGCAGGTCCGAGCCGGTGCCGGGCTCGGTCATGGCGATGGCCCCGACCATCTCGCCGGAGGCCATCTTCGGCAGCCAGCGCTTCCTCTGCTCCTCCGAGCCGTAGTTGAGGATGTAGTGCGCGACGATGGCGCTGTGCACGGATACGCCGGTCGTCAGCTCCGGCACCGTGCTTTCGAGGTCGTCGAGCACCGCGGCGTCATAGGCGAAGGTCGCACCCAGGCCGCCATATTCCTCCGGCACGCTTGCGAGCAGCGCGCCCATCTCGCCGAGCCCGCGCCAGGCAAAGCGATCGACCATCTTCTGCTCGCGCCATTTTTCGGCATGCGGTGCCAGGTCCTTGGCAAGATATTTCCGGAACTGGTCGCGGAAGATTTCGAGATCTTCGGTCATCCAGGAGGAGCGGTAGGACATGGTCACCTCGGTCGATGCGGCTTTCCGGCTTGGTAGGCCAGCTTTTGGCGGCAATTATTGTGTTTTCAGGCTGCGCCGGTGACGCTACCAAGGCGGCCGGAGACGCGTCTGTCAGGATTGCTGATTGTGGCTGTCAAAACCAAAGAGCTCAAGCTCGACATCGAGCGCATCGGCGTGGTCTCGGCGATCGTGACGCAGCCGGACAATGCGCGTGCCTGCTACGTGCTGGCGCATGGTGCCGGTGCCGACATGCGGCATGCGTTCATGGAGAAGGTCGCCGCGGGTCTCGCAGACCGCGGCATTGCGACGTTCCGCTTCAATTTTCCCTACATGGAGAAGAAGCAGGGACGCCCCGACCAGCCGGCGGTCGCGCACGCTGCGATCCGCACGGCGGTCGCGGAGGCGGCGCGGCTGTGCCCCGGATTGAAGCTCGTCGCCGGCGGAAAGTCCTTTGGCGGGCGCATGACGTCGCAGGCGCAGTCCAAGGCGGCGTTGCCGGGCGTAAGAGGGCTCGCGTTCCTCGGCTTTCCCCTGCACGCCGACAAGAAGCCGTCGGCCGAGCGCGCCGAGCACCTCGCCAGCATCGCAATCCCCATGCTGTTCCTGCAAGGCACGCGCGATGGGCTCGCCGATCTCGGCATCCTCAAGCCCGTCATCGCGGCACTCGGGGCGAAGGCGACGCTGCATGAGGTCGAGGGCGGCGATCACTCCTTCGTGGTGTTGAAAAAGTCGGGCCGCAGCAACGAGCAGGTGCTTACCGAGGTGCTCGACACGCTTGCGGTCTGGATCGACGGCCTCGGCTGAAGCTAGAGCATGATCCGGAAAAGTGAGCAGCGGTTCTCCGAAAAGATCACGCCCAGAGTTAAGCCGAATAGAGCCCCTTGTCCCGCGCCTTCTGGATCGCCAGCGCGGCGATCAGGTCGAGCGTCGGCGTCGACAGGCCGGCGGCGCGCGCGAAGGCGGCAGGCGCCTTGACGAGCACGTCGATCTCCATGGCGCGGCCGAGCTCGTAGTCCTGCAGCAGCGACGGCTTGTGGTTGGGAGCAGGGCCGCTGCGGGTCACGCGCTTGACCTCGGGGATGAAATGCTGCGCGATGTCGTTGGCCTCGTTCAGCATGCGCGGAATGACGTCCGTGAAGGCGGGATCGTCGCGCACGCCGCGCGCGGTCTGGCCGGTGAGCAGGCACAGCACCGACAGCGACATGTTGGTCAGCAGCTTTGACCAGATCGCCTCGCGGATCTCGGCGACCGGCGGCGAGTCCAGCCGGGAGTCGTTCAGGACGCCGCGGAGTTTCGTGATACGCTCGCAATTGCGGTCGTCGCATTCGCCGATCAGCAGGCGATTGCGGTCCGGCGTGAGGTTATGCACCACGCCGGGTGCGGTCACCTCGTTGGAGGAGAACACCACACCGCCGATGATCCGCTCCTTCGGGATGCAGGCGCGCAAGCGCCCGCCCGGGTCGAGGAACGAAATGTCCGGCGGGGTCGGATGCCGCGGCGGCAGGCCGATGCCATACCACCAGGGAATGCCGTTTTGCGCGAACACGATCGCGGTGTCGTCTTGCAGCAGCGGCTTGATGCTGGAGACCAGCCCGGTCAGCGCGGTCGCCTTCAGCGTCGAGATCACGACGTCCTGGGGGCCGAGTTGGGCCGGATCGCCGGAAGCGTTCACCTTGGCGCTGACCTCGGAATCGCCGACGCGGAGCTTCAGGCCATTGGCCCGGACGGCTTCCAGATGCGCGCCGCGCATCACGCAACTGACCTCGTGGCCGGCGCGGGCCAGCCGAACCGCGATATGGCTGCCGACGGCGCCCGCGCCGAAAATGCAGATGCGCATATATATGTCCCGTCCCTGATTTCTCGGTACCGCCCGGCGCCAGCATGACACAAGCCGCCATGCGATGGACGCGGCCGCCCTACGCCGGAAAGATATGGATCAACGCGTAGAGCCTCGGCCATAGTGCGCGCCAAACAAATGAGCGGAGGAGCACCGATGACCGACAGTCCCGTCCTGTGGACCCTGGATGAGCGTGGGGTCGCGACCGTCACGTTGAACCGGCCGGAGGTCAACAATGCCTATGACGGCGCTTTGATCGCGGGCGTGCTCGCGGCCATGGACGATCTCGGCAAGAAGCCCAATTTGCGCGTCGTCGTGCTCCGGGGCAACGGCAAGCATTTCCAGGCCGGTGCCGACCTCAAATGGATCAACGGCGTGCGGCCGCAATCGGCTGATGCCAACGAGGCGGCGTCGCGTGCGACCTTCGAGGCGGTGCAGCGGCTCAACACGCTGCCGATCCCGACGGTCGCACTGGTGCAGGGCGGCTGCTTTGGCGGCGGCACCGGCGTGATCGCGGCCTGCGACGTCGTGATCGCGGCGGACAACGCCCTGTTCTCCATCACCGAGGTGCGCTGGGGCCTGACCGCCGCGATCATCATACCGCAGCTCTGTGATGCCATCGGTGTGCGGCAAGTCCGCCGCTACGCGCTGACCGGCGAACGCTTCGGTGCGGAGGACGCCCGCCGCATCGGTCTCGTGCATGAGGTGGTGCCGCTCGCCGATCTCGAGGCCGCCGGGGCCAAGGTGGTCGAGCAATTGCTCGCCAACGGACCGGAGGCGATGGCCGAGACCAAGCGCCTCGCGCTCGAGAGCTCGTTCGGCGGGATGGCGGTGGATGACGCCGCCTATACGCGGCTCGTGCACCTGCATTCGGTCAAGCGCCAGAGCGCGGAGGCGGCCGAGGGACTGGCGTCGTTCGCCGAGAAGCGGGCGGCGAATTGGGGCGACGGAAAAGGCTGAGGGTCAGCAGCCGCGGCAGATGTTGTTGATGCTGCGGTAAACGGCGTCGTCGTCCTGCCGCATCTGCTGCAGCGACTGGAGCGTCTTGCTCTCGCCGGCCGGCGCCGCGGGCTTGCGCTTCGCCGCGAGTTCTTCCTCCTGCCGCTTGTAGCAGGCCTCGCGATCGGCCTTGGCCTGGATGAAGCGGCAGTTCTGCTCGACGGCTGCGGCGGGAGTCGCCGACAGCGCGAGGACGGTCAAGACGGGCAGGGCGAATTTCACGGCTATCGAATCCATGGCGGCCCTTCTCTCAGGTTCGCGCTGCGGGAGCAACCGCCGCGACACGGCCTACAGCGACGATGCGAGGGACGTTTTCAGCAGGGTGAGCAGCGCCTGAACCGCAGCGGCGTTGCGCCGCCGCTCGGGGATTGCTGCCTTGACCCACAATTCCGGAATCGGAAAGTCGCGCAGCACGGGCTTGAGCGTGCCGTCGCGCAAGGCATCGGCGACGAGGTAATGCGACATCAACGCGATGCCGTTGCCGGCAATGGCGCTGCGCGCCAGCACGTGTCCCTCGTTGGAGGAGAGCAGCGGGCTGACCTGGATGCTGATGCGGCCGCGCGGTCCGTCGAAGATCCATTCCGGGCCGGTCGGCAGAAAACTCAGGCAGCGGTGCTCGACGAGGTCGCGCGGATGTTTTGGTGTGCCGTGCTTCTTCAGATAGGCCGGCGAAGCGCAGAGCAGCCGCTTCAGCGCGCAGAGCGGCTCGTCGATGACGCCGCCAAAGGAATGCGGGAAGGCGCCGATGGCGATGTCGAAACCCTCGGCGACGGGATCGACCGGCCGATCGATCAGCACGATCTCGAGCTTCAGTCGCGGATTCTGGGTTTGGAACGCGCTGAAGGCGTCGGCGAGGCGCGCCACCGTCAGCGAGGTCGGCGCCTTGATTCGGAGGTGATCGACGAGATCGTGGCCCTTCTCGCCCATGCGCGACAGCAGATCGGTGGCGTCGGTTACGACGCCGCGGGCGCGATGGACGTAGCGCTGTCCGGCTTCGGTCAGCCGCAATTGCCGGGTCGAACGGTGAAACAGCGGCGTGCCGATCCGTGCCTCCAGCTGCGTGACGCGCTTGGCCACGACCGAGGTCGAGACATTGAGCTTTCGCGCGGCGGCGGAGAAGCCGGCCGCATCCGCGGTGGCGAGGAAGGCCTGGAGGTTCACGAGGATGTCCATGTCGACTTTTCTCGATTCGCGAAAGCTGATCGCCTATTTTGGTGGATTGTAGCTCGGGCCGCGTTAATTCATAGTCGGGCCCAAGCAAGGATTTTCAGGGATAGGACGCGCCATGCGGGCCATGACGATCGAAGAACCAGCGCGCCAGGTGCCGCTTTACGGCGAATATGAAGTCGTCGTGCTCGGCGGCGGGCCGGCCGGCATCGTGGCAGCGGCGTCAGCCGCGCGGGCAGGGCGGAAGACGCTGCTGATCGAGCGTTACGGCTTCCTCGGCGGCATGGGCACTGCCGCCGGCGTTACCAATTTTTGCGGCCTGCACGGCAATGTCTACGGCGAGGCGCATCGGCTGGTTCAGGGCATGGCGTCCGAGTTGCTGGCGCGGATCGATCGCCTGAACGGGCTGAACGCGCCACATCTGATCCTCGGCAAGGTTTTCGCCCAGGCCTATGACACCGCGGCCTACAAGATCGCGGCCGACGAACTGCTCGCCAGCCACAAGGTGCACATCCTCTTCCATGCCCTTGGTGCCGGCGTGGTGATGGGCGACGACCGCCGCATCGATGCGCTGATGGTCGAGACCAAGGCCGGCCGGCAGGCGGTTCGCTCGGAGATCTTCATCGACTGCTCGGGTGACGGTGATCTCGCCGTCTGGGCCGGCGCGCCGTTCGAACTCGGCGACGAGCACGGCCATCCGATGTACCCCTCGATGATGCTGCGCCTGAACGGCATCGATCCCGAGAGGGCTGGCGATGCGTGGCGGACCATTCCGCAATTGATGGAGAAGGCGCTTGCCGCGGGCACGCACAAATTCCCGCGCAAGAGCGCGATCGTGCGACCGCAGAAATCCGGCATCGAATGGCGGGTGAATTTCACGCAGGTCGCGCGCGAGGATGGCCATGCCATCAACGGTATCGAGCCCGACGACCTCACCCGCGGCGAGATCGAGGGCCGCAAGCAGGCACTCGCCGCCTTCGAATTCCTGCGTAGCACTGTGCCGGGGTTTGAAAAGTCCTACATCGTCGATTTGCCGCCGCAGCTCGGCATCCGCGAGACCCGCCGCATCAAGGGCGGCTACCAGCTCAGCGGCGAGGACGTGCTCGGATGCGCCTCGTTCGAGGATTCCATCGGCGTCAATGGCTGGCCGATCGAGGCTCATGTTCCCGGCGATGTCGTCTTCACCTTCCCGCCGATCCCGGAATCGCGCGGCTATAACGAGCTGCCCTATCGGATGCTGGTGCCCGAGGGCGTCGACAACCTCCTGGTCGCCGGCCGCTGCGCCTCGATGACCCATGAGGGCCAGTCGGCGGCCCGGGTCTCCGGTGCCTGTTTCGCGATGGGGGAGGCCGCCGGTTCCGCGGCAGCGCTGGCGCTCTCCGGAAACCGGATACCCCGTGACATCCCCATTGAAAAATTGCAGGAAACATTGAAACAACAGGGCGCCTTTATCGGACGGGACCAGCCCGTCCCCGGGGGCCTGTAACGGACTGCAAGAACGACCAAAAGAACCATTGGAGGAAACGGGATGATCGGGATGATGCGGCTTGCGCTTGCGGGCCTTTTGGCAATCATGGCGACGAGCACGGTCCGGGCCGAGGACGCGCTGAAGGCCAGGATCGGCGTGCTCCGCCTGTCGTCCTCCGCGCCGGTGTTCATCGCGCAGGACAAGGGCTATTTCCGCGAGGCCGGCCTCGACGTCGAGCTGAAGTTTTTTGACGCTGCCCAGCCGATCGCGGTCGCGACGACGTCGGGCGACATCGATTTCGGCGTCACCGCCTTCACGGCCGGTCTCTATAATCTCGCCGGCAAGGGCACGTTGAAGGTGATCGGCGGCATGAGCCGCGAGAAGGCCGGCTATCCCCTGATCGGCTATTTCGCCAGCAACAATGCTTATGCGGCCGGACTGAAGACACCGAAGGATCTCGCGGGCAAGCGCGTGGCGATGACGCAGGTCGGATCGAGCTTTCACTATTCGCTTGGCCTGCTCGCCGACAAATACGGCTTCAAGCTCGCCGACGTGAAGATCGTGCCGCTGCAATCGCTGTCGAACGCGGCGGCCGCGCTGAAGGGCGAGACCGTCGATGCGGCGCTGCTGCCGATTTCCACCGCGCGAAAGCTGATCGACGACGGCGGCGCGAAATTCCTGGGCTGGGTCGGCGACGAGACGCCCTGGCAATTGGGCGCGGTGTTCGCCTCGCCGAAGACGCTGACCAACAAGGTTCTGGTGACGAAGCTGCTCGGCGCATTGGCGAAAGCCGATCGCGAATATCACGACGTCATCCTCGCCGCGATGAAGAACGGCGTGGCGCCGATCAACGACAAGACAAAGCCGCTGCTGGAGATCATCGCAAAGTACACCAATCTGCCGGTCGAGCAGGTGGTCGGCAATTGCGCCTATATCGATCCCGACGGCAAGCTCGACGTGAAGAACGTCGACAACCAGATCAAATGGCTCCAGGAGCAGGGCTTTGCCGACAAGGGTTTTGACGCGGATGCGATCATCGCCAAGGAATATGTGAAGGCGGATTGAGAGTAGAACGTACCTTATGGACCTGATCTCCAACCACATCAGCCATCGCTTCGGCGATCTCGCCGTGCTCGACGACGTCTCGTTCACGGTCAGCGCCGGCGAGGTGGTGGCGATCGTCGGGCCGTCGGGCTGCGGCAAGAGCACGCTGCTGTCGATCCTTGGCGGCTTGCTGCAGCCGACGTCCGGTGCGCCGGAGCTGCGCGGATCGCCGCCGGCGGACAGTCTCAATCCGCTGACCTTCGTGTTTCAGGATTTTGCGCTGCTGCCCTGGGCGACGGTGGAGGAGAACGTCGAATTTTCGTTGCTGCACACCCCACTCTCGGCCACCCAGCGCCGCGCGCTGGTCGAGGATGCGCTGCGCCGCACCGGCCTGACCGATTTCCGCAAAACCTATCCAAAGCAGCTCTCCGGCGGCATGCGCCAGCGCGTCGGCATTTCGCGCGCGCTCGCGGTCAGGCCGGCCATTCTCCTGATGGACGAGCCGCTCTCGGCGCTGGATTCGCAGACCCGCGAGCTCCTGATGGAGGATTTCGTCCGCCTGCTCGCCGATGGCGGCATGGGCGCGGTCTACGTCACGCATAATCTCGAAGAGGCGGCGCGGCTTGCCGACCGCATCGTGGTGCTGTCGCGGCGTCCCGGCCGCATCCGCGAGGTCGTGAGCGTGCCGATGACGCGCGCCGAACGCGGTGAAATCGCAGCCCGCGAAAAGCTGCTCGCGCTTCAGAACCAGATCTGGTCGCTGATCCGCAACGAGGCGATCGATGCCGAGCGCGAGGTGCAGCATGCTTGATCGCGCTCCGGCGGGAACATCTGTGAAAGATGAAGCAGCCCGGCGCGTCCGGTTCCGCGGCGCGGGCTTCGTGCCCGCCAGCAGCCGTTTTGGCGGCTGGATCGCGCTCGCGCTTGTCATCGCGATCTGGCAGGCGGCCGGCAGCACCGGTCTCGTCAATCCGTTATTCTTGCCGGCGCCATCCGCGATCGCGCGGGCCATCTACCAGCTCGCCGTTTCCGGCGCGCTTTGGCAGCATCTCTCGGCGTCACTGCTGAGGATCGGCGTGGGCTGGCTGCTGGGAACCGCGGCCGGCGTGGTCGTCGGCTTTGCCATCGGCCTGTCGCGGCTTGCGCGCAGCGTCGGCATCACCTTCATCTCGGCGCTGTTTCCGATCCCGAAGATCGCGTTGCTGCCGCTGCTGATCCTCTGGCTCGGCATCGGCGAAGAGCCGAAGATCGCGACCATTGCGCTCGGGGTCTTTTTCTCGACCGCGATCTCGGTCTATAGCGGCGTCGATGCCGTGCCGCGCAACCTCATCCGCATGGCGCAGAGCTTCAATGTCCCCTTCGCCACCATCGTGCGCAAGGTGATCTGGCCCGGCGCGCTGCCCGCGATCCTCGCCGGCTTCCGCATCACCGCTTCGGTGGCGCTGCTGCTCGTCGTCAGCGCCGAGATGATCGGCGCGCAATACGGCATCGGCGCATTCGTGCTCCAGGCCGGCAATCTGATGCAGACGGATCAACTGCTCGCGGGCGTGGTGATCCTGTCGGTGTTTGGATTGGCGGTGGGGAAGGTGATCGGTTGGCTGGAGACCAGGTTGCTGCACTGGCGGTAGCCAAAATCACCGCTGCCGTAGGGTAGGCAAAGCGAAGCGTGCCCACCATCCTCTCATCACTCGCGAAGGCGTGGTGGGCACGGCGCAAGAGGGCCTTTGCCCACCCTACGAGAGCGGTGCCTCACGCATTCCCGCGATCCTCGCGAAACAGATCCAGCTTCTGCTGCACGGGCCGATCCGAGAAGCTGAACAGCACGGCATCATCGTCCGCCTCGTGCGTCACCCACTGCCAGCTCGGCACCACGAACAGATCGCGCGGGCCCCATTCGAAAACAGCGTCCCCGATGCGGCTGCGGCCGCGTCCCTCGATCGGACAGAACACGGTCGCATCGGTCGCGCGATAGCGCGCGGTCTTGAAGCCCTTTGGCAGCAGTTGGATGAAGGTGCCGATGGTGGGCATCGCGAAATCGCCGGTCTCGGGATTGCTGAACTTCAGCTTCAGTCCGTGACAGGCGTCCCATTCCTGGCTCGCGCGGGCTTTCTCCAGCGCCTCGCGGGTATAGGCATAGGGATAGCTGAAGATCGGCGAGGTCTTCGAGCTTCGCTTCACGTCGACCGGCAGCAGATTGTGGCCGTAGCGCGCAAAGCTGTTGCCGGCGGGCTTGGTGATCCTTTGCTGGTCTTCCTTCGATCCTTCCGCGAAGGAGCAGTCGAAGAACTGCACCAGCGGAATATCGAGGCCGTCGAGCCAGAACATCGGCTCGCTGGTCTCGTTGGAATGATCATGCCAGGTCATCGACGGCGTGATGATGAAGTCGCCGGGCTCCATCGCGGTGCGCTCGCCGTCCACCGCGGTGTGGGCGCCCTTGCCTTCGAGCACGAAGCGCAGTGCCGACTGGCTATGGCGGTGCGCGGGCGCGACGTCGCCGGGGACAACCATCTGCACGCCGGCATAGAGCGAGGTCGTGATCTTCGATTGGCCGCGCAGGCCGGGATTCTCGAGCACCAGCACGCGCCGCTCGGCCTCCTTGGCCGTGATCAGCTTGCCGGCCTCCGTCATGTAGTCCCGGATGACGTCGAATTTCCACAGATGCGGCCGGCAGGCGCTTTTCGGCTCCGGCGTGATCAGATCGCCCATCACCGTCCACAGCGCGGTGAGATTTTCGCCGTCGATCTTCTTGTAGAAGGCCTCGCGTTCGGGCGTCTTGGTCACGGCTTCCATGGTGCGGCTCCCGTTCGTTTTGTTGATTGACAGTATACTGACGATCTAGGTAGCGTCAACTTGACGAACAAGAATGACAGGGAGGCCTCCCATGAAGCTGCACGGCTATTTCCGCTCCAGCGCCGCCTATCGGGTACGGATCGCGCTGAACCTGAAGGGCCTCGGTGCCGAGCATCTGCCGCATCACCTTCGCAAGGGCGAGCAGTGCGCGCCCGCCTATCTGGCCATCAATCCGCAAGGCCTGGTGCCGACGCTGGAGGATGATACGGGTACTGTGCTGACCCAATCGGTCGCGATCATCGAATGGCTCGACGAGACCCATCCCAATCCGCCGTTGCTGCCGAAGGATGCGCTGCAACGCGCGAAGGTCAGGGCGTTCGCGCTGGCGATCGCCTGCGACACCCATCCGGTGCAGAATTTGAAGGTGCTGGCGCGCCTGCGCGAGCTCGGCCTTGCCGAGGAGAAGGTCCAGGAGTGGGCGGCGTGGGTCAACCGCGAGGGGCTCTCGGCCTGCGAGACGCTGATCAGGGACGAGCCGGGACCGTTCTGCTTCGGTGAAGCCCCGACGCTCGCCGATCTCTGCCTGGTGCCGCAGCTCGCGAACGCCCGCCGCTTCGGCGTCGACGTCTCGGCCTATCCACGGCTGCTCAGGGCGGAAGCCGCAGCCAAGGCGCTTGCGGCGTTCGCCAACGCCGCGCCGGAAAAGCAGGCCGATGCCGAGTAAGCCTGCACCGCCCATCACGATAGACGCGGTCTATGCTGCGCCGGGCTATTTGTTCCGGCGCATGCAGCAGATCGCGGTCTCGATCTTCATGGAGGAGTGCAAGGCGTTCGATCTCACGCCGGTGCAATACGCGGCGCTGATCGCGATCCATACCCATCCCGGCATCGACGCGACGCGGCTATCCGCGGTGATCGCCTTCGACCGCTCGACGCTCGGCAGCGTGATCGAGCGGCTTCAGGCCAAGGATTTTGTCGAGCGCAAACCGGCACCCGAGGACAAGCGGATCAAGCTGCTCTATCTGACCAAGTCCGGCGCGACGATCCTGCGCGAGATCATTCCCGCGGTCGAACGCGCGCAGGCGCGGATGCTGGAGCCGCTGAAGCCCGCTGAGCGCAAGGCGCTGATGGGGCTGCTGGTCCAGCTCGTCGATCTCAACAACGAGGCGTCACGCGTGCCGCTACGCGCGGAGGATGCGCTGGAGCATCTGGGAAAGGCGGGGTGAGGGCGGTGTGAGTGAGGCTGCGCAGTCGCCTCACATCCGCAGCAGCGCCTGCCGGTCGATCTTTCCCGTCCCCGTCTTCGGCAACTCGTCGATGAAGATCACCTCGCGCGGATATTTGTAAGGCAGCAGCTTGCCCTTCACATAGTCCTGCAACCGCCGCGTCGCTTCGCGCTGGTCGGCGGCGCGGCTGTTCATCACAACCACCGCCTTCAGCGTCATGCGACGGTCGGGCAGCTCGGCCGCGAACACCGCGCATTCGCGGATGTCGGGGTGATCGGCGAGGCAGAGCTCGACCTCGAGCGGGTAGACCCATTGGCCGGAGATCTTGATGAGATCGTCGGCACGGCCGCGGAAGAAGTGGAATCCGTCGGCATCGCGGACGAAACGGTCGCCGGTGTAGATCCAGCCGCCGTCACGGATGGTCTCGGCGGATTTGTCCGGCCGGTTCCAGTACAGCGGCGTGTTGGAATCGCCGCGGACCCACAAGATGCCTTCCTCGTCGTCGGCGACGTCGCGGCCGTCCTTGTCGCGCAGCGCGACCTCGTAGCCGGGCACGCGCAGACCAGCGGCGCCGAGCTTCTTCCGCTCGGGGCGGTTGGAGAGGTAGATGTGCAGCACCTCGGTCGAGCCGAGTCCTTCGACGATCTCCAGGCCCGTGAGCGTCTTCCAGCCATTGAAGACGTCGGCCGAGAGCACCTCGGCGGCAGAGAGCGCGATGCGCAGCGAGGCGAAGTCGGTCTCGTGCGCGCCCTCGGCCTTGGTCAGCGACGTGTAGAGCGTCGGCAGGCCGAAGAAGACCGTCGGCTTGTACTGCTCGATCGCCGAGAAGATCGATGCGGGCTTCGGCTGGCCCGGCAGCAGCAATGTCGCCGCGCCGGCCGAGAACGGGAAGGTGACGGAGTTGCCGAAGCCGTAGGCGAAGAAGATCTTCGGCACCGAGAAGCAGATGTCGCCGGGCGCCAGCTTCAACACGTTCTGCGCAAAGGCCGCCTCGCTGTAGGCCATGTCGTGCTGGAGATGCACGATGCCCTTGGGCCGACCGGTCGAGCCGGAGGAGTACATCCAGAACGCCATCTCGTCGCGATGCGTGTCGGCTTCCGTCAGCTCGGCCGGAAATTGCGCGAGCCAGCCGGCGGCAGCAACGGCGCTCGGCGCGGCGTGATCGCCCGCCGCGCCGTTGACGACGATCAGGGTACGCAGATTCGTGTCCTTGCAGGCTTCCGCATTGAACCGCGCACAGAACTCGGCGTCCGCCACCGCAATGGCGGCGCCGGAATCGGCGAGATAGAATTGCAGCAGATCCGGCGGCGTCAGCGTGTTGATCAGCAGCGGCACGAAGCCGGCCCGCACGGCGCCGAAGAACGCTGCCGGGTAGGCCGGCGTATCGTCGAGGAACAGCAGCACGCGATCGCCGCGCTTCAGGCCGAGCGATGCAAAGCCGTTGCCCCAGCGGCAAGCCTCTGCACACAGCTCGGCATAGGTCCGCCTGCCCGCGGGACCGATCAGCGCGGGCTTGTCGCCGCGGCCCTTGCCGAGATTGTCGAACAGCGCGCGGCTGGCGTTGTAGACCTGTGGAACGGAAAAGCCGATCTCGCGCGCGCCCGGACTGTCGGCGGGCACCTGATCGCAAATCTGGTTGCTCATGCCTCGTCTCCGCCGTTCTTTGCGGCTTCGTAGCGCGCCATGAAGGCCGGCGACATCGCGCGCAGGCGGGAGTCGTCGATGCGGCCGGAGCGGGTGATGTAGCTGTAGGCGAAGTCCATCAGGCCCTGCTGCATATGCTGGGCAAAGTGCTCGTACCAGAACGCGCTGGTGCGCGCGGCATTGACGAGCTTCTGCACCACCGGCTTGCGCGCCGCCTGGTAGCGATGCAGCGCGGTCGAAAGATGCGCGTCCGATTCGAGCGCCTTGACCAGCGCAATGGCGTCCTCGATCGCGAGCCGCGTGCCCGAGCCGATCGAGAAATGCGCCGAGTGCAGGGCGTCGCCGAGCAGCACCATGTTCTTGAACGACCAATGCTCGTTCCAGACCCACGGAAAGTTGCGCCAGAGCGATTTGTTGGAGACGAGACAATGGCCGCCGAGCGTGTCCGCGAACACCTCCTCGCAGACGCCCTTGGACTGCTCGACGTCCTTGTAGGCAAAACCATAGGCCTGCCATGTCGCGTGGTCGCATTCGACCAGGAAGGTGCTCATGGTCGGCGAGTAGCGGTAGTGATGGGCGTTGAAAGCGCCGCGGTCGGTCTTGACGAATGTCTGCGACAGCGTGTCAAAGCGCTTCGAGGTCCCGTACCAGACGAACTTGTTGGAGGAGTAGGACAGCGAGGTGCCGAAATCGCCCTCGAAGGCGCGGCGCACCAGCGAGTTCAATCCGTCCGCGGCGACGATCAGATCATGCCCGTTGAGCTGGTCGATCGTGTGGATCTGGGTGTCGAAGCGCGGGGTGACGCCTGCATCGAGCGCGCGCTGCTGCAGGAACCTGAGCAGCTCGAGCCGCCCGATCGAGGAGAAGCCGACCCCGTCGATGGCGACGCTGTCGCCGCTCAGGTTCAGAGTGATGTTCTCCCAGCTCTCCATATGCGGCGCGATTGCGTCGACCGTCTCGGGGTCGTCGGCGCGCAAAAATTCCAGCGCCTGGTCGGAGAACACGACGCCAAACCCCCAGGTCGCGTCGGCCGGGTTCTGTTCGAACAGGTCGACTTGATCCTCGGGGTGACGCTTCTTCCACAGATAGGCGAAGTAGAGCCCACCGGGCCCCCCGCCAATCACGGCGATCCGCAACGTCTGCCTCCCTATTTGACAGTATACTTACTATCTAGGGGTAGACTAATGGGCTCCGGCTTCCCGCGCCAGCGGAATTATCAGCAAGGCAAGGCGCGCCGAAACTCGCTCCAAACACACGTTTGGCGCGTGTCCGAAACCATTACGTTCGGAGCATAGCCAAACCGCAACGGCTTGGCTATCCGCGCATCAGACGCAGCGCTTCACGTAGACCCCGTTCACCAGCACCCTGGTGCAGCGGACCACCGGAACCGGCTTGCGGACCACCACGGCCGCGTTCGGCCCGGCGCAGCCGGCGCGATAGACGCCGCGGGCGCACACCACCGCGTTGGCATCGGTGGCCTCGATCGTCATGGTTGCCGCGAAGGCGAGGAGTGCGGAAGCGATAAGCAGCAATGAACGCATGTTGTTCTCCTGATCTTGTCGTGATCGAAATCGATTGTCGGCAAATTCCGCGATTGTCGTCGTAGGCGTGCGAAGCTCCTTCACGCACGCCACCAAGCGCTATCCGCGCTTCCGTGCGCGCAGTCGCGTGTCGATCCTATCGCGCCGCGAACGGCGCCAGCACGTCCTTGCAGGCGGGCGACAGCGACGCGGCATTGCCGGCGATGCATTGCACGATGCGGCCGCCGCCGGGCGCGACGCCGGCGCACAGCGTGCGGATGTCGGCGCCGCAGGCCGAGCGGACGATGAACAGCTCTTCGCGCGGACGCAGCGGGCGCAGAACGATCACGGCTGGCGCGGCCGCCGGTGTTGCCGCCGCTGCAGGAGCTGCGCCCGCGGGCGCTGCCGTTGCTGCCGTTGCTGCCGCGCCGCCGCCGGCCGCGGCGCTCAGGGCCTTCCCACAGGCGGGAGAAACCTTTGCCTTGTTCTTCTCCAGGCATTCGAGCGCGGGCGCGCCGCCCGGCGGCACGCTGGCGCAGACCTTGGGATAGTCGGAGCGGCATGCGCTCTTGACCGCTGCAACCTGCGCGCTGCTCGGCTGCTTGGCGGCCGCTGCGGCGGCCGGCTTGGTCGGGGGGGTCGATTCAGCCTTCGGCGCGGCAGGCGCCGACTCAGCCTTGGGTGCAGCTTCCGTCTTCGGTGCGGCTGGCGCCGCTTCGGTCTTTGCCGGTTCGGATTTGGCGGGAGCGGCTTCGGTCTTCGGAGCTGCAGCGGGTTCGACCGCGCGAACCGCGGTCTGGCATCCGGGTGACAGGCTGGACATGTTCTTCGCCAGACATTGATACGCTTCCACGCCACCGGGGGTAACGCTCGAGCAGTGCGCCATGAAGTCCGAGCGACATGCGGACCGGATCGCGCTCTTCTGCGCGTCGGTCGGCGCTTGCGCGAACGCGCCTGTTGCAGTTGCGAAGAGCGCTGCCGCGAGCAACGCCGTGCGCGTTGATGCGTGTTTCAACGTGTTGAACATCTGAGTGAATTCCTGCCCTGCCGGTAACGACGACGTTTTTCAAATGTGATGCAAGCGCAATCGTCGCGAGTGATGCCTCGCGAGCGGTATCTTTGGCCGCTTTGGCCTCTACCGCAAGTAGATTATGCCTGCGCAAATGCGACGTAACTACGTCGTCAGAGCTTGACCATGCGCTTGCCGCGGTTCTCGCCGGCGAGCAATCCGATTAGCGCCTTCGGCGTGTTCTCGAGGCCGTCGATGATGTCCTCCTGCACCTTCAGCTTGCCGGATTTCACCCAGCCCTGGAGATCGGCGAGCGCGCGCTGGCTCTCCTTCATGTAGTCCATCACGATGAAGCCCTGCATGACCAGCCGCTTCACCACGATCAGGCCCGGCACGCCGCGCGGACCGTGCGCGGACGGTGCGCTGTCATATTGCGAGATCGCGCCGCAGCAGGCGATGCGGCCGTAATTGTTCATCTGCGGCAGGCAGGCTTCCAGAATGTCGCCGCCGACATTGTCGAAATAGACGTCGATGCCCTTTGGCGCAGCCGCGCGCAGCGCCTTGAAGACAGCACCATCTTTGTAATCGACGGCGGCATCGAAGCCGAGTTCGGAGGTCAGCCAGTTGCACTTGTCGGCGCCGCCGGCGATGCCGATCACGCGGCATCCCTGGATCCTGGCGATCTGCCCGACGATCGAGCCGACCGAGCCCGCGGCTGCCGAGACCACGACCGTCTCGCCGTCGCGCGGCTTGCCGATTTCCAGCAGGCCGAAATAGGCGGTGAGGCCGGCGATGCCGAACACGCTGAGCAGATGCGTCATCGGCTCGAGCTTCGGCATCTTGGTGAGATGCTTGGCCGGCACTGCGGCATATTCCTGCCAGCCGGTGTCGCCGAACACGATGTCGCCTGCTGAAAGGCCCGGCGCCTTCGAGCTGACCACTTCGGCGATGGCGCCGCCGGCCATCACGCTGTTGGCTTCGACCGCCGAGCGATAGGTCGCGCCGTGCATCCAGGCGCGGTTGGCCGCGTCGAGCGAGATGTAACGCACGTGCAGCAAGGCCTCGCCGTCCTTCGGCTCCGGCAGCGCGCCTTCGACCATCTTGAAGTGCTCGGGGCCGAGCTTGCCGCTGGGCTTTTCCACCAGAAGAATCTGGCGATTGACGCTGCCGCTCATGGCGTTTCCTCTTCGCTTGGTTGACGATTATTGATGCAGCAGCCGCAAAGAAAACGTGCAGGCCGCATTCGTTGTGCGCTGCATGAAGGCTAGATCGCGGCCGCCAGCTTCGCAACGGGAACATCCGCCCTGGCGCCTGCACGCCAAGCGTGTTGCGTCATCGTCATATCTGCGACATCATGAAGCGGCCGGTGTAGCGGGGGTCGTCTATGTCGAACAGGTTTACGCAATACATCTTGGTGGCGATGGTGCTGGGCATCATCATGGGCGCGGCGATCTACAATTTCCTGCCCGACACGCGGGGCGACTGGGCCTCGTCCATCAATCTGATTGCGGTGATTTTCCTGCGCCTGATCAAGATGATCATCGCGCCTTTGGTGTTTGCGACCCTGGTCGGCGGCATCGCTCATATGGGCTCGGGCTCCAAGCTCGGACGCATCTTCGCCAAGACCATGGGCTGGTTCGTCAGTGCTTCCTTCGTCTCGCTGATGCTCGGCCTCGTGATGGTCAATCTGCTCCAGCCCGGCGCGAACTTCCCCGGCACGCTGCCTGACAAGGCGCAGTCGACCGGCCTGCCGGTGTCCGCCTTCTCGATCGAGAAATTCCTCACCCATCTGATCCCGACCTCGATCGCGGACGCGATGGCGCAGAACGAGATCCTGCAGATCGTGATCTTCGCCGTGTTCTTCTCGGTGGCGATGGGCTCGATGCCCGAGCGCTCCAAGCCGATCCTGGCGCTGATCGACGATATCGGCCACATCATGCTCAAGGTGACCGGCTATGTGATGCTGTTCGCGCCGTTCGCGGTCTGGGCCGCCATCACCGCGACCGTCGCCAAGAACGGCCTGCTGGTGCTCTGGAAGCTCATCGTCTTCATGGGCGGCTTCTATCTCTCGCTGATGATCCTGTGGGGCATTCTGGTTGTCGTGGGCTTCATCGTGATCGGGCCGCGCTACAGTCATCTGTTGAAGCTGATCCGCGAGCCGCTGATGATCGCGTTCTCGACCGCGAGCTCGGAAGCGGCCTATCCAAAGACGCTGGAGGGCCTCAACCGCTTCGGCGCCTCGTCGCGGATCTCGAGCTTCGTGCTGCCGCTCGGCTATTCCTTCAACCTCGACGGCACGATGATGTACTGCACCTTCGCGAGCGTCTTCATCGCGCAGAGCTATCACATCGACATGCCGCTCGGCACGCAGCTCGCGATGCTGGCAACGCTGATGATCACCTCGAAGGGCGTCGCCGGCGTGCCGCGCGCCTCCCTCGTGGTGATCGCCTCGACGCTGTCGCAGTTCGGCATCCCCGAGGCGGGCCTGCTCATGATCATGGGCATCGACACCTTCCTCGACATGGGCCGCAGCGCCACCAACGTGATCGGCAACACGCTCGCGACCTCGGTCGTTGCGAAATGGGAAGGCGAGCTCGGGCCGGAGCATGCGATGGGCCCCGGCGACGCCGTGCCCGAAGACATGGTTCCTGGCGAAGTACCCGCGATGGCCGGCCATTGAAGGGAAATCGACATGCGCCTTTCAACGGCGATTTCGGGCGGCCTGTTGCTGGCAGCGTGCCTGCTGGCAACAGGTGCCTCCGGCCAGACCGGCGGCAGCGAAGGGCTTAGCCCGACGCTGCTGGCCATCAAGAACGCGCATACCGTGCGGCTCGGCTATCGCGAGAGCTCGCCGCCGTTCTCGTTCCTCGACCAGGCCAATCGCGCGATCGGCTACAGCCTCGAGCTCTGCGAGGCCATCGTCGAGGAGATCGGTGTCGAGGTCGACGATCCCAACTTGAAGATCGACTACGTCAAGGTCACCTCGGACGACCGCATCGACGCCGTGCTCCAGAACAAGATCGACCTGGAATGCGGCTCGACCACGGCCAATGCCGAGCGCGCCAGGCGGGTGGCATTTTCGCCGCTGATGTTTGTCGCCGGCACCAAGCTGATGGTGCCGAAGGCGTCGAGCGTCCAGTCGCTGACCGATCTGAAGGGCAAGACCATCGTGGTGACGAAGGGCACCACAAACGAGCAGGCGATCCAGGCGGCCGACAAGAAGTTTTCGCTGGGGCTGAACATCGCTGTTGGCGCCGACCACGAGCAGTCGTTCCAGATGCTCGCCGACGGCAAGGCCGATGCGTTCGCGACCGACGACATCCTGCTCTTCGGTCTGATCGTGCGCCACAAGGCCCAGGACAAGTTCCGCGTCACCGGCGATTACCTGTCCTACGATCCCTACGGCATCATGTTCCGCAAGGGCGAGCCGCAACTGTCGGCCGTGGTCGAGCGAACCTTCCGCAGGCTAGGCTCCAACCACGACCTCGTCCCGCTCTACAACAAATGGTTCACCGCAAGGCTTCCCACCGGCGAACGGATGAACGTGCCGATCTCGCTGCAGCTCGAGGAAGCCTTCAAGGCGATGGACGATTCGGCGAGCGCGAATAATTAGTGCTTTCTTCCTTCTCCCCTGCCGTCTTCAGCTCCAAAAGCCAATAGCGCAACAGGCCCCTTGTGGGAGAAGGTGGCGCGTATTTCGCGGCAAGAATTCAATCAACGTGCTTCGCCAAACACCCGATCCAGCGCCGCATCGTACGTCTTCTGAACCAGCTCCGGATGCAGCTTCGCCAGCGCTTCCATCATCACGCCGGAGTTGATTTCCAGCACCTGCCAGGCGCCATCCACGCGCACCACGTCGATCGACGCGAAGGCAATGCCGATGGCGCGCGCGGCATCGACCGCGAGCTTGACGCAGGCCGTGTGAACCTCGCCGTCCTCCATGAGTACCGGCTTTGCGCCGGCATCGAGATTGTGCCGCCAATCCGAGCCACGCTGCTTGCTGTAGACGACGAGGGGCTCATCATCGAGCAGCACCACACGGACCTCGCTCTCGATCGCGACATAGGGCGAGATCACGAGCCCTGCGTTCATCGAAAAGACCTCGCCGACCGCGTGGTCGAGCTCCACCTCCGTCGTCAACTTGAAGACGGATCGTCCCGACGTCCCCTCGTTCGGCTTGACGACCACGCCTTTCGGATTGTCGTGAAGCAGCACCAGCATTGCCTCTCGCCAGGCGGCACCAACAACATTCCGGCCCAGCTTCGGATTCAGGAAGAGGAGATGCGGAATGCAGGGCACGCCCTCGAGCGCCAGCACCTCGGCGGTGGCCGATTTGTCGTTGGCGAGGCGGTGCGCGATGGCGCTGTTGAGGCCGATGTCATAGCCGAAGGCGAAATGGCGCGTTTCGCCCCGGCGCATCGCGAGCAGCCAGCCATCGGCGCGGACATCGAGCCTGATGCCGTGGTTCGCGCAATAGCGCCTGATCGCCTGGACGAAGATCCGATCTCCGCTCGCCATGTGTCTTTGTCGCCAGTTCCAGATGCTCTGGCGCTAAAAGCCGCAAAAATGCGGGAAACGGCGCCAAACCGGGGTGGAAATCAGAGCTATTCTTGATGAAATTCTCGCGAGCGCCACGGAAATTAAGTGCTGTATTCGAGCCCCGGCGGGAAAAGAAATTGCCCTCCGCATGCGCCAGACAGCAGATCCATTAATGATGTGACCATTTCCGCCGCAAATGCCGGTTTGACCGGCATCAATTGCATCCGGAACGAGGTTGATTATTGGTCTCAATGGCGTAGATCACACAGGCGAAATCCTCCGCCATGGCAATGGTGTCCGCCCCGTTTCAGGGGCCGGGCAACGCTTTTGCCCTAAAACCGCAATTATTCGGAATATCGAAAATCATGAGCGCGTTTTACCGAGAGAAGGTTCTTTCCGTCCAGCACTGGACCGACACGCTGTTCAGCTTCCGCGCCACGCGCGATACCGGCTTCCGCTTCCAGAACGGCCAGTTCGCGATGATCGGCCTCGAGATCGACGGCCGTCCGCTGCTGCGCGCTTACAGCATGGCGAGCGCCAATCACGAGGAAGAGCTCGAGTTCTTCTCGATCAAGGTTCAGGACGGTCCGCTGACCTCGCGTCTGCAGAGGATCAAGGAAGGCGACACCATCCTGGTCGGCCGCAAGGCGACCGGCACGCTGATCACCGACAACCTCATTCCCGGCAAGCGGCTGATGCTGCTCTCGACCGGCACGGGCCTCGCGCCGTTCGCCAGCCTGATCAAGGACCCCGAAGTCTACGACCAGTTCGAGTCCATCGTGCTGGTGCACGGCTGCCGCCAGGTCTCCGAGCTCGCCTATGGCGAGAAGCTCGTCGCTTCCTTGCGCGAGGACGAGCTGTTCGGGGAGCTGCTTGCGGACAAGCTCGTCTATTACCCGACCGTGACCCGCGAGCCGTTCAGGAATCGCGGCCGCATCACCGACCTGATCAACTCCGAGCAGATATTCAACGACATCGGACAGGGCCCGCTCGACATCGCAACCGACCGCATCATGATGTGCGGCAGCCCGGCGATGCTGGAAGAGCTGAAGGTGATGTTCGAGGGCCGCGACTTCGTCGAGGGAAGCGGCAACAAGCCCGGCCATTTCGTGATCGAGAAGGCGTTCGTCGAGCGGTAGGCCCTCTCGGTGTCGTCCCGGTTTTCGCCAGGACGACGGCTGTGGGTAAAGCGCCCTGACCGGTTAATGCCACGTCATCCTCAACCATTTCATATTGCACCGCAGCAGCCCGCCCATCGGGCTGATTGATTTGTCTTGGCCGAATTCGCTAGCCTGAAACAAGGGCCGCGTCATATCCGTATGACAGGCGCGGGCGTATCGTGCCGCCTCATGCTGGCGAGAGGATGGGAATCGTGGCCGACGACAACAAGACGCAGGAATCTCCGATAGCCGCAGCGCCCAAACGGCTGCCGCTGGCGGAAGAGGGGATCATGGAAACCCTGCTGCTGCCATTCTCCCCGCGTTTCATCGTGCTGACCATCTGCGCGGTCGTCACCGCGCTGCTGATCGGCATCGGCATCGCCGACCGCAAGATCTTCGACATCCTGCTGATCCCTACCCTGATCTTCGGCGCGCTGACGCTGCTCGGCGTCCGCGATCTCATGCAGAAGGGCCATGCCGTTCTGCGCAACTATCCGATCTCGGCACATATCCGCTTCCTGCTCGAAGAGATTCGTCCGGAGATGCGGCAGTATTTCTTCGAGAGCGAGAAGGACGGCATGCCGTTCTCGCGCGACATCCGCGCGCTGGTCTATCAGCGCGCCAAGATGCAACTCGACAAGCGCCCGTTCGGTACCCAGGAGGACGTCTACCGCGACGGCTATGAATGGATGCATCATTCGGTCTCGCCGAAGATGCATGCCGAGGAGAAATTCCGCGTCACCATCGGCGGATCGGAGTGCACGAAGCCGTATTCGGCCTCGGTTTTCAATATCTCCGCGATGAGCTTCGGCGCGCTCAGCCCGAACGCGGTGCGCGCGCTGAATGCCGGCGCCAGGAAGGGCGGCTTCGCACACGATACCGGCGAGGGCGGCTTCAGCCCCTATCACGCAGAGATGGGCGGCGACATCATCTGGGAGATCGGCTCGGGTTATTTCGGCTGCCGCCATCTCGACGGCAGCTTCGATCCGGAGGCGTTCGCGCGCGTCGCAAACCACGACCAGATCAAGATGGTCGAGCTGAAGATCAGCCAGGGCGCCAAACCCGGCCATGGCGGCGTGCTGCCGGCGGCGAAGGTTTCGGAGGAGATTTCCAAGATCCGCGGAGTCTCGATGGGCGAGGACTGCATCTCGCCGGCCTCGCACCGTGCCTTCTCGACACCTGTTGGCATGATGCAGTTCATCGCCGAGATGCGCCGCCTCTCCGGCGGCAAGCCGGCAGGCTTCAAGCTGTGCATCGGCCATCCCTGGGAATTCCTGGCGATCTGCAAGGCGATGATCGAGACCGGCATCTATCCCGACTTCATCGTCGTCGACGGCAACGAGGGCGGCACCGGCGCGGCGCCGCTGGAGTTCATGGATCATCTGGGCATGCCGATGCGCGAGGGCGTCAATTTCGTCCACAACGCGCTGATCGGCATCAACGCCCGCGACCGCATCAAGATCGGCGCGTCCGGCAAGATCGCCACCGCCTTCGACATGGCGCGGGCGATGGCGATCGGCGCCGACTGGTGCAATTCGGCGCGCGGCTTCATGTTCTCGCTCGGCTGCATCCAGTCGCTGAGCTGCCACACCGACCGCTGCCCGACCGGGGTCGCGACCCAGGATCCGACCCGCGCGCGCGCGCTCTATGTGCCGCTCAAGATCGACCGCGTGCACAATTATCACCATGCGACGCTGCACTCGCTGACCGAACTGATCGCCGCGGCCGGCCTCGAGCACCCCCAGCAGCTGCGCCCGATCCATTTCAGCCAGCGCACCTCGACGACCGACGTGAAGTCCTTCGCGCAGCTCTACCCGGCGCTGCGTCCGGGCGAACTGCTCGAAGGTACCGAGGACCCGCGCTTCCGCGACGCCTGGCGGATGGCGCGGGCGGAGACGTTCCAGCCGGCGCTGTAGGCGCCGGTCCACCTTGCAAGGCCGCAGCACCTGACGCGAGAATGCGTCGCGACCAGGGCTGCGTTTAACGCTTGGTTCAACTTTGGGTGTAGATTGTCCCCCATGGACGAGCGGCGCGACAAGGCAAGGCATCGCGTGCTGAAGGCCGGAACGATCGAGTTCGGCGGCGGCGCGATCGACTGCACCATCCGCAACCTCTCCGATACAGGCGCCGCGCTCGACGTCACCAGCCCCGTTGGCATCCCCGACCATTTCACCCTGGTCGTCCAGGCCGGCGGAACCCATCTGTCCTGCACCGTGGTCTGGCGCAAGGAAAAGCGGATCGGGGTGAGGTTTGGATAGGGGCTCTGCGTCCGACGCGAGCTCGTGACCCTTGCTCCCGCGGTCGTCCCGGCGAAGGCCGGGGCGCATACCGCGTGACTTATCGCCAATGCGCAGGCAGCAGCACCGCGTAACTCTCAGTCTTCGCCAAACTCAATTGTATGGTTATGGGTCCGGCCTTCGCCGGGTCGACGAGACCAGCTCACGCCGCCGCCTGCTCGCCCCGCCTGCTCGCCAAAATCTTGTCGATCCTTCGCCCGTCGAGATCGATGACCTCGATGTGCCAGCCGGCGAAGTCGAACGCATCGCCGACATTGGGCAGCACGTTGAACTGCTGCAGCACCAGCCCCGCCACCGTGTTGTAGCGGTGCGGCGGCAGCTCGACGCCGAGCAGCTCGCCGAATTCGTCGACCGGCATCCAGCCGGAGATCAGAAGTGAATCATCGGCACGCCTGACATAGGCCGGCTCCGGCGGTCCCTCTTCGGAATGGAACGCGCCGACGATCGACTCGAGGATGTCGGCAGTGGTCACCATGCCTTCGAAGCCGCCGTATTCGTCGTAGACGAGACCGACGTGAACCGGCGCGGCTTTCAGGATGGCCAGCACGTCGCGGGCATCCGCCGACGCCGGAATGCCGGGCGCCTCGCGCACGAGCGCGCGCAGGTCGGGCGTGCGTTCGTTCATATAAGCGATCAGCAGGTCCTTGGCCTGGAGCACGCCGATCGGCTTGTCGCGATCGCCGTCGGAGACCGGAAAGCGCGAATGCGGGCTCTTCACGATGATCTCGTGAATGGCCTCCGGCGTATCGTTCAAGTCGATCTCGTTGACCTCCGTGCGCGGCGTCATGATCGCGCCGACCGGACGGTCGCCGAGCCGCATCACGCCGGCGATCATCTCCTTTTCGCCTGATTCGAGCACGCCTGCGTTTTCGGCCTCGTTGACGAGATGATGGATCTCGTCCTCGGACACCTTCTCCTCGGCCTTGCCACCGCGGCCGAGCAGCGAGAGGATCAGCTTGCCGGAGAGATCGAGCAGGAAAACCAGTGGCAGCGAGATCCGCGCCAGAACGTGCATCGCGGGGGCGACCATGACCGCGACGCTCTCGGGGTCGCGCAGCGCCACCTGCTTCGGCACCAGCTCGCCGACGATCAACGTCGCGTAGGTGATGAGCGTGACGACGATGCCGACGCCGACGATGTCGGCGATCCCTGCGGACAGGCCAAGCTCGACCAGGGATTGAGTCAGCCGTTGTCCGAGCGTCGCGCCGGAGAACGCGCCCGAGAGCACGCCGACCAGCGTGATCCCGATCTGCACCGTCGAGAGGAATTTTCCGGGATCGGCCGCCAGCGTCAGCGCGCGCTCGGCGCCGCGCACGCCCTTGGCCGCGAGCAGCGACAGCCGGGCCGGGCGCGACGAGACCACGGCCAGCTCGGACATGGACAAAAGGCCGTTGATGACGATCAGGACGACGACGATGACGAGTTCGACCGAGAGCATTGACGTTCCGAGGTAAGGGAGTGTGGCGCAGATGGCGGCGCAGGCCTTGATATAGTTATTCCGGGGACGAAATGCCGGTGATCCTGTCGCATCCTTTGCTCCGAGGGAACCTCGGGCCCCAACTGTTCCGGAAGGCACTCGACGCCGACCCCCGCGGAACTACGAGCATGCCGTGCTTAACGGGCTCTTAGTGGCCACCCGCTAGGTTCTCGACATTTGCAGGAATGTATTCGGGGATCAGGATGCGGATCGGGAAGCTCTTTGCGCTGTCGATGCTGACGGTGACGGTATTTGCAGTCATCCTCGGCGCCGAGGTGCTGATACCCCAAGCGCGCATCTTCACGAACCGCTCCGACGCGATCAAGACGGTCGATGCTTTTGGTGCGACCCTGATGGTCAGCCAGCAGGTCGCCGGCCTTCGTGCCCCCTACATCTCCCCGATCTTCCAGGAGAACCCTGCGACACAGGCCCAGATCGAAGCCGCCGCGAAGGCCTCGAAGGCGGCCGATGCCGCATTCGAGGGGGCACGGCGCGCCATCATGGTGCTGGACGACGCCGGAGCGATGATCGAGAACCTGGACCGTGCCGCGCGGCGGCTCAAGGATATCTACACCGCGGCAGATCGCGCGATGAGCGTTCCGCTGGCGTCGCGCGACGGGGCTGTGATCAAGGGCTTCCTTCCGGGCGTTGCCGAGGTCATCGGCGATATCGAGCCGATCATGAACAGGCTCGAAGCGAAGGTCATCAATGCCGATTCCTCGCTTGCGGCGCTGTTGAGCCTGGCGCGAACGGCGCAGGATCTGCGCGTCTCGGCCGGCAGCCGCGCCGCGACGCTGTCGCCGGCGCTGAGCGCACGCCGCCCGATCACGGCGGCCGAATTCTCGCTGATGGATCGTATGCAGGGGCGTGTCGAGGCCGACCGCGAGCGCATCGAGGCCGGCATCGACCAACTCGGAAGCCCGCCTCGCATCGCCACCGCGCTGAAGGCGGCGACGGACTCCTATTTCGGCAAAGCGGCTGCTGCCGTGGACAAGGAGATGCCCGCGGCCCGTGGCGACGGCAAGTACGGCATCAACGCCGAGGAGCTGGCGAAGGTCATCGTGCCGGCCATCCAGATGTTCTACGCCGTGCGCGACGCCGCGCTGGCCGAAGCTGCCGAGCGCGCCGCGGCCGCGCGCGATGGTGCGCTGGCCATGCTCGCGCTTGCGGGCGTGGCGGTGCTGGCGCTGCTCGGGACGCTCGGTGGGGTGACCATGATGCTGCGCAGCCGCGTGGTGACGCCGCTGAGCCGGCTCGCTGACGTGATCGGAACGCTCGCCGCCGGACGGCACGAGGTCGAGATCCCCGCGACGGGCCGCAATGACGAGATCGGCCAGGTGGCGGGCTCGCTCCGGCACTTCAAGGATTCGCTCTCCGCCAAGAAGGCCGCCGACGAGGCGGCTGCGGCCGAAGCCGAGGCGAAGCTCCGTCGCAGCCAGCGCATGGACCAGATCGCGCGCGACTTCGAAGCCATGATCGGGGACGTCATCAACACCGTCGCGTCGGCATCTTCGGAGCTGGAGGCCTCAGCGGGAACGCTGACGAGCACGGCCGATCGATCGGAAAAGGTCACCGCGACCGTCGCCGCCGCGTCCGAGCAGGCCTCCACCAACGTGCAGACCGTTGCCGCTGCCGCGGAGGAAATGGCGTCCTCGGTCGACGAGATCAGCCGGCAGGTCCAGGACTCCGCGCGCGTCGCCGGCGAAGCGGTGCAGCAGGCGGGGCGAACGAACGAGCATGTCAGCGAGCTCGCCAAGGCCGCCGGCCGGATCGGGGACGTCGTCGAGCTCATCAGCCAGATTGCGGGCCAGACCAATCTTCTGGCGCTGAACGCCACCATCGAGGCGGCGCGCGCCGGCGAGGCCGGGCGCGGCTTCGCCGTCGTCGCCTCCGAGGTCAAGGCGCTGGCCGAGCAGACCGCCAAGGCCACCGGCGAGATCAGCCAGCAGATCGCGGGAATCCAGACGGCGACCGAGGATTCGGTCGGCGCGATCAAGGCGATCGGCGACACCATCACCCGCATGTCCGAGATCGCGTCTGCGATCGCCTCGGCGGTCGAGGAGCAGGGCGCGGCGACGCGGGAGATTTCCCGCAACGTGCAGCAGGCGGCGCGCGGCACCCAGCAGGTCTCCGCCAGCATCGTCGACGTGCAGCGCGGCGCGAGCCAGACCGGATCGGCATCCTCGAACGTGCTTGCGTCAGCCAAGTCGCTGTCTGGCGAGAGCAGCCGCCTCAAGGTCGAGGTCGGGAAGTTTCTCGACGCGATCCGGGCCGCGTAAGGGGCGCGATCAGAACTCGCCGTGGAGGCGGCCTGAGAACACCGACACCGGGCCACGATCCGCGTTGTAGGCGGGATTGACGATGAGCTGGTAGTCGGCGGTGAAGGTCAGCGCCTTGTTCAGTGCGTAGGCGTAATAGGTCTCCAGCACGCGTTCGCGGCGGTAGTTGAGCTGGCCGTCGCCGATCAGCGGACCGAGACCGCCGGCGGCGATGAAGTCGCGATGGTCCTGCGAGAGGCCGTTGATGGCGCCGGCAATGGCGACGACGTCGTCGGGCCGGCCCCATTTCGCTCCCTTCACCGAGACGCCGCCGGACAGGCTGCGGTCGATGTCCGTGAACGCCATGATCTCGTTGCGGCCGTCGTTCCAGCTCCAGCGGCCGAACACGCCGATGTCGTCGGTCATCGCCTGTTCGAGGTTGAGCGCGTAGCCGTATTTGAGGCGGCCGCGGCGGGTCTGGCTGATGTCGAGGTTGAGCAGGGGATTGTCCAGCGTCTCGCGATAGCTGCCGGAATAGGCGCTGTTGACGAAGCCGAGCGTGCGCAGCTTGCCGGGCAGGCCGAACAGCGAATAGCGCGTCTCCAGCTCCATCACATATTCGCCGCGGCGGCCGATGTTCATGTCGAAATTGCTCGAGTTGGACTGGGCGTCCATCAGGAAGTAGCCGGCGCGCAGCGCCCATTGCTTCTGGTTCAATTCGGCCGTGGCGCCATAGCCGAGGCCGAGCTTGTCGGCGGCATAGTCGAAGGCGCCGGACGCCCAGATCGACCAGTTCATGAAATCCTTGCGCGGGTCGTGCGCGTAGGAATTGCCGTCGAATACGTCGACCACGGAGAATTTGCCGACCTGCAAGGTCAGGCGCGACACGTCAACCTTGCTCGCGAGCTGAAGCTGGCCGCTGGCAAGCTCTTCCTGCTCGCCGCCGAAGCCGAAGGTCTGGCGCACGAACAGGCGAGAGGCGTTGAAGTGCGGATAGGGAAAGCCGGATTTTTGCGCTTCGCCGTTGGGAAAGCCGGCGGCGCCCGTCGTGTTGTTGAAGCCGAAACCCTGCAGCAGCTCGGGATTGAAATAGACCTCGCCGCCGTCCCACAGCCGCGCATTCAGATACAGCGAATTGCTCCATGTCTGCTGGAAATCCGGGGAGGGGAGCAGGCTGTTCGGTCCGGTATAGGGCGCGTGGAACGCGGGGTAGCCCTGCCCCAGCACGGTCGACTGGCCGTGAATCTCCCAGCGGCTAGACTCGGTGTCCGTCACATCCGACTTCGGGTTGTAGGTCGGCACGCCCGGCCAATCGATCTTGCGATTGAGGCCGATGCGCAGGCTCTGGAAATCCATCGACGACGAATACTGCGCGCCGGAGGGGAAGGTGATGTTGGCGTTGTCGAACTTGCTGTAGAGATATTCGAGCCGCGCGCTCCAGTGCGGCGCGAAGGCATATTCGACTCCGCCGCCGGCAGTCCAGCCGAACCGCGTGTGCAGTACCTTCTCTTCATTGCCGCCGGTCGGTGTCGAAAGAAAACGCTCGCCGGTGAAGGCCGCGCCGCCGGTTGCGTAAAACAGCCAGTTGCCGCTGGTGTAGCCGAGCCGGGCGCGCAGGCTTGCGACATAGTCCCAGCGCTCCTCCGTGCTCGACAGCACGGTCGCCGCCGATGACACGACGTGGTTGGACGGCAGATAGTTCGGAAACGAGATGTCGCCTTCGACGCCGAGCAGGAGCCCTGAGTTGAGGCGCCAGTTATAGCCCGCCTGCACGCCGCCGGTCGCGCCGGTGAACACGTGATTGTCGGTCGCGAGCGTGGGATCGGTCAGTGTCGCCGAGGACGTGCCGCGGGTGGCACCGAAATGCGCGCCGATATAGAGGCCGGTCCAATCGTAGACCGCCTTCAAGGCCGGTGCCTTCAGCGGCAGGTCGGCCGCACGGCCGGTGGCGGGAAGAGCCAGCACGCCCGAGGCAATTGCCGCGGCCGTCCGCAAGTACCGGTGTCGGTGATTTCTCAACGTCAAAACGCACGCCCCCAAAAGCGAATGTGTCCCACCCGCCGCGATGTATCCCTGCCGATTCGCGGCGGCCCTGTCATCAGGCCTCGGTTGCTGCCGGGATCGAGCGAGATGACCTCGATCCGACCCGACTTCTTCCAAGCCCCTGAGCTTGTTGCGAACCTTATTGCGATTAATTCGCAATAGCAACTAGTGCGGATTGCCGCAGGTGATGGTTCGCACCTCGGTGTGACGGGACTGCAACAATTTCCCGGGCCCCAAAACGGATGACCCCGCCCGGGGGGACATCCGGGCGGGGTCGGGGGCACGACACGGGGTGGATGAGGCGCCCGTGTCGGACGCGGATCCACTTGAGATCGGCCTCAGGTACTCAAATCAGTAGCAGCTGCGAACGCGGCCGATGTACTGGCCGAAGGCGTTGTACTGGGCGACCCAGCCGCAGCGGTGATAGCCGTAGTAATAGGGGTCGTTGCTGGCGGCGATCGCGGAGCCGACGACGGCGGCGGTAGCAATGCCCAGGCCGACACCGACACCCCAGCCGAGCGGCTTGGCTTGCGCCTGCGAGGTGGTGGCCACGACGCTGCCGGTCAGGGTGAGCGCGGCGAGGGCAACAGCGAAAATCTTGGTCTTGATCGACATTGGAAACTCCATCCGGGTTGAGGCGGTCCGTTGTGGCCCGCGTGCCCAGTTGGACGGAGGCTCCCCGCGTCCGGTTCGAAGCCGGCAAAAGCGGGGGTGGAATCCGGCTCTTTCCCGAACGATTCCAGGAGGATGGGAGCTAGCCGAGGGGTCCCTTGGCGAGCCTGTTCACGTCGAAGTTATCGACCTCGGCCAGCAGCTCGCAAAAGGCGCGGGCGCCCTGGTCGATCAGCTGCTCGCCCTTCGCGGCCACGGCCAGCGTCGCATTGCCGACCGCGCCGCTTGGGTTGAGGTCCTGCGCCTGCCAGGCGAACGGCGCCGGCCGCTGCGTCGACAGCCAGCGATATTGCTGCTCCATCGCGATGCTGCTCGCGGGAAAATCCGCGATCGCATCCATGCGCACCTGATCGGGATAGCGTGCCAGCATGATCGAGGTCTCGACCGCGCCGCCGTGGATGCCGTGGCGCACTTCATCAGCCGGGAACAATGTGTCAGCTCCCGACAGCCGCGACCACGACGTCGTCACCACAAAGAGTTTGTGATGCGCGCGCAGATCCTGCGCGACCAGCATCATGGCCGCGCTGTTGCCGCCATGGCTGGTGATGATGACGAGCTTCTTCACGCCGCGCCCGGCGACGTCCTCGCCGATCCCCGTCCATCTCTTCAGCGCAATGTCAGTCGGCAGCGTCTGCGTGCCCGGATAATCGAGATGCTCGGTGGAAATCCCGACCGTTTCAACGGGGAGGAACGTCGCCGGAATGTCCGCGGGCAAAAGCTCGCGCACGCGCGCCAGATAGGCGTCCGCGATCAGCACGTCGGTTGCGAGCGGCAGATGCGGGCCGTGCTGCTCGGTCGCCGCCAGCGGCAGCACCGCGATCCAGCGTGACGCGTCCGCTGGGCCGGTATCGGCCCAGTGGATCTCGGTCCAGTCGCGGGACGGCATCATCAAGTTTTCCTTGGAATTTTTCTTGGAGGTTTCTTTGCCCGAATTTGTCACGTAATTTGGGGTATCAGGGGACGCGGGCCCGGCCGGCTCGCGTCTTCTTGCGGTTTTATCGCGTTGGTTCGACATCGACCAGCCACGATCGACGGAGTCCCATCATGAGCCCCTCTCATCTGCGGCGAGCGTTAACAGCGGGCTTGATGGCCGCTTTGGTTTCGATCGTCGCGGCGCGCGCCGAGACCCTGGACAAGGTCAGCTTCGGCACCAACTGGGTCGCCGAGGCCGAGCATGGCGGCTTCTTCCAGGCGGTCGCCGACGGCACCTACAAGAAATACGGCCTCGACGTCACCATCGTTCCCGGCGGGCCGAACGAGAACAACCGGATGCTGCTGATCGCCGGGAAGATCGATTTCTTCATGGCCGCGAACACGCTGATGTCGTTCGACGCGGTTGCCAACAACGTCCCGGTCGTCACCATCGCCGCGGTCTTCCAGAAGGATCCGCAGGTGATGCTGACGCAGCCCGACGCCAAGGTCGCCAAGATCGAGGATCTCAAGCCGCTGACGCTGTTCGTCTCCAAGGAAGGCATGACCAGCTATTTCCAGTGGCTGAAGTCCGAATACGGCTTCAGCGAGAAGAACGTCCGTCCGTATAATTTCAATCCGCAGCCTTTCATTGCCAATCCGAAGAGCGCGATGCAGGGCTACGTCACCTCCGAGCCCTTCGCGGTCGAGAAGGCTGCCGGCTTCAAGCCCAACGTTCTGCTGCTCGCCGATTACGGCTTCAACACCTATTCGACCCTGATCGAGACCCGCCGCGACGTGGTCGAGAAGAAGCCGGACCTGGTGCAGCGCTTCGTCGATGCCTCCATGGTCGGCTGGTACAATTACATCTACCGCGACAATTCCGCCGGCAACGCCATGATCAAGAAGCTCAATCCGGAGATGACCGACGAACTGCTCGCCTATTCCGTCGCCAAGATGAAGCAATACGGCATCGTCGATTCCGGCGACAGCTTGAAGGACGGCATCGGCGCCATGAGCGACGAGCGCTACACCTCCTTCTTCAACAAGATGGTGAAGGCGGGCGTGGTGAAGGCGGACCTCGATTTCCGCAAATCCTATACGCTGCGCTTCGTCAACAAAGGCGTCGGCGCCGAACTGCGCCCCGGCAAGCCGTAGCGCAAGGTCGATGTCGTCAGCCAAGACTTCGACGGGGGTCGAGACCGGCCTGACGGCCCTGGCCGTCAGCCTGCGCGGCGTGACCAAGACCTATGACAACGGCATCATGGCGCTCGGCCCGCTCGATCTTGCCGTGCGCAAGGGCGAGTTCATCTCGCTGCTGGGTCCGTCCGGTTGCGGCAAGTCGACCGCGCTGCGGCTGATCGCGGAGCTCAGCGCGCCGTCGTCGGGAATCGTGAGGCTGGGGCGTCACGAGGGCGTACCGCAGCCGGGCCACGGCATCGGCTTCGTGTTTCAGGAACCGACCCTGATGCCCTGGACCAGCGTACGCGAGAACGTGCGATTGCCGCTGAGGCTCGCAGGCGTGGCGAAGGCGGACGCGCGCGCGCGTGCCGATGTGGCGCTCGCCAGCGTCGGGCTTGCCGATTTCGCCGACGCGTTTCCGCGCGAACTCTCCGGCGGGATGAAGATGCGGGTGTCGCTGGCGCGCGCGCTCGTCACCGATCCCGACATCCTGCTGATGGATGAGCCGTTCGCCGCGCTCGACGAGATCACGCGCTTCCGCCTCAACAACGATTTGCTCGCGCTGTGGCGCAGCCTTGGCAAGACCGTCATCTTCGTGACCCATTCGGTGTTCGAATCCGTCTACCTGTCGCAGCGCGTGGTGGTCATGACGGCGCGGCCCGGCCGCATCCAGGCCGACATCCGCATCGAGACGGTCGAGCCGCGCGGCGAGGAATTTCGCACCTCGGCCGCCTATTCCGACTATTGCCGGCGGGTGTCGGCCGCGCTGGCGCCGTCCTATTCGGGGCAACTGGTGCTATGAACGCGCAAGCGACCGTCACCCCGAAACCGCCCGGCGCACGACGCGCGATCCGCTTCGTGCTCCCCGTCATGGTGTTCGCGGCGGGGCTTCTTGCCTGGGAACTCGTGGTCCGCATCAAGGAGATCCCGCCTTACGTGCTGCCGGCGCCCTCGATCATCTTCCTGACGCTGATCAAGGACTGGGCGGTGTTGTCACAATCGCTCGGCGCCACGCTCCTGACCACGCTTGAGGGTTTCGTCGCTGCCAGCATCGGCGGCGTCGCGCTGGCGCTGCTGTTCAACCAGTCGAAATGGGTGGAATATTCGCTATTCCCCTATGCCGTTGTTCTCCAGGTGACACCGGTGATCGCGATCGCGCCGCTGCTCCTGATTTATCTGGAGCAGCAGACCGCGGTCGTCGTCTGCGCCTTCATCGTCGCCTTCTTCCCGGTGCTGTCCAACACCACGCTCGGGCTCAATTCGGTCGACCGCAATCTCGCCGGCCTGTTCCAGCTCTATGGCGCCTCGCCACAGCAGACCCTGCGCTTTCTCAAGCTGCCGGCGGCGCTGCCCTACATTCTCGGCGGCCTGCGCATTGCCGGCGGCCTGTCGCTGATCGGCGCGGTCGTGGCCGAGATCGCGGCGGGAACGGCCGGCGCGGGCTCCGGGCTCGCCTACAGGATCGCCGAATCCGGCTATCGATTGAACATACCCCGCATGTTCGCGGCGCTGCTGCTGTTATCGCTGGCCGGGATTGTCATCTATGGGGTGCTGGCGCTAGTTTCCCACCTCGTTTTACGGTGCTGGCATGAGAGCGCGCTTGGAAAGGAAAACTGATGACCACCGGTTCGATTTCGTCCGAAAAGATCGACCTTTTGATCTATGGGCCGGTGCGGCCGATCCTCGAGAACGGGTTTTCCGATCATTTCGTCGTGCACAAGGCCGAGACGCGCGGTGACCTCGAGCGGCTGACGCCGGCGATCCGCGAAAAGATCCGCGGCGTGGCAGTGACCTATCACACGGTGCGCGCCGACAAGGATTCGCTGTCGCAATTGCCGAAGATCGAGATGGTGGCGAGCTTCGGTGTCGGCTACGACCACATCGACGCCAAATACGCGGCCGAGCACAGCATCATCGTCACCAACACGCCCGACGTGCTGACCGAGGAGGTCGCCGACGTTGCGATGGGCCTTCTGATCTCCACCGTGCGTGAGTTCATCAAGGCCGACCGTTACGTGCGTTCAGGCCTCTGGCAGACCCAGAACTATCCGCTCAGCGTCGGCTCGCTGCGCGAC
This sequence comes from Bradyrhizobium sp. SZCCT0153, assembly GCF_018129995.1. GTDB lineage: Bacteria > Pseudomonadota > Alphaproteobacteria > Rhizobiales > Xanthobacteraceae > Bradyrhizobium > Bradyrhizobium japonicum_G. Next base: position 170,339 of record NZ_JAFCKS010000008.1, read on the forward strand.
CGCAAGGTCGGCATCGTCGGCATGGGCCGGATCGGCCAGGCCATCGCGCGCCGGCTCGATGCCTCGCTGGTGCCGGTGGTCTATCACTCCCGCAATCCGTCGAAGGACGTCTCCTACAAGCACTACCCCGATTTGATCGAGATGGCGAAGGCGGTGGACACGCTGATGGTGATCGTGCCCGGCGGCGCCGCGACCGAAAAGATGATCAACGCCGAGGTGCTCAAGGCGCTCGGCCCGCGCGGCGTGCTGGTCAACGTGGCGCGCGGCTCTGTGGTCGACGAGGCGGCGCTGGTCCAGGCACTGAAGTCCGGCACCATTCTCGCCGCCGGTCTCGACGTGTTCGCGGCCGAGCCGACCGTGCCGGACGAGCTCAAGTCCATGCAGAACGTCGTGCTGCTGCCGCATATCGGCTCGGCCTCGGTGGTGACGCGCAACGCGATGGACCAGCTCGTGGTCGACAACCTCAAGGCCTGGTTCGGCGGCAAGGCGCCGTTGACGCCGGTGGCGGAAACGCCGTTCAAGGGACGCTGATGAGAGTTCTTCGGGTCGTCGCACTGGCCATCGCGGCATGTATTGCCGCGATCAGCCTTGCTCGGACGAGCCCTGCATTGGCGCAGGATACGACGACCCTGAAGAAGGAGATGCCCGGGCAGTGGGAGCTCTCGACCACCGAGCGCAGCAAGACCTGTGTCGTCACGCTCAAGGCTGACGCCGCCGCACAAGGCTTCAAGCTCGAACTGGAGCCAGCCTGCAAGGCCACGCTGCCTTTCACCAAGGACATCGTCGCCTGGAGCGTCAGGGGTCTCGACATCGTCCGTTTGCAGGATGCAACCGGTGAAGCCGTGATCGACTTCACCGAGGTCGAGGCCGGCATCTTCGAAGGCCTGCGCCAGGGCGAGGGCGTCTACATCCTGCAGGATCTTGCCGCCGCACGGTCGATGGCCAAGTCGATGGACCAGATGATCGGGGACTGGGCGATGGTGCGCGGCAACGGCCAGCCGGTGTGCGGGCTGACGCTGACCAACACGGAAGCCGGCCAGGACAATTTCCAGGTCTTCCTCAAGCCGAAATGCGATGCGGCCATCGCACAGTTCAATCCGACGCAATGGCGGCTCGAACGCGGCCAGATCATCCTGCTGTCGAAGTCCGGCGATGTCTGGCAGTTCGAGGCCGACGACAACGCGCAGTGGCGGCGCGTCCCCGACACCGCCGATCCCCTGATCATGCTGCGTCAGTAGGCGCCGCGAGCGTGCTCGGCCTGCTACGGTTCGCCCGGCAATGCAGAGCATCGTCCGGAGACGCGCGCTTTGGCGGGCTCCTCACCATGAGGGTCTGATATCTCGCCGCGAAACGCGACCTCATCCTGAGGGCCCCGCCGGAGGCGGGCGTCTCGAAGGATGGCCGCAGGTTACGTCGTCGGCTCGGCACATGTGAAGTGGGTTACAGCGTCGGCAGGAAAATCAGGGCAGGATCGGGACCGCAGGGCGACCGCGCGCGAGGGAACCGGGAGGAAGGCTCCTTCCGTTAGCGATGCGGGAAGTCCGGCAAGGAGTTTTGCATGAGCAGGCGCGTCCTCGCGATCGGCATCGAACCGGGCAATGCGGACTACAGCGCGTTCCCGCAAGTCACGCCCGAGCTAGTGCGCACCTACATCGATGCGCAATTGCTGCGCCTGCGCGATCTCGGCTACGAGGTCACGAGTTGCCTGATCGATCTCGACGCCACGGCGGAAGCCGGAGTCACGGCGGCGCTGCGCGACGAGAGCTTCGGCTGCATCCTGATCGGCGCGGGTCTGCGTGAGCCGAGGGAGCGCCTGCTGCTATTCGAGAAGGTGCTCAACCTCGTCCATCGCCTGGCGCCGAATGCGGCGATCTGCTTCAACACCACGCCCGCCGACACCGCCGAAGCCGTGCAGCGCTGGATCTACACGTGATGGAGCACGGCATTCACATCCTTGCAGCGACAGCGTTGGTTCCCGAAAACAGGATTGAAACGACTTGGCGTCCGTGCAATTGTAGCGTGTATCACGACGGGATATTGAGCGTCGCGACATCCGAATTGACATAAGCGGTTTTTGCTTTCGGTCGCCGAAGCGCCGGAAGCCTGATGAATTTCAAAAAGCGCGCGCTCCGCATGTGATGCGAGCACGTGTCTGGATGCGGGAGTAGTTTCCGTATGGTGCGCAAGAAGCCGGCGAGCGAAAAGGCTAGCGACACGAGTGCTAGCGACACAAGGGCTGGCGAGACAAAGGCTAATGCGGGCGATGTCAGGCGAGTCCTGACCAAGACCTCGATCGCGCCCGATCTGCTCGCCGTCATGGATGGCGGCCCGAAGAGGAAGACCGCAGCAAGAGCCGCTGCCGCGGAGCCTACGTTCAAGGTGATCATCGAATTCAACCGGAGTTTTCCGGGGGGAATCGGCGGCGCACGGCTTGTCTTGCTGTGGGCCTACAGCAAGGCGCGCGGGCTGGCGGACCCGGCGGTCCAGATGAAGCTTCTTCCCGCGTTCGGGCCCGCCGCATCCCGCTTCGATCCGTCGCTGATGGCCATGTTCGATCCGTCCGACGATATCGACATCGAGAAGTCGATGTGGACGGATAATTACGTTTTCGCAAGGCTGACCAGCAAGACGATCGGCACTCTCTCGGATTGCAAGCCGGCGGATGTGAGCAGTTCCCAATCGTCGGCAGCGGCTGAGAAGCCGATCGCGCTGATCTACAAGATCTGGCGAGATCACGAGATCAAGCGTTGCGTCTATGAGTCGGTGCGAACGATCAAGTGCGACGCGGCGTTCAATACCTTTCAAGCAGGCGGAAAGGGGATTGTCTGGGCGGTCGCCGATACCGGCATCGACGCAACTCATCCGCACTTCCAGTCGCTCGAAACCACCAAGCTTCCGGATGGGCTCCTGCACAAGGATTTTACGGAGCCGCATCCGAATGATCCCGATGCGTCCCAGGCCGCAGCTCTGACCGATCAGGACGGGCATGGCACACATGTCGCCGGCATCATCGCCGGGCTGACATGCCGCAAGCAGGACAACCTGCCCGGGATCGAGACGGCAATCGCGACAATAAGCATCAGGACGGAGGTCCGGGACAGCAAGGGGAATGTCAGCAAGGTCAATGTCGAGCATAAGAAGCCGATCGCGGGATTGGCGCGCGACTGCAAGCTCGTCAGTCTGAAAGTGCTTGCCGATGGTGAGTCGGGCGATCTCAGCAACCTGCTGGCCGCGCTCGGCTATATTCAGCGCTGCAACGACAACGGACGGAGCCTGAAGATTCACGGCGTGAATCTCAGCCTCGGCTATCCGTTCGATCCCGAATGGTTTGCGGCCGGGCAGAGCCCTCTTTGCGTCGAGGTCGACCGCCTTGTGCACTCGGGGGTCTGCGTGGTCGTCGCGGCCGGCAATGGTGGATACGGTGTCGTCAGCGGCTATTACGGGGCGGCCGAGCGCGCGGCGCACATGGGGACGATCGCGGATCCCGGCAATGCGAGCCTTGCGATCACGGTGGGATCGACCCATCGCGACATGCCCCACACGTTCGGTGTTTCGTTCTTCTCGGCCAAGGGCCCGACCTCGGACGGCCGGATGAAGCCCGATCTGGTCGCGCCGGGCGAGCGCATCGTCTCCTGCGCTTTGATGAAAGGCGCTGCCGCGAACGAGGCATTGTTTCGAGAGGATTCCGGGACCAGCATGGCCGCCCCCCACGTTTCGGGCGCGATCGCGGCCTTTCTGTCGGTCCGCAACGAGTTCCTCGGGCAGCCCGAACAGGTGAAGGACATCTTCGTCGCGGCTGCGACCAATATAAAGCGCCGGCCCGAATTCCAGGGGGCCGGCCTGCTCGATCTGCTGCGCGCTTTGCAATCCGTCTAGGGAGGACGCCCATGAGCAATGTTCCGTCGATTTGGCTGGAGTTTGACGAGAATGGTGCAATCGACGCGGGCATCGCAGCGCAGCTCACGGCATTGCTCGGCAAGCCGGGAATCGAGGACCTGGTGGTGATGTCCCACGGCTGGAAGAACGACAAGAACGATGCGACGAAGCTGTACGGGACCCTCTGGGCGAACGCCGCCGGCAATCTGCCGGCTGGCCGCGCGGACAAGATCGTCGTCGCCGGCGTGCTGTGGCCCGCCAAGGCGTTTCAGACCGACTTCGATGCCGCTGCGATCACGGATGTCGGCACGCCAGGCACGCTTTCCGCTTCCGGAGGCACTTCGGCTTCAGACCTGCCTCAGCAGGAGTTCGACGCGTTATTGGCGGACTTCGCCCGTTTCATGGGGCCGTCCGCGGCGCAGACCATCGCCGCCGCGCGCACCGCTGCCCAGCACTTGAACCCCGACGCCTCGCACGATCTTGCCAAGCAAGCCGCAGCAGCGGCCGGGGTAGATGCACACTCGCCCGACAAGGAACTTCGGGGCGATGCCACCCGTATAGCGCGCGCCGCCGCCGATCGTACCGAGGCACAGTTTCTGCTCGGCAGCCTTACCACGCCACCCGTGCTGAAGCTCGCGCCGAAGGTCGGCGGTGCCATGGGTCTCAGCAGTGCCGTGCATGGCTTTTTCACCGGCGCGCGCGCTGCTGTCGGCCGCTTCCTCAACCAGCTCACCTACTACGAGATGAAAAAGCGTGCCGGCGTCATCGGTGTCAGCCTGATCGACAAGGTTCTTGGAAAGCTCACGCCTTCGCATCCGATCAGGGTGCATCTGGTCGGCCACAGCTTTGGTGGGCGATTGGTCACGGCGGCCGCCAATCGCTGGGCTGCGGTGCCGAATCTGGAGCTGTTTTCGCTCACGATCCTGCAGGGCGCCTATTCCCACAATGCCATGTCTCATCAGGTCGCGGGAGCGTTTCCGAACGTGGTCGGCAAGCCGACCGGGCCAATCGCGATCACGCACACCCACAACGACCTTGCGTGTACGCTCGCTTATGCGATCGCATCGCGTTTTTCGCGTGACACCACCCAAGGCGTCGGAGATGCGAGCGACGAGTTCGGCGCGATGGGTGCAAACGGGCCCCAGAAACTCGAGCCGGGCGCAAGCGAGCCCGACAACATCACCCAAGTGTTCGCGCCCAAGCGAGGCAAGGTCAACACGTTCCTGGCCGACGCATATATCCTCAAGACCAACCAAACTGACGCTCACAACAACGTCACAAATGCGGTCGTCGGGCAACTTCTGGCCAGTGTCATCCAGGCATGACCTTGGCGTGACGAGCCATCGCATTTTGCGTACGGTCATTCCGCGAAGGTCGGGTGTCTCATGCCAGCATCGCTGCGGGGCGTCATCCTTGATTTCGACGGACCGGTCTTCGACGGCCGCGCCGCCAGCCAGAAGGCGCTGACAACAACTTTCGATCTGTATGAGCCGACGGTCGGACGGCCCGACATCGCGGTCAATACGTTGCCGCTTTACGGTCCCAATGCATTGATCGCGCTTGCCTACGCAGATATTCCCGCAGCTGCCGCGAAACTTACGGAAATCTGCGACTTCTATCGCAAAACGGTCAAAGCCTGCGAACGTCAGGGCAAGATCGTCAGCGGGGTTCAGACGCTTCTTCAGGATCTCAAGGGGCGTGACATCAAGTGCGCGATACTCTCGTCGCGCGAGACGGCCGAGCTGGTCGATCTGGTGACCCATTTCGGTCTCCACGGCGTCATCGACGAGATCTGGGGAAAAGATGCGCCGTCGGGCGCCAAGCCAAACCCCGTGGTGGTTCGGGCCCTGGCCGGAAAAATGAACATCGCGCCGAATGAACTGGTCTACATCGGCGATTCCGATCGCGACTACGACGTCACCCAAGGCACCGGCGTCGCTTACTACCATGCCGCCTGGACCGGCGAGCCGAGCAGTCGCGCCTACACCGGCTGTCGTGCCTTGCTACGCAACGTCGCTGATCTCGAAGCTGTTCTGCGCGACACGCCCGCCCCACAGCTCGGGTCGCACCGGAACATGCCCTCGACCCTGAAGGGCGCCATCCGGGTCGATCGCCTGGTGTTCTATGCCGGCGCCGGAGTTTCCGTCCAATCCGGCATCGGCGGCTGGAATGACCACTACTTTCCGATCCTGCAACAGTTGAAAATGAGCCTGTGGGCGGGGCAAACGACGTACAGCCTGCCGCAATTGCTGCAACTGGTCGCCGCCGAATCGGCGCGCTCGCAAGACGTTTACGAGCGCTTCAAGCAGAGCTTTGCGAACCGCAAGCAAAAGCGGCCGAACGCCTATCATTACGCGATGATGCGGTCTGGTGCGTCGCGGATCTGGACCACCAATTATGATCAGTTGTTCGAAGCCGCATTGGCGAGCGGCAATTTCCCGCACTCCGTCGTGACGGACGACGGCACGCTGCTGGAGAATTTTGCCAACAGCCATCTGATCGTCAAGATGAACGGAGACTTCGAGCACTCCCGGTACGCCAACAATCTCGACTGGGATCTCGTTTTCCTGGAGGAGCAGTTCGATCTGGCCGAACGCCACCGCCGGGAGATATGGCGCCTGTTCGAGGACGATTACCGCAGCAGCTGCATGGTGTTCGTCGGCACCTCCTTCACCGACCCGGCCCTGCGCCGGCTTTTGTCCAGCGCCGCCAAGGCGGTGCCCCGTACCCGTTTCTGGCACCACCTTCTGGTGAAGGCGGCCGAGCATCCTGCCGACCGGATCGTCGAGGCCATGTATGTCGAGAATTTGAGACGCATGCGAATCGAGACGCACCTTTTCAAGGAGTATTCCGACATCGAACGCTGGGTGCGGCAGATCGCCGTGATCGCGAACAGGCCGATCGCCGGATTCGGCGGCACCGCCAAGCAGGAGGACGGTGTGCTGGTGCCGGATGGTGTCCTCGATGGCGGGACCATCACGACGTCCGACATCGGGACGCTCTGTGAACGGATGGGACGCGCCCTGGTGCGGCGCGACTTCCGGGTGACGTCCGGCCATGGCCCCGGCGTGGGCATTCCCGTGGTCGAGGCGGCCTTCGAGGAAAACCCGAGCGCCGCGCGATTCTACCTGCGCAAACGCGGCAGCAGCCAGTTCAGTCGCACCGCGCCGGCGGTGGTGGTGTCTGACGGAGATGCCGGTCGTCCCGACGGAGAGTTCGGTCGCATGCGGGAACGATTCGTCAGCGAGCTCGACGTGCTCGTCGTCATGGGCGGGCCGTCGCGCGAGGGAAAACCATCCGGGACGGAGACCGAGATCAACATGGCATTGGACCGGTCGATCCCAGTCGTCATTCTCAAGCAGGCCGGTGGAAGCGCCGCGCGGCGTAAAGCGGAGATGATGGGCAACCTCGGAGTGACGTATTCCGATCCGAAGGTCGCCAGCCTGGTCCGAAAGGTCAACGAGGAGCTCGATGCGGTCGCGCCCGGGGCATTGCCGGCCTATGTCGACACCACCCTCGTCGATCAGATCGAGGATCTGATCGCGGTCTCGATCGGCAGCGAGGGACGTCGCGCCGGCGATGACGACGGCGTTGCCGACCAGCGGAGATGGTGATGTCCGAGCCGGCGCGGAGCGATCTTGCGAGCATCATCGCCGATCTCAAGGACTGGTTTCGCGCCTATTCCATCCACCCCGCCTGCGTCGACGTCGCCTTCATCGGAAACACCAGCGGGCAATATCCATCGACGCCCGGATTGATGGTGGATTTCGACGCTTTTGTTTTCGTCGCGGCGATGAATGACGCTGCCGGCCAACCCCTGGCCGGGCTGCGTGAGCAATGGACCGGCATCTGCAACGCGCGAGGGATTGATTTCGAGCTGCGCATCGTCGAAGGACCCTACAAGCCGCCGGTCGCTGTTCTGCACCGGCCGGTCGTCGTGGTTCATCTCGGCGTCTTCACCGAGCAGCTCTATCTCGCCGCGCCGCCGCTCAAGCGCTGGGCGTGGCGAAAATACATCTGCGAGCGCGAGCCGGGACGTTTGGCCCGCATGGCACCGTCACAACCGACGCTTGCCGAGTTCGTCACCGGCCCCAAGGGCCTGCGCGAGCGATGCGCGGCGATCGAGGCCGGCTCCGTGACGATGACGGAATGGCTGCTGCCCGGCCTGCAAACCAGATCCTTCGTCGTCACGCAGGATGACGCCAACTTCGCCGAATGCTGCTTTGCCTATGCCGCCAATACGGCGCGAAATCACGCCCGGACGCTTGGCCTGGCCGAAGCCGATCAGCTTGCAAATTCCGAGTTCTTCCCCTGGTACGCCGAAGCGGTCTTTCGCTGTCCCGAGCTTGTCGATCTGATGAACGACAAGGCCGCCTGCCGGGATCGAGGCTTCGTCGTGGAGATCGCGCACGCGCGCAGCCTCGCCATCCGCTACATGAGGGCGTTGCAGCAGCATCTGACCCGAGGCGGCTAGCGGGCATCTTCCGTCGGGCAGGGGCGGCTCCGCCGGCCATCGGCGATTGTTCTGGTTCGCCTGATCCGCCGCGGCTATGGTGGCCGCGGTGGACAGGAGGGTTGCGGATGCTTCGAGGATCTGGAATCGCGGCATGCCTGGCGGTAGCGATGGCGATGCCGGTGCATGAGGCGGTCGCCCAGGATGCCGTGGGCGGCGCCATCATCGGCGGTGTCGGCGGAGCGATCGTCGGCGGCGTGCTGGGCGGCGGCCGCGGCGCCGCAATCGGTGCCGTCGTCGGTGCCGGCACGGGCGCGGCAATCGCCTCCGAGGGCGAGCGCCGCCGCTCCGGCTATTACGCCTATCAGCGCGGCTGCTACATGCAGCGTCCCGACGGCCGCTATGTCCCGGTCGATCCGCGGTATTGCTACTGAGGCCCGGACGAGGCGCGCGCGCTTCAGCTTTTCGCCGCCGGCTCCGGCATGATCTGGAGCAGCGGCTCCGGCCGGATCGAAATCTGGCCGGCGAACGGCCGGTCATGCGCGGCGATCAGCAGGACCGAGGTGGCGACGCCGGTCGCGAACAGGCCCATCGCAATCGCCGATCCCAGGCGGTTGTCGCAATGAACGAGGCCGATCACCAGCAGCGCGCAGGCCGCCTGGAGATACAGGCACCACCATTTGACCGGATTCACGGCGGCGAGGCTGACGATGATCCGCTGCCGCCGCGCATCCAGCGCCTGCTCCAGCGTGGCGATGAGCTCGCGCTGCACATTCGCCTGACCCGTACCCTGCGGCGTCATCGTGACGACGAGCTGCAGGGCTTCGGCGAGCGGCGGCGGCGTCACCTTCAGCGACACCTCCTGATGCGCCATCATCGGCCATTCCAGCGCGACGGCCTGTTCGACATAGGCGCGCACCAGGCCGCGCAGCTTCGTTTCCTGCTCCGCCGGCAGGCCGGCGGCCAGCAGCACGGTGCCTCGCAGGGCGCTGGCCTCGCGGCTGACCGCGGCGCCGGCGCGGTCACCGTCGCCCCAGACCTGCGCGGCGGTAAAGGCGACGAACAGGCCGAAGATGATACCGAGCACCGGCAGCATGCCCGGCGATATCGCTTTCAGCGATGTCGCGCGCTCACCCGTCGCGGCCAGCGCGACGGCTGCGAAGATGGCCGCGCCCAGAAGATAGGTGAAGCCGAAGATGACCAGCGCCATCAACGGCAGCGGCAGATTGTGCAGCCAGTCGCTCATGCTGTTCTTGTCATGTGATTCGACGATCTAGATCAACCGCATCCCGCGCAAGCTGGCGTGGCCGCTTCTGCCGACGATGATATGGTCATGCACGGCAATCCCCAGCGGCTTGGCGATGTCGATGATGGCCTTGGTCATCTGGATGTCGGCCTGCGAGGGCGAAGGATCGCCTGAGGGGTGGTTGTGCACCAGGATCAGCGCGGTTGCCGAAAGCTCGAGCGCGCGCTTGATCACCTCGCGCGGATAGACCGGGGTGTGGTCGACCGTGCCGGTCTGCTGCACCTCGTCGGCGATGAGCTGGTTGCGCTTGTCGAGGAAGAGCAGGCGAAACTGCTCCTTGTCGGCGAACGCCATGCTGGAGCGGCAATAGTCGATCACCTCGTTCCAGGACGACAGCGCGTTGCGGCTGTTGACCTCGCCCTTGGCGACGCGGTGCGCCGCCGCGGCGATCAGCTTGAGCTGGTGGATCGCGGATTCGCCGATGCCGTCAACCTCGCGCAAGCGCGCGACCGGCGCATGAACGACTTCCGCGAAGGAGCCGAAGGTCTTGATCAGCATCTTCGCCAGCGGCTTGGTGTCGCGCCGCGGCAGGGCCGGAAACAACGCCATCTCCAGCAATTCGTAGTCGCTGAGCGCGTCCGCACCGGCGCTGTAGAAGCGCTCGCGCAGCCGCTCGCGATGGCCGAGATAGTGCGGCGCGTCCTCAGGCTTGCTCTTGTCGTGGTCGGTTTTGGCGGGCATCGGCCGCCAGCATTGCCGGGGACTATCGTTTTTGCAACCGTCAATTGCGGGGGGCAAGTCTGGTTCACGTCCCGCCGGCGAGCCTTTGCAGGCTCACCCGATCTGTTTCTCGCCGTGCCGTTCCGACAGCGTGAAGATCTCGACGCCGGTGGCGGTCACGCCCACCGAATGCTCGAACTGCGCCGACAGCGAGCGGTCGCGGGTCACCGCGGTCCAGCCGTCGGACAGGATCTTCACATGCGGCTTGCCGAGATTGATCATCGGCTCGATGGTGAAGAACATGCCGGGCTTGAGCTGCACGCCTTCGCCGGGCCGGCCGATATGGATGATGTTCGGCTCGTCGTGGAACATGCGGCCGAGGCCGTGGCCGCAAAAATCGCGCACCACGCTCATGCCCTGCGGCTCGACAAAACTCTGGATGGCGTGGCCGATGTCGCCGGTGGTGGCGCCGGGCTTCACCGCGGCGATGCCGCGCATCATCGCTTCATACGTGACTTCGATCAGCCGCTCGGCCTTGCGCGCGATCGGGCCGATCGCATACATCCGGCTGGAATCGCCATACCAGCCGTCGACGATGAAGGTGACGTCGATATTGACGATGTCGCCCTCCTTCAGTGGACGGTCGCCGGGCATGCCGTGGCAGACCACGTGGTTGAGCGAGGTGCAGGTGGAGTAGCGGTAGCCGCGATACATCAACGTCGCCGGATAGGCATTGTGGCTGAAGGCGAAGTCGCGGACGAACTGGTCGATGCGCTCGGTCGGCACGCCGGGCCCGACGATGTCGGTGAGCTCGTCGAGGCACTTCGCCACTAGCGCGCCGGCCTTGCGCATGCCGGCAAAGGCGCTCGGCCCATGCAGCTTGATCTGTCCGGTCTTGCGCAGGGAGGTATCGGAGGCTTCGACGTAGCTCATGCGGGGCTGGTCTCGATGTCGGCGGAAAGGCTTGAATTCAGGCCCCAATCTAATGATTGCGGGCTTTCGCGCAAGCCAAGGTTCGCCGCCCTGTGCCCGAAAGCGGGCTCAATTCGGGACTTCTACGGTGGTTTCCACCGGCAGTGCGCCGCCGCGGATGCGGATTTCGCGGACGGGATAGGGAACCCGGATGCCCTCGCGCTTGAAGGCGTCCCACAGCGCCAGCATGACGTCGCTCTTGACGCCGTCCATGCCGTCGGGATCGGCGATCCAGAAGGTCAGCGAGAACTTCATCCCGGCTTCCGCGAACTCGGTCAGGATGGAATTCGGCGGCTTGCCCTTCTGCGCGCGCGGATGGGCGGCGGCGGTCTCTGCGGCGAGCTTGCAGACCAGTCTGGGGTCGGCATCGTAATTGGTGCCGAAGGCGATCTTCACCAGCGTGTTCTTGTCGGTATAGGTCCAGTTGACGACCTTCTGCGTCACCAGATCCTCGTTCGGCACCAGGAATTCGCGGCCGTCGCCGGCGGCGACGGAAATATAACGCGTCTTCATCGCGCTGATCCGCCCGGTATTGTCGCCGATGGTGACGAGGTCGCCCGGCTTCACCGATTTGTCGGCGAGCAGGATGATCCCCGAGATGAAATTGGCGACGATCTTCTGCAGGCCGATGCCGATGCCGACGCCGACCGCGCCGGAGAACACCGCGAGTGCCGACAGGTCGATGCCGACCGCGCCGAGCGCAATGACAATCGCGATGGCCAGAAGTCCGATGCGGATGATCTTGACCAGCAGCACCTGCACCGACGGCGTCAGATCGGTGGTCGAATTGATCCGGCTCTCGGCGAAATTGCTGGCGATGTTGGTGAGCCAGAGTGCGATGAGCAGCAGCGCGCCGGCCTTGATCACGAGCAGGGGCGTCAGCCGCAGGCCGCCGAGCACGATCGCGACGGAATCGAGCAGGTCGACCGTCGCATCGAGCTGGCCGACGATGGAGAGCGCCGCGATGAACCACGCGGTGATCGACACCAGCTTGACGATGAAGGCGTTGCGCAGCACCGAGGTCAGCAGCCGGATCGCGAGCCAGGCGAAGCCGAGCTTGGCGGCGACCATCAGGAGATAGCTCCGGCTCGGCCAGGTCGCGTGGTACATCACCACGCGCGAGACGATCACGAGCAGGGTGAACACCGCGGTCGAGGCGCTGGAGACCATCACCCGGACGAAGTGCCGGAGCGGCAGCGGCCAGCGCATGGCCAGCGACGTCGTGTCGAGGCGGCTGCGAACGGCGGCTTCCGTGGCATAGGCGATGCCGACCGCGGCCAGAATGAGGCCGAATTGCAGGTAGAACCAGGGTGAGGAGATTTCGGCGCCGACGCTGCGCGCGGTGGTCTGCACGAACTCCATGAAGTCTTTGAGGTCCATGTCCATCGGTCTCGTCGGGGAAGCGGGCGGAAGGAATTGATTCGAGGGAGCCGCAGAATCCCACAAAGGCGGCGGCCCGGCCACCGATACACCGCTAAGTGAAGTGCGTTAAGGCCGCAAAATACGGGCAGATTGCCGCGCGCGGGAGAAAATGGGTTGGCGCGCCGGTGTGGCGACGATAAGGATGCAATTCCAGCGATTTTTACCCGGAAGGTGGATGGCTTCCCTCGACTCCGTCAGCATCGCCATATTGCTCGGCGCCGTCCTCGTCATGGCGGGCATCCTGTCGAGCCTGCTTGCACTGCGCTTCGGCGCGCCCTTGCTGCTCGTCTTCCTTGCGATCGGCATGCTCGCCGGTGATTCCGGTCCCGGGCAGGTCCAGTTCGACGACGTCCGCACCACCTATCTGGTCGGCTCGGTGGCGCTCGCCCTGATCCTGTTCGACGGCGGCCTGCGGACACGCTTTGCCAGCATCCGCACCGTGCTCGCGCCGTCCGTGGTGCTGGCGACGGTCGGCGTGCTCCTGACCGCGCTGATCACGGCCCCGTTCGCGAAATACGCGCTCGACCTCAATTGGACCGAGTCGCTGCTGGTCGGTGCCGTGGTGGCCTCGACCGATGCTGCCGCCGTGTTCCTGCTGGTGCACACCCAGGGCCTGCGCCTGCGCCCGCGCGTCGGCGCGACGCTGGAGGCTGAATCCGGCACCAACGACCCCTTCGCGATCTTCCTCACGCTCATGCTGGTCGAATACATCTCGCTGGGGTCGAGCTCGGCCGGGCATGTGGCGATGGAGTTCATCCAGGAGGCGGTGCTGGGCGCCATCGTCGGCTTTCTCGGCGGACGTCTCGTCGTCATCGCGCTCAACAAGGTCGCGCTGCCGCAAGGCCTGCATGCGCCGTTCGTGACCACGGCCGCGCTCGTGATCTTCGGCGGCTCGCAGATCATGCACGCCTCGGGATTCCTCGCGGTCTATCTCGCCGGCATCATCATCGGCAACCGGCCGACGCGCGCGCATAATTCGGTGGTGGCTTTCCTGGATGCGGCGACCTGGCTGGCGCAGATCGTGATGTTCGTGCTGCTCGGCCTGCTGGTGTCGCCGAGCCGGCTCGGCACCAGCGTGCTGCCGGCGGTCGGTGTCGCATTCGTGCTGATGCTGGTGGCGCGGCCGATCGCGGTGTTCGTGTGCCTTTCGCCGTTCCGCTTCAACTGGCGTGAAAAGATCTTCATCGCCTGGACCGGCCTGCGCGGCGCCGTCGCGATCTTCCTGGCGTCGATCCCGATGCTGGTCGGCCTGTCGAAAGCCTATCTCTATTTCGACGTGGCCTTCGTCGTCGTCATCATCTCACTGTTGCTGCAGGGCTGGACGCTGGCGCCCGCCGCGCGCAAGCTGCACGTCGCCTTGCCGCGCGCCGAGCGCGGCCCGCGGCGTGTCGAATTGGACTTGCCCGGCCAGCTCGAGCAGCAGCTCGTCGGCTATCCGGTCCGGCCCAAGAGCCTGTATTTCCGCCGCGGCCTGATCCCATCCTGGTCCAAGCCGACGCTGGTAATCCGCAACGAAAACATCCTGACGCCGCTGGAGGCCGATCCGATCGCGCCCGGAGACTACATCTATCTGCTGGCGCCGCCGGAAAAGGCCGAGTCGCTCGACCGCTTCTTCGTCGATATGCAGCCGAGCTCGACACCCGATCCGCATCTGCTCGGCGACTTCATGGTCTCCGGCGAGCACACGCTCGCCGAGCTTGCCGAAATCTACGGCGTGAAAGTCGGCGAGGACGACGGCAAGCTGACGCTCGCCGACTATTTCGACGTCCATCTCGACCGCGCGCCGAAAGAGGGCGCTGAGCTTGCGCTGGACGAGATCGTGCTGGTCGCGCGCAGCATCTCCGGCGGCCGCGTCAGCGTCGTCGGCCTCCGCCTGCCGGAGGAAGAAGAGACGCCGGCGCCGCTGACTCGCACGCAGGCCCTGCGGCGCAAGCTGGCGGATTTGTGGACCTCGGTGGCGGGGGTTTAGCGCCGTCTTCACCCTCCCCCTCCGGGGAGGGTAAGAGCCGCCAATGCGGCACGACTCACACCCCAGCCGGCACCACTTCCTTCCAATGCCGCGCGATCGCCGCGCGCGGCGCGATCCACGCTGCGCCGCTTCCGGTGATATGCGTGAGAATCCGCTCCAGCGCGCCGATACGGCCGGGGCGGCCGATCATGCGCAGATGCAGGCCGATCGACATCATCTTTGGCGCCGTCTCGCCCTCGCGGCGAAGCCATTCGAAGGCGTCGATGACGTAATCGGCGAAATCCGCGCCGTTGAAGCGCGAGGCGTTGTAATACTGCATGTCGTTGGTGTCGAAGGCGTAGGGCAGCACGAGGTGCTGCTTGCCGGAGATCTCTTTGTAATAGGGCAGGTCGTCATTATAGGCGTCGCTGTCGTAGAGGAAGCCGCCATCCTCGACCAGCAGGCGGCGCGTGTTCGGCGAGGTCGCCGAGCGCGTGTGCCAGCCGACCGGGCGTTGTCCGGTGACGCGTTCGATCGTCGCGACCGTCCTCGCAATGACTTCGCGTTCGTCCGCTTCATCCATCCCGGCGTGGCTCTGCCAGCGCCAGCCATGCGCGGAGACTTCGTGGCCGCGCGCGACGGCGTCGCGCGCCAGCTCCGGCAAGCGCTCGACCGCACGGCCGCAGGAGCTCACGGTGACCTTGACCCCGTGCGCGTCGAACAGGTCCATGATGCGCCACCACGCGGCACGCGTGCCGTATTCGAAATGGCTGTCGATGCAGGAATCCGGGCCGTCGAGCCGATGCACGACCTCGTAGATCGCCTCGTTGCCGGCGTCGCCGTCGTTGACGGAGAACTCCGATCCCTCCTCGAAATTCACCACCAGCGACACCGCGACGCGCGCGCCGTTCGGCCAGCGCGGATTCGGCGGCGTGCCGCGGTATCCGGCGAAGTCGCGTCGTGAGAGAGGATGCTCTGCTTCGCTCATGGCATCAGTCCGAGGTTCCGGCCATGCGGTGCAGGCCGACGACGCGGTCGCTGACGACCAGCAGGATCACCGTGCCCGCGAGGATGAGGGTGGACAGCGCCGCCAGCGTCGGGTCGGGCGCCTCCTCGATATATTGCAGCATCCGGATCGGCAGCGTCTTGGTGCGGACGTCGGCGAGGAAGATCGACACCGGATAGTTGTCGAACGAGGCCAGGAAAGAGAAGATTCCCGCGATCAGGAATGACGGCGCCAGCGCCGGCACCATCACCCGCAGCACGCTGCCGGGATAGGTGCAGCCGAGCGTGCGCGCCGCCTCGATCAGCGTGAAGTCGAACCGCGCAAGCCCCGCGATCATGGTGCGAGCGACGTAAGGCAGCGTGATGACGAGATGAGCCACCAGCAGCGTCGCCCAGGGTGCGGTGAACCCGACGGCGCGAAAGCCCTGCAGCAGCGCGATGCCGAGCACGAGGCCCGGCATCATCAGCGGCGACACCAGCGCGGTCGCGAAGATGCCGGCGCCCGGCAGCTTTCCCCGTGCGATCGCGATCGCCGCGAGCGTGCCGCAGACCAGCGAGATCGCCGTCGAGAACAGCGCGATCTGCAGCGACAGCAGCAGCGACGGCCAGAAGCCGTCGAGCCGCGCGATCCGACCATACCATCGCGTCGATGCGCCCGTCAGCGGCAAATCAAATACCGGCGTCGGCGAGAAGCTCGCGGCGGCGATGACCAGCAGCGGGACGACCAGGAACAGCGCCAGCCCGATCGCCATCACCCAGCAGACGATGATTGCGGTTCGCGTCATCATTTCGGCTCCCGCGACAGGCGCGCGCTCAGCGCGACGATTGCGATCGCGATCGCCAGCAGCACGACGCCCGCCGCAGCGCCGAAGCCGGGTTCACGCGCCAGCAGATAGGCTTTTGCGATCGTGGTCGCGAGCGTCGGGTATTTCTCGCCGATCAGCAGCGTCGGCACCACATAGGCGGAGACCGAGAGCGAGAACACCAGCGCCACGCCCGCGATGATGCCGGGCAAGGTCAGCGGCAGGATCACGCGAAAGAACGTCACGACCGGCGAGGCGCCGAGCGTGGAGGCTGCTTCCGCATAACGCGGATCGAGCTGTGCGACGATCGCGTAGATCGGCAGGATCATGAAGGGCAGGAAGATGTTGACGGCGCCGACGATCAGCGCGGTTTCGGTGAAGATCATCCGGATCGGGTCTTCGATGATGCCGAGCGCCATCAGCGTCTCGTTGACGATGCCGTCGCTGCGCAGCAGGATCGTCCAGGCAAAGGCCTTGACGATGACGCTGGCCGCGAGCGGCAGGAACAGCGTCGCCAGCAGCACCGAGCGCAAAGGCCCGCGGGCGCGCGCCAGCGCGAAGGCGGCGGGGTAGCTGATCAGGAAGGCGATCAGCGTGGTCAAAAGGCCGAGCCGCAACGAATTCCAGATCACGCCGAGATAATAGGGCGTGCCGAGCAGGCGCTTGTAATGCGCAAATGTCAGCCCGTTGGCGTCGACGATGCTGACGCCCAGCAGCAGCACCAGCGGCAGCGCGAACACGCCGGCGATGATGACGAAGGACGGCAGCACGAATCCAACTGCGGCGAGCCGCTCGCGGTCAACCGCGGGCGCCGACACCGGCGCGGGAAGGGCCGCCTCGGTCATGCCTGCGCCTCCATCGGAAACGCGAAGGTCTCGGCCACAGGCCAGCTCAGGCGAATCTCGTCATGCAGGCGCGGGATCGCGCCGTCACGCCCCGAGAGCTCGGCAAGCAGGCTTTCGCCGGCGCCGGCATCGACCTCGACCAGCGTACGCGAGCCCTGGAACACCACGGAGCGAACGCGCCCCGCCGCGGAGTTGGCTTCGCCCTGTTCGCCCAAGCGAAGCTGCTCGGGGCGCGCAGCGACGATGACGGGGGAGCCTGCCTGGAAATTGCCGAGCGCCGACAGGCGGCCGACCCTGGTCTCGACATCGACTTTGCCGTTGCCTGCCGCCAGGACGGTGCCCGCAATCCGCGTCGACAGCCCGACGAAGTTGAGCGCGAACAGGCTCGCGGGCCGCAAATACAGTTCGCGCGGCTCGGCGAGCTGCTCGATCCGCCCCTTGTTCATGACGGCGACGCGGTCGGACATGGTCAGCGCCTCGTCCTGGTCGTGGGTCACGAAGATCGCGGTTGCCTTCACGTCCTGGAGCAGGCGGCGCAGCTCGACCTGCATTTCCTCGCGCAGCTTGCGATCGAGCGCGGAGAGTGCCTCGTCGAACAGCAGCACATCAGGCTCGACCGCGATGGCGCGCGCCAGCGCCACGCGCTGCTGCTGCCCGCCCGACAGCGCCGAGATGCGCCGTCCGGCGAGATGGCCGAGCTTGACCAGCGCCAGCGCGCGCTCGACCGCGATGTCGATCTCGCGCCTGGCCATGCCGCGCACTTTCAATCCGAACGCGACATTGCCGGCGACGGTGAGATGCGGAAACAGCGCGTAACTCTGGAACACCACGCCGACATTGCGCTTGTGCGGCGGCACGTTGGTGATGTCTCGCCCGGCGAGCTCGACCTTGCCGGTGTCGGGCTGTACGAGGCCGGCGATAGCGCGCAGCAGCGTGGTCTTGCCGCAGCCGGAGGGGCCGAGCAGCGTCACCAGCTCGCCGCGCCGGATGGTGAGGTCGATGTGGTCCAGAACCGTCGTCGGCCCGTAGCGCTTGGAGACGCCGCGGACGACGAGATGCGGGCTGCTCTCGCTCATGTCATCTCCTTGCTCCAGCGGTCGACCCACGCGGCGCGGTTCTTGGCGACGAACGCCCAGTCAGGCGCGAACAGCGAGGCGGGATCCGGGAAGCCGGCCGGCGTCGGCGTGCCCTTGTTGGTTGGCGCGACGAAGGCCTTGTCGGCGAGGATGGTCTGTGCCTCCGGGCTCAGGAAGAAGTCGATCACGGCATCGGCGAGATCGCCGGCCGGTGCGCCAGCCACCTTGGCAATGCCTGAGGGCATGGCAAAGCCGCCATCCTGTGGCACGGCGAGATCGACCGGCGAGCCTTCCGCCTTACGGATCAGTGTGTAGGCGGAAAACTGTCCGCCGATCATCCAGGCCTCGCCCTGCTCCATCAGATTGATGGCCTGCGGCGCGTTGGTATAGACGTTGAGCAGGTTCGCCTTCAGCTCCTTCACCTTCTTGAAGGCGGCGTCGATCTCGTATTGCGCGTCCTTGTAGGGCTTGCCGGTTTCAAGGCGCGCGGCCGCGAGCAGAGTCCAGAACCCTTCGGTGTTCGACAGCGACGGCACGATCACCCTCGAGGCATATTTCGCGTCCCACAGGTCCGACCATTTGGCGGGCGCCGTCTTCATGCGCTTGGTCGAGTAGGCGATGCCGGCCCAGGGCCGCTGGTAGTTCGCCCACATGCCGTCCTGATGCACCGAGCCGTCCACGAGCTTGCCGAGATTGGCGATGGACGAGGCCGACATCTTCGTGATCAGGCCGTCGCTGGCTGCCGGCAGCATCACCGGATCGTCCATGATGACCACGGAGATTTTCGGCGCGGCCTTGTCGGCCTGCATCTTCTGGAGATTGGTCAGCGAGTTGGTGCCCTCGTAGAGCACCTTGCAGTCGAGCTTCTTCTCCAGCACCGGAAACAGATCGGCGTTGAAATACTTTGCGGCGCCTGCGGGGCCGCCGATGACGATTTCCTTGGGCGCGGCGCGCAGCCGCGCTGGAGCTGCGATGATCGCGGCAAGGGCCGCGCCGGACTTCAAAACACTGCGTCGGGAGGGGGTGTGCATGGGCATGTCCCGTTTGTTGTGCGTAAAGCTTGCTCCGAGACAGCAGCAAGCACCATGCCAAATGTGCACATTTTTGAGTTCTATAATGAAATCAATGGTCTGAATCCAGGCATGGATTGCCGCCTGCACAGCGGCGCGACAAATGTGCACATTTTTTGGAGGTGACGCTGCGCATCCTTTGGGCCTAGCTATCGCCATGGCGACGCAGCGCAGGCGAGACGGCAAGGCAAACGGCAAGGCCAATCCGGCCGAGGACGAGGCGGTCTATCAGGCTATCCTGCACGCGCTCCTGGAGGGCAAGCTGAAGGCGGGCGTGAAGCTCGCCGAGCCGCCGCTTGCCGACATTTTTGGCGTCTCGCGTGAGCGCATCCGCAAGGTGCTGCACCGGCTGGGTGCGGAGCGGCGGCTGGAGATGATCCCCAATCGCGGCGCCCGCGTGCCACGCCCGACGCTCGACGACGTCCGCAGCGTCTACGAGGCGCACCGCGTGCTCGAAGCCGGCGTGCTGACGCAGCTCGTGCGCCATATCGACGACGCCTTGATCGACAGGCTGACCGCACATCTTGCCGAGGAACGCGCCGCCGCCACGCGCGGCGACCGCGCTGCCTCGGTGCGGCTGTCGGGCGCATTCCACGTCCATCTGGTCGAGGCGCTCGGCAATGCCGAGCTCACGCGCTTCCTCGCCGACCTGCTCAGCCGCTCCTCGGTGATGGTCTCGGTCTATGAGCCCGCCACCGATTCGATCTGCGCGGTGGACGAGCACGGCGCCATCGTCGAAGCGCTGCGCGCCCGCGATGTGGCCCGCGCCATCGCGGTGTCGCGCGAGCATTTTTTGCATGTGGAGAGCCGGCTGCATCTCGACGACGATGCGGCGCCGGCGAGCGAGGATTTGGAAAGCGTATTCAGTGCAGTTAAGCCGAAGCGGCGGAAGCGCTGAACTCTCCACACGTCATTGCGATCGCAGCGAAGCAATCCAGTCTGCCGCCGCGGAAAGACTCTGGATTGCTTCACTGCGCTTCCAATGGCGAGGATGGGCTACGGACCTTCTCACGTCAGCACCTTGACCCCGCCGAACGACGTCACGCGGCCCTGCTTCAGCATCACGATCTGCGTTGCGAGCTGGCGCAGCTCGGCGACGTCGTGGCTGACATAGACCATGGGGACGTTGGCCTCGTCCCGCAGCCGCACCAGATAGGGCAGGATCTCGAGCTTGCGGCCTTCGTCGAGCGCGCCGAGCGGCTCGTCGAGGAGCAAGAGGCGCGGTTTCGACAGCAGCGCGCGGCCGAGCGCGACGCGCTGGCGTTCGCCGCCGGAAAGTTTTCCGGGGCGGCGGCCCTGCAGCGCACCGATGTCGAGCAGGTCGATGACGCGCTTGTGCTGCGCTGGATCGGGCGCCAGGCGGTTCATCCGCCTTCCATAGTCGAGATTCTGCGCGACGTTGAGGTGCGGAAACAGCCGCGCATCCTGGAACACGTAGCCGATGCGGCGGCGCCAGGTCGGGACGTGGATGCCGGCCGCCGTATCGTCCACGGTCTCGCCGTCGATCACGATGGTGCCGCGGTCGGGCCGCAGCAGGCCGGCGATCATGTTGACCAGCGAGCTCTTGCCGGCGCCCGAAGCGCCGAACAGGCCGATGACACGGCCTTCGCTGGCGAAGGACGCGGACAGCGAGAATTCGCCGAGCTGCTTTTCGATGTCGACGCGCAGCATGGTCAGTTCCCGTGCAGGCGCTGCGTCGCGCGGCGGGCGAACCATTCGGCGGCAATCAGCGCGCCCAGCGCCAGGATCACCGAGACGATCACGAGCCGGCCCGCGGCGGCGTCGCCATCCGGGGTCTGGATCAGCGAATAGATTGCCGAGGAGATCGTCTGGGTCTCGCCGGGAATGTTGGAGACGAAGGTGATGGTCGCGCCGAACTCGCCGATCGCTTTCGCAAAGCCGAGCACCATGCCGGCGAGCACGCCGGGCAGCGCCAGCGGCAGTGTTACCGTGAAGAACACCTTGAAAGGAGCCGCGCCAAGCGTCTCGGCAGCCTGCTCGAGCCGGCGGTCGACCGCCTCGATCGACAGCCGCATCGGGCGGACCAGCAGCGGAAACGACATCACGCCGCAGGCCAGCGCCGCGCCGGTCCAGCGGAATGCGAAGACGATGCCGAGATGATCGGCGAGGAAAGCGCCGACGAGGCCGCGGCGGCCAAACGTCAACAGCAGCAGATAACCGGTCACGACCGGCGGCAGCACCAGCGGCAGATGCACCAGTGCGTCGAGCACCGGCTTGCCCCAGAAATCGCGGCGCGCAAGCAGCCATGCCAGCGCAATGCCGAACGGCGTTGCCACCAGCGTCGCGATGACGGCGACCCTGAGCGAGAGCAGGATCGCCGTCCATTCGGCGGGAGAGATGTCGAGCATCAAGTCGTGAACATCAGGTCGCAAAAATCAGATTGTCGGACTGACGAGGAATTTGAAACCATATTTTTCCAGAATGGTCTTGGCCGCGGTCGAGCGCAGGAAGGCGAGATAGTCGCTGGTCTCGCCCTTCGCGGTGGTGGTCGCGGCGACCGGATAGATGATCGCGGGGTGGGAATCCGCCGGGAAGGTGCCGACGATCTTAACGCCGGGCTCGACCTTGGCGTCGGTGGAATAGACGATGCCGAGCGCCGCCTCGCCGCGGGCCACCAGTGTCAGCGCGGCGCGCACGCTCTCGGCCATGGCGAATTTCGGCTCGGCGGCCTGCCAGGCACCGAGCTTCTCCAGCGCGGCCTTGGCGTATTTCCCAACGGGAACGGACTTGACGTCGCCGGTCGCGATCCTGCCGTCGCCGGCGAGTTTTGCGAGGTCGAAACCTTGCGCGATGGCGACGTTGTCGATCCCTGAATCCTTCGGCGCGATCAGCACGATGCTGTTGCCGAGCAGGTTGACGCGGCTCGGCTCGTCGATGGTCTTCTTGGAGGTCGCATAGTCCATCCAGTCGGTGTCGGCGGAGACGAACACGTCGGCCGGCGCGCCCTGCTCGATCTGCTTGGCGAGCACGGAGCTTGCGGCATAGCTGACGCTGAACTTGACGCCGGTCTTGGCGGTGTAGGCGGCGTCGACCTCGTCGAGCGCGTTCTTCATCGAGGCGGCCGCGAACACGGTGATGGTCTTGTCCTCGGCTGCGGCAGGCGAAAGGGCCGCGAGCAAGACGATGACGGCGGAAAAAAGCACGGAAAGGCGGGACATCGGGAGCGCTCCATGCGCGCATACGCGCGCCAATGGCGCACGCAAGACGGCGTTGGTTGAGTAAGGATTGCGACCGGCGGAAGCGCTGTTCCGACAAGCCCGACCGACTTACGGTCCGTCGGGATATCGCCGGGGAGACCATAACAGGCTGGCGGAACAGGTCAAAGCTGACCTTTGAGGTCAAAGCTGACCTTTGGTCCCGCCCGGTCTACTCGCTGGGCAGGATCGCGATCGAGATCCCGGGATGCCGCGCGGCTTACGGCCCGGCGGCGGCAGGCAATCCTAGCGCATTTGGGGGTGCGAACCAGCCGTCGCCTTACGCACAAGCGTCGTCCTGGACACGCGAAGCGCTGATCCAGGACCCATAACCACAGGGTTGTGTTTGGCGAAGACGCGGAGCTACCACTTCGCCCAACAACTGCTCCCTGGAGCAATAGGTCCCCTGAGTTCACAAACGAGTGCAACACTCAAGAGAAGGCCTCTGCCGGGACGACAATGTTTACGGCTTCGCATCGCCCGCGCGCAGCACCACCTTGCAGGCCGCGGGCATCTGCGCCAGCGTCATCGGCGGCTTGGGTTTTGGCGGCTCCGGCGGCGGCTTGGGATGCAGCACCGCGTCGGAGAACCAATAGGCAAGATCGGCAGGCTTGCAGCCTTCGTCCGCGGATTGCGACGGCTGGCCCTCGCATTCGCCGGCGCCCGCCGGGCAGCGCATGCGGATGTGGAAGTGATAGTCGTGGCCCCACCAAGGCCGGATCTTCGACAGCCAGGAGCGGTCGCCCCTGGCCTCGCGGCACAGTGCCTTCTTGATCGCGGCATTGACGAAGATGCGCTGCACCGCGGGCTCCTGCGCCGCGTCGCGCAGCACCAGCACATGGCCCGGCGTGAAAACTTTCGGATCGATGTCGAGCCGGTCCTGCCGCACCATCATAACCGCCGACATCTCCTCGCGTTCCTCGCGCGAGAGCCGATGGTCCGGCATCGGCGTCAGCCAGATGTCGGCATCGAGGCCGATCTGGTGGCTGGCATGGCCGGACAGCGCCGGGCCGCCGCGCGGCTGGGCGATGTCGCCGACCAGGATGCCCGGCCATCCCGCGTCCTTGTGCGCCCTGGCCGCGAGCCGCTTGATCAGCGCGATCATCTGGGGGTGGCCGTAGCTGCGATTGCGCGACAGCCGCATCACCTGCCAATTGTCGCCGTTGACCGGCATCTGATCGGCGCCGCCGATGCAGCCCCTGGTGTAGGAGCCGATGACATGCGCCGGTCCCTTCGAGGGCAGCAGCTTTCGCGCGAACAGCTCCTTGGCGCCGATGGTGGGATCGTTGGGATTGGCAAGCGGCGGCAGCGGCTTCGGATTCATGCTGCCCTTGTCCTGGGCCAGCGCGTCGCCGGCGGCCAGGAGCGTCATGACGAGCAGCAGAGAGACAAGGCGGCGGGGACTCATGCTGACATCCTTATAGCCCAACCCCGCGTCAGGGTTAAGGATCCGGCCCTCGGCAATGCCAAGGCTATGCGAGTCCCCATGCGACCATCCCCATTTCCATGTCGATGTCCATCTCGTCATCCCAAAGTCGCATCCCTGCCGGCCGGTCTTTAAGTGCGCGATAACCCTGTTCCGCGTTGACCAAAATTCGTGCGCGCAGTGAGTAATGCGGACGGCCGGCATGCAATCCCTGGTGAATTCGGAAACGATTCAAAAGCACGCGCAATTTCGCGCCACATTCCTCTTCGATTGCGACGACGGGATGGTCTCGGCGCGCCCGCGGATGCCGGCCGCGCCTCGTAAAAAGGCAAAAAGGCCCGTGTTGAGGACGTTGCGCCCGGCCGCGGCGGCACCAGGATTACTTTTTTTTCAGACACTTGCTCCAAAACTTGCGGCCGCCGGGCGCGACTGGGACGAGTGAAGTTGAGTTTGGGGTCTCGAAAACCAAAAAAGCGAAAGCACAGCGTGTTTGCCAGGGCCGGCCAACGGCCACGCAAGCCGCGCTTCGCGCGCGCGCCTCATCTTCTGTCCGAACGCGACGAAGTTCTGCGCAGCCGCGCCGAGGCGGAAGCCGCGATCGCGGAAGCGCGCAAGGCCCATGAGCGCCTGCGCCAGGCCATCGAGATCCTGCCGCAAGGCATCGTGTTTCTCGATGCCGAGGGCCGCTACGTCCTCTGGAACAAGCAATATTCCGAGATCTACAGCAAGACCGCCGATCTGTTCGAAGAAGGCGCGCGTCTCGAAGACACGCTGCGCATCGGTGTCGCCCGCGGCGACTATCCGGAGGCTGCCGGCCACGAGGAAGAATGGATCGCCGAGCGGCTGCAAAAGCTCTATCAGCCCGGCGCGCGCCACGAGCAGAAGCTGGCGGACGGCCGCGTCATCCTGATCGACGAGCGGCTCACCGACGACGGCGGCGTGGTCGGCCTGCGCGTCGACATCACCGAATTGAAGCAGCGCGAGGCCTCGTTCCGCCTGCTGTTCGACGGCAATCCCGTCCCCATGATCGTCTGCGCCCTCGACGACGAGCGCATCCTCGGCGTCAACGACGCCGCGATCGCGCATTACGGCTACAGCCGCGCCGAGTTCGAGAAGCTGAAGATCCGCTCGCTGCAGGCCTTCGACAGCGAGCCGCCCTGGACGACCGATCCGACCGGCGAGGAGCAGGCCGGGCGTACCTGGAAGCACGTCAAGGCCGACGGCGCGCTGATCGACCTTGCGATCTATTCGCGCGAGCTGACCTATGCCGAGCGGCCCGCGGTGCTGCTGGCGCTGATGGACATCACCGAGCGCAAGCGCGCCGAGGCGCGGCTCGCCTTCATGGCCCAGCACGACGGGCTCACCGGCCTGCCCAACCGCAACCTCCTGCGCCAGCAGGTCGACGAGATGCTGCTGCACACGAGGCGCAGCTCCGACAGGGTTGCGCTGCTGATGCTCGGGCTCGACAATTTCAAGGCGGTCAACGACACGCTCGGACATGCGGTCGGCGACAAGCTGCTGCGCGGCGTCGCCAAGCGGCTGCGTTCGACCCTGCGCGAGGACGACGCGCTGGCGCGGCTCAATTCCGATGAATTCGCCATCGTGCAGAGCGGTCTGACGCGTCCCGAGGACGCGGTGTTGCTGGCAAAGCGCCTGCTGGAGGCGATTGCCGATCCCTATCTGCTCGACGGCCATTCCGTGGTGATCGGCGCCTCCATCGGCATCGCGATGGCGCCCGGCGACGGCGATGATTCCGAAAAGCTGCTCAAGAGCGCCGACATGGCGCTGTCGCGCGCCAAGCTGGATGCGCGCGGCACGTTTGCGTTCTTCGAGGCCGCGCTCGATGCCAAGGCGCAGAGCCGCCGCAAGATCGAGGTCGAGCTGCGCGACGCGATCCAGAACGACGTGCTGCGGCCCTACTACCAGCCGCTGGTCGATCTTTCCAGCGGCCGCATCACCGGCTTCGAGGCGCTGGTGCGCTGGCCGCATGCCGAGCGCGGCATGGTCTCGCCGGCCGAGTTCATCCCGGTCGCCGAAGACACCGGGCTGATCAACCCGCTCGGCGGCCTGATGCTGCGCCGGGCCTGCCTCGACGCCGCGACCTGGCCGGACGACGTCCGCGTCGCCGTCAATCTGTCGCCGCTTCAGTTCCGCAGCGGCAATCTGCTTTCGGTGGTGACGGACGCGCTGAAGCATGCCGGCCTGCCGGCCCGGCGGCTCGAGCTCGAGATCACCGAGACGCTGCTCCTGGAGAAGAGCGCGCAGGTGCTGGCGACGCTGCATGCGCTGCGCGCGCTCGGCGTGCGCGTCTCCATGGACGATTTCGGCACCGGATATTCCAGCCTCTCCTATCTGCGCAGCTTCCCGTTCGACAAGATCAAGATCGACCAGTCCTTCGTGCGCGATCTCGGCGCCAACCGCGAGGCCCAGGCGATCATCCGCTCCATCGTCAGCCTCGGCAAAGGGCTAGGCGTCACCATCACCGCCGAGGGCGTCGAGACCGAGTCTGAGCTGAGCTGCCTGCGCGCCGAAGGCTGCGACGAGGGCCAGGGCTTCCTGTTCAGCAAGGCCCGGCCCAATGCCGAGATCATCAGCCTGCTGGCGGCGCAGCGTGGCATCGACGGGGACGACGAGGATGACGCGCTGGTGGCCTAGGGCGCGCGGATGTCGGCTTGCGTCTTGAGTTGCGCACGGTCGAAAGTTCAGTGACGGACAAGCGATACGGCCTTATGCCCCTCGGCAGCAGCGGTTTCATTGGACCGCACGAATACAAACCGGGATGCCACGGGGATCTGTGCGTCGGCGCTGCCATCCTGGCCGATGAGAATGAGTCCCGCTCCGCCATTGGCCACGTTCAGGATGACGGGGGCGCCCTGCCAGGTCCTGATCGGCTCCATTCCGATGATGAGAAATTCGCCGACCGGCTGGTCAAAATATTGAAGCCTCAGTTGTGGTCCGACTTCAGCCGCCGCCAGGCCGAAACCCAGCTGCTTGGCGCGCGCATAAATGTCCGCCAGCAACGCTGTATCGGTCTGAAAGCCAAGTTCGGCCGCCGACACCGCAAAGAGCTCGACGCTTGTTTTCGTGGCGCTAAGGGTAAAGGTCGGTCGCGCGAGAATTTCCCCAGCCGAGTTTCCGATGCTGCAACCTGCCGCATCCAATGCGTTACTGAGAGCGAAGAAATTTGCGAACGTCCCGATTTTGACCGTCTTCCACGCGGGGACATCGACGGCGAATCTGATTGGGATTTGCGGCCTGTCAGAGGGAGCTTGCTTGAGCGTCAGGTGATTCCGCAGGACATCTCGCGCCGAGCATTGAGCCAGGGCTTCGCTCGCGAACAGGAGCGTGCATGCGGTGCAGAGCATCACAATAATGAGAGTGCCACCATGGTGCCATCCCGGCGAATGACGCCGCACGGCATCGCAACTGACTTTCTCGCCAGCCGTTCGGCCCATAACGGACCTCTCTTGCGCGCATGCAGCGCGCTAAAAACAATTTTGAACGATCAATTCACTATGGTCGGCTCGGTTGACAGCGGAAAAGCTGTCGTTCCGGTGACTATAGAAATTGGTCCGGGAAAAGCCAAGATGGTTCATCGACGGAGGCGCCGGATGGCGAACTCGACATAGGTCAGCGTGGATGCACTTTCGCAACGGGTCGACGTCAGCGGTCCCCTGAAAGGATCATCCTGCCGACGTCCTCGTAATGCGTGTCGCGCGCCTGGATCTGCTGGGCGATGGCGTGCATGTCGCGAAAGCGCCGCTCGAACGGATTGCTGCGGAATACCGCGGTCGCGCCGGCCATGCGATAGGCGGTGTCGACCACGCGCGCTGATTGGTGGATGGTCCAGGTCGCGGCGAGCCTGACAGCGCTGCGATGCACCGCGCTGAACGCGCCGGTCGCAGACAGGTCTCGCCACATCGCGCTTGCGGTCGCATAGAGATACGCGCGCGCAGCGCGCAGATCGCCTTCGGTGCGGCCGATCATGCCCTGAACCGCCTGGTTGTCGCGCATGGCGCCTGCCGCCAGCGACTGATGCTTTCCACGCGCCAGTGCAATCGCGGCGTCCAGCGTGGCGCGCGCGACGCCGAGCGATACCGCGGCAAAGCCGAGGCTGAAGGTCGAGCCGGTGCCGATTTTGTAGAGCGGCCCCTTCTCGCGCAGCGCGGACGGCACGTCACGAAATGTTGTGAAGCGTTCGGGGACGAAGAGGTCGCTCACCTCGTAGGAATCGGTGCCGGTCCCGGCGAGCCCGATCGCCTGCCAGACGTCATGCAGGGTCGCGCTCGCGACCGGAAACAGGATGGTGCGCAGCTCCGGCGATCCGTCCGCATTCTTGCGCGGCGCTCCGTCGGAACCGACGATGCGGACATGCGCCCCGAGCCAGCTCGCCTGCCGCGAGCCCGAGGCGAAATCCCAGCGCGCCGTGACGCGATAGCCGCCCTCGACCGCACGCGCCTCGTGCGCCACCGCGCCCCAGGAGAGGATGCCGGGGGCTGCGTTGAAGATTTCATTCGCAGTGTCGTGGTCGAGTGAAGCCGCGATCATGGCGCAGACGCTGTTTTGGCCGAGACACCAGGCGGTCGACGCATCGGCCTTCGCGATCTCCTCTTGCATCTGCATGAAGATTTCGATGGGGGCCTCGGCGCCGCCCAGGCTCTGCGGCAGCAGCGCCCGGTAGAGCCCGTTGTCGATCAGCGCAGAGACGACGGCCGGCGTCAGCCGCCGGCTTCGCTCGATCTCATCCGCCTCGCCCGCAATCAGCGGTGCCAGTGCGCCGGCACGTTCGACCAGGCCAACTGCTGGAGTTGCGTTCATGCGCGTTTCCTCGCTCATTCTTGGTGTGAGCGGTAAGAGAAGCAATGGTGATCTATTTGGTGGACAGGATCAAGGTGGGGCGGTCGTCATTGCGGGGCGAGGCGTCAGTGTCGAAACGCGGAATCTCGCGCCGCAACCCGTTGCAGACCAAAACCGGCGGCGTAGACTGACCCCGCCATGCCGCAGCACATTGGATACCTTTCTCTTCTGGTCCGCGACTACGATGAAGCCATCGCCTATTTCATCGGGCGGCTGGGCTTTGAGTTGGTTGAGGACACAGAACTCGGCAACGGCAAAAGGTGGGTCCTGGTTGCTCCATCGGGCTCCCTGGAGACCCGTATCCTCCTGGCGAAAGCGGTCACGGTGGAGCAAACGCAACGCATCGGCGATCAAACCGGCGGGCGGGTGTTCCTCTTCCTGCACACAGACGATTTCTGGCGCGACTACGAAGCCTACCGCTCAAGAGGCGTGGTGTTTCGGGAGGAGCCGCGCGTTGAGCCGTACGGAACCGTTGCGGTCTTTGACGATCTCTATGGAAATCGCTGGGATCTCTTGCAGCTGGCGCGATAGCTCGCTTGCAGGTCCATGGCAAGGTCCGGAGCGCCATCGCCGAATGCTCAGCCGTTCGGCAGCCACCATCCGAATATCGCAACGGCGAGGCACGCCACCAGGCAGATGGCCTGATGGCCCATTTCCATCCAGTACCGGACCGGCGCAGTGTCCCGCTGAAAAACCTGCCTCGACCAGTCCAGCAGCCAGACCACGATGTCAGGGCTGAAGGCCCTGATTTTCCTCTCGTTGTAGCCATCCCACAGCATGCGGCCGCAGTCGACGCACAGATAGATCGCGACGATTCGGGCGACGACCTCGCAAAGGAAAAACCGCATGTAGGCATCCGTTTCGTCGTAGCGCGTATCTGTCGGCGCGATACGACGGCCATTGCATTGGCGCGACCTGGTTTGGTGTAGCCGGGTTTGCCGTTGGTTCAATCGCAGCAACGATGCTTCTCAAGCCATTCGTTCCGCATCGTGATGGCAAGCCTCGATGTCTTCGTCTACGATCCGGTCGAGCTATCCGTGGAGCGACGCGATGCAGACGATTGGCCTGATTGGGGGCATGAGCTGGGAGAGCACC
This sequence comes from Bradyrhizobium sp. SZCCT0153, assembly GCF_018129995.1. Taxonomy (GTDB): domain Bacteria; phylum Pseudomonadota; class Alphaproteobacteria; order Rhizobiales; family Xanthobacteraceae; genus Bradyrhizobium; species Bradyrhizobium japonicum_G. Next base: position 200,368 of record NZ_JAFCKS010000008.1, read on the forward strand.
GCGCTCTACTACAAGCTCATCAACGAGCGCGTCCGCGACCGCATGGGCAAGCTGCATTCGGCTCCGTTGTTGATGTATTCCTACGACTTTCAGGAGATCAAGGAGATGCAATATGGCGGCCGCTGGGACGAGGCGGCGGCCAGCCTGTCGGAGATCGCGCGGCGTCTTGAAGGCGCCGGCGCGCGTGCGATCGTGCTGTGCACGAACACGATGCACAAACTGGCACCCGCCATCATGGCGAACGTCACCGTTCCCTTCATTCACATCGGCGACGCAACGGCAGAGCGCATTCGGTCGAAAGGCTATCGGCGGGTCGGGCTCCTTGGGACCAGGTTCACGATGGAGGAAGACTTCTACATCGACCGGCTGCGCGCGCATGATCTCGACGTCCTGGTTCCTCCCGCCGAGCCGCGGACCGACGTGAATCGCATCATCTACGACGAGCTGTGCCTCGGAATCGTCTCCGCTTCCTCCCGTGGCCGCTATCGGGACGTGATGGCTGCCCTCGTCGTCGCCGGCGCCGAGTGCATCATCCTCGGCTGCACCGAGATCACGATGCTGGTCGGGCAGGGCGACACGACAGTCGAGACGTTCGACACGACTGCGATCCACGCCGAGACGGCGGCTGATTTCGCGATCGGATGATGGATGTCTCGGTGGCGCGAGAGGTCCGTCATCTGAAGCGCGGAATTCGGCCGACGTCGGCGATCGGCCACATGCTGACACCCTCTACCCGTAATGATAGCATTCCTCTCATTAGCGCCTTGCGGGATTGTTCTCATAAAAGCACCCGCCAGAGCGTGAGAGGAGGCAGGTGCAATGAATTGGGGAGCTCTCAGCAAGCCCCGCGGTTGCCGGGGACTTTTCTTGCCTGTCCTTCTTGTCTCCGCACTCTGGACGTCCCTGGCCTGCGCACAGGACGTCCGAAGCTCGCCCAGCGAGGCAGGACCGGTCTTTTCGGAGAGCGGCCCCAATGCCGAGCTCTACGGCGCGGCGTCCGGCTATCCGGTCGGCACGCGGGGGACCACCACCCAGCTCGACAAGCTCGTCGGGGTCTACAGCCATTTCGGCGAGATCTTTCCCTCGCGCCCGATCGGTCGGGCGACGACGTCCTGGCACTTCAAGCGCGCGCCGGAGCCGGCGATCGCCTACAGTTTCGGTACGGAACGGTTGAGCATCGCGGATTACCTCAAACGCAACCCGGTGACGGGACTCCTGATCGCCAGGGACGACACGATCCTGTACGAGCACTATCAATACGCGCGGACCGACCACGACCGCTTTCTCTCGCAGTCCATGGCCAAGACGCTGGTGGCCATGCTGGTCGGGATCGCGGTCTCGGAGCGACGGATCAAGTCGATCGACGACCCGGTCTCGACCTACGTTTCCGGCCTTGCGGGAACGGAATATGGAAACACCTCCATCCGGGCCCTGCTGAACATGTCGTCGGGCGTCGAATTTTCCGAGGTCTATGACGGGCACGACGACATAGCCCGGCTTGGGCGAGCCTTGTTCGTTGAAGAGCCGAAAGATCCCGCCGTCGTCGTCGCACAATTCAATACAAGAACCGCACCGTCGGGGACCCGATGGCACTATGCCAGTGTGGAAACCGAGATCCTGGGCCTGGTCCTGCGCTCCGCGACGGGCACGCCGGTTGCCGACTATCTCCACGACCGGATCTGGGATGCTATCGGCACCGAAGCGGATGCCTCATGGGCGATCGACGGCAGCGGGCAGGAGATTGCCTTTTGCTGCTTCAACGCAGTCTTGCGCGACTATGCCCGCCTCGCACGGCTGCTCGCACATGACGGCGCCTGGGAAGGTCGTCAGTTGATCCCCCGGCAATGGCTGTTGGATGCCACGACCGTCAGACCAGGCGATAGTCATCTCGCTCCGCGAGTGGCAACACCCTATTTCGGCTACGGCTATCAGGTGTGGCTCCTCCCTGGCGAGCAGCGCAGATTTGCCCTGCTCGGCATCCGCGGTCAGGTCATCCTGGTCGATCCGGCCTCGAAGCTCGTCATGGTGCACACCGCCGTTCGCCAGAAGCCGTCCGAACCGGGAGCCCTCAGGGAGCCGCTTGCGTTGTGGTCCGCCGTGCTGGAACAGCTCGGGAAATGATCTGACAATGCCTTGGACCTCATGACCGCAAATTTGCTCGCTCTTCAGTGTGACGGGTTTGCTTTTTCTGGACATTCACGACACGACCATGTCGGCACGGACCGGTCTCGATCGCCGTTCGAGAGAAGTAAATTCTCGCGGGGCTCGCAAACACTTCGAATGGGGGCATAGCTGTTGATGGGGACCATGCGGAATGCATCGTGCCGAACAGGGCAGGCATACTCAGTCCTTTTCGTACTGGTCGCTTCGGCTTCTGTTGTGGCCCGGGACCGCGGTCGACGGCGGCGTGAGAAACGCGTCGAAGCGTTCTTGCACGATCGCGTAGCATTCGCACGACGCCTTCTCCAGGCCTGGACGATCCAGCACCTGAATCGTTCCCCGCCGATAGCTGATAAGACCCGCGGCCTGCATCGACTGCGCGGCAAGCGTCACGGATTTCCGGTTGGCACCGAGGATCTGAGATAGAAATTCGTGGGTGTAGGGAAGAGCTTCTCCCTCGGCCCTGTCGTGCATCATCAGGAGCCAGCGGCACATCCGCTCTTCCGTCGAATGCATCGCGTTGCATGCGACGGTCTGCTGGACCTGCGACAGCAGCGTTTCCGAATAGCTCACGAACAGATCGCGCACGTGCTCGCTGCTCTTGAATTCATGCTGCAACAGCTGGATGGGACAGCGGACCGTATGCCCCTCGAGTTGAACGATGCAACGGTTGAAGGAGACACGACTATACATGGCGGCGAACAGACCGAACGCGCCTTCGCGGCCGATATTCGCGGTCTCGATCGCCGCGCCATTTTCCAGCACGGTCAACAACGACAGCACGGAGCCTCGGGGAAAATAGGCGTGCTTGAGCAGGCCTCCCGCGTCGCAGACCATGTCGCCAAGCTTGAAATCGACGGGTTCCAGATGAGGATCTAACCGCCTGCGGCTGGCGGGCTCCAACGCGCCCAGCAGCCGATTGCTCCGCAGATCACGGTCCGTCTGCACCTTCGCCATGACAGCATGTCGTTCCGGTTCCGCTTCCTGCGCAATCCGGACAACGGGCATGTCGATGGGAGCGGGTAGGATCGGGATCATCACTTTTGTACTCATTCTGCGGGTGAGTCTGAGCAAAAGCGCTCACTTGCCGGTGTTGGATCACCGCGCTCGATTGAGATGGGTCGACCATCCGGTTCATCCTCAACGACAAGGACGACAGGCCGTGATGATGCTCGTCATTGATCTGAAGCGTCATCGACCCCGGTATCGTCCGTGGCTGGCTCATCCACCTCGCCAGACCAATGCTTCGCCATCCGCAGGCAAAGTTCCTTCAAATCCGGGTCGAGTGTTTCCTTGGCGAGTTGCATGAGGTCCGAAGCCAGGCGCAGGCACTCAAGCTCCAATTTACTATCGTTTTCCGAATCAGGCATGGTGTGCATCGACCTCCGAAACCGGAGGTGAGTGGTCGCACGCCGATGTTGCCGTTGTCGGTGGTCCAGACCACAGAGCCCAAGCCGTACGGGCAAGGACCGATTGGAACCCGGCAGGTGAGCAATTTTGCTCAGCTTCTCCGAAGAAAAGCGGCCACAGTTCCACCGGAGCGCATTGCGGGCTTCTGGCTTCATTGCCGGGCGCGACCGTGTTCGGAGCATCCGTTATGCATGAGGTTTTCATATCGGTCCCGGAGCCGATTGAAACTCCTTCCCGGCTCAGCCGGGACGAACTTGGCTATCGGCTGCGGCAACAGTCGCTGCTCGGCGAATTCGGTCGCACCGCCATGCAGACCCGCGACTTCCGGGAAATCCTGCAACGCGCCACCGAACTGTGCGCAATCGGATTGCAGTCTCCGTTCGCCAAGGTTCTGGAATATGAACCGGATGAAAAGCGTCTGATGGTGCGCGCGGGGGTCGGCTGGGCGCCGGGCACCATCGGTGCCGTCTCACTCGCCGCCGACGTTGGATCGCCGGCGGGCTACGCCTACCAGACCGGAATGACCGTCATTTCGAACCAACTGGAATCAGATGCCCGCTTCCGCACGCCCCGGCTGTTGGCGGACCACGGCATCAGGCGCGCCATCAACGTACTGATAGAAAAGGGCGGAGAAGGTAACGCCTTCTTCGGCGTGCTCGAAGTCGATAGTGCGGATCCCGGCCAGTTCGATCAGGACGACGCCAATTTTCTTGCCGGCTTTGCCGGCCTGCTCGGCATCGCAATCGAACGTCAGCAGGCCGACGCCAGACTTCAAGAGGCGCTCAAGCACCAGGCTTTGCTGACCCGGGAGATGAGCCACCGTGTCAAGAACAGCCTCACGTCAGTCGTGGGCCTGCTCCGAGTCCAGGCGCGCAGCGCGCCATCCAAGGACGTCAAAAATGCGCTCGAAGATGCCAGCTTGCGGGTCTCCACCATAGCCGAGGTGCACGATCATCTTTGGCGCAGTTCGCACATCGGCTATGTCGAACTTGCGGACTTCATGACCGAACTCTGCAAGAAGCTGCGGGGCAACATCGAAAGGCACACGCTGCACTGCCACGCCGATCCAATGCTGCTCGCGGCCGATCACGCAATTCCCCTGGGGCTTTTAATCAACGAACTGGTCACCAACGCGGTCAAATACGCTTATCCGGAAGGAGGCGGCGACATCGAAGTCTCGGCCCGGGACATAAATGGATATTTACACGTCGAAGTCTCCGACCATGGTGTTGGCCTTCCGGAAGCGTTCGATATCGATCAGCCGCGGGCAAGCCTGGGTTTCAAGGTGGTCACGGGCATGGTGAAGCAGCTTCAGGGCCACCTCACGCTTTCAAGAGATCGAAAGGGGACTCGTTTCCTGCTCGATCTGCCTATCCTGACCGGCCCAAAGCAACTCATGCCGAGCCAGCCCGGAGAGGCCTGATTGCAGTTGGTTCGATAGATACGGAAACGACCGACCGGTCACGCCCCGCGATGATGACATCATGCCGGTGTTTTGCCCCGTCAGACCGCGGCGCGGCCCAGGTCGAGCGATTGCCCGCGTTTGGTCGGGAAGCTCAGCGCCACAGCGACGGCGGCAAGTCCGATCGCGAAGGAGCCGGCGTGCAGCCATGTGTAGCGCTGGAAATTGTCGAACACGAGTCCACCGGCCCATGGCCCGAACGCCATGCCGAGGCTGGCAAAGGCTGACACAGCGCCGAACACGGTGCCCATGATGCGTGCACCGAAGAATTCGCGGACCAGCACCGCATAGAGCGGCATCACCCCGCCATAGGCGAGGCCGAAGACGACCGAGAGCGCGTAGAATTCCCCGAGCTGGGCCACGGCGAGATAGGTCGCGATGCACATCGCCTGCACGAACAGGCCGCCGACCAGTACCGGTTTTGCGCCGATGCGGTCGGCAGCAGCGCCCAGCAGCAGGCGCCCGCCGAGGCCGGCGACGCCGGCGACGCTGTAGACCGTCACCGCCGTGAGCGGAGCGATGCCGCACACCATCGCATAGGACACCATGTGGAAGATCGGGCCGGAATGCGCGGCGCAGCAGGCGAAATGCGCCGCCGCGAGCGTGATGAACTGCGGCGTGCGCAGCGCCTGCGCCGCGGTCAACTCGACGTCCGGTGCCGTGTCCGCAGTTGCGGGGCCGGCCGTGGCGGGCGCCGGACGCACCAGGAAGCAGGCCGGGATCAGCAGCGCCCATGCGGCGACGCCGATCACCAGCATCGCGGTGCGCCAGTCATAGGCCGTGATCAGCCAGCTTGCGGTTGGGGCGATCGTCACCGGCGACACGCCCATGCCGGCGGAGACAAGTGCCACTGCGAGACTGCGGTTCTTCTCGATCCACGCGCTCGCGAGCGCCATCATCGGCGCGTAGAAGCTGCCGGCGGCAATCCCTATCAGCGTGCCAAAGAAAAGCTGGAACTGCCACAAGCTTGCCGCCTGGCTCGCGGCCACGATACCAAGGCCCAGCAAAATACTTCCAGCAAGGACCACGATGCGGGTGCCGTACCGGTCCGACAGCGTGCCCCAGAAGAACGCGGCAATGCCCATGCAGAGGAAATCCAGCGTCGCCGCCGCGGACACGCCGGCGCGCGACCAGCCCATCGATTCCGAGATCGGCTGCAGGAAGACCGCAAGCGACAGCATGGTGCCGAAGCCGACACAGGTCATCAGCGCGCCCGCGGCGACAACGACCCAGCCATAGTCGAAGCCTGATGGCTTGCTCATGCGTTTCCTCAGCGCTTTTTGTATTGTTGATGGTGCGCGCGGGGATGGTGACCCATCTGCCGGCAGAGGGCAAGGCTGCCGGCGGCGGGGTTGCGCGTCGCGGCATTTAGAACCCGTGCGGCATGCTGCGGCACTGCAAGATCTCAGTCGCTCTTGGGAGCGTCCGCCATCGGAAGCAGCTCCAGCTTCGCGGATGATTTTTCCAGCAGCCCGGCGTGCGCCGCACGCCGAGGATCATTCCGATAGCTTTGAAAGTCCGCATCGGATGCGAAGCTGACGATATGCATCTCGATGGTGCCGTCGAGATTTCGAAGCCGCCGCTCCAGATATCCGTTGAACTCGGGCAAGAGCGGCAGAACCGCATCCTCGTAGGCGCGAAAGTCCGCGACACCCTCTGCGGGGATTCGGGGGATGAGCACGAGCGTGACTGGGGTGGTTTTCATCGCCGCCTGCCGACCGCTGCCATGATGCCACTATGCCAGTGTTTTGCCCGACGCTTCAAGTGCGATTTCGTAAAATCGAAAAACGTAATGCGGACAAGCCCCTCGCTACTGTGCATGGGGTTGTTTTCGCATTTCTTGTTCGAGCCGAGGCCTGCGCGGCCGGAGCGAGGCTCGCGGTGATGCCTCAGCTATCCACCTTCAGCGCGGCAATGAAGGCTTCCTGCGGGATGTCGACCTTGCCGAACTGCCGCATTTTCTTCTTGCCTTCCTTCTGCTTCTCCAGAAGTTTGCGCTTACGTGTGATGTCGCCGCCGTAGCACTTTGCGGTGACGTCCTTGCGCAGCGCGCGGACGGTTTCGCGTGCGATCACCTTGCCGCCGATCGCCGCCTGGATCGGGATCTGGAACATGTGCGGCGGGATCAGGTCCTTCATCTTCTCGACCATGGCGCGGCCGCGGCCTTCGGCGCGGGTCCGATGCACCAGCATCGAGAGCGCGTCGACCGGCTCGTTGTTGACCAGGATCTGCATCTTGACTAGATCCGCCGGCTTGTAGTCGGTCAGATGATAGTCGAACGAGGCGTAGCCCTTGGAGACCGATTTCAGGCGGTCGTAGAAGTCGAACACCACTTCGTTGAGCGGCAGATCGTATTTCACCATGGCGCGGGAGCCGACATAGGTCAGCTCTTTCTGCACGCCGCGGCGGTCCTGGCACAGCTTCAGTACGCTGCCGAGATATTCGTCGGGGGTGAGGATCGTCGCCTCGATCCAGGGCTCCTGGATCTCCGCGATCTTGACCACGTCGGGCATGTCGACGGGGTTGTGAATCGAAATTTCCTGACCGTCGGTCAGGCTCATCTTGTAGATCACGCTGGGCGCGGTCGCGATCAGGTTGAGATCGAACTCGCGCGACAGACGTTCCTGGATGATCTCCAGATGCAGCAGCCCGAGGAAGCCGCAGCGGAAGCCGAAGCCGAGTGCGGCCGACGTTTCCATCTCGTAGGAGAAGCTGGCATCGTTCAGGCGCAGCTTGCCCATCGCCGCGCGCAAGGTCTCGAAGTCATCGGCGTCGGCAGGGAACAGGCCGCAGAACACCACGGGGATGGCCGGCTTGAAGCCCGGCAGCATCTCGGTGACAGGCTTCCTGTCGTCGGTGATGGTGTCGCCGACGCGGGTGTCGGCGACTTCCTTGATTGCGGCGGTAATGAAGCCGATCTCGCCGGGACCGAGCTCGTCGACCTGGGTCATCTTCGGCGTGAAGAAACCCACGCGCTCGATGTCATAGGCCGCGCCCGTGCCCATCATGCGGACCCGGCTGCCCTTCTTCATGACGCCGTCGACGACGCGGATCAGCACGACGACGCCGAGATAGACGTCGTACCAGCTGTCGACCAGCAGCGCCTTCAGCGTCGCGTCGCGATCGCCCTTCGGCGGCGGCAGGCGGGTGACGATGGCCTCGAGCACGTCGGGAACGCCGAGGCCGGTCTTGGCCGAGATCATCACGGCGTCTGACGCGTCGATGCCGATGACGTCCTCGATCTGCTGCTTCACCTTCTCGGGTTCGGCCGCAGGAAGGTCGACCTTGTTCAGGACCGGAACGATCTCATGACCCGCGTCGAGCGCGTGGTAGACGTTGGCGAGCGTCTGCGCTTCGACGCCCTGGCTGGCGTCGACCACGAGCAGGGAACCCTCGCAGGCCGCCAGCGACCGCGAGACTTCGTAGGCGAAGTCGACATGGCCGGGCGTGTCCATCAGGTTGAAGATGTAGTCCTTGCCGTCCTTGGCGTGGTAGGCGAGCCGCACCGTCTGCGCCTTGATGGTGATGCCGCGCTCGCGCTCGATGTCCATGGAATCGAGCACCTGCTCCTTGCCGGCCATTTCGCGGTCGGTGAGCCCGCCGGTCATCTGGATCAGGCGGTCGGCCAGCGTCGATTTGCCATGGTCGATATGGGCGACGATGGAGAAATTGCGGATGTTGGAAATGGGGACGGTCGTCATGGGCGCGGGATACCACTCACATCCCCGTGCGGCAACCATATTGCTGTATTTTCAGGGGCTTTCTTCACGCCAAGCTGATTCCACGCGGGTCCAAAACGCGCTACGCAACGCCTGATGTCCACGACCTCAATCCCGTCCGCCAGGGCGCGCGCGAAAACCCGGGTGAGCTTTGGCCGCTTCCGGGCCTGGCTGGTCGCCTGCGCGACCCGCCCGGAGGCCCGCCTGTGGCTGGTGATCCAGTTCGCCATCCTGCATGCGGTGCTCTGGACCTTCATCCTGATCAATCTGAAGGCGGCGCAGGACGTTCACATGGACGTCGCAGAAGCCTGGGGCTGGGGCCAGAAATTCCTGCTCGGCTATGGCAAGCATCCGCCGCTGTCGGGCTGGGTGGCCGGGGTCTGGTTCATGGCATTCCCGGCGACGGACTGGGCGACCTATGCGCTGGCGATGGCGACCGTCGGCGTCGGCATGGTGATCTGCTGGCTGGTTGCCTTGCGCGTGGTGGACGCACGGCGCGCGTTCCTGGTCGTGGTGATGATCGCGCTCTACCCGATCTTCAATTTCAAGGGTTTCAAATACAACCCCGACCTGCTCCAGCTGGTCACGCTGCCGCTCGTCGTGCTCGCTTATCTCAACGCGTTCGAGAAGCGGAGCTGGCAGTCCGGAATCCTGCTTGGCCTTGCCGGCGCGCTGGCGCTGATGACCAAATATTGGGTGCTGACCATGATCGGCGCCATCGGCCTCGCCGCGCTGATCCATCCGGAGCGGATGAGATTCCTGCTGTCGCCGGCGCCGTGGGCGGCGATCGCGACGATGATCGTTGCGATGATCCCGCACGTCGTCTGGCTGGCGCAGGCGCATTTCATGCCGCTGACCTATGCGGGCGATACCTACAGCCTCGAGGACAGCGGCCAGGTGCATGAACTCGTGGCCGGCTATGTCCTGCATAATGTTGCGCTGCTGGCGCTGCCGGTGGCGCTGGCCGCGCTCGCAATGGCGCTGGTGCCGCATTGGCTGCCGCTGCTCACGCGCGCCCCCTTGCGCCTCGTCACGCGCGCCTGGGCGCGTGGTCCCAATCCGGGCGTCAATGTTTCGCAGGCGCTGAACGTCTGGATGATCCAGATCATCGTCGCGGTCGGACCGCCGCTCGGTGCGCTGATCTTCAGCATCTACATGAAGACGGATTGGGGCATCTCGCTGTTCTTCCTAGTGCCTTTGGTGCTGGTCGCGATCCCCGCGTTGCGGGTGCAGAGTGCGGCCCTGTTCAACATCGCGGCGATCTGGCTCGTGCTCAGCGTCGCGACGCTCATGGCCTCGCCCTGGATCGCCGCGCGCGAGATGGCGGCCAATGCCGGCAACACGGCGACCTATGGCGCGCGCTCGGAGCTGGCGCGCGAACTGACGCAGGTCTGGCACGCGCGTTTTGCCTCGCGCTGGGCGGTCGTCGCCGGCACCATGGAATCGATCCAGCCGATGGTGTTCTACAGCCCGGATCATCCGGCCGCGCTGGTGCCGATCGAAGCCTGGGATTCCGGACTGACCTCGCGCGAGGACGTCAAGCGATACGGCTTCATCGGCGTGTTCGATCCGACCGACGGCCGTTTGCCTGCGTTCGAGAAATGGGTGGCCGAGGTCGCACCGAACGCCGAGCGCGTCGTGATGACGACGCGCCGCTTCACCCACGGCAGGCCCGGCCCGTCGATGAGCTGGAACATCTACATCGCTGCGCCGGGGAAGTGAGCGAGCGCTGCGAAGCGCTAAATCCCTTCCTCGTTGAACTTGCTTTCAATGAGCTCGGTGATCGCCGCGAGCGCAGCGTCAGCATCATCGCCCGCAGCCGCGACCGTGATCGTCGTGCCGGGACCGGCCGCGAGCATCATCAGGCCCATGATCGAGGTGCCGCCGACGGTCTCGCCGCCGCGCGTCACCCAGATCTGCGCATTGAAGCGCTCGACCATCTGAACGAACTTCGCCGAGGCGCGGGCATGAAGGCCGCGCTTGTTGATGATCAGGAGCTCTTTGGAGATCGCGCCCGCGGGCACGCCCGTCCCGGCTTGCGGCGCCTCCTCGCTCATTTGCCGGCGAGCACGCGGCTGGCGATGGTGACGTATTTACGGCCCGCTTCCTGCGCCATTGCGATCGCGTCGGGCAGCGGACGCTCCTCGCGCACCTTGGCAAGCTTCACGAGCATGGGAAGGTTGATGCCCGCGAGGACTTCGACCTTCGGCCGGCTCATGCAGGATATTGCCAGGTTGGATGGCGTGCCGCCGAACATGTCGGTGAGGATCGCGACGCCGTCGCCGGAATCGACGCGGTTGACCGCCTCGATGATGTCGCTTCGGCACAGATCGGAATCATCTTCGGCGCCGATCGTGATCGCTTCGATTTGCTTTTGTGGGCCCATGACATGCTCAAGCGCTGCCTTGAATTCGTCGGCAAGGCGCCCGTGGGTCACAAGTACTAGACCTATCATCGGAAAACTCCTCGCGGGCGCTTTTGGTGCACCGCACGAACGCGCCACTTTGACCATCCAGAGCCCCTGCGCAAGAGGGGATGTTGCGTATCTCCCTGAATCTAGACGGATGGATGAGGGGAGCTGCGCCGGTCTATTCGGTCGCGATAGTGGGGTTCATATGGTTACCATTTCCCTTCAAACAATCGCCTGAGGGGTTAACCGAAGATGAACTCTTGGTAGTGGTCAAGGCCGCAACAACCAGTGGGAGGGGCGAATAGTCGCGGCCGACCGGGATTCGCGGTATTTCGACACCTAAAATGCTTGTTTTCAGGGATTCGGCCGGCGGCAGCCGCTCCGCGTCCGCCGCGTCCAGATCGACCACGAGGCCGACGGTCGCATGCTCCACGAAGTCGCAGCTGCGGATTCCCAGTCCCCGTATCTCGATCAGGCCGGCCAGTATCGGTGCGGGGCGGACTTCAATTTCGCGGCCGACTGTCGCCAGATGGACACGGTCATCACCGACCAGAACGGCCCTTTCGACCACGCCGGTGCGTCCCGCCATGATCAAATCGAAGGCAAGGCGCGACTTGCCGGAGCCGGAGGGCCCGCGGATCAGCACCGCCAAAGTCCCGACCCTGACCGCGGAGGCATGAACGCTGGGGCCGCCGTCGCTCATAGCGCCGGCAGCCTCACCACGAAGCGCGCGCCGACGACGGTAGGCGCTCCGTCCTCGTCCGCCGGGCCGGCGCGGTTCTCGGCCCAGATGCGTCCGCCATGGGCGTCGACGATCTGCTTGGAGATCGACAGCCCGAGGCCCGAATTCTGGCCAAAGCCCTGATGTGGACGGTCGGTGTAGAAGCGCTCGAAGATGCGCTCCAGCGCGTCGTCGCGGATGCCGGGTCCGTCGTCGTCGACGACGATCTCGATCTCCGAGCGGACGCGGCGGCAGGTGAGGCGGACCTTGCTGCCGGGCTCGGAGAACGACTGTGCGTTGGAGAGCAAGTTCGAGACCACCTGCCCAAGCCGCGAATCGTGGCCGGTCACGGCGAAGGCGTCGGTCGGGCTGCGGCCCTCGAAGCGCGTCTCGACCGCGACGTCATGGCCGAGCTTGGTTTCATTGGCGACGGAGACGAGCGTCGTCAGCAGGCGGCGCAGGTCGACCGCGATCGCATCCTGACGCTGCAACTCGGCATCGAGACGGCTGGCGTCGGAGATGTCCGAGATCAGCCGGTCGAGCCGCTTGACATCGTGCTCGATCACCTCGAGCAGGCGCGCGCGGCTGGTCTCGTTGCGCGCCAGCGGCAACGTCTCGACCGCGGAGCGCAGCGAGGTCAGCGGGTTCTTCAATTCGTGCGCCACATCGGCGGCGAACATCTCGATCGCCTCGATGCGGCTGTAGAGCGCGCTGGTCATGTCGCGCAGCGCGCCGGAAAGATGCCCGATCTCGTCGCGGCGGCGCGTGAAGTCGGGAATCTCTATGCGGGCCTTGATGCGGCGGCGGACGCTCTCGGCGCTGTCGGCCAGCCGGCGCACGGGGCCCGCGATCGTGCTGGCCAGCAACAGCGACAGCATGATCATGACCGCGGCGGCGACGCCGCCCACTTTGAGGATGGCGAGGCGCTCGGCGGTGACCATCTGGTCGATGTCGTCGCCCTGCGTCGACAGCATCAGCGCGCCGTGGATGGCGCGCGAGCGCAGCACGGGGACCGCGACCGAGACGATCACCTCGCCGCGCGCATTGACGCGGACCATCGAGCGTTTCTGGCCCTGCAGCGCATCGCTCACTTCAGCATAGCCATTGCCGTTTTCGGGCCCGAGCTCGCGGTAGAGCGGCAGGTCGCCGCGGTTCAGCCAGGTGCGCACCGCGACCATGCCGCGCTCGACCACGCCGGGCTTCTCGGCGGACAGGGGTGGAAGCGGGAACCGCAACACGTTCTCGAGGTTGCGGCTGTCGAGCAGCAGGCTGCCGTTCGGATCGTAGATGCGGGCGCGCGTCTTGGTCGGCGAGATCAGCGTGCGCAGGACCGGCGCGACGCGCTCCGGATTGATAGGAAAATCCAGCGGCGAATAGTCGTCCGACCCGCCATAGGTCTCGCCCGGCTTGAGGTCGAGCAGCCGGTCGGGATCGATCGTGATGGCGTTGGTCTGCACCGTCGCGGAGGCCGCGATCGCGCCGGCGATGATCTCGGCCTGCACCAAGAGGCTCTGCGCGCGCGCGTCGATCAGGCCGGCGCGGAACTGCGACAGATAAAGGATGCTCGCGACCAGCGCGACGAGGCCGGCGAGGTTGAGCGAGACGATACGGCGGGTCAGGCTCGAGAAAGACAGCGCGAAGAAGAATTGCCCGGCGCGCTTCAGCCAGTTCAGTGGGCGCCAGCCTTGCGGCTTGTCTTCGGCGACGTGCTCCGAAACGCCGTCGGATGCGACATCCCCGGCGTTCTGGTTCTCGTCAGGCTGCGTTCGGTCAAGCAATGCTCATGCCCGCGTTAGGACAGCTCGTGCGAAGGTCCCCGCATCCTAGAGCTATCCCGGTCCCGATGGAACGAGAACCGGAGACGCTCTCGACGTTCGTGAAGGCGCGTCGCGCCTCAGGCTTCCTTGAAGCGGTAGCCGACGCCGTAGAGCGTCTCGATCATCTCGAACTCGTTGTCGACCACCTTGAACTTCTTGCGCAGCCGCTTGATGTGGCTGTCGATGGTGCGGTCGTCGACATAGACCTGGTCGTCATAGGCGGCGTCCATCAGCGCGTTGCGGCTCTTCACCACGCCGGGCCGGGTCGCGAGCGCCTGCAGGATCAGGAATTCGGTGACGGTCAGCGTCACCGGCTCGTTCTTCCAGGTGCAGGTATGCCGTTCCGGATCCATGCGCAGCAGGCCGCGGTCGAGCGCCTTGGCGTCGTTCTCCTTCGGCGTGACGGTCGGGTCCTTCGGCGCCGAGCGGCGCAGCACCGCCTTGACGCGTTCGACCAGCAGGCGCTGCGAGAACGGTTTGCGGATGAAGTCGTCGGCGCCCATCTTGAGGCCGAACAGCTCGTCGATCTCTTCGTCCTTGGAGGTCAGGAAGATCACCGGCAGGTCGGATTTCTGCCGCAGACGGCGCAGCGTCTCCATGCCGTCCATGCGCGGCATCTTGATGTCGAGGATGGCGAGATCGGGTTGGGTGGTGCGGAAACCGTCAAGCGCGGAGGCGCCGTCGGTGTAGGTCATGATGCGATAGCCTTCGGCCTCCAGCGCGATCGAGACGGATGTGAGAATGTTGCGGTCGTCGTCGACCAAAGCGATTGTGGGCATGAGCCTCTGCTTTCTGCTTTCCGTTTGGGTCGTGGCTTGAACGGCGAGCAATCCACTGATGCGCCGCATACATGGGTGCCGAATTGGCCTTCGAACCTTGTCACCGAGCAATGCAAGCTGGGCTGAAGTGTGACGAAGTTCCACGAAAGGCGGCAGATTCGCCGCATCTCGACCCATAACCGGGCCCCGGTTTACTCGAAAAAAGGCCCTCCTTGCAACCACCTGACCCGAGAAAGCCGATGCAACCAACCCCCGATTTCGACCCCGGAAAGCTCGCCAGATCGCTGCTCAGGCGGTCGCGGCAGGGCGCTCTCGCAACGTTGATGGTGGCCAGTGGTGATCCCTATTGTTCCCTGGTCAATCTGGCGAGCCATCCGGACGGCTCGCCCATCCTGCTGATCTCGGGATTGGCCGTGCACACCAGGAACATCCTCGCCGACAGCCGGGTCTCCCTGATGCTGGACGAACGGGCGGCGGGCGATCCCCTTGAAGGTGCCCGGATCATGCTGTCCGGCCACGCCGAGCAGGCCGATGCCGACAAGGATCTGCTCCAGCGACGGTATCTCAGTGCCCATCCGTCGGCGGAAGCCTTTGTTTCCTTTAAAGATTTCTCATTCTTCCGGATCCGGCCGACGGGAACCCATCTGGTCGCCGGCTTCGGCCGCATCGTCGATCTCAAGCCGGAGCAGTTCCTCACGGACCTCACCGGCGCCGAGGACCTGCTGGCGGCAGAGGAGGGGGCGGTCGCGCACATGAATGCCGATCACCGCGACGCCATGGGCCTCTATGCCACAAAACTGCTCGGCGCGGCCGAAGGCGACTGGCGCTGCACCGGGTGTGACCCCGAAGGCCTCGACATGCAGGACGGCCAGACCGCATTGCGGCTGGACTTCCCGGAGCGGGTGACTGATGGCACGGCGCTGCGCAAAATGCTGGTCCGCCTCGCCGGCGAGGCGCGCGCCAAGACAGGCTAGCGATAATTTGAACGCTCCCGCCCATCGCCGCGACCCAAATCCGTAATGGTTCGAGGTCGGCAGCGAGGGGGTTCATGACACGCCGTCGTTTGACGCTGATTGCGGGTTTGGCGCTCGCGATCGCTGCATCGCTGGCCACGCCAGGCTATGCCCAGAAGGGCGATCTGTCCACGCAGAGCGCGCGGATCAACGCGCTGAGAAGTGCCGGCAAATATTCGGAGGCGCTACCGCTGGCGCAGGCCATGGTCGCGAGCGTGGAGAAGACCAGCAACATCCGCGATCTCGCGGCCGCGCTCAACAATCTCGGGCAGATCCACGCAGATCAGGGACGCGACGACCAAGCCGAACCGCTCTACAAGCGCGCCATTGCGCTGATGGAGAAGGGGACAGGTCTCGATAGCGTCGAGATCGCGCCCCTGCTGACGAATCTCGCCGCGCTCGATCAGCGGCAGAGTCGTTATGCCGAAGCCGAGCCGCTGTTCAAGCGCGCGCTCGCCGTTCGCGAGAAGGGGCTGTCGCGCGAACATCCCGATGTCGGCCAGTCCCTCAACAATCTCGCCACGCTCTATGTGAAACAGCAGCACTATGCGGACGCCGAGCCGCTGTTTCAGCGGGCGCTCGCGATCTACCAAAAGGCCGCTGGCCCCGAGCATCCGGCGGTGGCAACCGTCCTGAACAACGTCGGCCAGGTCTATCGCGACCTCAACCGCGATGCGGACGCCGAGGCGCCGATCAGGCGCTCGCTCGCAATCCGCGAGAAGGTGCTGGGACCGGATCATCCCGACGTCGCGCGCTCGCTGAACAATCTCGCCGGCCTTTACGAGCATCAGCAGCGCTACGCCGATGCCGAGCCGCTTTATCGCCGCGCGCTCGTCATCCGCGAGCGTGCACTCGGTCCCGATCATCCCGACGTCGCGACCTCGACCAGCAATCTGGCCTATTTTCTCCACGTCTCCGGGCGGAACGCGGACGCGCTGCCGCTAGCGGAAAAGACGCTTCGGGGGGATCGCGCGCAGTTGCGCGTCGTGTTGCCGGTCCTGTTCGCAGCGCGGCAGCAATCGCTCCTGGCCGGCGACACGGCGCTTGACGAGGCCCTCGCCGCGATCCAGCGCGGCACGCAATCCTCCGCCGCTTCCGCCGTCAACAAGCTTGCGGTGCGCCTCGCTGCCGGCAGTGACCTTCTCGCGGAGCTGGTGCGCCGGGACCAGGATCTCGCGGCCGAGTCCGAGGCGCTCGACAAGGCGATCATGACCGCGGTTTCGAAGCAATCGGCCCAACGCGACGTCGCATCGGAGCAGCGCAACCGCGCGCGCATTGCGGCGATCGCGAACGAGCGCGCGGGCTTGCAGAAGAGGCTCGCGGTTGAGTTTCCCGATTACGCCTCGCTGTCCAATCCCCTGCCGCTCACGGTAAAGGAGGTTCAGCCTCTGCTGTCGGCCGACGAGGCGATGGTGCTCTACGCCGTCGTGGACAAGCAGAGCTATGTCATGGCGATCACGCGCGAGGGCGTCGACTGGAAGGCGATTCCACTCGGCGCGGATGCTCTGACGCAGAAGGTGACTTCATTCCGCAAGGGACTCGACGTCGGCAAGGCGCGTGATGCGTCCGGCAAATCCGGATTGTTCGATCTCGGGCTCGCCCACGAGCTCTATGTCGCGCTGCTCGGTCCGGTCGAGGCGTTGATCAAGGACAAGCGCAGCCTGCTGGTGGTGCCCTCGGCTGCGCTGACCGCATTGCCGTTTCATCTGCTGGTCACGGAGACGCCGCAGGCTGCGATCCCGGACACGCTCGAAGGCTATCGCGGCGCCGCCTGGCTGTTGCGGCGTCAGGCCGTCTCGGTGCTGCCGTCGGTGGCCAGCCTGAAATCGCTGCGCGCGTTTGCGCGCAAGGACCAGAGTATAAAGCCGATGACCGGCTTTGGCGATCCGGTCTTCAACCCTGCGCTCGAAGCGCCCGCCGACCGTCGTGCGGCGAGCGGCAAGGTCGCTGCGCGCAGCGTCGCGACGATTGCCTATACCGATTTCTGGCGCGGTGCCGGCGTCGACCGCGCGCGGCTGGCCCAGGCGCTGCCGCAACTGCCTGACACCGCCGACGAGCTGAACGCGGTGGCGAGGGACGTCGGCGCGGCCGAGGCCGACATCCATCTCGGCCGCGACGCCAGCGAAACGACACTCAAGCGTGCAGCGCTTGCTCAATACAGCATCATCTACTTCGCCACCCACGGCCTCGTTGCCGGCGATGTCAAGGGATTGGGCGAGCCCTCGCTCGCGCTCTCCATTCCCGATCAACCCACGGAGCTCGACGACGGTCTGCTGACCGCGAGCGAAGTCGCCCAGCTCAAGCTCAATGCGGATTGGGTTGTGCTGTCGGCCTGCAACACCATCGCAGGCGACAAGCCCGGCGCCGAGGCCCTGTCGGGACTGGCGCGCTCATTCTTCTATGCCGGCGCCCGCGCACTCCTGGTCTCGCATTGGGCAGTGGATTCGGAAGCTGCCACCCGCTTGACCACGTCGACTTTCGAGCTGCTCAAAAACGAACCAAAAGTCGGCCGTGCCGAAGCCTTGCGCCGCGCGATGTTGACGTATGTTGATGACGCATCGTCGCCGCGCAACGCCTATCCCGCGATGTGGGGGCCGTTCGCGCTCATCGGCGAGGGCGAGGTACGATAGAACGGCCCGGCATTAGTCTCCGATTGTGCGTCGCAATAACCCTCGGAAACGCCGAAACAAGCGTTTGGTTGCGCGACCATTCGCAATTTTTTGATGCGCCTGCTCAGAGCTGTCATGCGCGACGTTTGGCGCGGTCCTTGAATAAACCAAATCCTGCGGGATCAGCTTGGCAACGCAAGCGTTCATCAGTATTAGGTCGTCCAACCGAGGCCGGGCGGCCTACTATTCACGGTGACCGCGGCGGCGCCAAAGCATGATCGCGCTGAGTGTCGCGGGTTCTAGGAGGATTTTTCGTGCAAGAGACGGGCGTGCGCAACGGTGCCTTCGGTGCCGACAAATTCGGCTTAAAGAATCTCAAACAGGTTCACTGGAACCTCGGCGCACCGCAGCTTTACCAATATTCGCTCTCCGCGGGCGAGGCGGTGCTCTCGGCCGACGGCGCGCTCTGCGCGGACACCGGTGAATTCACCGGCCGTAGCCCGAAGGACAAGTTCACGGTCCGCGACGCCACCACCGACAAGAAGATGTGGTGGGCCGGCAACCAATCGATCACCGCTGAGCAGTTCGAGACGCTGTACCAGGACTTCCTCAAGCACGCCGAAGGCAAGTCGCTGTTCGCGCAGGACCTGTATGGCGGCGCCGATCCGGCCTACCGGATCAAGACCCGCGTCTTCACCGAGCTCGCCTGGCACTCGCTGTTCATCCGCACGCTTTTGATCCGCCCCGAGGCGATCGAGCTGTCGACCTTCACGCCCGAGCTCACCATCATCGACATGCCGAGCTTCCGCGCCGATCCGAAGCGCCATGGCTGCAAGTCGGAGAACGTCGTTGCGATCGACTTCGCCCGCAAGATCGTGTTGATCGGCGGCTCCTATTATGCCGGCGAGATGAAGAAGTCGGTCTTCACCACGCTGAACTACTATCTGCCCGAGCGCGGCGTGATGCCGATGCACTGCTCGGCCAATGTCGGCGCCAAGGGCGATGCCGCGATCTTCTTCGGGCTTTCAGGCACCGGCAAGACCACGCTGTCGGCCGATCCGAACCGCACGCTGATCGGTGACGACGAGCACGGCTGGGGCCCGAACGGCGTCTTCAACTTCGAAGGCGGCTGCTATGCCAAGTGCATCAAGCTGTCGCAGGAAGCCGAGCCCGAGATCTATGCGGCATCGACCCGCTTCGGCGCGGTGCTCGAGAACTGCGTACTCGACGAGGACACCCGCGTGGTGGACTTCGACGACGGCTCCAAGACCGAGAACACCCGCTCGGCCTACCCGCTCGACTTCATCCCGAACGCTTCGCGCACCGGCCGCGCGCCGCAGCCGAAGAACGTGGTGATGCTCGCCGCGGACGCCTTCGGCGTGCTGCCGCCGATCGCCAAACTGTCGCCTGCGCAGGCGATGTACCACTTCCTCTCCGGTTACACCGCCAAGGTCGCGGGCACGGAGCGCGGCCTCGGCAACGAGCCGCAGCCGGAATTTTCCACCTGCTTCGGCTCGCCGTTCCTCCCCCTCGATCCATCCGTCTACGGCAACATGCTGCGCGACCTGATCGCCCAGCACAATGTCGACTGCTGGTTGGTCAACACCGGTTGGACCGGCGGCAAGTATGGCACCGGCTCGCGCATGCCGATCAAGGTGACGCGCGCTCTGCTCACCGCCGCGCTCGATGGCTCCTTGCGCAACGTCGAATTCCGCACCGACAAATATTTCGGCTTCGCGGTTCCGACCGCCCTGCCGGGCGTTCCCTCCGAGATCCTCAACCCGGTCAACACCTGGAAGGACAAGGACGAGTTCGACAAGACCGCCCGCGCGCTGGTCGGCATGTTCCAGAAGAACTTTGCCAAGTTCGAAGCCCAGGTCGACGCCGAGGTCCGCGCCGCCGCGCCGGACGTGAAGCTCGCCGCTGAGTAAGGTCGCGCTGCTTGAAATGCGAAAGGGCGGCCGAAAGGCTGCCCTTTTTGTTTCTTGCGATATCTTTCCGCCGTCATTGCGAGCGCAGCGAAGCAATCCAGAATCCCTTCGCAGTGACAGCCTGGATTGCTTCGCTGCGCTCGCAATGACGAGTTTGTGGAAGCACTCAGGCCTTGAAATACGCGATCTGCGTGCTCGTCGCGAGCAGCCTTCCGTTTGGCGACCACAGCTCTGCGTTCTGGTCGGCGTAGCTCTTGTGCATGATCTTCGAATCGGCGGTCGCGAGCACGCGCGTGATGTCCTCGGCGGCGAGCTCTTCGGCGTCGGTGTGGAAATACGTCGTCAGTGACACCGTGCCGAACGGCACCAGCTCGCGGCGGGCGTGGAAGATGCGGCCGAAGAAGGCGTCCGACATCGACATCAGCGACAGTATGTCGAGCTTGCGCGGCGTGCGGTCGCTGATCCAGATTTTCGAATAGGTGCTGGCGAGCTCGGCCTGCGGCGGACCGATCCGCATCTCGCCCTCGACGAAGCGGAATTCATACTGGTTGGCCCAGGACGCAGAAATCTTGGGGAACGGCAGCGTCTCTTCGAACGGCTTTGTATCCGGATATCGCGCGACCCTGTGCTCCCAGGATGGCCGGCGCTCGGCGAACACCGCGGTGGCGAGCGTCGCGACCTCGCCGCCGCCCTGCGACAGTTCGACGCTCCAGTGCTGGCTGGAGCGGTTGGCCTTCACCAGCCGCACGTCGAGATCGAACGGGCCCTTGGCGATCGGCGCGCAGTAGTTGACGGTCACGGCCAGCGGATCGCCGGCGGCTTGCGGATGGTCGATCAGCGCGCGCAAAATGGTCGCGGCGGTGGCGCCGCCGAACGGGCCGACAAAGGCCCAGTAGTCGTCGCTGGTGTGCCCCTGCCAGCTGGAGTCACCGGCGGTGACGCGGGTGGCGTCGTCGAAAGGGTGCGGGAGCTCGGCGTGCATTTTTCCATCCGGCTTCCAATGACGGACGTCATATCACGTCCGGCGCCGGCTTGTGCAATTACCTCTGGGGTAACCGGTTTCACGCCGCGGAAATTCAGCCCGCGATGTCGCGCAGATCGGGCAGCAACGGCGTGGTCGGATTGACCGGCACGTTCCAGATCTCCTCGGCATATTCGCGAATTGTGCGGTCGGAGGAGAACCACGCCATGCGCGCGACGTTGAGGATGGAGGCGCGCGTCCAGGCCGGCGGCACCTGCCAGCGCGCATCGACATTGCGCTGCGCGTCGTAATAGGAATCGAAATCGGCGCTGACCATGTAGTGGTCGAGATAGCGCAGCGCATGCGCGATGGATTCGAAGCGGCCGGGATCGCCGGGCGAGAACTCGCCGGCGCCGATCGCATTGATGGCGCGCTGGAGCTTCGGCGAATTGCGGATCGTGTCGGAGGCATCCAGCCCCTGCTTGCGCCGGATCATCACGTCGCCGGCTTCCATGCCGAAGATCGCGATGTTCTCTGCGCCGACATGGTCGCGGATCTCGATGTTGGCGCCGTCGAGCGTGCCGATGGTGAGGGCGCCGTTCAGCGACAGCTTCATGTTGCCGGTGCCGGAGGCTTCCATGCCGGCCGTCGAGATCTGCTCGGACAGATCGGCTGCGGGAATGATGATTTCGGCAAGGCTGACATTGTAGTCGGGCAGGAACACGACCTTGAGCTTGCCGCCGATCGCGGGATCGTTGTTGACGACTTCCGCGACGTCGTTGATCAGCTTGATGATCAGCTTGGCGTAGCGGTAGCTCGCCGCCGCCTTGCCGGCGAAGATCTTCACCCGCGGCACCCAATTGCCGTTGGGGTCGTCCTTGATCCCCTGGTACAGCGCGACCGTCTCGATGACGTTGAGGAGCTGCCGCTTGTATTCGTGGATGCGCTTGATCTGCACGTCGAACAGCGCGCTCGGATCGACCTTGATGCCGAGCCGTTCGCCGATCAGGCGCGCGAGTGCTGTCTTGTTGTGAAGCTTGACGCTGCGGAACTTCTTCTGGAATTCGACGTCGCTGGCACGCGCCTCGATCAGGCTGAGCTGGGTCGGATCGTCGAGCACGGCGTCGCCGCAGGTCTCGCGCAACAAATCGGTCAGCTTCGGGTTGGCCAGCATCAGCCAGCGGCGGAAGGTGATGCCATTGGTCTTGTTGGTGATGCGGCCGGGATAGAGATGGTTGAGATCGTGGAACACAGTCTCGCGCATCAGGTCGGAATGCATGGCGGAAACGCCGTTGATGCGGTGCGAGCCGACGAAGGCGAGCTGGCCCATGCGTACGCGGCGTCCGCTTCTCTCGTCGATCAGCGAGACCGAGGCGCGGAAGTCGATGTCGCCGGGCGCGCGCGCTTCGGCCAGCGCCAGATGCTGCACGTTGATGCGGTAGATGATCTCGAGATGCCGCGGCAGCAGCCGCTCGAACAGCTCGACCGGCCAGGTCTCCAGCGCCTCGGGCAGCAGCGTGTGGTTGGTGTAGGACAGCGTGGCGACCGTGATCTTCCAGGCCTCGTCCCAGCGGAAATTGTGCAGGTCGATCAGAATCCGCATCAGCTCGGTGACGGCAAGACTCGGATGCGTGTCGTTGAGCTGCACTGCGACCTTCGACGACAGGCTGCGGAGCTGGCCGTCGGAGGACAAATGCCGCTTGATCAGATCCTGAAGCGAAGCGGAGACGAAGAAATATTCCTGGCGCAGCCGCAGCTCGCGCCCAGCGGGGCTCTCATCGTTCGGATAGAGGAATTTGCAGATCGCTTCGGCGCGCGACTGCTCGGCGCTGGCGCTGACATAGTCGCCCTTGTTGAAGGCGTCGAGCTTCAAGGGATCGGGCGAGCGCGCCGACCAAAGCCGGAGCGCGTTGACGTGCTGGCCGCGCCAGCCGACGATCGGCGTGTCATAGGCGAGCGCCTGCACGGTCTCGGCCGGATGCCAGATCGCGCGGTCGCGGCCCTTGTCGTCGACATGCTCGACGCCGCCGCCGAAATTGATGTCGTAGATGACTTCCGGCCGCTGCAATTCCCAGGGGTTGCCGAAGCCGAGCCATTCGTCCGGATATTCCTGCTGCCAGCCCTGATTGATGATCTGGCGAAACAGGCCGAAATCGTAGCGGATGCCGTAGCCGATCGCGGGGATCGACAGCGTCGCCATGCTTTCCATGAAGCAGGCGGCAAGCCGCCCGAGGCCGCCATTGCCGAGCGCCGCATCCGGCTCGCATTTGCGCAGCTCAGGGAGCGACACGCCGAGATCGCCGAGCGCGACCTCGAATATCTTCAGGAGCCCCATGTTGTTCAGCGCGTCGGTGAAGAGACGGCCGATCAGGAATTCAAGCGAGAGGTAGTAGACGCGCTTGCGTCCGGCATCGTAGCTGCGCTTCTCCGCGGACAGCCAGCGATGCACGATGCGGTCGCGCAGTGCCAGCGCTGCGGCCTGGTACCAGTCGTGCTTGGTCGCCATGCCCGCGTCCTTGCCGATGGCAAGGCGGAGCTTCGCCAGGATCGCGCCCTTGATCTCAGCCAACGCGAGTTCGTCGATGGGCTGCCCGGGGGCGGGGAAATTGGGCTGGAACGATGAATCTTGCAAAGCCGTCACTTCCTGGTCGAAGACTACTACTCACCTTACGCATCTTGGCCGTGCCCCGGAACCATCGCTGATGCGGCCGTGCACTGCGCTGGCGTAAAATTATGCAAGGAACGGGCCGATTTGGGAACCCGGAGGAGCACGGAGAAACGAGGATTTGCTGCTAGATTAGCGGCAAATTCAGCCATCAGTGTGGAGGAGACGCCCCATGAGACTTCTGATGCGACTGCCGATCGAAATCGCCGCCGCGGCCCTGCTCGTCGTCTGCATCGCCGCCCCCAGCGCTGCCTTAGCCGCCGGCAAGCAGGGCCGCAGCGCCGACGGCCTGAGCTGCGGCTTTGCCGTCCCGCAAAATGCATCTCCCGCCGCGCGCTGCGCCGCCATCAAGCGCCAGTGCGGTGGGAAGTTTTATGCGAGCGCGTGCGGAGATAGGCTGATGTCGGCAGTGAATTGAGGGAAAGGTCGCGCCAAATTGGCGACGCGACGACGGGCTGTCGGATCCGCGCAGTTGCCTTGCTACGATTGATCGTCCTCAATGAGGTTTATGCCTTCATCGCTCAATGCCTGCATTACGACTTCGATGTCCTCAGGCTCAGTCGTCGCTGACGGCAACAATTCGTTGAGCTGATCAAAGGTTACGGCTCCTGTCCGATGACCAAGCTCGATCGCCTTCCGGATCGCATCTTGCAGTCTCATTCCTCGATCTCCTGTCCCTTGCCTCTACTGAGAGGCGAGAGTCACCAGTTCATCGGAACAAATTAAGAACACTTTAGCAAGTCTTTGATATATCATTGTGATTCGGCGCGTTGCCGACACAATATCTAGGGTCTGTCAGACTTCGCGAGGACTACATGTCCACCATTGCCTTCGATCAGTTTGCCCTTACCAGGATCGCCGATTTCGCGCGGTCGTTGTCGCGGCTGCATCAGGCGGCGCGGCGCCATGCCGTCGATGACGACCAGTTCGACCGCGAGTTCAACGCGGTGTGCCAGTCGATCTGGGGCTACACCATCGACGACATCAGCGACGATCTGTTCGCGGCCGAAGACCATCTGTTCCTCGACACGCTGGACGAAGCGCAAGCGCGCATCTTTGCGGCAGAGCAGGGCTACGATCTCGTCGATGAGACGGGCATGCTCACCGACTGGTGGGGGTTCTGCTGGATGATTTTGGCAGAGAAGCGCGGCCTGCTGACTCAGGAAAACCGCGCTGCCGCGCGCGCGGCGATCGAGGAAAAATATCTGGCGGCGCCGAACGTGATCGGGGTGATCATCGGCAGGTGACCCACCATCCTCCGCCATTGCGAGCGTAGCGAAGCAATCCTGAGTCCTTCCGCGGAGGGATTCTGGATTGCTTCGTCACAAGTGCTCCTCGCAATGATAGCTTTGTTGCAGACGCGCCTTAATCCAATGCCGCTCTCTTCGCCGGCTTCTGCGTCTTCGGCACCGTCACGTCAGGCAGCGTCTCGCGCACGATCTCCGTGGCCGGCGCATCCCCGGCGACCGTCTCTGCGCGCACCGGCGCCACCTTCATCTCGCCGAGGCGGGCACGGACCTGCGCGGTGAGGCCGGGATAGGAGGCGACCGGGGTGAAGTCCGCAGCCTGGTCGTTGCCGACGCGGATGCCGGTATAGGCGACGAGGCCGTCGGTGGTCGCGATCACGTCGCCGGCTTTGAGCGAGGAGTCCAGCGCCAGATCGACCGGAGCGAGGCCGACCGGCTCGCGGCCGTTGCAGGTGCAGTCGGCGCGCAGCGCCTTGCGGTAGGCGAACGCATTCTCGCTGTCGGCGTAGCGCTCGCCGGTCTGCGATGCGGCGCCGTCGATCGAGGAGCCGAAATAGACCTTCGTCGCGGTGGCAGGACAGAATGCCTGACACATCTGTGCGGGCGAGGCGAGGCCGCGCATCAGCGGAAAATATTTGCCGTCGCAGCTGCGCACGCAGAATGCGGGTCCCGAGCCGCCGGCCGCGGCCGAACGCGTCGGCGGGACGTATTGCGGGGCATTCTGCTGGCCAGTGAAGGGGTCGGCGTAGGAGTTCGCCTGCTGCGGCACCTCACGCTGCGGCCGCTGCTGCTGCATTCCGCCGAAGAAGAAGTCGAACAGGCCTTCGGCCGAAACCGGGGCCGGAGCCGCAAGCAGCGGTGCTGCCAGTGTGGCGGCCACAAGCATCGCGCGACGCCGCCGGCGCGAATGGGACATGACTGTACGCAACGCTTACTCCACCGGACGCTACCGAACCGGCCGGGACCATCAGGTCTCGGCACCGGATTCACCATAAAGCGGGATGGTAAATGAGCGGTTGAGGAGGCCGGTTTCGTGACCCCGGACGCTGCGTTGCACCCGCAACGCGACAGACGTCAGGCCTTCAAAAATTCCGACGCCTTGTAGAGCGAGCGGAACGGCAGGCCGGCCGCACCGAACGTGTCGGTGGCGCCTTCCTCGCGGTCGACCATGGTCAGCACGAGCACGACTTCGGCGCCGGTTTCGCGCACAGATTCCACCGCCTTCATCGCCGAGCCGCCGGTGGTGGTGACGTCCTCGACGATCACGACGCGCTTGCCGGCAAGCGTCTCGCCCTTGGGCAGGCCTTCGATGGCAAGCTTGGCGCCGTGCTCCTTCGGCTTCTTGCGCACGAAGAACGCCGCGATCGGATGGCCCTTGATCCAGGAGATCTGCGCCAGCGCGCCGGCCAGCGGCACCGCGCCCATCTCCAGCCCGCCGATGAAATCGAGCTGGTCATCCTTCAGCGTCTCATAGGTGAGCTCAGCGAGCAGGGTCGCGCCCTCCGGGTCGAGCATGGTCGGCTTGAGGTTGAAGTAGAAATCGCTCTTGCGGCCCGACGCGAGCGTGACATCGCCGCGGCCGAAGGAGCGCCGGCGGATGATTTCGAACAGGCGGGCGCGGGAGGCTGATTTCGACACGGCGGTCCCTCGGGAGCGTTTTTGGAAGTGGCGGAATTTATCCGCGACAGCCGGGACATTCCAGAGGGGGCGTCCCCCGTCAACAGGGATCGGCCATCCCGGTCCGCCGGTTGTGGGGGTGCAACCTTCTGGAGTAGGTGGATGCCGGATATCTCGGGCAAGAAAACTGGGCAAGAGAACTGAGCAAGAAAACCGGCAAGGAAACGTGGAAATGACCATCGAGCTGCACACCTGGAACACGCCGAACGGCCGCAAGATCTCGGTCGCGCTGGAGGAAATGGGGCTGCCCTACAAGGTGATCCCGGTGAATATCAGCAAGGGCGAGCAGATGGCGCCGGAGTTCCTCAAGCTCTCTCCCAACAACAAGATCCCCGCGATCCTCGACCCCGAGGGGCCGGACGGCAAGCCCGTCAGCATCTTCGAGTCCGGCGCGATCCTGCTTTATCTCGGCGAAAAGACCGGTAAATTCCTGCCGAAATCGCTTTCAGGGCGCATCCCGGTCTACGAATGGCTGATGTGGCAGATGGGCGGCTTCGGCCCCATGCCCGGCCAGGTGCACCATTTCATCGCGCTCGAGAACGAGCAGGACCGCACCTACGGCCTGAAGCGCTACATGGCCGAGACCCGGCGGCTCTACGGCGTGCTGGACCGCCGGCTCGACGGCCGTGACTTCGTCGCCGGCGACCTCTCGGTTGCCGATTTTGCCATCCTGGGCTGGGCATGGCGCCATCCTCGCCACAAGGTTGACCTGGCCGATTTTCCCAACGTCAAGCGCTGGTATGAGGCGCTGATGGCGCGGCCTGCGGTGAAGCGGGGCATGGAAGCAAAGCTGGATTGAGCTGACGGCGTCATCGCCCGCCTTGCGCGCACTTGCGCACTGGGGCGGGCGATCCAGTACTCCAGAGACGGTTGAGTTAGAGCCGAGAAGCTGCGGCGTGCTGGATGCCCCGGTCAAGCCGGGGGACCGCGTCCCCCATCACACCTTCTTCGCTTCGACCACCATTCGCACCGCAAGCCCGGCCAATACCGTGCCCATCAGCCAGCGCTGCACCAGCATCCAGCTCGGCCGGTTTGCCAGGAACAGCGCGATCGATCCTGCCGCGAGCGCGATCATCGCATTGACGCTGACGCTGATCGCGATCTGGATCGCGCCCAGCACCACCGATTGCGTCAGCACGCTGCCGGCGGCGGGATCGATGAACTGCGGCAGCAGCGCCAGATACAGCATCGCGATCTTCGGGTTGAGCAGATTGGTGACGAAGCCCATCGCGAACAATTTGCGCGGGCTGTCGATCGCAAGCGTCTTGACCTGGAACGGCGAGCGTCCGCCCGGCTTAACCGCCTGCCAGGCGAGCCACAGCAGATATCCGGCGCCGGCAAAGCGCAGCGCGTCATAGGCAAAGGGAATTGCGAGCAGGAGCGCCGTGATGCCAAAGGCCGCGCATAGCATGTAGAACACGAAGCCCAGCGCCACGCCGCCGAGCGAGACGATGCCGGCCGCCGGCCCCTGCGTGATCGAGCGCGAGATCAGGTAGATCATGTTCGGCCCCGGCGTGAGCACGAGACCGAGAGAGACGAGAGCGAAACCGAGCAGGGCGGAGGTATGGGGCATGATCGAACCGGTGCGGGGGATGGCACGGTTTTATTATGAGCGGGACGGTTGGGCCATCGCGCAATTGCTCGGAGGACAATTCGATTCCGCGCTGGCGCAGCACAGGCCCCGGAGCGCCTATTCCCCTGGGCCCGCCGGCGCCGCCTTGACCGCGCTTGTGCGGCTCTTCTGCCTGGCGGATTGATCGGCTCCGAGATAAGCGTCCATTCGTCCCGACGCGGCCTGGAACAGGCGATCGGAGAACGCGCCGGCGAGCAGGCAAAGAATTGTCACTTTCCAGAAATCGGTTTCGCCGCCGCCCTGGGTTGAATTGGCGAATATTGAAATGAAGCCGGTGAAGAAGAGCCCAATGACGACAACGGACGCGACGCCTCCAAACGCCATGGAAGCCCACATTCGTCCAATGAAATTGCTATCTTCGAGCAATCCCCGCTTCGTCGGGCTGGCAAGGAACTTTGCGATGATCGACATCAACGCTCCAATCGCGCCAAGCGACAACGCGCGTGCCACCACATAGATATTCGAAGTATCAGCCGCAGCAGTTTCAAGCTTCTTTCGGATGTCCAGCTGGTTGGAAACAACGAAGGCCTTCTTGTCCTTCAAATCCCCATATTCGCCATTGAGCTGATCCAATTCGCTGCTCAGCTCAACCATCCTGGTCGCAGCCTCGATCCCAACCTTTGCAATGTCCTCGGCAGGGGCACCGGCGATCTTCATGTTGGCTTGCTTCGCCGTCAACGTTGCCGACAACTCCTTCATGCTGCGCTCTTGCTTCGATATCTTCGTCCGAAGTTCTGCGAGTTTTATGTCGGTGTTGCTTGCGTCCTCGGACAGCGCGGCGAGCGGCCGGCCATATTGATGTAGCGCCAGCAGGTATTCTGGATTGACGACCTTGAAAAGGTTTGGTGTCGCAACGAATCCAACCAGCCCGAGAATGACAAATGTTACGGCGCAAATCGCGGCACGCATCGGTGGCCCCCCCTGGAATGACTGCATCATTCCATTGAATCAGGGCGGCAGCAACCTAGGGGCGTGGAGCAGGGGAGATAGATACTTACGCAGCGCACAATGCGGTGGTCAGTGCGCCTCGTCCCAATTATTCGCAGCGCGCGCGTCGACGTGAAGCGGCACCGAAAGCAGCACGGCCGGGAACGGCGCGTCCTGCATCACGTGCTGGACCACGGGCAGCGTCGCCTCGACCTCCGCGTCGGGTACCTCGAAGATCAGTTCGTCATGCACCTGGAGCAGCATCTGCGCCGACAGCCTCTTCTCGGCGAGCGCGTCCTCCACCCGCGTCATGGCGCGGCGGATAATGTCGGCGGCGGTGCCCTGGAGCCGCGCGTTGATCGCGGCGCGCTCGTTGAAGGCACGCACCGAGGCGTTCGAGGCCTTGATGTCGGGATAGTGGCATTTGCGGCCGAACAGCGTAGTGACGTAGCCGTGGCTCCGGCAGAAGTCCCGCGTCTCGTCCATGTAGGCGCGGATGCCGGGAAAGCGCTCGAAATATTTCTTGATGTAGGCGGACGCTTCCTCGCGTGCGATGCTGAGCTGATTGGCGAGGCCGAACGCCGAGATGCCGTAGATGATGCCGAAATTGATCGCCTTGGCGCGGCGGCGGATCTCGCTCGGCATGCCCTTGATCGGCACGCCGAACATTTCCGAGGCCGTCATCGCGTGAATGTCGAGCCCATCGCGAAACGCCTGCTTCAGCACGGGAATATCGGCGATCTCCGCCAGCAGCCGCAGCTCGATCTGCGAATAGTCGGCGGAGACCAGCTTGTGTCCGGGCGTCGCGATGAACGCGCGGCGGATCTTGCGGCCGTCCTCGGTGCGCACCGGGATGTTCTGCAGATTCGGCTCGTTCGAGGACAGCCGGCCCGTCGTGGTCGCGGCCAGCGCGTAGGTGGTGTGCACGCGATGGGTCTGCGGATTGACATAGGTCGGCAGCGCGTCGGTATAGGTCGACTTCAGCTTCGAGACCTGGCGCCACTCCAGAATCTTCCTCGGAAGATCGTGGCCCTGCTCGGCGAGCTCGTCCAGCACCTGAGCGGTGGTCGACCACGCACCGGTCTTGGTCTTGGTGCCGCCCGGCAGGCTCATCTTGCCGAACAGGATGTCGCCGATCTGCTTCGGGCTGCCGACATTGATCGGCTCGCCCGCGATCTCCTGGATCTCGGCCTCGACGCGGGCTGCGGTCTGGGCAAAGTCGCCTGACAGTCGCGACAGCACCTGGCGATCGATCGAGATGCCGCGCCGTTCCATGCGCGCGAGCACCGCGACTAGCGGCCGCTCCAGGGTCTCATAGACCGTGGTCATGTGCTCGGCGACGAGGCGTGGCTTGAGCACGCGCCACACCCGCAAGGTCATGTCGGCGCCCTCCGCCGACAGCGGCGCCGCCTTGTCGATCGGCACCTGGTCGAAGGTGATCTTGCCCTTGCCGCTGCCGAGCAGCTCGCCCTCCTTCAGCATGGCGTGTCCGAACCAGCGCTCGGCGAGCGATTCCAGCCCGTGCGAGCCGCGGCCGGCGTCGAGCACGTAGGAGATCAGTTGCGCGTCGTCGGTGTTGCGCAAGGTGATGCCGTGCTGCGCCAGCATGACGGCGGTGAATTTGACGTCGAAGCCGATCTTGAGGATGCCCGTCGATTCCAGCACCGGCCGCAGCGCCTCGATCGCGTCGTCATGCTTGACCTGATCCGGCGCAAGGCCTGCATCGAACAGGCCGGCGCCGCCGCCGGACTGTTTGTGCGCGAGCGGCACATAGCAGGCATCGTTCGACGCCAGCGCCAGTGCGATGCCGCAAAAATCGGCCTGCATCGGGTCGATGGAGTTGGCGCGGATCTCGACCGCAACCTGGCCGGCATCGTAGATGCGCGCGATGAAGGCGTTGAGCTCCTTGAGCGACTTGACCGCCTGGTATTTGCCGCGGTCGATCGGGAGCTTGCGCAAAGCTTCCTCGCGCGCAGCGGCGAGCGAGATCGGCGCGCCCTTGAGGCTCGCTCCCTTGTCACCCTTGTCGCCGCCTTTGGCAGTTGCCGCAGGACTGGCGAAGAGATCGCCGGAGGCCTCAGGCGATTTAGTCCTGTCGGCGCCGTCGGAGGTCCCGCCGCGTGCTTCGCTGCTATTCGCCGTGTCGGCATCCACATTGGAAGGATCGATCTGCGAATAGTCGGCGACGCGGCGCGTCAGCGTCGTGAATTCCATCGCCTTCAGGAAGGCGATCAGCTTGCGCGCATCGGGCTCGTGCACGGCGAGGTCGTCCAGCGGCACCTCCAGCTCGACCTTGTCGTCGAGCAGCACGAGTTGCCGCGAGATCCGCGCCTTCTCGGCATTCTCGATCAGCGCCTCGCGCCGCTTCGGTTGCTTGATCTCGCCGGCGCGGAACAGCAGCTGCTCGAGGTCGCCATATTCGACGATCAGTTGCGCGGCGGTCTTGATGCCGATGCCGGGCACACCGGGCACATTGTCGGTGGAATCGCCGGCCAGTGCCTGCACCTCGACCACCTTCTCAGGCGGCACGCCGAATTTCTCGATCACCTCGGGAATTCCGATGCGGCGATCCTTCATGGTGTCGTACATGGCGACCTTGTCGGTGACGAGCTGCATCAGATCCTTGTCTGACGAGACGATCGTCGTGGTCGCGCCGCGGTCGGATGCCTGCCGCGCATAGGTCGCGATCAGATCGTCGGCCTCGAAGCCGCCCTGTTCCAGGCAGGGCAGGTCGAAGGCGCGCACGGCTTCACGGATCAGCGAAAATTGCGGGATCAGATCATCCGGCGCCGGCGGCCGATGCGCCTTGTACTCGGGATAGATCTTGTTGCGGAACGTGACTTCCGACTTGTCGAAGACAATCGCCAGATGCGTCGGCCGGTTGTCGGCGGGCATGTCGCGCAAGAGCTTCCACAGCATGTTGCAGAAGCCGAGCACGGCGTTGACCTGCAAGCCGTCGGACTTGCGGTTGAGCGGCGGCAGCGCGTGATAGGCGCGGAAGATGTAGCCGGAGCCGTCGACCAGAAAGATGTGGTCGCCCTTGCCGGCCGCTTTGGCTGCGGCCGGTTTGGCAGCGGGCTTGTCAGCAGCGGGCTTGGTGTCGGCTTTGGCGGCGGTCTTCGAGGATGTCTTGGGCATGGCCGCAATGTATGAATTTTTGCGGGCTTTGACAGCCTTGGGAGGGCGATTTTTGGGCTGTTGGCGCGACTATCCCCCGCTGTGATTCCCCGCTATTCAGCCGCCTGCAACACGGGTCCGGCCTTCTTCGGCGCGATCCAGAATGCATCGGGCCGCTCGAACAGGAAATTGCCGCCGAGCCGCAACGCGAGCTGCCAGATCGCGAGCGCCCCGACCACGCCGACGATGGTGACGATCAGCGACACCGTGCCGATATCCGGTATGATTCCCGTGCGCAGCAGCAGCGTTCGCGTGGCGGCCATCGGCAGGAAGAAGGCGAGATAGATCACGATCGAATGCTCGCCGCAGAAGCGGAAGACATTCAGCCGCTGCGCTCGCGCGAGCAGCGTGCCCATCGTGATGATGGCGCAGGCACCGGCAAAGCCGAGCACGAGTGAGATGATCTTCCACTCGCTGGCCCCACACGCGACCAGGCCGGCATTGACCAGCGCCCAGGTCGTGAGCGTTGCGAGCGCCCATGCGGGATGGCTGCGCGCGCGGTCCGACAACGCGAACACGTAGGGCGCGAACAGATAACCGGAATAGAAATAGACGAAGCGCGCGCAGAACTCGTCGATCGCAGTCCAGCCGGTCGAGATACGCGCCGTCTCCAGCGCAGCAGCGACGAGCCAGATCGCAGGCGACGGGATTCCCCGTGTCAATTTTGTGACGACGAAGAAGATCGGCAGAAGGTAGATGAACCAGAGCGTGCCGAACGGCTCGACGAAGGATTCCAGGTACATGAGGCCGACATCGCGCCAGCCTGTTTCCGCCGCGAAGGCCGGGGCCTTGAAGCCGAACTGGATTGTCACCCAGACGACATAGAAATAGACGAAATGCACCACCTTGCGGTCGAGATAGGTTCGCCATTCGCGGTCGATCACCAATGGCAGGAACAGGCCCGAAATCAGGAAGAAATCCGGCATCCGGAACGGCTTTGCGAAGGCTACGGCGACATGCATGAAACCGGTCTCGCCGGCGGCGAGCTCGACCCCCAATACCGAATGCATCATCACGACCATGACGATGCAGATGCCCTTGGCATAGTCGACCCAGTCGACACGTGCGGCAGTGGAAGCCTCGATGCCTCCGCTCGCGGATGTGCCTGATGGTGCCATGGTGTCCCTTTTCGAGGCGTGTTCCGCCCGGCTCTGTGTGGCTGCGGGGCAGTTTGGCGGCTTGCGGCTTACGATTTCTTTACCGGTACAATTCGTGTGCCGGTTTTTCCGGGCAGACGGTTCCCTTGCACCGGGAAAATGCTAAACCGCCCCGAATTGGGGTTTCGTTAACCAAGCCAGAACAGGGATTTTCATGCGAATCGCGATGATCGGAACGGGCTATGTGGGACTGGTGTCCGGAGCCTGCTTTGCGGATTTCGGTCAC
>NZ_JAFCKS010000009.1 GCF_018129995.1 Bradyrhizobium sp. SZCCT0153
GAGCACGGCATAAGCCGTCCAACCACTGCGCAGGGAAGGCCGAGTGATTGGCTACACCTGTATGCTGCTGTGCGGTTTTCTCTGCGTGTGCTTTTCGCGCAGCGGACCGCGGGTGCAAGCCGGCACCCGGCCTTCCCTGCGCCCTCTTGGCTTAGAGGGTGGAGAAACGAAGCAGAGCTCGGGCGAAATGCGCCGCGAGGACGCGAAGCCGTGCCTGCAAGTCGAAATGTGTGTCGCAGGACTGCGATGTCGCCCCTTGCTCCGTCATTGCGATGTGTAAAGGCGAATACGTCGACTCACCTCGCTTGGCGCAATCGTCGAGCCGGATGGGGGGCGCGATGCGCCCGCACGAAATCTCAAGTTGTAGAGCGTCACCCCAGCAAGGGGTATCTCGGTAAGCCAATTCGTGTCTTCCGGGTCACGATTGTGCCATCCACGCAACAGTCATCGCGGATTTAACCCATATCTCCGTCCGTTCGCATCGGCGCCGCTTTTTAGCCACACCTGAACATGAATAAAATAACTCGAATGTTTGGCGGCAGCGGTGGTCTTGGAAGGCGACGGGAAATCCCAAGGTCGATTCAAATCTTGGCTCTGATTTTTCGGGTCTGAAAGGGTTGGCCGGGGAAACTGGTTGCGATGGACGCGAAGACCGACATCAAGCAGAGGCTGCCGAGCCGTCACGTGACGGAAGGGCCAACGCGCGCGCCCCATCGCTCCTACTTCTACGCCATGGGCCTGACTACCGCGCAGATCCACCAGCCTTTCGTCGGCGTCGCTTCCTGCTGGAACGAGGCCGCGCCCTGCAACATTTCCCTGATGCGCCAGGCCCAGGCCGTGAAGAAGGGCGTGGCTTCCGCCGGCGGCACGCCGCGCGAATTCTGCACCATCACCGTGACCGACGGCATCGCCATGGGCCATGACGGCATGCGCTCCTCGCTGCCGTCGCGCGAATGCATCGCCGACTCGGTCGAGCTGACTGTCCGCGGCCACGCCTATGACGCCCTCGTGGGCCTCGCCGGCTGCGACAAGTCGCTGCCGGGCATGATGATGGCGATGGTCCGCCTCAACGTTCCCTCGATCTTCATCTATGGCGGCTCGATCCTGCCCGGCAATTTCCGGGGCCAGCAGGTCACCGTGCAGGACATGTTCGAAGCTGTCGGCAAGCACTCGGTCGGCGCCATGTCGGACGAGGACCTCGACGAGATCGAGCGCGTGGCCTGCCCGTCGGCGGGCGCCTGCGGCGCGCAGTTCACCGCCAACACCATGGCGACCGTCTCCGAGGCGATCGGCCTGGCGCTGCCGTATTCGGCCGGCGCTCCGGCGCCGTATGAAATCCGCGACGCTTTCTGCATGACCGCGGGCGAGCAGGTCATGGATCTGATCGCCCGAAACATCCGGCCGCGCGACATCGTCACCCGCAAGGCGCTGGAGAATGCGGCCGCCGTTGTCGCCGCCTCGGGTGGCTCGACCAATGCTGCACTGCACCTACCGGCAATCGCGCATGAGTGCGGCATCAAGTTCGACCTGTTCGACGTCGCCGAA
This sequence comes from Bradyrhizobium sp. SZCCT0153, assembly GCF_018129995.1. GTDB lineage: Bacteria > Pseudomonadota > Alphaproteobacteria > Rhizobiales > Xanthobacteraceae > Bradyrhizobium > Bradyrhizobium japonicum_G. The sequence continues at coordinate 1,546 of NZ_JAFCKS010000009.1, forward strand.
ATCTTCAAAAAGACACCATATGTCGCGGATTTGAAGCCGGGCGGCCGTTATGTCGCCAAAGACATGTTTGAAGTAGGTGGCATACCGCTTCTGATGAAGACGCTGCTCGACAATGGATTTCTCCACGGTGACTGCCTCACCGTCACCGGTCGAACGATCGCCGAAAACCTCAAGAGCGTGAAATGGAATCCGCACCAGGACGTGGTGCACCCGGCAGACAAACCCATCACCGTCACGGGCGGTGTGGTCGGTCTGAAGGGCAATTTGGCGCCAGAAGGTGCGATCGTGAAAGTCGCGGGAATGTCCAACCTCAGGTTTACCGGTCCGGCCAGGTGCTTTGACCGTGAGGAGGATGCTTTCGAGGCGGTCCAGAAGCGTACCTACCGCGAAGGCGAAGTCATCGTGATCCGCTACGAGGGGCCGAAGGGCGGTCCCGGCATGCGGGAAATGCTCCAGACCACCGCGGCGCTGACCGGCCAGGGCATGGGCGGCAAGATCGCGCTCATCACCGACGGCCGCTTCTCCGGCGCCACCCGCGGCTTCTGCATCGGCCATGTCGGGCCGGAAGCCGCCATCGGCGGTCCCATCGGCCTGCTCGAAGACGGCGACATCATCGAGATCGACGCGGTGGCCGGGACCCTTAACGTAAAATTGAGCGACCAGGAACTGGTCCAGCGCAAGACCAAATGGAGCGCTCGCGCGACTAACCACACGACGGGCGCGCTCTGGAAATATGCTCAGCAGGTTGGACCAGCGGTCGGTGGGGCAGTCACCCATCCGGGCGGCGCGCACGAGAAACAGTGCTATGCGGATATCTAGGCGTACCATAGTTGCGTTTGTGTTGGGGGCCGGCGCGCTGGCCGCGCCGGCGCTCGCCTTTGACGGCGCACCTGTCAGCCCGAAGGATGCGACCATCCCGGTGGTCACGACCTTGCCGGGCGCAGCGGGCAAGGTGCGCAATGTGCCGCCGGCGGCCTTGCCCCAGGAAACCTCGCTCAGCGCCCTGCAATACGCCGCCGAAGGTGGCCACCCGATCGCGCAGTGGAAGCTCGGCCGCATGTACGCCAATGGCGACGGCGTCGCTCAGGACGACGTGCGCGCCTTCGAATATTTCAGCCGGATCGCCAACGCGCATGCCGAGGACAGCCCGTCGGCGCCGCAGGCGCAGGTCGTGGCCAACGCCTTCGTCGCGCTCGGCCGTTATTATCTCGCCGGCATCCCGAACTCGAAGATCAAGGCCGATCCGGACCGGGCGCGGGAGATGTTCTCCTACGCGGCGTCCTATTTCGGCAATGCGGATGCGCAATACGATCTCGCCCGGCTGTACCTGAAGACCCCGGACGCCTCGCGCGAGGATTTCCGCTATGGCGCGCGCTGGCTTGGCCTCGCGGCCCAGAAGGGCCAGCACGAGGCGCAGGCGCTGCTCGGTCAGATGCTGTTCAACGGCGACCGCCTGCCGCGGCAGGCCGCCCGCGGTCTGATGTGGCTGACGCTCGCGCGTGACAGCGCCGGGACCGACGAGGTCTGGATCAAGGAAAGCTACAACCGCGCCTTCTCCAAGGCCTCCGACGACGACCGCGCCATGTGCCTGCAAATGCTGGAACAGTGGGTGCAGGGCCGCCGCGAATAGGCCGCTCTCTTAGGATGGGCAAAGGCGCCTTGGCGCCGTGCCCACCACCACCTCGGCATATTGCCTAAGCCGCCTCCAGATCGAGATCCGCCCACACCGGCACGTGGTCCGACGGCTTCCCCCAGCCGCGCACATAGCTGTCGATGCCGACATTGGCGAGCCGATCGCTGGCCTGCGGCGACAACAGCAGGTGATCGATCCGCAGGCCATGGTTCTTCTGCCAGGCGCCGGCCTGATAGTCCCAGAAGGTGTAGAGCCCGGGCTCGTCGGTGACGGCGCGCAAGGCATCGGTCAGGCCGAGGCCGAGCAGTGACTGAAAGCTCTCCCGTGTCTCGGCCTTGAACAGAGCGTCCTCGGTCCAGGCGGCGGGATTGTGGACGTCGCGGGCATGCGGGATGACGTTGAAGTCGCCTGCGAGGATCAGCGGCTCCTCGGTCTTGAGGCGCTCCTTCGAATATTCAAGAAGCCGCGACATCCATTTGAGCTTGTAGGGATATTTCTCGGTCCCGACCGGGTTGCCATTGGGCAGATAGAGGCAGGCAATGCGCAACACCCCGCGCTTGAGCGTCACCACGCCTTCGAGGAAGCGGGCATGGGCGTCCTCGTCGTCGCCGGCCAGCCCCGACTTGGTCTCGTCGAACCGGAGCTTCGAGAGCAGGGCGACACCGTTGAAGGTCTTCTGTCCGTGGGTGACTACGTTGTAGCCGAGCGCCTCGATCTCCAGCCGCGGGAAGGCCTCGTCGACGCATTTGATCTCCTGGAGGCAGACGATGTCCGGCTGGCACTCCTTCAGCCAGCTCAGCAGGAGATCGATCCGCTGCCGAACCGAGTTCACGTTCCAGGTGGCAATTCTGATGGGCATGTCGGCGGCTCCGGGCAGGGGCCATGGTTAGAACAAAATGCAAACGCGCCCGTCAAGGACGCCGCAAAATCTCCCACAAAATTAACCCGGCTTAAGCCCGCCCCGGGCCATTGATACCGAAAAGGTTTTTCGAATGGGATGGCCAGACAAATCCATGAAGCGAACCGAACCGCGCAGCGGCCTGATCGGCGCGTTTCTGTATTGGCTCGGCGGCTACGAGATCGAGGAGGGCCTGACCGCCGATCTCAGCGAGCGCGAGCTGCGCCGCATCCGCGCCAAGCAGATCGACGCGGTGACGCGGCTGATTCCGGTGACGATGGCCGTCACCATGCTCAACGTCGCCATCGTGCTGATCCTGTTCTGGGGCCGGGGCTGGAACGACTTCCTCGCGATCTGGGGCGTGACGCTCGCCGCCGTCGCCCTCGTCGCGTTCCGGTCATGGCAGCGATCGCACGCGAGCCCCCCGCAGGAAGCCTCGCCGCATGCCGCGCGGCAGATGCTGCGGCAGGCATTCTTCCTCGCCGCGATCTGGGGCACGTTGCCGCTCGCGCTGTTCAGCCGCGTCGAGCCGACCAGCCAGCTCATCCTGGCCTGCCTGATGGTGGGCATGATGTCCGGCGGCGCCTTCACGCTGTCGACCTTCCCGCGCGCCGGCCTCGCCTATCTCGCCACCATGACGATCGCCTGCGCCGGTGCGCTGTTCGTGTGCGGGACGGGGCCGTATCTGGTGACGGCGGTGTTCCTGCTGCTGTTCGCGTTCTTCATGGCGCGCAACATCGTCTCGCAGGGCAATTTGTTTCTCGGCAATCTCAAGGCCCGGCTCGAGCTCGAACGGCAGACCGAGATCATCTCGCTGCTGCTGAAGGATTTTCAGGAGAACGCCAGCGACTGGCTGTGGCAGACGGATGCCGAAGGACATCTCACCGACGTGCCCCAACGCTTCGCCGACGTCGCGCAATTGCCGCTTCCGCTCCTGAAGGGATCGCTCTTCGCCGACGTGCTCGACATGCTCTGTCCCGAGGACAAGGCGGCCGCCTACAACATCGTCGGCCTGATGGAGCATGCCGAGCCGCTGCACGAGATGAACCTCAAGGTCGTTGCCGGCGGCGAGGCGCGGCTGTGGTCGCTGACCGCGAAGCCGGCCTATGACCGCGACGGCCAGTTTCTCGGCTATCGCGGCTTCGGGCGCGACGTCACCGAGCGCTGGCGCGCGGAAAAGGCCGAGGCCGAAAGCCGCGCCAAGTCCGATTTCCTGGCGGTGATGAGCCACGAGATCCGCACCCCGATGAACGGCGTGCTCGGGCTCGCCAGCATGCTGCTGGAGACCAGGCTCGATCCTGAGCAGCACGAGGCCGTCACCACGATCCGGGAGTCCGGCGACAATCTCCAGCGCATCCTCAATGACATCCTCGATCTCTCCAAGCTCGAGGCCGGGCGCTTCGCGTTCGAGGCGATCGATTTTGCACCGCAGTCGCTGGTCGAAGCGGTCGCAACCGTCGTGCGCGCGAGCGCCAAGAGCAAAGGATTGGCGGTCAAGGTCGAGCTCGATCCGACCCTGCCGCCGACGCTGCGCGGCGACGTCGCGCGCATCCGCCAGGTGCTGCTCAACCTTGCTTCCAACGCGGTGAAGTTCACCGATGAGGGCGAGGTGACGATATCCGCGACCTGCCAGGCGCGCCGCGATCTGCTCGCGACCGTCGAATGGACGGTGACCGACAGCGGCATCGGCATCGCTCCGGAGAAGCTCGACAAGCTCTTCAGTGACTTCGCGCAGGCCGACGCCTCGATCAGCCGCCGCTTCGGCGGCACCGGGCTTGGGCTTGCGATCTCCCGGCGCATCATCGAGCAGATGGGCGGCACCATCGGCGTCACCTCGACGCCGGGCGAGGGCTCGACCTTCCGCTTCACGCTGGTGCTGCCCTGGAGCCAGGCGCAGGCCTCCGACCTGGCGGACGGCCGCGATGAGGCCGACGAGCTCAAGGCGCGTATCGCCGGGCTCGACCGGCCGCTGAAGGTGCTGGTCGCGGAGGACGACGCCGTCAACCGGATGGTCGTGAGCAAGATGCTCGGCGGTTTCGATGTCGAGCTGCGTGTCGTCACCGACGGCGTCGAGGCCGTCGCCGCGGTTTCCGAGGTCGATTACGACATCGTGCTGATGGACGTGCGCATGCCCGACATGGACGGCTTGGCCGCGACCCGTGCGATCCGCGCGCAAGGCGGGCGCTACGCGACGTTGCCAATCACCGCGCTGACCGCCAACGCGTTTCCCGAGGACGTGAGGATCTGCCGCGAGGCAGGCATGTCCGATTTCCTGGCAAAGCCGCTGCGCAAGCCGGCGCTGGTCGCGGCATTGCTGCGTGCGCTGGACGGCCACACGATGCCTGATGAGGCGCCGCTTCAGCCGGAACTGATTCCGGTCGAGGCGGACTGGACGGACGAGGAAAGGCAGATGACCGGCGCGTAGCCGGTCAGATCGAGAAGCTGGTCCCGCAGCCGCAGGACGCCGTCGCGTTCGGATTGTTGACGCGGAACGAAGCGCCGATCAGGTCGTCGACGAAATCGACCTGCGAGCCCGCCAAGAACGGCTGGGAGGCGGAATCGACCAGGACCACCGCATTCTCCTGCTCGATCACGAGATCGTCGTCGGTGCGGTCGCGGTCGATGTCGAACTTGTACTGGAATCCCGAGCAGCCGCCGCCCTCGACGGAGATGCGCAGCATCGCGCCAGAACCTTCGCCCTTGAGGATCTCCCCAATCCGGCGTGCGGCGCGGTCACTGATGGTCACGTCAGTCGTCATAGCTCGTCTCCGATAGTCCCGCGGTCATACCAAATTCACTTGTCAGGATCACTTGCCCAATTCATTTGGTATCCCGCGTCCGGCATAGTTAAGTGCAAGGATACGCAGAATCAAATGGATAGGGACTAAATTCGCCGTGTCCGTCGGAATGGCTGCCCCCCGCGCGCCCTATGCCTGCGATCCCGATCGCAGCCGCGGCCGGCTGGTCGCCGAGCCGCCGAGCCGGACCCGCAGCCCGTTCCGGCGGGATTGCGACCGGGTGATCCATTCGACCGCGTTCCGCCGCCTGAAGTACAAGACCCAGGTGTTCGTGTTCCACGAGGGCGACCACTACCGCACCCGGCTGACCCATTCGCTGGAGGTGGCACAGATCGCGCGCGCACTGGCCCGGCAGCTTGGGCTGGACGAGGACCTCACGGAGACGCTGGCGCTCGCCCACGACCTTGGCCATCCGCCCTTTGGGCATGCCGGCGAGCGGGCGCTGGACGCCTGCCTGAACGGTTTTGGCGGCTTCGACCACAACGCCCAGACGCTCCGCGTCGTCGCGGCGCTGGAGCACCGCTATCCCGAGTTCGACGGACTCAACCTGACCTGGGAGTCGCTGGAGGGCATCGTCAAGCACAACGGCCCGCTGACCGATCGCAACGGCGCGCCGGTCGGGCGCTATCGCGAGCACGGCATTCCCGTCGGGATCGCCGACTACGTCAAGGCCTACGATCTCGAACTGTGGAGCTTCGCCTCGCTGGAAGCACAGGTCGCCGCGATCGCCGACGACATCGCTTATGATGCCCACGACATCGACGACGGCCTGCGCGCCGGCCTGTTCCATCTCGACGATCTCAAGGCGATGCCGCTCACGGCCGAGATCATCGCCGAGACGTCCGCGCACTATCCAGATCTCGAAGACGTCAGGCGCGGGGCCGAGCTGGTGCGCGAACTGATCTCGCATCTGATCGGCGCCGTGTTTGCAGAGGCGCAGAAGAACCTCGCCGTCGTCAAGCCGCAATCGGCCCGGGACGTGCGCCAGCAGAGCCGGGCGCTGATCGCGTTCCCCGCCGCAGTCGCGGAGGAGGAGGCTGCCATCAAGCGCTTCCTCTACCAGCACATGTACCGCCACAAGCGGGTAATGCGGGTGATGGGGGAGGCGGAGCAGATCCTGTTCGACCTGTTCGCGAAATACCTGAAGGTGCCGGCCGAGCTGCCGCCGGAATGGCTGCTGGGGGCGGAGGCGGACAACGCGGGCGACCGGGCTCGCCGGATCGGCAATTTCATCGCCGGAATGACCGACCGTTTCGCCCTGACCGAGCACCAGCGGCTCTTTGACTCGACCCCGGATTTGCGTTAGGCGGCGCCCATGCCCGACACATCCTCATCCCTGCACCTGTTCGCCGACGTGCTCGCGCGCGTGCACGCCGCCTGCCGCGCGCTCGCGGTGGATGCCAGCTGGCCCGAGGGCATCGATTTCTCGCGCGTGGTGGTCGAGCCGCCGCGCGACGCCTCCCATGGCGACATGGCGACCAATGCCGCCATGGTGCTTGCGAAAGAGGCAAAGGCGAAGCCCCGCGACCTCGCCGAGCAGATCGCCGAACGGCTGCGCGCCGATGCGCTGATCGCCAAGGTCGACATCGCCGGTCCCGGTTTCATCAATTTGACGCTCAGGCCGGCCGCATGGGCCGAGGCGTTGCGCACGGTGCTGCGCGAGGGCGCCGATTACGGCCGCGTCCGCGGCGGCTCCAAGGTCAATGTCGAATACGTCTCGGCCAATCCGACCGGACCGATGCATGTCGGCCATTGCCGCGGTGCCGTGTTCGGCGACGCGCTCGCGAGCCTGCTCCAGTTCGGCGGCCACGACGTCACGCGCGAATATTACATCAACGACGCCGGCGCCCAGGTCGACGTGCTCGCGCGCTCAGCATTTCTCCGGTATCGCGAGGCGCTCGGCGAGGACATCGGCGCGATCCCGGAAGGGCTCTATCCCGGCGACTATCTGAAGCCGGTCGGGCAGGCGCTAGCCAGGGAGCATGGCGACAAGCTGCTCGCGATGAGCGAGGCGCAATGGCTGCCGACGGTGCGCGCCAAGGCGATCGCGATGATGATGGACGAGATCAAGGATGATCTCGCCGCCCTCAACATCCGCCACGACGTGTTCTTCTCCGAGCGCTCGCTGATAGAGACCGGGGACAACAAGGTCGCCGAGACCATCGATTTCCTGAAGGCCAAGGGCGACATCTACGAAGGCCGCCTGCCGCCGCCGAAGGGCGCGCCGGTCGAGGATTGGGAAGACCGCGAGCAGCTGCTGTTCAAGGCGACCGCCTACGGCGACGACGTCGATCGGCCGCTGATCAAGTCGGACAATTCCTACACCTACTTCGCCTCCGACATCGCCTACCACAAGAACAAGTTCGACCGCGGTTTTGCGGAGATGATCGACGTCTGGGGCGCCGACCATGGCGGCTACATCAAGCGGATGCAGGCGGCGGTGAAGGCGACGACGTCCGGCAAGGGCGCGCTCGACGTCAAGATCGTCCAGCTCGTGAAGTTGCTGCGCAATGGCGAGCCGGTGAAAATGTCGAAGCGAAGCGGGGACTTCGTCACCTTGCGTGAGGTGGTGGATGAAGTCGGTCAGGACGCCGTGCGCTTCATGATGCTCTACCGCAAGAACGACGCGGTGCTCGACTTCGACCTCGCCAAGGTCATGGAACAGTCGCGTGACAACCCGGTGTTCTACGTCCAGTACGGCCACGCCCGCGGCCACTCGATCTTCCGGAATGCGCGTACCGAGGTGTTCCCGGAACTCCCGGAGGACTCAGGCAAGCGCGTTGCATGGCTGCGTGAGTCGGCGGTGGAACGGCTGTCTGATCCGGTGGAACTCGACCTTCTTAAGCGCCTCGCAATTTATCCGCGCATGCTGGAAGCGGCCGCCAGTGCCCATGAGCCGCACCGAATTGCGTTCTATCTCTATGAGTTAGCCAGTGAATTTCATGCGCTTTGGACGAAGGGGCGCGATTTGCCCTATTTACGCTTCATTATCAATAATGATGCAGAGCTAACGAAGGCGCGGCTGGCCATGGTCCAGGGCGTCGTCTCCGTCCTGGCATCGGGCCTCGCCATCCTCGGCGTCCATGCTCCGGACGAGATGCGGTAGTTTGGGGCGAACTACTTAAGGGGAATTTTGGGGGTAACCGGCAGAAGCCGGATCACTTAGACTTGGTTGAAAGCCTTGTGGGTCGAAAGCCGTGCCTTGGTCGAGGGGCGCGCGGCTTTCCCGAAGGGACGCATCATCACGATGGCCGAACGATATCAGGACAGACCGTTTCCTTCCGATGACTACGGTCGCGGTGGCGACCAGCATGGCAAGGCGGAAAATGATCCCCTGGCCGAACTTGCCCGCCTGATCGGACAGACCGATCCCTTCGCAGCGCAGGGACGGCCCGGTACCCGCACGCCGGCGGCGCCAGCGCCGGCCCAGAGCTATCAGGACGACGACTATTCGCAGGACGATGACCAGCAGGACTATGCCGAGCAGGCGTCGCCGCCTCCGGCCGGGCCGCCCTCATGGATGCGGCGCGCCAACGTGCAGCCGCAGCCGGCACCCGAACCCGACTATCCGGTCTCTGTGAACCCGGTTCATCCATTGCATCGCTATTCGGCCCAGCCGACCGCGCCCGAGCCTGATTTTCATCAGCCGCAAGCCTATCAGGATCACGCATATCAGGATCAGGCTTATCAAGCTCAGGCCTATCAAGGGCATGCTCGCCAGCAACATGATCAGGCTTATCAGGAGCATGCCTATCAGGAGCTGCATCAGCAGCCCGATCCGGCGCGCTACGATGATGCGCTCTACGGACGGCTGGAGGCGGGCGAGCAGGACTACCAGCGCGATCCGGCCTATCCGGACGATCCCTACGCGTTCCAGAGCGATTATCCCGAAGCAGATCTCGACGAGCCGAAGAAGCAGCGCGGCGGCATGATGACCGTCGCGGCGATTCTCGCGCTCGCCGTGGTCGGCACTGGCGCGGCCTTCGCCTACAAGACCTATGTGGGCTCGCCCCGCAGCGGCGAGCCGCCGATCATCAAGGCCGACAACACCCCGACCAAGATCGTGCCTGCGCCGACGGATTCCTCGGCCAAGGTGCCGGATCGCATGGTCAGCGGCGATGGCACCGAGAAGATCGTGCCGCGCGAGGAGGCGCCTGTCGACGTCAACGCCAAGGCGGGCGGTCCCCGCGTGGTGTTCCCGCCGCTGAACCAGAATGCGAATCCGCCTCCGGTGGCGAGCGTTTCGCCGTCCATGGTTCCATTACAAAGCGCCGGCACAAACGCGAGCAACGGGACCCTGCCGAACAATTCGCCGCGCCCGATCAGGACTGTGGCCGTGAAGGGTGATCAGACCGATAGCACCGCGCCACAATCGGCTGCGGCCAAGCCGGCAACTGCACCAAAGCCGGTCGCTGCCCCGGCCGCGCCGCGCAATCCGCCGACCTCGGCCAATGCCAGCGCCAACCAGCCGATGTCGCTGGCTCCGCAGGCGGCGCCGGCTGAACCGCCGCAGCGGATGGCTGCGACCAATCCGACGCAAATTGCGCCCCCCAGCAGCGGTGGCGGCGGCTATGTCGTGCAGGTCTCCTCGCAGCAGACGGAAGACAGCGCCCACGCCTCCTATCGCGTGCTTCAGAGCAAGTATGGCAGCGTGCTGGGCTCCCGCTCGCCGGTGATCAAGCGGGTCGATCTCACCGACAAGGGCAAGGGAATCGTCTACCGCGCTTTCGCAGGGCCCTATGGTTCGGCTGAGGAAGCGACGCAGGCCTGCAACAGCCTGAAGTCCGCAGGCCTGTCCGCCTGCTTCGTCCAGAGGAATTAACGGCCGTTTCCTTGACCCCCTCGCGGGGCAGGGTTAATCGGCCCTTATGAGCACGCGGGCCTTCATTACGGGCGTATCCGGAACGGAACTGACCGCCGCCGAGCGGGAGTTTATCCGCAGCGAGCGCCCATGGGGCTTCATCCTCTTCAAGCGCAATGTCGAGACGCCGGCACAAGTTGCTGCACTCGTTGCTGAATTGCGTGCGGTTTCCGAAGCCGCCGACGCGCCGGTCCTGATCGATCAAGAGGGCGGTCGGGTGCAGCGGCTGGGGCCGCCACATTGGCCGGTCTATCCGCCGGGCGCCATTTTCGCGGGTCTGTACAACACTGATTCGGCGCTTGGGCTGACTGCGGCGCGCCTGAGTGCCCGCCTGATCGCGGCCGATCTCGCCGAACTCGGCATTACCGTGGATTGCTTGCCGTTGGCTGACGTACCGGTGGCGGGTGCCGATGCCGTGATCGGAAATCGGGCCTATGGCACTGAGCCCGGCAAGGTCGCGACGATCGCCCGCGCGGTCACCGAGGGCCTGGAGCAGGGCGGCGTGCTGCCGGTCCTCAAGCACATTCCCGGCCATGGCCGCGCCACGGCCGACACCCATTTCAAGCTGCCGACGGTCGATACGCCACGGGATGAGTTGGAGCGGACCGACTTCGCAGCCTTCAAGCCGCTGGCGGATTTGCCGATGGCCATGACTGCACATGTTGTGTTTAGCGCGGTCGACCCCGCCCATCCGGCGACGACATCTGCGACAATGATCGCTCAGGTGATTCGCGGCGCAATCGGGTTCCAGGGTTTGTTGATGAGTGATGACGTGTCGATGAACGCGCTGTCGGGAAATATCGCGGAGCGGACCCGCGCCATCTTCGCGGCCGGCTGCGACATGGCCCTGCATTGCAACGGCAACATCGAGGAGATGCGCGAGGTCGCCGGCCAGACCCCTGAACTGTCGGGCAGGGCGCTGCAGCGGGCGAATGCTGCGCTCGCGGCGCGCAGAGAGCCGCAGCCGTTCGACCGGGCGGCCGCGCGCGCCGAACTGGACGCATTGATCGCACGGGCAAACACGGCATCCGCATGACCGCAGAAATCCTATCGTTTGAAACCGGGCGGCCCGCAGAGCTTGCCGAGGGTGAGCCGGCGTTGGTGGTGGACGTCGAGGGCTATGAGGGCCCGCTCGACCTGCTGCTCGCACTGGCGCGGCAGCAGAAGGTCGACCTCGCCAAGATCTCCATCCTGGCGCTGGCCGACCAATATCTCCACTTCATCGAAGCCGCGCGAAAAATCCGGCTGGAGCTCGCTGCCGACTACCTCGTCATGGCAGCCTGGCTTGCCTTCCTGAAATCGCGCCTGCTGCTGCCGGAGCCGCCGAGCGCGGAAGGTCCGAGCGCGGAAGAGATGGCGACCGCGCTCGCCAACCGTCTGCGCCGGCTGGAAGCCATTCGCGAAGCCGCCAACCGGCTGATGAACAGGCCGCAATTGCAGCGCGACATCTTCCCGCGCGGCGAGCCCGAACGGATCGCCGAGATCAAGCATCCGAAATACACCGCGACACTTTACGACCTGCTCACGGCCTACGCCGCGCAGCGTCAGTCGCGCGTGCTGGCGAGTGTGCATCTGGCCAAGCGCACGGTGTGGTCGCTCGCCGAGGCGCGCGCGACGCTGGAGCGGCTGGTCGGCAGCATCAGCGAACAGGACGACTGGGGCGTTCTCGACGATTTCCTGATCAGACACGTCGCCGATCCGACCCAGCGTGCGACGGTGTTCGCCTCGAGTTTCGCCGCTGCGCTCGAGCTGGTGCGCGAGGGGCAGCTCGAGCTGAACCAGAAAGAGGCATTTGCGCCCATCTACTTCCGGAAGGGGCGTCCCAAGCCGGTCCCGGACGCAGCTCCTGCGCCTGATGCGCCGGTCGCTTAAGTGCAAGAAGGAGAATCTGCCATGGCAAGCCTGGCTGAAGTGCGGGTAGAAGAGGCCGAGCCGATGGAGAGCGAGTCCCAGGCACGTCCCGAGGAATTGCGGCTGCTGGAAGCGCTGCTGTTCGCTTCGAACGAACCGCTGGATACCGCGACGCTGGCCAAGCGCATGCCCGAGGGCGTGGACGTGAAGGCTGCGCTCGAGCAGCTGCAGGCGGACTATGCCTTGCGCGGCGTGAATCTGGTGCGGGTTGCCAACAAATGGACCTTCCGCACCGCGGGCGATCTCGCCTGGCTGATGACCCGCGAAAGCACCGAGACCCGCCGCCTGTCGCGGGCCGCGATCGAGGTGCTGGCGATCATCGCCTATCACCAGCCGGTGACGCGCGCCGAGATCGAAGAGATCCGCGGCGTCGTCACGTCGAAGGGCACGCTCGACGTGCTGCTGGAGACCGGCTGGATCAAGCCGCGCGGCCGGCGCAAGACGCCCGGCCGTCCCTTGACCTTCGGAACCACCGAGGACTTCCTGTCGCAGTTCACCCTGGAACAGCTCGGCGACCTGCCGGGCCTGGAGGAACTGAAGGGCACGGGCCTGCTGGATTCGCGCCTGCCGACCGGATTCAGCGTGCCGACGCCGTCGGATGACCCGCAGTTGCGCGAGGACGAGGATCCGCTCGAACCGGGCGAGGACCTTGATCTGGCGCTGGCGCCTGCGGTGGAGCCCGAGACGCCGCCGGAAGGCGGCAATGAGGGTGGCGAGGGCGGCCGCGAGGACTGACGTTGCAGCATTTTTGCGTCCCCCTGCGACCAGTTAACACTAGCAAGATTACGTAGTGCCAACAGCGAATTGGCGCTGCCTTGGTCCTTGTTTTTGACACCCGCCAAGCCTAGGTTTCGGTGAAGATCGGCCGGGTCCCCGGCCATGCGCGTTTGGAGGGTTGCAGGATGGGTTCACTCAGCATTTGGCACTGGATCCTGGTGATCGCAGTGGTCCTGCTGCTGTTCGGTCGCGGCAAGATTTCGGATCTGATGGGCGACGTGGCACAGGGCATCAAGGCGTTCAAGAAGGGCATGCAGGACGACGACAAGGTCGCCGACAAGCCCGAGCCGGCCAAGTCCATCGAGCACAATGCCGCCCCGACCGCGGCACGGTCCGACGTCGGCAGCAAGGCCGTCTGAGCCAGAGAGCACGCGAGACGCGGGTAGAGCGGCCCCGATCCTGCGCGCGAGGGATTGGGCCGGCTGCGGCTGGCGTGAACGGAAGACCTCATGTTCGACATCGGGTGGAGTGAACTGGTCCTGATCGGGGTCGTGGCCCTGGTCGCCATCGGCCCGAAAGAGCTGCCGGGCGTGCTGCGCATGGTCGGGCAGTGGATGGGCAAGGCCCGCAAGATGGCCGCCGAATTCCAGGGCCAGTTCCAGGAAGCGATGCGCGAGGCCGAGATGGCCGACCTCAAGAAGAGCTTTGACGAGGTCAAGGAAGCCGCCTCCGGCTTCGCCGGCAACAATCTGATGACCTCGCTCCAGAAGGACGTCAGCGACGCGCTCCGCGTCGATGCGCTCGACAAGCCGGCCGAGACGCCGGCCATCGCCGCTGTCGAATCGCCCGTGACTATTGAAGCGCCGGCGACACCGACGACACCGGAAGCGCCGACACCGGAAACCTTCGTGGAAGCGGAAGCCCATGCGGCGGTGAACGAGCCGCTCGCCATCACCCGTGAGGTCGAGCAGGCGTCGGTCGTTGCGCAGGACACCGCGCCATCCGAAGCGATCAAGGACGCCAAAGCGTCATGAGCGACGCCGATATCGAGGCCAGCAAAGCCCCATTGATGGACCATCTGATCGAGCTGCGGTCGCGGCTGATCAAGGCGCTGCTCGGCTTCGGCCTGGCCTTCATCTTCTGCTTCTTCTTCGCCAAGCAGATCTACAACGTGCTGGTCTGGCCGTTCGTGTGGGTCGCGGGTCCCGAGAATTCCAAGTTCATCTACACCGCGCTGCTGGAATATTTCATCACCCAGCTCAAGCTCGCTTTGTTCGGGGCCGGCTTCATCTCGTTCCCGATCATCGCGACCCAGATCTACAAGTTCGTCGCGCCGGGCCTGTACAAGCACGAGAAGAGCGCCTTCGTACCGTATCTGGTCGCGACACCGTTCTTCTTCGTGCTGGGTGCGGCGCTGGTCTATTTCGTCGTGCTGCCGATGCTGGTCCGCTTCTCACTCGGCATGCAACAGGCCGGCAGCGACGAGACCGCGCAGATTCAACTGCTGCCCAAGGTCGGCGAATATCTGTCGCTGATGATGTCGCTGATCTTCGCCTTCGGCATCGCCTTCCAGCTTCCGGTGATCCTGACACTGCTCGGCCGCATCGGCATCGTCACGGCAAAAATGCTGCGCGAGAAGCGCCGCTATTTCATCGTCGTCGCCTTCGTGATCGCGGCCGTGCTGACGCCGCCCGACATACTCAGCCAGTGCTCGCTCGCGATCCCGTTGCTCTTGCTCTACGAGGGCTCGATCATCGCGGTGGCGATGGTGGAGAAGAAGGCTGCGGCGTCGCAGACCACCGGCACCGACGTGTCGACGCCGGCCAATCCGGCCGAATAAGGCGCGACGCCTCCGTCATTCCCCGCGAATGCGGGGAATCCGGTACGCCGTGCTCTCTCGGAGAATCACCGCCGTCTTCGGAATACTGGATCGCCCGCTTTCGCGGGCGATGACAGAGTGCTAGGGGAAACCCAGCCATTTGCATGAATGCAAATCAAGGATTTGCATGTTTGCAACAAGCCCAGGACCACGGCCATGCACGACATCAAATCGATCCGCGACAATCCGCAAGCCTTCGACGCCGGCCTCGCCCGGCGTGGCCTGAAGCCGTTGTCGGCCTCGCTGCTCGCGATCGACGAGACGCGGCGCGCGGCGATCCTGGCCTCGGAGCAGGCGCAGGCGCGGCGCAATGCGGCCTCCAAGGAGATCGGCGATGCCAAGAAGGCCAAGGACGAGGCGCGCGCGGCCAAGCTGATGGCCGAGGTCGCCGAGCTCAAGACCACGATGCCCGAGCTCGAAGCTGCCGCGAAGGCCGCCGACGAGGAGCTGACGAAAGAGCTGTCTGCGATCCCGAACATTCCGTTCGACGAAGTGCCCGACGGTGTCGACGAGCACGGCAATGTGCAGCACCACGTCTTCGGCAAGAAGCGCAACTATTCGTTCGCGCCGAAGCTGCATGACGATCTCGGCACCGCGCTCGGCTACATGGATTTCGAGGCGGCGGCAAAGCTTTCCGGCGCGCGCTTCGTCGTGCTGAAGAAGGGGCTGGCGCGGCTCGAACGCGCGATCGGCCAGTTCATGCTCGACCTGCACACCAACGAGCACGGCTACACCGAGATCAACCCGCCGCTGCTGGTGCGCAACGAGGTGATGTTCGGCACCGGGCAGTTGCCGAAATTCGAGGACGATCAGTTCTGGGCGATCAAGGGCGAACTCCTGGCCGCGCCCGACCATGAGCGGCTGAAGACAGAGCGGCTCGGCCTGATTCCGACCGCAGAAGTGTCGCTCACCAACCTCGCGCGCGAATCCATTCTCGACGAGAAGCAATTGCCGATGCGGCTCACCGCGCTGACGCCGTGCTTCCGCGCCGAGGCGGGCGCCGCGGGGCGCGACACCCGCGGCATGATCCGCCAGCACCAGTTCACCAAGGTCGAGCTGGTCTCGATCACGACACCCGAAACCAGCAAGGACGAGCTGGAGCGGATGCTCTCCTGCGCCGAGCAGGTGTTGCAGAAACTCGACCTGCATTACCGCGTGATGACGCTCTGCGCAGGGGATATGGGTTTCTCGTCGCAAAAAACATATGACATCGAGGTCTGGATGCCAGGGCAGGGCGACGGCGGCATGTTCCGCGAGATATCGAGCTGCTCGGTGTGCGGCGACTTCCAGGCGCGGCGCATGGATGCGCGCTCGCGTGGTCCCGACGGCAAGCCGCGTTTCGTGCACACGCTGAACGGCTCCGGCACCGCGGTCGGCCGTGCGCTGATCGCCGTGATGGAGACCTATCAGCAGGAGGACGGCTCGATCGCGGTTCCCGACGTGCTCCAGCCCTATATGGGAGGACTCAAGGTGGTCGCGCGCGACTAAGGCAGCGTTGCTCGCCTGTAAACGCAGAAACGTTTGGTTGCGAAGATCGGGCGGCAGGTTATCCTGCCGGCCACCCGACAACGCGGACCCACCGTTCATGGCCTTGCACCGCGATATCTTCTGGGTCGGCCGACAATGGGCGGTGACAGGTGCCGGCATCCAGGCCGTCGATCAGCGCCTGCGCGGAGTGCTCGACATCGACATCGCGCGGCTCTGGGACGATCATCTCGTGCAAAGCCGGCGGGTCAAGCCCGGCGTCAATGCCGCGGATTTCGACAAGGCCCTGACGCTCGCACGTGAACGTTTCCCGCAGGCGCCGGATGCGGATCTGATCGTGGCTCAGCTGGAAGCGCTCGGCGTGATCGAGACTCCCGTCGCGAGCCCTGTCGTGCCGGCCATGAATCTGCGCGGGGAAGGCAGCCTCGCACGCTTCCTGCCGCAATGGCGCATCCGCCGGTAGCAGGATCAGGCCGGGAACCCGACGCCGGACCCAATCGGCTGGTTTGCCTGATCGGTCCCGGCCGGATAAGACGGCTTTAGGCCCGCTTCAGGAATCGAACCCTTCCATGCGCATTCTCTGCACCAATGACGACGGCATTCACGCCCCCGGCCTCAAGGTCGTGGAGGAGATCGCACGCGCATTGTCCGAAGACGTCTGGGTGGTTGCGCCCGAGCTCGACCAGTCCGGTGTCTCGCATTCGCTGTCGCTGAATGATCCCTTGCGCCTGCGCGAGGTCGGTCCGCGCCATTTCGCGGTGCGCGGCACGCCGACCGACTGCGTGATCATGGGTGCGCGCCATATCCTCGGCGCTCAGCTGCCCGATGTCGTGCTGTCCGGTGTCAACAAGGGCCGCAACGTCGCCGAGGACGTGGTCTATTCCGGCACCATCGCCGGGGCGCTGGAAGGCACCATCCTGGGGCTGCCGTCGTTCGCCCTGTCGCAGGAGTTCAGCGTCGAAACCCGCGAGCGTCCGCTGTGGGACACCGCGCGCAAATTCGGGCCCGATATCCTGCGCAAGGTGATCGCCGCCGGAATTCCGAAGGACACCGTCATCAACGTCAATTTCCCGGCCTGCGCGCCGGAGGATGTGCTGGGCATTCGCGTTACGCGCCAGGGCAAGCGCAATCTCGGCTTCCTCAGGATCGACGAGCGCAGGGACGGCCGCGGCAATCCCTATTTCTGGATCGGCTTCGAGCGCGCGGCAATGATGGATACGCCGGCAGACGGCACCGATCTCGCGGCGCTCCGCGAGCGCTACGTCTCGGTCACGCCGCTCAGGCTCGACCGCACCAACGAAGCGTTTTCAGAGGAACTGAGTGCGACGCTGAAGTAGCGGCTAGCTGCCGCGAAGCGCGGCTTCGATGGTCTTGCCGAGCGCGTCGAGCTGAAACGGCTTCTGAAGCGCAGGCCGGTCGCGGTACTGCTCGGGCAGTCCGGAGGAGCCGTATCCGGTGGCGAAGATGAAGGGGCAGCCTTTCGCCTTGATCACATCGGCCACCGGCGAGATGACCTTGCCGTTGACGTTGACGTCGAGGATCGCGATGTCGAATTCGGTCGCCTGGGCGAGCCGCATGGCTTCGGCGATGTCGCCCGCTTCGGCTGCGACCTTGTAGCCGAGCTCTTCGAGCATGTCCGCGACCATCATCCTGATCATCACCTCGTCTTCGACGAGGAATACAGAGCGGCCCGAAAGCCCTGTCGCGGCGGTCATGGTTGAGTCCTTGCCCATTGCCAAAAACGTTCGCAGATAACACGAATCGACGCAATGCGCGTTTCGACGAACGGATGTCTGAAAATGGCCATCGCGGCTCGCCCGTTGCAAGCCCATTTGTGGTCAGATACGCCATCCGAACGATATCATGGGTTCCTGCGCAGGAACAGGATTCTCCGCCCTCGGGCTTCGCGCCAAGGCCCCAAAGAGCAGGCAATGACCTCCCATCAGCCCCCGCCCGAAAAGATGATGTTTCAGCTCACGCTGAGGCGTCGCGGCATCAGCGACCAGGCGGTGCTGCGGACCATGGAGGAGGTGCCGCGCGAGCAGTTCGTCGACGAAGCCGATCGCGAGGGCGCCTATCGCGATAGTGCGCTGCCGATCGCGTGCGGGCAGACCATCAGCCAGCCCTTCGTCGTCGCCTACATGACCGAGCAGCTGCAGCTCCGGAAGCAGCACCGCGTGCTCGAGATCGGGGCTGGCTCCGGCTATCAGGCCGCGGTGCTGTCGCGGCTTGCCGGCCAGGTGCTGACCGTCGAGCGCTATCGCAAGCTCGCGGATGCCGCTCGCGCCCGGCTTGAAAAGCTCAACTGTCACAATGTCGAGGTGATGCTGGGCGACGGTCTCAACCTGCCTCCCAATATCGGCCCGTTCGACCGCATCATCGTCACGGCCGCGATGGAGCGGCTTCCGGAGAACCTGGTCGAGCGGCTGGAGGTGGGCGGTATCCTGATCGCGCCCGTTGGTCCGCATCAGGGCGTGCAGACGCTGATCCGCCTCGTCCGGACCGAAGCCGGGATAGAGCGCAAGGAACTCGTCGAGGTCCGCTTTGTGCCGGCGCTGCCCGGAGTGGCGCGGGAGCTGTAGATTTCCGGATCGGCTGTGCTGCCAACATCTTATTGGGAGGGTTAAGCCGTTATTTACTCGGCGCGTGTTTACTTAAAAGACCAGTTCAGTTGCGTACGAGTGAGTAACCATGTCCGTCGTCGCCGAGTTGCTTTACTCGCGCCGCGCACCGCAGGTCGCGGTGCTGGCGCTGATCTCCTTCAGCTTCGCAGGGTGCAGCGCCGACATGTCGTCGCGGCTGTCCCAGTCGAACTTCTCCAATCCCTTCGCGTCCGAGCAGACCGGTTCGGTGCAGCAGGCACCGCCGCCGCAGCGTGAGCTGCCGCAATATTCGCGGCCGCAGACGCAGTCCGGCTATTACCAGTCGCAGCCCTTGCCGCCGCCGGCGGTATCCGCGCCGCAATCCTATCCGGTTGCGGCAGCTGGCGTGTCCGGAGGCGGCCGCGGTATCGGCTCCTACGCACCCCCGGCACAGCCGCATCTGGAGACCACGGCCACCGTGCCGCCGCGCTCGGTCGCGGCCGCCCAGCCAGCCGGCGGGACCAAGATCATCGTCGGCACCAGCGATACGCTCGACGTGCTGGCCAGGCGCTATCACGTCACGCCGCAGGCGATCCTTGCCGCTAACGGCTACAAGGGTCCGCGCGCACTGTCGCCCGGGCAGCAGATCATCATCCCGCATCCGGCCGCGACCGCGCCGGCGATGGCTCCCGTCGCCGCGGCGCCGGCGCCCGCTGCGAGGCCGGTTGCGGCCGTCGCTGCCGCGCCGGGCACCTACTTCGTCAATCATGGCGATACGCTCGCCAGCATCGCCCGCAAGAACCATATCTCTACCGCCGAACTCGCCCGTGCCAACGGCCTTGCGCCGTCGACCAAGCTCAAGCTCGGCACCAAGCTGACCGTGCCGGGTGCCAAGACCGCAGCTCTCACTGCGCCGGTTGCTGCGTCTCCCGTCATGGCCGCCCCCGTCGCGGGGACGCTGCAGCCCGTTGCTGCTGCGCCCGCTACCAAGATGGCCGCTGCTGCCGCGCCGCTGCAGAGCGCGCGCCTGGCCCAGGCCACGGCCAATGTCGAGGAAAAGACCGCCGAGGCTCCGGCGAAAGCGGCGGAGACCACCAGCGCGCTGCCGACCTTCCGTTGGCCGGTGCGCGGCAAGGTGGTCACGAGCTACGGCGCCAAGACCAATGGCAAATCCAATGACGGCATCAATCTCGCGGTGCCCGAGGGTACGCCGATCAAGGCGGCAGAAGACGGCGTCGTCGCCTATTCCGGCAACGAGCTGAAGGGTTACGGCAATCTGGTCCTGGTTCGGCACTCCAACGGCTACGTCACCGCATATGCCCATGCGAGTGAGCTGTTGGTGAAGCGCGGCGATACCATCAAGCGCGGTCAGGTCATTGCCAAGTCGGGTCAATCCGGGGAGGTGGCGTCGCCGCAGCTCCACTTCGAGATCCGCAAAGGATCGAGCCCGGTTGACCCGCTTCAATTCCTGAACGGCGCGTGAGGCCTGCGCTTCAGCGGGGTACACTTCCGCCACATACGCGCTGTCATCGCCCGCGAAAGCGGGCGATTCAGTAGAGAATCCCCGCTTTCGCGGGGAATGACAGTTGTGGGTGGCTTCGGGCTCCCGCTACGTCGCTGCCAGCTTCACGCCCAGCCGCCCGGCGAGTTCCTGCACGAACTGCCAGGCGACGCGGCCCGAGCGGGAGCCGCGCGTAGTCGACCATTCCAGCGCCTCGCGCTCCAGCGCCTCGTCGTCGACCTTGATGCCGAAATGGCTGCAATAGCCGCGGACCATCGCGAGGTATTCGTCCTGGCTACAGCGGTGGAAGCCGAGCCACAGTCCGAAACGGTCCGACAGCGAGACCTTTTCCTCGACGGCTTCGCCGGGATTGATCGCGGTCGAGCGCTCGTTCTCAATCATCTCGCGCGCGAGCAGGTGGCGGCGGTTGGAGGTGGCGTAGAGGATGACGTTCTCGGGCCGGCCCTCGATGCCGCCTTCGAGCACGGCCTTGAGCGACTTGTATGACGCATCATTGCCGTCGAAGGATAGATCGTCGCAGAACACGATGAAGCGGAAGAACGAGGCGCGGAGCTGCTCCATGAGGGCGGGCAGGCTCTCGATGTCCTCGCGGTGGATCTCGATCAGCTTCAGCCTGTCGGCCGGTCTGCGCTCCGCGTTGATGCTGGCGTGTGCGGCCTTCACCAGCGACGACTTGCCCATGCCGCGCGCGCCCCAGAGCAGGGCGTTGTTGGCAGGCAGCCCGCCTGCGAAACGCTCGGTGTTCTCCATCAGGATGTCGCGCATCCGGTCGACGCCCTTGAGCAGGAACAGCTCGACGCGGCTGACCCGCGGCACCGCCGCGAGGCGGCCGTCCGGGTGCCAGACGAAAGCATCCGCCTGCTTGAACGACTCACGTTCGACGGCGGGCTTGCCCTGGGCGGAGAGGTGCGCTGCGATGATCTCCAGCGCGCGGACGATACGCTCCTGGGAGAGGCCGGAAGCAGGCTTGGAAACTGCCTTTAAAACGGCCTTGGGGGCTGCCTTGGGGCGTTTTGCCGCGACGCGGGCAGGCTTCGTGGCAGGGGTGCGGGGGCCTTTGCTGGCCGGGCTTTTGCTTGGTTTTTTGGGCATGTCCGAAGTTCCTGAGAATGCAGCCTTATCGGGCCTGACGGCGCGCCGCAAGGTGGCCAAAAGGGCGGTCTGGCAGCGTTGCAATTGGGGCAATGGCCGCTATAGTCCGCGCGAATTTGACCGAGCCGGTCGCCTTTGAGGGCCTGACCGGCTTTCCCCCGTTTCCACGAGGATCGTCCGAATGCTGATTACCCCTGCGTATGCCCAGGCCGCGGGCGCCGGCGACACCAACAGCATGTTGATGTCGCTGCTGCCGTTCGCCCTGATCTTCGTGATCATGTACTTCCTGATTCTGCGCCCGCAGCAGAAGAAGGTGAAGGACCATGCCGATCTCGTGAAGAACATCCGCCGCGGCGACACCGTGGTGACCTCGGGCGGCCTCGTCGGCAAGGTCACCAAGGTCGTCGATGACGACCAGATCGAGTTCGAGATTTCCGACGGCGTGCGCGTGCGGCAGATGCGCCAGATGATCTCCGGCGTTCGTGCCAAGGGCGAGCCGGCCAAAGAATCCGCCAAGGATAGCGCGAAGGAAAGCGCCAAGGACGACAGCGCGGCGAAGTGAGCGCTTCCGCGAGCATCTCAAGTCTCCCGATCTGACAGGTCCAGTCGATGTTGTATTTCACGCGGTGGAAAGCGCTGGGGATTATCCTGACGGCGCTGATCGTGTGCCTCTGCGCGGTCCCGAATTTCTTTCCCGAAGCGCAGGTCAAGACCTGGCCCGGCTGGGCGCAGCGCCGGCTCGTGCTCGGCCTCGATCTCCAGGGCGGCTCTTATCTGCTGCTGGAGGTCGACGGCGCTTATGTGAAGAAGGAGAGGCTCGACCAGGTCCGCGACGACGTTCGCCGGACGCTGCGCGATGCGAAGATCGGCTTCACCGGCGGCGTCACCGTGCGCAATGACGCGGCCGAGGTTCGCATCACCAAGGAATCCGACGTGCAGCCCGCGCTCGCCAAGCTGCGAGAGCTGTCCCAGCCGCTGGGCGGGCTGATGGGATCCAGCGGTCAGCGCGACCTTGACGTGACGGACGCCACCGGCGGCGTGATCCGCCTGAGCATCCCGCAGGCCGCGATGCTCGACCGCATGCGCAAGACCATCGAGCAGTCGATCCAGATCGTCGAACGCCGCGTCAACGAACTCGGCACCGTCGAGCCTGTGATCCAGCGTCAGGGCAACGACCGCATCCTGGTGCAGGTGCCCGGCCTTCAGGACCCGACCCGCCTGAAGGAACTGCTGGGCAAGACCGCGAAGATGGAATTCCGCATGGTCGACACGTCCGTGCCGCCGGATCAGGCGCAGCAGGGGCGGTTGCCGCCGGAATCCGAGCTCCTTATGAGCGCCTCGCCGCCGCCCACACCCTATGTGGTCAAGAAGCAGGTGCTGGTTGCCGGCGGCGATCTGACCGATGCCCAGGCGAGCTTCGACCAGCGCACGAGTGAACCGGTCGTCAGCTTCAAGTTCAACACCTCGGGTGCGCGCAAGTTCTCGCAGGCCACGCAAGAGAACGTGGGGCTGCCCTTCGCGATCGTGCTCGACAACAAGGTGATCTCGGCGCCCGTCATCCGCGAGCCCATCACCGGCGGCCAGGGCCAGATCTCGGGCAGTTTCACCGTGCAATCGGCCAACGATCTCGCGATCCTCTTGCGCGCCGGCGCGTTGCCGGCGCCTCTAACGGTCGTCGAGGAGCGCACCGTCGGTCCGGGCCTCGGCCAGGACTCGATCGAGAAGGGCGAGCTTGCTGCCTATGTCGGCTCGATCCTGGTCATCATCTTCATGCTGCTGACCTATCGCCTGTTCGGCGTGTTCGCCAACATCGCGGTGGCGATCAACGTCGCGATGATCTTCGGCCTGCTGTCGCTGCTCAACGCCACGCTGACGCTGCCCGGCATCGCCGGCATCGTCCTCACCGTCGGCATCGCGGTCGATTCCAACGTGCTGATCTACGAGCGCATCCGCGAGGAATTGCGCGGTGGCCGCAACGCGATCTCGGCGATCGACGCCGGCTTCAAGCGGGCGCTCGCGACCATCCTCGATTCCAACATCACCACCTTCATTGCCGCCGCGGTGCTGTTCTACATCGGGACCGGTCCGGTGCGCGGCTTCGCCGTGACGCTCGGCATCGGCATCATCACAACGGTGTTCACCGCCTTCACCCTGACGCGGCTGATCGTCGCCGGGTGGGTGCGGTGGAAGCGGCCGCAGAGCGTGCCGATCTAGGAGCCTGATCGTGACTCACACCGTTCTCATCGGGCTCGGCATCCTGATTGCCGTCCTCACCGTGGTTGCCGCGCTTGGGCTGCTGCCGTCGCTGCGCATCGTTCCGGACGATACGCATTTCGACTTCACGCGTTTCCGCCGCATCAGCTTCCCGATCTCGGCGGCGCTGTCGATCGTCGCCATCACGCTGTTCTTCACCCACGGCCTGAATTTCGGCATCGACTTCCGCGGCGGCACGCTGCTCGAGGTGCAGGCCAAGTCCGGCACTGCCGACATCGCCGCGATGCGCACGACGCTGGACGGCTTGCGTCTCGGCGAAGTCCAGCTCCAGCAATTCGGCGGTCCCGCCGACGTTCTGATCCGGGTCGCGGAGCAGCCGGGCGGCGACGCCGCCCAGCAGGAGGCGGTGCAGAAGGTCCGCACCGCGCTGGGTGATTCCGTCGACTATCGCCGCGTCGAGGTGGTCGGCCCGCGAGTCTCCGGCGAGCTCTTGGCCTACGGCATGCTCGGCCTGATGCTCGCGATCGTCTCGATCCTGATCTATCTCTGGTTCCGGTTCGAATGGCAGTTCGCGCTGGGAGCCATGATCGCCAACGTGCACGACATCGTGCTGACGATCGGCTTCATGTCGATCAGTCAGGTCGATTTCGACCTGACCAGCATCGCGGCGCTCCTGACGATTCTCGGATATTCGCTCAACGACACCGTCGTCATCTATGACCGCATCCGTGAAATGCTGCGGCGCTACAAGAAGATGCCGATGCCGCAGCTGCTCAACGAGTCCATCAACTCGACGCTGTCGCGTTCGATCATCACCCACTTCACGGTGACGCTGGCGCTGCTGGCGCTGCTCCTGTTCGGCGGTCATGCCATCCACAGCTTCACCGCGGTGATGATGTTCGGCGTGGTGCTGGTCGGCACCTACACCTCGATTTTCATCGCGGCGCCGATCCTGATCTATCTCGGCGTCGGCGAGCATCGCGAGGATGCGCCGGATACGGCTACGCCGGCGAAGAAAAACAAGGCATGATCCGAACCGCATGCCCTCGCAGGAGTTTACGGGGGCAGGAAGCCCATTCGGATGAAGCTGATGGCCGGCGATCCCAACGCACCGCATTTCCCTCGTTCGGCACCGATCGAAGCCTATGGCAAGGGCGGCTTCGCCTTTGCCGGCATGTCGCATCGAGGCTCGCTGCTCTGCCTGCCTGACGCGATCTGGGCCTGGGACGTGACGGACCCGGCGAGTATCGATCGCTATTCGCTGGATCGGGTCTTCACGGCCGCGAGCAGCATCGACACGCTCCTGATCGGCACCGGAACCGGCGTGTGGCTGCCGCCGCCGGACCTGCGGCAGGCGCTGAAGGCGGCGAGGGTGGTGCTGGACACGATGCAGACCGGCCCTGCCGTGCGCACCTACAACATCATGATCGGGGAACGGCGCCGCGTCGCGGCCGCGCTGATCGCGGTGCCATGAGCAGCACTGCGCCGGCGCCCGACACCGTGTCCTTCTGCGCCGACCTCGTGCGCAGCCACGACTTCTCCCGCTATGCTGCGACCCTGTTCGCGCCCGCCGCGGAGCGCCGTGCGCTGCTGGCGCTTTATGCCTTCAATGTCGAGATCGTCCGCGTCCGCGACCAAGTGAGCCAGCCTTTGCCTGGCGAAATCCGCCTGCAATGGTGGACCGACATGCTCTCGGGTCATGTCCATGGCAGCGCCGAGGGCAATCCGGTGGCGGCGGAACTGCTGCGTGCGATCCGCGATTTCGACCTGCCGGTCGAGCCGCTGTCGCTGCTCGCCGACGAGCATCAATTCGATCTCTACAACGATCCGATGCCGACAATGGCTGCGCTCGAAGGCTATCTGGCCGCGACTTGCTCGGCATTGTTCGAGCTTGCGGCCCGGATCATGGTGTCACCTTCGGAAGCTGGCGAGCATATGGCCCGTCATGCAGGCTTGGCCCAGGGCATCGTGCAGGTGATTGCCAATCTGCCGCGTGATGCGGCGCACCGGCAATTGTTCCTGCCGCAGCAGCTGCTGGCGAGTCACGATTGCAACATGGAGGATGTGTTCGCCGGCCGGGAGACGCCGAACTTGCGCGCCGTGCTGGACCAACTCGCGGGCGAGGCACAGCAGCATCTGGCAACGGCCTCGTCATTGCTGGCGGAGGTGCCGGCGTCGGCACGGCCGGCGTTTCTGCCGCTGAGCCAGGTGCGGGCCGACCTCAAGCGCCTGTCGCAGCCAGGGCGCAATCCGTTCACGCCGCAGTCCTCGTCGCGGTTGCGCACACTGTGGACGTTGTGGCGGGCTTCACGATCCCGGGAATTTACCAAATAGCGGTTGGCTTATCGCCTCGAGCCGCCAAATGCCCTATGCTGTCCTATGGCTGAGTTGTCCCCAATCACGTCCTCCGGTCTCAGCGGGTTTCCGGTCGCACCGGGCGACATTCATGCCGCCGCCGAGACCATCCGCGGCGCCGTCATCGAGACGCCCTGCGGCTACAGCCGCACCCTGAGCAACATCTGCGGCTGCGACGTCTGGCTCAAATTCGAGAACCTCCAGTTCACCTCCTCGTTCAAGGAGCGCGGCGCGCTCAACCGCCTCGCGGCGCTGACGCGGGAGGAGCGTGCGCGTGGCGTCGTTGCGATGTCGGCGGGTAATCACGCGCAGGGCGTTGCCTATCACGCCAGGCGGCTCGGCATTCCCGCCACCATCGTCATGCCGGTCGGCACGCCCATGGTGAAGATCGAGAACACCAGGCACCATGGCGCTGAAGTGATGGTCACGGGCGCAACGCTGGAGGAGGCGGCCGCTTTCGCGCGCAGCCACGGTGAAGCCCGCGGCATGATCTTCGTCCACCCCTATGACGATCCGCTCGTCATCGCGGGGCAGGGCACGGTCGGGTTGGAGATGCTGAAGGCGGTGCCGGAGCTCGATACGCTGGTCGTCCCGATCGGCGGCGGCGGGCTGATCAGCGGCATCGCCATTGCCGCGAAATCGATCAAGCCGTCGCTGCGGATCCTCGGTGTCGAAGCCTGGCTTTATCCCTCAATGTACAACGCCATCCATGACGGCAATCTGCCGGCTCGCGGCGACACGCTGGCCGAAGGTATCGCCGTGAAATCGCCGGGCAAGATCACGACCGAAATCGTCCGCCGCCTCGTCGACGACATCGCGCTGGTGAACGAGGCCGAGCTGGAGCGTGCGGTTGCGACGCTGATCTCGATCGAGAAGACGGTGGTCGAAGGCGCCGGAGCCGCCGGCCTCGCTGCGCTGATGTCGGATTCGACCCGATTTGCCGGTCAGAAGGTCGGCCTCGTCCTGAGCGGCGGCAATATTGATACGCGGCTGATCGCATCCGTGCTCACCCGCGAGCTCGCCCGCGAAGGGCGCCTGACTCAGCTGTCGCTCGATATTCCCGACAGGCCAGGCCAGCTGGCCGCTGTCGCGACGCTGCTGGCCGAGGCCGGCGCCAACATCATCGAGGTCTCGCACCAGCGCACCTTCTCGGACCTGCCGGCCAAGGCGACGTTGCTGCAGCTCGTCATCGAGACCCGGGACAGCGCCCATCTCGACGAGGTCATGGCGAGGCTCGGGGCATCCGGGTTGAGCGCGCGCTGCACCTGAGCGGCGCGGCACTATCGCGGCGCCAGGGCCGCGAGGTGGCCGATCAACCGATCAATCTCGGCCTCCGTATTGTAGTAGTGCGGGGAAGCCCGCACCACCGGTGGCAGCGAGCGCACTTCGGCATCGATCCGTGTGCTCGCGGGATCTGAAGCGCCGATGGTGATGCCGGCCGCAAGGGCACTTTCGACGACAGCATCTGCCTGATGCCCCTCCATTGTGAAGCTGACGATGGCACCCGGTGCGCGTCCAAGGTCGCGAATCCTGATACCGCCAATGGCGGCTAGTCCGCTGCGAAGGCGGTCCGCAAGCAGGCGGCAGCGCTGCTCGATAGGACCGATTCCAATATCGAGCGCATAATCGACGGCAACCCCCAACCCAAGGCGTGCCGCGTAGTTGTTTTCCCAGGTCTCGAAACGGCGCGCATCGTCGCGAAGCCGATATTCGTCTCGCGAGACCCAGGGCGCTGCGAAGTGGTCGATCATCGGCGGCTCGAGCTGTTGCAGCATCGCGCGGCGGACGTAGAGAAAGCCGGTACCGCGCGGGCCGCGCAGGAATTTGCGCCCCGTCGCAGACAACATGTCACAGCCGATGGCTTCGACGTCGACCGTCATCTGGCCGACCGCCTGGCAGGCGTCGAGCAGATAGGGGATACCCCGCGCCCGCGCGATCTTGCCGATCGCCGCCGCGGGATTGACCAGTCCGCCATTGGTCGGAACCCAGGTGATCGCGATGAGCTTGACGCGCTCGTCGATCATGCGTTCGAGCGCCTGGATGTCGAGCTCGCCGCTGGAATCGCTCGGCACCACGTCGATGATCGCGCCGGTGCGTTTGGCGACCTGAAGAAAGGCGACATAGTTGGCGGCATACTCCGCCTCGGCGGTCAGGATGCGGTCGCCCTTGCGAAACTCGAGCGCGTAAAACGCCATCTGCCAGGCGACCGTCGCGTTCTCGACAAGCGCGATCTCGTCAGGCGCGGCTTTCAGCAGCCGGGCCACCGAACCGTAGACCGCGTCGAGCCGATCGGCCTCGAGGTCGGCGGCGGCATAGCCTCCGACCTCGCTCTCCAGATCGATATGCTGCTTCATCACCTCGGCGACGGGCACCGGCATCAGCGCCGCCCCGGCATTGTGAAGGTAGGCAAGCCGGGAGGCGGCCGGCGTGTCGGCGCGAATTCGGTTGATGTCGATCAAGTGATTTTGCCTCGTGCTATCGTCGCTTCAGTGCGGCATTTCTTCGAACTGCGGCAGGTTGAGCGGCGTGTTCCATGACATGCGGCGCTTGGTGAACATCTCGAGCTTCGGTGCGACGAGGTCGGGCCGGTCGAGACTGCCCAACTGGACGAAGATCGTCCCAGGGAAACTGTCGAGGTTCGACGTGAAGACCCGCGAACCACATTCCGGGCAAAAATTGCGATCCAGGCCTTTGCCGGAATTGGCGATGTAGTGAAATGTCTTCGGCTTGCCGCTGAGAAGCGTGAAGTCATCCTCGGGCACCGCGAAGAAGGTCGCCATCTCGCCGCCCGAGGCGCGCTTGCAATCGTTGCAATGACAATTGGCGATGAAGGACGGATCGGTGTTGAATTCGAACTTGATGGCGCCGCAAGCGCATCGAGCTGTATATTTTTTGGCCATAGATCGCCTCAGGTTGGTCCAAGACTCCGGCGCGGTAATATTGGCTGGCCTGAGACGTCCACGCAACAGTGCCGCCGCCGCGGCGTCTCGTCTCAGATGCAGAGGCCGAGCAGCCTGATGTGGCAGCTGCTGGATTTGGGCTTGCTTGCGGGCGCGGCCTCGCGCTTCACGGCAACCAGAGGCTCCCCGTCTTTCTTGCCTTTGCCCTTGCCCTTCGGTTCGTAGTCTCCGGCGATCACCATCGCCCAGTAGGTGCGCTTGCCGCTGTCGGTCTTGGCGCTCGCGATGCCGACGCGGGACGCATTGTGCAGCAGCAAATTCTTGCGGTGCCCTGACGAGTCGATCCACTGGCCGAGCGTCTTCTCGAAATTGTCGTAACCGTAGGCGATGTTCTCGGCGGCGCGACCTGCGCCGGCTGGTGCGACGCGGCGGTTGAACGGGCCGAGGGCGTCGTGACTGAGGTCGTCCTTCGCCGCCATCGCGCGGGCCTGATCCATGGCGATCCGGTCGAGGGTTGAATCGCGGACGACGCGGGCTTCACCATGCTTGAGGCGGAAGCTCGAGATCAGCTCGGCCGGGGATTCGGCCATTGCGGGAGCGGCGGCCATCAGCAGAAGGCTGGCAATCAGGCCGCCAACCACACGACGCATCATCGTCCCCCGAGTGCCCATGATCCCACCAAGTCCCGAATTATCCGGTCGCTTCTCTATCGCCAATGTGGACGCTTCAAGGCGCGGGCGGCCTGTCAGCTCGCTGGCAAGTCCGCCTCGAAATTGAAGCGGTCGCGCAGGTTCTTGCGTTGCTCCAGGATGTCCTTGAGGAAGGCGCGGTCCTGGTCGTTCTTCATCATCGGCTCGATCAGGTCGAGCTGGTTCATGGCGACCAGTTGCAGGATCTCGGTGCGCGGTTTGCCGCCGGAATCGCGGGGCAGCGCGTGGACGATTTGGATATGTTCCGGAGGCTTCGGACCCTTGGCGGCCGCCAGCTCGTTGCGAAGCTGGCCTTCGAGTGCGGCCTGATCGGCTTCGACGAAAGCATAGAGTCCAACCCCGGAGCGGCGGTCGGCAAAGGCGACGATGGCGGTGTCGCGTACGGCGGGATTCTTGCGGATCAGTTCCGCCAGCACCGGGGCGTCGTTGACGAGCCGGCGGCCGCCGCCCTCACGGTCGGTGAAGTTGAACAGGCCGCGGGTGATCGCGCGATAGACCTTCTTGCCCGTGGCGAGCCACAGGCTCGCGGCAACGGATTTCTTTGCGAGGATCTTGCGCTCGCTCGGTGTCAGCGCTTCCGGCGCGTAGGAGCGCTTGTGCTTGAGCAAATGCCGGAGGTCTTCATAGGCGAGGATGCGATAGAGCCGGCCGCGTCGGTTGAAGCAGGCCGCGAGCTGGAAGTCGGTCACGTAGGCACGGCCGTCACGGCCGACCAGCCAGTTCTGTTCCTTGGCGAGATCATTGTGGCAGATGCCGGCGCGGCGCAGCCGGCGCAGCGCGGCCTTGGCCGAGCGGAAATAGACGAGGTCGCCATGCGGTTTCGCCAGATGCAGCGCGACGCCGTCGACGAATCCGCGCACCAGCGCGCGGCGGCCGGCCCACAGCAGTTCGGGACCGACGTTCAGGCCCTTGGCAAGCGTCAGCGCGTGCTTCTCGCGGGCGAACAAATGGCGCGCCAGCAGGAACGACCACCACGGCACCTCGTCGAGGCGGCGCAGCACCGCGTCGACCTCGCCATTGGCACCACGGAAGCGGCCGCGCTCGACGGTCGAGAACACGTCGCGCTTGAGCAGCACGCCCTCGGTCCAGCGCGCCGAGAGCACCGCGGCGTCGTCTTTTGGGAGGCTCATCGAAAACTCACGCGGCTGCGGCAATGCGCAAATGATCGGCGATCCAGCGATCGAGATCGGCGAGCGCCAGCGCGCTCATCGCCTGCTTCTTGGCCACCGTCTTCTCGTTGCCGCGCAGGCGCGTGCCGTCGGGCTTCTTCGTCGGTGCGCTGGCGAGCGGCGGGAACAGGCCGAAATTGATGTTCATCGGCTGGAACGACCGCGTGCCGGGCTCGATGGTTTCGATATGGCCGCCGGTGATGTGGCCGAGCAGCGATCCGAGCGCCGTGGTGCCCGGCGGGCTCGCAAGCGTCTCGCCGCGTGCATCTGCGGCCGCATAGAGGCCGGCGATCAGGCCGACACTGGCAGACTCCACATAGCCCTCGCAGCCCGTCATCTGGCCGGCAAAGCGCAGCCGCGGCTGTGCACGCAGGCGCAACTGGCCGTCGAGCAGCTTTGGCGAGTTGAGGAAGGTGTTGCGATGCAGGCCGCCGAGGCGGGCGAACTCCGCCTTCTCAAGCCCCGGAATGGTGCGGAAGATACGCTGCTGCTCGCCGTATTTCAGCTTCGTCTGGAAGCCGACGATGTTGTAGAGCGTGCCGAGCTTGTTGTCCTGGCGCAGTTGAACGATCGCGTAGGCTTTCGTCGCAGGATCGTGTGGATTGGTGAGGCCAACGGGCTTCATCGGCCCGTGGCGCAAGGTCTCGGGGCCGCGCTCCGCCATCACCTCGATCGGCAGGCAGCCGTCGAAATAGGGCGTGTTGGTCTCCCATTCCTTGAACTCGGTCTTCTCGCCGGCGATCAGCGCGGCGACGAAGCCGTCATACTGCTCCCTGGTCATCGGGCAGTTGATGTAGTCGGCACCGGTGCCGCCGGGACCGACCTTGTCGTAGCGCGACTGGAACCAGGCCACCGACATGTCGATGGATTCGCGGTGGACGATCGGTGCGATCGCGTCGAAGAAGGCGAGCGCATTCTCGTCGGTCAGCTCGCGGATGGCATCAGCCAGCGGCGCGGAGGTGAGGGGGCCGGTGGCAACGATGACGTTGCTCCAGTCGGCCGGCGGCAGGCCTGCAATCTCGCCGCGCGCAATCTCGATCAGGGGGTGATCGTTCAGCGCCTTGGTGACGGCCGCTGAGAAGCCGTCACGGTCGACCGCCAGCGCGCCGCCGGCGGGCACCTGGTTGGTGTCTGCCGCGCGCATGATCAACGAGCCGAGGCGGCGCATTTCGGCATGGAGCAGGCCGACGGCGTTGTTGGCGGCATCGTCCGAGCGGAACGAATTGGAGCAGACGAGTTCGGCAAGTCCGTCGGTGCGGTGCGCCTCGGTCGTGCGGGTCGGCCGCATCTCGTGCAGCACCACGCGCACGCCGGATTTGGCCACCTGCCAGGCGGCTTCTGAGCCGGCAAGGCCTGCGCCGATAACGTGCACGGTATTGGATTGGGGTCCTGTCATGGGGCGGACAGGTAGCGCTTTTCGGCGGCCAGTGGAATCGCCGAGATCGAGTTTTCTGCCATCGGATACGACAACGCCCGCACGAGGCGGGCGCTATCGGTTCGTCCAGTTAGGGCTGAACGATTTCAGCCCTGATACTGACCGGCGGCAACGCGCGGGATGTCCGAGCGATCGAGGCCGATGTCGGCCAGTTCGCGATCGCTGAGCTGGGACAGCTCGGCAACATTGCGCTGATAGTCCCGGAAAGCCTGGATCATGCGGATGAGCGAGAGCAGCATAGGTAGTCTCCTGTAGTTCGATTCAGCCCTTGCCCGGGCCTCATCGTTGAAATGAATATAGGTGAGAGTGGTGCACTGCGAAAGTTCCGATGTTGCGATGCAGCTAAGCGCCGAATGCATAGCGTCGGTAACGGACGATTAACTTGAAAGCACTCCCGCCCAAAGGGCAGGCGGAGTGAGGACTAAGGGGCAGTAAAATCCCGTGAATTCACGGATTTAGTCGAGATTTTCGTGCTCGTCTGGATCTGAAATAGGTTCAGTTCCAATCATTCACAAGGCAATCGATCAGCGCCTACACCCAATTCTCGCATGCGCGAATCGCATGAGCCTCAAATATAAAAACTGATTTTAAATTCATTTCAATCGCCTGCGAGCTGACTCTGCTCCGACGGGTATGCGCCAGCGAAGCGTTTGGATTGGGCCGCCTGATCAACATGCGAAAGAGGGCCAAGCTAGGGGCGGACCGGATCCTGGCTTCGCTTGACAGCCGAAGCCGCCGCCTAATGCAGTGCACACACGCCGAACGTGTAGGATTCATTACGAGATTGTAATGAAAATCAGAAATTCCGCATGCGCCTCTGCTTCCCGCGCAACATCACGCAATTCTCGCGAGGAATTTATTGCGGCAAGTTGTCGCGCCCGATGAAAAGTCATGTCGCAGATTCCGGCAATGTCGCCGGGTCTGTCGCAAGAACAAGAGAAGGAAAGTAACGTCATGACGAAGTTACTCGGGGTTATCGCAATTGCTGTCGCCGCATTCGCCGTCGCGCCGGCTCAGGCTGCCAAGCACGCTGCCGGGGGCTGCAACTCGGGCAATCTGGAGAAGACCGAGACCGCGATCGAGAACATGGCCGATGGTGACGGCAAGTTCGTCGCGCAGAAGGAGATCGCGGCTGCTCAGGACGCGCTGCTCAACGGCAAAATGGGTGCGTGCGGCGCGCATCTGAACAAGGCGATGCACGCCACCATGGGCAAATAGAAACGTCGAGAGGAAGACGCACTGAGAGGGCCGGTCGCCAGCCGACCGGCCCTACGCGTTTTGACGAGGGGTTGCTAGACTAAGGGGCGTGTGCGAGCTGGGTGGCGAAATGCGCGACGGTCTTCGAGTAGACCTCGCTCTTGTTCCACTGCTGCAGCACCGCGAAGTTCGGACTGCCCGGCTGCCAATCCTTGCCCTTCTGCCAGCCATAGCCGGCGAGATAGTTGGCGGTGGAGGCGAGCACGTCGGGCGCGTTGTGCAGGAGATCGCGCTTGCCATTGCCGTCGAAATCGACGGCGTATTTCATCCAGGACGACGGCATGAACTGGGTCTGGCCGAGCTCGCCGGCCCAGGCGCCCTTCATGTCGGCCGGCGCGAGGTCGCCGCGCTGGACGATGCGCAGCGCGTCCAATAGCTCGGCCCGAAACTGCTCGGCGCGCCGGCAGTCGTAGGCCAGCGTCGCCAGCGAGCGGATGGTTGCGAACTTGCCGGTATTGACGCCGAAATCGGTCTCGAGACCCCATATCGCGACCAGGACCTCGCCCGGGACGCCGTAGGTCTGCTCGATGCGCGAGAGCACCGAGCCGTACTGCTTCATCATGTTGGAGCCGCGCATCATCCGCGGCGGCACCATGCGGCCGGAGAACTCCTCGAAAGTCTGGTTGAACACCTTTTGCGATCGGTCGCGGTTGAGCACGCTTTGGTCGAGCGTGACGCCGGCAAGTCCGGCGGAAATCGCCTGCTGCGAGATACCTTTGGCGGCGGCGTCGGTTTTGAAGTCCGCAAGCCAGGCGTCGAAATTGCCCGAGCCGCAGGCGACAGCGGCAAGCGCTGGTGCGGTGGACAGGATTGAGGCGGAGAGGATGAAGGCTGCGAGAGCGAGACGAGAAATCGTCGGGGTCATTCGAGTAAATGAATTCCGTGAAGTGATCTGACCGGCGGGGCGTAATCTCGATTGTAACCGCGGCCAAAGCAAGGCGCGTGACAGCGCGATCCTGCCCGGCCCGGGGGCAGGATCGCATGTCACGATATCGTCAGGCGTCCGTCCGATTGCGCCAGGGGAAGAGGTTGGCGGGGAAGTCGGCGGCCGGCTTGCGCGGACGATGCGGCGGCGGCACCGGACGCGCGCTCGGATCGGACACGATTACCTTGCGGTAGAGATGCCAGGTGGCGTGGCCGAGCAGTGGGATCACCACGGCAAGGCCGAGGAAGGCCGGGATCGTGCCCAGCGCCAGCAGCACCGCCACGATCAGACCCCAGGCTGCCATCGGGACGGGATTTTTGGCGACGACGCGCAGCGACGTCACCATCGATTCGAACGCGCCGGCATGGCGATCGAGCATCAGGGGGAATGATACGGCGCTGATGCAGAGGGCGGCGAGCGCGAACAGGAATCCGGCGCCGCAGCCGACCACGATCAGCCACCAGCCTTGCCTTGTCGTCAGCACGCGGATCAGAAAATCCGAGATCCCGGACGCGCCCTCATAGCCGAACGCCGCGACATAGATCGCCTGCGCGGTCGCGACCCAGGTCACGAACAGTGCGAGCAGCAGCGTGCCGAGTCCCAGCATGGCGCCGAACGAGGGCGAGCGCAGCACTTCCATGGCATCCCAGGCGCTGGCCTCCTCATAGCGTTCGCGCCGGCTGGAGAGTTCGTAGAGGCCGAGCGCGGCGAACGGGCCGATCAGCGCGAAGCCTGCGGCCAGCGGGAACAATAGCGGCAGCACTGAATAACCCATCACCACGCGGGCGAGCACGAGGCCCAGCACCGGATAGATCACGCAGAGGATGATGGCGTGGCTCGGCACCGCCTTGAAATCCTCCCAGCCGCGCCGGAGCGCGTCGTGCAGATCGGAGAGTTGGATGGTTCGGATCACCGGTCCATCCGCATCCGCGGTCTGGACCACTGTGGGCACATTGCCCTGGTAGAGGGTGGCCATGGTCGCTAGCTCCTTGCCAAGCGGCCGAATTCGGCGCCGGTAACGGCGCAAGCGGCCGCACTTCTGAGTTTCGCGATCCCAACCAGACGCGAATTCCGGGTGGCATCGCGAACTGAACATGAACCGTACGCCTATTTCCGAGTCCTGTCCCTCACGCCTGGGTGAGATTCGATGCCGCAGCGCAACCTCGATGACGTCATTCGGTCGTCATTTCGCCGCAGATAAGCTGATGCTGGTTGCTGTTTCGCGGAACTTCGCGGGCGCAACGCAGTAACTTCGTCTATAAGTGCCACTCAAGGCCTTTCCAACGGATCCTTCTCGGGGAGCAGACATGAGCATTTTCGGAAAAATCATGGGCGCGATCTTCGGCAGCCACCCGGCTTCCGCCGCGCCCGCAGGCGGCGCTCCCTCGGGCAGCGCGCCCGCAGGCGCCGCTCCAGGTGGATCGGCGCCTGCTGCCGCGCCCGCGTCGACAGTGGACGTTGCTGCGATCGTCGACGCGGCGGTCGCGGCGCACAAGGGCGAGAAGCTCGAATGGCGCACCTCGATCGTCGACCTCATGAAGGCGCTCGACATCGACTCCAGCCTTGCTGCGCGCAAGGATCTCGCCAAGGAGCTCGGCTACACCGGCGACACCAACGATTCCGCGAGCATGAACGTCTGGCTGCACAAGCAGGTGATGTCAAAGCTCGCCGCCAATGGCGGCAAGCTGCCGCCGGAAATCAAGCACTGACCGATCGTTCGGTTGCAAGCCAAGGGCCCGCGCGATGCCGCGGGCCCTTTTGCTTTCAGGCCAGCAAATCGGCATCTTCCGGATGCCTGTCGAGATAGTCGACGACGAAGCCGCAGCCGGGGATCACCTTGTTGCCGTCGCGGCGGATCAAGTCGAGCGCGCCCTTGACGAGCTCGGATGCGATGCCGCGGCCGCGGAGCGCGCGCGGCGTCTCGGTGTGGGTGATGATGACCGCCGATGGCGTCAGCCGGTAATTGGCGAAGGCGATTTCGTTGCCGACATCGAGCTCGAAGCGGCTTCTATCCTTGTTATCGCGTACCGATGCCGCCATGCAAAATCCTTCCGAAGTGCGTATTGCTTGCCGATCTAGGAAGCCCGATCCCGCCCTTGGCAAGCGAGGCCAGAGGGGGCGCACGGGAGATATCTGCAAACGCGCATCCCTGTGGCCGCAGCGCAATAGGTCTTGTCCCGCAAGAGTCTAATAATTCCCGACATCGCTCTTGCAAGTTCCACGGCGACTCCCACGTCTTTTGGAGGACATACGCCCGAATGCGGCCGGCAGGTCGCCAGACATTCGGTATGTCACGATCGCCAGCCGCAGACGTATGCCTCTGTTGTAGGAGGGTACTATGTCGGACTTTGGTTTCTTGAATACTCATCGAACATGGGAAGATTGGTGCGGGATGCTGCTCGGCGCGCTGATTGTCGTTTCGCCGTGGTTCCCTATCCAGGATCGGTCGCCCATCGCCGGACACGAGATGATGATCCTGAACGCGGTCGCAGTCGGCCTGATCGTGTTTGGCATCAGCCAGCTCGAGTATGTCGCGCTGCAACGCTGGCAAGAGGTGACGACGATCCTGGTCGGATTGTGGCTCATCGCCTCGCCCTATGTCCTCGGCTATTCCGGTGAAGGCTTTGTCCGCATCTACCATACGAGCCTCGGTGCGATGGTGGTGCTGCTCGGCGTGCTCCAGCTCTGGCAGGACTGGGATTTGAATGACCAGGACATGCTCAGGCATGGGCATTAGGCCGTAGGCGAGGCCCGTCAGCAGCGGGCCTGCGCGCTCATCGCTCCATCAGGTCCTGATAGTCGGGGTGCTTCTCGATCCACGCCTTCACGAACGGGCATTGCGGGATCAGCTTCAATCCGGCGGCGCGGACCTGGTCGAGCGCGCCTTGCACCAGCTTTGAGCCGACACCCTTGCCGCCGAGCTCCTTCGGCACCTCCGTGTGCTCGAACGTGATGAATTTGCCGTCGAGCTTGTAGTGTTCGGTGGCAAGATAGCCCTCCACCTCCAGCTCGAAGCGGTGATGGTCCCTGTTGTCGATGACGTCGCTCATGGCGTCTCCGGTCAGCTCTTCAGCGAGTCCGTCAGCATCTTGCGGATCGACCAGGCTTCGCC
Source organism: Bradyrhizobium sp. SZCCT0153 (assembly GCF_018129995.1). Classification (GTDB taxonomy): domain Bacteria; phylum Pseudomonadota; class Alphaproteobacteria; order Rhizobiales; family Xanthobacteraceae; genus Bradyrhizobium; species Bradyrhizobium japonicum_G. Next base: position 39,001 of record NZ_JAFCKS010000009.1, read on the forward strand.
TTCGGACGAGCCCTTGATGTCGTCGATCTTCCAAGTGCTGGCCTCGCGCACGAAGTCGTAACGCACGATCAGGTCGGCCGGTTTCCGGTCGTTGCGGTGGCCGGTGATGGTCACCGCGAACGTCGCCTTGTCGGCCCCCATCTTCTCCGCGTCAACCTTGAATGACTTCACGTCGGGTTCCTGCGAGTTGGTGACGGGATCGAAATCGACCGGTCCGACGTCGCCCTTGGGCGTGTGCGCATCCGCCTTGGCCCACAGCGCGATCAGCGCCTTGGAGAGATATTGGCTCTTGGCCGCCTTGTCCTCGATGATGAAGGCACCGCCGCCATCGCCCTTGCCATTGGCCGCGCGGGTGTAGATCGCGGTCACGATGGCGACGGGATCGCCGGGGGCGGGCATCACGGCGAATGCCGGGGAGGTACTGGCAAGCAGAGAGGCGACGACGAAGGTCCGGCGGGTGAGCATGAAATGTCCCTGGGGTGATGGCGCGCGACGACAGGCCGGCGGCCGGAGTCAGCGCGCATCTGTGTAGACCAATGGAGCGGCCGTTCGGTTCAATCGGTCGCTTTGGCCAGCCGCGCATCCTCGGGCTGCGGCTGCGGGCGGAGGCAGCCCTGGCAGATGACGAGGGAGCGGTTGACCCTCGCGTCCTGCTCGGCCTCGATGCCGTCCTGGGCCTGCCACCATTCCTTCGAATAGGGTTGAAGCCCGGCTTGCGCCCCGTTGCGCTCGGATCGGGCCGCGGTCCGCGCAGGTGCGGAGGCCGCACGCGGCTGATTGGGATTCTCGCCGGCGCCATCCCAGGCATAGCGCGCCGGCTTGAAGGCGGGATCGGACGCCAGATGGGCTTGCGGGCCCACGGCACATCCGGCGAGCGCCAGCGACAACAGGAGGAAGGCGGGCACTTTGACCATGATGCGGCACTCTGTACGCGGAGACTGATCAAGGGTGCGCCGATCATGTTTAAAATTCCCTGAACGATTGCGGCCTCGGCTGCGACCAACGCGAATGCGATATCTCGTCTTCCTGCTCGCTCTCTTCGCCACCGCTGCGCGTGCCGAGGAGGCAAAACCGTTCAACCCCTCCGATTATCCGCCCGGGGTGCAGAAGGCGCTGCACTATGCCAATGAGGAATGCGAGAGCCAGGGCGGCGGCGCGGTGACCTTTGCGGCGGACACGGTGCGCAAGATCGATCTGACCGGCGACGGCCGCGACGACTACGTCGTCGACTTCCGCGACACCAAATGCGGGGAGCGCGAGACCACCTATTGCGGAACCGGCGGCTGCGTCATGACCATCCTGGTGACGCTGCCGGATGGCGGCGTGCGCCCGGTGTTCGACGGCTATGTGCGCAGCTACAAGATCGTGGCGCCGCCGATCAAGCGCGGCGCCGCGCGCACGATCCGATTCGACCTGCATGGCAGCTTCTGCGGCGGCTTTGGCGCGCAGGCCTGCTGGAAAGAGAAGGCCATTACGGCGACGCCGTTCGCATTCAGGCAGCCGTAAGGCAGGTGTGCGGCCGGTGGTCTTGCAGGGGCGCGTTCGATGGCGATAAATGGGCTGCAATGAGCGGGCGGCTCGCGTGCCGTCCGCCGCCCAAGAGGAAGCCCGATGCAGCCCCTGCGCATGTCCCGCCGCGTCATGAATCTCGCTTACATGCTGACCCAGAATGCGCGGCGGCATGGGGCGCGTCCCGGCTTCGTCTGGGGTGACAAATCCTGGACCTGGCGCGAGATCGATGCGCAGGTCTCGGCGCTCGCCGCCGCACTCGCCGCGCGTGGTATCGCCAAGGGCGACCGCATCCTCGTCCATTCCAAGAACGGCGACGAGATGTTTCTCTCGATGTTCGCGGCGTTCCGGCTTGGCGCCGTCTGGGTGCCCACCAATTTCCGCCTGATGCCGGACGAGGTGACCTATCTCGCTCAGGCCTCCGGTGCGAAGGCGTTTCTGTGCCATGTCGATTTTCCCGAGCACGCCGCGGCCGTGAGCGGTGGCGCGCTGGAATTCACCTGGAGCATCGACGGCGAGGCCGCCTTCGGCGAGCGCTCGGTGGCTGATGCCATCGCTTCGCAGGCCGGCAGTACCGTAGAGAACGTTGCGGTCGAGCACGACGATCCCTGCTGGTTCTTCTTCACCTCCGGCACCACCGGCCGCTCCAAGGCTGCGGTGCTGACTCATGGCCAGATGGGCTTTGTCGTCACCAATCATCTTGCCGATCTGACGCCAGGCGTCACCGAAGACGATGCCTCGCTGGTGGTGGCGCCGCTGTCGCATGGCGCCGGCGTGCATCAGCTGGTGCAGGCCGCGCGCGGTGTGCGGACCGTGCTGCTGCCGACCGAGAAGTTCGACATCGACGAGGCGTTCCGCCTGATCGAGACACATCGGGTCGCCAATCTCTTCACCGTGCCGACGATCCTGAAGATGATGGTCGAGCATCCGGCGGTGGACAAATACGATCATTCTTCGCTGCGCCATGTGATCTATGCGGGCGCGCCGATGTATCGCGAGGACCAGAAGGCCGCGCTGAAGAAGCTCGGCAAGGTCATCGTGCAGTATTTCGGTCTCGGCGAGGTCACCGGCAACATCACCGTGCTGCCGGCGGCGCTGCATGATCCCGAGGATGGTCCGCATGCGAAGATCGGCACCTGCGGCTTCGAGCGCACCGGAATGCAGGTCTCGATCCAGGACGACGAGGGCCGCGAACTCGCGGCCAACCAGAGCGGCGAGATCTGCGTGATCGGCCCCGCCGTGCTCGCCGGCTACTACGACAACCCTGAAGCCAATGCGAAGGCGTTCCGCAATGGCTGGTTCCGCACCGGCGATCTCGGCCACATGGACGAGGAGGGGTTCGTCTACATCACCGGCCGCGCCTCCGACATGTACATCTCCGGCGGCTCCAACATCTATCCGCGCGAGATCGAGGAGAAGATCCTGACGCATCCTGCGGTCGGTGAGGTCGCCGTGCTCGGCGTGCCCGATGCGACCTGGGGCGAGGTCGGCGTCGCCGTCTGCGTTGCGCGTGAGGGCGAGAAGCCGGTGAGTGAAGCGGAGATGGCGGCGTTCCTGTTGCCGAAGGTGCCGCGCTACAAGATGCCGAAGCGCTTCTTCTTCTGGGAGGCGTTGCCGAAATCCGGCTATGGCAAGATTCCAAAACGCATGGTGCGCGACGAGCTCGAGGCACGCGGGCTGCTCGACCTCGACAAGACGAAGACGGGCTGAGCGCAGGTCATGCGGAGCATCAAGCAGCCGGGCGCGCCAGTCGCAGAACGCATCCAATGGGTGGAGGCGAGGGGGCGCGCTTTCTCCTTCGCGCTTCAGGCCGGTGTGCCGCTGCTGGAGGCCGCGCGCCGCGGTTTCGCCGCCGAAGGCTTTGCCGGCGGCGTGCTGAACTTCGGTAGCGGCGCGGTCGGGCCGTTCGCTTACGTCATGCCGGCACTGTCGAAGACCGGCGAGAATGCTGCGTTCTACAGCGATACATATCGCCCCGCGGGCCTGACGCGCGTGAAGTTCGGCAGCATGACGCTCGGTATGCGCGACGGCGCGCCGTTCTTTCATTGCCACGGGCTGTGGACCGAGGCGGACGGCAAGCCAGGCGGCGGCCACATGATGCCGGACGAGACTGTTGTCGCAGAACCGTTCGAGGTCGAGGCCTTCGGTCTCGATGGTGCGATGTTCACCACCGAGCCCGACCCCGAGACCAATTTCAAGCTGTTCGGGCCGGTCGCCTCCGCGAGCACCGGCGCGCGCACGACCAGCCGCGCCTTCGCGCTCCGGCTGCGCCCCAACCAGGATTTTGCCGGCTGCCTCGAAGAGTTCTGCCGCGCGCGCGGCATCGCGCGCGCGAAAATCCACGGCGGCGTCGGCTCGACCGTCGGCGCGCGTTTCATCCATGGCGACGTGACCGAGCCGTTCGCAACGGAGCTTGCGGTGACGGCCGGGACGATCGCGCCGGGCCCTTCGGGTGCGCTCGAAGCCGCACTGGATGCCGCCCTGATCGACTACACCGGCGGCATTGCGGAGGGCCGTCTGATCCGTGGCGACAATCCCGTGCTGATGACCATGGAGCTGGTGCTCGAGGTGTTGGGCTAGGATCGGCGAGCGGTCATCAGGGGTGAGAACGTAGCTTGGCAATGGCCAGGTACGTAGATTGACTTACCCCTGAGTTCGATCCTTGAAAGAGGTCGAGCAATGGAGATTGGCCCTGACCGGTGCTCTGGCTGTTTCTGACGTCATACATCGCGGAGAAACGGTTCAACAGCTTTGCAACTTTCGCGGGATCGGACAGATCCTTGATCTTCAAGAATTTGTCCACGACTTGGCTTGCTGATCGATCGGCATCGCAGCCATCGAGTCAGGCAGATCGAACGTGGTCCTGAACACCTCCGAAAGAACGCGGGTGCGCGCCCCAACGAGGCCATGAACAGGTCTCCCCTCGGCCGCAAAATGAGCTACGATGATCCCAGCGCGCTTCAAGTCGCGCACGATCAACGAGACGCATGGGGAAACGAGATGAGGGTGACGATTGGACGGCGCATGGTCTTGGCCGCGGTGCTGACTGCCGCGAGTGCGGCGGCTTTGGCGGCGGCGTTTGGCCCGGCTTCTACACCGGCCTGGGCGCATGGGCCGACCCGGCAGAAGGTGCGCGAATCCATCGAGATCAACGCAGCCCCGGCCAAAGTGTGGGCCGCAATCGGCAATTTCCAGGACATGAGCTGGCTCCCGCCGGTCACCAAGACCGAGGGCGAGAAGGGCAACGAGATCGGCGCCACGCGGAAGCTGACGCTGACGGGAGGCGCGACCGTCGACGAGGAGCTCTACAAGTTCGACGCCGCCGCGATGACCTATTCCTACCGGATCACCACCGTTGACGTGAAGGTGCTGCCGGTCACCAATTATTCCTCGACGCTGACGGTGACGCCGAGCGCTGACGGCAAGGGCTCGACCCTGGAATGGGCTGGTGCGTTCTACCGCGGCTTTCCCAACAACGACCCGCCGCCGGAGCTGAGCGACGAGGCTGCCAAGACCGCTGTGAGCGGGCTCTACAAGGCCGGCCTCGCGGCGCTGAAGAAGAAGGTCGAGAGCGGAAGCTGACGGTGCGCATCCCAGTCATGGCGGCACTGGCCGCCAGTCTTGCTTGCCTCGGCAGCGCCTTCGCCGAAGAGGCGTTCGTCACCAACCAGCTCAGCGACGATATGATGGTCGTGGACCTCGCCACGGCACGCAGCGTGGCGACCATCCCGATCGGCGGCAAGCCGGCGGGCGTCGCCGTCAGTGCCGACGGCCGATTTGCCTATGTCACGAGCCCGGACGCCAAGGCCGTAACTGTGGTGGACGCAGCAACGCGGCAGGTCGCGGGGCGGATCGAGGTCGGCGGCGGGCCGCTCGGCATTGCGGTCGCGCCCGATGGCAAGACGGTCTATGTCGCCGACTGGTACGCCGCGGCGGTGCGTGTGATCGACGCGGCGACGCGCAGCGTCACGGCCAGCATCGCAGTCGGCGCCTCGCCGTCGGGCCTGGCGGTGACACCTGATGGCAAGCTGCTGCTCTCGGCGGACCGCGACGACGACAGCGTCTCGGTCGTGGATACCGCGACGCGCCAACGCAAGGCGACCATCAAGGTCGGCACGCGTCCGTTCGGTGTCACCATCGACGCCGAGGGCAAGCGCGCCTACACCGCCAATGTCGGCTCTGACGACGTCTCCGTGATCGACATCGCGGCAGGTCAGGCGATCGGTCGCGTGCCGGTCGGGATGCGTCCCTATGCGGTGGCGATGGCGCAGGGCCGCGGCTTCGTGACCGACCAGTATGGCGGCACCGTCAGCGTGTTCGACCTGGCGACGCTGAAGCCGATCAAGCGCATCAATGTCGGCGACTATCCCGAAGGCATCAATGCGACCGCAGACGGCAAGCGCATCATCGTCGCCAATTGGGAGAGCAACACGCTTCATATCATCGATGCAGCCGAGCTGAAGGTCGTCGGCGAGGTCAAGGTGGGCGACGGCCCGCGCGCGTTCGGGGCGTTCTTGCGCAGGACGGAGTAGGGGGCGGAGAGGCGACCTACGTCGTCCCGGCGTAGGCCCTCAATTTCAGGAAGAAGTCCCTCAGGATGGGGTTGCGATCCACATAGGTCACGTAGCGGATCGCATGCCGGCTGCGATCGACGCTCCAGGTCATCTGCTCCGTCAGGACCGGCGCCGGGATGATCACGCTCGGCGCCCACACGGGGTTCAGCAGCCATCCGACCGGCGCCATGTCCCAGATCTCCTTCGCCCAACCCAGATGGTCGGACGAATATTCCTTGAAGCGCATGGCGAGGAACGCGCCGATGCTGCCGTGCGGTTCGACGTAACGCTCGATCTCCGGCACTGTCGAGTGAAGGTGCGAGGTGACGCCCTTGCACGGCACCAGAACCAGCGGCACGCCGCTGTCGAGCAGCACCTGAGCGCCGCCGACGTCCTGCTTGAGGTTGAACTCGATCGTGTGCGGCCATTCCAGCGCATGGCCGCCGAGCCACACGACGACGATGCGTTCGATGATATCGGGGGCTTTGAGAAGCGCAGAGGCGACGTTGCTGATGGCGCCAATGGCGATGACGTAGAGCGGTTGGTCCGGCGAGCCCGCGCGCGCCCGGGCCACGAGGTCGTCGACGGCAGGCGCCTCGCGCGCGGCCTTGCCGGGCCCGACATAGGCGGTGACGCCGCGATGAACCAGGCCCTCGGCTGCGATGTTCAGACGCTCCAGCAAGCGCAGGATTTCCTGATAGCTCAGCTCCATGCCGTGGCCGGGGCTGTCCGCGCGCGCGTTCAAGAACGGCGCGGCATAGATCGCCTCGACGTCGAAGCGATCCTTCGACAGCAGCATTTGAACCAGCGCAAACTGATCGTCGATCTCGTTGTAGGTGTCGGTGTCGAGCACGACGCGGATCCGGCCGACCGGCGGCTCCAGCAGCTTGAGGCGGGCTGCATCCGTGAGTGTCATCGGCGTCTCCCTGGATGGGCGGATGCCGGGCTCAGGCCTTCAACGGCATCCGGCAGACCGCGTCCGCGATCTCATCCATCTGCGCGAAGATGCGATCGGGCGCAAGCGCCCGCAGCGCGGCCGGTGCCGCATAGCCCCAGCACACCGCGCCACAGGCGATGCCGACGGCCCGCGCCGCCTCAATGTCGCGCGCCTCGTCGCCGATCGAAATCACGTGAGCGGGGTCCACGCCGGCGCGGCGGATGACCCGGCGGAATTTCGTGGGCTTGCCGAAGATCGATGCCGCGCAATCGAAATGCGCGAACAGCGCCGCGGCCTCGCCGAGCTTCTCGCGCGCATTGGCTTCGCTGTCCGATGTCACCAGCGCCAGCTGCACGCCGCGCTCGGCCAGCGTCCGCAGCATCGCCTCGACGCCCGCGAACAGCGAGATCTCCGCAGCCGCCTCCGCCTTCAGCCGCCGCGCATATCGCGCGATCGCCGGCAGCTTCCAGAGCGGCACCTCGAGCCGGCTGAGGATCTCCCGCGTCGAGGCATGCCGCAGCCCCTCGACGTCCTCATCGGCCACACGACGAAAGCCGAAGCGATCGGCGACGTCGTTGATTGTGCGCAGGAACCACGGAAAGCTGTCGGCGAGGGTACCGTCGAGATCGAAGATGGCGAGGGCGTAGGGCATGGGGAAGAAATTACACCGCTAGGATTTCCACACGGTCTCCTCGGTCCATCCGAGCTCGTCGAACTCGGCGGCCCTGAGCGGTGCTTCTCCCTCGGCAAAGAATTCGTCGAGCTGAGGCGGCGGGACACTTGTTGCAGAGAGCATCGCGTGCGCCTGTCCGCGGTGATGAATTTGATGCTGAAACAGATGCATGAGCAGTCGGTCGCGACGTTCGGTCTGGACGCGCGTGTCGCGGTTGATCCGCACAATGCCGTCGAGAAGTTCGGGTGTCAGCGCATCGCAGACGGCGAGCAAACGCTTGTCCATTTCGGCTTGGGCAGGTTTCAGCTCAGAGAGTGAGGGGTACGGAATCTGGTTCTTCCAGGCCGCAGGCCCGAGCCATCCGCCCTCCAGTGCATCGACATAGAAGAGGTCGATGACATGGATGTGGTTCAGTGTGCGTTGCAGGCTCGGAAAGAAGCCGGTCCGCTCGGCTTCGAAGTCGGTCTGAGACAGCGCAGCACAAGCGGTGAGCAGCCGGTGGTTGGCCCAAGCATTATTGTGGGCGAACGCACTGTAGGTTTGCACAAGTCCGGCAGGCAAACTCCGTCTCCCTCAGACAATGTGTCGGCACGCTCCCGGTACGTAACCTATTCGGCCGCCTCGCTCGCCGCGCGCCGCCGCTTCGGCTTCCGCGCCTTCTCCAGCACCGGCGCCAGGAATTTGCCGGTGTAGCTCCGCGGCGCCTTGGCGATGTCTTCCGGCGGGCCCCAGGCGACGATTTCGCCGCCGCCGTCGCCGCCTTCCGGGCCGAGGTCGATGACCCAGTCGGCGGTCTTGATGACTTCGAGATTGTGCTCGATGACGACGACCGTGTTGCCCTGCGCGACCAGCTCGTGCAGCACCTCCAGCAGTTTCTTGACGTCGTGGAAGTGCAGGCCAGTGGTCGGCTCGTCCAGGATGTAGAGCGTGCGGCCGGTGGCGCGCTTGGACAGTTCTTTCGCGAGCTTGACGCGCTGGGCTTCACCGCCCGACAGGGTCGTGGCCTGCTGGCCGACATGGATGTAGTCGAGGCCGACGCGGTGCAGGGTCTGGAAGGTCTCGCGCACGCGCGGCACCGCCTTGAAGAAGTCTGCGGCCTCCTCGACGGTCATGTCGAGCACGTCGGCGATGCTCTTGCCCTTGAACAGGACTTCGAGCGTCTCGCGATTGTAGCGCTTGCCCTTGCAGACGTCGCAGGTGACGTAGACGTCGGGCAGGAAGTGCATCTCGATCTTGATGACGCCATCGCCCTGGCAGGCCTCGCAGCGGCCACCCTTGACGTTGAAGGAGAAGCGGCCGGGCTCGTAGCCGCGCGCCTTGGATTCGGGGAGGCCTGCGAACCATTCGCGGATCGGCGTGAAGGCGCCGGTGTAGGTCGCCGGATTCGAGCGCGGGGTGCGGCCGATCGGCGACTGGTCGATGTCGATGATCTTGTCGATGTGCTCCAGGCCCTCGATGCGGTCGTGCGGAGCTGCGCCTTCGCTGGCGTTGTTCAGCTTGCGGGCGATCGCCTTGTAGAGCGTGTCGATCAGCAGCGTCGACTTGCCGCCGCCGGAGACGCCGGTGACGCAGGTAAACAGGCCGAGCGGGATTTCGGCCGTGACGTTCTTGAGGTTATTGCCGCGCGCGTTGACCACCTTGATGGTGCGGCGATGGTTCGGTGGGCGCCGCTCCGGCACCTCGACCTCGAGCTCGCCGGTGAGGTACTTGCCGGTCAGCGATTTCGGGTTTCGCATGATCTCGGCGGGCGTGCCTTCGGCGACGATGTTGCCGCCATGCATGCCGGCGCCCGGGCCGATGTCGAGCACGTAGTCGGCCAGCAGGATCGCGTCCTCGTCATGCTCGACCACGATCACGGTGTTGCCGAGGTCGCGCAGGCGCTTGAGGGTGTCGAGCAGGCGCGCGTTGTCGCGCTGGTGCAGGCCGATCGAGGGCTCGTCGAGCACGTAGAGCACGCCGGTCAGGCCCGAGCCGATTTGCGAGGCGAGGCGGATGCGCTGGCTCTCGCCGCCGGACAGCGTGCCGGAGGAGCGGGACAGGGTGAGATAGTTGAGGCCGACGTCGAGCAGGAAGGTGAGTCGCTCGCGGATCTCCTTGAGGATGCGGCCGGCGATCTCGTTCTGCTGCGTGTTCAGCGCCTCCGGCACGGTCTCGAACCATGCACCGGCGCCTTTGACGGACAGCTCCGAGATGTCGCCGATATGCTTGCCGCCGATCTTGACGCAGAGCGCCTCGGGCTTGAGCCGGAAACCGTTGCAGCCGCCGCAGGGCACGTCGTGGAAATATTTCGCCAGCTCCTCGCGCGCCCACTCGCTCTCGGTCTCGCGGTAGCGGCGGTTGATGTTGGTGATGACGCCCTCGAACGGCTTCTTGGTGTCGTAGGAGCGGACCCCGTCCTCGTAGGAGAACTTGATCTCGTCCTCGCCGGAGCCATGCAGGATCGCGTTCTGCGTCTTCTTGGGCAGATCCTTCCATTTGGTGGTCAGCGTGAACTTGTAGTGCTTGCCGAGCGCCGTCAGCGTCTGCGTGTAGTAGGGCGACGACGATTTGGCCCAGGGCGCGATCGCGCCCTTGCCGATCGCGAGCTCCTTGTCGGGGATGACGAGGTCTTCGTCGACATGCTGCTCGACGCCGAGGCCGCCGCAGGCAGGACAGGCGCCGTAGGGGTTGTTGAAGGAGAACAGGCGCGGCTCGATCTCGGGGATGGTGAAACCCGAGACCGGGCAGGCGAACTTTTCCGAGAACAGGATGCGCTCTGGCCCGCTCTTGTCGTGAATCTTCGCGGTCTTCTTTTTCTCTTTCTCTTCCGCGGGAGCGGCCGCTGGCGCGTCGGCGAACTCGACGACGGCAAGGCCTTCGGCCAGCTTCAGCGCGGTCTCGAAGCTCTCGGCGAGGCGCTGGCCGATGTCGGCGCGCACCACGATGCGGTCGACGACGACGTCGATGTCGTGCGGGAACTTCTTGTCCAGCGTCGGCGCTTCCGCCAGTTCATGGAAGGTGCCGTCGATCTTGACGCGCTGAAAGCCCTTCTTGAGCCATTCGGCGAGCTCTTTCCTGTACTCGCCCTTGCGGCCGCGCACGACAGGCGCGAGCAGGTAGAGGCGGGTGCCTTCCGGCAGCGCCAGCACGCGGTCGACCATCTGGGAGACGGTCTGGCTTTCGATCGGAAGGCCCGTGGCCGGCGAATAGGGCACGCCGACGCGGGCCCAGAGCAGGCGCATGTAGTCGTAGATCTCGGTGACGGTGCCGACGGTCGAGCGCGGGTTCTTCGACGTCGTCTTCTGCTCGATCGAGATTGCCGGCGACAGGCCATCGATCTGGTCGACATCAGGCTTCTGCATCATTTCCAGGAACTGGCGCGCATAGGCCGACAGCGATTCGACGTAGCGGCGCTGGCCCTCGGCGTAGATGGTGTCGAATGCGAGCGAGGACTTGCCGGAGCCCGAGAGACCGGTGAACACCACGAGCTTGTCGCGGGGAATCTCGACGTCGACGTTCTTGAGGTTGTGCTCGCGCGCGCCACGGATCGTAATTGCGCGCAGGTGTGATCCCGCGTTCTGTTGTTGGCGCTTCGCCTTGATCACTTCATCCATCCTGGTGGTCCTCAAGGAATCCCAAAGGCGCGCGATCGCGCCAACGTTGAAGGCGCGCTTCGCCCGGAACCGGGATCGGCGCCGATGGGTATGTCAGCGAACGTAGGAAGAACGAGCACGGATTTCCAGTGGGACTTGCGAATCGTCAACGGATTGTTGGCGCGCTGGCGGCATCTGGCAGGAGCACGTGCGCGGAACTGCGCGGGGACCGGCCGGTCAAACAAAAAGGCCGGCGCAAGGCCGGCCTTTCGTAACACGATGGCGTTGGAGGCGAAGATCAGTACTTCGCGACCACCGGGCCCCCGAAGTGATAGTTCACGCCGACCTGCACGGTGTGGAAGTTGAGCGTGCCGGTGGGCAGGGCGCCCGAGAAGTAGCTCTCGCCGCCGAGGCTGCGATAGAGGTACTCGCCCTTGACCGACCACTGCGGCGCGAAGAACGCTTCGACGCCCGCACCGACGGTCCAGCCGGAGTGCCACTTGCTGTCCGAAGCGGTCACGCCGAGCGCGGAGAGGGTGATCTTGTTGTCGATCCAGGCGTAACCACCGGTGCCGTAGAACAGGACGTTGTTGACGGCCCAGCCGAGGCGGCCGCGCACGGTGCCCATCGCGTCGGTCTTCGAGGTCGCGGTTGCGGTCACGACGCCGAAGCCGGGAACGACGGTGGCGCCGGTCGCGGTAGCGCTGACGTCAGCCCAGGCGCCATCGGCCTCGACGCCGAACACGACGTTGCCGGTCTGCCAGTTGTAGCCGGCGGTGCCGCCGACGAAGCCACCCTTCATCTTCGGGTCGCCGGAAGCGTTTTCCCAGGCGCCGCCGCCGACGATACCGAGGTAGAAGCCGGTCCAGTTGTAGACCGAAGCCATAGCCACCGGGGCCTTGGTGTAGGGGCGAGCCGCCAGATCAGCGGCCGAAGCCGGAGCGGCAAGTGCGAACAAACAGGCCGAAGCCAACAAAACCTTCTTCATTTTCGATCTAATCCCAGTCCCAGTTTCTGTTTGTGCCTTCCACGATCGGGAAGGGGTATCGGACGCTCTCGTCCAACTGATGTCGTGCTTACACCAGCAAAGCCGCAAGTTGTGTGTCCCATCAGCCACAGCAGCCTGAAAATGTAGCAAGTGCTGACCTATTGTTCCTCAAGGGGAACAGAAACGAAAAGGCCGGCGCGAGGCCGGCCTTCAAGTCTTTGAATGATATCAGTAGGTTCAGTACCTCGCGACGATCGGGCCACCCCAGCGATAGTTCAAGCGGATGAGGCCGATATCGACGTCCTGGCTGATGCGATCTGAGCGTGTGGCAGCGCCAAGCGGCGCGAACAGGAAATTGCCGGAGCCGGTGAAGCCGATGGTGCGGTTACCGAGGAAGATGTGGTCGTACTCGAAGCCCACGGTCCAGTTCGGTGCGAAGCCTACCTCGATGCCTGCGCCCACGGTGCCGCCCCAGCGGGTCTCGTCGGCCCGGTCGACCTCGAGGCCGGAGACGACGTCGAAGCTGCGGTAGCGGTCGCCGACGACGGCGCCGCCGCCCTTGACGTAGAGCAGGACGTTGTTCCAGGCATAGCCGACCTGGCCGGTGATCAGGCCGAAGGCGTTGATCTTTGAACGATCGCGCAGGCCGGTGATCGCGCTGATGTTGTCACCCGAGAAGTCGGCCCAGTTGCCCTGGCCCTCGAGGCCGAACACCCAATTGGCCGACTGCCAGCGGTAGCCGACCTGGCCACCGGCAGTGCCGCCGACCGCGTTGTGGCAGCCTTCGCCGACGAAAACGCCACCGCCGACATCGCCGTCCCAGCACTTGTGGCTGGTGCCACCGCCGCCGTTGAAGCCGATGTAGAAGCCGCTCCAGTCGTAGATGGCGGCGACCATCGGCGCCGGAGCCTTGGTGTAGGGACGCGCGGCCATGTCCGCCGCGCTGGCGGGAGCCGACAGGCTCAACGCCACTGCACCGATTGCACCAATCAGGATCTTATTCATTGCAAGTTTCCCCAGGTTCGTCCGCTTCTTGAAATCCCCGAAGCGGTTTGATCAGGCGCGAGGCCCAAATGCATTAATTCCAAGGCAAGCCTAGTCCGAGCGAGGGACAGAGTCCGTCGCCGAAATGCCACAGTCGCAGATCGGCGGAGCCGCGATAACTTGCTGAATGTTAAGTTGTTTTGCTCTTTTCAGGGAACCCGAAAAAGTTCCATGTTTGCGCCTGCCTTCCGCAGGACGCTGGCCGCTCAAGGCCGCCCCTTCGGCTCCGTCATTTGCAAGAACAAATCTGGAACAAACCGGAGGTCGATGCTATATGTGGGGATAACCTGAGGGGTGGCGCGGTGATCGGCGTCCGCAAGCGTCCGGCGAGCGTATAGGGTCGCCTCAACAGGGGCAGCGGAACGCGGGGAGCGGGCCGGCCTTTTTAAATTCAGTGGCATTCGGAGTGGAGAGCGGCGATGGCGGGAAGCGTCAACAAGGTCATTCTGGTTGGAAATCTCGGCAAGGATCCTGAAATCCGCCGCACCCAGGACGGGCGGCCGATCGCGAATTTGAGCATCGCCACCTCGGAGACCTGGCGCGACAAGAACAGCGGCGAGCGCAAGGAAAAGACCGAGTGGCATCGCGTGGTGATCTTCAATGAAGGGCTGTGCAAGGTCGCCGAGCAGTACCTGAAGAAGGGCGCCAAGGTTTACATCGAGGGCGCGCTCCAGACCCGCAAATGGACCGACCAGGCGGGCGTCGAGAAGTACTCCACCGAGGTCGTGCTCCAGGGCTTCAACTCGACCCTGACGATGCTCGATGGCCGCAGTGGCGGCGCGGGAGGCGGCAGCTTCGGCGATGAGCCGGCCGGCGATTTCGGCTCCTCCGGTCCAGTCAGCAGCGCACCGCGCCGTCCCGTTGCCGCTGGCGGCGGTGGCCGCAACAGCGACATGGACGACGATATCCCGTTCTGAGCGGCGGGGCGCTTCGTCCTTAACGTCGCCTTGCTCGCGTGATGCGGCAGGATTTCTTACCAATTTGCGGGTAAGGCTCGGGTTTCCCGGGCTTGCCTCATGTGCTGCTTCAAGCTTTTTACGGGCAGTCATGTGAATGGTATTAACTTGATGTTAATCCTGTTTACATGGCTCGCGCCTCTAACGGGGGAAGCCTCGCAATGAGCCTTGCGCCGCTGCTTGAGGCTGCTCCGGCCATTCCGCTGCACGCATTTGCCGCGATGGCGGCCTTTCTGCTGGGCCTGGTCCAGTTCGCGGCTCCCAAGGGCACGTTGCCGCACCGGACGATCGGGTGGATCTGGGTCGCGCTGATGGCGGTGGTGGCTGCATCGTCGTTCTGGATCCACCAGATCCGCCTGGTCGGGCCGTTCAGTCCGATCCACCTGTTGTCGATCTTCACGTTGGTGATGCTTCCGCTGGCGGTGTGGCGGGCGCGCACCCATCGCGTTGCCGATCACCGGCGCATCATGATCCTCGTCTTCGCGGGCGCGCTGGTTGTGGCGGGCCTGTTCACGCTGGTGCCCGGACGCATCATGCATCGGGTGATTTTCGGCGCGTAAGAGGGCGGCTCCCGGCGGCGCATCCGGCCCCGTTCAAGGTGGTGGCGCGGAGCACGTAAGTCTCTGGAAAAACAGTCGGAAAAAGCGCTTCCCTTGACCCCCGCGAGGGTGGTTATCAGGGGCCTGATGCGCTATATGATTCCCAGATAAACCTCATCGGATTCCCCCTTGGCTGACGACGACGACAACAAGCCCGGCGACCAGCCGGCGCAACCCTCGGACATTCGCCCCGTCTCCATCTTCGAGGAGATGAAGAAGTCCTATCTCGACTACGCCATGAGCGTGATCGTGGCACGCGCGCTGCCTGACGCCCGCGACGGCTTGAAGCCTGTGCACCGCCGCATCCTGTACTCGATGCACGAGCAGGGGCACACGCCGGACAAGAAGTACGTCAAGTCGGCGCGTGTGGTCGGCGACGTCATCGGTAAGTATCACCCGCACGGCGACCAGTCGATCTACGACGCCATGGTCCGGATGGCGCAGGACTTCTCGATGCGCGTGCCGCTGATCGACGGCCAGGGCAATTTCGGTTCGGTCGACGGCGATCCCCCGGCCGCCTATCGTTACACCGAAGCGCGGCTGACCAAGTCGGCGCTGGCCCTGCTGGCCGATATCGACAAGGACACCGTCGACTTCCAGCCGAACTACGACAACAACGAGACCGAACCGTCGGTTCTTCCGGCCAAGTTCCCGAACCTTCTCGTCAACGGCGCGGGCGGCATCGCCGTCGGCATGGCGACCAACATCCCGCCGCACAATCTCGGCGAGGTCATCGATGCCTGCGTGGCGCTGATCGACAATCCCGCGCTCACCATCGACGAGCTGATCAACATCGTTCCCGGCCCGGATTTTCCAACCGGCGGCATCATTCTCGGACGGGCGGGTATCCGCGCCGGCTACCATCTGGGCCGCGGCTCGGTGGTGATGCGCGGCAAGGTCACGATCGACACCATCCGCAAGGAGCGCGAGGCGCTCATCGTCACCGAGATTCCTTACCAGGTGAACAAGGCGACGATGGTCGAGCGCATCGCCGAACTGGTCAAGGAGAAGAAGATCGAGGGCATCGCCGACCTGCGCGATGAATCCGACCGCGACGGCTTCCGCGTCGTCATCGAGCTGAAACGCGACGCCGTGCCCGACGTGGTGCTGAACCAGCTCTACAGATTTACGCCGCTGCAGACGAGCTTCGGCGTCAACATGGTTGCGCTCGACAGCGGCCGTCCGCGGATCATGCATCTGAAGGACCTGCTCGCCATCTTTGTCGACTTCCGCGAGCGGGTCGTCACGCGTCGCACCAAGTTCCTTCTCGCCAAGGCGCGCGACCGCGCCCATATCCTGGTCGGCCTCGCGATCGCAGTCGCCAATATCGATGAGATGATCCGCGTCATCCGCACCTCGCCCGACCCGACCACCGCGCGCGATACCCTGATGTCGCGCGACTGGCCGGCCCGTGACGTCGAGGACATGCTGACCCTGATCGACGACCCGCGCCATCGCATCAGCGAGGCCGGCACGATCCGGCTCTCGATGGAGCAGGCGAGGGCCATTCTCGATCTGCGTTTGCAGCGCCTCACAGCACTCGGCCGCGACGAGATCCGCGACGAGCTCGACACGCTCGCCGGCGAGATTGCCGATTATCTCGACATCCTGCGCTCACGCGCGCGCGTGCTCGACATCGTCAAGACCGAGCTTGCCGACGTGAAGGCCGAGTTTGCCACCCCGCGCCGCACCGTGATCATCGAGCAGGAAGGCGAGGTCGAGGACGAGGACCTGATCCAGCGCGAGGACATGGTCGTCACCGTGTCACATGCCGGTTACGTCAAGCGCGTGCCGCTGTCGGCCTACCGGGCCCAGCGCCGCGGCGGCAAGGGCCGCGCCGGCATGCAGACCCGCGACGAGGATTTCGTCAGCCGGCTGTTCGTGGCCTCCACGCATACGCCGGTGCTGTTCTTCTCGTCGCGCGGCCAGGTCTACAAGGAGAAGGTCTGGCGCCTGCCGATGGCGGCGCCCAACGCGCGCGGCAAGGCTCTGATCAACATCCTGCCGCTGGAGCAGGGCGAGCGCATCACCACCATCATGCCGCTGCCGGAGGACGAGTCCACCTGGGGCAACCTCGACGTGATGTTCGCGACCACCGGCGGCAATGTCCGCCGCAACAAGCTGTCCGACTTCGTCGACGTCCGCCGCTCCGGCATCATCGCGATGAAGCTCGACGACAATGAAGCCATCGTCGACGTGCAGATCTGCACCGAGCGCGACGACGTGCTGCTGACCGGCGCCGCCGGCCAGTGCATCCGCTTCCCCGTCACCGATGTCCGCGTGTTCACCGGGCGCACCTCGATGGGCGTGCGCGGCATTGCGCTCGGCGAGGGCGACAAGGTGATCTCGCTGGCGATCCTGCGCCATGTCGAGACCTCTTCGGACGAGCGCTCGGCGTACCTGAAGATGCGCCGTGCGGTCGCCGGAGAAGCCGTGGCCGAGGAGCCTGCAGCGGACGCCGAGGCGGAGGAAACTTCGGGCAGCTTCCAGCTCGCCCAGGAACGCTACATCGAGATGTCGGCGCAGGAGCAGGTCGTCCTGACCGTCTCCGTCAACGGCTTCGGCAAGCGGACCTCATCCTACGAATACCGCACCACGGGCCGCGGCGGCAAAGGCATCGTCGCCATGAGCGTCAACAACCGCAACGGCAATTTGGTCGCGTCCTTCCCCGTCGAAGATGCTGATCAAATCATGCTGGTCACCGACAAGGGCCAGCTGATCCGCTGCCCCGTCGAGGGCATCCGCATCGCCGGCCGCTCGACGCAGGGCGTGATCGTGTTCGACACCGCCGAAGACGAGCACGTCGTCTCGGTCGAGCACATCACGGAAGAGGCGGAGAACGGGAACGGGACGAACGGGGAATAGCGAGTGGCGAATAGGGTGTACAACTCCAATCGCTATTCGCCACTCACCCTTTAAATCTCCAGCTCCGTGCCGAACTCCACCACCTGCTTGGTCGGCACGCCGAAGAACGCGGCCGAGCGCTCGGCGTTGCGTTGCAGGAAGGCGAACACGGTTTCGCGCCAGACCCACATGCCCGGCACGTCCTCGCGCGGGATGATGGTCTCGCGGCCGACGTAATAGGTGATCTCGGAGAGGTCGATGCCGGGCAGCTTGCCCTGCCGGCAGGTCAGCGTCAGCCCCTCATAGATCGTCGGGTTCTGCATGAAGCCGTAATGCAGGATGATGCGGGTGATGCCGGGGATGATCTCGATCACCTCCGCGCGCTCCTCGTCCGTGATGTGCGGGGATTCCTCGATCAGCACGGTGGCGAGGAGCACGCGCTCGTGCAGCACGTGGTTGTGCTTGACGAACTGGGTCAGCGCGAGCGGCACGCCGCGCGGCGCGGAGGCCAGGAACACCGCCGTTCCCGGCAACCGGGTGTGGCACTTGTTGACCGCGGTCTCGATCAGATCCTCCTCGGGCTGGCGCAGCTTCGCGCGCGCGGCCTCGACCAGCTTCACGCCGGCGCGCCAGGTCAGCATCAGGAAGGCGACGAAGGCCGCGAGCAGCAGCGGAAACCAGCCGCCCTCGAACAGCTTGATCGAATTGGCCGAGAAGAAGATCACGTCGATCACGAAGAAGAATCCGTTCACGGCAACCACGAGCCACGGCGAATAGCCCCACTGGATCGCGACCAGTGCCGCAAGCAGCGTGGTGATCGCCATCAGCAGCGACACCGCGATGCCATAAGCGCCGGCGAGCGCGTCCGACGTGCCGAAGCTGAGGACCGCACCCAACGTCGCGGCGGCGAGCAGCCAGTTCACCAGGGGCACGTAGATCTGGCCGATCGCATCGCTCGTGGTGTGACGGATCTGCATGCGCGGCAGGAAGCCGAGCTGGATCGACTGCTGGGTCAGCGAGAACACGCCGGAGATGATCGCCTGCGAGGCGATCACGGTCGCAACAGCCGAAAACGCGACCAGCGGATAGTGCAGGGCGTCGGGGCAGAGCTGGAAGAACGGATTCTCGATCATCGTGGGGTCGGTGATCAGCAGCGCGGCCTGGCCGAAATAGTTCAGCACCAGCGCGGGCAGGCAGATCGCGAACCAGGCCAGCCGGATCGGCAGGCGACCGAAATGCCCCATGTCGGCATACATGGCCTCACCGCCGGTCACCGCGAGAAAGGCGGCTCCGAGGATTGCAAAGGAGACATGGAAATCCTGGTGGATCAGGAAGTCGAAGGCATAGAGCGGGCTGAGCGCGGCCAGCACCGCCGGCGCCTTGACGATGCCGTGGATGCCGAGCACGGCGAGCACCACGAACCAGGCCAGCATCACCGGTCCGAAGATGCGGCCGATGAATCCGGTGCCCTGCTTCTGCATCATGAACAGGCCGATCAGGATGGCCACCGTGATGGGTACCACCACAGGCGCGAGCGAGGGCGCGTCGACCTTGAGGCCCTCGATGGCGCTGAGCACCGAGATCGCAGGGGTAATGGCGCCGTCGCCATAGAGCAGCGCGGCGCCAACGAGGCCGACTACCAAAAGATGTGCGCGCCATGTCCCCGGCAGGGCATTGCGGGCATGCAGCAGCGCCAGCAGCGCCACGATGCCGCCTTCGCCGCGGTTGTCCGCGCGCAGGATCAGGAGCGCATATTTCAGCGAGATGATCAGCAAGAGTGCCCAGAGGATGAGCGATGCGATCCCCAGCACGGCGTCGGGAGCGAGAGCAGCGCCATGGGCCGCCGCCTTGGCTGCTTCCTTCAGGGCGTAGAGGGGGCTGGTGCCAATATCGCCATAGACCACCCCAAGGGCGCCCATGGTCATCGCAATCGGCAGAGGCGCGGGATGGTGGCCGGAAGCGACTGCGGGCGTACTGGACACGGTCGACCCCCCGATGGGTTCACGCCCGGCGGGCCATTCCGCAGGGCGCGAGCATCACCCAGTCTGCGACGGGACGTCGCAAATATCCATGGGGTTTATCTTGAGGGTAACCGGACGCGAAGCTGACAGACGCGACTACGGGGTGCGGTCGGCGGTCACGAGGCGAGCCTCGCGGATGTTGGTCTTGGTACCGGCCTGACGGAGGCACGATGCCTCGAAGTTCGGCCAGGCCTGCTGCGAGCAGTCCTTGCCGATGGTGCGGATATCGAGCCGGTCGCTCTTGGCGAGCGGCTGCGGCACGCTGGCTTCGACGGTCGGGGCAAAGCCGGGCAGGATGGTGAGGGCGGCAGCAACACATGCAGAGATGGCGATCGCTGAAAGAGCCTTGATCATTGACGGTCCCCTGTGATGTGGCCGCCACGCCCAGTGTGCGGCCCGTCATTCGTTGGCCGGATTAGTAACCATGGCCAGTTTCCGGACGTCTTCGCCGGCACGGGAAATGGTTTCGTTCGCGCGTCCTTTGTTTCGTGGCCGCCCTCAGGACGAAACAATTCGCGGAATCCGACATGGTTTTGCGGAAATAACGCCGGGGAACCTGCCCGGCTTGCCGGGCCGGGCCGGGCGCGGTAGGAGGGAGCTATGCCGCGCATCGCCTTCTATCCCGGTTCCTTCGACCCCATCACCAACGGCCATCTGGACGTGGTCCGGCACAGCGTGTCCCTGTGCGACAGGCTCGTTGTCGCGATCGGGGTCCATCCCGGCAAGAAGCCGCTGTTCTCGACCGAGGAGCGGCTGAAGATGCTCGAGGACGTCTGCGGGCCGGTCGCAGTGCAGGCCGGCTGCGTGCTCGAGACTGTGACGTTCGACGATCTGTCGGTGACGGCCGCGCGCAAGCATGGCGCGACCATCATGATTCGCGGCCTGCGCGACGGTACCGACCTCGACTACGAGATGCAGCTTGCCGGAATGAACGAGGCCATGGCGCCGGAGGTGCACACGGTGTTTCTGCCGGCCTCTCCCATGGTCCGCCCGATCACCGCCACTTTGGTGCGCCAGATCGCGGGCATGGGCGGAGATGTTTCGACCTTCGTGCCGCCGCTCGTAGCAAGTCTGCTCAAGGCCAAATTCGCCGGATAACGGCGCACTTCTTCATCTCACCTGATCCGGAGTTTTCATGATCCGTCGTCTCGCAATTCTTGCCACGATCGTTGCCGCGCTCGTCAGCGCGGTCCCGGCGGTGGCGCAGCAACTACCGGCGAACCTCGACAAGGCCAACGCGCTCGTCATCGACACCACCAAGGGCCGCATCGTCATAAAGCTGAGGACCGACCTGGCGCCGCAGCATGCGGAGCGCCTCAAGCAGCTCGCGCGCGAGGGCTATTACAACAACGTGCCGTTCCACCGCGTCATGGACGGCTTCATGGCGCAGACCGGCGACGGCCAGAACTTCAACGGCACCGGCGGCTCGAAATACCCGAACCTGAAGCAGGAATTCTCCAAGGTGCATTTTGCGCGCGGCATCGTCGGGATGGCGCGGCGCGGCGACAGCGTCGACACCGCCAATTCGCAGTTCTTCATCATGTTCGCCGACGGCGGCAGCCTCGACAACCAGTACACAGTGATCGGCGAGGTCGTGCAGGGCATGGACGTCGTCGACAAGCTGAAGAAGGCGCCGCCCGGATCGAGCAGCGGCACCGTCACCGATCCCGACAAGATGGTGAAGGTGCAGGTCGCCTCCGACATCAAATAGGAGAGGGCGATGACGCGCTGCGGCGGCAAGCTCCTGCTGATCGCCGCTGCGCTGCTGCTCGGCGCCTGTCCCGCGACTGCCGAGGACGCGCAGGTCAACACCATCCAGGACATCTTCCGGCATCTGCGCACCTGCTGGAAGCCGCCGCCGCCGGCCAAGGCTCGCCCACTCGACATCACCGTCGTCGTGAGCTTTAACCGGTCCGGAAACATTCTGGGCCATCCGAGGATTACCTATGAATCCGCGGAGGCCTCCGACGATGACCGGCTGCAATACCGGATCGCAGTGATGGAGGCGTTGCAACGTTGCACGCCGATGCCATTTACCGATGCGATGGCCGGCGCCGCCGCAGGGCGTCCATTTACGATCCAGTTCCGTAGCCGGAAGACTTCACCCCCAACGCAAGAGAGACGAGCATGAGCGCCACCGAAAACACATTGATCCTCGAGACCACGCAGGGCCCCGTCACCATCGAGATGCGGCCTGATCTGGCGCCCGGCCATGTCGCGCGCATCAAGGAGCTGGTGCGCGAGGGCTTCTACGACGGCATCGTGTTCCACCGCGTCATCGACGGCTTCATGGCGCAGACCGGCTGCCCGCAGGGCACCGGCACCGGCGGCTCCGGCAAGAAGCTGAAGGCAGAATTCAACAAGGAGCCGCATGTGCGCGGCACCACCTCGATGGCGCGCGCCGCGAGCCCCGATTCCGGCGACAGCCAGTTCTTCATCTGCTTCGACGACGCCCGCTTCCTCGACAACCAGTACACGGTGTGGGGCAAGGTCACCGAGGGCATGGAGAACGTCGACAAGATCAAGCGCGGCGAGCCGGTGCAGAACCCGGACAAGATCGTCAAGGCGCGGATGGCCGCGGACGCGGAATAATTGCTCGCCCCTCATCCTGAGGAGCGCGGAACGCGCGTCTCGAAGGATGAAGGCCCCGCTGCTGCAGCTCGGCTTTCATGGTTCGAGGCGGGCTAAGCGCCTCCTCACCTTGAGGGTTTGACTGTGTGGCGCTGAGCCCGACATGCGCACCGATCTCTTCGATTTCGACCTGCCTGCCGAGCGCATCGCGTTGCGCCCGGCAAGCCCGCGCGACTCCGCGAAGATGTTGGTCGTGGAAGGCGGCGCGCTGCGCGATCAAGCGATCGCCGACCTGCCGCACTGGCTCCGCCCCGGCGACCAGCTCGTCGTCAACGACACCAAGGTGATCGCGGCGCAATTGAAGGGCCGGCGCATCGGCCGCGAGACCGAGCCGAAGATCGAGGCGACGCTGATCAAGCGCATCGACGGCTCGCGCTGGCAGGCGCTGGTTAAGCCCGCCAAGAAACTTGCCGCCGGCGATCGCATCCGCTTCGGCAACGAGGGCAAGGTCTGCCTGCTCGGCCATCTCGACGCCGAGGTCGAGGCCAAGGGCGCCGAGGGCGAGGTGACGCTTGGCTTCTCGTTCCACGGCCCGGCGCTCGACCAGGCGATCGCCGATCTCGGCAGCCCGCCGCTGCCGCCCTATATCGCCTCCAAGCGCACGCCCGACGATCAGGACCTTGCCGACTACCAGACCATGTTCGCGGCGAACGAGGGCGCCGTTGCCGCGCCGACCGCGGGCCTGCATTTCACGCCCGCGCTGGAGCAGGCGCTGCGCGCGCGCGGCGTCGGCCTCAACCGCGTGACGCTGCATGTCGGGGCAGGCACGTTCCTGCCGGTGAAGGTGGACGATACCGAAGGCCACAAGATGCATGCCGAGTGGGGCACGATCTCGGCCGAAACGGCTGCGAGGCTCAACATCGCGCGAAACAACGGCGGCCGCGTCATTGCCGTCGGCACCACGTCGTTGCGGCTGCTTGAAAGCGCCGCGAGCGTGGACGGCACCATCCAGCCGTTTGCGGCCGAGACGTCGATCTTCATCACCCCCGGCTATCGCTTCCGCGCCGTCGACGTGCTGATGACCAATTTCCACCTGCCGAAGTCGACGCTGTTCATGCTGGTGTCGGCATTCTCGGGGCTGGAGACGATGAAGCAGGCGTACGCGCATGCCATCGCGAATGGCTATCGGTTCTACTCGTATGGGGATGCCTGCCTGCTGTTCCGCTCGCAGGATTAGCGCCGCGCCGCCAGGTTCGAGGCATGTTTGCTGTTTCGCAAGTAATTGAGCGTATCGTCGTGCCGATTTGATGGACGATCGAGGTGTTCCCGATGCGGGCGGTTTGCCGGGCGGGGAGGGTTCGCCAGCCGGCGTCGTCGATCAGCTGAGGAACCGCACACTTGCCGAGCCCGGCAACGCCCACCGCAATGGCCCCGTTCACGGAACGAACATTCGTCGCACTCGACGGGTTGCGGGGTATCGCGGCAATCATGGTCGCCCTGCGGCATGCTCCGTTCCTCTGGGACGTCCCGGCCGGGTCGACCGGATGGATGAGGAACAGCTATCTGGCTGTCGATCTGTTCTTCGTTCTGTCGGGCTTCGTGCTGGAGCACGCCTATCGAAAACGCTTCCGCCAGGGGTTGTCGGTCCGGTCTTTCATGCTCGACAGGCTGCAGCGGCTATACCCGTTATACGCTCTGGCGTTCCTCGTCTCCTTGCCTTTCCTCCTCGGGCAATTTGCAGATGGCGTGCCGGATCCGGCGCAAATGATCCTCGGCCTCCTTTGCAGCGCGCTGATGCTGCCGACCCCCAATCCCGGTCATCCCGGCGCCGATCTCTACCCGTTCAACTTCGCCGCCTGGTCGCTGTTCTTCGAGCTTGCGGCAAACCTGCTGTTCGCGGCCTTCGGACCACGGCTCGAGACGAAAACCCTGATCTGGCTCGTCAGCGGCTTCGCGCTTGGCCTTGTGGTCTGCGCCATCACGGGATGGCTCGGGTTCGGCATCGAAGTCGGCAAGCGGGGAGTTCTCGGCGGTGGACCGACCTGGGAAACCATGGGCGCGGGTGTGATCCGGGTCGGGTTCTCGTTCTTTGCGGGGGTCCTGATCTACCGATTCTATGAAAAGGCCCGATTGCCGCCGGCGAGTCCCGGAATGGCAATCGGGGCCTTTGCTCTCGTCAGCGTTGTTCTCGCAACGGGTTTTCCCGGAGGTCTCGATCTCGCGTTGAGCCTGCTCTCCGTCATCGTCGTATTTCCGCTGGCCATCATGATCTGCGCGCGATTTGATCCTCCGAGCGGCGCCTTGACGAATACGATGCAGACCCTCGGACTGCTGTCCTACGGGATCTATGTCCTGCAGGTCGTGACGTTCCATGTGGTGGAGGTCTGCGCGCAGCATCTCGGGACCCGATCCGCAATCGTCGGGCTTGCCGCACTACCGGTTGTCTTGGCGGCGGCGTACGCAGCCACCGTTTTCGTCGACGTTCCAGTCAGGCTTGCGATGAAACAGGCATTGAAGCGGCGCGCGTAGGACAGGCGGACGCTTGGCGCCGCCTGTCCGCTGGTCAACTCACGCCATCACGCGCTGCGGCAAGAGTTCGGCGATCTGCACCGCGTTCAGCGCCGCGCCCTTGAGCAACTGATCCGCCGCCACGAACATCGAGATCGAATGACCCGAGGGATCGCTGAGATCCTTGCGGATGCGGCCGACCAAAACGTCGTCCTGGCCCGAGGCGTCGATCGGCATCGGGAAATAGTTCCTTGCGCGGTCGTCGACCACCTTCACACCGGGCGCCTGCGCCATGATGGCGCGGACCTGGTCCTCGCTGATCGGCTTCTCGCATTCGAAGGTGATGGCCTCGCAATGGGCACGCAATACCGGCACGCGCACGCAGGTGACGCCGATCGCGATCGCCTCGTCCTCGAAGATCTTGCGGGTTTCCTTGATGACCTTGGTCTCTTCGTCGTTGTAGCCGGTCTCGGGATCGATGGCGGTGTTGTGGTTGAACAGGTTGAAGGCGTAGGGGTGCGGCATCACCCTGGGCGTATAGACTTGGCCGTTGAGATTGGCGCGGGTGGACTCGACGAGTTCCTCCATCGCGGCGGCGCCGGCGCCGCTCGCGGCCTGATAGGTCGAGATGATCACGCGCTTGATGCGGTTGTTCTGGTGGATCGGCCACAGCGGCACCAGCGCGGTGATCGCGGCACAATTCGGGTTGGCGATGATGCCCTTGTGATCGCGGATACGCTTGCCGTTGACCTCCGGGATCACCAGCGGCACGTTCGGATCCATGCGGAAGGCGGAGGAGTTGTCGACCACGACGGCGCCGGCCTTGACCGCGAGCGGCGCGAACTTCCTGGAGATGCTGCCGCCGGCGGAAAACAGCGCGATGTCGACGCCGTCCAAGGCGCGCTCGGTCAGCTCCTCGATGACGACGTTTTGGCCACGGAACGACACCGTCTTGCCGGCCGAGCGGGCGCTGGCCAGCGCCTTGAGCTTGCCGACGCGAAAGCCGCGCTTGTCCATGGTGGCGATGAATTCGGCGCCCACCGCACCGGTGACGCCGACAATCGCGACGACGGGATCGTTACTCACATTCTCCTCCATTGCATTGAGATCAAGACAACAAAAAAGCCCCGGACCATCATGGGCGGGGCTTCGGTAGAGCTGATTGCGTTTTAGTCGACGACTATAAGCGCACGCCTCCCCGGGCCCCGAAGGCCGCGGTGGTTTTGGTCGTGCGTTTGGTGGTCGTGATCATGGCGGCGACTTATGGGGGAGAGTTTTGCGCCCGTCAATGGCTTTTCGGCAGGATTGCGGCCGCGCGAGGGACCTGTCGCTATTTGGCCCGGGCGCCCGGCGGCTCCAGGATGACCTCCTTGAGGTCGTCGCCGCTGATCACGACGATCGCGAAATTGAGCCGTCCGCCTTCGCGCACCAGCCCGCCGCTGATTGCCTTGCCCGAGGCCGCGCGTTCGGCGACCCGCACCGCATCGGTAAGCCGTTGCCGGATGGCGCCCAGCGCTGCGAGGTTGCTGCGATCGTCGCCGTCGAGCTCGGCCAAGGGGAGGGCGGCTTCTCCGCCGACGAACTCGCCGGTCGTGGCATTGATGGTGTGGCGCCAGATCCGGTCGTTGTGCAGGGTCTTCACCCGGTAGACCGGCACGCCGGAGGCTCCATCGAAACTCACATCTGCCGTGGTGGCGCCGGTGTGGCGGGCTTCCGCAATCGCCATGGCCTGGCGGATCGAGATCGACGAGCTGCGGAAGCGTTCGATCTCTCGGCTGACAGCCTGGCGATCCGCTTCGGCATCACCATCTGTGTCGCTGTGAAGCGTGGTCGGCGTGCCCGCGGTGACGATCGCCCGCGCCGGCGCCGCAACAAGGAGCGCAGACAAGCTGATCGCCAGCAACGGCAAGGTCCATCGTTTGGTTGGCTTCATGTTCGAAACCTCCGACCGGCTCGCTGGCCCGATCATCCGAAAGAAGTCGCGGCCGACCTTGGGCATCGGCCGGCCGCGGAACGTCGCTACGGGCTGCACCCGGTGCGGCGATCAAGCGGTGCGGACCTCTTGGGGCTGGTGAAAAAGCGGTCCGTATCGCCCTATAACTAAACCATACCGTATCGTTTTATTTAGGTCAATCGTGCGGGCATGTCCCTCCGGGGAATAGGGCGCAACCTCACGGAATTGTCAGCGGGACTGGCGCCGCCGCGGCGTGCCCTTGGCCGCGTCCCGGACGCGGTCCGCAGGTCCAATCGCACCGGCCAGGAACAGCTTGATCGCAGCCCGCATCCGCTTTTCCGCGGGCTTCAATTCGAGCGCCGTTCCGAACGTCGCCATGCGATGGGTGTGACCGACGACGACGTCGAGGAAAACTTCCGCCGCGATAGTGGTGTCGTCGACGTCGAGCGCGCCTTGCGCCGCCAGTTGGTCGAAGAAACGCGCCGTGGTGGCGACGGCCTTGAGCCAGCCTTCCTCCTTGCCCAGCTTGGCCACGTCGGGGAAGTTGATGGCTTGTGACGTCATCATGCGGCTGAAGGCGACGGCATCGGGACCGCAGGTGAATGTCAGCATCTCGCGCCCGATCTCGACCAGCCGCTGCTCGACGGAAATGTCCGAGCCGCTGGAGAGCTGCGTCTCGGCGGCTGCCGACAGCGGCGCAAGCCACCGCGCGATCTCGCGCCTCAGCACCGCCGCGAACAGGCCACGCTTGTCGCCATAACGGGAATAGACGGTCGGCTTGCTCACCCGCGCCGCTTCGGCGACTGCATCGAGCGAGGTCGCGTCGAAGCCGCGGTCCAGGAACAGGCGGGTCGCGACCTCGATCAGGCGCTGATCGCGCTCGATCGCGGCGGTTTTGGTCGGCCGGCCGCCGCGCGATTTAGGCACCTCGCGCCGCGGCGCAGCCGCTCTTGTCCTGGTCGCAGTCAATCCCATGCCCAATGATTCCTGCGCGGTCGTGACATCAGTCATTGCTCTATAACGCGCAGCAACCGGGGCGTCATGGCGAATCTGGCCGAATTGGCCGCATCTTCAACGGTTTTCGCATGGCGTCGTTCCGTCGCGACAGATCACGGAAGTGTCGAAGTCCAGGCCTGGCCCGAAGCCGCCTTCTCGTATCCGTACTGATAAAGCGCCCGCATATAGGCGGTGTCGAATCCTTCCGAAGGCGCCGCCGGATAGTCGCGCGCGATGTAGGAGAGGTGGAATCCCAGGTGGTTGCGCTTGGCGAAATCATAGGTCGAGAAGATGATCGAACGGGTCTGCGACTGGGTGATCGACGACAGGCTGCGTGAGGCGACGTCGATGGTGCTGTTGGAGACGAGCTCGAAGTTGCGTTCGATCTTCTTGTTGACGAGGATGTAGATGTCCATCCTCGCATTGCCGGGCAGGCGACTGCCCTGGAACAGCAGGGCTTCAGGCAATGTCAGCACTGGGGCCGTCACGCCGCCGTCGACGTGCATCTCCTGAAACTTGCGGCCCTGGCCTTCGGCGTCGATCATGATGGGCGGAAACACCAGGGGTATGCTGGCGGAGGCCGCCATCACGTCGCGAAACAGCTTGAGCGCCTCGGGCGTGCCGACCGCTGCGATCTTGCCCATGTCCCAGATCGCGGTGCGCTGGGTGTCTAGATCGGTGGTGACGACCAGCAGCCGTCGGCCCTTGGCATATTCGCGCGCGACCTGAGCCAGGATCTCCGGCCCGACATAGCGCGCAACGAGCTCGCGCAGCCGAGTGTTGCCGAACAGGCCGGAGCCAAACAGGACCCGCATGATGCTGGGGTCGTTCAGCAGGCTCTCGGCGATGCCGCTGGTGTAGACGTCTTTCAGCGTATCGTCGTATTGCGGACCGAGAAACGCAAAGGGCGCGATCAGGCCGCCGGTGCTGACGCCGGAGACAACGGAGAAGGTCGGGCGGGTGCCGGCCGCACTCCAGCCGCTGAGCACGCCGACACCGTAGGCGCCGTCGGCTCCCCCGCCGGAGAGCGCCAGATAGCTCCTCGTCGCCGGAAAGCTGAATTTCGTGATGGGCTCGTCGGCGTAGCGCCTCAAGCCGTCGATATCGAGCACGCGCGAATTGCCGGCATCGGCCGCAGTGTAGGGCGTCCGCGGCAACGTCGTGCAGGCGCCCAGCGCAAGGCTGCACGCGAGGAGCTGGAATGCGA
This sequence comes from Bradyrhizobium sp. SZCCT0153, assembly GCF_018129995.1. Taxonomy (GTDB): domain Bacteria; phylum Pseudomonadota; class Alphaproteobacteria; order Rhizobiales; family Xanthobacteraceae; genus Bradyrhizobium; species Bradyrhizobium japonicum_G. Next base: position 67,933 of record NZ_JAFCKS010000009.1, read on the forward strand.
TCAGGCGGGCGCCTGTTCGCCTGATCCAGCCAGGCAGGTGGCCGGACGCGTCAGTCGAACTCGAAGGGGAGGGCATCGTCGGTGGCTGGCGATCACGCTTGTACCGCCGCCGGCAACCTTGCCGCGGCAGCTCGTCCGGCCCCACGGATAAAACTACACTGTATCGTTCTGTTTAGCAAGCGCGGGGGCGCTTCTGGGCTCGTCGATTGTGTCCCGGTATGAGGCACAAGCCGGCCGCAGCATCGCCTGAGCGGGTTGATCGGCTTCCTCCGACACGCAATAAGCACCGCCATGAATCGCCCTGACACCGATCTGCCCAATCATTTCGAACTGCTTGCCACCGATGGCGCCGCGCGCACCGGGCGCCTGACCACGCCGCACGGCGTCGTGCGCACGCCCGCCTTCATGCCGGTCGGAACCGCCGGCGCCATGAAGGGCATGCACTGGCGCGAGGTGCGCGAGGCCGGTGCCGACATCGTGCTCGGCAACACCTATCATCTGATGCTGCGTCCCGGCGCCGAGCGGATCGCGGCGCTCGGCGGCTTGCAGCGGTTCACCGGCTGGAACGGGCCGATGCTGACGGATTCCGGCGGCTTCCAGGTGATGTCGCTGTCGGACCTGCGCAAGGTGACCGAACATGCCGTGACCTTCCGCTCGCATATCGACGGCGCCAAGGTCGAGCTGTCGCCGGAGCGCTCGATCGAGGTGCAGCGCTTTCTCGGCTCCGATATCGCCATGCAGATGGACGAATGCGTGCGGCTGCCGGCCGAGCGCGCCGACATCGACCGCGCGATGCAATTGTCGCTGCGCTGGGCCGAGCGCAGCAAGCGTGCCTTCGAGAGCGCGCCCGACGGCTATATGCTGTTCGGCATCGTGCAGGGGGGCGACGTGCCGCAGCTTCGCCATGCCAGCGCCGAAGGACTCGTCGCGATCGGCTTCCATGGTTACGCGATCGGCGGTCTCGCCGTCGGCGAGCCGCAGGCCGTGATGCTGGCAATGATCGACGAGACCGCGCCGCTGCTGCCGCGAGAGCGACCGCGCTATCTGATGGGCGTCGGCACACCCGACGACATCCTCGAAGCGGTCAAGCGCGGCATCGACATGTTCGACTGCGTGATGCCCACGCGCAATGGCCGGCATGGGGTTGCCTTCACGCGCTTCGGCCAGGTCAATCTGCGCAACGCGCGCCACGCCGACGATCCGCGTCCGCTCGATGACGAGAGTTCCTGGCCGTCGGCGCGCAATTACGCGCGCGCCTATTTGCACCATCTCGTGAAGGCGGGCGAGACGCTGGGAGCGATGCTGCTGTCCGAAATCAATATCGCCTACTACCAGTTCCTGATGCAGGGCATCAGGGACGCGATCGCGCACGGAACGTTCGAGCAGTTCTATCAGCGTACGCGTGAAGACTGGGCGAGGGGCGACATCGCCCCGCGCTAGCTAGAGCGTCGCAGGCGTCAGTTGCACACGAGGCGCTGCTTGACCATGTGCTTCGTCACGAAGCCATAGCCGCAATTGTCGCACGTCCAGAGGTAGCTGATCATGTGGTCCGACACATATGCAGACGCTTCGGCGGCGACCATGGAGTCGGCGCAGACGGGGCACGTGGGCAACTCGCTACAACGCGGATCGCGCTGGTGTGCGACGGTCGACAACACTTCAGCGACTGCTGACATCGTGGTGACCTCCCTGCTTTGAGACGTAAGTCTAACATAAACAGAATCAGTTGACGAGGTCGCAACACAAATGCGTTGGTTTTCTGATAATTAATGCTCACGCGATTTTGCGATGCAGCGTATTTAACATGTGCCCCATTGCCGCTTGCGTGTCGCCGCCAGCTGTCCGTAACTGCGCAAGGGCCACGATAGAAGCGCGAATTGTTGCCAGAGGGAGTTGATCATGGACGCATCGTCCAACAGGGGTGCGGCGCACCAACCAGGTCGCGGCCGAATTTATGACTCGATCGTCGAGGCTTTTGGCGACACGCCGATCGTTCGGTTGCGACGGCTGCCGGGCATGCACGGCGTGAACGCGACGATTTTGGCAAAACTTGAATATTTCAACCCGGCCGCCAGCGTGAAGGATCGCATCGGCGCCGCCATGATCATCGCGATGGAGAAGGCCGGCATCGTCAAGCCCGACACCGTCCTGATCGAGCCGACCTCCGGCAACACCGGCATCGCGCTGGCCTTCGTCGCGGCGTCACGGGGGTATCGGCTCAAGCTGGTCATGCCGGAATCGATGTCGATCGAGCGGCGGAAGATGCTGGCCTTTCTCGGCGCCGAGCTGGTGCTGACGCCCGCCGCGCAAGGCATGAAGGGCGCGATCGCGACGGCTGAAGAGTTGTTGAAGACGACACCGAATTCGGTGATGCCGCAGCAGTTCAAGAACCTCGCCAATCCCGAGGTGCATCGCCGCACCACGGCAGAGGAGATCTGGAACGACACCGCCGGTACCATCGATTTCTTCGTCGCCGGCGTCGGCACCGGCGGCACCATCACCGGGGTCGGCCAGGTGCTCAAGCCGCGCAAACCCTCGCTGCGCGTGGTCGCGGTCGAGCCTGAGGAGAGCCCGGTGCTCTCCGGCGGCCAGCACACACCGCACAAGATCCAGGGCATTGGCGCCGGCTTCGTCCCCGACATTCTCGACCGCGCCGTGATCGACGAGATCGTGAAGATCAACTCGACGACGGCGATCGAGACCTCGCGCGCGCTGGCGCGGCATGAGGGCATTCCGGGCGGCATCTCGTCTGGCGCGGCGATCGCGGCGGCCCTCGAGATCGGCAAGCGGCCGGAAGCTGCGGGAAAGACCATCCTGGCTATAGTGCCGTCTTTCTCCGAGCGGTATCTTTCGACGGCTCTGTTTGAGGGAATCTAGGACATGGCGGATCAACCACCGAGGCGGCCGCGCACGCTCGGCGATGCCAGGACCGAAGCCGAGGCGGCGTTCAAGAAGGTGACGGCCAAGGTCGCTGCGGCGCCGCTGAAGCAGAACGTGGCGCCAGGCATCAAGGAGCAGGTCACGCTGCGCATCGACCAGGACGTGCTCGAGTTCTTCCAGGGGGGCGGTCCCGGCTGGCAGGATCGCATCAACGATGCGCTGCGCAAGGCGGCGGGGAAGTAGGGGCTCTTTCTGGAGCACACACGGTCCTCATCCTGAGTAAGACCGCGGAGCGGTCGTCTCGAAGGATGACCACTGGAGAGGCAGGGGTCTTCATGGTCTGAGACGGCGCACTGCGCCTCCTCACCATGACGGGCGGAAAGAGAAAAAGCCCGGCGTAAGCCGGGCTTTTGCGTCTTTGGATCTGGCCTTGCGCCTCAGCGGCGGAACATGCCGCCCATCATGCCGCCGACGACACCGCCGACGAAGGCCGCGCCGGCATCGCCGCCGCCGTTGTGACGGGGGGCCGGGGCGCCCTGGGCCTGTGCGGGGGCACGTCGGGCCGGCTTCGCGCTCTCATCGCTCGCCGTGGCCGGCGCGGCCACGATCTCGGAGAGCAGAGCCTTGTGCTGGAGCTTGTTCAGGTAGCCCGTCGACGGATAGCCGCGGGCGGCCTGCCAGCGCTTCAGCACCGTGCGGGTATCCTCACTGAAGGCGCCGGTGACCTTGGTGTCGAAGCCGAGACCGGTCAGACGGCGCTGCACGTCGCGGCGCTGGCCCTTGTCGAGGCCGATCTGGTCCTCGGTGAGCTGGCTCGCATCGTCGGTGAAGGTGGCGGGGTCGACACCAGCGTTCAGGTTTCGGGTCGTCGTCGACGGGCCGCTCTTGACCGCGGCGAGCCGCGCCAGCGCCAGCGCCTTGAACTGACCGTTCGGGTAGGCGGAGAGGTAGGCGTTGAGCTCTTCCGGCTTGTTGCTCTCCTTGACCGAGCGCCAGTATTCGAGCTCGACACCATCCGAGCTGCTGGTCGCCGCCGGCACGACACCCGCGGCCGTCGGCGCCGCATTGGCAACCTGGGTGGTCGGGGCCTGGTTGAGATAGACCGCGCCGATCAGGTTGGTGTGGCCCCAGGGCAGCTGGCCCTTGTGGGTCTCCTCATTGACCTGGGCGCGCACCGACGTCATCGCCTGCTGGATCTCGACACCGGGCTTGGTGATGTTGTCGATCAGAGCGCGGGTGAACGGGCTGTTGTTGCCCTCCTGGCCGTCGAGCGCGGTCTGGCCGGGTCCGGTGGCGAATGCGATCAGCGTGCCTTCGCCCGACTTCATCTCGGCAAGACCGCTCTGCACGTTGACGCTGCGGGTCGCGGAGTTCGACTTGATCTTGGCGGCGAACGGATTGTCGCGGCAGGCGTCGAGGAAGACGAGCTTGACCTTGGCATCGCCCATGGTCTGCTCGAGCGTCAGGTCGATGTTGATGGCGGCCCCTAACTTGACGTCCATCTCCGACTTGATGTCGGCGTCGACGGGCAGGAGGTAGTTGCTGCCGCCGACGGCGATGCCGTGGCCGGCATAATAGAACACCGCGACGTCGGAGCCCTGCGCCTTGCGGCCGAAGTCCAGCAGCTTCTCCGTCATCTGGTCGCGGGTGAGGTTGGATCCCTCGATCACCTCGAAGCCGACATTGCGCAACGTCGCCGCCATCGCCTTGGCGTCGATCGGCGGGTTCGGCAATTGCGCGACGTTTTTGTAGGTACCATTGCCGACGACGAAAGCCACACGGCGGTCGGCCTTCGCGGCGCTGACCGACAGTGCCATGCACATCAGCGAAGCGAGGAGGGTGAGAGTGCGCATCTGAAATCCCCAACAGAATCGAATTGCAGGCAGCAACAAATTGGCCGCAAACCTACACGAAATCGCCCGGCTCCGTGCAAGCAAAACGACCGCAACCCGTTGCTTGGCGGCCGAGTGTTGCACGATGGAATGCTCCTCCAACGTGATCCAAATCACGCTCGACCACTTGTTTTGTCGCGCGAGGCCGCGCGCGGGTTCACTGCGCGCGTGCAGTAACCGGGCCGGCCGGCTTCAAATTCAGGAGGTTGCCGAACAGGATCAGCGCGGCGCCGAGCACGGTCCAGCCGTCGAGCCGTTCTGAATACAGCAGCCAGCCGGCTGTCGCGGTGAGAGGAACCCGCAGGAAGTCCATCGGAACCACCACCGTCGCGTCGGCATAACGCATCGCGCTGGCAAGGCAATAATGCGCGAACGTGCCGCAGACCGAGATCACCGCCACCCAACCCCAGACATAAGTCGGCGGCCAGGCCCAGACATAAAGCGCCGGCAGGAAGCCCGCGACCGACTGCACCACCAGCATCCAGAACAGGACCGCCAGCGCACTCTCGGTGCGGGTGAGCGATTTGACCAACGCCATGGACACGCCGAAGCCGACCGCCGCGCCGAGCGCGATCAACTGGCCCTGATTGATCTCGCCGGTCGCGGGCCTCACGATGACGATCACGCCGACGAGGCCGAGCACGATCGCAGCGATCTTCCACGATGTCATGCGCTCGGACAGGAAGCTGGCGGCGAGGATCGCGGTCCAGATCGGCATCGTGAACTCGATCGCCACCACCTGGCCGATCGGAATCAGCGTCAGCGCAAAGAACCAGCCGAGCTGCGAGACGTAGTGGATCAGGTTGCGCGCGATGTGCTGCGGCAGGCGACCCGTCCTGAGCGTCCCGAAGCCGCCGGCGCGCCGGATCATCGGATAGAGCATGCAGAGGCCGAGCAGCGAGCGCACTTCCATGACCTGGAAGACGTTCATCACGCGCACAGCCTCGCGCCCCGCGACCGCCATCACCAGTGTCAGCGACAGCCAGCCAGCCATCCACAATGCAGCCATCGATTTGGACGGAGGAGTGGTCATTGGCGCGGAATGCGGAAGGAAAGAGGGGCGTTGGAGGGGAGGCTGGTATCCGCGACATCAATTGGGTTTGCAACGGCCAAAACTGCGGATGCAGCGATGCGCCGGTGCGTGCTAAGGGAAGGTCAACGAGCGAAACGGGAGAAACAGCTCATGCACATCCTGCAGCCGGCCGAGTGGACGAAACCGCGCGGCTTTTCCCATGGCGTTGTGGTCGAAGGACCGGGCCGGTGGGTGGTGCTGGCCGGACAGACCGGCGGCGACGAGACCGGCAATTACGCGACTGACATGGCGGGGCAGGTGACAACCGCGCTGAAGCGGATCATCAAGCTGCTCGCCGAAGCCGGAGCCGGCCCGGAGCACATCGTCCGCCTGACCTGGTACCTGACCAGCCGCAGCGAATACGAGGCCGCCGGCGCCGGTATCGGCGCGGGCTGGAAGGAAACGCTGGGACGCAATTTCCCGCCCTCGACCTTGCTCTATATCGGCGGCCTCGTGGACGAGCGCGCCAAGGTCGAGATCGAGGTCACGGCATTCGTGCCGAACGCATAAAAAAATCGATCCGGCGGGGGCACCGGATCGATTGTCATGTGGCTGTAGCCGCCTAGCGCGACATCGAGATGTTGGCGCCGCGGAACTGGCTGTCCGCGCGCATCGTGACAGTTTGCTTGTTGCCGCTCGTCCTCAGCGCGATGTTGGCATTGAAGCCCGCAGCGGAGGCGACCACCTCGAAGCTCCCACCACCGCCGCGGCCCTGGAGCGAGCCGCTGATGTTCCGGCTGGCTTCAGACCAGCTACCGGTGATGGCGCTGCCCTCGGCCTTGACGTTGGCTCCGAGGTTGAACTTGTAGGCGTCGCTGGCGCAGGTCAACGACATCTCCATGGTCGGTCCGATCGGAGCGTATTTGGCCCGGCAGCGAATCCGCTCGGTCGAGCCGTCATCCAGAGTGACGGTTCCCGAGCCGCTCCAGCTGCCCGCCATGGGAGCGAACGGGCCGGACTGAGCCTTGCTCTCGGAGCCGGCAATCCCGGCCACAAACAGAACGGCGACCGCGATCAGCAGCCGCCGGCTTAGGACGCTGGTCCCGAATTTCTTATTGGCGCGATGCTTCCCACCGCCCGCTGCACGGTATGCCTGCAGATGCTCCATTCCACTTCCCCGATCCGGCGTTGCCGCTGAGTTGACCGTTGGCATATGCACCATTGATCGAAACTTTCACAAGACCCCCGCTGCCGATGGTGCCGGAAACGTTAGCGCCGGGAGCGGTGATCTTGCCGTCGGCGACCGTCAGCAAGGAACTCGCGGTCGGCTCGCATGTGCCGCTCTTGGTGACGATGGTGACCTGCCAGTTGCCGTCGTAAGGGGTCTGGGCAAAAGCGGGAGCGGCGAAGGCAACAATTGAGGCGGCACAAAACGCCGCGATGCGGGCAAAACGCATGAATTCCGTCCTTGAATCTGTCTGATATGGTGACGCTTATTCGGGCGAAATGTGACGGAAATTTGTTGCAATGCCAAATTGAAAATTGTTCCTGTGGAAACAATGGTTTATTTGTGTTCCGGCCGCAATTTTCGAAGCAGAATCAAAGCGCCCTGACGTTAAGGGTAAACGTCAGGACGGAGACTCAGGACCGGGGCTCAAGACAGGGGCTCAGGACAGGCTTGGCGCCGAGGTCGCGAACTGCTCGTCCTGAGCCTTGGACGGGAGCGCCTTGTGGACCTTGGCATAGTCGATCACGTCGGCCAGCAATTTGAGCCCGAGCGGAGCGAGCGCGCGCTCCCATAGCTCCCGCGCAGTCTCGCCCTTCTTGACGAAGCACCATTCCTGGGCGGCGATGGCGCCGGCATCCATGCGGTCGGCGAGGTGATAGATCGTGCCGCCGGCGATCGGATCGCCTTCCTTGATGGTCCATTCCACGGCGGCTTTGCCGCGGTGCCTCGGCAGCAGCGAGGGGTGATAACCGATCCCGCCCAGCTTCGCCGCGGCGAGCGCGTCCTTGCCGATCCGGGCGTGGCTGTGCGCAGTGACGATCAGATCGGTGTCGGGGGCGATCTCGGCCGCCACCACCAGCTTGGGGTTGGCCTGCACCACGACTTCGATGCCCGCCGCCTTGGCGGTCGCGGCAAGTCGATCCTCGGGGTCGGCTACCACGACGCGCACAATCGAGACGCCGTGCTCCCGGAGCATGTTCAGGGTGGTCACGCCGAAATGGCGGGAGCCGACGAGGGTAATGCGCATGGGTATCCGATCCGTCTCGCAACTGCGTCTTCACCCGATAACACGTCGGTACGTCCTGTCACCACCCGGGCGGCGTTTGCGCCGGTTATCAACAATGCGCCGGGCGCCGAGCACGGTGAATTCCGCGATTGCGGAGCTGGCCGATCCGGTGCTTCCATGCGCGCATGGCACCGGCTTGGAGCGGGCGGATGCGGAGCGCGTGGTTTTTCCTTGTGGCGACCCTGATCGCGGCAGCTCCCGCCCGTGCCGGCGGGCCGTACCCGGCGGTGCCGCCCGAGACCGGGGTGGCGCCCTTCATCGGCCCGACCTGGGAGGCTCATCGCTGCGCTGACGGGCCGGTGATCAATTTCTATCACGGCGCCTATTACGGCGAGGAGCCGCCGGCGCTCTATCGCGGCTACGCCTACAGGCCGTATTACCGCTACAGTGCCTATCGGAGGCTGCCGCGTAAGTATTTCTGCGTCACTGACTAGCGTTGCCGGGCTGCCACGGTCGGATGGCAATTGAGTGAATGAGCGGTTCCTGTGTCTCGTTTTTAACAGATCGATCCCTGGTTTGCGCTAGAACGTGCACCAACCGGGGCTGGCGACATTTCAATCCGCATCCGTTTTCGAACCCGGGTTTGGCCGCTGGCGTGATCGCCAGCGGCTTTTTCGTGCCCGGCGATCACGAAATCATCCGACGGTAACACGATCTCAACCTGCCTGGCGTATCGACGAATCCGTCGCGGATTAGTATTGCGTACCGCGACACCGAAATCGTCCCGCCGGCGTGGGTGCGCCGTGCGGGCTTTTTCGCCGGGACGGATTTCATGCCGAGCGCGATTGAGCAGATCGTCGACGTCTATGTCCGACTGAAGAACCGGCGCGGCCTCGATCAACTGATGATGCACCGGCAGCGGCTCGCGGTCGACCTGAAGAGCAGGTCAGGCTATGATTTCAGCCTGCCAATCGGCCAGATCGACGAGGAGATCGCGATCATCGAAGCCGGTCTCAGCCGGCTCAAGGCCGGCGATGCCGACGCGAGCGGCGCCGTCGGCTCAATTTGACGCTCAGTCGCGCCGGCCGCCGTCGATGACGGTGAACAACGGCCGCGCCGGGGTCGGCTCGACCAGCAATTCCTCCACCAGCGCGGTCGCCGCATCGACATATTTGCGCGTCGGCTTGTCGAGTTCGCGTTTTGCCTCGTCGTCGAGCGCAATCTTCGCAGCCTCGACCAGCTTGCGCATCCGCACCGCATGGTCGTCGCCCGCCGTCAGCGTCGCGCGGGCCAGCGAGCGCAGCACGAACAGCTCGCCCTCGAGGCGGAGCAGACGGTCGTTGAGCCTGGTGAGGACGGCGTTGAGGTCGGCCATGGCGGGTGTTCGCTGCGGAAGATCCATCCTGATCTAGCGGCGATCGGTGAACGGAATCCAAATGACATCAGCGCAATTGGGGCGATCCGCCGGTCAGGCTCGCGCGCCCGTACGATCCCGCCGAAGCCTACCATCCGACTCCGGCCCAGCGACGGCCGAACACGGGCGGCTTGGTCTTCACCGCTTCCCAGCCGAAGAAATGATGCTTGCCGGACCAGGTGTGCACCACGCCGCTGCAGATGCTGCATTTGAAACTGCCGGAATGGGCTTCGGCATGCTCTTCCCTCGTCGCGGTGTAGTTCATGCTGCAACCGGTGCAGGTGAATTCTTCGATCGTCCAGATGCTGTTGGCCATTGCACAGACTGTTTTTGGGGACCTTCATTCACGGTAGGAGCGGGCCTTTGCAACGGCGTAAACCGGCGCAGGGAAATCCGGTTAACGGGCGTTAGCCAAGCCTGCCTCCTTCGCGGACCATGCGGGAGCCGCGCCAAGGCGAGCGCCCGTCAGTCCAATTCGCGCCGCCGGTCGGTCCAAGCGCGCGCCTGATCCGGCCGCTAGATTTCACCTCGGTTGCCTCGGTCGGAAGGCGCATCATTGGGGGTGAAGTCATGGGAAAGAAACTTGTACTGACGGCTGCGCTGCTGTCGCTGGCAACGCCGGCATTCGCTGCGGATATCATCGCGCCCGTGCCGGTGAAGGCACAGGTGCCCGCGCCGATCTTCAGCTGGACCGGCTTCTACATCGGCGCGCATGGCGGCGGTGCCTGGAGCAAGTGGACCGGCATCGATCCGACCGATCCGGCTGCCGTCTGGAGCTCCGTCACGGCCAGCGGCGGCATCGTCGGCGGCCAGTTCGGCGGCAATTACCAGATCAGCAATTTCGTGGTCGGCCTCGAAGGCACCGGTGCGTGGTCGAGCGTCACGCTGAACACAGGCGGGCCGTTCGGCGGCGGCGCCGGCTTCAACCTGTCGCTCAAGAACGACTACATCGCAACGGTTGCCGGACGCTTCGGCGTCGCCTTCGACCGCGTGCTGCTCTACGCCAAGGGCGGCGCGGCCTTCACCCGCGACAGGTACAGCGCCGATAACGGCCTCGCCGGTGCTCTCGCCGGCTCCGCCTCGGGCAGCTTCAACCGCACCGGCTGGCTCGCCGGAGGCGGCGTCGAATGGATGTTCATACCGAACTGGTCGGTGAAGGCCGAATACAATTACATGGGCTTCGGCACCATCACCGAGCAGCCGGTGACGACGGGCAATCTGGCGGCGACGCCGGCGAACGTGAAGCTGAACATCCAGACCGGAACGGTCGGCGTGAACTACCACTTCTAGCCACGCCGGCGCTGCCGCAAGATTAATCGCCGGTCCGGCTGCTCAGCATGTCCCGGTCGATGCACATCTGCACACGCCTGATGGCGAGCAGCGACAGCCTGCCTTGCACACGCCCGGAGCGAACCCGCGCCCCGACCGCATAGGCATAGCGCCAATAGCCAGGTGCGGCGTTTCGCGTCAGGGAAAAGTGGATGCCGCGGTGAATTCCCGCATGTGCGTCAAGCTCTTTGTGACGGCGCCCCATCGTCTAGCAATGCGGGATGGCCCGATACGTTCCTGGCCGCCGGCTCGGGCGGGCCCTGTCGCCTTGACGCGGGAGGCACGGCTGGCAATAACGCTAGGCCTCGCAAGCGCCGGCGCGTTCATGCCGCAAGGAAAGCTGTGCCCGTGAAAAGTCTCCGCCAGCTCCTGACCGGAGAGGACATCATCCAGCTCGTGATCCGGGTCGGCCTGCTCGGCCTTTTGATCATCTGGACCTTCCTGATCATCCGCCCGTTCGTGCCGATCCTGGCCTGGAGCGGCGTGCTCGCGGTGGCGTTCTACCCCGCTTTCAGCTGGGTCGCCAAAGTCCTCGGCGGCCGGCCCAAGACTGCTGCGGCGATCCTGACCCTGATCACGCTCGGCATCGTCATCGGCCCTGCGACCTGGCTCGGCATCAGCGCGGTGGATGGCGTGCGTGAGCTGGCGCGCCAGCTCGGCACCGGCGACCTCGCGCTCCAGTCGGCGCCGGAGCAGCTCAAATCGTGGCCGCTCGTCGGCCCGTGGCTCTATGACCTCTGGGAGCAGGCCTACAACAACATCCGCGCGGTGCTGCGCGAGGTCGCGCCCTATCTCCAGCCGCTGGCCGGACCACTGCTCTCGCTCGCGGGCGATGCCGGCGTCGGCACCCTCCAGTTCCTGGTCTCGGTGTTCGTCGCCGGCTTCTTGTTTCCGCACGGGCCGCGGCTGGTTGCGGCCGGCCGCGGCTTCCTGTTTCGCATCGTGCCCGAGCAGACTGAGCATTTCCTCGGGCTCGCGGGTGCGACCATCCGCGCCGTGGCGCAGGGCGTGATCGGCGTCGCGATCGTGCAGGCACTGCTCGCCGGCATCGGCTTCAAGCTCGCGGCCGTGCCGAGCGCAGGCCTGCTCGCCTTCATCGTGCTGCTGCTCTCGATCGTGCAGATCGGCGCCTTCCTGGTGCTGCTGCCGGTGATCATCTGGATATGGACCGCCAAGGACGTCACCACGGCGCTGCTGCTCACCGTGTTTCTCGTCCTCGTCGGCTTCCTCGACACCATGTTGAAGCCGCTCGTCATGGGGCGCGGCCTGACGACGCCGACCATCGTGATCTTCGTCGGCGTGATCGGGGGCACGCTCGCCCACGGCATCGTCGGCCTGTTCATCGGGCCGATCATCCTGTCGGTGGCATGGGAGATGATGATGGCCTGGATCAGGACGGAGGACCGGGCCGAGGCGGAGGCGCGGACGGGGGAGGGCTGAGCTGCCCGCGCGGGCTGTGATCAACGCCCCGGCCGAACTTGTCTATTCAGCTAGACAAGTTACGATAGGTTAGATTCTGTTCGAGCCTACGATTGTAATGGCGAAGTCTTCCAAGCTGGTTGCAGCGAAGCGCGGCAAGGTATTGTTGGTCAGACGCCGGTCGGACGGCCTGTGGATGTTCCCGGGCGGCCGCAAGCGTGCGCGCGAGTCCGACAAGGACTGCCTGCGGCGGGAGATCAAGGAAGAGCTGCCCAAGCTGAAGCTCGGCCGCATCAGCCTCTGGAAGGAGGTAACGGCCAGGAACAAGCGCTCCGGCCGCAAGATGAGCGACGCGATCTTCATCGCCAAGGGCGCCAAGGGAAGACTCGCGATCGGTGACAAGAACGAGATCGACCGGGCTGCGTGGCAGAAGCCGCGCGGCATCCGCCTGACGCCGACCTCGCGCTACATCCGCGACCGCCTGTTTCCGAGGAAACCGCGTCGGCGCGGGTGAGCTGGAGCGTTTAGTCTTCGTCTGCGTCCTTTGCCGACGACTCCGTCCGTCCGTCGTATGATCGGGAGGCATTGCTGCGTGATTTGGGCGCGGACGCCATGGTCATTTCGGTCTCGCGCTGCTCCTTGCGAGCCTTGCGCGCGCGCTTCATCGCCGCCTTGACCTGAGGGTTCGGCGAATCCTCCGCGAAGAAGAGCACCACCTCGCAGCTCGGACATTGCCTGGAGTAGCCGTCCTGCAACCGCCCGGCGCGGTCGCGGAATACGGTCTTGCAGCGCTGGCACTGAATCTGGATGAAACTCATGCGCCGCCGAAAATGATAGATGGAAATGGAGCATCAGGTGATCCCAAATGTCTGAAGAAAGCCTGAATGGTTCCGCCAATTCACCATCGGGTTCGCCGCGCCCGATGCGGATGCGCCGGAGCCGCTCGCAAAAGCCGCACGGTGAGGCGTCATCAGGCCGCCGCAACAGGCGACGGGATCAGCCCGTCAGAACCGCCCGATCGGTCGCTATTGCTTGGCCGCTATCGTGTCCAGGCAATGGTTGAGAAAGGCGGTGCGGTCCCTCGGCAGCACCTTCTCGAGATCGGCCTTCAGCGCGCATTCGCGCTGCTTGATCTGCTCGGCGCGCCGCTTCTCGGCCGCCTCGCGGTATTCGGGAGCAACCTTGTTGGGATCGACGAGGGCTTGGGAGCGCGCGGGGGCTGTCACGGCGAGTGCAATGGCGACGACCATAATGAGCTGTTTCAAATGAGCCTCCGTAAAAAGGCTCATGCTAGCGCGAGCGCTGCGAGGGCTCAAACGCTAAGTGCGATGAGGCGACCGATGGCGCAATGCATCCGGGCCGCGTCGCTGTGGGCTTGGCGGAGCTGGAATCGGCGACTTGAAGTTGATCAAGCCAGGCCCGTCACTTCACGGCGTGGTCGATCTTGTGTCCCAGATGCCCGGTGTCGTGATCGCGGCGCAACTGGCTCAACGACGTCTCGTTCAGCTGAAGCAGGACCTCGTTGAGCTCAGTCGCATCCGGATAGCCGGCCGCAAAACCCTTGCCGTAGATCTTGCGCAACGTGCCGACCAGCGTGTTGCCATGCTTCTTGCCGATCGCGCCATCCTTGTCCCGATGGCGACCATCCAGGCCCGATCCCTTCATGTGCCTCTCCCTGTGCGGCGTCTTGAGCGCCTGAAGCGAACGTGCTCCCAAACGAGTTGATTGGCAACGATGCAGCGCGTTGCGTCGCACTCGCATCCCTTGGCCGTGAAACCGCGTCAGATCGGGGTGCGACGGTTGGCGTATCGTGGCTGTGGAAAGATCGGCGCAGGATTGTGAACCAGTTCACACGCGATCTCCGGGGCCGCCGCTATAAAGGCTCCATTGCTTTACCGATTGATATTTGAAAACGCCCCAGCGCTGCCACCAGGCGCTGGGGTTTTCATTTTGATCGCCGCAAAGCCCAGACTTCAACGCCCGGATTTCGCGAAGCGCGATCTGATCGGCGGGTGGTGGCTTCCGAATAGCGGAGGCGGGGCGGCTAGGCTGCTTGCTCCTCGAACGAGGTGTAGACCCGGCCATTTGGATCAACGATCTGAACGTCCCGGCACCCGTCCTCGACAAGCTCTCTTGCCTTCTTGAGGGCGGCCGCGAGTGACAGCCGCTTCAGGCTGACCGCGCCTGCCGTGTCGAAACCGCTGATTTCAAACATGCCGCTCCCTCCTGTTTTGGCGAATCCTACACCTTTTTGGGGCGTTGTCTGCGGCTTTGTCGCGCCTCGAAGCAGGCTGCCCGCATGACCAGTTCCAGCGCATGGACCCCGTAATCGGCCGGGGTGGCTGGAGACGCCGGGCGGCTACGTCGCTAACGTGGAATTAATCCGAAATGCTCACAATTTTAGGCAGTTGTAGGTGGGTGCTGCGTAGAGGAGCCGTCGCTAGGACGTTCCGGCGTCGGCTTCCTTTTGCTCGCTCATTTGAGGTCAATGCACATGACCACGACACCGGAAGCGCAAGGCATCGTCGAACAATTCGACCCCGTAGCACTCGCACTCGCCGCCGCACCCGAAACTGCAGCGCCGGAAGCAGCAGTCCCGGTCGAGCGGTCCAGCCGGAAATCGGTCCTGGCACTGTCGGTGTGTGCCCTGGCCATCAACGGAGCGGCCGCCATCTACACATTGCCGTCTGATTTCGCGTCGCTGAATGTCGGAAGTCTGGCTGAACTGCTTCCGCGCGGGGAAGCTTCCGTGCCTAAACCGGATCCGGTTGTCGCTGCCTTGAAGGATATTCAGTCGGCCCAGCAGCAACACACGGCTTCGCTGCAGGAGAACAATTACTTAGCGCAGCAAAATGCAGCTGTTCGGCAGCAGGATACAATGGTGCTGCTGTCTCTGCGACAGAGCATTACGGACGAGCGGGTCGATGTGAGGAAGATCTCCTCGCAGCTGTCCACGCTCATCGCGAAGGTCGACTCGCTGCAAACTACAATGATGTCGGACGTCACGTCCTCCATCCGAAGAGCGCATGCTCGCTATGGACTGTCTGCGGCGATTCGCAAACGGATGGCGCGGCAGCCGAAAGCTATCGGGCCGGTTTCGGTCGGCGGAGCGCCGCTGAGTGTGCCGGTCGCGGCGTCGGCTCCGGAGAGTTGAGGACGCGTCGAGCAAATCGGCGGAGTTGGTTTCGACGAAATGGGCTTGGCCGAGTGACTTCAGTCACTCGCGGCGTGGTCGATCCCGCGCCAAATGCCCGGTGTCGTGATCGCGACGAAACCAAGGAATTTTGGTGAGCGCGCTGGGGCTCGAACCCAGGACCCCGTGATTAAAAGTCACGTGCTCTACCGGCTGAGCTACGCGCTCCCATGGCCGCTGATGGCATTCAAGATCGATCGCCATCGTCTTCGGACATTCGAGAAGCATGTCTTGCCGCTGCGCTGAAGCTCGCGTCGCGGGGAAAACCGGCTGTTTCCGGATCATGCTCTCGGCCCGCGCTGTGTAGGGGGATGGGGCGCTGAGGTCAATAGCAGCGGTTGCTGCCGAAGTTCGCAGCAGGAGCGGGGATTTGCTCGCGGTATCCGCCGCTTAGGCCGGAATTTTCAACTCGATTGGCGGCCCGCTGTCCACGCCGAACAGCACCGATGGTTTGCCGGCGCCGTCAGTTCGTCTCCCGCCGCACCTCGCTCGGCACGGGCTGCGGCGTGCCGGCGGGGGTCGGCAACGCGACGGGGCGCAGGCCGATCAGCTCTGCGGTGCGGATCGCGCTGTCGCGCCAGAACTGGAACGAATTGATGCGGCTGAGTTCGAGGATGGCGATGGCGACCGCGGCCAGGAACGGCAGGCTCTGCAGCACCAGCACGCCGGCGAAGATGTAGATCTCGGTGATCTGCCTGAAGCTGTTGGAGGCAACAAGGACGCCGGCGCCGATCAGGAGCAGGGCGCCGATCACGGCCTCCCAGAACGCCTGGAACTCGATCGACATCCTGGACAGGCCACCCTTGGAGGTGCGCGCGAACGCGATGTGCTCGGTGATGAGACCCTGCGCGACCGCGCGCGACACCGTCCACTGCACGCTCATCGCCGCGATCATGGCGCCCAGCATCTGGCCCGGCTTGATCGCGACGCGCGCGCGGTACATCGACAGGAAGTGCGCGAGCGAGACGATGAAGGCGCCGATGATCGGCAGCGTCAGGATCTTGTCGGGGATGGCGATGTCGGCGAAGGCGACGATCGGCACCCAGACGAGGTTGAGCAGCGCCACGACCACGCCGAGGCTTTCGGCGCCCAGCCAGTTCAGCCAGCCGAGGCCGTATTCACGCTTCTGGTCGGGCGTCAGCCGGCTGCGGCCGGGCAGGAAGTGGCGCCAGTGCTTCTTCACGATCTGGAGGCCGCCATAGGCCCAGCGGTGACGCTGCTTCTTGAACGCCTCGTAGGTGTCGGGGAGCAGGCCCTGGCCGTAGCGGTGGTTGGTGTAATGGGTGGTCCAGCCGAGCTCCTGGATCGCAAGGCCAAGATCACTGTCCTCGCAGATCGTGTCGCTCGACCAACCGCCCGCCATGTCCATCGCGGCGCGGCGGATCAGGCACATTGTGCCGTGCACGATGATGGCGTTGGTCTCGTTGCGCTGGACCATGCCGATGTCGAAGAAGCCGGCATATTCGCCGTTCATGATGTAGTGCATGATCGACAGATCGCCGTCGCGATGCTCCTGCGGTGCCTGCACGAGGCCGACGCGCGGATCGGCGAACGCCGGCACGAGGTCCTTCAGCCAGTCGGGATCGACGACGTAGTCGGCATCGAGGATACCGATGATCTCGGCATCGACGGCGGTGCGGTCCATCGCGATGCGAAGTGCCCCGGCCTTGAAGCCTTGCACCTTCTCGGCATTGATGAACTTGAAGCGTTCGCCGAGCGTTCGGCAATGGTCCTGAATCGGCTGCCAGAAGGCGGGGTCCGGCGTGTTGTTGATGATCACGACGCATTCGTAGTTCGGATAGTTCAGCCGCGACAGCGCATCGAGCGTCTGCTTGAGCATCTCGACCGGCTCGAAATAAGCGGGGATGTGGATCGAGACTTTCGGAAAGTAGTTCTCGGGCACGTTCTCGACCGGCTTGTCCTTGCTGAGCAGCCGCTGGGGCGGCCGGCCGAACGCGACCGCGGCGATCTCGTCGATGCGCGCCATCGCGATGAGGACGAGGGGAACAAGCAGGATCATGCCGAGCGTCAGCGCGAAGGCCGAGCCGAAGATGAAATAGTGTCCGTTCCAGAACGCGAACACGGTGGCGGCCCAGGCGCCGACGCCGTTGGCGGTGGCCGACAGCAGGAACGCCTGCTTCGCCGTCGGCTGCTGCAGCCGCAGAATCGGCAGCGACAGCAGGATTCCGACCAGCAGGGCGATCGTCATCAGCTTCCAGTAGTCGGGATTCTCCACCGGCCCGGTCCAGGCGAATTTCGGCTCGCGGCTGGCGTTGAGGATGCCCCAGTACGGACCGACGCCGCCCTCGAAATATTTCCAGGGCTGATCGATGGCTTCGACGATGTTGTATTCCATGCCGATGGCGTCGGCGCGGCTGACGAAATTCCGCAAGGTCAGTGCCTGCTGGAACGGACCCGGGTCGGCATTGCGCAGATTGTAGCCCGCGCTCGGCCAGCCGAACTCGGCGATCACGATGCGCTTGCCGGGGAACAGGTTGCGCAACAAATTGTAGCGATCGACGGCCTGATCGACCGCCTGGTCCGAGCGGAAGTTTTCCCAGTAGGGCAGCACGTGGGCGGCGATGAAATCGACGTTGGAGCCGAGGTCGGGATTGTCGCGCCAGATGTTCCAGATCTCGCCGGTCGTGACGGGCACGCGGACCGCGCCCTTGACCTTCTTGATCATGTCGATGAGGTCTTCGACCTTCTGCTCGCCGCGGTAGATCACTTCGTTGCCGACGACGACGCCGTTGACGTTGCTGTTCTTGCGGGCGAGCTCGATCGCGGCCTTGATTTCGCGCTCGTTGCGGTCCTTGTCCTTGTCGATCCAGGCGCCGACGGTGACCTTGAGCCCGAACTCGGCTGCGATCGGCGGCACCAGTTCCACGCCGCCCGTGGACGAATAGAGGCGGATCGCGCGCGTCATGGTCGACAGCGTCTTCAGGTCGGCGCGGATTTTCTCTACCGTCGGGATGTTGTCGATGTCGGGGTGAGCCGAGCCCTCGAACGGCGCGTAGGAGACGCTGGGCAGCAGGCCCTTGAAGTCCGGTGCGGGTTCCTTGTCGCGCAAGACTCCCCACAGGCCGGCGTGGAGCACGGACACAAGCAACAGGACGGCGGCGACAACGCGCATCGCGGCTAAACCAAAAGGGGCTGAGGTGGCAGGGAAGCGGATCCGACCCCGAGATCCGACCAAGTCCGCGGCAAATGGAGCATATCTCTGCTGCGCGGTTTCACAACTGTCATGCCCTCATGACCTTATGAGGGCATGGCCAGTTTCGGAATGTGCGGCAGTGCCAACCGCCCTTATCGCCGATCGTTCCTGAACGCAGGCTGAAACGATCGCGGCTATTTCGGGGGCGCCGGCGACGGGCTTGCCGCAGGCGAGGGGGTCGCGGCCGGCTGCGGGGCTTGCGAGTTGCCGGTGGTCGGCGCGGCCGGCTGAGATGCCGCGGCGGCCGCCTGCTGTGGCTGGGAGGCCGGGTTGATCCAGCAAGCGTGCACGCGGCTGTCCAGGGTCTCGGCGACCTTGGGATCGATCTGGCCGCCGAACCGGGTCAGGCAGCGGAAGGCGGCCTGGATGTGGCCGCCGGGGCAGCCGAAGCGGTCGTAGAGATCGAGATGGCGGAATGCGGTATCGAGGTCATCCCGCCACATCAGCCGCACCACGCGCCGGCCGAGCCATACGCATTCGGGATTGCCGGCCGGGCCGTTGATGACCTGGGCCGCTTCGGCGAACTCATCGGTGCGGCGCTGGTTCAGTGCGGCATCCTTGGCGGCGTCGGCGGGCTGGGCCGCTGCCTTGCTCTGGTCCGGGGCGGGCGTGCCGCTCTGGGCGGAGGTGGCGTTAACGCCGACCAGGACGAGAAGGGAAGAAACGGCCAAGGTGGCGGCGAACCGCCGCAGGACCGCATTTCGTAACTCGAACACCCGTTGCCGCATGAATTCCCCAATAGATCCGCTGACCGTCCGCATCCCGACCTCGCGGACGCGCCGGTGATGGCGTCCAAATGGGTCCCCAATGCGGCGGAAAAGTCCTCGGGAGTCCATGACCTGTATTTGGAATTTTGTCCAGCAAAGTCACGATCCTAGCTCCCGGTCGAACGGCCGCGGCCAAATTCCTTTGGGGGAGGAGCGGATCCGCACCCGGGCACCCCCCTTGGCAGACGGCTTGCAAGCAGGTAATCGACGGACCCTTCGCGGAGGACGGAACCGATTTCTCTTCGTACGCCACTGGCGCTTCTGCTCGTTTCGCTGGGTGCGATTGCTGCCGTGTGGTGGTGGTTGGCGACGCCGATCACACTCGCGCGCGCTCCGATCGATCCTGCCGAGAAGGTCCAATGCGTCTCCTATGCACCGTTCCGCGGCGAACAGTCGCCGCTGGACGCGTGGACTCATATCGACGCGGACCAGATCGAGCAGGACCTGCGCCAGCTCAAGGAAATCACCGACTGCGTCCGCACTTATTCGATGGAGAACGGGCTCGACCAGGTGCCGGCGATCGCCGCCAAGGTCGGCGGGCTGAAGGTGCTCCAGGGCATCTGGCTCTCCAGCAACCGCTCCAAGAATTTTGAGCAGGCCGCGCTCGCGGTTCGCCTCACCAAGGAATTCCCTTCCATCATCACGGCGGTCATCGTCGGCAACGAGGTGCTGCTCCGCGGAGAGATGACGACGGCCGACCTCGTCTCCATCATCCACTTGGTGAAGACGCAGGTCAGCGTGCCCGTCACCTATGCCGACGTCTGGGAGTACTGGCTGAAGAACCGCGAGGTCTATGACGCCGTCGACTTCGTCACGATCCACATCCTGCCCTATTGGGAGGATTTCCCGATTAAAGCAAAATTCGCCGCCGCCCATGTCGAGGCAATCCGCGAGCGCATGGCGGTGGCGTTTCCGGGCAAGGAGATCCTGATCGGCGAAACCGGTTGGCCGAGCGAAGGCCGCATGCGCGATGGCGCGCTGCCGTCGCGCACCAATCAGGCGCGCGTCGTGTCGGAAATCCTGGGCCTGGCGAAAGCGCAGAAATTCCGCGTCAATCTGATCGAGTCATACGACCAGCCGTGGAAGCGCAAGCTGGAAGGCACCGTCGGCGGCTATTGGGGCCTCTACGACTCGGTGCGCCGAAGCCTGAAATATCCGCCGGGCGAGCCGATCAGCAATTTCCCGTACTGGAAATGGTACATGGGCGTCGGCATGGGCCTCTGCGTCCTGGTGTTCGCGGTCGCCGGCCTGACGTTGCGGCGCAGGCCCTGGACGCCGCGCTTCTCGGCCTGGCTCGGGGTCGGCATCTCGGCGACCTCGGCGGGAATCCTGCTCGGGATCGGCGCCGACAAGATGTATTATGAGAGCTACGGCATCGGCGGCTGGCTGTTGTGGGGCATGCTGCTCGCGGCCGGCATACTGTCGCCGATCTTCTGCGCGCAGGCGATGGTGATCGGCCGCAGTCTTCCGACCTTTCTCGATCTGCTGGGCCCGCGCGAGGGCCGGAAATGGTCGAAGCTCACCGCCGTGCTGGGTCTCACGCTGGCGGTGACGGCGGTGATTGCGGCGCAGACCGCGCTCGGCTTCGTGTTCGATCCACGCTACAAGGATTTCCCTTACGCCGCGCTGACGATGGCGGTGGTGCCGTTCGCGCTGCTGATGCTGAACCGGCCGCAGATCGGCCAGCGTCCGATCGCGGAGTCGGTGTTCGCGGGTGTGCTGGCGCTGTCGGCCGCGTATGTGCTCTTCAACGAGGGGCGCGACAACTGGCAGTCGCTGTGGACCTGCGCGATCTATCTGTTGTTCGCGCTCACGCTGTGGCGGGCGCGGGCCGAGCAAATCCAAGAATGAACAGGCCGATCGCCAGGCCAGACAGCACGACATTGTAGAGCACGATGCCGAGGCCGGCGGCGATGATGCCGACGGTGAGCAGCACGATCGACGGCCGCATCAGGTTCAGCGCCGCAACCACCAGCGCGACGATCCCGAACACCGAGTTCTTGAACAGCACGGTCGCGACCGAGCGCGCCTTGCAGATCAGTGTCTGCAGCCCGGCGTCGCAGGCGAGCCCGACGGTCGAGAACTCGATGCCGAGATAGCGCAAGTAGAGCGCATAGCCGACGGATGCGAAGCCGACGACGATCAGGAACTGCACCTGGTAGGGCGTGAGGCGGAAGGGCTTTTT
The DNA here is from genome assembly GCF_018129995.1 of Bradyrhizobium sp. SZCCT0153. Taxonomy (GTDB): domain Bacteria; phylum Pseudomonadota; class Alphaproteobacteria; order Rhizobiales; family Xanthobacteraceae; genus Bradyrhizobium; species Bradyrhizobium japonicum_G. The sequence continues at coordinate 89,472 of NZ_JAFCKS010000009.1, forward strand.
TGTCATGGCGGCAATATGGTCGGGAAGGCGCGGAGGGGCAACAGGGCGGGTGGAAGTTTCTCGCGGGCCTGCGTGAGAAACTTCGACCCTACCGCCTGAAGAACGACGACAGCGTCGAGCCCGCCGACGCCGTCTCCGGCTTGGCCGGCGCGGCCGGTTGCGCCGCAGGTGCGGGCGCGGGCTCCTCGCGCTTTGACGAACGCTTTGAGGAGTAGCTGCGGCGGCGCTTGTCCGGCTTGGCGGTGGGGGCGGGCGCAGGTGCAGTCTCGGCTTGCGGCGCTGCGTCCGGATTCTTATCGGCGTTCTTCTCCTGAACCCGGTCCTGGGACTTTTCTTGTCCCTTCTCCTGAGCCTTGTCCTGACCTTTCTCCTGGCCGCCGCGCATCGACAGGCGCTGGCCGTCGAACACAGTGGTCTCGCAGTGGCGGCTGTTCTCCGCGAGACCTGCGCAGAGCTTTGCAGCGGCAGCCGCATTGATCAGGGGGCCGGCACCGAGACGAAGCTGCATGCCGAGGCCGGTATTGCCTTCCTTGATCATGATGATCGGCCGCAGCGCCGCAACTTCCGGATTGGATTTGGTCAGGCCGCGCCAGAGTGCGCGCAGGCCGTCGATCGAGTGGGCGCCGCCGAGATCGATCGCAAAGCGCGTCTGCTGAACCGGGATCGCTGGAGTCTCGCTTTCGGTTGCCTCCGGCGGCTTGGCTGATGCGGCTGCGACTTCGGTCGGAGCGGGCGCCGGCTCGGGCTTCGTCTCGGCGGCCTTCTCGGTTGGCTTCTCAGTTGCCTCGGGCTGGACCAGTTTCGACGCAGCCGGATCGGGCGGCGCCATGATCGACTTGGAGGGCACCAGCGGAAGCATCGGCAGTGCCGACGTCGTCAGCGGCGCCTGCTGCACGAGCGAGGCCGCGGCCGCGCTCTGAGGCGGGGGGATCAGCTGCTCCTTCGCGGCGTCCTTCGGAGCGTCCTTTGGAGCGTCCTTGGCGAGTTCAGCACGCGGCTTGTCGTTGGCCAGGGCGGGCGTCGAGGCGACCGGCGCGACGCTGGGGGCCGTTGGCCCGATCAAGGCCGGCGTATCCTGCGACTTGGCTGCGGACGCCGGCGGCGGTGTTGCGGCGCTCTGCTTGGCGATGGCGCCGGTGACGGAATCGAGCCCTTGCTCCAGCACGGTGACGCGCGAATACAGCCGGTCGCGATCGGTGTTCAGCGTCTCGATGGCGGAGGCGAGGCGGCGGGCCTCGTTCTGGCTCTCCTTGGTCAGCAGCTGGAGCCGGTCGGACTGGCGGGCGAGATCGGCGGACGCAACCTGGTCGCGCCGCCAGCCGAGCTGGGCCTGGTTGGCCGTCACGGCAAGCACGACCGCACCGACAGCCGCCACGCCCCATGAGCCCAGCCGCCACATCATGCGGCGATCGAACGAACTCTCCTCGGCCAAAAGTCCGGAGAACAGCCCGCCGGTCTGCTTGGTCCCGAAGGCGTCCGCCAGTGGGTCGGAATCCTTTGCCATGAACGTTAAGTGCCCAGCCCCTGTCCGGCTTCCCCGAATCAATCAGGGAACATTAGCAGTAAAACTGCGTCGCACTTGAACTCCGGGCGTTTGCGGGGGTAGCAAGGCGGGCAGCTCATGAGGGCGGTCGCCGCCCGCCGGCACCATTTGATTCGGCCGTATCTGACAGGATTTTGATGACCGCCCGTTCCAGCCTCACGATCGTGCTCGCCGCCGGGGAAGGCACGCGCATGCGATCGAGCCTGCCGAAAGTGCTGCATCCCGTCGCACAGCAGAGCCTGCTCGCCCACGTGCTCGCCGCCGCCCCCAAGGGAACCGGCACCGCGCTCGCCGTTGTGATCGGCCCCGATCATCAGGCGGTCGCGGACGAAGCAAAGCGCATCCGTCCCGACGCGCTCACCTTCGTGCAGGCCGAACGGCTCGGCACCGCGCATGCGGTGCTGGCGGCGCGTGATGCCATTGCGCGGGGCGTGGACGACCTGCTGATTGCATTCGGCGATACGCCGCTGATCTCGGCCGAGACCTTTGCGCGCCTGCGCGCGCCGCTCGCCAAAGGCGCTGCGATTGCCGCGCTCGGTTTTCGCGCCGCCGATCCCACCGGCTATGGCCGCTTCATCGTCGAGGGCGACCGCCTGGTCGCGATCCGCGAGCAGGCCGATGCGAGCTCCGAAGAGCGCAAGATCGATCTCTGCAATGCCGGCGTGATGGCGATCGATGGGCGCCGCGCGCTCGAGATCCTCGGGCAAATCGGCAATGCGAATTCCAAGGGCGAATATTATCTGACCGACGCGGTCGGCATTATCAGCGACAAGGGATGGGATGCCGTGGTGATCGAAACCAGCGAGGACGAAGTGCGCGGCATCAACACCAAGGCGCAGCTCGCCGAGGCCGAAAGCGTCATGCAGGCGCGGCTGCGCAGGTCTGCGATGGAGGCCGGCGTGACGCTGATCGCGCCCGAGACCGTCTATCTGTGCGCCGACACCGTGTTCGGCAAGGACGTCACGATCGAGCCGTTCGTGGTGATCGGCCCCGGCGTCTCGATCGGCGACGGTACGGTGGTCCATTCCTTCTCGCACATCGTCGAGACGTCGCTCGGCAAGAAGGTCTCGATCGGCCCCTATGCGCGGCTGCGGCCCGGCACCTCGCTCGGCGACGGCGCGCGGATCGGCAATTTCGTGGAGACCAAGGCGGCGACGCTGGAGGCCGGGGTCAAGGTCAACCATCTCTCCTACATCGGGGACGCCACTGTCGGCGCCAATTCCAACATCGGCGCCGGCACCATCACCTGCAACTATGACGGCTTCAAGAAGCACAAGACGATCATCGGGCAGGGCGCCTTCGTCGGCACCAACTCCTCGCTGGTCGCGCCGGTGAAAATCGGCAACGGCGCCTATATCGGTTCGGGCTCGGTGATCACCCGCGACGTGCCCGACGATGCGATGGCGCTGGAGCGGAGCCCGCAGACCATCAGGGAAGGCGGCGCGGCGCGCTATCGCGAGATGAAGACAGGCGGCAAGAAGACCGGGAAATAGGCTTGCGCTATTCGTCGTCGGCGAATTCGGAGAAGATGGCGCGCGTCAGGCGCCAGCCGCGGGGCTTGGCGCGCTTGGCCGGTTCGCCTTCCGCATGCTTGACGAAGACGGGCTTGCTTTCCTTGCCGCGGTGGGGCGGCGGCCAATGCGCCAGATGCGTGCCCGAGGTCTCGCTGGCGCGCATGGACATCGGTGACAGACCTTTGCGGTCGGACGAGCTCTTCATGGCCTTGCTCTCCTGACCCGGAATCGTTGGCCAAACCTGTTGACAACAAGTTAACGCGCGCGATTTAAGGCCGGCCAGTTCGACGCAGGCGAAGTCGCGTGCGTGCCGGTGCTGTCTCAATCAGCAATAATTATTGAGTATCTGGTTCCTTAGGAACTTCGCTAAAAGCCGAGCGCGTCGTTTAGGCGATTTTTCGACGATTTGGGGGATATTGATCCGCATGTGCGGGATTGTCGGCATTCTCGGGCGCGAACCGGTTGCAGAGCAATTGGTGGATTCGCTCAAACGTCTTGAATATCGCGGCTACGATTCCGCGGGCGTCGCCACGCTCGAAGGCAACCACCTGGAGCGCCGCCGCGCCGAGGGCAAGCTGAAGAATCTGGAGAAGCGGCTCGAAGCGGAGCCTCTGAAGGGCACGATCGGCATTGGCCATACCCGCTGGGCGACCCATGGCAAGCCGACCGTGAACAACGCCCATCCGCACGCGACCGAGCGCGTCGCCGTGGTCCACAACGGCATCATCGAAAATTTCCGCGAGCTGCGCGAGGAGCTCGAGAAGAAGGGCGCGGTGTTCCACACCGAGACCGACACCGAGATCGTGCTGCATCTGGTCGACGATCTCTTGACCCGCGGCAACAAGCCGGTCGAGGCGGTGAAGCTGGCGCTGGCGCGGCTGCGCGGCGCCTTCGCGCTCGGCTTCATCTTCGCAGGCGATAACGACCTCATGATCGGGGCCCGCAACGGCCCGCCGCTCGCGATCGGCTATGGCGACGGCGAGATGTATCTCGGCTCCGACGCCATCGCGCTCGGCCCGTTCACCGACACGATCAGCTATCTCGAGGACGGCGATTGGGTCGTTCTGACCCGCAAGAGCGCTGATATCTTCGACAAGGACGGCAAGGCCGTCCAGCGCGACAAGATCAAGCACGCCGCCTCGACCTCGCTGGTCGACAAGGCCAATTACCGCCACTTCATGGCGAAGGAGATCCACGAGCAGCCGGAAGTGGTCGGCCACACGCTGGCGCGCTATGTCGACATGGCGACCGAGCGCGTCTCGCTGCCGGTCAAGCTGCCGTTCGACTTCAAGGACATCCAGCGCATTAACATCACGGCCTGCGGCACCGCGAGCTATGCCGGCTTCGTCGCAAAATACTGGTTCGAGCGCTTTGCGCGCGTGCCGGTCGAGGTCGATGTCGCCTCCGAATTCCGTTACCGCGAGGCGCCGCTGCGCAAGGGCGACCTTGCCATCTTCATCTCGCAATCGGGCGAGACCGCCGATACGCTGGCGGCATTGCGTTATGCCAAGGCCGAGGGCGTGCACACGGTGGCCGTCGTCAACGTGCCGACCTCGACGATCGCGCGCGAGAGCGAGACCGTCCTCCAGACGCTCGCCGGACCCGAGATCGGCGTCGCCTCGACCAAGGCCTTCACCTGCCAACTCATGGTGCTGGCGAACCTTGCAATCGCGGCCGGCAAGGCCCGGGGTGAGTTGTCCGACGAGGACGAGACCAAGCTGGTCCACGGTCTCGTCGAGATTCCGCGTTTGATGGCGGATGCGCTCACCACCGAGGTCCAGATCGAAAAGCTCGCGCACAGGATCGCCAAATCCCGCGACGTGCTCTATCTCGGCCGCGGCACCAGCTTCCCGCTGGCGCTCGAAGGCGCGCTGAAGCTGAAGGAAATCTCCTATATCCACGCCGAAGGCTATGCCGCCGGCGAGCTCAAGCACGGCCCGATCGCACTGATCGACGAGACCATGCCGGTCGTCGTCATCGCGCCCTACGACCGCGTATTCGAGAAGACCGTCTCCAACATGCAGGAGGTCGCGGCCCGCGGCGGCAAGATCATCCTGATGACCGACGCCAAGGGCGCGGCGGAGGCGACCGTCGAGTCCCTCGTCACCATCGTCATGCCTGACATGGCGGCGGCGTTCACGCCGATGGTCTATGCCGTTCCCGTGCAGCTGCTCGCCTATCACACGGCCGTCGTCATGGGCACCGACGTCGACCAGCCACGCAACCTCGCAAAATCGGTGACCGTGGAATAGGCAGAGGGGATCCGGTTCGCTTCGTGGTCTTCCAAAACCTGCTACAAGACCATAGCTTGTGTGCTGCGACCGACCTGGAACCCGAATGACCCCCCGTGACGACGCGCCTGCGCCTCTGGATCCCCTGCCGGAACCGCATACCGGCCTGATGGGCCGCTTCCGCAATTATTTCCTCACGGGCCTCGTCGTGACGGGGCCGATTGCGATCACGCTGTATCTGGTCTGGTGGTTCGTCACCTGGGTTGACGGCGTGGTGCGGCCTTTCGTGCCGCTGGCCTATCGGCCCGAGACCTATCTGCCTTACGTCATTCCCGGCTGGGGACTGATTGTCGCGTTCTTCACGCTGACGCTGGTCGGCTTCCTTGCGGCCAACCTGATCGGGCGGACGCTGGTTGATGTCGGCGAGACCTTTCTCGGTCGCATTCCGGCGGTGCGCGCCATCTATCGCGGCCTGAAGCAGGTGTTCGAGACGTTGTTCTCGGGCAAGGGTTCGAGCTTCCGGAAAGTTGGCCTGGTCGAGTTTCCCTCGCCGGGCATGTGGTCGATCGTGCTGATCTCGCAATCGCCGAATGAAGAGGTCGCGCGCAGCCTGCCGGGGCAGCAGGAGCACGTTTCGGTGTTCCTGCCTTGCTCGCCGAACCCGACCACGGGGTTCTTCTTCTACGTGCCCAAGAGCAAGATCGTCGAGGTCGACATGAGCACCGAGGATGCCGCGACCCTGATCATGTCGGCCGGTGTGGTGCAGCCGGGCTCGGCGCCCGACCCGAAGAAGGCTGCGGCACTCGCCGGCATGGCGAACGCCGCGCGCATTGCCAATGCGGCGGCGCTCCAGCCGCAGCCTGCGAAGGTGGAGTAGGGCCATTCCCGTTTCGGATGGCCGCATTGGCGCAAAGCACTTTCGTCCTCTGCTAGTCTCCCGGTCGAATTGAGCGCCTCGCTCGGAATTCGACCTGGAGTGCACGATGTCCAAAACCATTGCGATCCTCGCCCCCGGCGCCATGGGCAGCGCGGTGGCCCGCCGGCTCAGCGAGCACGGTGCACGCGTGCTGACGTCGTTGAAGGGGCGGAGCGAGGCGACGCAAAAGCGCGCGGCGGACGCCGGCATGATCGGCGCCGAGGACGAAGCGATCGCGGACGCCGACATCATCCTCTCGATCGTGCCGCCGGGCGAAGCTGTGGCACTCGCCGAGCGGCTGGCCGCCCTGATCGTCAGGCGCGAGAAGAAGCCGGTCGTGGTCGACTGCAACGCCGTCAATGTCGATACCGTGATGCGGATCGAGGAGATCATCGGCTCGGCACAGGCGCCGTTCGTCGATGCCGGCATCATCGGATTCCCGCCGCAGCCCGGCGGCAAGAGCCCGGCCTTCTACATGTCCGGCGAGCACGCCAAAGACGTCGCGGTGCTGAAGGAACTCGGGCTCGACGTGCGGATCGTCGAAGGCCCGGTCGGCGCCGCGTCGGCCTTGAAAATGTCCTATGCCGGTATCGTCAAGGGCCTCGCCGGCATCGGCTCGGCGATGGTGGTCGCGGCAACGAAGGCAGGCGCGGCGGACGCGCTGCGCGACGAACTCGCGCTGAGCCAGCCCGCGATTTTGGCCCGCCTCGAAGTCGCCCTGCCGGACATGGTTCCAAAAGCCTATCGCTGGGTGGCTGAGATGCGGGAGATTTCCGGCTTTCTCGGCTCCGATCATCCGGCCAGCCAGATCTACGAGGGCTTTGCGCGCTGGTTCGAGCATCTCGCCGAGGACGCGAATGGCGATGCGATGGAGGCGGACTTGATGAAGGCGTTTGCCGCGCGCGTTGCACAGAAGAAATCCTGATTGTCAGCCAATCACTCACTCGTCGTGCACTGAAACCGAATCCAGAAAGCCCTGGATGTCCCGGTCGCGTCTCAGGCGCACGACCGGGACGTCAGGGCCATATTGGATGCGTTCGGCCTCAATGACTGGCACACGTTCCGTGTCGTAGCGCCAGGCTTCCTTCATCAGTTTCCAGTCGAACTGTTCCGGACACCCCTGGGGCAGATCGGGCCGCGTCGTGTCGCGATCGAGGGCGGAGCGCCAGAGAATGCGCCACTGGCAGAGCCAACGCGGGCGGTCGATGATGACCAGAGTATCGGCGCGGGCGAGGGTGAGATCGAAGGCCAGACCGGAAAAGCTGCCGTCGACGACCCACGCCTCGCCGGCGATCGCCTCGGCGACGCGCGCCCGAAAGCCCGGCTTGTCGGACGGCTTCCAGCCCGGCCGCCAGTAGAGCACGTCGAGATGCACCACGGGCAGCCCGAGCTTGCTCCCGAGATTCCGGGAGAGGCTCGTCTTTCCGCTACCCTGACTGCCTACGACGATGATCCGGCGCATCGCGGCAAGGTTTCACGAAAACCGCCGAGACGATAGATTGGATTTCAACTTGCCGTTCCAGGGGCCGGGTGGCTGTATGTGCGTCGCGTGCAATAGGAGTTCGAATGAGAGTGCTCGTGATCGGCGCAGGGGCGCTCGGAGGCTACTACGGAGCTCGCCTGGTCCGCGCCGGCGGCGATGTGACCTTTCTGGTACGGCTGGGCCGGGCGGAGCAATTGCGGCGGAACGGACTGCAGGTCGTGAGCCCGCATGGCGACTTTGCCGTGCAGCCGAAAGTCATCCTGGCTGACGACCTCAAGGAAGCGTTCGACGTCGTGCTCGTCGGGGTGAAATCCTACTCGCTCGACGATGCGATGGCCCAGTTTGCCCCGGCAGTCGGCGCCGATACGATGGTTCTGCCGATCCTCAACGGTTTGAAGCATATCGATGCTCTGATCGCGCGGTTCGGCGCGAGGTGCGTCCTCGGCGGGCTTGCGAACGTCAGTGCCGGACTCGATGCGGATGGCAGGGTCGTTCAGTTCATGGCCAATCAGACGATTGTGTTCGGCGAGATCAAGGGTTCGTTGAGCGAGCGCGCCCTTGCGCTGGAGGCACTGCTCCATGTCCCCGGCATCGACGTACGCGCCAGCGAAGCGATCATGCAGGACATGTGGGAGAAGTTCGTCCAGCTCAGCACGCTTGCCGGCATCACCTGCCTGATGCGTGCAAGCGTTGGCGACATCCTGGCTGTGCCGAACGGCGAGCAATCTATTTTCCGCCTGTTCGCCGAATGCTGCGCAGTCGCGACGGCTTCCGGTTTTGAGCCGCGCGCTCCGTTCATCGAGTTCGACCGTAAGCTGTTCACGACCCTGGACTCTCCGCTCAAGGCCTCGATGCTGCGCGATATCGAGCGCGGCTCGATCACCGAGGCGGAGCACATCCTCGGCGATATGGCCAACCGGGCCCGTGCGCTGGGCATCGACACGCCGCTGCTGGATCTCGCCCGGGCGCATGTGGCGGCTTATGAGATCGGGCGTCAGAGAGCTGCGGGCTAACCTGCCCCGATCAGCGGGATCGCCTCGTCCCGCTCATACAGATACAGCAGGCACCGCAGCGCTTCGCCACGCTCGCCCTTGAGCTTCGGGTCGTCCTTCAGGACGCGCAGCGCCTCGTCGCGGGCCTGCGTGATGAGCTGGCCGTGCACCTCCGAGCGCGCGATGCGGTAGCCGGGCAGGCCGCTCTGGCGCACGCCAAGCACGTCGCCTTCGCCGCGCAGCTTCAGATCCTCCTCGGCGATGCGGAAGCCGTCGGTGGTCTCGCGGATCACCTTCAGCCGTGCCTTCGACATCTCGCCGAGCGGCTCCGAGTAGAGCAGCAGGCAGGTCGATGCCTCCGAGCCGCGCCCGATGCGGCCGCGCAACTGGTGCAGCTGGGCGAGGCCGAAGCGCTCGGCGTTCTCGATCACCATGATGGTCGCCGCCGGCACGTCGACACCGACCTCGACCACAGTGGTCGCAACCAGCAGCCCGATTTCGTGGGCGGCGAACTGGCCCATCACCCGGTCCTTCTCGGTGCCTTTCATCTGGCCGTGGACGAGGCCGACGCGGTCGCCGAAACGCTTTTGCAGATTTTCGAAGCGCTTGGTCGCATTGGTCAGGTGCTCGGTGCCCTCGGCCTCGGATTCCTCGACCAGCGGGCAGATCCAGTAGACCAGCTTGCCCGATTGAAGCGCTCGGCCGATGCTGTCGGTGACTTCCTCGAGGCGGCTCATCGATATGGTGCGGGTTTCGATCGGCTGGCGGCCGGCAGGTTTTTCACGCAGCTCGGAGATGTCCATGTCGCCGAAATAAGTCAGCACCAGCGTTCGCGGGATCGGCGTGGCGCTCAGCACCAGGACGTCGACCGCTTCGCCTTTCGAGGTCAGCGCGAGCCGTTCGCGCACGCCAAAGCGGTGCTGCTCGTCGACGATCGCGAGCGCGAGATCGTGGAAGATGACGTCGTCCTGGATCAGCGCATGGGTGCCGACGAGCAGGTCGATCTCGCCTTCCGCAAGCTGCGCGAGGATGTCGCGCCGCTCCTTGCCCTTTTCGCGGCCGGTGAGGATCGCGACTCGCATTCCCGCGCGCTCGGCGAGCGGCGCGATGGTCTTGATGTGCTGGCGGGCCAGAATTTCGGTCGGGGCCATCAGCGCCGCCTGCTTGCCGACCTCGGTGACGGCCGCGGCAGCGAGCAGCGCCACCACGGTCTTGCCGGAGCCGACGTCGCCCTGGAGCAGGCGCAGCATGCGCACGGGCTGTTGCAGATCATTGGCGATGGCGGCTGCCGCGTCGCGCTGGGATGACGTCAGCGCATAGGGCAGCGCGTCGATGATCTTGTTGCGGAGATGCCCGTCGCCGGCGTTGCGCACGCCGGCGGGGCGGCGCAGTTGCGCGCGGATCAGGGCGAGCGCCAGTTGTCCTGCCAATAGCTCATCGAAGGCAAGGCGCGACCAGAACGGCTGGTCGGGCAAGATGTCCGTGAGCTCGACCGGCTGATGCACGCGGGTCAGCGCTTCGGTGATCGGCGGGAAATTGCAGCGGCGTAGCACCTCCGGGCTGATCCATTCCGGCAGGGCCGGCAGTTTCTGCAGCGCCTGGGTGACCGCGCGGCGCAGCGACCCGAGCGCGAGGCCCTCGGTCAGCGGGTAGACGGGATCGATCCCGGAGAGTTTCGAGATCGCCTCCTCGTCCAGCACGCGGTCGGGATGCACGATCTGCGGGATGCCGTCATACATCTGGAGCGTGCCCGAGACGTAGCGTTTCTCGCCAACGGGCAGCAGCTTTTCGACATAGCCGGGCTTGGCGCGAAAGAACGTCAGCACGACGTCGCCGGTGTCGTCGCTGGCATAGACGAGATAGGGCGCGCGCGCATTGCGCGGCGGGGGCGGGCGGTGGCGATCGACGGTGACCTCCAGCGTCACCATGGTTCCCTGGGCGGCGTCGCGGATTTTCGGCCGGGCCCGGCGGTCGATGACCTGGCTCGGCAGATGCAGCAACAGGTCGACCAGCCGCGGCGTCTCGCTGCGGCTGAGCAAATATTGCAGCAGCTTGTCCTGCTTCGGACCGACGCCGGGCAGGCTGGTCACGGGGGCGAACAGCGGATTGAGCAGGCTGGGGCGCATTCTTGCAACATTCGTCATGCGCGGGCTCGACCCGCGCGTCCATCTTTTCAATGACGATGGATTGCCGGGTCAAGCCCGGCAATGACGGTCCCCAAACAATTGCAATAACAAAGGGCTGACACGGCTCGCCTGAATGGCTATATCACCCCCCCCGGCACGTCCGGGCTTTCTGCGTTTGACTGGATTTGAGACATGACGGGAACGACACGATCGAGCAACGGGCTGGATGACCGCCGCAAGCGGCTCCTGTTCCGCTGCTGGCACCGCGGCACGCGCGAGATGGACCTGATTCTCGGCCGCTTCGCGGACGCCGAGATCGGCAATTTGTCCGACACCGAGCTGACCGAGCTCGAGACGCTGCTAGAGGTCAACGATCCCGATCTCTATGCCGCCATCACCGGCGACAAGGTGCTGCCGGCTGATGTCACCGGCGCGCTGTTTGCCCGCATCAAGGCGTTTCCGATCGCGGACGGCAACGCATGAAGCAGGGGATGAAATCTCCGGCCGAGCTGCTCACGCCCGGCCGTGCGCTGACGCTTGCCAATGTTGCCGAGGGCGCCGAGGGCCTCATCGTCTCCGATCTGGCACGCGCCATCGCGGCGCGGCCGAAGAAGCCGGCCGTCAGCCTCGCGGTGGTCTGCCGCGACGGCCCGCGGATGCAGCAGCTCGAGCGCGCGCTGCAATTCTTTGCGCCCGATCTGCCGGTGCTGACGTTTCCGGCCTGGGACTGCCAGCCCTATGACCGCGTCTCGCCGCATGGCGGCGTTTTGGCGCAGCGCCTGACGACGCTGGCGCGGCTTGCCTCGCTTACCGGCAGCGACAAGCCACTGATCGTGCTGACCACCGTGAACGCCGTCGTGCAGCGCGTGCCGGCGCGCGAGCTGGTCGCGGCGCAAGCGCTGTCGGTGGCGCCGGGCAACGTCGTGCCGATGGACACCATCATCGCCTGGCTCGAGCACAACGGCTACAACCGCTCCTCCACCGTCCGCGAGCCCGGCGAATACGCCGTGCGCGGCGGCATCCTGGACCTGTTTCCGGCCGGCCTCGAGCAGCCCGTCCGCTTCGACTTCTTCGGCGACAGCCTGGAATCGATCCGCTCCTTCGACGCGGAGACCCAGCGCACGCTGCTCGACATGCGATCGCTGGATCTCGTGCCGATCTCAGAATTCCAGCTCGTCACCGACACTATCCGCCGCTTCCGCATGGGCTATGTCGCCGAGTTCGGCGCGCCCGAGCGCGACGACGCGCTGTACGAGGCCGTCAGCGAGGGGCGCCGCCATCCCGGCATGGAGCATTGGCTGCCGCTGTTCCAGGACCGGATGGATACGCTGTTCGACTATCTGCAAGGCGCGGCCGTCGCGATCGAGCCACAGGCCGAGGACGCCATCCGCGAGCGCTTCAAGCAGATCCTCGACTATTACCAGGCCCGCCACGATGCGATGGAGCATCCGGGCGGCGGCGCCATCTACAAGCCGCTGCCGCCTGACAGGCTCTATCTGACCGAGCAGGAGTGGGGCAGGCGCGAGAGCGAGATGCCCCTGGTGCGGCTGACGCAGTTTTCGGTTCCGGCCGATGGCACGAGCGTCGTCGATGCCGGAGCGCGCAAGGGCCGCGACTTCGCGCCGGAGCGCAACGACACCGCCGCCAACGTATTCGAATCCGTCGTCAGCCACGTGATGGGGCTGCACGCCCAGCGCAAGAAAGTGGTGATCGCGCTCTGGAGCGAAGGCTCGCGCGACCGCATGACCTCGATGCTGCGCGACCACAAGCTGACCCACACCACCAGCGTCAACAGCTGGCGCACGGTGCAGGCGACCCCGCGCAACGAGACCATGCTCGCCGTGCTCGGCCTGGAAAGCGGTTTCGAGACCGACGAGATCGCGCTGATCAGCGAACAGGACATCCTTGGCGACCGCCTGGTCCGGCCGCGCAAGGCGAGCCGCAAGCTCGACAATTTCATCTCGGAGGTGACGAGCCTTGCCGCCGGCGACATCGTGGTCCACGTCGACCACGGCATCGGCCGCTTCATCGGCCTGCAGACGCTCGACGTCGCCGGCGCGCCGCACGACTGCCTCGAGCTGCATTACGCCGCCGAGACCAAGCTGTTCCTGCCGGTCGAGAACATCGAGCTGTTGTCGCGCTACGGCTCCGATCAGACCACGGTCGAGCTCGACCGTCTCGGCGGAAGCGGCTGGCAGACCCGCAAGGCGAAGCTCAAGAACCGCATCCGCGAGATCGCGGGCGAGCTGATCAAGATCGCCGCGGAGCGGCATTTGCACGAGGCGCCGAAGCTTCCGGTGCAGCCGGGCCTTTACGACGAGTTCTGCGCACGCTTCCCCTACGACGAGACCGAGGACCAGCTAGGGGCGATCGAATCCACCCTGAAGGACCTCGAAACGGGCCGTCCCATGGACCGGCTGATCTGCGGCGACGTCGGCTTCGGCAAGACCGAGGTGGCCTTGCGCGCGGCCTTCGCCGTGGCGCTCGAAGGCAAGCAGGTCGCGGTCGTGGTGCCGACCACGCTGCTCGCCCGTCAGCACCACAAGACGTTCAGCGAGCGGTTCAAGGGTTTTCCGGTGCAGGTCGCACAGGCCTCGCGCCTGGTCCCGACCAAGCAGCTCAATCTGGTCAAGAAGGGCCTCACCGACGGTTCGGTCGACATCGTCGTCGGCACCCACGCGCTACTCAGCAAGTCGATCAAGTTCAGGGATCTCGGGCTGCTGATCGTCGACGAGGAGCAGCATTTCGGCGTCAGCCACAAGGAACGGCTGAAGCAACTGCGCGCCGAGGTGCACGTGCTGACGCTGTCGGCAACGCCGATTCCGCGCACGCTCCAATTGGCGCTCACCGGCGTACGCGAACTCTCGATCATCGCCTCGCCGCCGGTCGACCGTCTCGCGGTGCGCACCTTCGTCGCCCCGCACGATCCGCTGATGATCCGCGAGGCGCTGCTGCGCGAGCGCTATCGCGGCGGCCAGGCGTTCTACGTGGTGCCGCGCATCGACGACCTCGCCGAGGTCAAGGATTTCCTCGACAAGAACGTGCCGGAGATGAAGGTCGCGGTCGCGCACGGCCAGATGCCGCCCGCCGTGATCGAGGACATCATGACCGCGTTCTACGACGGCAAGTTCGACATCCTGCTGTCGACCACCATCGTCGAATCCGGCCTCGACATCCCCAACGCCAACACGCTGATCGTGCACCGCGCCGACATGTTCGGCCTTGCCCAGCTCTACCAGCTCCGCGGCCGCGTCGGCCGCTCCAAGCTGCGGGCCTATGCGCTGTTCACGCTGCCGGCGCAGCAGAAGATCACGGCGCAGGCCGAGCGCCGGCTCACCGTGCTGCAATCGCTGGAGACGCTGGGCGCGGGCTTCCAGCTCGCCTCCCATGACCTCGACATCCGCGGCGCCGGCAACATCCTGGGCGAGCAGCAGTCCGGCCACATCAAGGAAGTCGGCTTCGAACTTTACCAGTCGATGCTCGAGGAGGCGATCGTCAACCTCAAGGCCGGCGTGTCCGAGCCCGCCGCCGACCGCTGGTCACCGACGATCACGATCGGCATGCCCGTGCTGATCCCGGAGGACTATGTCGGCGACCTCTCGGTGCGGCTGTCGCTCTACCGGCGGCTCGCCGATCTCGACAGCGAGGAGGAGATCGAGAACTTCGGCGCCGAGATGCGCGACCGTTTCGGCGTGCTGCCGGACGAGGTGCGCTACCTGTTCAAGGTCGCCGCGATCAAGGCGTTCTGCCGCCAGGCCAATGTCGAGAAGATCGATGCCGGTCCGAAGGGCGCCGTCATCGCCTTCCGCGACAGTTCGTTCGCCCATCCCGACCGACTGGTGTCGTTCATCCGCAGCCACGGCCAGGCCGCCAAGGTGCGGCCCGACATGAAGGTGGTGTTCTTCCAGGACTGGGAGACGCCGGAAGAGCGTCTCGCCGGTACCACCGAGATCATGCGCCAACTGGCGCACCTCGCGCAGAGCAAGAAGGCGGCGTAGACGCTATCGCGCCTCCAGGAGCGGCGCAGCGCGAAACGATGCGGCGCTCCTGGATCCGAAAACAACGACTTATGGCTACTTGCGGAATGACCGAGCAGTAGCCATATTCATTCCATCGAGTTTCGGCCGAATGACTTGGCCTCGCCGCTTTCAAGCGCGCCTGACTGACGACCCTCCCTCCAGATCTCGACGACACCGACCGCGCTTCTGAGCGCGGCCAAACGCTTATCTGTCTTAAAGGACGACCCCCATGACGACGGGAACTGTGAAGTGGTTTAACAGCCAAAAGGGTTTCGGCTTCATTCAGCCAGACCAGGGAAGCCAGGATGTGTTCGTTCATATCAGCGCCGTTGAACGCGCCGGCATGAATACCCTCAACGAAGGGCAGAAGGTTTCTTTCGAAATCGTTGCAGACAGCCGAACCGGCAAGTCTGCTGCTGAGGATCTGCGCGCCGCATAGGCTGCCGCAATCGCCATGACGTCGCTTTGACCACGGATGTACTGGCAGAGCTTCTGATTTCTGGACCCGCGACCGTTCATCGGCCGCGGGTTTTTTGCACCGGCTGACGCCCGTCGCAAATGAGAACGCCAATGGTCGCATTTCGCGCAAAGATCCCCATATGGACTCCATGAGCAATTGGCAGAAGTCGACCACGCGACAAGCACCCAAGACCAAGGCTGAGCTCCGGCTCATGCTGACCGAGGCGGTCCGCAATACGCAGCCGGGCCTTGAGCCGGAGCGGCTGTCGAAATCCAGGAAGATCGCGGCCGGGACGGCTCCCGCCAATCCAGCGTCCGGGGGCGCCGCACCGGTTCGCTGAGCCACGAGAAGGACCAGCATGCGCAAGCTTCCCCAGCCCACCGAGCAAGAGCTTAGAGAGGGGCCCCAGGCAGTGTCCTTTCAGATCGCGAATGGGAACGCGCGGCAGAGCTGTATTCTGCAAACCAATTTCCCCACCAAAGTGCAGGCGCAGAGATACCTTCTGGCGAATTGGCCGGCCGTCGAGAAGATGGCGCGCGACGCTCTCGCGACGGGAACCGTTGAGGACGGCCAGGTCAAGCTCGTGATGGTTTGAGCGTTCGAGCTCCGACGGCGGCGTGATCTCAGAAAGAGCCGTCTGTCGACTTGGACAGGTCAGAGTACGCTCGCAGTTCATCGAGGCGAGCTTCGAGGGCCGGCTGGGCCACCGCGAGCGCGTCGCTGCCGGCCGCGAACTGCCTCGGCGGATTGTCCATCCCGGCGATTTTGACTAGGGCATCGCCGAGCCTGGCCGGATCACCTTGCTGGGCGCCGTGGTAGCCTGACCACATGTTTTCTGCGGTGCCTTCCGCGGCGTAGTCTTCGATCGTGCTGCCGGCATATTTGGCGTTGTGAGCATCGAGCAGGTCTGTCCGGAAGAACCCGGGCTCGACTGCGACGATCTTGATGCCGAACGGCTCGACCTCATGGGCCACCGATGCCGACAGGCCTTCGACCGCGAACTTTGCGGCGCTATAGGCCCCGCAATGCTTGAAACCGACGATACCTGCTAGGGAGCTGATGTTGATGATCCGGCCGGATCTCCGCTTGCGCATCACCGGAAGTACCGCGCGCATCATGTACATCACGCCGTAGAAATTGGTCGCGATCAGTCGCTCGATTTCAGCCGTGCTCAACTCCTCGAAATTGCCGAGCAGGCTATAGCCGGCATTGTTGACGAGAACGTCGATGCGGCCGAACGCCTTGATCGCCGCGTCGACAGCGGGCTTGGCCTGGGCCTCGTCGGCGACGTCCAACTGCACGAACGCGAGGTTGTCGCCTGCGACGTCGTTCAGGGCATTGCGGACCTTGTCGAGGTTGCGGCCGGTCGCGACGACGCGATCGCCGGCCTTCAATGCCGCCCTTGCGGTTGCCACACCGATGCCGCTGCCGGCGCCCGTGATGAACCAGACCTTGCTCATGATTACTTCCTGTTCTCGGTGTTGAGAGGGCACTGGCGCCGGGGCTTGGCGGTCAGCCGCTAATTTGCAGGGACTGCGCCGATTTGCTGAAGCAATCCGAGCAGATCGGGCTGGCCTGTTTCTTCGATGATCTGCCCATGCGACAGGCGATAGATGTTCAGGGCCTGGACCGCGATCTTCTTCCCGGTCGATGGGGTGCCGAAGAAGGTGCCGAGGTGAGTCCCTCGCATGGTGAAGCGAGCAGCCACCTTGTCATCTTCGGCAACCATCTCCTCGAGCGTCCATTGAATATCCGGGAAACTTCCGCGCATCATCTGGATGATGGCAAGATAACCCGCCGGCCCTCGCATCGGCTCGCTGCGTCCGGGGACATGGAAGGTCGCATCGGGAGAAATGAGCTCTGCGGCCAGAGTCTGGCTAGCAGTGTTGATGAACTCCGTGAAACGGATCATCACCTTCTTGCTCACGTCTGATGTCATGACGTCATCTCTCTATTCATGGACAATGTGGATATTCGGAAGACGACCGTGGCGGCCGCCGCCTGATCAGGCCAGTTTGAACGGGAGCTGACGCAGCGGCTTGCCGGTCAGCCGTGCGATGGCATTGCCGAACGCCGGTGCCAGGGGCGGCAGGCCAGGCTCGCCGATGCCGGTGGGTGGTTCGACGCTGGGCACGATGTGGACGTTGAATTCGGGCATGTCGGTGATGCGCGCGACGGTGTAGCCATCAAAATTACTCTGTTCGACCACGCCGTCCCTGAGCGTGATCGCCGACCCCGGCAGGCACATCGAGAGGCCAGTGACTGCGGCGCCCTGTACCTGGGCCTCCACGGTGCGTGGGTTCACGGCCAGATTGCAATGCACGCCGGCGGTTACGCGGTGTAGCGCAGGCCGGCCGTCTTTCACCGACGCTTCCACCACATAAGCCACCACGGAATCGAAGGACTCGTGCACGGCCACGCCCCAGGCCCGGCCCGCAGCAAGGTGCGTCTTGCCGTAGCCGCTTCTGTCCACCGCCAGTTGCAGCGCGTCCCTGTGGCGCGGATGCTTGTCGCCGAACAGCCGCATCCGATAGGTGACCGGATCCTGCTGCGTCGCACGGGCGATCTCGTCGAGCAGGGTCTCCATCACGAAGGCGGTGTGGGTGGAGCCCACGCTGCGCCACCACAGCACCGGTACGTTGAGCTTGGGATGATGCACGGTCAGGCGCATCGGCAGCGGGTAGGGGTCGCGCATGCCTTCGGTTGCCGTGCCGTCGATGCCGTTCTTGACCTGGAACTGCTCGAACACGGAGCCGGTGGTGATGGATTGGCCGACAATGACGTGATCCCAGGCCAGTACGTTGCCGCGCTCGTCGAAGCCGATGCGGGCGCGGTGCAGATGCATGGGACGGTAAAAGCCGCCCCGCATGTCATCCTCGCGGCTCCACAGCGTGCGCACCGGCGCATTCAGTCCGGCGGCCCGCGCAGCCTTCGCGATCTCGCAGGCCTCGACCACGGTGTCGCTCGTGCTGGAGAAACGCCGGCCGAAGCCACCGCCGGCCATTTGCACGTTCACAGTCACCTGTTCGGGCTTGAGGTTCAGCACGCGCGCCGCCGCGCCCGCATCCAGCCCGGCACATTGGCTGCCGACCCACAGCTCGGCGCGGCCCTCGGTGAGGGCAACGGTGCAGTTCAACGGCTCCATCGCCGCGTGGGCGAGGTAGGGGAAGACGAACTCGGCTTCCAGTTGCCGGGGCGCTGTGGCGAGCGGCGCCATGTCGGCGTCGAACTTGCGCGGGCCGGGACGGCCGGCCAGCTCGCGGTAGTGGACGAGCTGCCGTTCGCTGTCGACCTTCTCCACCTTCGCGGAGTCCCACTTCAGCTTCAGGGCGTCGCGGCCCTGTGTGGCCTGCCAGTATCCGTCGGCGACCACCGCGACGCCTTCGGCGCCGCCATCCAGCGGCACGCGCAGCACGGCCTTCACGCCATTGACGGCGCGCGCCGCGCTGTCATCGACCGCGGCTAGGCGTGCGCCGAATACTGACGGACGCGCCACGACGGCTGTCAACTGACCGGGCAGGCGCGTATCGATGCCGAAATCCTGTCGCCCGCTGCTCTTGGCCCGCGCATCCAGGCGCGGCGTAGGGCAGCCGATGATGCGGAAATCCTTCGGATCCTTCAGCGTAACCTTCTCAGGTACCGGCCGTGCCATGGCGGCTTCGGCCAGTTCGCCATAACCGAGCTTGCGGCCGCCGGGGCCAAGCACCGTCCCGGCCTGCGTTCGCAGCGTGGCTATATCCACCATCCAGCGCGCCGCGGCAGCTGCGAGCAACATGGCCCGTGCGCGTGCGCCGAGTTCGCGATACTGCGAAAAACTGTTCTTGATCGAATGCGAGCCGCCGGTGAGATGAATGCCGAACAGCGGATCGACATAGGCGGCATCGTTGGTGCCGTGCCGGCTGCGCACCAGGGTCCAGTCGGCGTCGAGCTCTTCGGCCAGGATCATCGGCAGCGCGGTGTGGACGCCCTGTCCGAATTCCAGCCGGTTGATGGTCACGGTGACCTCGCCGTTGCCGGCGATTTGGACGAAGGCCGACGGCTGCTGTGTCGGCTTGAGGGCGCTGGCGGGGTTACCACCAGCGGTCGTCGCGCCCATGGCGACGTGCGGAAATGCGCCGAGCGCCAGCCCGGTGGCCCCGGCGAGTTTCAGGAAGCTGCGGCGCGGCAGCGTCTTCACGGGCTGACCCCGTTCCAGCATGTGCTGGAGCGCGCGCGGTAATTCGCTGTAGTCGATGTTCGGCAGCATGGCGGCTCCTTCAGGCGAGCGTGCGCGCGGCGTCGGCGACGGCGGCGCGGATGCGGACGTAGGTGCCGCAACGGCAGATGTTGCCGGCCATCGCCGCGTCGATGTTGTCGGGGGTCGGTTGCTGTCCGGCGGGCAGGGACTTGATCAAGGCGATGGCGCTCATGATCTGGCCGCTCTGGCAGTAGCCGCACTGCGCCACGTCGTGCTTGACCCAGGCTGCATGCACGGCGGCGCCGACGCGGTCGGTGCCGTCGGTCGCGGCCTCGATGGTGATGATCTTCTTGCCCTCGGCATCCGAGACTGGCGTGATGCAGGAACGGATGGCCTCGCCATCCAGATGCACCGTGCAGGCGCCGCATTGGGCGGCACCGCAGCCGAACTTGGTGCCGGTCAGCCCGATCACGTCGCGCAGCGCCCAGAGCAGGGGCATCGCAGGGTCTGCATCGATCGTGACCTCCCGGTTGTTCACGATAAGCTTCATCAATCCGCTCCTTGCGGCCTGTCGCGCAGGCCGAGTTGGTCAACTAGGCGTGCCGACATTCGGCTACGTTTGGAGCCGTCGGACAGCCACGACGGCGTCGTCTCGACCGGTGCGCTACGGGCCCGCTGACAGCCTGATAAACCTAGATGCGGATTTCGATTAGTCATTATAATCTGCTTAAGCTTATGTATGTGGTGCATGAATGAAGCGAGACGATCTGTATGACCTCGCAGCCTTTGCTGCGGTCGCGGAACAGGGCAGCTTCACCCGTGCGGCGGCCGAGCTCGGCATGTCGCAGTCGGCGTTGAGCCATGCCATGAAGGCGCTGGAGGAGCGGCTCGGGGTGCGGCTGCTGTCGCGGACCACGCGTTCCGTGTCGACGACGGAAGCGGGGGAGACGCTGCTGCGTTCGCTGCGTCCCGCGCTGGACGAAATCTCCTCAGGTGTAGACGCGGTCGGCGCTCTGCGCGGCAAGCCGTCCGGCACCGTCCGCGTCACGGCGACCAAGCACGCGGTCTCGTCCGTCGTGATGCCTGTCCTGCCGCGTTTCCTTGCGTCCCATCCCGATATCCGGGTCGATATGATCGTCGATGACAATCTGATCGACATCGTCGCGGAGCGCATCGACGCCGGCATCCGTTTCGGCGACATCGTCGAGAAGGACATGATCGCCGTCCGCATCGGGCCGGACATCCGTATGGCTGTCGTCGGCGCGCCCTCCTATTTTGCCGACCATCCGGTGCCCAGGACGCCCCGCGAACTCGCCGGCCATCGCTGCATCAACTACCGGCATGTCAGGTCGGGTGGGCTTTACGCCTGGGACTTCGAGGAGAAGGGCCGGCCCCTGGAGGTTCGCGTCGAGGGACCCCTCGTGTTCAACAACGCCGATCTGATTCGAGAGGCAGCATTGGCGGGGCAGGGCATCGCCTATGTCTACGTGGATGAGGTAGCAGCGGACGTCCGCGCCGGGCGGTTGAAGCGGATTCTGGAGAAATGGTGCCCGACCTTCCCCGGCTACTACCTCTATCATCCCAGCCGGCGACAGATGCCTCCGGCGCTGGCTGCGCTGATTGGCGCGCTTCGTGACAAACCGTAAGAGCGCGACACGGACAATTCATAAGCTTGCTCGATAAGTCCATGCGAATTACGCCATCTAATCGCACGGCGGCCCATCTTCTATAACAGGCTGTGAGGGGTGACCACGCCCTGCCGGCGCCCGCGTCCGGGAAGCAACCGCGGCGCACAGGAGATCCTTCATGAAGCTGCAAGCCGCGGTCGTCGCATTGCTTGCGTTGATGGTAATACCATCGGCCCGCACGGAGGAGACTGCCATCATGACCGGATCGAAGTCTGTGCTCTCGTATGAGGATGTTCGGAAGGTTGCCCCGGCGCTGGAGGCCTACACGCAGAACCGTCTCCTCGGCGATGTCTGGAAACGGCCCGGCCTTGCGCCGCGCGACCGCAGCATCGTCATCCTGGCAGCGCTGATCGCGCGCAGTCAGACGATCGAGATGCCGTATCATTTCAATCTTGCGCTCGATAACGGCGTGAAGCCGCGCGAGATATCGGAGATGATCACGCATCTCGCCTTCTACGCCGGCTGGGCCAACGCGATGTCGGCCGTGGCCGTTGCCAAGGACGTCTTCGCGGCCCGAGGCATCGGCGCCGGAGAGCTTCCGGCCGTCACGGTGAAGCCATTGCCACTCGACGAGGCTGCCGAGGCACAGCGTGCAGCGTTCGTCGAGGGCCAGTTCGGCGCATCCTTCCCAGGCGTTGTGCAATACACCACCGACGTGCTGTTTCGTGACCTGTGGCCGCGTCCGGACCTTGCGCCCAGGGACCGTAGTCTCGTCACCATCAGCGCGCTGATCGCCAACGGGCAGATGGCGCAGCTCACGCCGCACCTCAACAGGGCGATGGACAATGGTCTGACCCAGACCGAGGCTTCGGAAGCCATCACGCAACTGGCGTTCTATGTCGGCTGGCCCCACGTCTTTTCGGCGATGCCCGTCGCCAAGGATGTGTTTGCGAAGCGGCCACGTTAGCCGCGTTCGCGCGGCCATTGGCGAGGAGGCTGACTTGAGTATCTCGCAACTTCTTCTGATCGGCGCGTCCGTGCTCACGGCAGCCGTCTCCGGAGTCGCTGCCGGCGCCGGAACGCAGCCGCTCTACGTGCAGGAGGCGGAGATCGAGGTCGATCCCGCGCAGCTTGAATCCTACAAGGCTGCGGTGGCCGAGCAAATCGAGACCGCCACGCGCGTTGAGCCCGGTGTCATCGCACTCTATGCCGTATCCGAAAACGACAATCCCGCACGCGTCAGGGTGTTCGAGATCTACCGGGATCAGGATGCCTACCGGTCTCACCTGGAAACCATCCACTTCAAGACATACAAGGCAACGGTGGAGAAGATGGTCCGGTCGCTCAAGCTGATCCGAACCACGCCCATCGCTTTTGGTGCTTTGCCAAAGTGATTCAGCCCCGGTGGCGGAGCGCCTCCACCAGCAGCGCAAAGGCCGCGGAGGGCTGACGCCGGCTTGGGTAGTAGAGATGGTAGCCGG
Organism: Bradyrhizobium sp. SZCCT0153; assembly: GCF_018129995.1. Classification (GTDB taxonomy): domain Bacteria; phylum Pseudomonadota; class Alphaproteobacteria; order Rhizobiales; family Xanthobacteraceae; genus Bradyrhizobium; species Bradyrhizobium japonicum_G. Next base: position 112,042 of record NZ_JAFCKS010000009.1, read on the forward strand.
GATAGGGCGGGCACCAGTCCTCGAGCACCCGCCTGAGGCGGCCCTTGCTGATATGTGGTTGCACCAGGCCCTCCGGCAGATAGGCCAGGCCCAGGCCTGCAAGCGCGGCCTAGAGCATCTGGGTCGTGGTGTTGAAGAACAATTGGCCGTCGACCCGAACCTTGAGCTCCCGCGAGCCCTTTTCGAACTCCCAGGCGTACAATCCGCCGTGGGTCGGCAGGCGCAGATTGATGCAATTGTGCTCGACCAGTTGCGACGGCTTTCTCGGCTCTGACCGGCTCCGGAAATAGGACGACGCCCCGACGACAGCCATGCGCGCGTCGGGGCCGATCCGCACCGCAATCATGTCCCTCGCGACTTGCTCGCCATCCCGCACGCCGGCATCGAAACGCTGCGCGACGATATCCGTCAGGCCGTAGTCGCTGACGATCTCGACCTTGATGTCGGGATACTCACGCAAGAGCTTCGCAAGTTTCGGCAGAAGGACAGCGTCGGTGGCATATTCGGTCGCGGTGATGCGGATCGTACCCGAGGGCCTTTCCCGAAGCTCGGTCAAGGCGGCGAGTTCGGTCTCGATCTCGGCGATGCGTGGACCCACATTGCGCAACAGACGCTCGCCGGCGGCCGTCGGCGACACGCTGCGCGTAGTGCGCGTCAGCAGGCGTAGCTTCAGCCGGGCCTCAAGCTCCTTGATGGTGTAGCTGAGCGCGGACTGTGAAATGCCGAGTTTCGCGGCCGCTCTCGTGAAGCTGCTTTCTCGGGCGACGATCAGGAAGGCCGAGAGGTCGTCGAGATTTCCGCGCTGCATTTATCGATCCTGCTTATAAGCCCATGCCAATTATAGTGGCTAATCCGCATAGCCGCACGCGTTAGATTTGGCGCAGTCCCGCTTGAGGTAAGGCGAGCACGGCATATGGATCGATCGGACGTTCCCTTCCGGCAATGCGAGAGCAATGCGGCGAATGCACGCTGCGTGCTGACGCGACGGGGCATGCTCTCGGGCGCTGCCGGACTGGTTACGCTGGCATCGTTCCCTGCAGGCTCTGCGCGGGCTCGGGGTGAGACTAGTCCGACAACAGGAAGATTTGGAACAATGGACATCAAACGCAACGGCTCACGCCCCGCTGGCAAAGGCCCCGAAGCATGGTTCAGCGGCACGGTTCGCGTCGATCCGCTCTTTCAGGTGGGTGATCCAGCACAGCTGAGCGGTGGTCAGGTGACTTTCGAACCCGGCGCACGAACCATGTGGCACACCCATCCGCTCGGCCAGACCCTGATCGTCACGACCGGCCTCGGCTGGGTGCAAAGCGAGGGGGGACCGATCGAGGAAATCCGCCCCGGCGATGTCGTCTGGTTCCCACCCGGCGAGAAGCACTGGCACGGTGCGACCGCGACGACCGCGATGACGCATATCGCCATCACGCAGTCACTCAACGGCAAGAATGTCGACTGGATGGAGAAGGTCAGCGACGAACAGTATCGCGAGTGATGTCGCAGCTGGCTGAGTGATATGACCGAAAGACCGAAAATGCAGATGCGCGAGCTCGGCGATAGCGGCCTCACGGTCTCGGCCATGGGACTCGGCTGCATGGGCCTGAATTATCATCGTGGCCCGGCGCCGGAACGGAACGAGATGATCGCGCTGGTCCGCGCGGCGGTTGAACGCGGCGTCACCTTCTTCGACACCGCCGAGGTGTACGGCCCGTTCACCAATGAGGAACTGGTCGGCGAGGCGCTGGAGCCGTTCCGGAAGGACGTCGTCATCGCCACCAAGTTTGGCCACGACCTCGATCCCGCCAGCTCTCAAACATCTGGCGGGCTCGACAGCCGTCCCGAACGCATCCGGCAGGCGGCCGAAGGTTCGTTGAAGCGATTGCGGGTCGATGCGATCGACCTGCTCTATCAGCACCGCGTCGATCCCAATGTCCCGATCGAGGACGTCGCCGGTGCGGTGAAGGATCTGATCGCCCAGGGCAAGGTCAGGCATTTCGGCCTCAGCGAGGCCGGTGCCTCGACCATCCGCCGCGCGCACGCGATCCAGACGGTCGCAGCGATCCAGAGTGAATACTCGCTGTGGTGGCGTCAGCCCGAGGCGGACGTGTTGCCGGTTTGCGAGGAACTGGGGATCGGATTCGTCCCTTTCAGCCCCCTGGGGAGGGGATTCCTCACCGGCCAGATCGACGAGAGCACGAGCTTCGGCGGCAATGACAATCGCGCCGGCTTGCCGCGCTTTACGCCCGAGGCACGCAAGGCGAACAGGCCGGTCGTGGACCTGCTCGCCGAGATCGGCGTTCGCAAGCGTGCAACGCCGGCGCAGGTCGCGTTGGCCTGGTTGCTGGCACAGAGGCCGTGGATCGTCCCGATCCCCGGCACGACGAAGCTCGGCCGCCTCGACGAGAACATCGCCGCGACCTCGGTCGCGCTGACTCCCGACGAACTCAGGCACATCGATGCCTCGGTCGCGCGGATCACCATCACGGGCGATCGCTACTTGCAAGCGGAAGCCGCGCGTACGCAGCGCTGACAGCGCGTACGGCGACCCGATACATCGATAGGAGAGATATCCATGAACATTTCATTCGCAGGAAAGGTCGCGCTGGTGACGGGCGCGGCATCCGGGCTGGGTCTGGCCACGGCAAAAGCCTTCGCGGAAACCGGGGCATCCCTCGCGCTGGCGGACTGGAACGAGGATGCGGTGCGGGCCGCGGCAAGCGAACTGGCCACCCGAGGTCACAAGGCCATCGCGATCCGCTGCGACGTCTCCGACGACGCACAGGTCGAGGCGATGGTCGCGAAGACGGTCGCCGCCTTCGGCAGGTGTGATGCCGCCTACAACAACGCAGGTGTCCAGAACGTCCTCGCAGACACCGCCGACACCACCCGCGAGGACTACGACCGCGTCATGGGGATCAACCTTCGCGGCGAATGGAGCTGCATGAAATTTGAACTGCAATACATGCGCAGACAGGGGAGCGGCGCGATCGTCAATTGCTCGTCTCTCGGAGGACTCGTGGGCGGCGCCGAGCGCGGCATCTATCACGCCGCCAAGCATGGCGTCCTTGGCTTCACCAAGAGCGCGGCGCTCGAATACGCGGCGCGCGGCATCCGTATCAATGCCATATGCCCGGGGCTGATCTGGACGCCGATGGCCGACCAGATGGTCGCTAGCGGCCAGGGCGAAGCTCTCAAGGCCATGGAGAAGAGCGTGCCGATGGGACGGGTCGGCCGGCCCGAGGAGATCGCGAGCGCGGTGCTGTGGCTGTGCAGCGACGCCGCCAGCTACGTGACGGGCCAATCCATCTCGGTGGACGGCGGGTTCATCATGAGGTGACGAGACTACCTACGACGCCGCCCGCGATGCGTCCGCCGAAAGACGCCCTAGCAGTGACCGCGCCGTATCCGACGGCGAGAGCGAATCCACCGAGACGACGGGATCGCTGCGCATCTCGTGCTTGCCGTTCGAGGTGTGGCGCATCACCGCCGACAAGCGGCGCGCGATCATGTGCGCCGTGCGGAAGTCGGTTTCCGCGAACACGACGATGACGGAGCCGTCCTTCTGGGCCGCGCCAAAATCCATCTGCCGCATCAGCCGGCTCAGGATGCGCGCGGCATCGAGCTGGGCGCGGGAGTTGCCGGGATCGAAGGCGAAGCGCGCGACCGAGAGGCCGCCGCCGCGGGCCAGTGTCTGCTCCACCGCCTTGGCAAAATCGCGGGCAAAGGCTTCCACCGTGAGCAGGCCGCTGCGCGGATCGAGCCAGCCGCCGGCATCGATCGAGCGCAGCGTGCGGCTCAGTTGCGATTCCATCGCATGCTGGCGAATCAGCGGCAGCGCGTTGGCGGCGATCTTCGCCGGCTCGCCCGGGATCAGCTCGAGATTGGGCAGGTCGTAGGTCTGCGTCAGCTGGTGTGCGGTGACGACCACGGGCAGGCTGCGGAAGCGGGTGTCCTCGGCGAGCACGGTGAGGAAGGCATCCGTCACGCGCGCGGTAAAACCTTCGGCGAGCACGACGCCGTCGAGGTCGCGGGTGTTGAGATGTTTGGCCGCGGCTTCGATCGAGAGCGCACCGATGACACCGGCGCGCTCGCCGAACGCGACGGAGAGCGCAGGGTAAGCCGCGCCGCGGCCGATCAGGAGCACGGTGGCATCGCGTGCGGGATCGGCCTCCGGCAGCGCGACCTTCACCTCAGGCAGCCGGCGCAGCACCGTGGCATGAAGCGTGCGGACGCGCAGCGCGGCGCGAAGCCGCGCGATCAGGCGGTCGGAATTGCCGCTGCGGGAGGAAAAGGGCAGGGCGTTGTGCGGGAGCGCACCCGCCGCGTCCAGCGCCACGAAGGGAAGGTAAGGCGATTGGTCCGCGATCTTCCTGGCGAGCGGCGCCAGATGCGGCTCGTGTCCGCCGGACATCGTGGCGAGCACGGCGGCCGGCTGCACCTGTTCGACCGCGCGCGCCGCGCTGGCCCAGTCGGCATCGACCACGGGAAACAGCCGGGCCTCGTCCAGCGCCGCAATGAAGGCCGGCCGCTCGACATTGGACACAAACAGGATCGGGCCGGCCTGGGACATCGAGAAACTCTGATCACGGCAACAGGTGCTGCGCAATCTAGTCCGGCCGCCTTAATGCAGCGTCAATGGATCGGTCGAAACTACGCTTAAACCGGCCCGGCCCGGTCGCGAAAAGCTTCGACCATCAAGGGGTTAAGCCCGAGCTCGCTGAGCGCCTCGCGGGCGCGCGTATTGTCCTGGGCCCGGCCCGCCAGCCGGTGACCCGAGAGCCGGTCGGGCAGCGCGGTGAGCAGGGCGCCCTGGCCGAGCCGGCGCGCCCATTCCTGCAGGTCGTTGGAGAGGAATCGGTAGCCGCCGACGGCCATGATTCCGGATGGCGGCGCGGTGATGCAGATCGCGCCGCTCGGACGGTCGATCCGTGCGGCATAGCCGGTGTCGACATAGTCGCGCGGCGGCTGCGCGATCAGGGTCTCGCCGACCGGCTGCGGCGGGGCATAGGCCGCGATCGGCACCATTGCTCCGCGCAGGCCGAGCGTGCCCTTCGGCGTCAGCAGGATCTCGCCGGCGATGGAGGAGCCGGACTGCTCGCGCGGGGCGCCGTGCGGCCCGGGCATCACCGCAACAGGCATGCCGTCCTCGCCGCGACGGGCGCCGAACAGGCCGGCTTCGCCGAACAGATAGACGTCCGTGAGAGGCGCATGCGGCGCGATCCAGGCATCGCTCGCCGCCACCTGCTCCGGGGCGCGCCACAGGCCGATGACGTTGCGTAAGGTAGGCATGCGCGCCGCCAGGTCGGCATCGCCGAGCCGCAGCGCGAGTTGCGCAGGGGCGATCAGCACCTCGCATTCATGCTCGACGATCTGCTGCTCAAGCACGTCGTTCTCGAAGGGGTGATGCAGCGCGAGCGCGCCGCCGCTCAGCAGCCACACCGCGAGCGAGGAGGCGAGGCCGGCGAACGACATCGGCGTAAACGCCGCCATCACGGTCGCGCCCTGCCGGATGTCGGCTTCCAGCGACATCGCGAGCCCACCTGCGATCAGGCTGAAATGCGGCCGCGGCACCGGGCGAAAGCCTTCCGCGGTGACGTCGAAGGAGATCATCGCCGCCTTGCGGCCATCCTGGATCACGGCGCGCGCGGTGCCGGGCGGGCGAGCCAGCACGTCATCGAGCGAGGCCATGCCTTCGGGCAAATCGGCGCCGAAGCCGCAGACATGGCGGATCGAGAAGGCTTCGGCAGCCGCATGCATGGCCAGATCGGCATAGCTGACGCCGTCGACCGTGCTCATGGTGACGATGGCGCGCGCCGCGGTGCGGTTCAGAGCGGCGGTCAGTTCGGCATGACGCCAGAGCAGCGGCAGCACGGCGACGACGAGGCCGGCGCGATGGGCGGCGAGCACGGTGAGCACGAACTCGACCGTATTCGGCAACTGGATCGCAATGACGGAATTGGCCGGCAGGCCCGATTCGACGAAGTAGGCCGATAGCGCCTCGATCGCCGTGTCGGCCTCGGCATAGCTCATCCGCCGCGGCTGGTGCCCGGTCACGCGGGCCTTGTTGAGGGGGTCGAGCAGGGCAGGCGCATGCGGCTGCCGCGTCAGCGTGCGCTGAAACAGCGTGTCGAGCGTCGGCGATACGGCTGGCTGGTTCACGGCGTCACTTTGCTTGATGAGCTTGCGGCTGCCCCTTCGACCACCAGGTCTCCGGCAGGTAGCCGGACAGCGCGGTGGTCCTTGGCCGTTCTATCCGATTCCAGCGCACGATCCATTGCTCGGATACGTTAAACAGGGGGATTGTATAGAAACCGGAGATCAGTGCGCGGTCGAGCGCCCGCACCGCCGAGACGAAAGCCGTATGTTCACGGGCTTCCAGCAGCGCGGCGATCATGGCATCGACCGCGGGATCCTTGGCGCCCATGTAATTGCGGGTGCCCGGATTGTCGGCGGCGGCGCTGCCCCAGTAGAAATATTGCTCGTTGCCGGGCGACAGCGACTGGTCCCAGCGATTCTGGATCATGTCGAACTCGTAGGCGAGCCTGCGCTGGTCGAACTGCACCGGATCGACCGATCGCACGCTCGGCTCGATGCCGGCGCGCTTGAGGTCGCGCTGGAACGCGAGTGCGATGCGCTCCTGGTCGCGAGTCGTGACCAAAATCTCGAAGGTGAAGGGCGCCTTGGTCGCGCGATTGCGCAGCACGGTGCCGTCGAGATCGTAGCCGGCCTCGGACAACAGTTTCAGGGCTGCGCGCAGCGTGGTCCGGTCGCGGCCCGAGCCGTCGGTCACCGGCAGGCGGTAGCCGCCGTCCATGATGTCGGCTGGAATCTGCGCGGCGAACGGTTTGAGCAGCTCGCGCTCGCGCGCATCCGCAGGCCGGCCATAGGACGACAGGTCCGAGCCCGCGAAATAGCCGGGGACGCGCGCGTAGAGGCTGAAGAAGTAGTTGCGGTTGATCAGCTCGAAATCGAACAGCAGCGTCAAGGCCTGGCGCACACGGATGTCGGCGAAGATCGGACGGCGGGTGTTGAACACCAGAAACTCGGAAGGCTGCGGCAACCCGGGCGTGATGGTGTCGCGGATCACCTCGCCGCTTCTGGCAGCCGGAAAATCATAGCCGTCGTGCCAGCGCAGCGGCTCCTGCTCGATGCGGAAATCGTAGAGGCCGCGCTTGAAGGCTTCGAACTGGCCGTTGGCCTCGCGAAAATAGTCGAGCCTGATCTCGTCGAAATTGTACAGCCCGCGATTGATCGGCAAATCGCGGCCCCAATAATCGGGATTGCGGGTGAGCGTCACGTTGGCGCCGGGTTTCACTGCCGTGACGCGATAGGGGCCGGAGCCGACCGGGCCTGTCAGCGTCGTCTCCTCGAAAGCCGCGACGTCGACCGCATGCTTCGGCAGGATCGGCATCAGGCCGAGGATCAGTGGCAGTTCGCGGTCATTGGCTCCGGTCAGGTCGAAACGGACGGTGAGAGGATCTGGCGCGTCGGCTCTGGCGACCTTGGCATAGTATTGCCGGTGGTTGGGGCGGCCGTGGTCGCGCAGCAGCTGCCAGGAGAACAGCACGTCCTCCGCGCGCAGCGGCTCGCCGTCGGAGAAGCGGGCGCGGGGATCGATGTGGAACGTGACAAAACTCCGCTCGTCGTCGGTTTCGACCGATCTTGCGAGCAAGCCATAGAGCGTGAACGGCTCGTCATTGCCGCGTGCGAGCAGGCTCTCGACCACGTAGTTCCGCATCTGCTGTACGGCCAGCCCCCTGACGATGAAGGGATTGAGACTGTCGAAGGTACCGAGAATACCCCAGGTCAGCCGGCCGCCCTTGGGCGCATCAGGATTGACGTAGGGCATGTGGGTGAAATCGGCAGGCATCGCCGGCTTGCCGTGCATCGCGATGGCATGGAGTTCCTCGGCTCGCGCGCCACCAGCCGGGAGCGCGGAGGCCAGGGTCAAGGTGAGGGCCAAGACGAAAGCCGAGACGAAGGCGCAAAAGCGGACGCCGAGGCCCTCAAGAAGCCAACCGAGCGGGCGCTGGAACATGAACATCGGCACACGCTGATTCGAGGACCGCCGGGCCTGAATCCTATCACAGGGAATTTGATGGGACGCTGGCGCCAGGGCGCTCAAAGACGCTTGTCGGCATTGATCTTTTCGTCGGCCACGTTAAGAAGGCGGGCAATCGCGCAAGAGCGCCGAGCCGTCACTTATCCGCCTCAATTGACGGGGAGAGAGCCGCGCCCAAGGCGGCCAGGTTCGGCGCTTCGGAGCGGTTCGGGCACTTCCCGTTCAGAAAGGGTTTTCCGCAATGAATTTCCGTTACTTGGCCGCGTCCGTACGGCTGCGCGGGCGACTTCTCGCCTTGTTGACGGCCACGGCGTTGGCCGTTCCGTTTGCCGCCGAGGCCCAGGCGCCGGCCCCAGGCGCACCCAAGGCGGCTCCGAAGGCCGCTCCGAAGGCCGCCCCCAAGGCTCCGGCACCGGCCGCTCAGGCGCCTGCCCAGCCGGCTCCCGCGCAGGGCGCTCCGGCGCAGCAGGGCGCGGCCCAGCCAGCGGATCAGCAGATCCAGCTGATCTACGCCCCCTGGACCAAGTTCTGCCTCAAGGGCCAGGACGCCAATGCCAAGCAGGTGTGCTTCACCGGCAAGGACGGCCGCATCGAGTCGGGCCAGCCGGTCATTGCCGCCGTGATCATCGAGCCGGAAGGCGAGCCGAAGAAGATCCTGCGCGTGACGCTGCCGCTCGGTATGCAGCTCGTGCACGGCACCCGCATCATCGTGGACAGCAATCCGCCGTTGCAGAGCCCGTACGTGATCTGCTTCCAGAACGGCTGCATGTCGGACTACGAGGCCACGCCCGAGCTCATCAACAACATGAAGAAGGGCCAGAATCTCGTTGTCCAGGCGATCAACGCCAACGGCGCGCCGCTGACTCTTCCGCTGCCGCTCGCCGGCGAGTTCCAGAAGGCCTATGACGGTCCCCCGACCGATCCGAAGGTGTTCGAGGAAACCCAGAAGAAGCTCCAGGAAGAGCTTCAGAAGAAGGCTGACGAGCAGCGCAAGAAGCTCGAGCAGCAGGGCGCGGCTCCCGGCACACCGCCGGCGGCTCAGAAGTAATCGGGACTCAACGTCCGGACATGAAAAAGGCGCTCGATCGAGCGCCTTTTTTGCTGCCCCGCCTGTCGAGGGCGACGCTTAGTTCAGCGACGGATTTCGCGGACGGTAGCCGCCAGTCTTGTCCTTGATGAAGATCTCGGCGACTTGGGAGTGCCGGATCGGCTCGCCGGACTCGTCGGGCAACAGGTTCTGTTCGGAGACGTAGGCGACGTATTCCGACTCAGCGTTCTCCGCGAGCAGGTGGTAGAACGGCTGGTCCTTGTGGGGCCGCACCTCCTCGGGGATCGACAGCCACCACTCCTCGGTGTTGTTGAATTCCGGATCAATGTCGAAGATTACGCCCCGGAACGAGAAGATCCGGTGGCGCACGACCTGTCCGATCTGGAATTTGGCGGTCCGCGCTTTAATCATTCCCCGTCGATAGACCAGGATTGTGGCCGATGCTAGTGCCCTGATCTGGAATTAACCCGCGGTTGCGGGGCGGATAGGCACCAAGTCTTCAGAAAACACTTCATCAATGGTCGATATCCTCAATCTGGCTCTACCCTATTTCGGCTTGATCTTCGTTGGATTCGCCTGCGGCAAGGTCAAATCCCTGCCAGAATCGGGTCTCGCCTGGATGAACTTCTTCTTGCTCTATGTGTCGCTGCCGGCGCTGCTGTTTGCGATCATGTCCAAGACGCCGTTTGCGGAATTGAACAATCCGCCGTTCCTGGTCGCGACCACGCTGTCGACGGTCGCGGCATTCACCCTGGCGCTCGTCCTGGGGAAAGCTATCGGCGGGCTGACGCTGCGCGAGGCGACGCTTGCCGGGCTTTCCGGCGGCTACGGCAATATCGGCTATATGGGGCCGGGACTGGCGCTCGCCGTGCTCGGGACGAAGGCCTCGGCGCCGACCGCGCTGATCTTCTGCTGCGACAGCATCTTCCTGTTCACGATCGTGCCGCTCTTGATCGAGCTGTCCGACCGTGATCACCCCTCGATCGTGCACGCCTTCGGCGTCGTGCTCAAGCAGATCGTGCTCAACCCGTTGATCATGTCGGCCTGCTTCGGCGCGGCGGTGGCCGCGCTCCACATCGAGCTGCCGGTGGCGCTCGACCGCACCATCACCTTCCTTCAGAACGCGGCCGCTCCGACCGCGCTGTTCGTGCTCGGCGTGACGGTGGCGCTTCGCCCGTTCGACCGCGTGCCCTGGGAAGTGCCCGGCGTGATCGCGGTCAAGCTGTTGATCCACCCGCTCGCGGCGTTCGGCCTGATGCTGGCGTTCGGTCCGTTCGCGCAGCCCTGGGCCGCAACCGCGGTGCTGATGGCCTCGCTGCCGCCGGCGCTCAACGTGTTCGTGATCGCCCGGCAGAACGACGCCTGGATCGAGTCCGCCTCCGTTGCGGTGCTGCTCGGGACCTTTGCGTCCGTGGTCACGCTGACGAGCGTGATGTGGGCGATACAGACCGGCCGGCTGGCGTTTCCGTAAAACGCTAACTTCGCCAGATTACCTGCGCCACGTCGGCGTCAGGCCCTCGCGCATCGCAAAGCGCCGGAGCGGGCCGATGGCGCCGAGCAGGTGCATGCCAATGGCGCGGACCGGCTGCAGCGGCAGGAAATCGTTGAGCAGGGAGCGATTGGCGATGTCGATCGCGAACGTCCGGCTCAGGATGTCCGGACGCCGCGCCCGGTCGTAGCGCTTGAGCACGTCGGGGTCGCCGGGATCCTGGCCCGACGCGATGGCTTCACCCGCGAGCTTGGCAATGTCGGCGGCATCGCGCAGGCCGAGATTGAGGCCCTGGGCGCCGATCGGGGGAAGCACATGGGCGGCTTCGCCGACCAGCGCGATCCGGTCGCGGCCGAAGGATTTCGGCCGCTCGATCGCCAGCGGGAACAGGTTGCGTCCGGGCTCGACCGTCATGCGTCCAAGGATCGACTGCGACTGCTTCTCGATCGCGGCGGAGAGTTCCGCGTCGCTCAAGCCGCGTAGCCGCTCGGCGTCCGCGGGCGCCGCGACCCAGACGATGCTGGAACGGTTGCCGGGCAGTGGCACGAACACGCAGGGCCCGTGCGGCGTGTGGAACTCGGTCGAGACGTTGCGATGCGGGCGCGCGTGGCCGACGTTGAAGGTCAGCGCGGTCTGCGACAACTCACGCCGGGTTACTTCGATGCCGGCGGCTTCGCGGCACAGCGAATGCCGGCCGTCGGCACCAACCACGAGGCGGGCCGCGATGAATTGCGCGGAGGCCGTCCGGATCGCAACGTCGTCGGCCGCGACGACGATGCTCTCGGCCTCGTCGTCGAAACGGACGAGGTTGGAGAACTCACCCGCGCGCTCTTCCAGCGCCAGCATCAGCGAACGATTGTCGATGTTGTAGCCGAAGGCGTCGAGCGCGATCTCGTGACAGGAGAAGCGGACCTCCGGGGCGCGGAACAGCCGCCCGGTGTTGTCGACGAGCCGCATGATTTCGAGCGCCGCCGCCTTGTCCTTGCAGCGCGGCCAGACGTCGAGGCTCTCTAGCAGATCGACGGAGGCACCTAACAGCGCGGTCGTGCGATTGTCGGCATAGGGCACGCGCCGCGCCACCAGCGCGGTTCGTGCACCCGCCTGCGCCAGCGCGATGGCCGCCGCAAGGCCCGCCGGTCCGCCGCCGATCACGGCCGCGTCATGGAGTGTCGATGCATCTGTCATGGAACGACATTGGACACGCCCCGCGACAAATTCAAGCCCACCTGTTTTTCCCTGATTTTATGGCGAATTGTGCGACCGAGCGCCGCAATGGCGGATGTGCAAACCGGTGTCATTCTGATAGCAGAAGCCATGGAGACCCAGCAGGATTCCCTGAAGCCCAGACCCGCGATCCGCGCCGCGGCCTTCTCGGTGCACATCTTCACCGCCTTCGGCGCGGCGATCGCGCTGCTGGCGATGCTGGAGGCGGTGCGCGAGCATTGGGCGGCGATGTTCGGATGGCTGGGTGTCGCCCTCGTCATCGACGCGATCGACGGGCCGATCGCGCGCCGGCTCAACGTCAAGGACGTGCAGCCGAACTGGTCGGGCGACGTGCTCGATCTCGTGGTCGATTTCGTCACCTATGTTTTCGTGCCGGCCTATGCGATCGTCGCCAGCGGCCTGCTGCTGCCGGTTGCCGCGCCCTTGCTCGGCGTCGCCATCATCGTCACCAGCGCACTATATTTCGCCGATCTGCGCATGAAGGCGGATGACAATCATTTTCGCGGTTTTCCGGCGCTGTGGAATGCGGCGGCGTTCTATCTGTTCCTGCTGCACTGGCCGCCGCTGGTCTCGACGCTGCTGGTCGCAAGCCTGGTGGTGCTGACCTTCGTGCCGTTCCACGTGCTGCATCCCGTCCGCGTCGTGCGGCTGCGCTGGCTGACGATGTCGCTGATCGCGGTCTGGGCGGTGCTCGGCCTCTATACGCTGAAGATGGATTTCCGCGTCGGCGCCGGCGTGACCATCGCGCTCTGCGCGATCGCGCTCTGGATCAGCTTCAGCGACGCAATGATAAGGCTGACAAGATCCTTCGCATGATGCACCTGTTGACCAGTCCCGAAGCCTGGGCCGCGCTGCTCACCCTGACGGCGCTCGAGATCGTGCTCGGGATCGACAACGTCATCTTCCTGTCGGTCATCGTCTCGCGCATCCCCGAGAAGCAGGCCAACCGCGCCCGCCAGATCGGGCTCGCGCTGGCTCTCATCTTCCGCATCATGCTGCTCAGCGTGCTGGTCTGGCTGATCGGCCTCACCGCGCCGGTGTTCTCTTTCTCGGTTTACGACTTCTCCTGGCGCGACCTCATCCTGATCGGCGGCGGCCTGTTCCTGATCGCGAAGGCCACGCACGAGATCCACGCCGAGGTCGAGGCCGATGACGGCGAGGGCGATGAGAAATCCGGCGGCAGCGCCTTCTTCTGGGTGATCGTCCAGATCATCATCATCGACATCGTGTTCTCGCTGGACTCGATCATCACCGCCATCGGCATGGCGCAGGACATCGAGATCATGATCGCGGCCGTCGTGATCGCCTGCCTGATCATGTACATTTCGTCCGGGCCGGTGTCGCGATTCGTCGCCGAGCATCCGACCACCAAGATGCTGGCGCTTGCGTTCCTGGTGCTGATCGGCGTCGCGCTGGTCGCGGACGGATTCCAATTCCACATTCCGCGCGGCTACATCTATTTCGCAATTGCGTTCTCGGCAGCGGTCGAATTCTTCAACGTGCTGGCCAAGCGCAACCGCAGAAAATCGGCCAAGCCGCCCGTTTAACCGTTCCAGTTTGCGTCGAGTTGACAAGGCGGGCGCGATGTCTTTCGCTGAGCTTTGAGAAGAGGAGGTCAGGTAATGACCAAAGCCGTCCGTGTCCACAAGGTCGGAGGCCCCGAGGCCCTGGTCTATGAGAGCGTCGAGGTGCCGGCGCCCGGGCCCGGCGAGGTGCGCATCCGCCAGCATGCGGTCGGCCTGAACTTCATCGACGTCTATTACCGCACCGGCCTCTACAAGGCGCCGGAACTGCCGTTCATCGCCGGCAACGAGGCCTCGGGCGAGGTCGCCGCGGTCGGGCCGGGCGTGACCAATTTCCATCCCGGCGACCGCGTCGCCTATTACCACAATCTCGGCGCCTATACCGGCGAGCGCAACATCCCCTGGGAGAAGCTGGTCAAGCTGCCCGACCACATCACCTACGAGCAGGGCGCCGTGCTGATGCTGAAGGGGCTGACGGTCTGGTATCTCCTGCACAAGACCTTCAAGGTCGAGCCGCATCACCGCGTGCTGATCCATGCCGCGGCCGGCGGCATCGGCCTGTTGGCCTGCCAATGGGCGAGGGCGCTCGGGGCACACGTCATCGGCACCGTCGGCTCGCGCGAGAAGGCCGAGCTTGCCGAAGCCAATGGCTGCGACCACGTCATCCTGTACAATGAGGAAGACTTCGTCGCGCGCGTCAAACAGATCAGCCGTAACGAGGGCTGCGACGTCGTCTATGACGGCGTCGGCAAGGCGACCTTCCCGGGCTCGTTGTCGTGCCTGAAGCCGCGCGGCATGTTCGTTTCTTTCGGTAACGCGTCAGGTCCGGTGCCGCCGTTCTCGATTGCCGAGCTCAATAATCACGGCTCGCTGTTTGCGACGCGGCCGAAGCTCAACGACTACGTCGGCACCCGCAAGGAACTGCTGGAAGGCGCCGACACGCTGTTCGCCGCCGTCATCAACGGCAAGCTGCACGTGCCGATCAACCACGCCTACGCGCTGAAGGATGCCGCGAAGGCGCATATCGATCTCGAAAGCCGCAAGACCACCGGCGCGTCGATCTTGAAGCCGTAGTTTCCTTCGTCATTGCGAGCGAAGCGAAGCAATCCAGGTCTGTATCCGCAGAAGGCAGTCTGGGTTGCTTCGTCGCATCGGCGCAAAATTGCTTCGCAATTTTGTCGCGAGCTCCTCGCAATGACGAGACCTACGCCACCCGCCGTGCCGCGCCAGCCTTGGTCAAGATCACATCGAGACAATCGATCATCTCGGCGATCTCTCCCTTCGTGACGTTCAGCGCCGGCATGAAGCGCAGCGCGTCGACCTGCGGCGCGTTGAGGAGCACGCCGGCCTCGAACGCCTGCGCGACGATCCCGGGCGCGATCGGCAGCTTGAGGTCGAGCGCGAGCAGAAGCCCACGGCCGCGCACGCCGCCAAGGCCATGCCGGGCCGAGACCTTCTGCAGCTCGCTTTCGAGCAGCAGCCCGGTTTCGGTCACCGACTTCAGGAAGTCGGGCTTGCTGACCTCGTCCAGCACCGCGAGTCCCGCCGCGCACATGATCGGGTTGCCGTTGAAGGTGCCGCCCTGGTCGCCGTGCTCGAAACAGGAGGCGCGTTCGGTCGCGAGCAGGGCGGCGAGCGGCACGCCGCCGCCGATGCCCTTGCCGAGCGTCATGATGTCGGGCGCGATTCCGGCATGCTCGTAGTGGAAGAGCTTTCCGGTCCGGCCCATGCCGGTCTGGATCTCGTCGAAGATCAGCAGCAAGCCGCGCGCTTCGGTGAGCGCGCGCAGCTCCTGCAGGAACTGATCGGTCGCAGGCCACACGCCTGATTCACCCTGGATCGGCTCCAGCATCACCGCGACGGTATTGTCGTTGATCAGCTTCTCGACCGAGGCGATATCGTTGAGCCTGGCCTTCTTGAAGCCTGCGACTTTCGGCTCGAACAGCGGCTCGAATGCCTTCTTGCCCGAGGCCGACATCGTCGCCAGCGTGCGGCCGTGGAAGCCGCCCTCGAAGCTGATGATCTCGAAGGCGCCGCCCCTTTGCAGGCTGCCATATTTGCGCGCGAGCTTGATCGCGCCCTCATTGGCCTCCGCGCCTGAATTGGCAAAGAACACCTGGTCGAACGCGCTGTTTGTAACCAGTGCCTCGGCGAGCTTCAGGCTCGGCTCGTTGTAGAAGGCCGGGCTCGGCGTCAGCAGCCGCTTGGACTGCGCGGTGAGCGCATCGGCGATGGCCGGCGGCGAGTGGCCGAGACAGTTGACGGCCCAGCCCTGCACGAAATCGAGATAGCGCTTGCGGCTGTCGTCCCAGAGGTAGGAGCCGGCGCCGCGGACGAACACGGCCTTGGGCCGTGCGGTGATGTCCATCAGCGCGTCATACGGATGGGTGGCGTCGGTCATGTCGAACTCCTCTGGAGGCGGGTGGAATCGGGGTGCAAAAAGCAAAAAGGCCGCACCTTGCGGGTGCGGCCTTCTCGAAAACTCAAGCTGAATTCAGTGGTTCAGCGGCGTCGTCGGACATGGCGCACCCTCTCATCGTCGCGGGAGCGACGACGGAGCATTTCGGTGCGCTGATGGGTCCGAGCGTTGATCATGGAGCGCGGCAATACATGCCAATGGCAGGGCTTGTCAAGCGGGCGTTTTGCGCAACACAAGCCGAGTGTGCATCGGTCGGGTCAG
This sequence comes from Bradyrhizobium sp. SZCCT0153, assembly GCF_018129995.1. GTDB lineage: Bacteria > Pseudomonadota > Alphaproteobacteria > Rhizobiales > Xanthobacteraceae > Bradyrhizobium > Bradyrhizobium japonicum_G. The sequence continues at coordinate 128,062 of NZ_JAFCKS010000009.1, forward strand.
ATGCCCGGCATCTTCGGCTGCGCGACGACGTCGCGGGAGAGGATCACTTGATGTCGTAGACGGCGAAGCTATCCGCGATGCCGGCATTGATGGCCTTCGCGGCCGCGATGTCGCGTTCGGCGCCTTCGTTGTCGCCCTTTTTCCGTCTCGCAAGTCCGCGGCCGTAGAGCGCATTATCGAGCGCGGGCTTTACGCTCAGCGCAGCGTCGTAATCCGCGATCGCCGCATCGACTTCGCCAAGCCGGAGTTGGATCAGTGCGCGGGTGTCGAGCATGTAAGGTTCGTTCGGCTTCATCCGCAGCGACTGATCGCAATCGGCGAGTGCTTCCGGCAATTGGCGAAGAATCGCGCGTGTCACGCAGCGGGCAAAAAATACGCCGGGATAGTTCGGATTGGCCTTGATCGAGCGGTCGTAATCCTCGAGCGCCCGCGCATAATCGTGCGCGTTGAAATAGATCTCGCCGCGCGCATAGGCGTCGCCGCCATTGTTCGGATTGAGCTCGAGCGATTTGCTGAAATCGGCGAGGGCGCGTTCGCGGTCGCCCTTGTCGCGGAGGACGCGCGCGCGGTTGCCATAGGCGACGGCGTAATTCGGATCGAGCCTGATCGCCATGTCGAAATCGGCGAGCGCGCGATCCGCCTCGCGATGCTGGGCATGGGCGGTGCCGCGGTTGAAATAGCACAGCGTGAATTTCGGATCGATCCTGATGGCCTGATCGAAGTCGGCGATCGCATGCTCGTAGTCGTTCTTGCCGAAGAGGGAATTGCCGCGGTTGCACCAGTAGTTTGCGTTGTCCGGCTTGAGCTCGATCGCGCGGGTGTAGTCGGCAATGGCGTGGTCGCGGTCGCCGACATCGGCGTAGACCAGGCCGCGGCTGAACCAGATTCGGGAATTGTCAGGGGCAAGGTCGATCGCGCCGCTGAGATCGGCCAAGGCCCGCTGTGTGTCGCCCTTGCGCCGGAAGGATCTGCCGCGGTTGGCGAGCGCGGCGGCGTTCGACGGATCGGCCTGCAGCAGGGACGAGCAACCTTCTATGCGCTGGTCGTCGCTGATCTCGCTGGAACCGAAGCACCATTGACGCGCCTCGGCGGGTGATGGAGATTGCGCCGTGGCGGGGAGGGCAAGCAGAATCAATGCGGTGCCGATCGCGCACAGTCCGACCCGGATACCAATCGTGTGATTGTATTTCATTTGACGGCCGCACAGAAACCAACAAGCCTCTAGCGCGTTTGTGATCGCAGGACGCCAATTGGTTCGAACCGAACGCCGGACGGTCGAGACCAACTGGCGGGACCAACCAGATAGTTTCAAGCCTTGTCTGATACGCCTTACCCGATCGACCTCGACAGCATTCGCGGCGCGTTTCCGCCGGGCATCGAGGCGCCGTCCCTGCTGGTCGACTTTGCCGATTGGCTGAACGGGCGCCCCTGGGGCAGCGTTGGCTGCTTCTCCCTGCAAGGCCAGTTCTCCGATCACGCGCCGATCGTCGACGGCAGTCGCTTGCGCGACAGGTTTTCGCTGTTCATGCGGCTGCCCGACGGCTCGGCCGTCGGGGGCTGGTATGGCGCCGGTCTCGACCGGGACAATCCGCCGATCGTGGGCTTGGGGTCGGAGGGCGACTACGAACTGCTGGCGCCGAGCCTCGACGGGCTGCTTGCAAAACTGACGTCGCAGCAATTCGACAAGGCCTGGAGTGATCTCTTGCCGCATGACGAGGTCGAGTGCCAGACGGTCGAGCTGGCACAGTGGCTCGCCGGACGGCCGGTCGGCGAGCAGGCGGCGTGTGACGACGGCGTCGCAGAGCTCCCCGACTTCCGCGGCTTCGTGGAAAAATGGAGCCGGGATCGCGAGGACTATTGGGCCAATCACCGTTTGATGGCCGAACTCGGCTGGCGGCTCGCGGCACATCTGCCCAAGGGAAAAAACGCCTGGGACAAGACGCACTTCGAGGTTGCGATTGTCGGCAAGCAGTACGAGGCCCGCGTCCTGACCCGCGGGCCGCAGCCGTTCGAGGAAGCAGCCTCGATCGAATCCCTGCTGCGCGATTTGCGCGAGGAGATGCGCCGCGCGCAGCCCGAGCTCGGGTTGTGGTACGCGATGAATTTCGGCCTATATGCCGACGGCCGCGTCATGCCGAACTTCGAATACGACGTGCGCCCGACCGTCGATGGCGAGCCGGCAAAACTGTCGGAGGCACAGGCCGATCTCGGCCGCGCCCCGCGGCCCGAGCGCTGGGTGCCGAAATGGCTGGCGGGATCCTGAAGCTCGGAATCCCGCAATCCTGCCGCCCTGCCGGAGCGCCGAAAACTGTCGCGCCATCATGACCTCGCGGGAACGGCGCCTTCGATCCCCCTTGACTTAGAGCGCGCTCGAAGGGGTATCTGTACGTGCGTCAGTACGAGAACGGGCACACATGAAGATCGGCGACCTCGCAAAACGAACCGGCCTGTCGACCCACACGCTGCGTTACTATGAGCGCATCGGGCTGTTGCCATACGCTGACCGGGATCGCTCCGGCCAGCGTGACTTCGACGCATCGATCCTCACATGGATCGCATTCCTTGGTCGGCTCAAGACCACCGGCATGCCGATCCGGGACATGTTGCGCTACGCGGCGCTTCGTGACGAAGGCGACGCCACCGGGCCAACCCGGCGGCAGATGCTGGAAGTCCACCGGGAACAGGTTCGCACGCAGATGGCCGAACTCCAGGAATGCCTGCTCGTCCTTGATACCAAGATCGCCGGCTATGCCGGCGGCGAACAGAGGACGAAGGAAAATGACGCACGCCCAAACACAAGCCGAAAGCCGCTTCGATCGCGGCCAGCGGGCCCTGTCACGCATTGACGGCAGTGCCGGCGAAAAGGTCGTCGCCTCACTCGCCGACATCGCTCCGGATTTCGCACGATACGTGATCGAGTTTCCCTTCGGCGACATTTACAGCCGCCCGGGCCTCGGCCTGCGCGATCGAGAGATCGCGACGATCGCCGCGCTGACGGCGCTCGGAAATGCCGCGCCTCAGCTCAAGGTGCATATCGAGGCGGGTTTGAACGTCGGGCTGTCTCGCGACGAGATCGTGGAGATCGTCATGCAGATGGCCGTCTATGCGGGCTTCCCGGCGGCGGTGAACGGCCTGTTCGCAGCCAAGGAGGTGTTCGCCGCGCATGACGGACAGCTGGCGTCGGGACAAGCAACATGACGAATTGCGAAACGCGTCGATCTCGCCCGCGCACCCGGGCCGGAGGGCTTGCTGCCGAAATGGCGGGCGGCGCCGTGAACCTCAGAATCCCGCGACGCTGCCGTGCAGGTCGTATTGGTCGGCGCGCTCGATCTTGGCCGTGACAATCTCGCCGACGCGCAGGGGGCGGCGGCTGGTGAGATAGACCGCGCCGTCGATCTCCGGCGCATCGGCCTTGGAGCGGCCCTTTGCAACGGTCGGTCCGACCTCGTCGATGATGATCTGTTGCCGCGTGCCGACCTTGCGCTTCAGCCTGCGCGCGGAAATCTTCTGCTGGCGGGCCATCAGTGCGTTGTAGCGCTCCTGCTTGATCTCTTCCGGCACGGGGTTCTCGATCGCGTTCGAGGTCGCGCCAGCGACCGGCTCGTACTTGAAGCAGCCGAGGCGATCGATCTCGGCTTCGTCCAGCCAGTCGAGCAGATAGGCAAAGTCCGCGTCGGTCTCGCCCGGGAAGCCGACGATGAAGGTCGAGCGCAAGGCAAGATCGGGACATTCCTCGCGCCAGCGCTTGATGCGCGCCAGCGTCTTGTCCTGCGCCGCCGGGCGCTTCATCGCCTTCAGCACCTCGGGGCTTGCGTGCTGGAACGGGATGTCGAGATAGGGCAGCACCTTGCCCTCGTTCATCAGCGCGATGACCTCGTCGACATGCGGGTAGGGGTAGACATATTGCAGGCGGACCCAGGCCCCCAGCTCGCCGAGCTCGCGCGCGAGATCGAGGAATCTGGCGCGGACCTGGCGGTCCTTCCACGAGCTCTCGGCATATTTCAGATCGACGCCATAGGCCGAGGTGTCCTGCGAGATCACCAGCAGCTCCTTGACGCCAGCGTCGACCAGACGCTCGGCCTCGCGCAGCACGTCGTTGGCCGGGCGCGAGACGAGATCGCCGCGCAGCTTCGGGATGATGCAGAAAGTGCAGCGGTTGTTGCATCCTTCGGAGATCTTCAAATAGGCATAGTGGCGCGGCGTCAGCTTGATGCCCTGTGGCGGCACCAGATCGAGATGCGGATTGTGGGCGGGCGGCAGCGCGCGATGCACCGCGTCCAGCACGCTCTCATATTGCTGCGGGCCGGTGATGGAGAGCACGCCGGGATAGGCCTGCTCGATCTGCTCGGGTTCCGCGCCCATGCAGCCGGTCACGATCACCCTGCCGTTCTCGGCCATGGCTTCGCCGATCGCCGAAAGCGATTCCTGCTTGGCGCTGTCGAGGAAGCCACAGGTGTTGACGATGACGATGTCGGCCCCGTCATGCTTGCGGGCGAGCTCGTAGCCCTCGGCGCGCAGGCGCGTGATGATGCGCTCGGAATCCACCAATGCCTTGGGACATCCGAGCGACACGAAGCTGACCTTGGGCGCAGCCGTCTGATCCATATCCAAATCTGCCTGATTGACCGGCTTGAGCTAGTCCCAATTGCCCATAATTACAACCCTTTGCATGGCCCCCCGGCATGCTAAGGATGAATCGCCTGACGTGAGTGAGCAATGAGCGCCGAACAGTCGCCCAAAATCGTGATTGTCGACGTGAGCCCGATCCGGGCCGCGATCCTCCAGGAGGGGCTGCGGGAGGCCGGGTTCACGCAGGTCGTCCATATCAGCGAGATGCAGAGCCTGCTGGCCCGTATTTATGCGGTCGACCCCGACATCATCCTGATCGATCTGGAAAACCCCAGCCGCGACGTGCTGGAGGCGATGTTCCAGGTCAGCCGCGCCGTGAAGCGTCCGATCGCGATGTTCGTGGACCAAAGTGATTCAGCCTCGATCCAGGCCTCGGTCGAGGCGGGGGTCTCTGCCTACATCGTCGACGGGCTGAAGAAGGAGCGCATCAAGCCGATCCTCGACCTCTGCGTGTCCCGCTTCAACGCCTTCGCCAAGCTCCAGGAGGAGCTCGAGCGCACCAAGTCGCAGCTCGAGGACCGCAAGGTCATCGAGAAGGCCAAGGGCATCCTGATGAAGGTGAAAGGCCTCAACGAGGACGAGGCTTATGTGCTGCTGCGCTCCACTGCGATGCGCGAGAAGAAGAAAATCGGCGAGATCGCCCAGTCGATCATCACCGCGTCGGAGATGCTGAAATGACCGCTCCCCTCCGCATCGGGTTCATTCCGCTGGTCGATGCCGCCGCCCTGATCGTCGCCGTCGACAAGGGCTTTGCTGCCGCCGAGGGGCTCGAGGTCGAACTGGTGCGCGAGGTGTCCTGGTCCAACGTCCGCGACAAGCTCAATATCGGCCTGTTCGACGCTGCGCATCTGCTGGCGCCGGTGGCGATCGCGTCCTCGCTTGGGCTCGGTCACGTCAAGGTGCCGATCGCCGCACCCTTCAATCTCGGCATCAACGGCAATGCGATCACCGTGTCGCCGGCGCTCCATGCCGCGCTGATGGAGGAGATCGACGGCGATCGCTTCGATCCGCTCGTGACCGCGAAAGCGCTGGCGAAGGTGGTCGCCAAGCGCCGCAAGGCAGGGGCCGATCCGCTGACCTTCGGCATGACCTTCCCGTTCTCGACCCACAATTACCAATTGCGGTTCTGGATGGCCGCGGCCGGCATCGATCCGGACGAGGACGTGCGCCTCGTCGTGCTGCCGCCGCCTTACATGGTCGACAGTCTCGCCAATGGCCATGTCGATGCGTTCTGCGTCGGTGCCCCGTGGAATTCGATCGCGGTCGATCTCGGCATCGGCCACATCCTGCATTTCGTCTCCGACATCCTCGACCGCGCGGCGGAAAAGGTGCTGGCAGTCCGCCAGGTCTGGGCCGACAAGAATCCGGACGTGGTCGCCAGCCTGGTGCGCGCGGCGGTGAAGGCGGCCGAGTTCATCGAGCAGCCGGAAAACCGGGCCGAAACGGCGCGGATCCTGGCGCAGCCCGAGCGGATCGGCGTCGATGCCGAAGTCATCCTGCGGAGCCTCACGGGACGCCTGAAGATTTCGCCGGACGGCACCGTTCGCGAGAGCGGCAGCTATCTTCTGGTGGGACGCGAGGAGGCAGGGCGCCCCGATCCGGTCCAGGCCGCCTGGCTCTATGCGCAGATGGTGCGTTGGGGTCAGACAGCGCTGGCGCCCGACGGCGTCAAGACCGCCATGGCCGTTTTCAGGCCCGATCTCTACGACGCCGCCCTCGGCCGCCGGCCGCCCAGCGAGGCACCAGCGCCGTTCGGGGCATTCGCCGGCCCCACCTTCGATCCCGGCAACATTCAGGGGCATCTGGAAGCCTTCGACGTTGGTCGCTGGAAGGCTTGATTCGGGCCTGCATCGTTTTTGGGCGTGCTGGATTATCGGCTAAATATTGAGCCGACTGCTCGAATTTCGGGTGAGTTCCAATGCGAGGATCTTCCGCGGTCACCCGTAATCAACTGAAATTACATACGTTTTTATTTCCAGAAAGCTGGCACGCAACTTGAATGTTGCAGTGCGGCCAGCCTGTCACAGATGCCTGCTGAGCCAAGTCCCGCAGCAACGAAGCTGACCGGACCGTTAGGTGCAGAGCCGGCTTTTGAGCCAGCCGAGTTCCTCGCGGGTCGTGCACTTTTCCGTCGATCCCACTCAGGTGGCCGCAGGAGCTTCGTTACCGACCATGAAAATCGATACGCTCGCAGTCGACTTTACCGACGAGCAGAAACGTTACCTCGAAGGCTTCACGACCGGTCTGCAGATCAGCCGCGTCGGTCGCGGTCTCGGTGGTGGCGCCGGCAAGGCGAATGCCGAGCCCACCGGTCCCGATGCCGTGCACCTCAAGGCGCAGGACAAGGTCATCGCCGCGGGCAAGAAACTCGCCGACCAGGAGAAGGTCAAGCGCGACGAGCATCCCTTCGATGCCTATCCGCGGCTGCGTCAGCAGGCGCTCGACAACGCGCCGCCGAGTCCGGCGGACAATTTCCGCTGGCGCTATTACGGCATCTTCTACGTCGCGCCGACGCAGGATTCCTACATGTGCCGGCTGCGCATCCCGAACGGCATCATGAAGCACTGGCAGCTGTCCGGCCTTGCCGATCTCGCCGACGAACTCTGCGGTCCGTACAGCCACGCCACGACGCGCGCCAACCTCCAACTGCGCGAGATCCAGCCGAAGAACGCGATCAAGCTGATCGAGGGCATCCAGGACCTCGGTCTGTGCTCGCGCGGCTCCGGCGCCGACAACATCCGCAACGTCACGGGAACGCCGACGGCCGGCATCGATCCGCAGGAGCTGATCGACACGCGCCCCTACGCGCGCGAGTGGCACTACCACATCCTCAACGATCGCTCGCTCTACGGCTTGCCGCGAAAGTTCAATGTCGCATTCGACGGCGCCGGCAGGATCGCGGTGCTCGAGGAGACCAATGACATCGCATTCACCGCATTCGAGGTGAAGGACGGCTTCGGCGTCGAGCCCGGGATCTGGTTTCGCCTCGGCCTCGGCGGCATCACCGGACACAAGGATTTTGCAAAATACTCCGGCATCATCGTCAAGCCGGAGCAGGCGACCGCCGTCGCGGACGCCATCGTGCGCGTGTTCATCGACCATGGCGATCGCACCAACCGCAACAAGGCGCGGCTGAAATACGTGCTCGATGCGATGGGCCATGACGGCTTTCTGAAACTGGTCGAGGAACGGCTCAAGAGTCCGTTCACGCGCGTGCCGGAAGAGGCGTTCGCGCCGCGGCCGGCCGCGGATCGCATGGCGCATATCGGGGTGCACAGGCAGAAGCAGGAGGGCCTCAACTGGATCGGCGTGTCGCTGACGCTCGGCAAAATCAGCTGCGATCAGATGCACGGCCTTGCCAAGGTCGCCCGCGACCTCGGCGACGGAGAGATCCGCCTGACCGTCTGGCAGAACCTGCTGATCTCTGGGGTGCGCGACGACAATGTCGAGCTTGCGATCGCGGCCATCAAGCAGATCGGGCTCGCGGTCGAAGCCTCGCATATCCGCGCCGGCCTGATCGCCTGCACCGGCAATGCCGGCTGCCGCTTCGCTGCCTCCAACACCAAGCGTCACGCCGCCGAGATCGGCGACTGGTGCGAGCCGCGCGTTGCCATGGACAAGCCGGTCAACATCCACGTCACCGGCTGTCATCATTCCTGCGCGCAGCACTATATCAGCGACATCGGGCTGATCGGCGCGCGTGTGCCGATCAATGAGGAGGACACGGTGGAGGGCTATCATCTCTTCACCGGTGGCGGGTTCGGCCCCGACGCCGACGTCGGGCAGGAGGTCTACCACGACCTCAAGGCCGAGGACGCGCCGAAGACGGTCGAAGGACTGCTCAAGGCCTATATCGCCCACCGCTCGTCTCCCGACGAAACTTTCCTCTCCTTTGCGCGCCGCCATGACGGCGAAACGCTGCGCAAGCTTGCCGATGCACAGGTGTCCGCATGAACCAGATCACCCCTCCGCCGAAACTCGACATCATTCCCGCCAGCGCGCCGTTCTCCGACGCGCAGCGCTCCTGGCTGAACGGCTTCTTCGCCGGATTGCTGTCCCCTGAGGTGGCCACGCCGTTGTCGGCGGAGCAGGGCGCCGCGGTCATGCAAGCAGGTGACGGCGATGATGGCGAAGCGCCGTGGCACGACCAGACCATGCCGATCGCCGACCGGATGAAGCTCGCCGAGGGGCGCCCCGTGCGGCGCAAGATGATGGCGGCGATGGCGCAGCAGGATTGCGGCCAGTGCGGCTACAATTGCAACGATTATTCGGAGGCGATCGCGGGCCGCAGCGAAGCGCGGCTCAACCTTTGCGTCCCCGGCGGCAAGGAAACCGCGCGGATGCTGAAGTCGCTGTACGAGGAGCTCGACAAGGCGCCGGCGGCCAAGATGGGTGACAAGGCGTCCGACAAGCAAGGCGCGGTGGCAGCTCCCGCCGTGACGGTGACGATCGCCGAGCCCGGCCGCTCGCGCGACAATCCCGTCGCAGCGACCTTCCTGTCGCGCCGCCTTCTCAACAAGGGAAAGTCGGAGAAGGAAACCTATCACGTCGAGTTCGATCTCTCCGAGAGCAAGCTCGACTACATCGTCGGCGACAGTTTTGGTGTGTTCGCGCGCAACGAGGTCGGTCTGGTCGACCAGATCATCGCGCTGCTCGGCGCCTCCCATACCACCAAGGTCAACGGCAAGACGCTGCGGGAGGTGCTGATCGACGACGTCTCGCTGTCGCCGGCGCCCGACACGCTGTTCGAATTGCTGTCCTTCATCACCGGCGGCGCGCAGCGTGAGAAGGCGAGGGCGCTGGCGCAGGGCGAGGATCCCGATGGCGATGCGGCGACCCTCGATGTCATGGCGGCGCTCCAGAAGTTTTCCGGCACGCGGCCGCATCCCGAGGCGTTCGTCGAGGCGCTGGAGCCGCTCCAGCCGCGGCTCTACTCGATCTCCTCGTCGCACAATGCAACGCCGGGAAAGCTGTCGCTGACGGTGGACTCCGTGCGCTACATCATCGGCAAGCGCAAGCGCATTGGCGTCGCCTCGACCTTCCTCGGCGAGCGCATCAATGAGGGCGAAAAGCTCAAGGTCTATGTGCAGAAGGCGCACGGCTTCGGCCTGCCGCAGGATCCGAAGACGCCTGTCATCATGATCGGTCCCGGCACCGGGATCGCGCCGTTCCGCGCCTTCCTGCTCGACCGCAAGGCGACCGGCGCACCCGGCAAGAACTGGCTGTTCTTCGGCCATCAGCGCAGCGATTGCGATTTCTTCTACCAGGAGGAGCTGAACGCGATGAAGACCTCGGGGCTCCTGACCCGGATGTCGCTGGCCTGGTCGCGCGACGGCGAGAAGAAGTTTTACGTGCAGGACCGCATGCGCGAGGTGGGCCGCGAGGTGTGGACGTGGCTTGCCGAGGGCGCGCATCTCTATATCTGCGGCGATGCCAAGCGCATGGCCAAGGATGTGGAGCGCGCGCTGGTCGACATCGTCGCCCAGTTCGGAGCACGTTCCACCGACGAAGCCGTCAGTTTTGTCGCCGAGCTCAAGAAGACCGGTCGCTTCCAGGCCGACGTCTACTAAGGCGCGGCAGGATGAGCGTGAATCGCCCCGGCTGCGCAAGGCGTGGGCGATTCACCGTCTACTGTGCATGGGGTTGTTTTCGACATTTTTAGCCGGACGACCCAAATCAGTTCCAATCGGCTCGAACTTTAACGAATAAGATTCTCGAAACCTCGGGGTAAAGAGAATTTGCGCCTGCGACGGGGCGCCTTCAGAGAACCGCCATCGCTATTTCCGCCGCCATCTTGCCTCCCGCCAGGGTTGATCCTTCATAATCCCGCAAATGGGGCCTTGGAGATCGACCATGCGCGAATTGTCGGCGGAAGCCAGGCTGCACTTCTACGCGCGTTCGCTCTCGCGTCGGACCGGGGCGAGCATGCAACACGTTGCGCTCTACAGCGCCTTCGCCGTCATCGCGGCCGTCGTGTTCGGCACGCTGTCGGTGCATCCGTTCTGATCACGCCCCGCGCTTGAACGGCGCCACCTCGATCCCCGCATCCTTCAACGCCTGACGCAGGCCGCGCGCGATGTCGACTGCGCCGGGCGTATCGCCGTGGATGCAGACCGTGTCCGTGCGCATCTTGATGATTTTGCCGGTGACCGAGACCACCGCGCCGTCCTGCACCATCCGCACCACGCGGTCGGCGATGGCCTTGGCGTCATGCAGCACCGCACCGGGCTTCTTGCGCGAGACGAGGTTGCCGTCGTCCTCATAGGCGCGGTCGGCGAACACCTCGTGCACCATCGGCAGGTTGGCGGCTTCGCCGGCCTTCACCAGCTTCGAATTGGCGAGCACGACGAAGATCAGGCTCTGATCGACCGCCTTGATGCCGGCGGCGATCGCCTTGGCGGTCATGTCGTCCTCGCAGGCGACGTTGGAGAGCGCGCCATGCGCCTTCACATGCGTCACCTTGTGGCCTGCCGCGGTTGCAATCGCCTGCAGTGCGCCGATCTGGTAGGCGACGAGGTTCTCGATCTCGGAGGCCTTCAGGCCCGCGATTGGATGGCGGCCAAAACCGTGCAGGTCGCGATAGCCGGGGTGGGCGCCGACCGAGACGCCGCGCGCCTTCGCCAGCTCGACGGTCCGGCGCATGATGTCGGGGTCGCCGGCATGGAAGCCGCAGGCGACGTTGACCGAGCTCGCCAGCTCGATCATCGCGGCGTCGTTGCCCATCTCCCACGCGCCAAAACCTTCGCCGAGATCGCAATTGAGATCGACTGTCTTCATGGTGCTCTCCGCCTGTGGTCTTGTTGTCGTTTAAGGCTCGGCCGCGACCTGCCAGGTCCCGGCGTCGACGGCGCTGACGGCATAGCCCGCGACGTTGGCATCGCTGAGCGCCTCGATATTGAGTGCGACGGTGTCGGCGGAGCGCAGGCGATCGGGCAGGCCGCGGATGGTTTGTGCGAATTTGCGCGCCTCGTCCTGCGCCTCGGCCATGCTGACCTGCTTGAAGCGGAACGCGGTTCCTGCCGAAGTCTGCGCGAGGCGGCCGACATCGGCCGTGATCACCGTCGCGATCTTCGGGTAGCCGCCGGAGGTGCCGCGGTCCATCATCAGCGCGATCGGCGAGCCGTTGCCGGGCACCTGGATGCTGCCGTTGACGGTGCCGTCGGAGACGATGTTGTGGCCGTGCAGATGCTTGATCGCGGGACCTTCGAGCCGGTAGCCCATGCGGTCGGAGGTCGCCGAGATCTTCCACTCGCTGTCCAGGAACAGCGCCCTGTTGGCGTCGTCGAACTCGTCGTCCTGTGGCCCCAGCAGGACACGGATCGGACCTGTCGCAGGCTTCGGCAATTCGATCCGCAGCTCAGGCGCTCCGCTCGCGGCATCGACCGTGAATTCGTCACCGGCCTGGAGCGGGCGCGGGTAGGGGCTGCCGAGACCGGCGCGGGCGTTGACCGCGAGGCTGCCGAACACCGGCTCGCCGCGGATTGCCCCTTCGATCGCGAGATAGGTGAACGCACCGCCGCGGGCAAAGCCCAGCGTCAGCGTCTCGCCGTCCTTCAGCGTCAGCGACGTGTCCATGGCGACCGGGCTCCCGGCGACATCCGCATTGCGAGGCGCGCCGGAAATCGCCACGCGCACGGCACCGTCCTTGGCCGTAAAGGCGGCACCGAACGGGCCGATCTCGACAGCGGCCGCGAACGGCTCGTTGCCGACCAGCGTGTTCGCCGCCGCGAGCGACAGACGGTCCATCGCCCCGCTGACCGTCAAGCCGTAGCGCTGCGCGCCGAAACGGCCGCCGTCCTGGACGGAGCTTGCAGGGCCGATGCTGGCAACCACGAGCCGGCTCATGCGATCACCTGCTCGGCGACGATCTCGCCGGCCTCGGCGGCGCGATCCTGCTCCTCGAACGTCTTGTGGTCGATGGCGAAAAACGTCACGCGATCACCGGGTTCGGTCAGGAAGGTCGGATTGCGGTGGAGCTGATAGGTCCGTACCGGCGTGCGACCCAGCAGGTGCCAGCCGCTCGGGGCAGCCAGGCATTGGATACCCGCCTGGACGCCGCCGATCGAGATTGTGCCGGCGGGCGTCAGCAGCCGCGGATTCTGCCGCCGCGACATATGCAGCGATTTGTCGAGACCACTGAGATAGGACCAGCCCGGCGTGAAGCCGATCATGGCGACCTTGTAGTCGCCGGCCACGTGACGGGCGATGATGTCGTCGGGCGTGGTGTTCAGCGCCTTGGCGACATCCTCGAGGTCGATGCCGTGCTCGCCGCCATAGGCGACGGGAATGCGCCAGCGGCGCGCCTTTGTGGCCGGCGGCAGCGGCTGGCTCGCGAGCGTGAGCAATTTTTCCCCGAGCGCGTCGAAGCCGATCTTGCCGGGATCGTAGTGCACCAGCAGCGAGCGATAGGTCGGCACGGACTCGGTGATGCCGTCGATGGGACTTGCCGCGATCGCCTTGTCGAGCGCCAGCACGCGCTGGTTGGCCTCGTCGTCGATGGTGCGGCTGAACTCGACCGTGACGGCGCTGTCGCCACTGGGCAGAAGGCGGGGCGGGGGAAGCGTCGCGGCCATGAGCTGTCGAAATCGGCTTCTCGGAAAAGCGCGGGCTCGACCTTGAGTTCCGCGTCACCCCCTGCTTCGCGTAAATGCGCCCGCAAGTCCAATAAATTAATGCAGGGGGGCGCGATAAAGCCTTGTTATCGCGTCGCATAACGGCGCTGCGGCCCTGCATTATTGGGACCCTCTTGGCCCTTGACGCAAAGCGCCGGGCTCGCAAGATGCGCGCGTTCTTTCCCTCCCATCCGGAGCTCGTCTGTTTCCATGTCGCTGTCCCCCGAAGCCCGCAAGACCCTCGCCGGCATCACCACTGCCACCATCACCACGGTCCTGCTGAAGAAGGGCCTGCGCAACATCTGGATGCGCGGCGCGCGTCCGCTGCGCCCGGGCCTGCCGCGCCTGGTGGGACCGGCCTTCACCCTGCGCTTCGTGCCGGCGCGCGAGGATCTGGCGACGCCGGAATCCTGGTCGTCGCCAATCTCGACCCGCACCGCGATCGAGGCGATGCCCGAGGGCTGCATCGCCGTGGTCGATGCCATGGGCATCACCGATGCCGGCATTTTTGGCGACATCCTCTGCGCGCGCATGATGAAGCGCGGCGTCACCGCACTCGTCACCGACGGCGTGGTCCGGGACGTCGAGGGTGTGCTCGGCACCAACCTGCCGGTCTGGTGCGACGGCTATGCCGCTCCGCCATCGGTTGCCGGCCTGACCTTCGTCGGCTGGGGCGAGCCGATCGGCTGCGGCGGTGTTGCGGTATTTCCGAACGACATCGTGGTCGCCGACCAGGACGGCTGCGTGCTGATCCCGCAGGCGATGCTCGATCACGTCCTCGCCGAGGGCGTCGAGCAGGAGCGCATGGAAGCCTGGATCGTCAACGAGGTGAACAACGGCGCGGTGCTGCCGGGCCTCTATCCCATGAACGCCGAGACCAAGGCGCGCTACGCTGCAAGCAAGAAGTAACGAGACAACAAGCGAGGTTACCCCATGGAAATCACTGTCGCAGGCACGCGGCCGACTCGCCGCGCGCCGAAGGAAAACTTCACCGGTACCGTGTGGCAGGACCCCGTGATCATGGCGCCCGCGCCGGCACGGCTGAACTGCTCGCGTGTGTCGTTCGAGCCGGGCGCGCGCACCAACTGGCATCACCATCCGCTCGGGCAGACGCTCTACGTGATTTCGGGCGTCGGGCGCGTTCAGACCAAAGGCGGGCCTGTCATCGAAATCCGTCCCGGCGATACCGTCTGGATTCCACCGAACGAATTGCACTGGCACGGCGGGTCGCCGACCAACGGCATGACCCATATCGCCATGCAGGAAGCGCTCGACGGCGTCTATTCGACCTGGCTGGAGCCCGTGACGGACGCGGAGTACGGCGCGGCGCTGGGCTAGCTCTCACTGCCGCTCGGCGGTCCACGTTCCCGTGCACAGGGCGCCTCGCCAGGTGCCGGAGCCCGAGGTGCCGCTGAGCCGGCCGAAGCCGACCGCGCGCTTGATGCCGGTGCTCAAGGTCACGTTGATGCTGCCGGCATCGGCCACGCGGCCTGACGCCGTCACCATTGCGCTGCTCGAGGCGATCTGACCGTTGCTGATGCCGATCGCGACGGTCGCGCCGTTGCCGCAGGTCTCGCTTGACGACGAGATCCGGACATTCCATGCGCCGTCGAAGGTGCTGGCGTTCGCCTGCGCGGCCGGCAAGGCGATGGCGAGGATGGTGGCGAAAAGACACTTGCGGAAGCCGTTCATGACACGCCCCTGTGGGTTGACCATGCGGGCACCCTGGCATGGGCGTGGCGCGGTCGATGTGAGGGCAGTCACGCGCGCAAGGCGCTGAGTGACGTGGCGCACGTCGCAAGGTGCGCAAACCAAAGGGGCCCGGATCGCGGGCCCCTCGTCTCCGTCAGAGTGTCGAACCCGAACTCTAGTTCACCCGCGTCCAGGTCTGGCCGCCGCAGAACATGCCGCCGAAGGCGCAGCCCTGCACGCGCAGGCGGTCGGTGCCCCTCAGCGCGATCGTCGAATCGTAGGTCGAGCCGGAGTTCGGATCGAGGATGCGGCCGGACCATTTCTGGTCCTTCTGATCCTTGCCGGGCTTCATGTTGATCAGGACCTGCTCGCCGTTCTGGTTCGATTTGCTGTCGACAGAATAGCCGCAGAGATTGGTGCCGCATTGCTCGATCCGGACCTTGCCTTCCTTCTCCTCGGTGAGCCAGACGCCGAGCGGTGACGTGAGATCGCGCGTGGGCGCGGTTGCGGGAGCCGGCGGCGCGACGGCTGCGGCCTGAACGGGGGCAGGGGCCGGAGCGGGGGGCGCGGGCGGAACGGCGGCTACTGCCGGAGCAGGCGGGGGAGGCGGCGCGGGCGGTATCGCGGCCACCGTTGGGGCAGCGCTTGGAGCGGGTTGAGGCGGCGGCACCATCGCATCTTCGGCCGGCGCATTTTTGGCTGTGTTGGCCGGAGGTGCCGGCGGGGCGGACGGCGCCGCGGCCACGGGAGCTTGGACAGGAGCCTGCTCGGCCGCTGGAGGCGCGGCGAGAGGCGCAGGTGCCGGCGCGGGATTGGCCGGCGGTTGCGGATCTGCCTTGGCTTGTTGCGGGGCCTGCGGGTCGGCCTTCGGAGTTGCCTTGGGGTCGTTCTTGAGGTCGGCCTTGGGATCGTTCTTGGCCTTTTTCGCCTTGCCCTGGCCGGTGTTGTCGTAGACGCCGGGAATCGACACCGTGCCGCGGTCCGGATCGATCCGGATGGTGCGCCCGCCATATTCGAAAGTGTACTGCGCCTGGGCAGCGGTGCTCGCCAAAAGGAATGCGGCCGTGGCCAACAGCTTCCTCATTTCCATCTCCTGAACAGGTGGTCCCCGCACCGACGCTTACGCCCCGGTTCGATCGTAAAAAGTGATCTAGATCACGGTCACCGTATGAGTCGTCCTGCGGCAGGTTCGGGTTCAATATGCCCGAGACCGGTCCGCAATTCGGCCGGAGGCAAACGACAGGAAGGCTCGACCTAGTCGAACCAGGCGGCGTAGATCTTTCTGTAGCTGCCGTCCTCCATCGAGATGTGCAGCCATTGGTCGACGAAGGCCTTCAGCGCCATGTCGCGCTGAAGCCAGTAGGCCTTCTCGGAGAAGTCGAACGGTTTTTCGGGATGCACCGCGCAGAGCACGCCCGCATGCTGCTTCTGCTGGTAGCGGGTCTCGGAGGCGTCCGTCATCATCAAATCGGCATTGCCCTTGGCGATCTCGTCGAAGATCGCGGTATTGTCGGGGAAGACGGTGATGTCGGCGTCCTTGATGTTGGCGCGGGCGAAGCGTTCGTTGGTGCCGCCGGGATTGACGACCACGCGGGTGCCCTTCTTGTCGATGTCGGAAAGCGTCTGGTACTTGCCGACATCGGCGCAGCGCGCGATCGGGGTCTTGCCCTCGCGCATGATCGGCATCGAGAAGAAGCCCTTCTTCTGCCGGTCGAGCGTGACCGAGACGCCGCCCATGGCGATGTCGAACTGGTCGGCCTCGAAATCCTTCATCAGCTTCGGCCAGGCGGTCGGCACGAACTCGACCTTGACGCCGAGCGCCTTGCCGAGCGCTTCCGCCATATCGACGTCGAAGCCGCTGAACTGCTGCGTGGCCTTGTCCAGATAGGTGAAGGGTTTGTAGTCGCCGGTCATGCCGACGCGCAAAGTGCCGCGCTTGAGGATCTCGTCGAGGCGCGAGGGCGCCGCCTGCTGGGCGTGGGCCGAAAGGTTTGCCAGCAACACCACGGCCAAGGCCGCCAGGATTCGAATGGTCGTTCGAACGATCATCTCTTTTCCACTCATGCCCGAGCTGTCATTGTGCAGCTCTTGAGGATGGATTTAGACCAGTTGCCAGTTGCTGGCGAGATGCAATTGAAGGGAATCCTGACGTGACGATCTCGATGTACGAGGCCTCGGTCGGCCTCTTCGTGCCGTACCTGCGCAACCTGTCCGCGCTGCTCGACAAGGGCGTTGCCTATGCCGAAGCCCGCAAGTTCAATCCGGCCGTCCTGCTCGGCATGCGGCTATCGCCGAACATGTACGATCTGGCGCAGCAGATCGGCGAGGCCTGCCGCCATGCCACCGTCGCGCCGGCCTTGCTGGCGCAGTGCGAGCCGGTCGTGCTGCCGCCGCTGGAGCACGACATGGCCGGGCTTCAAGCGCGGATCGCAACGTCAATCGAATTCATTGAAAGTCTGCCCCGGGCCGAGATCGATGCGGCCGCGGAACTGAAGGTCTTCTTCAAGCTGAAGAACGGGACCGAGCTGCCCTTCACCGGGCGGACACTGCTGCTCACGAACAGCGTCCCGCAGTTCTTCTTTCACGTCACGACCGCCTACGATCTTTTGCGGCACGCTGGCGTTGAACTCGCGAAGAAGGATTATCTCGGAAGGAAGTAGGCCTAAGCCTCGCCCTTGCGCTCGTAATCGGCGAGCGAACTGCGGCCGGCGATCTCGCTGCGCAGCTCTTCGAAACGCCGGTGCGCCTCGTCCTCGTGCGCGTCGACGAAATGCACTGCGGCCTCGCTGGTCATCGGACCGCTGATTACGGGCGCGGATTGCTCGCCGATGGTCTCGTGGACGTAGTACTGGTCGTCGTCGCCGCGATGGACCGTCCATTTCAGGCGGATCGCCACCATCGGCCCGGGACCGACCTTGCTGTAGCCGTCGGCATCGGTATGCTCCGGCACCAGCGGCTGCTCCTCGACCACCGGATGCTCGTCGGCAACGGGATGCTCGTCGGCAGCCGCAGGCTCGTCTGCGGCCACGTGCTCACCGGCGACGACCACGGTCTCGGTCTCGCGAACGACGAGGACGGGTTCGGGGTGCTCCAAAATGCTGGCGATGGTCGCCAACGCGTGGTCGGTCGGGTCGATCTCTGACAAGGGTCCATCCTCCAGCTCGACGCGGCCGGCAAGTCTGTCCCACTGCCGCCGCGGCCGGGAACATTAGGCGCGTTTGATTAAGGCTGAGTTTGGGCTCGATCTGCACCAAAATGGGACGCATTCTGGCGTTCCGGAGGCGGGCGGATTGGGCACTCCCGGAGGAGGGCTCAGCCCAGCACGTCCTGATTGATGATGTTCTGCCTGATGGGATCGCCGTCCAGCACACTGAGGATGTTGCGCGCGGTCTGCTCGCTCATGCGCTGGACCGCCTCGACCGTGACGCCGGCGACATGCGGGGCCATGATGACGTTGGGCAGTGCGAACAGCGCGTTGCTGACCGGCGGTGGCTCCACCTCGAACACATCGATGCCGGCCCCCGCGATCTTGCCGGAGACCAAGGCGTCGTACAGCGCGGCCTCCTTCACGATGCCGCCGCGCGCGGTGTTGATGAGATAGGATTTCGGCTTCATCCGGCCGATCCTGTCAGCATCGAACAGGCCGACGGTTTCCGGCGTCTTCGGGCAGTGGATGGTGACGAAATCGGCGTTGGGCAGTGCGGCGTCAAGGTCGGCGACGGGCTCGCAACCGGCGGCCTTGATCTCGGCCGCGGGCTTGTAGGGATCGTAGACCTGCACCTTCATGTCCATCGCCAGGCAGCGCTTGGCGGTGCGGGTGCCGATGCGGCCGAAGCCGATGATGAGGACGGTCTTGCCGTAGAGATCGAACGGCAGCATCCCGAGCCGATCGGCCCATTTGCCGTCCTTGACGCAGGCATGCATCTCCTGTGCGCGCTTGGCGAGCGTCAGCATCATGAACAGCGCCTGCTCGGCGACCGAGGGCGAGTTCGCACTGCCCGCGACCATCAGCGGGACCTTGCGGCGGGAAAGCGCGGGCACGTCGACGGCGTCGTAGCCGACGCCGATGCGCGTCACCACTTTCATGTCCCCGGATGCCTCGAGCTCGGTCTCGCCGAAGGCGGTGGCACCCAACGCCACGCCGTGGACCGGCGCATGGCTCTTCAGCAGGGCCTCGAAATCCCTGGCGGAGATCAGGTTCGGAAACTCGACGAGCTCGATGTCATCCCGCTGGGTGAGAAGGGCGCGCGCACCTTGCGACAGAGTTTGTGTAACGAAAATCTTCTTCTTATTGGTCGCCATCGTCCCCTGCCTGCGCGAGTTTCTTGTCCGGCGGTCACAACACGACGCCGCTCGCCTCGTTTAGCAGGTGCATATTGTTGAGGTCCATCGCCAAACGCATGGGTGCCCCGTCCTTGGCGCCGGCATTGGGATCGACACGGCCGCAGATGGGCGTGCCGTCGAGTCCGAAATAGACCAGGGTCTCCATCCCCATCGGCTCGGTGACGTCGAGCACTGTGTCGAAGGTCTCGACGCCTGGTCCGAGATGCGCATGGGCCTCGGTGAGATGCTCCGGCCGGATGCCGAGCAGCAGCTTGTCGGTGCGCGGCAGAGCGTTGTAGCGCGCGGCGCGGGCCGGCGGCAGCGCAAAGGCGATGCGGTCGGTCAGGCGGATCTGAAGCGTGCCGCCGGCGTCCTCGAGCCGGCAGGGAATGAAGTTCATCGCGGGCGAACCGATGAAGCCGGCAACGAAGCGCGTCTCCGGCTTGTGGTAGAGCTCGTTCGGCGTGCCGATCTGCTCGATGCGCCCCTTGTTCATCACGACGACCCGGTCGGCCAGCGTCATCGCCTCGACCTGGTCATGGGTGACGTAGACAGTGGTGGTGCGCACTTTCTGGTGCACCTTCTTGATCTCGATCCGCATCTGCACGCGCAGCTTGGCGTCGAGATTGGAGAGCGGTTCGTCGAACAGGAAGACCTTCGGGTTGCGGACGATGGCCCGCCCCATGGCGACGCGCTGGCGCTGGCCGCCGGAGAGCTGCTTCGGCTTGCGGTCGATCAGGTCGGTAATATCAAGGAGGCGGGCGGCTTCCGTCACCCGCGCCTTGATCTCGGCCTTGGGATAGTGCTTCAGGCGCAGCCCGAACGACATGTTCTCCGCGACCGTCATGTGCGGGTAGAGCGCGTAGTTCTGGAACACCATGGCGATGTCGCGATCCTTCGGCGGCACGTCGTTGACGACGTCCCCGCCGATCATGATGTCGCCGTCGGTGATGTCCTCGAGTCCTGCGATCATGCGCAGCGTCGTCGATTTGCCGCAGCCGGACGGGCCGACCAGCACGATGAACTCATGGTCGGAGATTTCGAGATCGATGCCGCGCACGGCTTCGACATCGTCGTAACGCTTGATCACCTTGCGCAGGGAAACGTCGGCCATTGCACTTCAACCCCTCGTTCTCAACCCTTCGTCGCGCCGGCGGTCAGGCCGGCAATGTAATAGTCCATCAGGAAGGCGTAGATGATCAGCGGCGGGGCTGCGCCAAGCAGCGCGCCGGTCATGATCTGACCCCAGTTGAAGACGTCACCCTTGATCAAGGTCGTGATGATGCCGACCGGCAGCACGAGCTGATCGGTCGATGTGGTGAACACCAGCGGATAGAGGAACTGCGCCCAGGAGACCGTGAAGGCAAAGATCGTCGCCGCTATGATCCCCGGCAGCGCCACCGGAATGAAGATCCGCGTCAACGTCTGAAACCAGGACGCACCGTCGATGATCGCGGCCTCGTCGAGCTCCTTCGGTATCGAGGCGAAGTAGCCGATCATGATCCAGGTGCAGAATGGCACGGTCAGGGTGGGATAGATGAAGAGCAGCACGTACCATCGATTGATGAGTTGGATGCCGGTCCAGTCGCCGAACAGTGCAAATACCTTGAACAACGGAATGAACAACAGGCTGTCCGGAATGAGGTAGGTCAGGAACACACCGGTAGCCAGCGTCGCCGAACCCCAGAACCGCATCCGCGCCAGGGCGAACGCCGCAGGCACGCTGATCAGCATGGTAATGGTGACCACGAAGATCGAAACCAGCGCAGAATTCCAGAAAAACCGCAGGAACTGGTTTGACGTCAGCAGGCCAACGTAGTTGTCCAGCGTCGGGTGGAAAACCCACCATGGGTTGGTTGCGGCCGAGATTTCCGCGCTGCTCTTCAGCGAGGTGATCAGCATATAAATCGGCGGAAGCAGCGAGAAGACCGCAAAGAGGGTCAGGAAGAAGTACGACCACCTCAGCGCCCAGGTGCGGTCGCGGCTCATACTGCCGTATTTGACGGGGCGTGTCGGCGCGGCCTTGTCCATCGTGACTGAGCTCATCAGGATTCATTCCCGCGCTTGTTGACGTCGCGCAGGATGAAGATCGCCGCGACCGCCAGGATTGGTACCATGAACAGAGAGACGCTGGCGCCCAGCGGAATGTCGCTGCCTTCGATGCCTATCCTGAAAGCCCAGGTCGCAAAGATGTGGGTGTGGTCCAGAGGCCCACCGGCGGTGAGGATTCTTACGATGTCGAAGTTGGCGAACGTGACGATCAGCGAAAACAGCGTCGTGATCGCTATGATGTTGCGCATCATCGGCAGGGTCACGTACCAGATCCGTTGCCACCAATTGGCGCCGTCAATGGCGGCCGCTTCATAGAGCTGCTCGGGCACTGATTTCAGGGACGCCAGATACATGATCATGAAGAACGGCGCGCCGTACCAGACGTTGACCAGAATGACCGAGAAGCGCGCCCATGCGGCGTCGCCCGTCCACGGGATCGGCCCGATTCCGAAGAACGATAGCGTGTAGTTGAAGGCACTATAAGAGGGATCGAACAGCCACAGCCATGCCAGCGTGCTCATCGCGGGCGGGATCACCCATGGCACCAGGAGCATACCGCGCCATTTGCGCTGACCCTTGGCCGGAATGTTGTGGACGAAGTGCGCGACGATGAACCCGATCAGCGCTTTGAAGAACACGGCAGTGATGGCGAAGATGCAGGACTGCTTGACGACCAGCCAGAAGGTGTCGCGCTTGAACAGGAATTCGAAGTTGCCCAGACCGACGAACCTTTGCATCGACTTGTTGAGCGTCGCCAGATGAAGGGAATAGAACGCCGGATAAAGCACCAGGAGGGTGATGAGTATAATCAGCGGCAGCGTCATCAGAAACGCGGCGGTGGATTTGCGTTTGAGTGCCCTCTGCAGACCGGAACGGTTTCGCGCCGGCTGCTTTGCGCCAACCCTATCCGGCTGCAATGCCACATCAGCCATGTGCATCTTCCTCGCGCGGTTTAGCTCGATAGACTCAGATATTGGCGAGCGCCGACATACCCGGCTCTCGTTGAGGCGAGTCGAAGGACCGCCGCGAGCGACCAGGGGCCGTCGCGGCGATACTTTTCATGTTAGCTTCGCATGAAGCCTTCGCACTCGCCTTCGGCCCAGGCGAGCGTCTTTTCCATCGCTTCCCCTTGCTGATAGCGCAAGCACATCTTGGTCAGCGTGGCCTGAGCATAGATCTGCTGTGCAATCTTGGGCGGCGCCGGCGAGGCCGCAATTGACAGCGTCTGATGGTTGTAGGGGTTCGGGTAGTGATAAAGCGTGCCTTTGGGAGGTCCTTCTTCCTGCCAGACCTTCAAGGTTGTCAGCTTCGCATATGCCGGCAGATCATAGCCGCCGCTTGCGACCACCATCTTTTCGATAGCTGCCGGCTTCGAGAGTTCAATCAAGAGGCTCCTCGCTGCTTCCTTGTTCTTGGAGAAGTTCCATATGCTCCAGAAATAGGGCAAGTAAGGCGCAAAACGCCCCTTCGGTCCGGCCGGGAATCCATGTGTCCAGCATTGCTCGGCGACCTGTGGCGCGTCGCGTTTCGCAACGGCCCAGGCGCTCGGCGGGTTCATGATCATCGCACCCCTGCCGGAGACCAGCCATTTGTTGTTGGATGCATCGTCCCAGGCCGCGACGTCGGGCGGCAGGAAAGCGATCAGCTTCTTGTAAAACTCGAGCGCTTGGCGAACCTCATCGGTCTTGACGGTGAGATTGCCCTTGGCGTCGACGAGATGGGCGCCGAACGAAAGGAAGATCGCGCCTGCCGTGTCGACGTTATCCGTCGTCTCGCCGAGGCCGATGCCGAACGGGAAGCCGGCCTTGTGACAGGCTTCAGCCGCTTTCAGGAATGTTTCCAGAGTCCAATTGTCGGCTTTTGGTTCAGAACCGGCCGGGTACATCGCCTGGACGTCGATGCCGGCGTGCTTCTTCATCAAATCGATACGCGAACAGGGTCCCTTGATTTGACTGCCGACACAGGCGGGAACGCCGAGCCATTTGCTGCCTGCGGTGCCGAGATACTTGGCTGTGCCGTTGACCTCGCCGTTCTCGGCGATGATCTTCCCCATGATGTCGCTAACGTCCTCCAACTGGTCGGCATTGGAGTGTGCCCACCACGTCGGCATCGCGAAAATATCGTGGCCGGACTTTGCCTGGGCTTCGGCGGCAATGGTCAGCAGGTTCTTGTTGCCCTGGCTTGGGATGTAGTCGATCGTAACTTCGACCTTCTCCTTCGCCGCCCATTCGTTGACCAGATCGGTCGAGGCCTTGTTGGCGCCGGGCACCCAGTGGTCCCAGAAACCGATCGAGAGCTTGCCGGCGGCGTAAGCGCCGCGGACATATGGCGCTGCGATCAGCGCCGTGGAGGACATAGCAGTGGCAGCCACAAATTGACGTCGCGTCAGTGTCTTGCGTGACATCTCGTTTCCTCGCTTGGGTGTTCTATTGCTTTGGTGTTTCCTCTGAACTCTTCCGAGTTTTGCTCTTGATTTTCTTGTTGTGCGTTTCTTGTTACGAATTGGTAGCGCGATCAGATCATGATTGATCGCGTCTGTCGAGAAAACCGAACGGCGCGCGTCTAGAACTAACGTTGTGTCCGGGAACGCCGACACTGCCCTCGGAGTCGTGTGCCGGCAATGATCCGCGGCCGGTCGTTTTGCGACGCACACGTTGCGCCGACCTGCCGGGGCGATACGTGCGCAATTACGCCGCAGTTTCGAATAAGCCTGCATAAGCGTCTCGCGCCAAACACTTTTCGGGCGTGGATAGCAATTGTCGGCGCCTAGACCTCGAAGCGGTGAAAACGATAGAGTTGCAACTGGCGGGTGGTTTTCACCCGAACAGGCCAATCAGATGGAGACCAGAATGATCAACCCGGCGCCACCCGCGCGGCTTTACCTGCGACGATGGTTCGCGCTGGGGTCCGTTTTCGTGTTGCTGCTCGGCGCCGCCGCGGTGGCGAATGCCCAAGGTCTGGTCAAGGGCGTCCAGGAAGGAGCGGCGGCCGGGAACAAGGCGGCCGGTCCGGTCGGCGGCGTACTCGGCGGCGCGATCGGGGGTGTGGTGGGCGTCTTCACGGGTGTGCTCGGCGTTGGCAACAATAACAACGGCAATCAGGCGCCGGCGGCCAAGGACGCAAACAAGGACACCAGCAAGGACGCCAAGCAACAGGGCGCCGGCAAGGACAAGGACGCCAAAAGCGCCAAGGCGGGCAAGGGCGCCAAGTCGAGCAAGGAAGCGAAGAACGCGCCCCAGGACAACAAGGATGTCACGGTCCTCACCCAGAGCGGCGCGCCGCAGCAGACCGCCGAGCAGATCGTCGCCAACAGCGATTCCTATATCGAGCGGATCAAGACCGAGCTGAACCTCACGCCTGATCAGGAGAAGCATTGGTACGGCTTCTCGAGCGCCATGCACTACCTTGGGCACAATGGCGCCGAGCGGCTCAACCTGCGGGTTGCGCGCGCCAAGCGGGATCCGCCCGACGACATCGTCGAGCAGATGCGCAACGAGGCGCAATTCCTCATCGACCGCGCCGCCGACCAGCGCAATGTCGCCGACGCCGCCGAGCCCCTCTATTCGAGCCTCGATGACAAGCAGAAGCAGGTCTTCGTACAGGAAATGGTGCGCCTCAGCCACGAACGCGGATTGGATTGATCAAGTTGAATCGGATCGGGCGCGTCTGAATTAACGGCGCCCGCCACGAATTCGTGTATCCTCTTCGCAACTCGATTATGATTAGCTTCGTAAGCTGATTGCGGGGTTGATATGGCGGACGGACTCTCCGTTTTCCTGGTCGAAGACGAGACGTTGATCCGGATGATGATCGCGGACATGGTGGTGGAACTCGGCCACCACGTCGTCGCGGAAGCCGACAACGTCCGGGACGCCAGCGCTTTTGCCATGACCGCGCAGTACGATATGGCAATCCTCGACATCAATCTGAAGGGCGTCTACGTCGATCCCGTCGCAGACCTCATCGAACGTCGCGGCAAGCCGTTTCTGTTCGCCACGGGTTACGGGCCGGAGCTGCTGCCGTCCTTGCTCCGGCGCCGGCCGATCCTGCGCAAGCCGATTTCGATCGATCAGCTCAAGGCTATGATCGAGTCGATGTTTCCGGAAGCCGCGGCGAATACGCCGCACTGAGCGGCGGCGGAGGCGCCGCGCTGAGATCGCCAACGAAAATGGCCGCCCGTCGGGGGCGGCCATTTGGCTGGCGACGAAATTCGCGCAGTCTCACATCAGGCCGGCGCCAAGATCGATGCCGCGCGCCATCAGGCCGAACGAGGCGACGAGGCCCATGCAGCAGAACAGCAAAATGGTCTTGAACGAAGAATCGGCCAAACGCGTTTCGACGGCGGCCGGCATTGCGGCGAGCGAGATCATGCTCATGTTCATTCCCCCCTTTGTTGCCCCTGAATTGCATCAGGTGAGGGAACTCTTAGAGCAAAAGGTTTGACGCGAGCTTTCGAGGGATCGTTAACGGAATCGCAATCGGTGCTGCGATCGCAGGCGCCGTAACGGAATCACCAGCCTCAGTTGCGACCGTTTTTCAGCACCGTGGCGATGGTATGGGCCGTCATGGCTGCGCGGTCCGAAGCCCGCTGGGCGGCCAGCCGGTCTTGCGCCTTTTCCTCGATCAAGAGCTCGATCAAGGCCAGCCGCTTGTCCTCGTCATCCGCCTCGATCAGGAGGCGGTGATAGCGGTGATAGTCGAAACCCAGATCCTGTTTACGCATGTCACGCCCCCGCAACCACGCCACACACACTGGCTGGATTGTTTCTCATCGGAAACATGTGCGCAAGCACGATCCCGCATGGAACCGAGCGTGCGGCGTATTCAGCTGTGAATTAGGGGACCCCGGCGGGAGGAGGGATCCGCCTCAGGGCTGGTTGTGCTCGGCAAACATCTTGAGGCCGAGGAAACTCGCGTCAGGTTTGGTCACCAGCCTGGTCGGGATGTTGCGCAGATAGTCCTGGAAGCGTCCCTTGGCTTCAAAGCGCGCCCGGAACGCGGAGGCCGCAAGGAATTCCGGAAAACGCGGCGCGATCCCGCCGGCGATATAGACGCCGCCACGGGCGCCGAAGGTCACGGCGAGATTACCGGCGACCGAACCGAGGATGGCGCAAAACATCTCGAGCGTCGCGCGGCTGACGGGACAGCTGCCGTCCAGGGCGGCCTTTGTGATGGCGGCGGCATCGCGATGCGGCACCTGGGCGCCGTCCACCTCGGCCAGCGCCTCGTACAGGCTTTGCAGTCCGGAACCGGATAGCGCCCCGCGCTCGATCGAGACATGGCCGAGGCGTCGGCGCATGGACGCAATCAGGCGTTCCTCACGCTCGTTCTCCGCCGGCAAAGTCGCGTGGCCGGCCTCGGTGACGACGGCCAGCCGCGCGCCATGACGTTCGACCAGACAGGAAACGCCAAAGCCGGTTCCCGGTCCGACCACCAGCAGTGGCTCTCCCGGCAAGCCGTCCTGCCCGCCGAGCGGGATCAGGTCGGCGGGCTGCAGGGCGGGCAGCGACCAGGCCACCACCTCGAAATCGTTGAGGACATGAACGCTCTCGAACCCGAGGGCCGGCTGCAATTCGTGGCCGTCGATGACCCAGGGGCTATTGGTCATGACGCAGCGATTATTGGTGACGGGACCGGCCACGGCCAGCACGGCCCTTTTGGGCGGCTCGTCTGGCCGACGCGCGAGCACGTCGACAATCGCTTCCCGGACAGTGGGGAAATCCGCCACCTTCACATAATCGATCGGTCCGGTCTGATCGCCCTGACTGAGCGCAAAGCGCGCATTGGTGCCGCCGATATCGGCGAGAAGAATCCGTTCTGTCTTGCCGATGGTCATGGCCATATGGCTACCGCGGCCGTGCCGGCTGCGGGAACCACTTCCTCCGCTCTCTCTGATCACTAACTGCGAACGGCTTTTAGAATCCGCGCTTGGGTGCGCCTAGTCAACACGGAGAAGGCCAAACCGTTGCATTCCGGGCACGATGTGGGCCATTCGCGCAGATCGCCGCACCTTGTCGGTGGTTGCGAAGCAGCGCGGGAAGATCGACAGTGTGGGGAGCGTTCGGCACCCGTGGGGCCGGACGGCTGGAATGGACCTTGCCAAATGAAGATATCAGACCGCGACGTGCTGCTGGTCATCGACGTTCAGAACGATTTTTGCACGGGCGGGGCGCTTGCCGTTCCCGGTGGCGAGAAGGTCGTCCCCGCCATCAATCGAATCGCCCAAAAATTCGCCAATGTGGTGCTGACCCAGGATTGGCATCCGGAGGATCACGTCTCCTTTGCCCCGAACCATGCGGGCAAGCAGCCGTTCCAGACCATCGAGCTGGATTACGGCGCCCAGGTGCTGTGGCCGATGCATTGCGTGCAGGGCACGGCCGGCGCTGAATTTCATCGCGATCTCGACGTCACCCGAGCAAATCTCGTGGTGCGGAAGGGGTTTCGGCGCGGCATCGATTCCTATTCGGCGCTGTTCGAGAACGACAGGAAGACACCGACCGGCCTGCTCGGGTATCTGCGCGAACGCGAGTTGAAGACGGTCTTCGTCACCGGCCTCGCGCTCGACTTCTGCGTCCGCTTCTCGGCGGAGGATGCCCGCAAGGCGGGGTTCGACGTCGCCGTCGTGGAGGACGCTTGCCGTGGCATCGATCTCGACGGCTCGGTGGCCGACGCCCATCGGAGTTTGCGCGAGCGTGGCATCGCGGTCGTCGGCCTCGAAGCAACCTTGGGAGGATCGTGAGATCGCTATGGCGCAGAAGCCCGGCAAACAGCTACGCGCACCGCGGCCGATCCCGGATGCCCCGCTGCTGTGGCCATTCGCAGCGGCTCAGCTTGCCATGGACGCTTGTTTCTGGTGGCTCGAGCGCGGGCCGCCGGAGCAGGACGATAGTAGCCTGCCGTGGACCACTCCCAACTCCGTCGCACTGGAGCTTGCGACCATGCGTCTGCGACGTTGCACGCGGACGCAATCCGGCCAGCCGGCGCTGGTCTGCGCACCCTATGCGCTGCATCGGGCCCTGATCGCCGACTTCGCACCCGGCCACAGCGTCGTGCAGGCCCTGCAAAATGGCGGCATCGACCGGATCTATCTCACCGACTGGCGCTCGGCCACGCCGGATATGCGCCATCTCTCCATCGACAGCTATCTCGGTGATCTCAATGTCGCCATCGACGAGATCGGCGTGCCGGTCGATCTCGTCGGCCTGTGCCAGGGCGGCTGGCTGTCGCTGCTCTATGCCGCGCGCTTTCCCGCCAAGGTGCGGCGGCTGGTCCTGGTCGGCGCCCCCGTTGACCTCTCGATCGACTCCGCGCTGTCGCGGCTTGCCCGCAACGCGCCCGAGGCTCTCTACGACCAGCTCGTCGCGCGCGGCGGCGGCAACGTCAGCGGCGAGGAGATGCTTCGCGTCTGGTCGAAGGCGCCAAGCCGCGACGACATCGCAGCGGCGCTGCAAATAGATCTCTCGGACGAGGAGGGCGCGGCACTGCTCGCGCGCTTCGAGCTCTGGAATACAGAGACGCTCGATCTGCCCGGCAGGTATTATCTCGAGATCGTCAACTGGATTTTCCGGGAGAACCGTATCGCGGGCGGCAACTTCGTGGCGCTGGGCCGCGAGATCGACCTGAAGACCGTCAATGCGCCGGTCTTCCTGCTGGCCGGGCTCGATGACGAGGTCGTGCCGGCCGCGCAGGCGCTCGCCACCGCCGGGCTGCTCGGCACGCCACCGGCCTTCATTACTGCGGCTTCCGAACCCGGCAACCATCTCGGCCTGTTCATGGGCGCGCGGACCCACGCTCATGCCTGGCCGCGGATCGCCGAGTGGCTGCGCGACGATCTCTCCGGCGTGCTGGCTCGCAGCGCCTGACGTCGCCGGGCACGGGGCGGGCGAACATGCAAATCCGTTATGCATGAGGGCGGATGGCCTGCACGGGGCCGGCTCCATGGGCTACAAATGGTCCGGAGCTGACGGCTGCGGACGGCCGCAGAGAGACTAAAGGTACTTCGCTCGATGAGTTTTCACTCGATCTACGCCCACGGATTCGCGCGCGTGGCGGCCTGTGTCACCACGTCCCACGTGGCCGATCCCACCGCCAACGCCAAAGCCGTGCTGGCGGCGGCCAATGCCTGCCACGAGCAGTCGGCGGCGGTCGCCGTGTTTCCGGAATTGTGCCTGTCCGGCTATGCGATCGAGGATCTGGTGAAGCAGGACCCGCTGCTCGATGCGGTCGAGCGCGGGCTCGCGGCGATCGTCGAGGCCTCCTCCGCGCTGCTGACTGTCCTGATCGTCGGCGCGCCGCTGCGCTTTGGTCATCGCATCTATAATTGTGCCGTCGTCATTCATCGCGGAAATGTGCTCGGCGTCGTGCCCAAGAGTTATCTGCCGACCTATCGCGAATTCTACGAGGGGCGGCATTTCGCCTCCGGCGCGGGCATCGTCGGCGAGACGATCGCTTTTGGCGGGCTGGACGCACCGTTCGGCGTCGACCTCCTGTTCGCGGCTGAGGACGTCCCGGGCCTGACTATCGGCGTCGAAATCTGCGAGGACATGTGGATCCCGGTGACGCCGGCGTCCGAACTCGCGCTCGCGGGCGCCAGCGTGCTGATCAATCTCTCGGGTAGCCCGATCACGATCGGCCGGGCGCGCTCGCGCGCGCTGCTGTGCCAGTCGACCTCGGCGCGCTGCCTGGCTGCCTACGTCTATTCGGCGGCCGGGGCAGGGGAATCGACCACGGATCTGGCCTGGGACGGCCAGACCTCGATCTACGAGAACGGCGTGCTGCTGGCCGAGGGCGAGCGGTTCCGCCAGGGCGGCCAGATCACCTATGCCGATGTCGATCTCGATCTGCTCAGGCAGGAACGCTCGCTGATGGGCACGTTCGACGACAATCGCCGGCAGCGCGAAGGCTTCTACCGGACGGTCACCTTCGCCCTGACGCCGCCGAGCGCCGATATCGGCTTTCTGCGCAAGATCGAGCGATTTCCGTTCGTGCCAAGCGACGAGAGCCTGCTCGAGCACGATTGCTACGAGGCCTACAACATCCAGGTCGCAGGCCTTGTCCAGCGCATGCGCGCCACCGGCACCAAGCGCGTCGTCATCGGCGTGTCGGGCGGGCTCGATTCCACCCACGCCCTGATCGTCGCCGCCAACGCGGTGGATCTGCTCGGCCTGCCACGCGAAAACATCCTCGCCTATACCATGCCGGGCTTTGCCACGGGCAGCGAGAGCAAGACCAATGCGCTGGCGCTGATGAAGGCGTTGCAGACCAGTTGGCAGGAACTCGACATCCGCACCACGGCGACGCAAATGCTAAAGGACATCGGCCATCCCTTCGGCAAGGGCGAGAAGGTCTACGACATCACCTTCGAGAACGTGCAGGCGGGCCTGCGGACGGATTATCTGTTCCGGCTCGCCAACCATCACGGCGGCATCGTCATCGGAACCGGCGATCTCTCGGAGCTCGCGCTCGGCTGGTGCACCTACGGCGTCGGCGACCAGATGGCGCACTATAACGTCAACGCCGGCGTGCCGAAGACGCTGATCCAGCATCTGATCCGTTGGGTGATCGCCTCCAGGCAGTTCAGCGACGACGTCAACCGCACGCTGGTCTCGATCCTCTCGGCCGAAATCTCGCCGGAGCTGGTTCCGGTCGAGCCCGGCCAGAAGCCGCAAAGCACGGAGGCCTCGGTCGGACCCTACGAGCTCCAGGATTTCAACCTGTTCTACACGCTGCGCTTTGGCATGCGGCCGTCCAAGATCGCATTCATGGCGCTCCAGGCGTGGAAGGACGTTGCCAAGGGCGAATGGCCGCCGGCGTTCCCGACCGACCGGCGCAAGGCTTACGATCTCCCGGAAATCCGCCGTTGGCTGGAGGTGTTCCTGCGCCGCTTCTTCGCGTTCAGCCAGTTCAAGCGCTCGGCGATGCCGAACGGACCGAAGGTTTCGGCCGGCGGTTCATTGTCGCCGCGCGGTGATTGGCGCGCGCCGTCGGATTCGAGCGCGGCGGCATGGCTCGAGGATCTCGAAAGGAACGTGCCGAACTGATCGGCAGGTCTGATCGGCAGGTCTGATCGGCAGGTCTGATCAGCAAGTCTGATCGGTAGCTCTGATCGGGCAGGCGGCTCGAACGAAATCGCGCCGCGCGACCTGTAAGGCCGGCGGCGCGAGATCGCGTTCAATCTGGAAAGTACCGAGGTCCGGAGTGCCTAGGAGTCCGGACCTCGCCACCTTGCCCCAGCCTTTGATCCCCCCGCCCCATGTGGTCCCCCAACCCCATGCAGCGCGATCAGAAGGTGATGCCCTTGGAAGGCCGCCGATCGATGTACGCGAAGTACGCGAAGTGCGGTTAGGATTCCATTCCGGATCACTACGGACACGAATTCGCTTGAGTGCTGCACGCTGGTGCATTGGTTCGCATCCACTGCGATCGTTGCTGCCTGAATTCAATGCAGACGGCCGGCGGGATGTCCACATCTCCTCGGCGCCGCGGAACCTGAATTTCACCGGCATGTCATTGAACTGGTCTAGCGCTGCCTTGTGATCGCTGACGATCAAGGGAGCAAGCCATGTCGAAGCCAGTGCTGGGCGCCGCGTTGTCCATCAAATCAATTCCCGCCCACCGCGATTGGCTTCTCGAGCGGCAGCGCAATCTCGAAGTTCAGGATTTCTTCCGGGCGGACCTGCTCGACGGCGACTGGCGAACCCCGGCGAGCGAAATCAAGCAAATGCTCTCGGGCCATACCGGCCGCCTCGGCATCCACGGCCCGTTCTGGGGCTTCAAGATCGACAGCCACGACCCGATGATCCGCCAGGCCGTGACCAAGCGCCTGCTGCAGGGCCTCGAGGCCGCGGAATTCCTCGGCGCGACGCAGATGGTGATGCATTCGCCGTTCACGACCTGGGACCACAACAATCTCGATCTCTATCCGGACAACCGCGGCAATATCGTCGAGCGCGTCAAGGCGACGCTTGCCGAGGTGATCGCGCGTGCTGAAGCCATCGGCTGCGAGATCGTCATCGAGAACATCGAGGACAAGGATCCGCGCGACCGCGTGCGCCTCGCCAAGGCGCTCGAAAGCAGCAAGGTGCGCGTCTCGCTCGACACCGGGCACGCCAATTACGCGCATGTTTCCACCGGAGCACCGCCGGTCGATTACTACGTCGAGACCGCCGGCGACATGCTGACGCATGTTCACCTCCAGGACACCGACGGCTTTGCCGACCGGCATTGGGCGCCGGGCGAAGGCAATATCCCGTGGGTCGCCGTGTTCCGTGCGCTGGGCCGGCTGACATCGAATCCGCGGCTGATCCTCGAGCTTCGCAATCACGACGACGTTCGCGCCGGCGCAGCCCATCTCGCCGCGCTCGGGCTCGCGGAATAACCGACATCATCAGAGGGCAGGGGTCATCACCATGAGCAAGCTCACCCGTCGTACCATCCTGAAGTCCGGCGGCGCCGCCGCGGGCACGCTTCTGCTGCCGCGTTTTGCGATCGGGCAGGCCGACAATCGTCCGTCGGTGACGATCGCCGTGCAGAAGGTGACGAACGCGAACGTGCTCGACGTGCTGCGCGAGCAGTCCAATGTCGGCGAGCGCGTGTTCTTCTCCTCGATCTGGGAGGGCCTGATCTCCAAGGACTGGCGCGGCAACCTGGAGTCTGTGCCGGGCCTCGCCACGGAATGGCGCCGTATCGACGACCAGACCGTCGAGGTGAAGCTGCGCCAGGGCGTGAAGTTCCACAATGGCGATGAGCTCACCGCCGAAGACGTCGTCTTCACCTTCAGCCGCGAGCGCATGTTCGGCCAGACCGAAGCCAAGAGCCGCTCCACGATCCAGGCCTTCGAGAAGATCCCGACGCCGCGTCCAGGCAAGGAACTGCCGCCGGACGTTCCCGCCGTCGCCCGCCGCATCTGGCCGGATCTCGTCCGCGTCGATGCCGTCGACAAGTACACGGTGCGTTTCTACAACGCCACGCCCGACGTCACGATCGAGGGCCGGCTGTCGCGCTACGGCTCTGACATCATGAACCGCCGCGCCTGGGACGAATCGGCGAGCTATCTCGACTGGGCGCGCAAGCCGATCACGACCGGCCCCTACAAGGTGGTCGAACTCAAGCCCGACGTGTCGCTGACGCTGGAAGCCCACGACGAATATTGGGGCGGCCGCCCGCCGCTCAAGCGCATCCGCTTCCTCGAAGTGCCTGAAGTCGCAAGCCGCATCAACGGCCTGCTCTCGGGCGAGTACCAGTTCGCCTGCGACATCCCGCCGGACCAGATCGCCGGCATCGAGAAGAATTCGGCGTTCGAAGTGCAGGGCGGCACCATCCTCAATCACCGCCTGACCGTGTTCGACAAGAACCACGCCCAGCTCGCCAATCCGCTGGTGCGGCGCGCCTTCACCCATGCGATCGACCGCCAGGCCATCGTCGACAGCCTGTGGGCCGGCCGCACCCGCGTGCCGAAGGGCCTGCAGTGGGAATTCTACGGCGACATGTTCATCGCAGACTGGAGCGTACCGGCGTACGATCCGAAACTCGCGCAGGATCTGTTGAAGCAGGCGGGCTACAAGGGCGATCCGATTCCCTATCGCCTGCTCAACAATTACTACACCAACCAGGTCGCGACCGCGCAGGTGCTGGTCGAGATGTGGAAGTCGGTCGGCCTCAACGTCCAGATCGAGACCAAGGAGAACTGGTCGCAGATCATGGAGCGCGCGCCGACCCGCGCCGTGCGCGACTGGTCGAACTCGGCCGCCTTCAACGATCCGGTGTCCTCGCTGGTCGCCCAGCACGGCCCGAACGGCCAGCAGCAGCAGATCGGCGAGTGGACCAATGTCGAGCTGAACAAACTCTCCGAATTCCTGGAAACCTCGACCGACCGGGCCGCCCGCAAGAAGGCGTTTCACCGCATGCTGGAAATCGCCGAGCGCGAAGACCCCGCCTATACGGTGCTGCACCAGAACGCGACCTTCACGGCCAAGCCGAAGTCGATCAAGTGGAAAGCCTCGCCAGCATTCGCGATGGATTTCCGCGCCGGCAATTTCGAGGCCTGACCGGTGGCGCCGCTGATCAGCATCAAGGACCTGAGTGTCGGCTTCCAGGGCGTGCCGGTCCTGCGCGGTGTCGATCTCACCTTGCAGAAGGGCGAGGCCGTTGGCCTCGTCGGCGAGTCCGGGTCCGGCAAGTCGGTGACTTGGCTTGCGGCGCTCGGCCTCCTGCCACGGCATGCGAATGTCTCGGGCTCGGTGCGGCTCGACGGACGCGAAATCCTCGGTGCTCCAGCCTCCGAGCTTGACCAGGTGCGCGGCGGGCGGGTCGCCATGATCTTTCAGGATCCGGCCAGCGCGCTCAACCCGGTGCTGACCATCCGCAGGCAGCTCTGCGAGGCGTTGGCGCTGCATCGCGATCTGTCGGGCCAGACGGTGAAAGCGGAAGCGCGGCGGCTGCTCGACCTCGTCGGGATCCCCGATGCGGCGCGGCGGCTCGAAGCCTATCCGCATGAATTCTCCGGCGGCCAGGTCCAGCGCATCATGATCGCGATGGCGCTCGCCGGAAATCCCGACCTGCTGGTCGCGGACGAGCCGACCACGGCGCTCGACGCCACCATCCAGGCGCAGATTCTGGAGCTGCTCTCCACCATCCGCCGCGAGATGGATATGGCGATGGTTCTGATCAGCCACGATCTCGGCGTCGTCGCCGAAAACTGCGACCGCGTTGCCGTGATGTATGCCGGCCGCATCGTCGAGGCGGCGCCGGCCAACCAGCTCTTCGCCGATCCGCTGCATCCCTATGCGCAGGGGCTGATCGGCTCGCTGCCGCCGCTCGATGGCCCGAGGCGTCGCCTGACCGCGATTCCGGGCACTGTACCCGATCCCGCGAGCATGCCCGATGGCTGCGCCTTCGCGCCGCGCTGCACGCTGGCGGCCGCGCCGTGCGGCCTTGCCGCCCCAACCCTGGTGGCGATCGCGAACGACCGCGCCGTCGCCTGCATCCGCGCCGAGGCTTCGCGGCGCGCGCTGCTCGGGGTTGCCGCAGAATGAGCGCGCCGCTCGTCGAGGTGTCCTCGATTTCGCGCAGCTACGGCATGCGCGCCGGGATGTTCGGCCGCAGCATGGCCGTGCATGCCGTCGACGGCGTCTCGCTCGCGATCCGCAAAGGCGAAACGCTCGGCCTCGTCGGCGAATCCGGTTCCGGCAAATCCACCACGGGCCGCATCGTGCTCGGCCTCGAGCCGCCTGACCGCGGCGAGGTGCGGTTCGGCGGCAAGCCGATGGCCATGCCCGGGACGCCTGCATGGCGTGCGCAGCGCGCGCAGATGCAGATGATCTTTCAGGACCCGCTGGGGGCGCTCGATCGGCGGTTGCCGGTTGCGACCCAGATCCGCGAGCCGCTGGACATTCATGGCCTCGGTGAGCCCGCCGGGCGCGAGGAGCGGGTGCGAGAATTGCTGCGCGCCGTCGAGCTCACGCCCGCGCATGGTGGGCGCTATCCGGGCGCGCTCTCCGGCGGACAGCGGCAGCGCATCGTGCTGGCGCGGGCGCTGGCGACAAAACCGGACTTCCTGGTCTGCGACGAGCCGGTCAGCGCGCTCGACGTCTCGATCCAGGCGCAGGTGGTGAATCTGCTCGCCGATCTCCAGGCGCAGCTGGGGCTCACGCTTCTCTTCATCAGTCACGATCTCCGCGTCGTCAGGCAGATCAGCAATGTCGTCGCCGTGATGTATCTCGGCCGCATCGTCGAGCTCGGCAGTGCCGACGATCTGTTCGCGCGGCCGGAGCACCCGTATACCCAGGCGCTGGTCTCGGCCTCACCCGCGCCGGGCCGCCGCAGCGCAGGTCGCATCGTGCTGGCGGGCGATCCGCCGAACCCGGCTGCGCGTCCCCAGGGCTGCGCCTTTCATCCGCGCTGCCCGCACGCGATCGCGCGCTGCGGGAGCGAGGTGCCGGCCCTGTCCGCCGTCGGCGGTGACAGGCAGGTTGCCTGCCACCTCGTGACCGGGCCGCAGGCCGAGACGCGGGATGCAGCCTGATGGGTCGCTATTTTGCCATTCGGATCGGACGCGCCGCCCTGACGATCGTCCTCGTCGTCACCTTCGCCTTCGTCGTGCTGCGTCTCTCCGGCGATCCCGCCCTGATGATTCTGGGACCGGAAGCGCCGCCGGAAGTACTCGCCGCCTTCCGCAAGGCGTGGGGGCTCGATGATCCCATCTGGTTTCAGTATCTCGATTATTTTGGCGCCATCGCCAAGGGCGAGCTCGGCCGTTCCATGCGCGACGGACGGCCCGCGATCGAACTCGTGCTGGAGCGGATACCGGCGACGCTGGCGCTGACGCTGCCGGCGTTCGCATTCAAGGTCGCACTCGGCATTCCCGCCGGCATCTACGCGGCGCTGCACCGGGGTTCGGGAATCGACCGCGCCGTGATGATGACGGCGGTCGCCGGCTTCACCGTGCCGAGTTTCGTCCTTGCGTTGCTGCTCGTGCTGATCTTCGCCGTGCAGCTCGGCTGGCTGCCGTCGGGCGGACAGGACAGTTGGCGCCATGCCATCCTGCCCATCGTGACGCTCAGCCTCGGCGGCGCCGCGGTGCTGGCGCGCTTCACCCGCAGCGCCATGCTGGAGGTGCTCGGCCAGCCCTATATCCGCACCGCTTCCGCCAAAGGCGTGCCGTGGCGAAAAGTCGTCACCTCGCATGCGCTGCCGAACGCGGCGATCCCGACGGTCACCATTCTGGGCTTCATGGTGGGCACGCTGATCGCGGGCGCGGTCGTGGTCGAGAGCGTGTTTTCGTGGCCGGGGGTAGGGCGGCTTCTTGTTGTTGCGGTTGCCAATCGCGATCTCGCCGTCGTGCAATGCATCCTGCTGCTGGTCGCGATGACCATGGTCACGTCGAACCTGATTGTCGACTTCCTTTACGGCTTCCTCGATCCGCGCCTGCGCGCCAAAGGGGCTCATGCATGAAGCGAGCGCACGCATGACTGACGCAACGCTGAAGGACATCGCTGCCCGCCGCCGCATCAGCCTGCCGGCGATCCCGGTGTCCGTCGCACTTGCGGTCGCCTGGATCGTCGCCATGCTGGTGGTCGCCGCCCTGGCCGAGAAGATCGCGCCCTACGGATACACCCAGCTTGACCTGCGCAACCGGCTCTCGGCGCCCGGCAATGTCGCGCACTGGCTCGGCACCGACGAGCTCGGCCGCGACGTGCTGTCGCGGCTGCTGGTCTCGATCCGCATCTCGCTCCTGATCGCCTTCGGCGCGACCGCGATCTCGGCCGTCGTCGGCACCACCCTCGGCTTCCTCGCGGCGCATTTCCGCGGGGCCGTCGAGCAGCTCGTGCTGATGCTGTCCGATTTCCAGGCCAGCATGCCCTTCCTGATCATGGCGCTCGCCGTGCTCGCCTTCTTCGGCAATTCGCTGCCGCTCCTGATCGGCCTGATGGGACTTTTCGGCTGGGAGCGCTACGCCCGCATCGCCCGCGGCCTTGCCATCTCCGCCAATGCGCAAGGCTACGCCGCCGCGGTCCGCCAGCTCGGCGCGACGCCGCCGCGGATTTACCTCAGGCACATCCTGCCCAACATCGCCTCGACCCTGATCGTGTCGACCACGCTGGTATTCCCCGAGGTGATCCTGATGGAATCAGGCCTGTCCTTCCTCGGCCTCGGTGTGCAGCCGCCGATGACCAGCCTCGGCAACATGGTCGGCTATGGCAGGGAGTACCTGACCAGGGCGCCCTGGATCATGCTGGCGCCGGCGACCACGATCGTCGTGACCACCCTGGCGGTCTCCGTGATCGGCGACTGGCTGCGCGACCGGCTCGATCCGACCCTGCAATAGGAGCTGCGACCCTACCGCCCCCTGCCGTCATTCCGGGGCGCGCCGAAAGGCGCGAACCCGGAATGACGGGGAGAGGTAAGATGAACGACGCAAAGCCCGCGCCGGGAGCAGGGGAGCCCTGTCCGGCCCAAGTTCCCGTTGCGCCGAGCCATCCCGTGCGGTATCCGGCCGGAAAGGCCTGAGGCGGCTTCGATATTTCCCCGCCCGGCTGACCCAACCAGGACGGAAACCGCCATGCCAGCCTATCGCTCCCGCACCACCACCCACGGCCGCAACATGGCGGGCGCCCGCGGCCTCTGGCGCGCGACGGGCATGAAGGACGGCGATTTCGGCAAGCCGATCATCGCGGTCGTCAATTCCTTCACCCAGTTCGTGCCCGGCCACGTCCATCTCAAGGACCTCGGCCAGCTCGTCGCGCGCGAGATCGAGCAGGCCGGCGGCGTCGCCAAGGAATTCAACACCATCGCGGTCGACGACGGCATCGCCATGGGCCATGACGGCATGCTCTACAGCCTGCCGTCGCGCGAACTGATCGCCGACAGCGTCGAGTACATGGTCAACGCCCATTGCGCCGACGGCATGGTCTGCATCTCCAATTGCGACAAGATCACGCCCGGCATGCTGATGGCGGCGCTGCGTCTCAACATTCCGGCCGTGTTCGTTTCGGGCGGCCCGATGGAGGCCGGCAAGGTCACGGTGCAGGGCAAGAGCAAGGCGGTCGACCTGATCGATGCCATGGTCGCGGCCGCCGACTCCAAGGTCAGCGACGAGGACGTCAAGGTGATCGAGCGCTCGGCGTGCCCGACCTGCGGCTCCTGCTCGGGCATGTTCACCGCCAACTCGATGAACTGCCTGACCGAAGCGCTTGGCCTGGCGCTGCCCGGCAACGGCACGGTGGTCGCGACCCATGCCGACCGCAAGCGCCTGTTCGTCGAGGCCGGCCATACCATCGTCGATATCGTGCGCCGCTATTACGAGCAGGACGACGCCTCGGTGCTGCCGCGCAACGTCGCGAACTTCAAGGCGTTCGAGAACGCGATGACGCTCGACATCGCGATGGGCGGCTCGACCAACACCGTGCTGCATCTGCTCGCGGCTGCCCATGAAGGGCAGGTCGCGTTCGCCATGCAGGACATCGACCGGCTCTCGCGCCGCGTGCCCGTGCTCTGCAAGGTCGCGCCGTCGGTTGCCGACGTGCATGTCGAGGACGTGCATCGCGCCGGCGGCATCATGGGCATTCTGGGCGAGCTCGATCGCGCTGGCCTGATCGACACCTCGGTTTCGACCGTGCACGCGCCGACCATGAACGACGCGCTGGAGCGCTGGGACATCAAGCGCTCCAAGAGCGAGTCCGTCCGCACCTTCTTCCGTGCCTCGCCCGGCGGCATCCCGACCCAGGTCGCGTTCAGCCAGGAGCGCCGCTACGACGAGCTCGATGCCGACCGCGAGAAGGGCGTGGTGCGCGATCTCGCGCACGCCTTCAGCAAGGACGGTGGTCTTGCCGTGCTGTACGGCAACCTCGCGCAGGACGGCTGCATCGTGAAGACCGCAGGCGTCGACGCCTCGATCCTGAAGTTCTCCGGCCCGGCGCGTGTGTTCGAAAGCCAGGACGCGGCCGTCGAAGGCATCCTGGGCGGCAAGGTCGTCGCCGGCGAGGTCGTGGTCATCATTTACGAAGGCCCGCGCGGCGGCCCCGGCATGCAGGAAATGCTGTATCCGACCAGCTATCTGAAATCGATGGGCCTCGGCAAAGCCTGCGCGCTCGTCACCGACGGCCGCTTCTCGGGCGGCTCGTCCGGCCTGTCGATCGGTCACCTTTCGCCGGAAGCGGCCGAAGGCGGCAACATCGGTCTGGTGCGCACGGGCGATCGCATCGCCATCGACATTCCGAACCGCAGCATCACGCTGGAGGTCTCCGACGAGGAGCTCGCCAGCCGCCGCGCCGCGGAAGACGCGAAGGGCGATACCGCCTGGCAGGCGATTGGCCGCAAGCGCAACGTCTCGACCGCATTGCAGGCTTACGCCGCGCTCACCACCAGCGCCGCGCGCGGCGCGGTGCGAGAGGTAAAGCGTCGCTCGAACTGAGCGTTGCATCGCTCGCGCCTCGCGCACATGGTCAACAAGTTCTGAACGGCCGGTGAAAACCGGCCGTTTGCATTAAGGATGCCTCGACGAACTTCGGCATGGCAGGGTTTTCCGGCGTATACTGCCTGCGACCTTCGCAAATCCATTTCGGGCAACTGGGGCGCCACCATAATGTCTCGTACTCTTGCTGTCGTTTTCTCAACAGTCGTCGCCGCGATTTCCATGACGGGCGCAGCTTCCGCCGGCTGCTACAATTGCTACGCGCCGCCGCCGTGCCAGACCTGCTACCAGCAGCAATACGTCCAGCCGCAATACCGCACCGTCGACGAGACCGTGATGGTTTCGCCCGGCGCGACCGTCGCGCATCGCACGCCGGCGCAGTACCGCACCGTGATGGTGCCGCAGACCGTGATGGTCGCCCCCCCGAGCGTGCAGTACCAGCACATCCCGCCGCAATACGCCACGCGCCAGCGCGTCGAGATGGTCTCGCCCGGCTATTCCTATTACGCCCCGGTACAGATGGGCTGCGCGTCCTGCGGCTACTGAGCCGACGCTATCACGCATAGTTTGGCGCGGCGCTCCCATGGGGCGCCGCGTTTTCTTTGCCCGCAGCACCGAGTGGTTTAAGGCACCGGTCTTGAAATTCTGGAATCGCCGTATCGGCCGGTATCGAATTTGCTCAGATAGGCTTGTTTTGTTGGAAACAGCACGCGCTGCTGTACCGGCTGATATCGTCGCACTTCGTCACGCATCGGCGAGTTCGGTAGTAAGGCGGGTAGTAAGGTCATCGACACGGAGGCCGACATTTTAAAAGCCGATCTTTGCCCGATCCGTCGCGCATTGTCGCCGCAGTTGCTGCGGGAAAGTACAAGGCCCCTCCTGGATGGGCCTTCTCGTTCCCCGCGCTGACAATTTTCATCGCAACTCAATCTGTAGGCGTGCCAAGCTTGACCGTACAACCGGCGCCCAGTACGCTGCCTTCTTAGCTTCACGGGGGTGGGGTCATGAGGTGGGCGGGGTGCTTAGGCTTGATCGGCCTAGCCGGTTGCACGGCTTTTCCAAATTCTACCGAGCAGGGAAGAGTTGAAATCCGCAAGATTGTGGATTCGATAGAGTGTGAATTGGCTGCAGTAGCGACTAGCGACGACCCGGATATCCAGTCGCGGGACATCATGAACTGGGTCGCGGCGACCGATCTCGATTTGACGCTGGTGCGCTCGATCGGCGCAGATGGGAACGTCAAGGTAGGCGCGCCGGCGGGGCTCGCCGTCTTGTCCGCCACGCCGAAGGTCGGGATTTTGGATACCGACACTAGGATCAATCACATCAAGTTCGCCAATTCCTTCCAGAAGGCAAAAGGCCGTTATCCGGATAATTGCAAAGGCGTGGACCCGTCTGAGACGCGCATGGGCCTTGCCTACTGGTTGATGGGTAGCATTAAGGCGATCGACAAGGACGATCTGGTGGGTGTGAGCTTTACGAAACAGTTTGAGATCATCGCTAGCGCGAGTTCGCGCTTTGGTTACACCCTCGAGCCCGTCACGAATCCAGTATCTGCGGACGCAGGCTTTGGAGGGGCACATGACCTCACAAACCGCTTTACGATTGCATTAACGCCGCCTCCACCCCCGCCGGTACCAGCCAAGCCAATCAAGGTACGGGTCACGAACTGGCCTAAGCTAGCCCCCGCTCCAACGCCCACTCCCACGCCGCTTCCACCCAAAAATCCTGATCAGAAAAAGAGCGACGAATTCAATCTCAGGCCGTTCAACGTGCCTGCTGAGCCGCAAGTCAGCGCGCCCGCCGATGCTCCAATACCTCAAGTGAGGCGCGAAAGGTCACAGCGATTGCCCCAGCCCGTTCAGCCGCAGTTGACGCCTAGACAGCGCGTTTTGCAGGATCAGGAGCTGAACCAGATGCTGCAGCGGAAGTCGCCTGTGATCCTCTCTCCCGAGTCTTTGAGGTAATGGGGCGGCTCAATGTTCTCAGTTGCGGACCTAAAGAGGGATCTGCCTAAGTGGCTGGACGATGTAATGAGCCGTGCTGCTCTACTTCGCCAATGAGACTGACTGTGGATGCCTTCGTGCTTGCGGAAGGATTCGTTCGAACTGATGGAGTTTGGTGAAATTCTAGCCGAAACGAAGTCTCGTGGAGGATTAGGTTGTGAGCGTGCGATGTATCTCGATGAGGGCTGTTCGGCGCAAGCATCGCTCTCTCTTAGCCCTAGGAATATTGAACTCGAAGGCCAGTGGGTTGTCCTTAATGCGCTGGTGGTTCAGCAACGGACTCAAGCGACGAAACGGTGATGTTAGCCGATGGCCGCACCTGCGCCGAACATTCGATGGTCCGCGATTCTACACAACGAAGATTACGCGAACCAAATCACTGATTTTGCTTTGTCCGGCAGTTCTCCGAGTTCGTTCGGAGCGCATCTCTCATCGCATCATTATCGACGTTTAGCTGTACGAGCCGCCTTTCACCGGTGTAGCCCCAATCGGGCCGGAGCATCTGTTCGACGAAGCCAAGGTTGTTCGGCTGGTCAGCAAGATTCGAGAGATCAACGAGAGCACGCTGTGGCTTAAGGATGGGTCGAACCGTGCAAGGGCCTTACTTGGTACCAATCCGAACGGTCGAGCGTTGACGGCGCTATAGGTCTCACCGTAAAGAGCACTCACCGACCACGTTGGGTAGTAAAGCGGTTCACCTCGCACCGCTGCTAACCCTCTGAAATTGCTGCAACGGAAGGGTGGCCGAGTGGTTTAAGGCACCGGTCTTGAAAACCGGCGTGCCCGCAAG
This sequence comes from Bradyrhizobium sp. SZCCT0153, assembly GCF_018129995.1. GTDB lineage: Bacteria > Pseudomonadota > Alphaproteobacteria > Rhizobiales > Xanthobacteraceae > Bradyrhizobium > Bradyrhizobium japonicum_G. The sequence goes on from NZ_JAFCKS010000009.1 coordinate 171,076, forward strand.
GGTACCGTGGGTTCGAATCCCACCCCTTCCGCCAGTATGATCCGACCGGGGTCTGTTGGTTGGGCTTTCCCGGGCAGGTGATCGGTGAATCAGACGTCCAATCCAACCGCGCTCGACAAGCTGAAGCTCCGCATTCACGCGTTGCGCGCCAAGACGATCGCCAATGGCTGCACCGAGGACGAGGCGCTGTCGGCCGCCGCCAAGGTCGCCGAGCTGCTGGATCGCCACGATCTGTCGCTCTCCGACGTCGAGCTGCGCGCCTCGCCGTGCGAACGGAGGGTCTTTGAGACCCATCGCAAGAAGCGCATTCCCCTGGACGACTGCATCGGCGCGATCGCTCATTTCTGCGATTGCCGGGTCTGGCGCGAGAAGAACGCGGCGGGCGAGAGCAGCTATGTGTTCTTCGGTCTCGGCGCGGATGTCGAGGTCGCGCATTACCTGGCCGAATTGATCGACGGCGCCGTGCGCGCCGAGCTCGGCCGCTTCAAGACCTCGGTCGACTACAGCAGGTTCCGGCACCAGGAGCGCCATCTGGCCAATGCCTCCTTCGCGCTCGGGATGGTGGCATCAGTCGCGGACAGGCTGCTGGCGATCAAGGCCAGTCGCGATCAGGTCAACGAAAGCACCGGCCGCGGGCTGGTCGTCCTCAAGACCTCGGTGGTCGATGCGGAATTCGACAAGCTCGACCTCAGGACCCGAACCCAGCGCAGCACCAGCCGCATGGTGTCGATGACGGCCTATGAAGCCGGCGGCGCCGCCGGCGCGTCGCTGGCCATCAATCCCGGCCTTGGCGGGTCGCAGTCGGGGACCGCTCCCAAAGGAAGCTGAACGCCCAGGCTTTCGATTGACGGTAGGGGCCCTGGGGCACGGCAAGCGATCGTCGAATCCGCGAGCCTGGGGGCAAGTGACGATGCGCCGATCGATTTCGGAATAATGGCATTATGCCACTGTTTTGCCCGACGGGTCAAATGGGTTTTGATCCGAAACGGATCGGCTACTGTGCATGGGGTTGTTTTCGAGATTTTGTTGAAGAGGCCCGCGGGCAGGCGGCCGGGCCGAATTCCCTCCTGGAAGGCCGCCGGCAGATTGAGGTTTTCGGGACCGTAGGGTCCTCAACGAGGGGGGCATTCAGGTTGGCTCAGGCCGGCCCGGGCGGTTCGACTCATGGAACTCTTTTGGAACTCTTTTGCCGTGTCCGCGTTGTCGGTTCATGACTGAAGACGTTTCCTACCGACGCAAACCCCTGACCCCCGAACAGCGCCAGGCGCGCGATGCGGTGCGCCGCGTCGAGGCCGAAAAGGCCATGCGCGATCACGAAGAGGCGCAGAAGCAGTTTTATGCCAACAAGGAGCGGCTGAAGGCCGAACGCCTCGCGCGTGAACAGGCGGACGCGAAGGGCTGACCATACGCGGTCGGTCGCGCCGGCAATTGTCGGTGCCTAAAGCATGATCCGGAAAAGTGCGAAGCGGTTTTCCGAAAAGATCATGCTCAAACAAGAACCTAAAGCGCGGTGACGATTCATCCCAATCTCATCGCGCTTTAGTGCCGGCTGGGAATGCGCGTCGCGCTCAAGGCATGCTTGAGCGCGTGGACGGCGCCTGCCAACGCCCCACGCGGCGGTTGCGCCTCGATGGCTTCGGCCGCCATCCGACAATCGTCGGCGACCTTGAGCAGCCCGCTACGCGCGAGATCCATGGTGGAGAGGGCGGCCTGCTCCAGGCAGACCCGTTCAAGCCTTCGAAACTCCCGCAGCTCTCTGTTCATGCGTCAGCTCTCGATGTCCCCCGCGCCATGCGGCGCTGAGTCTGCTTAACGAATGGTTAACATCTCTCCCTAGCCGTCCTGGCTGGCGCGGAGCTTGAGCGTGCGGTGCACAGCCCGGTCCGCGGCGGCAGCTGCGGGCTTGACGGCATCTGGCTTCCGCCGGAAGCTTCGAATGTGCCTAAACTGACGTGAACCACGGAGACGTTCGCTTCCAGCCAGTCCGATCCCATCAGCGACAACGCAATGGAGCTGACCATGACCACGTTCGACAAGCGCGAGCAGGGCTTTGAGGCCAAATTCGCCCACGACGAGGAACTCATGTTCAAGGCCACGGCCCGATCCAACAAGCTGCTCGGGCTCTGGGCTGCAAGCCAGCTTGGCCTCGGCGGCGATGCTGCGGCCGGTTATGCAACGGCGCTGGTAACGGACCATCTGGAGCACCAGACGATGGACGAGGTCCTGGACAAGGTGTCAGGCGATCTTGCCGCCAGGGGTGTGGCGCGCGAGCAGGTCGCGGCCAAGCTTCAGGAATGCCTGCACCAGGCGTTGCAGCAACTCGAAGCGGACAAGTGAGACAAGCCTGCCTTTGACCTCACTCCGCATGCTTCCGCGTCCCGGAATCGCTGAGCCTGTCGACATAGGCTATGCCGATCGCCGAGACGACGAAGGTGAGGTGGATCAGCACCTGCCACATCACGCCGGTCTCGGTGTAGCCGGCCCGGTTCGAACCGAGATTGCCGGCCTCGATGAAGGTCCGGAGCAGCGCGATCGAGGAAATGCCGATGATGGCCATGGCGAGCTTGATCTTCAGGACGCTCGCATTGACGTGGCCGAGCCATTCCGGCTCGTCAGGATGGCCCTGGAGGTCGAGCCGCGAGACAAATGTCTCGTAGCCGCCGACGATGACCATCACCAGCAGGTTGGAGATCATCACGACGTCGATCAACGCGAGCACGCTCATCATGATCTGCTGCTCGGTGAGATCGAGGGCGTGCCAGGAGAGATGCCAGAGCTCCTTGAGGAACAGTGCGATGTAGACGCATTGCGCCACGATCAGCCCGAGATACAACGGCAGTTGCAGCCAGCGCGAGCCGAAGATGATCATCGGCAGCAGGGCCAGGCGCGGCAAGGGCGGGCGGGGCTCGGCGCGAAGGTCCGACTTGGGTCCAGGCTCAACCGACATTCAGGCAACATCCTCGCATCGAGAGATCTCGCTGTCGTGTAACCCGGCACGATGGCCGGCGGAAGACGCGATGCGTTCCGGGGACCGTGCCGTTTCGTGCTAACGTGCCGGGCAGCCGTCGTGCGGCGACCTGACGGGGAGGAGTCGCATCGTGTTTTGGAGCGGTTTTGGCAAATGGCCCGGCGCGATCGCGCTCGCTGCCGCGATCCTGGCTTGTGCAAGCGGCGCAGAGGTGTCGGCGACGCCGCTGACGCCGTTTCGCTACGAGGCGCAGGCGCAGCGTCATTGCCCGCACGACCAGGTGGTCTGGCTCGATTTCAGGAAGGGCGTCTACTACGGCAAAGGCCAGAAGCGGTACGGCCAAGGCTCCGACGGCAGCTTCGTCTGCCTGAACGAGGCCCGCGACAGCTCCTATCGCCGCTCGCTATTGGGCCTGCGCTGAGCGGCCCTGCTCGGGAAGTTCGTGGACGCCGGCTATTTCTGACCAGGCAGCTTTACCGGCACATGCGCGGATGTGCTGATGACCCGGGGACTTCCGTCAGGATAGGTGCGGTCGCCGCGGATCAGCGATTCAAGAACCAGGAAAAATTTCTCAGCAAGCATTTGCGTCACCTTCGTTGGTGATGGCCTCTTGAAATGCGTCGAGGCGCCGAACGCAAAAATTCAATCAACTAAATGGGAGCGCGGTAATCCAAATCGGATCCCATGCTGCATCGCGGTTTAGTTGTGTTTGAAATAAGGAAAGTGATGGTAGTGGTGCTCAGCCGAAGGCCAACGCCACGAGGCTCGAGCAGAGCAGGAACAGGCCGCCGGCGGTCAATGCCAGGAAGCTGTCGGATACGACGTCATGGTTGCGCATGGGACACCTGCCGCTCTCGTCTTCGATGCTCGATCGGATCGATTAAGATTGTCCGAACGTGCCGTCTTGAAAGAGGTGATGCTTGCCGCCCGCGCGAGTGCCTCAGGCCCTCGTGCGGTAACCTTCAAACGCATGGGCCAGGAATATGCCCGCGCTTACCAAACCCATCAGTGCCGAAACCGTCTCGATCATCGTCCAATTCCATTCCGCCCTGTACGCGAGAAAGCGCGTGCGGCCTTGCACAGTCAAAAGAATTCCAGTGCGCGGCTCGACAATGGGAGTGGAGTGAGGATTCGGCGCAACAGAACGTCCAGCGGTGGCACAGAGCAGGGTGCCTGTGCTCCGTAGATCAACGGGGAGAAAGCGAACGCCCCGTTTACCATGCCGGCGTGATCGCTGCGGGCTCCCCATTTCCGCCGTGTTCGGGTTGCGTTATCCTTACTGCTTCCGACGCGGTGGTGGGCCGCCTCGGATTGAAGAACCGGACAGCGCTCCCCGTAACCAAGCGGGTTGGGTACGCCTCCGGCAAAGTGGTATTTGGGGCGCATGGGGATCCGACGGTCAGATTCGGTTTTGCGGGCCGCGCGCGGTTTTGCCGCGGTCGCGACCTGCCTCGCGCTCGCCAATTGCGCGTCCTCCGGTAAATTCGCCAGCCGCGTCGATCCGAAATACGGCGTGTCCTCGAGCCCCCGGGTCGTGGCTTTGGGTGATCCTGTCCCGAAGGGCGGCGGCACCTACCGCGTCGGCAAGCCCTATGTGGTCGCCGGGCGAACCTACGTGCCCGAGGAGGACGTCAACTACCGTGCCGAGGGCATGGCATCTTGGTACGGCGACGATTTCCACGGCCGCCTGACCGCCAATGGCGAAGTGTTCGACATGGGCTCGCTGACCGCGGCGCATCCGACCCTGCCGATGCCGTCCTATGCCCGGGTAACCAACATGTCGAACGGCAAGTCCCTGATCGTCCGCGTCAACGACCGCGGGCCCTATCACGGCAACCGGCTCATCGACGTCTCGAACAAAGCCGCCGAACTACTTGAATTCAAAGGCAATGGCGTCGCCAAGGTCCGTGTCGAATATGTCGGTCGGGCGCCCCTCGAGGGCTCTGATGACCGCCAGCTGATGGCCACCTTGCGCACCGGCATCCCGGCGCCGTCACCCTCCATGGTCCGGGTCGCCTCCGCCAGGCCGTTCGTGCCGGAATTGCCGTCGTCGAACCGCGGCGCCATACGTGGCGAGGTTCCGATGCCGGAGGGACGTCCCTACAGTCTCGGCAATACATCCGCCGACATGGCTTCGCTCAATGCGACTTCGGAGATGTCGGCCTCGAGCCGCAGCCGGGGCCGGACGCTCCAGAACGCGCGCGCCGTGTCCTATGACGAAGATGGCCGCTACACGACCGGGAGCGCGGCGTCCGCCGCCTACGTCTCCGATGGCGGCGCTGCCGAGGCTCGCGGGATCCTGAGCGGCCGCGGCCTCTACTAAACAGACACCAGGCGGGCAAGACCGGCTGGCTGCGCGGCACGGCAGACTCGCCATTGTTGGCAGGGATCAGAACGGGATGCGCGCCCGTCCCGTGAAGGTCCATATCTGCGTGTTGCCGCCGATGCCGCCGAGCTCGGCACCGAAGCCGACCGTAGATCCGCCCGCAAGCCGGGCGCCAATGCCGCCGGTAACGCGCGCCGACCAGCCCTGAAGCAGTGGTGTGGATGCCAGCGGAATACCGCCGGCGGCAACGATCGCCGCCGCGTCGTCCTGGGTGAAATAGTAGTCGGCATAGACGCCGGCAAAGGGCATCAGCAGCACGCTATCGAGCCACGGTATGGGGTAGGAGACCCTGTTGCCGGCCGAGGCGCGGCCGCTGGAGAAGGTCCGCGCCGCCTGCTGGGTGCCGAGGGAATCGACATAGGCGTTTTCCCGCTCCCACAACGCGTAGACCTTCGCGGACGGCTCGACGTTGAAATTGGCCCAGCGGTAGCTGCCGGTGAAGCCGGTGGCGAACATCCAGCGATTGCCGTTGAAATTGCCTTGGGCCGTGCCGGCGGTGCCGTCATAGCCGATGCCCGAATAGGTCACCGCCGCGTCGTAGCGGAGCGTCGGGATGATCTTCCAGCCGAGATAGGCGCCGACGGTCCGACACGCAGCCCACCCAGGCGATCGTCTGGTGTATCGCCTATGCGGGAATGTTTCCGTCCTTCTCCTGAACGATATCGAGTGCGCGACGGCATGATTGACGGCGCGGCGCTACACATCGTCCCGGACGATCCGGCTCTGCGGCTTCGGCCCGCAGGGCCGCTCGACGAGCCTTTCATCCGGCGTCTCTTCGAGGAGGTGCGGACGGGGCAATTCACCGCGACCGGATTGCCGGGCCCGATCGTCAGCCAGATCATCGCGCAACAATTCCGCAGCCAGGCGGCCGGCTATGCCGCGCAATTTCCGGGCGCGGTATCGCTGATCGTGACACGCAACGGCACCGCGATCGGCCGGCTGCTGCTCCATTGCGCAAGCGAGCGCTGGCACATCGTGGACGTCGCGCTGCTGTCGGCTGATTGCGGTCACGGCGCCGGGACGAAGATCATCGACGCTCTCGCAGCCGGCGCGCGGCAGCAGGGTATCGCAGCGCTGACGCTCACGGTACTTGCGAACAATGTGGCCGCGCGCCGGTTTTACCTGCGGCACGGCTTCATAGAGACGCGGCGGGCAGGTAATGCGCACATCGCTATGAGAAGGGACCTGGCTTAGCGCGCGGCCGCCTCGCGCAGGAATTTTAGCAACGCAGCGTTGACCTCGTCGGGCCGCTCCTGCTGCACCCAATGGCCCGCACCCTCGATGATCAGCTTTCGCGTCAGATTGGGCAGCACGCGCTCGAGTTCGTTGACGCGCTTGGCCCCGATCAGGCCGGTGATGACGGCGTCTTTCGAGCCGGCGATGAACAGCGAGGGCTGGTGGATCTGCGCGTCCTGCCAGGGCGCCGTCAGCTCCCAGTTGCGATCGAGGTTGCGATACCAGTTCAACCCGCCGCGGAAGCCGGAGTTGCGGAAGGTCTCGGTGAAATAGGCCAGGTCGGTCTCGCTGAGCCAGTCCGGCAACGGTTCCTCGGTTGTCGCGTGGCCGAGGAATCCCTTGCCTTCCTGAACGAACATGGCCGCGGAGGGATCGGCAAGACCGCGGCCGCCGACCACGATGCGCATGGTGCGGGCGACGTCGCGCTCGAACTCGGCTTCGGCAACGCCGGGCGTCTGGAAATACTGCCAGTAGAAATTGGTCACACCGCCCTGACGCAGAAGGTCGAGCGGCTTGCCGCGACCGCGGAATGGCGGCGGCACGCTGAGGCCCGCCACCGCCGTGAAGATGTCGGGCCGGAACAGCGCCGCGTGCCAGGCCACCGGCGCCCCCCAATCGTGACCGACCACCATGGCCTTGCTCTCGCCAAGCGCCTGCACCAGGCCGACGATGTCACCGACCGTGTCGAAGATCGAATAGGCGCTCACATCAGACGGCGCCGCGCTCTGGCCGTAGCCGCGCATGTCAGGGGCGACGACGTGAAACCCGGCGGCCGCCAGTGCCGGGATCTGGTGGCGCCAGGAATAGGACAATTCCGGCCAGCCATGGCACAGCACCACCAGCGGTCCCTGGCCGGCCTCGCGGATGAACAGATCGATCCCGTTGGCCTTGATCACGCGGGTGGAGGACATCGCTTTTCCGCCTTGTTTCAGGGGTTTGGTCAGCAAATATGAGGTGCCACGATAGGGGCCGGACGAGAATCGTGCAATCTCGGGACAAGCGGCCAGCCTCGTGTTGTTCGCACCGGTTCCAACTGTTAGAACGCCGCTCTCAGGGCTTGGCCATGGCATTTCGTCTTTCTTCGCTTGCTCGCACCCAGTTCACCGCCGGAGCGCTGGCGCGCGGGCTGATCGCTGCGGTCTTGGTGGCGAGCGTCGGCTGGGGCGGAGCCCTCTATGCCGCCAACCAGAGCGTCCAGGGAGCCAAGAAGGCCGAAGATTCCGGCTTCGACGGCGATGCCCCGACCGCGATCCTGATCGAGGCCTCCAGCGGCAGCGTGCTGTTCGAGAAGAACGCCGACGAACTGCGTGCGCCCTCCAGCATGATGAAGCTGATGACGGCGGAGGTCGTCTTCAATGCCATCAAGCAGGGCAACATGAAGCTGACCGACGAATACCGGATCAGCGAGAACGCCTGGCGCAAGGGCGGCGCGCCGTCGGGCGGCTCGACCATGTTCGCCGCCATCAACAGCAAGGTTTCGGTCGACGACCTCCTGCACGGGGCGATCATCCAGAGCGGCAACGACGCCTGCATCGCGCTGGCCGAAGGCATTGCCGGCAATGAGCGCATCTTCGCCGCCGACTTCATGACCAAGCGCGCCCGCGAGCTCGGCATGACCAGGTCGACCTTCGGCAATTCCAATGGCTTGCCCGATCCCGGCAACAAGATGACGGTGCGCGAGCTCGGCATCCTCGCCCGGCACATCATTCTAGACTTCCCGGAATTCTATAAGCTCTTTGGCGAGAAGGAGTACACCTGGAACAAGATCCGCCAGCCCAACCGCAATCCGCTGCTCAATTCGATGGAAGGCGCCGACGGTCTGAAGACCGGCTACACCAAGGAAGGCGGCTACGGCATGGTCGGCTCGGCGGTGCAGAACGGCACGCGGCTGATCGTCGTCGTCAACGGGCTTGAAGACCCCGAGGACCGCGCCACCGAAGCCAAGAAGATGCTGGAATGGGGCTTTCGCAATTTCGAGACCCGCACGCTGATCGCGGCCGACCAGCCCGTCGGCTACGCCAAGGTGTTCGGTGGCGAGAGCCGCTCGGTGAAGCTGGTCGCCAAGACGCCGGTGAAGGTGATGGTGCACAAGAACGGCAGCGACAAGCTGATCGCGCGGGTCGTGTATCGCGGTCCGGTGCGAGCGCCCGTCGCGCCCGGCCAGCAGGTCGGCGTGGTCAGGGTCTGGCGCAGCGGCAACATCGCGGTGGAGACACCGGTCTATGCCGCGGAGGCGATCGGCACCGGCTCGACCGTGCGGCGTGCAATCGACGGCGCCAGCGAGCTCGTCATCGGCATGTTCCGCGCGGGCGCCGAGAAGCTCTGATCATGAGTGAAAGCGCGGTAAAGTGGCCGTCCGGACGCGGGCGCTTCGTCACCTTTGAAGGCGGCGAGGGGACGGGCAAGTCGACCCAGATCAAGAAGCTTGCCGACCGCCTGAAGGCGGCAAGGATGCGCATTCTCGTCACGCGCGAGCCGGGCGGCTCGCCGGGCGCCGAGATCATGCGCCATCTGGTGCTGTCGGGCATGGGCAAGCTGCTGGGACCCGAGGCCGAGACGCTGCTGTTCGCGGCCGCCCGCGACGACCATGTCCGCACCGTGATCCAGCCCGCGCTCAACCAGGGTTCCTGGGTGCTGTGCGACCGCTTCGCCGACTCGACGCGGGCCTATCAGGGCAGCCTCGGCCGCGTGCCGGCCGGGCTAATCAACGCGATGCAGCGTGTCACGATCGGCGATCTCAAGCCGGACCTCACCATCATCCTCGACCTGCCGGTCGAGATCGGCTTGCAGCGCGCGGCTGCACGCCGCGGCAGCGGCACGCCAGACAGGTTCGAGGCCGAGAAGCTCGGCTTCCATCAGGGCCTGCGCGAGGCCTATCGCCAGATCGCGGCGGACGATCCCGGGCGCTGCGTGCTGATCGATGCAAATTCCGATCCCGATACGGTCGCCGGACGTGTCTGGGCGGCGCTGCGCGATCGCCTGCTTCCAACGCCGGCATCGGTGGTGTCGGCATGAGCCCGCGTCAGACCGAGCGCGAAACCGCCATTCCTCATCCGCGCGAGACGAGCCGCCTGTTCGGCCATCGCGAGGCCGAAACTGCGCTGCTGGCGGCGTATCGCAGCGGGCGCATCCCGCATGCCTGGCTGATCGGCGGCCCGCAAGGCATAGGCAAGGCGACGCTGGCCTACCGCATGGCGCGCTTCGTGCTCGCTCACGGCCAGCCGCTGGCGCCTTCGGTGCAGCGCGCCGAGGACCTCGCGATCGATCCTGGTCACGCCGCGGCGCGGCAGGTTGCGGCGAGCTCGCATGGCGGCCTGCTGACGCTGGAGCGCACCGCCAACGACCGCGGCGTGATGCGCACCGTGATCACCGTGGACGAGACCCGCGAGACGATCGGCTTCTTCGGCTCGACGGCCGCCGCCGAAGGATGGCGCGTCTGCATCGTCGACACCGTCGACGAGCTCAATCCGAATGCCGCCAACGCGCTACTGAAGATTCTCGAGGAACCGCCGCAGCAATCGCTGTTCCTTTTGGTGAGCCATGCGCCTGCACGCGTGCTCGCAACGATCCAGTCGCGTTGCCGCAAGCTGCGCCTGCGCGCGCTCGCAACCGAGGACGTGATTGCTGCAGCCGCCGCAGCCGCCGAACTCGATCCGAACGATCCCGCACTGCGCGAGGCGGCGGAGGCCTCCGAGGGCAGCGTCGCGCGGACGCTGACGTTGCTCGGCGGCGATGCCCTGAAGCTCCAGCAGCGCACGGCAGCTCTGCTGGCGCGGCTGCCGCAGGTCGATCCGCGCGAATTGCACACGCTCGGCGATTCGCTTGGCACCAGCGACCGCGTCGCGCTCGCCGCCTTCATCGACGGCATCGACCGCTGGATCGCCGAACGCCTGCATGCGGACGAGGCCAATGCGAACCAGAACCTGCCGCGCCTTGCGCGCCTAGCTGAGGTATGGGAAAAGATCGTCCGCGCCGCGCGCGACACCGAAACCTACAATCTGGAGCGAAAGCCCTTGGTTTTCTCGGTGTTCGGCTGGCTGGCGGACGCAACGCGCTAGAGCATGATCCGGAAAAGTGTGCAGCGGTTTTCCGAGAGGATCATGCTCAGAACAATAACCTAACGCAGGTTCGTTTCCAGATTTCGAGAAGCCGGTAAAGGAATTCGTCGTGGCCACGCGAACTAAGAAAACCGCCAAAGGCAAAAGCAGCAAGAAGGCTGCCAAGAAAGCCGTGAAGAAAGCCGCGAAAAAGGCCGTGACGGCGCGCGCGTCCAAGAAGACCAAGAAGGTCGCCAAGAAGAGCGTGAAGAAGAGCGCTGCGAAGAGGGCAAAGAAAGCCGGCAAGAAGGCTGCGAAGAAGCAGGTCGTCGCCAAGAAAGCGGCGAAGCAAGCGGCCAGGAAGGCGAGGGTGACCGCGCCTGCCGTGATCGCCACGCCGGCTCCCGTCGCCACGCCGCCGAAGGCCGTGAAGCCCAAGGTATCGAAACCAAAAGCGCCGCGCGCGCCGAAGCCCGTCGCGGTGCCGCAAGCCACCGCGCCCGTGATCGCTCCCGCGCGCGACAACGTCTTCTACATCACGACCGCGATCGCCTATCCCAACGGCAACCCGCATATCGGCCACGCCTACGAGGCGATCGCCACCGACACGCTGGCCCGATTTGCAAGGCTCGACGGCAAGGACGTGTTCTTCCTGACCGGGACCGACGAGCACGGCTTGAAGATGATTCAGACCGCGCAGAACGAGGGCCTGACCCCGTCCGCGCTAGCGGCCCGCAACGCGGCCCGCTTCAAGGCGATGGATGAGCGGCTGAACGTGTCGTTCGACCGTTTCATCCGTACCACCGAAGAGCAGCACCACCGCTCGAGCCAGGAAATCTGGCGGCGCATGGAAGCGAACGGCGACATCTATGCCGATACCTATGCAGGCTGGTATTCGGTGCGAGACGAAGCCTATTACGCCGAGGACGAGACGCGCCTGAACGACGACGGCGTGCGCCTCGGACCGCAGGGCACTCCGGTCGAATGGGTCGAGGAGAAGAGCTATTTCTTCCGCCTCTCGGCCTATCAGGACAAGTTGCTCAAGCTTTACGAGACGCAGCCCGATTTCATCGGCCCGGACTCGCGCAAGAACGAGGTGGTGAGCTTCGTGAGAGGCGGCTTGCGCGATCTCTCGATCTCACGCACGACGTTCGACTGGGGCGTCAAGGTGCCCGGTGACGAAGAGCACGTGATGTATGTCTGGGTCGACGCACTGACCAACTACATCACCGGCGTCGGCTTTCCCGACGAGAGCGACAACAACTGGCGTTATTGGCCGGCCGACGTGCACATCATCGGGAAGGACATCATCCGCTTCCATGCGGTGTACTGGCCGGCGTTCCTGATGTCGGCCGGCATCCCCGTGCAGAAGCGGGTCTATGCCCACGGCTTCCTGTTCAACAGGGGTGAGAAGATGTCGAAGTCGGTCGGCAACGTCGTCGATCCCTTCAACCTTGCCGACCAGTACGGCGTCGACCAGATGCGCTATTTCTTCCTGCGCGAGGTGCCGTTCGGCCAGGACGGCAACTACAACCACGAAGCCATCGTCGCGCGCATCAATGCCGATCTCGCCAATGATCTCGGCAACCTCGCACAGCGCTCGCTGTCGATGGTCGCCAAGCAACTCGGCGGCGTGCTGCCCGAGCCCGGCGAGTTCAGCGACAACGACAAGGCCATCCTGGCGATGGCCGACGGCATGATCGCGGCAAGCCGCGAGGCGATGGCGACGCAGCAGATCCATCATTGGCTCAACGCCGTCTGGGCCGTGGTCGCGGAGGCCAACCGCTATTTCGCGGGCGAGGCGCCGTGGGCGCTGGCCAAGACCGATCCGGCCAGGCAGAGGACGGTGCTCTATGTCACCGCTGAGGTCGTGCGCCAGATCGCGATCCTGGCTCAGCCGGCGATGCCGACCGCCTCGGGATTGCTGCTCGACAGCCTCGGCGTCCCCGTCGGCGAGCGCAATTTCGCGACGCTCGGCGGCGCCAGGCGCATCGCGCCGGGTTCGACACTGCCGGCGCCGACGCCGGCCTTCCCGCGCTACATCGAGCCGGCAGCCTAGGGCGTTGGTTTGATGTTGGTCGACAGTCACTGCCATTTGGATTTTCCGGACTTTGCGGACGATCTCGACGGGATCGTATCGCGCGCGCGAGCGGCCGGAATCGGCCGGATGGTCACGATCTCGACGCGGGTGCGAAAGCTCGATCAGCTTCTCGCCATCGCCGAGCGTTACGATGACGTCTACTGCTCGGTCGGCACCCATCCGCACAACGCGGACGAGGAAGACGGAATCTCGCCGGACGAACTGATTGCGTTGACGCAGCATCCCAAGGTCGTCGCGCTCGGCGAAGCCGGGCTTGACTATTTCTACGACGACGGCTCGCCGGAGGCGCAGGCGCGGGGCTTTCGCGTTCACATCGCCGCCGCTCGCGCCACCGGCCTGCCGCTGGTGATCCACACCCGCGAGGCGGACGAGGATTGCGGCCGCATCCTGGAGGAGGAGGCCGCAAAGGGATCGTTTCGCGCCGTGCTGCATTGTTACACCGGCGGGCGCGAGCTGGCGCTAAAGGCGGTGTCGCTCGGGCTGTATATCGGTTTCACGGGCATCCTGACCTTCAAGAAATCCGAAGCTCTGCGCGCACTGGCGGCTGAATTGCCGTCCGACCGTATTCTGGTTGAAACGGACTCGCCCTATCTTGCACCAGGCAAGTTTCGGGGCAAACGCAACGAGCCGGCCTATGTGGTCGAGGTGGCAAAAGTTCTGGCTGAGGCCCGCGGCGTGTCGCTCGAGGACATCTCACGGCAGACCACCGACAATTTCTTCCGCCTGTTCTCCAGGGTGAAAACTTAGGACTGGGAGCCGCATGACGCTGACGCTGACGATCCTGGGCTGCGGTTCCTCCGCCGGCGTGCCGCGCCCTGCGCTCGGCTGGGGCGCCTGCGATCCGAGCAATCCAAAGAACCGCCGACGGCGCTGCTCGCTGCTGGTCGAACGGACCTCCGAGCATGGCACGACGCGCATCGTGATCGACACCTCGCCGGACTTGCGCGAGCAATTGCTCTCGACCGACGTCGACCATATCGACGCGGTATTTCTGACCCACGAGCATGCCGACCAGACCCACGGCATGGACGATCTGCGCTCGGTCGTGATGCACATGCGCCGGCGCATCCCGACCTATTTCAACCAGTCGACCGCCAAGGACATCATGGCGCGGTTTTCCTATTGCTTCATCTCGCCGGAGGGCAGCGACTATCCGCCGATCCTGACGCGGCATTCGATCGAGGCCGGTGGAAACCAGACCATCCTGGGGAAGGGCGGTGCGGTGACGATGACGGCCTTCCTGGTGCAGCACGGCAACATTCCCGCGCTTGGCTATCGCATCGGGGATGCCGCCTACACGCCCGACCTCAACGACATCCCGCGCGAGAGCTGGGGCGCATTGGAAAATCTGGACCTCTGGATCGTCGACGGGCTGCGCTACACCGGCCATGTCAGCCATTTCAGCATCAACGACGCGTTGTCCTGGATCGACCGCTTCAAGCCGAAGCGCGCGGTCATCACCAACATGACCGCCGACGTGGACTACGAGGTGATCCGCCAGTCGCTGCCCGCGGGGGTGGTGCCGGCCTATGACGGGCTGCGGCTGGAAACGCGCTGAACCTGCAGTAGAAATTCCTGTATTGACCGGCATACTCCTTGCTTGCGCACGGCCCATCATGTTGATCTAACGTCTGAAAGACAGGGCGCCAGGCAGGGGCGATATTCAAGCGGAACGGGTGGCGCCTCCTGCGCGATCGCCGGCGCCGTTGAACGCTTCGTGCGAGATGGGGATTGCGTTGGCAGGGGACGATGTAGCGACGAGGGGACCGGTGCGACGCGCCCTGGATCTCCTTTATCTCGGTGCGGGCTACGCCGCCGGCGCCTTCATGGTTGCAATCTTCGCGATCATGATGATCATGTCGGTCGGGCGCCAATTCGCGATCAACATTCCCGCCGGCGATGATTTCGCGTCCTGGTGCATGGCCGCGATGGCGTTTCTCGGCCTCGCTCACACTTTCAAGCGTGGCGAGATGATCCGCGTCGGCCTGCTGCTGGAGCGTCTGCACGGGCGGACCAAGCAGGTGGCGGAGAGCGTGGCGCTCGGTATCGCCACTGCCTTCATCCTCTATTTCACCCGGCACGCCGTGCAGATGACTTACGACTCCTGGCGCTTCAACGACGTGGCGCAGGGTGTCGTTGCGCTTCCGCTGTGGATTCCCCAGCTCGGCTTTGCCGGCGGTCTTGCGATCCTGTCGATCGGGTTGATCGATGAAATGGTCAATGTCGTCAGCGGCAACCGGCCGAGCTACGAGAAGGGCTCTCCGGACGAGACCCCGGACGAGTTCATCGAGCGGATATCGCAGGGCGGCGGAGGTTGACCATGGCCAATCTCGGCATGATCGAACTGTCGTTCATTCTGCTCGGCGTCATGATCCTGCTGCTGGGAAGCGGCGTCTGGATCGCGGTTTCGCTCGGGCTCGTCGGATTCGTGGCGATGGCGCTGACCACGAGCCTACCGCTCGGCTCGGTGCTTGCGACCACCACCTGGAGCGCGAGTTCGTCCTGGACGCTGGCTGCGCTGCCGCTGTTCATCTGGATGGGCGAAATCCTCTTCCGCACCAAATTGTCGGAGGAAATGTTCCGGGGGCTGTCACCCTGGGTTCAGTGGCTGCCCGGGCGGCTCACTCATGTCAACGTGATCGGCTGCGGCATCTTTGCTGCGGTGTCGGGCTCCTCGGCGGCAACCTGCGCGACGATCGGCAAGATCGCGCTGCCCGAGCTCGACAAGCGCGGCTACGACAAGAGCCTCAGCCTCGGATCGCTCGCAGGCTCCGGCACGCTCGGCCTGCTGATCCCGCCGTCGATCCCGATGGTCGTCTACGCCGTGACGGCGAATGTGTCCGTGCTTCAGGTGTTCCTCGGCGGCTTCCTGCCGGGGGTACTCGTGATGGTGCTCTATTCCGGCTACATCATCATCTGGTCGCTGCTGAACCCCAAGAAGATTCCGCCGCGTGATCCGCCGATGCCGTTCCGACAGAAGCTGCGCGAGTCGGCCAGGCTTGCGCCCTGCCTGTTGCTGATCCTTGCGGTCTTCCTCTCGCTCGTGCTCGGCTTTGCGACCGCGACCGAATGCGCCGCCTGGGGCGTCAGCGGCGCCTTGCTGCTGGCGTGGTGGAGCCGCACGCTCACGCGCAAGAATTTCCTCGAGAGCATCATGAGTGCGACGCGCCTGACCTGCATGATCATGCTGATCCTGGCAGGCGCGGCCTACACCACGGCTGCAATGGCCTATACCGGAATTCCGGCAGCGCTCGCCACCTGGGTCCAGGGCCAACAGCTGACGCCCGGCATGCTGGCGCTGTATCTGAGCATCATGTACATCATCCTGGGATGCCTGATCGACGGCATATCGATGATCGTCCTGACCGCCGTGATCGTCCTGCCGATGGTCAAGCAGGCCGGTCTCGACCTGGTCTGGTTCGGCGTCTATCTCATCATCCACGTCGAGATGGCGCAGATCACGCCGCCGGTCGGATTCAATCTTTTCGTGCTCCAGAACATGAGCGGCCGCGATACGCTCACCGTCGCTCGGGCGGCGTTCCCTTTCTTCGTCCTGCTGCTCGCCGCCGTGTTCATCATCACGGAATATCCGCAGATCGTGATGTTCTTGCCCAAGCTCGCTTTCCCAGACTGAGCGTCCCCGTTTTTCAGATTGACTGTGAGGAGAAGCCCGATGATGTCTCGTTTATTCCGCGCATCCTTGATCGCCGGCGCCGTGCTGGCTGCGACACCCGCGTTGGCTCAGACCAAATGGAATCTGCCGGCGGCATATCCGGCCGACAATCCGCACTCCGAGAATCTAGTGGCCTTCGCCAAGGACGTCGAAGCGGCCACATCCGGAAAGCTCCAGATCACGGTTCATCCCGGCGCTTCGCTGTTCAAGGCACCCGATATCAAACGCGCGGTGGTCACCGGGCAGGCCCAGATGGGCGAAGTGTTGCTGTCGATCCACGAGAACGAGGATCCGGTGTTCGGGGTCGACGTCGTGCCGTTTCTGGCGACCAGCTTCCCGGACGCCATGAAGCTGTACCAGGCGTCGAAGCCGTTGATCACGAAGAAGCTGGAGGCGCAGGGGCTCAAGCTCCTATTCGTGGTGCCGTGGGCGCCGCAGGGCGTCTATGTCAACAAGCCGCTCGCGACGATCGAGGACATGAAGGGCTTGAAGTGGCGCGCCTACAACGTTGGGACCGCACGCATCGGCGAATTGGTCGGCGCCCAGTCGGTGACGATCCAGGCTGCCGAGCTGCCGCAGGCGCTTGCGACCGGCGTGGTGAATTCCTTCATGTCGTCAGGCGGCACGGGTTACGATTCGAAGGCTTGGGAGTCGCTGAAATATTTCTATGACGTGCAGGCCTGGATTCCGAAGGACTACACTTTCGTCAACAAGGCTGCGTTCGAGGCGCTCGACAAGCCGACCCAGGAGGCGATCCTCAAGGCCGCCGCCACGGCGGAAACCCGCGGCTGGAAGGCCTGGGAAGAGAAGGCCAATTGGTACATCGATCAGCTCAAGGCGAAGGGCATGACGGTCGAGCCGCCGACCCCGGCCCTCAAGGCCGGCTTCCAGAAGATCGGCGAGCAACTCACCACCGACTGGCTCAAGAAGGCAGGGGCCGATGGTCAGGCGCTGGTCGACGCCTACAAAAAGATGTGAGGGAGCGAGAGGCCTTCCGCTCGCCGTCCTCCGGCGTGTGGGCGGAAGACTTCTCCTCGATCACGAGGCGGGTCACCACGCGTAGCGCAGCATGGCCTTGCCGGTATAGGAGCGCATCACGCTCGACACCTCGCTGTCGAAGTTGGCGGTGGCGGACCAGCCGTTGAGGTCACGCAGCTCGATTGCGACGCCCGTGAGCGCCGCGTTCCGCGCCAATGCCGTGCCGCCTGTGACAAATCTCTGAGCGGGCAGGGGCTGGAATGCCGCCGGCATTGCTTGTCCCGCGCTGAAATCATGCGCCCAGGCAAGACGTCCGCGCAGGCTCATCACGCTGCTGAACAGCGCAAAGGATGCGCTCGTGCGCAGTCCGAGTTCGGTGCGGGTATCGGTGAAACTGTCATTGCCGGATGCTGCCGGGAACGCATTGGCCGCGGAGGGTGGTTGTGTTGCATCGGCGGGCAGGCGGAAGGCGGTGATTTGCGCCGCCGCATAGGGCGTGATGCCGACCCAGGGCACGGCAAGGCGATAGCCGCTCTCGAGGCGGCCGGAATAGGCGTAGGCGTTGACGGCGGCGTTGAGTGAACCCGTGCCGGCCGGCGTCACCTGATAATCGCCGGTGATGGCCTGCCAGCCATACCCCAGCGCGCTCGCGACATAGGCCGGGCCAACCGAATGTCTGACGAAGCCGCCGGCCTGGAACAGGTCGGAGCGGCCACTTGTAAAATTGTTGGCGAAGCCGGTGCCGCCGCCGGCAAGCGCAAAGCCTATCCGGGTTTGCGGCGAGAGCGAATAATCCGCGCCGGCCACGGTCCCAAAACTCCGGCTGGCCGCGCCGCTGCCACCGGTCGACACCTGCGAGCCGCCGAAGCCGGCAGCCCAGACGCTCCAGTGCGGGGCTGCGAGCGAAGGTTTACCGTAGATCATTCCATAGACTTCGCGTCCGATGCCGCCATGCGTCCGGTCAGCTCCGGGATCGGCGTAGGCTGCGAGCTCTGCGTCGAGCCCGGCGGGGCCGACGCCGCGCCCGTCAATGGCGGGATCGAGCAGGGTCTGCGTGAACTGCGTCATCGCCAGGAAAGTCGCCTGCGCGGCCTCGCTCTGCGAGGCACCCTCTGAGCCGCCGCCATAGGCTTGCCGCATGCCGAAGCGTGCCCTGCCAGCGACGCCCGGTGGCTCGGCAGGCTGCATGCCGCCTCCACCGCCGCCATTGCCGAACCATGCGCCCGCGAAACTCGACGGCTGCGGGCCGCCAAACCCAGCGCCCGCGAAATTATTGGAGCCATAGCCCGAGGCGCTTGGGCCGCCGGCTCCAAACCCTTGAGCCCCGAACCCTTGAACCCAGACCCCTTGGACCGCAAATCCTGGCAAGGCGGCGAATGCGCCGTACTCGCGCGTGGCCTGCGCGGCCGCTGCATTGGGCAGCAGCAGTCCCGTCAGGAATAGCAGCAGACGCGCACGCACGTCTGTGCTCACGACACCAACCGCAGCATGAAGCGCCCCAACCGCGCCGGTCGCCGTCGGCCGCGCAGCCCGCGCGACGAATCATTTGGAATCAGCGAATCCGGTGAGGCGGAATCGTAAATGCGTCTCTAACGATTTCCAAACTTTTCCTGTCGTGTCCCGACGTCGTCAAACCTACGCGTTCGGTTTCGGAGCGACGCATGATCGGCGCGCAAATGCGATTTGTGTTTCCATATGTTTCCAAAGAGACAAGCTCAGGTCGAGATTGCCTTCATCGATCCCACTTCGTTGCGCAGCAGGAATTTCTGGATCTTGCCCGTGGACGTCTTCGGGATGGGCCCGAACACGACGGCCTTCGGCGTCTTGAAGCCGCTCATATGCGAGCGGCAGAAGGCGATGATGTCGGCCTCGCTCGCACTCGCACCGTCCTTCAGTTCGACGAAGGCACAAGGCACCTCGCCCCATTTCGGATCGGGCTTTGCGACCACGGCGGCGAACAGCACGGCCGGGTGCTTGTAGAGGATGTCCTCGACCTCGACGGAGGAAATGTTCTCGCCGCCGGAGATGATGATGTCCTTGGAGCGATCCTTGATGATGATGTAGCCGTGCGCGTCGAGCACGCCGAGATCGCCGGTGTGAAACCAGCCGCCCTCGAAGGCCTCCTTCGTCGCCTTCTCGTTCTTGAGATAGCCCTTCATCACGATGTTGCCGCGGAACATGACCTCGCCGATGGTCTCGCCGTCGCGCGGCACTTGTTTCATCGTCTGCGGATCGATGACGGTGACACCTTCCTCGAGCGGGTAGGGCACGCCCTGCCGGCGCTTCATGCTGGCGCGCTCGGCGGCGGGCAGGTCATCCCAGCCGGGCTGCTCGGCGCAGACGGAGGCGGGGCCGTAGACCTCGGTCAGGCCGTAGACGTGCGTCAGCTTGATGCCGATGTTTTCGGCGCCTTCGAGCACCGCGACGGGAGGGGCGGCGCCGGCGATCAGGCCAACGACGCGGCGCGCGGCGTTGCCCTTCGGCGCGTCGGGCGCGTTGATCAGCGTGTTGTAGACGATCGGCGCGCCGCACATGTGGGTAACGCCGTGCTGCTTGATCAGCTCGAATATCCGGGTCGGCTCGACCTTGCGCAGGCAGACATTGATGCCGGCGGCGGCCGCGATCGTCCAGGGGAAGCACCAGCCGTTGCAGTGGAACATCGGCAGCGTCCAGAGATAGACCGGATGCTGGCCGAGTTGGCCTGCAAGGATATTGCTGACGGCGTTCAGATACGCGCCGCGATGATGGGTGACGACGCCCTTGGGATTGCCCGTCGTGCCCGAGGTGTAGCTCAGCGCGATGGCGTCCCATTCGTCGCGCGGCGGGATCGCAGCGAAGTCCGGATCGCCTTGCGCGACGGCGGCCTCGTACTCGATCTCGCCGATGCGCCTGCCACCCTTGAAGGCAGCGTCGTCGACGTCGACCACGAACGGCTTTGGCCCGCTCATCCGCGCCAGCGCGTCGGTGATGACGCCCGAAAATTCCGGATCGACCAGGATGATTTTCGCCCCGCCATGATCCAGCTGGAACGCGATCGAGGGCGCATCGAGGCGGATGTTGAGTGCGTTGAGCACGGCGCCCGTCATGGGCACGGCGAAATGCGCTTCGTTCATCGCCGGAATGTTCGGCAGCATCGCCGCGACGGTGTCGCCGACGCCGATGCCCCTGCCGGCGAGCCAGGACGCAAAGCGCCTGCAGCGCTCGTAGGTCTGCGCCCAGGTGAAGCTGCGGCCTTCATAGACGGTGCTGACATGATCGGGATAGACGGCGGCGCTGCGCGCGAGGAAGCTCAGCGGGCTGAGCGGCACGTAATTGGCGGGCGTCTTGTCGAGGCCGATATTGTACTGGTTCTGCCGCTCGCTCATCGACACCTCCCTTACGCGCCGGCCTACAGGAATCCGATCGAGATCCACGGAAAGACGGCGACGACGATCAATCCCATCAGCAGCGCCAGCAGGTAGCCCCAGATCGGCCTGATGCCTTCAGCCGGATCGACGCGTCCGATGGCGCAGGCGGCATAATAGCCGACGCCGAACGGCGGGGCGAATAGCCCGATACCCATCGCCAAAATGATCACCATCGCATAGTGCACCTCGTGCACGCCGACGGCACGGGCGATCGGAAACAGCAGAGGCCCGAACAGCACGATCGCCGGAATGCCCTCCAGCACGCTGCCGAGGATGGTGAAGGCTAGGATCGACACGGCGATGAAGGTCGCCGCTCCGCCGGGCAACCCGGTCATGGCGGACGCCAGCGACCGCGAGAAGCCGGATTGCGTCAGGCCCCAGGCCATGCCGGTCGCAGTGCCGATGATCAGGAGGATCGCGCCCGACAGGGCGGCGGTTTCGACCAGCATCGGAAACAGCCGGCGCCAGTCGAAGCGGCGGTAGACGAGGAGGCCGACCAGGGCTCCATAGACAATGCCTATGGTGGAGACTTCGGTCGCGGTGGCGATGCCCTCGACGACGGCGTAGCGGATCACGAAAGGCAGGGCGAGCGCGGGCAGGGCGATGATGAAGGTCTTGCCGACCTCGCTGGGGCTGGCGCGTTGGACATGGCTCATGTCCTCGTGGCGGTAGCGCCACCACACCAGCATGCACAGCGTGATCGCGAGCACGACGCCGGGCAGCAAGCCGCCGGTGAACAGCGCGGCGATCGAGACGCCGGTGACGGAACCGATCGTGATCAGCACCAGGCTCGGCGGAATGGTCTCGGTCTGGGCGCCGGTCGCAGCAAGAAGCGCGACGAGATCACCGGGCTTGGCACCGCGCTGCTTCATCTCGGGGAACAGCACGGGCGCGACCGCCGCCATGTCGGCAGCCTTGGCGCCGGAGATGCCGGAGACGAGGTACATCGCGCCGACGAGGACGTAGTGCAGGCCGCCGCGGACATGGCCGAGCAGGCTCGCCAGGAACGCCACCATGGCCCGCGCCATGCCGGTCATTTCGATCTGCAGCCCCAGGAACACGAACAGCGGCACCGAGAGCAGGATGAGGTGGCTCATGCCCTCGTCCATCCGCCCGACCAGCACCATGACCGGCGTGCGTGTCGTCAGCGCCAGATAGCCGAAGATCGCGAGGCCGAAGCCGAAGGCGATGGGAACGCCGGCAAAGACGCAGAAGCCGGCAACGCCGACGAAGAAGATGACGAGGTTGAGGTTG
This sequence comes from Bradyrhizobium sp. SZCCT0153, assembly GCF_018129995.1. Taxonomy (GTDB): domain Bacteria; phylum Pseudomonadota; class Alphaproteobacteria; order Rhizobiales; family Xanthobacteraceae; genus Bradyrhizobium; species Bradyrhizobium japonicum_G. The sequence goes on from NZ_JAFCKS010000009.1 coordinate 193,116, forward strand.
CCGAGGGGCCGCAGATAAGGCTGCGCCAGCCAGAACAGGCCGACGACGACGGCAACGCAGATCACCGCCGTCAGCACCATGCGGTAATCGGCCGCGCGCAGCAGCCGCAACAGCGCAAACGCCGCCATCAGGCAGATGCCGGCCGGCAGCGCCGCGGCGCGCCACATGTTGGAGATCTGGAGCGCCGGCGTGGTGATGAAGCTCTCTTCGTAGGCGTAGTCGTAGGACGGCCAGACGATCAGGGCCAGGAAGGCCAGCGCCGCGCAGGTCGCGACCAGATCGAGCCAGGCCCGCATCGCGGGCTTTGCGCTGGCGACGACCGCGGTCATGCGCATGTGCTCGGAGCGGCGGAACGCGACCGCCGCGCCCAGCATGGCGAGCCACAGGAACAGGATCGAGGCGAGTTCGTCCGACCAGATCAGCGGCCGGTGCACACCGTAGCGTGCGACCACGCCGGCGAACAGGATCGCGATCTCGGCGACGACCAGGGTCGCCGCCGGGATTTCGACGAGCAGGCCGAGTGCGCGCTCCAGCGAGGCCAGCAGCGAAGGTCGGCGAGGGGACTGAACCGCCGCCTCGCCCGCCACTCCGGTCACCTCGACCTCGATATGAGCCATGTCGGCCCCAACGTGTTACGACAGCTTGCCGACGGCCTTTTCCAGCAAGTCCCAGGCCTGGTCGCCATACTTGCCCTTCCACTCGGAATAGAAGCCGGCCGTGCGCAGCTTGTCGCGGAACGGCGCCACGGTGGGCTGGTTGAAGGTCAGGCCCTTGGTCGCGAGCTCCTGCTGGAGATTGGCATTGAGCTTGGCGGTATCCTCACGCTCCTTGATGGCGGCCGCATTGATGTTCTTGGCGACGATCGTGCGGACGTCCTCAGGAAGGCTGCTCCAGGCCTTGCGGTTGGCGAGGAACCAGAAGCCGTCCCACATGTGGTTGGTCAGCGAACAGTACTTCTGCACCTCGTAAAGCTTGGCGGTCGAGATGATCGCCAGCGGGTTCTCCTGGCCCTCGACGATCCTGGTCTGGAGCGCGGAATAGACCTCGGCGAAATTGATCGAGGCGGGCGCCGCATCGAATGCCTTGAACATCGAGGTCCACAGCGGCGACACCGGCACGCGGATCTTGAAGCCCTTGAAATCCTCAGGCCCGTTGATCGGCTTGCTCGACGACGTGGTCTGGCGGAAACCGTTGTCCCAGATCTTGTCCATGACCTCGAGCCCGGCCTTCTTGATCTCGCCGCGGACGAAGGCGCCGAGATCGCCGTCCATGGCCTTCCAGACCGTGCCGTAGTCCGGGAACGCGAAGCCGATGCCGTTGATGGACGCCGCCGGCACCAGGGTCGACAGGATCAGGCCCGACAGCGTGAAGAACTCGACGCCGCCGGAGCGGATCTGGCTCAGCATGTCGGTGTCCGACCCGAGCTGGTTGTTCGGGAAGATCTGGAGGTCGAACTTGCCGCCTGTCTCGGCCTTGATCGCCGCGGCCATCTCCTTGGCGCGCACGTTCAGCGGATGGGTGTCCGGCAGGTTGTTGGCGTATTTGTAGGTGAACTCGGCGCTCTGGGCGCGGGCCACATGGGGCGCGCTGAGGCCGCCCAGGACCGCGGTCGCGGCGGAGGCCTTGAGAAGCGTGCGTCGGGAAAAGCTCATGGGTCTGCTTCCTCGGAAGGTTTGTTGTTGTTCTGAGACGCAAACCTATAAGGACGGAAGGCCATGAGGTCATCTGCGATCTCGCGAAGCCTCGCTTATTGCAGCCGGACATCGTCGCGGCAATATCGGCTTTCGGCGAGATGGGCCGGATGCAAAATGTGAAAAACAACCCCATGCACAGTAGCCGTCAAGCCCTGGCACAGTGGTCGAGGCACGGCGTGGAAACGGCGCCAAAGCGAAGGCGCGGCAGTAGGAGTTTTGCCTAAGCTATTGATCCAATTCTATATAAATATATTCCATAATATACCTTATGCGAATCGGCGATATGGCTCGGGATGCCTGGATGCGGTTCGCCCCACCGCCCTGATTTGAGTTGGTGCGCCCGGATCCTGAGTAGCCTGATACGCCAGAGGACCGTCAGAGAGCCGCCTGGTCGCGACTGCACCGATGTCGGACGGTTCGCCTCGTGAACAAGCTTCATGCACCCGCACGACCGCGCGAGATCGTGGGTCCCGAAAGCCAACCTCGAGCGCGATCGAACGTGGGATCGCCGGCGCCGGTCCCCCGGCCCTCAGCCATATCTGCGCAATGGGTTTCAGGACGCTTTCCGGGTCTGCGGACCGCGAAGGAAAGTTCGGGATTGTGGGCCAGTTCATAGAAGCAAGGCCGCGGGAACCCCAGAGTTGAATGGCTGTATCGGCTCGATACGCGGCTGCAAGGACCGTCCGTCCGACAGCCGTCGGTAAAAGTCCATGACCCCACCCGCAACATTGTGGGGCAGATTACATATTTGCGGAAAAAGACACGTTACGGTTGTGTTTTAGCAAGGCGCGACGAGGGGTCGGGCGCCTGCACCAGGGAGATAAATCGATGCGTCGCGATTTGACCATCAAGACCGGCAGCATGGCCGGCACTTCCGATTTCAGGGTGATGGCTCCGATCAAGAAGGGGTTCGTGCCTTCCCTCGATGCGACCACATACAAGACGCGCGTCAAATACGTGTTGCGGGCGCTGAATGGCGGGCGCGCCATCGCGTATGAATACGAGCTCGCCCGCGTCCTGTCAGACTCCGTGGACCGCGTGGGACGTATCCACTCCGTGGGCATCGCCGTGCTCGAACCCGAGGACGACGCCGAGGACGCCGTGGACTACGTGCTGCTGACCGCGACATTCGACGGCTCCTGGGAAGCCTATGTGCGCGTCATCTGGCAAAAGGCCGCGCGGCTGCTCGACCTCATCTTCTGCAATACCGACGGCTATGTGCTGGGCTACGAAAACACCTACGAAAACTGGGGCATCTGGCTCAAGAGCAGGCAGACCGAAGCGTATTTCCTCTATGCCACCCCCGACCTGACCGTCGATGACACGCGCTTCCTGCGGATGGAGGAGCGGGTCTATCGGCGAGCTTCGGGCGCCGGTGCCGATCAGATCGTCACGCGGACCAGGATTCCGTCGCCGGAAGACATCGCGCGACGCTCGATATTCCCGGTCGACGGCAAGGCTGGCGTCGATCCGACCAACTCCGGCTTCAGCAAACCACTCACCATCGAAGCCGCCGGCCGGCCTGCTTTTCACCACGGTATCCTGGCGCTGGCGGGGCTCTATCATCTGGCCGACTTCTATCCGCCGGGGACGCATGACGGGGTGGTTCTGCATCGGGCCGCCCACGAGCTGCTCCCGGAATTCGTCACCATGATCAACGCCCCGCCCTACGCGGAAGGCGTCAAGCGCGCCCGCCGGCGCTATGAAGAGGCCCTGAACTGGTTGCTGACCCCGCCCGACGTGGCGCCGATACGGAGCAATCTGCCGCTCGCCCTGCCGCCCGAACCGCCGTTGCAGGATCCCAGCAACGTGCAGGGCGGGATTCTCTCCGCCTACCCCGCTTCGGATCACGGCTGCCTGCTGCTGTTGCAGTTCGCCAATCCGGCCGCACTGGCGGCGTTTCTCGACGTCCTGCGGGTGACGTCCGAAGCTGACGAGCTCGCCCCCGGCCAGATCGTCACCAACATCGCATTCACGGTCGAGGGGCTGCGTCACGCCGGATTGACCGACGCAGAGGTGCGCACGCTGCCGGAAGAGTTTTTGCAGGGCATGGAGAGACGCGCCGGCCTGCTCGGCGACGTGCGCTGGAATCATCCCCAGCGCTGGCGCCTTCCGGCCAGCAACTGGGCGCGCGGCATCGATGCGCCAGACCTGAGCGAAAACGACCCGGCGCCGCGCATCAGCATGAGCTCCGTGCATGCAGTCCTTCAGCTTCGCCTGCTGACCAAGGACGCGAACAAGGACCCGCAAGCGGCGGCGGATGCGAGAAAACCGTTGATGGCTGAAATGAGCCGCCTGGTCGAGGTGGATTCGGGCGTCAGGCCGCTCTCGATTCAGTGGATGCAGCGGCAGCGCGATGGATCCAACATGAAGGACCATTTCGGTTTCGCCGACGGCAGCTCGAATCCGGTGCTGGATAAGAGCCGGGCCGGCAAGGGCTATTCCAATCAGGTGCATCTCGGCGAGATTCTGTGCGGCTATCCGACCCTTGCCGACGCGACGGCGCCGCTCGGCGACGCGACCAATCGTGCCCATGCGATGCTCCGCGATGGCAGCTTCATGGCGCTGCGTAAGCTGCGACAGGATGTCGAGCAGCTCGAGGACGTCCTGTCCCGGGCCACGCGACAGGCGACCGAGACGGTTGCGGCTGATACACCTGTACTGACGCGCGAAACGCTGATGGCCAAGATGATGGGACGCTGGCCGACGGGCCATCCCCAGGCTGGCCAGCCGCTGACCCCTACTCCGCCCCCCGACAAGGACTGCAACGACTTCAACTACGAGGCCGATGCGCAGGCCCAGCTGTGCCCGTTTCACGCGCACATTCGGCGCGCCAATCCGCGCGTTCCGATCACCAAGGCGGATGCCGGCGCCCGGCCCCCTCGGATCGTCAGGCGCGGCATGTCCTATGGTCCGCCCGTCGACCCGCAAGCCGCCAAATCCGCCCCGCCACCCGAGCGCGGCCTGGTTTTCATGGCCTACAATGCCAGCCTCGGCGAGCAGTTCGAGGTGGTGCAGAGCTGGCTCGCCGGCGGCAACAGCTCGGGCTCGTTCTCCGGCGAGAGCGATCCTTTCCTCGGCCTCGCCGAACCCGGCCGGCTTCGACATTTCCGTTTCGAGCATGGCGGTCAGACCGTTCGCGTCGCGCTGGACGGCTCGGACCGGCTCCACGACGAACCCCGTCCGTTCGTCCGTCTGGAATGGGGCGCGTATTTTTTTGCGCCATCGAAAAAGGCGCTTGCCGACCTGCAGCAATGGGCGGCGAGCCAGGGGCGCAAGCCGGCGGTGACGTGGAGCGCGGATGAGGGCGAAAAAGAGATCGCGCGTCTGCGCCTGATCGAGAGGCGGCAGGGCGAAGCCGCGGCGATGGACGCGTGGAAGACGGCGCTCGAAGATCCGGATTCAGCCTCGCATTTCGTCAACGCGTCGATCTGGGCTGCGATCCGCGAGCGTCACGGCGGAGCGCTTCGCACTCCCTTCGGAGTCCTGGTGGCCGACCGCGACCTGGTCTACCAGGTCTTCGCCGATTCCGACACCAAGCTGACCATCACCGGCTACCTGCCCCGCATGACGCGGTCGTTCGGCATCCTCTATCTTGGCCGCGACGCCAGACAGCCAGACCAAGTCTACGAGCAGGAATCTGCTGTCTGCAACGCTGCGATCATGGCCCTCGACCAATTCGCCACATTCGAGCTGGCGCGCGCGGTCGTACAGAAGGTGCTGGGCTTCATGGTCAAGGAGACCATTGGTTATGCCGCCGCCGACGGCGAAGCCAGCTGGGAACTGACCGTCGACGTGCACGAATTGGTGGATCCGCTGCTCGGCGCCTTCTGCGAAGAGTGGTTCGGGTTGAGCGAGGCCGGCGGCCATTTCCGCCGCGCCGGCTATCGCTGGGATTGGAAGCAAGGCGAGCCGCCTGGCTATCCCGGCCATTTCCTGTCGCCCTCGCGCTACATCTTCCAGCCCCATCCAAACAAGAAGGTGGAAGAGGTCGGCGCGGCACATGGCGATGCTGCACGCCGCGCCATGGAAGGTTTCCTGACGCAGTCCGGGCCGACAAACGGACCCGTGACGAAGGCCGTTTACAACTCGCCGCGGGGCACCGGCGACATCCCGTTCGTGGCGCGCACGATCGCCGGCGCCATGATGGGCTTCATTCCGACCGTCGACGGAAACCTGCGCAGGATATTGAACGAATGGCTGCGCGAAGGAACCCTGTGGGCGTTGCGCGCTCGCTATGCCGGCACAGTGGCAAAGGACTACACCGATGCCCTCAACCGGCTGAGAGACGACTTCATCCCGGCTATGCAATTGCGTGCGGTACCCGAACTGATCTGGCGGACGGCCATCGTTTCGCACACCATCGGAGATGTCGAGATCAGACCGGGAGACATCATCGTCGCGGGCGCCATCTCCGCCACCCAGCAAAGCCTCGCCGCAGGCCGTCAGGACATCTATCACGCCTTCGGTGGCAACCGCAGGGTCGCGGGCCATCCCACGCATTCGTGTCCCGGAGCAGACCCGGCGCTGGCCGTGATGCTGGGATTCTTCAGCGCACTGGTGGAGACGACCCTGCCCTTGCGTACCGGCCCCATGCCACTGAGCTTGACGATGGACGGACGGGTCCCCGCGCAGCCGGGCTCACCCTCCCCCTAGACACCTAAAGCGCGATGACAATCGTCCTGATCTCATCGCGCTTTGGCTAGACGGCATAATGCTGGCCGCCACCGAGCAGGTTGCGCTGACCGTTGGCGCGGATGACGGGCGTACCGGCTACGGAGCGGATCGCCTGCTCCGCGTGCCAATGCATGCCGAGCGCGGATAGTTTCTCGGCGGCTTCCGTTGCGGCCTGGTGGGCCGCCTCCCCGTGCCCCTGCTGCGCGAGCAGCTCGCCGCGCGCGGCCAGATTCAGGGCCGCATCGCGCAGCGAACCGCGCCAGCCTGCGGAGGTTTCCGCTCGGAGCAACCAGCGCTGGCTTCGTCCAAAGTCCCCGCGCAGGGCTGCGAGCTTCGCGAGCGAGCGGCAAGCCGCCGCCTCGCCCAGCCGCTCGCCCTCACGCGCGCGGCTGAGGATATGGGCGGCGTACCGCCGTGCAGTTTCGACATCGCCTTCGGCCGCCGCCGCCTCGACCAGCCAGCTATATTGAACCGACGTGTAGAAGTGGAAGTTCCGCCGCTCCATCCATTGGGCTGCGTTGCGCAATTGCTGCAAGCCGTCGGCATCGCCGGTCGCCGACCAGCGGGCAAATCCGGACGCGGCGCGGCATGCCGCCAGCAGCAGCAGGCTGCGCATGTTCTCGGCGACACGCGCGCCCTCGACGGCCAGTCGCTCGGCCTCCTGCCAGCGGCCTTGCCAGATCAGCGCGACCGAGACCCAATTGCGCACCGAACTGACGACCGGGTGGGTCGAGCCTTCGACCAGGGCCATCGCTTCGCTGAAACAGTCCTGGGCACCGTCGAAATCGCCGCGATCTGCCAGGACACTGCCCTTGCACGACAATGCGTAGGCCGAGCCGAAGGAGATCGCGCCGTGCCGGCGGCTGCGTTGCTGCTGGGCCGAGATGGCAGCGTCGATCAATGCGGTCGCTTCGTCATATTGGCAGCTTGCGGCGAGAATCTGGCCCAGCGCAGCTTCGATCTGGGCGATCAGTCGGTGATCACCGAGCTTGCGTGCCAATTCCAGGGCCGTCCGCGTGTGTGTCACGCCCTCGCGAAAGCGGCCGAACCCGTAGCACATGTAGCCAAGCCATTCGTATGCGCTGGCCATCGCGCCGGTGTCGCCGAGCGAGGACGCGACCGCGACCGCCTGCTCGAACACGGTGGTGTCGTCGGTCAACGAGAGCGGGTCGAATATGTTGGCCATGCCGAGCTTGTTGGCGAGCAGGCACCAGTGCAGTGACTGCTCGCGCGAGCGATCCGGCACGCGATCGAGCGATTGCATGGCAATCTGATACTGGGCACGGGCACGGTCCAGCGCGAAAGCAGCCATGGCCTTGTCGCCGGCGCGTTCGGCATAATGGGCCGCGCTTTCCCAATGACCTGCGCCGCGCGAGTGGTAGGCCAGCGCCTCCAGCGTGTCTTCGCGGTCGACCTGCTCGGACCGCGCCAGCAGCGTGGCTTCGATGCGCCTGTGCAATGCCTGACGCTCGTGCAGGCCAATGGTGTCGTAGACCGCGTCCCGCGTGATGCCGTGCTTGAAGCGAAGCACGTCGCCCGCTGGATCGGCATAGAGAAAATCCGCGTCGGCCAATGCCCGCACCGTCGCCGGGTCGGGCTCGCAGCCGCAGGCCGAAACCAGCAGCCCGTTCGGCACCGTGTTTCCAATGACCGCAGCGGCGCGCACCATGTTCATTTCGTCCGGCGGAAGGCGCGCCAGCCGCGAGGCGACCAGCGTTGCGATCCATCCTTGCTTGCTGCGCATTTCGAACGAAACAGGATCGTTGGCCGCGATCGAGTGACACAGCTCTTCGATGAACAGCGGCACCCCGCCGGCATACGCGTGGACGCGCGCCACCATGAAGGGATCGGCTTGTGGCACCCAGCGTCGTACCGCAAGGTCGGTTTCCGCTCCCTGAAACGGCTCCAGGAGCAGGTGCGGCGCGCTGGAAATCCAGTCGGTGCCGTCGTCGCGCGGCCGGCTGGCGAGGACGACGCGCGGTCCATTGGGCAATTGCAGGAGCGCCTCCAGCAGCTGCCGGCTCGCGTCGTCGGACCATTGCCAGTCGTCGATCACCAGCACCAGCGGACCCCGCGCGGACAGGGCCGCAAAGAACCCGAGCAGGTCACCGACCACGCCATCGACGGTCATCCGGCCGCCGCGCGCATCGGCGCCGGTCGACGCCAGCCCGAGGATCGATTCAGCACGCGAACCGAGCTGGCCAGCCCATGGCTGCAGGGCCGCACGAGCCGTCTCGCCGGCCTCGATGACGGATGTGTCCGGTCTTACGCCCAGATACGCGCGCAGCATCTGCAGGAACGGCTGCAGGACCTCGGCACCGACATAACTCTCGCAGTTGCCCCGCAACAGTTTGAACTGATCAGTACCGCAGTGTCGCAGCGCTTCTTCCAGGAGCCGCGTCTTCCCGAGCCCGGGACCTCCGACGACGACCGCGCAACGTTGCGTCGCCGGCTGTGCCTGGCCGAGAAAGCCTGTCAGAAAGTCGAATATCTCGTTGCGGCCAATGAAGGGTGTCAAGCCGCGGCGCGACGTTGCTTCAAATCGCCGGGTTACCGTGCTTCGTCTCAGCACCACACGCGCCTTCGGCATTCCGGACGCCGACCCCGATGTGTCGAGGTGACCGCCGAGCTCGAAGAAATGCGCATGCGGCCCCAGGGCATCGATGCTGGCAAGGATCTGGCCGGGGGCCGCGTGACGAGACAGGTGCGCGGCGGTGTTCACGACGTCGCCGATCAGGTCATACCGGCCGGATTCGATATCTCCTTCCGTCAGCAGCAAGGTGCCGGCGTGGATGCCCGAGTGCATGCGAAGCGGCATCAGAGCCGGCGACACGCCACCGTGGCGCAACTCCCCGACCCACATGTGAATATCGATTGCGGCTTCTGCGGCGCGACGCCCGTCGTCCTCGCCCGAACGGGGATAGCCGAATACGGTGAGGGCACCATCCCCCTGCGTTCTGATGACGCGACCACCGTGCTTGGCCGCCGCGCGATGCCAGATCTCCCGCAATTGGCCGAGGAGTTCGGAAAGATGTTCCGACTCCATGTCCCGACCCAAAACGGTGGACCCGACGAGGTCAGAGAAAAGCACCGTCAGTCGATGACGTTCGCCTTTCAGATTGCGGGTCTGCGTGTTCATCGTCGCTGTCGAGGCCAGCTCGTTCCCGAACAGCAAGCACGGTCCCGCTGGCGCCGGACCGGATGCCGCAGGGCATCATACACACCCGTACAATCCCGGCTACCCTCCGCGAGAGGTGGGTATGGAAGCAAGGTTACCGTTGCCGCCGGCGGTCGTGATGCCGTTTTCCTGACCTGACGCAATTCCCCCGGGCGACATCCGGAAATGCGACCGGATCGGCCTTGAATTGACTGCGCCGTCCCGTTGGAATCATTGAAGTTTCGTATATTTCAATGTGCTCAAGGGATACACGCAGGTCAGTCCGGCCAAATCCTGGGCTACCCAGAACCCCGCTCCAGGACGAGAGTTGTCGCTGAGGCAAACCACACAGCGGACGCAGGCGTTCAAGCCGCGCCATTTATCGGGAGGTTCGTCATGCAGGAGAACGTCGCCCGCGCAGGTCGCTCGCGCGCCATTCCATTCGATGCCGCCAAGCTCGATCGCCTCATGGAGGCAGCCGGTCTCGACATCCTGATCGCGACCTCCAAGCACAATGTGCAGTACCTGCTGGGCGCCGAGCGCGCGATCTTCTTCGACTACATGGATGCGCTCGGCGTCAGCCGCTATTTGCCGGTCCTGGTCTATCCCAAGGGCAAGCCGGAGCACGCAGTCTATGTCGGGCACCGGCTGGAGACTCATCAGCGCACCGTTGCGCCGCCGTGGGTGGCGCAGGTCAGGACCGAGTCCAACGGCTCGGTCGACGCGATCACGCGCGCCGTGGCGCTGATCCGCGACACCGGCGTGCCGTTGAGGCGGATCGGGGTCGAGATGGCGTTCCTGCCGATGGATGCGGGCCGCGCGCTGGCCGACGCCCTGCCCGGCGCCGAGCTGAAGGACGCGCTGCTGGTGCTGGAGCGGCTCCGTGCGGTCAAGTCGGCGGAGGAGCTTGCAAAACTCAAGACGGCGTCCGAGCTCGTCATCGCCTCCATGCTGGAGGTGATCGCCGGGCACGGGCCGGGCACCACCAAGCAGCAACTGTCGGATGCGCTGCGGATCGCGGAGGCCAATCGCGGCCTGACCTTCGAATACTGCCTGCTCGCCTGCGGCAGCAGCCACAACCGGGCGCCTTCGGCGCAGCGTTGGGAGCAAGGCGAGGTTCTGTCGCTGGATTCCGGCGGCAATTATCACGGCTATATCGGCGATCTCGCGCGCATGGCCGTGCAGGGCCAGCCCGATGCCGAGTTGAAGAACTGCCTGGCCGAGATCGAGGCGGTGCAGCGCGCGGCTTTTGCCGCGGTCCGGCCGGGAGCCATGGGCGGCGACATCTATGTTGCGGCCGAGCGGCAGCTCGCCCAGATCACCCAGCGCGACTGCACGGAGTTCTTGGCCCACGGCATGGGCCTCGTCAGCCACGAGGCCCCTCGCCTGACCGCCAAGGGTCCGGTCCCCTACGACGACACCGATGCCCGACTGCCGCTCGAAGCCGGCATGGTGGTGTCGATCGAGACCACCATGAAGCATCCGAAGCGCGGCTTCATCAAGCTCGAGGACACAGTCGTGGTGACGGCGACGGGATACGAGATCTTTGGCGAGGGCGGCCGCGGCTGGAATTTGGGAGGCAGCGCGCTTTAGCGCAGCGCCATCATCGGCGGACTCTGACCAATGACGCCTCCAACGTCGGGGCGGACAATGTCGTGTGCCGTACATGGTTGATTTGGGTCAATCTGGCCCTCGCTATCCGGCTCTAGGCTCACTTCGTAGGGGAACGCCGCGAATACCTTTTACGGGGCCGGTAGCATGATCGATGAACGTTCGACAGGCGTTTCCGACCTCCCCCCGGGCGTGATTTTCCGGAACGAGGATCGGCCGTCGCTCGCTGCGGGGCTGACGGATCATCGGCTCGTGGAGATCGAGCTGCGAAGAGCGCTGACGCAATGCCAGGCACTGCTTCTTGAAAAGGACGAGTTGATCCACAGACAAGAACTGTTGAAGGCGGAATCCGATCATCGGCTGTTGAACGATCTCCAGATGACCATCAGTCTGCTTTCTTTGCAAAGCCGCAGTTCGACAAATCCGGAAGCGGCCTCACAATTGGCGCTGGCGGCCAATCGCGTTTCCATGATTGCGCGAATCCACCACCGCCTCAATTCCTATGAGGGTGCGAAAACAATAGCGTTCAGGAAGTTCCTGGAGGACCTTGGTCGCGACTTTTCCGCGATGTCGTCATCGGACGGGGTTCCCGGGAAAATCAGCGTAGAGGGTAGCGAACTCAACCTGCCTGCCCCGATCGCCATTTCGCTCGGCTTCATCGCCAGCGAGTTGATCACGAACGCCGCAAAGTACGGCGGAGGTCGTATCGTGATCAGGCTGGAGCCGGATCTCGATCATCGCTACGCGCTATCGGTTTCCAACGATGGCCCGGCCTTGCCCGAGGGGTTCGATCCCGGCGCGAACAAGGGGCTGGGGATGAGAATTGTTCAATCCTTCACCAGCCAGATTGGCGGTGAGTTGCGGATCAGCCGTGGCGCCGATGGTCAGGGGGCCCGATTTACGGTTCTGTTTTCCGAACCGACGGGAGCAAGCGTTTCATAGTCCTTCGCCAAAAGCCGCGAACAGTTGGCGCTGAAAACCAGCTCGCGAAACAGTATAGGCCGATGTCAAACTCAAACCGCGAGAAGCATTCGGCATCCTTGCAAAGGTGGACCGACGGCCAGCGCATGCGATGCGGGGACTCGCTGGGCAAGTCAACACGGTTCAGCCACGCAACAAAGGTGGACCCCGGGGTATGAAGGCGGGCGCTGCATCACCTGCTGCTCCGGATGCCGTCGCTCGCCCGGCGGAGACAATTCCGACGCTGTCGCGGGCCGCGCAGCCTTCAATCCAAATGATGCCGGGAGCGGCCGCCAGGCCCGCTCTCGCCGACGCACTGGTCAAGGCTGCGCCGACAGGCGATTTCAATCTTGCCCGAGACCTGGGCGTGTTCACGCGTATTCGCGCCGAAGGGGGACGGCGCGTGATGGCGATCTTCGTAGCCTCGACTGTCGTCACCATTGCCAACATGTTTGGACAAGTCCAGCTCAATGATTGGAACGGCCGGTTCTTCGACGCCGTCGGGCGCAAGGATCTGTCGGGTTTCGTTCACGATCTCCAGACGTTCGTTGTCATCATCGCTGTCTTGTTGGCGCTTACGGTCGCAAACACTTTTCTCCAGGAGCGCCTGAAGTTTCGGCTGCGCGAATGGATCACCCGTCATCTCCTGGCCGAGTGGCTCAAGCCGCTGCGCGTCTATCAGCTCGGCTTTGCCGGCGAGTATGGTCACAACCCGGACCAGCGCATTCAGGAGGATACCCGTCTTTTGGGCGACTACACCGCCGACCTCGGCTGCGGCATGGTCTATTCCTTGCTCCAGCTCATAGCTTTCGTCGGCATGCTCTGGACTCTCTCGGCGCAGGTCACGTTCCAGGTCGCAGGCCATGACATCGCCATTCCCGGCTACATGGTCTGGTGTGCGCTCGCTTATGCCTCGATTGGCTCCGCTCTGACCTGGATCGTGGGGCGGCCGCTGATAGCCCTGAACGGCGAGCGATACGCACGTGAGGCGGAATTCCGCTTTGCGCTCGTTCGGGTCAACGAGTCCGGCGAGAGTATCGCACTGCATGGCGGCGAGCCGGACGAGCGCCGGCATCTCGAGGCCGCGCTGGCGGCCGTCGTGGACACGATGCGACGGATATCCTCTTCGCTCGCTCACCTGACCTGGATCACATCGGGAATCGGCTGGCTGTCGCTCGTCGTTCCGATACTGGTGGCTGCACCAGCCTATTTCGGCGGCAACCTGACCCTGGGCGGCCTGATCATGGTGGCGGGCGCGTTCACCCAGGTACAATTGGCACTGCGGTGGTTCGTCGATAATTTTTCACGGCTCGCCGACTGGCGTGCTGCGGTCCATCGGGTCGCGCGCTTTCGCGAGGCACTCGACAATCTGCCTGCGATCGAACAGGGCGCTGAGGAAATCAAACGCGCGCTGCACCCTGACGGACATCTTGCTTTCGAGGGCGTGCGGATCCTCTTGCCGGATGGGCATATCGTCATCGATGACGCGACGGTCAGCATCACTCCCGGCGAGCGGGTGCTGATCGTCGGCGACACCGGACGAGGAAAATCGACACTGTTTCGCGCCGTGGCGGGCCTCTGGCCGTGGGGTTCCGGGATCATCCTCACGCCTGCGCCCGGCGCCATGGCGTTCCTGCCGCAGCGCCCTTACCTGCCGCTGGGGACGCTCCGAAACGCCTTGAGCTATCCGAGCCCGCCCGACGCCTTCGTTGATGCGGACGTGCGACAAGCCCTGGAGCGGTGCGATCTCGGCGATCTCATTCCCAAGCTCGACAAGACCGAGCGCTGGGACAAGGAACTTTCGCTTGGCGAACAGGAGCGCCTCGCCTTTGCGCGCCTTCTGCTGCACAAGCCGGGATGGGTCTTTCTCGACGAAGCGACAGCCGCGCTCGACGAAGACAGCCAGCGACGGGTCATGCGCCTGTTCGACGATGAGCTGAAGCAGACCACCGTGTTGAGTATTGGTCACCGGCCGGATCTTGCCGTCTACCACACGCGAACGCTTCAGCTTGTTCATGGAGTTGATGGTGATCGCCTCAAGCTCAAACCGCCCCCTGCCCCGCCTCCGTCTCGGCGCTGGCTGCAACGGCTCGACGACTGGCTGCTGACCATCCGGCCATGATGCGGGTGCTGCAGCGAGGCAAGCTCCAGACTATCATCGGGTCAACCTTGTTGACGCGCTCTCTTGCCTGCGAGCTCCGTCATGATGACCGGCCCCTCCTCTTCGAAATAACCCAGCCAATTTGCGCTACATCAAGGCCGTCGCGAGCGCGAGTAGCAGGCTGCTGCTTGATATTTCTCTAACTTGTGGAGAGAGCAGATGAGCCTTCCGAGATTATGGACCACCAGCCAGGAGCCTGCATTCGACCCCTTCAGGGCCATGCGGCGTGACGTGGAAAACGCGCTTCGCGCCTTCGATCAGAGGTCGCCCTCGTCCAGCATCGGCGCAGGCGCGCCGGCAGTCAATGTGGCGGAAACCAAGGATGCCTTCGAAGTGACGGCCGAACTTCCCGGCGTGGACGAGAAGGATATCAAGGTCAGCCTGGACGGCAACCAACTGGTCATCGCCGGCGAGAAAAAGGCGGAGAGCACTAAAGAAGAGAAGGACTGGCATGTCGAGGAGCGCAGCTACGGTTCATTCTATCGATCGATGTCTCTGCCTTTCGAGCCGGAGGAGGGAGCCGTCGAAGCTCATTTCGACAAGGGCGTGCTGCATCTGGCTATCAGGAAGCCCGCCAAGGCCGTGAAGACCACCAAGACAATCGATATCAAGACGGGGGCGCCGCCGAGCGCGAGCCCTGCATCGAACAGGGCCGCTGCACCGGGCAAGGCGGCCTAGCCCTGTACAGTCGCTGCAGCAGGTGAGCGCAAGGCCGGCAGGCATACCGCGCTGATGTTCGCTGGCGACGGCGCCTCGCCAAAGGTGGAAGCGAGCTTGTCGTCTTTCTGGTCGACCGTAGCGCGAGATATTCACGTGGGGAACGATCAGCGGTTGAGGGCGGCCGTGACTGGAATCTCGGCGGCTGCGCGATTTAGCGCAGCGGCAGCAAATCGAGCTGGCTCTGCGCCTTCTTGACGACCGATGCAAACCAGCTCTGGCTTGGTGCTTGCTTGGCGAAGCACGCCGTGAAGGCCGTCATGGCATTGTCTTCGCGGGTCATGTCGCCGCGCGGGTCCTTCTTGTCGATGGGCTTGGCCATCATCTGCGTCCAGACCTTCTCGCAGGCCGGGATCGGGGCCGTCTTCACGGCGTCGCTTGCGGCGAGGAACAAGACCTTCTCGCCCTGGATCGCTACGACGTCGATTTCGGCGGGAGGTCCCTTCAGATCGCCGTTGCCGCGGACACCGAGCACGGCGACGGCGGCAGTCGCGTTTGCGGGCTTGGTGATCGGCAGCTCCGCATATTTGGCGAAGGCCGAATCCTGGATCGCATAATAGTAGAAGCGATCCGACTTGAATGCCGCGCCGATCTCCTGCGGCATGCCGTCCTCGCGGTGCTCGCGCAGCCAGTGCTTGAGCAGCGTGGAGGTGGTCACGACGGCCTGCATCCTGTCGCCTTCGGAGGCGAAGCCGAGGCCGTCGAGATGGCCGAAGCCCGAATCGCCCTTGAACAGCGTGTCGGCGTTCGACTTGCCGTCCGCCGGAAGCCCCTTGATCGTGATGGGTCCCACGAAGCCTCGCAGCACGCCGGTCAACTCCTTGAGCGCCGCATCGTGCTGCTTATAGGTCTCGTCATTCTCCTTGGCTTTCGAGAATTTTGCGATGTAGCGATCGCGCAGGTCGAGATAATGCTGCTCGGGCGTGGCCGCATTTGCACTCGTGGCCAGGACGAGCAGGCAGACTAAGGCAAGGCACTTCATAGCGATCCCGGGAGGCACGAGCTGTCTTCTGTCTTTGTGCCTCTGTTTCACGGGAAGGTTCATCCGCGGTGAGCTGGCAGGCCGTCATGGGCCCTGCTCGGCCGGCTCCGCGATGGTCAACCGTTCTTCGAATAGACCGTTTCGCGATGAACTTCCCGACCGTTCTCGTCGATGACGACGATCCGGAGATCTGGATGTCCTCCCGGCCTTTTCGTGCGAACGTCTTCCGCCAGGCTCTTGCTGTGGGCTATGGCGGCGCCATCGCTTCCAAACTCCAGACCTGACCTGTCCCGAGCCGCAACGCCGTCCTTCATGTCGAAATAGTAAGTGCGCATCAGCATCCTCTCACGTCCACCTGTCCTGGAGTGCTTGGCCATCCTGTCGGAGAGGAAGGCAAACAGGGGCACAACGCCCTGGGGGGACGTAACTGCAAATCGGTTAAACACGCCGCGAGGCTAGCGAAGGTTCCCAAGGGCGGTTTGATTCCGATCAAACTCTGCTGTCGTGGCCCAGGCCTCGGCTCGAAGCCGAGCGCCCTACTCGGCCGGCGTCAGTTGCTGCCGGCTCGGGCGCATCGCCGCGGTCTCGCGCACGCGGACGCGGGCGCGGCGCTTGCGCCACCAGATCACGACGCCGGTGACCGAGAGCGCCGCCACCACCAGTCCCATGATCGAGATCAGAATGCGGCCGAACAGCCCGACGATGCGGCCCGAATGCAGCGGAAACTGCGCCTGCACGAAGATGTCGGCGGCGGTACCGACCCAGGGCAGCCGCTCGCCGATCGGGCGGCCGTCCTCGCTGTCGTAATAGAGCTGCGCCGGGCCGACGCCGCCGGCGCCGTGGTCGTCGCCGGGGTGGAAGAACGCGGCGGCATAGACGCCATGGGCCGGCCCGTAATTGATCGAGCCGACCGGGATCGTCCAGCCTCGCGCCTTGCCGTCCGCGGCGGCGCGCGCGGCGATGTCGGCGAAGGTCACCTTTGGCTCGATGGGGTCGTCGAGATCGCGATACGGCCGCTGCTCATAGGGCGTCGGCGTGTAGTTCGACACCATCTTCATCAGCGGCGAGAACACCTCGAAATAGAGGTTCAGCGAGAAAGCCGTGAAGGCGATGATGAACAATACGCCCCAGGTCCACAGGCTGAAGGCGCGGTGGATGTCGAAATTGATCCGGTAGGCACTGCCCGAGGTCTTGATGGTCCAGGCCGGCGCCCAGCGGGCCCAAAAACCTCGGTCGAGCTGGCGCGTGACCGCGGGCGCCCGCGCGGCCCTGGCGCGCCGCCGCGAGGGCAGCGTCAGGTAGAAGCCGACGAAGCAATCGATGGTCCAGATGATGGCGATGATTCCAAGCAGACACATGCCCCAGCGGTCGCTGCCCCAGAACTCCGGGATATGCATCGTGTAGTGCAGCTTGTAGAGGAACGAGACGAAGTTCTCGCGCGTCACCGGCCAAACCGCGCCCCAATAGCGCCGGCCCAGCTCCGCGCCGGTGTTGGGATCGAGGAAGACCTGATTGTAGTCGAGGGCGTAGCGCTTGCCGGTTGCGGGATCGATCCGCGGCATGACGAAGAACCACAGCGAGTGGCCCTCCTCCGGCGTCATGAAGAGGTAGACGACGCGTGCGCGGGGATCGCGCTGCTCGATCGTCCTGGCAAGCTCGATCGACGGGATCGCCGGGCCTTTGCTGCTGACGTCGAACAGATGGCTGTTCAGGACGTCGTCGATCTCATGGTCCCAGGAGATGACCGCGCCGGTGATGCCGGAGAAGAACAGGAATCCGGCCGTGAGCAATCCCGCCCAGCGATGCAGACTGCCGAATATCGCTCTCATCGAAGACTTCCATCAAGCGGGTCCGGCCGCCATCACTGCCGGCTTTGCCGGTATCGTTTTTGATGTCTCGCCGTAACGCAGCCGATTTCGGAGCGCGATAGGAACCGCGTTAGAATTTCTCCAGACGCGTGCACAGCGCATGCGGCGAATGCGCCCAGTCACGTTGTGGATTTGGAATGTTTCCAGATGGACAAGAACCTGCTTGTCCGCGACGTCTCGAAAGCGGCGTCAGCGATACCGCAGCCGGCGGTTGACCCGGCGCGCAAGATAATCGCCGGCGCTCTGGACGAGCTGCACCGGCGCGATCAGCACCACGACGACGGCGAGCATCATGACGGCGGTCGACGCGAACGCCGTCCACATCACATAGGTGCCGATCCTGCCGGCGGTCCGCCCCGGTTCGGAGCCGTAGATGCGCGGGGTGTTGTTGATGATGGGATAGACGATGCCGCCACTGCGCGCGGTGTTGGACGGCGTCGCCGGCGCGAGCAGGAAGTCCGACATCGCGACCGCATAGCCGAAGCCGAGCGTGTTCCGCCCGAGCTTCTGCACCAGCACGAGCGCAATGCGCCGGCCAATCAGGCTCTTGCGATAGCCGATCGAGAACACGAAGGCGCCGACGATCACCAGACCGTGCTCTCGGCAAAGCCCGCCAGCATCCAGCGCAGCGACTTGGTCGGGTCGGGGTCGATGTAGCCGCTGATGCCGGCGACCGTGAGCCCGATCAGGCCGACCGCGCCGACCGGCATCGATTCCAGGATCAGCCCGGTGATGACGGCCGCGAACACCGCAAAATAGTGCCACTGATTGACGTTGAGCCCCGATGGCACCGGCCACAGATAGATCGCCAGCCACACCACGAGCGGCGCGATCAGCTTCCAGCTAAATCCTTTCGCCTCAGGCGTCTGAGAACTGGCTGTCATGAGCCCTCCCCCGATTGTCATCGTGTCCTGCCGGCCCGTTGACCGAGCCGCTCTTGTCCGAGCGCGGCGTATACGGACCGTCCGCGGCCCGATCAATGGCTTGACCTTGCGTTCTACCGCCCCTTGAACCGCGGCTTGCGGCGGGCCAGGAACGCCTCGACGCCCTCCTTGTGGTCCTCGGTGAGGCTCGCCAGCGCGAACTGGTCGACGTCCATGTGGCTGGCGAGATCGTCCAGCGCATGCGCGAGCCGGTTGACGGTCAGCTTGGTCATGGCGACCGAAAGCGGCGGCTGCGCGGCAACCTTGCGGGCAAGCTCCATGGCGGCATCGAACGCATGGCCGGGGTCGGTCACCTGCTCCACCAGGCCCCATTCATAGGCCTCGTCGGCGCTGATACGCTGGTCGGCCAAAATCACCGCCTGCTTGGTCCGGGCCGGCCCGATCAAATGCAGCATGCGCGGAATGCTCTGCCAGCTCATGTTCATGCCGAGCCCGATCTCGGGCACGCGCAGATGGGCATCGTGCCCCATCACGCGGAAGTCGAGCGCCACCGCGAGCGCCACGCCGCCGCCGACACAGAAGCCCTCGATGGCCGCGATCGTGATCTGCTCCATCTCCTGCCAGGCATGGGTAAGTCGCGGCCCGAGCTTGAGGTGCCGCCGCAGCGTGCCGAGGTCCATGTCCTTGCGCGAGCGTCCTTCGGCATCCTTGAGGTCGAAGCCGGCGCTGAACGCGGCGGCGCTGCCCGTCAGCACCACGACGGACGTCGCGGCATCATCCTCGAAGCTGCGCGCCGCCGCGGTCAGCTGGCGCAGCGCCTCCGGCGACAGCGCGTTGATGCCGTCGCCACGGTCGAAGCGCACGACCGCGATCCGTCCCTCCGGCCCGAGGCCTTTCTCGATCTTCACATAGTCGGTCAACGCAACCTCCCTGGTCTTGTTGTTCTTTATGCTAGAGATGACCGGTGCGGTGATGCTCGGGCTGTGCCCCGGGTACCGGAAACCGGATCGTGGTGCCGACGGTGATCCAGTTGGCGTTCTCGCCGGTAATGTTGCGGCCGTAGATCACGTCGACGGAGAATATCTCGTTCGGCCGGTAGCGCACGCCGGTCTGGAAGCGCGGCTGCACCACGCTCGCGATCTCGGAGGCGCCGGCCTGACCGTATGCCTCGATCGTCCATTGCAAGGTGTCGGTGAATTTCCAGTCGAAGCCGATGCCGTAGGTCAGATAATGGCGGTCGACCGTGCGATCCCAGAGCCAGCCGCCATTGACGTTGATGCGCATGGTCTCGGACAGGCGGTAGGTCGCGGGGATGACGACAAAGGCGGACAGGGCATCGCCGGTCGCCGCGTCGAATGATCCGCCGCCATACGCCGACAATCCCCACCGGCCTATTCCGGTCGGGATGAAATTCGTCTTGGCTTTTGGGGCGACCGTCGTGCTCCAGTCGCCGTCGCTGCGGGCCCGGATCGTCTGCAGGCTCAGCTCGATCGGCCTGAAGGGATCGACGACGCAGGAGGGATTGGCGACAGCGGAAAAATCCGTGTTGGTCGCCGCCGACATCCAGCTTTCCACCTTGCAGGAGCCGACCTCGGAGATATCGGCGGCATCCACCGCATAGGCGCCATTCGCGGCGCGCGCATCCTGCGCCGCGAGTGCGACAAGAGCCGCGATTGCGGCGGCCATTCCGGTTCGTGCAGCCCAGCCCATGGCGCGATGTTAGCAGAGTCTTCGCCTCGACAACGCCCGGATTCTGGGACTATCTTCACCCCCATGAGCGAGCATCATCACCACCACGATCACGATCATTCCGAGCTGTCCGAGACCGAGCTGCGCGTGCGCGCGCTCGAGACGATCCTGACCGAAAAAGGCTATGTCGAGCCGGCCGCGCTCGACGCCATCATCCAGGCCTACGAGACCAAGATCGGCCCGCATAACGGCGCGCGGGTCGTCGCCAAGGCCTGGACCGATCCGGCCTTCAAGACGGCGCTGCTTGAAGACGGCAGCAAGGCGATCGGCACGCTCGGCCATGTCAGCCGCGTCGGCGACCATCTCGTCGTGGTCGAGAACACGCCGCAGCGGCACAACATGGTCGTGTGCACGCTGTGCTCCTGCTACCCTTGGGAGATGCTCGGTCTGCCGCCGGTCTGGTACAAGGCCGCGCCCTACCGCTCGCGCGCGGTGAAGGACCCGCGTGGCGTGCTCGCCGATTTCGACGTCACGCTGCCCAAGGACATGGAAATCCGGGTCTGGGATTCGACAGCCGAGACGCGCTTCCTCGTGCTGCCGATGCGGCCCGAGGGCACCGAAGGCTGGAGCGAAGAACAGCTCGCCGAGCTGGTCACGCGCGATTCCATGATCGGCACCGGCTTTCCCAAGACGCCCGGAGCGCCGTCATGAACGGCGTGCACGACATGGGCGGCATGGACGGCTTCGGCAAGGTCGAGCCGGAGTCGAACGAGCCGATGTTTCACGAGGAATGGGAGTCGCGCGTCCTCGCCATGGTGCGCGCGATGGGCGCGGCCGGCGCCTTTAACATCGACACCTCGCGCTTCTATCGCGAGACGCTGCCGCCGGATGTGTATCTGTCGAGCTCCTACTACAAGAAATGGTTTCTCGGGCTCGAGGAGATGCTGATCGAGAAGGGCTACCTCACGAGAGAGGAGGTCGCCGCCGGGCATGCGATTCAACCGGCAAAAGCGCTCATGCACGGCAAGTTCGATCTCGGCCAGGTCGAGCGCATCATGGTGCGCGGCAAGTTCGCCCGCACGGCGCCTGCGCCCGCAAAATTCAACATCGGCGACCGCGTGCGCGCCAGGAACATCCATCCGACCACGCACACCCGGCTGCCGCGCTATGTGCGCGGCCATGTGGGCGTCGTCGAGCTGAACCATGGCTGCCACGTGTTTCCGGATTCGGCGGCGATGGAGCTCGGCGAGAATCCGCAGTGGCTCTACACGGTCGTATTCGAAGGCAGCGATCTCTGGGGCGCGGACGGTGACCCGACCTCGAAGGTGTCGATCGACGCGTTCGAGCCGTATCTGGACCCGGCGTAATGAGTGGTAGCGCTGCTGCCGCCGCGACAGCGGCGATCCCGAGCATTCCGCGCGACGAAGAAGGCCCGGTGTTCCGCGCGCCCTGGGAGGCGCACGCCTTCGCGATGGCCGTGAGCCTGCACGAGCGCGGCGTGTTCACGTGGCCCGAATGGGCCGCAGCCCTGGCCTTCGAGATCAAGCGCGCGCAGGCAGCGGGTGATCCCGATACGGGCGAGACCTATTATCTGCACTGGCTCGCCACGCTGGAGGGTTTAGTCGCCAGCAAGGGCGTCGCCTCGACGGAAACCCTGCATCGCTACCGCGACGCCTGGGACCACGCCGCGGATCGGACGCCGCACGGCGAGCCGATCGAGCTGCGGGACGAGGATTTTCGGTAAGCTCGCGCCACGTTGGTCATTGCGAGGAGCTCTTGCGACGAAGCAATCCAGACTGCCACCGTAGAAGGATACTGGATTGCTTCGCTTCGCTCGCAATGACAGCGCAGATTGGCGCGCTACCTCCCCGCCACGTATTCCCGCCACCCCTTCGCCCGCAGGCTGCATGCCGGGCACTCGCCGCAGCCGTATCCCCACTCATGCTGCGCGCCGCGTTCGCCGAGATAGCAGGTGTGCGACTGCTCGCGGATGAGATCGACCAGCCCCTCGCCGCCGAGGTCATGCGCAAGCTGCCACGTCGCGGCCTTGTCGATCCACATCAAGGGCGTATGCAGCTCGAAGGACCTCGCCATGCCGAGCGAGAGCGCTGCCTGCATCGCGCGGATGGTGTCGTCGCGGCAATCGGGATAGCCGGAATAGTCGGTCTCGCACATGCCGCCGACGATGTCAGTGATGCCGCGCCGGTAGGCCAGCGCCGCGGCGAAGGTCAAGAACACCAGATTGCGGCCGGGCACGAACGTATTCGGCAGGCCGTCTGCGCCCATCGCGATCGCGACGTCGCGCGTCAGCGCCGTCTCTGACACGGCCGCGAGCGTCGGGATCGACAGTGTGTGGCTCTCGCCGAGTCTTGCGGCCCAATCCGCGCGCAGGCTCTTGAGACCGTCGAAAAGCCGCTCACGGCAGTCGAGCTCGACGGCGTGGCGCTGGCCGTAGTCGAATCCCAGCGTTTCCACGCGCGCGAAGCGGCTGAGCGCCCAGGCAAGGCAGGTGGTCGAGTCCTGGCCGCCGGAGAACAGCACCAGCGCGGTTTCGGAGGAAAATGCATCACTCATGGCTCCGCGCTTTAGCATTGCGGAACGTATCAGCCAATCGGTGGAAATCGGCCTGTTCCGCGTGCCGGCGCTGGGATCGGCCGGCCGCTTTTGGCATAAGGTTGGAGACCCAGGAGACTGCCCCGCAATGACCCCATCCCGCGACATTTCCCGCCTGATCGAGATCATGGCGGCGCTGCGCACGCCGGTGACCGGCTGCCCCTGGGACCTCGAGCAGAATTTTGCGACGATCGCGCCCTACACCATCGAGGAAGCCTATGAGGTGGTCGAGGCCATCAGCCGCGGCGATCTCGACGATTTGCGCGAGGAGCTCGGTGATCTCCTGCTTCAGGTCGTGTTCCACGCCCAGATGGCGTCGGAGCAGAACGCGTTTGCCTTCGGCGACATCGTCGAGGCCATCACGCGAAAAATGATCCGGCGCCATCCGCATGTCTTCGCCGACAAGGACGGCAACCTCGCCTCCTCCCACGTCAAGGAAGTCTGGGACCGCATCAAGGCCGAGGAAAAGGCCGAGCGCGCCGCACGCCGGCCACCGGAGGAGGCGCCGCCGCATAAATCGCTGCTCTCAGGCGTGAAGGCCGGCCAGCCCGCGTTGACGCGCGCCATGGAGCTGCAGCGCAAGGCCTCGACCGTCGGCTTCGACTGGAACGACCCCCGCGCCGTGCTGGCAAAGATCCGGGAGGAAGCCGACGAGATCGAGGCTGCGCTCGATCGCAACGACAGCGAGGGGCTGGCGGAGGAAACCGGCGACCTGATGTTCGCGCTGGTCAACCTCGCCCGCCATGTCGATGCCGATCCGGAAGCCGCGCTGCGCGCGACGAATGCGAAATTCGAACGGCGGTTTGCGTTCATCGAACGGGCACTGGAAGCGCAGGGACGGACGCTGGAGCAGGCGTCGCTGGCGGAGATGGATGCGTTGTGGAATGCGGCGAAGGCCGGGACCCATAACCCCAAGGAGTAGTTTGGCGAAGACTCGTCGTTCGGTGCTTCTACCAATCGCAATCGATAGATCACGAGGTATTCGTCCCGGCCTGCGCCGGGACGACATCGTTCAGGCCGAAAGACGCGGCACGGCGTCGAAGCGATTGACCACGATATCCCGCTTGGTTTCGTCGACCCGCACGGTCATGTCGAACCGGCCGTCATGCAGCTCCTTGGCCAGCACCTCGGAATTGCGATGCAGCCAGCTGATGCCGGCGCCGTCGGCGGCGTCGATCGAGAGATCGAGCGTGGTACGTTTGGCAGCCAGGCGCTCCTCGATCGCGGCGAGCAGCGCGTCGACCCCCTCGCCCGACACGGCCGAGACCAGCATGGCCGGATGATCTTCCGGCCTGCGCGCGGCGATGTTCAACAGCTCTTCGCGCTGCTCGGGGCCGTAACGGTCGATCTTGTTCCAGACCTCGATGATGCGGCCGCTGTCGTCAGGATTGATGCCGAGCTGGCGCAGCACGGCATCGACGTCGCCCTGCTGCGCCTCGGCATCCTCGTGCGAGATGTCGCGCACATGCAGGATGACGTCGGCCTCCAGCACCTCCTCCAGCGTGGCGCGGAAGGCTGCGACGAGCTGCGTCGGCAGGTTCGAGATGAAGCCGACCGTGTCCGACAGCATCGCCTTGCCGCCATGCGGCAAAGTGAGCGCGCGCAAGGTCGGATCGAGCGTGGCGAACAGCATGTCGGCGGCCTGGACGTCGGCGCGGGTCAGGCGGTTGAACAGCGTCGACTTGCCGGCATTGGTGTAGCCGACCAGCGCCACCACGCGATAAGGCACGCGCTGGCGACCGGCGCGGTGCAGGCGCCGCGTCGCCTGCACCTTCTTCAGTTCGCCCTCGAGCTTGGAGATGCGTTCCTGGATCAGGCGGCGATCGGCCTCGATCTGCGTCTCGCCCGGGCCGCCCATGAATCCGAAACCGCCGCGCTGGCGTTCGAGATGGGTCCATGAGCGGACGAGGCGCGAACGCTGGTAGTTGAGATGCGCGAGCTCGACCTGAAGCGAGCCTTCCTTGGTCTTGGCGCGACGGCCGAAGATTTCGAGGATCAAGCCGGTGCGGTCGAGCACCTTGGCGTGCAATTCCTTCTCGAGATTGCGCTGCTGGATCGGCGCCAGCGCGCAATCCATCACCACGAGCTCGACATCGAGGCTCTTGGCCAGCGCGGCGATCTCCTCGACCTTGCCCTTGCCGATGTAGGTCGCGGGCCTGATCTGGCTGATCGGCGCGATGATGGCATCGGCGATGACGAGATCGATCGCGCGCGCGAGGCCCGCGGCTTCGTCGAGCCGGGCCTCGGCGTTTCGCAGGATATGACTTTCCGATTGCGCGTCGGCACTGCCTGCGCGCACCCGCAAATAGGGGCCGATGACAAGCACCCGCCCCGTTCGCTTTGCCCCTGCCGACTGCGGACGGTCGGCTTCCCCGTCGAAATTCCGGGGTTCCAATCAGATCACTCTCAAGCCGGCTGATCCTCGCCGCCTTCGAACAACTGGATCGGAGCGCCCGGCATGATGGTCGAGATCGCATGCTTGTAGACGAGCTGCGAGTGACCGTCGCGCCGAAGCAGCAAACAGAAATTGTCGAACCAGGTCACGATGCCCTGGAGCTTCACTCCGTTGACCAGAAAGATCGTCAGTGGCGTCTTCGTTTTGCGAACGTGATTGAGGAAGGTGTCCTGTAGGTTTTGTGCGCGGTCTGCCGCCATTGTTTTTTTCTCGCTTTGAGTTTCTTTTTATTGCGCCGGTTGCGGCCCTCTTTTGCTGGAGCCGCTTCCGGTTGCCGTCCTCATGAGATCCCCCTCGGAAGGAACAGCTGTGCGATTAGAGGACAGGTGGACATATTAGGCAAGCCGCTTCACGCGGCAGCCCACGCGGTATTGCCCCGAAAAACTACGGAAATCGATGATTTTCCTCGCTTATCCCTGAGGTCCGGCCGCAACGTCGCCGCTCCAGATTGTTGCTTTGACGCCTTTTTCCCGACGCGAACCGTGATGCAACTCCGCTCGAAAAGCCCTAGCCGACGCCGAGCGCCTTCAGCTTGCGGTGCAGGGCCGAGCGTTCCATGCCAACAAACTCGGCCGTGCGAGAAATATTTCCTGAGAAACGGCTGATCTGTGCAATCAAATAGTCGCGCTCGAACACTTCGCGCGCTTCGCGCAGCGGCAGGCCCATGATGTGCTCGCCGTTGTTGCTGGTCGGCATCGCCGGCACCATCGAGCCGACGTCCTGCGGCAACATGTCGGCGGTGATGATGACCTCGGGTCCGCCCGCGGCCAGAATCATGACTCTCTCAACGTTGTTGCGAAGCTGGCGCACATTGCCCGGCCAGACATGCGACTGCAGCACCGCCATCGCGTCCTGCCCGATCTGGCGCTTGGGCAGGCCGCTGCCCGCCGAGATCTGCTCCATGAAATAGTCGATCAATTCCGGAATGTCCTCACGGCGCTCCGACAGCGCAGGCACACGGATCGGCACCACCGAGAGCCGGTGATAGAGGTCCTCGCGGAAATGGCCGGCCGCGATCTCCTCTTCCAGATTGCGCGCGGTGGAGGAGATGATGCGGACGTCGACCTGCACCTTGGCGGTGCCGCCGACGCGCTGGAACGACTGCTCGACCAGCACGCGCAGGATCTTGTTCTGGGTCTCGCGCGGCATGTCCGCGATCTCGTCGATGAACAGCGTGCCGCCATGGGCTTCCTCCAGCGCGCCGGCCTTGCGCGGCTGCTCGCCGTTGGACTGCTCGACGCCGAACATCTCGTGCTCCATCCGTTCCGGCGTGATCGCGGCGGCATTGATCACGACGAACGGGCCGTCGGCTCGGCCCGAGGCGGTGTGCAGCGTGCGCGCGGTCAGCTCCTTGCCGGCGCCGGCGGGGCCGACGATCAGGATGCGGCTGTTGGCCTTGGCCGCGCGCTCGATGGTCTGGCGCAGCTGGTTCATGCTGGGCGAACGGCCGACGAGCGAGCTGGCACTCGGCGCCAGTTGCTTCAGCTCCTTGACCTCGCGCTTCAGCCGCGAGTTCTCCAGCGCCCTGGTGGCGACCAGGATCAGCCGGTCGGCCTTGAACGGCTTCTCGATGAAATCGTAGGCGCCGCGCTTGATCGCGGCGACCGCGGTCTCGATGTTGCCGTGACCGGAGATCATCACGACCGGCAAATCGGCGTTGTCCTTCTTGACCTGCTCCAGCAGCTGCAAGCCGTCGAGCTTGGAGCCCTGCAGCCAGATGTCGAGGAACACCAGATGCGGCCTGCGGTTGGCGATCTCGGTGAGTGCCGTGTCGCTGTCGCGTGCCGTCCGGGTCACGAAGCCCTCGTCTTCGAGGATGCCCGCAACGAGATCCCGAATATCGGCCTCATCATCGACAATCAGAATTTCACTTGCCATGGGTCGCGCCTGTCTTCTCAGTTGCCTGTTGAGGCTTCGATCTTCGTTGAATCATTGGTCTTTTCAGCCGGCTCTTTGGTTCCGGAGGCCGGCTCTATTGTTTCGAGGTGCTTGGCGGGAGCCGTGCTCGCTTCCGCGATTTCCGGCTTGATCGTTGCCTCGCCCGCCGGCTCGGCCCCCTCGCTTTTCGCGGGAGCGCCGGAGATCGCAAACCGCATCCGCATCCAGGCGCCGCGCTGGCCTTCGCGGAAGTCGGAGGCGTCCTTCAGCTCGATGCGTCCGCCATGGTCTTCCAGCACGCGGCCGACGATTGCGAGCCCGAGGCCGGTGCCCTTGGCGCGCGTCGTCACATAAGGCTCGAGCAGACGCGACCGCGCCACCTTGGGCAGGCCGATGCCGTTGTCGATGACGTCGATCAGCACGTCCTCGCCCTCGCGCGAGACCACGACGTCGATCCGGCCTTTTCCCAGTTCTTCGGCCGGGACCTGCTCGATCGCCTCGGTGGCGTTTTTGACGATGTTGGTGACCGCCTGCGAGATCAGCCGCCGGTCGAACTGGGCGCGGAGCGGATCCTCTTTGAATTGCGCCTCGATCTCGATCTCGGGATGGGCGACCTTCATGAGGAACACGGCCTGCCGCACGGTGTCGGCGACGTCCTCGCCCTCCATCACCGGCTTGGGCATCCGCGCAAAGCGCGAGAACTCGTCGACCATGCGGCGGATATCGTCGACCTGGCGCACGATGGTGTCGGTGCACTGTTCGAAGATCTGCTTGTCCTTGGTCTCGGTGATGGACTTGCCGAATTTGCGGCGGATGCGCTCGGCCGAGAGCTGGATCGGCGTCAGCGGGTTCTTGATCTCGTGGGCGATGCGGCGCGCCACGTCGCCCCAGGCCGAGGTGCGCTGCGCCGAGACCAGCTCGGTGATGTCGTCGAGCGTGATGATGTGGCTGTCGTGCGGCTGGCTGGTCTTCTCGGCGCTGACGCGGACCGACAGATTGCGTTCCTGCCCGTCGCGCGTGATCGTGATCTGGCCCTGCACCAGGCGCTGGGTCCCTTCCCGCGCCGTCTTCATCATCTCGTCGAGCTCGGGCAGCACGTCGGAGAGCGGATGGCCGAGCGTCTCCGCTTCGGAGTGCCCGATCAGCTTCTCGGCGGAGCGGTTGAGGATGCCGACGCTGCCCGAGGTATCGACGCCGATGATGCCGGCACTCGCAGAGGACAGCACCGCTTCGATGAAGCGGCGGCGGCTGTCGATGAGATCGCTGGCGTTGACGAGTTCGTCGCGCTGGCTGCGCAATTCCTGCGTCATCTTGTTGAAGGTCTCGCCGAGCTGGGCGAGGTCGCCTTCCGACTGGTGCACCGGGACCTTCACATGGAGGTCGCCGGTCGAGACCGTATGGGCCGCGTTCATCAGCCGCCGGATCGGCGAGACCAGCGAGTTGGCGAAGTTGAGGCCGATCAGCACCGAGGCCATCAGAATGGTCAGCGCGATCACCGCGAACATCAGCGCAAATGCGACCTGGATGCCGAGCCGGCGCGACTCGATCTGGGCGTATTCGGCGACGCTGACCTCGGTCTGCTTGAGCTGGGTGACGACGTTCGGATCGAGCGGCCGCGCGACGTAGAGGAAGGTGTCGCTGAAGGCGCGCAAGCGGATCACCGCGGCGACGTAGCTGGCGTCCGGCAGCACCGCGATCTCGGGCTCGGATTCGTTGACGTTGCTGAGGAAGTCCGGCGCCGGCGGCGAATAGGCCAGCCGCATGCCGGTGTCGGCGGATTCGAGAATGTTGGTGTTCTTGTCGATGATCATCGCGCCCGGCAGATTGCGGGAGCCGGCGCTGGCGGTCAGCAGCTCGCGGAACGAGCGGCGATCCTGGTCGTAGAGCGGCCGCGCATGAGCGATGTCGTTGGCCATGCCGAGAATATCGCCGCGGATCAGCTGCGCATGGTCCTGCATGTAGGCGCGGGCGATCGTCAGCGAATTCTGGATCACCTCCTTGGTCGGGCCGGAGAACAGGCGGTCGAGGCCGCGCTCGATGGTGACGTTGGCAACGACCGAGACCAGCACCGCCGGCAGCACCGCCACGATCGAGAACAGGCTGACGATCTGGACATGGAGGCGCGCCGCCGCCCGGCCCCGCCGCCGCGCCAGGATCAGCTGCCACAGCTCGCGCACGATGATCCCGACCAGCAGCAGGATGGTGGCCGCATTAAGCAGGTAGAACGAGCGGACCACCGCCGGTGTCGGCTCGATGTTCGTCAGTCCGGTCAGGACCAGAAAGGTCAGCAGGGCCGACAGCAGCGCCAGCGCCACGGCAAAGGGCGCCAGCCAGCGTCGCACCGACCAACGCCGGGGCTCTTCCGCTGGGGCCGTGTCAAAGGATGCGGCCGAGGTGTCTGCGCTGGTCATTCCGGCAATGGGGATGCTGAAAACGGGGATCCGCGGATCGCGGATACTGATGCATTCCTACCACAATGTTGCCGAGACGTGACAGTATCAAATAGCCACGCGATCTCAGCAACTTACCAAATTCAACTTCTTCTTTTGGCCACGATTTACCAAAACGGGGAGTCGGGATTCAATGAGTTGCCTACGGGGGGCATTGGTGGGCTCGTTCTGTTGAGCGTGGTCGTCGCGCCCTGCTCTACCTCGCTAGTGACCCGCCTATCGTGACGGGAATAAGGATTGAGCCGGTCTTTATCCAAACCTACGGCGGGTGATCAACTCAGGTCCTCGAATCCGTTGTGGCCCTCGTTCACGATCTGTGTCGCAGTCGCCTTCTGTTCTTACGGCCGTCCAGGCGCTGGCCTGTTTTAACCCCTAGTGGCCTAGATTGATTTTCGCAGTGGCCTGTTTTGAGTTCGGCAGACCATTGAGATAGGTCAAGGAATTTGGTCCCATAGAACAAAAGGCGCATGCCGTTGAACGCCTGCACTGTTAGACCTATAATTGCCTCAGAGGATTTGTGGGCGTCCTCATGGGTATACTCAAACAGAAGCCGGAAGACCTGAGCGCTCCGATTTGCGGGGAGTGCGGCAAGGAGATGGCGTGGATCATCTCGGTGCTGGAACCGGCAGAACGGATTATCGTGAATAGATTCACGTGCCAGAACTGCGGCAGTCGAATCGAAACAAAAACGCCAGCCAAGCCAGCGCAAGAATAGGGGCCGCCTCTTTCATTTCATCGCTGATAAGGCCAGTCTGAAACGAAATCGTCGGAACAATACCCACACCCAAAAGTTGTAGGTACTCAGGCAACACACCTTGCCGGAGGACCAATGTATGGATTCCGAGAAAGATCGCCCCTCGTGCCGGGACCAATTTAATCGGTCCAACCCCCAGCCAAAGGGTGACGACTGGGTAGAGACGTTTATCGCCCGCCTGCGTGCGTTGTTAGATCGTATGAACGGTAAGAAGTAAGGCCGCCTCAGTTGGCGGCCTCAATCATCATCGATTGTCCACACCCACGACCGGAAGTAGGTCGGCGCCCTTCGCACCCACCGGGAATCGATAATTTGACTCCGTGCATTCGGCGCCATTCTTGGCGGGATGTCTCGTCCGATCAGACGCATCACCCCTACCCGCGCCGATGGCCGCCCGGTCAAGATCACCTTCGGCGCGATGCGCGAGATGGGCCTGCGGGGCGTGCTGATCTATTGCTCCGACTACCGCTGCGGGCACCACATTGCCGAGAGCGCCGACACCTGGCCCGATGAAATGCGGCTGTCCGACATCGAGCCGCGCTTCATTTGCTCGGCCTGCGGGATGCGCGGGGCCGAGGTCCGGCCCGACTTCAAGTAGCTTGGTAGGAACGACTCTACGGCCTGCGAGGTTGGGAAATTGGTCTGTGGCGCGATGACTGACGCCAGTCGAGTTCGCGCCATCCACCCGGAACGGTCCATCGTCGGACGCGCGTGTGACGGTGGACCGGTTCTCGGCCCGCATCACCCCATCGGCCCGACTTCGACTCGGTGATCTCTTTGGGGGGCTGTGATCGACCGAGGCTGGGTGCGGCTGTTCGACGATCCGATCCAGGTTCCGGGCGGCAAGCTGCAGACCCTGCTCGATGCCGGTCGCTATATCGCCAACCTGCCGAAGGCGGCCCACGACCGGCCGGAATGGCAGGCGGCGATGGAAGCGCTGCTGCTGGTCGCCGAGCGCGGCGGGCCAGTGATGTTCGCCCGGATTGGGATGATGCGGGCGCTGAACGCTGGCAAATCCGTGCCGGAGTTGGAGCCGCGCCGCAAGCGCGAGAAGGTCTATAAAATCGTGAGTTAGCTTATTGCAGCATCAGCCGCTTCAGCCCGCCTGAAAGCGCCTGCATCGGGACGATCTCCGCCACCTGTAGCAGCAGCGAGACGTCACCGGCATCGAGGCCCTTGTCGTGTACGGCCCATCTGTCGGTTCGGACGTCGTCCCGGTGAATGATGTCCGAGAACGCCACATACTTGGAAGAAACCGATATGTGATGAGGAGCAACCGCGTTGAGCAACAGCATGCTGCCGTCAAATTCCGTGACGGCGAAGTCGAACTTGTGCCGCTTGCTCTGACCCGCGACCTCATAATCGACCGCAATTGTAGTCGGCGGCACCGTTTCCTTGAGGACCCGCAAGATTTTGTCTTTGAGAACCGCTTCGGTCGCGGTCATCATCCGGTCTACGGCGGCGTGTGCAGCAGCCGCCGACGCGTTGGCAACGGCGAGAATTGCCGAACCCAGCCAGTCAACGCTTTGAACCTCGGCCGTGAGCGAGTCGTTCGAGATTTTGAGCCGGTACAATTGCGCTTGCTTGGTCAGCATCCGCGAGATCAGATTTTCGTCTCGGCCGTGGGTCCAAGCAGACCGGGCAGCTCCGCCGCCATCGTGGACTCGAAAGCCGCCCCCGAATCTCGCAACGAACACATTCACCGGGTCAAAAGACGGGTACAGGCAATGCGTCGTAACCCGCGAACCGTGCTCGGTCTCTGTGCAGACCTCAAAGGCGGCAAGTGCTGCTCTGATGTCGTCGCAGGCATTACTCACGGGAATAACTCACCTTGTGGCGGAACGTCGAAATCTCGCTGATCAGGCGCTATCGACAGGTTAAGATTCTTAGCAAGCCAGAGCATTGCTTGGGGGAGCTTCCGCACTTGTGGCGGAAGCGGCTCCCGGTAAGGCATGCGGCCGAAGCCGGCAGTCTCCACATAACTACGGTTAAACGCCCAAGGATGCCAGTGGGGTCCGCAGACGCGGGGCGGCAACCCGAACATGGCTGCATCGTGTGGGTTGGGCTTGCACTCGTCTTGAGAAACGAGGTCGAGGCGCGTGATCAGACTTCCCTTATAAATCAGGGAGATGCTAGGAAATTGAGGTTTGTGAACGGGGCAGCGGAAGCGAAGCTGTGCCCGGACAATCCCGACCGAATCAACGATGTTCCAGGTTGCGGACAGCTCCCCCGGATAACCATCCTGCCATTCGGGCGAAGCCCCCTCAAGGTCTTGGAGGGACTTCTGCTCGGCGATAAAGGCGTCGATCTCGGCAATGTCCATCGTGCGTCCCAATGGTTGCACAGGGTAACCTTGGGAAACGGTAGATGGCAAACGGTGCGATCCGCAACGCACCGAGCACTCCACTAGCCGAGGGGTGATTCCGGCATGGGACATCATGATCGGGACGGTCGAGCCTTCGACCAAAACCGCTTCGATGATAGCGGCGGGCAGTGTGCGCTCGCCTTCGCCGATCTCGGTGAGCTTGTGGCCTTGGGCGGCCAGCTCATCCGGCAGCTTCGAGCCGGGCAAGCATTCTAGGGTTACAGCGCCATGACGTCGTCAACGTACCACTGCAGCAACTGGCGCAGGCCGGCAATGTCACGCTTGCCTTCAGATTTGGGAGAGCGCTTCGGCAGCGTTTATCTGTACTCGGCGGCGGGGACGACGGCGAGCGTCATCGAAGGCTGACTAGAGCAGCGGCGTTGTCGCGGCCGAGGCGATTTTCCGTGCCGGGAATGTCCGCAAATGACCCTGGCTGTGTGAAAACGCCGTGCTCCTGTTGAACGGACGTGCTTGGTTGAGGGCAATTGCACTAATTTGAATCTAGCGGCGACCTAATTCACTAACGACACGTTAATTTCTTTTGGCGTTGAGCAATACTGAGCAGCGCCGAGCCAAACGGCGATTGCACAGTGGGTTCCATCACCGCCCACCACGGCAACTACCGGTGACTGAGAGTTCTGTAACGCTCCCGCCTGAACAAGGCGTGCAATAGATGTTCCATTATCCCCGAACGCTATGTCCAGCGTGTCAAACAGAAACGGTGCTGGCTCGGATTACGCTCGGCCAATTTGGCTTCGATATCCGGACGTTTGAGTGCCCGGCGTGCAAGGACGTC